>NZ_JAEKJT010000031.1 GCF_017303055.1 Halomonas litopenaei | reverse complement strand
ACTGGGGTGAAGTCGTAACAAGGTAGCCGTAGGGGAACCTGCGGCTGGATCACCTCCTTAATCGACACGTCGCTGACTGTCGGTAAGTGCTCACAATGAATTACCTGATCAAGCAAGAGCAATGACTGTTTGGGTTGTTTACAGGCCCAACGTGGCAAATGGGTCTGTAGCTCAGTTGGTTAGAGCGCACCCCTGATAAGGGTGAGGTCGGCAGTTCAAGTCTGCCCAGACCCACCATTTGTCAGACTGACGAACGTCAGTGCAAAAACTGCATGGGGCCTTAGCTCAGCTGGGAGAGCGCAACACTGGCAGTGTTGAGGTCAGCGGTTCGATCCCGCTAGGCTCCACCATCATCCCTTGGATGAAAGTCATTGAATGAAGTTCTAAGCAAGATGCTTGCATCGCTGCTCGATAACTCGGGACGGCGATTTTCAAGTCTCTCGCTTAGAGTTTCGACTCTAACGCTCTTTAACAATGTATATCATGCTGACAAAGTAAGATAC
>NZ_JAEKJT010000030.1 GCF_017303055.1 Halomonas litopenaei | reverse complement strand
TGCACCACCAGGGAGGTGGAGCCAAACACTTCCGCCTGCAGGGCGTCATCCTTGAGGAAGTCCTGGGCGTCGGCCACGAACAGCCCTGCCTGACACTGGTTGGGACCGTCGCCTGCCGGCCCGCGCGCCACTTCCCGGGCACTCTGGCTATCCGCCAGGGTGTTCACGCCCTGGGTGTAGGCGTCATGAATGCCGGGGGTCAGCATGGTCTGGGCGGAGGCCGACCGGATCGTCTCGGCGGCGGCCTCGACGAAGCCGTCCAGCGCCTCGCCCTTGACCGCGATGACCAGACCCGGATTGGTGCAGAACTGGCCGGCGCCCATGGTCAATGAACCGATAAAGGCCTCGCCCAGCTCCCGGCCACGGGCCCTGAGGGCCTCGGGCAGCAGGAACACCGGATTGATCGAGCTCATCTCGGCGTAGACGGGAATCGGCTCGGGGCGTGCCTGCGCGGTCTGCATCAGCGCGGTACCGCCACTGCGGGAACCGGTGAAGCCCACGGCCTTGATCCGCGGATC
>NZ_JAEKJT010000029.1 GCF_017303055.1 Halomonas litopenaei | reverse complement strand
TCGATGATGTCACGACAATTGCCGGATACGCTTGAGACGTATCTTACTTTGTCAGCATGATATACATTGTTAAAGAGCGTTAGAGTCGAAACTCTAAGCGAGAGACTTGAAAATCGCCGCCCCGGATTATCGAGCAGCGATGCAAGCATCTTGCTTAGAACTTCATGACAAGAAGACTGATCACCTGGCCCACCGTTATAGGCAATAAAGTGGTGGAGCCAAGCGGGATCGAACCGCTGACCTCCTGCGTGCAAGGCAGGCGCTCTCCCAGCTGAGCTATGGCCCCATATCGCAGTCCGAAGATGGTGGGTCTGGGCAGACTTGAACTGCCGACCTCACCCTTATCAGGGGTGCGCTCTAACCAACTGAGCTACAGACCCAGGCTTCAAACTAGCTTGTCATTACTCTTGCTTGATCAGGTAATTCATTGTGAGCACTTACCGACAGTCAGCGACGTGTCGATTAAGGAGGTGATCCAGCCGCAGGTTCCCCTACGGCTACCTTGTTACGACTTCACCCCAGT
>NZ_JAEKJT010000028.1 GCF_017303055.1 Halomonas litopenaei | reverse complement strand
AAGTCGGAATCGCTAGTAATCGTGAATCAGAATGTCACGGTGAATACGTTCCCGGGCCTTGTACACACCGCCCGTCACACCATGGGAGTGGACTGCACCAGAAGTGGTTAGCCTAACTTTGGAGGGCGATCACCACGGTGTGGTTCATGACTGGGGTGAAGTCGTAACAAGGTAGCCGTAGGGGAACCTGCGGCTGGATCACCTCCTTAATCGACACGTCACTGACTGTCGGTAAGTGCTCACAATGAATTACCTGATCAAGCAAGAGTAGCGACTGACAGGGTCAACGCTAGCGCTAGCAGCTAGAGTAGCGCCAATAGGCATGACCCATGTGATTCGGGGCCATAGCTCAGCTGGGAGAGCGCCTGCCTTGCACGCAGGAGGTCAGCGGTTCGATCCCGCTTGGCTCCACCATTCACTTATCTGGTGAAAGGTAGATACGCTCAGTCATGAAATTTTAAGCAAGATGCTTGCATCGCTGCTCGATAACTCGGGACGGCGATTTTCAAGTCTCTCGCTTAGAGTTTCGACTCTAACGCTCTTTAACAATGTATATCATGCTGACAAAGTAAGATACGTCTCAAGCGTATCCGGCAATTGTCGTGACATCATCGATTGACAGACCTTTTGGGGTTATATGGTCAAGCG
>NZ_JAEKJT010000027.1 GCF_017303055.1 Halomonas litopenaei | reverse complement strand
GAGGCCACCGACGACGCGGCCGAGACCGACGAGAACGTGGCGATCACCGTCAACGTGCTGGACGGCAGTGCCGGTGGCCTGGACGTGGCCGGCGCCGATGGTCCGGTGACCCTGACCAATGCCGCGCTGCAGGACCCGAGCCAGGGCAGCGTGACCTTCAATGGTGACGGCAGCGTGACCTTTACCCCGGCGACGGGCTTTGAAGGCGACGTGCTGATCGACTACACCATCACCGATGCCGATGGGGATACCGCTAACGCGACCCTGACCATCACCGTGGACGCGACCCCGGTGGTAGAGGTGAACCCCGAGTCGCCCAATGCGTCTGGCAATAACGAGGTGGATGAGGCCGGTCTGGACGACGGCGGCAGCCAGTCTGCCACCGACCTGGAGACCACCAGCGGCACCATCGCCATCGATACCGGCTCCGACAGCGTGGGCTCGGTGGTGATCAGCGGCGTGGACGTGACCAACGGCGGCACCGTGCAGGGCACCTACGGCACCCTGGTCGTCAGCGTGGTGAATGGGGACTACAGCTACAGCTACACCCTGGACGACAACACCACCGACCATAGCAGCCAGGGCACCGGCAGCGACGGCATCCAGGACGTGTTCAGCCTGGTGGTGACCGACTCCGACGGCGACGTCAGCGATCC
>NZ_JAEKJT010000026.1 GCF_017303055.1 Halomonas litopenaei | reverse complement strand
CTCCAATGGCAGCGCCACGGTGGTGATCCCGAGCGATGCACTCACCGATGGTGACTATAGCGTCGCCGCGGTGATTACCGACGCTGCCGGCAATAGCTCTGCTGCCTCCAGCAGCGTCGACTTCACGGTGGATGCCACTAGTCCTGGTGGTGACGCCGGCACCGACGCGCCGACGCTGGCAATCGCCGAGGCTTCAGATGACACGGTCAACGCCGCTGAGCTGTTCGATGGGGTTCAGGCCAGCGTCGGTCTGACTGCCGGCACCCAGGCCGGTGACACTATTACCCTGCAGATCGATAACGCGGACGACGTGACGTATACCGTGACGGCGGACGACGTCTCCAATGGCAGCGCCACGGTAGTGATCCCGAGCGATGCACTAACCGATGGCGACTATAGCGTCGTGGCGGTGATTACCGACGCTGCCGGCAATAGCTCCGCTGCTTCCAGCAGCGTCGACTTCACTGTGGATGCCACTAGTCCTGGTGGCGACGCCGGTACCGACGCCCCGACGCTGGCGATTGCTGAGGCCGCGGATGGCATCAACGCTGCTGAGCTGTCCGATGGGGTTCAGGCCAGCGTCGGTCTGACCGCCGGCACCCAGGCCGGTGACACCATTACGCTGCAGATCGATAACGCGGACGACGTGACGTATACCGTGAC
>NZ_JAEKJT010000025.1 GCF_017303055.1 Halomonas litopenaei | reverse complement strand
GCCACGTTGTCACCGGTATCGACCCTGGACGAAGACGGTCTGCCGGGCGGTATTGCCGGCGGTATCGAGGACGTGGCCAGTGAAGCGGTGACGGCCACCGGCACCCTCGGCTATGACTTCGGGGATGACGGGGCGGCCAGCAGCGGCGCCTTTAGCTGGAACACCAGCGGTCTGCCCAGCGTGACCAGCGGTGGTGAAGCGGTCACCTGGTCGGTGTCCGATGACGGTCTGACCCTGAGCGGTACCGACGCCTCTGGCGACACGGTGCTGACCGCGGTGGTGACCGACGTGGCCACCGGTGCCTACGAGGCGACCTTGCACCAAGGGCTGGATCACAGCGACGACAGCAAGGAAGACGATATCACCCTGTCGCTGGGTTACACCGTCACCGACAGTGATGGCTCGACGGCGGAGGGTTCGCTCACGCTGACCGTCGATGACGATATGCCGGTGGTGAGCATCACCGGTCCTGACGAAGCCGATCCGGACGGCGGTCTGAGCGGTGGCTGGACGACCTCCGGCGGTGGCGATGGTCAGGGTGAGGTGGTGATCACCGTGCCCGGCGACACCACCGAGTATGCGCCCGGCACGCCCATCGACACGGGCACCGGTACCTTGACCGTCAACCCGGATAACACCTGGACCTACACCCCGGACAGCGGTGACGAGGGCGGCGAACTGCCGGGCTTCGTGATCAGCGT
>NZ_JAEKJT010000024.1 GCF_017303055.1 Halomonas litopenaei | reverse complement strand
TGGCTGCCGCCGTCGTCCAGACCGGCCTCATCCACCTCGTTATTGCCAGACGCATTGGGCGACTCGGGGTTCACCTCTACCACCGGGGTCGCGTCCACGGTGATGGTCAGGGTCGCGTTCGCGGTATCCCCATCGGCATCGGTGATGGTGTAGTCGATCAGCACGTCGCCTTCAAAACCCGTCGCCGGGGTGAAGGTCACGCTGCCGTCACCATTGAAGCTCACGCTGCCCTGGCTCGGGTCCTGCAGCGCGGCGTTGGTCAGGGTCACCGGACCATCGGCGCCGGCCACGTCGGCCCCGCCCGCACTGCCGTCCAGCACGTTGACGGTGATCGCCACGTTCTCGTCGGTCTCGGCCGCGTCGTCGGTGGCCTCGGGCACGTCATCCTTGATGTCGATGGTCAGGGCCGCGGGATCGCTGACGTCGCCGTCGGAGTCGGTCACCACCAGGCTGAACACGTCCTGGATACCGTCGCTGCCGGTGCCCTGGCTGCTATGGTCGGTGGTGTTGTCGCTCAAGGTATAGCTGTAGCTGTAGACGCCGCTGTTGACGGTGACCGTCAGCACGCCGTAGGTGCCCTGCACGGTGCCGCCGTTGGTCACGTCCACGCCGCTGATCACCACCGAGCCCACGCTGTCGGAGCCGGTATCGATGGCGATGGTGCCGCTGGTGGTCTCCAGGTCGGTGGCAGACTGGCTGCCGCCGTCGTCCAGACCGGCCTCATCCACCTC
>NZ_JAEKJT010000023.1 GCF_017303055.1 Halomonas litopenaei | reverse complement strand
CCCAGTGCGCCGAATCGATGTACCAGAGCCTCTTCCAGCGCGGCTTCAGCCGTCTTGCTGCTGCCGTTGTCCGACAATCGCCAACCAAGGATCTCTCGGGTGCAACAGTCGATGATCACCGCCAGGCTGGCCCGCCGATCCTTACCGCACCACACATGGGTGAGATCGGTGGCCCAACGCTCATCAGGCCGAGAGGCAACGGACGGCAGGCTCCGGGCACGCGGCCGGAAGCCTTGGGGCCGCTTGCGCACCTGCCAACCTTTGAGCTGCAAGATGCGTTGGATCGGTTTGCGGTTCTCCCCCAAGACACAGGCTAGACGGCGATAGCCGTAGGTGGGGAATTGCTCCAGCGCAAGCTTCACTCTCTTGGTTAGCTCCGTATTGATCGTGCGTCGCCGCACCCTCGGACGGTAATACAACGTCCGCCGGGGAAGCCCCAACCACTGACAGAGTTTGACGAGCGACACCACGTGGCCCTGCTGGACCATTTCCGCCTGCAGCGACCTTACGAGTTCTCGTCCTCGTCGAGCAGGCGGCGAAACTTTTTTAGCGCATAGATCTGCAGGTGGGCCTCACCCAGCGCCTCTTTGGTCTCCCGCAGTTCAGATTCGTACTGCTCGCGGACGTCCTTCGGACGAGCCCTGAACCCGTTTTCCATACTGCGCTGGGCCTCGTCGACCCAGCCCTCGATCTCGGAGACGGTGAGATCGTATTGGCGGGCCACCTCAGCTGCTGTGGTCTTGCCCTTGAAGATGTCCATGACCACGGAGGCCTTGCGCTTCGCGGTCCATCGCTTGATGGGGTTGTCGTCAGTCATT
>NZ_JAEKJT010000022.1 GCF_017303055.1 Halomonas litopenaei | reverse complement strand
CCATCGGCGCCGGCCACGTCGGCCCCGCCCGCACTGCCGTCCAGCACGTTGACGGTAATCGCCACGTTCTCGTCGGTCTCGGCCGCGTCGTCGGTGGCCTCGGGCACGTCATCCTTGATATCGATGGTCAGGTTGGCCGGATCGCTGACGTCGCCGTCGGAGTCGGTCACCACCAGGCTGAACACGTCCTGGATGCCGTCGCTGCCGGTGCCCTGGCTGCTATGGTCGGTGGTGTTGTCGTCCAGGGTGTAGGTATAGCTGTAGTCCCCATTCACCACGCTGACGACCAGGGTGCCGTAGGTGCCCTGCACGGTGCCGCCATTGGTCACGTCCACGCCGCTGATCACCACCGAGCCCACGCTGTCGGAGCCGGTATCGATGGCGATGGTGCCGCTGGTGGTCTCCAGGTCGGTGGCAGACTGGCTGCCGCCGTCATCCAGACCGGCTTCATCCACCTCGTTATTGCCAGACGCATTGGGCGACTCGGGATTCACCTCCACCACCGGGGTAGCGTCCACGGTGATGGTCAGGGTCGCGTTAGCGGTATCCCCATCGGCATCGGTGATGGTGTAGTCGATCAGCACGTCGCCTTCAAAGCCCGTCGCCGGGGTGAAGGTCACGCTGCCGTCACCATTGAAGCTCACGCTGCCCTGGCTCGGGTCCTGCAGCGCGGCGTTGGTCAGGGTCACCGGACCATCGGCGCCCGCCACGTCCAGGCCACCGGCACTGCCGTCCAGCACATTGACGGTGATCGCCACGTTCTCGTCGGTCTCGGCCGCGTCGTCGGTGGCCTCGGGCACGTCATCCTTGATGTCGATGGTCAAGGCTGCGGGGTCGCTGACGTCGCCGTCGGAGTCGGTCACCACCAG
>NZ_JAEKJT010000021.1 GCF_017303055.1 Halomonas litopenaei | reverse complement strand
TACAGCTACACCCTGGACGACAAC
Organism: Halomonas litopenaei; assembly: GCF_017303055.1. Lineage (GTDB taxonomy): Bacteria > Pseudomonadota > Gammaproteobacteria > Pseudomonadales > Halomonadaceae > Halomonas > Halomonas litopenaei_A. Next base: position 944 of record NZ_JAEKJT010000021.1, on the reverse strand, counting down.
ACCACCGACCATAGCAGCCAGGGCACCGGCAGCGACGGCATCCAGGACGTGTTCAGCCTGGTGGTGACCGACTCCGACGGCGACGTCAGCGATCCCGCGGCCCTGACCATCGACATCAAGGATGACGTGCCCGAGGCCACCGACGACGCGGCCGAGACCGACGAGAACGTGGCGATCACCGTCAATGTGCTGGACGGCAGTGCGGGCGGGGCCGACGTGGCCGGCGCCGATGGTCCGGTGACCCTGACCAACGCCGCGCTGCAGGACCCGAGCCAGGGCAGCGTGAGCTTCAATGGTGACGGCAGCGTGACCTTTACCCCGGCGACGGGTTTTGAAGGCGACGTGCTGATCGACTACACCATCACCGATGCCGACGGGGATACCGCGAACGCGACCCTGACCATCACCGTGGACGCGACCCCGGTGGTGGAGGTGAATCCCGAGACGCCCAATGCGTCCGGCAATAACGAGGTGGACGAAGCCGGTCTGGACGACGGCGGCAGCCAGTCGGCCACCGACCTGGAGAGCACCAGCGGCACCATCGCCATCGATACCGGCTCCGACAGCGTGGGCTCGGTGGTGATCAGTGGCGTGGACGTGACCAATGGCGGCACCGTGCAGGGTACCTACGGCACCCTGGTCGTCAGCGTGGTGAATGGGGACTACAGCTACACCTACACCCTGGACGACAACACCACCGACCATAGCAGCCAGGGCACCGACAGCGACGGTATCCAGGACGTGTTCAGCCTGGTGGTGACCGACTCCGACGGCGACGTCAGCGATCCGGCCAACTTGACCATCGACATCAAGGATGACGTGCCCGAGGCCACCGACGACGCGGCCGAGACCGACGAGAACGTGGCGATCACCGTCAACGTGCTGGACGGCAGTGCCGGTGGCCTGGACGTGGCCGGCGCCGATGGTCCGGTGACCCTGACCAA
>NZ_JAEKJT010000020.1 GCF_017303055.1 Halomonas litopenaei | reverse complement strand
GCCACGCTGGCACCGGTATCGACCCTGGACGAAGACGGTCTGCCGGGCGGTATTGCCGGCGGTATCGAGGACGTGGCCGGCGAAGCGGTCACGGCCAGCGGCAGCCTGGGCTATGACTTCGGGGATGACGGGGCGGCCAGCAGCGGCGCCTTTAGCTGGAACACCAGTGGTCTGCCCAGCGTGACCAGCGGTGGTGAAGCGGTCACCTGGTCGGTGTCGGACGACGGTCTGACCCTGAGCGGTACCGACGCCTCTGGCGACACGGTGCTGACCGCCGTGGTGACCGACGTGGCCACCGGTGCCTACGAGGCGACCTTGCACCAAGGGCTCGATCACAGCGACGACAGCAAGGAAGACGATATCACCCTGTCGCTGGGGTACACCGTCACCGACAGCGACGGCTCCACTGCCGACGGCAGCCTGGCCTTGGTGATCGACGACGATATGCCGGTGGTGAGCATCACCGGTCCTGACGAAGCGGATCCGGACGGTGGTCTGAGCGGTGGCTGGACGACCTCCGGCGGTGGCGATGGTCAGGGTGAGGTGGTGATCACCGTGCCCGGCGACACCACCGAGTATGCGCCTGGTGATGACATCACGACCGATAGTGGCGTGTTGGTGGTCAACCCGGATAACACCTGGACCTACACCCCGGACAGCGGTGACGAGGGCGGCGAACTGCCGGGCTTCGTGATCAGCGTGACCGACGGCGATGGTGACGTGGTTACCGGCAGCTACACGCCGCCAGCACCCGACACCGTGCCGACCACCCCGGACGCCGATGGCGATCCTGCCACGCTGGCACCGGTATCGACCCTGGACGAAGACGGTCTGCCGGGCGGTATTGCCGGCGGTATCGAGGACGTGGCCGGTGAAGCGGTCACGGCCAGCGGCAGCCTGGGCTATGACTTTGGTGATGACGGGGCGGCCAGCAGCGGCGCCTTTAGCTGGAACACCAGTGGTCTGCCCAGCGTGACCAGCGGTGGTGAAGCGATCACCTGGTCGGTGTCGGACGACGGTCTTACCCTGAGCGGTACCGACGCCTCTGGCGACACGGTGCTGACCGCGGTGGTGACCGACGTGGCCACCGGTGCCTACGAGGCGACCTTGCACCAAGGGCTGGATCACAGCGACGACAGCAAGGAAGACGATATCACCCTGTCGCTGGGTTACACCGTGACCGATAGCGACGGTTCCACTGCCGACGGCAGCCTGGCGTTGGTGATCGACGACGATATGCCGGTGGTCAGTATCACCGGTCCTGACGAAGCGGATCCGGACGGCGGTCTGAGCGGTGGCTGGACGACCTCCGGCGGTGGCGATGGTCAGGGTGAGGTGGTGATCACCGTGCCCGGCGACACCACCGAGTATGCGCCCGGCACGCCCATCGA
>NZ_JAEKJT010000019.1 GCF_017303055.1 Halomonas litopenaei | reverse complement strand
CAGGGCGTGGTCAAGGTCGCTCAGCTGGCCGCTTGGCTGGTGTTCATCGCCATGGCCATCAGCGTGTATGAAGTCATCATGCGCTATGGCTTCGGCTCGCCCACCTCCTGGGTGCACGAAACCGTCGTCATGCTGGTGGCGGTCAGCTTCTGCCTGGGGGGGCCGGCGGCGCTGGCGTCCAACCGCCATATCCGCGTCAAGGTCCTCTACGACGCCGTGGGCCCGACCTTCCGTCGTGCCCTCGATATCTTCAACGACGTGGTCACCTTCGGCTTCTGTCTGGGCATGAGCTACGCCGCCTGGGTGATGTTCTACGGGGCGTCCCACAATCCGCTGGGCGAGTGGCAGCTCGAGCGTTCCGGCACGTCCTGGAATCCGCCCTTTCCCGCCGTGGTCAAGGGCATGATCCTGCTGGCCCTGGCCGTCATGTGCGTGCAGGCCTTGATCCACGTGTTCCAGTCGCTCAAGGGCAAACCCGTCCCCGATGCACCCGAAGGAGGCGCTGACTGATGGATATTGCAGACGGAACGCTGCTGCTGGTCGGTGCCATCTTTGCCTTGCTGGTCACCGGCCTGCCGCTGGCCTTCATTACCGGGCTGGTGGCACTGGCCTTCACCTTTGGCTGGTTCGGCCCCAACGCGCTGCCGCTGGTCACCAGCCGGGTCTACGGATTCGTCACCGAATACTCGTTGGTGGCGGTGCCGATGTTCGTGCTGATGGCCTCGTTACTGGACCGATCGGGCATCGCCAAGGATCTGTTCAACGCCATGCGGGTGTTTGCCGGCCGGCTGCCGGGCGGTGTGGCGGTCCAGACCATCGTGGTGGCCTTCTTCCTGGCCGCGCTGTCCGGCATCATCGGCGGCGAGATCGTGCTGCTCGGCATCCTGGCCTTGCCGCAGATGCTCAGGCTCGGCTACGACAAGCACCTGTCGATTGGCGTGGTGTGTGCCGGCGGGGCCCTGGGCACCATGATGCCGCCGTCCATCGTGCTGATCATCTATGGCCTGATCGCCAGCGTCTCGATTGCTGACCTGTTCACTGCCGCGATCACCCCGGCGGTGATCCTGATGCTGTCCTACATCGGCTACGTGCTGGTCCGCTGTCTGCGCAATCCGGCCATGGGGCCGCCGATGAGCGACGAGGATCGCAATGCCGGCTTCGCCTCCAAGGGCGCGGCGCTGCGCTCGATCATCGTGCCGGCCCTGATCGCCTTCCTGGTGCTGGGGTCGATCTACGGCGGCGTGGCCTCGGTCACTGAAGCCGCCGCGATGGGCGTGTTCGGTGTGTTGCTGGCCGTGCTGGCACGGGGCGAGTTCTCGTTCAAGATGATGCACGCAGCGCTGTCCCAGACCCTGGTGACCTGCGGCATGATCATCTGGATCGGCATCGGTGCCGCGGCACTGGTCGGGGTCTACAACCTGATGGGCGGCAACCGCTTCATCTCGGGCATGATCATGGACCTGGACGTGGCGCCGATCGTGATCATCCTGGTGATGATGGCCATCCTGATCGTGCTGGGCATGTTCCTGGACTGGATCGGGGTGGCCATGCTGACCCTGCCGATCTTCGTACCCATCGTGATTCAGCTGGGCTACAGCCCGATCTGGTTCGGCATCCTGTTCGCCGTCAACATGCAGGTGTCGTTCCTGTCGCCGCCATTTGGCCCGGCCGCGTTCTACCTGAAAGGGGTGGCGCCGCCGGAGATCAGCCTGAAAGACATCTTTGTGTCACTGCTGCCGTTCATCGCACTGCAATTGTGTGTGCTGGCCGC
>NZ_JAEKJT010000018.1 GCF_017303055.1 Halomonas litopenaei | reverse complement strand
CGACGCTGCTGGAGGCAGCAGAGCTATTGCCGGCAGCGTCGGTAATCACCGCGGCGACGCTATAGTCACCATCGGTGAGTGCATCGCTCGGGATCACCACCGTGGCGCTGCCATTGGAGGCGTCGTCCGCCGTCACGGTATACGTCACGTCGTCCGCGTTGTCGATCTGCAGGGTTATGGTGTCACCGGCCTGAGTGCCGGCAGTCAGACCAACGCTAGTCTGAACCCCGTCGGACAGCTCAGCGGCGTTGACGATGTTATCTGAAGCCTCGGCGATTGCCAGCGTCGGGGCATCGGTACCGGCGTCACCGCCAGGACTAGTAGTATCCACGCTCAGTTCAAAGGCTTCGCTTGGATCCGAGGTATTATCGGCGGCATCAGTCGCAGTGACCGTCAGGCTATGGCTGCCCTCGGCCAGCGGGTCGGTCGGGGTGAAGGTCCAGGTGCCACTCCCGTTCGCTTCGACGGTCCCCAACTCGGTATCGCCATCAAATATCGCTACCGTACTGCCCGCCTCTGCGCTACCGGAAAGCGTCGGAGTGGTATCGTCGGTGCTGTCTCCGTTGGAAACCGGCCCGGTAACGTCGCCTTCACTATCCACGACGTCCGAAATGGTCGGTGCGGCCGGCGGCTGGGTGTCATTCAGAGAAGTATCCACAGTGGTCGTTGCCTGCGAACTGGTATTGCCCGCCGGGTCTGTCGCAGTCGCCGTGACCACGGTGTCGTTTGCCAGCGGAGCATCCGGGGCCACCGACCAGTCACCGGTCGTTTCGTCCGCCGTGGTCGTCAGATCCGGACTGCCGTCACCGTCGACGTCGAGTTCGATCGTGCTCCCGGGCTCGGCGGCCCCACTGATCACGGAGCCGTCGGTAGGGTTGATAACAGGCGCGTCTGGCGCGCTGATATCCACAATCAACTCGAAGGCGGGGCTTGGGGCAGAAACGTTGCCGGCAGGGTCGGTCGCTGTGACCGTCAGGCTATAGTTGCCCTCGGCCAGCGGATCGGGCGGGGTAAAGGTCCAGTTGCCGCTACCGTCCGCCTCGGTGGTGCCCAGAACGGTGCTGCCATCTAGGATCGTCACCGTACTGCCCGCCTCAGCGGTGCCGGACAGCGCTGGGGTAGTGTCATCGGTACTGTCACCGCTAGTCAGTGCTCCGGTGACGTCACCTGCATCGTCCTGAACTTGTCCAATGCTCGGCGCTTCAGGCGCGGCAGCGTCCACAGTGAAGCCAACGCTATCGGACGTTACAGAGCGATTGCCGGCAGCGTCAGAAATCACCGCCGTCACGCTATAGTCGCCATCGGTGAGTGCATCGCTCGGTATCACTACCGTGGCGCTGCCATTGGAGACGTCGTCCGCCGTCACGGTATACGTCACGTCGCCCGCGTTATCGATCTGCAGGGTAAGGGTGTCACCGGCCTGGGTCCCGGCAGTCAGACCAACGCTGGCCTGAACCCCATCGGACAGCTCAGCAGCGTTGACGCCATCCGCGGCCTCTGCAATCGCCAGAGTCGGGGCATCGGTACCGGCGTCGCCGCCAGGACTAGTAGTATCCACGCTCAGTTCAAAGGCGTCGCTCGGCTCTGACGTATTGCCGGCGGCATCCATCGCTGTGACTGTCAGGCTATGGTTGCCCTCGGCCAGCGGATCGGGCGGGGTAAAGGTCCAGTTGCCGCTACCGTCCGCCTCGGTGGTTCCCAGAACGGTGCTGCCATCCAGGATCGTCACCGTACTGCCCGCCTCAGCGGTGCCGGACAGTGCTGGGGTAGTGTCATCGGTACTGTCACCGCTAGTCAGTGCTCCGGTGACGTCACCTGCATCGTCCTGAACTTGTCCAATGCTCGGCGCTTCAGGCGCGGCAGCGTCCACAGTGAAGCCAACGCTATCGGACGTTGCAGAGCGATTGCCGGCAGCGTCAGAAATCACCGCCGTCACGCTATAGTCGCCATCGGTTAGTGCATCGCTCGGTATCACTACCGTGGCGCTGCCATTGGAGACGTCGTCCGCTGTCACGGTATACGTCACGTCGTCCGCGTTATCGATCTGCAGCGTAATGGTGTCACCGGCCTGGGTGCCGGCGGTCAGACCGACGCTGGCCTGAACCCCATCGGACAGCTCAGCAGCGTT
>NZ_JAEKJT010000017.1 GCF_017303055.1 Halomonas litopenaei | reverse complement strand
CCGCCATTTGGCCCGGCCGCGTTCTACCTGAAAGGGGTGGCGCCGCCGGAGATCAGCCTGAAAGACATCTTTGTGTCACTGCTGCCGTTCATCGCACTGCAATTGTGTGTGCTGGCCGCCCTGCTGATGTGGCCCGAGATGGCCATGTGGCTGGTCGACTGAGATCAGGGGCAGGGTCATGCACCGCCCCGTCTCAACCCACGCGTGCTATCTCCCATCAATAACGTCAACCCATACCTTCGTATGTTGACCATACACCCCCCCAGAGGCGTAAGATGCCTCTGGGGCCAATCGTGATACCGGGCTGCCGCCCTTTCCTGCCCAAGGACATCACCATGCACAACGATACAAACGCCTCTGCCGATTCCAGCGCTTCAGCCCACCTTCGCCTTATTCAGTGTGTCCATCAGGGCAGCACCCGGGCAGCGCTGGTAGAGAACGAGCATCGCGTGCGTCTGACCGACGCCGACACCTACAGCTTGGCCAGGCGAGCCCTGGAAAGCGGCACACCTCTCGCCGCGGTGGTTCAGGACAGTCTGACGGGCGAGACCCTCGACTATGGCGAGCTGGTCGAACAGGGACAGCTGTTGCCCCCGCTGACGCATCCTGACCCGGCGCATTGCCTGGTGACCGGCACTGGACTGACCCACCTGGGCAGCGCTGACACTCGCAGCGCCATGCATGCCGCATCGAACAGCGATGAGGCCGAGATGACCGACTCCATGCGCATGTTCAAGCTGGGGGTCGAAGGTGGCAAGCCCGGCGAGGGTAAGATCGGGGCTCAGCCGGAATGGTTCTACAAGGGGGATGGCGACTGCGTCGTCGCACCGGAGGCCCCCCTGCCCTGGCCGTCCTTTGCCGAGGACGCCGGCGAGGAGCCTGAGCTCGCAGGACTCTATATCAATGACGATCAGGGCCGCCCTCACCGTCTGGGCTTTGCCATCGGCAATGAGTTCTCCGATCACATCACCGAACGCTACAACTACCTGTGGCTGGCCCACTCCAAGCTGCGAGCGTGCAGCTTTGGTCCTGAGCTGCTGATCGGCGAGCTGCCGGCACACCTGGAAGGCACCTCGCGCATCACCCGTCAGGGCGAAACGCTGTGGGAAAAGCCCTTCCTGACCGGCGAGGCCAACATGGCCCACAGCCTGGCCAACCTGGAACATCACCACTTCAAGTACGCGGGCTTCCGCCGTCCCGGCGACGTCCACGTTCACTTCTTCGGCACCGCGACGCTGAGCTTTGCCGATGGCATCAAGGTCAATCCCGGCGAGCGCTACGAGATTGACCTGCCCGCCTTCGGCCGACCGTTGCGCAACCCCTTGGCAACACCGGATGCCGATGAAGGAGCCGTCACCGTCATCACGCTGTAGGTGAATGCAGGCCCCTGATACGGAAACCATAGTACGGAAACCCGGTGCAGAAACCCTGGTGCTGAGACCCAGAGGCTACCACCCAGATGTTTCAAGGCTGCGGTTTCAGCCCAGGGGCTTCACCATACAGCCACCTTTTTTACGCTCAATCAGCCACCAGCAAGGAGCCAACATGACTCTGCAAGGCAAGCAACTCATTGGCAGCCAGGCCGTGGCGGCCAGCGGCAAGGCCATCCATGCCATCAATCCGGCCACCGGCGAGACCCTTGAGCCCGGCTACGCCGCCGGCTCTAAGGCCGAAGTCGACCAGGCCTGCGAGCTGGCCTGGGCCGCCTTCGATCGCTATCGCGAGACCAGCCTCGAGGCCCGTGCGACCTTCCTCGAGACCGTCGCCGATGAAATCGAAGCCCTCGGCGACGCCCTGATCGAACGCGCCATGCAGGAGTCCGGCCTGCCCCAGGCCCGCCTCCAGGGCGAGCGCGGACGCACCTGTGGCCAGCTCAGGCTGTTCGCCTCCGTCGTGCGTGCCGGCGAGTGGCTGGACGTGCGCCATGATCCGGCCCTGCCCGAGCGTCAGCCGCTGCCCCGGGTCGACCTGCGTCAACGCCAGATCCCGCTGGGGCCGGTGGCGGTATTCGGCGCCTCCAACTTCCCGCTGGCCTTCTCGGTAGCCGGTGGTGATACCGCCTCGGCCCTGGCCGCTGGCTGCCCGGTCATCGTCAAGGCCCACTCGGCCCACCCCGGCACCTCCGAGCTGGTCGGTCGCGCGGTGCAAAAGGCGGTGGCCCGCTGCGAGCTGCCCGAAGGCGTGTTCTCGCTGCTCTATGGCTCCGGTCGTGAAGTGGGTCAGGGCCTGGTCAGCGATCCGCGGATCAAGGC
>NZ_JAEKJT010000016.1 GCF_017303055.1 Halomonas litopenaei | reverse complement strand
TAAATGCCTGACGATGACCTACTCTCGCATGGGGAGACCCCACACTACCATCGGCGCTGAGCGGTTTCACTTCTGAGTTCGGCAAGGGATCAGGTGGTTCCCACTCGCTATGGTCGTCAGGCGAAAAAAGACAACGTATATCAATGCTGGCAAAGTCTTGCTCGATACGTCCCACGTATCCGTCAATTGTGTCGTGACACCATCGACCAAAACCTCTTGGGTGTTATATGGTCAAGCCTCACGGACCATTAGTACCGGTTAGCTCAACGCCTTGCAGCGCTTCCACACCCGGCCTATCAACCAGCTGGTCTTGCTGGGTCCTTTAGGAGGCTCAAGGCCTCAGGGAGATCTCATCTTGAAGGGGGCTTCCCGCTTAGATGCTTTCAGCGGTTATCCCGTCCGTACATAGCTACCCGGCAATGCCATTGGCATGACAACCGGAACACCAGAGGTACGTCCACTCCGGTCCTCTCGTACTAGGAGCAGCACTTCTCAAATCTCCAACGCCCACGGCAGATAGGGACCGAACTGTCTCACGACGTTCTAAACCCAGCTCGCGTACCACTTTAAATGGCGAACAGCCATACCCTTGGGACCGACTTCAGCCCCAGGATGTGATGAGCCGACATCGAGGTGCCAAACACCGCCGTCGATGTGAACTCTTGGGCGGTATCAGCCTGTTATCCCCGGAGTACCTTTTATCCGTTGAGCGATGGCCCTTCCATACAGAACCACCGGATCACTAGAACCTACTTTCGTACCTGCTCGACGTGTCTGTCTCGCAGTTAAGCACCCTTATGCTCTTGCACTCAATGCACGATTTCCAACCGTGCTGAGGGTACCTTCGTGCTCCTCCGTTACTCTTTGGGAGGAGACCGCCCCAGTCAAACTACCCACCACACACGGTCCTCGAACCGGATTACGGTCCTGAGTTAGAACGCCAATGATGCCAGGCTGGTATTTCAAGGTTGGCTCCACCCCATCTGGCGACAGGGTTTCAAAGCCTCCCAGCTATCCTACACAAGCAACATCAGCGTCCAGTGTGAAGCTGTAGTAAAGGTTCACGGGGTCTTTCCGTCTAGCCGCGGGTACACAGCATCTTCACTGCGATTTCAATTTCACTGAGTCTCGGGTGGAGACAGCGTGGCCATCATTACGCCATTCGTGCAGGTCGGAACTTACCCGACAAGGAATTTCGCTACCTTAGGACCGTTATAGTTACGGCCGCCGTTTACCGGGGCTTCGATCAGGAGCTTCGCGTGAGCTAACACCATCACTTAACCTTCCGGCACCGGGCAGGCGTCACACCCTATACGTCCGCTTGCGCGTTTGCAGAGTGCTGTGTTTTTAATAAACAGTTGCAGCCACCTGGTATCTTCGACCGCGTCAGGCTCCGGTCGCGAGGACCTTCACCCTAATGCGGCGTGCCTTCTCCCGAAGTTACGGCACCATTTTGCCTAGTTCCTTCACCCGAGTTCTCTCAAGCGCCTTGGTATTCTCTACCTGACCACCTGTGTCGGTTTGGGGTACGGTCCCACAGTATCTGAAGCTTAGAGGCTTTTCCTGGAAGCGTGGCATCGATGACTTCCTGACCGTAGTCAGTTCGTCTCGCCTCTCGGCCTTAAGGGTCCGGATTTTCCTGAACCCTCAGCCTACTGGCTTTCACCAGGACAACCAACGCCTGGCTCACCTAGCCTTCTTCGTCCCCCCATCGCAATACTGTGAGGTACGGGAATATTGACCCGTTTCCCATCGACTACGCCTTTCGGCCTCGCCTTAGGGGCCGACTCACTCTGCTCCGATTAGCGTCGAACAGAAACCCTTGGTCTTCCGGCGGGGGAGTTTTTCACTCCCCTTGTCGTTACTCATGTCAGCATTCGCACTCGTGATACCTCCAGCATGCTTCTCAACACACCTTCATCGGCTTACACGACGCTCCTCTACCGCT
>NZ_JAEKJT010000015.1 GCF_017303055.1 Halomonas litopenaei | reverse complement strand
CAAACCCGTAGCTTCGGTACCTGGTTTGAGCCCCGTTACATCTTCCGCGCAGGCCGACTCGACTAGTGAGCTATTACGCTTTCTTTAAAGGATGGCTGCTTCTAAGCCAACCTCCTAGCTGTCTAAGCCTTCCCACATCGTTTCCCACTTAACCAGGATTTCGGGACCTTAGCTGACGGTCTGGGTTGTTTCCCTTTTCACGACGGACGTTAGCACCCGCCGTGTGTCTCCCACGCTTGCACTCACCGGTATTCGGAGTTTGCCTCGGGTTGGTAAGTCGGGATGACCCCCTAGCCGAAACAGTGCTCTACCCCCGGCGGTGATACGTGAGGCGCTACCTAAATAGCTTTCGAGGAGAACCAGCTATCTCCGGGCTTGATTAGCCTTTCACTCCGATCCACAAGTCATCCAAATCTTTTTCAACAGATCCTGGTTCGGTCCTCCAGTTGATGTTACTCAACCTTCAACCTGCTCATGGATAGATCGCCCGGTTTCGGGTCTATTTCCAGCGACTGGTCGCCCAGTTAAGACTCGATTTCTCTACGCCTCCCCTATACGGTTAAGCTCGCCACTGAAAATAAGTCGCTGACCCATTATACAAAAGGTACGCGGTCACCGAACAAGTCGGCTCCCACTGCTTGTACGCACACGGTTTCAGGGTCTATTTCACTCCCCTCTCCGGGGTTCTTTTCGCCTTTCCCTCACGGTACTGGTTCACTATCGGTCAGTCAGGAGTATTTAGCCTTGGAGGATGGTCCCCCCGTCTTCAGTCAAGGTTTCACGTGCCTCGACCTACTCGATTTCACAACACTCAGGTTTCGGTTACGGGGCTATCACCCACTATGGCCAGATTTCCCAATCTGTTCACCTACCAGTTGTGTTGCTTAAGGGCTGGTCCCCGTTCGCTCGCCGCTACTAGGGGAATCTCGGTTGATTTCTTTTCCTCGGGGTACTTAGATGTTTCAGTTCCCCCGGTTCGCCTCTCATGCCTATATATTCAGCATGAGATACCCAAGTGATCTTGGGTGGGTTTCCCCATTCAGAGATGTCCGGGTCGCAGGTCGTTTGCCACCTCGCCGAACCTTATCGCAGGCTTCCACGTCTTTCATCGCCTCTGACTGCCAAGGCATCCACCGTGTGCGCTTCATCGCTTGACCATATAACCCCAAAAGGTCTGTCAATCGATGATGTCACGACAATTGTCGGATACGCTTGAGACGTATCTTACTTTGTCAGCATGATATACATTGTTAAAGAGCGTTAGAGTCG
>NZ_JAEKJT010000014.1 GCF_017303055.1 Halomonas litopenaei | reverse complement strand
CAAAGTTAGGCTAACCACTTCTGGTGCAGTCCACTCCCATGGTGTGACGGGCGGTGTGTACAAGGCCCGGGAACGTATTCACCGTGACATTCTGATTCACGATTACTAGCGATTCCGACTTCACGGAGTCGAGTTGCAGACTCCGATCCGGACTGAGACCGGCTTTATGGGATTAGCTCCACCTCGCGGATTCGCAACCCATTGTACCGGCCATTGTAGCACGTGTGTAGCCCTACCCGTAAGGGCCATGATGACTTGACGTCGTCCCCACCTTCCTCCGGTTTGTCACCGGCAGTCTCCCTAGAGTTCCCGACCGAATCGCTGGCAAATAGGGACAAGGGTTGCGCTCGTTACGGGACTTAACCCAACATTTCACAACACGAGCTGACGACAGCCATGCAGCACCTGTCTGAGAGTTCCCGAAGGCACCAATCCATCTCTGGAAAGTTCTCTCGATGTCAAGGGTAGGTAAGGTTCTTCGCGTTGCATCGAATTAAACCACATGCTCCACCGCTTGTGCGGGCCCCCGTCAATTCATTTGAGTTTTAACCTTGCGGCCGTACTCCCCAGGCGGTCGACTTATCGCGTTAACTGCGCCACAAAGCTCTCAAGGAGCCCAACGGCTAGTCGACATCGTTTACGGCGTGGACTACCAGGGTATCTAATCCTGTTTGCTACCCACGCTTTCGCACCTCAGCGTCAGTGTCAGTCCAGAAGGCCGCCTTCGCCACTGGTATTCCTCCCGATCTCTACGCATTTCACCGCTACACCGGGAATTCTACCTTCCTCTCCTGCACTCTAGCCTGACAGTTCCGGATGCCGTTCCCAGGTTGAGCCCGGGGCTTTCACAACCGGCTTATCAAGCCGCCTACGCGCGCTTTACGCCCAGTAATTCCGATTAACGCTCGCACCCTCCGTATTACCGCGGCTGCTGGCACGGAGTTAGCCGGTGCTTCTTCTGTGAGTGATGTCCTTCCTCGAGGGTATTAACCTCAAGGCCTTCTTCCTCACTGAAAGTGCTTTACAACCCGAAGGCCTTCTTCACACACGCGGCATGGCTGGATCAGGCTTTCGCCCATTGTCCAATATTCCCCACTGCTGCCTCCCGTAGGAGTTCGGGCCGTGTCTCAGTCCCGATGTGGCTGATCATCCTCTCAGACCAGCTACGGATCGCAGCCTTGGTGAGCCATTACCTCACCAACTAGCTAATCCGACATAGGCTCATCCGATAGCGCAAGGTCCGAAGATCCCCTGCTTTCTCCCGTAGGACGTATGCGGTATTAGCCTGGGTTTCCCCAGGTTATCCCCCACTACCGGGCAGATTCCTATGCATTACTCACCCGTCCGCCGCTCGACGCCTCCTAGCAAGCTAGGATCGTTTCCGCTCGACTTGCATGTGTTAGGCCTGCCGCCAGCGTTCAATCTGAGCCATGATCAAACTCTTCAGTTTAAAGTCTGATAGTCCGTTAAGCGGACCAAACTTGGCTCAAGGTTCAAACGTCTCGTTTGACGAGTCGCTTGCCTTGATATTTCAGTGACATTGTCACTGACTCATCGGCAAGCGCCCACATGAATTACCTGATCAATTTTTAAAGAGCGTGCTCTTGACTCTAGTGAG
>NZ_JAEKJT010000013.1 GCF_017303055.1 Halomonas litopenaei | reverse complement strand
TACAGCTACACCCTGGACGACAACACCACCGACCATAGCAGCCAGGGCACCGGCAGCGACGGCATCCAGGACGTGTTCAGCCTGGTGGTGACCGACTCCGACGGCGACGTCAGCGATCCGGCCAATCTGACCATCGATATCAAGGATGACGTGCCCGAGGCCACCGACGACGCGGCCGAGACCGACGAGAACGTGGCGATCACCGTCAACGTGCTGGACGGCAGTGCGGGCGGTACCGACGTGGCCGGTGCCGATGGTCCGGTGACCCTGACCAACGCCGCGCTGCAGGATCCGAGCCAGGGCAGCGTGAGCTTCAATGGTGACGGCAGTGTGACCTTCACCCCGGCGACGGGCTTTGAAGGCGACGTGCTGATCGACTACACCATCACCGATGCGGATGGGGATACCGCTAACGCGACCCTGACCATCACCGTGGACGCTACCCCGGTGGTAGAGGTGAACCCCGAGTCGCCCAATGCGTCTGGCAATAACGAGGTGGATGAGGCCGGTCTGGACGACGGCGGCAGCCAGTCGGCCACCGACCTGGAGACCACCAGCGGCACCATCGCCATCGATACCGGCTCCGACAGCGTGGGCTCGGTGGTGATCAGTGGCGTGGACGTGACCAATGGCGGCACCGTGCAGGGCACCTACGGCACCCTGGTCGTCAGCGTGGTGAATGGGGACTACAGCTATACCTATACCCTGGACGACAACACCACCGACCATAGCAGCCAGGGCACCGGCAGCGACGGCATCCAGGACGTGTTCAGCCTGGTGGTGACCGATTCCGACGGCGACGTCAGCGATCCCGCGGCCCTGACCATCGACATCAAGGATGACGTGCCCGAGGCCACCAACGACGCGGCCGAGACCGACGAGAACGTGGCGATCACCGTCAACGTGCTGGACGGCAGTGCCGGAGGCCTGGACGTGGCCGGCGCCGATGGTCCGGTGACCCTGACCAATGCCGCGCTGCAGGACCCGAGCCAGGGCAGCGTGAGCTTCAATGGTGACGGCAGCGTGACCTTTACTCCGGCGACGGGTTTTGAAGGCGACGTGCTGATCGACTACACCATCACCGATGCCGACGGGGATACCGCGAACGCGACCCTGACCATCACCGTGGACGCTACCCCGGTGGTGGAGGTGAACCCCGAGTCGCCCAATGCGTCTGGCAATAACGAGGTGGACGAAGCCGGTCTGGACGACGGCGGCAGTCAGGCAGGCACCGACCTGGAGACCACCAGCGGCACCATCGCCATCGATACCGGCTCCGACAGCGTGGGCTCGGTGGTGATCAGTGGCGTGGACGTGACCAATGGCGGCACCGTGCAGGGCACCTACGGCACCCTGGTCGTCAGCGTGGTGAATGGGGACTACAGCTATACCTACACTCTGGACGACAACACCACCGACCATAGCAGCCAGGGCACCGGCAGCGACGGCATCCAGGACGTGTTCAGCCTGGTGGTGACCGATTCCGACGGCGACGTCAGCGATCCGGCCAACCTGACCATCGATATCAAGGATGACGTACCACAACAGTTCTCGCCGGCGGAGCACGCGCTGGAGGACGGAAGCGGCACCCTAGACTTCGGACCCAATGCAGGGGCAGACGGGGTCAAGGAGATGGTGTTCGACGCCAGTCTGGACGGCCAGCCGGCGACGGATAGCGCAGGCAACGCTCTGAGAGTCGACGGCAAGCCGCTGACCTATCGACTCAGTGCCGATGGCACCACACTTTATGCCGAGTCTGCGAATGGGGCTGAAGATGGCTTTAGCGTGACCCTGGCGCAGACCGGAGATGGCTATACCATCGATGTGGTCGGTGACGTTAGTAATGGCGTCGATGTCGCTGCCGAACTCGAGGACGGTGAGAGCGTGACAGGTGGCTATCTCGCACTGAATCACCTGGACAATGCCAGTGATAACGACCTGCTGGTGTCCAGCAGCAGCGGAGCCGTGGTCGTCGACGATGGCAAGATCGCCGTCGCCACGGGTGCCAGCGTGCGCTTCGATGCCCTGAAGGACCTTGACGCGGGAACTGGCGGCCCGAGCTGGACCGACCATCAAGGCATGGTCAGTTTCTCCCAGCGGGTGCAGGTGGCAGGCGGCGAAGGTGCCACCACGGCACTGGTCATTGCGGCATTGCTCTACTCGCCCGATGGCAGCGCCGGCAGTGGCGATCCCAGCACCGGATCCAGCGGCTATCTTGCCGTGACGCCCGCCGACATCAAGGTCTTCAACGCCATTGGGGTGGATGTGACCAGCCAGGTCAGCGTGACCGCTGACGGCAACGGCCTGCGCGTAACCGGGTTGAAGGACGGCTGGCAGGTGACGCTAGAAACCGCGAGCGACCGGCCCTTTGAAGCGGTGGAAATCACCGCGGCGGATAGCGGCAGCACCAGCAACGATGACCTGCTGCTTGAGGATGCGTCCTATCGTCTGGGCGGCCCCAGCGACGACTTCGATGTCCAGCTTGGACTGATTGGTCGCGATGGTGATGACGACGAGCTATCCGCTAGCCTGACCTTGCACGGAGATGCCAAGGACAAGCTGCTGGTGGGCGGCAACGGAGAGCAGACCCTGACGGGCGGTGGTGGTGACGATGTGATCATCGGCGATGCGGGTGGCACGCTCAATGAGCCCGCTGGCAACTACAACATCACCCTGATCGTCGACAGCTCTGGCAGTATGGGCAACAGCTCTGGGGTCAACGGCAAGTCTCGCATGCAGCTGGCCAAGGAGGCCCTGCAGAACCTGGTCACCCAGCTCAGCGGCCACGAGGGCACCATCAACCTTCAGATTGTCGACTTCGATAGCGCGGTGGGCAACGGCGACACCATCACCTTCACCAATTTCAGCGCGGCAGACCTGCCAGCAGCGATCGCCTTTATCAATGCCATGATCGCGGGAGGGGGGACCAACTATGAGGATGGCTTCGATGCGGCACGGGACTGGTTTGCCAGTCAAGGCAATGGTTTCACCAATATCGGCTTCTTCCTGACCGATGGTGTGCCGACCTACTACCGTGGCTCCAGTGGTGGCCTCGGCGGCAACGGCAGCACCTTTAGCCAGACAGTGATGAACGAGTCGGTCAACGCCTTTGGCGAGTTGGCCTCAGTGGCCCAGGTGGCCGCCATTGGGATCGGCGAGGGCATCAATTCCAATGTGCTGCGCTTCTTTGATAACACCAATACAGTCGGTACGGCATCTACCAACCTTAGCGGCGGTACGAATGATGCCTTTGATGCGCCGGTGGGGCAGCCTCAGATCGTATTGAGTGGTGGCGATCTTGATGCGGCGCTGCAGGAAGCCGCCGCCAGCCTGCTGCCGGTCGGTGCCGATACCCTCAGTGGTGGCGGTGGGAACGACATTCTGGTCGCCGACACCTTGAACAGTGATCATCTCGAATGGGTCAACGCGGCCACCGGCGAAACCTTCACCGCGGGCGACCACGACGGCCTGGGTTATGCAGGCCTGTACGCCTACCTGACCTGGACACAGGAGAACCCAGGCGGCAGCGGTGTGGCGGATCGCATTGCCGATGCGACTGGATCGGCCCCCAGCGATGAGGAGATTCGTGCCTACATTCGTGCCGAGATCGACAATCTTGGGGATGGTCGCGACGACGGTGCGGCCAATACCCTGGACGGTGGAGAAGGTGATGATCTGCTGATCGGAGGTGCGGGAGCCGATACGCTGATTGGCGGTGTCGGCAACGATACGCTGATCGGTGGCAAGGGCAACGACACTTTGCAGGGCGGCAAGGGCAACGACATCATCGACCTGGGAAGCGGCGCCGATATCCTGGCCTGGAGCCAGGGTGATGCCGGCACCAACGGCGCCCCGGCCGTCGACACCGTCACTGGTTTCACCGTGGGTGGCTACGGGGTGGACCCAGAAGCGGATCGTCTGGAAGTGGCGGACCTGCTGGATGGTGCCACTGACGCCAGCGTCAACGACTATCTCTTTGCTCAGGAAGATGGCAACGGGAATACGGTGCTGCACGTCAAGAGCAGTGGAGGCATTGCCGCTAATGGCCACGATGCCGATCAGACCATCGTGCTCAATGGCGTCACTATGGGAGGGCAGGACTCCGCCACCTTCCTGCAGCAGATGATCGCCAACGACCAGCTGCAAGTAGAGTGATGCGAGCCGAGGGACGCGTGGCGACAAGACGTCGCCGAGCCGTCAGTCCTCGTCGTTGCAGCGGCACTTGGTTTCAGCGACGCATAGGTTTCAGCGACGCATAGGTTTCAGCGGCACGTCGTCTCAGAGGTAGGTAGTAGCTTGAGACAACCGGCCCGGGAGCATGCTCCCGGGCCGGTTGTTTTGCTGCGTGACAGGGAATGCGGTCGGTCTGTCGGCAACAGGGCTACACGATCGGCAGCAGGATCAGAAGTCGATCCCGCGGCGTGCCTTGAGGCCTGCCGCAAAGCCGTGCTTGACTTCCTGCATCTCGGTGACGGTATCGGCCATGGCCACCAGCTCCCGATGGGCGTTGCGCCCGGTGATGATCACGGTCTGTTCTGGCGGGCGGTTGGTAATCGCGGTGCGCACCGTATCGATATCCAGGTAGCCAAACTTGAGCATATAGGTGATCTCGTCGAGCACGACCAGATAGACCTCAGGGTCCGCCAGCATGCGACTGGCCTGTTGCCATACCTCCTGACAGGCCTGGGTGTCCGACTCGCGGTTCTGGGTGTCCCAGGTAAAGCCGGTCGCCATGATAGCCACTTCGAGATTGGCATCCTGCTCAAGCCGTTCGCGTTCGCCACACTCCCAAAGACCCTTGATGAACTGGACGACGCCCACCCGATAGCCGTAGCCCAGCGCGCGAGTCACCGTGCCCCAGGCCGCCGTCGTCTTGCCTTTGCCATTGCCCGTGAAAACCAGCATCAGTCCGCGCTCTTCCTCTGCCGCGGCGACCTTGGCATCGACGTGGCTCTTGAGCTTTTCCATGGCCTTCTTGTGGCGCTCGTTGCGTTGCTGATCGCTCATGCTGGCTCCGATTTTCTGGTCGTGAACGCGCAGGGTAGCCGAGTCGCTCGCTGGCGTCAGCCCGAAGGCCGTCACGCTGGGCCATCACGGCGCCATCGTGACGGTCACGGATCCTGCTTGCCAGCTTCCATACGCCGGGCAAACACGTCCAGCAGGCGATCGTAGAGGGCGTCCCCCAGCACGTTGTCCTCGATACCCGCATCAATATTGGGGTTGTCGTTGACCTCGATGACCAGAACTCGCTCGCCGACTTGCTTGAGGTCAACGCCGTAGAGACCGTTGCCGATCAGTCGGCATGCCTTGAGGGCAGTGCGCAGTACCGCCGCAGGCACATCACTGATCGGATGGCTGGTGAAGCCGCCGCTGCGGGTCCGCGGGCCGGAGTGGTCGTAGATCTGCCAATGTCCACGGGCCATGTAGTAGCGACTGGCAAACAGTGGCTGACCATCGAGCACGCCGATGCGCCAGTCGTAGTCGGTGGGAAGCCATTCCTGCAGCAGCAACAGGTCCGAGCTTTCGAACAGAATACTGGCCTCCCGGGCCAGGGCCTCCGCCGACGCCACCTTCACCACGCCCTTGGAGAACGCGCCATCGGGAACCTTCAGCACCCTTGGAAAACTGAGCTCGCGAGCCTGTTCGATCAGCCGCTCAGCACTGGAGCGGCGCAGCAAAAGCCCTTCGGGCGCTGGCACATTGCGAGTGCGCAGCAGCTCATGCAGGTAGACCTTGTTGGTGCAACGCAGAATATCCTGAGGTGCGTCGATTACCACCAGCCCTTCATGTTCTGCACGCCGGGCCATGCGCCAGGTCGGGTGGTCAAGCGACGTGGTTTCGCGCAGGAACAGCCCGTCGAATTCCGCCAGGCGTGCGCTGTCGCGATGGGTGATCAGCGATACATTGATTCCCTGGCGGCGCCCGGCGCGAATGAAGCGCTTGAGCGCACCCTTGTTGCTGGGTGGCAGTCGCTCTTCCGGGTTGACCAGCATGGCCAGGTCAAAACGATAGCGACGCCTGGCCCGTGGGGTGCGCCAGACCTTCAGTGAGTGACGATTCAGGGCGCGGGCAAAGGTGTCCTGCTCGTGCTCCTTGAGTCGCGACAGCGCCAGGGGGCGAAGGCGTGCCAGCCGGTAGCTGTGGCCCTGACGTGTCAGGCGCGCTTCCAGCAGCGGGCAGGGCAGGCGCTCGAAAAGTCGCCTGGCGATCTTTGCCAGCGGGGCGGCATCACACTCGCCAAAAAAGATGGTGACGTCGATCGTGTCGCCAAGCTGCTGGCTGGCTGCCACCTTGCCCAGATCCTCCAGCAGCGGCGCCAGGCCTTCAAGCTGCATGTCGGTGGTGGACTTGCGACGCAGCGTGTTGAGGGTATCTACCGTGGGGATCACCCTCGCTCCACGCGCCTGAGCAAGCAACGAGACATAGTAGCCAGTCCCCAGGTAGCCGAGATCCGCGCACAGGTTGATGACCTGTTCGCTGCCGGACGTTGCCGCCGATGCAAGATAGGTCTCGGCATCGATCACATCGTCGCTGGGGTGATAGGGCTGCCAGTCGCGCTGGCGGTCAACCACGATACGCAGTGCGCACATCGTCATGGGTCCTCGGGCAGGGGGGAAGGGGCGGGGCTCGATCGTTCTGGCAGCCGGCGAGGGAGCAGGAGGAGTGTCTGGTCGAGTGGCGCAAGAATGCACCTGAGCCAGCCGCAAAGCAATATGCTATCTGGGTGAAAAAAATTCATTCATCGACGGCTGACAGCGGGCCTCGGGAGCGACAGAATCGAGCGATATACTCCGTCGTCGCCGACACGGAATTCGTGGCCTTGCATGGAAGTCTTTCTCGATGTCTGTTGTCCTGCGCCCGGCGGTCCCAGCCGATCTCGATGCTCTCGAGTCGCTGGAACGTCGTGGCTTCAGCGGTGATCGTTTCAATCGTCGTCAGCTCAGGTACCTGCTGACCCGCGCCAGGGCAATCACCCTGCTTGCTGTCCCGGCGGAGGCCGGCGACGCTGATGGGGCGGTTCCGCCCGAGGGGAGGTTGCTCGGATACGGCACCCTGTTGCTGCGTAAGGGCAGTCAGACAGCGCGGCTTTACTCGCTTTGCGTGGCGCCAGAGGCCCGCGGTGATGGCGTAGGTCGGGCGCTGCTGCTGGCCTTGCAGCAGCAGGCCCGGGCGTCAGGCTGCTCGGGCATGAGCCTAGAGGTGCGTGCCGATAACCGCGTGGCTCTCGGGCTGTATCGACGTGCCGGGTTCCGCCTGGATGCCTGGCTGGACGAGTACTACGAGGATGGCTGCGCCGCCTGGAAAATGATCCTGACGCTGGGCGAACCGACAGGCGCCCCCACACAGGAGGGGGGAGCAGAAGGGGGACCGGTGGTGAGGCAAAGGACGCCTCGAGCCTTGGCGGCTGCCTCGGCGACGGACTCGGCGACGGACTCGGCGAGCGTCTCTTCACAAGAGCAGACGCAGGATCCGACGGACCCTCAGCACGACGCTGAAGAGGTTGGTCCGCGAGGTGCCTCGCAGGCACCGCTTCCAGTGGTAGACTAGCGCTTTTACCCCTTGGAGTGAGCATGCCCTCTTTCGATATTGTTTCCGAATTTGATCGCCACGAGGCACAGAACGCCGTGGATCAGGCCAACCGAGAGGTCCAGGGGCGCTTCGATTTCCGTGGCGTCGACGCCGGGTTCGAGCTGTCCGACGAGACCGTTGCACTGCATGCCGAGGTGGACTTCCAGCTCCAGCAGATGCTCGACGTTCTGCGCAACAAGCTGATTGCTCGTAGCATCGATCCGCGCACCATGGACGTGCAGGATGCCGAGCTGTCCGGGGTGAAGGCTCGCCAGAACGTCTTGCTCAAGCAAGGCCTGGAGCAGAAGGAAGCCAAGGATATCGTCAAGCGGATCAAGGACTCCAAGCTCAAGGTGCAGGCGCAGATTCAGGGCGACAAGGTGCGCGTCACTGGCAAGAAACGGGATGACCTGCAGAGCGTCATGGCGCTGCTGCGTGGTGATGATGGGCCTGATCTCGCCCTGCAGTTCGATAACTTCCGAGATTGAGCGTAACACCATGGCGAGCAGGGGCGACGGCCTGAGGTCGGCATCCAGGGCATCGGTAGCCTGTCGGGTGTCGATAGCCGCTCAGATGTCGAGAGGCTCTAAGATGTCGATAGCCTCGTGCAATTGGCCCCTGCTCGACCGTTGCGGTTCAATGGGAGTCTCAGCGATCAACGGCCGTGTGCGCGGGGCGGTCAACCGCTTTTTCCATCGCACCCTGTGCCGCACCATCGGAGCTTACCCTTGATAACCACCACGCGCCGTGTGGCGTGGCAAATGCTTGCCTGGATCAGCTTCGCCCTTGGCGTCATCGGGGCCTTCGTCCCCCTTATGCCCAGCACCTGCTTCTTGCTGGTGGCGGTGTGGGCGGCATCCAAGGGGTCGCCACGCTTCGCCCGTTGGATACGGGAACACCCGCGCTTCGGCCCCGCGGTGGTGGCGTGGGAAGAATCGGGTGCGATCCCTCGTCATGCCAAGTGGATGGCCCTGGTGATGCTGTCGCTGTCGGTGATCGTGCTGCTGTTCACGGTATCCCTCTGGTGGTTGAAGCTGGGCCTGGTGACGATGCTGGCCGGTATCGCCATCTGGATCTTCACGCGACCCGAGCCCGCGTCCTCGTCCTGAACCGCTCAATGCGCTGCCGGCGCTTTGAGCCTGGCCCCTCCATGCCCGTACAATGGCGACGACTTTTCTGATTGGAGCATCCCCGATGTCCGACCCCCAGCCGATTCATCTCAGCGACTATCTTCCCCCGGCTTACCGTGTCACGCGCACCGAGTTGTCCTTTGATCTGGCGCCTGGCGCGACCCGCGTCAAGGCCAGGTTGCATCTTGAGCGCCATCCTGAGCGCGAGGCCGGCGAAGCGCTGTGGCTGGATGGGGAGCAGCTGTCACTGGTGTCCATCGCTATCGATGGGCGGCCGCTGTCCAATGACGAATACGAGCTGAGCGACAAGGGGCTGTCCATCGCCAAGGTGCCTGCCTCCTTCGTGCTGGAGACTGACGTCGAGATTGCTCCTGAGGACAACACGGCACTGTCAGGCCTCTATCGCTCCGGGGGCATGTTCTGCACCCAGTGTGAGGCGGAGGGCTTTCGCCGGATCACCTTCTATCCCGATCGCCCAGATGTGATGGCCACCTTCTCCACCACCGTGGTGGGGGATATCACGCGTGAGCCGGTGCTGTTGTCCAACGGCAACCCCGTTGAGCGTGGCGAACTGCCGGATGGGCGTCATTTTGTCACCTGGGAAGACCCGCATCCCAAGCCTGCCTACCTGTTTGCCCTGGTCGCCGGCGACCTCAAGAAGGTGGAAGATCACTTCACCACCATGAGCGGGCGTGACGTCACCCTGCAGATCTGGGTGGAAGAAGAAAACCTCGACAAGACCGAGCACGCCATGGCGTCGTTGAAGCGCTCCATGGCGTGGGACGAGCAGGCCTACGGTCGCGAATATGACCTGGACCTGTTCATGATTGTCGCGGTCAATGATTTCAACATGGGCGCCATGGAGAACAAGGGCCTCAACATCTTCAACTCCGCGGCGGTGCTGACCCATCCGAAGACCGCTACCGACGCCGCTTTCCAGCGCGTCGAGGGTATCGTGGCCCACGAGTACTTCCATAACTGGTCGGGCAACAGGGTGACCTGCCGCGACTGGTTTCAGCTGTCGCTGAAAGAGGGCTTTACCGTCTTCCGTGACCAGTGTTTCTCGGCTGACGTGAACTCTGCGCCGGTCAAGCGTATCGAGGAAGTGTCCTTCTTTCGTACCGCTCAGTTTGCGGAAGATGCGGGTCCCACCGCTCACCCGGTGCGTCCTGAGTCCTACATCGAGATCGGCAACTTCTATACCCTGACCATCTACGAGAAAGGGGCAGAGATTGTGCGGATGCTGTCCAACCTGGTCGGGCCGGAGACCTTCCGCGAGGGATCAGACCTGTACTTCTCCCGGTTTGATGGTCAGGCAGTGACGATCGAAGACTTTGTCGACTGCATGGCGGAAGTGTCCGGTCTGGATCTGGGGCAGTTTATGCGCTGGTACTCCCAGGCGGGCACTCCGGAAATCGATGCCTTTGGCGAGTACGATTACGCCAACTCCCGCTATCGCTTGATCCTGCGTCAGCGTACGCCGTCAACCCCGGGGCAGCCCGACAAGCAGGCGCTGCATATTCCGGTGCGCCTGGGTCTTGTCGGTACCAAGAGCGGCAGAGACCTGAGCATGACGCTTGACGGCGAAACCCTGGGCCGTGACGCCGTCATCCATCTGCGTGAAGACGAACAGGAGTTCATCTTCACCGACATCGAGGAAGCGCCGGTGCCCTCCCTGCTGCGTGGGTTCTCAGCGCCGGTGAAGCTGTCGTTCCCTTACTCGCGGGAGGACCTGGCGTTCCTGATGGCTCATGACAGCGATGGCTTTAATCGCTGGGACGCCGGCCAGCGTCTGACCCTGCTGGCCCTTGACGATCTGATTGCGGCTCATCGCAATGGCGTCGAGAAGGTCATGGACGGGCGCTTGGTCGACGCCTTCCGCGCGCTGATCGAAGAAGGCAACGATGACAAGGCGGTATTGGCGGAGATGCTGCAGCTGCCGAGCGAGGCCTACATTGCGGAGCAGCAGCCGCTGGTGGATGTGGATGCCATCCATGCCGCTCGGATGTTCGTGCAGCAGTCATTGGCTCGGGAGCTTCGCGACGAGCTGATGGCGCTCTACCACGCCAACCAGAGTGATGCTCCCTATGCCCCGACGCCAGAGCAGATCGGGCAGCGGGCGCTCAAGAACGTGGCGTTGTCCTACCTGATGAGCATCGAGGACGAGGCCGCGATCGAGCTTGCCCAGGCACAGTTCGATGCCGACCACAACATGACCGACGTGCGCCACGCACTGACCCTGCTGGTGCACAGCAGTCGTTCGGACATTGCCGACCCGGCCCTCAAGGCCTTTGGCCGTAAGTGGTCCCATGATCCGCTGGTGATGGATCAGTGGTTCAGCCTGCAGGTGACCCGCCCCCAGGCAGACGCTCTGGATCGGGTGCGTTACCTGATGGAGCATCCGGCCTTTTCGCTCAAGAACCCGAACAAGGTGCGAGCGTTGATTGGCGCCTTTGCCGGGCAGAACCGGGTCAACTTCCATCGGCTGGACGGGGAAGGATACCGTCTGCTGGCGGAAGTGGTGATCGAGTTGAATCGCCTGAATCCGGAAATCGCGGCACGCATCATCACGCCGCTGACGCGCTGGCAGCGCTTCGACGAGGCGCGCCAGGAGCTGATGCGCGCTGAACTCGAGCGGATTCGTCAGGAGACATTGTCGCCCAATGTCTACGAGATCGTGGAGAAGGCGCTGGCCTGACCCCGGACTCGGAAAGATGCCGAGAAAGACGCCGCCCTGTGGGCGGCGTCTTGCGTTGGCGACATCTAAACCGTGTCAGCGGTTACGGCAGCAGCATGCCCAGGGTCAACAGGCCTAGCAGGGCCCACAGCAACGCCGCGACAGCTGAGCGTGCGAGAATCGCCCGCAGGGCTCGCCACAGGAAGAACAGACCCAGCACCAGCAAGGCCAGACTGAAGAACGAGGGAGCGATACCGAGGGAGCGAGACAAGCCATCGATGAAGCCTGCTGCCGCATCATCAAGGCCGGTAAAAAAGCCTCCCAGGGTATCGACTACCACCCGTATCAGGGTGCCCAGTGCTTCGCCCAGCCAGGTAAAGAGATCTTCCACCGCCATGCATCCTTGTCATCGATCGTGTACCGCTCCGCAACGCCGGTCGAGGAGGTAAGAGACACGAGTATCCTTGCCATGGGGAGGCGGGGCAACTACCGCTGCAGTGCACCCGCTCCACGCCACCTCGGTTCGGCTAGCCCAGCTGCTGGGTACGCGAGATGATACCGGCTTCCTCGGCGGCACTGTCCGCCAGGGCACGGCCCGCCTCGTCGTAGACATGGTAGACCGCATGGGCGCCAAGCTCGCGGATGGTATCGATCTCTTCCAGGTATTCCACCACCGCGGTGATCTTGCCGGGAAAGTGGCGGCTTCTCAGCTGCTTCAGGGCGAACAGGTTACCCGCATGATGGGGCATGGCCAGCACGACCAGCTCGACCTGCGAAGACATCAGCATCTTGTCCCAGAAATCGGAGTCTACCGCGTCGCCTTCGACAATATTGAAGCCCTTTTCGGCCAGGGTCTTCACGCTTTTCGGGTTGGAGTCCACCCCGAGTACCTTCAGCCCGTATTCCTTTGTCAGACGCCGGTACACGCTGCGACCGATGCGACCCATCCCCAACACCACCGCCTCGGCATCTCCGACTTCGATGGGCCTGTCACTGGGCGACAGCGCCGATTCATCGACCTTGGGCAGGCGCGGTTCGAGCCATTGGTAGAGGCGTTCGCTGAAGGCATTGAGGATGGCTGAAGCGACGAAGCTCAGTGCTACCGCCAGGGACACCACCACCAGCCACTCTGGCGCAAGCCAGCCACTGGACACTGCGATGGCGCCCACGATCAAGCCAAACTCCGAATAGTTGCTGAGGCTCAGCGTCGCCAGTACGGATGTGCGGTGGCGCATGCCAAAGCGCATCAGTATGAGTTGATAGAGCAGACTCTTGAGCGGCAGCAGTACCACCAGCAGCGTCGCCAGCCCCAGCAGAGACCAGCTAGGCAGGGCGGTAAGACCGATGCTCAGGAAGAACCCGACCAGCAGCAGTTCCTTGATGTTGAACATGGACCGCGACAATGTCTGGGCGGCGGGGTGGGGCGCCAGCAGCATGCCGATGATCAGCGCGCCCAGATCGCCCTTGACGCCTACCGCCTCGAACAGGCCGTAACCCAGTACCAGCGCCATGACGACGCCGCACAGCATCTGCATCTCGCCGTGACCCATACGATCCAGCAATTTACGCAGCAGCGGCGCAAGGGGAATCAGAGCGAATAGCCCAAGCGCCCAGGGACTGGGCAACTTGCCGGTGGATGCCGTGAGAAAAATCACCGCAAACAGGTCCTGCATGATCAGGATGCCGATGGCCAGGCGGCCGTAAGCCGCCTGGGTTTCACTGCGTTTCTCCAGCACCTTGACGACGAACACCGTACTGGAAAAAGACATGGCGAAGGCCAGCACCAGCAGCGTCGTCAGATCCAGGCCCGCCAGCAATCCGTTGGGAGATGCCAGCCAGCCCAGGGTGACAATGCCCTTCAGGAGCCCCAAGATGACAACAAAAAGTACCACTGAGGCCAGCATATGCAGGCTGGCTCCGCCCCAGACGTCTGGGCGCAGCAGGGTCCTGACGTTGAGTTTCAGTCCGATGGTGAACAGCATCAAGGTCACCCCCAGGTGCGCCACCAGCGTGAGCACAGGCGTTTCATCGTAGCCGAGCACGTTGAGAAGAAAGCCGCCGGCGAGAAAACCGACCAAGGGTGGTAGTCTGAGGGCCATGGCGGCCAGGCCGGACAAGAAGGCGGTCAGCACAAAAATAGGTTCAATCATGCAGGCACTCGGTCAGAAGGGGCTGATAGTGATGACAATTGTAAGGGATGCGTTGTCAGCATGGTGGCGGATATGTGCGTGTTGATGCCACATTGATGCATGTCCCCCTCTGCGAGCTAAAATGCGACTGCGGTGCCAAGTCAAGATAAACGGTGGCTGGGGCGTTGCCCTGTCCACGTGGAGAGCAAACCGCACCAGGATGTGCGATTTACATGAACCCCTTGTGAAGAAGGAACTGTCAGGATGACCCAGCCGCCGGGCACCAATCGGCTGATCCTTAATGGACAATCATCGCAGCTGCCGGAGGTCCGCAGTGCGGTGTTTGCGTGCCGGCGCGGGGGACTCGATGTGGATGTTCGCGTCACCTGGGAGAAAGGAGACGGCGAGCGTCAGGCCACCCAGGCCGGTCGCGATGGCGTCAAGCGAGTGATCGCAGGGGGCGGCGATGGCACCGTACATGAAGTCGTCAATGGTCTGATGCAGTTACCCCGCAAGGACCGTCCCGAGTTGGCCATCATGCCCTTAGGTAGCGCCAACGACCTGGCCAAGTCATTGGGCTTGCCTTTGGGTCAGGCCGCGTCACTGGATGCGGCATGCCGCTTGCCCAGCCGCTGGATCGATATCCCGCGTCTCAACGACCGTTACTTTATCAACATGGCCACCGGCGGGTTCGGCGCGGAAATTACCACGTCCACCCCCCGGCCGCTGAAAAGGCTGATGGGTGGCGGCGCCTACTCGGTGTTTGGTGCCTTCAAGGCCTGGCGCTATCAGCTCTATCAGGGGCACCTGGCCTGGGACGGTGGCGAGAGTCGTGCGGGCATCTTTCTGCTGGGAATCGGCAATGGCATCCAGGCCGGTGGAGGCCAGCAGCTGACCCCGGCAGCGCGGCTGGACGACGGACTGTTCGATGTGCTGCTGGTGCGGGACTTTCGCTCTCTGCGACAGCTCAAGGCCATGATGAGCGAGCTACGTGCGCGGCCCTACCACGGTCAGTATGTCGATGCCTTTCGCAGTGCCTGGCTGCGCTTCGAGGCGGATGGGGAGGCACGTTTGCCTCTGACGCTGGACGGCGAGGCCTGCTACCAGCAGGCCTTTGAAGCCCAGGTCATGCCATTGGCGCTGCGGCTGACCATGCCGGACAGCTGTCGCATGGCATCACCACGTGGCGAGTAGCCTTGATGTAGTTAGTCTTGATGTAGCTGGTATTGATGTAGCTGGTATTGATGTAGCTGGTATTGATGTAGCTGGTATTGATGTAGCTGGTATTGATGTAGAGAGCCCTGATGTGACCAGCATTCAGTGAGCCGTCCCGCGGCGAGGGGCGGCGGTTGGTCGGTCAGCGTTGCACCTCATCAGCGCCTTTGCTGCAATATTTGTGAACGTTTGCGGTCCAAGGTGACATCGATGGATGTTGCCCGCAGTCGTATCAACAGGAGCCCCATGACATGGAGAGAAGACAATGGCAGTGACCCCGCGAGTGGCGGTGGCCGTGGTGGCCCTCAGCATCCCGCTGTGGTTGAGCGGGTGTGAGGGTGAAGACCCAGAGGCCACGACTCAGACCAGCAGTGCGGAAACTGTGGCTGGTGAGGACTCCTCGTCAGCGCCTGAGGCGGCAACCGATGAAGCGCCAGGCGACACGCTGGCGTCTCAAGGGGACAGTGCCGTGGATACGGCGTCTGAGGGTGATGCATCGCAACGCCCTGAATCGGCAGAAGACGATGCGTCCAGCAATGCTGCTGCAGGCTCCGATATGCCTGAGGGTGCCAGCGTGGAGCTGGGCAGCAGCGCAACCGATACCCTGCAGTCCGAGCAGGCCGTGCCTGGTGAGGCCAGCCGTTCCGACGTTGACGCGATCCTCGAGGAAACCGAGCGCCGGTTTGAAGAGGCCAGCCGCAAGATCGATGAAGCGTATCAGCAAGCGGAGGCGTCGGCCCCGGACAGCTCCGGTACGCAAGCGGCAAGCGTCGATGCTTCGGCGCCTGAGCCGACCAGTGCCGTCGATGACAGCGGCGATGGGGCGGCCAGCGCTTCACCGCTGGCAGATGGTGATGGGCAAGGCGGCGCCAGCAGTGCGCCTGGCAATGACTCCAGCGAGGTCGATGCCATCCTCCAAGAGACCGAGCGGCGTTTCGAAGAGGCCAGCCGCAAGATCGATGAGACGTTTGAAGAGGCCGAACGACAGGTGCCGGAGACGACCCCTGTCGAGACCAGCGGGAGCGGCCCCACCTACAAGGTGGACGTCAACGCTGAAGGCGAGATCGAGCAGTAGTCGCCCGTACCGTAGCCTCCGAGCTCATACGCTCATAAGAAAGGCCCACCTCGCGGTGGGCCTTTCCGTTACGACGCCGGGTCCAATCCATCATGCTGACAGGTTGTTCCGATGTCGCGGTACTGCATCGCGGGAACAGCGTTCCCGCGTCAAGATGTGACTTGCACGAAGCTTAGTCAGCGATCTTGATGTTGGAGGCCTGAAGGCCTTTCTTGCCCTGGGTCACTTCGAAGGAGACCTTCTGGCCGTCCTGCAGGGACTTGAAGCCTTCAGCCTGAATCTCGGAGAAGTGGGCGAACAGGTCGTCACCGCCGTCGTCCGGAGAGATGAAGCCGTAGCCCTTAGTGTCGTTGAACCACTTGACAGTGCCAGTTGCCATTGTCGATTTCCTTAACTCGCTAAATGATGGTGCTGGTGCAGCCACAGGGGAGCTTTTCTCCCATCATGTGGTCTGAACCCTAGTGCGTGGGCATGACAAGAAAGAAGGGCGCATTGCGTGTTTCGACAATAGATTGTTCGAACTACCACTGACGACGTTTCCACTTGCTGTCCTACGCTGCGACTCAATCAGCACATTCTCGACGTGTTTGAGAGACACCGCTGGAACGGTTTCTTCAGACAAGCGAGAATGGCCTACCTCGACCCGCCAAGTTACTGTAGATCGAAAGGTCTGCAGCGTCCAGCGGCACGCGTGTTATGGCGTGACGACGGACCTGACGACAGGGATTCAACGTAAAAGGAATCTGCATGACTGCTCCTGCGATGTACAACGACGACACCCATTCCAAGGTAGTGGGCTACCTGCTGTGGTTGTTCGGTTTTCTCGGTGCGCACCGGTTCTATTACGGCAAGCCGGTGACGGGAACCATCTGGTTCTTGACGCTTGGCCTATTCTTCATTGGGTGGATCATTGATCTGTTCTTGATTCCGAGCATGGATCGGGAGGCGGATCTGCGCTTTCGCGGTGGACCGACCAACTACACGGTTGCCTGGGTGCTGCTGACCTTCCTTGGCGTGTTTGGTCTTCACCGCTTCTACATGGGCAAATGGGTGACCGGAATCATCTATCTGCTGACCGGCGGCCTGTTTCTGGTTGGCATTCTGTATGACTTCTGGACCCTGAACGACCAGATTTCTCTCAAGCACGCCGAGAACCCCGGAGCGCAATGACCATGGCGGAGTGGATGGACGGGCAATTGCTGGCGTTTGTCGTGGCGATCACGCTGCTGAGCGTGACGCCGGGCATCGATACGCTGTTGGTGATTCGAAATACGGCGCGGGGCGGCCTGCGTGATGGTGTGCTTACCAGCATGGGGATCTGCTCTGGTCTGTTTGTCCACGCCACGGTTTCGGCCCTGGGTGTGTCACTGATTCTGCTGCAGTCGGCGTGGGCCTTCTCTGCGCTGAAGCTGGTGGGCGCTGCCTATCTGGCGTGGCTCGGAGTGGCGAGCTTGCGTCAAGCCTGGAAGGGCGGCGGCCTGGAAGTGGCGACGGTCAGCGGCACCTCGCGGCAAGCGGTTCCGATGTGGCGCCCCCTGCGGGAAGGGCTTCTGTCCAATGTGTTGAACCCCAAGACCGTCGTGTTCTACATGGCCTTTCTGCCGCAGTTCATCGCGCCCACGGATCCCGCCTTGCTCAAGTCGCTGTGGCTGGCGGGCATCCACTTCATCATCGCGAACGTCTGGCAGATTCTGGTCGCGGTGCTGGTGGGAAGCGCCAGCCACTGGCTGGCACGGCCCGCGTTCTCCCGGGTGCTCAATGGCTTGACCGGGGGCGTGCTGGTGGCGTTTGGTATCAAGTTGGCGCTGACCAGGGCGCCGGCGTAAGGCCGCGCCGAATAGGCGGCCGCCCGGTCGATTCCTGCGCTGAAGGCGTTCGGCTTGCGCTAGCGCAAGGTGGCAGCGTAGAGAGACATGGCAAACAAACAGGGTAACGAAAAGCCCCGGTCCAATTGGACCGGGGCTTTTCTGTGGGGAGGTAACGGTACGCCTATGCTGGTTCAGCGCCTGACCATGCCAGCATCGTAGCGTGCCGTCTTCTCTGCGGGCGTCAGCACCTGCACGCCCTGGGTCGACCCCTTGGCAAGGCTCTCGAACACCACGCGGTATTCGAGCACGGCGCGCACATAGCGACGCGTTTCCTTGAACGGGATCTCTTCGACGAACAGATCAAACTCGCCAGGCGACCGCGCCAGCCAGTTGTCGACCCGGTGGGGCCCCGCGTTGTAGGCAGCCGCCGCCGCAATGCGGTTGCCCGAGTAGCGAGCGATCATATCCCGGATATAGGTGCTGCCGAGGCGAATATTGGTGGCGGGATCCAGCACCCCATAGGGCCCAGGGTCGCCGATCCCCACCTGCCGTCCGACCAGTGCGGCGGTACCCGGCATCAGCTGCATCAGACCACGGGCGCCTGCCGGCGACAGCGCCTCGGGGTTGTAGGCACTCTCGCGTCGGGCAATGCCCATCAACAGGTAGGGATCCACCGCATTGGCCTGGCCCCAGCGCTGGAAGTCAGCGCGATAGGCTTCCGGAAAACGCCAAGGCAGGGCGTCCAGCATCTTGCCGACGATGGTGGTCTGCACCAGGCGCACGTGCCAGCCCCTGGAGGCGGCATAGTCCGCCAGGCGCCGCGCATCGGCGGGGCTGGCCTTGCGCACCGCGTGGTACCATTCCAGGTTCGCCAGTCCCTCCTGCCCGACGCGCAGCAGGGCTTCCGTGCGGCGCACTGTGGGCCAGTTCGCGACCTGAGAGCGTTCCGCATCGCTGGAGTGATGGCTTTCCATATTGAGGTTGTAGGGCTGCCCCAGGCGGTCTGCTGCGACGAAACCGAAGAAGTCTCGCTGCCCGGCTGCGCGAGTAAAGGCTGCCTGTGCGGCGGTCTGCTGGCCGCGCAGAGTCAGCGCACGTCCAAGCCAGTATTGCCAGCGGGCCTTGCCCTGCACCTCCGCGGGCATGGCGGCGACCGTGCGTTCCAGCGCCCCCCAGTCGCGGTCGCGGATGGCCAGGCGCGCCCGGAGTTCAAATACTTCGGCATCCTGCTGCGTCGGCAAGGCACCATCGATCCAGCCAAGCAGTTCGCGCTGGTCACGCCGTAGGGCGTGATACATGATCTCGCGCTCGAGGGACTGGCGCGCTTGCGGGGACAGGTTCACCCGTGTCGATACCTGTTGCCAGCCGTTGAGCGCAGAGGCCGCCGACGTTTCCGCACCAGCGATGACGGCGGCACGCACAAAGTCCTCTGTGCCGGCACAGTTCGGCCCGACACAGCTGCCTACGCTGGCCAGACGGGAGGGGCTGATATCCACGCTTTGTTGTGCAGCTACTGCACTGCTCCAGGCCGGCCCGAGCTGGCGGCCGAGATAGCTGACCAACCCGTCTTCGCCGTTTTCCCAAGCCAGCATCATGCGCTGGAAGATCTCCAGGTCGCCGATGTCGCCCCTGGCCCGTAGCGTCGAGAATAGCGTGTCGCAGGCATCTGGCTGGGAGCTGCCGACGTTCCACAGCTCGCGTCCCCCTTGTGCGGCCTGGGAGGGATTCTGGCCGAGTTGAGCGGTGTAGTAGTAACACTGCTCTGCCGTGGTCGCCGGAACGCCGTTGGCCACGGCGAGCAGGTCGCCGTAGCGACCGGCACGGCCATAGCGCAGGATGGCCTGTTCGCGCATCCAGTCACCGAGGGGAGCGTCGGCATTGGCGGAGATGTAGCCCAGCACCTCCTGGGGGGAGGCGTTGGGCAGACGGTCACGCAGGCGATAGTACGCCACGTAGCCCTCTAGTTCGTGACCACGTATGGCAGCGTCGTTGATCTGCTGGAAGTTACCGCTGCGAGCAGCTTCCAGGGCACTGCGCATGGCGCCATCGCTGGCCTGGGCAGAGGCCAGCGACGGTGTACAAAGGGCCGTCGCGGCCAGCAGTGGCGCTAGGCGGCGAAACAGGGCGAATGGCATTGAGACCCTCCTGGTCCTGAGGTGAAGACACGATTGCCTGGGCGCGCCTGAGTGCGCCTGGAGGCTCCATGGTGACCGAACATGGGAAGCTTGAACAGTCATGTTATCTGACGCTGAAGCTTGACCCAGAACAGGTCCGCCTCCATGTTGACAGTGTCGAGGCCGAAGCCCAGGACATCGTCCCCAAAGGCCGGCTGCTGTCACCGCTGCAGGCGTTTGACGAGACCTGCATCCAGGAGGTTGTTGAGATGTCCCTGTTTGACCGTGTCCCTGTGATAGGACGTCTTTCCCAGCGTTCGAGAGCCTTCAAGCACATCTTGAGGGCCTTGAAGCTGTTCATTCCGATGCTCCAGGATGTGCTCGGCGGACGTTATCGCCCAGTGCCCTGGTCCGCCTTTGGCTGGATGGCGGCGGCCTTGGCCTACCTGGTGTCTCCGTTGGATCTTGTTCCGGACGTGCTGCTGCTGTTTGGTCTCGTCGATGACGTGGTCATTGTCGGGTGGCTGTTGACCAAGGTGGACGCGAGTCTGGCAGATTATCGGGCCTGGCGCGGCGACGTCGAAGAGGACGCTCAGCGGGAAGAGCGGGATATCAGTGATCTGTAGTCTGCCCGGTTGACCCGTCGGCAGCGCTGAGCGGTGGTGGAATGCCCTGCCGCCGCCAGGCCCACTGTGCTTGGGTAAGTCTTCATAGATACGTCTTCATAGATACGTCGTCACAGGTAAGTAGTCCCATTGTTCATAGGTAAAAAGGCGAATGGTGGACCTGGAGGGTTCTGACTAGGCTGTCAGTCAAACGTTTGACTATGGCGCTCGTCATGTCCGCACAAGAAGATGCTTTCGCTTCACCTTCCTTTTCGCTGTGGCGCCAGGCTCTTCAGCGATTTGTCGATGTCATTCCGCACACCCACATGCTGGAGATGCAGGTCACCTCGGTGGACGAGGAGGGCGTTACGCTGTATCTGCCCTGGCATCCGCTGTTGTCGGGAGATCGCCAACGAGGGCTGGTGCACACGGGTGTCCTCAGCATGCTGCTTGACACCGCCTGTGGCGCGTCCGTGCTGACCGCGTTGCCCCAGCCCGAGGTATGCCCGACCCTGGACCTGCATATCAGCCACCGCCGCCCCGGTATCGAGGAATTGCCGCTGTGGGTCAAGGCCAGAGCCGATGCGGTATCGTCCAGTGTCGTGTTCACCGAGGCTCAGGCATGGCAGCAGGATGGACAGCCACTGGCCCGAGCGAGCGGGCATTTCGCCAGGCTAGGACCCCGCAACACGCCTCCTGGATTTGCCGATGCCATGTTTGCCGGTCTCGCGGAGTCGGATGAATCGCCGGCTGTACCACCGACCCCGGTGATGGCGGCCCGTGGCAGCAGCGTTGCCCTGGATCCACTGCTGTTAGAGGCGGGCATCAACGATGATAACCTCGCCCCCTGGATAGCGCAGATACCTTACGCAGGGCAGCTCGGGGTGTCGGCCTGTCGCGACGATGAGGGGCTCTGTTTTGCGCTGGAGGCGCGGCCTTCCAATATCGGTAACCCCATGCTGCCTGCGCTTCACGGTGGTGTCGTGGCGGCATTCATGGAAACGGCTGCGGCCCTGCATACGCTCAGCCAGTCCCGCCAGCCACGCCTCCCTCGGTTGGTCAATGTGACCGTGGACTACCTGGCACCCGCTGCGGTGAAACCGACCCGTGCCCGCTGTCGCCTGGTACGCGAGGGGCGTCGTATGGTCAATGTGCACACATGGGCGTGGCAGGATGACGAAGCGAGACCCATCGCCCGTGCGCGCATGAGCTATGTGTTAGATCCCGCCTAGCGTGTGCTGAATCCTGAAGCGTATGTGCCGGAACCAGCGCCAAGGGGTGCGCTGCGGGCTTGAAAAGACAGCGTCTAGCCCCATATCGATGATCAATTGAAGATCGTACGGCGTTGAGCGAGCGCCGACAGGGGATGCTCTGACGCCTCGCTACCCGCGTCGCACACTCTGGAACGCCAGTGCCCCGGCACTGGTCCGGAAAACGCTATGTCGAAAGGGGTTCGACCTACCATGACCACCGCTACTCACGAAGAAACCCTGGGCTTTCAGACCGAGGTCAAGCAGCTTCTCAACTTGATGATCCACTCGCTGTATTCCAACCGCGAGATCTTTCTTCGGGAGCTGATTTCCAACGCAGCGGATGCCTGCGACAAGCTCCGTTATGCCGCCCTGGACAACGACGCCCTGTATGAAGGCGACAGCGAACTGCGTGTCGAGATCGAGCACGACAGTGACGCCAAGACGGTGACGATTCGTGACAACGGTATCGGCATGAATCGCGACGATGTGGTCGCCAACCTCGGCACGATCGCCAAGAGCGGCACCGCGGAGTTCCTGAATCAGCTATCCGGCGAGCAGCAGAAGGACGCCAAGCTGATCGGCCAGTTCGGTGTCGGGTTCTACTCGGGCTTTATCGTCGCTGACGAGATCACGGTGCGCACGCGCAAGGCGGGAGATGCAGCGGATGCGGGCGTCGAGTGGCGTTCGAAGGGCGAAGGTGAGTTTGTGGTGGCCGAGCTTGAGCGCGAGAAGCACGGTACCGAGATCATCCTGCACCTGAAGGATGATGCCAGCGAGTTCGCCGATGACTATCGCCTGCAGAGTCTGGTGCGCAAGTACTCCGACCACATCGAAGTGCCGGTGAAAATGCCGCGCACGGAAAAGGCGACCGACGACGAAGGCAATGAGGTCGACGGTAGTGAGGTCACCACCTGGGAGACCATCAACGAGGCGACAGCGCTGTGGGTTCGTCCCAAGGGCGAGGTGTCGGATGATGAGTACAAGGCCTTCTACAAGCATGTGGCTCATGACTTCTCCGACCCACTGGCCTGGAGCCATAACAAGGTCGAAGGCAACCTGGAGTACACCAGCCTGCTGTACGTGCCGGGCCGTGCTCCCTTTGACCTGTACGAGCGTGATGGCGCCCGTGGGGTGAAACTGTATGTGCAGCGTGTGTTCATCATGGACGACGCTGAGCAGTTCCTGCCGCTCTACCTGCGCTTCATCAAGGGCGTGCTGGATACCCGCGACCTGTCGCTGAACGTGTCCCGCGAACTGCTGCAGCAGGATCCCAAGGTCGACAAGATCAAGTCCGCGCTGACCAAGCGTGCGCTGGACATGCTGAAGAAGCTGTCGAAGGACAAGGAGGCCTATCAGAGCTTCTGGAACACCTTTGGCGCCGTGTTGAAGGAAGGCCCGGCGGAAGACTTCGCCAACCGCGACAAGATCAGTGGCCTGCTGCGCTTCTCCAGTACTCACACCGACAGCGCCACCCAGGACCAGTCACTGGCCGACTATGTCGAGCGGATGAAAGAGGGTCAGGACAAGATCTATTACATCGTCGCCGACGGCTTCAATGCGACCAAGAATAGCCCCCATCTGGAGATCTTCCGCAAGAAGGGTATCGAGGTACTGCTGCTGCACGACCGGATCGATGAGTGGCTGATGAGCCACCTTACCGAGTTCGATGGCAAGAAGCTGGTCGATGTGGCCAAGGGCGACCTCGATCTTGGTGATGTCGAGAACGAGGAAGAGAAGAAGGCCCAGGAGGAGACCGCCAAGGCCAAGGAAGACCTGGTCAAGCGGGTGAAAGAGGCACTGGGAGACGAGGTCCAGGAGGTCAAGGTCACCCATCGCCTGACGGATTCTCCTGCCTGTGTGGTCCTGCCTGAGCACGAGATGGGCTTCCAGATGCGCCGCATCATGGAAGCGGCGGGTCAGAGCCTGCCGGAGGTCAAGCCGATCCTCGAACTCAACCCGGAGCATGCGCTCGTCGCGCGTCTCGAAGCGGCCGGCGACGAGGGCTTTGCCGATCTCGCCAGGATTCTGCTTGATCAGGCGATTATCGCCGAGGGCGGCCATCTCGATGATCCCGCTGCCTACGTCAAGCGTCTGAATGCCTTGCTCAGCGCCTGACAACAGGCCGGCAGATTGATCGGCGTACCTCTGGGTACATAGCGCCATCGTTGCGCCAGGGCGGCGCCACCTTCGGGTGGCGTCGCCTTTTTATGGCGCGCTCTGCTCGCTGACCCTCCCGCCTGTTTATCCTCCCTGATGCGCTAAATCGCCAGTTGCGCCGCGACCTTATTGGACGCTGATACGGGTCAAGTCCGGGCTGTCCCTCTACTGCTAAAGTCGAATGGTCCCGCTGGGTCAGAGGTTGTCTCGCCCAGCAAGAGCGCTGCATCCACGTCACCATCGAAGTGACGACCGCGCTGCCACCGATCTTCAAGCTTTGCTGCCCCCTCCGATGGATAGAGGGGCGCAGTGAATCTGCACTAGTTTCGTATTTCCTTTTGTTGAGGGGCAAGTCGATGAAAGAGCAATTCGCACAGGCGTGGGAAGGGTTTGCGGGCACCGCGTGGAAAGAGGGGGTCAACCTACGTGACTTCCTGCTGGCCAACGTGACGCCCTATGAAGGCGACGAGCATTTTCTGGTGGCAGAGCCCGCCACGAGCACCCGCGCACTGTGGGACCGGGTCATGGAGGGCATCAAGCAGGAGAATGCCACCCACGCGCCGCTGGACTTCGACACCTCGCTGGTGTCCTCCATCACCGCCCATGATGCCGGCTACATCGATGCGTCTCTCGAGACCATTGTCGGTCTGCAGACCGAGGCACCCTTGAAGCGGGCCATCATGCCCAATGGTGGGATCAAGATGGTGGAAGGGTCCTGCCAGGCCTACGGCCGCGAGCTGGATCCGCAGGTGAAGAAGATCTTCACCGAGTTTCGCAAGACCCATAACCAGGGCGTGTTCGATGTCTACACCCCGGACATCCTCAAGTGTCGCAAGTCCGGCGTGCTGACAGGACTCCCTGATGCCTACGGGCGCGGCCGCATTATCGGTGACTATCGCCGGGTCGCGCTTTACGGTGTCGACTTCCTGATGGCCGACAAACAGGCCCAGTTTGCTTCTCTGCAGTCACGCTTTGAACAAGGCGATGATCTGGAGGCGGTCATTCAGCTGCGCGAAGAGGTCGCCGAGCAGTATCGTGCGCTGGACCAGCTGAAAGAGATGGCGGCCAAGTACGGCTTCGATATCTCGGTGCCGGCCACCACGGCTCAGGAAGCCATTCAGTGGACCTACTTCGGCTATCTGGCTGCGGTGAAGTCCCAGAATGGCGCGGCCATGTCGCTGGGGCGTACCTCCAGCTTCCTCGACATCTACCTGGAGCGCGATCTGAGCCAGGGAGTGATCGATGAAGTGGGGGCGCAGGAGCTGGTCGACCACTTCATCATGAAGCTGCGCATGGTGCGCTTCCTGCGCACGCCTGAGTACGACGAACTGTTTTCCGGCGACCCCATCTGGGCGACCGAGTGCCTGGGGGGCATGGCCCAGGACGGACGCACGCTGGTCACCCGTACCAGCTTCCGTTTCCTCAATAGTCTGTACACCATGGGCCCAAGTCCTGAGCCCAACCTGACCGTGCTGTGGTCAGAGCAGCTGCCAGAGGGGTTCAAGCGCTACTGCGCCAAGGTGTCTATCGACACCTCGTCGATCCAGTATGAGAACGACGATCTGATGCGCCAGGACTTTGCCTCCGATGACTACGCGATTGCCTGCTGCGTGTCCCCCATGGTGATCGGCAAGCAGATGCAGTTCTTCGGCGCTCGTGCCAACCTGGCCAAGACGCTGCTGTACACGATCAACGGTGGCGTCGATGAGAAGCTCAAGATTCAGGTGGGGCCAAAGAGCGAGCCGATCCGTGATGAGGTGCTGGACTTCGATGACGTCTGGCAGCGTATGGATGGTCTGATGGACTGGCTGGCACGGCAATACGTCACCGCGCTGAATGCCATCCACTACATGCACGACAAGTACAGCTACGAAGCGGCCCTGATGGCGCTGCATGATCTTGACGTCAAGCGCACCATGGCCTGCGGTATCGCCGGGCTATCGGTGGCGGCGGACTCACTGTCCGCGATCAAGTATGCCACCGTGCGCCCAGTGCGCGACGAAGACGGTGTGGCGGTGGACTTCAAGATCGACGGTGACTACCCGTGTTTTGGCAATAACGATGCACGGGTTGATGATATCGCCTGTCAGCTGGTGGAAGTCTTCATGAACAAGATTCGCCAGCTCAAGACCTACCGTGGCGCTGAGCCTACCCAGTCTGTGCTGACCATCACCTCCAATGTGGTCTACGGCAAGAAAACAGGGACTACGCCGGACGGGCGTCGCGCCGGCGAGCCTTTCGCGCCGGGAGCAAACCCGATGCATGGACGTGACACCAAAGGAGCCGTGGCGTCGCTGACGTCGGTGGGCAAGCTGCCCTATGCCCACGCCAAGGATGGTATCTCGTACACCTTCTCGATCGTGCCCAAGGCGCTGGGCAAGGACGAAGGCACGCAGCGTGGCAATCTGGCCGGCTTGATGGACGGCTATTTCCACCACAGTGATCGCCAGGAAGGTGGCCAGCACCTGAACGTCAACGTGCTCAACCGCGAGATGCTGGATGACGCCGTGGTCCATCCCGACAAATACCCGCAGCTGACGATTCGGGTGTCCGGCTACGCGGTGCGCTTCAACTCGCTCACCGCAGAGCAGCAGCGGGACGTGATCAGCCGTACCTTCACCGAGACGCTCTAGGGCGTACTGCCCAAGGCTCGCCCTGAGGCCGCGACAGCGGCCTCCCTCTGGCTCCGGGAATTTTCCCCGGAGCCCTTTTCTTGCGAGGCCACGCCATGTCCCGTATCGGCCGTCTTCATCATCTCGAGAGTTGCGGTGCCGTCGATGGCCCCGGCATCCGCTTTCTGGTCTTTCTTCAGGGCTGCGTGATGCGCTGTCAGTACTGCCATAACCGGGATAGCTGGGATCTGAAAGGAGGACGCGAGGTCAGCGTGGAAGAGGTCATGGCGGAAGCGCGAACCTATCTGCCGTTCATGCGTGCCTCCGGAGGGGGCATCACCTGTAGCGGGGGGGAGGCGCTGCTGCAGCCAGCCTTCGTGCGGGATCTGTTCGTGGCCGCCAAGGCAGAGGGGATGCACACCTGTCTCGATACCAACGGCTACGCCTGCCATTACGACGATGTGCTCGATGCACTGCTTGATGCCACCGACCTGGTGTTATTGGACATCAAGCATATCGACGAAGGGCCCCATCGCGTACTGACGGGGATTTCCTCCCGTCGACCCTTCGCCTTCGCACACCATCTGGCGGCGATCGGCAAGCCGACCTGGATTCGACAGGTGATCGTGCCGGGCCATACCGATAGCGACGAGATGATGCACCGACTCGGCCAGTTGATTCAGACCCTGGATAACATCGAACGGGTCGAGCTACTCCCTTACCATGGTCTGGGCGAGTACAAGTGGGAGGAGCTGGGACAGCACTATCCGCTGGCCGGACTTGAACCTCCGAGTCGCGAGACCATGGAGCGCCTGGTGGCGATTGCCGCTCGCTAT
Organism: Halomonas litopenaei; assembly: GCF_017303055.1. GTDB lineage: Bacteria > Pseudomonadota > Gammaproteobacteria > Pseudomonadales > Halomonadaceae > Halomonas > Halomonas litopenaei_A. The sequence continues at coordinate 25,531 of NZ_JAEKJT010000013.1, read as the reverse complement.
CATCCGCAGGTGGTGGCGGGCTGAGTGACGGCGTCATGTGTTTAAACAAGCCTTTCCAGCAAGTCCGCTAAGCAACGCCCATTCAGCAAGCCTACCAAGCAAAGCCCCCGTCACCGCAGGGTGACGGGGGCTTGGTTCGTGCAGCCGCAGGACGGGGTCAGTCGACGGCTGTGCTGCGCTCGGCTCTGCGGCTGGCGGCGGCGGTGAACAGCACATCGGTGGACGAGTTAAGCGCGGTCTCCGTGGAGTCCTGCACCACGCTGATGACAAAGCCGATCGCGACGACCTGCATGGCCACATCGGCGGATATGCCGAACAGGCTGGCCGCCATGGGAATCAGCAGTAGCGATCCACCTGCGACACCCGAGACACCGCAAGCGGCAAGCGCCGAGACGATGCACAGCAGCAGTGCGGTGGCAAAATCGACGCTGATGCCGAGGGTGTGGGCGGCCGCCAGTGTGATCACCGTGATCGTGATGGCAGCACCGGACATGTTGATGGTGGCACCCAAGGGGATCGAGATGGAGTAGGTGTCCTCGTCCAGCTCCAGGCGCTTGCACAACTCCATGTTGACCGGAATGTTGGCGGCGCTTGAGCGTGTGAAGAAGGCGGTGATGGCACTACCGCGAAGGCAGCTGAATACCAGAGGGTAGGGGTTCTTGCGGGTGGTCAGGAAGACGATCAAGGGGTTCGTGACCAGCGCCACGAATACCATGCAGCCGACGATGACGGACAACAGGCGGCCATATTCCATCAGTGCGCCGATGCCGGCTTCGGCCAGGGTGCCGGCGACCAGGCCAAAGATGCCGAGCGGTGCCAGGCGGATCACCCAGCGGACGAGGGTAGAGACCGCGTCGGACAGGTCATTGATCATTCCCTTGGTGGCGGACTGAGCGTTTCTCAGCACCAGGCCGAGGCTGATGGCCCAGACCAGAATAGCCACGAAGTTGGCTTCCATCAGCGCGGCAATCGGGTTGGCGACGGCACTGAGCAACAGGTTACGTAGGATTTCGATCACGCCGCCGGGAGGGTTGCCGCTGGCCTGGGCGGTATCCAGCGTCAATTCTGTGGGAAACAGGAAACTTGCGGTGACGGCCACCAGAGCGGCCACCAGGGTGCCGGCAAGATATAGCATGAGCACGCTGTGGATCTGGGTCTGACGACCTCGCTGGTGGTTGGCGATGGCGGCCATCACCAGCACAAACACCAGCACAGGCGCAACGGCCTTCAGGGCAGAGATAAAGACCTGCCCGAGCAGCGAGACCGAAGCCGCAAGGTCTGGGGACAGGGTGGCGACAATAATACCCAGCAGGATGCCGATCACAATCTGGGGTATCAGCCCCAACCGGTTCAGTGCCTTGAAGGGGACGCTCAGGGTGTTGGACATGACTCTGATCTCGAAGCGTGGTGTGTGCATCGACCGTCTCGCGCAGACGGATGGGGCGGCTTGTGGCCGGAAGGGGCGGGATTCTACCATCGCTGACCCGTATTACGGGTTCGACTTAAGCATGAGAATGGCAGAAAGAATATCGCGGGAGCAGGCGTCAGGCAGAGGACTGGACGTCGATATCGCGGGTTTCTGGCAGGAATCGCCGTGATTGTTACTCTGGACCCATCATGGTGGAGGGCATAAAGACTCGACCACTCCGCGGGAGTGGTCGAGTGATACATGACAAGTGCTCGTGTTAGCGGGAGGGAGCGTGACCTGCCTGGGCCAGCGCGTTGGCAAGCTCGCGCGTCAGCTCCAGCACCGCCTGGGTGCCTGCCTGGGGTGTCTCTCCGCTGGCCTGGGCATCTATCAGAGCGGAGCCAACCACCACGCCATCGGCAAAGGCGCCAATCTCCTTGGCCTGGGCGGCGGTGCGAATGCCAAACCCGACGGCGACGGGAATGTCGCTGTGAGCACGGATGCGATCCAGTTCCTGCTTGACCCGCTCCGCACTGGGCGCTGCACCACCCGTCACGCCATTGCTGGAGACGTAGTAGAGAAAGCCTGACGTGTTGGCGAGCACGCTGGGTAAACGTTCGGCGTCGGTCGTCGGGGTGGCCAGACGAATAAAGTTCAGACCAGCCTTGGCGGCGGGCAGGCACAGCTCGTCATCGTGCTCCGGCGGCAGGTCCACCACGATAAGGCCATCGACCCCGGCGGCCTTGGCCTGATCGAGGAAGCGCTCAACGCCGCGAGCGTAGATGGGGTTGTAGTAGCCCATCAGTACCACCGGCGTGAGAGTGTCGACTCGGCGGAGTTCGCGCACCATCTCCAGGGTGCGGTCCATGGTCTGACCGCCCTCCAGCGCACGCCGAGTAGCGTGCTGAATGGCGGGGCCATCTGCCATGGGGTCGGTGAACGGCATGCCAAGTTCGATCACATCGGCCCCGGCCTCGCCCAGGCCCTTGAGGGTCGCGAGGCTGGTAGCGTAGTCGGGATCACCGGCGGCGATATAGGTCACCAGGGCGGCGCGGCCTTGCTGGCGGGTAGCGGCAAAGCGCTGGGCCAGGCGTCCTTGTGAAGTGGCTGGGGATGTCATCATGTCTCTCCTGAGGATAAGGGGCGCAGGTCAGACCGGGCCATTGGCGGTGTCGAGCCCTAACTCTTCAGCCAAGCATTGCGTCGCGGTGGTCATGTCCTTGTCGCCGCGACCGCTGAGGTTCACCACCATCAGGTGATCCTGGGGGAGGCCGGGCGCACGTTTGATCACTTCTGCCAGGGCATGGGACGACTCCAGCGCAGGAATGATGCCTTCCTTACGGCACAGCAAGGTGAACGCGTCCAGCGCCTCGCGGTCACTGGCGGCCACGTACTCGGCACGCTCAATGGCATGCAGCCACGCATGTTCGGGACCAATGCCGGGGTAGTCGAGGCCGGCGGAAATCGAGTGCGCATCGCTGATCTGTCCCTCCGCATCCTGCAGCAGGAAGGTGCGATTGCCATGCAGCACGCCTGAACGTCCGCCTTTCAGGCTGGCGGCGTGACGAGGAGTGTCGAGCCCCTCGCCAGCAGCCTCTACGCCAATCAATGCCACGTCCGGATCATCTAGGAAGGGATGAAACAGTCCCATGGCGTTGGAGCCGCCGCCGATGCAGGCCACCAGGGAGTCGGGCAAGCGTTGTTCCTTGTCGAACAGCTGCTCGCGAACCTCCTGGCCGATGACCGACTGGAAGTCACGCACCATGGCAGGATAGGGGTGAGGGCCTGCCACCGTGCCGATGATATAGAAGGTGGTATCGACGTGGGTGACCCAGTCTCGCAGGGCCTCGTTCATGGCATCCTTCAGGGTCCCATCGCCGGCGGTCACGGGAATCACCTTGGCGCCAAGCAGCTGCATGCGCTGTACATTGGGTTGCTGGCGGTGGATGTCGGTGCTGCCCATGTAGATGATGCACTCCATGCCGAAGCGTGCCGCCACGGTGGCGGTCGCTACACCGTGCATGCCTGCCCCGGTTTCGGCGATGATGCGACGCTTGCCCATGCGGCGTGCCAGTAGAATCTGGCCAAGGGCGTTGTTGATCTTGTGAGCGCCGGTATGCATCAAGTCCTCGCGCTTGAGGTAGATGCGTGCGCCACCCAGATGCTCGGTCAGACGTTCGGCAAAGTACAACGGACTCTTGCGGCCCACGTAGTCGGCAGAAAGCCGTGCCAGCTCGTCGGCGAACAGTGGATCTTTGCGAGCTGCTTCATATTCCCGCTGCAGGTCAAGAATCAACGGCATCAGTGTCTCGGCGACAAAGCGTCCCCCGAAGTCACCAAAGAACCCTCTTGAGTCGGGCCCCTGGCGGAGGCTCTGTGTCGTGTCGTGTTGGCTCATCGGAAGCTCCAAAGCTGTCGCGGCGCGACCAGCGCCATGGGTGTCGAGGCCAAGAATAACCGCTGACGGACACCTGAAAAATCGATATCGTTGCACTAATCTGTGAGAAAAATTCACATATTTAGCCGTGGCTGGAGGCGCATCATGACAGATCAGGGACGCCGGGGAGCGCCCGTCACCTTGGCAGGGGACAGGCTGCCGTCAATGCGAGCGCTGAGAGCTCTGGAGGCGGTAGCGGAACTGGGCAGCGTGTCCCGGGCCGCGACCGCGTTGCACCTTACCCACGGGGCCGTGAGCCGTCAGATCAAGGGGCTTGAGCAGCAGCTGGGCGTGCACCTGCTGGAAAGGGAGGGCAGAGGAGTGCGCCTGACCGAGGCGGGTCAGGAGCTCGCCGATGCCATCGGCTTCCATCTAGGAGCGTTAGCCAGAGTGTGCAGTGACGTGTCGCAGCGGGGACAGGGGCGCCCCTTTGTGCTGAACTGTCCCGGCTCATTTCTGGCTCGCTGGTTTATCCCGCGCCTGGCGGCGCTGAAGACGGCGCTTCCGACGCTGGAACTGCACCTGAGTGCCAGTGAAGAAGGGGAAGGTGTGCCGCCAGGAGCGGACGGTGTGCTGCGGTTCCAGCGCCTGCCCGATAGCCCCGACGAGCGTGCGCTTATTCGAGTGCTGGGGAAGGAGCGTATCGGCCCTGTCCACAGCCCGCATTATCAGGTCGCGTCCACTCAAGGGGCGGGCCGGCGGCAGCCGCAAGAGCTCCTGGGGCATCCTTTGCTGCATACTCGCTCGCGGCCGTCAGCCTGGAGTGACTGGTGTTCCCAGCAGGGGATGAGCGTTGAAGGCCTCTCCATGGGACAGGGCTTCGAGCATCTTACCTATATGCTCGAGGCGACACTGGTGGGGCTGGGCGTGGGCATCTCCCCGGACTATCTGGTGGAAGACGACGTGCGTGCTGGGCGTTTGCTTGCTCCTTGGGGGTTCGTGACCACGGAGGCCTGTCTGACCCTGCATTTGGCCTCCGGGGCGCACGGCCCGCGTCATCCTCATGCCAATGATCTGGCGGACTGGTTGGCGGCTGAACTTGGCCGATCATAAGGCGCCGCTGGTGCCATGGCAGAGGGCAAGGTGGGCATGTCGTCGGGCCATAGAGCATTGGTGGGAGGCATGGGAGCCCTTGCGTTTCATCACGTGACGAATTGTGTCCTATGATTTACTATTTTAACATTCGGTACGGCTGAATCAGCATACAAGCGAAGACGATAAGCCGGAAACGCCTCCGAGCATCGAGCTCGGCAAAGGGGGAAATGTGCGATATCGCTGGCATTTTGCGGTTCTTGGGCTGACCTTGGTGTCTTCCCTGGCGATGGCGCTTGAGCGGCCTGCTGGCAAACCCTTGCTGAAGGTATCCGGCGATATTGGTATCACCAACGTGGGTGATCAGGCATGGTTTGATCGCGATATGCTACTTGCGCTGGATCAAGGGCGCATCAGCACCCACCTTCCCTGGTACGACGGAGCATCGGTCTACGACGGTCCACTGCTGATGGCCTTGCTGGAGGCAGTAGATGCTCGCGGCATGGAACTGCGGGTTGCGGCACTGAATGATTTTGCGGCGACCATTCCCGTGGAAGACGCGAGAGATTTCGGCATTGTCCTGGCGATGTCTCGCGATGGCAATGTGCTCGAGGTGCGCCATCAAGGCCCTCTGTTTGTCATCTATCCCTTTGATGAGCGGCCCCATCTCTATAACGCGGTGTATCTGACGCGCTCGGTCTGGCAAGTGGAGTCCATCGATGTGCGTTGACGTCTTGCGGCCCAGGGTCCGGACATGCTGAGTTTGCCCTATCGCTCGCGGGTAGCCGCGACGGCCACCGTGATGTTCTTCGTGGCCGCGTTGGTCGCGGGTGGTTTGACCTTTGATCGTCAGCAGGAACTTCAGCATCGAATTCTGGATACTGTCACCTGGAATCTGTATCAATTCGATCGCATGGTGCGAGAAATGCGCATCCTTGTGGCCGAAGCGCCGGCTGATGCCATAGATGAGCTGGCGCTGGACTTCGAGATTCTGCAGGGGCGCAATGACCTGTTACGACAAGGGCAAACCCGCGCCTTCCTGCGTCAGACCCAGGCCTCCCAAGCGCTTTATCTGCAGAGTGAACAGCTGATTGACGAGCTGGCTGTGCGGGTGGGGGATCTCGTGGCCGGGGCGCCGCTGGATAAAACGGCAAGAGCGTCACTGCGGCAGACACTGACGCAGCTGCAGGCCTCAAGTCTCGACATGTTGCTGCAGCATAAGGCTAGCGTGGCTGACATTCGCACCCGTGATACGCAGTCGTTACTGCGCCTCTATGGGGTGGTGCTGGCCTGTATCGTGTTGATCATGGGAGCTGGCACCGTATTGGTACTGGCTCTGATGCGTGAAGGGCGTGCGCACACGCTCAAGGCTGAGCTGTTGCAAGCGCAGTCTCGCGCATTGAAGGATGCGGTGGAGAGAGCCGAGAGCGCAAGCCGCGCCAAGACCGACTTCATGGCGATCATGAGTCACGAGATGCGCACGCCGTTGAGCGGCGTCATGGGTATGGCTGACCTTTTGCGGGACGAAACCCTGAGTGAGCAGGGCAAGCGCCATATCGAGGGCCTCGAGGCCAGTGCGACCGGTCTGAAAAGCGTTATCAACGATGTGCTTGATTTCACTCGTCTGGAAAGCGGGCGCATCGATGTGGAGCAGGAACCCTTTGCCCTGCGGGGAATGCTCGAGCAGGCGACGCTTGGGTATCGTTCACGCCATCAGAGCGACGTACAGTTCTTGATGCGACTGGCCCCTGACCTGCCGGATTGGGTACTTGGCGATCTGCATCGGCTGCGCCAGGTCCTGCAGAACCTGCTCAACAATGCGTTCAAGTTCACGCGCCAGGGCTTCGTGATGCTGCGCGTCAGCCGCGCTCAGGATGAGAGAATTTCGTTTGTGGTCTATGACACGGGATGCGGTATCTCGAAGCAGGATGTGGATCGCGTCTTCGAGCCCTTCGAGCAGTCTGACTCGGTCATGGCCCGACGCCACGATGGTGCCGGCCTGGGGCTTCCCATCGCCCGTAATCTGGTCCGCGCCATGGGCGGAGACCTCAAGCTGGACAGCCAGTTGGGCAGTGGCTCCCGTTTCTGGTTCGAGCTGCCATTACCTGCCTGCGATGAAGCGGCGCTGGAGGAGACCACCCATAGCGCTGCGCTAGAGGCGTTGGCACCGCATCATGTCCTGGTGGTGGATGACAATCCGCTGAATAGCGAGCTGGTGGCCAGTATGCTGGCCCGGCTGGGGCAGTCCTGCGAGCGGGTCGCCAATGGCGAGGAAGCCCTGCAAGTCTTGGCAAAACGCGAGTTTGATCTGGTCTTGATGGACTTGCAGATGCCGGTAATGGATGGATGGGAGACGACCCGAAGGTGGCGTGACAAGGAACGCGCTGGGCGTGGTGTGGATGGCGATGAAGACTACCGTTTGCCGATCATTGCAGTGACGGCCAACGTGCTGCCAGAGCATCGCAGGGCAAGTTTGGAGGCGGGCATGGACGACTTGATCGGCAAGCCCTTCACGCGCCACGACCTTGCCTGCGTGCTGGAGCGCTATCCTTCACGGGTCTACCCCTCCCTGGATGGCAAGGGCGTTATCCAACAGGGTGTTGTTCACAAGCCCGCTGATGGTTCTTTCCAGAAAGCCGCTGGTGGCTCTTTTCACAACCCCGCTGATGGTTCTTTCCACAAACCCGCTGATGGCTCTTTCCACAACCCCGCTGATGGCTCTTTCAATAACCCCGCTGATGGCTCTTTCTACAAACCCGCTGATGGCTCTTTCCACAACCCCGCTGATGGCTCTGTCGACCGCCCAGCAGTGATCGCCTCCACCACCCTTCAGGAGTTGCGTTCGATGGTCTCCGCGGATGCTTTGGAGCGCATGGTGCGTGGCTATCTCGCGCGCTTTCCGGCCCGCATCGCGCGTATGTCTCAAGCCCGTGAGGAAGGTGACCTGTCGGTGCTGGTGTCCGAGGCCAGCGAGTTACAGCATGCATCTCGTACCCTGGGATGTCTTGCGGTGGCCGAGGTTGCGCAGCGACTTCTGGACTGCGTTGGGGAGCAGCGGCTGGAGGCCGTCGCGTCCTTGATCCGCGAACTAGAGGAAATGGGTACCCAGACTGGCCTGGCCTGGCGCCAGGCAGGTGTGTTCGACAGCTTGCGCTAAACCCGTTCTGCCGCGTGCTTGACTGACTGACCCCCAGGGTTCTGCTCTCACCGTTGTTGCTTCGTCTGTGGCTGGCGCAGGCTCTGCGAATGGCGCACGGCTGTGTGATGGGGTCGCTGTCTCCCCATCTCATTGCCGATCTTGAGGACAGTTTACGCTCTTTCGCGGCCGTTGGTGCTGTGATCAGGGTTGACCCAGAGTTTCCCTTGAGGCAGCACTGGCAGTAGCATATTGCTGATACGGCACAGTTTCATAGGAAAGCTCGGTCTTCAGCGGAGAGATTTTATGCAGCGGCAGCAGGGATGGTGCAGCAAAGCAGTACAGACGTGGCGACTCATGGCTCTGGTGATGTTGCTGATGACGACAGGCCCTTCGCTGGCTCTGGAGTCTCCACAGGAGCGTGTCATTCTCACGCTTTCCGGTCAGCTTACGTCTCCCAACGTCGAAGACGAAGCCCACTTCGATGCTCGTATGCTGGAGTCCTTGCCGCAGCATGACGTGATCACCGGTAACCCTTGGATAGACGGTCAGTCGCGGTTCTCTGGTCCTCTCCTGCGCGATGTGCTCGATGCCGCTGGTGCTGAAGGCAGTGAGCTGCGTGTGATCGCGATCAAGGATTACGAGTCGCTGATTCCGATTGAAGATGCCGAGCAGCATGACGTCATTCTGGCCATGCGCCGTGATGGCGAGCCCATGCGCATTCGCGACAAGGGGCCGCTGTTCGTGATCTACCCTTTTGACGAAGAGCCTGACCTCAAGACGAACATCTACTTCAGTCGTTCTGTCTGGCAAGTCGCTCGAATCGAGGTGCGCTGATTGGCCATGCCCCAGCTTCTGCGCATCAAGGCGCCCGCCGTTGCCGCCATCGTCTTCATCGTTGCCGTGGTGATCACGGGCGGCTTGATCTATGACCGCAGTAACTCTCTTCACCACCGTGACATCGATACGGTCACCTGGACGCTCTACCAATATGATCGTGCGTTGAGGGATCTGCGGTTGGCGCTTTGGCAACGGGGCGATACGGAGTTGGATGAAACGTTGCTGGAGTTCGAGCTGCTCTACGGACGCTTCGTGTTCTTGCTCGAAGGACAGGCGGCGAACTTCCTGGCCAATCATGCAGCAGCAGGTGAACTGATTGGCGAGATAGAGGGCATCATGCAGTCCCTGGACGAGCGCTTTGCTGCGCTAGCCAATGGCCAGCTCGCCTATGATGAGGACCTGAGGCGATCGCTGAACAACCGCCTGGCAGACGCCCAGGAGTTAAGTCGTCAATTGATGTTACAGCATGGCCGAGTATCCGCCGAAGAACGTAGCAGGGATATGCATGTGCTGGATCAACTCTACGTCGCCATGCTGATTGCCGTGCTACTGTCCCTGTTGGCCGGCGGTGTACTGATCTGGGCACTGGTCAAGGAGGCACGCCAGCATCGGCAGAAGACGCAGTTGCTGGAAGCTCAGTCTGAGGCGTTGCGCGAAGCCTACCATCGCATGGAGGTGGCAAACCGTGCGAAGTCCGACTTCATGGCGATCATGAGTCATGAAGTACGCACGCCCCTGAACGGAGTGCTGGGAATGGCCGACCTGCTGTGCGATGAAGCCCTCAGTGAGCAGGGGCGTCGGCAAATTGAAGGGTTGCGGGACAGTGCTGCGGGACTGCGATCGGTCATTAACGATGTGTTGGACTATACCCGCATTGAGGCCGGTCACCTGGCCGTCGAGCGCCAGCCCTTCCAATTGCCCAGGATGCTCGACCAATTGGCCACGGGCTATCAAACCCAGAGTCGTAGCAATGTCCAGTTCCTGATGCGGGTCGCTCCTTCTCTTCCTGCCTGGGTGGACGGAGACGTACACCGACTTCGCCAAGTGTTGATGAACTTGCTCAACAATGCCTTCAAGTTTACCGAGAGTGGCTTCGTCATGCTGAGGGTTGCCGGCAAGGGCGATGACGTGTTGACGTTCATGGTCTACGACACCGGGTGTGGAATCGCCGAGGAAGATCAGCGGCGCATTTTCGAACCCTTCGAGCAGACAGACTCTGCATTGTCCCGGCGTCATGAAGGAGCGGGCTTGGGCTTGGCCATTTGCTCTCAGCTAGTGGCGGCCATGGGCGGCGAGCTCAAGGTGGAAAGCCAGCCAGGCTCGGGAAGCCGCTTCTGGTTTGATCTTCGTCTGCCGGTGGTGGAAGGAGTAGAAGAGGCGACCAGCCCCTCCTCACAGGCCTTGTCCTGCCGTCATATCCTGGTGGTCGAGGATAATGCTCTGAATCGAGAACTGGTGGTGGCGATGCTGTCGCGGCTGGGCCAGACCTGCGAGCTGGTGGGCAATGGCCAGCAGGCGTTGGAAGTGCTGATGCAGCGCAACTTCGATCTGGTGCTGATGGATATGCAGATGCCGGTGATGGACGGGCTGGAAACCACTCGCCGCTGGCGAGCCCACGAGCAGGCAATGGCTGATCAGGGCCACCGGGTCAGGCGACTGCCGGTTATTGCCGTCACCGCCAATGTGATGCCCGAGCACCATCGTGCCTGTCTGGATGCAGGGATGGATGATGTCATCGGGAAACCGTTCTCGCGAAGAGAGCTGGCCGAGATGTTGCGTCAGTATGTTCAACGAGACGCGCTGATAGTGAAGTCTGCCGCAGTAGCGGCAGACGGCGAAGAGGTGGCTCCGACGGTCGTGGCCCCGATGCTGGAAACCCAGATCAGTGTGGACGAGACCTTGCTGTCGGGAGACACCGTCGAGGAGCTGCGTCAGGTGCTCTCACCGCAGGCCCTCAGTCGCATGATCGCCAGCTATCTGCAGCGCTATCCGGCGCGACTGGGTGAGATGCGTGATGCACTGTCGCAGCATGACCACGGGCAGCTTGCGCAGCTGGCCCACGATATCAAGGGGATTTCGGCCTCGTTAGGCTGTCAGGCCGTCGAGGCTCAGGCTGCCCGCGTGGAACAACTCGCCCAGGAGAGACAAGTGACAGAGCTTGGTACTCAGCTGAATGTCCTGGCTCAGTTGGGGCCTGCGACAGGCAATGCACTGCGCTCCGCGGGGCTGTTGCGAGAATGATGCTGGCAGAGGGATGTCAGGGGTGCCCCAGTGGCAATTCACCTGGCGATTCACTTCGTGATACCACTGGGGCCATGCGAGTGACTTAGCACTCGCAGTGCTCTGTGCTCAGCGCTGGGATGTCCCCTTTGACTCGTCAGCGCTGGCGTAGCGTTCATCGGGGTGGACTTCGTTGGCGGGCATCACCGGGTCGTAGCCTTCGCGGCGAAGCGCTGCCAGGACGTCGCGGGTGTGCTCACTGCCGAGGGTTTCCAGGGTGGCCTCGACTTCTGTCGCTCGCAGTGAAAGGTCGGTAAAGGTGCGCTGGTGGGTGATGCTGATGACATTGGCGCGCTGCTCAGCCAGCAGCTGCGTGAGCTCGGACAAGGAGCCCGGGACATCCGAGATGCCGACGCGCACGCGCACGATCCGGCCTGACCTGACCAGTCCTCGCTGAATCACGGACGATAGCGCCTGCATGTCGATATTGCCGCCGCACAGTACCAGTCCTACCTTGCGACCACGGAAGCGCTCGGGTTGGCTCAGCACCGCGGCAAGTCCTGCGGCACCAGCGCCTTCAGCCACCGTCTTCTCGATTTCCAGCAGCATCAGGATAGCGCGCTCGATATCCGCTTCATCGACCATCAGGATGTCACCGACGTGCTGGCGGATCAGTTCCCGCGTGATCTGGCCGGGCTGCTTCACCGCAATGCCTTCTGCAATGGTGGCACGCCCGCAGTGAATCGGCTCGCCGGCCAGGGCTTGCTGCATGGCAGGAAACCGTGCGGTCTGCACGCCAAGAAGATCGATGGAGGGGTTAAGTCCCTTGGCCGCGACGGCGTTGCCTGCCATAAGCCCGCCACCGCCGATGGGAATGACCAGCGCCTCGAGCGATGGCTCGTCCTCCAGCATTTCGAGTGCGATAGTGCCCTGGCCTGAAATCACCTTCTCATCGTCGTAGGGATGGACGAAGACGTAGTCATGTTCGGCGGCCAGGCGCGCCGCGTAGGCACCTGCCTCGTCAACGCCATCTCCCTGCAGATGGACCTCGGCCCCCAGAGCACGGGTGTTGCTGACCTTCAGATTTGGGGTGTGACGCGGCATGACGATGACGGCGTGGATGCCCAGCCGCGAAGCGTGATAAGCCACGGCCTGGGCATGATTGCCGGCTGACATGGCGATGACGCCACGTTTGCGCTCCGCTTCGGTCAGGGCGAGCAGGTGGTTGAGCGCACCCCGCTCCTTGAAGGCAGCGGTGAACTGGTGATTCTCGAACTTGATATACAGCTCGCAACCGGTCAGGCGCGACAGGGTGGCAGAGTGCAGCAACGGGGTGCGCACGATGTGGCTACTAATGGCGTCAGCGGCGTGTCTGACGTCTTCAAGAGTGACGCTCATCTGGGGTCTCCAGCGAGTAAAGGGCAGAAGCGACCTGTCGGCTGACAGGGCTCGGGCTGCCGTAAAGCGCAGTGTCGGTCAGATCACCGCGAGCGGTCCATGCGGTCAAGGCACGGTGTACTGCCAACGATCATCGAAAGAAGCCATGTAAGACAGGTCATCGAAGACAGTTAAGCGGCATCCGATCAGCGATAACAGGTCAAGACCTACGCTTCGAGAGCAGTTTTTCGAGAACGGTTTTCGGAGAACAGTGTGCTGAGAACAGGGCAGGGCGGCGCTCACTCAAGACAAGACGACTGAGGGGCCGCCTGGCGCATTCGCTGGCGTAACCGCTGTGCCAGTTGGAAGACGTGGGCATCGTCGCCGCCAAGGCCGCTCAGCGCATCCGCAAGGTTCAGCAGATAATCGCTGTTGGGGCCGCTGGGTCCGTGGGATCGGGCGATCTGCTGGACGATGTGATCGACCGGTGCGTCACCAAGGTATGCCGGGTTGTCACTACTGGCGATATACACCAAGCCCGTTGCTGTCTGAGGTGTGGCCGAGACCTGGTGCTGGTTCCGGGGCTGATCGCCATTCGTCCCATGGTCGACGAAGTGCAGGGTGACACTGGCTCGCAGATAGCCATTCTTCTCGCGCAAATCCAGTGGGCTGAGCGCTTCGGGGCCGATCAGGTAGGCCATGCCCAGGCATGATGCGCCTTCCTCACGCACCAGGGTGGCGACCCTCCCGGGCGCGTCTGGTGTCCCCCGATGATCGTGGGATCCTTGCCAGAAGCGTCGGCTGTAGCCATGAATGAGGGCGGGACGACGCTTGCGATAGGCGATGTCGGCCTTCCAGATGAGCGAACCGTAGCCAAACAGCCAGAAGGTGTCCTGGCTGGCGAAGTGGCCCTGACGACGATTGATCTCGCGCGTATCTGCCGAGGACATCGGTGCTGCGTTGTCAGTGGGGTCCGTGTCTTGCATCTAGGTTCCTTGTCGCCGTCTCTCATCGGTGCTGGCCATGAAGAAGGCAGTGTCAGCGGTCGGCACGTGGTTGTGTGGTTCCGACCACCAGGTATCATGGCTGAGCCAGAGGGCGCTCCATGTCCCGTCATCACCACCCGAATAAAATTAACAGCTGGCCGGCTCAGAGAGAAGAGGGGTTGCGCCGTGCCCGCGAGGCCTGCCTCGGATGAGACGGTGAGTGTGCTTCTTGAAACAGCCGGTCTAACCCTACAAAGGAAACGATGCAATGAGCTTTACCGTCTACCTGTCTGGAGAGATACATACCGATTGGCGTGAGGAGATCAAGCAGGGCGCCCGGGAGGCGGGGCTCGACGTCGTCTTCACCCAGCCGGTGACCGACCATGATGCCAGTGATGCAGCTGGTGATATGCTCGGCGTGCCCGGGGAGGGCTTTTGGCGGGACCATCAGTCATCGCGGGTCAATGCGATTCGCACCAGAACCCTGATCGGCGAGAGCGACCTGGTCATCGTGCGCTTTGGTGACAAGTACAAGCAATGGAATGCGGCCTTCGACGCGGGGTACTGTGCGGCGCTTGGCAAACCCTATGTCACCCTGCACGCAGAAGAGATCGTGCACCCTCTCAAGGAGGTCGACGCTGACGCTCAGGCTTGGGCGACCAGCACTGATCAGGTGGTGGAGATCCTGCGCTACGTGCTGCGCAAGTAAGCGCGCGAGTGGCCTGGCAGCATGCCGAGATGAAGGCCTAAAAGCATCGAACCCGACGCCTGTTCACAGGCGTCGGGTTCGATGTGTCAGCACTGACTCGTCTTATGCAGGCGGTGCCGTGCCGAGCGCTCGTCAGGTCGTGCTGCTCAGGCGTTCTGTTCGATGAACTGGGTCAGCTGAGACTTCGACTGAGCGCCCACCAAGGAAGCAACCTTGGCGCCTGACTTGAACAGCATGACGGTGGGCACACCGCGCACGCCCTGCTCGGCGGCGATCTCAGGGGCGTCGTCCACATTGATGCTGACCACCTTGAGGGCGCCGTCACGCTCTTCGGCGACTTCATCGACCACCGGTGCCATCACCTTGCACGGACCGCACCAGGGAGCCCAGAACTTCAGCAATACCGGGGAATCGGCCTGCAGAACTTCCTGCTCGAAGTTGGCATTGGTGACATCGACATTGTTAGCCATGTGTTTCTCCATATATGTTGCGCTTCATCGAGCGGAATGGGGGACATGTCCGCCATGTCCGGTGGCACGATGGTAGCGGTCGGCCAATACGCTGGCAAATATTGGGTCGATAGTTTCTTAGTCAGCTTACGAACCGCTGCAATCGATCTCATTATGCTATAAAGTAATCACCGCAGGGTTCTTTATGGCGCTTTGGCATGTGCCGGGCGGCGGTGGCCCCTCTTACGAACGAGTCCGTTGCCATGGCAACTATTGTACGTAAAAGGCATTTACGCCATGCCGAACATGGCTGATACCTCCATTGAGCGCCTTGCCGCATCTCTCTTGCACCAATCCGACGACTTCGGACGAGGTAAGCTCCGGCCATGAAATTACAGCAGCTGCGCTACATCTGGGAGGTTTCCCGCCACAACCTCAATGTATCGGCGACCGCCCAGAGTCTGTTCACCTCCCAGCCAGGGATCTCGAAGCAGATCCGCCTGCTCGAGGACGAGCTGGGGGTGGAAATTTTCGCGCGCAGTGGCAAGCACCTTACCCGAGTCACCCCGGCTGGCGAAGCGATCATCGAGCTGGCCGGTCAGGTGCTGCGGTTGACGGCCAATATCAAGGATGTGGCTCAGGAACATTCGGATGAGCGACGTGGAAGCCTGGCCATTGCCACTACGCACACCCAAGCCCGGTATTGTCTGCCTCCCGTGATTCAGTCGTTCACCCAGCGATATCCTGACGTGGCCTTGCACATGCAGCAGGGGACGCCCAAGCAGATCGCTCAGATGGTGAGTGAAGGGCAGTCGGACTTTGCCATCGCCACCGAATCCCTTGAACTCTTCAATGATCTGGTGCTGTTGCCCTGCTACCGCTGGAATCGCTGTGTGCTGGTGCCGCGCGATCATCCGTTGGCGGGGGTAGAGCGACTGGGCCTGGATGAGCTGGCCGAACACCCCCTGGTGACCTACGTTTTTGGCTTTACCGGTCGGTCTCAGCTCGACGATGCCTTCAGGGCTCGGGGCCTGTCGCCCAATGTGGTGCTGACGGCCGCTGATGCCGATGTGATCAAGACCTATGTGCGGCTTGGCCTCGGCGTGGGCATCGTGGCGCACATGGCGGTGGATGAAGAGCTGGATCATGATCTGGTGGCGCTGGATGCCAGCCATCTGTTCGACAGTTCCACCACCAAGATCGGCATTCGTCGAGGAACCTTCATGCGTGGCTACATGTATGACTTCCTGAAACAGTTTGCCGATCACCTTGATCGAGATCTGGTGGATGCGGCGCTTGCGGCAGGGCCCCGGCATGAGCACACCCTGTTCGAGGGTATCGAGCTGCCAGTACGCTGAGGTAAGCAGCAGAAGCGTAGCCGCAGGACACCAAAAAGCGCCCGGAAGGGCGCTTTTTTTGATTCAGCTCGACGCTCGTGCCGGTGGACGCTTAATCCTTGGCGGCCACCGGAGGCAGGTTGAGGACGTGCAGGCCGCACTCCTTACCGCCCTGGTCTTCCCACCACCAGCGCCCTTCACGTTCGTGCTGACCGGGAAGGATGGGCCTGGTGCAGGGTGCGCAACCAATGCTGACGTAGCCCTGCTCATGCAGACGGTTGTACGGCACATCGAATGAGCGGATGTAGTTCCAGACGTCTTCACTGGACCAGTGGGTCAATGGATTGATCTTGTACAGCGGTGATGACTCACTGCCGAAGGTGGTGTCGCGTTCGGCGATCTGCAGCTGGGAGCGGGTGCCTGGGCTTTGATCGCGACGCTGCCCGGTGACCCAGACGGGGAGTCCGGCCAGGCGTTCACGCAATGGCGCTACCTTGCGAATACCGCAGCACTGCTGGTGGCCATCCTGATAGAAGCTGAACAGGCCCTTCTCGCGAACCAGGTCCTGAACTGCCTGCTGATCAGGAAAGCGGATGTCTATCTCGATGGCGTAGTGCTCGCGCACCCGCTCGATAAACTCGTAGGTTTCCGCATGCAGCCGTCCGGTATCCAGGCAGAAGACGTGCACCTTATCCTTGGGCGCTACCTTGAGGGCCAGGTCGATCAGTACCACGTCTTCGGCACCGGAGAAGGAGACTGTCAGCTGGCCGAAGGCCTCATAGGCGGCTTTCAGGATGTTCTTGGGCGTCGCCTGGTCATGTTCCAGGACGAAGGCATTGGGGTCAAAGGGCGTCACGGCGACCTCCAGTGTGTGTTTTGCCGCTACCCTACCAAAAGGCGCTAGTCCGGCCCCAATATCGATTGGTTCGGTTCTTATATAGCGTTTATCGATTAGCGATAAGGGTTCTTATTCCCATTGGTTTGGGCGGGTCAGTCCTGATGGCTGCTATCTCCCAGGGCTGACATCAGGTGGCGAATCTTGTCTCGGGTCTCAGTGTACTCAGCGTCTGCCTCGGAATCGGCCACTAAACCACCGCCTCCCCAGATATGCAGGTGCTTGTCATCGGCCACCACCGTGCGAATCGCGATGGACGTATCCATATGGCCACGAACATCGACATAGCCGAGGCTGCCGCAGTAGGCACTGCGTCTGTCTGGCTCCAGTTCGTCGATGATCTGCATGGCGCGAATCTTGGGCGCCCCGGTGATGGATCCCCCAGGGAACGCTGCCTCCATCAGGGTCAGCGGTGGCGTGTGTGGCGGCAGCTTTCCACTCACGATGCTGACCAGGTGATGCACGTTGGCGTAGCTTTCCAGACCGCACAGCTGGGGAACGTTCACACTGCCGGTTTCGCAGACTCGCCCCAGGTCATTGCGTAGCAGGTCCACGATCATGACGTTCTCGGCTTGGTCCTTGACGCTTTGCCGTAGTTCTTCAGCGAGGGCCAAGTCTTCGGCCGGCGACTGTCCACGAGGACGAGTGCCCTTGATGGGCCGTGCTTCCACAGTGCCTTCCCGGCATTCGATAAAGCGCTCTGGAGACACCGACAGGAGACCTTGTTCAGCGTGACGGCCTTGCCACGACATGAATCCGGAAAAGGGCGTTGGGGTCGCCGCTCGAAGGCGCCGGTAGGCTCCCCATAGATCGCCCTGGTAGCGTGCCGAGTAGCGCTGGGCAAGATTGATCTGGTAGCAGTCTCCTGCCCGAATGTAGTGCTGAACACGCTCAAAGCGGTCGCGGTAGGACGCTTCGTCGAGGTTGGAGGTGAAGCGGGATGTCAGTGTGAAGTGACTGTCTTCGGCAGGCTCGAGCAGCCAGGCGAGGACCTGCTGACGTCGCGCCGCGTCGGCAACGAGATAGCTGCGTTGTTGCTCGTGGTCCTGAATCAGGGCCCAGTCGTAAAGGCCCAGTCGTGCCAGGGGAAGTCGGGTGCTCGCGCGTGCCGGGCCTTTGACTCCGGCGATAAGACGACCCAGGTCATAGCTCCAATAGCCGATCAAGCCTCCGAGAAAGGGCAGCTCGGAGACCAGGTCTGTCTTCGGCAATCGGTTCAGCAGGCGTTGCTGAGCGGCGAAGGGAGAGCCCGTCACAAGGTTGCCTTCCGCATCCCACGCCTTGCCCAGCGGATCGATCTCCAGTTGATCGAGCGGATCACTGGTCAAGATATCGAACCTCCCGCCGGGAGCCTTAGGCCTGCCGCTGTCCAGCAGCACAGCACCAGGTCTCGCGCGGAGTGACTCGAAATAGCCGAGTGGCGTGGGCTGATAGGGCATTGGCGTGATGTCTAGCTGGGCGTTCATGCGGGGCCTCGGGTAGTGCAGGCTGCGTATTCTACGGCCAACGCAAACACTTGTCGTTGTTGCCGCGGGCGTTGCCTCAACGCTGCATTTGTCACCGTGCTGACACCTTGGGTTGTATTGTCTACAACCAATGGCTAAGGTTGTGGTCCTTGCCGGGCATTGACCCAGTCTTTGGCCTGTCTTACATTCCTGTTATCCATTTATTGTCGACAATCAAGCCATGACCAGCGCTGAACACGAGATAGTGGTACCCCCCGAAGTCAGGACCCTGGCAGAGCGTGTTTTCCACCAGCTGCAGGACGCCATCGTCCGTGGTGAGCTGGCGCCTGGCAGCAAGATCACCGAGCCGGGCCTGTCGAAGGCCTATGGCATATCCCGTGGCCCACTGCGAGAAGCCATGCGCCGCCTTGAAGCGCACCGCTTGATCGAGCGCGTGCCCCACGTCGGGGCGCGGGTGGTCAAGCTGTCGATGAAGGAGCTGATGGAGCTTTTCGATGTACGCGAGGCGCTCGAGAGCATGGCGGCGAGAATCGCGGCCGAGCACATGACGGCCAGCGAGATAGCCGGGCTGAGAGAGGTCCTGGCCGTGCACGAGAAACAGGCGGACCTGGCCAGCGGTGAAGCCTATTACCAGCGCGAGGGCGATCTGGATTTTCACTACCGCATCGTGCTCGGTAGCCACAATCGGATGCTCATGGCGTTGCTGTGTGATGACCTCTACTACCTGGTGCGCATGTATCGCACTCAGTTCAGTGCCAGCGGTGCCAGACCGCAGAAGGCGTTTGTCGAACACCACCGTATCGTCGACGCCATTGAGGCAGGGGACGCCGAGCTTGCCGAGCTGCTGATGCGACGCCATGTCAGCGCTTCCCGCGAGAACGTCATGGCCCGCTATGCCGCCTCTCTCGAAGGCCGTGATGAGCCCGATGTGGTCATCGGTGCTGATCTCGGTAGCTGATGGCCTATTTTTCGACCCCACCATGATTGGAGACTTGCATGACATCCCCTAGCTCAATGACGCCGGGCGCTCGCTTCCGCGCAGCCCTTGCCGCCCATACGCCGTTACCCATCGTCGGCACCATCAATGCCTACACCGCGATGCTGGCCGAACGTGCAGGCCACCAGGCGATTTACCTGTCCGGCGGGGGGGTTGCCAATGCGTCCTTCGGTCTGCCTGATCTGGGCATGACCACCATGAATGATGTGGTGGAAGATGCCCACCGCATCTGCGGTGCCAGTGACCTGCCACTGCTGGTGGATATCGATACTGGCTGGGGTGGGGCCTTCAACATCGCGCGCACGGTCAAGGAAATGCAGCGTGCAGGCGTGGCGGCCGTGCATCTGGAAGACCAGGTGGCGCAGAAGCGCTGTGGCCACCGTCCCAACAAGGCCATCGTATCCCAGCAGGAGATGGTGGATCGCGTCAAGGCGGCGGCGGACGCCCGCATCGATCCGGATTTCTACTTGATCGCGCGTACCGATGCCTTTCAGAAAGAGGGGCTGGATGCTGCCATCGAGCGCGCCAATGCGTGCATCGAGGCTGGCGCTGACGCCATCTTCGCTGAAGCCGTGCATACCCTGGATGACTACCGCGCGTTTTGTGCTCGGGTTGATGCACCGATTCTCGCCAATATCACAGAGTTCGGAGCGACCCCGCTGTTCAGTCAGCAGGAGTTGGCCGAAGTGGGCTGTCGTCTGGTCCTGTATCCGCTTTCAGCCTTCCGGGCGATGAACGCAGCAGCGCTTCAGGTGTATCAGAGTATTCAAAGCAACGGCCATCAGCGCGATGTGGTGGACATGATGCAGACCCGTGAAGAGCTCTACGACGTGCTGGGCTACCACGAGTTCGAACGCAAGCTGGATGCGCTGTTCGCCGAGGGCAAGGACTGACATCACATCGGCTCGCCAGATGATGCGGTGACGCGCTTTCGCGCTCAATCACGCTTGATCATTTTTTATAACAACGTCCAACGATGACATAAGGAGCTACGCCATGGCTGACAAACCGATCGGAGGCGCTGGGTTGCGCGGTCAAAGTGCCGGTGCCACGGCATTGTGCACGGTGGGACAGAGTGGGTCGGGGCTGACCTATCGCGGCTACGATATCAAGGAGCTGGCAGACAAGGCCCGCTTCGAGGAGGTCGCTTACCTGCTGTTGAAGGGAAAGTTGCCCAACCAGCGTGAACTTGACGACTACATTGCCAAGCTCAAGAGCTTGCGGGGTCTGCCCGATGCCTTGAAGACCGTACTGGAGCAGATCCCGGCGGATGCCCACCCCATGGACGTCATGCGTACCGGCGCATCCATGCTCGGCAATCTCGAGACGGAAGCCGATTTCGGCCAGCAGCAGGATGTCGCCGACCGTCTGCTGGCGGCGCTGCCATCCATCATCTGCTACTGGTACCGCTTCAGCCATGATGGAGTGCGTATCGAGACCGAGACAGACGATGCGTCTATCGGCGGTCACTTCCTGCACTTGCTGCGCGATGCGCCCGCGTCAGAGCTGCATGCCAGAGTGATGAACGTCTCGCTGATCCTTTACGCAGAGCACGAGTTCAACGCCTCCACCTTTACTGCGCGGGTCTGTGCCTCGACCTTGTCCGACATGCACTCCTGCGTGACCGGGGCGATTGGTTCGTTGCGCGGTCCCTTGCATGGCGGTGCCAACGAGGCAGCCATGGCGATGATCGAGAACTGGCGGAGCCCGGAAGAGGCCGAGCAGGAAATCCTCGGCATGCTGGAGCGCAAGGAAAAGATCATGGGGTTCGGCCACGCCATCTACCGCGAGTCCGATCCCCGCAATGCCATCATCAAGGAGTGGTCCAAGAAGCTCTCGGAGGACGTGGGTGACAGCTTCCTGTATCCGGTGTCGGAGCGGGTTGAAGCGGTCATGTGGCGTGAGAAGAAGCTGTTCTGCAACGCCGATTTTTTCCATGCCAGCGCCTACCACTTCATGGACATTCCGACCAAGCTGTTTACACCGATCTTCGTGTGCTCGCGGGTGACCGGCTGGTGCGCTCACGTGTTTGAACAGCGTGACAATAACCGCATCATTCGTCCCAGCGCCGACTACACCGGGCCTGCACACTCTGACTGGGTGCCGATCGAGCAGCGCGATTGACGCAACACTCGCATATCGGCCAGCAGCGGCAGGCACTCTGCCTGCCGCTTCTTCTAACAACATGTGTCATCGAGCCGCATTCGATGGTGCAAGCGACCGTGAACTCCTGCCATGAATACCGATTTCCGAAAGCCGCTCCCCGGCACTGAGCTGGACTACTTTGACACCCGGGAAGCGGTGAATGCCATCGCCGACGGCGCCTATGAGCGTTTGCCTTACACCTCCCGAGTGCTGGCGGAAAACCTGGTCAGGCGCTGTCCTCCGGAGGATCTCAGGGCATCTCTGTCACAGCTCATCGAACGCAAGCGAGATCTGGACTTCCCCTGGTTCCCGGCGCGTGTCGTGTGTCATGACATCCTGGGACAGACTGCCCTGGTCGACCTGGCAGGGTTGCGCGACGCCATCGCCGAAAAGGGCGGTGACCCGGCGAAGGTCAACCCTGTGGTGCCGACCCAACTGATCGTCGATCACTCGCTGGCGGTGGAGCATCCGGGGTTCGAGGAGGGTGCCTTCGAAAAGAACCGCGCCGTCGAGGATCGGCGCAACGAGGACCGCTTCCACTTTATCAACTGGACCCGTGAAGCCTTCGAGAACGTCGACGTCATTCCCCCGGGCAACGGCATCATGCACCAGATCAATCTGGAGAAGATGTCGCCGGTGATTCAGGCGCGGGAGGGCGTTGCCTTCCCGGATACGCTGGTCGGCACCGACAGTCATACGCCCCATGTAGACGCACTGGGCGTCATTGCCGTCGGCGTGGGCGGCCTGGAGGCCGAGAGCGTGATGCTGGGTCGAGCCTCTTACATGCGTCTACCGGATATCGTCGGGGTAGAGCTTAGCGGCAAGCCACAGCCGGGTATCACGGCGACAGACATTGTGCTGGCCCTGACCGAATACCTGCGGTCGGAGCGGGTGGTATCCAGCTATCTGGAATTTTTCGGTGAAGGCGCCGCGCACCTGACCTTGGGTGACCGGGCTACGATCTCCAACATGACACCGGAATATGGTGCCACCGCGGCCATGTTCTACATCGATGACCAGACGCTGGACTATCTGAGGTTGACCGGACGGGAGCCTGAACAGGTCGCCCTGGTCGAAACCTATGCCAAGGAAGCGGGGCTGTGGGCGGACAGTCTGGTCGATGCCCAGTACGAACGCGTGCTGCACTTTGACCTGTCCACGGTCGAGCGCACTCTGGCCGGTCCGTCGAGTCCCCATAACCGGGTGTCCACCCGTGAGCTGGAAGCGCGGGGGATTGTGGCGCCCTATGAAGAGACGCCTGGCCAAATGCCGGATGGGGCGGTCATCATTGCCGCGATCACGAGCTGTACCAACACCTCGAACCCACGCAACGTGATCGCGGCGGGTCTGCTCGCCAAGCGCGCCAATGAGCTGGGCCTGACGCGTAAGCCATGGGTCAAGACATCGCTGGCGCCTGGATCCAAGGCCGTACAGCTCTATCTGGAAGAATCCAGTCTGCTGAGTGAGCTGGAGCAGCTTGGTTTCGGCATCGTCGGCTTTGCCTGTACCACCTGCAACGGCATGAGCGGTGCACTGGATCCCGAGATTCAGCGAGAAGTGGTCGAGCGTGACCTGTACGCAACGGCCGTGCTGTCAGGCAATCGTAACTTCGATGGCAGGATACATCCCTATGCCAAGCAGGCATTCCTTGCCTCGCCGCCTCTTGTGGTCGCCTACGCCATCGCGGGCAGTGTGCGCTTTGATATTGAAAAAGGCGTGCTGGGTCATGACCCCGAGGGCAACCCCATCACCCTGAAGGAGCTGTGGCCAGCGGATGAAGAGATCGACGCGATCATTGCCGAGAGCGTCAAGCCGGAACACTTCCGCGATGTCTACATTCCGATGTTCGACACCACGTTTGACAGGTCCAAGGAGATCAGCCCGCTGTATGACTGGCGTGAGATGAGTACCTACATTCGCCGTCCTCCTTATTGGGAAGGCGCGCTGGCAGCCGAGCGGTCCCTGACGGGGCTGAGGGCGCTTGCAGTATTGGGTGACAACATCACGACCGATCACCTGTCGCCGTCAAACGCCATCCTGCCGACCAGTGCCGCTGGCGAATACCTCGCCAAGATGGGCTTGCCGGAAGAAGACTTCAACTCCTATGCGACCCATCGAGGAGACCATCTCACCGCCCAGCGCGCGACCTTTGCCAACCCCAAGCTGGTAAACGAGATGGCGGTGGTAGACGGTGAGGTCAAGCAGGGATCGCTGACTCGGCTCGAGCCTGAAGGTGAGGTGATGCGGATGTGGGAAGCGATCGAGACCTACATGTCGAGAAAGCAGCCGCTGATCGTGATTGCTGGCGCCGACTATGGGCAGGGGTCCTCTCGAGACTGGGCAGCCAAAGGGGTGAGGCTGGCCGGCGTCGAGGTGATCGTGGCAGAAGGGTTCGAGCGTATTCACCGTACCAACTTGATCGGCATGGGAGTGCTCCCCCTGGAGTTCCTGCCGGGAACGACGCGCAAGACGCTGGGAATCGATGGCAGCGAGACCTTTGATGTCAGCGGTGATATCCAGCCCGGTGCCCGCTTGACGCTCAAGATTCAGCGAGGGAATGGAGAGGTCGAGGACGTTGCTGTCACCTGCCGCATCGATACCTTTGAAGAGCTGTCGATCTACAGTGCTGGCGGTGTCTTGCAGCGGTTTGCTCAGGATTTTCTTGAGTCGGAGGTAGCGTGACCATGGCGAACCTGCCGCAGCTTCGTATTCCCGCTGTTTACATGCGTGGTGGTACCAGCAAAGGAACGTTTTTCCGCCAGGACGACCTTCCTGAATCTGCACGTCGCCCTGGGCCAAGCCGAGACGCTTTGTTGATGCGGGTGGTGGGTAGCCCGGATCCCTACGGCAAGCACACTGATGGCATGGGGGGCGCCACCTCAAGCACCAGCAAGGTTGTCATCGTCAGTACCAGCGAATCACCAGATCACGACGTCGACTACCTGTTCGGCCAGGTGTCCATCGACAAGCCGTTCGTCGACTGGAGCGGCAATTGTGGCAACCTTTCGTCAGCCGTCGGCCCCTTCGCCATCGAGAGTGGAATGATTGCGCCCGAGCGCATTCCCCATGATGGTGAGGTCGAGGTGCGAATCTGGCAGGCCAACATCGGCAAGACGATCGTCTCCCGTGTGCCGGTGCGCAACGGCCGGGCACAGGAAACCGGCGAGTTCGTGCTGGACGGCGTCGCCTTTCCCGCCGCTGAGATTCACCTCGCCTTCAAGGATCCCGCCGATGGGGAGGGCAGCATGTTTCCCACGGGGCACGTCGTCGACGAGCTCAGCGTGCCCGACGATATCGTGGCCGGAGGGAGGATCGACGCTACCCTGATCAACGCAGGCATCCCGACGATCTTTGTCGATGCTGCGGATCTCGGTTACCGGGGAGACGAGCTCCAGGAAGACATCAATGAGGATCCTGCTGCGCTAGCCCGGCTTGAAGCGTTGCGTGCGCATGGTGCGCTCAAGATGGGGCTTATCAACCGGCTAGAGGACGCGGCAAGTCGCCAGCACACGCCTAAGCTTGCGTTCGTTGCCCCTCCCAGGAGCTACGCGGCGTCCAGCGGTAAGTCGATAGAGGCCGGCGATATCGACCTTCTGGTCAGGGCGATGTCGATGGGTAAGCTGCACCACGCCATGATGGGAACCGCTGCTGTCGCTATTGGTGTGGCTGCCGCCGTGCCTGGCACCTTGGTCAACCGCGCTGCCGGAGGCGGCAAGGAGCGAGTCTCGGTTGTCTTTGGTCATCCCTCCGGCACGCTGCGGGTAGGGGCAGGCGTCAGGCAGCAGGAGAATGAGTGGGTCGCCGAGGAGGCCACCATGAGTCGTAGCGCACGCATCCTGATGGAGGGTCTGGTGCGTGTGCCTCAGGACGGCATCGAGTAGGTTGTAGCGGCTAGTCTTCGCCTGCGTTCAGCCATCGTGAAGAAGGCTCGGACAGCGCCTGACATTTTTTAAAAATATCCCTTGCCAAGCCGGCAGTAGATCCGTAAAGTACGCATCCGCTGCCGGCGACGAGCAAACGTCACAGGCGGTGAAGAGTGGTAAAAGTAGTTGATTTGAAAAGGCTTTTTTAAGCTTCTCGGAAAAATCACTGCTTGA
>NZ_JAEKJT010000012.1 GCF_017303055.1 Halomonas litopenaei | reverse complement strand
CGCGTACCACCTCTGTAGGCAGCGCTGCCATTCACCGCTTCCTGCGTCCGGTGTGCTACCAGAACCTGCCCGACAGCCTGCTGCCTGACGCGCTGAAAGACGGCAATCCGCTCAAGCTCCGTCGTCTGGTGGATGGCAAGCGCGAGTCCTGATGCGGATCTAGCTGGCACTATCCCTATCCCTCAAGAGGTAACCAAGGCCCGGTGATACTATCACCGGGCTTTTTCATGGCCTTGGCATAGGAGCCATCTTGTGAAGCGCCAGAAGTGTCTCATTCAGTGAGGTTGCCTGGGATGTCGTGCGCCAGATTGCGGCTCTTCTGGTGCCCCTTCTTGTGGCAAGTGTGGCGTCAATTCATCGCGAGTGATCAATTGCGTGCCACTGGCATGTGCTAAGGCGTCTAGATCAGACGCCAAACACTCAGCAGCAGTAGCCCCAGGCTGATGGTGACGATGCTCAATAGGGTGCTGAGCATGATGATATTGGCAGCGAGGCGTTCATTGGCACCCGCGCCGCGAGCCATCACATAGGCAACTGCGGCGGTAGGACTGCCCAGAAACAGGAACAGCATGCCAAGTTCGGTATCTCGATAGCCTGCTGCCAAGGCCAGGCCAACGCCGATGGCTGGCATCAGTACAAGTTTCCACAGGCTTGCGGATAGGGCCAGGGCTCCGCTTTCCCTGGCGGCCTTGATGCTCAGGCTTCCGCCAATGCAGATCAAGGCCAGCGGCAGCGATAGAGAGGCCAGGTAGTCGCCTGACGTCATCAGCCAGCTTGGCAGATCGACGTGCAGGTAGGTCAGCGGCAGAGCAGCAGCGATACCGATGATCAGCGGGTTGGTGGCGACGTCCTTGAGGATATCCAGCGGACGCGAGCTGACGACGGGGCTGTAGACGGACAGCACGATAGCTGACATGACCAGGTTTACGATAATGATGCCGCCGGCCATGATGCTGCCCAGTGATAGCCCGGTGCTGCCGTACATGTTGGCCGACAGGGCAAGACCGACGATGCCGCAGTTGCCGCGAAAGGCGCCTTGTACATAGACCCCGCGGTCCTCCCTGGGGCAGCGCCACAGGGCCCAGGCCCAGATGATAAAGAAGATGACCGCAGAGATGCCCAGATAAAACGCTACCAGCCCGAGCTTGAGGTCATCCCCCGGGGTGGCCCGCAACAGACTCAGGAACAGCAGGGTCGGCATGGTGACCCGAAATACCAGGCTTGACGCTGTGTTCACGAAGGACTGGTCGATCCAACCCAGGCGCCTGAGGGCTGCGCCGATGAATACCATGGTAAAGACCGGCAGACTGACGCCTAGGGTGCTGGACAGTAGTGGCAGATCGATGACAGGACTCCTCGTCGACAAAGTGCTTTTAAATACTATGTATGATTAATTGTCTCGGGAAAAGAGGATATCGTCCTGAGTCTTCTGGAGACCTTGCAGGGCAGGGGGGTCGTTAGGGCGTGTCGTTAGAGCGGGCTGGTTGTTTGGGCGTCATGAGAACGGGTCGCTAAGGCGAGCGTCAAGCCGCTGGCAGGAGCCCGCCGAGGCATCCAGATAAGATGCCTGGCAGGCCGGATCAATGCGCTTCAAGCGTCGTGGGTGTCAGTTGCTTTTTCGTCACTTTTTTCGCTGAGGTCATCATCCCGGGTGGTGACGGTGGTTACCGTCGCCACCGGGGTGGCTGCCGGCGGAGCCTGGGTGGTTCGCACGTCGACCCAGTGGAGCAGGGCAAGTTGTGCAAACAGCGCCGTGAAGCAGATCAGAAGGGGCTTGAACATGGGGCGTCAGTCCTGAGAAATCATATAAGGTAAATTTAACACGACTTTGGCCGCCATCGCTGCTGCTATCTCTAGCTCTCCTGGTCTCTCGGCTCTCTTAAACCTCTTCAGCCCCTTGAGCCTCTTGATCCCTTGAGCCTCTTGATCCCTTGGGTGCCTTGGTCTTACGGGGCCGTTGGCCAGCCCCTGTTCGACATGGTCAGCCCAGGCGCCTGCTGTAGCTGATCAGGCAAAGGCATTCAGGCACCAGGTGATGGCCGGAATGGCCACGATATCGATCAGTACCGCTCCGCATAAGGGAACGATGATGAAGGCCTTATGGGAAATGACGCGATAGTGATCGCAGACGGCGCTCATGTTGGCGACCGCGTTTGGGGTGGCCCCGAGGCCATGACCGATGAAGCCCGCCGTCAGCACGGCCGCGTCATAGTTGCGTCCAAGCAGGCGGAACAGGACAAAGATCGCCAGCATGACAATGGCCAGCGTCTGGACCAGAAGTATCAGCAGCAACGGGCCGCCCATCTCCTGCAGCTGCCAGATCTTCAGGTTCATCATCGCCATGGTCAGGAAAATGCCCAGTGCGACGTCCCCTACGCTGGACAGGGCATTGTCCGGGAGGCTGATCCATTGAAAGCGATCGTTGAGGTTACGCAGCAGGATCGCCACGAACATGGCGCCGACGTAGCTTGGCAAGATGATGCCGAGCTGACTGGACAGCAGACCCTTGAACCAGACTCCCAGCACCATGACCGGTACGACCACGGCCAGCACGTTCAACAGGACACGGCCGTCAAGCTGTCCCTGGGTCGGGCGCTCAGCTTCGGCAAGACGCTCCAGGTCATGGACGTCTTCGCTGACCAGCGGCAGTTGGCGACGGTCAATGATCCAGCGGGCGATAGGGGCGCCGATCACGCCACCGACGATCATCCCGAAGGTCGCCGACACAATCGCCGCAGTGGCAGCGCCCTGTGCACCCAGGGCTTCGGCTTCGGGACCGAAGGCAGCAGCAGCACCGAACCCGCCCTCAAGCGAAGTGGCGCCGGCCATAAGCCCGATCAGAGGGTCCAGGCCGAGCAGGCTGGCCATGCCAATACCCACCCCATTTTGCATCAGCGCCAGTAGCCAGCAAGCCACCAGATAGACACCTAGCGCCTTGCCCCCCTTTTTCAGTAGCGCAAGGCTGCCGCCCAGTCCTACGGTGGTGAAAAAGGCAATCATCAGTGGGCTCTGCATGGCGGTATCGAGCTCGAAGGTGACGATCCCCATGTCACGCAGCAGCCACGCGAGAAGGGCGAAGCCAAAGCCACCGATGACCGGCGTGGGAACGCAAAAATGCTCTAGCCAGTTCAGACGACGCTTCAGCCCAGCGCCTGTGGCAAGTAACAGCAAGGCCAATGCTGTGGTGGCCACAGCATCGAGAGTAATGTGCATGAGTGTGCTCCAGCGGTTTTTGTGCTGCTTCGAGGCAGCGGAGTGAAGGCCGGTGGCGTTCCCTTGTCAGCGTCTGCCGGGGCGGCTGGCAGGACGTCCACCATGGCAGGGTGTTGTCTTGTCGTTTGTCGTTTCGGTATGGCGTCGTTGCGCCTTGCAGGATCGGCGCTGAGATCAGCGGGCCAGTCGCTCGATCAACCGCGCGGCGACTCGAGCGGTGCGGGAGTCGTTATCCAGGCTCGGGTTCATTTCGGCGACATCCACGACCGGCAGCTCAGTGCGGGACGACAGGTGATCGATGACGTCCTCGATGAAGGACAGTTCGATACCTCTGGCGGATGGCGCGCTGACGCCAGGAGCGACCCAGGCGGGAAGAGCGTCCAGACAAATGGTCAGATAGACCATGTCTACCTGGGACAGCAGTCGATCCAGTGCGTCCATGACGCTAGGGCTACTGATAGAACGGCAGTCCTCATCCAGGACCCAATCGACGCCCAGCGCCTCGGCACGATCAAACAGCGCCTGAGTGTTGCTCGAACGGCTCACCCCCAGGCAGGTATAGCGGAACTCGACGCCCTGCTCGGCACATAGCTCTGCGCACTGTCGAAACGGCGTACCGGAGCTGGCGACGCTGGACTGGCGCAAGTCGAGGTGTGCGTCCAGGTTGACGATGCCGATCCACGGGGGGGATTGACGCTGTTGGGCATGCTGCAGGAGTCCGGAAAAGCTGGCAAAGGCGATTTCGTGTCCTCCGCCGAGGCCAATGACCCGATGCCCTTGGTCCAGCAACTCCGTCACTTGATCAGCGAAGGCCCGCTGGGCATGTTCCAGTTCATCACCGTGGCAGCTGATGTCGCCCGCATCGTACACCGGAGTGTGGAGATGAAAGGCCAGGTTGGACAGCTGACGCCGGATGGCCAGGGGGCCCTCACTTGCTCCAGTGCGACCCTTGTTGCGGGCAACTCCCGCATCCGAGCAGAAGCCCACCAGTACTCGGCCAGGTGCTGAGGCCTCGGCGACGGGACGCACGACTTGATGCCAGCGTAGTGACTGGCCAATCTCTTCGCTGTCGATTCGCCCATGCCATGACCATGGGGCCTGTGAACACTTGCTGCTACTCGTCACTCCAGTAGTTCTCCTAGTCGAAGCGCACTATTGCGGGCCTGGTCTGCCAACCAGGCGGTCTTATGGCGAACTCGAGCCTCTGGTGCCATCAGACTGACGACAGCCTTGAGCTTGCCGCGAGCGGAGAAGACTGGGGCGCTGGCACCCCAGATGCCTCCGTCGATCTCACCTAGGCTGGTGGCGACCCCCTGGGCACGTATCTGCTCGAGTCCTGTGAGCGCGTCGCTCTGTTCCTTTGGCGTTCGTAACGCCAGCGCCATGGCTCTTTCCTCGTCACTCATGAACGCAAGCAGTGCACGGGCACTGGCGCCTTTCAGCAGGGGCTGAACCTGGCCGCGGTGGTAGCAGCAGCGCAATGGCTGTGAGCTGTCGATCATGTCGACGCACAGCGCGTGATCGCGCACGGGCACCAGCAGGGCCGACCCTTCCTCAGTCAGGTCGGTCAGCTCCATCAGCACGGGACGCGCCCACTTGAGCAAGTCGTTGCTGCGCTCAAAGCCTTGCTGCAGCCGCACAGCCTGCGGGCCTGGGGCATAGGTCCCACCTTCCCGCTCACTGACCATTCCCCAGGCCAGCAACTGACGCAGGTGACGATAAGCGGTGGACGTGGGTTGCTGAGTTTGAGCGGCTAGCGCCTTCACCGTCATGGCACCGCCTTGATTGGCGAGGCAGCAAAGCAGTGCCAGCATGCGGTCGGAAGGAGTCATGGCGTACCTCGTATTTTGATAAATGGTATATGGCAAAAGGATTACTGAAGAAACACTGTTATCAATTTATGAGAATGACAAGCCCTAGACTTTAGTTTGACTTAGGGCGTGCAGGAGCGAGGCGAAACGCCTTCTAGGAGCAGCGACGCAGCGCAACGAAGAGGAGCGCGAGGTGTCGCCACCGGTATTGGCAGATCTGGTGCAATGCCAGCGCTGCAGTGCACCACAGGTGAACATTTCACCTGCTTTGTCTGACATTTGCTGTGCCCTGATGCTAATTATTGCTTTGATTGAAAAAGGAAAATTTCCGGGTGGCACCGTAAATGCCTAATAAGAAATACATAATTCAAGACTCTGCCCTTGCTCAGGAGGTAGTAGATGAACGCCCCAGCTGTGCGTGCTTTTTCTACGGAAGACCTTGAGTCGACCCCGCCAAGTCGAGAAAGTGTGATTTCCCTTCAAGGTGTGAGGAAGACATTTCACAGCTCTGACGGTGGCGCTGTCGAAGTGATCCGAGATATTACTCTGGATATAAAAAAGGAGGAGTTTGTCAGCATCGTGGGCCCGAGTGGGTGTGGGAAAAGCACGATGTTCAATATTATATCCAGCCTGCTTGAGCCCACGGATGGTGTCATTGAACTCAGTGGGCGAGACCCTCATTGTGGCGCACGAATCGGCTACATGCTGCAACGTGATCTTCTGTTTCCATGGCGAACTATCATCGATAACGTATGTCTTGGATTGGAAGTTCGCGGAGTGTCAAAGTCGCGTCGCTATGAAATGGCCAAGGATCACTTGTCTCGTTATGGTCTGGCGGACTTTGCTGATCAATATCCGGGTACGCTTTCTGGGGGGATGCGTCAGAGGGTGGCGTTGATCCGCACGCTCATTACCGAGCCTGACCTCATTCTTCTGGATGAACCCTTTTCGGCACTCGACTACCAGACGCGGCTTGTTCTGGAGGAAGAGATCGTATCGATTCTAAAGGAACACAAGAAAACCGTGGTCCTGATTACCCATGATATTGGCGAAGCTATCGCCATGTCGGACCGCGTCGCAGTGATGACCAAGCGCCCAACATCCGTAAAAAAGGTGTATGACGTTGGGTTGTCCCGTGAGCTTGGCTCGTGCCTCAAGGCTCGCAGTGATGTTCGATACCAGACCCTTTTCGATCAGATCTGGGAGGATTTGGACATCCAGGTCGCGGGAGGTGCCGCATGAGCGATGCTCAGACCTTTACCCATAGGATTCAGGCAGGTAGCAACAAAGACATCAGTGAAGCATCGAAGAGATCGGTGCTGCTGACGGACAATCTATGGCGTGGTGCAGGGATAGCTCTGCTCGTTGCGCTGTGGCAAGTGGGAGTCAGCGTTGGCTGGATCAATCCCTTCTTGATGGGGTCGCCATCCGGGATTGCCGAAGAAGCGCTTCGTCTGCTTCAGTCAGGTCAGCTACTGGACGATACCCTGGCGACCGTGTCTGCCACGATTGCGGGGTTCTTGCTGGGTAGCGTGCTTGGCTCGATCTGTGGCTTGTTGCTCTGGTTCTCGCGTACCACTGCCCGAATCATTGACCCGTTTATGGTTGCGCTGAATGGGCTGCCTAAAATCGCCTTGGCCCCGATGATCATCATCTGGTTTGGCTCCGGCATGTTTTCAAAGATCATGCTGGCATTCGTAGCCACCTTTGTCGTGGCTCTGCTGTCCGCTTATCAGGGAACCCATCAGATTGATGGAAATATGATTAATCTGATGAGATCGCTAGGAGGTTCCCGGCGGGAAGTGTTCACGAAAGTCGTGGCTCCGGCAACGTTGCCGTGGATCATCTCTGCCTTCCGCTTGAATATTGGTTTTGCCCTAATCGCCGAGATTGGTGGTGAGTTTATCTCATCGGACCGTGGATTGGGTCGAATGATTTTTGTAGCGGGAAATCTCTTTAATCTCAACGTGGTCTGGGTAGGCGTTATCGTGCTCATGATGGTCGCCATTGCTCTTTATGTGGTGGTGTCCAAAGTGGAAAAGCGGTTGCTTCCCTGGGACCACGCGAGGTGAGGTGTGATAACGACGCAGGTCGTTGATGCTGCAGTGATACTGTTGAAAAAATAACGACAAGGAATGAAATCAGTATGAATGCTTTCTTCTGCTCCAAGAAAATGATGGTGGGTCTCGGTCTTGTTGCTGGTATGTCCTCTTTCCAGGCACACGCTCAGGAGATGGACACAATCCTCATCAACGAAGCCTTCCACTCCCTACTCTACTTGCCGGTATATGTGGCCAAGCACGAAGGACTTTTCAATGAGTACAACATTGACGTGCCTGTCGTGCGCTCAGCCGGATCGGGGCCAGCGGCATTGGCATCGGTACTGGCGGGGGAGTCTCAGTTTTCTGTTCACGGTCCAGAGCATGTTGGCTTTGCCCAGGAACAGGGAGGGAGCGGCAAAGCCATCAGTGCGGTAGCCAACAGTGCACCGGTGTGGGTACTGGCAAGTCCCGACCTCGACTATAGCTCGCCCGCAGACTTGGCCGGCAAGGAGGTCGTGGTCGGGTTGGCGCCAGGTACGTCGAATACGCTCATCAAGCGTCTGATCGAAGATGCCGGGGTGGACGGCGAGGTCCAGATAACAGAAGTACAGAATGGCTCTGAGCTTGGGCCGGTGCTGTCCGGACGCGGCGACATCGCCGTGGCGTACCAGCCCCAGGTCGAGCAGGGTATTTCCCAGGGACTGGAGATTATCCATGCCTTCACTGATGACTATCCCGAGTATGCGTTCTCGACCATCAATACCTCCCAGGAAATGATTGATGATAATCCAGATCTTGTCTTGCGCTTCGTCAATGCGATCAATGATTCGCTGGCCTTGATTCATACCGACGCTGACGTGGCCAAGGCCGTGGCGCGCGAGGAGTTCGGTGACCTGTCCGGCGAGGTGGTCGACGCGGCGGTGCAGCGCATGATCGACAACAACGTCTATCCGGAAAGCGTGACGATTACCGAAGACGCCTTTACCAACGCCATCGAGATGCAGCAGTTCGTTGGCAACATCGAAGGCGAGATGTACTACGAAGATATCGTGGATGACTCCTTCGCCGCCAAGGTCGTGAACTAGGACCAGCGTGTCGCAGCGCGGATCGCAAAAGCCCGCGCTGCGACCCGCGCTGAGACAGAGGAGGGTGACATCATGCTGGCGGCCTTGTTGTTCTTCTGTGCAGTGGGTGGGGTTGCTGGGCTTGCCGCGGGACTCTTTGGCATCGGTGGAGGCGTCATCATCGTGCCTGCACTTGCCTCGGCACTGGCGTTCAAGGGCGTTGATGAGGCTCTCATCATGCATCTCGCGATTGGCACATCGCTGGCCATCATCGTGGTGACTGGTGCCTCTTCAGCGTTTGGACACTGGAAAAAAGGAGCTGTGTCGCGGGACCTGCTGGTGCTGATGCTACCTGGGCTGATGTGCGGTGCGGTACTTGGCGGTTTGGTCGCCGATCACTTGGATGGTCGTCAGCTGGAGCGCTTTTTCGGTGTATTCATGCTCCTGCTTGCAGCGCACATGCTGCTTTCCAAGAGGGTAAGCGAGAAAGCCCATGTCTCGGGGAGGCCGGCAATGTTTGCTGCCGGCACCACCATCGGTACCTTCTCCGCACTGTTTGGCGTGGGTGGCGGTGTCCTGAGTGTGCCTTGGCTTGCCCGCAATGGCGCAGGGCTGACCCATGCGATTGGTACCTCGGCCGCCTGCGGGCTGCCCATTGCCCTCGTCGGCGCCTTGACCTTCATGATGACGGGTCTTGGCCATGCTGGCCTACCCGAAGGAAGTCTCGGCTATCTCTATTTGCCTGCCTTTGCAGGCGTTGCCATGTTCAGCGTGCCGGCCGCCAGGTGCGGCGCCAAGCTGGCGCATTACCTGTCGCCTGAGCGACTGCGAACGCTATTTGCCCTGGTCATGGTGGTGGTGGGGATCACCCTGGTGCTCTGACCATGCCTCAACGAGTGACTTACACTAAGGAATATCGGATGCCGACTGCACCGAAGAGCATTACCGCGTTTCACCAGAACCACCGGGGAGCTGCGGCGAGCGGACTGGACTGGTGGCATCAGTGCGTAGCGCAGATTGAGCGTGTCGAGCCCGAGGTAAGGGCCTGGGAGGCGCTGGCCACAGAACCTCCCCCACTCGACCCTACGCTGTCTGACCGGCCTTTGTTCGGTGTCCCGGTAGGCATCAAGGACATCATTGATACGAGGGACCACCCTACGGCATGGGGCACGGGGGGGTATCTTTGTTCGTCTGAATCGCTGGTTGACGCGTCTCTGGTGTCGCTGCTCAAGCAGCAGGGTGCGCTGATCATGGGCAAGACAGTGTCTACCGAATTTGCGTATTTCACCCCGGGCAAGACACGCAATCCCCATGACACCTCGCGCACGCCAGGAGGGTCTTCCAGTGGCTCGGCAGCGGCGGTGGCCGCCGGTATGGTGCCCGTCGCGTTTGGTACACAGACAGCTGGCAGCATGATTCGACCTGCGAGTTATTGCGGTGTCTACGGCTTCAAGCCCACCTTCAACACGCTCAGCACCGCCGGTGTCCGCGGCTTCGCGCCATCTTTGGACACCATCGGCTGGTTCGCGCGTAGCGTCGAGGATGTCAGCACCGTGTTCTCGAGTTTGACGGGAGCGGACAGCATCCGCCCGGCGAGCAGCCTGAAGGGGCTGCGCCTCGGGGTGTTCAGTTTGCCCTCGGCCACGACCATGAGCACGGATGTTCAGCGGGTACTCGCTGAGGCAGAAGCCATGGCGAGGCACGCAGGGGCAGAGATCGTTCCTCTGGCGCTGGGCAGCGATATCGAATGCTTGGTGGAGGAGCAGAAGGTGGTGATGGCTTACGAGTCAGCCAGGACGCTGGCAAGTGAGTATGCCGCCTTTGCGGACCAGATGGGGCCCAAGCTGGTCGAATTGATCGAGGAAGGCCGAGCTATCGGCTGGTCGCGCTACCGTGATGCCATGCGCCGCGCGGCTGCGGCTCGCCAGTCATTGTCGCGGGTGTTGACGACTCAGGTCGACGGCATTTTGGCAGCCAGTGCTACAGGCGAAGCGCCGTTGGGCATCGACGCGACAGGGGACCCCCTTTACTGCCGCGCCTGGACGCTATTGGGCGTCCCTTGCCTGAACCTGCCCATCGGACAGGGTAGCCAGGGCATGCCGATCGGGGTGCAGTTGATCACGGACCGCTGGGCGGATGAGAAGCTGCTGGCCATGGCTGGTGCGTTGGTAGCGCAAGCCAGTGAGCGTCAGCCCCATGCGCTTGAGGGCATCGCGCCAGTCTGACGGTGGCTGACGAGGTCAACGGCTTTACCACAGCGGCCGTCTCTCTGGCGATCTCTCTGGCGGACATTGTCAGCGGGTACATGTCTGCCAGGCCGTTATCGCAACGGGAGAAAAACGCTTGCCCCGCGATGCGCCGAACGGACGATGCCTTGGGTCAGGTGCTGCAGATCCACAGGATGCGGGCGGGGGCGGGGCTTGTCGAGATGACGGCGTGTCCCATCTGGCTATCAAAGGACATGCTGTCTCCTGGCTTGAGGCGTGTCGGGGCGTAGTGTTCGGTCCACACCTCGACCTCGCCTTCCTGGACCACGATCTGTTCATGCCCGGCGTGGCGTTGAAGCTCACCAAACTCATCAATGCTGGTGTTCAACACCGTGGTCGAGAACACCAGAAAGTCCTTCGACACCATGTCGCTGCAAAGCAATTCAAAACGATAGTTGGGAGTCTCGACAATGTCTCCCTGGCCTGAGCGAGTCAGCGTACGCCAGCCACTGAGCGCACGGCGCTCGCGGTAGTAGAAGAGTTCGCCGACATCCACATTTAGTGCATTGGCCAGCTTGACGATGACTTCATAGGTGGGCGAAAGCCTGCCGTTCTCGATCCGCGAGATGCTGGCGGCGGATGTGCCGGATACCTGGGCCATCTGAGCGATGGTCAGCTGGCGTTCGCCGCGCAGGGCTTTCAGGTTGTCACCGATGGATCCGGCCTTGCGCGCTTTCTCATGGGGCCGGGGTGGCGTGGAGGTCTCGCTCATGCAGGTCTCCGGCGGCTCCTGCCGTCCTTGATGATGGGGGAGGAGCGTTGATTGTTGGTCTTTTTCATTTATTTTGACTGAAAATTGCGTATATGCAATGCTCAATCACGATAGTGATGCTTAACACGCAGTGTCTGCCGATCGATAACAACGCCGGCTGGGCATTGCCTTGCGCTCCTGTACGCCTATAAGAAATCCAACGAGGATAACAATGTATAAGTTGAACCGACTGGCTGGCAGCGTGACTGTTGCCGCCGCCCTCGCGAGTGTCTCCCTGTCTGCGACTGCCGAACCGATGGAGTGGAAAATGGCCACCCCATGGGGTGGCGGGCCGTGGTTGGAGCGGGACGCCCAGACCTTCGCCGACTATGTCAATCAGCTGACGGCGGGTGATGTTTCCATCGAGGTGTTTCCTGGTGGCACCCTGGGTGGCGCGCTGCGGGTGACCAATACCGTCAAGGCCGGGGTCGCCGAGGTCAGCCATAATTACGTCAACTATGACTACGGCACAGATCCGACGGCGGCGCTGCTGGCAGGTCATTCCAGCGGCCTCACGCCGGAAGAATTCATGATGTGGATGTACGAGGGCGGCGGCGTGGAACTCTATGAAGAGTTCCGCCGTGATGTCTTCGATGTGGTGGCCTTCCCGTGCTCCATTCTTGGCACCGAGATCTTCCTTCACTCCAACAAGAAGGTCGAAACGCTGGAGGATTTCCAGGGCCTGCGCCTGCGCACGTCAGGGGCCTGGGCTGAGATCGCCTCACGCCTGGGTGCCTCGACGGTGGTCATGGCCGGCAGTGAGATCTACAACGCCCTGGATCGCGGCGTGATTGATGCTGCCGAGTGGGGCAGTCCGGAAATGAACAAGCCAACGGGCTTCCAGGATGTGGCTCAGTACGTGGTGCTGCCGGGCGTTCACCAGTCTGGTGGCTTCCTGGAATGTCAGGTAAACCAGGAGGCGTGGGACGCGCTGAGCGCCGAACAGCAGGAGCTGCTGCGTCTTGCCGGCAAGCTCAGTGTGTTTGACTCCTGGCTCGCGAGCTCCTACGCCGACCTGGAGGCCTATCAGGAACTGGTGGACGGTCCGAACGAGATCGTGCAGCTGGATCAAGACTTTATCGACGCCATCTACGCGGAGACCCGCAAGTGGGAAGATGAGTACGCCGAGAGCAACGAATGGTTTGCTCGAGTGCTTGAATCTCAGCGTGAGTTCAAGGCCAGCATGACCAACTGGCAGCAGTACCGTCTGCCGATCGGTGCCATGGCTCGGGACTGACATCGTTGCTGGCGGCCCGGAGGAGGGGATGGTCCCTTCCTCCGGGCCGTTTCCTGTTCTGACTTCCTACTTTCGGGCAATTCAAGATGACGCTTATTCACGCGATCGAGCGGCTGACGCGCTGGGCAGGAGGGCTGGGTGCTCTGCTGACCTTTCCGCTGATAGCCGCGCTGGTCTACGAGGTCTTCAGCCGCTATGTGTTGGGACAACCTACCCTGTGGGCCTTCGAGGTCAGCTACATGGTCATGGGGGCCATCTTCATGCTGGGCATGGCTGATACGCTGCGACAGGGGCAGCACGTCAGCGTTGATCTGATGACGCTGCGTTGGTCGAGGCGCACCAATGCCCTGGTGCAACTGATCGGCTATGCCGGGTTCTTGCCGGTTCTGGCCTGGCTGGTGTGGGAGCTTGGCCAATACGCTCACGAAGCGCTTTTATCCAATGAACGCTCAGGCAGGTCGGCCTGGAACCCGGTGATCTGGCCGGTGTTCCTGACCTGGTGGCTCGGCTTTCTGCTGCTGGCGCTGCAGGTCGTGGCCGAAGTGTTCAAGGCGATTGCTGCATGGAAAGGTCAGGCAACCGAGAGTGAGGGCGCCCAATGAGTGATTATCTTGCCCTGGTGATGTTTCCGGCGCTGATTGGCTTCATCATTTCCGGCTTCCCGATTGCCTTCTCGATGATTGTGGTAGCGACGCTGTTCGGGGTAATGCAGTTTGGGGATGCTGCTGCCTACCAGCTGTTGACCAAGATCGAGGACACGGCGTCCAACTCGATTCTCGCAGCGGTCCCGCTGTTTATCTTCATGGGTGCGATGCTCGAGCGTTCAGGCATCGCGGAGCGGCTGTTCACCGCCATTCATTTCTGGACCCGGCGCCTGCCTGGCGGACTCGGCGTGGGCGCGGTCATCATGGGTACGCTGTTTGCAGCAGCGAGTGGGGTAGTGGGCGCGACCGAGGCGGTGATCGGCCTGCTGGCCATCCCGGTGATGCTCAAGCATCAGTACAGCAAATCGCTGATGTCGGGCACCATCTGCGCCAGTGGCTCCCTGGGCACCGCGATCCCTCCCTCCATCACTGTGGTGGTACTGGGGCCTGTGGCCAGCGTGTCGGTGGGATCACTGTTCAGTGGGCTGATGTTTCCCGGATTCCTGATGGCGTTGCTGTTCCTGCTGTACATCGTGCTGGTGGCGTACCTCAAGCCAGAAATGGCGCCTCGCATGTCGGCAACAGAGGGTGAGAGCGCGACCCTGGGGGAGAAGCTCAAGGTCACCTTTGGCGCGCTGCTGCCGACGATGGCACTGATCGTGACTGTGCTTGGCACGATCCTGCTGGGTATCGCGACCCCCACCGAAGCGGCAGCCTGTGGCGCGCTGGGTTCGGTGGTGCTGGCGCTGGCCTATCGCAACCTGACCCTGGACGTGCTGTGGAACTCGGCCAAGCGGACCTTGAATATTTCGGCGATGATTCTACTGATCGTGCTGGGGGGCAATATGTTCGCCGGTGTGTTCTTCGCCGCCGGTGGCATGGCCACGGTGCAGTCGCTGCTGATGGATACCGGGCTGAGCCCCTGGATGATCCTCGGCATGATTCTGCTGATCGCCTTCCTGGCAGGGTTCGTGCTGGACATGATCTCAGTGGTACTGATCGTGATACCGGTGGCCATGCCGATCGTGCGGGCACTGGGGTTCGATGAGATATGGTTCTGTGTTGCCTTCCTGGTGGTCATGCAGACAAGTTACCTGACGCCGCCTCTGGCTCCTTCCATCTTTTATCTCAGGGCGATCACGCCCCCCGAGGTTACGCTCAAGCATATGTACACCGGGGTCATTCCTTTTATCGTTGTACAGTTGATCGTGTTGGCGCTGGTTCTGGCCTTCCCTTCCTTGGCGCTGTGGTTGCCTGATCAGCTGAGTGGGCCGTCATGGAAGTAGGCCGATCATGTTCCAAGGAGAGTCGCTGATGCAGGACACTAACGCCGCCAGTTCAGAGGGGACCTACCTGACGCGGGAGGCCATGATGTCGCTATGTCGCAGCGTGTTGGCCCAGCATGGCTTCAGCGCCGCCCAGGCCGAGGCCTTGGGGGCCACCCTGGTCGCGGCGCAATGGGACGCTTGCCAGTCCCATGGGCTTTACCGCTTGCTCGGCATCGCCGCGACGGTACGTGCAGGCGCGGCTGTCGCGGATGCACAGCCGCGTGTCGAGGACCTGGCCCCGGCGGTAGTCAGGGTGGATGCTGACGGTGGATTTTCGCCGGCAGCCTTCAACCTGGGTCTGCCGCCTCTGATCGACAAGGCCAGGCAGGGTGGCATCGCGGTAATGGCCATTCAGCGTTGCGTCCATGCCACCGCCCTGTGGGTAGAGCTCGAGCAACTGACCGAGGCAGGGCTGGTGGCCATTGCCTGCAACCCGACCCAGGCGTACATGGCTCCCCATGGAGGCAAGCGTCCCCTGTTCGGCACCAACCCGCTGGCGTTTGGCTGGCCGCGGCAGGGGCAGCCACCGCTGATC
Organism: Halomonas litopenaei; assembly: GCF_017303055.1. GTDB lineage: Bacteria > Pseudomonadota > Gammaproteobacteria > Pseudomonadales > Halomonadaceae > Halomonas > Halomonas litopenaei_A. The sequence goes on along the minus strand of NZ_JAEKJT010000012.1, from coordinate 53,946 downwards.
TTCGACTTTGCCACCAGTGCCATTGCCCGGGGTGACATTGAGCTTCACCGTCGCTCCGGCGATGCGATTCCGGAAGGCTGGGGCGTAGACCGACATGGCCAGCCATGTACCGATCCGGCGGAAGTGCTGGATCATGGTGCGATGCTGCCCTTCGGTGGCCACAAGGGGTCGGCGCTGGCACTGATGGTCGAGCTGATCGCCGGGCCGATGATTGGTGACTTGATGAGCCTTGAGTCAACGGATCACGACGATGGGCGTGGTGGGTTGCCCTTCCACGGGGAGTTGATCATCGCCATTGATCCGGCCCGAACAGGAGCGGGAGCCGCTGACATGGGCAGGGCAGAGCAACTGTTCGAGCAGATGTTGGGACAGGGGGCTCGGTTGCCCGCCCAGCGCCGCTATCAGGAGCGTGCACGCAGCGCCCAACGCGGTGCCTGGGTGTCCCAGGCGCTGCTCGACGATATCCATGCCTTGATGAACTCTTGATGAACTAGGGCTTGTACGAAAAGTGCCTGCGCTTGGTGATACGGCGTTAACAATCGGCTCAAAGTGCTCATTTACACCTCGTAAACTGCGCTTTCTCACCGATTTTTGCCTTATCTAACCTTCGCTCGTCGACTTTTCGGACAAAGCCTAAGCCACCAGGCATGCGGTAGCCCGCATGCCTGCCTACCTTCCGACTGACACCTATGAATCTACTGGACAAGCGAGCGCTGTATCTGCACGAGGTCTGCAGTTGCGGGGGTATTCGCGCCGCGGCTGAGCATCTGCATGTCAATCCTTCTGTGATCAGCCGCCAGGTGCGAAGCCTCGAGCAGGAGTTAGGCATGGCCCTGCTGGAAAAGCAGGGCCGTCACGTGGTGCCGACAGAAGCCGGCAAGCTTGTGGAAGAGAGCTACCTGGCCCAGCGTCGGCTGCATTCGGAACTCGGTGATACGCTGTCCCGGTTGCGCAACCTTCAGCGTGGCAAGGTGGTGGTGTCGGTGGGAGATGGCTTCGTCGATAGCTTCATTTGCCATGTCATGAAGCGGGTGGCGGCGCAGTTCCCCGATGTGTTGATCGATATTCGCACGGGCATCTACTACCCCCGCGAACCACATGAAATGGTCGCCAATGATGAAGTCGACATTGCGGTCACCTATGGGCCGGTATCCGACCCCAGACTTGTGGTGCACTCTTTCGAGCGAGGGGCGTTGTGCGCCCTGGTGGCTCCACAGCATGCGCTGGCGCAGTACGATGCTGTCAGCGTCACACAGCTGCTTCAGCACAAGTTGATCTTCCTGCCGGACGAGTCCGGGTCCCAGCGTTTTGTCGATGCGATTTTTCGTGCGTCAGGATTGCTGGCCACGCCCTCATACCGCTGCAATCTGCATTCGATATCTCGACGCCTGGCCTGTGCCGGGATTGGTGTCGCATTCATGACCGCTGCGGCAGCAGGCCGAGAAGTGCGAGCGGGAGAGCTGGTCGCCATTCCCATTGACCACCCCATGGCCAGGGCGAGTCAGGGGAATCTGGTGCGCAGAGCCGGCAGGCGGCTGTCGCCGGCTGCCAGCTATCTGTGGAAGGTGATGTTGGCGATGCAGTGATCAGCTTGCCATCATGTAGACCCCGGGTCCGATCGGCCAGCCCATGGTCAGCCAGAACATCAGGAAGGCGCTCCAGGTCAGCAGGAAGGTGATCGCCATGGGCAACATCGTGGCAATCAGGGTTCCCAGGCCCATATCCGGTTTGTAGCGCTGCATGTAGACCAGGGCGACCGAAAAGTAGGGACTCATCGGCGAGATGATGTTGGTGCTTGAGTCGCCAATCCGGAACATCGCCAGCACGAAGGCCGGGTCAAAGTCGATCATCATCAGCATCGGCACGAACACCGGTGCCATCAGTGCCCACTGGGCCGAGCCGCTGGTCATGAAGACGTTGAGCACGGCACTCATCAGGATGAAGGCGCCAACCAGAGGCAGGCCGGTGAAGCCGGTGCTCTGCAGGATGTTGGAGCCTTCAATGGCAATGAACTGCCCCAGCTCTGACCACTTGAAGTAGGCAATGAACTGCGAGATGGCGAAGAAAAGCACCAGCGTGGGGGCCAGCTCGCTGGCCGCCTCGGCCATGCGCTGCGGGACGTCACGGCTGGTCTTGATCTTGCCCACCGCGATGCCGTAGACCAGACCGATGGCGACGAAGTAGCCGAACATCAGGGGTACCAGCGACTTCAAGAACGGTGACGGGATCAGTCCGCCCTCATCGTTGCGCAGAGGCGATGCCTCTGGCAGCACGGCCAGCAGTACCAAGGCCAGATAGACCAGCGTCGTCAGTCCCACACGCTTGAGACCGCGCTTCTCGTCGGCGCTCAGTTCGTGAGTCTCCACCTCAGCGGTGAAGTCCTTGCCAAGTGGCAGGGTTCGCTGCAGTCGCGGTTCGATCACCTTGTCGATCACCAAGGTGCCTACCGTGGCAAGCACGAACACGGAGCAGGCCACGAAGTAGTAGTTGTCCACTGGAGAGATGTACGCCTCTGGATCCACCAGTCTCGCCGCATCGGTGGTAATACCGGCGAACAGCGCATCCCCGACCGTGATGAAGAGGCTGGCGTCGAAGCCCGCCCCAGCCGCTGCATAGGCGGCGGCCGCACCGGCAATCGGATGCCGACCGACGGAGTAGTAGACCATGGCGGCCAGGGGAATCAGGATCAGGTAGTTGGCATCCGAGGCGATGCTGCCGCAGATGCCCGCCAGAAACACGCAGAAGGTGAGCAGCGACGGCGGTGCCTTGGCCACGCTGACCTGCATCAGGGTCGACATCAAGCCCACCTTGTCGGCGAGACCGATACCGAACATCACCACCAGGATCAGGCCCAGGGGCGGGAAGTTGACAAAGTTGCTGACGACGCTGGTCAGCATGAACTCCAGTCCATCTGCAGAGATCAGGCTTCGCACGTGGACCACGGCATCCGTCTGCGGGTTGACCGCTGACACGCCCAAGGTGGCGAGAATGGCAGAGACCACCACCACCACGGCAGCCAGGATGGTGAACAGAATGAAGGGATGAGGCAGTTTGTTGCCTACACGCTCAATGGAGCTGAGGACGGCTTGCATGGCTCTTGACCTTGTTATGAGGTTGTCTGAAACGTTCACTCGCGGACACAGCAACAGAACGTTGTCGATGGTGTCTGTTCTGCTACCGCCGGCACCGTTAGGGGTCTCTGTCAGTTCGCTTGCATCAGGTGTTGCGCCAATGCCACGAAGGTGCCGCCTGCGACCGGCAGGATCTGGTCGTTGAAGTCGTAGTGCTCGTTATGCAGGTAGGCACTGTCACCGTTACCGACAAAGAAGAAGCAGCCAGGGACCTGCTGGAGATAGAACGCAAAGTCCTCTGCCCCCATGGTAGGCATGTAGTCCAGTTGCTGGATGTCGTCACTGACCTGCGCTTCCTTGGCCGCCGTAAGAACCTTCTCAGCCCATTCCGGGTCATTGACCAACGGTGGAATCTGGTGCTCGTGGAACATCTCGAAGCTGGCGCCGTGGGCGCTGCAGACTCCGTCGACCACCCGTTCGAGCTGTCCGGCCAAGGCCTCGCGGGATGAGGCGCGATCGCTGCGGATATTGACGACCAGTTCGGCTTCGCCGGGAATCACATTGGCGGCCTCTCCAGCATGAAAGGCCGCGACGGTGATGACCCCGGCCTCGAGCGGAGACTTGTGACGTCCCACCAGGCCCTGCAGCTGCTGGACAACACTGGCGCCGACGTAGATCGGGTCCACCGCGAGGTGCGGCATGGCGGCATGCCCGAAACGTCCCTTGATGGTCACGCGGAAGGTGTCATTGCCCCCCATCGCCGGTCCTGGCTTGACGAAGACTTGGCCAGCGGGGAAGCCGGGGCGATTGTGATAGCCGAAGATGGCGGACACGCGGGGATTGTCGAGGACTCCTTCCTCGATCATGCGCGCGGCACCATTGCCACCTTCCTCGGCCGGCTGAAAGATCAGCTTGAGGTGGCCGCACAGAGCGTCTCGACGCTGGATGATGGCTTCGGCCGCCAGCAGCAGGGCGGCGGTGTGGCCGTCATGGCCGCAGGCATGCATGAGGCCCGGATGGCGTGAACCGTGGTCAAAGGTGTTGGCCTCCTGGATGGGCAGTGCATCCATGTCGGCCCGAAAGGCGATCACTGGCCCGATGCGTCCGGTATCCAGTTCCGCCAGGACGCCCGTCCCGGCGATGTTTTCGGTGACCTTGTAGCCGAGCTCCTTGAGTCGCGATGCTACGATCGCGGCGGTGCGGTGCTCCTCGAACTTGAGCTCGGGATGGCGATGCAGATCCTGTCGCAGCGCCATACTCTCGTTGACCTGTTGCGCGGTGAACATGCTGGGTCCTTGTTGTTGACGATGATCCATGGACGCTTAACGTCGCTGAGCAGTGCCAAGGTAGGGGAATCAGCGTCACGGATGCAGCGGTCAACAGGCATGCAATTGTTGCTTGGTGGTCAACAGTTGTGGCGTGTCAGAAACGATCAATCACCGTAGCGCCCACCCCCTTGAACTGATCCATGCTGGTGAGCCGGGCGGGAGTGTCATCCAGCGTAATGCGATCACCCACCAGCAGCGATGGATTCAGCTGCCCCTGCTGGATCATCCCCAGCATGGCGTCATAGCGGTGAGCCTGCATGCCGTGGCTGCCGACAAGTTCGAGCTCCTCGGCGATCACCTTGTGCATGGGGATCGCCGGTGCCCGGTGCTCCCCAGCCAGCAGCCCAATCTGTACGTGTCGGCCTCGGGTACGTAGTCCCATGATCGAGTTGCTGCAGGTGACCTGAGTGCCCAGGGCATCAAAGGAAAGGTGAGCGCCGCCGGCACTGATGTCTTGAATCGCTTCCACCACATCCGATCTTTGCGAGGCATTGATCGTGGCAACGGCGCCCAGTTTCTTGGCCATCACCAGTGCGCCGTCCGTGATGTCGATGGCGATGACCCGGGCGCCAAGCGCAGAGGCGATCATGATTGCAGACAGGCCGACGCCACCACAGCCATGCACGCTGACCCACGCACCGGCAGACACGCGCCCCTGATCCACTACTGCACGGAAGGCTGTGGCAAAACGGCAGCCGAGACTGGCGGCGGTGGAAAATGACATGTCCTCTGGCAGCGCAACGAGGTTGAGGTCGGCGTGATGCAGGCTGGTGTATTCGGCAAAGGCCCCCCAGTGAGTGAAGCCCGGTTGAAACTGCGAGTGGCAGACTTGCTGATGGCCTGCACGACACTCGTGGCAGCGTCCGCAGCCGCTGACGAAGGGCACTGTGACACGGTCGCCCTCTTTCCATTGCGTGACGTCCTTGCCGGCGGCAACCACGACACCCGCCATCTCGTGGCCGGGGACATGGGGGAGGGTGATATCCGCATCGTGGCCCATCCAGCCATGCCAGTCACTGCGACATAGCCCAGCCGCTTCGACCTTGACGACCACGCCGTGGGGCTCTGGTGCAGGATCCTTCACCACCCGAACACTGGGTAACTGCTGGAACTTTTCAATGACAACGGCACGCATGATCGACTCTCGCAAAGGCTGAATGTGTCGTTCCATGCTAGAGCGTTGGCCAGGAATTGCTTTGCTATATTTTCTTGAGAGCCCGCAATGTGGAAAGTATCTTTTATTTCTACAAGGTTTGTTGGGAGAACATTGCGTGAGTGGGCTGGACAGGAAAAATCTACAGCTGCTTGATCTGTTGCAGCAGGACGGTCGAATCACCAATGCGCGTCTTGCCGAGGCGCTGTCATTGAGCGAGACACCATGCTGGCGACGGTTGAAGCGTCTTGAGCAGGACGGCGTTATCTCAGGCTATCAGGCAACGCTTGATCGCAAGCGTCTCGGGCTAGGGGTGATGGCGTTCGTTCAACTCAATTGCATGGCCCATGACGCCACCACGGTGGCGGCGTTCGAGAAGGTGGTGATCGACAGCCCGAATATTCTGTCATGCCACAATACGACCGGAGATGATGACTTCCTGCTGATGGTCGTCGCTCGAGACCTGGAGGACTACAGTGACTTCATCGAGCGCGTGTTGCGGCGCTTGCCGGGCGTCACCAACATTCGCTCCAGTCTGTCCCTGCGAGAAATCAAGTCCACCAACCGGCTGCCGCTGGGCTAGACACGGCGGAGTGCACTGGCGACCTGGCGCGTCATGCGCGCCGGACGCTGCTGCGGAGCATCGGCGTCACCGGCAGGGTCAGCTGCTGCGGAGGGGTGTCCGGGTGATCGATCTGGGCCATCAGGAGTTCGGTGGCGCGCATGATCATGGTCTGTACCGGTTGCTGCAGAGTGGTCAGGGAGTGACTGGGCCAGGCGGCCATGGGCACATCATCGAAGCCGATGATCGATACGTCCTGTGGGATGCGCAGCTGAAACTCGCTCTGCAGCACCTCCATGGCAGCGATGGCCATCAGGTCGTTGGCGGCGAACAGGGCGTCGGGCGGAGTGGGGTGGGTAAACAGGCGGCGAGTCGCCTGACAGGCGTCTGCGTACTGATAGTTGCCCACGTCGCAGGCATGCAGTGTCTGGCCTGCCGCTGCCAGACCCTCTTCCAGTCCCGCCTGCCGTTGGCAGCTGGTAGACGTGGCGGGAAGACCCGCCAGGTACGCCACGCGACGGTGGCCTTGTGAAGCGAGGTGTCGGCCCGCCCAGTAGCCCCCTTGATAGTTGTCGCAGGCCACCTGACTGATGCCGGCATAGTCCACGGTACGGTTGATGATGACCACGGGGATTTCGTAGTCGGACACCACGGCGGCTTGCTCCTCCGTCATGGTGATGGCGAGCATGAGAATGCCTTCCACCTGACTGCGCAGAATGTCTTCCAGCACGGCATCGAAGCCATCGCTGGCGGGGGCAGAAAACAGCAGCAGGTGATAGCCCTGCTGCCGAAAGAACCGTGATGCCTCTTCGAGCATGAAGCTGTAGAACGGATTCTCCAGGCTATACACCACGACGGCGATGGTCCTGCTGGAGCGAGTGATCAGGGAGCGCGCGATGGTATTGGGGCGATAGCCGAGCTCTCGAGCGGCTTCCATGACCTTCCGGCGAGTCTTTTCCGATACCTTCGCCTCGGGAGAGAAGGTGCGACTGACGGCAGACTGCGAGACACCGGCCAGGCGGGCAACATCGCGGGAGGTGACGGATTTCTTTTTCATCGAGGCATATCTTGTCGGGTGACTGTATTGCCGGCGCTCACGCCGGCTCAATACGCTCCAGAGAAGCATAGGTGGCGATCTTGTCGATATAGACCTGAGCATTGGTCTTCACCGACTCGACCTCTTCCTCGGTCAGCTCACGCACGCGTTTGGCGGGACTGCCGAGGATGAGCGATCGTGGGGGAAAACGTTTGCCGGAGGTAATCAGGGCTCCGGCGCCAACGATACTCTGCTCCCCGATCACCGCTGCGTTGAGGATGGTAGCATTCATGCCGACCAGCACCTCGTCGCCAATTCGGCAGCCGTGCAACATGGCCAGGTGACCAATGGTGACACGCTGGCCAATGGTCACCGGCTCACCGGGGTCTGTGTGGACCACGCAGCCATCCTGCAGGTTGCTGCCGGCGCCTACCAGGATGGGGGCATTGTCGCCACGCAGGACGGCACCTGGCCAGACACTCACGTCTGCTCCCAGCTGCACGTCACCGATCAGGGTCGCCTCGTCCATCACCATGGCGTCGGCGGCGATATCGGGGGACGCGCCCCCGAGTCGATAAAGCGTCACAACCCATCTCCTTATGCGGGTGCTGATATTGGCATGCTCAACGGCGGGCCAAGCCTAGAACCCGACCTGATCCCCGCCCTTGAGTCCAAGCATCTGACGCGCCTCGTCGGGTGTGGCCACCTCGAGAGACAGGCCCTCCAGAATCTCGCGAACCTTGGTCACCTGGCTTGCATTGGTCTCGGCCAGCTTGCCCGGCCCAAGCCACAGCGAGTCCTCGAGACCGACGCGCACGTGTCCACCCATGGCAGCGGCTTGCGCTGCAATGCGCATCTGGCTGCTGCCGGCCCCCAGCACAGACCATTCATAGTCATCGCCGAACAGGCGGTCTGCGGTGCGGCGCATGTGCATGACGTCTTCAGGATGCGGCCCGATGCCACCCAGGATACCGAACACGCTCTGGACGAAGACGCGGCCCTTGGCGACACCACGGTCGAGTAGATTGCGCAGCGAATACAGGTGGCCGATGTCGTAGCACTCGCATTCAAAGCGGGTGCCATTGGCATCGCCAAGCGTCATGGCTTTTTCGATATCAGCGAAGGTGTTCTTGAACACCAGGTCACGGCTATTGGCCAGGTGATCGCGCTCCCACTGATGGGTCAGCTCGTTGTAGCGATCCAGCATCGGGAACAGGCCGAAGTTGATCGATCCCATGTTCATGGACGCCAGCTCAGGCTTGAACTCCATGGCGGGGCGCATACGTTCTTCCACCGTCATATGGGGGCTGCCGCCGGTGGTCAGATTGATCACCGCGTCGCAGGAGCTCTTGATGCGCGGCAGGAAGCGCTCGAACATCGCCGGATCCTGGGTCGGCCTGCCATCCTTGGGGTCCCGGGCATGCAAATGCAGCACCGACGCGCCAGCCTCGGCGGCGGCGATACCGGCCTCGGCAATCTCCTCGGGGGTGACGGGAAGGTAGCGAGACATGGACGGGGTGTGAATGGCGCCGGTGACGGCGCAGGTGATGATGACCTTGCGTTTTGCAGCCATTTCCGTGAAGTCCTCTAGCAAAGTGAGCACAGCGGCGTGAACGTTGCCGCATGACGTGTGCGGTTTAGCGTGGTGTCGTAGCCTGCTGATGGGCGAGCAGTGCCATCAAGCGGCGATCACGCCAGGCCTGGCGTTCACCCAGTTCGTGTGTGGGGAGCAAGGCGCGGCGCTGCTCGTCCAGTGCCTCCAGGGTGGCGTCGAGCCAGGGGTCTTCCTGTCCGCGCTCGCGATCAATATCGCGATACAGCGGGCCGTAACGCTTGCCGTAGTCGGCAATGCCTGCAGGCGCATTGAGGTCGATGGTCTCGAAGGGGCCCATGAAGGACCAGCGCAGGCCGAGCCCGTGTTTCATGGTCTTGTCGAGGTCCTCGGCGGACACCACGCCATCGCGGAACAGCCGCAGGGCTTCGTTGAGCAGCGCCCCTTGCAGGCGGTTGAGGACAAAGCCTGCCACCTCCTGGTGGACCAGAATCGGGACCTGGCGGGCTTGTTCCATCAGGGCCATCGCCCGCTGAACACTCTGTTCACTGGTGGCTGGCGTCGGTACCACCTCTACCAGAGGAATCAGGTAGGGCGGGTTGACCGGATGTGCCACGAGGCAGCGCTGAGGGTGCTCCAGGTGATCGGTAAAGCGCGAGGCGGCGATCCCCGAGGTGGAGCTGGCCAGCACGCAGTCACTGCTGACCACCGCCTCCAGATCGCGGTAGATCTGACGTTTCGCGGTCACGTCTTCCGGCCCGCACTCCTGGACGTAGATGGCGTCCTGCATGGCCGAGACGAGGTGGCTGTCAAAACGAATTCTGGCCATGATCGCCACTGGATCATCGATCAGCCCAGCGTCAGCCAGGTCCGTCAGCGACTGCTGGATCGCTGCAGATGCCCTGTCCAGGGCATCTGCATCTACATCAAACAAGGTGACGGGCAGCTCTGCTCGAGCAAAGACGATGGCCCAGGCGCGACCAATGAGTCCTGCGCCGACCACACCGATGGAAGTCGTCATGAGAGCGTCCTGAGGTCAGAGGGATTCGACGTTGGCACAGACACTGAGCGCCTGCCCCGAGATGTTGGATCCGCCTGGTGCAGCGAGGAACAGCGCCATGGCGGCGATATCCGTCGGGTCTACCATGCGGCGCATCGATATCTTTGAGAGGTTCTCGGTCTCCATCTCCTCGTAGCTGATGCCACGCTTGGCCGCTCGATCCTCAATGACCTTGGTGATCCGTGGGCCGCGCACGATGCCCGGAAGAATGGCATTCACACGCACGCCTTCCGGACCAAGCTCGCAGGCCAGGCTCTTGGTCAGGCCGACCACGGCCCATTTGCTGGCGGCATAGGGGGTGCGATAGGCGAACCCCAGGCGGCCAGCCACGGAGGCCAGATTGACCAGCAGTCCCTGACTATCACGCAGCAAGGGCGCTGCACGGTGTGCGACCCGGTACTGTCCGTTGAGGTTGATATCGATGGTCTGGGTCCAGCTGGCGTGGTCGATGTCCTCGATGCCTGCCGTCGGGCCAGCAATACCGGCGTTATTGACGACCACGTCCAGGCCCCCCAGGGCCGATGCATCGTCGAACAGGCGAGCGACATCCTCGTCGTTGCTGACGTCGCAATGGGTACGTGTGATGTGTGGCGGCAGGGCATCCAGCGCCTTGTCATCGATGTCGCAGACGTGAACCCGAGCACCGGCTTCGGCAAAGGCGCTGGCAATGGCAAGGCCAATGCCCGACGCGCCGGCGGTCACCAGTACGCGCAGTCCCTGGCGGGGGCGAAGGCTTTCTACAACACTCATGGGGTCTCTCCTTGTAGGGTTACAGCGACGGCAGCCAGGTCGACAGGGCCGGCAGCAGACTGATGATGAGCAGGTTGATCAGCACGATGGCGACGAAGGGCATGACGGCCCAGGTCAGCCGCGCAATGCCGATATTGGTGATCTGAGAGGCCACGAACAGGTTGAGCCCGACCGGTGGGGTAAACATGCCCATGGCCAGGTTGACCACCATGATGATGCCGAAGTGAATCGGGTCGAAGCCGTAGCTCACGGCAATGGGCAGCAGGATGGGCACGAAGATCAGGATGGCGGCGGCCGCCTCGATGAACATGCCAGCGAGCAACAGCAGCAGGTTGGCCAGCAGGATAAACAGCAGCGGACTGTCGATGGCCGAGATCACGAAGTCGGAGATCATGTCCGGCACTCTGAGGCTCTGAAGAATGCGTCCATACAGTCCGGCGGCAGCGATGATGCTGAGAACCACCGCTGTGGTTACTGCGGATTGACGCAGAATGCCCATTAGACTGTCGAGCTTGATCTCTCGATAGATCACCGTGCCGATGACAAAGGAATAGGCCACCGCGATCACCGCTGCCTCGGTCGGTGTAAACACCCCACCGTAGATACCGCCAAGGATGATGACCGGCATGAGGATGGCGAGGATGGCTTTCTTGCCGGCGCGCCAGACGTCGCTCAGTGAGCTTTTCTCGCCACCGCCAAGACCGTTGGCGCGGGCAAAGAAGTAGGCAAAGACCAGGAGGGTCAGGGTGACCAGAATGCCAGGCAGGATGCCGGCAATGAACATGTCGCCAACAGAAACATTGGCCGCGATGGCATAGAGGATCAAGGGAATACTGGGAGGGATAATGACCCCCAGAGCGCCCGACGCCGCCTGATTGGCCGCCGCATAGCCACCGGGATAGCCCTTGGCCAGCATCGCGGGAATCAGGATAGAGCCGATGGCCGCCGTGGTGGCTGCCCCGGATCCGGAAATCGCAGCAAAGAACAGCGACGTGACGATGGCGACCATGGCCAGCCCGCCCGTCATGCTGCCGACCAGGGTGTTGGAGAAATCGACCAGGCGCTTCGAGATGCCGCCGCCCTGCATCAGGTAGCCCGCGAGGATGAAGAACGGAATCGCCATCAGCGGGAAGGAGTTGACCGAGGCAATCAGCTGTTGTGCAACGATCAGCATCGGCATCAGGTCGCCTTGCCACACCGTCAGGGCAGACGCCAGTCCCAGCGAGAAGGCAATGGGAACACCCACCACGAAAAGAGAGATAAGGGTCAAGAACAGCATGAGGGCCATGATCAGCTGACCTCCTGCAGTCGCTGGACGGGTTGTCCGAGGGCTTCATCAATCAACAGCCCCAGGCTATTGATCAGAATCACGACGCCGCCGGCAGGAATGGACAGGTATGGCCACATCATGGAAATGCGCGTGCTTGGCGCCGTCTGGCTGGCCACTCGGCCGACCAGCTCGAGGCCATACTTGATCATGACGAACGCAAACAGTGCCGAGCACAGCACGATCACGATCCGCAGCAGCCGAGCCAGGCGCTCTCCTGCATATTCGAGCACGATGTCGACGGAGATCAGGGCGCCATGACGATAGGCGTAGCCGGCACCGATAAAGGTTAGCCAGAGCATCGAAAAGCGAGCGATTTCATCGGAGAAGAACAGCGGGCTGCCCACCACGAAGCGAGCGAACACCTGCCAAAAGATCAGTACGGTCATGATCAGCAAAAGCAGGGCGAGCCCCCAGCCGATCAACCGATTGAAGTGCCAGATCGCCGTGTTGGCGACACGCAGAAAGGAGTGCATGAAGGGCCTCGCAGAATGCAGTGCCCCCTGACCAGCTGGCTGGCCAGGGGGCCGGGTACTCAGTGCTCGAAGTTGATGGCCGCGTCGACCAGGTCTTCGCCGACGGTCGGGCCCCACTTGGCGATAACCGGACGCACGGCCTCGCGGAAGGGCGCCAGGTCAGGTTCGGTGACCGTCATGCCCAGGTCAGCCAACTCGCCCTTGTAGCGTTGTTCCAGCTCCTGGCTGGCCTCCCGCTGAACCGGCAGTGCGATTTGAGCGGCCTCCAGAATCAGGGCCTGGTCGTCTTCGCTGAAGGAGTTGAACAGATCCAGGCTCATCATCAGCGGCGCCGGTGAATAGACGTGCTGGGTGATGTTCAGGTAATCCTGAACCTCGTAGAAATTGACGTCGTAGATGGTGGCCAGAGGGTTTTCCTGGCTGTCCATGACGCCCTGTTGCAGCGCTGTGTATACCTCGGTCCACGCCATTGGCGTGGCGTTGGCGCCCAGCGCTTCCCAGGTATCGACCTGCACGCGGCTTTCCTGCGTACGGTGGTTGATCCCTTCCAGGTCGCTGGGCTGCTCCAGCGCGCGCACGGAATTGGTGTTGTGACGGAAGCCATTCTCCATCCACGCCAGGAACTTGACGTTCATCTGGTCTTCGGCGAGTTGGGCCAGCTGGTCACCGTATTCGCTGTCGAGGAAGGCATAAGCATGCCCGTGATCCTCAAAGATGTAGGGCAGGTCGAACAGCAGGAATTCATCGACAAAGCCGCCCATGGGGCCGGTCGACGCGATGCCTGCATCGATGATGCCAAGCCCCATCCCCTCGATGACTTCACGCTCGGCCCCCAGCGCATTGTCATAGTGGGGCTCGATGGTCAGCCGGCCTTCCGACAGACGCTCCAGCTCCTCTCCGAACTTGAGCACGCCGATGCCCTGCTGGGAGTCGGGTCCCAGCGGCAGGCTGACATCGATGGTCCGCTCCTGCTGGGCGAAGGCTGCGCTGGACAGCCCGATGGCGGCGGTCAGGACGGTGAGGCGGAAAGGAAGGGAGTTGAATTGGCGCATGATGCTCTCCTGTTATCGTTGTGATGCCCTGGGGTGGGGCGGCCGCTGCCGGGAGGCGTGTCTGTGTGACGGGCAGCAAGGGGAATCACTTTTAAAGGCTTGGGAATACGTATTCAACATCAAAGTTTTTGTGTCTTTGGTTTTTGTTTTTAAGACCATGAAAATAAAGTAAATATACTTTAGTAGTGCTAAGTGAATACGTAGTCGTTAATTTTTCGGAATCATGATGCGAATGTCGCGGATGAAGGCATTGGGTGTGGGCTATGGAAGGGCCCGATGACGGTCGAACTGGGCGGTCGCTCAGGATGGTCAGTCAGAGCAGTCAGTCCGGGCGGTCAGTCCGGGGGATAGTCAGGCGCTGGCAAGGGGCGGTTCGGGGGGAAGAGGAAGAAAGCGAAGACATCGTCAAGCTGTCATATGGTGCTGATTGACTACACTGAGGACGGCCCTGGCGGGGGTCACTTTTCGGTGCGAAAAGCCGTGGCATGAGCTGGCAAATGTGGTTAGCATGCGCCGTCCGGTAGTAGGGTAGGGGCATGTCTCGAGGACGTGCCCTATGGGCGAGGCGCCAAGCACCTCAACCGGGCCCATTAAGCGAGTCCACGTCACGGGTCGGGCCCGCTGGCTTGCTCGGAGGAGCGAGTCAGGGAGTCTGTCGAGAAGGGCTGCTCAACAGGTCTATCCATCCTCTCTATTGTCTGTGGATGGATCGTTGTATTCAGGCGGGAGCGTATCAACATGTCGAAAGTGATCATCATTGGTGCCGGCGGTGTCGGCAGTGTCGTCGCCCACAAGTGTGCCCAGCTGGACTCGGTGTTTACCGATATCCTGTTGGCCAGTCGCACCGAGTCCAAGTGCAAGGCTATCGCCGAGCAGCTGCCGCGCCCCATCCGCACGGCCCAGGTCGATGCCGACAACGTGGCTGAATTGACGGCGTTGCTCGAGGCAGAAAAGCCCGAGCTGGTCATCAATGTCGCCCTGCCTTATCAGGACCTGAGCATCATGGATGCCTGCCTGGCAGCGGGTGTTCACTACCTCGACACGGCCAATTACGAACCCCTTGATACCGCTAAGTTCGAGTACAAGTGGCAGTGGGCCTATCAGGAGCGCTTCCAGCAGGCGGGGCTGACGGCTCTGCTGGGCAGCGGCTTCGATCCGGGCGCCACCAACATGTTCACCGCCTATCTCGCCAAGCACTATTTCGACGAGATCGAAGAGCTGGACATCATCGATGTCAATGGCGGCGATCATGGTTATCCCTTCGCCACCAACTTCAACCCGGAAATCAACATCCGGGAGGTCAGTGCCGAGTGTCGTCACTATGAGAATGGCGAGTTCGTCACTACCCCGCCGATGTCCAAGATGGCGCGTTTCAGCTGCCCTGAAGAGGTCGGTGACTACAACATCTACCGTCTCTATCACGAGGAGCTTGAGTCGCTATCGAAGCACTTCCCGAGCCTCAAGCGGGCTCAGTTCTGGATGAGCTTTGGTGACAGCTATCTCAAGCACCTTGAAGTGCTGAAGAACGTCGGTATGACGGGGATCGAGCCGGTCGACTATAACGGCCAGGAAATTGTGCCTATCCAGTTCCTTGCCAAGCTGCTGCCCGACCCTTCCACCCTGGGGCCGCGCACCAAGGGCAAGACCTGCATCGGCACCGTCGTCCGCGGCAAGAAGGACGGCCAGGAAAAGGTCATGTACCTGTATAACATCTGTGACCACGAGGTATGCTATGCCGAAGTCCAGTCCCAGGCCATTTCCTACACGACCGGTGTGCCCGCGATGATTGGCGCCAAGATGATCCTCGAGGGTCACTGGAAGCGTCCCGGTGTGTGGAACATGGAACAGTGCGATCCCGATCCGTTCATGGCCGACATGAATGCCTACGGTCTGCCGTGGAAAGTGGTCGAGCTGGATCCCTCCTTCCGTCTTGACGTACAGAAGGGCGAGGACCTGTAAGGCGTGGAGATCCTTCAGTTCACGGATATCTCGCGGCTCGATACCCGCGCGCTGCCATCTCCCTGCTATGTGGTGGATGAGGTGGCGGTGGAGCGCAACCTGCGGATTCTCGCCGAGGTGGCCGACGCCAGCGGGGCCAAGGTGCTGTCAGCGCTCAAGGCCTTCAGCATGTGGCATTTCGCGCCGCTGGTGTCGCGCTACCTGAGCGGCACCTGTGCCAGTGGTCTGCATGAAGCCCTGCTGGGCCATGAGCACTACGAAGGCGAAGTGCATGTCTTTGGTGCTGCCTACAGTGAGGCCGATCTGATCGAGATCCTGAAGATCGCTGATCATGTGGTGTTCAACAGCTGCGCGCAGTGGCAGCGCGCGCAGCCGCTGGTGCAGGCAGCACTGGAGCAGCGGCCTGGGATCAAGTTCGGCTTGCGCATCAATCCGGAGCACTCCGAGGGCGATGTGCCGATCTATGATCCCTGCGCTCCCGGCTCGCGTCTGGGTATTGTGCTGTCGGAGCTGGATGAAGCGACCCTGGATGGCATCACCGGTCTGCATTTTCACACTCTGTGCGAGCAGGATTTCCCGCCGCTTGAGCGAACGCTGGCGGCGGTGGAAGAGCGCTTCGGCCACCTGCTTGGTCGCATGGAGTGGGTGAACTTCGGTGGTGGCCACCACATCACCCGGCCCGACTACCAGCGCGACGACCTGGTGCGCTGCATTCGCTCATTCGCAGAGCGTCACCAGGTTCAGGTTTACCTTGAGCCAGGCGAAGCGGTGGCGATTGGGTCCGGTGTGCTGGTCACCACGGTACTGGATACCACCTTCAATACTCTCGATCAGGCGATTCTCGATACCTCTGCCACCTGTCACATGCCGGACGTGCTGGAAATGCCCTATCGGCCTGGTCTGCTGGGGGCAGGGGAACCTGGTGAGCGGGCTCACACCTATCGTTTGGGAGGCTTGACCTGCCTGGCCGGTGATGTGATCGGTGACTACAGCTTCGATGCCCCTCTCGAGATAGGGCAGAAGCTGGTGTTCAAGGACATGGCGCACTACACCATGGTCAAGACCACCACCTTCAATGGCACGCGTCTGCCGGCCATCGCAGTGTGGAACTCGGACACCGGAGCCCTGCAGGTCATCCGCGAGTTTGGCTACCAGGACTTCCGCGAACGCCTGTCCTGAGGTTCAAACAGGAAAGGCTGAGCTGGCGATGCTGAGTTGACGACGTAAGCTGCGCCGTCTCGATCGCAGCGTCGTCGCCCCATATGACGCCCGCCCCGTTCGGCAAGACCGAGCGGGGCGGGCGTTTTCTGTTGGCGCCTTGATGGCCAGCTAGGCCAGGGCGGCTAGGTCAGGCCAGCTAGGCCAAGGCAGCTAGGCCAGGGTGGCTATCAAGAGGGACCGCCTAGAAACCTTCGAGCACGACCTTGCCCTTGGCGCGGCCGCTCTCGATCAGGGCATGGGCACGTTTGAGGTTGGCGGCGTTGATGGTGCCAAAGGACTCAGTAGCGGTGGAGCGAAGGTGCCCGGTATCGATCAGGTGCGCCACCTTGGCGAGAATCTCTCCCTGGCGGGCGATGTCGGCCGTGGAAAACAGCGGGCGGGTGAACATCAGCTCCCAGTGGATGGACACCGCCTTGGGCTTGAACGGCACCACGTCGAGGGAGGCCGGGTCGTCGATCAAGCCAAAGCGACCCTGGGGCGCAATCAGTTCTGCTATCTGGGGCGCGTAGCCCTCTGAGGCATTGGTCGAGAACACAAAAGCGGGAGCGCCGAGGCCAAGGGCATCGATCTGTGCCGGCAGCGGTTGATGGTGATCGATGACATGGTGGGCCCCCAGCTCCTTCACCCATTCCTGGGTTTCTGGCCGTGACGCCGTGGCAATGACGGTGTAGTCGGTCAGTGCGCGCAGCAGCTGGATAGTGATCGAGCCGACGCCGCCGGCCCCGCCGATGACCAGCACTGCGCGAGCGGCGCCGGGGACCGGGTCGTTGATCTTGAGCCGATCAAACAGCATCTCAAAGGCGGTCAGAGCGGTAAGGGGCAGGGCAGCGGCGGCCGCGTTGTCGATGGAGCCGGGTGCCTTGCTGACGATGCGTGCGTCCACCAGGTGGTACTCACTGTTCGTGCCCGGGCGAGAAATATCCCCGGCGTACCACACTCGGTCGCCCACTTGGACAGAGGTTGCCTTGTCGCCGACAGCCACCACCTCTCCGACGGCATCCCAGCCGATCACCGCGGCCAGGCCTTGCTCGGGCGCTCGTGACTGGCGGATTTTGACGTCGACGGGATTGACCGAAACGGCCTCGACCTTGACCAGCACGTCGTGCCCGCTGGCCTGAGGCACCTCTTGCGCGAGATCCACCAGGGCGTCGTCGCGATCGATGGGGCCTGGGGCGTAGTAACCGATAGCTTTCATGGGATCTCCATAACAGTGGGGATTGGGATATGAGCAACACCTTAGCCTGCTATGGATATTCCGAACACCGTCAAACGCGAAACACTCTTTTCGGGATGTAAGGACAATCGACGCAACGACAGTCTGGCGGTGCCCCCTGCTTCACGACGTGAGAAGCAGGGGGCATCTTGGCATTGCGGCGGCCCCGATCGGCACGGTGGCCGGGAGATGCGATCAGTCGATCAACCCCTGGTCGGCGAGAAACTGCTCGGCGACGGTTTCCACGACGTCGCGGTTGACGTCCACCTGCTCGTTGAGTCGCGTCATGACGTCATCGTCTAGCGTGGCGGCAAGTGCATTCAGCTGGGCCGCCAGCTCTGGGTGGGTGTCCAGCGCTTCCTGGCGCACCACGGGAGTCATTGCATAGGGCGGGAAGAAGCCCTTGTCATCGTCAAGAATACGCAGGTCGAAGGCCGACACTCGTCCATCGGTAGTCGTGACCATGGCGATGTCGACCTGGTCGTCTCTGAGGGCGGTATAGGTCAGGCCCGTATCCATGCGCTTGATATCGGAGCGGTCGAACTGAAAGCCGTAGATGTCCTGCATCGGACGCAGTCCATCGGGGCGCGCATAGAATTCGGCATTGGAGGCAAACAGCAGCTCTTCGCCGGCGTTGATCGCCGAGGCCATGTCCGAAATGCTGGTGATGTCCATGGCCTCGGCATCGGCCTCACGCATGGCGATGGCATAGGTGTTGTTGACGCCGGAAGGCTCGAGCCAGGCCAGCCCCTTGTCGGCGTCCAGCGCCTTGACGCGATCATAGGTCGCCTGGGCGTCCAGCTTTTCGTCAACGCCATTGAAGACGATCAGCGAGGTGCCGGTGTACTCCCAGTAGACGTCCACCTGGCCGTTTTCCTGTGCCTGCCGCAGCACCGCGGATCCCATGCCGGCGCGTTTGTCCACGTCGTAACCCAGATGCTCCAGGTACTGGGCGGTCATGCTCGAGATGATCTGCTGTTCGGTGAAGTTCTTGCCGCCGACCACGATCTCATCGTCGGCCTGGGCGGTGGCGGTCAGGAGGGCGAACAGGCCCGTGGTAATTGTTGTTTTAGCGAAGTGTTGTAACGGCATTCTGACGTCCGGCTGGAAATTGAGCCTTGATTCTAGCCCAAGTCGACAGGCTGCCAAGGGACTGGGTACGAGTCTTCGCAATGGGGGCGATTGCCGATGTAAATGCCTGGCGCGCCGAGACATCGCTACCATGATGTGGCACATCTGCCTACGGAAGGCCTTATGGAAATTGAAGCGTTCATCAACCGCTATCAGCAGGGACTCCACGGACTCCAAGGGATGCCCCCCGTTGACGCCCGGCGTGGCTACGAGCGTCTGTGCCAGAGCTTTCAGCTGAACAGTGCCACCATCGCCGACGAGGCCACCACCATTGCCGGGGTGCCGGTGACCAGGCTATGGCCACGGGACGGCCCGCGCCAGGGCGGTGGCGTCGTAGTGTACGCCCATGGTGGCGGCTGGACGCTGGGGTCCAGCCGCAGCCACCGTGGCGTCGCTGAAGCCCTGGTGCAGGCCCTGAGCCGGGAAGTGGTCAGCGTTGACTACCGCCTGTTGCCCGAGTCGTCCTACAGTGACGCTCTATCGGACGTGCTCGGCGTGTGGCAGGCCTGTGATCCTGTCGCCGCGGTGGGGGACAGCGCTGGAGGTCGGCTGGTTCTGGATGCGGCGGCGACACTGGCTCGGGAGGGCGCCGGCGTACCGCCGCTGGGGTTGATCTATCCGGTGGTCGGCACGCCGCAGGCGTCGCTGTTGGGGGCAGACGCGCCGCTGCTCAGCCGCGATGACGTCCTGGCATTGTGGACGATGGTCGCGGCAACGGTTCCCGCCCATGATGGGCACCTGCCGCCATCGCAGCATATGCATGTGCTGGCGGCCGAGCATGATCCGCTGACGGCAATGATAGAAGACGCCGTAGCGCAATGGTCCCGCACCTCGGCGCAGGTATCGCTGGAAGTCGCTGACGGCATGGTGCACAGCGCGTTGCATGGCCTCCCCTGGCTGCCGTCCCTGCAGCTGGCCTGGGGGCGTTTCTG
Organism: Halomonas litopenaei; assembly: GCF_017303055.1. GTDB lineage: Bacteria > Pseudomonadota > Gammaproteobacteria > Pseudomonadales > Halomonadaceae > Halomonas > Halomonas litopenaei_A. The sequence continues at coordinate 34,123 of NZ_JAEKJT010000012.1, read as the reverse complement.
CTCCAGGCTCGGTGAATCCATCGAGGCCGACGGGAGCGGCCAGTAAGGAGCGCGCGCGGGAGCTCGACAACCCCGGCGGAAGCCTCGTCCGGGCGGGTATCCGCCGCGGGTTTGAATGGGGGTAGGATGGAAGAGATATAGGGCGAAATGGGTGTAGGGTTGAACGGGTGCCTATGCGAAGCGCTCGAGCGCAAGGCAAGGTGCGCAACATCGCTTCGACAGACCTTTCTTCTAATTCGAGCTTGTCGCTCTGGTGATGTCGAGGTAAGTGCCGCGTGAAGAGGACAAGACTGTGGTTGGTCGCTGGCCTGGTCGGAATGGGAGCGCTGGCGGTATTGGGCCCGAGGGCGGTCGATACCGTTCGTCCGATGACCTTTGTCCAGTCCAAGGTCACTCCCAATCTCTACCTGGTCAGACATCCGGTCAGCGACCGACAGGCGCTCTATCAAAGTGTGCGCCACAAGGCCATGGAAAGGATGTCGGTCGAGTTTGTCGGCAACGAGCAAGCTTACCGCAGTAGTCCCTATTCCCTGCTCTTCTACGAGTACACGGACAATGGCGTGTTGTCGCTGTTTGGCGGTGCTGGAACCGCCTATTTTCTAGAGAATCATGACGATTCCGGAGGCTTTGGCTCGGAACAGCTCAGGCTATATGTCGAACAGCACATCGCTGATTTTGATATCCGTTTTTGCGATGGTACGACGGGGTATCAGGGCGTCATGACATACTCCTGGCAGGGGGTGTGGGCCGGAATCGACGTTATCGTCGATACCTGTCCGCCATCGACGAGCTCGGAGCCGGCCGATGCCGAAGTGGCCACCGAACGCGGAGCGATGCTGTAACGGCATTCACGGTGCCGTGGCGGGCTTTATCGAGTGAGGTGTCGTTTACCTGCTTCCCTGGGGTACGGGCCGTGGCTACACTTGGGCCCTTGTGCCAGTAAAAGGATCCCTCATGGTCAGCAAGCGGCCTGGTTACGCCAGAATCAAGGAGCATTTGCTATCTCATATCGAAGAAGGGACCTTTTCTGCTGGCGATCGTATTCCCGCCGAAAATGCGCTCGCTCGGGAGTTCGGTGTCAGCCGGATGACCGCCAACAAGGCCATTAGGGATCTGGTGCAGAGCGGTCTGCTGGTCAGGCGCGTCGGCTCTGGCACCTATGTCAGCCAGCGCAAGTCCGAGTCGTCCCTGTTCGATATTCGCAATATTGCTGACGAAATTCGCTCGCGAGGTGGCGAGCACTCCAGTGATATCATCGCGCTCGAGGAGGTGGAGGCGTCTGAGGAGGTGGCGGTCTTTCTTGGCGTGAAAACCGGGACCATGGTGTTCTACTCCGAGATTCTGCATCGGGAAGATGGCGTGGCCATTCAGCTCGAGCGACGCCACGTCAATCCTCGACTGGCTCCGGACTACCTCAAGCACGATTTCACGCGGCAGACCCCAAACGCCATCCTGGTCGCGCGCTACCCCGTCACCGACGTGGAAAACAGCGTCGAAGCGATCAACCCGACGGCTGAAGAAACGCGTCTACTCGAGATCCCGCCCCAGCAGGCCTGCCTGCTGGTTGTGCGTCGTACCTGGTCAGGAGAACTTCTTATCAGCTATACCCAGCTTCTCCATCCTGGACATCGCTACAAGCTGAACACCTCCCGCCACGGTTGATGGCACGGCCAAACCTCTGACGCTGCTCTGCGCGGGGTCCCCATCCGCTGTGCCGATTGTCCCGCCATGCGGTCGCTTCACGCTCGCCCTTCACGGGTAGCGTCCAGGTGATGGCGTCTCGGTACAGAATGGGTCGGTGCATCAAGATGTATATACCAATTTGTGCCTGTCAAGCCATCTTCGCCTGTTCTTCCTTTTACTTTAGTCTACTTTCAGCCCCTGCCTGAATACTGGGTTTGATAGTAAAAACAAGGATTTCTTTGCTTTTTTTGCGAGTTGGCAAAATATTGTCGCTGTGCCTCAGGCTTTTATGACGACCAAGATATGTATATACATATTGTGTGGCTCGTCGAGATCGTCGTGCCACGTCTCAATAACAAGACGCTGGAGGACTGGCACGATGAAGCCATTGGAAGGGGTCACCATTCTTGATCTGTCGAGGGTGCTGGCGGGGCCCTATTGCACCGCGATGCTGGCGGACCTGGGGGCGGACGTCATCAAGGTCGAGTCGGGCCATGGTGATGACAGTCGTCACATTGCGCCTTATGTCCAGGGGGAAAGCCTGTACTTCTCGATGCTCAATCGCGGCAAGAAGAGTGTATGCCTGGACCTCAAGGATGCCACCGATCGCGAGCGTTTCTTCACCCTATGCGAAGAGGCGGACGTACTGGTGGAAAACTTCCGGCCGGGCGTGACCGAGCGCCTGGGTATTGACGAGAAGAGCCTGGGAGAGCGCTTTCCGTCGCTGATCTACTGCTCGATCTCGGGCTTTGGTCAGACGGGCAGCATGCGGTCAAAGCCCGCCTACGACATCATTGCGCAAGCACTGTCGGGACTGATGGCCGCCACCGGTCCCGAGGGAGGGCACCCCACGCGGATTGGCGAATCGCTGGGAGATGTCTGTGCTGGCATGTTTGCGAGCTGGTCAATCTGTGCCGCCCTGTTTGCACGGGAGCGGGATGGAGAACGCCTTGGCTGTCACCTTGACGTGTCGATGCTCGATTGTCTGTTCGCCATGCAGGTCACCAATCTGGCGCAGTTCATCGCTGGTGGCCCCACGCCTGCGCCTATCGGCAACCGTCATCCGCTGTCCGCTCCGTTCGATAGCTTCGAGGCCAGCGATGGCCAGGTGATTATCGCCGTCATCAATAACCCGCTGTTTGCCCGCCTTGCCGAGTGCATGGAAGCCCCTGAGCTGTTGACCGATCCGCGCTTTGCCAATGACGAGCAGCGTTGCATCCATCAGGCCGCACTCAAGTCCGAGATCGAACGCTGGACCCGTCACTACTCGGTGAAAGACGTCTGTTCGCGTCTAGATGAAGCAGGGGTTCCCGCTTCCCCCATCTGGGACATTGCCCAGCTTGCCGAATCACAGCATGCCGAGGATCGCCAGCTGTTACTCGACATGGGGCAGTGGAAGTCCCCCGCCCAGCCGGTTTTCTTCAATGGTCAGCGGGTCGTCTGCCATCGCCCCGCGCCGACGCTCGGTCAGCACACCGTGGACCTCGATCAGGAGATTGACGCATGAACTTTACCTTCAATGAAGACGATATCGCGTTTCAGGATGCCGCCCATCGCGTCTGCGCCGATGTGCTGAAGACCCATGCAGCCCGTTACGACGAGACCCGGGAATTCTGCCAGGAGAGCCTGCGTGCCCTGGGCGAGTTGGGCTTCTGGAGCATGAACCTGCCTTCCGAGTACGGTGGTGTCGATATCTCCAGTATTGGCATGTCCCTGGCAGTGGAAGAAATTGCCTACCACTGTGCGGCGACCTGCTCGTCGCTGACGGCGCACTTTCTCGCCACCGACTCGGTACTGATCGGTGCCACCGAGGCACAGCGGCAGGCGCTGCTGCCGCTGTGCGCAAGCGGTGAGAAACTCGGCGCCTTCGCGCTGACCGAACCCGGTGCCGGTTCCAATCCCGCCGAGATGCGAACCCGCGCGGTGCGCACCGCTGACGGCTGGCACCTGACTGGCACCAAGCACTACATCACCAATGGCGCCTTCGCCGATTTCCTGGTGGTCTACGCCAAGACCGACCCTGACCAGGGACATCGCGGTATCTCGGCCTTCCTGGTAGATCGTCATACGCCCGGGATCAGCTTCTCCAGCCCAGAAAAGACCCTTGGTCTGCGCGGCAGCCACATCTACGAGATCGACTTTGACTGTGTGCTTCCCGATGACGCCCTGATGGGGGAGGAGGGCGCGGGATTCGCGACGGCCATGGAAGTGCTGGACCGAGGACGTGTCGAAGTGGCGGCGATGAGCGTGGGGATTGCCCGAGCTGCCTATGATGCCTCCATCGCCTGGTCGAAGGAGCGCATCATCGCAGGCAAGCCGCTGGGCCGCCATCAGGGCATTCAGTGGATGTTGGCCGAGATGCATGCCCAGTTGGAGGCGGCACGGCTGGTCACCTACAAGGCGGCGGATGCACGTGATTCCGGGCAGCGCTTCAGCCTAGAGTCCGCGGTAGCCAAACTGGTGGCGTCCGAGGCTGCGGCCAAGGTGACCGATGCCGCGGTGCAGGTACATGGCGGGTATGGCTACATCAGCGATCTGCCGGTTGAGCGCTATTACCGCGATGCGCGCATCACGCGGATCTTCGAGGGCACCTCGGAAATCCAGAAGATCATCATCGGTCGAGCCATCACGGCGTAACACCCGAACAAGGAGATATCACCATGAAAATCCTCGTCGCGGTGAAACGCGTCATCGATTACAACGTCAAGATCCGGGTCAAACCGGACCACTCGGATGTTGATCTCAGCAACGTCAAGATGGCCTTGAATCCCTTCTGTGAAATTGCGGTGGAAGAGGCCGTTCGTCTCAAGGAAGCGGGAGTCGCCAGTGAGGTCGTGGTGGCAAGCATTGGCCCCCAGGCCGTCCAGGAGCAGTTACGTACCGCACTGGCGCTGGGAGCCGACAGAGCCATCCACGTCGATGCCCCGGCGGCGCTTGATGCGTTGGTCATCGCCAAGCTGCTGCAGGCGGTGGTCGCGGCGGAAAGACCTGGGCTGGTGCTGTTGGGCAAGCAAGCGATCGACTCGGACAACAATCAGACCGGGCAGATGCTGGCTGCGCTGATGGGCGTACCCCAGGGCACCTTTGCCTCCCAGCTGAGCGTCGAGGGCGATGCGCTGCGGGTCACCCGTGAGATCGACGGTGGGCTTGAGACACTGGAGCTGACGCTGCCGGCGGTCATTACTGCGGATCTGCGCCTGAATGAGCCACGCTACGCCAAGCTTCCTGACATCATGAAGGCCAAGAAGAAGCCGCTGGATCGCTGGACGCCGGAGGAGCTGGAGGTCGTCGTGACGGCTCATCAGCGGCTGCTCAAGGTAGAGCCCCCCGCCGAGCGACAGGGAGGCATCAAGGTGAGTTCGGTCAGCGAGCTCGTGGAGCGACTCAGAAACGACGCCAAGGTGATCTCATGAAGCTACTCGTACTGGCCGAACATCATCAGGGACAACTCGCTGCGGCCACCGCCAAGGTGGTGGCTGCCGCCAGGCAGATCGCGGACTGCCAGCAGGACGCCAACGTCGAGATCGACGTTCTGGTAGCAGGCTTCCAAGTCACTGAAGTGGCACAAGGCGCTGCCGGCATCGAGGGCGTGAGTCGGGTCCTGTTGGCAGATTCATCCGTCCTTGACCATCAACTCGCCGAGCCTATGGGCGAGCTACTTGTCACCCTTGCCGACGGCTACTCCCACGTGCTGGCAGCGGCCTCGACCACGGGCAAGAACGTGTTGCCGCGTTTGGCGGCGCTCAAGGACGTGGCACAGCTTTCAGAGATCGTGGCGGTGATAGACGAGGACACGTTCAAGCGGCCGATCTATGCAGGCAATGCCATTGCCACTGTCCAGAGCCTGGATCCCATCAAGGTCATCACCGTCAGGGTCACCGCCTTTGAGGCAGCGGCCAATCGCGACCAGACCGCTCCAGTATCGGTGCTGCCTGTCACGGCTCATAACGGGCACTCGCTCTTCGTCAGTGAGTCCCAGGCCGTCAGTGACCGGCCGGAGCTGGGCTCGGCCAGGGTCGTCATTTCCGGCGGTCGTGGAATGGGAAGTGGCGACAACTTCGCTCTGCTCGACGGTATCGCCGATGCCCTTGGCGGGGCCATTGGTGCCTCGCGGGCCGCGGTCGACGCCGGCTATGTGGCCAACGACCTGCAGGTGGGGCAGACCGGCAAGATCGTCGCGCCCGAGCTCTATATCGCCGTCGGCATCAGTGGGGCGATCCAGCATCTGGCGGGAATGAAGGATTCCAAGGTCATCGTGGCCATCAACAAGGACGAGGAGGCGCCGATCTTCCAGGTAGCCGACTACGGCCTGGTGGCCGATCTGTTCCAGGCCTTGCCGGAGTTGGAAAGCGCTTTGCAACGCCGCTAGACAGCCTGCGCAGACGACGCAGACACCAAGCGACGGGCCGGAGCATGGTCGTCCGGCCCTGTCACGGGCGCATACCGTGACACCTTTCGATTGCCAGCCCCCACTGGAGACACAACATGAATAATCCCAAGGTGGCATCCACATCATCTAGCGCTGGACTGATCTCGCTGGCAGGCAGCTTGATCGGTCTGGGTATCTTCTTTCTACCGCTCCCTCACGGTGACGGACAGATGACCATCCCCCTGGTCATCATGATCAACCTGCTGAAGCAGACCCTGGGGGGAGCGCTGAATTTCATCACGCTTGGACTGATCGTACTGCTGTGTGTGACGTGGCTGATGTCACGTATTTCCGGGCATGAAGGACTCCGGCGTTATCATCGTCAGGACGGCACCATGACCGGAATCACCTTCCTGCTGGCGGCGGTGTTCGCTGCGCTGCTGGCGTTTGGAGTCGGCCCTCAGTGGCTTCTGCATGAGGACGTCGGCGGGCTTGCCTTGTACCTTGGCGGCAGCGTCTTCCTGACTGTGACCATCGCCGGCTTCTTTGTCATCTTCCTGACTGAGTTCGGTTTTCTGGAGTTCGTCGGCACGCTGATGGAACCCTTGATGCGCCCCCTCTATCGCTTGCCTGGAAAGTCTGCTGTGGATGCGGTGGCGTCTTTCGTGGCGGCACCCGCGGTGGGCATCTTCATCACCAACAAGCTGTACATGGAAGGCCACTATACCGAGCGTGAATCTGCGGCCATTGCCACCAACTTCAGCATCTGCAGCCTGGGCTTCTTTGCCTTGCTGGCCTCCATTGGCGGCATCATGGCGTATCTGCCCCACATGATCCTGGTGTCCTTTGTCATCAACTTCACCGTGGCGGCGTTGATGGTCAGGATTCCGCCGCTGTCGCGCAAGCGCGATGTCTACTTCGCGGGTAACCCGCAGACGGCTGAAGATCTTCAGAGCACCAGTGACACCCCTATTATCGCTCGTGCCTGTGCCGCGGCAGCCGAGCGCGCCGCACAGACCCGTCTGGATGTGTTCTACAAGGGGTTTTGGGAAGCCATTACCTTCGCCCAGAAAATCGTCGCCTACATTCTGGCCATCGCCACACTGGCGCTGCTGCTGGCCACCTATACGCCTGTCTTCGACATGCTTGGCAGCGTGGTTGAGCCGCTGATTTCAGCGCTGCAACTGCCTGATGCCAGCGCCATTGCGCCTACCGTGCTGGTGGCGATCGCCGAGATTGCTCTGCCGGCCATCATCATCTCTGGTGCAGAGGTCGACCCGATGGCGGTGTTCTTTGTCTGCACGCTGTCGACGGTGCAGATCATCTTCTTCACCGAAAGTGCCAATGCCATGCTCGAGTCCAAGATTCCGCTGACCGTGCTGGATCTGGTCGTCGTGTTTCTGTTGCGTACCCTGGTGGCCTTGCCGATGGTGGCGCTGGCCACTCACCTGTTGTTCTAAGCCTGGTCTTCTAGGTCCTGCGTCTCGCTGGACCTTGGTCTCTCTTCATAGGCTGTGCCCATTGGCATCACGGGTGATCACCGTGGTGCCTTTTTTCCGTTGCGCCTGCCTGGCACAACACGCCAGCGCCCCGCTCGACAAGAGCGGGGCGCTGGCTGATGCGCGTCGTTGTCAGGTTCAAGCCAACACTTGCGTTATGTAGGGGCAAGAACCTTGGCGAGATGGCTTACTGAGCCGTGATGACGGCCATCACCAGGTTGCCATCCACCTTGACCGGGCCATCTTCGCTGGCGCCAAGGGTGTACTCGAAGACGCCGGTCTGGTTGCCGCCATCTTCGCCGTGGAGCATCAGCATCAGCATGTCACCATTGGCCACTTCCTCTGTCAGGATCGCGGCAATGTCAGTGTTCTCGCCAGCCTTGAGCGGAGCGTAGCCGACTACCGGACCCGGCTTGTGGCTGTCATCGGTGCGGTGAACGACCATCCAGCCGTTGTTTTCGGCAACGATGCGTTCTGCCGTCACGGTGCCCTCGGCAACGGACTGGTCGTCTGCCCACACGCCAAGATCATGGGATCCTTCCATGTCCGCATGATGGTCGGCATGGGCGCCAGCGGTGAGGAAAACTGCTGAGCTGACGAGGATGCTTGCTGTCAGTTGTTTGAACATCATTCTCTCCTGGTGCAGTTGACTGGCTTTGGCTCTCGGGCCCGTGGTGTGGCGCCGAGTCACTGTCAGGTACGTAGCCTCTGGGCACAAAGTTTCAGCGGCGAGGTTTTTTTTGATCGCTGTGCCTTTGATCGTTGTGCCTTTGATAAAAAAGGCCGCCGGGAGGGCGGCCAAGCAGGGAAGTGGTGAGGCGAACAGGTGGCAGGCATGCAACGCTCACCCTCGCGGAAGACGCCCTCGCGCCGCTATGGTCGCGCCACTATGATCGCGCCCTATGGCGTGGGGCACTGCAGCGGGGGCACGCTGGTATGCCGTTGGCTGCTCGCTCGCCAGCAACAGATACGTGTCATGAAAGGCAAAGGTTTCATGAACGACAAAGGTTTCAGTCAGAAACGGGGAAAACCGCGCACTGTTGAAGTTCGCTTAAGGCGCTGCTGTCCCGGCGATTGACGTTGGGAGAACGCTGAAGGAGGCACTTCGCAGGACCCCTTGGGAATAGATCAGAGGAATCCACGGGGCCTGAGCTGGTGCTGACAAAGCCGATGCGGCAGAGAGGAAGCGTTCCTCTCTGCGGCCATGGCTAGAGACGCTGGTTGCCGGGGGCCTGGGTGGGATACAGATACCCGTGAATGGCGGGCCCCGTGGGCTGGCCGGTGGGTGAGCCTCCCGAGGGCTCGACACTGATACCAAAGGTGGCCCGTTTCAGCAGCTCGGGCGAGTACTGCTGCAGAGCGCTCTGGTCGATGCTCAGGTCGTCGTCCAGGACCCCCACCGACTGTGGCGTCGGCCCCAGGGAGGCTTCCTTGATCCATAGCTGGTAAGAGCGGTCTTCCATCGGCTTGGCGGTAACGGGCATAACGTGCAGGCGGCGCTGTTCAAGGTTGACGCTCAACATGAAGGCGGGTTGCTGGTCGTCCTGCTGGAACACCGCGACAAACTGGGACTGGTCGGGAGATGACGTCGGTGCACCCACCAGCAAGGCTGCCAGTATCAACGCTGCGGCAGAAGAGACCCCAGCCATCCCTCGCCAGAGGGTTAAACGACGGCGCAGCCGGGTAACCCGATCATCGCTATGCTGCAACGCGGCCCGAGCTTCGACAGCGTCGATACGTCGCTCGATACGCGCCAGCAGGTGGGGGCCAGGAGCAATGGACTTGACCTCATCACCCAGGGGCGCGAGCCGTGCCTCCCAGGCCTGGATCAGCTGCTCAAGCTCGCCATCTTGCTGGCGTTGCCGGTGGACCTGCTGGCGCTCGGAATCGTCGAGTGTGCCGAGTACAAACTCGGCGGCAAGGAGGTCCTTGTCAGTAAGATCGCTCATGTCGACAAGCATCCTTTCAATTGCTTGAGAGCGCGATGCAACCAGGTCTTGACGGTGTTGACGGGTTGCCCGAAATGGGAGGCCAGGTCGGCCCTCGACCAGCCGTCCAGATAGGCCAGCCGGACCATCTGGCTGCGTGTCTCCTCCAATTCCTCCAGGCACTGCGACAGGCGGTCGGAGGACTCGTCCTGGTCTCGCTGCTCGAAGGCCGAGGCCTGGGTAGCTGCGGCGTGCTCCAGGTGACTGTCGTCCTCACTCTGGTGGCGGGGTGCTCTGCGCAGGTCATCGATGGCCGCATTGCGGGCGATGGTCGCCATCCAGCCGATGACGGAGCCGCGCTGTCGATCGAAGCGATCTGCCTTTTGCCAAATGGTCACGTAAACGTCCTGAATGACATCGTCTGCCCACGTTGTGTCCTTGAGGATACGCAGCACGGTGCCGAAAAGTTTCGCCGAGGTTGCCTGGTACAGTTCGGCAAATGCCTCTCGGTCGCCCTTTTCCACTCGAGCCAACAGCATCACCAGCCTGTCTTGAGGAGACTGCGCATCACTCGGCGCGGACGTGTCAGATTCCAGGCGTTGGACATGCGTCATTCATGGGATCTCTGTGACGGGGGCGTGTTGGGCAGCGTGACGCGGCCGGCCGGTTCGGGTCAAGTGGCACAGGACGGGGCGATTCAGGCCGGTAGCTGGTCTGGCGGGATGCCGTGAGCGCGTAGCGGCTGATCGACCAGCACCTGCGTGGCACGTTCCTCCAGAAGGCGCCTTAATTCGGCTGCAGGGACGGGCTTGCTGAACAGGTATCCCTGGTACTCATGCCCTTGAAGCTTGCTGATAAACGCCAGCTGCTCCGAGTTCTCGATCCCCTCGGCGATGATATGCAGCCCAAGGCTTCGGGCCAGTGAGATGACGGCCCGGACGATCGCCGCGTCCTGGCTGTTGTTGGCGATGTCTTCCATGAAGCTGCGATCGATCTTCAGGCGATCGACGGGCAGGTTCTTCAACTGGGTAAGGTTCGAGTATCCGGTACCGAAATCGTCAATGGACATCAGAACCCCGAGCTCCCGCAGGGTGCCCAGGACTTCCATGGCGCGATCCGGGTTCTGCACCAGGCAGGTCTCGGTCAACTCAAGTTCCAGCAGGTTGGGCGGAAGGCCGGTATCGGTGAGCACGGTCTTGATGGTGTCGACGAAACCTCGGTGGTTCAGCTGAATTGCCGAGATATTGACGGCTACCGGCAGGGCCTGGCCGGTTTCCTCCATCCACTGACAGGAAAAGCGACAGGCCGTGCGCAGGACCCATTCACCCAGTGGCAGTATCAGCCCGCAGTCTTCCGCCAGAGGAATCGCTTCATCGGGGGCAATCTGGCCGAGCTCCTCATCGTGCCAGCGCAAGAGGGCTTCTACTCCCGCCACCTGGCCGCTGTGCACATTGATCTTGGGTTGGTAGGCCAGGGTCAGACCGTCGTTGTCGAGGGCATGGCGTAGGCGCTGTTCGAGGATGCTGCGGCGGTCCGCCGCGTGGGTCATGTCAGGCGCAAAAAACTGGTAGGTGTTGCGGCCGTTCTGCTTGGCGCTGTACATGGCGGCGTCGGCATGCACCATCAAGTCGTGGCGGGACCTGCCGTGTTCCGGGTGCAGGCTGATCCCCAGGCTGGTGGAAACCTTCACCATGCTCTTGTGAATCTGGAAGGGCTTGTCCAGCGCGCTGAGAATTCGGCGCGCCATGGCCTCTGCATCGCCATGTGTGATGTTGGGGCCCGCCACGATCATGAACTCGTCGCCACCGACCCGGGCGACCAGGTCGCCATCGCGCACCGCAGACTTCAACCGGGCGGCGGCTCCCTTGATCAGTTCGTCACCGGCATGGTGTCCCAGCGAATCGTTGACCTGCTTGAAGCGATCCAGGTCGACGAAAAATACCGCGAAGCTCGCAGACTCGGTGGCAATCATCGCGTCCAGGTGCTCTTCGAGCTTGAGCCGGTTGGGAAGCTGCGTCAGCGCGTCCTGGTGGACCAGATCCTTCAACTCTTGATTGGCGCGCTGCAGCGAGTCGGCCAGCAGCGCATTGCGCGACGACAGGTGGGCGTCGTAGATGGAAATGAGCAGCGCCGTCACCATGATGAAGATCGATGCCAATGCCACAAGGAAGGCGAGCTGACCGTTGCCCAGGCCGCCGGCATCGACGGCCATGGGCACGCGCTGATAGCTGGTAGCAGCCATGCCGGTGTAGTGCATGCCAGCGATGCCGACGGCCATGATCAGCGCAGCAAGACCCCGCTGCCATAGCGGAGATCGTATGCCTTCACGGTTCAGTCGAAAGGCCAGGGTGAGGGCGAGGGCTGAGGCGACAACGGCAACGGCGACCGAGGCCAGAAACAGATCGATGCGATAGCGCAGCTCGGTGATCGACAGCATGGCTTCCATGCCGATGTAGTGCATCAGGCACACGCCAGTGCCCATGATGATGGCACCGGATGTCAGCCTAGGCCAGGTGAGCCGGCCTCCCTGCACGGTCGCCAGGGCCAGCGCCGAGGCGAGCAAGGCGGCCAGCAGTGAGACAAGCGTCAGCGGGATGTTGTAGGCGGAACGGGAAGCCGTATCCATGGCCAGCATGCCGACAAAGTGCATCGACCAGATGCCGGTGCCCATGGCAAAGGCGCCCCCGGCCAGCCAAAGCTGCCGAGCCAGCCCGCGACTGGACTTGACCCGGCCTGCCAGGTCCAACGCGGTCAATGAGGCAATGGCGGCGATAGCGAGACTCAACACGACGAGCGCGGGATGATAGGACGCAACGGTATGGTCCATGCAGGAAATATCCTCAAGGAATGATAGCGGTGTTGGCCGTAAAGGCACCTACCATACCTTTAGAAGAAACTCCGCGCTGGTTTAACTTAACGTTACGTCATATGTTTCTTATTTTTCTTAGGTATGTCAGTGGTATAGCGGCAATGCTCTAACTGCCTTTGTACATGTCGGATGCCGTGGCGACCGACGTATCAGGGCGCAAGCATCAGTGAGCGATGTTAGGGTAGGCCTGATCCAAGGCCTGCCGGATCGTCCGGGAGGCCATCGACAGGAGGTCCCATGAACACTCGCAGTGAAGGCATCGTGATTGTTGGTGGTGGAGCCGGCGGCCTGGAACTGGCCATTCGTTTGGCCAAGGCCGGGCACAAGGACGTGTTGCTGATGGATCGCGATGCGACCCATGTGTGGAAGCCTCGTCTGCACGAGCTGGCGGCGGGTTTCACTCGGGCCAGCGTTGATGAGCTGGATTACGCTGGTTTGGCGCAGCAGTGGGGATTTCGTTTCGAGCAGGGCGAATTGGCTGACGTAGACGCTGGCCACAAGCGTTTTACCCTGGCGCCATGGAAGGACGACAACGGGCGTGTACTGGTCGCCGAGCGACAGCTGTCGTATGACGCACTGGTGCTGGCACTGGGGGGCGTGACCCCGGACATGGGGGTCGACGGCGTTCTCGACAATGCCTTCCTGCTCGATAGCGAGCGAGACGCAGAACGACTGTATCGCCATTTCTCGGCCGGTCTGCTGGCGCGCCGCTCCCAAGGGTGCAGCGATCCCTATCATGTCGCCATCGTGGGAACAGGTGCGACCGGCGTCGAACTGGCTGGCCTGCTGGCTACCGAGGCCAGGGCATCCAGCATGGCGCCCAAGGAGATCCAGCCCGAGGTCAAGGTCACCTTGCTGGAGGCAACCGACACCTTTATGCCTGGCATGGACGACGAAGTACGGCACGTCGTGCAGGCTCGTCTGCAGGAGGCCGGGGTCGACATTCATACCGCGCAGCAGGTCAACGCGGTCAGCGCCCAGCGTGTCACCACCGAGGGTGGTCAGTCCTTCCCCGCCGACATGACCATCTGGGCGGCCGGACGGGTTGGCCCATCGCTGGCGAGTCGAATGAAGGGGCTTGCGGTCAATGACAAGCGCCAGTGGATCGTTAGGCCGAGCCTCCAGGCCATGGACAATGACGCGGTGTTTGCACTTGGGGATTGCTCCTGGATCGAGGAAAGCCCGGCGCCTCCTACCGCTCAGGCCGCCAGCGAGCAGGCCGAACACCTGGCCCGAGAACTGCCGCGTTATCTGGCAGGAGATGACCCGGTCCCCTTCCGCTACGAGGACAAGGGGACCCTGCTGTCCTTGGGCGAGGCGGGCAGCGTGGGTACCCTGCGCGGCGTGTTTGCTGATGACATCACGCTGCGCGGGCGCCTGGCCCGAGCCGCGTATCAGGGCCTGCAGCGACAGCATCAGTTCCTCTTGCTGGGCCCCTGGAAGGGTGCTGCCGAAGCGGTGAGCGATGCCTTCGGTCGCTCAGTGGGCCCCCGTCTCAAGGTCCACTAAGCCAAAGCCGGCTCAGGCCGGATCAATCGTCAGCAGTAGGCGTCGACCGCCCGACGCCACGGCGGGGCTGCGATGGACCAGGCCCCGCCCTTCATTGCCGGCCCAGCCATCTCCCTTCAACAGCGCCAGGTCCCCTGGTGCCAGCGCCCGAATCGCGCTGGGCTCGCGCAGTACGTCGGGCTTGTCCGGGGTCGGAGCGCCCAGTCCCTGACGATTGACGGCAAACTCCGGAAGCCATTCGCTGCCTGCGCCGACATAGGTCGTGACCATGCGCACCGGCAGCTTGTCACAATGGAAGCGCGGGCACATCGCGGCATTCATCAGGCGCAGTCTGACCCCCAGGCTGTCAGTGTCGAATAGCATTCCCATGGCCTCCGTCAGCAGCAGGACGTCATCGATCAGTGCTGTTGCTTGCTCAGCTGCAGGCAAGCTGCGCAGCAGGGCCTGCTTCATGTCCGTATTGGCGGGACCCAGCCACTGAAAGCTCCACAGTCGCGCGCTGCGGCATTGGGCCTGAGCGCTGCTTGCCAGAACGGCAGGCAGGGCCCGTTGGAGCACGGAGATGGTGATAGTGTCTTCATAAATTCGGGGCAATACGCTGGCCTCGGTACCCATCGCCCAATGTGGCACGTTGCTGTGAGCCTGCACGGGCGCTGCGGCGGCCTGGGGGGAGTCGACCAGCGCGCTGCTTGAGCCAAGAGGGAGGGAGGGCGCGACGGGGCGCGGCTGAGAAAGCGACATAAAGGAAGGCTCCTGGGAGATTTTTATATGTTATATCGTAACAATATGCCCGATGAAAGCCCCCCCTTACCTCCATGCATTGGCATGCATTGGCGCAGCCGACAGGACCTCGTCTCTGATATAAGCACCAAGCGGTGACGTGGTCCCTGAGTGAGGAATCCTGAGCGACTATTGGGGGAGAGACGACGGTATCAGGTGGCTCTGATCAGCCCTTCAAAAGGGGCGATGGTCCTGCTGTCCGGGAAGACGGTGGTATCCAGTGCGGCACGCTGCAGCCCCAGATGATCTCGCAGCACTCCCTTCAGTACGCTGCGAATATCCTGAGCGGCGACAAGGTCTCTATTGTCGCGAAGGCGAGCGAGACCCGGCCAGTCGCCGTGGACCTTGCCCCCTCGGATGGCGCCGCCAGCCAGCAGCACGCAGCTGGCGGTGCCGTGGTCGGTGCCACCGCTGCCGTTGACGCGAACGGTGCGACCGAACTCGGTCATTACCACCACGGCCGTATGCCGCCAGCTAGCGCCGAGCTGCCGATGCAGCGCTGACAGGCCGTGATCCAGGTCGGCAAGTTTGCGCGCCAGTACGGCGTTCTGGCGCGCATGCGTATCCCAGCCCTGGTCATCGATCAGCGCCACACTGGCTCCCTCGGCAGGTGCCAGAAAGCGTCCCGCCGCCGGCATGATGTCCTCCAGGCGGGTACCGCCCACCACCTCATCTGAAACGATGCGCTGCATCTCCAGGGCTCTGGCGAAGGCCGGACCCAGCCGCTCGTCGTGTCGATAGAGCCCGCTCATTCTGGCGGCCAGCACGCGGGTAGCGTCCGAGGTGGGGGAGGGGACCCAGCTGGTGATGGGGGCGGGCCCTCGAATCATCAAAGGGCGGTCATCCGTGAGGCTGATGCCTTGGGTGTGAGCCTGTTCGCCAATGGCTCGATTGAGCCAGCCGGTGCGACTGCCACCCGGATGGTCGGTGCCGTTCTCCAGGCAGTCCTGGGCACTGAAGTGTGAGCGTCCCCGATAGGCCTGGCCGCAGGCGTGTATGGCGGCCATGTCCCCGGCCAGGAAGCGTTGATGACAGAATGACAGCGCAGGATGCAGCGCAAAGGTGTCATTCAGCATAGGGGCTGTCGGGTGCAGTGCCGCCGCAAGGTCGCCGCGCAAGCTGGCGTATGCCGGATCACCGGGGCAAGGAAGTGCCGTTAGACCATCGAGGGCACCACGCAGCAATACCACCACCAGACGAGGACGCGCCTGGTGTGTCTCGGCCCTGGCGAGGGGCGGCCATAGCCACATGCTGCACCCCAGCGCCAGGCGTCCGAGAAAATCACGTCGATTCAGCATGGCAGCCTCCGTAGCGAATCCCCAGGGTTCAGGATCGAGAGTGTCGGGAATGAGAAGGTCGAAAAGGAGGAAGTCGGGCGACTAGCGCCACTGGAACTCCGGGC
The DNA here is from genome assembly GCF_017303055.1 of Halomonas litopenaei. GTDB lineage: Bacteria > Pseudomonadota > Gammaproteobacteria > Pseudomonadales > Halomonadaceae > Halomonas > Halomonas litopenaei_A. The sequence continues at coordinate 18,084 of NZ_JAEKJT010000012.1, read as the reverse complement.
TTGCCAGCACCATGGCTCGGCCCATCCCAGGGGGCTGCTGGCTGATCGCGACGGCGGTCTCCTCGCGTAACCTGGGTCCCAGGCAGTGCTCCGCCAGAGCCAGCGGTTCCACCGTACTATCGCGTCCATGGCGGCGTGCCAGTGCAACACGTCGATACAGCGCATCCGCGCCGATCCAGTCACGGCTGTCGTCACTCCACCCGGCGGGAGAGCCAGGCCAGAAGGGGCGCTGGCCGAGTAGACGCAGCTCCTGTTCCCACTGATTTCCCGTCGAAGGTGGGGTCTTGTCCAAGGCGTGATAAAGGGCCACCAGGAACTCCTCAGGTCGGCGAAACTTGGGTGCCCCGGGCTGCCAGGCAAGAGGATGACGGAAGAGGGTACGGTAGAGTTCGGCAAGGTCGCCGTCTTGATCGCGAAAGCTCCTGGCCAAGGCGCTGACCAGCTCTGCCGGAGGATGGTCTGCCACGAAATGGCCGGCAAGCTTGCGCGCGATGAAGGTAGCTGTCGATTCATGCTGTGCCAGCAGGCGCAGCATGGCTTGACCCTGACCGGCGCCATCTGCAGCGAAACGCTGTCCCAGCAGGATCCGTGGACCTGGCTCATGGGCCGCTTCGTGAAAGACACTGCCATGGGAGCCCAGATCAGGTGGGTTCGTGGCCGGCGGCATCTCCAGCGGGGTGCGCCAGCCGGTAAGCGCCTGGGCCAGGGCGACGACATCTGCTTGGTCGTATGGCCCGTCGACGCCCAGGGTGTGCAGCTCGAGGATTTCCCGGGCCAGATTTTCATTGAGCCCCAGAGATCGCGGTGAGGCCCGTCGGCGAGCGGCGCGAGCAACGGCCGAGGAAGGGCCGACAGAGTCTGCGTTTTCCAGGTACAGCAGCATGGTCGGGTGCTGTTCCACTGCCAGCAGCAGGTCGCTGAAGCGGGAGGTGATGTTGGGGCGGATGGCCTCGCGCTCGTAGGCGCCGGGCAGCATCACGACCTTGCCGCGATCGGCGGAAACGCAGAAGTGGTTGCTCCAGAACATCACCCAGCGTTCCAGCACCGGGGCGCCCGTAAGGCACTGCTGTCGTGCCCGAGCTTGTCGTTCCGCCTGCATATCGCGACCAAAGCGCTGGGACAGGCGCGGTAGCGAGGTCCCGCCCGCTGCCGTCTGGCGGGCCATGCGTCGCCGTGCCTCGGCATGGTCGCGCTGAAACTGGGCGAAGCGCTCCAGATAGTCGAGCGTGGAGGGCAGTGGCGTTCCTCCGGGGCCTAGCAGGGCCTCTTGGGGCGCATCCAGCTGGGCCAGCACCCAGCCTTGGGGATCGTGAGCAATCTGCTCGAGCTCTCCTGGCCGGGGACCCAGGCCGAACCGGCTGGCAGCGATTTCCGCCAATACCAGAGCATCAGACACCACAGCGACTCCTGAAGACGAAGGCCATGCTGGCTTTGGCCGGGGAGGAGGCGCCAGGTTCCCTTATTCCTTGAGTGGCGGCTGATTCGGCAAGGTATCGAGGTTTTCGCGTGCGATGGGGTGGAGAGAAGAGCGAGAGAAGAGCGAGAGAGCCGGCGAGAAACGTTGGTGAACGCTTCACTGATAGTCGCTTGCTACGGGGTATGCAGGGCCAGGCTCAGCAGCACCCGTTGGCCTTTCTCGATCCGCGACACGCTGTGCTGGTAAAGGTCAGGCCGGAACAGGATGACCCGGTTGAATAGGTTGAAGATCACTCGCTCCGTCTCGAACACGCCTCCTGCCTTGGGCGCCTTGAGGATCATGTTCAGCTTGAAGTATCGGCCGCCGCCCATGGGATCATTATGACGATAGACGCTATGACCCTCAGGGTAGGTGACCAGATTGGCGGTCAGTCGCCCCCAGTCCAGCAGGGTGCGGTTGATGACGCGTGCCATGGTGATGCTCCTCATTGGCTGTCTAGCCGGTATTTAGGAGGCTATTCAAACTCATCTTGAGCAATCACTCAAATTCTTTTTGCAGCTGCCATGACCTCAGTTGACGGCAGGGTGGAGGCACAGAGCCGCAGAGCCGAGCAGCGCTACTCTGCACGCGGCCGAGCGTTACCATGGAATCGTGCTGACGCAGCAGTATCGGCACATGCGCCTCATGACGAGGCGCGTGCTTTCAGGCCTTGGATGACTGCGCCCAAAGATTGATGCCACCATCCACCGCGTAGCGGTCGATCTCTGCGAGCTCTGCGTCGCTGAATTCTGGGTTGTCCAGTGCTCTGACGCAGTCGACGACCTGTTCCGACCGGCTGGCGCCAATCAATGCGGTGGTAACGCGGCCCTGGCGCAGGACCCAGGCAATCGCCATTTGGGCCAAGGTCTGGCCCCGTTGCGCGGCGATATCGTTGAGCGCCCTTACCCGCCTCAGGTTGTCGTCCGACAGGTGGTCCTCGCGGATGGCGCCGCCCTTGGCCAGACGGCTGTCCTGGGGCACACCATCGAGATACTTGTTGGTCAACAGTCCCTGGGCGAGGGGCGAGAAGACGATTGAGCCGATGCCTTCCTCGTCGAGAACGTCGAGCAAGCCGTCATCTTCGATCCAGCGATTGATCATCGAGTAGCTGGGCTGATGAATGAGGCATGGCGTGCCCATGTCGCGCAGCAGTCTGGCGGCCTCGCGAGTGCGTTCTGGGCTGTAGGACGAAATGCCGGCATAGAGCGCCTTGCCGGAGCGCACGGCGTGGTCGAGCGCTCCCATGGTCTCTTCCAGCGGCGTCTCTGGGTCGAAGCGATGGGAATAGAAGATGTCGACGTAGTCGATGCCCATTCGCGCAAGGCTCTGGTCGAGGCTCGACAGCAGGTACTTGCGGCTACCCCATTCACCGTAGGGCCCAGGCCACATGTGGTAGCCCGCCTTGGTCGATATCACCAGCTCATCGCGATGGCCGGCAAAGTCCGAGTGCAGAATACGCCCAAACATCTGTTCGGCACTGCCGGGGGGCGGACCATAGTTGTTAGCCAGGTCGAAGTGGGTGATGCCGTGGTCGAACGCCGTGCGGCAGATGTCGCGTGCATTGCGCTCGTCGGCGTTGTGACCGAAGTTGTGCCACAGGCCGAGCGACAGGGCAGGAAGTTTCAGACCACTTCGACCACAGCGCCGGTAGCGCATGCGATCATAGCGGTCTGCTGCAGGATGGTAGGTCATGCTGATTTCCTCCGTGACAAGGGCGGACATGAGGGGCCGAGGGGATAGTGCCAGGACCTGTGGCATGCCCGGGGTTCCAGGGTGATGACGCCTGCCGGGAAGCTACACTCTGGCTGCCCGCACCCTGGCCGACCTCACTCTGGCTGCCCACACTCTAGCTAGGGCTAGCGTTCGCTAGAAGTCAGTAGCGAGAAAACATTGTTCGTTCAGGTGAACAGTAAGGCCTGTCACCGGTCATTCAGCAAGGGTAGAGTTTTACTGCAAGCACGGCGTCATTCGTGGTGCAGACCGTCCTTTATTGGCAGGAATCTGATGATGGCAAGTCCTGATCACAAGACATTGGAGCGGATGGCACTGTTCGCCGATGTCGCCCGCACGCTGAGTTTTACCCGTGCTGCCGAACAATCCGGCGTGTCGAAAAGCTATTTGTCCGAGCAGGTCCGGCGTCTGGAGCGTGACCTCAACGTCAGTCTCTTGATTCGTTCGACCAGGAGCGTGCGGCTCACTGAAGATGGTGAGCGCGTGCTGCGGCGCATGGACCAGGTGCAGGATAGCCTGATAGAGCTGGGAAGAGAGCTCGAGCACGCTGGCGGGCGCCTGTCAGGAGAGCTGCGCATTACGGCGCCGGTGCTGTTTGCCGAGCACTACCTGATGGACATCTGTAACGACTTTCAGCGCACACATCCCGAACTACGCCTGCACCTGGACGTCAGCTATCGCAACCATGACCTGACACGAGAGCGCTTTGATCTGGCATTTCGCTCGACCCTGGTTCCACCGGAGCGCATGATCGCGCGTCCGCTGATGCGCTACCGCGCGGTTTGCTGCGCGGCACCTTCCTATCTGGCGCGCCATGGTCAGCCCCAATCCACGGCAGAATTGCGCGAGCATCGTTGCCTGACCTTCACCCAGCAACAGCTGTGGTCGTTCGATGCGGAGGACGTCACCCTGGAGGGATGCTTGAGCATCAATGATCATCGACTGCTGCGTCAGCAGGCGTTGGCAGGTCGGGGCATCGTGCGAGTGGCAGACTATCTGGTGGCCGACGATCTGGCCAGGGGGGACCTGGTGGAGGTGTTGCCGACGTATGCTGAGCGCACGCGTACGATTCAGATGATCTACCCGCCCAGACTTCGCCAGTCGGCCAAGCTGCGTGCCTTTATCGAGGCCCTGAGTGAGCGTCTAGAGAGCTAGCCAGCGACGCGCTCTCGCGACACTGGCGGGGATGGAGAGATAGAGGGGGAGAGATAGGGGGGAGAGATGGCTGGGTCGGCCAGGGCGTGGGCCCCGGCCGGCCAGGACATTAGCTGTCTGCCTCCATGGCAGCGGGCATGGCGGCCAGGGTGGCTTCGTCAGACAGCAGGTCATGCAGGGTCTGGGAGGCCAGCTGCGAGTTGCCGTCCATCACTCCATCCAGCCATACCAGCGCTTGTTCCCGGTTGGCGTTTTCCAGGCCGTTGGCGGCAAGGTAGGCCTTGGCCAGGGCCAGCCGCGCGGTCTCGTGCCCTTGGCGAGCGGCTTGCAGCAGATAGTCGGCTCCCTGCCGAGTATCACGCTCCAGGTTGTCACCGCGCAGATATTCGCGGCCAAGGTTGGCCTGGGCGCCGGCATGCCCCTGGTCGGCTGCGCTGGTCAAAAGCTGCTCTCCTCGCTGTACGTCCTGGGCCAGTTGCTGGTCGCCGCGTATCAGCGCCGTGCCCAGGGCGGAGCGGGCCGACAGGTTGCCGGCCTCGCTGGCCTGGCTGAGCCAGCGTTCGGCCTGCTCTCCATCGGCGGTGACACCCTGGCCATCCAGATAGGCCTCACCCAGAGTCTGGGCAGCGTACTGGTTGCCTGCTTCTGCAGCCTGTTGCAGCAGCTGACGGCCTCGCTCAGGGTCGGCGTCGACCCCGTTTCCGCTCAGCAGAAGCTCGCCAAGGTCTGCTCGCGCGCCGGCGTGGCCTCCCGCCACCGCCATCTTGAGCAATTCGGCGCCCTTGGCGGGATCCCTGCTGACCCCATCACCGTCCAGGTACATCCGGCCCAGGGCGGCGGCGGCGCCAGGGTGACCCTGACGAGCGGCCTGTTCCAGCCAGCGACTGGCCTCGGCGTTGTTCTGGCCAATGCCCTGACCGTCACGATAGGCGCGACCGAGATCCGCCATGGAGTTGACGTTTCCCTGACGCGCAGAAGCGATCAGGGCCTGGATATCGCCGGCCTTGCCGCGATCCCGTTGGGTGCGCAGCAGGGCTTCAGCCGCGGAGGGATGGCCCGCTTGCTCGGCCCGTTCAAGCCAGTCTGTCGCCGCGGTCAGGTCGCGCTCGACACCGGTACCATCGCGATAGGCTCGGCCCAGCACCACCATGGCATAGGCGTCGCCCTGCTCGGCAGCTTCTGTCAGCAGACGACGACCCGCCTCGACTCTGGGGCTGACCTCCGGCTGCGCCGATGGGGTGGGAAGCCTGGTTGATGACATGGTCGAGGACGCGGCTGGCGTCTGCGGCTGTGAGGGTACAGAGGCCTGCTGGAGGCCTTGACCACCGGCCAGGTCGCCGGTGAGGTAGGCTTCACCCAAGCGAGTGGCCGCGCTGGTGTCGCCCGCCTCGACGGCCTGGGACAGCAGGCGCTCTGCTTCATTGGGCTGGTAGGCCAGCGGGCCGTCCTGCTGCAGGTAGGCCTCACCCAGTACCCGCAAGGCGCCGGTCTGGCCCTGCTCGATGGCCTCGCGCAGCAGGCGTTCGGCGCGGGCCGGGTTGGCGGCTACGCCACGGCCTTCGAGATACAGCTGTCCCAGCTGCTCGGTGGCGAAGGGGTGCCCCAGTTCATGGCCACGCTCAAGATAGCGAGCGGCCATGATCGGCTGTGACGGCACCCGTTCGTCAGACAGGTAGACCTGGCCGAGAACCGCGAGGGCCAGAGCGTCATCGCGGTTGGCCGCTTCCTCGAGCAGGCGAATGCCTCGCTGCGGCTCGGCCGGCAATGCATCCCCTTCCAGCAGGGCACGGCCCAGCGTGACACGCGCCGTCACGGAGTCTTCGGCGATGGCCTTTTCAAGCCATGAGCGGGCTTCCATGGGACGCGCTCTGAGCCCGTCTCCCTCGAGCAGCAGTTTGCCCAGGCGCTCCATGGCATCGACATCGCCCGTCTTGGCCGCTTCACTCAGCAGCTCAGCGCCCTGGTCGGCGCGGCCGCTTTCGAGCATCTCACGGCCGGCCTTGGCGACAGCGCCAGGATCACCCGCCTGGGCGGCCTGACTCAACCAATGCAGGCGCTGCTCATCGTTGCCGGCAAGCAGGCCATCCGCGGCGTACAGCTCGGCCAGCTCGGTCATGGCCTTGACGTCGCCGCCACCGGCTCGCTCGCGCAGGCCTTCGGCATAGCGCTGCGCATATTGGCGTGAGCGCTCGGGGTCGTTGTCCAACCAGCCGCCTTCAGCGTAAGCCTGGGCCAAGGCCAGAGTGGCATCGGCATTGCCGTTGTCAGCCGCTTGACGGTAAAGCGCCAGGGCACGCTGAGGGTCGGCGGCAACGCCGTCGGCACCGCGAGCCAGAAGCGATGCCATGACCACCCCCTCGTCACGGCCAATCTGCTCTTCCATGGCCTGTTCGAGCAGGTAGTAGGCGAGTACCGGGCGGTAGGGGGCACCTTCCTGCTCAAGGCTCAGCTTGGCCAGATTCAGCGATGCGTGGCCCAGTATGTAAGATGGGGTGCGCACGGCGTCTTCATAGTAGGTGGCCGCCTTGGCGGGGTCTGCCTGGATGCCTTTACCCTGGTCCCAGATCTTGCCCAGTTCGTAGTACGCCTTGGGTATGTCCTGGGCCGCCACGGCCTTCAGTTCGAGGATCGCCTCGCGGGTCTGTCCCGCGGCGACCAGCTGCTCGGCTTTGTCGAGCGCGTTGTCATGCATCCATTCGGGATTGCGCGGCTGTTCGCCATCAAAGAAGTCCTGGTACTGCGCCGGCAACGGGTCGACCCCGGTCGACTGGAATTGCGAGCCCGGCGCGGCGCAGCCGCCCAGCCACAGGGCCATGGCGGCGGATGCGGTCAGCGGAAAGGCCTTCGACCAGCGCAGGCCTTGAGGAGTAAAGGAGCGAAAGTGGGGGAGCATCATGGGCAGGCCTCCTGGGGCTTTTTTATCGGTCACTGCGACACAGCGTCATCGGCAAGGCCTTCGAAGGCGGTCGTCTCGCGCCGGCTTTCGTCGATGACCAGGTGCTGTTGCGCCTGCGGTGACATGAAGTAGAGCGTCTGGTAGCCGCCGGCGCTGCGGTTGTAGACCGGGCGGACCTGAGTCAGGAATTCCTCGATGCGGGGGTCATCGAAGTGGTTCTGGTAGATCTCCATCCAGGCAAAATACTGGTTGTCCTTGAGAAAACCGGTGTACTGCTCGCGAGGAGCAAGGTCTCCAAGAGCTTCCGGGTTATTGAAGATGGTCAGGGCGAAGTCCACCGCATCGTGGATGCTGTGGCCGTCTATCTCGAGATCGAAGATGTCGTAGCCCTGACGCGCGATGACCTGCATGTTGGTGATCAGGTAGAGCAGGGCATAGTTCTGGTAGTGAGTGGCGCGACGACCCCGGTCGATTTCCAGCGGGAAGGCCCCCTGATCGGTCATGTCGGACAGTGCCGAATAGATGGCGCTGACACCGAAGCGAAACAGTTCGTCATCCTCGGTCACCACCCCGATCACGCTGGCGTAGAGGGCTCGCCGGTAGAAGTGGTTGTTGCAGCAGCTGTTACCGGGCTGCCCGGGAATCTTGGCGTGCTTGTGCGCCAGCCGGTTCAGCCACTCTTCGATGCGTTGCTTGGCCTGGGTGTGGCCCTCGACCTCGGGCCGCACCACCGAGTAGGCCATGCCGGCGGCAAAGATCATCGACTCGGTGGCGAACCACGCCTGGGGCTCCATGGGATCGTAGTGGAAGTCGGTCAAGGCATCGTGCTGCGCCCATTGATCAAGGAACGACACCAGGCACTGTGCATAGTAGTCGTCGGCGGTGGCGACGAAGGAGCCAGCCAGCATCGATACGCTGTCTTCAAAGTCGAACAGCGGCTGGGAGGCCAGCTCCCACTCCTTGGGGCTGGGGTAATAGCCTGGTATACGCAGCCGGGTCGTGATCGGTTCCTGTGCCAGCAGCTGCTGGCAGCTCGGCCCGTTGGAGAGCTGGTCGATTTCCTGCAGCAAGATGGAGTTATCGGTGCTTGCCAGCATCTGCATGCGGCTGTCCACATCGAAGTAGGAAGCGTCAGGACGCGTCACGCGGTAGTCGCTGAGGTCGAGTTCGGCTCGCTCTTCCAGGGTCATGGCCTGGGCCGCTGTCGATACGGCTGCCAGCGCAAGGCTGCCCGCCAGCACGGCAGGTAGCGCTGTCCAGGCCGAGGCGATGATGCGAGGCGATGATCCGCGCAAGTCAGGCATGCAGGGTCTCCTTGTTGACGGCCCGTGGGCCGTCACACTCATGAACGTGGTGCGTAGAAGTGAAAGTCGGCGAAGTCGACGTGCTGGTCCCGCGGCGTGCGCCAGTCCTTGCCATGTCCACCAAAGAAGGTGGAGAACATGAGGCCGTCGATGTGAACGCTGTCGCTGGTGCGATAGGTGATATCGGTCTGCTCGATCAGCGGCTGGCCATTGACCCAGACGCGAGCGACGCCATTGGCCTGGCCGGGATCATTGAGGATGATTTCCTGTTCCAGCGTGACCCACTGTCCGGATGGAAAGCTGAAGCGCCCACGGGCAATGGAGTCTCCGTAGTCGTTGTCACCGCCCACCACGTATTCGTAGAGCTCGCCTTGACCGTTCTCGCGCCACATGTAGCGCATCGAAAAACCGTTTTCGCCGGTGACGTCATCGCCGCCACTGGGGGCTTCACCGCCGAACAGACCCGGCAGCTTGCCGCCCTTGACGAAGTCGAAACCCTGCTCGAAACGGACCCGATAGCTGAGGCAGGCGTGGTCGCTGCCTGACAGTTCGGCGGGCTCGGCGTAGAAGCCGGCACCACCGACGTCGGTGTCTCCCGGTGAGGACGTTCCTTGCGGATAATGCACGCGCAGGGCGGGCGTCTCGGCGTGTCCGGCGAGCAGTTCGACGTTTTCCTCGGTGCCCCAGGTTCGGGTGGTGTCAAAGCCCTCTCGAATCGCATCGTGAGCGCTCGACTCGCCAAGCATCGGCGCCGGAGACGCTACCAGCGGAAGGCGGGTGGAGCAGGCAGCAACATCGGGCCGTCCTGGCTCGTCAGCGGCCTGGACCAGCAGCGGTTGTGCGGCCAGTACGGCGAGGACAGAAGCGGTCAGGCGCGTCGTGTTGGTCATGGCGTGTTCTCCTTGATCACTGTCATGCAGCGCTCAGGGGAGGCGCTCCCCTGACGCGTCGATGGCGAGGGCATCAGCCTGCCTGGTTGGCCTCAGGGCTTTCCTTGGCGGAAGAAAACAGTCGACTGGCCTGCTGGTAGATGCCGCGGCCGCTCTGCCAGATCCACTCGGCGGTGGCGCCCAGCAGCGCCTGTTCGGTGAAGCGCACGTCCACCGGGGTGCCGACGCTTTCGACGGGCAACGGCTTTTCCGGTACCAGCAGCACGCTGGCGACGTTCTGCTGCTGGCGCACCCAGCTGGGGAAGCCCGCGCGGGGCTGGCGCTCGATGTCGAGAGCCACACTGCGCACCCTGGCGCTGATCGTGCCTGAGGCATTGGGCAGTGATAGGTAGGCCAACTGATCCGGCTCGATGCGGTCGATGTCGTCCATATGGACCAGAGCTTCGACCATGACCTCGTCCTGACCGGTGCGCATCAAGGTCATGATCTTTTCGCTTTCATTGATGTAGGTGCCGTCAGAACTGGACAGGGCCCAGGCGACCAGGCAGTCGCAGGGGCTGTAAATCTCGTTCTGGGACTGGCGTGCCTGCAGTGCGGTGACGCGGGACGCCTGGAAGTCCCTGGCCGTCTCGAACTGGTCGATCCGGGCCTCGGCAATGGCGGGTGACACCGTCTCGAAGCTGACGGCTTCGCCGTTGCCCGGCTCAGCGGAGTTGGCCAGGCTGACCTGACCGCCGTTGGCGCTATCCAGGCTTTCCTGCAGATTTTCGATCAGTTGGCTGTTATAGCGCTGAGCCGCCTCGGCCAGAATGAGGTCGGACTCCAGGTCTACGTCCTTGACCCGCGTGAGTGCTTCGTCGCGGGTGACGCGATCACCGGCTTCCAGCTCATGGGCCATCAAGATACCGGGGCTAGGGGCTCGGATATCGATGCGTGGAGCGGTGACCGCGGCAAAGCTGGGTTCAATCAGCATGAAGTTGCGGTAGGCCGTGGCCGCCGCCACGATGGCCAGAACCGCAAAGCCCATGAACAGCGCCACGTAACGACCCAAGGGCTTGGGGGGACGCGCCGCCGGTTGGGGTGCACTGCCCGCTCCACGTCGCTTGCGGGGAGTCTGGCTGTCTTCACCCTGCAACAGCTGTTCGACGTTCAGCGGTCGTCCTGCCAGGTGGGCTCGCACGACCTGGCGCAGCAGCTCCAGGTGGGAGGGGGAAATGTCGGTAATCTCGAAGCCAGCGTGATGCGTACCGGCGCGCCCCTCCTGTGCGAGGCTGTGGCGGCAGCTGGCGCCGACCGGCACCAGCAGTTCCCCGCTGGCGGTCTGGATGGCGATCTCGCCGCGAATGCGCGCATCCTTGCGCATGGCTTTCGGGCTTTCGATCGCGAACCCACCCTGTGACAGGTCGACGCCGCGAAAACGGTTGCCATCCTCGAAGCGCACTTCAAAGGTCGGCGTGACGCGGATATAGCGGCGTTCATCGCGTCGCTCGTGGGCGAGGCCTGGGCGGCTGTCACCGTTGCTGGTACTGGCGTCATGGCCAGCCTGCCCGAGGCTAGGCTCTGCCCGCTGTTGAGAGGGCGAAGAGGCAGGACGTGACGAAGGTGTCTCTTGATCGTGGTGGTCGAAGTAATCGCTCATGGCGGTATCTGAGATCCTGTGTCGAAGTTGGCCGTGTCGGGACGTATCTGGTCGTGCGTATCGATCGGGTATCGTGGGACGCTTGAATGGCGCGGCGTAGAGCCCCTAGGGAGGCGCAACAGTGGCGGGGCTAGCGGCGGCTCCTGACTGACCAAGAATGTCGAGGGATGTGGCGTCCGGGATCTTCAGCACACCGGTTGCCAGGGTCAGCACGAACAGCATCAGGCAGACGTGGAAGGCATGCAGCAGATGCCCCATCCGCCGCTGTCGACGAACCGCCTTGGGGTTGTCCGGTTCACCCGCAGAGATTCCCTGGCGCGACCATTTCTGCCGATTGAAGCGAAAGCTCACGTAGGTCTTGAGCAGGGCGCCGTAGACCTGGTTGTAGTAGATCAGCGGAATCCACAGCAGGCTGAAGCGACCGCGCTGCCAGGCAAGAATCAACGTCGAGATGCCCCTGGTGAACAGAATCCACAGGGCATAGGCGAAGATGAACGACGGGCGCACGAACAAGGACACCAGTATTGCCACCGTCGGCCCGATCAGGGTCGTCCACATGGAGAGACGCTGGTCGATCAGGCTCCACCAGGTGAATAGCCCCATCGGGCGCGGTCCCAGGGCGATGGCTCGGCCACTGGTGCGCAGCATGTTGCCGTACCAGCGGCGCATCAGATCGGTGGTAGAGGCGAAAAAGCGCGTGCGATCAGGTAGCTCCTCGAAGCCAGAGACGTAGACGTCCGGCAGGTAGAGCATCTTCCAGCCATTTTTCAGCAGCCAGTACCAGGTCGACTTGTCGTCGCCGGACAGGAACTTGAAGGTGCCGAAGCGCCAGTGATCCACGTGGTCGTTCTCGACCATGTCAATGAAGTCAGGGTGGGTAGCGAGGTCTGCACGAAAGGCACTGTAGCGCCCGGTGAGCACCAGCAGGCGCTCTGACACAGACATCGAACTCATCACCAGGTGGCGTTGCGCGTAGCGCAGGTCGTACCACTCCTTGGTGGCATCGTTGCCAGTGACGATCGCACTGTTGTTGGTCGTCAGAGCGCCAAGGTCATCACGCAGCGCGAAGAACGACAGCGAGCGCTCCAGGGTGCCGGGTTCCAGCAGAATGTCACCGTCCATGGACACCAATAGCGCGTCCGGTGCCGGTGCACGACGGGAGATCGCACGTAGCACCTCAGCCATGGCGGAGCGCTTGCCGTCGCCCTTCTGGAACATGTATCTGACTTCGATATGCCCGGGCCAGCCATGCTCCTGCAGGACGTGGGAGATGATGTCCACGTCGGTCTGGTCCGACACCGAGGCGAAGACCGTCGTCGGCACGCCGTAGCTGCGGGTTTCGCGAATCAGCGCATCGTAGACGCGATAGCAGACGTCCGGATCGATCCGAAACGAGGTGCACAGCACGTACAGCTCCGACGGCCTGCCGGCGTCACCCAAGGCATCGGCCTGTGCCCGCATCCGAGGGAAGATGCGGCGGTTGTACCACACCGAGCGCAGGGCCTGGACGAACCACCAGGAGTAGCGCCAGGCACCCACGGCACCGATGGCAAAGAAGAAGCTCTTCGACGCCGGTGAGAACACCTCTGATGGGAGTTCACTGACCAGCACGACGAGCAGGGCGAGCAGCAGAGCCAGGGTGGTCAACTCCGTGGCCTTGCTGGCCACGGAGGTGTGCTTGGGAAGTGATGACATGGTCGAGCCCTCACACCCTGGGTTGCTGGAGAGACGCTCCACGGCCCATGGCGTAGTACTCGAGCCCAGCTTGTTCCACATCCTCGGGGGAGTAGAGGTTGCGGCCATCGATGACCAACGGATGGTTAAGCGTGCGAGCGATCTTGTCGAAGTCCACCGTGCGGAAGGCTTTCCATTCGGTGCAGATGACCAGCGCGTCGGCGCCTTCGAGGGCGGCATCGCGCTGTTTTGACAGGCACAGGTCCGGGCGCTCACCGTAGATGCGATGACACTCGGCAGCGGCTTCGGGGTCGAAGGCCTGGACCCGTGCGCCGGCTTGCCACAGTTGCTCCATCAGCACGCGACTGGGGGCTTCACGCATGTCGTCGGTGTTGGGCTTGAATGCCAGGCCCCAGATGGCGATGGTGCGTCCTTCCAGGTTGCCATGCAGCGCAAGTTCCAGCTTGTCGAACAGTCGCGTCTTCTGGTTGTTGTTGACGGTTTCCACCGCCTGAAGCATGCGCGCTGGTGCTCCCACTTCACTGGCCGTGCGCGCCAGTGCCTTGACGTCCTTGGGGAAGCAGGAGCCACCGTAGCCACATCCCGGGTAGATGAAGTGATAGCCGATGCGAGGATCACTGCCGATACCGTGCCTCACCTGTTCGACATCCGCTCCCAGATGCTCTGCCAGGTTGGCGATTTCATTGATGAAGCTGATTTTTGTCGCAAGCATGGCGTTCGCTGCGTACTTGGTCAGTTCGGCACTACGGACTTCCATGAACATCAGCTTGTCGCGCTGGCGGCTATAGGGCGCATAGCATTCGCGCATCAGTCGGCGTACTCGATCGCTGTCGGTTCCCACCACGATACGAGCACCACGCGAGAAGTCCTCGATGGCGGCCCCTTCCTTCAGGAATTCCGGGTTTGAGCAGACATCGAAATCGACATCCAGCTGACGACCTTCCAGTGTGTTGGCAACGGCTTGAGTGACCTTGTCGGCTGTACCCACCGGCACGGTGGACTTGTTGATCACCACTCGATAGTCATTCATGTACTGGCCAATGGTCTGCGCCACACCCAGCACATGGGTCAGGTCAGCGCTGCCATCTTCGTCAGGCGGAGTTCCGACCGCGATGAACTGAAGCAGACCATGCGCGACACCCTCTTGTGGGCTGTCGGAAAAGCGCAAACGACCGTCATCCATGTTGTGGCGGATCAGCTCTTCCAATCCTGGTTCGTAGATAGGGACTTCGCCGCGCTTGAGTCGGGCGACCTTGACCTGGTCGACGTCCACACACATGACATCGTGTCCTACGTCAGCGAGGCAGGCGCCGGTGACGAGACCCACGTAACCAGAACCGTGAATGGTGATCTTCATGAACCCTCTCCTTGCGAACGTCTGTGGTAGTGGCGGCTGCCCTGGTGCACTCACGCTGTGGTGCTGTGGCGCGGGTCAAGCCTTGTACTGGGTGTTCTGGTGCGCAAAGTCTGGGCCATGTTTCATTGATTTATATAAAAAACAGATACTTATGGCGTTTCGTCTTTGGCGTGCCTAGCCGTTCGGGCTCAGTGAAAGACAAAAGTGTCTCCCTAAGGAGACGCATGTATGTGACCTTTGTATAAGTCCTTAAAAATCAACATCCTAGATGTTGCCCATTAGATACGCCTCGAGCTTTGTTGGTATAACTAATTGAAATTATTTGTTTTTTTCTGAATCAGGAAGGCGTGCTGAATTCACCCCGGCGCTGCGGGCGGCGCGCTGGTGCTAAAGACGGTTTTTGACGACTTAGCAACGTCATGCCTGGGGGGAGGAGAAGAGACGGTGGGAGCCGGCTGTCCGGCGTGCCTCCCAAAAGAGTGAGGCACGTCTTGGGCGTCGCCCTCTAGGAAGCAGGACCACAAAAGATCGCTGATTTAACGAGTTAGCAGAAAATGACTAGATAACTAGTGTTAGAAGGTGTGTCTTAGATAGATATGGTCACGGCAGTCAGTACCAGTATTTTAATCTTAGGTAATGTGAGTTCTATATGATTTTGATGTGTGAAAATGCATCTCTAATCTAAGATTGATGCTTATAAAATTGACCAAACTGAGCGTTCTGCAACGGAATGCTCTTTGTGCCTGTACTTGAGTCCAATGCCGAGACATAAGGTGCTTCGCTAATACTGCTTCCAAATTGTGCTGGATGTGCGGGTTGTTTGCAGACTGCAGATATGTGCAACAACGGAACGCACCGACAGCTATCTGGAGATAACTAGCGGGATGCGCTGAGTCTTGGCGGGGTCATTATGGCCACGGTACCCGGGACGGCGAGGCACACCGCGAGACAGGGGCAGGGACTCGATAATGAGCACAGCGACAGTGGTGGCGGTTCAAGGGCAAGCGTGGATTCAAAGCGAAGACGGGACGCTTCGAGAGCTTCGTCCTGGAGACCAGATCCAAGACGGCGAGAGACTGGTGACATCCCAGGGTGGTGAGGTGTCCATCGCTCCCGGCGGCACCGGTGCTCCTCAGGCGCTGACGGGGAGCGGGCAGGTAAGCCTATGGCAATCCCCCCAGGGGGCCGTCGATGCGGTGCTGCACACCACTGAAGCCGGAGACGGTGCGGACGACGGTGCGCTGGACTCCCTCGGTGTTCCGCTTGCCGCAGGCAGTGCGGCCTTGATTGACGCCCCTGTACCCGACGGTACACAGGCGGCTTCCACGGGTGAGGGTGAGGAGCTTGCCGAACTCGCTGAGCTTGCCGATCAGGCCGACAACGTGTTGGGGGACGCAGAGCTCAATGACCTGCTCGCGGCGATCGATGCTGGAGATGGTGATCTTTTTGATAACCTCGAAGATCCGGCTGCCGGTGGCGCTGGCGGCGGCGATGATGAAGGTAGCAACTTTGTCCGTCTGCTGCGCATCGTGGAGCTGGTGGACCCGCTGGCGTTCCAGTTTGATCTTGGTGGACGTGACGAGCTCATCGACCGTGACTTCACCGGCGTCGATGCCGTCGATCCCGGTGACGATGACGAAGGTGTGATACTGACCGGGCTCGATGGCCCTGGAGACGGCGGCACGCCGGGATCTGGTGGCCCCGGTAATCCGGGAGGTCCTGGCAGTCCCGGTAACCCGGGAGGACCTGGCGGTCCCGGGAATCCTGGGGGATCCGGCGATCTGCCGGTGGGCGCGTCCAGCGCTGAACAGGTCCTCTACGAGGCCGATCTTCGTGGCGGCACCCGCGGAGATAGCACGCAGCTGATTCGCAGCGGTTCCTTTGGTTTTACCTCTCCGGATGGCTTGTCAACGCTGTCCGTAGGCCCTGTTACGCTCACCTTTGCTCAGCTGAGCGCGCTGGGAACCTCGCCGGTCACTATCGTTACCAAGCACGGGCTTCTTACGTTGACCGGTTTTTCCGGTAGCGCAGCCGGTGGCACGGTCAGCTACACCTATCAGTTGACCAATAACGTGGATAACGATGCCGAAGCGGGTGCCACAGACGGTGGCTTCCTGGACAGCCTGGCGGTTCGCGCAGTGGACGTCGATGGCAGTAGTGCCGGTGGTTCGCTGGACATTCTGATTATCGATGATGCGCCTGTTGCGGTGGACGATGCCACTGTCGAAACGACAGACGATGCTGCGGTCACGCTCAACGTTGTCACCAATGCCACCGGTGCCGATACCCTCGGTGCCGATGGCGCCAGCCTCACTGCGGCCGAGCTGGTCGACGCCGATGCCGGCAGTCTGGTGTTCAATGCCGATGGCACCATTACCTACACCCCAGCCCCTGGATTCGAAGGCACCGCTGAGATCCGCTACACCCTTACCGACAATGACGGCGACACCAGTCAGGCGACCTGGCGGGTGGTTGTCGAGGATGACGAGCCCGTTGTTCAGGTGATGCCGGATGCACCGAAAGCGTCCGGAAACAGCGAAGTCGACGAAGCCGGTCTGGACGACGGCGGCAGCCAGGCTGCCACCGACCTGGAGACCACCAGCGGCACCATCGCCATCGATACCGGCTCCGACAGCGTGGGCTCGGTGGTGATCAGTGGCGTGGACGTGACCAACGGCGGCACCGTGCAGGGCACCTACGGCACCCTGGTCGTCAGCGTGGTGAATGGGGACTACAGCTACACCTACACCTTGAGCGACAACACCACCGACCATAGCAGCCAGGGCACCGACAGCGACGGTATCCAGGACGTGTTCAGCCTGGTGGTGACCGACTCCGACGGCGACGTCAGCGATCCCGCAGCCTTGACCATCGACATCAAGGATGACGTGCCCGAGGCCACCGACGACGCGGCCGAGACCGACGAGAACGTGGCGATCACCGTCAACGTGCTGGACGGCAGTGCGGGCGGGGCCGACGTGGCCGGCGCCGATGGTCCGGTGACCCTGACCAACGCCGCGCTGCAGGACCCGAGCCAGGGCAGCGTGAGCTTCAATGGTGACGGCAGCGTGACCTTTACCCCGGCGACGGGTTTTGAAGGCGACGTGCTGATCGACTACACCATCACCGATGCCGATGGGGATACCGCTAACGCGACCCTGACCATCACCGTGGACGCTACCCCGGTGGTGGAGGTGAATCCCGAGTCGCCCAATGCGTCTGGCAATAACGAGGTGGACGAAGCCGGTCTTGACGACGGCGGCAGCCAGGCTGCCACCGACCTGGAGACCACCAGCGGCACCATCGCCATCGATACCGGCTCCGACAGCGTGGGCTCGGTGGTGATCAGCGGCGTGGACGTGACCAACGGCGGCACCGTGCAGGGCACCTACGGCGTGCTGGTCGTCAGCGTGGTGAATGGGGACTACAGCTACACCTACACTCTGGACGACAACACCACCGACCATAGCAGCCAGGGCGCCGGCAGCGACGGTATCCAGGACGTGTTCAGCCTGGTGGTGACCGACTCCGACGGCGACGTCAGCGATCCCGCAGCCCTGACCATCGATATCAAGGATGACGTGCCCGAGGCCACCGACGACGCGGCCGAGACCGACGAGAACGTGGCGATCACCGTCAACGTGCTGGACGGCAGTGCGGGCGGAGCCGACGTGGCCGGCGCCGATGGTCCGGTGACCCTGACCAACGCCGCGCTGCAGGACCCGAGCCAGGGCAGCGTGAGCTTCAATGACGACGGCAGCGTGACCTTTACCCCGGCGACGGGTTTTGAAGGCGACGTGCTGATCGACTACACCATCACCGATGCCGATGGGGATACCGCGAACGCGACCCTGACCATCACCGTGGACGCGACCCCGGTGGTAGAGGTGAACCCCGAGTCGCCCAATGCGTCTGGCAATAACGAGGTGGATGAGGCCGGTCTGGACGACGGCGGCAGCCA
>NZ_JAEKJT010000011.1 GCF_017303055.1 Halomonas litopenaei | reverse complement strand
GTGATCATCGACTGTTGCACCCGAGAGATCCTTGGTTGGCGATTGTCGGACAACGGCAGCAGCAAGACGGCTGAAGCCGCGCTGGAAGAGGCTCTGGTACATCGATTCGGCGCACTGGGTCGGATTCATCAACCGCTGGCCCTTCGCTCTGACAACGGCCTCGTCTTCAGCAGTCGGCACTATACGGCGACAGTGAAGGCCTACGGGCTCACACAGGAATTCACGACGCCCTACACCCCGGAGCAAAACGGCCTGGTTGAGCGCTTCTTCCGGTCCCTGAAGGAAGAATGCATCTGGCAGCATCGTTTCGAGTCGTTGGGCCAGGCCCGAGCGGTGATCAGCCGCTGGATTCGGTACTACAACGAAGAGCGGCCACATCAGTCTCTAGGCTATGTGGCACCCCGAGCACACCCGTCATTAGCGGCGTAGGGTGTGCAGAAACCGGGGGGGCATTACAGGCTGCCACTGGCTTTCATCACCTGAGTACTCACCTGGACACCCCGACGGCCCCCGTTGGGGTGTCGTCGTTTATGGGGTGAAAAAGCCAGGGATTGTGACTCGTTGTCGTCAGATCGAAGATGTAGGTCTATGCTGAAAAGGCCAAGTTTACTTAGGGAGAAGAGGCCTTTGGGAGGGTGGTCAATCCGGCGATAACAACAGGGAGAACTTGGTAGAAAGTTATTTTGAGGCAACCGGTGGGGTGATGGTCCATGGCGTCTGTGCGTGCTTTAGTGCGTTGACGATGCTGCCGAGGAGCCGGGGCTGCTGGATGCGAGGCTTCGGAGGCGAACCGTGCACCAGCATCGAGACCTGCGCTTGGTGCAGACTATCCACTTCCAGCCATGGGCTGTGCCCGCCTTTTCATGCATTGTTCCATCGTCGGCCCCCACAACGTCGCCCCTGATGAGGAGACGGGTGGGGGAGACTGATCACCTTCCGCTGTCCAGCGCGAGCGATGGGCCAGGGGTAGCGTTCTTTCTCGCCATGCTTCTTGTTGACGACTCATACCGCGCTGCTCCGCGAAGTATCTGATGTCAATCTCTCGTCAAGGAGCCAACCCATGAAGAAGCCAAGTGACGATGATCCCTGCCAATGCAGCCCTAAGGTGGCGTTGGGCCAGGGCAAGGCGCAAGAACTGGTGGTCGCGAAAGTGCCCCAGGGGTTTGATACCAACATCAGTATTCGTCTCGTTCCCGGACAGGACTTCGCTCTCCCCCGACGACCGCTGCGCTGTCGACCGCGCAAGGGAGCGCCACGTCGAGACGCCGAGCCTTTGGCGTTGCCGGATGAGGTGATGGAAATGCTCCAGAAAGCTGACCAGGCGGTGATCGAGTGGCTGTCCCAGAGTGAGGCCAACGCCCTGCTGTACATGGCGCGCCCCGCCGAGGCGTTACTCAAGGCCGGTATCAAGCTGTCACGGCAGCAACTGAAGTCCATCCATCGGGTCCACCGCGAGGTCGAGCAGGCCGCAGTCATCGGTCCCGGAGTCAAGGTGGCGGGTTTCAAGATCGCGACCTTTCCCCGCGGTCGAGTCGGCCAGATATCGCCGGACGAAATGCCGAAGGACGATGACGGCGATGCACAACGCGAGGAGGGCTAGGTCATGGCACTCGATCGAACTGCCGGCTTCGACATGCTCGTTCAGGTGTCCGAGGACGAGCTCAACAATCAGCTGGCCACCGCCTTTCTTGCCGGTGGCATCTTTCCCCCCAGTATCAGCGTGCCGGTCAACGCGGGCGGGGTGAGCGGGAGCGCCGATCTCAACTTCGATACTCCCGTGGCCGACCTGGACCGCCCGCGTCCGGCCGTGGGTCTGACGCTTCCCTTCAGCGATTCTCAGCTGCAGATCACCGCGCCCTTGCCCCTGACGGTGGCCCCGATCGGCGGCGCCATCACAGTGGTGGACAGGGTCGCCGTGATGACCGAGGGCAGTAATCAGCTGGTCACCATGGATTTCAATGCGGGTGCACCGGCGGTCAGTGTGGCGTTCGACCCTGCGTCAGCGACGTTACTGGGGCCGCTTTTGAGTGCTGCAGGATTGAGTCTGGCGCAGGCACAAAACATGATGGCGGGAATCGTCCTCGACCAGCTTCAGACCAGTATCGGTCGGCTTGATCTAACGCCTCCGATTCCGGTGGTCGACGATGACGACGCGACCACCGTGTTCGATATCGATGTCACCACCGTGAACGACACCTCGGCACTGGACCGAGATTGCCTGGCATTCGGTGTGCGCATGTCCAGCGATGGTGGCGGTAATATCAACAACGTCACATCGAGCATGATCCCTGCCGGCAGCGAGTCGCTGGTGATGATGAGCAACTTCTGGCTGCTGGCCAGGGTGATGCGTACGCGTATTGCGGCGTCGTTGGGGCGACCTGTCAGCGATTTCGATACGCCGCTGAGGCTCAATCGCAGTATCCCGGCGCCGGGAGGCGAGGGGACGCTGCGCAATCTCGAGGCGAGGATCATCGGCAATCGTATATCCGTCACCGGGCGTGCCACCGACTCCGGTACCGGCTGGTTGGCGGAGTCGAATTTCTCGTTTTTCATCGACATCGGGCTCGATGGCGGTGCCATCACCGTTACCGCTACCACCCCAGTGGTGGATACCGACGTGGACCTGGCCTGGTGGGTGTGGCTTGCCTCCCTTGGGTTGGGCGGGTTGTTCGGCGGCATTGTCGGGGTCATCGTCGCCGCCGTGGTGCTGGCCATCGTCGAGGCGGTGGCCGAGGGTATCGCCGATGGCCTGATATCGGATGGCCTCAGCGGAGCGATCGGTGGACTGCCAGCCATCCCGCTGGGCCCCATTGGTGGTGGCCTGACGCTGACCGATATCGTGCTCGATGACCTGGAGCTTCGCTCAAACATCGTGCGCTCGGTATCGGTACCGGTGAAGCACCAAGGCGGGCACGTGGCAGCCGGTGGCTTCTCGCTGGACCTGGACACTGGCATCGTTAGTCCCGAGCTTCGACCAGGGGCAGACCTGGCCTGGCACCCCCAAAGCGGCCTGAGTGCCGCCGGTGGAAGCGGGCTTTCGGTGACGGGCATCTCCTTCGGGGCGCTGACGCCGGTACAGATCTCCCGACTGCCGCTGGCCACCCAGCAGATCCCGCTTGGTCTGATTCCCTTCACCTATCCGCCGGGGTTCCCCGTCCTGCCGCATCATGATGTCGTCTTCGGCATGCGCACCAGCGAGGGTCGCCTGGCCAAGCTACGTGCCTGGCGCTCGATCATCGAGGCTGGGGCCCTGAACCTCAGCTGGGTGACCTTCGATACACCGACACCCTCTTTGGATATCGCGGCAAGATGGACGGTGGGTGAGCGCGGCAAGATGAGCACGTATACCACTCGCGATTGCGCGTCCTGTCGCGCCTGGCCGGTGAGTCGACGGGGTATCTTCGAGGCTTGGCCGAGGCTCGTGGCCTTTCCGGTCGACTATGAGTGGTGCCTGTGTGGACAGGTACTGGAACAAGGGGACGGCAAGGTAGAGCACGCCTCCGGGGCGATCGTCTACCGCCTCAAGGGCAGGCGCCTGGAGATCAAGACACAGATGGCCCAGTCGATCGACTGTGAGCTGTGTGTCAGCGCCATCGACGCCCATGGCCGGGAGCTCTATACCTGCATCCAGCTCCACCAGCCCGGCATCGAGAGGCGCTGCAGGCCCTGTGATCCCACCCGCAAGGACGTCGCGTTCGATTTCAAGCCGGTGGCCGCCGCCCTTGCCGATTGGCGTCCATTGTTCGCAGTGCTGCCGACGTATTATCAACTAGACACCAGCGCCTAGGGGCCTGGCAACGACCCGAGGTCACCGTGCCAGTGCCGTTTTCGGCACTGGCACGGTGGGGCGTTTACTACTGAGCGCAGGTAAGCTGACTGCGTTGGCCCCTTGGCGATCATCGCAAGTCATGTGTCTCGGGACAGCCGCGGCAGAGGAGCTGAGGCGTTGAAAAGGCGCTGTGGGGTAAACCTCTGCAAGCTAAAGTACCGCGAGGTGACGTCATGTGAAGGGGTTTCTCGTTGTTGTTGTGCTGGTTGTCGGGCTTGTCAGTGTGTTTTTTGGCATCGAAAAGAGTATCCACTCGACGACAACGCTGCGTCTTTTCGAGCTCGTCACGCCCTATAAAACACAGACCATCCTCTATCGGCATGTCGATAATCCGGACGTCGCTATCGAATTGCAGATGAAAGACATTGGGGCGAGGGGTTACTTGAGGCGCACCGTAAGAGTGGCGCCAGGTCTGCTCTGGGACAGCGTCGAGGAAGTCGATCTGCAGAGCATCGATAGCAATGAATGGCGTCGCGTCGATGAGTACGTCAATGAGCATGGCTTGAAGGGAGGTTAGCCATATGGACGTTGTCGTCAGGCGGGCAGAGCCCGATGATGCTGAAGGCCTCAAGAGCCTCTATGAACGAGCCCCTGTCTTTGCCGACACCTTGAAACTGCCATTTCCCAGCACCCGTCTGTGGAAGGAACGCCTGGCGTCGTTCGATGATCACTTCCACTTCCTTGTGGCGACGCTCAACGATGAGCTTGTCGGTAGCCTGGGGCTCGAGCAGTGTCGTTCTCCGCGAAGACGTCACGTGGCGACCTTCGGCATGGGGGTGAGAGATGATGTCCAGGGACAGGGGGTGGGCCGCGCGCTGATGGCCAGCATGCTGGATCTATGCGACAACTGGCTGGCAGTGACACGCATCGAGCTCACGGTCTACGTCGACAATGCGCGAGCGGTTGCCCTGTACCAAAGATCCGGCTTTGACATCGAGGGCGAGTCGCGACATTTTGCCTTCAGAAACGGGACCTACGTCAGCGCCTACTCCATGGCCCGAGTGAACGATCAGACAGCCCAAGGAGACCTTCCCCGGTGAGCCCTTTTGCCGCTACCCCCACGCCTCCCTACTACGCGGTCATCTTCACGTCCCTACGCACTGCCGGCGATCACGGCTACGCTGACATGGCGGACAAGATGGTCGAGCTGGCCGCGCAGCAGCCGGGTTTTCTTGGCATCGAATCGGCCCGTGAGGACGGCGAAAATGGCCTCGGCATCACCGTATCCTACTGGGCCGACCTGGCGTCCATCCGCGCCTGGAAGGCCCAGCTCGATCATCGTCAAGCTCAGGCCATGGGGCGCGAGCGCTGGTATGCCAGCTACAAGGTCCGAGTCTCCCGGGTAGAGCGGGAATATGGTTTGTGACACCGATAGGTGCAGGCGCCGACGCAGGCGCTATCACGTTGTCGGGTGCTGATAGAGAGAGGCCACGGTCCATACTCGGCCCCTCTGTTGGCGGCGTCGCTGCGGTGTCAGCATCAACGGGCGAACTGACTTAGGGGCAGGTAGTCCAGGCGTTGACCGGGCACCACCTGAAGGCCTGGTGGTACCACCAGATAGCCGTCGGCGTGGGCGGCACATTTCAGCATATTGGAGCCTTGGGCGCCGGCGATGCGTGCCACCGGGGCCACATCGCTGTGGTCGAGATATACCCTCAGTAATTGGTGGCGTGCTGGATTGGCGCGGAAGGTAAACCCTGCATGGACGGGAAAGCGGGCGAGGGGCGCCAGGTTGCGCCCTTGCAGCCGCTGCAATAGCGGAAGCCCGAGCAGGTGCCATGACACCAGCGCTGCGGTGGGGTTGCCGGGCAGTCCCAGCAATGGGGTGCCGCTAGCCTGGGATTCGCCGATGTAGCCCAGGGTGAAGGGCTTGCCCGGCTTCATCGCCACGCCACTAAGGCTGATGCCGCCAAGTTGCTCCAGGCAGGGCCTGACATGGTCTTCCTCACCCACGGATACGCCACCGGAGCAGACGATCAGATCTGCCTGGCGGGAGGCATAGCGCAGGGCGCTCTCGAGGTCCTGACGGGTGTCTTCGATGTTACCCAGATCCACCAGCTCGACATGCTGGTCCTGGGCGAGGGCATGCAGCATCTCGGCATTGGAGTTATAGATCTGCCCGGGCGACAGCGCCTGCCCCGGGTTGACCAGCTCGGTACCGGTGCTGATGATCGCCACACGCAGACGCCGACGGCAGGGCACATCGGTCAAGCCCTGCGCGGCCAGCAAGGCCAGGCGAATGGCGTCCAGACGCTCACCGGCGTCCAGCAGTAGTGCGCCCTCGCGTAGCTCTTCGCCGCGACGGCGAATGTGCTGGCCTTGGCGCAGGTTCTTGGGAAAGTAGATCTGCCCCTTGTCGTCCAGTCGCACGTGTTCCTGGGGAACCACCACGTCGGCGCCATGGGGAATGGGAGCCCCGGTGAAAATCCGAGCGCAGCCGCCGAAGGGCAATGGTTCAGGCATGCTTCCAGCGGGCACTCGCAGCAGTACCGGTAGCCCCACATGGTCCTTGAGGTCGGCCAGGCGCAGCGCGTAACCGTCCATGGCGCTGTTATCGACGTTGGGTACGTCCATGCGGGCATGCAGGGACGTCGCCAGCACACGGCCTCGCGCGTGATGGCTGCGCACGCATTCTGTTCCCGTCACCGGGGTGGCCAGCGCAATGACCTGATCCCGGGCCTGCCACAGGTCGATGAGTGGGCGCGATTCCCTGGGAGTGTCGCAGCTGCAGGTGTCGCTCATATCAGACCTCCTCCAGACGGTGGTCCATCGCCTGCGAGGACTGGCGGCTGGCGCAGCGCTGGGGGTCGTTGACGACCATGGCCACAAAGTTGCAGGGACGCGTGCGGGCATCGAGCTGGGCCGCCAGTATCTCATCCCAGGCCATGGCGCAGGCCTTGGGGGAACCGGGCATGGCGAAGACCAGGGTACGGTCGATGATGCCGGCGATGGCACGGGACTGTATCGTCGAGGTACCAATACTCTCGAACGAGCGCTGGCGGAACAGCTCGCCGTAGCCTTCGACGACCTTATCGAACAGCACCGTCAGTGCCTCCGGGGTATTGTCCCGTGCGGTAAAGCCGGTGCCGCCGTTGACCAGCACCACCTGGATGTCTTCGCGCAGGACCCAGGCGCTGACCTGGGCGCGGATGCGGTAGATGTCGTCCGGGACCAGCGCCCGTTCGGTGAGGCGATGGCCGTGGTGGGCAAGACGTTCAGCCAGCAAGTCGCCGCTGTCGTCCTCCGCCAGGCCCCGACTATCCGACACGGTCAGCAGGGCAATATCCAGAGGAATGAAGACGGCGCTCGTTGACGTATGTGACATGCAAGGCCTCCGTGAAGCATGCAAAGGGTACGGGTGCGCATCCGTCCGGGAGCACGGTGCTTCGAGTTCAGCGCTGCGAGCTAGACGCTTTGAATTCAGCGCATCAGCGGTCCGTCGGCGTCCTCGTCGGCGAGGGTGAAGCCTTCCACGCCAATCTCGCTTTCCAGGGCCAGCAGGTAGTGGCGCAGGGCCACTCGAGTGGCCTGCTCGGTCAGTTCATGCTGAACGCTTTCCTTCACCTCGGCGTAGGGCAGTGGCTGACGATCGAGGCGGGCATCGACCCACACCACATGCCAGCCATAGCGTGAGGGCAGCGCGCGGTCATGCAGTCCCTCCGGCAAGGTGTCCAGGGCGCGATCCAACTCGCTGACGGTTTGACCCCGCGCCACCCAGCCGAGGCTGCCGCCTTGGTCCTTGGACGGGCATTGAGAATGCCGCTGGGCCAGTTCGGTGAAGCGCTCAGGGCGCTGGCGAAGGGTCTTGATCAGGGTTTCCGCCTGGGCCAGCTGGGCGTCCCTGGCCGCTACGTCATCCGGGGCGGCCGCCAGCAGGATGTGCCTGACCTTGTAGCGAGCGGGCTCGCAGAAGCGCTCAGGGTGAGCGGCGTGGTAGCGCAGGCAGGCGTCGTCATCGGGTGCCGGAATCTGCAATTCCTGCTCCAGCATGACGGCAATGGCGCGCTCGTCGGGTTCATGCAGGGTGCCCGTCTCGATCCCCAGAATCTCGGCGCGCTGTCGCAGCAGGGCCTGGATGACCAGGGCGCGGGCCGCCGCCTTGGCGGCGGCCTCGCGATCCGATGACGGATGAAACTGCATTTCCCCGGCAATATCTGCCTCATCGATGACGGCGCCGCCAACGCGGATGCTCAGGCGAGGTGTGGCCGGCAAGGTTTCCAAGGGAATGGTTTTCATCATCAGGGTCCTCAGGCGCGTCGCCGCACGATTTGATAGCGGCGGCCCAGATAGCCAAGCGGGGCGCTCCAGGCGTGCACCAGACGGGTGAACGGGAAGATCAGCACGATGGTCAGTCCCACCAGGATGTGCAGGTGGTAGATGAAGCCAATGCCTTCGAGATGGGAGGCGGCCCCCCCCTGGAAGAACACGATGGCCTGGGCCCACTCAGCCAGCTTGATCATCACGCCACCGTCCAGGTGGTGCATGGCGGCAGGGATGGTCAACAGGCCCAGAGTGACCTGGACCACCAGCAGCACGATGATCAGGTTGTCCATGACGCTGGAGGACGCCTTGACCCGGGGATCGGTGAAGCGGCGGTGAAGCAGCATGGCGCCACCGATCAGGCAGGCGATACCGGCAAGGCCCCCCACCAGAATCGCAAACACCTGCTTGGTGCCAGCGCTGATAAAGGGCGCGTAGACCCAGTGTGGTGTCAGCAGGCCGACCAGGTGGCCGAAGAAGATCACCAGGATGCCAACGTGGAACAGCGGGCTGGCCAGGCGCATGCGTTTGGACGATAGCATCTGGCTGGAACCGGTCTTCCAGGTGTACTGACCGTGGTCGAAGCGCAGCAGACTGCCGATGACAAAGACGCTGCCCGCCAGGTAGGGGTAGAGGCCGAACAGCAGGGTATGCAGGTAGTTCATGACAGACCTCCAGTGGGTCGAGAGGGCATGGCATCGGGAAGACGAATGGTGTCGGGCTGGACGCTGCCACGACGTTCGGCAAGACGCCTGCCTTCCGCCGAGGTCAGTGCACAGTCCTGATCCGATTCGGCCGAGAAGCGCACGGCTTCTTCTTCCCACACGGCGTCCAGGGCAGCAGGGGTGTTGTCGGGTGACTCCTGTTCGACCGCCTCGCGATGGGCATCCACCTGATCCTCGGCGCCGATCATGGCCAGCAGCGTGCGCGTGATGAGCGCCTGATCGCACTGCTTGCTCTCCAGGCGGGCCGTGAGCAGCGCCAGGATATGGCTGACATCGCCGATCCAGCTGGCGATGTCGTGGGCACTGCGGGTAGACAGGAATTCCAGCAGCAGTGGCAGGTGGTCGGGTAGCTCGCGGCTGTCCAGGGCAAAGCCAGCCGCCTCGTACTCGCTGAGCAGGTCGACCATGGCCTGGCCGCGGTCTCGGGACTCGCCATGGACATGTTCGAACAGCAACAGCGAGGTAGCGCGGCCGCGGTCGAACTGGGCGACATAGGCCGCCTGGACGTCCAGCAGGCGGGCATCACGCAGGCGATCGCACCAGTCAAGCAAGGCCTGCCGGGGGGCTCCCCCCGGCAGTGGCATGGCGGCAATGGCGGCCTTGACCTCATCGATAGCCGCGATCAGCTCTCGGTCGGGATAGTCGAGCAGCCGGGCCAGGGCACGCAGGCCCTGGGCGAGTGGCCCTTGAGTGGCGGCATCAGTCATGCTCGACCTCCGGATGAGCGGGATCGTACTGCTCAACGTCGACCAGGGTGGTGGTCTGCTTGCGTCCGCCGAACAGACTGACATCGTCGCTTCCGCCCTGGCAGCCATTGCCGAAGGTGAAGCCGCAGCCGCCACGCTCCGGGAAGGCCTCACGGGCCAGTTCGCGATGGCTGGTCGGGATGACAAAGCGGTCCTCGTAGTTGGCGATGGCCAGGTAGCGATACATCTCCTCGACCTGGGCCACGCTCAGCTCGACTTCGTCCAGTACGTCGAGGCGAGCCTCGCCATCCACGTGCTTGCCACGCATGTATTCGCGCATCGCCATCATCCGCTTGAGCGCTCGCAGCACAGGGGCTTCGTCACCGGCGGTCAGCATGTTGGCCAGGTATTTCACCGGGATGCGCAGGGACTCGACTTTGGGCAGCACGCCATCGCTCTCCACGTGACCGGCATCCACCGCCGACTGGATGGGAGAGAGCGGCGGCACATACCAGACCATCGGCAGGGTGCGGTATTCCGGGTGCAGCGGCAGGGCCAGCTGCCAGTCCATGGCCAGCTTGTAGACAGGGGACTCCTGGGCGGCCTTGATCACGTTGTCGTCGATGCCGTCACGCTTGGCCTGGGCGATGACCTCGGGATCGTGGGGATCGAGGAAGATCTCGCACTGGCGCTGGTAGAGGTCGCGGTCGTCCTTGGAGGCGGCGACGTCTTCGATACGATCGGCGTCGTAGAGCAGCACGCCGAGGTAGCGAATGCGACCGACACAGGTCTCGGAGCACACCGTCGGCTGGCCGGACTCGATACGCGGGTAGCAGAAGATGCACTTCTCGGACTTGCCGGTCTTCCAGTTGTAGTAGATCTTCTTGTACGGACAGCCGGACACGCACATCCGCCAGCCGCGGCACTTGTCCTGGTCAATCAGGACGATGCCGTCCTCCTCGCGCTTGTAGATGGCACCGCTGGGGCAGCTGGCCACACAGGCAGGGTTCAGGCAGTGCTCGCACAGGCGCGGCAGGTACATCATGAAGGTGTTTTCGAACTGACCGTAGATGTCCGCCTGGATCTGATCGAAGTTGACGTCCTTGCGCCGCTTGGCGAACTCAGTGCCAAGAATTTCTTCCCAGTTCGGGCCCCACTCGATCTTTTCCATGCGCTGGCCGGAGACCAGCGAGCGCGGACGGGCCACCGGCTGGTGGCGCCCCCGCTTGGCCTGGTGCAGGTGCTGGTAGTCGAAGGTGAACGGCTCGTAGTAGTCGTCGATCTCCGGCAGGTCCGGGTTGGCAAAGATGTTCGCCAGCACCCGCCATTTGCCGCCGATACGCGGCTCGATGGTGCCGTCCTCGCGCCGTAGCCAACCGCCTTTCCAGCGGGCCTGGTTTTCCCATTCCTTGGGGTAGCCGATGCCCGGCTTGGTCTCGACGTTGTTGAACCAGGCGTACTCCACGCCTTCACGGCTGGTCCACACGTTCTTGCAGGTCACCGAGCAGGTGTGACAGCCGATGCACTTGTCGAGGTTGAGCACCATGCCCACTTGTGAACGGATCTTCATTTCACTGCCTCCTGAACGCTGTCCTGTCCTTCCCCGTCCAACCAGTTGACGTGCTTCATCTTGCGCACCATGACGAACTCATCGCGGTTGGAGCCGACGGTGCCGTAGTAGTTGAAGCCGTAGGCCAGCTGGGCGTATCCGCCGATCATATGGGTCGGCTTGGGACATACCCGAGTCACCGAGTTGTGGATGCCGCCGCGGGTGCCGGTGACTTCGGAGCCGGGCACGTTCACGATGCGCTCCTGGGCGTGGTACATCATCGCCATGCCGTTCTTGACCCGCTGGCTGACGACGGCACGGGCGGCAATGGCGCCGTTGGCGTTGTACAGCTCGATCCAGTCGTTGTCCTCGACGCCGATGGCGCGGGCGTCATCCTCGGATAGCCAGACGATGGGGCCGCCCCGGGACAGGGTCAGCATCAACAGGTTGTCGGAGTAAGTGGAGTGGATGCCCCACTTCTGGTGCGGGGTGATCCAGTTCAACGCGATTTCCGGGTTGCCGTTGGGACGCGGCATCGCCATGGCCTTGGTGGCCTTGGTGTCGATGGGCGGACGATAGACCAGCAGGCTTTCGCCGAAGTCGCGCATCCAGGCGTGGTCCTGATAGAACTGCTGACGTCCGCTCACGGTACGCCAGGGGATCAGCTCGTGGACGTTGGTGTAGCCCGCGTTATAGGACACGTGCTCGTCTTCCAGGCCTGACCAGGTTGGGCTGGAGATGATCTTGCGCGGCTGCGCCACCACATCTCGGAAGCGGATCTTTTCCTCTTCCTTGGGAATCGCCAGATGGGTATGGTCCCGTCCGGTAATTTTCGAAAGCGCGTCCCAGGCCTTGACCGCAACCTGGCCGTTGGTCTCTGGTGCCAGTGACAGGATCACCTCGGCGGCGTCGATGGCGGTCTCGATGCGCGGCTGCCCCTTGGCCGGGCCGTCCAGCTTGACGTGATTGAGGCCGCGCAGCAGTTCGACCTCCTTCTCGGTATTCCAGCTGATGCCCTTGCCACCGTTACCGATGCTTTCGAGCAGCGGCCCCACCGAGGTGAAGCGCTCATAGGTCTCGGGGTAGTTGCGCTTGACCTCGACCAGGCTCGGCATGGTCTTGCCGGGCACCGGCTCGCACTCGCCGCGCTTCCAGTCGAGCACCTCGGGCTGGGCCAGCTCGCCTGGGCTGTCGTGCTGCAGCGGCAGGGTGACCAGGTCGGTTTCCTCGCCCAGGTGGCCGGGGCAGACCTCGGAGAACTTCTTGGCGATGCCCTTGTAGATATCCCAGTCGCTACGCGCCTCCCAGGCCGGATCGGTGGCGGCGGTCAGCGGGTGGATGAAGGGATGCATGTCCGAGGTGTTGAGGTCGTCCTTCTCGTACCAGGTCGCGGTGGGCAGCACCACGTCGGAGTACAGACAGGTGGTGGACATACGGAAGTCGAGGGTGGTGAACAGGTCCACCTTGCCTTCCGGGGCTTCCTTGTGCCACGTGACTTCCTTGGGCATGGCGCCACCGGACTCACCCAGGTCCTTGCCCTGCAAGCCGTGACGGGTGCCCAGCAGGTACTTGAGCATGTACTCGTGGCCCTTGCCGGAGCTGCCCAGCAGGTTGGAGCGCCACACGAACATGTTGCGCGGGAAGTTCTGGGGGTTGTCCGGGTCTTCTGCGGCAAAGTTGAGCCGTCCCGCCTTCAGCTCGTTGACCGTGTAGGCGGCGGTGGACATGCCGGCCTCAAGCGCGGGGCCCGCCAGTCGCAGCGGGTTGATACCGAGCTGAGGGGCGGAGGGCAGCCAGCCCATGCGCTCGGCGCGCACGTTGAAGTCGATCAGGCTGCCGTCGTACTTGCTGGGGTCGGCCAGCGGTGACAGCAGCTCCTTGACTTCGAGCTTCTCGTAGCGCCACTGGCTCGAGTGGTTGTAGAAGAACGAGGTGCCGTTCATCTGGCGCGGCGGACGCTGCCAGTCCAGGCCAAAGGCCAGCGGCAGCCAGCCGGTCTGGGGCCGCAGCTTTTCCTGCCCCACGTAGTGGGACCAGCCACCGCCGGACTGACCGATGCAGCCACACAGCACCAGCATGTTGATCAGGCCACGGTAGTTCATGTCCATGTGGTACCAGTGGTTCATCCCGGCACCGACGATGATCATGGAGCGACCCTGGGTCTTGTCGGCATTGCTGGCGAACTCGCGGGCGATGCGAATGCACTGGCTGGCCGGCACACCGGTGATCTTTTCCTGCCACGCCGGGGTATAGGGACGCAGCTGGTCCAGCGAGGTGGCGCCGTCGTCTTCGCCGTCAGCACCGAGGCCACGGTCGATACCGTAGTTGGCGCACATCAGGTCGAACACGGTGACGGCCAGCACTTCCTTGCCGTCTGCCAGGGCCAGCTTCTTGGCCGGCAGGCAGTGGTGCAGCACCTCGTTGCCTTCGACGTGGTCGAAGTGCTCGTGGGCGATACCGCCGAAGTAGGGGAAGGCCACCTTGGCGACGCTGTCATGGGCATCGGCCAGGGACAGGCGCAGGTCGACCTCCTGGCCGTCGGCGTCGAGTGACTCAAGGCTCCACTTGCCTTTTTCCTCGCCGCCATTTTCCCCCCAGCGGAAGCCGATGGAGCCACGGGGCACGACGAGCTGATCGCGCTTTTCGTCCCAGGCGACGGTCTTCCACTCGGGATTGTTGTCCTGGCCCAGGGAGGCATCAAAGTCGGCGGCACGCAGCTGCTTGCCGGGCGCGTAGCTGCCGTCTTCCCGGGGCTCCAGCGCCACCAGGAAGGGCATGTCGGTGTAGCGCTTGACGTAGTCGGTGAAGTAAGCGCTGGGGGAGTCGAGGTGGAACTCCTTGAGGATGACGTGGCCCATGGCCATGGCCAGGGCGGCGTCGGTGCCTTGCTTGGCTGACAGCCACTCGTCGGTGAGCTTCGACACCTCGGCGTAGTCCGGGGTGATGGACACGGTCTTGGTGCCCTTGTAGCGCACCTCGGTAAAGAAGTGGGCGTCCGGCGTGCGGGTCTGGGGCACGTTGGAGCCCCAGGCGATGATATAGCCAGAGTTGTACCAGTCAGCGGACTCCGGCACGTCGGTCTGCTCGCCCCAGGTCTGGGGGGAGGCCGGCGGCAGGTCGCAGTACCAGTCATAGAAGGACAGGCAGGCTCCGCCGATCAGCGACAGGTAGCGGGCCCCGGCGGCGTAGGAGACCATCGACATGGCGGGAATCGGTGAAAAACCGATGATGCGGTCAGGTCCATAGGTCTTGGCGGTGTAGACGTTGGCCGCAGCGATCAGGGTCTGGGCCTCGTCCCAGTCGGCGCGAACGAAGCCGCCCATGCCACGGGCACGCTTGTACTGGTTGGCCAGCACCGGATCTTCGACGATGGAGGCCCAGGCCTCCACCGGGTCTTCGTGCTTGTCCAGCGCCCGACGCCACAGGCTGACCAGCTCCTGACGGATCAGCGGGTACTTGAGGCGGTTGGCACTGTACAGGTACCAGGAGTAGCTGGCGCCACGCGGGCAGCCACGTGGCTCGTGATTGGGCAGGTCGGCGCGGGTGCGGGGGTAGTCGGTCTGCTGGGTTTCCCAGGTCACCAGGCCATTCTTGACGTAGATCTTCCAGCTGCATGAGCCGGTGCAATTCACCCCGTGGGTGGAGCGCACGATCTTGTCGTGCTGCCAGCGAGCGCGATAGCCATCTTCCCAGTCGCGGGTCTCTTCCCTCGTTTCGCCATGTCCATTGGCAAACTGGGGAGGACGCTTGGTCAGGTATCTCAGCCGATCGAGAAAGTGACTCATGGGGGGTCTCCTCAAAGGCCCCCTTGCGGGGGCCATGCTAGGCGGTCCTTGTGGACTCGAATGTCACGGTCTGGTGGAGTCTTGAAGCTCAGAGCTAGCTCTCAACGTCAGCCCTGAATGTCAGTGCTATGCGTCCGAAGCCTCTTTGGGATGGTCCTTGCTGCGGCCCTTGCAGGCAGGCCCGGCGTCCAGATTGAGTTCGATTTCTGCGCCCTTGCGGCTGTAGTAGAACCAGGTCAGGGCGGTACACAGCAGGTAGAAGACGATGAAGCCAAGCAGGGCGGCTTCCGGTCCGCCTGTCAGCGAAATCGAGGTGCCGAAGGACTTCGGGATCAGGAAGGCGCCGTAGGCGGCGATCGCCGACGTGAAGCCAATGGTGGCGGCCGATTCGCGCTCTGCATGGACCAGCTGTTCAGCACTGGTCAGGTTGGGCATCAGACGCGGCACTTCCTTGCGGAAGATCGACGGAATCATCTGGAAGGTGCTGGCGTTGCCGACGCCGGTGGCGAAGAACAGCAGCATGAACGAAGCGAAGAAACCGTAGAACGCCATCGGCATGGTCTTGTTCATCAGGAAGAACAGCACGCCGATGACCCCGGCGATCATGGTCAGGAAGGTCCAGAAGGTGACCCGGGCGCCGCCGAAGCGATCGGCAAGACCGCCGGTCCAGGCACGGCTGAGGGCGCCGACAAACGGGCCGAGGAAGGCATACTGCAAGGCGTCGATGGCCGGGAACTGGGTCTTCGTCAGCAGCGGGAAGCCGGCAGAGAAACCAATGAAGCTACCGAAGGTGCCGGTATAGAGGATGCACATCAGCCAGTTGTGCTTGCGCTGGAAGATGACCGACTGTTCCTTGAACGAGGACTTGGCGCTGGCGATGTCGTTCATGCCGAACCAGGCGGCAACGGTGGCGATAGCGATGAACGGCACCCACACGAAGCCGGCATTCTGCAGCCACAGCATGCCGCTGTCGGACAGCGGTTGGCCGTCTCCGGTAAACATCACGAAGCTGCCGGTAGAAATCACCACGGGCACCAGGAACTGCATCACCGATACGCCAAGGTTGCCAAGACCGGCGTTCATGGCCAGTGCCTTGCCTTTCTCGCGCTTGGGATAGAAGAACGCGATGTTGGCCATGCTGGAGGCAAAGTTACCGCCACCGAAGCCACACAGCAGGGCAATGATCGCCATCACCAGGTAGGGGGTGTCAGGGTTCTGTACCGCAAACCCGATCCACAGTGCCGGCAGAATCAGTGAGGCCGTGGAGAAAGCGGTGAAGCGACGCCCGCCGAAGATCGGCACGGTAAAGCTGTAGAAGATGCGCAGCGTAGCGCCGGACAGTCCCGGCAGGGCGGCCAGCCAGAACAGCTGGTTCGGGCTGTAGTCAAAGCCCACCTGGGGCAGTTTGGCCACCACCATGGACCATACCATCCAGATGCTGAAGGCCAGCAGCAGACAGGGGATCGAGATCCATAGATTGCGACTGGCAATCTTGCGGCCGGTGGTCTGCCAGAAAGACTCGTCTTCCGGGCGCCAGTCCTGCAGCACGAACTTGCTGGGGGTAGAAAGCTCCGGCAGATCGGTGGATTCGCAGCGGTCGCGAGCCTCGATGCGTTCGGCTTTACGAATCGCGTGATGCATCCACAGCAGCGCTGCGGCGACCACGACGAACATCAGCATGAAGCAGCTCTGCCAGATGCCGATGACATCGTTGAGCATGCCGAAGGTCAGTGGCAGGAAGAAGCCGCCGAGTCCGCCGACCATGCCTACCGCGCCGCCCACCAGACCCACGCTCTTGGGATAGTAGACCGGGATGTGCTTGTACACGGCGGCCTTGCCCAGGGACATGAAGAAGCCCAGCACCATGGTCAGCAGGATAAAGCCGACCAGGGGCATGGCGAAGGTGAACTCGACCGGGCCATGGACACCGGCAACGGTATAGTGAGTCGGCGGATAGCTCAGCAGAAAGGTGCAGATGACCGAGGCCAGGAAGGTCCAGTACATCACCCGGCGAGCGCCGTAGCGGTCCGACATCCAGCCGCCGAGGATGCGGAACAGCGAGGCTGGAATCGTATACAGCGCCGCGACGATACCCGCCGCTCCCAGGCTGAGTCCGTAGACCTCGATCAGATAGTGGGGCAGCCACAGGGCGAGGGCCACAAAGCCGCCGAAGACGAAGAAGTAATACAGAGAAAAGCGCCACACGCGCAGATCGGCCAGCGGCGCAAATTGCTCGGATAGCGGCTGGCGCACGGCGTTGCGAGATCGACTGCCGGGATCTTCCTTGGCCAGCACAATGAAGGCGACGCCCATGATGGCCATGACGGTGGCATAGACCAGCGCGGTGCTCTTCCAGCCCAGTGCCAGGAGCAGGAAAGGGGCGCCAAAATTGGTCACGGCAGCGCCCACGTTACCGGCACCAAAGATGCCCAGAGCGGTACCCTGACGTTCCTTCTCGAACCAGGCGGAGGTGTAGGCGACGCCGACGATGAAGGAACCGCCCGCAAGGCCGATACCCAGGGCGCCGACCAATAGCATCGAGTAACTGTTGGCAAAGGTCAGCAGATAGACGCAGGTGGCCGTGATCAGCATCAGCAGGCCGAACACCCAACGGCCACCGAAACGGTCAGTCAGTACGCCGAGGAATAGACGGCTAATGGAGCCGGTCAGCACCGGTGTGGCCATCAACAGGCCGAGTTGAGTGTCAGAAAGACCGAAGTCTTCCTTGATTTGAATGCCGAGAATCGAGAAGAGAGTCCAGACGGCGAAGCAGAGAGTGAAGGCCAGGGTGGCCAGACCTAGCGCTTGATTCTGCTGACGCCGCGGTACGGAGTCATGTTGAAGCATATGCTTTCCTCAGTAGGGGTGCCGGTTTGTCCCCTTAAACATTGCTACAATGTATCTGCAAGGCACTTGATTGTGATCAACAGAATGGGAGGGTATATCCAGCGTCGTTGATCTCTTACCTCCATGGGGGTATGCGGGTGTTTTTAAGAGATTCGTCACGTATTATCTGCCTCGAAACATAAATGAGACATTCTGATATTGGTTAGGTGATAACTCCCTTGATCTGGGTCAATAGAAGTGGGTGGTGGAAGACAAGACACGAGGGGCAGCCATGAACGGCGCCTTTTACCTGCGCCGCTCTCTGATGCTGCGCATGCTGGTCGCGATGGCCGCGATTGCCTGTCTGGCGCTGGTCAGCCTGCTGGGCTCGATCGTTATCGCCCAGAGCGCGGGTGGCTACGCCGATGCCATCAATCAGGCGGGGTCGCTGAGGATGCAGGCCTACCGATTGCTGTCGACCAGTGAATTGCTGCCTGCCGACCATCCCCGGCGCCGTTGGCAGCAGGAACAGATGGAAGCCACTCTTGCCAGCCCAGCCATTGTCAGTCTGATTCCTGGCGATGTGGATGACCCCCTGAGAGATGCCTATGACAGAGTGGTCGAATGCTGGCACGAAAACCTGCGACCCAATATCCATGCCTTTGACGGCGGCAATGCCTTTCGCCTCGATGACCAGGTGGCAGAGTTCGTCGATAAAGTGGATATTCTAGTTGGGAGTCTGCAAAAATATGCGGAGTCTAAGGTGGTCTTTCTGGAAGTTTTTCAGGGTGTGTCGCTGACCATTCTTGTTGTTTTTATGGTGATGGTGGTGTACAGAATTGTGTGTGGCGTCATGCCGCCTTTTAGAGATCTTATTCGGGTGGTAAATGGTGTAATGGTGGGTGACTTCTCCGGTAGAACGACCTACCGTGGGAATGACGAGCTTGGCCTCTTGTCGCGTACGATCAACAAGATGAATGCCAGTCTTTCGGAAATGTATGGGCAGCTCGAAAAGCGAGTGGCGGCCAAGACGCATGAGTTGAAGCGCAGTAATGATGCGCTGCGGATGCTTTACCTGACGGCGCGACGTTTGAATGGCGTGACGCCATTGACCCGTGAGGAACTTGAAGACGTCCTGCGTCAATTGGAGGCGGTCACCGACGAGGGACCGTTCGAGCTGAGGCTCACTACCGGTGGGGCCGGCAAGGAAATGATTCGCCTTGTGCCTCGGCCCGCGGCCCATCATCAAGCCGAGACTGCGACAGCGCGATTGGAGTCGTGCAGTCGCATGACATCTTCTCCATCGCCAGGCAGCGGCAATGAGTATGCGGTGCGCGTGCGCGAGGCAGGGCGCGACTTCGGCGAACTGCGGGTCCAGCAGCCCCCTGGGCACATGTTGGCACAGTGGAAGATCGAGCTGGTCGAGACCGTGGCAGGGCTGATCGCAGCGGCCCTGTCATTGTCGGAAAAGTCCGATGAGCAGCGCAGGCTGGCGCTGATGGATGAGCGCGCCGTCATTGCCAGAGAGCTTCACGATTCCCTGGCGCAATCATTGTCCTACCTGAAGATTCAGGTGACGCGATTGCAGATGCAGCTGGACCAGCAGCGCCACGAACAGGTCGCGCAAGTGGTGGCCGAGCTGAGGCATGGGCTGAACTCGTCCTATCGTCAGCTGCGCGAACTGCTGAATACCTTCCGTCTGCGCATCCACGAGGCGGGCCTGGAGGCGGCGCTGGATGAGACGGTGCAGGAGTATTCCAAGCGGGGCGACTTCGAGCTGACCTTGAAAGGGCAATGGAGCGGGCTTGCGCTGACGCCCAACGAAGAAATTCATGTACTGCAGATTGTGCGCGAGGCGTTGTCCAACGTGGCGCGCCACGCCAGGGCCCGCCACTGTACGGTCAGTCTTGCCGCAGAAGATACGGGTCATTATCAGCTGTCGATCAAGGACGATGGGGTCGGTATCGGTCCCCAGTCAGATCCATCCATTTCCCATGGGATGGCCATCATGGAAGAGCGGGCGAGGAGCCTGAGTGGAAAGCTCTCGGTCAATGGCATCAAGCCATGTGGCACCGTGGTGACCGTCCGCTTTCTGCCGCGCCTGCTGGTACAGCTACCTGTCGCGGTCAGCTGAACGTGTCGTCCGGCATAGGTCGGACGCACTCACTCAGGAGATTTGGCAATGAGCATGCTTCGATTGATGATCGTGGACGATCACCCTCTCTTTCGGCGTGGCGTTCGCCAGCTGGTGGACATGGACCCGAGCCTGGTGGTGGTGGGCGAGGCCTCCGACGGTGCGGAAGCGGTGCGCAAGGCGATTGACCTTCAGCCCAATCTGATCCTGCTGGACCTCAACATGCATCCGATCGATGGGATTGAGGTGCTGAGGCGGATGCGTGACGCTCGGGTCAAGAGTCGTATCGTGATCCTGACCGTATCCGATGCCGACGATGATGTGGTGCGGGCGCTCAAGGAAGGTGCCGACGGCTACCTGCTCAAGGACATGGATCCGGAGGAGGTGCTGCGTCTGATCCGCGAGGCCGCGCAGGGGCAGGTGGTGCTGGGGCCGCAAATGGCGTCCTTGCTGGCCAGCGTGGTCAAGGGCGAGCTGCCGGCGGGGGGGGACGATGGCATGTCCTGCCTCACCGCGCGAGAGCGAGATATTCTGCGCACCCTGGCCCGGGGGCTGTCCAACAAGATGATCGCCCGTGAACTCGACATCGCCGAGGGCACCGTCAAGGTGCACGTCAAGCATCTGTTCAAGAAGCTGGACCTGCGCTCCCGAGTGGAAGCGGCGGTGTGGGCCACCAAGCATGGCCTGGGCTGAAAGGCGCTACTTCTTGGCTCACGTCTCCTAGAGGACGTTCACAATATAGGGGCCTCGTTCACATTGAGCAAGAGAACGGGCATACGTTCACAGCTCTGAGTGTGAATACGTCAAGCTAACTTACTGAAAGAGAAGGGATGACTACTATCTAGTAGAGAAGGCATACGCTACTGACCAGCTAGGAGCTCCTCTAGGCAACGATAGGCAGAGAGGTAGGGGTAGGCATAGGGCGGACCCTTAGAACGCCTCAGAGGGCCTTGCAGGGAGAGGAGAGAGCGGGTAGGAGAGTTCTGCGTAAGTTATCCCCGACCTTGTTGCAGAGGGGGAGGGGGGGCATAGGGGGATGCTACATATATGCATAGCCCCTTTATATTTTCTAAGTGAAATTATCCACTTTTAGAAAAGTCTTGACAAGCGTATATTTATGGGAGTACAAGAGATTGAAGTATATCTGTCCATAACCTCGCTCCTATAAGTTAGGCGTGACATCGGTGAAGCAAAGGCGAATCTACGCCAGTACTAAGCAAAGACATAGGTATAAGTGGTCTAAGCGTAGCTATGCTAGTCAATGCTGACGCCTAGGCGGATTACGGACCCTGTGATTGTCTGCGAATAGTATAAGCGTACAGTCTGTGAAGGTCAGACTAGTAGTTAGCTTGCGGGTAGCGTCCGAGTTCGAGTCGCTATGAGTACAGCCGCGTTACGCTTCGAGGGGCATGGCAAGGCAGTGGTGGAGTCTCGAAGCTGATACTAGCTAGGTGGAGAGACGAAGTGGCTTATCCCTAGAGAGTGGGTAGTGCTAGTGCTAAAAAATCTTTTGTTATAGCAATGGTCCTACTCCTTGAAAGACAAGGCCCCTCTCCTCTTTTAATAAATAATTATCCTTTTAGGCATGTGTATACATGTACGAGGGCCTAGGAGGCTCTATAAGGCGTTCTAAGGGATAGGGAGGAGGCGACTAGGGGTAGGACCTAGAAGCGCGTAGAGAGGCGGACAGGAAGGACTAGCCTATTAGTTAATAGTCGCTAGTCTCTTCATATCTTGTTGGTACTCTTTCTCTATTTGCACTTCCTTTGCTAGCTTCCGCTCTACTTCAGCCTTCGGAGGTCTTCCTATTGGACGGGCTAAGCCTACAAGCTTGAGGAGTTCTTTAATTGCCAAGTGGTTGCCCCCTTCAGCTCCCTCTTTAAGTTTGGCTGTAGCCAGGTCCTGCCAATAAAGCTTATGCTCTTCATCCCAGAAATGCTCTTTAGCGTATTTGTCTAGGGAGAGAAGACTGATGCCTAGCTCTTTGGCTAGTAGGTTATGGGAGTGAGCAGTAATATATTTCTCTTTTACTTCATCCGACAGGAATAGTTGAGAATTAGACATGGTCATGAAGCTCCTTTAGTTTTTGTTTAGTGTTGGTTATCTTGGCCTCTACTTGCTGCATCTCCCAAAGGCCATTACCGTTAGACGCAATGAGATAGTCTAACTGGACTTGAAGGTAGAAGAGACGGGTTTGGTAGAAGTGGTCTAGATAGGGATGGGGAAGTCCTTCCTGTTGGTTGGGCTTATAGAGGCTGGTGTTGATAGACATAGGGGCTCCTTATGCGGCCTGTTTGTATTCTCTCTTGAGCTTAGCCATTCCTTTATGGGCGAACTCATCTAAGGTGATGTGA
The DNA here is from genome assembly GCF_017303055.1 of Halomonas litopenaei. GTDB lineage: Bacteria > Pseudomonadota > Gammaproteobacteria > Pseudomonadales > Halomonadaceae > Halomonas > Halomonas litopenaei_A. The sequence goes on along the minus strand of NZ_JAEKJT010000011.1, from coordinate 144,706 downwards.
GAAGCATGAGGGTAGTTCTTAAGAAAGCCTTTGTGCGCTCTCTTTACATTACCTCTCTTCACCCTATCCAACCTAGCAAAGGCTCCGTCATACGGATTGATGCCATGTTCAGCTTGGTAGGCGATGGCAGCTAGCCAGTCTTGAGCCATCTTACGCATACGAGGAGAGGGGATTACCGCTATCATCTTCTCGTTAGCATCCCTGTTCCTTACGCATCCCCTGAATAACCATTGAAGCATGCTAGATAGGGACCACTCATCGTAGCTAATAGAGGCGTCATGCTTGCTGAAGAACCGCCCTATGCCAGGGTTTAAGTTCTTATCCAATCCGTACACCATCAGCTTGCAATGAGCATGTTCGTTAGTACCTAAGGCGGTATGACTAAGGAACGAAGCAGGTATGGTCTTGCCCTTACTATCCCTCTTCCACCACTGACCAATCTTCACGGACTTAAAGTAGTCGATAAAGTCGAAGCCATGAGCCTCTTTGAAGGTGGTATAGCGTGTAAGTTCAAGAGGGATGTCGTAGTCTTTCATTGCCTCTTTCGTGAACTTGTTCACTAAGGAAGCAGCTTCTTGAGTGCGCCCCCTCATCTGATACCAAGAGAGCTTGAAGTCTTCTGAACAGTAGTCGTCAGGGATAACAAGATGGTCAGCAATGTAGCGATAGCATTCAAGTAACCTATCCTCCATAAGAGGGAGATTCTCAACCTCTACTCCATGTACTTGCCCAAGCTGTACCGCCATGATGGAGCTATCCCATCGGTAAGTCATGACGATGATACGGTCGAAGCAAGACAAGAACTCGGTAGATACCTCGACTACCACGAACTCCTCATCAAGGAAGAAGAGCATACCTGTATCACAAAGATTCTTTAGGTGTTCATGGTGGTTATACCCACAATTCTTTAGGGGGTTCCAAGCCACCTTACCGGTACCCTCGTGCACGAGTATGTAGCCGTTGTCTCTATCCGCTCTAAGGTTCTTGTTGGTCAGACTAGCGTCACTAGCGCTACGTACAAGATCGATAGTTTCATCGAGGATGAGCACCTTCTCTCCTTTGACCATTGGAAGCTTACGTAGGGTAGACAAGTGCTCATCTGTTAGACGCTCGAATAGGTGATGGGTAGTCACCACATTCTGACGATTACGGATAATATCTAAGAGATCATTGCTTTTACTTGTCTCCTCCTCAGAGGGCTCTACTAGTTCCACGTTGATACAGTTGCTCTTGTACCGCTCCACTTCATCTAGCAGGGGTAACACTACGAAGTAGTAATTATCAAGCTCTGAATTGATAGTTGAGATAGCGTAGGTAGACTTGCCATATCCCATGATGGCGTCTAGTACTTGTACCTTCATTCAATCTCCAATAATTTTTACAAGACCCTGTTTTAGGGATTGGCTTCCCCCATTGGAGGGAGTAATATAAGTTATTGATAATTCAGCGTATAATTAAAACACTTCCGTTTTTTACATCACCTAAAAGGAAGAGGTTTTCTGAGCTGTTTCGCTAGGATATAAGCTAGGGAATATGTGCAGCTCCGCTGCGTCAGGAGTATGTTAAGAATTAGGAGGAAGGAAGAGGGACAAACAACCCCTTTGCCCCCATGGAAACCCATGCTCGCTACGCTCACTAACGCAGAAAGGGAAAAGACAAAAACATTGTGTGTAGGTATATGTTTAAGAATAGCCTGAGAGGGGGGCAATCATTACCTCCCTCTGATATATACTCTAGCGCTCACTTAGATTAGACCAACTAGACTGATACATTTTTTTCTTAATAGGGTAGGGTGTTTTTGAATCGACTAGATTTGTTTGTCAATATGTATTCCTATACGTGCAGCGGAGCTGCGTTATGAGCTAGACCAGTTGACTCGCCAAGCTCGTACCGTCTCACTGTCGTTCGACATACGCATGAAAAGAATAAGGTCAAGGGCATCTAGGTATATGTTAGGACTTCCTGAAGAGGAAGGTTACTACTACTTCCTTCCCTTCAGCGTATACCTTTAGGTCTAGTGGGGGTACGTAGCAGTAGTCGTTCCTCCCCAGAGATATACCTAGTAGATTCCTTAAGGGTCTCCTGTAAACTTCTCCACCACAGCTACCAACCCTTGTTACTGCCATACTCATACTTAGCTACTCGCTTCATACACGGGGACGTGTACCCTGAGAGCCTTACCAGTTGCAAACTTTCCCACTAAGCGTGGAGCCTGGCTGGTCCCTTAATGCGGAATAGATAATGTCATTTACTGACAAGGTCTTTCTCCTTCAGGAGCAAGTACCTATCAATAGCAAAATGTACTTCACGAGGGGTGGTGAAGCTCCCTTCTAGCCCCTCTACATCAGGAACTATATACGTAGAATACTGAGTCTTGTAATAACGTACGCCCCTGTAGTCTTTGGGATAGGCAAGCTTAGCGTTATCAGCCTTAGCCTGTTCAGCAATGGCTTGCTTACGCTCACGCTGCTGTTTAAGATAGTCCTGATCTACTTCTTCTTGCGTTCTCATTGCTTTTGTCCTCCAAACTTACGCATGGTGTTCTTCTTAATCTCTGCCATCTGCTCATGTGGCTTAACCTTGTGCTTATACTCAGGTTTAACACCAATGAGGTTCCCTTCTGCGTCATACTGAAAGGGAGGCTCTTCAGGAGCAGCTTTAGCCTTACTTGCCTCGATTGCTAGTTGAGCATCAATACCCTCACGGATAACAGGATCGTTCTGATAGAGACGCTTTAGGGTTTCTTCCTTAATTTTCTTCATCTGCTCTTCTGGGGAGAGGTCTTTCATGTTGACAGGTGGTGGGGTAGGTTGTCCTTCATTCGTAACAGGACCCTCTCCTTCACGCGCGATAGGTTCCAGTTCCTTAGATTTTTCTTCAAATGCATTAGTCATTGTTCAGTCCTTATTGATGATTCTATATTGATTGGTTGCGTTAGGAGATACTCGGGGAGCTTTCTCAATCAGCCCCCTTTCTATCAGCTTCTTCAGAGCCTGCTGTACACCTAGCTGTGTCATACCTGTCACTCGCATGAATTCAGAAAGACTGATAGCGGACCAACCTTCTCCGTCAGCCTTGTCTTTAATCAGTAGGTAATAGATTCTGGATGTAAGGGTAAGGTCTTGCGGAAGAGCTTCAATTTCTTTTAAGCTTGTCATTACATTTACTTCTCCTGTTGGTTGTGCTTACTTACTTGGACTTGTTATTATTTATATCCCTATAGATATATACCCAGATTTGAGAAAAAAGGAGACAAGGATATTGAAAAAGATTTGAGAGTAGGTGTTCCGTAGGGACGGGAGAGGGCAAAAGTACTATAGGCAGGAAGCCCCCACGAGACTCTGTGAGGGCTTGTAGAGGGGAGGCGTAGGGCAGGATGGGTAAGGGGCTTAGAACGTCTCCTAGGTCACTTTTGGCTCGATATAGGGCTATTCCTGATGTCTGGTGCAGGGGAGCCGTAGCCTCTAGCTAGTCTAGCAGGGGGATGACATCCCTAACGCTCAAATGGGAATACCTAGCCACACTCCTCGTATCCCTATGGCCCGATACCACCATGATCTGAGCATTGTTAAACCCTTTCTTGGCTATGTTGGTTATCCTCGTATGGCGTAGCTGGTGAAGCCTAACGTCCTTCCCTAACCCAGCCCTCTTTCTCGCCCTCAGTATGGCTACAGACACGCTGTTCACCCTCACATTGAAGAGCCTTTCTTTCGGACCTAGAGGCTTTATCATAACCTGCTTTAGAAGCTCTACAGCACGCAAGGTGAGAGGAACAGACCTAGTACCATTCTTCCCATCCACTACATCTGCTATCCGCTCCTCTAGGTGTACGCGAGAGGGCGTTAGCTTAACTATCTCTGCCCTTCTCATAGCTGTCTCGTAAGCTAGCTCGGTAATGGTGGCCATGAGAGGAGACATAGCCTTCAAGAGAAGCTCTAGCTCCTCCTTGCTTACCACCTTATCACTAGGCTTGGATGGTTGAGGAAGAGCTATAAGCTCTACAGGATTGGTTAAAGGCTCCCCTTTACTCCCTTCCAACAGGAGTTCTCTCCTTGCGTAACGGAAGCAGCGAGACATGAAAGAGAGGTCCGCCCTACAAGTAGAGGACTTCACCTTCCTTAACCGTTCATGCTTATAAGCGTTGATCTCTTGAGGCGTTATGTCTTGTATTGCTTGGGGAAAGGCAAGGGCTAGGCTCTCCACTATCCTTCTCGCATTACGAAGGGAAGGCTTATCCCTCAATATATTTTCACAATAGGACATCCCCACCGTGTAGATGGTGTGTACCTTGTGCTCCTTCGAGGATGCCTCTCTTTGCTTAGCCCATTGTTCAGCCTCTTCCCTTGTGAGGAAGGTAGCAGATTGGGCAGGCTTGCCCTTGATGCGCACCTGAGCATTCCAGTTTCCGGACTTGAGTTGCCTGAATGTAGCCATAACCTAGCTCCTGTTGTGAACGTGTGTTCTCTAGGAGAGCTAGAGCCGCAGGCTCTGGGGGAGCGCAGCGACCTATCTGTTCAAGAAGCTGGACCTGCGCTCCCGAGTGGAAGCGGCGGTGTGGGCAACCAAGCATGGCCTGGGCTGAACGGCGCTACTGGCATTGCTGCGCTGACCTGTATACGACAACGCCCGGGCTGGACCCGGGCGTTATCTCTTTCTCCACTGACGCCTCACCGCTTAGCGGTAGTGGCGAGGCGTCAGTGGTGTCTCAGCTATTGACCGCGGCAACCGCCTTGGCCAGGTAGGGCAGGTTTTCCTGAGAGAAGCCCGCCACGTTGGCACGGCCGGAGCGCACCATATAAATGCCAAACTCATCGCGCAGGCGATCCACCTGTTCCGGTGACAGACCGGTGTAGGAGAACATGCCACGCTGCTCGGCAATGTGCGCGTATTTTTCGCTCAGCCCGTAAGGCTTCAGTGCTTCGACGAAGTCGCGACGCAGGGTGTTGATGCGGTCACGCATTTCCGTGAGTTCCTCACGCCAGACGCCTGCGAGCTCGGCCGAGTGCAGAATTTCGGCGACGATAGCTCCGCCGTGGGCGGGCGGGTTGGAATAGTTCTCGCGGGCGACAATGGCGATTTGCGAACGAACGTTTTCCATCTCTTCGTTGTTCTTCGCGACCACGATCAGCGCACCGGTACGCTCGTTGTAGATGCCGAAATTCTTCGAGCAGGAGCTGGTGATCAGCACATTGTCGAGGTTCGCGGCCAACAGTCGCACGGCGTAGGCGTCTTCATCCAGGCCTTCAGCGAAACCTTGATAGGCGAAGTCCACCAGCGGCAGCAGGTCACGCTCCTGCAGCACCTCAAGCACCTGTTGCCACTGCTCGTGGTTCAGGTCAAAGCCCGTCGGGTTGTGGCAGCAAGCGTGCAGGACCACCACGTCGCCCTGGGGAATCTGCTTCAGAGCCGCCAGCATGCCGTCGAAGTCGAGACGGTTGTCGGCATCCACGTAGGGGTACTTGTGCAGTGCGATACCGGCGGCGGTGAAGATGCCGTGGTGGTTTGGCCAGGTGGGATCGCTGACCCAGATGCCCTTGCCAGGCAGCTGGCTGGCAACGAAGTCGGCCGCCAGGCGCAGAGCGCCGGTGCCACCGGGAGACTGGGTGGCACTGGCACGCCCAGCTTCCAGCACCGGTGAGTCCTGGCCCAGCACCATGGGCAAGACCACGGCACCGTACTCGGGAGCACCGTGTGAGCCGATGTAGGTCTTGGTGGTCTCGTTGTTGAGCAGCAGGGCCTCGGCCTCCTTGACCGCACGCATCACCGGAGTGTTGCCCTTTGCATCGCGGTAGACGCCGACGCCAAGATCGACCTTCTGGGGATTGGTGTCCTTCTTGAAGGCCTCGATGAGCCCGAGGATGGCATCCCCGGGAACCCGCTCAATCTTCTCGAACATTTAACTTGCTACCTCGTCGGTTCTAGCCGCTAGGATGAAATCGTTCTTGTGCAGGCCCTTCATTTCGTGGGACCACCAGGTCACGGTGACCTTGCCCCACTCGGTCAACAGCGCCGGATGGTGACCAGCCTCTTCAGCGATCTCGCCGACTCTGTTGGTGAACGCCAGGGCCTGCTTGAAGTTGCGGAAGCGATAGCTCCGCTCCAGTTGCATGATGCCATCGCGCTCGACGATCTGCCACTCGGGCAGCTGTTTTTGCCAGCTGGCCATCTCGCTCTCGCTGGCATGAGGGGCGTCCCAGCGGCAGGCTTCGCAGGATTGTTGTGACAGGGACGATGGGTGTTCGCTCATGGGATAGCTCCAAATGCTAGTGGTAGGGCAGAAATTGCCGGTCGTCAGGCGCGGGGTGACCGCGCCTTGGGCGTGAACAGCGGGGCAAAGAGTCCTAGCGCCTTGGCCTGTTCCACCAGCGCCATCAGGTCCTGCTGGGCCAGTGTCTGGAGGTCGTCAAGACTGTCGAGAACATAGTAAAGCGGTTGCAGGATGTCGATGCGGTAGGGCGTACGCAGTGCATCGAGGGCATCGAAGCGACGCGTTACCGGTGCGTCGGAAAGCGCGTGGAGCGTCTCCCGTGGCGATGAAATGATGCCTCCCCCATAGATGCGTCGGCCCTCTGGCGTGTCCACCAGGCCGAATTCGACCGTCATCCAGTAGAGCCTGGCCAGATACACCCGATCCTTGGGCTCGGCTGCTAGGCCCAACCGCCCGTAGGTGGCGGTGAACTCAGCGAAGGCCGGATTGGTCAGCATGGGGCAGTGGCCAAAGATCTCGTGAAAGATATCCGGCTCCTTGAGATAGTCCAGCTCTTCCGGGGTGCGGATGAAGGTCGCGACGGGGAAGCGCCGGTTGGCCAACAGCTCAAAGAAGGTATCGAAGGGGATCAGCGCCGGGACTGCGGCGGTTCGCCATCCCGTGGCGTCGTCCAGCACCCGATCTATCGCATCGAGCTGCGGGATATGATCGGTGGGCAGGGCAAGGCGCTCCAGCCCCTCCAGGTACTGGTGGCAAACACGTCCTTCGATCAGCGCCAGTTGACGTTCCATCAAGGTCTGCCAGGTGCGGTGCTCTGTCTCGCTCCAGTGGATCTTGCCATCGTGGTCAGGAGTGTGAGCCTCGTAGGCCGTCGCTTTGCCAGAGACGGACGCATCCGCGGAGTGGTTCGAAGGAGAGTGAAGTGAGCCAACGAGAGGCGAGTGCGTAGACGGTGCGCTCATGGCGCCTCCAGATAATGGTGAGCGGAAAAGGCGGGTGTTGTCCTGCAACAGAGTGTCGGTCGAGTGCAGGCCATGTGCGAGGGGGTTATGGTAGAGAAACCGGGTCGATCTGGTGACGAAGGGGAGGCGAGTGTAAGAAAAACGTGACAGCAGGGCCGCAAGGGCACTAGCCCATGGCCATAGCTCGACCAAAGAGGCAGGTCTCGTGTGCAATGACTTCGATAAGCTGTAAGGAAAACGTGACAATGGAGGTCGGACGCCGTGACAGCAAATTTCTGCCCGTGGGTCTTCTGCCTATCGATAAGGAGCGCTAAGCCAGCATGCGCCTGAGAGTACATTGCCAGAACCGCATCGGTATCCTGCGTGACATCGTGTCCCTTCTTGCTGACTACGGCGCCAACGTGGCGCGTGGCGAAGTGGGTGGCGAGCGCGGCAATGCCATCTATCTCCACGTGCCATTGCTGCTTAACGCGCAATGGGTGACGTTGAAGCCTCGTCTGGAAGACGTGTCTGGCGTCTTTGGCGTGCGCAAGGTCAGCCTGATGCCGAGTGAGCGTCACCAGCTGGAGCTCGAGGCGCTGCTTTCATCGCTGACAGACCCGGTCATGTCCATCGACATGGAGGGGCATCTGGTCGCGGCCAACCGCGCGGCGAGTCAGCTGCTGGGGGTGCGGGTAGATGAAGTGCCAGGTCTGTCCCTGGATCGATATCTGCCGGACTGTGACTTGCCCGATGTGATTCGGCGTAACAATGCCAGGGTCAACGGACTCAGAGTCCGCCTGAAGAACGCGACCTTTCTTGCCGATATCGCTCCGCTGCACCGTGAGCATCATGACGATGTCGAGTCATTGGCGGGGGCGGTGGTGACACTGCATAGCGCTGATCGCATTGGCGAGCGGATCTACCAGATACAGCGCCAGGAAATGCGCGGTTTCGAGGCGATGTTCACCGCAAGCCCCCGGCTTGCGTCGCTGATTCATGAAGCTCGTAGAATGGCGCCGCTGGATGCCCCGCTGCTGATCTTCGGTGAAACAGGCACCGGCAAGGAGTTACTGGCGCGGGCGTGTCACCTGGCCAGCCCCCGTGGGCAGGCACCCTTCATGGCCTTGAACTGCGCTGGCCTGCCGGAGTCCATGGCCGAGACGGAGTTGTTTGGCTACGCACCGGGGGCCTTTGATGGCGCCAGGCCAGAGGGCAAGCTGGGCCTGCTGGAGTTGACCTCGGGCGGTACCATCTTCCTCGATGAAGTGGGAGAGATGAGTCCGCGCCTTCAGGCCAAGCTGCTGCGGTTCTTGCAGGACGGCGGCTTCCGTCGAGTTGGCGCTGACGAAGAGACCTATCTTGATGTGCGGGTGGTGTGCGCCACTCAGCAGGACCTGCTGTCGCTATGCGATCAGGGGCTGTTTCGCCAGGATCTCTACCATCGCCTGAACGTGCTGTCCTTGAACGTTCCGCCATTGCGAGACTGCCTGGACGGGATTCAGGCACTGGCAGAGCATTTCGTCGACCGCGCTGCCCGGCAGATTGGCTGCCCGTTGCCCGAGCTTTCTAGCGCCGCTGTCGCGCGAATGGCCGGCTATGACTGGCCGGGCAATGTGCGGCAGTTGGAAAACGTGCTGTTCCAGGCGGTATCGCTGTGTGAAAGCGGTCGCATCGAGCCGGAGCACCTGCGCTTGCCTGAGGGGCCGGCCTCTGGCGATCTGGCCGGCATCGAGCTGGACGGCACCCTCGACGATATTCTGGCCGACGTGGAGCGTCGGGTGCTGGCCGCGCTGTATCCGCTGCATCCCTCCAGCCGGCAGTTAGCACGACGGCTTGGCGTCTCCCACACCACCATTGCCAACAAGCTGAAGCGTTACGGGCTGGGGGGCACCTGAGCAGGGCGTGTCAGGATCCTATGACCTGGATCACGGCGGCACGCACCTGGGGATAGTGAACCTGTTCGTGACTCGCAAAGCCGGCGAGTTTACGCGCCTTTGCCTGACTTAGCGCAGGACTGACGATGCCACACAGAAAACGTGTGGCCAGGTCAGCGTCCAGCTTTCTGGGCGGTTTCGTTGCGCTCAGCGCGTCGCTGAGCTCCGTCAACCAGCCATGCAAGGTTTGCTCATCGGCAGGCAGCGTCGGCGAGGCGGCGCTCAGGCTCGCCCGCTCTCCGCGGCAGGCCGAGCAATGTCCGCACGCCCTTGGCGCGTCGCTATCTCCGAACCAGTCCGCAAGACCAGCGCTGATGCAGGTGGTGGATTCGAACAGCGCCAGCATGGCCTCCAGGCGCTGAAGCTCCATGTCGGCACGGGCCACGAACTGCTGATGGAGTTCGCTGGCCAGATGCTGGGAGTCCACGTCGGACAGGACGCTATACACCTCAGTGATCTGCTTGCTCTCGAGACGAATCCACTGTTGCTGGTCGAGATAGTCCAGTGCCTTCAGCACTCTTGCCCGGGAGGTATCCAGGCCTCGCGCCTTGCCAAGCTGGTACAGGCGTTCAAAGTCCAGGCGATACCAGCTGCGCCCCTTGTCGGACGCCTCGATGATGGCGGACAGGAAAGCCCCTCTTTCTCCAGGGAAGCGAGCGAGAAGCGCTTCCTGCTCAATCTCGAGGCGAAAACGGTACTCGGCAAAATAGCTGTGGCTGGCGCGGATGATGCCCATCAGCTCTAGCTTGACCAATAGCGTCTTCAGCGGCAGTTCGCGAATATCCGTCTGCCGCGATAATGCATTGAGCGATAGCTCCCAGGCACCCGGCGCCGCCGCCAGATCATCCAGTACCGCCTGGATGCCTGCCCGGGGTGGTACATCGCCATGGACGAAGTTCTCGAGCACAGGGAGGCTTTCTCGCCCGGCGAGCATCAGGCACTCGGCGCGGGCACCGTCGCGGCCTGCTCGACCAATTTCCTGACTGTAGTTTTCAATGGATTTGGGCAGGTCGAAGTGCACGACGCAGCGAATGTCTGACTTGTCGATGCCCATACCAAAGGCAATCGTGGCAACGATGATCGGTAACTGGCCTGACATGAACGCCGCTTGAAGCTGGGCACGGGTGTCTGCGTCCAGGCCCGCGTGGTAGGCCGCCGCTTCCAGGCCAGCGGCCTTGAGATAGGCGGCGAGCCGCTGTGCACTTTGCTGTAGCGTGACATAGATGACGGTGCTGCCATGTTCCCCATGGGCCTGGTCGCGCTGGGCGATCAGCCAGCGGGCAAGATATCGGGGCCGTTCATCGGCGGGCACGGGAGCGATGGTGAGGTCGAGGTTCGCGCGATAAAAGCCCGTGGTGATCACGTCTTCACGGGCAATGGAAAACGCGGCCCGCATGTCGTCAATCACCTTGGGCGTGGCGGTAGCGGTCAGCAGCAGCACCTGAGGGATGCCGAATTCATGACGGTAGTGCGGCAGCTTCTGGTAGTCGGGTCTGAAGTTGTGTCCCCATTCCGACAGGCAGTGCGCTTCATCAATGACCAGTAACGATACCCGTACGTCCTGCAAGAAGTGGCGAAAGCGCTCATTCTTCAAACGCTCGACCGATACCATCAGCACACGCAGGTGGCCCGATCGAGCCGCCGACATGACTTGCTGCGTTTGCTCTGGCGATTGACTGGAGTCGATGCTGGCAGCAGCGATACCGCGCTGTTGCAAGGACGCGAGCTGGTCTTGCATCAGCGCCAGTAGCGGCGACACGACCAGCGTCAGATGAGGAAGGTGCAGGGCGGGCAACTGATAGCACAGTGACTTGCCGGAGCCGGTAGGGAAAATGGCGGCAGCGCTGCGACCCGCGATAAGGGCGTTGATCGTCTCGCGCTGGCCGGGACGAAACTCACGATATCCGAAGACCGATGCCAAGGTGTCATCGATGCGGGGAGAGGCAGAAGGCAATATAGGTAGTCTCTAAAATGGAGCCTTGCCACCTAGCGGACAGGCTGGGGTGACGTGGCAGTATTTGCAGCGTGACAGGCTACCTTGTTGTGGGCCGGGGATGAAGTACAGGTTGGCAGTCGGCCCGCAGCAGTGACACCGTGGGAACACGCTGGGCAACACTCGCTAGCGTACAGAAAGGGCCGAGGCTTAATCGCTACGCTGTGGGCTCCAGCGCTGGATGACCCGGTTTCGCCCCTGCTGTTTCGCCTCCACCAGGTTGGCGTGCACCTGCTGCATCAGTTGGGCGCCGGTGACTCCTCTCTGATAGTCGCTGACCCCCACGCTGACCGTCACCTTGTGCCGGCCGATACCGAAGTCATGGCGTGAGATGTTCTCGCGCAGGCGCTCCGCCAGCTCGCGCCCCCGGCCGGCGGGGGTCATGGGCAGCAGCAGGGCGAATTCATCGCTGCCCATGCGTGCCAGATAGTCCTCCTGGCGCAGCTGGCTGGAGGCCAGCGCGGCGATCTGGCAGAGCACGCGATCGCCAAGCCCTCGCCCCCAGGTGTCATTGATCAGGGCGAAATGGTCCAGGTCGACGAACAGCAGGGATAGCGGCACGCCGTGGCGGTTGGACATGGACACTGCCTTGTCCAGTTGGCTGACTAGCGAGCGACGATTGGCCAGTCCTGTCAGCTCATCGGTACCAGAGAGGTAGCGCAGGCGCTGCTCTTCCGCGACCTGATCTTCGATGTCGATGAGTAGCCCATGCCACAGAATGCTGTCGTCACAGCGCTCCGGCAGGGCTTCCAGGGAATACCAGTGGGGGTTGAGTTCGCCCACGGGCAGGCGCAGCCGAGTGGACACGGGAGACAGCCAATGGGCGGAATGCTCGATGGCGCGGATAAATTCCCCGTAGGCTTCTCCCAGCAGGTCGCCGAGCCGCTGGCGCACGTCATTGGCAGTGGCCAGGGGAGCGAGCCGTCGGGTCATCGGGTCGTCGCCGGTCAAGGCAGGAAGCTGCAGACGACCCCTGGCGTCACGTTGAAGAGTGAAGAGCACGCCGGGTACGCGCTGTAGGCAAGCAAGACGCTGCGCATCGGCATGCGTCTTGGTCGCGGAAGTGTTAGCGCAGTCATCCATGGTCAGGCAGTCCTTGGCCGCAGGAAGAGTGATCAACCCGAGGTATCGGGCTTAACTCACCATCTTAAGGGCTAGCCGAAAGGGGTATATCAGCCTTAAGGGCTAAGAAAAAACGACGTTTTTCTGCTTTTACAGGTATGCAGTATCTGGATGCTGCGGGCGCCTGTGACAAATGTGTATGTAATACATTGTGTTACAGGAACTTCTTGCGCCGATGACGCGCGCTCTAAAAAGGCTCGCCAGCGCCATGTCGGCTGTGCTGTTGCAGTAGTCACTAGGCACGTTCTCGTGCTCCGTCCTTCCTAAGGCTTAGGTAAGAGGAATGAGGTGATGGGCTGCAGCCTGTGCCAATTGATGTCCCAGGCGTTCAAGTGGATCGCCACCGTGGCGCCAGAAATGCCAGAACAGCGGCACATCGAGATACCAGCCGTCGACCACGTCGACCAGCGTTCCCTCGGCCAGCTCTCGCCGGGCTTGAATGTCCGGCACCAGACCAAAGCCCAGACCCGCCTTGGCCAGTCCTATGAATCCCTCGACGCTGGCACAGCGATGGTGAGGGAAGGGCCCGGTGACGCCCTGGGCATCCAGAAAACGGTGCTGAAGCTGATCGTTGGGGCCAAAGATGATGGCCGGGCAGTGCTGCAACGCCTCTGCGGTAGCGCCTTGAGGACAATGGCGCGCAAGAAAGTCGGGACTCGCCAGCGCTCGGTAGCGCATGGCACCGAGTGAAATGACGCGTGCTCCTTGTACAGGGGTGTCGCTGGCACATAGACAGGCGGCGACTTCCCCCTTGCGCATGCGCTCAAGCCCCACGTCCTGGTCTTCAATGACCAAATCGAGGGTGATGGCCTGATGCTTGAGATAGTCGCCCACCGCCTGGGGCCACCAGGTCGCCAGGCTATCGGCGTTGATGGCGATGCGCAGCTGTCGATAGCCGACGGTCAGTGAGGGGGCCTCCTCGATAAGCTCGGCCTCAAGTAGGCGAACCTGCTGGACGTGGTTGAGCAGTCGCCGGCCCAGCCCGGTGGGGGTAGGGGGCGTGCCGCGGATCAGTACGGGCTGTCCCAGGCGTGCTTCCAATAGCTTGACGCGCTGTGACACGGCGGACTGTGTCAGTCCCAGCGCTCGGGCGGCGCGTTCAAAACCCTGATGCTCGAGTACCGCGGCGAGGGCATTCAATAACTTGTAATCGAGCATGGGTCGCCCTGGAAGTGACGCTGTCTCATTAGAATTTCTAATGAGGCAGTCGGATAAGTTGTTTCTCTAATTCTAGCGCGCTCCTTACTCTTGTCTACCTGGGTGGCTTGCACCCGGACCTGTATGGCTTTCGTTGCCCGGCATGCCGGCCTTGTCGCGCCCCGCCTTGCTTGACGTGGCGAGAGATGAGATCAGCGGTGTTGCCCTTGATAAAGGAGTTTTCGGCATGTGGTTGTCAGTGTTGCAAGGCGTGGTAACTGGCGCAGGCTTGATCATCGCGATTGGCGCGCAGAACGCCTTTGTCCTGGCCAAGGGGCTTCGGCGCCAGCACATCTGGTGGGTTGCCGGCATCTGCGCCCTGTGCGATGCGCTATTGATCGGTCTGGGGGTTCTCGGGCTCGGCGCACTGATTGCCCAAAGCGAGGGAGCGATGTGGCTGGCGCGTATTGGAGGTGCAGGGTTCCTGGTCTGGCAGGCGTGGCTGGCCTTCAAGCGCGTCATGCATCCGCGAGGGCTGGAAGCCAGCAGGGACGCCAGCACCACGTTAGGCAGTGTGATTGTGGCCACCTTGGCAGTGACGCTGCTGAATCCCCAGGTGTATCTCGACACCCTGGTGATGCTGGGAGCCATCGGCTCACTGCAGGACAGCCCGTTGGGCTTCTACATGGGGGCGACCATGGCATCGTTCACCTGGTTTTTCGGATTGGTAGCACTGGCCCGCGCGCTGGCGCCTCGGTTGACCAGTCCAAGCGCCTGGCAGTGGGTCGATGGCGCTATCGCGGCGGTGATGCTGTTGGTGGCGTGGCAGATCCTCATCTTGGATCCCGCCTAGTACCAGGTCGTCAACTGTCAGCGTTTCATGACGGCCTGTCACGCTAGCGTTACGCAGGGCCTGTGCAAGGTCGAGGGCTGTCAGGCCAGCGCTACACCTCGCGGCTCTTCAGGGTAGCCTGGGCAGCCACACAGCTGGCAGCCCGCCGCTCGGAGGCATGTGGCTCGAAGGAGGGGGCGCCTAGGATAGATGCATGGGTTCGGCTCTTACGGACACCACCATGACACTATCGGAGGCACACATGACCGCAGTAGCTCCCATCGACATACATAATCCTATCGGCACCCATGGTTTCGAGTTCGTTGAGTACAGTGCTCCCGACGCGGAAGGAATTGCGGCCCTGCGTGAGCTGTTCGTGGCGATGGGGTTCACGGAGACCCGGCGCCACCGCAGCAAAGGCGTCAGTCTGTTCCAGCAAGCGGGCGTCAATTTTGTACTGAACGCGGAACCTGACAGCCACGCGGCGCGCTTCGCCCAGCAGCATGGGCCCGGTGCCTGCGCCATGGCATGGAAGGTCGCTGATGCACGACAGGCGCTGGATTATGCGGTGGAACAAGGCGCGCGTCCCGTTGATGTCCCGGTGGGGCCAGGGGAAGTGGGTATTCCTGCCGTGGAGGGAATCGGAGGTTCGCTGCTCTACTTTGTCGACGAGCGAACCGATGAGCACAACAGGACCATCTACGACATTGACTTCGACGCCATCGAGGGGCGCTCAGCCAACGACAATAGCGTTGGTCTGCGCTACCTCGACCATCTGACGCACAATGTGGAGCGGGGGCAGATGGATCCGTGGGCAGATTTCTATACCCGGATCGCCAACTTTCGGGAGAATCGATACTTCGATATCGAGGGCAAGAAGACCGGATTGCATTCCCGGGCCATGACAGCGCCCTGCGGCAAGATGCACATTCCGATCAATGAATCAGCCGACGATAACTCACAGATCGCCGAGTTCATTCGCGAGTACAAGGGTGAGGGCATTCAACACCTGGCGATGGCGACAGACGATATCTACGCCACGGTGCGAGCCCTCAGGGCCAACGGTATTCGCTTCCTCTCCACGCCGGATACTTACTACGAAAAGGTCGATGTGCGCGTGCCCAATCACGAAGAGCAGGTAGAGGACCTGCGCGAACTGAGCCTGTTGATCGATGGCGGGCCTGATCAGGGCGTGCTGTTGCAGATATTCACCGAGACAGTGATTGGCCCGATTTTCTTCGAGATCATTCAGCGCAAGGGCAACGACGGCTTCGGTGAGGGCAACTTCAAGGCGCTGTTTGAATCCATCGAGGAAGACCAGATCCGCCGAGGTGTGCTCGACGCCGATTGAGCACAAGGCAGGAGCGTTATCGTCGAGGCTGGTGTGGCGTCAACCGGGATACACTGCGTTGGCAGCCAGTCGCGACGATGACGGGCCTGCCCAAGCGCGACAAAATCCGTCACAATGGCGCGCTGGCCTCCACCCTGATTCGGCCACAGGCTGATGTGGAGGACGCCACCGCCATGGTGGGCAAACAATAGTGCGCAAGCGATCTCTGGTGATTCATGACAACCAACGAACCCTCTCGTACTCAGTGGCTTGGCCGCTGGGGCTTCGTTCTGGCCGCTACCGGCTCTGCCGTCGGTCTGGGCAATATCTGGAAGTTCCCCTACATGACCGGAGAGTATGGCGGAGGGGCCTTTGTACTGGTCTACCTGGCCTGCATCTTGTGCGTCGGCGTGCCCATCATGATGACCGAGATTGCGCTCGGACGTCGTGGTCGAGGTAGTCCCATCGATGCCATTCGGCGCGTTGTCACCGAGTCGGGCCGTAGCTCTGGCTGGTCGTTGCTGGGCTGGATGGCGATGCTCTGTGGCTTCATGATCCTGTCGTTTTATGTGGTCGTCGCGGGCTGGTCCTTTGCCTATTTGTGGAAGATGGTCTCCGGTGGCCTGGCCGGGTCCAGCGTCGACGATATGGCGGCGATTTTTGGTGCCAATAACGCCAATCCTTTCACTCTTGGCGCCTGGAGTACGTTGGTGACGGTCGCCACGATGGTGATTGTGGGCAAGGGCGTTCAGCAAGGCATCGAAAGAAGCGTGGGTTGGATGATGCCGGGGATGGTGGTCATGCTGCTGGTCATGATCATTTACGGCATGTTCTCCGGAGGTTTCGGTCAGGCCGTCAATTTCCTGTTTGCCTTCAATGCCTCCAGTCTGTCCAGCGAGGGCATGCTGGCGGCCATGGGCCATGCCTTTTTCACCCTGTCCCTGGCCTCCGGTGCCATTCTGACCTATGGCAGCTACCTGCCGCGTCGCGCCTCCATCGGCCGCACCACCCTGACGGTGGCGATTGCCGACACGCTGGTGGCGTTGATGGCTGGCCTGGCGATCTTTCCCGTCATCTTCGCCAATGGCATGGAGCCCAACAGCGGTCCGGGGCTGATCTTCATGAGCCTGCCGCTGGCCTTTCAGGCGATGCCACTCGGCACGCTCTTCGGCATCCTGTTCTTCATCATGCTGTCCATGGCCGCCCTGACATCGTCCATCTCCATGGTCGAGGCAACCGTGTCATGGCTTGCCGATAACAAGGGGGTCAGCCGTAAGGCTGCCGCCTGGGGGACCGGCATTGTGCTATGGGTGATCAGTACCTTGGCGATGCTCTCTTTCAACGTTGGCGCCGACTGGACGCTGGCAGGCAAGCACTTCTTTGACTGGCTTGACTACCTGACATCGCGACTGATGATGCCGCTGGGTGGTCTTGGCATGGCGCTGCTGGCTGGCTTCGTACTCAAGAGTCAGGCGGTGAAGGACGAGTTGAATCTGCCGGCCGGCATCTACGCGCTGTGGCTGTTCATGGTGCGTTACGTGAGCCCGCTGGCCATCCTGGTGATCTTTGTGGATGCGCTGGGTCTGGTGGCCGTGGACTTCGGTGCCCACTGGCTGTGGCTGGTACTGATTCTGCTGGTCCTGACCCTGGCCGGTGAACTGGTAAGCCCGAGGCTGCGTCGCAGCTTGCAGACCAGCGACTAGATCAACGCTCACACGTCGCAGCCATTTGCGGCATGAGCACAACACGCCGTGACGTGTCAGTCGTCGCGGCGTCTTTCGTTTTAAAGGGAGTAAGGGAATAAGAACTGGATGATTGATTCCATTATGGCATAATGGCGCCTTGTCGCCGTCCGTATGTTCTGACGTTGGAGTCGCATCCCATGAGTCACAATCCCTTGCCGAATCGAAGCCCGTTCCCGGCAGGCAGCGTCAGTCTGGTAGGGGCTGGGCCCGGCGATCCTGAATTGTTGACGCTGCGAGCATGGCGGCGGATCGGCGAGGCCGAGGTCGTCTTGCATGATCGTCTGGTGAGTCCGGAGATCCTCGAGCTGGTGCCGGAGACGGCTGAGCGCTACTACGTCGGCAAAGCGCGCTCGGATCACAGTCTGCCCCAGGAAGACATCAATCTGGCGCTGGTCAAGTGGGCCCGCGAGGGCAAGCGCGTGGTCAGGCTGAAGGGGGGCGATCCCTTTATCTTCGGGCGAGGCGGTGAGGAGCTTGAAACGCTGGTGGAGGCTGGGGTGACGGTGGAAGTGGTGCCCGGCATCACGGCGGCCTCCGGATGCAGCGCCTACGCAGGCATCCCGCTGACCCATCGTGACCATGCTCAGTCGGTGCGGTTTATCACCGGACATCTCAAGGAGGGCGGCTGCGAGCTGGATTGGCGGGCCCTCGCCAGCCCCGGGCAGACGCTGGTGTTCTACATGGGACTGGGCAGTCTTGAGCATATCAGCCATGGGCTTGGGGCAGCAGGACTGGCGTCTGACACGCCGGTAGCGCTGGTAGAGCAGGGCACTACCCAACGTCAGCGCGTCCATCTGACCTGTCTGGGTGATTTGCCGACATTGAATGATCGGGATATTATTCGTCCGCCCACCTTGATTATTGTTGGTAGCGTTGTGTCGCTGCACAAACAATTAGCCTGGTTCGATAATGCGCAAGCGGGGAGTAGTGGGTGGATGCATGGCAAGCATCCGTCGCCCCGGGAACGCTCGGATTGAGCGCGCGCCTTTGCTGGAGATGTCGCACCAGGCAACGAACCCCGCGCATCGCGGGCTAGCTGAGGTCAAGATGATGTTCTCCCATTTGCGTAAACGTCGACGCTTTGCGCGATCGATCCAGGCCGCCTGGGCGGCCGCTATCCTGCTGTCGATAACGTCACTGACCAGTGACCCGGCGATGGCCAGGGATGACGGCGATGTCGCCTCCCAGCGTGGCCAAGCGTCGTTCTACAGTGATCGGTTCCAGGGACGTCGCACGGCCAGTGGCGACACCTTCGACCAGCAAGCTCTTACCGCGGCCCATCGAAGCCTGCCTTTTGGTACCAAGGTATTGGTGACTCGACGGGATACGGGACAGAGTGTGGAAGTGGAGATCAATGATCGCGGCCCCTTCGTCAAGGGACGTGTGATAGATCTCTCCAAGCAGGCAGCTCGCCAGCTTGGCATGTTGAAACGCGGTACCGCGCCGGTCCTTTTGACCTACCTTCCCTGAGTGGTAACAGGGCGCTTTGGCCAGCAACGCCACAGCATCTCCCAGGGGTCACAAGCGCCGGCACGTCGTTGAAGTCGCTAAGTCGTCAAATGAGAAGGCCCGCCTGTTGGATATGTGTTCAACGGGCGGGCCTTCTTGCGTTTGTGCTGGTGACGCCAGTCTAGCGACCGTGGACTGGCTTGCCGGCGATCTGGTCGTGGAATTCTCTCTGCCAGCGGCTTAGCAGGGCTCGACGCTTGAGGTCATCCAGCGTGGCCAGCAGGCCGGGGCTGAGCGGCGTAGGACGCAGGCCTTCCGGCTGTGCGCGGCGCAATGCATTGGCGGTGCCTGGGCCATCGAGCTCCGGGTGCAACGCCCCCAGCTCGTTGGCCTCAGCGATCACGCGTTGTCCGTGGCTGCCCAACAGGTAATCGATGAAACGCCGTGCCGCTGAGGGGTGGGGGGCCTGGCGAGGGACAAAGGCCAGTCGCCGGATCACCAACGCGTAATCGTCGGGGATCACCATGCGCAGCGACGGGCTAGCGGCGACGCTTTCTCTGGCGTAGCTGCCGAGCACGTTGTAGCCGATGTCAAAGCGCCCGTCGGCCAGGCCATCCAGCATGCTGCTGGTGGTGTCCACCAGCTGGGTGTCGGCACGCCCAAGTGCCGCTACCAGATCCCAATAGCGGGGTGACAGGCGTGACTCCTCAATGGCATAGGTATAGCCGGCACCCGCGCTGACGGGGCTGTAGGTAACGACTCGCCCTTGCAGGGCGTCGGACTGTTCCACCAGCAGGCTGAGCAGGTCGGCATGGCTGTTGATTGGGCCAACGCGCTCTTCAAGGGCCCGACTGACAACCATGACGATGGGCTCGAACGTGAAGGCGAAGAGTTCGTGGCGCCATTTGGCGTCGCTGGGCCAGCGTCGCGTCGTGGGGGTTTCGATGCTTTGCGCGTGACCCGCGTTGACCAGCAGGTATTGCCACGGCATCGCGGAGGAAATCACCACGTCGGCCTCTGCGGGCGCATCGAGAAAACGCTGATGCACGTCCAGGGTGGAGAAGTTGCGGTAGGTAATGTCGTACTGCGGGTGACGCTGGTGGAAGTCCTCGAGCAGCGGCATGGCGTACGGAATGTCGAGTGCCGCGTGAATGATCAGGGGCACGCCTTCATCCGTCTTTGCTGCAAAATGCGCCTGCTCGTGAGGGGGCAGGGGCTGCTGGGGAGTCTCGTCCTGCTGCGCCATCGCCGAACTGACGACCCCCGCGAGGCCAAGCAGCAGCACGGCGCCCAGACGGCGCCAGGAGGATGAGGCGTAGCGGGACAGCGTCATGATAGCGAGTGCCTTGTCGTCACCGGTGGGTCGTCGGGCGTTACCGTGGCCTGGAATTCCATGCTCACGCTAAGGCCGGGAGAAGGTGCAGTGCCGCCATCGGCCAGGGTTAGCCTGGCACCATGGGTCCTGGCAATACCGTCCACAATCGCCAGGCCAAGGCCTGAGCCTTCGCCGGATTGCTGGCCGCGATGGAATGGGCGCAGCGCCAGTAGCCGCCGTTCGCTGGGGATGCCGGGGCCGTCGTCCACTACCGACAGGGTGGGGGGTGTATCGGTAACGACGATCGTGACGTGGCGAGCGCCATAGCGGCAGGCGTTGTCGATAAGGTTGGCCAGCGCCTCGCCTAGCTGCCAGTCCAGGGCGAGCACCGTGACCTCCCCTTCAGGGGCATCAAGGCCCAGGTCCACGCCGCTGCGCTGGCAGCGTTGCCAGTGGGTCATCACGGCCTCGCGGGCTACCTGCACCAGTCCTGTGGGCGTCAGTTGGGGCTGGTACTCAGGGTTGTCCAGGCGGGTCAGCGACAGCAGCTGCATGGCGAGTCGCGATGCGCCTTGGCTGGTGGCATGCATGGCGCTCAAGGCAGTCCGCCAGGCCTGCGGATCAGTCTGACGCAAGGCCAGCTCGGCGCGGGCGGAAAGGCCTGCAAGAGGGGTGCGCAGTTGGTGGGAGGCATCGCCGATGAACCGCTCCTGATTGGCCTTGACGCGGCGCATGCGAGCCAGCAGTTCGTTGACCGTGTCCCTCAACTCGGCCAGCTCCCGTGGCAACGCAAGCTCCAGGGGGGCCAGCGTGCGCGGGTCTCGGCTTCTGATCTGGCGTCGAAGCTTGGTCAGCGGTTCCAGGGCAAGGCGTATGGCAACGATCAGGGCGGCGACGGACAGCACTGCCACCGCCAGCAGGTAGGCCAGACTTTGGCGGAAGAGCTCCTGGCTGAGTGCGTCACGACCCTCCAGGGTGTGGGCGACCCGGATTTCATAGGGTTCTCTCAGGCGCCAATCCTCCAGGCGCGAGCGCCGCACGCCCAGACGCATTGGCATACCATTCCAGCTGATGTTGGCGTAGCCCATGTCGCTGGCACGACGACCGCTGAGATCGATGCCGGGTAGGTCAGCGTTGCCGGTGACGTGATCACCGCGGGCGTCCACCAGACGGTAGAACACCCGCTCATCATGTTGAGTGGCCAGCATCTCGAGAGCCGCTGGTGGTAGGTCGAGCCAGAGTCGGTCTTCCTGCCACTGGGCTTGCTCGGCGATGGCGAGGGTCGCGGCATCCAGCAGTCTGTCGAAGGCACGATCTGCCGTCTGGCGCGCATCGAGCCAGGCGCGCCAGAGCACCACGGTACCCACCAGCAACATGGGCAACAGCAGCCAGGTCAGCAGTCGGCTGTGCAGGGAATCGCCTCTCATGAGGCTTCCAGTAGATAGCCCAGTCCTCGCACGGTACGCAGCGTCACCTGGTGGCCGTGAAGTCGCTTGCGTAGACGATGCACGTACACCTCGACGGCGTTGTCGCCCAGCTCCTCATCGCCAAAGGCTTCATGGACCAGGGTCGCCTTGTCCACCGGCTGGCCTGCATGGCGCATCAGACAGCCCAGCAGTCGCTGCTCGCGCGGGGGCAGGGCGAGCGCCTCGTCGCCCAGGGTGAAACGCTGCGCCAGGCTGTCAAAACCGAGTTCTCCCACGGTCATCAGCCCAGATGGCGCTCTGCGTCGCAGCAGCGCGCGCACTCTGGCCTCCAGCTCTTCCAGCGAGAAAGGCTTGGCAAGGTAGTCGTCCGCGCCAAGATCCAGCCCGCGAACTCGGTCTTCGACGGCCCCGCGAGCCGTGAGTATCAGCACAGGCGTGACGGTATCATGTGCTCTCAGGGCTTCGAGTACGTCGAGTCCCCCGCGCCCGGGAAGATTGAGGTCAAGCAGGATCAATTCGTAGTCGTGCTGTCGTTTCAGCAGGGCGTAGGCCGTATCACCGTTGTCCAGGTGGTGGACGTCTTGGCCGCCGATGCCCAGTGCATCGACCAATGTCTCAGCCAGCAACCTGTCGTCTTCCACCAGCAGCAGCGTCATCAGTGTCTCCCGTCATGATCATGTCCCGCGGTCAGTGCCTTGACCGCCTGATCCAGCCTGAGTGTGGCCTGATCTTCATTCACACGCCCGTTGGGGCCGGATACGGCCAGCCACATGGCTGGCTGGTCCACCAGCTCGAGAGGACGGCAGACCATGATTCCCCCTGGCATCTCCGCGCACGGGTCGCTGGGGGATGGCGCAGGCCATTGATGGCCTGGCAATAGATCGTGACGCAGGCTGTGGTCGGGCCGCGCCGCCAATCGGCATTGGACGATGCCATCGATCATCTCGAGCAAGCTGGCGGTCTCGCCAAGCTCGAGGGATAGCTCGTCAAGCCAAGGTTGTACCTGAGCAGCGAGCTCACGGCTGGGGGCGTGTCTGCGGGCTAGTCGCACCGGCGCACTGCCGATCCGCCAACGACCATCGCTGCCACGTTGTGTGTAGTCGAAACGCTCAAGAGATGCCAGCAGTCGCAGCAGGGTGCTCTTGTAATAGCCCGTCGCCTCGGCGAGCTCTGCCAGGCTGAAACTCTCCTGGGGTGTATCGAAGACGTTCAGCACCGATAGGGCTCTTTCGACGGCTTCAACGCGATCCTGTGCCATGGCTGGGACATTCCTTTTGTGGCAATAACGCGATGCGTCTTGCATTCAACTTTGGTCGGAATTGTGCCTTTGCGCGTTGACCGCGGAACGGCACGGGCTTAGCTTTCCACCCAAGGGAACGGCATTCTGCCTTACAGAATTGTAAGCTAGGCGTCAGCTCCCAACAAGGACCTTTTTCAGACGTCATCCCGGCGTCAACCGTGACCAGATGTCATCAGCGGTGACATCGCTCACCCGACAACAACAGAGGGCTATCTCATGTCCATGAACACGCCAGTCAAATGGATTGCCATTGCTGCCATCACCGGCGCCGCCGGTTCTGCTGCTGCCTTTGAGCCAGAGGGCAAGGTGGAGTGTCTGGCGCCGGCGGATCCGGGTGGTGGCTGGGACTTCACCTGCCGCAGCGTCGGTACGGTGCTGGAGGAGCTGGATCTGGTGCCCCGTGGCGTCCAGACCGTCAACATGGCGGGCGCTGGCGGCGGTGTGGCTTACGCCCACACCGTGAGCAAGCGCGCAGGGGATGAGCAGCTGCTGGTGGCGGCATCGACCGCGACGACGACGCGTCTGGCCCAGGGCCAGTTCCCGGGCATGACCGCTGACATGGTCAACTGGGTCGGTGCGCTGGGTGCCGACTACGGCGTTATCGCGGTGAGTGCTGATAGCGAGTACCAGGACCTCAACGCCATCATGGACGCGCTGAAGGAAGATCCCCGCTCGGTCAAGTTTGCAGGCGGTAGCGCCAAGGGTGGCTGGGATCACCTCAAGGTGTTGATCGCGGCACAGGCAGCTGGCGTCGAGAGCCTGCCGCGCATTCCGTACCTGTCGTACAACAACGGTGGCGAAGCCATGACTCAGGTCGTCGGTGGCCACGTCGACGCCTTCACCGGTGACATTACCGAAGCCCAGGGCTTTATGGAGTCCGGTGACCTGCGCGTCGTGGCGGTGCTGTCCGATGAGCGGCTGCCGGGGGAATTCAGTGATATTCCGACCGCCAAGGAGCAGGGCATCGATGCGGTGGGCCCCAACTGGCGTGGCTTCTACATGCCGGCTGATATCTCCGACGACGCCAAGCAGTATTGGGTCGATGCCATGGACACCATTTACCAGAGCCAAGAGTGGAAGGACGTGATGGAAAGCAACGGCCTGATGCCTTTCCACATGAGCGCGGCGGAATTTGAAACCTTCGTCAAGGATCAGATCGCCGACATCAACCAGCTCTCCAAAGACATCGGACTGATTCAGCAATGAGCATGTTCAACGACCGCATCTTCGGGGTCTTGATGATCGTCCTGGCCGTCGCGTACGGCTGGGGCGCTTCCCAGTTTCCCGAGCCGTTTGGTGGGGCCGAAGCGGTCGGCCCCGAGACCTTTCCCTACCTGCTGGCGGTAGTGCTGGGTCTTTCCAGCCTTTATATGGTGGTGCGCCCTGACCCGGACAATGCCTGGCCGTGGAGTCGTACGGGTGTCGAGCTGATCATCGCACTGGTTGTGCTGGTACTTTACGCCGGCCTGCTGCAGCCGTTGGGCTTCATCCTGTCGACGTTGCTGGCGGTCGGTACCTTGTGCTGGCGCATGGGCGCGCGTCCCGGCAAGGCATACCTGGTGGGTGGCATCTCCGGTGTCGCGGTGTATCTGATCTTTAACTTTGCGCTGGACCTGCCCCTGCCTCTGGGCGTGCTGTCCTTCCTGGAGGTGGGCTGATGGAAACCCTTGGCTACCTGATCGATGGTTTTGGGGTCGCTCTCGCGCCTCATAACCTGATGTTTGCTCTGCTGGGTGCCTTTCTCGGTACCCTGATCGGGGCCCTGCCTGGACTTGGTCCGGCCAATGGCGTGGCGATCCTGATTCCGCTGGCGTTCACCCTTGGCTTGAAGCCGGAAACGGCCCTGATCATGCTGACCGCGGTATACGCCGGGGCCATGTATGGCGGGCGTATCTCATCGATCCTGTTGAATATTCCCGGTGACGAACCGGCCATGATGACCTGCCTCGATGGCTATCCCATGGCGCAGAAGGGCAAGGCGGCCGAGGCTCTGGCCATCTCTGCGGTGGCGTCCTTCATGGGCAGCCTGATCGCCACCGTGGGACTGATCCTGCTGGCGCCGGTGCTGGCCGACTTCGCTCTGACCTTCGGACCTGCGGAGTACTTCGCCCTGTTCCTGCTGGCCTTTGCGACCCTGGGCGGCATCACTGGCAAGAACCCGATGAAGACCGTCGTGGCAGCCTGTATCGGTCTGATGATTGCGACGATCGGTATCGATAACACCGGTGTTCAGCGCTACACCTTCGGCACCCTGGAGCTGTTCGAGGGCGTCGACTTCATCATCGCCATCGTTGGCCTGTTTGCCATCTCGGAACTGCTGTTCTTTATCGAGGACCGTGTCGGTAAAGGTCAGAAGCTTATCAAGGTCAATAAGCTCAAGCTGAGCTGGGCAGACATCAAGGGCATCATGCCCTCGAGCATTCGCGGCGGCATCCTGGGCTTCATCGCTGGCGTGCTGCCAGGTGCCGGTGCCTCGTTGGGCAGCTTTATCGGCTACACCCTCGAGAAGAAGGTGGTGGGCAAGAAGGGCTACTTCGGTGAGGGCGACCCGCGCGGTGTGGCAGGCCCTGAAGCCGGTAACAACGGGGCTTCCAGCGGCGCCCTGGTGCCGATGTTGACCCTCGGTGTGCCGGGAAGCGGCACCACTGCGGTACTGCTGGCGCTGCTGATTTCCCTGAACATCACCCCTGGTCCGCTGATGTTCACCCAGAACGCCGATATCGTCTGGGGCGTCATCGCCGCGCTGCTGATCGGTAACTTCCTGCTGCTGGTGCTGAACATCCCGCTGGTGGGCATCTTCGTGAAGCTGCTATCGGTGCCGCCGATGTACCTGCTGCCGATCGTGACCATGGTGGCCTTCGTGGGGATCTACTCGATTTCCAACACCACCTTCGATCTGTACTTCATGGTGGCCTTTGGGGTCGGTGGCTATGTCCTGCGCAAGCTCGAGATACCTTTGGTACCGGTCATCCTGGGCTTGCTGCTGGGTCCGGAAATGGAGAAGAACCTGCGTCATGCCATGGATATCTCTGACGGTGACTGGACGATCCTGTGGGACAGCGGTCTGGCCATCGGTCTGTGGCTGTTCGCCGGTATTGGCCTGATCCTGCCGTATATCGTGGGTCCCATCCTCAGAAAGCGGATGGCGGTCAAGACGGCCCATACCACGCCGGGCGATTGAAGGGCAGAAAGAAGACACCCCGGTAGTGCGTATTGGTCGATTGACGTTGTTGGGCACCCCTAAGGGGTGCCCTTTTTCGTTGTTGGCTAGGGAGCGGCGGAGCCCGTGGTTGCTGGCTTACCCCCCGCGCTGCGCTAGCCAGGCTGTTGCCAGCCAGCTCCCGGCCTGCTCTAGCTGTACCGGTGTAGATCCCGCGTAGCCAAGTACCAGCCCCGCCCTGGGTGATGCACAGAGATAGTGATCGGACAGTGCGGATAACGTAATGCCTGCCTCATGTGCACGACGTATCAGCTGTTGCTCCTGAGCCACCGAATCGAGATGGGCCACCAGGTGCATGCCTGATTGCCCCGATGACAGTGACAGGCCTGACGCCACGGCGGGGGCCAAGGCCTGTCGCAGGCAGGCCTGGCGTTCACGGTAGCAGCGCCGCATGCGGGCAACATGGCGAGAGAAGTGCCCCTCCTTGATAAAGTCGGCCAGCGCCGCCTGGGCCACATATTGTCCTTCCCGGTGCAGTCTCGCGTTGGCCCGTCGAAAGTCATCGAACAGCGGCTCCGGCAGGACCAGATAGCCAAGCCGCAGACCTGGGTAGAGCACCTTGCTGAAGGTTCCTACATAGATGACCGGGTCTCCTCCGGCGAGCCCCTGCAGTGATGCCAACGGAGGAGTGGTGTAGCGAAACTCGCTGTCATAGTCATCTTCGATGATGTAGGCGCCATGGCGTCGGGCGCACTCGAGCAGCGCCAGTCGCCGGGCCATGCTCATGGTCGCACCGCTGGGGTACTGATGGGACGGTGTTGCATAGATCAGGCGAGGGGGCTTGGCGCTGTCCGCCGCGTCAGTCTTTAGGCCCTCATCGTCCACCGGGATGGGCGTCAGCTCGAGTCCCGATGAGGCGAAGCACGCCTTGGCCCCCGCGTAGCCGGGGTCTTCGACCCAGGCCCGGTCGCCTGGGTCTGCCAACAGCCGTGTCACTAGCTCGAACGCTTGCTGAGCGCCCTGGGTGATCAGGATCTGATGTGGGTGGCAGCGCACCGAGCGTGACAACCGCAAGTAGTCGCACAATGCCTCCCGTAGCGGCCCGTGGCCACCTCCTGTGGCGTAGCCAAAGACATCGTCATCGGCACGGTGCTGGTGTCGCTTGAGCAAGCGTTGCCACAGCTCTCGGGGAAACTGGTCGATGGCCGGCATCCCGGGGGTAAAGGCCCGGCGCTGCCCGTCCATGGCACCGCAGCTGGCCAGCAGCTGTTGACCGCGGTTGGAGTAGGGGATGGCTGTCGGTTCTGAGGAGGGGAGGGAGGCGGCAACATCGACGTCTCGTGGCCAGGCGTCGTGCAGGTCGAGACGCGCCACGTAAAGGCCCGCTCCCGGTCGAGACACCACAAAACCCTCGGCGCTGAGCCGCTCCACCGCGGCCAGAACGGTGTTGCGTCCCATCCCCAGAGTTGAAGCCAGTCGGCGCGACGATGGCAAGGCGCAGCCCTGGGGGAGGTCTCCCTGGACGATCCAGTTGCGCAGTGCCATATACAGCCGATGAGAAAGCGTACCCTCCGCATCTGTGGCAAACGTCAGTGCCAGGGCCTCGATAACCCACGAGGCATGGGACGATGAGTGGCTCACTGGTTCCCTCAATTTATTCGTAACTGGTGCTTCAAGTAGAACCACTATGCTCTCACACTCAGGGTCTGTCACCTCTGGAGGAAGTCACATGTCGATGATTCGTCCCGCCACAACGGCGGATCTTGATCGCTTGTCTGTGTTGTTCGACAGCTATCGCGTGTTCTACGACCAGCCAAGTGATCCCGCTGCCGCTCGTGACTTCCTGACCACGCGGCTGGCCTTGGCGGACTCGCGCATTCTGGTGTGGGAGGCCGACGGGGGGCTCACGGGCTTTGTCCAACTGTATCCCACCCTGTCATCGGTTCGGTTAGGTCCACGCTGGACGCTTGCCGATCTCTTCGTGGCCCCGCAAGGGCGTGGCAAGGGGGTGGGAAGGTCGTTGATGAAGGCAGCCGTCAGGTTGGCCGAGGAACACGGTGTTGGCCAATTGACCCTGCTGACGCAGACCCACAACCACACTGCCCAGCGGCTTTATGAAGCGCTCGGCTGGCAACGCAACGATGCCTTCTTTGGCTACACCCTGACCTTGGCCCCCTCGTCCGGCGCTTGATGGCATAGCTAGCGACCCTCGGGCAGCGACCCTCAGGCAGCTACCCTCGGGCAGCAAAGAGAGAAAGGAGTGAACTATGCCGATGGACGGTAGCAGGGAAGGTAAAAGTGCCTTCGGTCAACCAGTGGGTGCCGAGGTGAAGGGCTGGAATGGGCCTTGTCCAATCCCCTCTGGCGAGGCGTTGCAAGGTCAGCAATGCCGGGTCGAGCGACTCGATGGCCAGCGTCACGCGCGCTCGCTGTGGGAGGCCTGGAAAGGCAACGATCCGAGCGATCCAGACGATGGTGTCGGGCGCTGGACCTACCTGGGCGGGCGTCCCTTCCATGACGCAGCTGGCTGCTACCGCTGGGCAGAGCAACGGGCCAAGCAGTCGGACCCCGTGTTTGTGGCCATCGTCGACCATCACACAGGCCAGGCGCTGGGTACCGCGTCCTGGCTCAATCTGGAACCTGAGCATGGCACCATCGAGCTGGGACACATCAGCTTCTCGCGCGCTCTGTCGCGCACGCGCATGGCCAGTGAAGCCCTGATACTGATGGCCGCTCATGCCTTTGCGCTGGGGTATCGCCGCCTTGAATGGAAGTGCGATGCGTTGAACGCGCCCTCGCGGCGTGCCGCCGAGCGGCTTGGCTTCACCTTTGAAGGCATCTTTCGCCAGCACCGGATAGTGGCAGGCCGCAATCGCGACACCGCCTGGTTTTCTCTGCTGGATCACGAATGGCGCCTGCTGGAGCCGCTCTATCGTGAGTGGCTGGCAGCTGACAACTTTGATCAGCACGGGCGGCAGAAGCGGTCACTGTCCGCCATGACAAAGGCGGTTGTCGAGCGTGGTGCGTAGATCTGACGCGCCACCATTCACTCCACACCTGACGCCTCTATACCCCTACCAAGGACACACGAACTATGTACCAACCCAAGCACTTTACCATGACGGAGCATGCCGCCATGGTGGCAGTGATGCAGCGCCATCCCTTCGCAACACTGGTGACCCATGGCGACGATGGTATGCATATCAACCACCTGCCGCTGCTGTACACGGAGACGTCGGGAGGTACTGTACTGCGAGGGCACATCGCACGTGGCAATCGTCTGTGGCAACGCCGGTTGGCGCACGCGGTGGCGGTGTTTCAGGGCCCGGATGCCTATATCTCCCCGAGCTGGTATCCCGATAAGCAGGTTCATGGACGTGTGGTGCCTACCTGGAACTATCAGGTGGTGCACGCGCAAGGCCAGCTGAGCTTTCCCGAAGATGGTGATTGGTTCGCCTCACACCTGCGTGACCTGGTGGATCGTTTTGAACAGCCCAGGGACGACCCGTGGAGCATCGACGATGCGCCACATGACTACCTGCAAAAAATGCAGCGAGGCATCGTAGGGGTAGAGTTGGTGGTGGAGTCATTGAGCGGCAAGCACAAGGCCAGCCAGAACAAGAGCGACGAAGAGCGGGCGGGGATTCGCGCGGGGCTTGAGGCACAAGGCCGAAGTGGGGGGACGGCCGTGCTGCTGAGTGGATTGTCTTAGGGCTTGTCTGAAAAGTGCCTGCGCTCGGTAATACGGCGTTAAAAATCGGATCAAAATGCTCATTTACACCCTGTAAACTGCGCTTTCTCACCGATTTTTTCCTTGTCTAACCTTCGCTCGTCGACTTTTCGTACAAACCCTAGCGATCGGCAAGCAAACACGATGTCGGTGCGAACCGTTGTCTACCCGTCGTTGGAAAGATGCTCTCCGAGCATGCCCGAATCATGCGTTATGATCGTTCTCTTGAACACAATAACCATAAGAGGACGCCACGTGAGCTATCGCATCGCAACCATTGCCGGTGATGGCATTGGCCCAGAGGTCACTGAGGCTACGGTAAGGGTGCTGGACGCCCTGCTGGGGCCGGATGTACTGACGTTTGAGTGGTTGGATGGTGGTGCAGGTCACTATCAAAAGACCGGAGAGGTGTTACCTGCAGAGACGCTGGCGGCATGCCGAGACAGCCATGCCATTCTGCACGGGGCTGCGGGGCTTCCTGGGGTGACCTATGACGATGGCACCGAAGTGGGCAACGACCTTCACTTGAAGCTGCGCTTTGGCCTTGACCTGTATGCCAACGTGCGGCCCATTCGGCTGCTGCCTGGGGTGGAGTCGCCGCTGAGGCATCACCAGCCCGGCACCATCGACTACGTGATCGTGCGTGAGAACACTGAAGGGCTGTATGCCAGCCGCGGAGCGGGGGTGGTGCTCAGAGACGAGATGGCCAGCGATAGTCTGGTGATCACTCGCAAGGGGACCGAACGGGTAGCGCGCTTCGCCTGTGAGTTGTCGCGCCGACGTCAAGGTGCCCCTCGCGATGGAAAGCACCGCGTGACCGTCTGCGACAAGGCCAATATCTTGAGAAGCTACGCCTTCTTTCGACGGGTCTGTGACCAGGTCAGCGTCGACTTCGATGACATTGAGCGGGACTACGCTTACGTGGACGCCATGACGGTCCACCTGGTCAAACGTCCCGACTTCTATGATGTCATCGTCGCAGAGAACCTTTTCGGCGATATCATTTCCGATCTTGGTGCTGCCACCGTGGGCGGTATGGGCGTATCGCCATCGGCGGAACTTGGTGACCGACATGGCCTGTTCCAGGGAGCCCACGGCAGCGCACCGGATATTGCCGGGCAGGATGCCGCCAACCCGATCGCGACACTGCTGTCCGGGGCCATGATGCTCGAATGGTTGGCCTCGGGCCACCATGATGAGCGACTGTCGCTGGCGGCGGAGCGTTTTCGCCTGGCGATTGATAAGGTGCTGGAAGCTGGCCTGCACCGCCCCCGCGAGTTTGGCGGACAGGCGGGATGTCGAGTCTTCACCGAAGCGGTGCTGGATCAGTTGGGGCGCACATAGGGCTTGATACAGGGGCTTGGTGATATTGGGGCTTGATGATTTGGAGGCTCGGTATAGCGTTCGGCTGAATCAACGGCGAAACCGCCAGACCAATGGTCTGGCGGTTTTCTTTGTCGGTAGCTCTCGTCACTCCCGAGACGAGCGGCTGTTCTAAGGCACTGGGCTCGGCACTGGGCTCGGCGCTGGGTGCGAGTAAGATCCTTTTCAACGAGCGGCTGATGAGGGGAAAGGTCAGGGCAGCTATGTGTTGTTCTTGCTGTTCCCATCAATGTTAGTGATGTGTGTGCATATTGACTTGGTCATACCTAATAAAGATAAACCGATATAACAGATTCTATTGAAGCAGTTAATGTCTTTTGTGGTGTGAGAAAATTCATCATTCAGTAGATGATGTTTCATACATTTCTGCGTTTTTTTGGACTTTTTGCGCTGTTTCTTGTGTGGTTGTTGTGGCTCTTGTTTGCGTTTATATTGGCTTTTTTGCGTGGGATGTCCGTGCGATATTTATGCACTTTTAGCCTGGCCTGTGCTTTGTCGTACCTTTTTTTGTCAGTGATTGACTCTGGATGTCGTTCAGGGTGTTTTTGTGGGTGGTGTTGGGTTATCTATGGCGGAATAAGTCCGTTAATTGAGTGCCCAAGATCATGTCTGCTTCATTGCTCTCAGATGCATCAAGAGAATCCGCTATCCATCCTCTACATCCTGTCCAGGAAGGCGTCTATGTCTCCCAGATGATCGAGCCGAAGAGTTCGAAGTTTCGACTGGGGTGGTACGATGAAGTTCGCTTGGGTTCTCAGAGCGAAGTGGAACGCCTGGCTGACGCCTGGACGCTGTTGGTCAAGCAGCACGATTGCCTGCGGCTGGTGCTGGAGATCGCTCCTGACGGGAGCGTAGGCCAGCAGGTGCTGCCGTTTGGTGAACTGAAGACATCACTGGAATGCCTGGACTTTTCTCAGGCAGAAGATCCCCGGTCAGCCGCCAGGGAATGGATGAAACAGCAGATTGGTGGGGCGCCAGACTTTACGGATAGATCCACAGGTCCTGTGTCTTTAAGCTTGCTAGGGTTGGGTGATAATTCCTACTTTCTGTGCTTGATGACTCACCACGTTTTTGTCGATGGTGTTGGCCTGGCGGTGCTGCGAGAATCATTGAGAAAGGCGTATCAATGTCTTCTCGATGACGCCAGTGTCGAGTGGTTGAAGGCGTCTCCCGCCTATCTGCCACAAGTCTATTCGGCTCGCGAGTATTTGAGCTCTTCCAGGTATCGCAAGGACGAGGCGTATTGGCGTGACTTTCTGTCATCCCACGAGGTGACGCGTCTGAATGCCTGGTACCGAAGCTCTACCAAGCAGCAAGGAAAGTGGCTGAACCGAGATCTACCTGAAGCGGTGAACCGCTCGATCAAAGAATATTGTGAAAGCACGGGTGCCAGCCCCCTGAGCGTCTTGATAGCTGCCTGTGGCTGTCATTTTGCGACACAGACGGCGGGAGATAGCCTGGTCTTTGGTCTGGCTCTCCATGGGCGTCGCGGCAAGAGTGCAGAGCAGACCATCGGGATGCAGGCGAATGCGGCCTTGGTGCACTGTCCAGTCACAGAGATGCGAGAGGCGTCGTTCTCCGACCTGGTGGCGAGAGCGGGGCGAAACACCCTCAAGGCATTCAGACACGGCTGCTATCCGGCCGCCGAAGTGCGGCGAATGCAGCAGGACAGCACTCAGGATCACTGCGACATCGTCATGATGTACAACAATTTTGACGATCAGGTGGCGTCCTATACAGAAGAGCTCAATCCCACGGATGTGATCCTTCCACTGCAGATCAAGCTGCTGGACTACGGTAGTGGCAGGAGCCTGCAGATTCGTTTGATCTATTCCGATCACTACTTCAGTGAGTCGGATGCCGAGCAGATGATGAGTGCCATGATCGATCTCATGGCGCGAGGCGTGCGGGCAGCGGACCGTACGGTCGCCAGTCTGTGTCTTCCCAGTGCAGATGATCTCGCCGCAATGCGTCAGTGGAACTCGGCTACGGCTCCCTTGCCCGTGGGCACGACCCTGACCGATATGTTCGAGGCCCAGGTACGTCAGACGCCACAGGCGCCAGCGTTGACCGACGGCCAGGTGACCCTGAGCTTTGCGGAACTCGATGTGCTCTCCAACCGTGTGGCGCATGGACTGCGGCTCCAGAGTGAGCAGCAGCGCGGAAGCGCGCTGGCGCCAGATTCCTTGGTAGGACTCTATCTGGATCGCACCGTGGATCTCGTGGTCGCGATACTCGGTGCGCTGAAGGCAGGCGCCGGTTATCTCCCACTGTCGCCAGAGCACCCTGGCGAGCGCCTGGGTTTTATCGCGGCAGATGCCGCTCCTGCGTTCATCTTGTGTCATGCGCAATATCAGGAGCGACTGCGCGATGGCCTGAGCGGCGTGACCGATAGCCCCATCGTGTTGACGATGACACCGGACGCCGCCTGGTTAGGTGAAGAGACACGCCCCCCTAAGGTGGCCAGCGATCACCATCTCGCCTATGTCATCTACACCTCGGGTACCACTGGGCAGCCTAAAGGTGTAATGGTGGAGCACCGCCATGCAGTGCATCTTGTACTTGCGCAGCAGGCACCTCTCAATGGCCTTTCCTGCGCTTCCAGCCTGCTATATGCCGATACCATTTTTGATGCCAGCGTGTCCGAGTTGTTCGTCGGCATGCTGATGGGGGCGAAGAGTGTGATCTGCTCCCAGGCCGCACGACACGATCCTGCATTGCTGGATCACTTGGCCGAGCAGCAGGCGATAGAACTGGCCACCTTGCCGCCAGTACTGCTTGGCCAGCTCGATCCTAAGCGTTGGTCGTCGTTGAAGGCACTGGTGGTCGCGGGGGAGGCGCCGACCGCCAAGTTGATGGATCGTTTCTTTATAGAGGGGCGGCGCCTGTTCAATGGGTACGGACCCACCGAAGGCACCGTGTGTGCCACCGAGCACCAGTACCATCCCGGTGATCCGGCGGCACTGATTGGCAAGCCATTGGTCAATGTTCAGGCGCATGTACTGGACAAGCACATGGCTGAGGTGCCGATAGGCGCCATTGGTGAGCTCTACATAGGTGGGGCTGGTGTTGCCCGGGGGTATCTTGGTCGGGACGAGCTGACCCGGGAGCGCTTCGTCGACAACCCCTTTGCCACGGATGAACAGCGCGCCCTCGGGCATACGCGACTTTACCGCACCGGAGACCTGGTGCGCTGGTTGCCTAGTGGTCACCTGCTATACCTCGGACGTAACGATACCCAGGTCAAGGTGCGGGGTTACCGCATTGAGCTCGGCGAGATCGAAGCCGCCTTGGTGGCCCAGCCTGACGTACACCAGGCGGCCGTTATTGCCTGGGGGGAGTCGCCGCATTACGCGCTGGCGGCTTATGTTGTGATGGTAGACGGCCAGAGCCTCGAGCTGGCGAGCCTGAGGCAGCGTCTGGCCGAGCGACTTCCTCCCTACATGCTGCCGACAAGCATCCAGGGAATCGACGCGATTCCGTTGACCATCAACGGCAAGGTGGACAAGGGCGCGTTGCCGGCCCCGAGCCAGACGGCGATAGGCCAGGATCAGTACGTGGCCCCTCGCACCGCGTTGGAGCAATCGCTGTGTGAACACTGGGCCAGTGCACTTGGCCTGGAGCGGGTGGGTATCGAGGATGACTTTTTCCAGATTGGCGGTGATTCCATCATTGCCATTCAGCTGGTGGGGCGTCTGCGTCAGGCGGGCATTCGCCTGCAGGGTCGCGATCTCTTCGAAGCCTCTCGCATCGCGTCACTCGCAGCACTGCTGCAGCAACGCATCAGCGTCGATGAAGCGGAACAGGGAACGCTGTCCGGAGCCTTCGCCTTGGCGTCGACCCAACGTCACTGGCTTTCGAGCGGTGCCGGCAGGTGTCAGGGAGACAGTGCAACTCAGGTGGAGCCGGACGCGCAGCAGCTAACCGTGTTGCCACAGGACCATGACACAGCGGCGGTGGCGGAGGCGTCTTCGGGCGCCTACCAGGCTGGCGCCGCCACCAGTATGCTGACCGACGCTTTCAAGCTGGCACGTGACTCGGGGCAGCTCGTGTTGGTAGAAACGCCAGAGGGCGTCGGTGAACAGGAGATCAAGGTCGCCCTGGGGCGGCTTGCAGATCAGCACGACATGCTGCGTAGTCGCCCCTTGCTGGTTGACGGTGAATGGCAACAGCACTATATCGCCGACGCCCCTTTGCCTGCGCTAGCGACCCTCGAGGGGTGTGACCATGACGTGACGACCCAGGCGCTGGCCTTGGCCCGCCAATGGATGGCTTGTGACGTGGCGGTGGACCCCTTGTGGCAGTCCGCGCTGACGGCAAGAGCGGGAAAGCCTGGGGCGCTGATGCTGTTCGTTCATCCCTTGCTGGCAGATCGTACATCCCTGCAGATTCTGCGGCGGGATCTGCAAAGGCTGCTGGCGGGCGAGCCCCTACCCGCCAAGACCAGCAGTTTTCGCCAGTGGGTGGAGTCGTCAGGAAGCGCCTCTACGCTTGATGGCCAGACGTTACCTGCTGCGTTGGACGGTGAAAGGCATGCTGTTGAGGCAGACGCGCTTGTCGCGGGGGCAAGCCAGGAGTGGCAGCGTGTCACTCGGTCACTGTCGACGGAAGACACCCTGGTGCTGCTGAAGGAAGCGCCTGCCGGCTTTCATAGCCGCGTGGACGAACTGTTGATCAGTGCACTGAGCCAGGCCCTCGCTGACACTCTTGAGCAGCCGGAGATCATGCTGCTGCTGGAGGGAGACTATCGCCATGCTAGCCATCATGGTGGGCGTCATGGCGGCAGCGCCTCGCTCGACCTTGACGCGACGGTCGGGCAATTTACCTTCCCCTACATGCTTTCCGTGTCGGCGACGGGGG
The DNA here is from genome assembly GCF_017303055.1 of Halomonas litopenaei. Classification (GTDB taxonomy): domain Bacteria; phylum Pseudomonadota; class Gammaproteobacteria; order Pseudomonadales; family Halomonadaceae; genus Halomonas; species Halomonas litopenaei_A. The sequence continues at coordinate 108,837 of NZ_JAEKJT010000011.1, read as the reverse complement.
AGCTGGATACCTTGGTCATGGGGGTCAAGGAGGCGGTGCGAGCACACCTGAACTGCGCGCTCGCCCCGATGGTACAGGGCGGCTCGTCAGCCCCCTTATTGCGACCTTCGCCAGCCCCTTTGCCAGACACTTCGTCACTCTCTGCATTACAGGGCGGAGCACAGTCCCTGGCCAGCTTTTGCTTCCTGGGTGACGTGGCGGAGGACACTCAGCACCTGCTCGACGCCGAGTTGAGCGGCACGGTGGATCCAGGTCCTGCTGGCGAGTCGATGGCGAGGGTACAAGTGCAGGTCGTCAGTCGGGTGGTCGGGGGTGAGCTACAGGTGGACCTGGTGACCTGCCTAGGGGCTGAGACCGCCTGCACGCTGGCCGAGTCCTTTCTGACGAGACTGGCTGAAGTCGTGCAATTGGCGTTGGAAGCCTCCCGTGGTAGCGGCAGGCACACGCCATCTGATTTTGCTATTCAAGGCATCTCGATGGAGAGGTGGCTGCGCCTGACAGATCGCCGCGATGTGGAGGCGGTCTACGTTGCGACGAGCTTGCAGAAGGGCATGATCTCCCATGCGCTGAACTATCCCGAAGATGATGCGTATCGTGTTCAGGTGCTGGTGGACTACACGGCGGGTGTCAACCTCGATCAGTATCGGCGAGCCTGGGAGCTGTTGGTGGCTCAGTACGAGAGCCTCAGGATTGGCTTCGATTGGGACGGCGACGAGATTCTGCAGTTGGCAGAACGTCAGATTGTCTTGTCTGATCGCCATTTCAGGGTTCGAGACCTTTCGTCCGTTCGCCCGGAAGATCATGAACACATCGTCGAGGAGGCCCGCCAGGCTGATCGCGACGAAGGTTTTGACCTGTCGTTGCCTGGACTTTTCCGGGTTACCGTGTTCAGTCGAGGAGAAAGCAACGCCACGGTGCTGATTACCGTTCACCACGCCATCAGCGATGGGTGGTCGACCTCGCTACTGTGGCAGAGCCTACATGGCTTCTACGATGCTCTGGCTCAAGGACGCTGCCCCACGGTGTGTCGCGACCGTGCCTATGGTGCGGCTCAGCGTCATTATCTCAATCATCGCAGACGTTCCGCGGCCTGGTGGCAACAAAAACGGAATACCTGGCAGGGCCCCACAACGCTCGACGGATTGCTCGCGGGCCGCGGATGGCGTGAGGCGCGGGTGGTTCAGCAGCCGCTATCGTCGGCCTTGACCGTGGATGAGGACCTTTATCGTCGCATGCAGGCCCTGTGTCACGCCTCCGGTCTGACCTTCAATACGCTGGTTCAGATGGCCTGGCACAAGCTGCTGCAAGGGTTCAGTGGCGCCACCCAGACGATTACCGGGATGACGCTGTCGGGCCGCGATCTGCCCGTAGAAGGGATCGAGAACAGTATCGGTCTCTACATCAATACCTTGCCCCTCGTCATCGACTGGGATGCCAAGGCGACGGTGCGCGATGTGCTCAACGCCGTGCAGCGTGCAACCGTCGATATGAACACCTACACCGAAGTGTCTCTGGCGGAGCTGCAGGAGGGTGGGCAGCGGCTGTTCCATAGCCTGGTGGTATTCGAGAACTATCCAGCCCCGGCAGAGGGCGGCGCCCTGGAGCAGACGCGCTCAGTGCGGGCAATTCAGGAAAAACTGGACTACCCGCTCGCCCTTGTCGCCAGAGAGATGGGCGGGAAACTGATTTTCCGCCTGGACTCGGACAGCCGCTGGTTGAGTGATGCCGATGCGATGGCGTTGCTGCAGCGGCTAGTGAGGGTCATTGGGCAAGTCGTGGAGGCCCCGGATGCGCACCATGTAGACCTGTCGCTTCTGCTGAAGGGCGAGCGGGAGTTGATCCAGCACTGGAACGCAACCAGCGCTCCCCGTCGTTCTGGTGCCACCCTGCATGGACTGTTCGAGGCCCAGGTGGCGCGCACTCCGGAGGCCACGGCGCTGGTGGATGAGCACACCTCGCTGACCTATCGAGAGCTGGACGCACGGGCCAATCAGGTCGCTCACGGGCTGCGCCACGAGTACGCCAGCGCCCATGCCGGGCAGCCGATGGCACCCGATACTCGGGTAGGCCTGTACCTGGACCGTCGTGTCGACATGATCGTGGCGATCCTCGGCATTCTCAAGGCAGGAGGCGCCTACGTCCCCCTGTCGCCCGAGCATCCGCGGGACCGGTCCGTGTTCATGGCCGACGACGCCAAGCTGGGAGTGCTGCTTTGCCAGCAGGAGTATCAGGCCCGCTGGAGCGAATGCATGGAGGAAGTGGCATCGAAGCCTGTATTGCTGACGATGGCGGCCGATGCCTACTGGCTGGGGGCGTCTGAGCCCGTGGCACCGATGGCCCAGGAAGATCACCTGGCTTATGTGATCTACACCTCGGGCACGACGGGGACCCCCAAGGGCGTGATGATCGAGCATCGTCACGCCGTCCACCTGGTCGCGGCCCAGCAAGAGCGCTTTGGCGTACTGGATTGCACTACCAGCCTGCTCTATGCGGACATTATCTTCGATGCCAGCGTGTTCGAGCTGTTCGTCAGTCTGGCGTCGGGACTTCGCTGCGTGCTGTGTTCGCAGGAGGCCAGACGAGATGTGGCCTTGTTGAATGACCTGGCCGAGACCCACCAGATCGAGCTGACCATTCTGCCGCCGGTCATGCTCGGGCAGTTGGATCCGGTCTGTTGGCGATCCTTGAAGACGCTGGTGGTGGGAGGGGAGGCACCGGTCAGGGACTTTCTCGACCGCTTCCATCGCGAGGACCTGAGGCTTTTCAACGCCTACGGACCTACCGAGGGCACCGTCTGTGCTACGGCTCACCGCTATCAGCCTGGGGATCCATCGGCCAAGATCGGCAAGCCACTGACCAACGTGCAGGTGCATGTGCTTGATGAGCAGATGGCGCCGGTGCCCGTCGGTGCCGTTGGAGAGCTGTATATCGGCGGTGCTGGGGTGGGCCGCGGATATCTGCATCGCGATGCGTTGACCCGGGAGCGCTTCGTGGCGGATCCCTTCGCAGGGGCAAGCACTCACGGTGAGCAAGGGGCACGTCTGTATCGCACGGGCGATATGGTGAGGTGGCTGCAGGATGGCAGCCTGATCTATCTCGGACGTAACGATGACCAGGTGAAGATACGCGGGTACCGCATCGAGCTGGGTGAGGTCGAGACCGCATTGACGTCGCAGCCGGAGATCAGCCAGGCGGTGGTCGTGGCCCACGGTCAGCCAGGGCAGCAGAGTCTGGCGGCCTATGTGATCCTGGCGCCAGAGCGAACCATCAGCATGGCGGAGCTGCGCCATCGGCTGGCGGAGCGGCTGCCGTCCTACATGATGCCGGCAAGCTGCACCTGCATCGACGCGATTCCCCTGACGATCAATGGCAAGCTGGATCGTCAGGCGCTTCCCGAACCCGAGGAAGAGGATCGCCAGCAGTCCTATGTGGCGCCTCGCACCACCCTGGAAGCAACACTCTGCGAGCATTGGGCGCGGGTGCTGGGACGTGAAAGGGTCGGCATCGAGGACGACTTCTTCCAGATTGGTGGCGACTCCATCATCAGTATTCAGCTGGTCGCCAGACTGAGGCAGGCGGGGATTGCCTTGCAGGGTCGGGACATCTTTGACGCGCCTCGCATCTCGTCGCTGGCGGCCCGCCTGGCCCAGCGTCAGGATGGGGCCGACATCGATGCCGAGCAGGGCCGGCTTGCCGGCACGTTCTCGCTGTTGCCGATTCAATCGTGGTTTTTCGAGCAGGAGTTTGCCCAGCCGGGGCATTGGAATCAGGCCTTCATGGTGGCCATACCCGAGCGAGTGACCGTGCCCGAGCTGCAAGAGGCCCTGGTGGCACTGAGCCACCAGCACGACATGCTCTGTTGCCGATTCGTGCGTGAGAAATCGGGGTATCGGCAGTGCTATGCACCGGACATGATGCCCGCCCCGGTGATCACCCTGTCGGTGACGGAGGGTGATGATGAGTGGCTCCAGCAGGAATTGACGCGGCATCAGAGCCAGTTTGATATCGAGCGTGGACCGCTGTGGCAGGTGATCCACCTCAGCGGCTATGACGATGGCCGCTCGCGCCTCTGTTTTGCCCTGCATCATCTGGTGGTGGACGCAGTGTCCTGGCGGATTCTGGCACGGGATCTGGTGCAGTTGCTGGAAGGCGGCAGCCTGCCGTCCAAGACCACCAGCTATCGTCAGTGGGTGGCGGCGGTCCATCGCTACGCCCAGGAGCACACCGAGCAGGCCAGTTACTGGCGGCATGTCGTGGCCGCGGATGGCGGGGAGCAGTGGCTCGAGGAAAGGTGCCAGCAGCAGGCATTGCAAGCACCTGCCTCGGCGACGCTGGAATTTTCTCGAGAGGACACCGATGCACTGCTGCATCAGGCCCCTGCCGGCTATCACACCCAGATCAATGACCTGCTGGTGAGTGCCGTGTCCCTGGCGCTGGCAGATGTGCTGAAGCAGTCAGACGTGACCCTGCTGCTGGAAGGCCATGGTCGTCAGCCCCTGGACGATCGAATCGACCTGTCGTCTACCCTGGGCTGGTTCACGGTCCAGTACCCGGTGCGGGTCAATACCGAGGGTGACACTGAAGAGGTGATCATCAGGACCAAGGAAGGGCTTCGTGGCATTCCCGACGGCGGTCTTGGCTTCGGTGCGCTGAAGCAGGCCGGGTGGTTGCCGGAAGCCTCGATGCCGCGGATCAGCTTCAACTATCTTGGCCAGTTTTCCGCGCCGCAGCAGGCGACCTATGGACTGGTGGTGGAGCCCTGCGGACGGGCCATGTCGCCGGACAATCGCGATCGTTTTGTCATCAACATCAACGGCGCCGTGCTCGACGATCAACTGTTCTTCGACGTCACCACCCAGCTGGGAGAAAGCGTTTCCATCGAGGTAAGGGATCGTCTGCAGGAGCGACTTCAAGAGGTGGCCGCCACGGCCATGGGTGCGGCGCGCTCTGGTGGCGTGCGCACACCTTCGGACTTCGATGTCACAGGGTTGACCCTGTCTCGTCTGAGTTCTCTGGAGCAGCGCTACGATGTCGAGGCGCTGTATGCCGCCAACAGTCTGCAGGTGGGGATGATCTTCCATGCCTTGAATCATCCCGAGGACGATGCCTACCGCGTGCAGCTGCTGGTGGACTATTCAGAGGGCCTGCGCATCGACCACTATCGCCGCGCATGGGAGCTGTTGGTGGAGCACTATCCGAGCCTGCGTATCGGCTTTGACTGGGAGGAGGGCGATATCCTGCAGGTGGTGGCGAGATCACTGACCCTGGATGAACACTGCTTCCGTCTTCGGGATATCAGCGACGTACCGCTCGAGGAGCATGATCGAACCATTGAGGAGATTCAGGCGCAGGATCGTTTGGAGAGTTTCGACCTGTCGCGCCCGGGACTGTTCCGCGTCACGCTGATTCAGCGCGGCACTCACGGAGTGACCGTGCTGGTCAACACCCATCATGCGGTGACCGACGGATGGTCGACCGCCCTGTTGTGGCAAAGCCTGCATGGCTACTTCGATGCCATCGAGCGGGGGGAGCATCCTCGTCCGGGGCGCGATGATGCCTACGCCGAGGCTCAGCGCTATCAGCTGCGACAGGCAGATGCTACCCGCTCCTATTGGGCCGCCAAGAAGGTGACCTGGGAAGGTGAGACCAGTCTGGAGGGGCTGCTCGAGGGTCGCGAGTGGCGTGATACTCGGGTCATACGGAGCCCGGTAGCGGCAGGTCTGGTGCTGGAGGAGCGGGTGCAGGACGGCATGCAGTCTCTGTGTCACGAGCTGGGTGTCACCCTGAACACCATCGTGCAGACGGCTTGGCACAAGCTCTTGCAGGTCTACAGCGGAGCCTCCCAGACCATCACCGGCATGACGCTTTCCGGGCGCGATATCGCGGTGCAGGGGATCGAGCAGAGCGCGGGTCTGTTCATCAATACGCTGCCGCTGGTCATCGACTGGCCTGCCGATGGCAGAGTACGTGATGTGCTCGCCACTGTTCAGGCTACCACCCTGGAGATGAACACCCACTGTGGAATTCCCTTGGCCGAGCTGCAGCCTGGGGCGCAGCGGCTGTTTCACAGCCTGGTGGTGTTCGAGAATTACCCGGTGGCCAAGGCGGATGGTGAAAGCGGAGACGCCAAGCGTCATGTGCGCGGCGCCCAGGAAAAGGTCAACTACCCGCTGTCGCTGATCGTCTTCATGGACCAGGGGCGGCTGTCGTTCAAGCTGGAGTCTGACGCCAGCTGGTTGAATGAAGACAACGCTCAGCGTTTGCTCGAGCGGCTGACCCATGTGGTGGGGCAGATGGTGCATATCGCGGCGACGGGCGGTCGCCACTCGGAGATCGAGCTGTTGCTTAAGGAGGAGAAAGAGCAACTGCTGGACCAGTGGAACAGCACTCATCAGCCGCTGACCTCCGCCATGACCCTGCATGGTCTGTTTGAGGACCAGGTGGCAAGGACCCCAGACGCCATTGCCCTTGTCGATGACGCGGTCCAGCTAAGCTATGCGCAGCTGAACAGCAGAGCCAATCGCGTCGCGCATGGTCTGCGTAAGCAGCACGCCGAGCTGTTCCAGCGACCGATCACCGCGGATACGTTGATTGGCCTCTACCTGGATCGCGATGTCGACCTGGTGGTGGCCATCCTCGGGATTCTCAAGGCGGGGGCCGCCTACGTACCGATGTCGCCGGAGCATCCGAACGAGCGTTCCCGTTTTATCGTGGAGGATGCTGGCCTCGGCTTGGTGCTGTGTCATGAGCAGTACCGTTCAAGGCTACAGGAATGGTGGTCCGACATGGCGCAGATGCCCGGGCTGGTGACGCTGACCGATGACGCCGCTTGGCTGGGCTCGGAAGACGACGCGACAGGGGGCGCAACGCCGGACAGTCTGGCGTATGTCATCTACACCTCAGGCACCACGGGGGTGCCGAAAGGGGCGATGATCGAGCACCGTCATGCGGTCAATCTGGTGGCGGCCCAGCGGCAGCGGTTTGGGGTGGAAGAGTGTGCCACCAGCCTGCTGTTCGCCGACGTCATCTTTGACGCCAGCGTGTTTGAGCTGTTTGTCAGCCTTGCCTGTGGTCTTCGCTGTGTCGTGTGTTCTCACGAGGTCAGGCGAGATGTGCTCGAGCTTGACCGAGTGGCCAAAGAGCAGAAAATCGAACTGGCCATCCTGCCCCCGGTCATGCTGGGGCAGCTTGACCCGAGTCACTGGCGCTCGCTCAAGACGCTGGTGGTGGGTGGAGAGGCGCCTGTCACCGAGCTGCTTGACGGCTTCTATCGGGACGATCTGCGTCTCTACAATGCCTATGGTCCCACCGAAGCCGCGGTCTGTGCGACGGCCCATCGCTATCACCCTGGAGACGCCGCCCAGCAGATCGGTACGCCGCTGTTGAACACCCAGGTGTACGTTCTTGATCAAGGCATGCGGCCTGTCCCGGTGGGCGCCACAGGAGAACTCTACATTGGTGGAGCCGGCGTAGGACGGGGCTATCTGAACCGTGACAGCCTGACCCAGGAGCGCTTCCTCGAAAACCCGCTGGCGCCGGAGCCGGATGCACGTTGTTCCGGTAGCCATCGTCTCTACCGCACGGGTGACCTGGTCCGCTGGCTACCGGATGGTGGCCTGCTCTACCTGGGGCGTAATGATGCTCAGGTGAAAATCAGGGGCAATCGTATTGAACTGGGTGAGATCGAAGCGGCATTGACGGCTCAGCCGGAGGTACGCCAGGCGGTAGTGGTGGCTTATGGCGACGCCGGTCAGCAAAGTCTTGCCGCCTATGTGGTGTCCGCGGAGGAACAGCAGATCGAGGTCGCCACCTTGAAGCAGCGTCTGTCGGAGCGGCTGCCGTCCTATATGGTGCCAGCCAGCTGCCAGTTCATTGACGCGATTCCGTTGACCATCAACGGCAAGCTCAACCGCAAGGCGCTTCCTGCACCGACCCTGGAGGGCTCCGCCCAAGCCTACGTGGCGCCCAGGACGTCACTCGAGGCTCAGCTGTGCCAGCAGTGGCAAGAGGTGCTGGGCCATGAGCGGGTCGGCGTCGAGGATGACTTCTTCCTGCTGGGAGGAGACTCGATCAAGCTGATCAAGTTGACTTCCCTGATGCGGGCCCAGGCAGGGCACACGGTGTCCGTATCGGCGTTCTATCGCTACACCACGGTGTCCCAGCTGGCCGAGTTCATCGCCAGCGGGGAAGGCGAGGAGCTCAGCATGCTGATGCGCTTCCTCGGCGGCGGCAGGGAGAGCGGCAGTAAGCTGTTCATGGTTCATGCAGGCTACGGCAACAGTGATGTTTACAGGACGTTGGTCGACGCCATGGGCGAGCACTACGCCTGTTACGGCATCGACAACTACAACCACACCGTGGTCCAACCGGAAGCCTCTTTGATCAATATTGCGGCGCTCTACCTCAAGGTCATGGAGGAGCATCTGGCGGTGGATGAGGAGGTGCGCCTGCTGGGTTGGTCACTGGGCGGCAATATCGCCACCGAGATGGCCTGGCAGCTGGAGCAGCGAGGCTTCACCAAGGTTCGTCTGTACCTGCTGGACACCTACTTCAACATGGGGGATGCGGACTTTCTTGGCAATGCCAAGGACGTGCGCGATGACTTCGAGAAGGAGTTGGTCAACAAGGGTATCCCGCCGGATGAATTTCTGTTGAACCGCTGGGAGGAGCTGTACGAGGTCAACCGTGACATGCTGCGCTCCGCCCATGAGCGAGCGCTGACGAGCACTCAGGTCGTGCTGTTCAAGGCGCTGGAAGAGGTGGCGCCCGTTGAGGGCAGACCTGGTGGTGTCCCCGATGATCTGGTGCTGAGCTCGGTCTTTGACAACAACGTTGCCGAGTTCTCACGTTCGGTACCCGCCCTCATTCCATGCCCGGGAGTGACCCATATGGGAATGCTGGATGCCGTTGACTGGATCGCCGAGGTGCTGGTCAACGACCTGACCGACCCCTTGAAGACGTAAGCGTATCGGCGAAGGTGATGCAGTATGTGAAATGTGACTGCCTGAGCCGTTTAGCCCCCGTCGGTCGAGCAGGGGAATGAGCTTCATCTCGATCGGCGGGGCTGGCACTCCGCTCACGGGCGACCGACAGGCCTACGGCCAGCCCTTCCAGCTGAGGGCACTGCAACGGCCTGGGCTCGCTATCGCTGGCTTCTGGCTCGCTAGCAGTGGGGCGGGTCAAACGTCGTGGGCGGGCAGCAAGGAGCACGTGCGACAAGCGCTGGCCAGGGTGCCGCTGCCGTCCGAACTGGAGGGCGCTGTGCCGAAACGGCGCGATGAGTACCGGGCCGGGCGACTCTGCGCGGTCTATGCGCTTGGTCTGTTGGGTATCGACAGCGGGGTGCCGGGCAGGGGGGCTGACCGTCTTCCGCGGTGGCCCCCTGGCGTGCTTGGCAGCATCTCTCACTGCAGCGATCTGGCGTTATCCGCCGTGGCACCCTCTGATGTATATGCAGGGGTGGGCATTGACGTGGAGCAATGTCTGGACGCTGATGAGGCCGATAGCGTGGCAGAGGTGGTCGCTAGTGGTGCTGACCTTCTGCACCTTCCTGGGTGGCTATCGAGGCCTATGGCGGTGACGCTTCTTTTCAGTGCAAAGGAGGCGATCTACAAGGCCATCTTTCCGGGCGTAAAGCGCTACGTGGACTTCGCGGAGGTCTGTCTGCATCGTGCGCTGCCTGGCCTTCTTGTCTTTCGTCCGTCGTGCGCATGGCAATCTGCTGGACCAGCCCACGGGAGGGCGCCTTGTCACGAGCATATCGAGTGGCCTGTGGCCTTCCATATTGAAGCGGGGAAGGTCATCACCCTGTGCCTGCTCGGGGGTGAGTCGTAAGGCGGCTCTTAGCGGGATGGCGCGGAACGTCTTGAAGAACGTTACTAAGGCTTTGGGATGGCAGACGTCAACGTCTGCTTTTGGTGCAAGTCGGCAAGGGTGGCTGCACCAAGAGGGTGCCTTTGCCAGTCCGAAGAGAACCGGGAGATAACACCGGGGCCCGTGAAAACATAAGTGGCATGGAACTTGCTTTGTCAGAGTGAGGCGACGATCGTGCACCGCGACCTGTCGCCACGACTCCGATAACGACAACGTCACCCTGGAGAATTTCCCATGTCCTTAGCTTCGGCCTCTGCTGTGCTCAATCCTGCCCGCCGTTCCTTGGCGCTTTCTGCCTTTGCGCTGTCAGCACTGTCTGTGGCGATGGCGGCTCCCGCCGTTGCCGACGAGGACCCGATCAAGGTCGGCATCCTGCATTCCCTGTCCGGCACCATGGCGATCAGCGAGTCGACGCTTAAGGACACCATGCTGATGCTGATCGAGCAGCAGAATGAAGCGGGGGGATTGCTGGGTCGCGAGCTGGAGCCGGTGGTGGTTGACCCGGCATCCAACTGGCCGCTGTTTGCCGAGAAAGCGCGTGAGCTGTTGGCCCAGGATGAGGTCGACGTGATCTTCGGCAACTGGACCTCGGTCTCTCGCAAGTCCGTGTTGCCGGTGGTGGAAGAGCTTAATGGGCTGCTGTTCTACCCGGTTCAGTATGAGGGGGAAGAGTCCTCCGAGAACGTCTTCTACACCGGCGCTGCACCGAATCAGCAGGCCATTCCGGCCGTCGACTACCTGATGAACGATGTCGGCGTGGAGCGCTGGGTGCTGGCGGGTACCGACTACGTCTATCCGCGCACCACCAACAAGATCCTCGAGGCCTACCTGAAGTCCCAGGGGGTGGCCGACGAGGACATCATGGTCAACTACACCCCTTTCGGTCACTCGGATTGGCAGAACATCGTCTCCGAGATCAAGCAGTTTGGCGGAGCGGGCAAGAAAACCGCCGTGGTCTCCACGATCAACGGCGACGCCAATGTTCCCTTCTATCGTGAGCTGGCCAATCAGGGCGTTGATGCCGCTGATATTCCAGTCGTCGCCTTCTCCGTAGGTGAGCAGGAGCTGTCCGGCCTGGATACGGCTCCCTTGGTAGGCCACCTGGCAGCCTGGAACTACTTCATGAGCGTCGACGAAGACGCCAACTACGACTTTATCGACGCCTGGTACGACTACACAGGGGACGACAACGCCGTGACCAACGACCCCATGGAAGCTCACTACATTGGCTTCAACATGTGGACAGAAGCGGTGCGCAAGGCCGGTACCACCGAGGTGGACGCCGTCAAGGAAGCCATTATTGGGGTGTCGGTGCCCAACCTCACCGGTGGTTACGCCACCATGATGCCCAACCACCACATCACCAAGCCCGTGCTGATCGGTGAAATCCAGGACAACGGCCAATTCTCGGTCGTGTGGGAAACGCCCTCCACCGTCGCTGGGGATGCCTGGTCAGACTACCTGGAAGGCTCCCGCGATCTGATCAGCGACTGGCGTGCACCGCTCGAGTGCGGCAACTACAACGTGGTGCAGGGTAGCTGCGGCGGCGGCGCCGACGTTGCTGCCACGGAGTGACATTCGCTACCAAAAACACGGCCGGGGCGCCATGACGTCCCGGCCAGGACCACGCCCATCATGATGCCCTTGACGATCTGACAAGGGCGCTCACGGAATTCCGCTATGAACACAACAGCATGGCGATACTGGTTGAAGGCGCTGCTGCTGGTCAGCCTGGTCGCTCTTGGGCCATGTGCTCTTGGACAGGACAACGCCGCAGAGCAGGACACCAGTGCAACTCTAGAGGAAGACGCTGGTCGCGAGCTGCTGCAGGCACTCGCTGAGGCCAACTTTCGCGAAAAGGAGGCGGCTATCGATGCCATTGCCGCGAGTGGTGACACGCGCGCACGCGGATGGCTCGAGAGTTTCGCCGAGGGCAAGCTGGCCCAGGTCAAGGACAGCGGCGACATTGTCGTGATTTTGGCCAACCGAGGCCGGCAATGGCCGGTGGCAGACGCCCTCACCATGGAAGAGGCGGGGGAGGTGTCGCGGCGCGAGCTTGACCGGGTCGCCATCAACAATCGTTTGCGTGGCCACCTGGACAGCACCCTGGCCCTGCTGGATCTGCGCGTCGATGATCCCGCACAGCGGCTGATTGCAGCGAAAGCGCTGCTGGGGGACGTCGATACCGAGGTGGTGGAGTCCCTGTCGGAACTTGCCCAGAACGAGAGTGACCCGGAGGTGGCGGCGGCCCTGACCCAGGCGATTGCCATCCACCGACTGGAGCAGGGCGACAGCGCCGCTGTCGCGGACCTCGCCGGCAGTCTGAATGGACAGGTCAGGGCGGCATTGATGCAGGCCAGCCGCAGCGAAGACGCCATGGTGGCCGACGCGGCGTCCGCAGCGCTGGCTGACATTGAGCAGTCGCTGAAGCTCAATCGCGCCGCCGAGACGCTCTACTTCGGCCTTTCGCTGGGCTCTGTCCTGGTCCTGGCCGCTATTGGTCTGGCGATCACCTTCGGCGTGATGGGTGTGATCAACATGGCTCACGGCGAACTGATCATGCTGGGAGCCTACACCACCTGGGCGATGCAGCAGCTGTTGCCGGGGCAGCCGGGGCTGGCGCTGCTGCTGGCGATACCGGCAGGCTTTCTGGTGGCGGCACTGGTAGGTGTCGCGATCGAGCGGGGCGTCATCCAGTTTCTGAAGGGGCGTCCGCTGGAAACCCTGCTGGCCACCTTTGGTGTCAGCCTGATCTTGCAGCAGCTGGTACGTACGCTGATTTCTCCCCTGAATCGTACCGTGGTGACGCCGGAGTGGATGAGCGGCTCGCTGATCATCAACGATGCACTGTCGCTGACCCTCAACCGGCTGTACGTGCTCGGGTTTGCGGTGCTGGTCTTTGCCGCGCTGATGCTGGTCATGCGCAGGACGCGATTGGGCCTGGAGGTGAGAGCTGTCACCCAGAATCGTGCCATGGCGCGTTCCATGGGGATTCGGGCGACCCGTGTCGATATCTTGACGTTTGCGTTGGGCTCCGGCGTGGCAGGCCTTGCTGGCGTGGCGCTGTCCCAGCTCACCAACGTGGGTCCCAACCTGGGTCAGAACTACATCATCGACTCGTTCATGGTGGTGGTGTTCGGTGGCGTCGGTAACCTGTGGGGCACCCTGGTCGCCGGGCTCTCGCTTGGCGTGATCAATCAGGTACTTGAGCCCTGGGCCGGGGCAGTGCTGGCCAAGATTCTGGTGCTGGTGTTCATCATTCTGTTCATTCAAAAGCGGCCGCGGGGACTGTTCCCGCAGAAAGGCCGCGCGGCGGAGGGCTGAGCATGATGACATCCCGACACTGGCTTGCTCGCCCCTTTAGCGAGCGCTCAACGCTGACCTTCCTGGCGGTGCTGTGTGGCGCCATGGCTCTGGTCGTGCTGGCCAACCTGTTGCCCGCCGATCACCCGCTTCACGTCTCTACTTATACCGTTACCTTGCTTGGCAAGTATCTGTGTTATGCCTTGCTGGCGGTCGCTGTGGACCTGGTCTGGGGGTATCTAGGCATTCTCAGCCTTGGCCACGGTGCTTTCTTCGCCCTGGGCGGCTACGCCATGGGCATGTACCTGATGCGCCAGATCGGCGACCGCGGCGTCTATGGCGACCCGTTGCTGCCCGATTTCATGGTCTTCCTCGACTGGGATAGCCTTCCCTGGTACTGGCTGGGGTTCGACATGCCGGGCGTGGCCTTTGCGATGGTGCTGTTGGCGCCGGGCCTGCTGGCGCTGGTGTTCGGCTTTCTGGCGTTCCGTTCACGGGTCACCGGGGTTTACCTGTCGATCATCACCCAGGCCCTGACCTTCGCGCTGATGCTGGCGTTCTTCCGCAACGAGATGGGCTTTGGCGGCAACAATGGCCTGACCGACTTCAAGGAGCTGCTGGGCTTCGACTTGTCCGCCGACAGCACGCGCCTGGGCTTGTTCATCGCCTCAGGCGTCGCCCTGGCACTAGGGTTTCTGCTGTGCCGAGCCATTGTCGTGAGCAAGCTTGGCCGCGTCTGCGTGGCAGTACGTGACGCTGAGTCGCGCACTCGCTTTCTCGGCTACCGGGTAGAGCGCTACCAGCTCTTCGTGTTCGTCGTCTCGGCGATGCTGGCCGGGGTCGCTGGCGCCCTGTATGTGCCCCAGGTAGGGATCATCAATCCCAGCGAATTCTCCCCGCTGTTTTCCATCGAGATCGTGGTGTGGGTGGCCCTTGGTGGGCGGGCGACGCTGTATGGCGCGGTCATAGGCGCGCTGGCGGTGAACTATGCCAAGAGCGTGTTCACCGGGATCATGCCCGAGGCCTGGCTGTTTGCCCTGGGGGCGCTGTTCGTGCTGGTTACCGTGCTGCTGCCTCAGGGTATCGCCGGGCTATTGTCGCGTCGCCGTCAGCACGATGATGCACCTAACAATATGGCGGTAAAACAGGAGGCGACCCCATGAGTTTTCTGCATGGTCTGGCCGATCGCGATCGTGTCTTCGACTTTCTGGTGCCGCAGGCGTCCCCGGTCGATGTCCGCCATGGCCCCATCCTCTATCTGGAGGATGTCTCCGTCAGTTTTGATGGGTTCAAGGCCATCAATGATCTCAACCTGACCATCGACGACGGCGAACTACGCTGCATCATCGGCCCCAACGGTGCCGGCAAGACCACCATGATGGACATCATCACCGGCAAGACCCGCCCTGATACGGGCAGCGTCTGGTTTGGCAGTCGTCATAACCTGCTGACCAAGAACGAGCCGGAGATCGCACGCCTGGGTATTGGAAGGAAATTCCAGAAACCCACGGTGTTCGAGGCGCTCAGTGTGTTCGAGAACCTGGAGCTAGCCATGGCCACCGACAAGAGTCTGTGGCCCACCCTGGTCGCTCGACGGAATGCTGACCTGCGCAATCGTATCGAAGAGGTCATGGAAACCGTCGGCCTGTCAGCCTTGAGCCGTCGCCAGGCAGGCATCCTGTCCCACGGTCAGAAGCAGTGGCTCGAGATCGGCATGTTGTTGATGCAGCGCCCGCGGTTGCTGCTGGTGGACGAACCCGTTGCCGGTATGACCGAACAGGAAATGGAGCGTACTGCCGAGCTCTTGAAGGGACTGGCCGGCAAGCATTCCGTGGTGGTGGTTGAGCACGATATGGGCTTTGTCAGGTCCATCGCACGCACCGTCACGGTGCTGCATCAAGGCTCCGTGCTGGCGGAAGGCAGCATGGACAAGGTGGCCAGCGACCCCAGGGTGGTCGAGGTCTATCTGGGTGGCGATGAGGAGGCTGCATGATGGGACTGGAACGCTTTCCACTGGATCCCGGTGTACGAAGTGCCTATGTCGTCGCATGGGATCGCGTCAGGGGAGCCCGCATGAAAAGACGGCGATATCCGCGCTGGCTCGCTGCGCTGGCACAGCGGAGGGCCCGCCAATGCTGAACATTCGTGGGCTCAACCAGTTCTATGGCGAAAGCCATACGCTGTGGGACCTGGATCTGCAGGTGCCCAAAGCGGCCTGCACCTGCGTGCTGGGGCGCAATGGTGTCGGCAAGACGACGTTGATGAAAGCCATCATGGGCGAAGTGCCGATCCGTGGAGGAGCGCTGGAATACGCGGATGGCGTGGCTCTGGAGCGCCGTCGGCTGGAAGATCGCTCGCGCCTTGGCATCGGTTACGTGCCTCAGGGACGCCAGATTTTTCCACTGCTGACGGTGGAAGAGAACCTGCGTACCGGTCTGGCAGCGCGCGGGGATGGCCTGCGCCAGGTACCCGAGCGCATCTACGAGCTGTTTCCCGTGCTCAAGGAAATGCGCCAGCGTCGTGGCGGGGATCTTTCGGGCGGCCAGCAGCAGCAGCTGGCCATCGGGCGTGCGTTGGTACTCGAGCCCAAGCTACTGATCCTCGATGAGCCGGGGGAGGGCATCCAGCCGAACATCGTCGCCCAGATTGGCGAGGTCATTCGCCGTCTGATCGCCGATGATGGGCTGACCGTACTGCTGGTGGAGCAGAAGCTCCCCTTTGCTCGCCGTTTTGCAGATCGTTTTGCCATCCTTGATCGTGGCCGGCGCGTAGCGGAGGGCGACATAGCAGCATTGAGTGATGACGTGGTGAAGCGCTACCTGACCGTCTAGGGCGAAAGTGGCGGTCGACAGCTCGCAGCACCAGCCTTGCTCGGGCTCGAGTGAAACGGGAGCCTTTAGCCGTGTGGCTCGGCGGCATCGACCAGGGTGAGCTGGACGTAGTGTCCCCCTGGCACCGGCTGGTTGTGATAGTGCCAGCCGAGCCGCTCGGTGAGCTGAGCTGTCAGCTCCAGGCCAAGGCCGAAGCCCAGGTCGTCGACAGTGTCTGGGTGTCCTGCGGGGGCATCGTTGTCGGCATCTTGGCTGTCACCGCTTCCGTCTTCCTGCCCGTCGGCGCGCTGCAGGTTGTCGATAAAGATCGTCTTACCCTGCTGACGCAGGGTGACGTCACCCGCCCAGGTGTGCTGGAAGGCGTTGCGGATGAGATTGCCAAGGACCATGCGAAGCGCCACCTCGGACTGTTCCAGGGTGGCCGGGCTTGTGGTCACGCTGAGGACGACGTCCTTGTCGCGTAGCAGGTAGCGGTGTTCTTCGACGATGTCCTGTACCAGTTGATCGAGTGCGATGGGACGGGTGGGCAGATCGATGGGCTCGTCGCGGCTTAGCCACAGGAGGGTTTCCGTCAGATGCTTCATGTTCAGGCTGGCGCGATCCAGGCGATCGATGATCGACGCCAGCACGGATCGGGCCACAGGCGCCTGCTCCGGCGGTAGCGAGCGGATCAGTTCGATGCCGCTTCGCATCACACTGATCGGCGTGCGCAATTCATGGCTTGAGTGGCGCAGGAAGCGATGTTCCCGTTCGAGACTGTCTTGCTGGGAGGACAGGCTGTCGCGTACCAGCGAGGCCAGTTCGTTGAGCTCGGGGTAGCGGAAGTCCGGCAGAGGGTCCTGCAGGTTGGCGCTTTCCAGATCACGCGCCCATCGCCCGAGGCGCGCCACCGGCTTGCTTAGCTGACGCAGCAGTAGCCAGATCGCCAGTGCCAGGGCGACGGCGGTACTGAGGCTGATAAGCAGAAGGCTCGTGAGGTTGTCACGGATGGTGCGATGTACCAGGCTCGACATCTGCTGGCGTGTCAGAGTGTGGCTGACAAACAGCGTCCCCTCGTCGGTGGGAAAGCGCATGGCGAAGACCAGCCTGCCGCGGCGACCATTCGGCTTCGTCTCACGCGACGTGACCAGGCGCGTCTCCTGCTGCGGCGGCTGTGGCAACAAGCTGCGGATCTGCCTGGGCTGTTGCTGCCAGGTCGAGGTGACGGTGAAGGCGCCCAGGTCGGGTTCTGCCGTGCCTTTGGCCCGCTGGCGAATGTGCTGATGCACCGCCTGTTCCATGGCCCCCACCATGGTGCTGTCCATCCCCAGCTTGAAGTAGTGGGCCGCCAGCAGCGAGTAGCCTCCCACCAGCAGCGCACCCAAGGTGAGCAGGATCCCCGCGAGCTGTCGCTTAAGGCGTATCTGACGGATCATCCCGTGCCTCCCTCAAGGCGAACCCGCGTCCGGGGATCGTGTGTATCAGCGGCGGATCGAAGTCTCGATCCACGGCCTTGCGCAGATGGTGCATATGTACCTTGAGGCTATTGCTGTAGGGAGGTTCCTCGCCCCACACCGCCTCCTCCAGAGCGCGGCGGCTGACGACCCCGGGCGATGCGCGCAGCAGGGGTTCCAGCAGTCGCCAGCCGGTAGGTGACAGGTGCAGCGGCTGACCGTCTCTAAGCACCGTCAGGGAGACCAGATCCATCACCAGGCCAGCGTAGTGCAGCCGCTTGATCTGCCCGCTGCGTCGCTGGCCCAGGGCGCGAATGCGCAGCGCCAACTCCTTCAGTTCGAACGGCTTGACCAGGTAGTCATCGGCGCCCGCCTCGAAGCCATCGACCTTGTCGTCGAGGCGGTCGCGGGCGGTCAACATCAGGATGCTGGTGTCATCGCCCGCGTGGCGAACCTCGCGGCAGACGCTCAGGCCATCCAGTCGCGGCAGATTGAGATCCAGCAGGATGACGTCATAGCGATTGTCGCGGATGAGCGTGAGCCCGCGCTGGCCATTGCTGGCGTGATCGCACCGGATTTGCTGGATCTCCAGGTATTGCACGATGGTCATGGCCAGATCCAGGTCATCTTCCACCAGCAGCACGTTCAGCATGGAGTTTCGGCCTCGTCTTCACCGGGCGTGCGTCGCCTCCAGCGTGTGAGCCATTGCTCGAGGCTGGTCTGCAGGCTCAGCAGCACCGGTATCAGGATTAGCGTGATCAGGGTGGCGAACAGGATACCGTATGCCAGCGACACTGCGGCCGGAATCAGAAACTGGGCCTGATGGGACGTTTCTCCCAGCAGGGGATAGAGCCCGGCAAAGGTGGTGGCCGAGGTCAGCACGACGGCACGCATGCGACTGGTGGCGGAGGCGACGATGGCGTCCGGGATGGCCAGGCCTTCGTCTCGCAGCTCGTTGAAACGGGACACCAGCAAAAGGCTGTCGTTTACCACCACGCCGGACAGGGCAATGATGCCATTGAGGGACAGGATCCCGAGGGACAGGTCATTGAGCCAGTGACCGAGCAGCGCCCCGACCACGCCGAAGGGGATCGCGGTCATGATCAGCAGAGGCTGAACGTAGGATTTCAGGGGGACCGCCAGCAGCATGTAGATCAGCAGTATGGCGAAGGCGAAGACCGTGACCATCGAGGACTGGGTTTCCTGCTGCTGCTCGGCCTCGCCAGCGAAGTGGATGTCGACGCCGGGGTAGGCGCTGCGGATATCCGGGACGACCTCCTGTTCGAGCAGGGTCACCAGTTCGGTGGCCGAGATCAGCTCCTTGTCCACGTCGCCGGAAATATAGATGGCCCGCTGGTTATCGATCCGGGTGATGGTGTCGCGGGTGTAGCCGAGACTCGCTGTAGCGACGCTGGACAGCGGCAGCACGGTACCGTCCGCTGCACGTACCCGCGACGACAGCACGTCGACCAGCGACTGGCGCTCGCTCTCGGGAAAGCGCACCTTCACCTCTATCTCGTCGTTGCCGCGCTGATAGCGCTGCACCACCTGACCATTGAAGCCCTGCATGACCTGTTCGGCCAGCTCGTCGGTGCTCATGCCAAGCGCGCGCCCCTGGGCGGTGAGGTCGAGCTGAAGCTGAGGTTGGCCCGGGCGGAGGTTGTCTTCCAGGCCGCTGACGGCATCAATGGCTTCAAGACGCGCGCGGAACTCGTCGCCGGCCGCGCTCAGCAGGGTATCGTCGCTGGCGCGAAGCTCGACGCGAAGCGCAGAGAAGTCACTGCGCCGGCTCTGAACACTCAGCGTGCGGGTGCCTTCCGGGAGCCCGGCAAGGGCCGTCCACTGGTGTGCGAACTGGTCGAGGTCGTAGGGCGAATCATCGGCAAGCTTGACCGTGACGGTCCCTGACTGGTCATCACTCGAGGTGATCTGCAGGTGCTCGATGGCGCTGACGCCTTTGCCCTGGCGCAGCGTGGCGTCGGCCTCGATGGCACTGTCCTGCAGGCGGTCCAGCGCCCGGTGGGTCAAGCCGTAACTCGCATCGTTTTCCAGCGTGATGTTGGCGCGCGCCGTATCGCCTGCAATATCGGGGAAGAAACTCATGCGAATGCTGCCGTTGAACGGCATGGCCAGGACCAGGATCAACAGCGCCGTGAACAGCACTGTGACGCTTGCTCGATGCACCAGAGCGAGCTTGACCAGCGGACGATAGACGGCCTGGGTGAAGCGTTCCATCGCGCCAGAGGCGGCGTCCTGTAGCCGCCCCCACAGCCGGCCAAGACAATGACGGGAAGTCGAGGAGCGGGTATTCAGGTGCGCCAGGTGGGCCGGCAGAATCAGCTTCGACTCGATGATCGACAGCACCAGACACAGGCCGACCACGGCGGCGAATTGGGCGTAGAGCTTGCCCAGTCTGCCCTCTATCTGCGAGAGCGCAAAGAAGGCCACCACCGTGGTAAACACGCCAAACAGGGTGGGCACCGCGACGCGCAGGGTGCCACGAATGGTGCTGTCCAGGGTGTCACCATGGGCGCGGCGCTCGGCGTAGACGCTTTCGCCCACGACCACGGCATCATCGACCACGATGCCCAGCGCCATGATGAAGCCAAAGGTGGTGAATTCGTTGAGGGTAAGCCCAAGCAAGGGCTCGCCCATGAAGTAGAGCGTACCGCAGAACACAAAGGGGAGGCCCATGGCCACCCACAGCGCGACCCTCAGGTTGAGAAACAGCGCCAGCAGGGTAAACACCAGCAGAATACCGTACAGCGCATTGTCGATCAGCAGAGCCAGGCGTTCGTTGATCGAGGTGCTGCGATCGTACCAGGTGGCCAGCTGCACGTTCTGGGGCAAAAGCCCATCGTCACGCCACTGCTGAATCACTTCGCGGGCGCCAATGACCGAGTCTGAAATGTCATCGGTGCCGGTGGTGACGATCTGTAACGCGATGCTGTCCTCGCCATCAAAGCGCGACAGGCTGGAGGTGGTGTCGTCGAAGGTGTCGCGGATCCTGGCCACATCACCGAGGCGGATCTGATCGCCCTGGGTGGTGGTGATCAGTGGAATGGCGGCGAACTCATCCTTGAGGTACGCCTGGCGCGACGCCTTGAGCTGCAGGTAGAGATCGGCATTGCGCAATACGGCGCTGGAGGTGCTGGTCGAGCTCGCATTGACCGCTTCCTCCACGTCGCTGAGCGAAAGGCCGTAGGCTTCCAGGCGACCCTCGTCGATCTCGATGGCCATCATTGGATCGAGCCAGCCACTGATCGAGACACGACTGACGTCCTGGTGGGCCAGCAGGTCTGCCTTGAGGTCGTCGGCCAACTGCTGCAGGGTGGCTCGGTCAGCGTCGCCATAGAGCTGAATCCACAGCGAGTGCTCCTCGCGCTCGGCCTTGCTGATGACCGGATTGTCAGCGTCGGCCGGAAAGTTGGAGATGGCGTCCACCTGGGTCTTGACGTCTCTAAGCAGGGTATCCAGGTCGTAGTCGGAGGTCTTCTCCACGGTCACGGTGGTGCCACTGGTGGTGGAGGTGCTGACGATCGAATCGATACCGATGACCCCTTCCAGCGCATCCTCGATCTTGATCGCGAGTCCTTCTTCTGACTGCCTTGCCGAGCCACTGTCGTAGCTGACCGAGATGCTCAGGCTGTCGGGTTCTGTGCTCGGGAAGGCCTCCTTCTGGAGGGTGCCAAGGGCGCTGACGCCCAGCGCGATCACCAGCAACATCAAGAGATTGGCAGCGACCGGGTTGCGGGCAAACCAGGCGATCACGCCTTGGCGATGGCTCGTGTCAGACATCCTGACGGGCCTCCACGGTGGTCACCAGCATGCCCTGGACGTAGCTGCTCAGGGGTTGCACGACCACCCGGGTCGGCTGATCAGCGATCGCCTCGGGCGGTCTTACGTATATCGTGGCACCGTCGCTGAAGACGGCCTCGGTCGAGACGCTGGCCAGAGCGTCATCGTCGGTGACGTACCAGAGCTGCCCGGACTGGCCGAGGGCGGTGGCGGGGAGCTGCCACAACCCATCGAGCGTACGTCCTTTGAGGCTCGCCTCGAGGAAAGTGCCGGGCAGCAGGGCGGGGGGCTGGTCGAACGGGGCCTGAACCCCGATCACCAGAGAGCGCTGGCGGCTGGTGGCGTCCAGGTGCTGATGCGCCCGGATGACCTGTCCGGTCCATTGCTCTCCGCTCTCGATATCGGTCAGCGTGACGGGCCAGTCACCCGCGGTAAGCGTGGCCGAGTCCGGCAGTTGCGACCATTCCGCGGCGGACAGACTCACGGTGATCTCGATGCGGTCGGTGCTGACCAGGGTGGCGATCTCGGTGCCAGACTGCACGAAACTGCCCGGGGCGATGTGGCGATCGGTGATCAGGGCATCGAAGGGGGCAGTGATGCGGGTCTGGTCGAGGTCCTGTCGAGCGGCGGCCAGCGACGCCTTGGCCTCATCGACCGCCGCCTGCGCGGCGGCGAGCTGGGGGGCGCGAAGTACCAGCGGCGAGTCAGGCTCGCCCGAGAGCCCCGACGAGCGCCACTCGATTCTGGACTGTTCTCCCTGGCGTTGTTCCTCCAGCAGGCTCACCTCGGCAGTGGCCAGCGTCGATTGGGCGACGGCCAGGGCCTCCTGGTAACCACTGTCCTCCAGGGTGGCCAGCAGTTCGCCCTTACCGATACGAAGACCTCCCTCGAAGTTGTCGGCAAGGCCGTCGACGCGCCCGGACACCTCGGCGCTCAGGGTCAGCTCGAAATGCGCGCTGGCTTCTCCGTAGGCGTTGATGCGGGCAGCGTGGGCCGCGGTCTCTGCGGTGACCACCGTTACCTCGGTGCGCTGGGGGGCCTGCTGGCGGTCTGACTGACGCGCCTGCACCTGGCCTGAATCGGCCTCCGGCTGGCCACCAGGCCTGGGTGGTGAGTGCTGGCCTCGTGCCTGACCTGGCGTGACGACATGAACCACCACCGCCGCCAGTACCGCGAGGGCCAGACTCAGGGGCAGCGCTTTGCTCCAGCGACGTGTCATGGGGTCACTCCCAGGCCGAGTGCCAGGCCGAGGTCGATGCGATTGGCCAGGCGCTGATAGTTGAGGTCATCGAGTTGCGCCTCGAGGTCGTAGGTCTGTTGTTGCACCGAAAGCAGGTCGAGGATGTCGACCAGCCCCGAGCGGTAGCTCGACTGGTACTGGGCCAGGGTAGATTGCTGGCGGTCCAGGGCATTGGCGATGTGCTGCTGTTGCAGGGCGAGAGAGCGCTCGAGCCCGAGGGCATCTTCCACCTCGCCAACCGCCTCGAGCAGGGTCTCGCGGTACGCCTGGTAGCTCTGAGCGGTCTCCAGTTCGGCTTCTTCGGCGGCTGCGCGAAGCTCGCCTCCCTGGAACAGCGGAGCCGTCAGTTGACCCAGCAGCGACCACACCGGATCGGTCAGCAGCGCCTGGGATGGCGAGTCGGCCACGTCCTCGATGGCGGCCTGCAGGCTGGTGCTTGGCAGCAGGTCCTTGTAGGCGGCCTGGGTGCGATAGTCGGCCGCCTGAATGGCGTGGTAGGCCGCGATCAGGTCCGGTCGGCGACGCAGCGACTGGCTTGGCAGCTCTGCCAGCGGTGTCAGTACCGCGGGATAGTCGTCGGCCACCTCCTCGCCGCTATCGGGAATCTCGCCCAGCAGGGTCTGCAGTGCACGCTGCTGTTGCGCCAGGCTTTCTTGATACTCCACCAGGCTGGCACGGGCACTGGCCGTGGAGCTTCGCGCGCTGTCCAGATCCTCGAGGCTGCCGAGCCCGCTGCGATAGCGCTCAAGGATCAGGGACTCGTTGCTTTCAAGGGTGGACAGGCGCTGCTGCTGGATGGTGATGGCATGACGCTGCGCGATCAGCGCAAGCCAGCTGGTCATCACGTCGGCCGCCAAGGTGTCCCGGGCGGCCTGATACAGGGCCGCCTGTTGTGCGACGTCCTGATCGGCGGCGGCGGTGCGATCGGCAATCTTCTGCCACAGATCGGCTTCCCAACTGACCGTGACTGAGCCGCTGTAGGTGCTGGCACTGTCTTCGCTGTCACTGGCGCTGAAGCCGGCTTCGACCTCGGGCAGGCGGTCAGCACCGGTCTGGCGCAGCTGTGTCTGGCGGATACGCAGCGTCAACAGGGTCTGTTGCAGGCCGGGGTTGGCCTGCAGCGCCCTTTCAACGAGCTGATCGAGCGCATCGGACGCGATTAGGTCGTTGAGTGAGCCGACGTCGCTACCGCCGACAGCTGCCGACCAGTCCGGCACCTGGGCGATCAAGGCGTCGGTCCTGTCAGGGTAGGAGGTTGGCTCGTCGATCATGGAGCAGCCAGCCAGCGTCAACAGCAGGACGCCCGCCAGCAAGGCAGGGAAAGGGGCCCGAACCATGAGAATGGGTCTCCTGGGTTCTCAAAGGCGCGCAGCATAGCCAAGCGGGGGGTTAAGGCAGGGTTAACGGCAGTAGCAAGCGGCGTGACAGGAAGGCGATGGAAGGACGGTGAAGGGGAGATAGAAGAAGGGCGGCAGGAAGGGCGGGTGAGGTCTCAGGCAGACAAGTGACCACGCTGCACAGTCCTGGCGACGAGGTCCACAGCAATAGCGACATGCGCACCAAAATGATGCCGGATGCGCTTAGCGGTGCACCGAGTTGGTGCCTTAGATAGCTAAGGGGGCTTCATGGTGCACTTTCGGTGCACTATATATCGTTGATAATAAAGTAAAAAACAGGATTTAAAGGTGAGGTGGTACGACCATTGCACCGTCATCGGGCAGTATTGTGTGGCGTGGCCAGACGGCGTCACCACGAACCATCGTCCGGGAGAGCCATGAGCGCGCAGACAATACAGGATGTGACCGATCGGCACGGCCATCGCTTTGACGCGGGACGGCGCTGGGAGGCGAGGCTGTCACTGGGCTTTCGCCATGATGGTGCAGCGACTCGATTGCACCGAGTGGACCACCGTGGCCCCTTGAGGGTGCAGCGGCCCTTTTACCCCGAAGGACGCGACGGCACCTGCCACGTCTACCTGTTGCATCCACCGGGCGGGCTGGTCAGCGGTGATGCGCTGGACATTCAAGCACGGGTGGCAAGGGGTGCCAGCGCACTACTCACGACCCCTGCCGCTAACAAGCTGTATCGGGCGGACAGCAACGAGGTGAGCTGGTCCCAGCGCACCCGGCTGGTGGTCGAGCCCGGCGCCAGCCTCGAGTGGTTGCCTCAGGAAACCATTGCCTTCGATGGCTCTCGTGGGCGCCAATCTACCGAGATCGAGTTGCACGGGGACGCGCGCTGCCTGGGTTGGGAGGTGCTCGCCCTGGGCCGGCCTGCCAGTGACCTGCCGTTTGCCAGCGGCTACCTGGAACAGAGCTTCAGGTTAGCCCGAGATGGCCAGCCGCTGTGGATCGAGCGTCAGCCGCTTGATCCGCTTCACCGCCGCTTCAGCGGCGCCTGGGGCCAGCGTGGCTGCAGCGTTCAGGCCACCCTTTGGGCCGTAGGCTTGGACGATGGCGCGGCAGCGGTGGAGGTGCTGCGTGAACAGCTGGCGGGCCGACGGGGACGCACCGACGATGTCGTCGATCTGTCTTCACCCTCGATGATGCAACAGCCATGGGCGGTCACTCTGCGTGACGGCGTATTGCTGCTGCGCTATCTCGGGCACTCGCGGCATGAAGCTTGGACGCTGTGTGAGGCTGCCTGGAAACTGCTAAGACCGATGTTGCTGGAGCGCACGGCCTGTCCGCCGCGCATCTGGTTCACCTGACTCCACGCCGACCGTCGTCTAGCGAGCGTCGTGTCGTCTGACCTTGAGGAAGTAACGATGGAGCTGACACCGAGAGACAAGGACAAGCTGCTGCTGTTTACCGCGGGGTTAGTAGCAGAACGGCGAAGGGCCAAGGGCCTGAAGCTCAACTATCCCGAGGCGGTCGCGTTGATCAGCTGCGAGATCATGGAGGGGGCCCGTGAGGGTCGCAGCGTCGCCGAGATGATGAGCTACGGCAAACAGATCCTGGGCCGTGACGATGTCATGGAGGGCGTTGCCGACATGGTCGACGAAGTTCAGGTCGAAGCCACCTTTCCTGACGGCACGAAGCTGGTGACCGTCCATCATCCGATTACCTGAACGGATGCCTGCTCAGTGTCGTCTGCCGCAGCGGCTTGCAGCAGCGACATGGGAGTAGACCGTTGCCAACGGACCATCAGAGGGCGAGGCATGATACCCGGAGAATACCAACTCAAGGACGGCGAGATCGCACTGTGTGAAGGGCGCGAGCGGGTGACCATCGAGGTGGCCAACCGTGGCGACCGGCCGATCCAGGTCGGCTCGCACTACCATTTCGCCGAGACCAATCCCGCGCTCTTGTTTGACCGCGTCAAGGCGCGTGGCTTCAGGCTGGATGTTGCTGCCGGCAGCGCCGTGCGTTTCGAGCCGGGCCAGACCCGTGAGGTCACCCTGGTCAGCTTTGCTGGCACTCGTCACATCTATGGCTTTCGTGGCGAGGTCATGGGGCCTTTGGGTACTGCATCGGATGTTCAGGGAGACCCGTCATGAAGATCAGTCGTCAAGCCTACGCCGACATCTACGGGCCCACCGTGGGCGACCGGGTGCGCCTGGGGGATACCGAGCTGTGGATCGAGGTCGAGCAGGATGCGACCCACTACGGTGATGAGGTCAAGTTCGGCGGTGGCAAGGTGATCCGTGATGGCATGGGGCAAAGCCAGCGTGTCGATGACGCGGTGATGGATACGGTGATCACCAACGCGCTGATTCTCGACTGGTGGGGCATCGTCAAGGCCGACGTCGGGCTGCAGGCGGGCAGAATCGCTGCCATCGGCAAGGCCGGTAATCCGGATACCCAACCGGATGTCACCATCGTCATCGGGCCGGGGACAGAGGTCATCGCAGGGGAAGGCAAGATCCTTACGGCGGGTGCCATCGATGCCCACGTGCATTTCATTTGTCCTCAATTGGTGGATGAGGCCCTGGCCAGCGGCATCACCACCATGCTGGGAGGCGGCACCGGGCCTGCAACCGGCTCCAATGCCACCACCTGCACGCCTGGCGCCTGGCACATTCATCACATGCTCAAGGCCTGCGACAGCCTGCCGATGAACATCGGCCTGCTGGGCAAGGGCAACGCCAGCCTGCCCGAGGCGCTTGAAGCTCAGATCGAGGCAGGCGCCATGGGGCTCAAGCTGCACGAAGACTGGGGGACCACGCCTGCGTCCATCGACACCTGTCTAAGCGTTGCCGAGCGCTATGACGTGCAGATCGCGATCCACACCGACACCCTCAACGAGTCGGGGTTTGTCGAGGATACGCTGGCCGCCTTCAAGGAACGGGGCATCCACACCTATCACACCGAGGGAGCGGGTGGCGGGCACGCGCCGGATATCATCACCGCCTGCTCGAAAGAGTACGTGCTGCCATCCTCGACCAATCCCACCAGGCCCTACACGGTGAATACCGTCGATGAGCACCTGGACATGTTGATGGTGTGCCACCATCTGGACCCGAATATTCCCGAAGACGTGGCCTTTGCTGATTCGCGTATTCGTCGGGAGACCATCGCCGCCGAAGACATCCTGCAGGACATGGGGGTGATCTCGATGATCGCCTCTGACTCACAGGCCATGGGGCGTGTAGGCGAGGTGGTATGCCGTACCTGGCAGACCGCCCACAAGATGAAGGTCCAGCGCGGGTTGCTGCCCGAGGATGAGGCGTGCGGTGCAGACAATCTTCGCGCTCGGCGCTACATCGCCAAATACACCATCAATCCGGCAATCACCCATGGTATGGCCGAAGAAATCGGGTCGGTCGAGGTGGGCAAGCTGGCGGATCTGGTGCTCTGGGATCCGGCGTTCTTCGGGGTCAAGCCTGCTCTGGTTCTCAAGGGCGGAATGATCGCCATGGCGCCCATGGGGGACCCCAACGCTTCGATTCCGACGCCACAGCCGGTGCACTATCGGCCGATGTTCGGTGCGCTGGGGCAAGCGGCTGCGGCGACGCGGGTGAGCTTTGTGTCCCAGGCAGCGCTGGACTCAGGACTCAAGGAGTCACTGGGTTTGGCCAGCCGGCTGGTGGCATGTCGCAACGTGCGCGGCATCCGCAAGCGCGACATGAAACTGAATGATCGCTGCCCCGACCTCAAGGTTGACGCCCAGACCTATGAGGTGACCTGTGATGGCGAGCTTTTGACCTGCGAGCCGCTGGACGTACTGCCCCTTGCACAGCGCTACCACCTGTTCTAGGGCGTGTCAGAAAAGTGCCTGCGCTCGTCGACTTTTCGCACAAACCCTAGGGCTGCCCGTGGGGTGAGGTGGTGGAAATAGGGAGAACCGCAAGTCGCGGCCGCACTACATTTTAGGAGATATCGATGAGCACGTTGCTGTCATTGACACAGCGTCTTGGCCCGCTGGCGGAGGACCAAGCCGAAGACACGCTGACCCTGGCCTATGACGATCGTATCAAGGGACGCCTGAGGGTCACCTTGGATAGCGGGCGCGGAGCTGGACTGTTCCTGGAGCGCGGACCGGTGCTGCGCCATGGTGACGGACTGTCCAGCGACGATGGCGTGTGCGTGAGGGTAGTGGCGGCCCCAGAACCGGTAGTGAGTGCCTGGATTCTGCCTGGACCGCAATCGGACCTGGCCCTGGCGCGACTGTGCTATCACCTGGGAAACCGGCATGTGACGCTGGGCATCGGATGCGGCGTTTTCCAGGGGCAGGAGTGCCGCTACGTGCGGATTGCCCCCGATCATGTGCTGGAAGAGCTCGCCGAGCGGCTGGGCGCCATCCTCGAGCGACACCAGGCCCCCTTCGATCCGGAGCCGGGCGCCTACACCATGGGCGGACATTCCCATGGGCACTCGCACGGGCACTCGCACCAGCATTCCCATGGGCATTCGCACGGGCACTCGCACGGGCACTCGCACCAGCATTCGCACGATCACTCGCACGATCACTCCCATGCGCACTCGCAGGCGCCTTCCGGCCAGTCTCAGGACCCGTCCAGGGAGCCGGTCTGATGTCCGCAATGGCGACGGCTTCCTCACCGGACCTTGCGCTAGGCGACTTGGCGCTGCTGGGCCTGTTGCAGCTCGTCAGCCCAGCCTTACCGATTGGGGCCTTCGCCTGGTCCCAGGGACTGGAAAGCGCGTTTGAGCTGGGTTGGGTCACCGACGAGTCCAGCCTGGGTGACTGGTTGGAGGGGGTGCTGGAGGATGGCCTGGCGATGTGTGAACTGCCGGTGCTGATGCGCCAGATGACGGCCTGGCAGGCAGGCGACGCGTCCCTCGTTGCAGAGTGGGACCGCTGGCTCGCCGCAGTCCGCGAGACCCGTGAGCTGTTGGAGGAAGATCGCCAGCTGGGGGCTTCCTTGACACGCCTGATGGGCAATCTTGGCCTGCTGCCCGCGACAGCGTTGCCTGCTGCGCCAGGCTATGTGACCGCCTTTGCGGCGCTGTCGGTGCAGCGCCAGGTGCTGCCGCACAGCGCCATGCTGGGGTTTGCCTGGGCCTGGCTTGAGAACCAGCTGGCAGCGGCCTGCAAGGCACTGCCCCTGGGGCATACCGCAGCACAGCGAATAGTAGAACGGCTGCGTCCGGCGCTGGTCCACGCGGTGGAGCGCGCCGAGGCGCTGCGAGATGACGAGCTCGGTCCGGCATTGCCTGGCGTCGCGCTTGCCAGCAGCCTGCACGAGACCCAGTACTCGCGCCTGTTTCGCAGCTAAGCAAGCCCTTGCCCAGCGCTATGGCTTGACGACATGAAAGACAAGGTATCGACGTCATGACCGAACGTCGTCCTTACCATCATCCTGGCCCCGAGCGTGGGCCAGACACGACCGCCAGGAGAAGGCCATGATCAGCACTACGACTCCCTCCCAATGTCTACGCGTCGGTGTCGGCGGTCCAGTGGGGTCCGGCAAGACCGCGTTGCTCAGGCAACTCTGTCGAGCGCTACGAGATCATTACGATATCGCCGTGGTGACCAATGATATCTACACCAAGGAAGATGCGGACTTCCTGACCCGCAATGAGGCGCTGTCGCCCGATCGCATTCTCGGGGTCGAGACCGGTGGCTGTCCGCATACCGCGATACGTGAGGATGCCTCGATGAATCTGGCGGCCATCGATGATCTCCATCAGCGTCATCCGGGGCTCGAGCTGGTACTGGTGGAGTCCGGAGGCGATAACCTCTCGGCGACCTTCAGCCCGGAGCTGTCTGACCTCACGCTGTACGTCATCGATGTGTCGGCGGGGGACAAGATTCCGCGCAAGGGTGGTCCCGGGATTACCAAGTCCGATCTCTTGATCATCAACAAGATCGACATCGCTGAGCAGGTGCATGCTTCTCTGGACGTTATGGAGCGTGATTCACGCAAGATGCGAGGAGATCGACCATTTGTCTTTGCCAACCTGTACGACGGGGTCGGTCTAGAGACCATTATCAGTTTTATACTCGAGCGGGGCATGCTGCCCGATCGTCGTACCGAGGCGGTCCAAGCCTGAGCGTTCCGCAAGGGAATAAGGCCGCGCCTGGCGTGGCGTCTTTTGTCTGCAAGGAGTTTGTCATGACACAGCGCATCACTGCGTCTCATGTTGTTCCGGCGGTGGCCGCCCTGGGTTTGAGCCTGGCCGCGCCGGTGGTGTTTGCACATCCCGGTCATGGGGTAGAGCACGGTGGTCTTGCCAGCGGTTTGATGCATCCCTGGCTTGGGCTTGACCACTTGCTGGCCATGGCAGCCATCGGCCTGTGGAGTCTTGGGCAGGGCGCCAGCATGCGTCGACTGACGCCGCTGCTGGCGCTGGTGGGTATGCTGGTGGGTGCTGGTATCGCCCTGGCGGGCTGGGTCTCTCCGTCGCTGCTTCCGGGTGTCGAGAGCGGCATCGCCATGTCGGTGCTGGTGGCTGGTGTGATGACAGCGGCGCTGCTGCGTTTACCGACAGCGTTAGGCGGTGTGCTGGTGGTGGCGGTGATGGCGCTGCACGGCATCGCCCACGGCGCCGAGATGCCGGCCGCCGCGTCTGTGGTGGGCTATGTCATTGGATTCTCGATCTCGACGTTGGCGATTACCTTGCTGGCACGCTCGCTGGGTGGCTGGCTGGCCGCGCGCGAACAGCGCCTGCTGCGCGCGCTGGGTGCCGTCATTGCCCTGTGCGGTGGGATCCTGGCCATGAGTTGAGGCCGCCGCGGGGTACGCCCGCTGGTGTGACTCAGGGACCGCGCCCGGCTTCGTGCCGGGCGCTTCCGTTGTTGCGCGGGGTTTTACGCTATCATCGGCGCCACTCGACCAACGAAAAGGAAGCGCCATGGGATGGCTGGGTAAAGCACTGAAAGGAAGCCTGCTGGTGGTGTTGCTGGCATGGCTAGGCATGGCCATCTGGCAAAGCGTCAAGCCGCTGCCCAGCGACGTGGGCAAGGCGTGGCCGATGCGCTCGGTCGAGCGGGTGTCGTTGCTTGCCGATCGCACCTGGTACGACCGGCGGGGACAACAGCAGCTGGATCAGCAGATCTTCGACGAGGCGGTGTCGATGATCGGCGAGGCCCGCCGCCTGATCGTGATGGACATGTTCCTGTTCAATCGCCTGGAGGGCCAGGCGGGGGCGAGAAGCGCACGTTTCAGGCCTATCGCCGAACGTCTGACGGACGCGTTGATAGCGGCACGACAGCGTGATCCCGCGCCGCGTATCGTGGTGATCACCGATCCTCTCAATACCCTTTACGGGGGGCAGCAGGTGGCGCTCTACCAGCGCCTGGAAGACGCCGGGGTAGAGCTGGTCATGACTCGGCTCGATAGACTGCGCGCCTCCAACCCGCTGTGGTCCGGACTCTGGCATCTCGGCCTGCATCGTCTCGGCAACGATAGTGAAGGAGGCTGGTTGCCCAATGCGTTTGGCGGCGAGCCGGTGACGCTACGAAGCTATCTGGCGCTGCTCAACTTCCGTGCCAACCATCGCAAGACACTGACGGTCGATACGCCCCGAGGCTGGTCGACGCTGATTTCCACGGCAAATCCCCATGACGCCAGTAGCCTGCATTCCAATGTAGCGCTACGTATCGATGGTGCATTGGCCGGGGATGTGATCGCCTCGGAGGCTGAGGTGGCGTCATGGTCCGGCGTTGAGGTGGCCTTGCCCGATAGTCGAGAGACAGGACCAGGCAACGCTGACCGTCGCCAGTCGTCAGGCGCCGAGGCAAGACTGCTGACTGAGGGAGCCATCCGTGACGCCGTGCTGGCGCGTATCGAAGAGGCTTCCCCAGGCGACAGGCTCGATCTTGCCGCCTTCTACCTGGCCCATCGTGAGGTGATCGCGGGACTGAAACGCGCCGCGTCACGGGGCGCCACGGTGAGGGTGCTGCTGGACCCCAACCGCGAGGCATTCGGTTTCAGCAAGGGTGGGTTGCCCAACCAGCCCGTTGCCGAGGAACTGCTGGCCTCGGGGGTTCAGGTGCGTTGGTGTCTGACGTCGGGAGAACAATGTCACAGCAAGGTCGTGCTGCTACGCAAGGAGGCGACGGCTGATCCGTCTGCACGCGATGCGGTCATCCTTGGCTCCGCCAATCTGACCCGGCGCAACCTGGATAACCTTAATCTCGAAAGCAGTGTCGAGGTAACAGGTCGGGAGCTGCCGGTGATCGATGCCCTGGGGCAATGGTTCGACCTGCGCTGGGAGTCGCCTCCCCATCACCGGGCAAGCCGCGCCTGGAGCGAGCGGGACGCCAGTGGTCGGCTGGCAGCGTGGCGCTATCGTGTGATGGAAGCCACCGGCCTGTCGACCTTCTGAGCGGCGCGGAGCAGGGAGCTTGGCGGGCTAACGTGGGCGGGATGAGGCGTGTTGGCGCCGCAACTTGACAGTTTCGACCAGCGTGCCCATGTTTTGCACGGTTGGCCCGGTATGTCGCCTGTGCCTTGGGCCGCGTTCCCCCTGGAGGCTGTCTGCCGCGTCCGGCCGGCGTGGCGACGATGTCATTGAGTGAAAATTGGCACAAGGAGTGCTCAAGCAATGGACAAGGTTTGGCTGGTGGTGAAGGTGGTGATTCTGGCCCTGGTGGCCATTGTTGTGGTGCAGAACATCGACATGGTGCAGGTGAATCTGCTTGGCTGGACGATCGCGATGCCGATGGCCTTGCTGGTCGTGGTGATCTATCTGCTGGGCATGGTCAGCGGCCGGGGTCTGATGGGGCTGATTCGTCGCCTGAAGGGCAAGGAGACCCATCGGCATTGACCGCTGACGCGGTGGCCAGACGCCGGCGTGGATCCTGGTGCCATGCCAGTCCGAGCCGGCAGTTGTGTTCGAGTTCGGCGATGACCTGGGCGCCTAAAAGGAGAATGACGGCGCCTATCTCCAGGCTCAAGAGGACCACGATCAGCGTGGCCAGCGGGCCATAAACGGCACTGACCAGCGACAGGTTAGCGAAATAGTAGACCAGCGCGATCCTGACGCCTTCCCACATCAAGGCGGCGGCAAACCCGCCCGCCAGCGCCCGCCTGAGCGATATTCGCACCACCGGCAGAACCTTGTAGATGGCGCTGAACAGCAGGAAAACCCCGAGAAAGCTGGTCAGGTTGAGGGCGGTGTCCGACAGAGATGCCAGCGGCAGTTCCTTGCCATTGATCGCCATCCAGAGACCGTTCAAGGTGTTGGCCAGGCTGACTGCCATGGCCAACGCCAGCAGCGCAGCGCTGAGTACCAGCATGAACGCATAGGGCAGCAGAAAGGAGACCCACAGGCTGCGGCTGTCCTTGACGTCGGGTTTGCGGAAGATCAGTGCCAACGCGTCTTCCAGCATGCGAAAGGCAAAGGAACTGAACAGCAGCAGCACCGGGATACCGTAGATCCCGATCGCATCCCGCGAGTCGAGCAGCGCACGCACGGACTCCAGCATGACCTCGGCGTGGGTCGGGGCAATGTGGCGCGCCTGCAGGGTGATGACATTGATCAGCTGATCTTCGTCCACCACCTGGGCCATGGCGACCACCATCAGGGCAAACAGTGGAATGGTCGACAGCAGGATATTGAAGCCAACACCGCCTGCCAGCAGCATCCCCCGGTTATGCAGGAATTGGCTCAAGACCCGCCACATGAACAAAGCCAGTCGGGGCAGCAGGGTGAACATGGCGTGTTGATACCAGCGTGGTGCGGTCATGGGCCCAAATCGTCCTTGAGGGATAAGGCATGATACGCTCGGACGCACCATTAGCGTCAAACGCGCGGTGAACCCACCGCCACGACGGCACCGGCATGGACGAAGGAGGTGCAGAGCATGCAATTGAGTCGACGCCTGTCGATCCCCTACAGCGATATCGTGATGACCGCGATACGTGCCCAGGGCGCCGGTGGTCAGAACGTCAACAAGGTAGCGTCAGCGATCCATCTGAGATTCGACATCGCCAGTTCGACGCTACCTGACGACGTCAAGGAGCGACTGCTGGCGCTTAACGACCACCGCATCACCCAGGACGGTGTGGTCATCATCAAGGCGCAGTCCGAACGCACCCAGGAAGCCAATCGAGCGGCGGCACTGGCACGCCTGCAGTCGCTGTTGCAGCAAGGTCTGGTAGTGCCCAAGGCGAGGCGGCCGACCAAGCCGAGCAAGGCGGCCAAACGACGTCGGCTCGAGGGCAAGAAGCAACGCGGCAAGGTCAAGGCCCTGCGTGCCAGACCGGATGGCTAGTCGCCATGCTTGGGCGAGCCATCGCTAGAGGACGCAACAGGGGGAACCGCAGGGCCGGCCAGCAGTCAAAGCCGAGACAGGCGGTGGCGGTCACAGCCCGCAGGAGGCAGGCCCAGGAGTAGTGTTTGATAATGCTTGCTAAGGCCTACTTTCGCCAATGGCTGCCCCTGACGTTGTAGCCCACTGGCAGTATGCTGTGACTAGCTGGACCAGGGTCCCGGCGGGCATCGCGAAGGGCCTGTTGAAGAATATGGCGAAGGGCATTGCGAAGGACAGCGCGACGCAAGAGTAACGGCACAAGAATGGATCGCTGCCACGGCGCAGGCGTGTGGCGTGGCGCGATAAGAGATAACGGACGCGAATCATTGCACCCCCAGGGAGACCCCGAATGGAAGAGATCAACCCCGACAAGGACAATAATACCGAGCAACATGGCCGTGGTAGCGAGACTCAGCCTGCACCCGCCTCTTCAGGTGGCTCTGGCTTGTTCTCGGATCATCGGGTGAAGGGCATTGCAGCGGTAGCGGGTGTGAGCTTGATCTGGGCCATCGGTGCCCAGTTGAGTGCCAGCTCCAATAATGAGGCTCGCACCGCGCTCTCCAAGGAGCTAGAAGCGAGCGAGTCTCGCGTTCAGACCCTGCGCGAGCAGGTAGCAGGCTTGGAAGAGAGCCAAGAGACCCTGTCCGCTCAGCGTGACGAGCTGGAAAGCCAGGTGGCGCAGTGGCAGGAAGCGGAGACCTCGCTTGAGGAGTTGCGCGGACAGCTGGCGACGCTGAAGGAACAGGAGCAGGCCGCCCGCTCTGCTCGCGCCAGCGCCGAGGAACAGGCCGCCCAGGTGGAAGCGGACCTCAAGGAATTGGAAGCCACCCAAGCCGCATTGGAATCCGACCTGGTGGCCGCTCGCAACCGGCTGGAAGAAGCCCAGAGCGAGCAGCAGTCACTGATCGAACAGCGAGATACCCTCAAGGCCGAGTCAGAGTCGCTGACCAGTGACATCGATGACGCCGAAAAGCGGCTTGCCGACCTGAGCAGCAGCATCGAGGAAAAACAGACGTCTGTGGGCGATCTCGAGCAGCAGGTGGCACGGCTGGAGACCGAGCAGCAGGAGGCTCAGCAGCAAGCCGAGCAGGCTCAGTCCCGCCTCGAACAGATTCTTGCCGAGAACGCCGAAGAGCGCGAGCAGTCCGAGGCCCGCGTACGTCAGGCCGAGGCCCGCGCTGAAGAGGCGGTGGCCCGTCGCGACGAACTGTTTGCCAAGGTCAAGGAGCTCGAAGCGCGAGCCGAAGAGCGCCGCCAGCGCTTGGCGCGCCTCAATGGACAGCTGGATACTTGGCGCATCGAGCTGGAAAACCTGGATCGTGCTACCGCTGAGGCGGCCGGTCACTCCAGCTCCGCCGCGCAGAACGGAGGTAGCACTGGGTCGGTCGAGGTCATCCGCAGCGGCCAGGGGGATGGCCAGCGTCCGACTTCCGTCGCTGATGGGGCCTCGGTCAATGGCGACGATAGCGCCTCATCCACCGGCTCGGCTGCCGATCCGGCCAGCCAGAGCGACACCGAGTCGTCCGGTGAGAGCGCGGCAGCCGCCAGCGAGCAAGGCTCTAATGAAAGCGCGGCGGACGACGAGGATGTGGCGTCGGCTGAAGCCACGGGCAAGCCCTCCAGCGACGAGGAGCAGTCCTCGCAGCAGAGCGCTGGTGCCGGTGCTGGTGAAGAAGGCACGGCCTCGGGTGCTGAGGAGAGCACGGCCTCGGGTGGTGAGGAGAGCGCGGCTTCGGGCGCTGAAGAGAGCGCGGCTTCGGGCGCTGAAGAGAGCGCGGCTTCGGGCGCTGAAGAGAGCACGGACTCGGATGCAGGAGACAGCACCGCCGCGAGCGAGCAGACCTCCGAAACGGATGAAGCGTCCACCAACGGGTGGACGGATGAAGTCGCGGCAGGCGCCGCCGGTGCAGTGGAAACCGTAAAGGATGTCGCCCGCCAGGCCGCCGAGAAGGTGCGTGACGCCGCTTCCGCGGTAACAGGAGATGACGCCGCCGAGGATAGCCGTCAGTAACAACGATGGAGCGCAGTACCCGCAACGAGCGAGCCTACGGGCTCGCTCGTTGCGTAGTGGACGCCATTCATGCGTGATCCGGCTTAACCTCACCCGTCGCTGCCTCTATACTGGCCCGGCGGGCTATCCGCACCCATCTGGTAACAGGAGCGAGACGTGATCGAAGGGGTCAAGCATATCGTCGCCGTGGCATCCGGCAAGGGTGGCGTCGGCAAGTCGACAGTGACCGTCAATCTGGCGCTGGCCATGGCCGCCGAGGGCTATCGTGTCGGCGTTCTCGATGCCGACATCTATGGACCGAGCCAGGCCCAGATGCTGGGTGTCGGTGAGGGTGTGCGGCCACAGGCGAGTGGGGAAAACCAGTTCCTGCCCCTCGAAGCTCACGGGCTCCAGGCGATGTCCATGGCCTTTATGGTGGATGTGCGCGAGCCGATGGTCTGGCGCGGACCTATGGTGGCTGGCGCCTTTCAGCAGATGCTCAACCAGACCCGCTGGAACGAACTGGATTACCTGTTCATCGACATGCCCCCGGGCACCGGCGACATCCAGCTGACACTGGCGCAGAAGGTGCCCGTCGATGGCGCCGTGATCGTCACCACGCCCCAGGACATTGCCCTGCTCGACGCGCGCAAGGGCATCGAGATGTTCCGCAAGGTCAAGGTGCCGGTGCTAGGCGTTGTCGAGAACATGAGCCTGCATACCTGCAGTCAGTGTGGCCATAGCGAGCCGGTCTTTGGTGAAGGCGGTGGCGAACGGATCGCCGCAGAGTACGACACCCGAGTGCTGGGCCGGCTGCCACTTTCCCTGACGATTCGCGAGCAGGTGGACAGTGGGCGGCCGAGCGTGGTGGCAGAGCCTGAAGGCGAGGTCGCGACGTCCTTCCGTGAGATGGCTCGCCAGGTGGCAGAGCAGGTTGGTGCCCAGGGCGGTGATGATGGCCCGAGCATCAGCTTCAGCGACTAGAGCATCAGTCCCAGCGACACGAACGTAGCCTGGTGGCGCTGACCCGGGTCAAGCACTCACAGGGCAGGCGTGACTATTGCATCGTGACGTGGCATCGGGGGGCCGCTATCATGTGGCCCCACCGAACGCGTCCACTCTTTGAGCACCCAGCAGGAAGTCCCATGAGCATCAAGTCCGACAAATGGATCCGCCGCATGGCCGAAAACGAGGGCATGATCGAGCCCTTCGAGGCCGACCAGGTTCGCTACGTCAACGAACGGCGGGTCATCTCCTATGGGACCTCGAGCTACGGCTATGACGTTCGCTGCGCCGATGAATTCAAGGTGTTCACCAATATTCACTCGGCGGTGGTCGATCCCAAGGCTTTTGACGAAAAGAGCTTTGTCGACGTCAAGGGTGACGTCTGCGTGATTCCGCCGAACTCCTTCGCGCTGGCGCGCACCGTTGAATACTTCCGCATCCCGCGCAGCGTGTTGACCATCTGCCTGGGCAAGTCGACCTACGCCCGCTGTGGCATTATCGTCAACGTGACCCCGCTGGAGCCCGAGTGGGAAGGCCACGTGACCCTGGAATTCTCCAACACCACCAACCTGCCGGCCAAGATCTACGCCAACGAAGGCGTGGCGCAGATGCTGTTCCTCGAGTCCGACGAGGTGTGTGCCACCTCCTACGCGGATCGTGGCGGCAAGTACATGGGACAGCGCGGCGTCACCCTGCCGCGTACCTGATGGCTGAAGAGCGCTGGCCCGTATCAGCGCTGAGTAGCGAAAAAAGCCCGCTGACCATGTCAGCGGGCTTTTTCGACTGCAGCTCGTGGCGCCAGACAGCGTGGGTGCTGACGGAGTTGGCGTCCGGCAAGCTTATGGCGTGGCGCTGTTACTCATCCTCATCCAGCTCTTCGGCGGCATCCTCATGAGACAGGCGCATGCCCCCTGGCGGCAGAGGCTGGCCGTCGATGGTGGCAATGTCGCCCTCGAGGCGTAGCCGCCCCTCCAGGAACCAGCG
This sequence comes from Halomonas litopenaei, assembly GCF_017303055.1. GTDB lineage: Bacteria > Pseudomonadota > Gammaproteobacteria > Pseudomonadales > Halomonadaceae > Halomonas > Halomonas litopenaei_A. The sequence goes on along the minus strand of NZ_JAEKJT010000011.1, from coordinate 70,716 downwards.
TACCGCGATTGGGAAGATCAGGTGTTCACGGCTGAGCACACGCTCTTTCAGCCTGGCTTCATCATCATCGGCCTGCACCTTGACCGCCGCCTGGATAGCCACCGGTCCACCGTCCAGCTCTTCGGTCACGAAGTGCACGCTGCAGCCGTGCTCGGCAACGCCGTCGGCCAGCGCGCGAGCATGGGTGTGCAGTCCCTGATAGGCAGGCAGCAGGGAGGGATGGATATTGAGCATCCGGCCCAGGAAGCGCTGCACAAAGCGCGGCGTCAGGATTCGCATGAAGCCTGCCAGTACCACCAGGTCAGGCTCATGCCGCTCGATCACCTTGATCAGCGCACCATCAAAGGCATCGCGGCTTTCGTACTCGCGATGGGGCAGCGCGACGGCGTCGATGCCTGCGTCCCGAGCCCGCTTGAGACCATGGGCATCGGCAACATTGGAGACGACTGCGACGATCTCGCCGCCCAGCTCATCGTGGGTCTGCGCATCGATCAGTGCCTGAAGATTGCTGCCGCCGCCAGAAATCAGCACGACGACTCTGGGCAGGGAGGCCTGCTCGGGAGTGAAACCGTTCAGCTCTCCATCGTTGACGCCGTGACTCATGACCCGGACTGCTCCAGCTGTACCTGCTCCTCATCACCCTGGCGCTCGGCGATGACACCGATACGGTGCACGCCTTCACCCTGGGCCTGCAGATGGGCTCTGATCTGGTCGGCCTGTGCCTCAGGCACCACCAGAACCATGCCAATGCCGCAGTTCAACACGCGGTGCATTTCATGTTCGTCGACGTTGCCCTGCTGCTGCAGCCAGTCAAACACGGCGGGGCGCTGCCAGCGGCTGGTGTCGACATGGGCCGTCAGGTGCTCCGGCAGCACGCGGGGCAAGTTCTCGAGCAGGCCACCGCCGGTAACATGCGACAGCGCATGGACCTGATAGTCGTCATGACGCAGCAGCTCCAGCAGCGGCTTGACGTAGATCCGGGTGGGGGCCATCAGGGCATCACCCAGCGGCTGACCGTCGATGTCGGTGTCGAGCTTGGCTCCAGACACTTCCAGAATCTTGCGGATCAGTGAGTAACCGTTGGAGTGCGGGCCAGAGGAGGTCAAGCCAAGCAGGACATCACCCGCGCCGACCTTGGAGCCGTCGATGATCTCGTCCTTCTCCACGACGCCCACGCAGAAGCCGGCCAGGTCGTAGTCGCTGCCTTCATACATGCCTGGCATCTCGGCGGTTTCACCACCCACCAGGGCACAGCCCGCCTGCTCACAGCCGGCGCCGATGCCCGTCACCACGTCGGCAGCAATGTCGACGTCAAGCTTGCCGGTGGCGTAATAGTCGAGAAACAGCAGGGGTTCTGCTCCCGCCACCACCAGGTCGTTGACACACATGGCGACCAGGTCAATGCCGATGGTGTCGTGGCGACCGAGGTCCATGGCCAGTCTCAGCTTGGTGCCGACGCCGTCGGTGCCGGACACAAGAACAGGCTCGCGGTAGCCGGTGGGCAGCTGGCACAGTGCGCCGAAGCCACCGAGACCGCCCATCACCTCGGGGCGAGTGGTGCGTTTGGCCACACCCTTGATGCGGTCAACCAGAGCGTTGCCAGCGTCGATATCTACGCCGGCATCCTTGTAGCTGAGCGAGGCTTTCTTGGAAGAGGAGGAGTCGGTCATGACAGATCCTGTGGAGTCGGTCGACCCGCGGGCGTGGTGCGCACCACCGGGCGAACGTGAGACAATGGGCACGTTGGGGGCGAGGATTGTAGCACTGTGCACCGTCCGTCGCAGCCATGATGCATGGCCGGCCCGTCATCACATGGAAACGTGGTCTCTTGGGGAACAGCGAATGAACAAGCAGTGGTGGATCGTCGTCGCCGTCGCAGCTGCCGTACTGTGGTTTTTTGTGAGTATCGAACCGGTGCTGGCGCCGTTCTTTGTCAGCATGGTGCTGGCCTATCTGGGGGACCCGATTGCCGATCGCCTGGAAGATCGCGGGTTGTCGCGGCAGTGGTCGGTGGCGGTCGTGTTTGTGCTGCTGACCCTGCTGGTGGGATTGACCCTGCTGCTGGTAGTGCCGCTGCTCGGGCGGCAGATTGGTCAGTTGGCCGAGGCTCTGCCGGCGATCCTGAACTGGGTTCAGAGCACGGTACTGCCTCAGCTCCAATCCTGGACCGGTCTCGACCTGAGCACCGACTTCGATCAGCTGCGCCAGGCGCTGCTGGCCAATTGGAAAGAAACCGGCACCCTGGCCGCCAGTGTGCTGGCACAGGTGTCTCGCTCCGGCTTGGTGTTGGCCGGGTGGCTGGCCAACCTGGCCTTGATACCGGTGGTGACCTTCTACCTGCTGTTGGACTGGGACGTGCTGGTAGGCAAGGTGCGGCGCCTGCTTCCGCGACAGTGGGAGCCCACCGCCGTGCGCTTGGCCAAGGAGTGTGACGAGGTGCTGGCGGCGTTTCTGCGCGGGCAGTTGATCGTCATGCTGTGCCTGGGGGTGATCTACGCGGTAGGCCTGACCCTTCTGGGTGTGCGTTTTGGCCTGTTGATCGGCCTGTTGTCGGGGCTGGCCAGTATCGTTCCGTACCTGGGCGTCATCGTCGGCATCACGGTGGCTGGCGTGGTGGCATTTTTCCAGTTCGGCGACTGGTTGATTCTGTTGGGGGTGGCGCTGGTGTTCGGTTTCGGGCAGCTGGTAGAGAGTACGCTGCTGCAGCCAAAGCTGTTGGGCGACAAGATCGGTCTACATCCTGTGGCGGTCATCTTCGCGGTGCTTGCCGGTGGCCAGCTGTTTGGCTTTACCGGGGTGCTGCTGGCCTTGCCGGTGGCCGCCATGGTGATGGTCGTGCTGCGCTACCTGCATGAAACCTACAAGAACTCGTCGTTGTACGATGCCCATCAGCAGGGACGTGACGGCGCTCGCCAGCCCGCAGCCAATGCCGACGAGGACGTGCGATGAGCCGGTCTCCTGCACAGCTGCCCCTGGGGCTTGGGCTGCGTGATGATGCCACCTTCGAGAACTATCACGCGGGGGGTAACAGCCCCGTGGTCGAATGCCTGCGTCAGCAGTTCGAGGACGATGGGGAGTCGTTTCTGTATCTGTGGGGCGGCGAGGGGGTCGGGCGCAGCCACTTGCTCCAGGCGGCGTGCCATGAGGCTTCGGGCCGGGATTTCAGGACGCTGTATCTGCCCCTGGAAGAACTCGGGCACTTTCCTCCATTGATGCTGGAGGATATCGAGCGGCTCGACCTGCTGGCCATCGACGATCTGGACAGAGTGGTCGGGCGCAAGCGCTGGGAAGAGGCGTTATTTCATGCCTTCAATCGCCTGCGTGACAGCGGCAAGCGGCTGGTGATTGCGGCGGACAGGCCCCCCCGGCAGCTTGATGTCCAGCTGCCGGATCTTGCGTCACGGCTGACCTGGGGCATGACCTTCCACCTGCGACCCTTGTCCGACGAGGACCGCATGAGCGCTCTGACATTGCGAGCCCGGGTGAGGGGCATGGAAATGCCCGGCGAAGTCGCGCGCTATATTCTGCACCGTGGTCCCCGCGAGCTTGGCGAGTTGTTTCGCTGTCTTGACGTGCTGGATAGCGCCTCTTTATCGGCGCAACGCAAGCTGACGATCCCTTTCGTCAAGCGCGCTCTGGATTGGTAGAGGCGGCAACCGGGTTGCCGCCGTCGACTTACCGACTCAACTGCACTTCACTGTGCCCGCCGTTGCTTAGCGAGACTTCCTTGATCACGATCTGGCGCATGCCGGTGGCGGGGTCCACCACCGTCCCGGAGGCGTAGAAGTCGCCAGGGGGAAGGTCTCGCAGCTGAAAGTAGCCATTGCCGTCAGTGCGCGTGGTGTGGGTGTACTCCCGCGCCCGCGGATCTGCGCGTTCCACCGCACGGCCTGCCAGCGCCTGGGCCGCCGCTTCGGCGGAATACTTGGTGATGGGAGCGAGCGAGACGGTCTCGTTGGCACCGATCACCGGTCCGGCGTCGGTGTTGAGCGTGAGGCGACCCGACAGCACCGCACTGCCGCTCTTGGGAAGCTTGGCGTAGACGTCCGCAGGGAAAGGAATCTCACGCGGGACCCGAGCCTGGTCGGCGGTGGGCTGGTCATCCCTCGGGCCTGGCTGCTCCACTGTCACATCCGGCTCGCCGATCTCGATCACGTCTGGGGCGCGAGTCGTGCCCGTCGTACTGATGCCCTGGCACCCGGTCAGCAGGGCGGCCAGCAGCATGACGGCCCACAGTGGGGTTGCGCGTGACAGCAGGGGGAATGCCTTCATGGCGAGGTCTCCTTTTCATGTCAGTAGGCCCTGTGCCCCATCAGCTTAACGCAAAGCGGCCCCCGATGGAGATCGGGGGCCGCTGATGAACGACTGGCGTCGTTCAGGCGAGTGCCGTTGCCGAATTACTTGGCGTTGGCGGTCGCCTTGGTAGCAGTGTCGGTAGACAGCGCCTTGACGCTTCCTGCAGATCCTGCAGATCCTGCAGATACAAGACGGCCCCGATGGAGATTGGGGGCCGCTGATGAATGACTGGCGTCGTTCAGGCGAGTGCCGTTGCCGAATTACTTGGCGTTGGCGGTCGCCTTGGTAGCAGTGTCGGTAGACAGCGCCTTGACGCTTCCTGCAGATCCAGCAGATACAAGACGGCCCCCGATGGAGATCGGGGGCCGCTGATGAACGACTGGCGTCGTTCAGGCGAGTGCCGTTGCCGAATTACTTGGCGTTGGCGGTCGCCTTGGTAGCAGTGTCAGTGGCTGCCTTGACGTTGTCTTCGGCCAGCTTCTGGCTCTTGGAAACGAAGTCCTGCTGCAGGGCCACGACCTTCTCGGCGTCGCCTTTCATGCGCTCGGTCAGGTCCTTGGCGACCTTCTGCTGGCCTTCCATGTAGGAACGCAGGCCTTCTGCATCCTTGACGGAAGTGAAGGCGCGTGCCTGGGCCAGACCGGTCTCGGCGTAAGCCTTGGCAGCGTCCAGCTGAGCGCTGGCGAGCTTCTCGGCGAAGTCGACAGTCAGGTTGGCGTAGGCGCGAGCCGGACCGAAGAACAGAGTCTCGACTTGCTCGTTGTTGAACAGTGCTTTGGCGTCAAAAGTGCGCATCATCAGAACCTCCTGGGTTATCGAACTCACGCTAGGCCGGACCGTGGGAGTTGCCCTGTAGGTCGCTGCCTGGGTGTCTTCTGTTGCAGTGCACAATAGCAGAGCGTTTTGTGCATCGCAACATGTGTGTGGGCTGAGTCTGGCGATAGGTGCGGGAAAACGTGAAGTGGCACAGTGCATGTGTTTTAAGCCGACCGGACCGGGCATTTTGCCGCCAGCGCATGGGCACAACGATGACAGGGCACAGTGACAGCGAGATGACGCTTGCAAGCAGGCCTTGGCGCCACCATGGTGAAGGAAGGGGGAGAAGACCGTGACCCTTGCCACTATCGATCAGGAGTGATCCATGACGCAGACACGTATCGAACGCGACAGCATGGGGGAACTGGAGGTTCCCGCCGGTGCTCTCTACGGCGCCCAGACCCAGCGTGCGGTCAATAACTTTCCCGTATCCGGGCAGGCCATGCCCGTCGCCTTCATTCATGCCATTGCACGGATCAAGCGATCCGCCGCCGTGGTCAATGTGGCCCTCGGCCTGCTGGATGATGCGCGAGGGCAGGCCATTATCGAGGCGGCCGATGAGATCATCGAGGGACGCCACGACGACCAGTTTCCGATCGATGTGTTTCAGACCGGCTCTGGCACCTCCAGCAATATGAACGTCAATGAGGTCATCGCCCACCTGGCCAGTCGTGATGACCTTCAAGTGGGGCCCAACGATCACGTCAACATGGGCCAGTCGAGCAACGATGTCATCCCGACGGCGCTGCATCTATCGGCTGCCCTTGAGGTCACGGGCCGCTTGCGCCCGGCACTGGTGCACTTGCGTGACACGATTGATCGGCGTGCCAACGAGCTCGACGGTGTGGTCAAGACCGGGCGCACCCACTTGATGGACGCCATGCCGCTGCGCCTGAGTCAGGAGCTGGGGGGCTGGTCCAGTCAGGTAGGCCAGGCCATCGAACGCCTCGACAGTGCCCTGATTCGGCTATGTCGCCTTGCCCAAGGGGGGACCGCCGTGGGCACGGGCATCAATGCCCATCCCGAATTTGCACAGCGCATGGCGGAAGAGTTGTCACGCCTGACCGGACTGACGCTGAGTCCCAACGACAGCTTCTTTGCCAGTCTGGGGTCACAGGATGCTGCCGTCGAACTGTCAGGACAGCTCAAGGGGTTGGCCTGCGTGGTGATGAAGATAGCCAATGATCTGCGTTGGATGAATTCTGGACCGCTTGCTGGGCTTGGCGAGATCGAGCTTGAGGCCCTGCAGCCGGGCAGTTCGATCATGCCAGGCAAGGTCAATCCAGTGATTCCCGAGTCGGCGGCCCAGGCGGCAGCCCAGGTGATTGGGCTTGATGCGGCGGTGACCGTGGCCGGGCAGAGCGGAAACTTCCAGTTGAACGTGATGCTTCCGCTGGTCGCCAACAACCTGCTGACGGCCATTACCCTGATGACCCAAACCTCGGTACTGCTGGCAGACAAGGCGATTGCCAGCTTCAAGGTGCGCGAAGACAACCTGAGCGAGCCGCTGGCGCGCAATCCCATCCTGGTGACGGCATTGAATTCGGTGATCGGCTATAACGCCGCGGCGGCGATTGCCAAGAAGGCGTACCAGGCCGGGCGCCCGATCATTGACGTCGCCGAGGAAGAAACCGAGCTGGGACGTGAGGAGCTGCAGCGCCTGCTTGATCCGGTCGCCCTTACCCAAGGGGGCATTCCCGAATAGCGTTGTCGAGTGGCGGCGACGAGACCCGTTGATGCCTTTGGCGAAGCCCTGCACGGTCAGGGCTTCGCCGCGTTGGTCGCTGACGTCAGCTAGGCTCGTCCCGCTCCTTGGCTTCTTCCACGGTATCCCGGGCATCACGAAACTCCGCCGGTGCCGCTTCGGGGGTGTCGTGTTCGTCTGCCCTGGCCGGTCGGTAGCAGAGCCGAGCAAGAATCGGAAAATGGTCCGAGCCGAAGGCGGGAAGTCGCTCCATATGCGCCAGGGTGAAATGCTCGCTGACGAAGACATGGTCCAGCGGCCAGCGCAGCAGCGGTATGTTGGCATGGAAACTGGCGAACAGCCCGCGCCCGCGGCGGGGGTCCAGCATCCCACTGACGCGGCAAAACAGTCGCGTGCTGCGGGACCAGGCAACATCGTTAAGGTCACCGGCGACCAGTGTCGGAACGGGGTCCTGATGGATCAGCTTGGCCACCAGCATCAGTTCGGCGTCTCTCCATAGCGACTCTTCGCTCTCGCTGGGGGCCGGGGGGCGCGGATGCAGCGCGTGGAAGCGTATCTGCTCGCCACTGGGCAGCTCGACGCCACAGTGGATGGAGGGGATGTCATCCTGTATCAGCCATTTGACCTTGGTGTCGTGCAACGGGCGGCGAGAGTACAGGTGCATGCCGTAGAGGTTGTCCAGGGGGACGCGAACAGCGTGGGGGTAGCTGTCAGCGAGCCCCTCATCCAGTTGGCTGCCCCACCAGTCATCCGATTCTAGCGTCAGCAGCATGTCCGGCTCGTGGTCCCTGACCAGCTTGAGCAGCCCATCACTGTTGCGATTGGGTGTCAGCACGTTGGCGACCATCAGCGTCAGGCAGCGGTCAGCGACATCGTCTTCCGCCGATTTCACTTGTACCGGCCAGAGCGGTGTCCAGGGCAGCACGTATCCCGCCTGTATGATCGCCACCACCAAGGCGACGATCATCAACCAAGGCGTCAATAGCGGGCTGGCCAGGGGGCTTGCCAGGGCGCACAGCAGAGCGGCGAGGCCTAGCTGCAGGCGCGGAAATTCGCAGGCTCTAAGCCACCACCAGTGGGTGGGGATTCTGGCGATCAGGGTCGCAGCTGCGAGCACCGTCACGACAGACACCAGTATGACATCAGCGATCAACTCAACCATTCGGCGGTCCTTCGACGTGGTGGTAAACGGGAGATCGTTGATCAGACTAACGAGATGTAGCGCTGGACGATAGGGCCACGAGAGCCGTCTTTTCGCTAGGGCTTCGACAGGGCTTCGACAGCGCAGCGTGGATAGCGGCAGGGTCAGTGGCCGGGACCACCAGCTTTCGGGCTGAGCCCTCACCGCGAGTTGACGCCATCGTGGGCTCAGGCGAGCTTGCGGGGGGCAGGGCGGTGGGTGTGGAAGTATTCCTGTAGCTGCTGCTCGGCGTCGTCGCCGAAAAGAATGCGCGCGGCCTCTTCAAGGCCGGGGGCGTCGCGCAGGCTTTCGTGGTCCACCACTAGCGCAATCTTCGAGCGACGGCGCAGGAAATCGTCCATCCGGGTGATCATCTCCTTGCTGGCGGCATGTTCCAGCTCGCAGCGAAGGTACTCGGTGCCCGCTATCAGCAGTTCCCCTTGTCGGCGATCTCTGCGGATCTGATCAAGCATGCCAAAGGCGCTCAGGCCGTAGCGGCGCCACAGTCGCGTGCTCAGTGCCTCGCTGGATGAGGCCGGCGTCATCGTGTCCAGTTCGAGCAGGCGTGCCTGGTGCATGAACTCCCGTCGATCATCCGCGTGGGGTTCTCCATACCAGCGTGCATCCGGGTCAGGGATGGTGACGCCCAGGGCGGCGACTTCCGCGACGATGTCTTCGCCGACGTTCACACAGTCGGTGAGTTTTCCGCCAAAGATACTGATATGACGATCCTCGCCTGAGGTGTCGATGGCGTGCTTGCGTGACATTTGCAGAAAATCCCGTTGGCCGTCGGCACTGGCCTTCACCGCCAGCGGGCGCACGCCACAACGGCTGGCAATGACGTCGCTGCGCGTCAGTGGACGCTCCAGCGTCAGACGCTTGTTGATGTTGTCGAGAACGAAGCTGACGTCCTGGTCAGTGACGGCGACTTCCGGGCGTTGCTCTCGAGTATCGGTGGTACCAATGCAGGTACGGGGGCCCATGGGAATAGCGAAGAATAGCCGGCCATCGTCGGCGAAGAAGGCCAGCACTCGATGGTGATCGGTCAGCCGCGGCACGATCAGGTGGATGCCCTTTGAGTAGGCGTGGTGGTGCTCGGTGACCTGGCCACTGCGTTGGTTGTGGTCATCCACCCAGGGGCCCGAGGCGTTGATCAACACGCTGGCATTGATGCGCAGTGAGGTCTGCGCCTGATGGTCCCAGCCATCGACCACCCAGTGCCCGCCCTGGCGGCTGGCACCCCTGGACTCGACATAATTGGCAGCGGCAGCACCATAGTCCAGGGCGGTGCGCACGAAGTTGAAGACAAAGCGGGCGTCATTGTCGTGTAGATAGGCGTCAGAGTACTCGAATCCACCCACGGCATTGCCGGTATCGACGATCGGCTCCCTGGCCTTGATGCCTTTGGGGTTGAGATAGCGCGGTAGCCGGGTGAAGGCATTGCCCATCAGCCAGTACAGCCAGGTGCCGAGCCATAGTGTGCGTGGGTGATGCCGGAAGCCCTTGTCGACGGTGGTCAGAAAGCGAATCTCCTGCACTGTCGAGGGAAAGCTGCGAATCAGATGGTTGCGGCTCTTGCAGAGTTTTCTGACCAGGGCAAAGTCATAGCTTTCCATGTACTTGATGCCGCCCCAGACCAGATTGGAGGAATGCTGGCTGGTTTCGCCGGAGAAGTCGCCCCGGTCGATAAGGGCGACCTTGACGCCCTTGCCTGCCAGGGCGGCCGCGCTGGCGGCACCATTGATGCCGCCCCCGACGATCACTACATCGAAGTGCTTGGTCTTGAGTCGTTGCACATGGGTATCACGCAGCTGCATGAGTCCGCCTCCCTGGAGGTGTCAGGTGTCGTCGCGCTCCCAGTTCATGGTCCGCCGCACGGCCTTCTTCCAACCCTTGTAGCGCCGCTCGCGTTCCTCTTCGGCCATCGCCGGGCAGAAGGTGCGTTCGATATCGCCACTGTGGGCCAGCTGCTCCAGGCTCCAGTGCCCGACCGCAATGCCGGCCAGATAAGCGGCGCCGAGCGCCGTGCTCTCGATGACCTGGGGACGCTCCACGTTGACCGCGAGCATGTCCGCCTGGAACTGCATCATGACGTTATTGGCCACCGCGCCTCCGTCGACCCTGAGTGCCTTCAGGGTGATGCCCGAGTCGGCCTGCATGGCATCGATGATGTCGCGGGTCTGGTAGGCCAGCGCATCGAGGGTGGCGCGAGTGATATGTTCCTTGCTCGAGCCTCTGGTCAGGCCGAAGATGGCGCCTCGGGCGTACATGTCCCAGTAGGGGGCGCCGAGACCCGCGAAGGCCGGTACCACATAGACGCCGTCGGCATCCTCGACCTTGCTGGCGTAGTATTCGGAGTCTTCTGCCGCGTCGATCATCTTGAGTTCGTCCCGCAGCCACTGAATGGCGGCGCCGGCGATGAAAATCGAGCCCTCCAGGGCATAGGTGACCTTACCGTCCAGGCTCCAGGCCACAGTGGTCAGCAGGCCTGACGGCGACGGTACGGGGGTATCGCCGGTATTCATCAGCAAAAAGCAGCCGGTGCCGTAGGTGTTCTTGACCATGCCTTTTTCGAAGCAGGCCTGACCGAACAGCGCCGCTTGCTGATCCCCGGCAATACCGGCGATGGGGATCTGCGCCCCGCCGAACATTTCCTTGGCGGTGGTGCCATAGACCTCGCTGGATGATCTGACCTGCGGCAGCATGGCCAGCGGAATATCGAGAGCCTCCAGCAGGCGAGCATCCCATTCCAGGGAGTGAATATTGAACAGCATGGTGCGTGATGCGTTGGAGACATCGGTGACATGCTGTTCGCCACGGGTGAGATTCCACAAAAGCCAGCTGTCCATGGTGCCGAACAGGAGGTCGCCGGCTTCTGCTCGCTGCTGGGCACCGTCGACCTGATCGAGTATCCAGCGGATCTTGGTGCCGGAGAAGTAGGCGTCCACCACCAGCCCGGTGGTGTCACGAATATGTTGTTCAAGCCCCTTGTCCTTGAGCGCATCGCACAAGGGAGCGGTGCGCCGGTCCTGCCACACAATGGCGTTATGGATCGGCTTGCCGGTGTGTCGGTCCCAGACCAGGGTAGTCTCACGCTGGTTGGTGATGCCGATAGCCGCGACCTCACTGGGTTTGACCCCTTGGGTTTCCAGCACCTCCCGGGCCACCCCCATCTGGCAGCCCCAGATTTCCATCGCGTCGTGCTCAACACGGCCCGCCTGTGGGTAGTGTTGGGTGAACTCTTTCTGGGCGATGCCAACGATACGGGTCGCCTGGTCGAACAGGATCGCGCGACAGCTGGTGGTCCCTTGGTCGAAGGCAAGAATGTAGGGGCGTTGCATGGGCAAGGTTTCCTGAAACGCGAATGACGACTTCAGCGTGGTGGATGAACGTACGCTTGGCCAGAGGCGGTAACGGTTCAGAGGGTTTCGGATTCGAAAATAAGCATAGACAGATGTTGGCTAACGAACAAATGCATGCGCGAAAAACGACCATGGAGGCTCGCCTCAGGCCGCGGAGACAGGCGAGTCACGCGATGTGCAGGGCCACGTCATGTGTCCTGAGAAGGCGGGCAATGGGCTCTGGTGGCTGACGGTCGGTGAACAACGCATCGAGTTGTGCGACGTTGCCTTGCCGCACCACGGGGTTGCGGCGGAATTTCGAGTGGTCAGCGGCAAGAAATACCTGACGTGAATTCTGGATAATGGCCTGGGCGACGCGCACTTCCTGATAGTCGAACTCCAGCAGTGAGCCATCCTCGTCTATCCCGCTGATACCGATGAGGCCGATGTCGACCTTGAACTGATGGATGAAGTCGATGGTGGCTTCGCCGATGATTCCCCCATCCCGCGGGCGAACCTGGCCGCCAGCCACGATTACCTTGAAATCTTCCTTGTGGTGGAGGATGGACGCCACGTTCAGGTTGTTGGTGATGACTTCCAGTCCCTGATGCTCCAGCAGCGCTTCAGCGATCAGTTCGTTGCTGGTTCCGATGTTGATGAACAGCGAGGCGTGATGAGGTACCTGGCGGGCGACGCTGGCGGCGATCCGTCGCTTGGCATCCAGGTTAAGCGTCTTGCGGGTGGCGTAGGCGGTGTTGACGGTGCTGGATTCCAGGCCGGCGCCACCATGAACACGCCTGATGCGTCCCGTTTCAGCCAGTGCATTGAGATCGCGCCGGATCGTCTGCGGTGTCACGCCAAAGTGGTCGGTCAACTGCTCGATGCTGGCGTACCCCTGGCGGCTGACCAGGTCGATGATGGCATCCTGACGCTGTTGCTGATTCATCTCAGGCGTTCCCTAAGCGATATCTGGTGATCGTAAACGAACTCGACAGCGGTTGGCGATGGTCTTCACCCGGTGCTCGTGGTTCATGTTGGGGGAGGGCAAAGCGCATGGCCGAGCACGCTCCATCAGAAAAAATCATTCGGTGAACTCAAGGGCTTGCATTATTCTGACGATCCCGTAGAATTCGCATCCGTTGTCGGGGATGAGGCCCTTCAAGGTGTCGCCCAGACCGGTCCAGTAAAGGAAGGTTGCTCAAGGGTAATTCGTTCCTCTGGACAGTGTAGGACCATAGCTCAGTTGGTTAGAGCGCCACGTTGACATCGTGGAGGTCGGCGGTTCAAATCCGCCTGGTCCTACCATTATGCAGTTCTGCCACATTTCGTGCCGGTGCCTGTTGTAGTGGTACAGGTAGTAGTGGCACATGCAGTAATAGCAAGGCTGATCTTTGCAGGACCATAGCTCAGTTGGTTAGAGCGCCACGTTGACATCGTGGAGGTCGGCGGTTCAAATCCGCCTGGTCCTACCAGTCAGTAGCCGCAGTTAGCGTTATACAGCAGGACCATAGCTCAGTTGGTTAGAGCGCCACGTTGACATCGTGGAGGTCGGCGGTTCAAATCCGCCTGGTCCTACCAGATTCCAGAAAAAGGCCCCGAGCACTATTTGCTCGGGGCCTTTTTCGTTGGTGGATCATTGTGTCTTCACCGCGCCGTTCCCTGTCAGTGGTCCCTCGTAAAGCTCCAGGATGCCCTCGCTGACGAGAGGCGTGGTGACGAGAGGCGTGGTGACGAGGGACAGGCTGGCGAGGGGTAGGTGACGAGAGAGCAGGCGGAAGGGGTAGCGGCGGGCAGAGTAGGGCAGTACGCCCTGGAGGCGTCACTGCCCTTGAGGTGGCCGCGATGTGGTGAGACTTAGGCCTCCGAACTTAGAACTCTGAGCTCAGCCCGCTGGCCTGCCGAAAGACCTCTACCAGGCGCTCGATGCCTGCCTGGTCGTCGGCGCTGAAGCGCCCTTGCTGTGGGCTGTCCAGGTCGAGGACTCCCCACAGCTGGCCTGCGGCATCGAGAATCGGAACGACCAGCTCGGAGCGGGATGCGCTGTCGCAGGCGATGTGGTCCGCCACCGCATGCACGTCGTCGACGCGCTGGGTCTCAAGGCTGCGAGCCGCCGCACCGCATACCCCCTTGTTGAACGGAATGGGGTGGCAGGCTGGCTTGCCCTGGAAAGGGCCAAGCGACAGCACCTGTGGCGTCTTGTGAAGATAGAAGCCTGCCCAGTTCAGCGCTTCGATTTCCTGCATGATAAAGGCACTGGTCTGGGCGGCGTTGGTCAGCCAATCATCGCTGTCGAGAAGGGCGCTGAGCTGACGCTCCAGAAGGTCATAGGATGACATGAAGGTCTTGATTCCGTCCTGCAGAAGTGAAAAAGGCCGACCATGCTGATCAGCATTGGTCGGCCTCGAAGAGCCAGTATGGGTTACTTCCAGCCAGGCACCGCGGAGCCCTTGAACAGCTCCTCGGCCTTGGCAGCGACTTCGTCGCTCTGGTAGGCGTCGACCAGCTGCTGAATGGCTTCGCTGTCTTCGTCGCCGCTACGCACGGCAATGATGTTGACGTAGGGTGACTCGGGACCTTCCTTGACCAGCGCGTCCTCCAGGGTCAGGCCGGCGGGCTGAGCGAAGGTGTTATTGATGAAGGCCATGTCCACATCCGGCAGTACGCGGGGGAGCTGGGCCGCTTCGATTTCGCGGAAGTCGAAGTCGTGGGGATTTTCCACGATGTTCAGCGGTGTGGCCTCGAGGTTCTCCGGATCATCGAGGGTGATCAGGCCCTCATTGTGCAGCAGGATCAGCGAGCGGCCTTCGTTCGACGGGTCGTTGGGCAGGGCGATGGTGGCGCCCTCCGGCAGTTCGTCGATGCTGGTGTACTTCTCGGAATAGGCGCCGATGGGGTACACGAAGGTGCGTCCGGCAATGGCGAAGTCATAGCCCCGATCATTGACCATGGCGTTCATGTACGGCTCATGCTGGTAGGCGTTCGCGTCCAGGCTGCCGTCGGCGAGTGCGGCATTGGGTGTCACGTAGTCGGTGAACTCAATGATCTCCACGTCCAGGCCATAACGTTCTTCTGCCAGCTCGGCGGCGACCTGCATGACGTCGGTCTCCGGGCCCGCTACGGTGCCTACCTTGATGCTGTGCTCGTCAGCGTTGGCCTGGCTGATGGCCAGTGACAGGGTAGAAAGGGCAAGGGCGCCCAGCAATGTCTTGCGCATGATCGGTGTCTCCCATAGGCGGTGATGACGTGTGCCGCGATGATAATGGAATAACAAAGGTTTTGCTAATTCGTTTTCGCTATATGTTGCTGAGGGTCATTTATGGTTGCTCTTGCGCACCAGATAGTCGCCCAGGCTCTGAAAGACTTGCACCATGACGACCAGAATAGCGACGGTGATCAGCATGATCGTTGGATTGAAGCGATTGTAGCCATAGCGGATGCCCAGGTCGCCTAATCCGCCGCCGCCAACGGCTCCGGCCATGGCGGAGTAACTGACCAGGGTGACGGCGGTGACCGTCAATGCGGTAAAGATGCCGCCACGTGCTTCTGGCAGAAGCACTTTTGAAATGATTTGCCAGGGCGTGGCGCCCATGGACTGCGCGGCTTCCACCAGGCCGGGAGAGATTTCGTTCAGTGCTCCCTCCACCAGACGTGCAATAAAGGGAATGGCCGCGATTGTCAGGGGGACGGCCGCGGCATTGGTGCCAATGGAGGAGCCGACCAGCATGCGAGTGAACGGAATGATGGCCACCATCAGGATGATAAAGGGGATCGAGCGCCCGATATTGGTCACGATGCCGAGCACCGACTGAAGGACCGGCTGTGCCAGGATCTGGCCAGGCCGAGTCACATACAGCAGGACGCCCAGCGGGATGCCGACCAGGGCGGAGAGAATGCCCGAGACCGCCACCATGTACAGCGTGTCCAGAGTGGCTTCGAGAATCAGATTAAACATCGCGCTGGACATGGCCGAGCACCTCCACTGTCAGGTCATGGGCTTGCAGATAGTCGAGGGCGCGGCGAGTGTCGTCGGCACCTCCCATCAGTTCGGCGATCATCAGGCCGAGGGTGCGTTCCTGGATGGACTCGACCTTGGCCTGCAGAATGCTGACGTCGACTCCACACTCCCGGGCCAGGCGCGAGATCAATGGCGTTGATACTGCATCGCCGGAGAAGGCCAGGCGTACCACCGGGTGAGTGTGCTCGCCCGCCTGGGGTTCGAGTCGGTCGATCAGCTCCCGTGGCGGCTCCAGCTCGAGAAAGTCATTGAGGAAGTGGCGGCCAAGGGCCGTGCGTGGCGAGGTGAAGAAGTCACCCACATCGGCCTCCTCGACCAGCTCGCCGCCGGAAATCAGGCCGACTCGGTGGCAGATGGTCTTGACCACCTCCATCTCATGGGTAATCAGCAGGATGGTCAGTCCGAGCTTCTGGTTGATGTCCTGAAGCAGTTCCAGAATAGAGGTGGTGGTCTGCGGATCCAGCGCTGAGGTGGCTTCATCGCACAGCAGCACTTGTGGCCGGCTGGCCAGGGCCCGGGCAATCGCGACGCGCTGCTTCTGGCCGCCGGACAGCTGGGCGGGATACTGCTTGGCCTTATCCGCCAGGCCAACCAGCTCGAGCAGAGGCGTGACACGTTCCTTGATCTCCGTTCCCTTGACGCCCATCAGCTCAAGCGGCAGCGCCACGTTGTCGAACACGGTGCGCGACGTCAGCAGGTTGAAATGCTGGAAGATCATGCCGATGCGATGGCGGGCCTGATTGAGGGCCGGCCCCGCGAGCCCGGTCAGCTCCTGGCCGTCGACTTCCACGGTGCCCGTGGTAGGGCGCTCCAGCAGGTTGACGCAACGAATCAGGGTGGACTTGCCAGCGCCCGACAGGCCGATGACGCCGTGAATCTGTCCGCGAGGCACATGCAGGTTGACGTTTTTCAGCGCCTGGACCGCGCGTGGTCCGGTGCCGAAGGTCTTTGAGAGGTTGGTCAGTCGTATCATGTCAGCCACCGGGTGGGCACCGAGTGACCGGGGGCGGGCAGGACCATGGGCAGGTCAGGCAGAGGGCAGGCAAGAGCAAGGGGTGTCCAAAAAAAAGGCCACCCTGGCGGGTGGCCATCAACGCTGGACACACCCTTTTAGCTGCACTTCATGCGCTGACACCTTGTGAGTGTCATGGCACGGGCGCCCGCAATCCGGGTACAAATCGGCGCCTAAAAATGTAGCCGGCAAGAATAGGGGGCTTGCTGAGTCCTGTCAATCACTTGTCGACGTGGATGGGGGCGTCAAGATGGAGGTTCGTCTACCGCCAACTCACCCGCCCACTTATCCACCCACGGGGAATGCCGGCAGAAGGCCCATGAAGGCCATGAGGGTGACGCTTGATCATCGTCTTTCGTGGGGCGGGGCCGTCGCTTGCATGGAACTTTAGGGCGGAGATCCATAGACTGGCCCGATCGAAGGCCGAGGCCTTTTCGCTGGCGAGGAGATGAGGATGTTTACCGGGATTGTGCAAGGCACCGCTGAAGTGGTCGACATGATCGAAGCTGAGGCGTTTCGCACCCATGTCGTGCGCCTGCCGGAGCACTTGCTGGAAGGTCTGGCGCTGGGCGCGTCGGTGGCCCATAACGGGGTGTGTCTGACGGTGACTGCGGTGGACCGCGATCGGGTCAGTTTCGACCTGATGCGCGAGACCCTCAGGGTGACCAATCTAGGCGCGGTGTCCATTGGCGACCGCGTCAACATCGAGCGTGCGGCGCGTTTTGGCGATGAGATCGGCGGGCACGCCATGTCAGGGCATGTCATGGCGCAGGCGGAGCTGGTGGAGCTGGACGAGGCGCCCAATAATCGGCGCCTTTGGTTTCTGTTGCCGGAGGGGCTGGACAGGTTCGTCTTCACCAAGGGCTATATCGGCGTCGATGGCATCAGTCTGACCATCGGTGCACTGCGTCAGGAAACCCGTGGCGGTGCGTTCTGCGTCGACCTGATTCCGGAAACGCTGGCCCGCACGACGCTGGCGGATCGTCGACCCGGAGACAGGGTCAATATCGAGGTGGACCCCCAGACCCAGGCGATTGTCGAGACCGTTGAGCGAGTGTTGGCGGCGAAAGGCGGCGCCTGAATCAGGGGTGGTGGCCTTGTTCGCTGTGGACGTCGGAGATCGTCTTGCTCGCTGTGCCGTAGCGCCCGTAGCAGAGGAGACGAGGGCCTTCCTCGCTTGAGGCGGTGCTAACTTAATCGGATGCCACATTCCGATTTTGCACCGACCGTGATCAGTGAGGACGACCATGAAAATGACAGCCAAGGCATTGGCGGCAGGGGCGTGCATCCTAGCGTGCGGGTTTGCCACGATGGCGACCGCCGAAAGTGATCTATCACCCTGGGTAGACGACGACGGCACCATTCATCTGCCCGATGATTTCCGCACCGAGATGGCCCACCTGGGCTCCTGGTTTGTGCCAGGGGGAGATGCGAGCGGCTTCCACAACGTCTATACCGAGCCCGAGAGCATTGCTGCCTATCGGGAAAACGGCGTGTTCCCCGACGGTGCTGTGCTGGTGAAGGAGCTGCGCGCCCATAGCACCGGTGACTACACCACTGGCGCCGGTGTGAGCTACGAGAACGACACCATCAAACAGTGGTTTGTGATGGTCAAGGACGCAACCAACCGCTTTGCCGACAGCAATGGCAGTTGGGGGGACGGCTGGGGCTGGGCCTTGTTCAAGACTGACGACCCGGCGACCAATGTGTCGGCGGACTACCAGACCGACTGCCTGGGCTGCCATGTCCCGGCAAAGGACAAGGACTGGATCTATACCGAAGCCTACCCGATTCTGGTAGAGTAGCGCGCTTTCGAGAGTCGCCACCGTCGGGCGCAGGTGCTGTTGCATCGCGCCCGATGTGCGTTTTGGCACCGATCTGTTCGGTGGCAGACGCGGTCAAGCGTTGGCTTCATTGTGCAGTATCGTCGTGCGTCCCCCGGCGGCCTGCTATATGGTGTCTCTAGCCACCGGGTGGCGGGGCACGGTCGGTGACTCTCGTCCTGGACACCCCCTCATTGACTCCACGTGCAGGACCTAGCGCATGTCCAATCCCCAGCCTGAATCGAACCAGGGCAAGAGTCCCCTCGATCGCTTCTTCAAGCTCAGCGAACACCGTACTACCGTGAAGACAGAGGTCATCGCCGGGATCACGACCTTCCTGACCATGGCGTACATCATCTTCGTTAACCCAAGCATCCTGTCCGAAGCGGGCATGGACTACGGGGCGGTCTTCGTGGCTACCTGTGTGGCCGCGGCGGTGGGCTGTCTGATCATGGGTCTGTGGGCCAATTACCCCATCGCCCTGGCGCCGGGTATGGGCCTCAATGCCTTCTTCACCTACGGCGTCGTGCTCGGGATGGGCTATACCTGGGAGGCGGCACTGGGTGCGGTGTTCCTGTCGGGCGTTACCTTCTTTCTGCTCAGTATCTTCCGCATTCGCGAATGGATCATCAATTCCATTCCGATCACATTGAGGCTCGGGATTGCTGCCGGCATCGGCCTGTTTCTTGCCATGGTGGCCATGAAAAATGCTGGCATCATCGTGGATAACCCGGCCACTCTGGTGTCAGTCGGTGACCTTTCCGAACCTGCGCCGCTTTACGCCCTTGCCGGTTTCTTCGTTATCACCGCGCTTGCTCACCTGCGGGTCACCGGGGCGGTGATGATCGGCATTCTCGGCGTGACGCTGGTTGCCATGCTGCTTGGACACAATGAATTCAGCGGTGTGGTGTCGATGCCGCCTTCCATTGCACCGACCTTGATGTCGATGGACCTCGCTGGCGCGTTCAACGTGGCGATGATCAGCGTGGTCTTTGCCTTCCTGTTTGTTGACTTGTTCGATACCTCCGGCACGCTGGTCGGCGTGGCTCATCGCGGTGGACTGCTGGACAAGGATGGCAAGCTGCCTCGTCTGGGGCGCGCGCTGATGGCCGACTCTACTGCCTCCATGGCAGGTGCGGCGCTGGGCACCTCGACCACTACCAGCTACGTCGAAAGCACGGCAGGTATCGCTGCCGGCGGGCGGACTGGCCTGACGGCCGTGGTAGTGGCCGTACTGTTCCTGCTCAGCCTGTTCTTTGCGCCGCTGGCGGGCTCCATACCTGCCTACGCCACGGCGGGGGCGCTGCTGTACGTGGCCTCCCTGATGGCGGGCAGTCTGGCTCACGCCGACTGGGATGATGCCACCGAGGCGGCCCCGGTACTGATCGCCGCTCTGGCCATGCCGTTGACCTTCTCGATTGCCGAGGGTATTGCCTTTGGCTTTGTCAGCTATGTCGCCATCAAGGCCCTGTCAGGTCGCTTCAAGGACCTGAACGTTGCCGTGGTCATCCTGGGCGTACTGTTTGCCATCAAGATGATTTTCCTCGATTGACCGGCGCTCCTCCGCCTCTCTCCGCCGCCGGGTTTGACGCAAATGGCGGCGGGTGGCGTGACGGACCGTGCAACGGTCAATCTGACGGGTAGCTTGTCAGCGGGGCTACCCGATGTTGTCATTTCCTTCGTACCCGATTTCTAGCGAGAACCGCCATGAGCATTTACGGCGACTACATCAAGTCTGTCATTCGCACCGTTCCCGACTGGCCACAGCCGGGCGTCAATTTTCGTGACATCACCCCGCTTTTGCAGAACAGTGCCGCCTTCCGCAAGCTCATCGATAGCTTTGTGCACCGCTATCAGGAGATGGATCTGGACGCGATTGCGGCGATCGACGCTCGCGGTTTTATCGTCGGCGCGCCCGTCGCTTACGAGCTGGGCTGCAGCTTTGTGCCGGTGCGCAAGAAGGGCAAACTGCCGTTTCGCACCATCAGCCAGACCTATACGCTCGAGTACGGCACGGCTGAGGTTGAGCTGCACTCCGATGCCTTCCGCAATGGTGATCGTATCCTGGTCGTCGATGATCTGATCGCTACCGGAGGCACCATGCTGGCGGCAGCTGAATTGATCAGTCGCAGTGGCGGCCAGGTGGTGGAGACCTCTGCCATCGTGGACCTGCCCGACCTGGGCGGTTCGCAGAAGATTCGTGATGCAGGTCACAGCGTATTCGCCGTTTGCTCGTTCACTGAGGACGAATGATCCATGAGTAGCCATCGTTATCACCGTCATTTTGTCGTCTCCTGGGACCAGCTGCATCGCGACGTGCGCGAGCTGTGTCATCGGCTGATCGAGCGGGACACCAAGGGCATCATCGCGATTACTCGGGGCGGACTGATTCCGGCCGCCTTGATCGCCCGTGAACTCAATGTGCGCTTGATCGATACGGTCTGTATCAAGAGCTACGACCACATGGAGCAAGAGGGCCTCGAGGTGCTCAAGGGCGTCGATCACGACGGCGAAGGTTGGCTGCTTGTCGACGACCTGGTCGATACCGGCAAGACCGCCAAGGCCGTCCGCGAGATGCTGCCCAAGGCGCATTTCGTGACGATCTATGCCAAGCCTGAAGGGCGCCCCCTGGTAGACCAGTACCTGACGGAGGTGGCTCAGGACTGCTGGATCCAGTTCCCCTGGGACATGGGTGTGGCCTATGTGGAACCCCTGGCCGACCAGCGTCGGTGATGGCCATGGGGCAGGTGTTGTCGGGAGCGTGGCAGCGTCATCTGGGAGCAGAGTTCGACGCGCCTTACATGCAGCAGTTGAAGGCCTTCCTAGCTGACGAGAAGGCTGCGCGCAAGGTGATCTACCCGCATTCGTCAGACTGGTTTCGCGCCTTTGAACTGACCCCGCTCGAAGACGTCAGGGTCGTTATTCTCGGCCAGGACCCCTACCACGGTCCTGGTCAGGCCCACGGCCTGTGCTTTTCGGTACGTGCCGGCATCAAGCCGCCGCCTTCCCTGGTCAATGTCTACAAGGAACTGGCCCAGGACCTGGGTGTGGAGCCTGTGCCCCACGGGCATCTCGAGGCCTGGGCGAGGCAGGGCGTACTGCTGTTGAACACCTCGTTGACGGTGGAAGAGGGCAATGCCGGCTCCCACCGCGGCAAGGGCTGGGAGACGTTTACCGATCGTGCCATCCAGACCGTGAGCGCCGAAGCAGGGCCCTGCGTGTTCCTGCTGTGGGGCTCCCACGCGCGCCAGAAGAAAGCGCTGGTGGATCGTCAGCGTCACCTGGTGCTGGAGTCGCCGCACCCCTCGCCGCTGTCCGCCCATCGAGGCTTCTTCGGTAACCACCACTTCTCGCGGGCGAATGCGTTTCTCCAAGAGCAGGGGCGTGGGCCGATCGACTGGCAGCTGCCGTCTAGCCCCTAGCGGGCTGCCTCGCCACCGGGCCGTGCAGGCGTCGGTGGCAAGGCTCAGCGGCGATTGTTCGCAGCGGGTTAACCTGAGAGCAGGATACGGGTAGAATGGCGCGCAATTTGTCGCCCGCGTCCATGCGACGAAGGTCGTCCTAGTCCCACCCTCTCCGTCATCTAAGAGGACTCGTCATGAGCGTCCATGCCATCGATCACCCCCTGGTCCAGCACAAACTCGGTTTGATGCGTGAAGCCGGTATCAGCACCAAGAGCTTCCGTGAGCTGGCTGGCGAGGTGGCCAAACTGCTCACCTACGAGGCGACTCAGGATCTGGAGCTGGAAGATCACGCCATCGACGGCTGGAGTGGCAACACCATTACCGTCAAGCAGCTCAAGGGCAAGAAGGTGACGATCGTCCCGATCCTGCGTGCCGGTCTGGGCATGCTGGAGGGCGTGACCGACCTGATTCCCAGTGCGCGGGTCAGCGTCGTTGGCCTGTACCGTGATGAGGAAACGCTGGAGCCTGTTCCCTATTTCTCGAAGTTTACCAACGACCTCGATGAGCGCATGGCGGTAGTCATCGACCCGATGCTGGCTACCGGTGGCTCCATGGTCGCCACGCTCGACATGCTGCGTGAACGCGGCTGTCAGCTGATGCGTGTGATCGTGCTGGTCGCGGCGCCGGAGGGCATTCGCCGCGTGCAGGAGGCCTACCCGGATATCGAGATTTATACCGCATCCGTGGATGAGCGCCTGGACGAGAACGGCTATATCGTTCCCGGTCTCGGCGATGCCGGCGACAAGATCTTTGGTACTCGTTGAGACCAGCCACGCCTGCGGGGTCATGATGCGGTCGGTCACGGCCGTCGCCCCGGCGAGTTGATCAGACTGGCTGTCAAGACATGCGCCCAATGTTCTTTTACGAACATTGGGCGCATTTTTTTTCACTAAAACAACATTGCCTGCGCACGAGAGGATGCTGCGCAGAAGTGTTCTGCATTAGACAAAAGTTGATGAATTGGTGAAAAGCTTTTTATTTCAATGTGTTGTAATGGATTGTTGGTGATGTGTCGGGGTGATTGAGGGGTTTCGTTTAAAAACACCGGGGTGCCTTCGACAATCTCTACTACCGTACAGATGACGCCTTCGAAGGAGGGCGATGTTCGGTGGAATGAGACGGCCCATGACCCTGATCCTCGACGGTGTCACCCGCAGGGTGGCAAACGAGACCCACATTGACGACGTTAGTCTGACGCTGGCGCCAGGCTCGTTCAATGTTCTGCTGGGGCGAACCCTGGCGGGAAAGACGAGCCTGATGCGCTTGATGGCTGGGCTGGATCAACCCAGCCGAGGACGTATCCTGATCAACGGTGAAGACGTGACAGGCAAGGGCGTGCGCCAACGCAATGTGGCCATGGTCTACCAGCAGTTCATCAACTACCCCCACCAGAGTGTCTTCGACAACATTGCATCTCCGCTCAAGCTGGCGCGGGTTCCCAAGGCAGAACTTCGGCGCCGGGTGCAGGAGGTGGCGGAGCTGCTGCATATCGAGGGACTACTGGATCGTCAGCCGCTGGAGCTGTCTGGCGGGCAGCAGCAGCGCACCGCGATGGCGCGGGCGCTGGTCAAGGACGCTGAGCTGGTGTTGTTCGATGAGCCTCTGGTCAATCTGGACTACAAGCTGCGGGAAGAGTTTCGGGAAGAGCTGCGTGAGCTGTTCGCCCGACGGGACTGCATCGCTGTCTATGCCACTACGGAGCCCGCAGAGGCGCTCGCGTTGGGTGGCGACACCGCCATTCTGCATGAAGGTCGCCTAGTCCAGCATGGGCCTGCCGCGACGGTGTACCGTGAGCCGGTGTCGCTGACCGCTGCGGACATGTTCTCCGAACCCCCCATGAATGTGCTCGAAGGCGAGATCCGGGACGGCCACGTCAGTTTTGAAGGCGAGCCCGCTTTCGCCGTTGACGCCGGCATGTCGCGGCTCGAAGAGGGGCGCTACCACTTTGGGGTACGTCCTGCCCACCTGGCGATTGCGCCGCAATCCGACGATGATCTGGCCTTGGATGTCTGCGTCGAGCTGGCCGAGATCAGCGGCTCCGAGACGTTTCTCCATGTGGGCAACGCTCGCATGTCGCTGGTGGCCCATCTGGAGGGTGTGCACGGCTTTCAGGTAGACGCTCCGCTGCGGCTATACGTGCCGGTGCATCGACTGTACGTGTTCGACATGGAGGGCAGGACGGTGGCCGTGCCTGCTGAGGTGGGGGCCAGTATGTCACGCAGAGCCGAGCACGCCCCCGCGAGTGCGATCCATCGGGAGGAGCGCTAGATGGCAGAGATACGTCTTGAGCAACTGGCGCACAGCTATCTGCAGCAGCCGTCCGGTCCGGCTGACTTTGCGATCGAGCGCATGACGCATACCTGGGAACAGGGAGGCGCCTACGCGCTGCTTGGGCCGTCTGGATGCGGCAAGTCGACGCTGCTGAATATTATCTCCGGTCTACTGGTGCCGTCCCAGGGCGAGGTGCTATTCGATGGTGTTCAGGTCAATGAACTGCCGCCGGAAGAGCGCAACATTGCCCAGGTGTTCCAGTTTCCGGTGGTCTACGACACCATGACCGTGTTCGACAACCTGGCCTTTCCTCTGCGTAACGTCGGCACTTCCGAGGAGCGCGTCAGAGAGCGGGTCGAGGAGGTGGCGGACATTCTCGACCTGACCGCGCAACTGCCGCGCAAGGCGCGCAATCTGACGGCCGATGAAAAGCAGAAAGTGTCGATGGGGCGGGGTCTGGTGCGCGACGATGTTGCGGCGATTCTGTTTGATGAGCCATTGACGGTGATCGATCCCCAGCTGAAATGGAAGCTGCGTCGCAAGCTCAAGGAGATTCATCAGCGCTTTGCGGTCACGATGATCTACGTGACCCATGATCAGCTGGAGGCCTCCACCTTTGCCGACAAGATCGCGGTGATGTACCAAGGCAGCATCGTGCAATTCGGGACGCCGCGGGAACTCTTTGAAGCCCCCGCACATACCTTTGTCGGTTACTTCATCGGTAGTCCCGGCATGAACTTCTTCACGCCACAGCTCGACGCCGATGGGGCACTCGTGGGTGGGCAGCCGCTGCCGCTTTCGCCCGGCTTTATGAACGCCCTGCGCGATGCCATGTCCCGCAGTGACAACGTCACCCTCGGCATTCGGCCTGAATTCATCGAGGTGGTGTCCGCGGACGACGGCGGCATGCTAGCCACGGTCTCCCACCTTCAAGATCTTGGTACCTACCGCATTGTCACTGCCTCGCTGGGCAGTTTGACCTGCAAGGTACGGGTCGACGATGCCCTCGACCCAGCGACGTCGTGCATTCACCTGTACTTTCCCGAGCGTTGGTTGGGGCTCTACGTGGATGAACGGCGGGTGGAGGTGGCGTCATGAACAAGGTGCCGAATAACCGGGCCTGGTGGCTGGTGCTGCCCATGCTGTTGCTGGTGGCATTCTCCGCCATTGTGCCGTTGATGACCGTGGTCAATTACTCCGTACAGGATGTGTTCGACGCCAATACGCGGTTTTTCACCGGAACCGAATGGTTCGTGCAAATGCTCAATGACCCCGCCTTGCAGGCGGCTCTGGGTCGGCAGTTTGCCTTCTCGCTGACCATTCTGGTGATTCAAGTGCCCCTGGGGGTCGGTATCGCGTTGCTGATGCCCAAGCGGGGCTGGCGGGCCTCGCTGGTGCTGGTGCTGGTGACATTGCCACTGCTGATTCCCTGGAATGTGGTCGGCAGCATCTGGCAGATCTTCACCCGCGGGGATATCGGTCTGATGGGTTTCAGCCTGCGCCAACTGGGGTATCCCTACAACATCACCTCGAATCCGATGGATGCCTGGGTCACCATCGTGCTGATGGATGTGTGGCATTGGACATCGCTGATCGCCTTGCTGTGTTACAGCGGTCTGCAGGCGATTCCCGAGGCCTACTACCAGGCTGCCAGGATTGACCGGGCGTCACGCTGGGCGGTGTTCCGCTACATCCAATTGCCCAAGTTGACCAATGTGCTGGTGATTGGCGTGCTGCTCCGGTTCATGCACTCCTTCATGATCTATGCGGAACCCTTCGTGCTGACCGGCGGTGGGCCGGGCAGTGCCACCACCTTTCTCAGTCAGTCCCTCGCCATCATGGCCACCGCCCAGTTCGATGTGGGGCCGTCGGCGGCGTTCTCGTTGATCTACTTCCTGATCATTCTGCTGGTGTGCTGGGTGTTCTATACCGCCATCATGAATCTGCAGAAGGATCGCCAAGGAGGGTCGCGCCATGACTAGGCCATTGCCATCCAGCCCTGACCAGGTGAACGAGCACGCCGCACGGCAGGCGGCCAGGCGTCGGCGTCGCCAGCGCTCGGCCGGACGCAGGATACGCCGCGGTGGGTTGATGCTGGCCTATCTGGTGTTCGTACTGCTACCCATCTACTGGTTGGTCAATATGTCACTGCAGACCAACAACGAGATCCTGGGAGAGCTGACCCTGTGGCCTCAGGCGCTGACCTTCGACAACTACACCCGGATCTTCACCGACCCCAGCTGGTACATGGGCTACGTCAACTCCATGACCTATGTGGTGATGAACATGGTCATCAGCATGGTGGTGGCCTTGCCCGCCGCCTATGCCTTCAGTCGCTATCGGTTCATCGGTGACAAGCACCTGTTCTTCTGGCTTTTGACCAACATGATGGCGCCGCCTGCCGTCTTCCTGCTGCCTTACTTTCAGCTCTACTACACGGTCGGCTTGTTCGATACGCACATCGCCGTGGCCTTGGCCCATTGCCTGTTCAACATACCGTTGGCGGTCTGGATTCTCGAGGGCTTCATGTCCAGCGTGCCCAAGGAAATTGACGAGACCGCCTTTATCGATGGCTATAGCTTTCCGCGGTTCTTTGTCCAGGTCTTCATTCCGATGATTCGCTCAGGCATCGGCGTGACCCTGTTCTTTCTGTTCATGTTTTCCTGGGTCGAGCTGCTGCTGGCCCGTACCCTCACCTCCACGGAGGCCCAGCCCATCGTGTCTGTCATGACGAGAACCTCCACCGCCTCTGGTATCGATTGGGGAACCCTGGCGGCAGCGGGAGTGCTGACCATCGTGCCGGGCATCGTGGTGGTGTTTTTCGTCCGTCATCATATCGCCAAGGGCTTTGCTCTGGGGCGCACCTAAGGAGCCGCGACATGGACTGGATGGTGTGGACCCTACCTACGGCGATGTTCTTCTCCGTGATCGCACTGCTGCTGGTGCTGATGACCACCTGGGAGCTGATCTCGCCCAGCCGCGAGCGCCGCGGTTTTCTTCCGATCAGCACAACGCGGGGAGACCGGTTCTTTATCGGCATGCTGTCGGCGGCGTATATCCACCTCGCCGTTATCGGCTTTACCAGCCTTGGTCTGTGGCTGGCATTGGCGTTATCGGTGGTGTGGATGGTGCTGCTGTTGCGCTGGGGGTAACCGACAGGATGCCTGCACCCATTGGCTGGCGACGATAGCGAGGCTGGCCTTCATCAATGATAACAATGAGGTGACCATGAACGTGAGACGCAAGCTCAGCAGGGTAGGTGTAGCCGGATTGCTGCTATTGGCAGGCGACGCCATTGCCCAGGAAGATCGTGCCGCAGTGATCGAGCGGCTGGCCGATGAAGTGTTCGCAAACTCCACCTTGACGCGGGAGCAGCGGATCGCCGAACTGGAGTGGTTTGCCGAGGCCGCGGAGCCCTTTCGTGGCATGGCAATCAACACGGTGGCGGAAGGGTTGACCACCCATACCTGGGAGCGGGACGTGCTGACGCCGGCCTTTCTCGAGCTGACCGGGATAGAGGTGACCCACAACATCATCGGCGAGGGGGATGTGGTTCAGAACATGCAGACCCAGATGCAGTCGGGTCGCAATATCTACGACGCCTATATCAATGACTCCGATTCCATTGGCACCCACATTCGCTACGGATCGACCATCAATCTCAGTGATGCCATGGCCAACGAGTGGAAGGAGCTGACGCTGCCAAGCCTGGATCTGGAGGACTTTATCGGGATTCAGTACACCACGGGGCCAGATGGCAGCCTTTACCAGCTACCGGACCAGCAGTTCGCGAACCTTTACTGGTTCCGCTACGACTGGTTCCAGAGAGAGGACTTTCAACAGCAGTTCCGTGATCTCTACGGCTATGAGCTAGGCGTGCCGACCAACTGGACGGCGTACCAGGATATCGCTGAGTTCTTCAGCGAGCACATCGGCGAGATCGACGGGCAAAAGGTCTATGGCCATATGGATTATGGACGTCGAGATCCCTCGCTGGGTTGGCGTTTCCATGACTCCTGGCTATCAATGGCCGGAATGGGCAGCCCTGGGGTGCCGTTCGGCAACCCGGTGGATGACTGGGGTATTCGCGTAGACGAGGACAGTCATCCGGTGGGAGCCAGCGTCAGCCGAGGCGGGGCCACCAATTCTCCGGCTTCGGTGTTTGCCGTCACCAAGATGGTCGAGTGGCTCAGAGACTTTGCTCCTCCCGAGGCACAGGGCATGACCTTTGGTGAGGCGGGCCCCGTGCCGGCCCAGGGTAATGTGGCGCAGCAGATGTTCTGGTACACCGCCTTTACCGCCGACATGGTCAGCCCGGACGTGGCGGTGACCGATGACCAGGGCAATCCCAAATGGCGGATGGCCCCATCACCGACGGGTCCGTACTGGGAAGAAGGAATGAAGGTGGGCTATCAGGATGTTGGCGCCTGGACCTTCTTCGACTCGACGCCTGAAGACCGTCGCAGTGCTGCCTGGTTGTTCGCCCAATTCAGCGTGTCAAAGACGGTGTCTCTGGAAAAGCTGATGGCGGGGCTGACGCCGATTCGGCGGTCGGACATCTTCTCCGAGCAGATGACCGAGATGGCGCCCAAGCTGGGTGGACTGGTGGAGTTCTACCGCAGCCCCAACGAAGCCAAGTGGACGCCAACGGGCACCAATGTGCCGGACTATCCGCGCATGGCCCCATTGTGGTGGCAGAACTTGGCACCGGCGGTGAATGGCGATATTTCCGCCCAGGAGGCGCTCGATAATCTGGCGGCAGATCTGGATAACATCATGGCGCGACTGGCTCGGGCCAAGGTGTTTGCCACCTACGAGCCGATTCTCAACGAGCCCAAGGATCCCGAGCAGTGGCTGAGCCAGCCTGGCTCGCCCAAGGCCAAGCTGGACGATGAAATGCCCCAGGGCACCACGGTGCCCTATGACCAGATGATGGAAGACTGGATGTCCGCGGGTACCCGAGAGTAATCCCGGTATAGCGGTGTGTGCCGGCCCCCCCAATCCTCAGGATGGGGGGCTTTGTCTTGCAGAGCAGTTTCAGCAGCACTGAGTGAGCCATCAAGGGGAACCATCAGGGGGAGCCAAAGTGGGGACTAGCGCTTGGCAAAAAGGGGGAGGGTTGCGTGATTGCTACGTTGGCGACCTGGGGTTGGCGCAAAATTGTGCCCTGAAGGGGCGCCGGGATTGGTAACATGGCCCGCGTTTGGAATCGGCTGTCGGCGCGATGAGTCTCTTCTCGCCCCACAACAGACTTCCTGTTCACCACGGAGCCCCCTCATGTCTGACCCCCATTCTTCGTCAACTCAGCCACCCGAACCCTCAGCGACGGCGTCGGATTCATTGCCCAGACTCGCGCTGGTCGGCGCGCAGATGCTGTTCGTGGCCTTCGGTGCCCTGGTGCTGGTGCCTCTGCTGACCGGGCTTGATCCCAATGTCGCTATGTTCACCGCCGGTATCGGTACGCTGGTGTTTCACTTCACCACGCGGATGACGGTGCCGGTGTTCCTGGCATCCTCCTTTGCCTTCATCGCGCCAATTCAGGGCTCGATTGCGCACTTTGGGGTGTCAGCCACTCTGGGCGGGTTGATCGCGGCGGGCCTGGTGTACGTGGTGATCTCGCAGGCGGTGCGTCTGAAGGGGACCGGCTGGCTTCATCGGTTGCTGCCGCCGGTGGTGGTAGGGCCCGTCATCATGGTGATCGGCCTTGCTCTGGCGCCCGTAGCGGTCAATATGGCGACCGGTGAGAACAGCGAAGGGATCGGTTACGCTCAAGCCATGGTTCTGTCCATGTCGAGCTTGCTGGTTACCTTGATTCTGGCAGTGTTCGGACGTGGTCTGCTGCGCCTGGTGCCGATCATGGGTGGCATCGTGACGGGCTACCTGCTGGCCCTGTTGATGGGAGTCGTTGACTTTACTCCGGTGCGCGAAGCCTCTTGGCTGGCGCTGCCATCCTTTACCGCTCCTAGCTTCAACTGGTTGGCCATCGCGTTCATGATCCCTGTGGCCATTGCGCCTGCGGTCGAGCACATTGGTGACATGATTGCCATCGGTTCGGTCACGCGCCGCAACTACCTGGAAAAGCCCGGTCTTCATCGCACCTTGCTGGGCGATGGCCTCGCCACCATCTCTGCGGCCATGTTTGGCGGGCCGCCCAATACCACCTACTCCGAGGTAACCGGGGCGGTCACCCTGACCCGGGCGTTCAATCCGATGTTCATGGTGTCGGCGGCGTTGGTGGCCATCCTGCTGGCCTTCGTGGCCAAGCTGGGAGCCGTGCTCCAGACCATACCTGCGCCGGTCATGGGGGGCATCATGACGCTGCTGTTCGGTTCCATTGCGGTAGTCGGGATGAATACCCTGGTGCGCGCGGGCAAGCCGCTGACAGCGCCGCGTAACCTGGTGGTCGTGTCGTTGATTCTGGTCTTCGGTATCGGTGGCATGCAGTTTGGTGGAGGGCAGTTTGCCCTGCAGGGCGTCAGCCTTGCCGCCCTGGTGGGCATCGCGCTGAATTTGATACTGCCGCGCGCTCGGGAAGAGGCCTAGCCGAAGTGCCGGGGCGACGCCGCAGCCTGGCGGCGTCGTCCACTGCTTTGACGCTCACTCGGTGAGCGGTGAGATTGTCCCCGCGGTCCTGATCGGACAAGGGCTGAACAGCCAAGCTCTCAGTGATGGATCTGTTCGCCACCATCTGAAAAGGTGGGCGGGGTATTGGCGCTGACGATCACGCATTCTTCCTGCCCCAGATTGCGAAACCGGTGGGGCAGGCGGGAGTCAAAGTAGTAGGCATCTCCTGGGCCAAGCAGCCCCGTCTCTCCGTTGACGGTAATCTCGATCTCCCCGGCGATGACGACACCGCCTTCTTCGCCATCATGCTCCAGCATTTCCTCGCCGGTATCGGCACCAGGTGGATAGCGCTCGTGCAATACCGACATGCGCCGGTCGGGGCGTCTGGCGGCGACAAGTCGCCATGAAAGGTGGCGATCACCGATCTCGGTCAACTCCGCAGCGCGATAGAAGGGGCTCGGATGATTGGGCTCGTCGGCGGCGAAGAAGGCGCTGATGGAGACCGGTAAGGCGTCAAGTATCTTCTTAAGGGAGCTGACCGAAGGGCTGACATTATTCAGCTCGATAAGCGAGATAGTACTGTTGGTGACGCCCGCTCTTTTCGCTAGTTCGCGCTGAGATAACTGTTTTTCCTGACGTAGTTGGCGCAACCTAGCGCCGACATCGAAACCGTCGTCCATCCTGGTGTCCGCCATTCGTGAGTCGCTGTCGTGCAAAATGATGGACACATGATACCTGCTATGGCCTGGGTGGGTCACCCTCGCGCTCTCGGACTACCTCTATGCGTGCATGGCGACTACCTACGGCCTGAGGCATCATGTAGTGATGCATGACGAACATAGCAATAGGAGCTTCTTGTGGTGAAACCTCAGGCAAGCGAGGTATGTGGTGTTGTCCTGGCGGGTGGTCAGGGACGTCGCATGGGAGGCATCGACAAGGGCCTGGTGTCCTTTGCGGGTCAGCCCCTGGCCGCCCATGCGGTCGCCTGTCTGCGACCCCACGTGGGTTCGGTACTGATCAACGCCAATCGTCATCATGAGGACTATGCGGCGCTTGCCGATGGTGTCTTCAAGGATGCTGCCGAGGGCTTTCAGGGGCCGCTGATGGGCATCTACAGTGCGCTTGAGGCTGCGGACAGCCCCTGGGTCATGGTCGTGCCCTGCGACAGTCCGCTACTGCCCCATGACCTGGTGCCACGCATGTTGGCGGGCTGGCGTGAGGGGATGGACATCCTGGTGGCCCATGACGGAGAGCGCCTGCACCCGGTGGTAGCGCTGCTGGCAGGTCATCTGCGCGAAGATCTGGCACAGGCGTTGGCGCAGGGAGAGCGCAAGATCGATCGCTGGTACGCGCGACATGCCTGGGCCACGGTCGATCTGAGCGACTGTGCGGACGCTTTTGCCAACCTCAACACTGAAGAAGAGCGTCAGCGTCTTGAGCCCACTCGTCCAGGGGAGGGCTCATGAGGTCCCGGCTGCAATGGCAACCGCAACAGCCGGTATTGGGCATCGCCGCCTGGAGCGGGACCGGCAAGACCACCTTGCTGGAGCGCATCGTACCGATGCTGAAGGGGAAGGGGCTGCGGGTATCGGTCATCAAGCACGCGCATCACCGTTTCGATGTCGATCAGCCTGGCAAGGACAGTCACCGCTTGCGAATGGCCGGGGCGGAGCCGGTGCTGATCGCCTCCCGGGCAAGGGTGGCGATGATGCTGGAGACTCCCGAAGCTGAGGAAGCGGACCTGCAGACGCTGCTGGCCATGGTGGCGCCACTGAAGGCGGACCTGACGCTGGTGGAGGGGTTCAAGGACTGGCCAATGCCCAAGCTGGAACTGCACCGTGCCACGTTAGGCAAGCCGCTGCTGGCGACCGAGGATCCCTGGGTGCAGGCGGTAGCCTGTGATACTCCCCTGAGCACCGCGGTCGAGACGCTGGATCTGAATGCCCACGACCAGCTGGTCGAGTGGATGTTGCGGTGGGCTGCTGACTGGAGCGGCTGGCTGGCGACGCAGGAGGGACGTTGATGATGTCCTCATTGTCTTGCTTTGACCTGGGCGAGCACATGCTGAGCGTCGATGAGGCACGTCAGGCGCTGCTTACCCTGGTGGATGGCCAGCTGGCGACGGAGTCCGTGGCGCTGGCCCAGGCTCATGGGCGGGTGCTGGCCAAGCCGGTGACGGCGCCTTTCAATGTTCCAGGCCACACCAATTCGGCGATGGATGGCATCGCTCTGAGCTGGCCCGAGGAAGGCGTCGCAGGCTCCCTGCAGCGCGTCGGTTCCGCCCTGGCCGGCCGGCCTTTCGCCGGGAGGGTGGGCAGTGGCGAGTGCGTCAGTATCACTACCGGAGCGCCGCTGCCGGCTGGCACCGACACGGTAATCATGGTCGAGCAACTTCAGCAGCACGGGGATGTGGTCGAGATCCTCCAGGCTGATCGAGTCAAGCGAGGGCAGAACGTCCGCCAGGCGGGCGAGGATCTACGTCGGGGTGAGGTGGCGCTGGAATCCGGCAGGCGGCTGGAGGCAGCGGCGTTGGGGTTGCTGGCGTCGTTGGGCTGCGCGTCCGTTGAGGTGCGCCGCCAGCCCCGTGTGGCGGTGTTTTCCACCGGGGACGAGGTGACCGCCCCTGGACAGCCTCGCGCTGATGCCGCGATTTATGATGCCAACCGCTTCACCTTGATGGGCATGTTGCAGGAGCATGGCGCAGAGGTGCTGGATCTGGGCATC
Source organism: Halomonas litopenaei (assembly GCF_017303055.1). Classification (GTDB taxonomy): domain Bacteria; phylum Pseudomonadota; class Gammaproteobacteria; order Pseudomonadales; family Halomonadaceae; genus Halomonas; species Halomonas litopenaei_A. The sequence goes on along the minus strand of NZ_JAEKJT010000011.1, from coordinate 37,505 downwards.
GTACCTGATGACCCGCAGGCGCTGGAGGATGCCCTGGCACGAGCGGCGCAGCTGGCCGATCTTGTGGTGTCCAGCGGGGGCGTGTCGGTGGGGCAGGCCGACCATACTCGAGCTGCCTTGGAGCGGCTGGGGCGACTGACCCTGTGGCGAATCGCCATGCGTCCTGGCAGGCCGATGGCATGCGGCGTGATGGGGGACGGCGCGACGCCATTTCTGGGCCTGCCCGGCAATCCGGTGGCCTGCATGGTGACCTGTCTGGTCTTCGTTATTCCCCTTGTACGCAAGCTGCAGGGACGTGAGCTGCGCTCGCCTGCGTGGCAGGCGGTGGCCGACAGCGACTTCCGCAGTCGTGAAGGTCGCACCGATTACAGTCGTGGCGTGCTCAAACGGAGTGATGACGGGACCTTGCGGGTGGTCAATACAGGTAGCCAGGGTTCCGGTATCCTGTCCTCCATGGTGGCTGCCGAGTGTCTGGTGGAAATTCCTGCCGACAAGGCAGCGGTTGCCATCAATGATATGGTGACCGTATTCCCTCTCTTTCGTTTCCCCTGAGGCTTGAACATGACGCTTTCCCATCTCAATGCCCGCGGCGAAGCCAATATGGTGGACGTCGGTGACAAGGCATCTACCCGACGTGAAGCAACGGCTACAGGGGCTATCAGTATGGCGCCTGAGACCTTGGCCTTGCTCAGCGATGGTCAGCTGCCCAAGGGAGATGTGCTGGCCACCGCCAGAATTGCCGGTATCCAGGCGGCCAAGCGCACCCACGAGTTGATTCCGCTGTGTCATCAACTGGCCCTGTCCAAGGTCAGTATCGACTTCGATATCGATCGCGAGGCGAGCATGGTCAGGGTGTCCGCGACGTGCCGGTTGAGTGGCAAGACAGGCGTCGAGATGGAAGCGCTCACGGCGGTGTCCGTGGCCTGTCTGACGCTGTATGACATGTGCAAGGCGGTCGACAAGGAGATGGAGATTGGCCAGATCCATGTGGATGCCAAGCAGGGTGGCAAATCCGGAGATTATCATCGCCGAGAGATAGCACAGGAAACCGTCGCTCCCATCGTGACGAGTCCGGAGAACAGTCCTGCATTGACCTTGGGGCTTGCCTCTGCAGAGCAGCAAAGCGTCAGGGTGAAATGCCTGGCCGAGCTGCGAGAGCGCCTGGGTATCGGGGAAACCTCGGTACCCTTGGACCGTTTACCCAGTGCCGATGTGGCAGGCCTCAAGAAGGCCTTGAAGACGCTGGACCAGCGTTTTTCCGGTTTGGAAGAAGGTCGGGTGCTGTGTGCGGTGAATCAGGTGATGGCCAGCGACAGCACACGCCTGACGTGCGATGACGAGGTGGCCTTTTTCCCGCCGGTCACTGGAGGTTGATGATGATTCGGGTGCAGCAAGAGCGCTTTGACGCAGGTGACGTACAGCAGGCGATGCTGCAAGGTCGCTCCGATGTGGGGGCTGTCGTCAGCTTCACCGGGTTGGTCAGAGATTTCAATGAACGCCCCGACGTCACAGCGTTGACGTTGGAGCATTATCCCGGCATGACCGAGGCCTCGCTGGCCGAGATCGAGGATGAGGCGCGCCGGCGCTGGACGCTCGAGGACGTGTCCATCATCCATCGGGTAGGGCGGCTTGCGCCAGGTGATCCCATCGTTCTGGTGGTGGTAGCCAGTGCTCATCGCCGCGCCGCCTACGAGGCCTGCGAATTCCTGATGGACCAGTTGAAGACGCGGGCACCCTTCTGGAAGAAGGAGCACACGGCCAGCGGCGATTATTGGGTATCCGAGCGCTGTCAGGACCATGCGGACGCTCGTCGATGGGAAGGTGGTGTGCAATGACGGACAGCATGAGCGAGGGCTTGGTCGACAGCTTCGGCCGGCGCGTGAATTACGTCAGGCTATCGGTGACGGACCGCTGTGACTTCCGCTGTGTTTACTGCATGAGCGAGGAAATGACGTTCCTCCCGCGGGCACAGGTGCTGACGCTGGAAGAAATCGCCCAGGTGGCGCGAGCCTTCACCGAGCTTGGCGTCGAAAAGATACGTCTGACCGGTGGAGAACCCCTGGTGCGGCGTAATATCGGTGAACTGGTGGCGCGTATCGGTGCCTTGTCAGGGCTCAGGGATTTCGCAATGACCACCAATGGCGCCGGACTTCGGCGTCATGCTGTCGAGCTTCGTCAGGCGGGTCTGAAACGCCTGAATGTCAGCCTGGATTCGCTGGATCCTCAGCGCTTCCGCCGCCTGACCCGTACCGGTGACCTGAGTCGAGTACTCGATGGTATCGAGGCTGCGCGAGAGGCGGGGTTCGAGCGGATCAAGCTCAATGCGGTCGTGCTGAAGGGGCGCAATGAGGATGAGGTGCTGGATCTGGTGACCTTTGCCAGGAACCAGCAGCTTGATATCAGCTTCATCGAGGAAATGCCCCTCGGCGACGTCTCGGATCACTCACGCGCAGAGACATACTGTTCCAGCGATGAGGTCAGGGCGCTGATTGAGCAGCGCCATCCGCTGTTGTCCACGGCGGAAGCCACGGCGGGCCCTTCACGCTATTTCCGGATGGAGGACAGTGATACCCGCATCGGCTTTATTTCTCCCCATAGCCACAACTTCTGCGCAAGTTGCAATCGGGTTCGCGTCACCGTCGAGGGACGCCTGTTGCTGTGTCTAGGCAACGAGCACTCGGTTGACCTGAGGGCGGTGTTGAGACGTTATCCCGGCGACATCGAGCGGCTCAAGCGAGCTATCGTCGAGGCCATGCCCATGAAGCCGGAAAGGCATCATTTCACGACTGACGGGGATGTCCAGGTCGTGCGCTTCATGAACATGACAGGTGGCTAATGGCTTGGGGCTTTATCTGCCATTTGCCGAATAAGTTTTCGCGGGCGCCATGGGCGCCCGCGTTGCGTTGTGCTGCTTCTTCACTCAAGGTAACCCGCTGTTGAAGGCTCCGCCATGTAAGGGAATGGCCAGGTATGCTGGGGAATGGAAGGCGATGTATGATGGGTATTGGCACGCCGGTTTTTGATAATTGACCAGGAAATATTTGCTGCATTTCTTGCCAAGAGCCAGAGGTTGCATATACTTTTCTTCAAGTGAATCACGGCGCGCGCCGTTTTATGCCAAGGCTATGGAGTGAGCTATGTCCAGCGAAACATTGGAACGCATTGCACGAAACAAGAATGTGGCACGCGCAGCGGCCCGACAGCTCAGCATGGAGCAACTGCAAAAGCTGGCGGAAGTGGTCGAGGAAGTGATCGATCAAAAGCGTGATGAAGAGCGCCAGCGCCAGCAAGAAGAGATGCAGAAAGCGCAGAAGCTGGCGGAAATCCGCGAGCAGATCACTGAGGCGGGATTGTCGCTGGACGACCTGGTGTCCGAGCAGCCCAAGCGCAAGCGTGGCCGTCCGCCCAAGAATGCCAAGTAAGCTACACCACCCAAGGCAGGTATTTCACCGCTAGCGTTGCTGGCCCTGCCTTGAGGTGTGGCACCGAGGGTGTCGTGTTAGCGATGATGCCCCTCCGTGCAAGCGGCCCCGGATACCTCCGGGGCCGCTTTCGTTTGGGGCCTAGAGATCCCCTGCAATGCCTTCCATATCGGTAGCCATCAGCTGTAATTCCAGCTTCGGTCGACGCTGGATATGGTCATGAAGCCACGCGAGAATGCGTGGATAAAGGCCATGACGCAGGGCGGATAGGGTGTCGGCTGTCAGCTCATCGAGCTGATCGTCAAGCCAGTCGCTGAAGCTATCTTCGTCGACGCCCAGTGAATGGCTGGTGTCCAGCATCAGGCGCCCAATTCTTGCCCAGCCTCGTTCAGTTGCCACCAGGCTGATGGCCAGATACAGCTCTTCCTGGCGCTGACGCGCGGAAGAGCGCGAGGTGCGCCGATCGATGCCGCCTCGCTCGATGATGCATTGGGATACCGCAAAGCGCTGCTCTACCGTCAAACCGTCCTGATCGAGACGGATCAGGTCACCATTTTGGGGTGCCAGCGGGGCATCAATGCCGAGCCGTTCCGCCAGTGCCTGGTGGGCGGCCTGATGGGGAGCCTCGCCGTGCACCGGTAGCAGTCTGGCCGGCTGTATCCACTGATAGAGGCGCTCAAGTTCTTCCTGGGCGGGATGACCAGAGGCATGTAGCTGTGGGTGGCTGGCGTCGTCGAGGAGATGAACATCGAAGCGGGCAAGGCCTCGTTTCAGGCGTTCGATCAGGTGCTCGTTGCCGGGGATGGCCTTGGCCGAAAATATCACGCTGTCGCCCGCTGTCAGCTCGAAATGCGGATGTCGTCCCTGGGCCAGTCGCGACAAGGCGGCGCGGGGTTCTCCCTGGCTTCCTGTGGCGATCACCAGTACCTCTTCAGGGGGCAGATACCCGAGGTCGCTGACCGGGACCAGCGTCGGGAAATCGTCAAAATACCCGAGCTGGCGCGCATGCCCGACCATCCTCTCCATCGAGCGTCCCAGCAGGCTGACACGCCTGCCGCAGCGACGTGCTGCGCGGCCTATTGCGAGCACACGAGCGAGGTTGCTGGCGAAGCAGGAAACAACGACCCGCCCACTGCAGCCGGCAATGGTGTCCGCCATGGCCTTGGCGACGTCTCCCTCGCTGCGTGAATGCCCCGGCACGTTCGCGTTGGTGGAGTCGGCGACGACCAGGTCGATGGGAGCCAGGGCGCGGAAGGCGTCTTCATCAACAGGTTCGCCGAGCACCGGCTGCGGATCGAGCTTCCAGTCACCGGTGTGCAGCAGGCGCGTATTGCCCGCTTGAATGAACACCGCGCAGCTTTCTGGAATCGAGTGTGTCAGGGCGAGGAAGCGACAGGAAAAACCTGCGATGTCCCTGGCCTCTCCCGGGGTGATGACCTCGATGGCATCGCTGGACAGGCCGCGTTCGGCGAACTTGATCCTCAGCATGGCCGCGGCCAGGGGCGTGGCAATGATCGGGCAGCCCCAGCGCGGCCACAGCCAGGCAACGGCACCGATATGGTCCTCGTGGCCATGGGTGATGAGCAGCGCGCTGGGCTGAATGCCGAGGGTCTCCAGGACGGTGGTGTCCGGGACCTGAATGGGATCGCCCGGCAGGTCCTGGCGAATCATCATGCCGCAATCGACCGCCACCCAGCGTCCCTGGTGGCCATAGAGGCTCAGGTTCATCCCGATTTCGCCGCAACCGCCCAGGGGCAGGAAATGCAGGGGGGAGCGGCGGCGTGGACGAATCTGAATTCGAGGGATCGACATCGGGCTCGGCATAGTGAAGACAGGTAACGCCACTATAAGGGATGGAGGTCGGCTCACTCAACGCAGGACGCCCCTGGCAGCGCAGCAAGAGTCGTTCGCTACCTCACTTTTCGCTACAATGGCCGGTTTTCGTGGCGCGCTATCGAGCGCGTCGAGAGGTGGTGCCAAGGGCACGCCAAGGGTTGGCTTCAAGAGACAAGTGTTATGTCGCATTTCTATCGTCTGGTGGTGTCCTGTCCTGATCGACTGGGGATCGTCGCCCGTGTCTCCAACTTTATTGCTGGGCATGGTGGTTCCATTACCGAGGCCAATCAGCATTCCGACCTGGCGTCGGGACGCTTCTTCATGCGCTACGAGATTCTGGCGGATTCGATTGGCATGTCTCGGGAGGCGCTGTGTGACGCCTTTGCCCCGGTAGCCAGGGAGTTTGAAATGGATTGGGCGCTGCGTGACACTCGTCAGAAGCGCCGAGTGGTGCTCATGGTGTCCAAGGAATCCCACTGCCTGGTCGATCTGCTGTATCGCTGGACGGCGGGGGAGCTGGATTGCGACATTGCGGCGGTGATCAGCAATCACGACGATATGCGCAGCATGGTGGAGTGGCATGGCATTCCCTACCACCATGTGCCGGTCGTCGCTGGTGACAAGCAGGCGGCATTCGCTGAGGTGGAGCGTCTGGTAGAGGCGTCGGCTGCGGACAGCATCGTGCTGGCGCGCTACATGCAGATTCTTCCGCCGGACCTGTGCCAGCGCTACAGCGGTCGCGTGATCAATATCCACCATAGCTTCCTGCCATCGTTTGCCGGCGCCAAGCCGTACCATCAGGCCTACCAGCGAGGGGTGAAGCTGATTGGTGCGACCTGCCACTATGTGACAGAGGAGCTGGATGCCGGGCCGATCATCGAGCAGGACATCCACCGTGTCAGTCATTGCCACACGCCTACCGACCTGGTTCGCTTCGGCCGAGATGTGGAAAAGACGGTGCTGGCGAGGGGGCTACGCTGGCATCTGGAAGATCGGGTACTGATCCACGATAACAAGACCGTCGTCTTCGCCTGAGCGCTACGTCAGGTCGGAGCCCCTGCAGCGACGTGTCGAGCTCGCCGAGAGGAGGGGGCGGTCATGTCGTTCGCCGAGGTAGTGGTGGCGGGCTGGATGCTGTGGCTGGGTGGGGCGCTGTCAGCAGGGTGTTTGCTGCTGGTAGTGCGCCAGCGGCCCTGGCAGGCGCTGGTAGCCAGTGCCGGGCTGCAGCACCGATGGCTGGCCGCCACCGTGATGATGGCCTTGCTGTGGCAGTTGCGTGCCCAGGCGGTGGACTGGCTGAGCTTGCACTTGCTCTTCACCACCCTGCTGACGCTGGTTTTTCGGGCACCGCTGGCGCTGTTGAGCTGTCTGCTGGTCAACCTGTCGCTGTGCGTGACCGGCAGGGTGGCCTGGCCGCTTATCGGCCTCAATCTTGTCGTGACAGGGGTGGTGCCCATGCTGGTGACCATCGCCATATGGCGTTTGGTCGACAGGCGCCTCCCTGCCCACCCCATGGTGTTTCTGTTTGTCGGCGGTTTTGGCTGTGCCGCACTCTCTTCGCTGGCCTCGGGACTCGCGGTCATGGGCGTTGCGTGGTTTGCCGCAGTGAATGCCGAGGTGCTGTTTCAGGTCCGTGAATACCTACGCTTTCTGCCGCTGCTGATGCCTTCGGAAGCCTTTATCAGCGGCATGCTGCTCAGCATTCTGATGTTCTATCACCCGCACTGGGTGGCGACGTTCAACGATCGACGCTATCTCGATGATGACCGGAAGTGAGCCCCCGGATGTCGAGGGGTTTGGCTTGCTGTGCTGGCGGCTGGGCCAACCGTCAATGCGGGCGCCTATCTGCGGCAACGGTCAGCGGCGGCAACGGCCATGGGCGGTTGGCGTTCCGTGTCAGTGTCTCGCGTAGCGTGAAGGCTGGGGCGCGGGGTCTGCGTGGCGCGGGCATTGGGGATTGTAGTGCAGGCCTCTTGATTCGCGGCGTGCCAGGGCGCTGGCGACGGTCAGTCGTGCCAGTGTCAGGGCGTGACGGAGGGCCAGCAGGGCGGGTGTCGGGCAGGCGTCGTCGGCCAGCTCCGCATAGCGGGAGGCCAGGGTCTCGATACGGGCGGCCGCCTCCTTGAGGCCCTCGTCGAAGCGCACGATGGCCACCCTGGCGCTCATCACTCGGCGCAGTTCCTGGTGTAGTTCAACGGTGTCGGACGCCTTGGTCTGGCGGGTGCCAGCGATGACTGACGTCGCCGGATGCTGACGTGGTGGCTCCCTTAGCGTGGCGAGATGACGAGCCGCCGAGCGGGCGTACACGAGGCACTCCAGTAGCGAATTGCTGGCCATGCGATTGGCACCATGCAAACCGGTGCAGGTCACCTCTCCAATCGCATACAGCCCTGTCACGCTGGTCGCGCCGTGTTGATCAACGCTGATCCCGCCACAGCTATAGTGGGCGGCAGGGACGACGGGGATCGGCTGCTGGGTGATATCCAGGCCACGCCCCAGGCAGTGGGCATGGATCGTCGGGAAGTGGTGCCGAATGGTCGCCGCCCCCAGATGGCGGATATCCAGCATCACACAGGGGCTGTTGGTGCGTTGCATTTCGGCGTCAATGGCCCTTGCCACCACATCGCGTGGGGCCAGCTCGGCCCGTGGGTCGATGTCTGGCATGAAGCGTTTGCCATCCGCATTCAGCAGCAGGCCGCCTTCTCCGCGTACCGCCTCGCTGATCAGGAAAGGAGGACCCTCCGGGTCATACAGGCAGGTGGGATGGAACTGCTGGAATTCCAGGTTGCTCAGCTGCGCACCGGCATCGTAGGCCATGGCCATGCCCTCGCCACTGGCGGGAGAGGGGCTGGTGGTGTGCAGATAGAGTCCGCTGGCGCCTCCGGTCGCCAGTACCGTGTCCTGGGCAATGAGTTCCCGGACCTGATGCTGGGGATCGAGGCAGCGGGCTCCGCAGCACTGGCCCTGATCGTTGCTGATCAGCTCATAGGCGACCAGGTCGTCACGCAAGGTAATGGACGGATGCTGGAGGGCGCGCTCCCTCAGGGTATCAATGACCGCGCGACCGGTGGCATCTTCTGCGTGAATGATCCGTCTGGCATTGTGCCCGCCTTCCCGAGTGAGGTGATAGGGATACCCCAGGCTAGGATCTGGTTCGGGGGTGAAGGGCACCCCGAGTTGAAGCAGCCAGTCGATGGCGTCAGGACCTTGTTCCACGGTGAAGCGCACGGCTTGCTCGTCGCATAGTCCGTCACCGGCGACCAGAGTGTCCTGTACGTGAGCCTCGACATTATCCTGGGGGGATAATACCGCCGCGATCCCGCCCTGCGCCCAGCGGCTGGCCCCTCTATCGTCGTTGCCGGGCCGCAGCAGCGTCACCCTGCGGTGATCGGCCAGCTCCAGGGCCATGGCAAGACCGGCGACGCCGCCACCGATGATCAGGACGTCATGACTGGCGTGGGTCATGGGATCTTCCTTCCTTGCTGTCGAGAGAGGGTGCCTGGTGCAGGCCGTGACGCGGGGCTCGTCGTCGCAGTCGCTTGCTGGGGAGGCGTTCGAGTTTGCCAAGCTGCTCAGCGATGGACCCGGAGAGGCGGGCCAGCTCGCGGTTCAGCCACAGGTAGCCGCTGGGACCAAACAGCATTCTGCCATCATCACTGCGCGCGGTGGAGGCCTCTGCGGCAAAGGCTTCCAGCGAAAAAGGCGTGATGTTGGCCTTGATGGGCCGACCCGTGCGTATCTCGAACGCCAGGGTGCCGATATCCCTGGCGAGCACATGCTGTTGGGCCCGCAGCCCCTCCATGGTATCGATCTGCTCGTGTCCCTGGCGGGTGCTCCAGTGAGTCTCCAGCAGCAGCTCCAGCGTCGACAGCATGCGTCGTTGGTAGGAAATAAGACCGTCGACGTCCGTGCGAGACAGCCTGCCCTCACGGTGCACCGCGTCCGTCAGTCCGCGCTGCTTGATCAGTAGCTGGCTGGCCGCCTTGAACAGCTCTCGGGTGTCGATTCCCGGTGCCGCGGTGGATGACGTGTGGGCGTGATACAGCCGGGCCATCTGATCAAGGCAGTCGGCCAGCAGAAAGCGCTGCAGGTCCGTTGCCTTGTGGGGCAGAAAGACCAGCGTGGCGGCGATGCCCACCAGGGTGCCGACCAGCACGTCGAGGCCTCGCCACAGGGCGACATCCAGCTGCTGGGTACCATCGCCGATAACGAGCAGCAGGCTGATGGCAAACATCAGGCCGCCGTAGGCCTGGCGGGCACCGAATACCCACCAGGTGGCGACAGCGATACCGGCCAGAGAGCCCAGCTGCACCGCCCAGGGTGGGATGGGCAGGCTGATCAGCAACAGGCCCAGGGCGGCACCAATCAGCGTACCTGCCAGGCGCTGACGGCCCTTGTCGATGACGCCGCCAACATGGGGCAGATTGCCCATGACCATAACGGTGCTCACCAGGGCCCAGCCACTATGTTGCAGCGGCAACAGCTCGACAATGGTGAAGGTCACCATCAGGGCCAGCGTGACGCGCAGCACATGGAACAGGCGCCGATGTCGGTGGTTGATAAAGGGGTCGCGCAGGCGTCCGAGTAACATGGATCAGCTCCTGGCCAGCGTGGGTGCAAGCGGCAATGTGCGCAAGGCTGGTTCCGCGCAGTGGGGTGCGGTCACGGCTGGAAGCGTCATTGATGTCTGGCGAAGGGCGGGCGGAAGCAAGCGGTTGCTCAAGGTTCGGCGGCCGTCATGAAGTGGCGTAAAGAGGCGCAGATGCTAACACGTCACGGCGACGTCGTCCTGGCCTCAGGGGCTATTCAGTACCGGACCCAGGTGTATGTCGCGGCCTGGCTAAGGGGCAGGGGCCAGGTGAAGGGGGCACGATGAAGGTGAGGCGCTGGATGCCGCCAGCTCGCGTCCTGAGATGTGAGCGTGGTGAGTCATTGATGACATTTGGCGGATACAGCTGGGGTGGATACAGATCGGGCGGATACAAGTCGCGCGGATAAAGCTAGGGCCACTACCCCGTAGTGGCCCTGATCTTTAACTAAGTAGCGTGATGGATGTCCGTGCAGTCCTCAGGAGCTATCCTTAGGAGTCATCCTCAAGAGCCACTCTTAAGAGCTATGGTCTTCCTCGGCCATCATATGGATAAGTTCCTTGAGGTCCTCCACTTGCTGCTCAAGGGCTGCGACACGATCCTCCTCACTTGCTTGCGCGGTACGCTCCTCGATCTCAGCCATCTTTTCGTTGAGCATCTCGGAGTCCATGGCGAATGCGGCACCCGCCATCATGAGAGATGATAGCGCCATGGCGCTCAGTAGCTTCAGCTTCATACGGCCTCTCCAATAAAAGTCACTGCTTGGCTGCCTCATGGTATGAGGCGCTGCGTACTTCTCGGACGACTGCGACTTGCACTGCTACCTGCACTTCTGAAGTGTAGTCTAGGCCACTTATTGAGCAAGGTCGCATAAAGCGTGATGTAGCGTTTCATTCTGATGCTTAACACATGCTGCGGGCGGGGCATTAGCCGGATTCGCGCGATCAAACTGCGACCAGAGAGGAGGGCGTCGAGAGCTGAGTAGCGTCAGGAGGTAGCGTAAGGCATTGAAACTATTGGTGCCCGGAGCCGGGCTCGAACCGGCACGGTGTTGCCACCGAGGGATTTTAAGTCCCTTGCGTCTACCAATTTCGCCATCCGGGCAACAAGATCGCCAGCCATGTGGCAATAGAGGAGGGGTGCCGTTGTACCTGGTGCGGCAGGGCAACCATCAGACTTTCCAGAGCATGGGGGTCTGAAAAGAAAAGATGGAGGCTGGAGTCGGAATCGAACCGGCGTACACGGAGTTGCAGTCCGCTGCATAACCACTCTGCCATCCAGCCTCAAGAGTCAACCATCGTCTGTTGATGGAGCGGGAAACGAGATTCGAACTCGCGACCCCAACCTTGGCAAGGTTGTGCTCTACCACTGAGCTATTCCCGCCTGACTCGAGGACGTATTATACGGATAAGTCGGTGACTGTCAAACGCTTTTCCTCGAGTCGATGTTTTTATCAGAGCGAGCGAGCCAGATGGGGCCAAGCGGCCCGCAGGTACTGGATCATCGACCACAGGGTCAGGATGGCGGCAGCGTAGAGGGTTGCGACGCCCGCCTCTGCGATCAGGTGTCCAGGCGGGAAGGCCAGCAGCAACAGCAGCGCCACCATCTGCAGCGTGGTCTTGACCTTGCCGATCCATGAAACGGCCACTGAGCCCCGCTTGCCCATCTCCGCCATCCATTCACGCAGGGCCGAGATGACGATCTCTCGCCCGATGATCACCAGGGCGGGAAGTGTCAGCCAGGCTGCGTCATAGCGCTCGATCAGCAGGGCCAGCGCCACCGCCACCATCAGCTTGTCGGCCACGGGGTCGAGGAAGGCGCCGAAGGGCGTGGATTGATCCCACTTGCGTGCCAGATAACCGTCCAGCCAGTCGGTCACCGAGGCCAGCCCGAAGAGCGCCGCAGCGACCAGCATGCTGGATTCGAAGGGGAGGTAGAAAAGTACCACCAGCAGAGGAATGAAGACGATGCGTGCCAGGGTCAGAATGTTGGGAATGTTCATGGATACCGCTGTCCTTGCTGGAGGGTGCTGTAATAGGGGTCGGGGATGCGCGGTGCCCCGTCAGGGTGGTCCATTCTATCCGCGATACCTCAACTCATCCATGCAGAGCGCGGTGAATTGTGTCGGCCATGGTCGCGCTGATGCCAGGGACGCGAGCCAGCTCATCCTTGGTGGCCTGCTTGATGCCTTGCAGTCCGCCGAAGAAGCGCAGGAGCTCGCGGCGGCGTTTGGGCCCGACGCCGGGGATATCCTGCAGGGTTGAGGTGCGCCTGGCCTTGTCGCGTTTTGCCCGGTGACCGGCGATGGCGAAGCGATGAGATTCATCGCGGATATGCTGGATCAGATGAAGACCGGGCGAGGTGGGGGGCAGCGCCAGGCTGCGATCGACAGTATCGACGTACAGCGTTTCAAGCCCGGCCTTGCGGGTGGTGCCCTTGGCGACGCCGAGTAGCTGGACCTGGGTAACGCCGAGGTCAGCGAGCACGTCCCGTGCCATGTTGAGCTGACCCTTGCCGCCGTCCACTACCAGAATATCGGGGAGCACCCCTTCGCCTTCCGCCAGGCGCTTGAAGCGCCGGGTCAACGCCTGCTGCATCGCCGCATAGTCATCCCCTGGCGCGATGTTCTTGATGTTGAATCGGCGATAGTCGCTCTTGCGCGGTCCGTCCTGGTCGAAGACAACGCAGGAGGCCACCGTCGCTTCGCCGTGGCTGTGGCTGATGTCAAAGCACTCAAGCCGCTGGGGGGTGTGTTCAAGGTCGAGTGCCTGGCGCAAGTCTTCAAAGCGCTTGGCCAGCTGGGTCTGATTCGCTAGCTGTCCCGCCAGCTGCTGCTCAGCGTTGGTCCTGGCCAGCTCCCGCCACTGTGCGCGATGACCACGCACCTTGTCGGTCAGGCGAATGCGTCGCCCAGCATTTTCGCTGAGCGCGCTGGCGATCAGCTCTGCATCCGGTACCGGGTGACTGGTCAGCACGTCAGAAGGGATTTCCCTGGCCTGTCCGAGATAGTACTGGCTGACGAAGTCGCCCAGCAGCTGCGCTTCCCCCAGGTCCAGGTTGTTGGTGGGACTGTAGTGGCGCGCGCCCAGCAGGCGCCCCTGTCGAATAGACAGCACGGAGATGCACAGCGCGCCGGGCTGTGATGCCAGCGCAAAGGCATCAGCGTCGCCGCTGCCAGTATCCACGACCTGGCGCTGCTGCAGGCGGCGAAGGTCCTGAAGCTGGTCTCTCAGGCGCGCGGCCTCCTCGAAATTCAGTGCCTCACTGGCGGCTTCCATTTCCTCGGTCAGCTCCTTGCTGACCGCCTCGCTGCGTCCCTCCAGGCACTGAATGGCATGCTCGATATCGCGGCGATAGTCCTCTTCGCTGATGTAGTCGACACAGGGAGCACTGCAGCGCTGGATCTGGTACTGCAGACAGGGACGAGTACGGTGGGCGAAGACACTGTCCTCGCAATTGCGGATGCGAAAGACCTTCTGCATCAAGGACAAGGTATCGCGTACCGCATTGCTGCTCGGATAGGGCCCGAAATACCGCCCGTCCTCGTGGCGCGTGCGGGCGCGCTTGTATTCCAGTGCGGGATAGGGGTGTCGATCGCTGACAAACACAAAAGGATACGACTTGTCGTCACGCAGCAGGATGTTGTACGGCGGGCGCAGCTGCTTGATCAGGGTCTGCTCGAGCAGCAGGGCTTCGGTCTCGCTGTTGGTGACCGTGACCTGTATATCGTGGATGCGGCTCACCAGCGCCTGTGTCTTAGCATTCAAGGCGCCGCGGAAATAGCTGGCGAGACGAGGCTTGAGACGACGAGCCTTGCCAATGTACAGGGTGTTGGACTGGTCATCGTACATCCGGTAGATACCGGGCGATTCACTGACCGTCTCAAGAAAGCGTCGAGCGTCGAAGGTCATAGGCGAGCGTGGCGTGTTCCGTTGGCGTAGCATCGTCGAGCCATGCTACCAGAGCAATGAACATGCTGCGTCAATTGCTGCGCACCAGGTTGTCGGTGCAGGTGGGCAAGAATCCAGGTACACGCCTTAAGGAAACGAAAGGTGCTATAAGCTAGAAGGACGGCCCAAGTAACGTGGGGATGACGTGCCGCGTTGGCTGGGGGGGAGCTGGAGCAGGAAAAGAGGGGGACGTTCGACAGACCGCCACAGGGCACGCGCGCCGACATCTGATGGCAGATGAGAGGGTTCGGCGCGCCGCCATGGCGTCAGTCTTCCTTGAAGCCCTCGACCAGCCCGTGTCGCAGGCCCAGGTGAGTCAACGCGACATCGGAGTTGACCCCAAGCTTTTCGAAAATGCGATAGCGGTAGGTGTTGACCGTCTTGGGGCTTAAGAACATGCGATCCGCAATGTCGGCAACACGCTGGGCGTTGACAATCATCATGGCCACTTGTAGCTCGCGCTGGGACAGCTGATCAAAGGGGTTTTCTTCGTGATCGATGCGTGACAGCACCAGCCGCTGAGCGATCTCCGGGCTGACAAAGCGCTGGCCGGCAAATACCGCTCGGATAGCCTTTACCATTTCGTCATGCTGGGAGCCCTTGCTGATAAACCCATGGGCACCGGCTTCCAGCAGGCGCTGGGCAAAGGCCTCTTCGATAAAGGCGGTCAGCACCAGAATGCGGATATCCGAGGTCAGGCGCCGGATCTTGCGCGTCGCCTCCAAACCCCCGATGCCTGGCATGCGTATGTCCATGACCACCACATCCGGGTTGAGGCGCCGGGTCTGCGCAATGGCTTCTTCACCATCGGCAGCCTCGCCCACCACATTGATGTCTTTTTCTGCGTTCAGCAGATGAACGATACTGGTGCGAACCAGGTGATGATCGTCAGCGACGAGAACTCTGATCAATGCCGATACTCCTGGAAAAGGTGATGTCTGGGACCATGGGGTTGACCGAGTAGAGCCAATGCTCCGTCAGAGTCCTTCTCATGATGCTTTGCGGTAGGTTGTCACAGTTTGTTCCTAAGGGGAATTGGGTTGCCAGGGGGTAGCGACGTTTCCGGCATAGCAATATTGATAGTGTGCCCGTTCTTTGTTACGCGGTTAATGCTTTGCGTTTTACTTATATGCGGGCGCTTGGTCACAAGTGATACAGAGCTCGCAACATATTGGTCGAACTGGCTTACCTCTATCAACTTTGCCGCTGTAGTGTATCAGTCGTGATGATGATAAGGGTGAAAATAGGCATGCTCGATGCCCCGTTAAAGGTGAGAGTGCACACTTTATTGGTGGTTGAGGGGTATCTTCGGCGACGTACTATTCTCCGAACTGACTCAGATGGTTGACCGAGATCAATCGTGGGTGAGGTTGTCGTGGGAATCATCGGGGTGAGGCACCTGTGAGACGCCTGCCTTGCTGCGCATGTCGGGTATCGGTAGCACGGTAGCGATAGCACTCTAGCGGTACCTGGTCGACCAAAGTTGGTCCCTGACACGCTTGCACAGGATGTGATGCGCATCTAGATTCAGCCTGACTGGTATGACACGTATACAGTCGTCCTGTCAGGGCGGCAGATTGACTCGCGGTTTACCGGTCCCTCATCCATCCGTCCAAGAGCACGGGAGAATAACAAGATGCGCTCCAACCAACGCCAGTCGTCACACCGTCTCGCACGTCGATCCCTCCTGGCGGTCGCCGTCGGCCTGAGTATGTCCGCTGCGGCTCAGGCAGAGACCCTGACCTTTGCCCACGTCTACGAAACGTCCGAGCCCTATCACGAGTGGGCGGTGTGGGCAGGAGAAGAAATCGAGAAGCGAACCGATGGTCGCTATTCCGTTGAAGTGCACCCTGCATCTTCTCTGGGTAAGGAAGCGGACATCAATGAGGGGCTAAGTCTTGGTACCGTCGATCTGATCTTTACCGGCAATCAATTCGCTGGCCGTTCCTACGGACCGATTGGCATTGCCGGGGCTCCCTACATGTTCCGCGACGTCGACCACTGGCAGGCCTATGTGGACAGTGACCTCTTCGCCGAGATCGCCCAGGGCTACGAAGAGGCCACGGGCAACGTCCCGCTGGCCATGAACTACTATGGCAAGCGCCACACTACCTCTAATGTCGCCATCGATACTCCGGCGGACATGGAGGATCTCAAGATTCGGGTGCCCAACGCACCGATGTACATGATGTTCCCCGAGGCGGTCGGTGCCAACCCGACCCCGATTGCCTTCGCCGAAGTCTATCTGGCCCTGCAGCAGGGCGTGGTGGATGCGCAGGAAAACCCGCTGCCCACGATCAAGGCCAAGGCATTCTATGAAGTGCAGGACTACATCAACCTGACCGGCCACATTACCGACTCGCTGATCACTATCGCCGGCGGCCCGCTGTGGAATCGGCTGTCCGAGGAGGATCGGGCGATCTTCCGCGATGTCTACCAGCAAGCCGGCGAGAAGATCACCGCGGATATCCTGCAACAGGAGCAGGACTTGATTGCCTGGTTCGAAGAGCAGGGCGTCACGGTCAACGAGGTCGATACCGAACCTTTCCGTGAGGCGGTATTGCCTGCCCATAACGGTGACGTGGCGACCTGGGATCAGGAAACCTACGACCGTCTCCAGGCCATCGGCCAGTAATTGACGGCCGGGGAGGGCGCTGGACGCCCTCCCCGAAGGAGACTATCGATGACACATTCTGATGAAGGTGCTGACATCCATCATGCACCTGATGGAGCGGCGCGCCCGTCACCCGATGCCGGCCCATCTTCGGGGCAAGGCCCGAGCCAGCAAACAACCGTCGCATTTGACGTTCCCGAGGACGACGACGCCATTCGCAAGGGTGACGTTGGCCTCGAGGACTACCTGACCCTGGTGGTGTTCTGGTTACTGGCGCTGGATGTCTTTGTGCAGTTCTTCAGCCGCTATGTCCTCGGCAACTCGCTGGCCTGGACGGAAGAGATCGCTCGCTACCTGCTGGTCGCCGTCGGGTTTCTTGGCAGCGCCATGGCGGCGCGCAAGGGCTCGCATATCGCTGTGGAGTTCTTCTATCGCTATCTGTCGGAGCCGGTCGCCCGCACCATGTGGACCCTGGTCGACCTGGTGCGGATTGCCTTTCTCGGCATGCTGGCCTGGATTACCTGGCAGCTGGCGGGACGCACCAATTCGATGATGGTGTCGATAGACCTGCCCAAGAGCCTGCTTTACTACGTGGTCTTCGTCGGCGTGGTGCTGATGCTGGTGCGCTCCATTCAGCTGGCGATTCGCCACTGGAAGACGGGCGAGAGCGAACTGATGTGCCGTGAAGACGACTGACAAGGAATAACAACATGACTGAAGCTATGATCAGCGCTCGACGCGGCTCCGTCATCCCGCCCATCGTGGCGGCGATGGCGGTTGTTGGGTGCGTTGGGCTGGCGCTGTTTGACTACCATCTGTCGTTCTTGTTTGCGTCGCTGTTCACCCTGCTGGTCTGTGGCGTGCCTATCGCGATCAGTCTGGCTGGCTCGTGCCTCATGTACGTCCTGCTCACCGGGCGGGTGCCCGATGTGGTCGTGGTGCACCGGATGATCAACGGTATCGACAGCTTTCCGTTGCTGGCGATTCCCTTCTTTATCCTGGCCGGCAACCTGATGAACAACGGCGGCATTACCACACGCATCTTTGATTTCGCCAAGGCCTTGATGGGCTGGATGCGCGGTGGCCTGGGGCACGTCAACGTGGGCGCAAGCATCGTGTTCTCTGGCATGTCCGGCGCCGCCGTGGCAGATGCCGGGGGGCTGGGTACCATCGAGATCAAGGCCATGCGTGACGCGGGATACGACCAGGAGTTCGCGGTCGGTATCACCGCTGCGTCATCCACCATCGGCCCGATTATTCCGCCCAGCCTGCCGATGGTCATCTATGGTGTGATGGCGTCGGTATCCGTGGGCCAGCTGTTCGCGGCAGGGTTGGTGCCGGGCCTGCTGATGGGGCTCACCTTGATGCTGATGATTACCTGGTTGTCCCGTCGTCGTGGCTATCAGCGTGACGCGCGCTTTTCGGTGTCGGTGCTGGGCCAGACCTTTTCCAGGGCGCTGCTGTCGCTGCTGACTCCGGTCATCATCGTGGGCGGCATTGTCACCGGGGCGTTCACGCCCACGGAGGCGGCCATCGCCGCGGTGGTGTATGCCTTGATTCTTGGCGGACTGGTCTACCGGACCCTGACCTGGCGACGGCTGCTGAAGGTCAGCTTCGAGACCATCGAGACCACGGCGGTGATCCTGTTCATCGTCGCCGGCGCCTCGATCTTTGCCTGGATACTGACCAGCAACCAGGTCACCCAGCACGTGATGGGGCTGCTCGGCCCGTTCCAGGACAATCCGATCGCGGTCTTGCTGATCATCAACCTGGTGCTGATTGTGGTGGGATGTTTCATGGAAACCATCGCCGCCATCACCATCCTGGTGCCGGTACTGCTGCCGGTGGCGGTGGCCTCGGGCGTCGATCCGGTGCACTTCGGCGTCATCATGGTGCTTAACCTGATGATCGGGCTGCTGACGCCGCCGGTGGGGATGGTGCTGTACGTGCTGTCCCGGGTATCGAATATCTCCTTCGAGAAATGCATGCGGGGGACCCTGCCGTTCCTGGTGCCGCTGGTCGTGGCTTTGGCGCTGGTCACCTTCATTCCGGCGATCTCCCTATGGTTGCCGACGCTGGTCTATCGCTGAGTTACCCCATCGCGTCGGGGTGTGGCGGGTGAGTGAAGGGCTCCCCGCCATGCCGGACGGATTTCACCACACGCAAGGACACGCAAGGATCTCGACATGAGTCACAGCCAATACTTGGCCTGCAGGGTGGGCCAAGACGACCTGAGTCGCTTTATCCAGCAGGCGCTGGCGGCGGCGGGGGCCGATACCGCATCGCAGCAGGCGGTGAGCCGAGCCCTCGTCACGGCGTCACTGATGGGCACCGACAGTCACGGTCTGCGGCTGCTGCCACACTACTTGCAAGCGTTGCAGGGAGGGCGCATCAATGGCAGTCCGGAAATGCGCTTTGAACAGCGCCTCGCCGCCACAGGAGTGCTGGACGCAGACAATGGCCTGGGCCACCTGGCCGGTTACCGGGCGATGGAGCACGCTGCCGCCATGGCAAGGCAGGCCGGAATGGGTGCGGTAGCGGTCGGTCATTCTTCTCACTTCGGTGCGGCGGGATGCTATGCCCTGGCTGCGGCAGAACAGGGGCTGATCGGTATGGCGTTCTGCAATTCCGATCCGTTTGTTCTGCTGCATGGTAGTCAGGCCCCCTTCCACGGCACCAACCCCATCGCCTTTGCCGCACCGGTGGAGAACGACGACCCCTATCTGCTGGACATGGCCACCAGCGCGGTGCCCTGGAACAGGGTGCAGCAGTATGCCGCCATCGATCGGCCGCTGCCGTCCGACATTGCCGCGGATGGCAACGGCACCACGACCACTGATGCCAAGCGGGTGGAAGCGCTGCTGCCATTAGGTGGAGGCAGCTTCGGCTTCAAGGGGGCGGGGCTGGCGGGCATGGTCGAGGTGCTTAGCTCGACGCTGTCCAATATGGTCCATGGCTTCCATCTATTGCCCATGGGCGGTCCCGACATGCACACACCGAGAGGTGTCGGCCACTTCTTTCTGGTGATGCATCCAGACGCCTTTGCAGGCCAAGGCGAGTTTGCGCAGCGTATGGGTGACTACCTCAGGGATTTGCGCGGTATGGCGTCAAGCGCAGAAGCGAAGGTATTGGCGCCAGGAGACCGAGAGTGGCAGACCCGTCGCGAGCGACGTGCAGAGGGGATTCCATTGGATCATGCCCAGCGGGATGCCTATCGCCGTATCGCCGAGCAATACCGCGTTGAGCCCCTCAGCGAGGGCTGAAGAGCAAGTCACTCGTCGCGCCAACGATGTCAATGGGCCGCAGACAAGCAGCGACGCACAAGGGCATCGCGGCCCTGGCTGACGCGGGAAGTCCCACAGGGCCACCCTGTTGCAGTACCATGTGCGCCATGCCCCGCATGTCTCGGGGGCGTGATTGAGGGAGAGACGCGTCGATGAGCAGATTTCGGGTGGAGCGCAAGACGCTGTCCGAGCAGGTGGCCGAACAACTTGAGGCCGAGATTCTGGAAGGCAGGTTGGGGGAGAATGATCAGCTGCCCTCAGAGCGTGAGTTGATGGAGCAGTTCGGTGTTGGCCGCCCTGCGGTGAGGGAGGCCTTGTTCTACCTGCAGCAGCTTGGGCTGATCGCCATTAATAGTGGCACCCGCGCCAGGGTGATTCGACCTACCGCCGAGGCGGTGATGGCGCGCCTGTCGGGGGTCACTCGACAGCTGTTGGCCAAGCCCGAGGGGCAGCAGTACTTCCAGGAGGCGCGGGCCTTGTTCGAAGTGGCGCTGGCTCGCCAGGCGGCTCAGCATGCCACCGATGAAGAGGTTCAGGCCCTGAGGGATGCGCTGGAGACGCAGCGCTCCGTCATCGGTGACGAGGCCGCGGTCAAACGCGCCGACAACGACTTTCATGGGGTGCTGGCGCGGATCGGTCACAACCCCATCTACGATGCCATCCATCAGGCCCTGTCTGAATGGCTGGACGATCGTCGGGCCCAGGCGCTGCAACAACCCGGAGAGGATCTGGCGGCACTGGAGGCGCATACCGAGATTGTGGAGGCGATTGCTGCCCGTGACCCCGAAGCTGCCGAGTCAGCGATGCGACGTCATCTGGACCGCCATTACGGAACCTACATGCAGATGAAGCAACGGCTGGGGTCTCGACAGGACGCAGACTGACTCGCATTGGTGGTCGGTATGGTGAGCGCTGGTCGCCAAACGTGCAGGCCCAGGGGCATAAGCCTCTGGGCCTGCGTCGTATCTGCTGTCAGCCTATTGCGCTGATGGCGGGGTCGCTCTCGTGTCTCTCTTGTGTGGCGCAAGGGCTGCAGCGAGGCGAGGCAGCGCTCTGCCTTGGCGTCTTGCCATGGCAAGCACAGGCGCCAGTCTACGCTCCAGCTTCTGTTCATGATTCTGGGCAATATTGACCAGCTGGTGGTCCAGCCAGGGGTTGCAGAAGCGCTCGATGATGCTGTCGACGTACTCGTCGAGCGCCATCCCCGGGTACTCATGATCGAGCACCGGCACGACTTCCTCTCTCAGCAGCGCAATGAGTTCACCGCCGAGTCGCGGATCCTCCATGGCCTGGCGCACCAGCGGCAGCTGCTCCATCACACCCAGCTGCCGCGCTCGCGCCACCAGCCAGGTGTGGGCCAGGTTCAGCAGATGAAGCTTGCGACGTTCATAGGGGCCCAGGTCCTCCACCAGCAGCACATCGTCATGCCGAAAGGGAAGTGTCAGCCCGTCCACCTGCTGAATCGCCCACAGGCCATAGGGCTCAGCCACGGCGCCCACCGGCTCAAGCTCGGCGGACACGATACGATCCACCAAGGTAGGCACCCAGACGCACTCAGCGGTGAGCCATTGCTCGAAGGCTGCATCCTGATAGCTGTCCCGGGCCAGGCCCAGCACCACGTCTCTGAGCACGCCGGCATTGTCGGTCAGCAGTTCACAGGGGAGCAGCGTGACCCCGTGGCGATCAGCGTCGAAGCGTGCCTTTAGCAACTGGGTCAGCTTGGCAGGAAAGCTGACCGGGCATGGCGCCAGCGGGCTGTCTCCGGTGGCGACGAGATAACCCGATTCGCTGGTGTTGGACACCACATGGGTGACGTCGTTGCAGAAGGACCGGTGTACTTCCGCCCAGTCCTCCGCGGCCACCAGCGAGCGGGTGATGCTGTCGACAGCGAGCCGTGTGTCGATCAGCTCGCCGTGGCGTCGTCCGCGCAGCTGAACCGGATAGCTTGCTGCCTGGGCGAGGGCGCGGGCCTTGCCGCGACCGGTAGGGCGATCTGAGGTCTGTACGGCGATGATCTCGACGTCACCGCCGGCTGAGCGGGCCTGACTGGCGAACAGATCGACATGGGCGAGCAGGAAACGTCCCACGCCGAACTGCATCAGCGTCGCCGGAGGCAATGCCGCAGATGTCTCTGTCGGCACTAGCGTCACAGTGAGACACCCCGCTTCCAGGGGATGAAGTCATGTTGGGCGAGGCCTACCGCACGGGTGGTGTAGCGCCCGGAGGCGGTCTCGATGCACAGCGCCAGCAGCGCATCGGCCAGCTCGTCGATGGACGCCTCCCCGCGGATGACAGCGCCAGTGTCGAAATCGATGATATCGGACATGCGCTGTGCCAGCTCCGAGTTGCTGGCGACCTTCAAGGTAGGGGCGACCGGGTTGCCGGTCGGCGTGCCCAGTCCGGTGGTAAAGATGATCAGGTTGGCGTGGGAGCCCGCCAGGGCGGTGGTGGACTCGACATCATTGCCAGGGGAGCAGAGCAGGGCAAGCCCCGTCCGAGTGGCCGTCTCGGTGTAGTCGAGCACTTCCACCACCGGGCTGTCCCCGCCCTTCTTGGCGGCCCCTGCAGACTTCATCGCATCAGTGATCAAGCCATCGCGGATATTGCCCGGTGAGGGGTTCATGGAAAAGCTCGCGCCGACGGCTTCGGCGTGTCGCTGATAGGCCTGCATCAGGCTAGAGAAGCGTTCGGCGGTGGCATCATCGACACAGCGGGCCAGCAGCTCATGCTCCACGCCACACAGTTCGGGAAATTCGCTGAGAATCCCGCTACCCCCGAGGGTGACCAGGCGATCGATGGTGCCCCCGACCACCGGGTTGGCAGACAGGCCGGAGAATCCATCGGATCCGCCACATTCGACGCCAATGCGCAGCTTGGAAAGGGGAGCCGGCTGACGGGTCACCTGGTTGGCCTCTTTGAGGCCGTCGAAGATAGTGCCCAGCGCGCGCTCGATCAGCGCATCTTCGCTGTCACTGGCCTGCTGCTCAAGATAGTGTACCGGCCGCAGGCCGTCGGGATCCTTGGTGGCGACCGCCTGCCTGAGCATGGCGATCTGAGCCTTCTGGCAGCCCAGGCTCAACACGGTAGCGCCTGCCACATTGGGATGGGTAATGTACCCGGCGAGCAGATTGCACAATGCCTGGGCGTCGTCGTCAGTGCCGCCACAGCCCAGGGTATGGGTGAGGAAGCGCACCCCGTCGACGTTGGGGAAGGGAGACGTCAGCGGAGCCGAGAGACTGGCGGACGTGTCGCCGTGCAGCATGGTGCGCGCCAGCTGCTTGTAGTCGCGGAAAGGATCGTCACCAAGGGCGTCGGCAACGCATTGGCGCAGCACCTCGATGTTGCGGTTTTCGCAGAATACCAGGGGCACCACGAGCCACAGGTTGGCCGTGCCGACGCTGCCATCCGGGCGATGGTAGCCATCGAAGGTGGTGCCGTCGAAACGCGAGACATCCGGTCCCTGCCAGCTCTGACGACGGCTGACGGGCGTGTCCGAATGGGTAAAGTGTTCAAGGTTGTCGGTACGAATCGCACTACCCTTGGTGATGGCTCGGGTGGCTTTTCCCACGGTCACACCGTACATGGTGACGATGTCGCCCTCGGCGAGGTCCACCAGGGCAAACTTGTGCTTGCGGCGGATCGCCTCCACCAGGGTCAGCGAACCCGCTTCATCTTCGATTTGCTGCCCCACAGCAAGATCACGCAAGGCCACGCGGACGTTGTCGTCGGGGTGCACGCGCAGGCTTTCCTGCGGCAGGTCGGTGGCGATGGTCGCGGTCGAGGCGCGGTGGCTGGCTTGCGTGGTCATGATAGTGATGTCCTCATCGTCACGGTCAATACTGTCGCTATGTGTTGAGAAGCTGGGTATGGCCAGGCGCCAGAAAGAGGAGCGATAGCGCGTCTGCCTTTAGCTGGCTCATAGGTGTCCTGGCCTGTCGCGTTCTAGGACTGATCCGCTGTCCTGTCGGGCACGCTGATCATCGCCTTGATCACCCCGTTGCTGCTGTCGCACCACTGCGCCATGGTGTCCGGCAGCTCGCATAACTCGGCGCGGTGGGTAATCATCGGGGAGACCTTGAGCTGGCCAGTGGCCAGCAGGTCAATCACCTTGGCGAAGTCTTCACCGGTGGCATTGCGGCTGGCCAGCAGGGTGACTTCCTTGGCGTGGAAGTCGGGGTCATGAAAACGGATGTCGGCCTTGACCAGGCTGACCAGCACGTAGCGTCCACCGTGGCCCACCAGCTCGAACCCCGCCTCCATGGCAGCGGGATTGCCGGTGGCATCGAACACGACGTCGGCCAGGGCACCTTGGTTAAGCTGTACAAGCTGCTGCGCCGGGTCGTCCTGTCCCACCAGCAGGGTGTCATGGAAGCCAAGCGCCTCGCGGCAGAACGCCAGTCGCTCGGCATTGCTATCCAGTACCACCACCCGCGCGCCCTGGGCACGAGCGACCTGGGCCACGCCGATACCGATGGGACCGGTGCCGACAACGGCCACCAGGTCGCGCTCGGTGACGGCGGCGCGACGCACCGCGTGGGCGCCGATGGCCTGGCATTCCACCAGCGCCAGCTCATCCAGCGTCAGCGTCTGGCAAGCAACAAGATGGCCGACGGGGACCGTGAGCCACTCGGCCATACCACCGTCCTGATGGACCCCGACGACCTGCATCTGCTGGCAGCAGTTGGTGGTGCCGCGCTGGCATGCGCGGCACTGGCCACAGTGAAGGTAGGGAATCACGTAGACCTGCTGCCCCAGCAGCTGCGCCCGCAAGGCCCCCGGCACGTCATCGGCCAGGGCTTCAACGGTGCCGGCGAGCTCGTGTCCCAGAACCCTAGGGTAAGAGAAATAGGGCTGACGACCGGAGAAGGCATGGATATCGGTCCCGCAGACGCCGATACGCTGAATGCGCACCAGCGCTTCCCCGGCGTCCGGCCGGGGAAGGTGGCGCTGTTCCAGTCGCAGGTGACCGGGCTCGACGCAGACGGCGACATCCATCTGGGCAGCGGGGGTGGTCATGCCAGCGGATCCGCGATGACCTTCTGGGTCTGCTCGCCCAGCCCTTCGATACCCAGGCGCATGGTCTGGCCCGGGCGCAGGAAGACCGGTGGGTTCTGGCCAAGCCCAACGCCTGGGGGCGTGCCGGTGGAGATGACATCGCCCGGCTGCAGGCTCATGAAACGACTCAGATAGCTGACCAGGAAAGCGACCTGATACACCATGGTCTTGGTGCTGCCGTCCTGATAGCGCTTGCCGTCGACTTCAAGCCAGAGGTTGAGATCCTGGGGGTCAGCGACTTCATCCCTGGTGACCAGCCAGGGGCCCAGGGGGCCGAAGGTGTCGCAGCCCTTGCCCTTGTCCCAGGTGCCGCTGCGCTCGAGCTGAAACTCACGCTCCGACACGTCATTGACGACGCAGTAGCCGGCAACATGCTCGAGTGCCTCCGCTTCGTCGATATAGCGACCGGCCTTGCCGATGACGACACCGAGCTCCACTTCCCAGTCCGTCTTGCTGGAGTCGCGGGGAATCATGACATCGTCATCGGGGCCGCAAATAGCGCTGGTCCACTTGTTGAAGATGACCGGTTCCGGCGGGACCTCAGCTCCGCTCTCTGCGGCGTGATCGGCGTAATTCAGGCCGATACAGATAAACTTGCCGACGTTGCCGACGCAGGGGCCGATACGAGTATCGGCAGGCACCAGGGGAAGTTGCTCAAGATCCAGGCGGGCGATTTTCTCCAGGCTTTCACGACCCAGTGCTGCGCCGGAAAGATCGTCGAGGACGCCTGACAGATCGCGAATGCGGCCGGCTTGATCAAGGATGCCTGGCGCTTCTTGTCCTGGGTTGCCGAATCTCAATAGTTTCATGGGTGGTCCTTGTGCGTTGTGGTGTCAATGACAGGGCGTCGATATCAGGGCGGCGAAGTGAGGCGCCGAGACCTCACGGTCGACTGGCGTCAGGCTAGCCAGCCTCCGTCGATGATCTGACAGGTGCCGGTGGTATAGGCCGATTCGTCTGAGCCCAAGTAGACGGCCAGTGCCGCGATTTCGTCCGTCTTGCCCAGTCTGCCCATGGGCTGACGATCGAGAAAGGCTTGGCGTACCTGGGCTCCGTCCTGGCCCAGCGCGTCGGCTTGAGCGCGAATACGTTCGCTCAGGGAAGGTGATTCGACGGTCCCCGGGCAAATGGCGTTGCAGCGAATGCCATGGGTGACGTAGTCCGCCGCCACCGAGCGTGTCAGGCCGATCACGGCAGCCTTGCTGGTGCCATAGGCGAAGCGTCCCGGCACCCCCTTGAGGCTGCTGGCAACCGACGCCATGTTGATGATGCTGCCGCCGCCCGCATCCAGCATACCGGGAAGAAAGGCGCGAAGGGTGTGGTACATGGCGGTGACGTTGATCGCCATGGAGCGCTCGAAGGCGTCTTCCGAGCATTCGAGCAGACTACCGCTGTGCACGTAGCCCGCGCAGTTGAACAGAATATCCAGGCTTGGCAGTGAGTGCTTGAGGGCGTCAATGGCACTTGGCTGGGTCACGTCCAGGTGATGGCAGTGAAGACGGGGCGTGCCGGCGAGATCCTCCAGCTTGCTCACGTCGATATCGGTGGCGTGCACCTCGGCACCCTCGGCCAAGAAACGTTCGACGGTGGCGCGTCCAATACCCTGACCTGCGGCGGTGATTAAGGCGGTCTTTCCTGACAGGCGCATGGCAACTCCTGTAATCCGGGTCATCGTTGTTGTGAATCGTTGTGGACCTCGTTGCTCGGCGACAGCGACCTGCTTACCCAGCGTGTCGGCTGGCTTAGTCTGGTCGCCGGACCTGCTGATCTGCCGCAACCGCGGCGAGAGTTCAGAGGCAACCTCAGTCCTTTTCTTCACTTCTCCCGCCGGCCCGTGCCTGTGCTCTTCTGCTGTCTCGCAGCTCGGTCATTGCTCGGCCATTCCTCAGTCACGGCTCGGCCATTCCTCAGTCACGGCTCGGCTATGCCTCAGTTATGCCTCAGTTATGCCTCAGTTATGGCTCGGCGGTGTCGTCATGCAGCACCTAACAGGGCATCGCGACTTGCTTATGGTGGCCGTGACGCTGGGATTTGCCAGGGCGAGCCCTTTTGTTCGACGTTAGTCTTGGTGGTATGACAGGATGCTAGCATGATGGTAGGTGCAGTATGGCGCAGCTACGAGAGATTGCAATTGCCTGAACGGGTCGACTTTGGTCGAGCCTGATCATCGCGATACGGCGGCAACCACCCATGCGAGGCTTCACTTCAAGGGACTGGGGTGGACTGAGTCGAAGGTGAAAGGGCTGGGTTTGAAAGAGCTGAGCTTGAAAGTGCTGAGCTTGAAAGTGCTGGGCAAAGAACTGGGGTGAGAGGACGGGTGCATAAGTATCGCTCTGGCGCCGTGGCCATGGTCGCAGCAAAGCGCGGTGACCGGCGCCGTCAGAAACAAGCAGCAGGCCTCAGTAAAGAAGGGTCTTTGATGTAAAAAGAGGCGGCCGTAGGTGGCCGCCAGAAGGGCAGGGAACCGGTAAGCGTCAGGCGCTAAGGTGGAATTTGTCAGTCAGGCTATGGGGTGGTGCCCAGTTGGGACTGCGTGCCGCCGCCTGCGTCTACACCAGCACCCTTGCCCGCTGTCAGCACGGGGTAGTACTGGGTGAAGACGAAGTCGTCTGCCGCCGCTGCCGCATGGCAGGCGTTACAGGCGGCGGTGGGAAAGGGGGCCGCAGTCTCCTTGAGGCTTGAGTGATCCGGCGTCGAGAAACTGTAGTAGGCCCAGTTGCCTGGCTCGTCCGGGAAGTGCTCGCTGCTCTTGATGGTGGCCTCGAGACCGATGTACTCACCCATGAAGTAGCCGTTGCCACTGGCAGCCTGCTTGCTGCCGACGCTGATCAGCTCCTTGACCATGATCGCGCCATCGCGAAACTCGCCAGTCTCCTTCCAATGCTCCCAGCTTTCCGGGTCAAGGTAGACAGCATGGAATTCCGGGAAAGGGGCCTTGCCATTGTTCATGTCATTGGGGGTCAGCGGGGTCCCCACGAACACCCACTCGCGGAAGCCGGTAGGCCGGGTCAACTCCCCGTCCTTGATCTCGAAGTAGGTATCGGCCAGGGCGCTGGTAGCCATCAGGCCTGCAGCCATGGCGGCTGAGTAGCGCAGCAGGTTGAGCATGGTAGTTCCTCCTTGATCGCCCTTGCGCAGGGGACGGCCTTGTAGGGCTGATGTCGCCTCGCTTGTGGGCTGTGCACGGTAGTCGGTCGGTCATAAGGCTCTTGGCTGGCCTTTTGGATTCAGTCCGGTTCCTTTGTCAGTGATTGCCGGTCAGTAATTGCCGGTCATTAATTGCCGGCCAGTGATGGCCAGCCAGTGACTTTCGGTTAGGCGTTTCCGGTTAGTCGTTTCGGGACAGGCGTTTCTGATCAGACGTTTCCGGTCGCTCTTTTAGGAGCGCGGGCGTGGGCGGCTTGCGCTGCTTGGCTATGTCGCTCGGCTATGTTGTTTGGCTGTGTCGCTTGGCTGTGTCGCTTGGCTATGTCGCTCGGCTATGTTGTTTGGCTGTGTCGCCATGGGGTGCAGCGAGTGCGGCCGCGGGCGCCCGGTGTCGTGGAAGGTATACGTCAAGCTCGAAAAGGCAGCTACGGGTGGTGCTGGAACTCGCATACTGCATGCGAGATTTCTGTAGTATCCGCGCGGTTCAGCTCAGAGTTAGCGGCCGTTGGGGAGACGCGGTGTAGGCACCGCTATAACGAAAAAAGCCCCGTCGCGAGACGAGGCAAAAGGGAGTGGGAGGCGCTGTCTGTGGACCCGAAGAGCCAACCGAAGCGCCATATCAAGGGCTAGCCGCGGCTCTGATGCTTCAGCCAGGCACGGATGCCATAGGTCCAGGGGGGCAACTGATCGGAGCGCTGGACCTGGTTGGTGAGGGCGCCGAGGCGTGGCGTCGAGATGGTGACACGATCACCCAGATGATGGGTAAAGCCCTGGCCGGGACCATCGCGATCCTGGATGGGCGAGAACATGGTGCCAAGGAACAGCATGAAGCCATCCGGGTACTGGTGGTGGTCGCCAATGGTCTGACTTACCAGGTCCAGCGGATCGCGACTGATCTCACGCATGTCGCTGGCGTCTTCCAGCAGGAAATCATCGTCCCCCTCGATACGCAGACTGACCATCGCCGAGCGCACGTCATCCATGGAGAAGTGTTTGTCAAACAGGCGGATGAAGGGGCCGATTGCGCAAGACGCGTTGTTGTCCTTGGCCTTGCCCAGCAACAGCGCGCTGCGTCCCTCGATGTCGCGCAGATTGACGTCGTTGCCCAGCGTAGCGCCGCGGGCGTTGCCGCGGGCGTCGACTGCCAGCACGATTTCCGGCTCCGGGTTGTTCCAGTGTGACGACGGGTGCAGGCCGACGGCAGCACCGTGGCCAACGGCGGACAGCGGTTGAGCCTTGGTAAAGACCTCGGCATCGGGGCCGATGCCGACCTCCATATATTGCGACCAGGCGCCTCGGGACTGTAGCTCTGCCTTGAGCGCCATGGCCTCGTCCGAGCCAGGACGGATCTTTGACAGGTCGCCGCCGATGACGCGCTTGAGTTCTTCTCGAAGCTCACCGGCACGGGCGGCGTCGCCGCCGGCCTGTTCTTCGATCACTCGCTCAAGCAGGCTGACCGCGAAGGTCACGCCGCAGGCCTTGATGGCCTGGACGTCGCAGGGGGCGAGCAGGTAAGGAGCGCTGGAGGAGCCAGCGTTGTCGAGTAGGCGGTCCAGAGTCCCCAGGGACTCGCCCTCGGCGTTGGCTACGATATGTGCAGCGTCATCCCGCTCCAGCAGGTCAGCCATCACGTTGACAGTGGCGGACAGGTCGATCACCTCACCATTACGCACCGTCACGACGACAGGGCCGCGCTGATCATCAAGCCAGACTCGGCCGACCAGCAGGGCGCGCTCGGCGTCTTGCGGCAGCACGTCGTGGGCAGAAGGCAGGCTATTCATAGGGGCATCCTTTGGTTCGTTTGTCAGTTCGCGTTGCTATATGTCGCGTCAGCCGCTCGAGCGTCACATGGGGCAGGGCGTGTCTCGGCCCTGACCACTTTTGGCTTAACTAGCTCTTAACTAGCTCTTAACTATGTCTGAACTATTTCTCACCTATCGCTTACCTATCGCTTAGCCCTGGCTCAACCCTGGGTACGCGGCAGGATGCGTCCAGGGCACATCAGGCCACGTGGATCGAGAAGTCGCTTGAGGCCGCGCATGATGTCGTGTTCCGGGGCGGACAGGCTCTCGAGGAAGGGAGGCTGCTTGACGCGGCCGATCCCATGCTCGGCGCTGATGCTGCCGTTGTACTCGCCGACAATGGAGAAGATCTGTTCCTCCAGCTCGTGCAGCAGGCTGCGCTTGGCGTCATCGTCCAGGTGGCCGGGAGGCAGGATGTTGAAGTGCAGGTTGCCGTCGCCGACGTGGCCATAGGCAATGACCTGGGACTCCGGTGACGACTCGAGCACCGCTGCCTCCGCCTGAGCATGAAACGCTGGCAGCTGGGAAATGGGCAGGGAAACATCCGTGCGCAGGTGTTCACCACGGCGCTGCTGGCCCTCGAGCATGGCCTCGCGCAGCTGCCACAGCTGGGCGGCCTGGGTCTCGCTGGAGGCCAGCACGCCATCGTCGAGCAGGCCGTCTTCCATACCACGCTCGAACAGCGCTTCGATCATCGCATCCAGATCTGCTGGCCCACTGGCGGCCACCTCCATCAGCACATACACCGGATGGGCACCGTCCAACGGGTCGGGTAACGTTGCATCGGCTTCGAAGGCCAGCTCCAGGCAGGCGCGGGGAATCAGTTCGAACGCCGTCAACAGATCGCAGCAGTGGCGGCGTGCCTGGGCGTAGAGCCCGAGCACGGCCTCGACGCTGGGACAGCCGATCAGGGCCGTGCGGGTGACCTGGGGACGAGGGTAGAGCTTGAGCACCGCTCCGGTGACAATGCCAAGGGTCCCTTCGGCGCCGATGAACAGCTGCTTCAGATCGTAGCCTGTGTTGTTCTTGTGCAACGCCTTCATATCGGTGAGCAGGCGACCGTCGGGCAGTGCCACCTCGATGCCGAGCACCAGCTGGCGCATCATGCCATAGCGCAATACGTTGAGACCGCCGGCGTTGGTCGCGATATTGCCACCGATCTGGCAGCTGCCCTGGGCGCCCAGTGACAGCGGGAAGGTCAGATCCTGTACCTCAGCGGCTTCCTTTACGGTCTGCAGAATGCAGCCTGCATCGACGCTCATGCTGAAGTTGAGGGGGTCGATCGAGCGCACGCGATTGAGTCGCTCGAGGCTGATCACCAGCTCAGGCACATGGCTGTCCGGCAGCGCACCTTCCACCAGGCCGCTGCCACCGCCCTGAGGCACCACCGGAATATCGTGACGATGGCAGTAGCCAAGCACGTCCGCCACCTGCTGGGGTGTGTCGGGCCGGGCGACGGCCAATGGCAGGCCACCGCGTGCTCCGGCCCAGTCGACCAGGTAGCGCTCCATGTCGCTCGTCTCGGTCAGTACCCCCTTGTTGCCGAGGGTCTGTACGAGGAATTGCAAAAGAGGATCGTGGGGGCTCATATGGGCCAACTCCGCTTAGTGGGCGATGGAGCGTCGCCCTCCAGTGTCTTGACGAGACAGGCGCTCGGTCGCATCGCTAAAGGGGGCCAGGGCGCCGGTTTTCCGGGCGCCCTGGGTTGTTCACGCTGGCTCACTTGAACCACAGCACCAGTCCAGGGAAGAGCAGGAAGAGCACCAGCAGCGCCACCAGGGTGAAGTAGAAGGGCAGCAGGCTCTTGACCAGGCTTTCCATGCCCACCTTGCCAACGCCACAGCCGACGTAGAGCACGGTTCCCACCGGCGGCGTGATCAACCCGATGCCCAGGATGAAGGACATCAGCACGCCGAAGTACACCGGATCGATACCCAGCTTCACGACCACGGGGGTCATCAAGGGGGCCAGGATCACCATGGCGGGAGTCAGGTCCATGAAGAAGCCGACGATCAGCAGGAAACCGGACAGGATCAATAGCAGCAGCAGCTTGTTTTCGGTGATCGCGGACAGGCTGACCACCAGTTGCTGCGGGATCATATTGGCGGTCAGCAGCCACGCCAGCACGCTGGCAAAGGCCAGCAGCAGCATGACCACGCCGGTGAGGCGGCCGGTGGCAATGCACAGCTCGAAGAAGCGCTTGAGGGTCAGGCTGCGATAGACAAAGAACGACACCGCGAAGGCGTAGACCAGCGCAATAGCCGCGCTCTCGGTGGGGGTGAAGACGCCGGTCAGAATCCCGCCGACGATGATGACCGGCAGCAGCAGTGCCAACATCGCGTCCTTGAGCGCGCTGGCAAGCTCCGGAAAGGAAAACGCCTGTCCTTTGCCGTTCTTGCGCGACTGCACGTAGGTGGTTCCTGCCAGTGCCAGGGTGATCAAGATGCCTGGCACGATACCTGCCAGGAACAGCTGCGAGATCGAGGTATTGGTCACGACCCCGAACAGGATCATCGGAATCGACGGAGGAATGATGATACCGACCACCGACGCCGCCACCACGATGGCGGTCGCCATGGAAGCGGTGTAGCGGTGTTGCTTCATCGGCTCGATCATCATGCTGCCTACGGCCGAGGCATCCGCCACGGCAGAACCACTGATGCCGCCGAAGAACATCGAGGTCATGACCGCGACCTGTCCAAGCCCGCCTGCCACGAAGCCCACCAGGGCGCTGGCCAGACGTACCAGGCGCGTAGCAATGCCGCCTTCACTCATGACTTCGCCCACCAGGATGAACAGCGGAATGGCGAGTAGCGGGAACGAGTCGAGACCATTGACCGCCTGGTCGACGATGGGGGACAGCGAGTAGTCCGAATAGAAGAAGATAAACAGGCTGATGGCCCCAAGACCAAACGAAATCGGCATGCCGATGACGATGCAGATCGCGAGACCGATCAGAATGCTCCAGAGGATCATGGTTCAGATCTCCTGCACAGGGCCACCAGGGCGAGGGTATTGGCGATCAGGGTCAGGCCAGCCATGACCGGCATGGCGCTGTACAGCCAGGTCTTGGGAATGCCGAGCATCGGGGTCGAACTGGTGTAGCCCGAAATCAGCTCCTTGAAGCCAATCAGGATGCAGGCACAGACCAGGTAGATCACCGCGACTGCGGCAAATCCGAGCAGGCGACGCAGTCCCGCCGGGGCGAGGTCCTTGAAGTAGGTGACGGCCACGTGCTCTTTCTCGAGGCTGCCGAGACCGGCACCGAGCAGCACCAGCCAGATGAACATGACGCGCGACATCTCCTCCGCCCAGGCGTAGGAGGTGTTGAGCACGAAGCGACCGAACACGTTGGCGGTCACACAGAACACGACGCCGAGGACCAGCAGGCCAACGGCCACACGCAGCGTCGTGATGAGCCATCCCAGAATGCCCGGGGTGGTCGTGGAAGATAGGGTGGTCATGGGTCACCTCCGTGGTGACAACAGCACCGCCGCCGCGGGCGGCGGCAGGGCTTGGCGCCACAGCACGCTGCTGTGGCGCCAAGCCCTGTCATGGACGTTCGTGGGTCCGCATCCAGTGTCGTGCCGACTTACTGGGACACGGCGCGGATATCGTCGATCAGCTCGCCGCCAATCTTGTCGCGCCAGTCGTCATAGACCGGGGCCAGGGTGTCCTGGAAGGTGGCCACCTGTTCCGGCGTCAACTCGGTGATGGTCATGCCCTCATCGATCAATTCCTGCTTGATCTGCCCGTTCAGGGTGCGGCTGACATGGCGCTGGTAGTCACCCATCTCGCCAGCGGCTTCGACCAGCAGCTGCTGGTAGCTCTCTGGAAGCTTGTTCCAGAAGCGCTCCGACACCAGCGTGATGAACGGCGTATAGACGTGGTTGGACTCGGTCGCGTAGCCCTGCACTTCGTTGAACTTGGACGACTGGATCGTGATCCAGGGGTTCTCCTGGCCGTCGACCACGCCCTGCTCCAGTGCAGTAAACAGCTCGGCGAAGGACATCGGTGTGGGGTTCGCGCCCAGAGTCTTCCAGATATCCAGGTGGATCGGATTCTGCATGGTGCGGACCTTGAGGCCATCCAGATCGTCAGGCGAGTCTACCGCCGTCTGGCTGTTGGTCAGCTGGCGATAGCCGTTCTCGGCCCAGCCGATGGCCTTCAGGCCGTTGGTGCTGGCCACCTCGAGCATGCTGTCGCCGATCTCGCCGTCTAGCACCTCATCCGCCACTTCAGGGGTCGGGAACAGGAACGGCAGGTCGAACACCGCGAACTGCGGGAACATGTTGACCAGGGGAGAGGTCGACGGGGCGGTCATTTCCAGCGTGCCTGACTGCAGGGCGCTGACAGCCTGCAGGTCGTCACCCAGCTGGGCGCTGTGGAACAGCTCGACCTGGATGTGGCCGTCACTGCGGGCCTCGACGATGTCTTCGAAGTACTCGAGTCCGCGATACTGTGCACCGGACTGGGTGGTGCCGATGCTGAACTTGAGGGTGTAGTCGTCGCCGTCGCCCTCGACAGTGCTGCCGGAGACCTCGGGAATCGGCGGCATTTCCGTCGCCGCCTGGCTGGTGGCGGCGAAGCCCGCGGCCAGCGACGCGACGGTCAGGGTTGAGATCGCCAGCTTGAGTCGGCTAAGAGCGAAGGGGCCTTGGGGCATTGTGGTTGTTGTCATGGTGCTCTCCTTTCAGAGGCTGTGGTGAGTGGCATGCTGGCCCATCCGACAGGGTCGGATGGGCCGGGGTGGGCGCGATTCAGGCGTCTTGCCAGGCCGCGCCTTCGGGGAATTGGTGGGCGTCGAGAGATTCCGCCTTCATGGTGATGCTGTAGCCGGGCGCCTCGGGTACCAGGTAGCGGCCGTGGCGAATGCGCACCGGATCGATGAAGTGTTCGTGCAGGTGGTCGACGTATTCGAGCAGGCGACCTTCGAGGGAGCCAGAGACCGCAATGTAGTCGAACAGCGAAATATGCTGGGTGTATTCGCACAGGCCGACACCGCCGCCGTGGGGGCAGATCGGCACGCCGTACTTGGCCGCCAGCAGCACCACGATGATCACTTCGTTGAGCCCGCCCAGACGTGCGGCGTCCAGCTGGCAGTAATCGATGGCACCTGCCTGGAGCAGCTGCTTGAACATCACCCGGTTGTGGCAGTGTTCGCCGGTGGCCACGCCAATGGCGCCCGGCTGCTTGCCCTGGGAGGGACCGAACACGCCCCCACCGAGACGTCGACGGATCTCGGCGTGGCCGAGGATATCGTCTGGACTGGTCGGCTCTTCGATCCAGTGCGGATTGAATTCGGCCAGACGGCGCATGTTGACGATGGTTTCGTCCACATCCCACATCTGATTGGCGTCCATCATCAGCGTGCGCTCTTCGCCAATCTCTTCGCGCAGAATGGCGGCCCGGCGACGATCCTCCTCGATGTCCCCGCCGACCTTCTGCTTGAAGTGCTCCCAGCCCTCGGCCAGGGCCTCGCGGCAGAGCCTGCGCATCTTTTCTTCTGAGTAGCCCAGCCAGCCAGCGGATGTGGTGTAGCCGGGATAACCGTCGGCGCGCATCTCGGCTTCGCGATCCGCCTTGGTGGCGGCATTGCGGCGGAGCAGGGCAATCGCTTCTTCCGGGGTGATGGCATCCGTGACAAAGCGGAAGTCGAGGCAGCGCACCAGCTCTTCCGGCTGCATGTCGACCAGCAGCTTCCAGATCGGCTTGCCTTCGTGCTTGGCCCACAGGTCCCACAGTGCATTGACCAGGGCAGCGCTGGCCAGGTGCATCACCCCCTTTTCCGGACCCAGCCAGCGCAGCTGGCTATCGCCGCTGGTCAGTTCTCGCCAGAAGGTGCCCATGTTCGCGGTGATGTCTTCCAGCCGACGCCCGACCAGGGTCGGCGCCAGTGCCTTTACCGCAGCGACACAGAGGTCGTTACCGCGGCCGATGGTAAAGCTCAGGCCATGGCCTTCGGTCTCCTGATCGGTGTGCAGGATGACATAGGTGGCGGAGTAGTCCGGGGCCTCGTTCATGGCATCGGAGCCATCGAGCTGGCGGGATGTGGGGAAGCGAATGTCGCGGGCGTCCACGCGGGTGATGGTGGTCATGCTGGCGGCCTTGTCATTGATGTTGTTGAAAGGCAGGGCTCGATATCGCATCCATTAAGCGCTGTGAAAACGATGAAGAGAGAGACCTGTCAGAAAAATCTGTCGTGATATGTAGTGGCGTAGGGAGAGTCTAATCAGACAGAAAAAAGACCGGCCAATGGAAGTTTTTGTCGTGCCGATAACCACAGGTTATCATGCGTGAATACCGATCCCATCGGAGGCACGCAATGGCCCATGATAGCGGCGTTCACGTCAAGACGTGGCTGCGGGTAAAACATATGATGTTGCTGGTTGCTTTGGACGAAAGTCGTAACATGCATGCCGCTGCCAGACAGCTAAATATCAGTCAGCCGGCCGCCAGCAAGATGCTCAAGGACATCGAGGGCTTTCTCGGTCTGCCGCTGTTCGAGCGTGAACCAGGGCGGATGGAGCCGACTGCCGCCGGTGAGACAGTGCTGCGCTATGCCAGAAGGCTATTGAACGATACCGATCGGCTGGTAGAAGAGCTGTCTTCCTTGCGCGAGGGCGGGCATGGCCGGTTGGCGCTGGGCTCAGTACCCGGTGCAGCACCGGTGATGCTGCCCCACGCCATGGCCGCCTTGAAACGCCAGCGACCGCGTCTGGCGATCTCGTTGATGGAAAACTCAAGCGACAGGCTGTTGGTGGACCTGGAGTACAAGTTGCTGGATGCGGTCATTGGCCGATATACCGACCCCTCCCAGCGCCACCTGTTCGATTTTCTGCCGCTGAAGGAAGAACCGGTATCGGTGGTGGCGCGTCCGGAGCATCCGCTGTGCCAAGGGGTGCCAGAGCTTGCCGAGGTGGTGCGTTGGCCCTGGGTATTGCATCCCATGGCCAGTCCCATGCGCGGCCTGTTTGAAGCGGCACTGGCCGAGGCGGGTGTCGCGTCACCGCGCAACGTCATCGAAACCACCTCAACCCAGGCGTCGCTGCAGCTGGTGGCGTCATCGGACACCCTGTCGGTGTTGCCGAGTTCGGTGGTCAAGACCGCCTTTTCTCAGGGTCGCTTTGCGGTACTGCCGCTGACCATCGGCGAGCCGCTTGGCTACTACGGCATCCTCACGCGCAAGAATGAGCCTTGGCCACAAGCGTTGAAGGAGCTGGTGCAAGAGCTGACCGGATAGACCGGACGCAATACAGCCGTCCGCTTGTTCAAGGCTTGGGAGCCGGGGCATCGGACGATGTCAGTGCGCAATTTCAGCACAATAGGCAAAGAGACACCAAGGCTGACAGGATGACCTGAGCGCATCATTCCAACGTCAATACTTTGCGGAAATTCGGTGTAAAGGGCAGGAAAAGGCACCGCTGACATGGCGGATGTAAGGGGGATGCTTCAGCTTGATCGATAGCGGATGTCACCGCCTGATGTTCGTCATTCAGACGATAGCGTTCACGAAAAGGGACCGGTGAGCCTGCCAAAGGGAAAGCACAACCTGGGATAAGGGAGAAACAAGGACCAGCATGATATGCCGGTCCTTGCAGTACGACGTATTGCCGAATCATCTACCTTGCTGCTGAATGACTGGCGGCAAGTCTCACGCCTCGCGCTGGCCATCCACCAGACGACTGAGCTTGAGCGGATTGCCGTCTTTCAGCGCGTCAGGCAGCAGGCTGTCGGGCAGGTTCTGGTAGCACACCGGACGCAGGAAGCGGTGAATGGCAGCGCTGCCCACGGAGGTGGTACGCG
>NZ_JAEKJT010000010.1 GCF_017303055.1 Halomonas litopenaei | reverse complement strand
TGACGACCATAGCGAGTGGGAACCACCTGATCCCTTGCCGAACTCAGAAGTGAAACCGCTCAGCGCCGATGGTAGTGTGGGGTCTCCCCATGCGAGAGTAGGTCATCGTCAGGCATTTATTCAGAAGAAGCCCAATTCCGAAAGGAGTTGGGCTTTTTCGTACGCATGGGTCGACCCCACTTTTTATGTGTGGGGCCGCATTGCGTGCGGTCCGGCCTGGCTCTCCTCAAGGGCGGGCTCGTGGCGTTCGCCACCCCTTGCAAAAAGCTCCAGGGTGACTCATCTCCGTGCAAGGGCGCTGTTGTTTATGTGACGCCCGGAGTTCGTATCCCCCGCCAGTGGCATGCTGGCATGACCGGAGAAAGACTCAAGCGTTGAACCATCGCGCTTTTCAGAGGGTGGTCATGCGACGTCGACATTGTCATGCTTTTTACGACACGCTTGGAACCTCGTTACAGGTGTGTCGCCGGATGTGATCCGCGCATGAGGCGCGGTGAATCCTTTCCCTTCAGCCACAGAGCTGCCATGAAATCGCGGAATCCTCCGTGCTTCCTTCATGCCCATCAGGGCGCCATTCATCTTTCCCGAAAGGAGAGTCCGACAGCCCGACGCCTCGTCGTCTGTCGCTACCTACGACATGAGTCATTCCACCGCTAGCACCGATACGCGGAAGTCTTCAAGCGCCCGGCTGGGCGACCCCATCGTTCTCATCCTAAGTGTGGGATTTATCCTGGGCTTCGTTGCCTTGTCGCTGTACGACATTGAGATGGTCGCCAATGGCATCTCGACGGGCTTTGCCTGGACAGCCAAGACCCTGGGCAGTTACTTCCAGCTGCTCCTGCTGGCGACATTCTTCATTGCCATCGGCATTGCGGTCAGTCCGAGCGCAAAGGCGCGGATCGGCAACCTGGATGCACCTGAGATCAGCACCTTCAAGTGGCTGTCGATGATCATGTGCACTTTGCTGGCTGGGGGCGGTGTGTTTTTTGCTGCCGGCGAGCCGGTCTATCACTTTGTTGTGACACCGCCGGCCTTCGATACTGAAGCAGGAACTGTCGACGCTATTGCAGGTGCGCTCGCCCAGTCTTTCATGCACTGGGGGCTGCTGGCGTGGGCAGTGCTGGGCACTCTGGCATCCGTCGTGCTGGCCCATGCCCACTACGTCAAGGGACTACCCCTTCAGCCACGAACGCTGTTGACGCCAGTCCTGGGCGAACGAGCCATGCAGGGGCCCCTGGGTGGTCTGGTTGACGCACTCTGTGTGATTGCGGTGGTTGCCGGCACGGTAGGCCCCATCGGCTTCCTCGCGACTCAGGTCAGCTTCGGCCTGCACGAGCTGTTCGGCTTCAGTGAAGGTTATGGCACCCAGCTGATGGTGCTGGCAGGCCTGGGGGCAGTCTATGTGACATCGGCGGTTACCGGGATTCACAAGGGTATCCAGGTGCTGAGCCGGTTCAACGTCTTCCTGGCGCTGGCGATAGCAGTGGCGATCTTCCTGTTCGGGCCGACGCTGTTCCTGACCGATGCTTTCACTCAGGGGTTGGGTCGCTATCTGGGATCCTTCTTCGAGATGGCCACGATGACCACCCAAACCGCCCCTGACTGGTGGATGCAGTGGTGGACGGTGTTCTTCTTTGCCTGGTTTATCGGCTACGGGCCCTTGATGGCGATCTTCGTCGCACGGATCTCCCGCGGTAGGACGATTCGGCAGATGATTCTGGCCGTGGCGGTCATGGCTCCGGTGGCTACCATGGTGTGGTTCACCCTGCTGGGCGGCTCCGGGATCTACTACCAGCTGTCTGGAGCGATTGACCTGACCGAGGCGCTGAACAACTTTCAGTTCGATGTCGCGACGCTGACCGTGGCTCAGGCACTGCCGGGTGGCACGCTAATGGCGCTGGCGATCCTGCTGTTGACCACTATCTTCGTTGCGACCACTGGTGACTCTATGAGTTACGCCATCTCGGTCGTGGGAGCCGGTCATGACGAGCCAAACCCCATGGTCCGTGCCTTCTGGGGTATCGCCATGGCGCTGATGGCAGCGATTCTTCTGCGCATGGGAGCCGGTCAGATCAGTGCCCTGCAGCAGTTTATCGTGATCACTGCCATTCCCGTCTCGCTGGTACTCCTGCCGACCCTGTGGACGGCGCCGCGTGCTGCGCTGGAAATGGCCCGAGAGCAAGGTATTCGGTAAGTCGCCTGACGCTACTTGTGGTATCCGGAAACGGCCCTCGACGTGAGTCGGGGGCCGTTTCGTTTGGCCATGTATCAGGGGGCGTGGAACGTGCAAGATGGCTCGTCGTTGGGCGTGCCGACTGCTACCATAATCGACTTTCGTCGACGCTCTGGAGCTCACCGTGAACCTGACCACGCCGGCCTTGTTGTTTCCTGCGATATCTCTCTTGCTGCTGGCGTATACCAACCGCTTTTTGACCCTGGCGGGATTGATACGCAAGCTGGCGGAACAGGTGAAGGACGGTGAAGATGATCACATCACGCAGATTCGCCTGTTGCGCCGGCGCATCTCGTTGACCAAGCGCATGCAGATAGCTGGTGTGTTCAGCTTTCTGCTGTGCACCCTGTCCATGTTTGCCTTGTTTCTCAGCTGGACACCGCTGGGAATGCTGCTGTTCGGCATTAGCCTTGTGTCGCTATCGATTTCGCTGGTGTTTTCCCTGTGGGAAGTCGTGATTTCCACCAATGCGCTGAATGTGCAGCTCAAGGATATCGAGCTGTCCGCCAAGGGGCGGGCGGATCTTGCCTGGAGAAAGAGAACCTTTACTCATGACGCCTGACCAAATACTGCTTTTCTGCCGTCCAGGCTTTGAACCTGACCTGTGTGCCGAACTGACTGACCGACTCGGGCGCGATGCCACGGTGGCAAGCGTCGAGCCATTGATGGAGGAGGGGCTTGTCAGGGTCGTCATGGCGGACGGATACCCGGCCAATGACCTGCATCGGTCGCTGCGGTTTGATGAGCTGGTGTTTGCCAGGCAGTCGCTGTTGGCGTTGCCGGAGCTGAGATTGTCCAGGGATGACCGGCTGACGGCCATCCTCGAGCAGTTGAAAGCCTGTGGTTGGAGTTTCGAGTCCATCTGGCAGGAGACGCCTGATACCAATGAAGCCAAGGCACTGAGTAGCCTGCTCAAGGCGCTTGAGCGGCCCCTGACGATGCGCTTGAAGAAGCGTGGTGCTCTGAGGCGCAAGGCGGGGGGGCGGCGCCTCCACCTGGTCTGGAGAGACGGTGACCGCGTGCAGCTGGCCATGAGTTTTCCGGGTAATCGAAGCGAGTTCCCTGGAGGCATTCGAAGGCTACGTTTTCCTCATGCTGCTCCGAGCCGCTCGACCTTGAAGCTCGAGGAAGCGTGGCACGAATTTGTCCCAAGAGATGAGTGGGATGAGCGTCTGGGGGAGGGGATGCAGGCTGCTGATCTCGGTGCGGCGCCCGGTGGCTGGACCTGGCAACTCGTACAGCGTGGGATGCAGGTGTATGCCATCGACAATGGCCCGATGGATAACACACTGATGGCGTCTGGGATGGTCGAGCATCTACGAGAGGACGGCTTCGTGTGGCAGCCGCCGATGCGCCTGGATTGGCTGGTATGCGACATCGTCGACAAGCCGACCCGCGTCATTGCCATGGTGCAACGCTGGCTTGTAAACCGCTGGTGTCGAGAAGCTGTCTTCAACCTCAAGCTGCCAATGAAAAAACGTTGGGAGGAGGTATCGCTGTGCCTGGCGACCCTGGCCGATCAGCTTGACGAGACCGGTGTGAAGGCCGAGATACGTTGCCGCCACCTCTACCATGACAGGGAAGAAGTCACGGTCTACGTTCGTATCGCTTAGAACAGTACGGCTGAGATACCTGCGTAGACGTAGCTCTTGGTGGCGCGCCGCTTGAATGCCTCGTCGATACCGCGGCGACGCCGGTCGTCCATGCAGGCCAGTGCTGTGAAGGCTTGGAACAGGAAGGCCTGGTCTTTTCAGGCCTGGTCTGTGAAGGTCAACTCGATAAAGATTAGTAGGCAGGCTCGAAGATTCTGACGGTCTCGGCCTCGGTGAGCAGGGGGTGTACCTGTTGCATGACGCGTTCTCTGGCTTCGCTGGTGTACCATGCTTTCCAGGCGCGCAGGTCGCGCCACTTGGTAATCATCAGTCGGCGGTCCGAGCGTCCTTGTTCGACGAGGCTTTCGCCCCCAAAGAAACCATCGGCGCCAAGTGACTGGCGCATGGCTTCTCGGGCGGCTTGTTCGTACTCTTCTTCCAACCCCGGCATGACACGTCGCTCGATGATGATCTTGATCATGCTTTTACTCCAACCCAGAGGTAGTGATGGTGGATTCTGTAGATGCCCTGCCCGCCAGCGACAAGGAGCTGGATACTAGTGGTCTGTTTTGCCCCGAACCCATCATGATGATGCACAATGCGGTGCGTGACATGACGACCGGCGAGGTGCTCAAGGTGATTGCGACGGATCCTGCCACCACGCGTG
This sequence comes from Halomonas litopenaei, assembly GCF_017303055.1. Taxonomy (GTDB): domain Bacteria; phylum Pseudomonadota; class Gammaproteobacteria; order Pseudomonadales; family Halomonadaceae; genus Halomonas; species Halomonas litopenaei_A. Next base: position 184,032 of record NZ_JAEKJT010000010.1, on the reverse strand, counting down.
ATGTGCCCAAGTTTTGCCAGTTTCTCGGTCACGATCTGCAGCAGCATCACACGCTGGAAGATGGCACTCACTGGTACTTTATTCGCCTTGGGTGACAGCTCCGCCGGCCTGTGACATCGCGCTTGTTTGAAGGGGGCGTCGACGGTGACGCCCCGTGCTGGGCATGGGGCCTTTATTCGACGTCATCCTCGTCGTCCGGCATGACCATCATGGCCAGAGCCTCGAGCGTTGCCGGGTCTTCCTGACGGATGCGGTTGGCAATCTGGCGCTGGAAGAAGTAGACCACCTTGTGGCGGCTATGGCCGGGATACAGGCAGGCGTCGCCCGGCAGAACGGGTACGGATTCAATCAGTTCTTCGTCAGCCAGCAAGGCTTCAATGGTGCCGTCACTGTACAGGCGCCAGCCAAAGACCTGCTTGAGCTGCCAAGGCTCGCCCTCATCGTCCATGCACAGCGCATGGGTTCCCTGGTGGTCAGGTAGCGTTTGGATGAGCGTGGTGTCGCTGGTGTCTTCGTATTCGAAGTAGGCAGCCGCGTGAGCAAGCTCCATCTCCTTGTGTTCCGGTGGCTGATCGAACAGCTCTTCCGTTTCGGGATCCCGGTAACCGACGAAGTGTCCATGGTCTGGATCATCAAGCTGTTCGCAGGGAGTCAGTGACTCCATCCAGGGTACCAGGCCCACAATGTCGCCGTTCTCTCGCATTCCCCAAGCGAGGATAGGCATGCCATAGAGGGTGTCAGGATGTGCATCGAGCCGATACACCATTTCCAGACCGTCTAGCTCCGGCGCCAGCCTGACCAGGCGTCGACGCGCCTGTTGGCGTTGGCGCATGCTTTCCAGGTCGATGACCCGAGCGGGGCGGGGTGATAGTGGAATGCCCATGATCTCCCTCCAGCGGCTGCTTGCTAACGGCTGTGCATCTCGGCGAAGGCCGGACGCTGCGCTCTACGTCCCTGTTCTCATCAATAGCACAGACTGATCGACTAGCGTAAGTCCCTGTCGCCCACACAGCGTTGATCCCATTGCTGGCGCAGTAGCCTGTGGTGGTCCAAGACCTCGCGGAAACGCACCAGCGGAGTGTCAGCGCCGCTGGGCGAGAGCCACTGGCTGCGGTAGCGCTGGAGTTCGGCTGCGCCCTCTAGGTGGGCATCCAGGAGCTGGTCCATGGCGCTAAACCAGCGTCGCGATTGACGTAGCAGACGCTCCATCTGTCGAAGCAGGAGATCCGCCGAGGGCGTTTTCTCAGCCAGCGGACAGCTCGCCTGGGGCGGCAGACTGGTGTTGCCCAGCGCGCTTTCCAGCAGGCCGTTGGCCTCTTTCAGCCGCAGCGTGGCGAGCTGGAGTGTGCGCATGAGTTCGGCGCTGAGTGGACGATCACGGAGCACTTTCAGCGCCTGCTCGAGTTTGCCTGAGTCTGGCTGCCACTGATGGTCGAACTGTCGATCTACGGCCTGGGTCAGGTAGGTCAAGGCGGGTAGCTGAGCATCCACGGCGGTCAGTTCGTCAATGTCCAGTACAGCACTGGCGCGTGAAAAACTGCCTGCCCACTCTGAAGAGGCGACCAAGGCGTTGTAGCTGGCCAAGGGAAGCTGGCGGGTCTTGGTCTCGGTCAGCCTGGCCAGGCGCTCGCGATCTTCCGGGCTGAGCGAGTCGACGGCAGGGTTATTCATGCAATGGTCAAGCCGTCGCCACAGCTGCAATTCGTAGAGCCAGTGCTGGCTCGGTGCTGCGGTCTTTCCAAGCTGGTTGTTGCGCTGGGCCACCAGGTTGGCGATGTGACAGCTACGCAAGGCGAAAACGTCAAGCAGGCCTTCGCGGACCTCAGGAATCTCCAGCGTCAGTGACCGGCGCTCGGGGAAATCACCGATATTCGGCACATCGCTGGTTTCTGGCGGTGATAACCCAGTGGCGTCGGCAAGCTCGTGCTGATAGGCGATGAGCTCACGCTCCAGGGACGACGGCCCGCACCCACAGAGCAACACAGCGAGCCCCGCCAGCAGGGCGAACAGGCGGCATGCCTTCATGGGGCGATGTCGATATTGGCGCGGGCCACCTGTCTGGCCTTAACGCGAAAACGTTCCCCTAGCAGCAACGCCGCCACGGTCAATCCGGCAATCAATCCGATCCAGTAGCCATGGACGCCCAGGGGGGGCAGCCAGGTTCCTAGACCGTAGCGGCCGAGCAGGTGGCCACCGCCCAGCCCGACCAGCCAGTATGCCAGCAAGGTGATGAACATGATGACTCTGGTGTCCTTGTAGCCTCGCAAGGCACCGGCCAGGGCAACCTGCAGCGAGTCGGATACCTGGTACAGCATGGCCAGGCCCACCAGTGACAGCGTCAGGGCCTGTACTTGGGTGTTGTGGGTATACAGGCCGACCACCAGATCGGCGGACAGCCACAGGACGGCACTGTTGAACAGCGCCACCAGCAGTGCGATCAGGATGCCATTCCAGGCGACCAGTCGGGCCAGACGGGCATCGCCGCTTCCCAGGGCATTGCCGACACGAACAGTCAGCGCCATTCCCAACGAAAGCGGCAGCATGAACAGCAGTGAAGTGAAGTTGAGCGCCACCTGGTGAGCTGCCACCACGATTTCTCCAAGGCTTGCGACGAACAAGGCAATCAGCGTGAAAAGCGTCACCTCGACAAAGATCGCGACCCCAATGGGCACCCCAACATAAAGCAGCTCAGCCATCGACTTCAGGTCTGGCCGGCTTGGCTGGCGCCATAGCTCAACACTGCCATAGGCCCGACTTTTCTGGGTATAGCGAACCATGGCCAGCGTCATGACCCACATGGCAATGGCAGTGGCAATGCCGCAACCATGAGCACCGAGAGCAGGCAAGGTCGCTAGCCAGTCTGGCGTTGCCGGACCCAACAGCTGCACCAGGCCTTCTCCGCCGTAGATCAACACATAGTTGCTGGGAATATTGACGGCCAATCCAATCAGGCTGATCCACAGTGCGGGTCGGGTATGGTTCATTCCGTCTGAAAAGGCCCGGAGGGCCAGAAAGATGGCCACGGCGGGCATACCGTATGCCACGGCTCCGACGTAGTCAGCGGCGCGTTCGGCAACCGCAGGAGGCACTGCCATCCAATGGAACACGGGCGCCACTGCCAGGTTCAGCAGCAACGCCGAGATCAGTCCAAGGCCCAGCCCTACCCACATGGCCTGATGAACGTTGGCCCGGATACCGCCCTGACGTCCTCCTCCCATCAGCTGCGCGACGATCGGCGTCAGCCCCATCAGGGTGCCTGTCATGAACAGCATCAGTGGCATCCACAGGCTGGCGCCCACCGACACCGCCGCCAGGTCGGTAGCACTCTGGCGGCCTGTCATCATGATATCGACCACGCTCATTCCGGCCTGGGCCAGCTGAGCACCGCAGATGGGAAGGGCAAGACGAATAAGCGGCCAGCTTTCTCGCCGGCTCGTGGCGCCAAGGCCAGTGGGAAAAGGGCGCACGATCTAAGGCTCCATGCAAAAGGTAACGGGCGTCATGCCCTGGCTATCCGCATCCTGCGCTGTCGGCCGATAGGAGATGGTGTGAGTGTATCAGCGATGCACCATTCTGGCGCCTGTCAGCGGCGTTGGCTGCGAGCATCAATGGAAAAGACGGTATGCCTCTGCACCATTTCTCAGCGCAGCCTTACGTGGCAGGTGCTCGTTCATCCAGCAGGTATCAAATGTTGGTCATTATCCCCTGGCCAAACCTCGGTGCGAGCCGAAGGCGGCGTACAGGCAGCCGCACGCCAACCGTCCATGACCTCGACAGTGTCGACTAGATGGCAGATAGCGGCACTGGTATCCGCCTCTAGCGAAGCCTCTCTGAACGGTCAGTTCTCGCGGTAATTGCAGGCTGAGGTAAAACTCAGCCTGCAATCGCCAGCGCACCGGCTGGGGGCCACGCCCTGATGACGCCGGTCAGCAGACTGGTCGTAGTGTCCATCCGCAGGCAGATAGAGCAGGATCTATCCAGCCAGCGGGTGTGACGAGATTTCCGCACTCCATCGCGCTTACCCTTATCAATATGACGATCCTGCTGAGGCCTGCTCAAAAAAATGTGATAGCCACTCTCTGCCAAACGCGTCGTTCATGTGCTTCCTATTGTGCTCCGGATGCTCCTGCTCATCCCGGTCATCACCCACAGATAGCCTTTTACTGCCCTTCGAGAACTCTGGTTTGGTAAAGGCTCCATTGACGATCGTAGCGACGGGCTGTGGGATCAACTTCGCGCGGAACGATTTGAACACCTCATCATTCATCACTTCTACGCCGGAAATATAGTCCTCTGTAGAATATACTTCCTCTTCGACACTTTGCAATTCAGGTAAAGGGCAGTGTCCAATATATATGCCGCTGTCCGTCACACTTCTTATTTGTTTCAAGATGTGTAGGGAAAGAGTGTTGCTGACACTGTCTATTACAGATTGCCTGACCACTGCCGCTGAAAAGAAAGTGTCCTGCTCAATAAAAAAAGCCTCCATCTGAAGTCCGTAGATTAAGAAGATGTCATAGTCTGAGACATCAATATTACTCAGTCCTCCTGATGTAAATCTTATTGACTCCTCCAGCTTCAATGAACGAGGGATAAGATGTTTGCCCTCAAGATGAAGGTCACTCATTCCATTGGCTCTCGCGGCAAAAAAGACGAGTTCGTTTTCGCTATGCCACTCTGGCATCAGGTCCCAAGCTGTCTTCAAGGCGCCGACGTGGCTATTGCCTATAACGCAGATCTTTCTTTTCATATATCGCCTCCAAAGGCTTCGAGTATCTCTTCTTCACACACGAGCTCACTGCTGTCTATGCCACTATCTTTCACGCTTCTTTTCGTGACGGGTGACTCCGCACCGAATTTTTCCTGTTGGCATTGAAAAAAGTGGTCCATGACAAATCGGACGCCTGCGGGATTAACATTTCTTTGATTCGGCTCGAAAAATACACCCTTGAATACTGGGCTATTGATGATTTCGTAAGAAGGGAAATAGTCGACATAGGGGCGAGTTCTAGCTAATTGTCCCGCGACAGCGCGAAGTACTGATTTGGACTCCATCGTTGCAACCAGTACATTGTTGCCCGAATGGGTGGCCACTAGTGGAACTGGAGAAACGGTCAGTATGAATTTTAGCGACGGATTGACATGTCGCATCATCTCCATCGCTTCACTCAGGCGCTTAAGGACTTCATGGAATACCTGGTTACTGAAGGCGTGGACATTGTCCTGATACATTCCTGCAGAGGTGCCCGGACACATCGGATACTCGTAGCCATGCTCCGAATTGTACCATCCCTCGGTCAAGCCTAAGGTAAAAACAAAGTGATCCGACGTCTCGATGCATTCTTTGAACGACGCTATAGCCTGCTGTCGAGAAAGCTTCAGCTCTTCTTCACTACAGAAACCCTGCGGCTCGATGACAGGGCGAAAGGGATCATAAAAGCGACCATCCTTCTCCCAGACTTCATCTGGTACCTCTCTTGTTTCTAACGCCCATTCGACCCACTGCTTGAGCAGTGAAGTGGTGTAAATGTTTCCGGTTCTTGCTGAAAATACATTGTAGTTATATTTTCTTGCGTTATCTTCAGAAAGGCGCGCTGGGGGTTTTTCTGTCGAAAGCCAATGGTAACCCCGGCTCTCTAGTGCGTTGCCGATATGCTGTGCAAAGCAAGATCCAAAAGTTACTACCTTATGTCTACGAGCAACCTTGAACTTTGGTGACCACAGCTCCGATATATCGAAGATCGACTTCTCGGCCGCCATTTTTTTCCAGAAGGCATTATCTGGTAAATTTTCGTATGGGTTCATTTTTTTCTCCATTAGGAATGAGGAGCGTGTTCTGAGATGTGGCAGTTACTATTTTTTATTTCGGCTTTTTTCATTGCTAGATCAAAAAACAATATAGAAAGTGTTTTTCTTTATTAGTCCGTATGGCGATGAGGTCGCTGCTATTCCCTTTTTTACGTAATCCAACTGTGTGATGCGCATATCCTAGATACTTAGATTTCTGCAATATCGAGCATCAGCGTCGATATCGAGAGCGGTCAACAGCCTACATGTGCCTCAAGAAACTAACGAAAAATGATTATCGTAGTTATCCTTGCCGAAAATATTCAGCAGGTCGACGTCATCTTTTTTGATTTTTACTTTTTCGAAAAAACACCTAATATGAAGAAGATGGATTGTCTCGAAGACCATGCTAACAGAGTGTCTTTAGTTGAGCGAAGTCAAAGCTGGGTGGATCAAGTTTCTAGGACAAAAAAAATCAAAAGGAATGGGTAATGGCCTAAACAGGTTGTGCTATTTTCTTACATGCTGTGCCTTAGATGCGATCCCGCTCGAATATCACCTTTGATAGTGTCTTGGCGAGCTCGCCGTAGCTGCATTCAGCCGCCTTTACTGCAGGTAGCTGGCTCAGTAATGAGTAGCAACAGCGCGGATGCTCTCGGCAGCAGGAGGACGGAGAAAACAGCTGGCACAACGTGAAGGTTTTCGTCGCCTTAGTGAACTCGGTCATAGTGCTGGCCGAGAGGACGTCAGCATGGCGTGAAAGGTCTGCACCGCGCTCCACGGTTGAGCTGGGTGGAAGCGAGCTGCTGGATTGGCACAGCATCGCCATAGCCTGTGGCTTTGGCGTTATCCCGGGTCTTGTTATTCTTGCACGCCTGGCGGCATTGCCGTCGCCCGGTGCAGCGCCGGACGTTCATGACGAGCCTTCTATCACCGCCTTTGCAAGGAGCCCCAGTGGAGCACCGCCTTGAAGATGTCATCGCTCTGTTCGATGGCCTGTTTTCAGAGTCTTTCCAGACCCGCCTTGAACGCGGTGGAGATGAGCCCTTGTATCTGCCTGCCGATGAGCATACCCCTTGGCACAGAGTGATCTTTGCCCGCGGCTTTTTTGCCAGCGTACTGCATGAAGTCAGCCATTGGTGCATCGCCGGGGCCCGGCGGCGACAGCTCGAGGATTATGGCTACTGGTATGAGCCCGATGGGCGCGACCAGCACCAGCAACAGGCCTTTGAACAGGTCGAGGTGGCACCTCAGGCCCTTGAAAGCTTGTTCTGCCGAGCGGCAGGACTGAGCTTCCATGTCAGCGTCGACAACCTGGGAGAGGTCGAGGTTGATCGGGAAGCCTTTTCCCGGCGGGTGGCTGCCCGCGCCGAGCGCTATTGCCGTGATGGGTTGCCGCTCAGAGCCGCGGCATTTGAAGCGGCTCTGAAGACGTTCTATCTCGAGGGCAGGGGGCTGGCAGAGGCGATTCGCTGTGGCCGCAAGCGGCTTGTACCTGAGCCAGTGATCAGCTGAGTCGCCTTATTCGTCGTCGACGCTGCCGCTGAGACGGCGATGCAGGTGCAGCATGACTTCGACCTCCTGCTCGGGGCGCATCGGCTCCAGGCCAAGTTCACCGAACAGCTCATTACGCGCTCTCGCCCACTCACCGGGGTCCAGGTCAGGATACAGGGTCTCTGCCGGTGCCAGCTCCACGAAGGGGTCCAGCCCGTAGGTGTCGAACAGGCGAGAAATGGCCGCCTCGTCATCAAATACGCCCGCCGTAAGCAAGGTCGCGTTGAAGTGATCGGTCTCGAGTTCTCGGATGACGTCGAGGGGGCTGACGCCGATGCTGGCCAGCTCCTCACGACTGTAGTCGCCCAGTGAGACGGTCTCTGCGTCCAGCCAGTCCTCGTCGGGCTGAATCAGGGTGTGCTTGATGCGTCCGTCATCCAGGCTCCAGGCGATCGCCAGGGGCAGGTCACCGTCGCCGCCGGTTTCTACGGCGATAAAGGCAGGCATGTCGCCCATGTCAGGACTCCTTGAGGTCAAAGAACGTTCTCGCCGTGGCGGTGCTGCTGGCTGCCAGGGTGGCCTCATCTTCGCCACGCCAATGAGCGATTTCACGGACGATCCATGGCAGCAGGGCCGGCTCATGGCGGCGTCCCTTGAGCTTGGCTGGCAGGTTACGGGGCAGCAGGTAGGGACAGTCGGTCTCTACCATCAGCCGATTGGCGGGAATGTCGCCTACCATGTCGCGCAAGTGGTGGCCACGGCGCTCATCGCACAGCCAACCGGTCAGGCCGATATGCAGATCAAGATCGAGGTAGCCGTGCAGCGTGTCCCGATCGGCCGTAAAGCAGTGCACCACGGCCCGTGGAATATCATCTCGCCATGCCCGCAGGATGTCACGCATCCGCTCACCCGCGTCTCGCTCATGGATAAAGAGTGGGAGGCCTGATTCCACCGACAATGCTAGCTGCGCCTCGAAGGCAGCCTCCTGCTGTGCAGGCGTGGAGAAGTTGCGATGGAAGTCGAGCCCGCACTCACCTACGGCGACGACCTCGGGGAGGCGGTGAAGAGCGCGCATGGCGGCTTCCAACTCAGTGGACCATTCGCTCGCGTGGTGGGGGTGCACCCCTGCCGTCGCATATAAGCCCGGATGGTGCTTTGCCAGCTCCGCGGCCTGGCGTGCGTGAGCCAGGTCGGTACCTGTCAGCACCATTGTCTCGACGCCGGCACGGCGGGCTCTTGTCAGGGTCGCGTCGAGGTCCTTGGCGAAGCTCTCATGGGTAAGGTTGGCGCCAATGTCGACCAGTGGCGTTGGAGAACGAAAGCGCAGGGCGTCAGGTAGCAGATCATCCTGAGTGTCATCGCAGGCTGACAAGGCGGGCTCCTTGGCGGGGAATGAAGCAGGGGGCGCATTGTACCTGTCGCGAGGCGTGACCACCATTGGCGCCAAGTGGCTCGGACCTCGGCCTGGTCGAGAGTGCTTGGCAGATGCTGCCCATGCCAGAGAGCCCGGGGCTTGAGGTACACTATGACGATGATCAAGCGATGAGGTGAAGCGTGACCCTGCTACGACTGGAGCAATTGCAACTGGCCTATGGCCACCATGTGTTGCTTGATGGTGCGGACCTGACCCTGGAGTGGGGTGAACGGCTGGCGCTGGTAGGCCGCAATGGTACTGGCAAGTCGACCTTGCTGCGCCTGGTGTCGGGGGAAAACCAGGCCGACGGCGGTGTGGTGTGGCGTGCGCCGGGCTTGAAGATTGGTGTCCTCGAGCAGGACCTGCCCGAGGCCAGCGGAGAGACGATTTTTGACGTTGTGGCACAAGGTCTGCCGGAGGCAGGCGGGCTGTTGTCGGAATACCACCACCTGGTGCAGTCGGAAGACCCGGACATGCACCGCATGGCGCAGCTGCAGACCCGTCTGGAGGCCATCGATGGCTGGTCGTTTCACCAGCGCATCGACGTCGTGCTGACACGTCTTGGCCTGCCCGAAGATGCTGCCATGTCGTCGCTGTCTGGCGGTTGGCGGCGGCGGGTAGCGCTGGCGCGAGCCCTGGTGGCGGAGCCCGACCTGCTGCTGCTGGATGAGCCGACCAACCACCTGGATCTGGATACGATTGCCTGGCTGGAAGAGCAGCTGGCGGCGTTTGCCGGGGCGGTGCTGTTTATCACCCACGACCGGGCTTTCCTGTCGCGGCTTGCCACCGGCATTCTTGAGCTGGACCGGGGCAAGCTGGGCCGCTACCCCGGCGACTACGCCACCTACCAGGCGCAGAAGCAGCACGAGCTCGAGATCGAGGCGCGCGAGAATGCCGAGTTCGACAAGAAGCTGGCCCAGGAAGAGGCCTGGATTCGTCAGGGTATCAAGGCTCGTCGCACCCGCAACGAAGGGCGCGTGCGGGCCCTTGAGCAGCTGCGCCGTGAACGTAGTCAGCGACGGGAGCGTCAGGGCAATGCCAACCTGACCGTCGACTCCGGTGAGCGCAGCGGCAAGCGCGTGGTCGAACTGGAGAACGTCACCCAGCACTTCGAGGAAGCGACGGTCATCCGTGATCTCAGCATCGAGATTCAACGGGGTGACCGCATCGGCTTGATCGGCCGTAATGGCGCGGGAAAGACCACGCTACTGAAGATCCTGCTGGGCGAGCTGACCCCCAGCGAGGGCAATGTGCGGGTTGGCACCAAGCTTCAAGTTGCCTATTTCGACCAACTGCGAGCCGGGCTCGAGCCGGAGCGTACCGTCTACGATAACGTGGCCCAGGGAAGTGATCGTGTCACGGTGGGTGGCCGCGATCGCCATGTGATGAGCTACCTTCAGGATTTCCTGTTTTCGCCTGAGCGCGCCCGCCAGCCGGTCAAGGCCTTGTCGGGTGGCGAGTCGAATCGACTGCTGTTAGCCAAGCTGTTCACTCAGCCAGCCAATGTGCTGGTACTGGACGAGCCGACCAACGACCTGGATGTCGAGACCCTGGAGCTGTTGGAAGAATTGCTGCTGGGCTTCGATGGGACCTTGTTGCTGGTGTCCCACGACCGCGCCTTCATGGACAATGTGGTGACCAGCGTACTGGCCTTCGAGGGGCGTGGTCAGGTGCGTGAATATGTGGGTGGCTACACCGACTGGGTGCGTCAGGGCGGTAAACTGCCGCCTGCACCTTGGGAGGGGGCCGCGCGTCAGCGGGTGGAGCCGTCAGCGGATACGGAGCCTTCAGCGGATAAAGAGCCTTCAGCTGATAAAGAGCCTTCAGCGGGGGGAACGCCCTCAGCGGGTAGCTCCAGGCCGACCGGGCAAGGCAAGGCCAAGCCGGTCAAGTTGTCCTACAAGCTGCAGCGTGAGCTGGATGGCCTGCCCGCCGAGATTGAGCGGCTGGAAGACCAAGTGGCCGAGTTGGAAAGCGAGGCAGGGCGCCCAGACTTCTACCAGCAGCCCTCCGGCGTGGTGGCCGAGCGACTGGCGTTGCTGCAGCAGACCCAGGATGCTTTGGACGCGACCATGGAACGCTGGATGGAACTCGAGGCCATGGCGTCCGGGGAGTAACCCAGCTGTGGCCAAGGCAGTCGTTGGAGCCGGCATGAAGCCGGCGCCAACGTTGGAGATGCATGACACCCGATAGGGTGGTGGGTGGTGTGCTTACTCTTCGCTTTCCTTGCCGACTCGCACGGCCAGCACATCGCACTGGGCTCCATGGAGTACCCCGGTAGAGGTGGAGCCGAGCAACAGAGCGAAACCATGGCGACCGTGTGAGCCAACCACGATAAGGTCTACGCCGTTTTCGTCGGCAAAACGGTGAATTTCGGTATCTGGCATGCCCACCACTACATGCTGATCTTCCCGGGCGACCGTGGCATCGGCGATCTCCGCCAGACGTTGCTTGGCATGGTCATCCAGCTGATCCTGAATGCTGGTGAGATCCATGGGAATGTCACCGCCATAGGCAAAGCCCAGTGGCTCCAGGGTGTGCATGATCGATAGCTTGGCGTGGTTGCGGTCAGCGACCTGCAAGGCTCGTTCGAGGATCTTGTGAGAGTCCTTGGTGAGGTCCACTGCCACCAGCACATGACGATATTCATTGCTCACGGGACTACGCCTCCTCGGCGGTCAAGTAAAAGAGGTATCGTAATGTCACTCTAGGACGCCGTGGCAGTCAAAACAATGCCGACGATCAACGTTTTTGCAAAGGAAACCGTATGTTGTGGCTACTGATACTGGGTGTCGTAGGGATGGTCTTCGCACCAGCGATGTGGCTCAGGCCCACCGCCAGGGAGCGTCGGCAGAGCCAGCTGCGTCAGGTTGCCATTGAAGCAGGTGCCAGCGTCAAGCTGGATGCACCCCCGTTGCATGGTGAGGTCGACAAGATGGCGGCCTATCGTTGGGCCTATCCTGCTCAGCGCCCGGGACCGCATTTTGTGCTGGTGCGCAAGGCTCGGGCCAGCGAGTCGTTGAAGCACTTTAAATACGATGAAGGCTGGCGCTGGAGGGTACAGCCGCTGGAGCCATTGCCCTCTGTCATCAGCGCACGCCTGTCGAGGCTGCTGTCACAACTGCCGGACGACGCCTGGGTGGTGGAATCCTGTGACAAAGCCTTGACACTTTGGTGGGAGGAGTCTCTCGAGGCGCCGGAGTTTGGCGCTATCTCGGCGCCAGCAGCGGCACTCCGAGATGCGCTGCAGGGGCGTCCTGATCGTCCGGCCGGCAGCGTCCCGGGCTCGCCGCCTTAGGCTCCGCGGGGCGGGATAAGATAAGACGCTCTGCTAAAGGTATATCGCTCTGCTTTGGAGGGCGCGCTTTTGCGATTCTGCGGATGCGCGCCGCCGATGCTGGGTCAGACCAGACCAGACCAGACCAGACCAGACCAGACCAGACCAGACCTGATCAAGCCAAGCCAAGCCAGCGCCACTTAGCCTTGGCAGTCTTCCGGGCTTAACAGTGCCTGGCCATTGGCTTCGATACGATTGAGCATGTCACTCAAGCGTTCCTGCTCTTCATCATCCAGGCCCTTCAGCATTTCTTCCCTGGCTTCACGCACGATGGCGTCGATCTTCTCCAGCAGCGGGGTTGCCTGCTCCGTGAGATGGACGCGCTTGGTGCGGCGGTCCTGATCGCAGGGGCAGCGCTCCACCAGGCCCTGCTCGCAGAGTTGGTCAAGGGTTCGTACCAGTGAAGGCGCCTCGACACCGATAGCGCGAGCCAGGTCGCATTGTGGCTGGCCTTCTGGCATGCGCCAGAGATGATAGAGCGTCACCCAACGGGTCTGGGTGAGCCCCAGCGGAGCCAGACGTTGATCAAGCACCGCCCGCCATATGCGCGGTGCACGGGAGAGTTGGAATCCAATGTTCTCGTTCATATCGACCTAGAATCGCAAGGCTGCAAATGATTCGATTGTCCGAACGCTGGCGCGGGAATGCAAGCCACCACCCTGGTTTGCCCTCTGATGCACCTTCTCGATCGTCCGATTGAGGTATCCACCGATCCTGTTACTGCGCTGTTGACTGTGGCACGGCCTCGCTGGGGGCTGGCGCACTGGTTGCGGTGTTTTCACTATCCTCGCTGCTTTCGCTGCTTTCGCTGCTTTCGCTGCTTTCGCTGCTTTCGCTGCGGCCTGAGTGGTCTTCCGTCAATCCGGGAGCTGTACCAGCGTCTTCTTTTTCCTCTTCCCGGTCTGCCTCTTGGCCCTCAGGGCCGGCCGTCAGCCACCGCAAGCGCAGCCCTGGCATGCCGACCTGAGTGTCGATAGTGGCATCTGCCCTGGTGGCCTGGTCAGGATCATCCGCTACCTCGAACCTGAGGACGCCGATGCGCTGTCCCCCGGCGGTCATGACGTCGATCCGCCAGCTGCCGGTCACGTTGTCAGGGAAGTTCTGCTTGCGGGTCCAGGCGCGATATCCCTCTGCACGGCCGCCGTATATCTCAAGCGCGATGCGGTCGACCAGCTGCCCCTCATGACGCCACTCGTGCACGACCTCTTCCTTGAGTCCTCGCGGCGCGTGAATCGCGGTATAGGCATATAGACCGCGAGACGTCAGTGCCTCCGGGGTCAGCGCCATGTTGCCCTGAGGTGTGCGGCTGGCCTCGTCGAAGGCGGGGGAGAGCGCGCTTCCAGACAGCCAAAGCGTGGCGGGAGGGACCCACACACGCCCGAGCCAGGCCGCCCCCGCCAACACCGGCAGCAAGGCGAACATGGCCAGCCACCGGCTTGGGCTGAGTGGCCGCAGGAGATGCAATAGACTTGGCAGGCTGAACAGCAGCATGGCGACCACTGCCGCCAGCATGCTTTGTCCGGTACTCAGGTGCAGCACCAGCGGCAGCGTGACCAGCACGACGAGAAACACGCACTGGGCATGGAAGACGAAATACAGCCAGCGCTTGCGGGCGGCCAGACGGTAGTACAGGGGATCGACAATCGACAGGATAGCCATGGCCAGCATGAACAAGGTGAACAGGGCCTGACCGCTGGTCCAGACGGTGGTGGCGACCAGGAAGGGAAGCGTGAAGAACAAGGTTTCCTGGTGAATCATCTGGGCAATAAAGGTGGTCACGCCGCGGGGCAGGGACGGGTAGCCCCGCCGCACCATGATTCTCCCGATCAGGCTCTCTGACAGCAGCAGAATCCACGCCAGCAGCATGCCAGTGGCGAGCAGGACACCCAACCACTGCTGTCGCTCCACCAGAAAGAAACTGGCAACGCCCGCGGCAAAGGCCAGCGGTGGCCAGACCCAGTGCCAGGGACGCAGGCGGGCAACCCAGGTTTCGATGGTGCGCTGGAGGGCGTTCAGCGTGGTGCGCTGGGCGGGCGGCGTAGACATAGGAGAATCCGTAACGATGAAAGACAGTCGGCACTGCAAAAAGCGCTGAACGCAGGGTCGTGCTCAAGGTCATGCGCAGCCGCTCAATCGACAGCGGGTGTAGCGCAAGGCCGCCATTTAACCATAGGCAAGCTGCGCTCCCGACCTGGCCTACGCAAGGGCATAGCGGCGGTGGCCCTGCCAGCTCCCACGACACCTCTCCAGCGCTCTGTTAACAGTATGCTTAAACGCTGCCAGGATGCCTTTACCTGCTTCAACGTCGTGTAATCCCTCTAAGGTAATGGTAGGGGTTGACGGAAGTGAATCTTTGCACCAAGCTGGCAAAATCAAACGGCCGTATGAATACCGCTCACCTGGACAGGGACACAGGCCACTGTCCGGGTAACACGGGATGACTTCAGTGGAGATGCGTGGATGATCTATCAAGGCAACGCCATTTCGGTGGCTCGCAATGGCGACGATATCGCCATCCTGACCTTCGACTTGAAGGATGAATCGGTCAACAAGCTCTCCGGCGCCGTGATCAAGGAGCTCGGTGAAGCCCTCGAGGCGGTGCGCGGTGATCAGGGGCTCAAGGGGCTGCTGCTGAAGAGCGCCAAGGAAGCCTTCATTGTGGGCGCCGACATTACTGAGTTTCACGCCATGTTCGACAAGGACGAGGCGGAGATTCAGGCCATGCTCGAGCAGGTTCACAGCATCTTCAATGGCCTGGAAGACATGCCGTTCCCGACGGTCAGCGCGATCAACGGCCTGGCCCTGGGGGGCGGCTGTGAGGTGGTGCTCTCGACGGATTTCCGTGTGATGAGCCCGGAAGCCAAGATTGGCCTGCCGGAGACCAAGCTGGGCATCGTGCCGGGCTGGGGCGGCTGTGTTCGCCTGCCGCGGGTCATCGGCGCCGATAACGCCATCGAATGGATTGCCGGAGGCACCGAGAACCGCGCCGATGCATGCCTCAAGGTGGGAGCGGTTGACGCCGTGGTGCCCCGAGAAGACCTCGAGGCGGCGGCGCTGGATATCCTGGCCCGGGCCAACGCCGGAGAGCTTGACGTCAAGGCACGTCGAGAAGAGAAGAACAGCCCGCTCAACCTGAACCCCATCGAGCAGATGATGGTGTTTGAAACGTCAAAGGGCTATGTGGCTGGCAAGGCGGGTCCACATTATCCGGCGCCAGTGGAAGCCATCAAGGTGATCCAGAAGGGCGCTGGCGAGACGCGGGCACGCGCGCAGGCCATCGAGGCCAAGGCATTCTGCAAGATGGCCAAGACCGATGTCTGCTACAACCTGGTCGGCCTGTTCATGAACGATCAGGTCGTCAAGAAAAAGGGCGGACAGTATGCCAAGCAGGCTCAGCCCGTGCGTCAGGCTGCCGTCTTGGGGGCCGGGATCATGGGCGGTGGAATCGCCTATCAGAGCGCCTCGAAGGGCACTCCGATCTTGATGAAGGACATCAAGGAGGATGCCATCGAGCTGGGGCTCAAGGAGGCACGCAAGCTGTTTGGCAAGCAGGCGGCTCGGGGCAAGCTGTCACCTGAGGCAGCAGCGGAGAAGCTCACCAATATTCGTCCTACCTTGTCCTATGGTGACTTCGGCACGGTCGATCTGGTCGTCGAAGCCGTGGTCGAGAACCCGAAGGTCAAGGATGCGGTGCTGACCGAGGTCGAAGCACAGGTCAGCGAGAACACCGTCCTGGCATCGAACACCTCGACGATCTCCATCACCCGGTTGGCGCAGAACCTCAAGCGCCCGGAAAACTTCTGCGGCATGCACTTCTTCAACCCGGTGCACCGCATGCCCTTGGTCGAGGTCATTCGCGGCGAGAAGACCGGCGATGCCGCCGTGGCGGCGACGGTGGCCTACGCCAAGGCAATGGGCAAAACCCCGATCGTGGTCAACGACTGCCCTGGCTTCCTGGTCAACCGGGTGCTCTTCCCCTACTTCGGCGGCTTCAGCCTGCTGGTGGAGAAAGGCGCCGACTTCCAGCGAGTCGACAAGGTCATGGAGAAGTTCGGTTGGCCCATGGGACCTGCCTACCTGCTGGATGTGGTGGGAATGGATACGGCCGTCCATGCCAATGAGGTGATGGCGGAAGGCTTCCCTGATCGGATGGCCCGTGAAGGCAAGACGGCGATTCAGGTCATGTTCGACAACGATCGTCTCGGCCAGAAGAACGCCAAGGGCTTTTACGCCTATGAAGAGGATCGCAAGGGCAAGCCGAAGAAGGTGCGCGACGAAAGCGCGGTCGAGCTGGTGAGTCAGGTCGTGACGGAAGGCCGCGAATTCTCTGATGAGGACATTGTCGCGCGAATGATGGTGCCGCTGTGCATGGAAACCGTGCGCTGCCTTGAGGACAACATCGTGGGCACGCCCGCAGAGGCCGATATGGCGTTGATCTATGGCATTGGCTTCCCTCCCTTCCGTGGCGGTGCGCTGCGCTACATCGACGCCATGGGAGTGGCAGAGTTTGTCGCCCTGGCGGATAGCCTGGCGGCTGAGCTCGGCCCGCTGTATGCCCCCACGGATGGCCTGCGCGAGATGGCCAACGCGGGCAAGACCTTTTACACCAAGTGACCCCACGAGACAGGAGAAGACAGATGAGCTTGAACCCGAGAGACGTCGTGGTGGTCGATGGTGCCCGTACCGCCATGGCCAAGGCCAAGAACGGTGGCTTTCGCCACGTGCGTGCCGAGGACCTGTCTGCGGCAGTGATGAACGCTCTGCTGCAGCGAGTGCCGCAGCTTGACCCTGCCGAGGTGGATGATGTCATCTGGGGCTGCGTCAACCAGACCCTGGAGCAAGGCTTCAACGTCGCCCGTAACGCCCAGATCATGACCGCTATGCCGCGCAGTGTGCCGGCCCAGACGGTCAACCGGCTGTGCGGTTCCTCCATGAGCGCCCTGCATATCGCGACCGCCAATATCAAGGCCGGAATGGGCGACGTCTACCTGGTGGGTGGGGTAGAGCACATGGAGCATATCCCGCTGACCTACGGTGTCGACGTCAACCCCAGCGCCAGCAAGCATGCCGCCAAGGCGGCGATGATGATGGGCATGACCGCCGAACTGCTTGGCAAGCTGCATAGCATTTCCCGCGAGCAGCAGGACAACTTCGGCGTGCGCTCTCACCAGCGCGCCTATGAGGCGCAGCAGAGCGGCGCCTTTGATAGCGAGATCATCG
Organism: Halomonas litopenaei; assembly: GCF_017303055.1. GTDB lineage: Bacteria > Pseudomonadota > Gammaproteobacteria > Pseudomonadales > Halomonadaceae > Halomonas > Halomonas litopenaei_A. The sequence goes on along the minus strand of NZ_JAEKJT010000010.1, from coordinate 166,780 downwards.
GTGTCGAGGGGCATGATGCCGACGGGCGCCGGATCCTGGTCCAGCGCGACGAGGTCATTCGCCCGGAAGCCAACCTGGAGAGCATGGCAGGACTCAGGCCGGTGTTTGATCCTCGTGGCGGTACCGTCACGGCGGGCACATCCTCAGCGCTTTCCGTTGGGGCGAGCGGGATGGTCGTGATGAGCTACGAGCGCGCCCAGGCTCTCGGCCTCACGCCGATCGCTCGCGTGCTGTCGACCGGGGTGTCCGGCTGTGATGCCTCCATCATGGGCTATGGACCGGTTCCTGCCTCTCAGAAAGCCTTGAAGGCGGCGGGTCTTACGATCGATGACATTGAGACCGTGGAGCTCAACGAGGCTTTCGCTGCCCAGGCGCTGCCGGTGCTCAAGGATCTGGGACTGCTCGATGTGATGGACGAGAAGGTCAATCTGCACGGAGGGGCCATCGCCCTGGGGCACCCGCTGGGCTGCTCCGGGACCCGAATCAGCAACAGCCTGCTCACGGTCATGCGGCGCCAGGACACGCGCCTTGGCCTTGCGACCATGTGCATCGGCATGGGCCAGGGCGTTGCTACCGTGTTCGAACGCCTGAATTGATCCCTTGAGTTGATTCGCCAAGTCGGCCTTGAGCCGTTGTTCTGATCTCGCCGGCGCTGCCTAGCAGCGCCGGCGTTTTTGTGACCCCGGCACTAGGCCGAACGATGTTGCTGCCGGGAGCTGTCGCGTTGTCGCCGAGTGCTCCAGGGCGAAGGCTGTGCTGTTCGTGCTGAGGTGCTATCGCTCCTGCCCACGCCGGTATTCGTCCGGTGTCTGTCCTGTCAGCCGCCGGAACATGGCAATAAAGGCAGACGCGCTGGCATAGCCAAGGTCCATGGCGATGGCCTCGACCTTGGCACCGGATTCGAGCATCGGCATGGCCTTGACGACCTTGAGGCGCTGGCGCCATTCGGTAAGCGTCATCCCCAGGTCGCGCTGAGCGCGGCGCAGCAGGGTGCGCTCGGTGACGTGCACCGCCTTGGCCAGCTCTCCCACGCTGGCAGTGGCGGTCGGATCGTCCTCAAGCCGTTGCAGGGCTCGGCGCAGTTGAGGGTCTGCGGAGGTAGGGAGGTAGCTTCCCGCGCATTCGGCGACCGCCAACTGGTCCACCAGCACGTCGAGCAGGCGCGTCAGGTCGTCGGGGTAGGGCGCTTCTGCGGGGTGGTGGCGAAGATGTTCGAGCAAGGCCCGGGTCAAGGGCCCAACGGTCAATGCACAGGTGATATCAGGTAGTGCACTGGCCTGATGCGCGGCGATGTACAGCGAACAATGACAGGCGGCCTGACGATTAAGGCCCTGGTGCTCTACCCCGGGGGGTAGCCACAACCCGTAGTGCGACGGTGTCAGATAGCGCCTTTGCCCCACATCGACCTGGACCACCCCGCTGTAGGAATAGACGAACTCTCCCCAGCTGTGGCGATGTCGGGGATAGGCGGCATCTGCTGGCATATAGCCGGTGCGAAAGACGACCGGCGCGGGCAGCGCATCGTGAAAGGGCGGAAACAGCAAATGCTTGGGTGTATGAGACATGATCGGCACCCTGTCCGAGGGAAGGCATGGCTTGTCTGATCTTAGCTATATGCGGTGAATGCGACAATCGCATACTTCATGGCCGACAGTAGCGATGGGAGAAGGTCATGGGGGATCGTAGGACGCTAGACGCACACGCCGTGGGCCTGATGCTGGTCTTTTGCCTGACGCTGGGTATGCAGCAGGTTGCCCTGAAGGCGACCGGCGACGATATTTCACCGGTTTTACAGATCGCCCTGCGCTCTGGCCTGGGGGCCGCGCTGATTGCCTGCTACATGCTGGCGCGGGGACAGCGGATGTCTCTGGGGGATGGGAGCTGGAAGCCGGGTCTGATCGTGGGCGGCTTGTTCTCACTGGAGTACGTGCTGCTGGGAGAAGCGCTGCGTTTTACCACCGCCTCCCATGCGGTGGTGTTTCTCTACACCGCGCCCATCTTCACTGCGCTATTGCTGCATTTTCTGGTCCGTGATGAGCGCATGGCAGCGATGCAGTGGCTGGGGATCAGCCTGGCGTTCGTGGGCATAGGAGTGGCCTTTCTGCTGCCTGCGGGGGGCGATGTGGAGGCCGCTGGGCAAGCATCGCTGTGGGGCGATCTGCTGGCATTGCTGGCCGGCGTGGCGTGGGGCGCCACGACGGTGCTGGTGCGAACCACGCGACTCTCCTCGCTGGCGCCAGAGCAGACCTTGATGTACCAGTTGGTGGCTGCGTTCGTGGTGCTGTTGGCTAGCGCCGCGGTGCTGGGACAGCTGGCGATTGATCCTACGCCTCTGGCGTTGACCAGCCTTGCCTTCCAGTCTGTGATCGTTTCCTTTGCCGGGTTCCTGGTCTGGTTTTGGCTGATCCGACACTACCAGGCGTCGAGGATTGGAGTGCTGTCATTTTTGACCCCGCTGTTTGGGGTCGGGTTCGGCGCCTGGCTGCTGGACGAACCCATAGAGCCTGGTTTTATGATCGGTGCGGTCATGGTGGTGGCGGGGATCACCCTGGTCAGCGGTGAAGGGTGGATCCGTCAGTGGCTCGCCTCCCGCCGCAGGCAAGCGGCGATGTTCGGTAAGTAGGCAGCAGGACAACCCTCACAGGCATAGGCGCGCTTTTCCCGCAGGGCGCGTCTTTCCCCTAGGGCGCGTCTGTCTCATACATCGTGCCCAGCAGACGACGGTGTCAGAGAATACCCGCGTCCAGTCCAGCGGCCATGGCCTGGGACAGCGCTTCCACCTGGTCGACGAAGTCGTCCTGCCATGCGCCTTTCAATATCAGTGGGGGCTGAACCCAGCGCCAGCGCAGTCCGCTGACAATCGACTCGACCGCTCGCATGGTGCCGGTGCCGTCATGGCCGGCGCGGATATACAGGGCGCAGGGAAGGCCTTGAGTGTGATCCAGCAGTGGGTAATAGCTGCGATCAAAGAAATCCTTCAGGGCGCCACTCATGTATCCGAGGTTTTCGGTGGTCCCAAGCAGGATGGCATCTGCCTGACGCACGTCCTCGGGGCCTGCCTCCAGGGGGCCGAGCACCACGATGTCCACGTTCTCGATATCCGGGTGACAGGTGGCGCGGCAAGTGGCTTCCCGCAGTCTCAGAGTATTGGGGGAGGGCGCGTGGGCGACGACCAATAGACGTTTCATGCGTGGCTCCGCAATGGTCATGTGGGCAATGGCGACAGTGAAGGGTTCTTCGTGTCAATAACATGCGCGTTTGACAGCGGGTGGCGGCTTGTCGACCCTAGGAAGGGTGATTAAGGTGCATGTGGCGCCTTGGGCTGGCTATTGGCTTGTGCCCAAGAACTCACTTGATGCACCAAAGACCACCGTTCCAGGGAGGAAACCCCTATGCCTTTCGCGCTATCTTCATTAAGCGTCACTAGCCCGGCTTTCGACAATGACGCTGGTATTCCCGCACGTCATACCCAGGAAGGCGAGGACATTTCACCGGCGCTGGCCTGGCAATACCTGCCAGAAGGCACTAAAGGGATTGCGGTCATCTGTCACGACCCGGATGCGCCGCTGGTGCAACATGGCAGCTACGGTTTTGTGCATTGGGTACTGTATAACCTGCCGGCGTCGCTGACGTCCCTTGAGGAAGGCACCCAGCAGGGGACTCAGGGGAGCAATGATGCGGGTAATCTCGGCTACAACGGTCCCCTGCCGCCCGAGGGCCATGGGCTGCATCGGTACTACTTCTGGGTGCTGGCGCTGGATACCGCGACCCAGTTGCCCGAAGGTCTCAGCATGAGCGAGTTGCTCGAACAGGTCGAACCGCACCTGTTGGGTATCAATCGCCTGGTGGGCACCTATCAGCGCGAGGCCTGAGAACAGGCTGACAGCCCGCCTCCAGGGCGGGCTTTTTTACTCCCTCAACGCATGTGTGCCGTTTCGGCCGCATGGCGAGTGATCAAGGATGACGCTCATGTTCGATTGGATTTCAGCTCACAAGGACATTCTGCAGACGCTGGCAAGCGTGGGCTCCTTTCTCATCTGGCTGATCTATGCTCAGCTGCTGTACTTCGGGTTTCGCCGTCAGCGCCGTCCGCGCTTGATCATCAACCGCGGCAAGCGCAAGAACCTCGATGCTCTCTGTGTCATCAGCAACATGAGTGCCGAACCTATCTATCTTCAGCACATCATGATGACCCTGGAGACCTCCAAGGGCGACTGGACCCTGGACGTCAGCGACCATGAGGCGGATCTGGAAGACAACCACAGTGACCAAGAGCGAACGCCAGACGGTCGCTGCACCCATCAGGGACCGCTGGACAGTGGTGGTTTCGTCCATATCGGCTCCTTCAACGCCTTGAAGCAGCGGATCATCGATATCGCTGGTCTGGACGACAAAGAGGGAACGAAGGATGACCTGGTGCTCAAGGCGATGTGTGTTCGGGTGATTGGCACCTATTGCTCGGAAAACCTGCCGATTGGCGCCGAGCGCCGCTTTGTCTTTCACCAGGCCGACGATAGCTGCACGCTGGTGCCAGAGACCTGGGACACCCTGCAGTTCAGCACCCGCAGGCAGCGCAGGGAGCTCAAGCGCGATATCAAGCGGATTCACGAGCGTCAGGCCCAGGGCGAGGGTGAAGAGCCGGAAAGGGAGCAAGGCGACTGATGACCTGGCCAGGCGGGTGACTGGCTTTTCGCGCGGTGGGGGAGTACCGTCAGCGCCTTCCTTCAATGAGAGAGAGCGTCATGAGCGATTTGCCCGCCTGTCCCGCCTGTCAGTCACCTTATACCTATCAGGACGGCCCTTCGCTGATCTGCCCCGAGTGCGGTCATGAGTGGTCCCTGGAGACCGCAGAGAGCGACGCAGAACCTGGTATTCGCGATGCCCACGGAAACCCGCTCAACGATGGCGATACCGTCACCGTGATCAAGGATCTCAAAGTCAAGGGATCGTCGTCGGTGGTCAAGGTCGGTACCAAGGTGAAGAACATTCGCCTGGTCGACGGAGATCACGATATTGACTGCAAGATCGACGGGTTTGGCGCCATGAAGCTCAAGTCGATGTACGTCAAGAAGGCGTGAGTTGGCGGAAGCTGGCAGGGTCTCGGCAACGCCGCCAGCGCTCGCAAGGAGCGCTGGGGCTGGATGAGGCAGATGGGTGGTCGGTGACGGTTATCGGCGCCTGAGCCGTGTGCGCGCGTCGCCGTGTTCAGACCAGACTGGCGCCGACGAACAGGGTCACCGCGCTGACGCCGAAGGTCAGCAGGATGAAGGGCATGGCCCACTTGACGAAGCGCTCGTAGGGAATCTTCGCCAGCGCCAGGCCCGCCACCAGGTGGGCCGCCGTCGGAGCAAACATGTTGATCCAACCGCTGGCGGATTGGAAAGCGGTGACGACCAGCTCGCGCTCGACGCCAGAGAAGTCTGCCAGAGGTGCCATCAGTGGCATCGACACGGTGGCAAGGCCCGAGGTGGAAGGAATGAAGAAGCTGAGCACGATATGGACCACGTAGGAGACGACGACGAACATGCCGGTCGATAGTCCCTGCACCGCACCTTCCGCCCAGTTGAGGATGGTGTCGATGATCACGCCATTGTCCATCACGACATAGATCCCCCTCGCCACCGCCACGACCAGGGCAACCCCGATCAGGTCCCGAGCGCCATCCAGGAAGCTGGCAATGAAGCTGGATTCTGGCTGCCGATTGATGACCGCGATCAGGATCGCAGAGGTCAAGAACAGGGTAGACAGCTCGTCGAACCACCACCACAGGGTCGGGAACAGGGTGATCCCCATGTCTTCCCAGGGCACGACGCCATACACCATGATGCCAAATGTCAGGAAGAAGACCGTCATGGTCAGCTTGTGGCGCAGGGTGTAGGCACCGCTGGTGACGGGGGCGCTGGCGCTTGCCGGTGTCGCGCTCAGGTCAGCCAGGACGGAGCGTTGCGGATCGCGCTTGACGCGGGCGGCGTAGCGCATCACGAACCAGATGGCCAGCGATACCAGAATCACAAACTGGACCAGTCGGAGGGTAATACCGGCGCCGATCGGCAGTCCCGCAAATCCCGATGCGATACCGGTGGCGAAGGGATTGACGGTGGAGGCGAGTACCCCAGTGCCCGAGCCCAGCAGGACGATACCTGCCGCCACCATACGGTCGTAACCCGCGGCGGTGATGACGGGCAGGATAATGGCCCAGAAGGCGACGGTCTCTTCCGCCATGCCGTAGGTGGAGCCCCCCAGTGCAAACAGGATCATCAAGACCGGGATCAAAAAGTGCTCCCGCCCCTGAAAGCGGGCCACCACCGCGCCGATCCCTGCATCGAGGGCGCCCGAGTGCATGGTGACCGCCAGAAAACCTCCAATCACCAGGACAAACAAGGCGACATCAACGGCCTTGTGAAACCCCTTGATGGGGGCAATCAAGACGTCCATGGGCCCCTGGGGCGAGCTTTCCAGTACTTGATAGGTGCCAGGAATCGGCAGCAGGCGCTCATCGCCATCGTAGTCGAGGACTTCGGTGGCGGGGATGACGGTATCTGTGCCTTCGACGCGATAGTCGTACTTGCCGGCGGGCATCACCCACGTCAGCAGGGCGACCATGATGGTGATCAGGAACAGCAGGGTGTACACCGTCGGCATACGTAGGCGGCTGCGTTTACGGGAAGAGATCGATTGCGTTTCCATCTCGTGTTCCTCGGTTCAGTAGTCGGTTCATGGGCCGGATCATCAGGTCATGGAGTGGGCTCTGTTGTGTTTGGTGTGCTCCAGCAGGCGCCGAGAGAATGGCGCCCACCGTTCGAGTCTACGAGGGTCAAGCCGCCAGTTGGGCGGCCCTCGATGCAAGTCTTGACCCGCTGCAAGGAGCGGGACGATCTGCGGTGATGGAGCGGGAATTATGCTGGCCTGGCTCAAGGAATGGGGCGAGGGCATTCTGCAGTAGCCGTCGCGCGACGACCTCGTCGCAGAACAGGGGGGAAGATCGATGCAGGGTTGATGGCCGTCTGTGGCGTGAAGCGGCGGGGCGGACATGAAAACGGCCAGGGTCTGGGGTCCTGGCCGTGCTGCCTTCAGCGAAGAATGCCGTCGGCGGTGGATACCTCGAGTCGCTTAGCCTTCGAAGTTCCACACCAGCCGAGCATTGATACGCCCGTCACGGCTGTCGGTGTCCGGGTCGCGGTCGCCGATGGGCTCTGCGTACTCCAGCGTCAGTCCGTACCATCGTCCTTTGGCTAGCCGAACGCCCGCTGCGGCAGATGCCAGATGGCTATCCACATCACGGTTCTGGAACTCGGTGCGTGCACCGTCGACGACCAGGAAGGGCTCCACGTTACTGAGCCAGTCACTATCGAGCGTATGCAGGTAGCGCAGCTCGAGTGAGCCCGCGTAGCCATAGTCCCCTTCGGCTTGACCCGCATCGTAGCCGCGCCCGAAACGCTGGCCACCGTAGTTGCCGCGCTCGGGTTCGGGCAGCTCGTCGTCGGAGTAGAAGCCGTTGGCAGCCGCGGTCAGCCGCCAGCGCTCTCCTAACAGGTGTCGGTACTGAGTCTCCAGCTGCCAGCGGGTGAAGTGAAGGTCGCTGGTGGTCTCCAGAGGAGTGCCATTCAAACGGCTCCGCTGTTCGTTGCCGCCCAGGTCGACACCCTGACGGACGGCCGCCGAGGCCTGCCACAGTGACCGGTTGGCTTGGGTGCGATAGCTCAGGTCCAGGTCCGCTGCGGAATATTCATAGTCATCGACCAGCTGGTTGAGCGTGCGATCCTCGAAGCGTAGGGTCGTGGTCTTGGTTTCGTCGTGATGGCGCAGGGCGCCCCCCAGCGTCAGGCTTGAAGAACGTGTCAGCAGCACCGGATAGGACAGACCCAGGCGATAGCGCTCGCGATCGGTGTCCTGATCCTGGCTGAGGTCGAAGCGCTGTCCGTTGAGCAGGTAGATAAGATCTTCATCATCGCTGCCGCGGTAGGTGTCGGCAGACGCCGATAGTGTCAGGCCATCGCTGCCAATGCCGGTGTGGAAGTCCAGCGCGTACAGTTCATTGTCATTGTCGATGGGCCATAGCCAGGAAAAGCCCAGGCTCTCCCCCCAGGAGGTGAGACTTTGTGTCGACACCCGGTTGATGAACACGGCGTCTTCCTCATCCCCCCCGCTAACACTGCCGGCATAGTCGAAATGGTCGATGCGGCGTTCTTCCACTCGCAGGGTGGTGGCGCCATTGGGGGTGCGCGGGACAGGGGCCTTGAGGGTCAAGCTGGCGCCGGGGATTTGCTCGATCAGGCCGCTGACGCGCTCGAAGGTTGCCCGTGTCAGGGGGCGCTCATCCAGCAACGGCATGACCAGTCGCTCGACGCGGCGGGCCACGGGGTCGTCGTCTACGACGATTTCGGTACGTGCGATGTGCCCCTCCACCAGCACGATACGCACATTGCCGTCGATAAAGTTGTTGGTCGGCAGGTAGGCGAATGACAAGGGGTAACCCGAGGACTGGTAGGCGTCGGTGATGGTCTTGACCTCGGCCTCCACGGCCTCGCGGGATACCGTCTGCCCGACCATGGCCTGTAGTCCGCTGGATAGCGCACTCAGGTCGAGCACGCTGTCACCGATAAAGCGCACATGGCGTACTGTGACACTGTCAGGGACGCCTGGGTTGGCGTCATCGGGCAGATCCACTTCGGTCTGCACATCACGCTCGGGGGGAAGGAGTCGCTGGTTCTCGATGATATCGTCGACGGTGTCCAGAGTTTCCTGGGCCATGGCCGCAGACGCCAGGAGAAGACAGCCAGTGGCTGCCAGAGGAGAAAAAGTCCTGCGCATTCGTTGATATCCTTGTCGTTCCCAGTGGGGTATGGCACTCAAGGCGCGTCGCAGCAGGCGAGGCCTCGTTTATCGTTATGGGTCTAGGCCGTACACAAAGGCCGAGCACAAAGAGAAGGCAGAGAGAACGAAGGCCCGACACCCGTCAGGGTGCCGGGCCTTCAGATCATCTCAGCCGCAGCTTATTTGTTGCCGCCAAGCAGACCTCCCACGATGCCGGTCAGGCCACCTGTCTTGGCCCCCCCTTCAGAGCCGGAGCCCTCGCTGCCGGTAAGCCCTCCCGTCAGCTTATCGGTGACGCCGCCGACGGTATCCAGGGTGCCGCCGACCAGGCCACCATCACCCTCTGAACCCACCAGGGCGTTGCTGATACCTGACGTGACGCCTGTGCCACCGCCACCGCTGCTATCGCCTCCCAGGGTGTTGGACAGGGTGTCATTGACGCCGGAGACCAGGCCGCCACCGCTGCTACCGCCTCCCAGGGTGTTGGACAAGGTGTCGTTGACGCCGGAGACCAGGCCGCCACCGCTGCTACCGCCTCCCAGGGTGTTGGTCAGGGTGTCATTGACGCCGGAGACCAGGCCGCCACCGCTGTCGCCGCCACCCAGGGTCGAGCCCAGTCCGGATGTGAGGCCACCTGAGCTATCGCCTCCCAGAGCTCCGTTCAAGCCTTGGGTCAGATTGCCGCCAAGGCTGTCGTTGAGGCCAGCGATCAGGTTACTGTCTCCTCCCAGCTGACTGTCCAGGCCGCCGGTGAGGCTATTGCCGTCCTGGCTACCGCCAAGTCCCGAGAGCAGTGCGCCGTCACCCAGCAGGCCAGCAGATTCGAGCTTGCTGAGGCCTTGCCCATCAAGGCTTGCGATAAGGCGCGCTTCGTCACCTCCCAGCAGTCGGCCGGTGTTGGCGACAACGCCACCGACACCGCTGACCGTGCTGCCAAGACCTGAGGCGAGTGCCCCATTGCCGCCGATGCGTCCACCCAGTCCATCCACGGCCACTCCCGCACGAATCAGCAAGTTGCCGGCTTCAGGCCCGACCACCAGCGCCTGACTGAGCTGCGTCACTCCGCTGTCGGTATGGATCACCACAGGGCGAACAACGGCGGTGATTTCACTGGTCAGTCCACCAAGGTGGGATTTCTGATCATTGAAGCTCAGGGCCAGGGCGTTGCCGGCCTGGGTCACGCCACCTCCCAGTTGCGCCAGGCTGCTGCCCAGTTGAGAAATGGCGCCGGTGCGGTTGTCCAGCTGCATGACCAGCGGGAGCTGGCGCAGATCGCCCACGGTGGCACCGAGACTTGAGACCACTTCTCCGGTCTCAGATACCGCGACGCCACCTCCCGCCAGGCTGGTACCCAAGGCATTGGGGTTGTTGGAAATATTGCCGACACCGTTGCTGAGGCCACCAGTGACCCCCGATACGGCCTCGCCCGAGTTGATCACGACATTGCCCAGGCCATCGGTAATGAATTCACCCTGACCGCCGAGGCTCTGCTGAGAGATGCCGTTACCCAGGGAAGTCACGGCGTTGCCGACGCCAGTACCGGCCTGGCCTGCACCGGCCACAGTGCGCTCAAGGTCAGTTCGACCATCGTTGGGTGCCGTGGTGTCGCCAGTAAGCAGGTCACCCAGGCCGCTACCATCGTTGGCACTGCCTCCACCGAGCAGTTCCCCTGTGGCGATGACGATCCCACCGGTGCCGGTGACGCTGTTACCTGCCCCGCCCAGCAAGGTGTAACGCTGCCCGATTCGCTGACCGAGTTCGCCCAAGGTTTCGCCGCTGCGCAGCAAAAGGTTGCCAGCCTGGGCGGGCAGTACCAGCGCCTGGGCCACGCGGGTCACCTTGCCATCGGTTCCCAGCAGCACTGGGCGCAGACTCGTGCTGAGCTTGGTCGTGAGCCCACCCAGCACCTGGTCCGAGTCCTCCAGGTTGACGCTGAGGGCATCTCCGACCCGCTCTACCTTCCCGCCGAGTCCCTGGACAGTGGTGCCAAGCTTGGTGACGAGACCTGTTCTAGCGTTCAATTCCATGACGACCGGGAGGGTGGCGAGGGCTTCCACCGTGGCTCCGGTGGCCGACACCATCTGGCCCGCTTCGCCGGCACCATTGGTGATGCCTGCAGCGGTGGTGCCGAGATAGTTGTCATTGTTACTGATATCGCCAAGTCCGCTACGAACGCCGGTCGAGACATCCCCGACCACGTCCCCGCCCTCGCTGACGATGGTGCCAGCCGGCTGTGTGACGCTTGAAAGCTGAGGAACGGCCTGCTGTTGGGAGATACCTGTGCCGATATCGGTCAGGGTCTGATCGATACCGCCTGCCGTGTCGGCTGTCGCAATGCTGAGGTTTTCCAGCGAGCTGCGGGCAATACCATCGCCGCCGTCTCCATCGCCGCCGCCGTCTCCATCGCCGCCGCCGTCTCCATCGCCGCCGCCGTTTCCGTCGCCACCGCCGTCTCCATCGCCGCCGCCGTTTCCGTCGCCGCCGCCGTTTCCATCGCCGCCGCCGTTTCCATTTCCGCCGCCGCTTCCATTGCCGCCACCGCTTCCATCGCCGCCGCCTCCGGTAGAATCATCATCACTGGTGATCGGGTCCTGGCTATTGCTTGCCAGCGTGCGAGAGTTGCTAGAGTCGCCAGAGCAGGCGGTCAGGGTCGCCATTGCACTGGCCAGTGCGATCACAAGAAGTTTCTTTTGTAGAGTCATCGGTCGGTACCTCGCCTATGCCGCAGTAGTGCTTATTGGGGTCATCGGGTTGGCGCTTTTTACAAGCGTCACATCCTGTTGTTGTTATGGTTTAGATTAGATGCTTCTTACGGCATAGTTCCTTTTTACTAAGCTTTTGTGGGTTTTAATTGGTATTAATGCATTAAGAAATGTAAGTAATTGGTGAGCTAGTGTTTTGGTTAAAGTTGCGCTGACGCTTAACAGGTACACCCCTGCACTCGCGTGTTAGTCTTTTGGAGTAGACAAGGGGGAAGGCTATGTCCGCATGGCGAATTGGGTGGTTACTGATATCCGTGGCACTTGTTGCCTGTGACGACGACGGCAAGTTGTCTGGCGTCAATGTGGCCTCCGAGCAGGAGCGCGCCACTGAGGCACGCCAGCCCAGGGCGGCAAGGGAATTGCCACAAGAGTCTCCTCCCCAGGAGGCTGAGGACGCATCTCCCATCGGTGAGCGTCTTGCCGAGACGGTGGCCGTTGCCTTGGACAGTCAGCTAGGGTCTGACCGGCGAATGTACGTCACGGCCACAACGAATCTGCCGGCGGGTACGCGGGTTCAGCTTCGGGTGGTGCGGGAGGCCAGCAATGTTCGTTGGCAGTCACGCACCCAGGTGACCGATGGCGCTGTCAGCGCCGGGCCGTATGGGCCTGGCAGCGGGCTGCCGGACGGGTACTATCGAATTGAATTCGCGACGGCGCCTGCGGACGTTCAGCCAGCGGCGGTAAAGGCCAGCATTGGCGAGCGAGGCAGATATCTGTCGGGGCCGCTGGTGGTTGAATCCGAGCATGGCCTGGGCAAGCTGGTGGAGGCCAGTGAGCGGTTCCTGGTGGGGCAGGAGGTGCGACGCACCTTGGATGATGTCGAGGTCCAGCAGCAACGCTAGCCGCAAGGGCCAGTCAGTGCCTGTGTGCCGGGAGCCGCTAGAAGGCCGTGGCAAATGATGGGGAATAAGAAGATCTGGTGCAGAAGAGTGTTGAAGGCGGAATACGCGAAATAGGCGTTGGGCGTTGTCGTGTGGGCGGCGGCAAGGGTAGCTCCGTTGCCGCTCGCCCTTTGGTTGATCACGCCGAGCTGTCGTTTCTCCACACGGCGACGAGCTTCGCCTTGAGGCGCATGCCGCTGTGGTAGGGGGTGGTCGCTGTTTGTCCTTGGCGCTGGAAGGTCAGTTGACCATTGGCGTCCTGCGCCACACGGCGTATATAGAGCTGCTGTTCTTCCGCGATCAAGTAAAGGCCTGGCTGGCGAAAGATATCCGTCGGGGCGACGGCTGCCAGGTCCAGGGGGCCTAGAAAGTCGAAGTGTTCCTGTGGGGCCGGCGTCACGAGATGGCAGTCGCCGTCCCAGCGCTGGTCGGGAATCAGCTCCAGCGGAAGGTCGATACCCTTGTGTGCCACTTCCTGCCAAGGCAGTGGTAGTGATGACCGTAGATAGAGAGGAGAGGGGCGGCTTGGCTCACCCTCCAGCAGGTGGCTGAGCGGGCAGTTGAGCGCCTGGGACAATGCCACGAGGCGCTCATGTCCAATTTGCTTGATCGTGCCGGACTCCCAATAGGAAATGGTAACGTCCGAGACCCCCACCTGGCGTGCCAGTGCTGCCTTGTTCAGGCCGGCTGCCATTCGTAAAGACTTGATGCGCGGACCCAGCGCGTCCATGGAACCACCCTGTTGACACAATAAGAGAACTTAGAATACTCATTCATAAGGTCTCCATATGCAATATCAGGAGTCAACGATATACCTAGGGTGCTGGGATAACTACCAGTCAATAGACGTATTTGCCCAGTCGTAGAAGCCTCCACTGTCATCGGGGCCATGCTGTTCCACTACCTGAAGGATGGCGTCGGCAACGAACTCGGGACTGAACAGCTTGCCTTCAGGTACTCGTGCCTGGAACGGGCGAGAGAGCTCGGTGTCGGTCGTGCCTGGATGAAAGCTCAGCACGCAAGACTGTGGATTTAAACGCTTGAGTTCGATGGCTGCCGTCTTCATCAGCATATTGTGGGCGGCCTTGCTGGCCCGGTATCCGTACCAGCCGCCCAGGCCGTTGTCGCCGATCGACCCGACGCGAGCGGAAAGGCTGAGAAAGGTCGCGGGGTGCTGGCCTTTGAAATGGGGGAGCAGCGTCTTTAAAAGCAGGGCGGGCGTAATGGCGTTGATCTGGTAGAGAGCGAGCAGGGCGGCTTCGTCGAGCTCCTCAAGGCGTTTCTCGGGCTGGACGCCGCGAGCATCATCGTGCAGCAGGCCGATGGCATTGACCACCAGATGAACCGCGCCTGCCTGCTCATCCAGTGCCTGGGACAGCGCCTCTCGGCCATCTGCCGCGGTGATATCGGCGGCGATGGGCTCGTGCCGGGGATCCAGCTGATCCGTGGGTCGACGACTGACACTGATAAGCCGACCGAGACGCTGATCGGTCAGCAACCGCTCCAGCACCGCACGACCAATGCCACCGCCACTGCCCACGACGATGGCACAGTAGTCCTCGGGTAACCTGGGGGATGACTGCGACATGATCTCACTCCTCTGTTGTTGCGTTTGTATGTGGCGGCCGTTCGTGACGTTCGTTATGTCGTTCCGTTGGTTTCGCTGTTCCGTCGCTCCGTTGTGCGAGCCACCGCGCGTGCTCTGGGTTGACTCGACGTCAGGCTGAGCCTGCCATGCGCTCTGCATAGAGTGGGGCGATGGTCAGCGGCGCTGGCCCCTGCGCAATTGCGTCCACGGTGCGTATAATGCGCCCACGCTACCAGCTTGGCTTCAACCTATTCAGGATGCAGGACGTTATGACTGTTCGCACGCGTATCGCCCCGTCGCCCACGGGGGACCCTCACGTAGGTACTGCCTACATTGCCTTGTTCAACCTGTGCTTTGCTCGCCAGCACGGCGGAGAGTTCATCCTGCGTATCGAAGATACGGATCGAGTCCGCTCTACCGCGGAGTCGGAGCAGATGATTCTCGACTCGCTGCGCTGGCTCGGCCTCGACTGGGATGAAGGTCCTGATGTGGGCGGTCCCCATGGACCCTACCGCCAGAGCGAACGTGGTGAGATCTATGCCCAGCACGCGCAGACGTTGCTGGATGCCGGACATGCTTTCAAGTGCTATCGCACCAGCGAAGAGCTGGATGAACTGCGTGAAGCGCGCAAGGCCGAGGGGCTGCATCTTGCCCTGAAGCCTGCTGATCTGGCGTTGGAGCCGGAAGAGCAGGCACGCCGTGAGCATGAGGGCATGCCTTACGTGGTGCGCATGAACGTACCCGCCAGTGGCCCCTGTGTGGTGCAGGACATGTTGCGCGGTGAGATCGAAGTGGACTGGGCGCAGGTCGATGCGCAGATTCTGCTCAAGTCGGACGGTATGCCGACGTACCACCTGGCCAACGTGGTCGACGATCACCTGATGGGCATCACGCATGTGCTGCGCGGTGAGGAGTGGATCAACTCGGCACCCAAGCACCAGCTCCTGTATGAGTACTTTGGTTGGGAGATGCCGTCTCTCTGTCATATGCCGCTGCTGCGTAACCCTGATAAGTCCAAGCTGTCGAAGCGCAAGAATCCGACGTCCATCAATTACTACCGTCGCATGGGCTTCCTGCCCCAGGCAGTGACCAACTACCTTGGTCGCATGGGTTGGTCCATGCCTGACGACCGGGAGAAGTTCTCGCTGTCCGAGATGATGGAGCACTTCGATATTCAGCGTGTGTCGCTTGGCGGGCCGGTATTCGACCTTGAAAAGCTGACCTGGCTCAACGGTGTCTACCTGCGTGAAGACCTGGATGATCGTGGCTTTCTCGAAGCGCTGATGAAATGGGCCTTCAACGAAGAGTACGTGTCCGAGATTCTCCCTCAGGTGCGCACACGCGTGGATACCCTGTCGGATGTCGCGCCCTTGGCGGGCCATTTTTTCTCCGGACTGCCGAATATCAGTGAAGCAAGCTTCAGCGATATCAAGCTCGAGCGGGAAGACCTGCTCAAGCTGCTGCAGTTCCTGGTGTGGCGTTTCGAGAATGTGACCCGTTGGGACAAGGCGTCGCTGCTGGAGGAGGTCAAGCTCCTGGGGGCTCACTTTGATCTCAAGATGAAGGCACTGTTGGCTCCCGTGTTCATCGCGATCACCGGCTCTTCGTCCAGCACCTCCGTCATGGATGCCATGGCGATCATTGGCTCCGACATGACCCGAGCCCGCTTGCGCCATGCCATTGGTGTTCTGGGCGGCGTGTCGAAGAAGCAGGCCAAGCGTTTCGAGAAAGAGTACCGCGAGCTGCCGGCGGAATAGCCGTGAGCTGCCGGTAAGCTAGCACCGCCGCCTGTAAGGGGCGGTGGCAACAGGCTGAAGAGCGCTAGCAAGAGAGGGCGCCAGCGCAACGTCGCTGGCGCCCTCTTGACGTTGAGTCCTTGATGTCGGCGGTGGCCGAGTCTCCGTGAGCAGCCAGCGGCGTCGACAGGACGGCCACAGGCGCTCGGGCCTTCAAATTTCTGCCAGGATGGCTTGACCGAAACAAGTGGAATCAGTACTATACGCATCGTCTTAACGAGACGGGGCCTTAGCTCAGCTGGGAGAGCGCGACACTGGCAGTGTCGAGGTCAGCGGTTCGATCCCGCTAGGCTCCACCATCCTCGTTTCAGGCTGCGTCCCATTCGTCTAGTGGTCTAGGACACCGCCCTTTCACGGCGGGAACAGGGGTTCGAACCCCCTATGGGACGCCACTCTTCTTTTGATGCCGCTTATCTATATGCCTTGTCACTTGGCTTAATGCAAAAGCATTAGGCTGAGGGTTTCTTGGTCTGCGTAGCATTCTGCCTAGCTACATCTGTCAACAGATGTTGATGCCAAATTGGCCTGTGGATTATTGCCATTTGTTGTCATTGTCGGCTTGACAGCAAAGGGTATTTGTCCACCACCACTGCTCAACCTGCCCCGGTCAGCTCTCGCTTCGGGGATAGCGCCCGTGGTTACGCGTTTTTTATTTTTTTCCTTGTATTTCAACAGCTTACTTAAGGTCAAAAATTGACCAATTTAAGGTCGAGGCCCATTTCATGGCGATTGAGGGGCGGTTTCGATAGGTTGTGAACAGGGTTATCCACAGAAAGTGTGGAAAACGAGAGCCTGGGGGTATCAGGGGGAGGAGGTTGGCTTTCCAGATGGAGTCGCGAGAGGGCAGGCTGGGGGCAGCGTGATGTTGCTGCCCCTGCTGGTATGTGAAAAGTCAGTCTTTGCGATCCGTGGCCTTAAGGCGTCTCAGTAGGGACGACGTGTCCCAGCGTCCACCGCCCAGGGCCTGGACCTCTGCGTAGAATTGATCGACAAGAGCAGTGACGGGCAGTCGTGCATCGAGTTGGCGCGCCTGGCTCAGGCAGATGTCGAGATCCTTGCGCATCCAGTCCACCGCGAAGCCGTGATCGTATTCATCCTTGATCATCGTGTCGTGCCGGTTTTCCATTTGCCAGGAGCCGGCGGCCCCCTGGCTGATGACCTCGATCACCCGGTGTTGGTCGAGGCCAGCCTTTTCTGCAAAGTGCATGCCCTCGGCGAGGCCCTGGACAAGGCCGGCAATGCAGATCTGGTTGACCATCTTGGTCAACTGGCCGGCGCCAATGTCGCCCATGCGCGTCACGGCTCTTCCATAGTGAAGCAGGGTGGGGCGGGCACGTTCGAAGCTGTCTTCCTGTGCGCCGCACATGATGGTCAATGCACCCTTCTCGGCCCCTTGCTGGCCGCCGGAGACGGGGGCGTCAATGAAGCCCACCTCACGCTCTGCGCAGGCCTTGCCGAGCTCTTCGGCGAGGCTGGACGAGGCGGTGGTGTGGTCGACCAGCAGTGCTCCTGCTGCCAGTCCTTGCAGGGCGCCATCAGCGCCGGTGACCACGTCACGGACATCGTTGTCATTGCCGACACAGACCAGTACCAGATCCGCCCCCTTGGCGGCCTCTGCCGGGGTCGGGTGGTGACTGCCGCCGAACTGCTCGGTCCATTGCTGGGCCTTTGCCGAGGTGCGGTTGTAGATGCGCACATCCAGCCCTGCCTGGGCAAGGTGTCCGGCCATGGGGTATCCCATGACGCCAAGGCCGATAAAAGCGACCGTGGAAATCTGCTGGCTCATCAAGAGGCTCCTTTGTCATTTTGTGGCTGTTGGATAAGGCGTGAAGGGTCAGCATAGCGCTTGTGGTGCCGCTGATTCATCCTTGAACCCTATTAACGACAAGGGCCGCCCTGGTGGGCGGCCCTTGCTGATGCTCAGTGTCGAAGCGATGACGCTTACTTCGTCGGGTAGTCGCGCTGGGTGTGGCCAGTGTAGAGCTGGCGAGGACGGCTGATCTTGTAGCTGTCGCTGAGCATCTCGTGCCAGTGGGAAATCCAGCCAATGGTACGAGACACGGCGAAGATGACCGTGAACATGTTGGTCGGGATGCCCATCGCCTTGAGGATGATGCCTGAGTAGAAGTCGACGTTCGGGTAGAGCTGGCGCTCCACGAAGTATTCGTCTTCCAGGGCAATCTGCTCCAGACGCTTGGCGATCTTGAGCTGGGGATCGTCTGCCTTGCCGAGTTCCGCCAGGACTTCGTCGCAGGTCTCTTTCATGACCTTGGCGCGGGGGTCGAAGTTGCGGTAGACGCGGTGGCCAAAGCCCATCAGCTTGAACGGATCTTCCTTGTCCTTGGCCTTGTCGATGAAGCGCTGAATGTTCTCTTCGGAATCGTCACCGATTTCGTCGAGCATGTTCAGGACCGCTTCATTGGCGCCGCCATGGGCGGGGCCCCACAGGGCGGCGATGCCGGCGCTGATGCAGGCGAACGGGTTGGCGCCGGTGGAGCCTGCCAGGCGTACCGTCGACGTCGAGGCGTTCTGCTCGTGGTCGGCGTGCAGCATGAAGATACGATCCATCGCCTTGGCGTAGACCGGATTGATCTCGTAGGGCTCGCACGGATTGCTGAACATCATGTAGAGGAAGTTCTCTGCGTAGTTCAGATCGTTGCGCGGATAGTTGAACGGTTGACCGATGTTGTACTTGTAGGACATGGCCGCGATGGTGGGCATCTTGGCGATCAGGCGGATGGCGCTGATCTCGCGGTCCTGGGTCTGAGTGATGTCCAGGTGGTCGTGGTAGAAGGCCGCCAGGCCGCCGACCACGCCACACAGAATCGACATCGGGTGGGCGTCGCGGCGGAAGCCCTTGAAGAAGTTCGCGATCTGCTCGTGCACCATGGTGTGGTTGCGCACACGATGCTCGAAATCCTTGTACTGCTCGTCGTTGGGCAGTTCACCGAACAGCAGGGTGTAGCAGAGCTCGACGAAGTTGGAGTTCTTGGCCAGCTGCTCGATCGGGTAGCCGCGATGCAGCAAAACGCCTTTCTCGCCATCGATGTAAGTGATGCCGGATTCGCAGGAGGCGGTGGCCAGGAAGCCAGGGTCGAAGGTAAAGAGGCCTTCTGCACCGAGGCCACGGACGTCGATGACGTCTGGGCCCAGAGTGCCCGAGTGAATGGGAAGTTCGACAGGGTTCTCCAGACCATCCACCGTCAGGGTCGCTTTTCTGTCAGCCATGTCTGGCCTCCTTCGTGTTCGATATGGAGCGATACGTAGTTATTTCTCACTAACGTGCCGACGAATAGGGGGTCGCCCGGCAAAAAAGGTTCGCCCACTATAGAAGCGTTCAGGATATTGTCAATTCTCCCATCGAAACCTTGCTGTTGTACTATGCTCAATTAGCAGTACAGTGTTTGTATAGTTTTTGATGCTTTGCATCAAAATTGGGCGTTTTGCGGCGCAGCATCTTGACGAGGTGGCGTTTCTATGCAGCTTTGCTGCATTTTGCTTCGAAGCAGCGAGCAAATTGTGACGCGATGCCATTTGTCATGGTGGGGGCATGTCCCTATAATTCAGGCCGCGACTGGCAGGAACAGGAGGTCGTGTCCAACTTGTCGAGGGTTGGTTCACGACAGCGCCCTTCCCAAAACCACCGCCCGCTCGGGCCTCTGGCCCGTCTGTCGTAGAGTGGGCCAAGAGAGTGTGTAGAGAGCCGTGAATAGCAAACGACCCGTAAATCTGGATCTGTCCACGATCCACTTCCCCCTTCCCGCCTTGACGTCGATTACCCACCGGATCACCGGCGTCATCCTCTTTGTCGGATTGATCTTCGGCTTCTGGGCGCTGGACGCTTCGTTGTCTTCCCCCGCCGGTTTCGAAGCCGTGCGTGACGCGCTGGCGCACAACTTCTTCGCCAAGCTGGTGGCATGGGGCCTGTTGTCCGCCCTGGCGTTCCACTTCGTCGCTGGCTGCAAGCACTTCATCATGGACGCCAACATCGGCGTATCTCTTGAAGGCGCAGTGAAGAAGGCTCAGATCACTATCGTGGCGAGCGTTGTTCTGATCATTCTGGCAGGAGTCTGGGTATGGTAACCAACATCACGAGCTTCAGCCGCAGCGGTCTGTCAGACTGGATCATCCAGCGTGCCAGTGCGGTGGTCATGGCCCTTTATACGGTGTTCCTGGTGGTCTACCTGCTGGCTCACCCGCAGCTCGACTACGCCACCTGGAGCGGTCTGTTCGAACAGACCTGGATGCGTATCTTCTCGCTGTTGGCCTTTGTGTCTCTCGCCGCCCATGCCTGGGTAGGTCTGTGGACCGTGACCACCGACTACATCAAGCCGACCGGCATTCGTGTCGGCGCCCAGTCCGTCATCATCATTGCCATCTTCGTGTTCCTGGTCTGGGGCATCCAAGTGCTGTGGGGAGCCTGATTACATGTCAACCATGCGTAGTTTGACCTTTGACGCCATCATCATCGGTGGCGGTGGTGCTGGCCTGCGTGCCGCACTGGAGCTGGCCAAGTCCGGCAAGAAGACCGCGGTGCTGTCCAAGGTCTTTCCGACCCGTTCGCATACCGTGTCCGCCCAGGGGGGTATCACCTGTGCCATCGCTTCTGCCGATCCCAATGACGATTGGCGCTGGCACATGTATGACACCGTCAAGGGGGGTGACTACATCACCGACCAGGACGCCGCGGAGTACATGTGTTCCGAAGGGCCGAAGGCGGTGTTCGAGCTTGAGCACATGGGCCTGCCGTTCTCCCGTTTTGACAACGGTCGTATCTACCAGCGCCCGTTTGGCGGTCAGTCCAAGAACTTCGGCGAGGGTGGCCAGGCAGCACGTACCTGTGCCGCTGCCGACCGTACTGGACACGCTCTGCTGCACACGCTGTATCAGAACAATCTGAAAAACAACACCACCTTCCTCAACGAGTGGTACGCCGTCGATCTGGTGAAGAACGCCAACGGCGACGTGGTGGGTTGTATCGCCATGGACATCGAGACGGGCGAAGTGGTGCACGTCAAGTCCAAGGCGACCGTTCTGGCCACCGGTGGTTCCGGCCGTATCTATGCCTCCACTACCAATGCCCTGATCAATACCGGCGACGGTATCGGCATGGCCCTGCGTGCCGGCGTGCCGATGCAGGACATGGAAATGTGGCAGTTCCACCCGACCGGCATCCACGGCGCAGGCGTGTTGGTGACCGAAGGGTGTCGCGGTGAGGGTGGCTACCTGGTGAACAAGGACGGCGAGCGCTTCATGGAGCGTTACGCCCCGAACGCCAAGGACCTGGCCGGCCGTGACGTGGTCGCTCGCTCCATGGTCATGGAGATTCTGGAAGGACGTGGCTGTGGCGAAAACGGCGATCACGTCTTCCTCAAGCTGGACCATCTGGGCGAAGAAGTGCTGTCCAAGCGCCTTCCCGGGATCGTCGAGCTGGCCAAGACCTTCGCCCACGTGGACCCGGCCAAGGAGCCGATTCCGGTGGTGCCGACGTGTCACTACATGATGGGCGGCATCGCGACCAACGTGCACGGTCAGGCGATTGCTCAGGATGCTGATGGCAATGACCAGATCATCAACGGTCTGTATGCCTGTGGCGAAGCTGCCTGCGTGTCTGTCCACGGCGCCAACCGTCTGGGCGGCAACTCGCTGCTGGACCTGGTGGTCTTCGGGCGTGCCGCGGGCATGTACATCGAGAGTGCTCTGAACGAAGGTATCGAATACCTGGATGCCCGCGAGTCCGACATCGAGACGGCGATGAAGCGCATCACTCGCTGGAACGAGTCCGAGGGCGGTGAGAGCGTGCCTGAGCTCAAGCGCGAGTTGCAGAGCATCATGCAGAACTCCTTCGGCGTCTTCCGTGAAGAGAAGAACATGGTCGAGGGTGTGGAAAAACTGGCGGAGCTGCGCGGCCGTATTGCCAACGCTCACCTGGCGGACAAGTCGCATGCGTTCAATACCGCACGTGTCGAGGCGCTGGAGCTGGACAACTTGATGGAAGTGGCTGAAGCCACCGCCATCGCTGCCCTGGAGCGTAAGGAAAGCCGCGGCGCACACTCGCGTTACGACTATCCGGATCGCGACGACGCCAACTGGCTCAAGCATTCCATGTTCTTCCCCGGCGACAAGCGCGTCGGTCAGCGCGACGTCAACTTTGCGCCGAAGACCATGGATAAGTTCGAGCCGAAAATCCGCACCTACTAAGGGGGAGTCAGCATGTCAAAGCTTCAGGTATCCCTGTACCGCTACAATCCGGAAACCGACTCCGCACCCTACATGCAGGAGTTCGAGGTCGACACCCAGGGTCGTGACCTGATGGTGTTGAACCTGCTCGAGCTGATCAAGGAAGACGACAGCTCTGTCGCCTTCCGTCGCAGCTGCCGTGAAGGCGTCTGCGGCAGCGACGGCATGAACATGAACGGCAAGAACGGCCTGGCCTGCATCACGCCGCTGTCTGAAGTGGTCAAGAACAACAAGCTGGTACTGCGCCCGCTGCCTGGGCTGCCGGTCATTCGTGACCTGGTGGTCGATATGGCGCTGTTCTACAAGCAGTACGAGAAGATTCAGCCGTACCTTCAGAACGATACGCCGGCGCCGGCGATCGAGCGTCTGCAGGCCCCCGAAGAGCGCGACAAGCTCGACGGTCTCTACGAGTGCATCCTGTGCGCCTGCTGCTCGACCTCCTGCCCGTCGTTCTGGTGGAACCCGGAGAAGTTCGTTGGTCCTGCGGGTCTGCTGCAGTCCTACCGCTTCCTGGCTGACTCGCGCGATACGGCCACCCAGCAGCGTCTGTCCGAGCTCGAGGATCCGTTCTCCGTGTTCCGCTGCCGCGGCATCATGAACTGTGTGGCGGTGTGCCCTAAAGGGCTTAACCCCACTCGGGCGATCGGCAAGATCCGCGAGATGTTGCTCGCGAATGCCACTTAAAACGTGGCGCCGGGCTTGTTATCATGTCCCGGTTCGCGGGCGCGACACGATGTCGCGCCCGCGGATGACAGCGTCAAGAGCCGGTGCCATGGGCACCGGCTTTTGAGCATGAAGCAAGACCGCAAGGCAGAGAAACCGACGGCCGACAGGTCGCGGCAGAACCACCAGGGCGCTCGCTGATAGTCAGTGCCATGGGTGATGAAGGGCAGGGCATCGCGCTAGATGTCTTGTGACAGCACGCCCGCGGTACGGATTAGCATCGAGCCCACTACCACCCCATCAGTGCAGGGTGACCGAGAGATGCAACAAGGCATAATGGAGTTGATGTGGCGCTCCTCTCACGTGACGGGCAGCAACGTCCACTACGTGGAAGCGCTCTACGAGCAGTACCTCGACGACCCCAGCGCCGTCCCCGATGAATGGCGCGACTACTTCGACGAGTTGTCCCGCCAGGAAGGCGCCCCGTCCGACGAGACCCCCCTCTCACCGATCCGTGATCAGTTCTATCAGCTGGGCCGCGAGCGCCGCACCGCGGTGGCCAGCGCAGCGACTGCCGACAGCGAAGAAAGCCGCAAGCAGGTCAAGGTCCTGCAGCTGATCAACGCCTACCGATTCCGTGGTCACCAGAAGGCCGACATCGACCCCTTGGGGCTGCGCGATGCCAAGCCGGTGCCGGATCTGGATCTTGCGTTCCACCAGCTGTCGAAGGCCGACCTCGACACCGAGTTCCAGACCGGGTCCTTCTTCCTGGGCAAGGAGCAGGCAACGCTCAAGGAAATCGTCGATGCCTTGGATCGCACCTATTGCCGCGCGATCGGCTGCGAGTTCATGCACATCGTCGATACGGAAGAGAAGCGCTGGCTGCAGCAGCGTTTCGAGTCCGTGCGCTCTGCGCCCGACTTTGGTGATGACCGCCGCAAGCAGCTCTTCGAGCGTCTGACAGCCGCCGAAGGTCTGGAGAGCTACCTGGCCTCCAAGTACCCCGGCACCAAGCGCTTCGGCCTCGAGGGTGGCGAGACCTTCATCCCGATGATGGACGAACTGATCCAGCGCGCCGGAAGCTACGGCACCAAGGAAGTCGTCATCGGCATGGCCCACCGTGGCCGCCTGAACGTGCTGGTCAATATTCTCGGCAAGAACCCGGGTGAGCTGATCGACGAGTTCGACGGCAAGAAGCTGATTGAACGCGGCTCCGGCGACGTCAAGTACCACCAGGGCTTCAGCTCCAACGTGATGACGCCTGGTGGCGAAGTTCACCTGGCGATGTCCTTCAACCCCTCGCACCTCGAGATCGTGGCGCCAGTGGTGGAAGGCTCCGTGCGTGCTCGCCAGGATCGTCGTGATGACCTTGACGGTGGCAAGGTGCTGCCGATCAACGTTCACGGTGATGCGGCCTTCGCTGGCCAGGGTGTGGTGATGGAGACATTCCAGATGTCCCAGACCCGCGCCTACAAGACTGGCGGCACGGTGCATATCGTCATCAATAACCAGGTGGGCTTCACCACGTCCCACCCGGAAGATGCACGCTCCACCGAGTACTGCACCGATATCGCCAAGATGGTGCAGGCCCCGATCCTGCACGTGAACGGTGACGATCCCGACGCGGTGCTCCACGTGACCCAGGTGGCACTGGACTATCGTCAGCAGTTCAAGAAGGACGTGGTCATCGACCTGGTCTGCTACCGTCGTCGCGGGCACAACGAAGCGGACGAGCCCTCCGGCACTCAGCCGATGATGTACCAGAAGATCAAGGATCATCCGTCTTCTCGTGCCCTCTACGCCGACCGTCTGGTGAAGCAGGGCGTGCTGTCCGAAGACGACGCCAAGGCCGTGGTCGAGAAGTACCGCGATGACCTGGTCGCCGGTAATCACGTGGCCAATGCGCTGGTGCAGGAACCCAACACCTCGCTGTTTGTCGACTGGAAGCCGTACCTGGGTCATGAGTGGACCGGACACGCCGATACCAGTTTCGACATGAAGCGACTGAAGCAGCTCGCCGCCAAGATGTGCGAGATTCCGGACGGTGTGAAGGTGCAGCGTCAGGTCGCCAAGATCTACGAAGACCGCCGCAAGATGCAGGGCGGTGGCATGGCCATGAACTGGGGCTTTGCCGAGACTTTGGCCTACGCGACGCTGCTGGATCAGGGCCATCCGATCCGTCTGACCGGTCAGGACGTAGGGCGTGGCACCTTCTCTCACCGTCACGCGGTGATTCACAACCAGAAGGATGGCTCCACCCATGTGCCGCTTCAGCACATGGCTGACGGTCAGCCGCGCTTCACCATTCACGACTCCTTCCTCTCCGAGGAAGCGGTGCTGGCCTTCGAGTACGGCTACTCGACGACCATGCCGAATGCGCTGGTCATCTGGGAAGCTCAGTTCGGTGACTTCTTCAACGGTGCCCAGGTCGTGGTCGACCAGTTCATCTCCTCTGGCGAGACCAAGTGGGGACGTCTGTGTGGCCTGACCATGCTGCTGCCTCACGGCTTTGAAGGGCAGGGGCCTGAGCACTCGTCAGCACGTCTCGAGCGCTTCTTGCAGCTGTGTGCCGAGCACAATATGCAGGTCTGTGTCCCGACCACTCCGGCCCAGATCTTCCACCTGCTGCGTCGCCAGGTGATTCGCCCGCTGCGCAAGCCGCTGGTGGTGATGTCGCCGAAGAGCCTGCTGCGCCACAAGGAAGCGACCTCGAGCCTGGAAGAACTGGCCGAAGGCAGCTTCAACATGGTGCTGCCGGATCAGGGGCAGCGTGATGCCGACAAGGTCGAGCGGATCATCATGTGTGCCGGCAAGGTCTACTACGACCTGGCCAACTGGCGCGAGGAGAACCTGCGCGACGACGTGGCGATTGTTCGCGTTGAGCAGCTCTACCCCTTCCCCAAGGAAGAGCTGATCGAAACGCTCAAGGAGTACTCCAACGTCACCGATATCGTCTGGTGTCAGGAAGAGCCCCTCAACCAGGGTGCCTGGTACTCCATGCAGCACAACCTGCGTGTCGTTGCCGACTCGCTCAAGGACGGTCTGGGCTCCCAGCTGAAGTTTGCTGGACGGCCGGCGTCAGCGGCACCCGCGGCGGGCTACATGTCCGTACATACCGAACAGCAGCGCCAACTGGTGGAAGACGCCTTCAATCTCTAAGGCGACCATCGGGAAGAGAGAGAACATTAAGGATACGACATGGCTACCGAGATCAAGGCACCATCCTTTCCGGAATCCGTTGCCGAGGGCACCGTGGGCACCTGGCACAAGAAGCCCGGTGACAGCGTCGAGCGTGACGAGCTGATCGTCGAGATCGAGACCGACAAGGTCGTGCTCGAGGTCGTGGCGGTGGAAGCTGGCACCCTGTCCGAAGTGCTGGTGGAAGAAGGCGACACGGTAGAGTCCGAGCAAGTGCTGGGCCGCATCGGTGAAGGCGGCGGCAGCGCCGAGCAGAAGTCAGAGGCCAAGCCGGCTGAAAAGGACGACGCCGAGGGCGACGCGCAAGAAGCTCCCAAGGGCGGTGGTGAGAAGCGTGACGTCAAGGCGCCGAGCTTCCCTGAATCTGTTCAGGAAGGCACCGTAGCGAGCTGGACCAAGAAGGTCGGTGAAGCGGTCAAGCGCGATGAAGTGCTGGCCGAGATCGAGACTGACAAGGTCGTGCTGGAAGTGGTCGCACCGGAAGATGGCGCGCTCGCCGAGATCAAGGTCGAGGAAGGCGGCACCGTCGAGTCGGAAGCCGTGCTGGCGATCTTCGAAGTCGGCGCTGGTGGTGCCGCTCCGACCGCTGACAAGCAGGCTCCGAAGGCCAGTGCCGATGACGGTGGCAGCGACGAGCAGGTGGGCGACAAGATCGTGGCACCGGCGGCGCGCAAGCTGATCGCCGAGCACGACCTTGATGTCAGCGCGATCACGGGTACCGGCAAGGACGGTCGTGTGCTCAAGGAAGACGTGCTCAAGGCGGTCAAGGAAGGCAGTGCCAAGAAGGCCGCGCCGGCCAAGAAGGCCGCCGCCAGTGCGGCAGCGCCTGCCGTCGAGGGCGAGCGCCCCGAGAAGCGCGTGCCGATGACGCGCCTGCGCAAGACCATTGCCAAGCGTCTGGTCCAGGCCCAGCAGACCGCTGCGATGCTGACCACCTACAACGAGGTGGACATGGGTGCGGTGATGGAGCTGCGCTCGCAGTACAAGGACACCTTCCTGAAGGCCCACGACGTCAAGCTTGGCTTCATGGGCTTCTTCGTCAAGGCTGCCTCCGAGGCGCTCAAGCGCTTCCCGGACGTCAATGCGTCCATCGACGGCGATGACATCGTCTACCACGGCTACCAGGATATCGGCGTGGCCGTATCCACCGATCGTGGCCTGGTGGTGCCGGTGCTGCGTGACACCGACAGCATGAAGATCGCCGACGTCGAGAAAGGCATTGTCGACTTCGGCAAGCGTGGTCGCGAAGGCAAGCTGGGCATTGAAGACATGCAGGGCGGCACCTTCACCATCACCAACGGCGGCATCTTCGGCTCGCTCATGTCCACGCCGATCCTGAATCCCCCGCAGACCGCGATCCTCGGTATGCACAAGATTCAGGAGCGCCCGATGGCGGTCAACGGCAAGGTCGAGATTCGCCCGATGATGTACCTCGCGCTGTCTTATGACCACCGTATGATCGATGGCAAGGACGCGGTGCAGTTCCTGGTCACCATCAAGGAGCTGCTCGAGGATCCGGCGCGTCTGCTGCTGGAAATCTGACCTGATTGGCAGTGACAGGGATTTATTGCAGAGCCTCTGCACACAGAACGAACAGGAGCCAACATGGCCGACAAGTATGATGTAATCGTCATTGGCGCGGGCCCGGGGGGCTACGTGGCCGCCATCCGTGCTGCCCAGCTGGGTCTGAAGACTGCCTGCGTCGAGAAGTGGATCGGCAAGGAAGGCAAGGTAGTGCACGGCGGTACCTGCCTGAACGTGGGCTGTATTCCGTCCAAGGCGCTGCTCGAGGCGTCCCACAAGTACGTCGAAGCCAAGCACGACTTCGACGACATGGGTATTCAGGCGGGCGACGTCACCATGGACGTGTCCAAGATGATGGCCCGCAAGGACAAGATCGTTAAGCAGCTGACCGGCGGTATCTCCGGGCTGTTCAAGGCCAATGGCGTGACTGCCATCGAAGGGACCGGCAAGGTCGTGGCCAAGAACAAGGTCGAGGTCACTGACAAGGACGGCGGCACCAGCACCGTCGAAGCGGATAACATCGTGATCGCCGCTGGCTCCGTGCCGGTAGAGATTCCGCCGACACCGCTGACCGAAGGCCTGATCGTCGACTCCACCGGCGCGCTCGAATTCCAGGACGTGCCCAAGCGTCTTGGCGTGATCGGTGCCGGCGTCATTGGCCTCGAGCTCGGTAGCGTATGGAGCCGTCTGGGGTCCGACGTGACCGTGCTGGAAGCGCTCGACAGCTTCCTGCCCATGGTCGACTCCGCCATCGGCAAGGAAACCCAGAAGCTGCTCAAGAAGCAGGGCCTGGATATCAAGCTGAATGCTCGCGTGACCGGCTCCGAGGTCAAGGGCGAGGAAGTGGTCGTCAAGTACGAAGACAATGAAGGCGAGAAGGAACTGACCTTCGACAAGCTGATTGTCTGCGTCGGCCGTCGTCCTTACACCAAGGGCGTGGTCGCTGATGGCCTGGGCGTCGAGCTGGATCAGCGTGGTTTCATTCACGTCGACGATCAGTGCCGCACCAGCGTGCCGGGCGTTTTCGCCATCGGCGACTGCGTGCGTGGCCCGATGCTGGCCCACAAGGCCTCTGAAGAGGGCGTGATGGTGGCTGATGTCATCGCTGGCCATAAGGCCCAGATGAACTATGACGCCATCCCCAGCGTGATCTACACCCATCCCGAGGTGGCGTGGGTCGGCATGAACGAGCAGGACGCCAAGGCGGCTGGCATCAAGGTCAAGACCGGCAGCTTCCCGTTTGCGGCAAGCGGTCGTGCCATGGCCAACAACGCCACCGACGGTCAGGCCAAGATCATCGCCGATGCGGAAACCGATCGCGTGCTGGGCATGCATATCGTCGGCCAGCATGCCGGTGAGCTGATCGCCCAGGGTGTGATCGCCATGGAATTCGGCTCCAGTGCCGAGGACCTGGCGTTGACCTGCTACGCGCACCCGAGTCTGTCCGAGGCGGTTCACGAAGCCGCACTGGCAGTGGAAGGCCATGCCATCCACGTCGCCAACCGCAAGAAGCGCTAGCAAGACAACAAGCGTCCGGCGCACTCCGGCAAGCCTGTGCAGTTCTGGCAGGCTTGCCGGCGCTTGTTGCCGACGCATCGCCGCCGACCATGTATCGGTGGCGGTCGGTGGCGTCCCACACGACTGATCCTGCGGGGCAGGGTGGGGCGCCGTTCGAGTCACATGCAACCAATGGCATGAATCGATGAACCTTCACGAGTATCAAGGCAAGCAGCTGTTTGCCGACTATGGTCTGCCTGTTTCCAAGGGCTTTGCCTGCGACACCCCGGAAGAAGCCTATGAGGCCTGCAAGAAGATCGGTGGCGAGCAGTGGGTCGTCAAGGCCCAGGTGCACGCTGGCGGTCGCGGCAAGGCCGGTGGCGTCAAGCTGATCAAGAGCCCGGACGAGGCCAAGGCCTTCGCCGAGCAGTGGCTGGGCAAGAACCTGGTGACCTTCCAGACCGATGAACACGGTCAGCCGGTCGCCAAAATTCTGGTCGAGAACTGCACCGACATCGCCAACGAGCTCTACCTGGGCGCGGTGGTGGATCGTGGCACCCGCCGCGTGGTGTTCATGGCATCCACCGAAGGTGGTGTCGAGATCGAGAAGGTCGCCGAAGAGACGCCTGAGAAGATTCTCAAGGCCGAGATCGATCCGCTGGTCGGCGCGCAGCCGTACCAGGCGCGTGAACTGGCCTTCGCCCTGGGCCTCGAGGGTGCCCAGGTCAAGCAGTTCACCAAGATCTTCCTGGGCCTGTCCAAGATGTTCCACGACAAGGACCTGGCGCTGCTCGAGATCAACCCGCTGGTGATCACCGACGAAGGCAACCTGCACTGCCTCGACGCCAAGATTAACCTGGATGGCAACGCGCTGTATCGCCACCCGGACCTGCAGGAAATGCGTGACCCGTCTCAGGAAGACGAGCGCGAAGCCAACGCCGCCCAGTGGGACCTGAACTACGTGGCCCTGGAAGGCAACATTGGCTGCATGGTCAACGGCGCTGGTCTGGCCATGGGCACCATGGACATCATCAAGCTCCACGGTGGCCAGCCGGCCAACTTCCTTGACGTGGGCGGCGGTGCCACCAAGGAACGTGTGGCGGAAGCCTTCAAGATCATCCTGTCCGACGACAGCGTCCAAGCGGTACTGGTCAACATCTTCGGTGGCATCGTGCGTTGCGACATGATCGCCGAAGGTATCATCGGTGCTGTCGAGCAGGTCGGCGTGAACGTGCCGGTCGTCGTGCGTCTGGAAGGTAACAACGCCGAGCTGGGTGCCGAGAAACTGGCCTCCAGCGGTCTGAACATCATCGCTGCCAAGAGCCTCACCGATGCGGCTCAGCAGGTTGTCAAGGCAGCGGAGGGCAAGTAATGAGCATCCTGATTGACAAGAACACCAAGGTCATCTGCCAGGGCTTCACTGGCGGCCAGGGGACCTTCCACTCCGAACAGGCCATCGCCTACGGCACCAAGATGGTCGGCGGTGTGACCCCGGGCAAGGGCGGCCAGGAACACCTGGGCCTGCCGGTGTTCAACACCGTCAAGGAAGCCGTCGAGCAGACCGGCGCTGAAGCCAGCGTGATCTACGTGCCCGCTCCCTTCTGCAAGGATTCCATCCTGGAAGCGGCCAACGCCGGCATCAAGCTGATCGTGTGCATCACCGAAGGCATCCCGACCCTCGACATGCTGGACGTCAAGGTCAAGTGCGATGAGCTGGGCGTGCGTCTGATCGGTCCGAACTGCCCGGGTGTCATCACCCCTGGCGAGACCAAGATCGGCATCATGCCGGGCCACATCCACAAGCCTGGCAAGGTCGGTATCGTGTCTCGTTCCGGCACCCTGACCTATGAAGCGGTCAAGCAGACGACTGACCATGGTTTCGGCCAGTCCACCTGTGTGGGTATCGGCGGCGACCCGATCCCGGGCTCCAACTTCATCGACATCCTCGAGATGTTCGAGAAGGATCCGGCCACCGAAGCCATCGTCATGATCGGTGAAATCGGCGGTACCGCCGAGGAAGAAGCCGCTGCCTACATCAAGGAGCACGTCACCAAGCCGGTGGTCTCCTACATTGCAGGTGTGACTGCGCCTCCGGGCAAGCGCATGGGCCACGCTGGTGCCATCATCGCTGGCGGCAAGGGCACTGCGGACGAGAAGTTCGCGGCTCTGGAAGCGGCGGGCGTCAAGACCGTGCGTTCCCTCGCCCAGATCGGCGATGCCCTGAAGGAAGCGACCGGCTGGTAAGCGGTCCTGGCGTCACAATAGGCGTCAGCACAAAGGCCACCTTCGGGTGGCCTTTTTTGTGGGCGTTTCCACGGATATGTCGCCTGGACTCTTGTCTCTAATGTGCGGGGCTAGATCGCGGGGCTAGATCGCGGGGCTAGATCGCGGGGCTAGATCGCGGGTCTATCGTCCGGGGCTAACGTTTGGGTCTGACGTGCGGGGCTAACGTTCGAGTCTACCGTGCGGGGCTAACGTGCAGGTCTATCGCGAGGTCTAAAGGCCTCTGAGCTGGCGGGCGAGAGCCTTGACGCTCTGACGCCCGCCCTGACGCCTTAGCAGCGACGCTTCCACACGCTTGATAGCTGCGCCGCAAAGACCGGGGCCCCGGCCACCAGGTAAAGGTGATAGCTGACCAGACGCCAGATGATCACTGCGGCGGCCGCTTGCTCCCGCGCCATGACGGGCAGCAGCAGCGCGCCGACGCTGACTTCAGCAGCCCCGGCGCCGCCGGGTAGCACGCTGAGCTGGCTGGCGGCCATGGCCAGCATCTGGACCAGAAAGGTCCAGGCCCAGTCGGCCTGACCACCGACACCGAGCACCGCCAGATAAAGAAGGCTGTAGCGTGCCAGCCAGTGCAGGCTGCAAAGCAGGAAGATGCCTGCGAGTATCGGTGGCGGCAGCTGAAGTGTGTTCATAAGGGTGTGACGACAGCGCAGCAAGCGCCTGACGCCCCAGCGTCTTGCTCGCGGCGTGGGAGACAGGCTTGCAGGCCACCAGAGCGTGATGACGGACAACCGCGGCGGATAGCGAAGCCATCTCGGTAGCCAGACGATGATGGCGGTGAAAGCGGCCAGTGCGACCATGAGCCCGATCAGTGCCGCCTCGACCAGCGACTGGTGGGGCCAGCTTGCCACTCCTCCCAGCGACAGCGCCACCAGCAGCCCCAGCATCAGGCTGAAGAACAGCATGTCGGCCAGCTGGTCGACCAGAAAGATCGCCGAGCCCTGAGCCGCGGGATAACCCCGGCGCGACAGCAGCCACAGTAGTGTGGCGACGCCGCCACCGCCGGCCGGAGTGGCGCATAGGGCGAATTTTGACGACATCTCGATGGCCAGGGCACCCGTCTGGCCAAGCCGTCCTGCGCGGCCATTCAGCATTAGCCGCAGGCGTGCCGCGTTCAGGTTCCAGCAGAGGATCGCCAACGCCACCATCAGGCACAGCGTTTCAGGGGGAAAGGCCATGACCGCGCCCAGGGTGCCAGTCCCTCCCAGCCACCAGGGCAGCACCAGCGAGAGCACGATGGTCAGGGCCAGCAGGCCGGCCTTCACCAGCAGTCCTGTGCGATGTCGGGGAGACTGACGCGCGCCGTCTTGGGCAGGCCTGAGTCCGCTATCGGTGGATGGCCCTTCAGCCATGGCGTCGCTTGGCAGGAACGATAGGGTCGACGACGGCTTCATAGTGGTGCAGCAGTGACAGCATGACCTTGTCCCAATCGAACTGACGTTCGACGAAGCGCCGGGCATGGCGTCCCGAGGCCTTGGGATCGTTGGCGAACAGGGCTTCGGTGGCCTCGGCCATGGCCGAGGCAGAATGCGGCTGACACAGAATGCCGCCGCCCAGCGGAACGTTCTCGATCAAGGCCCCGGCGCGTGCCCCGACCACCGGGATTCCGCTGGCCATCGCTTCCTGGGCGATCAGCCCGAAGGTTTCGCGGGTGCCCGCATGCAGCAGCGCATCGCTGGAGGCCAGGGCCCTGGCGACTTCATGGGTGCCCACGCAGCGATTGATCACGCTGACGTTGGACGGTACCTGGGTTGGCATGCCAGGACCCATCAACAGCAGGTGATAGGGGTGGCCCAGGCGCTTGGCAGTGTCCAGCAGAATATCGATGTTCTTCTCCTGGGAGAACCTGCCCACAAAGACCAGCAAGCGGCTATCGGCCTCCAGGCCCAGCTTGAGTCTCAATGCTGGATCCCGTTTGTCAGGATGGAAGGTGGCCAGATCCACCCCAAGGGGTTGCACGCGTACGCGATCGACGCCCCAGGAGGCAAGCCGGTCTGCCATGGCCTGGCAGGGCGCCAGCACGCTGTCGAAACGCTGGTAGAGGTTGACCACATAGCGCTCCAGGCGCCGTCGCACTGGGGCGCCGAAACGATCGCCCATCAGGCGTGGAAGATCCGAGTGATAGAAGCCGACCACGGGTATCCCAAGCTGCTGGCCGGCGTCCAGGGCGGCCCAGGCCGTCACGTAGGGATCGCCGGCCTCGATCAGGTCGGGGGACAGGTCCACGAGCGCGTCTTTCCAGGGGCGGCGGCGAAGCGGAAAGCGATAGCTTTGTCCCAGGGGAATACGCAAGGAGGGCAGCTGATGGTGGTCCCCTAGACTGTCTCGCTCTGCGCCAGGCACCACCAGGCTTGTGCGCCACTCGGGAAAGCGTGAAAAGACCCGGTGCTTGGCCTGCAGATAAGTACGAACACCGCCGCTAGACGGCGCGTGGAACATGGTGACGTCGGCGAGATGCAAGGAAGCCTCCGTGGCAGTGACATCGTAGCCACGAGCCTACGAGGGAAATGCGACAGTTCTGCGACAGGGGGAGGCGATGCGCATTGAGGCCCAACAAAAAAACGGCGACCCACAGGTCGCCGTTTTTTTGTTCTATCACGATACGCACTGCTAGATAGCCCTGCCCGCTAGCGGCGCGGTCTGGCCGCTAGCGGGTAGCGCAACCGCTCAGACGCTGGGCTGGGCCACCAGCGAGCGGGTTTCTTCCTTGGCTTCGGTCAGGGCGACACGCACGCTGTCGCCGAGCTTGAAGCGCTCTTCACCTTCGATCTGAATGCGGCCTTCCTTGTCGTCCACCACCACCTTGTCGCGGTCAGCGTGCATCAGCGGAGCCGGGACGAAGGCGGTCGCGCCATTGGCGGTCAGGCGCACGCGCATGCCGCCGCGGTTGATCGCGATGATCTCGGCCTCGAACACATCTTGCTGCTTGGCCGCCGGGGTCAGATAGCGCACGTACAGCCAATCCTTGACGTCACGTTCCGCCAGGCGGTTGAGACGACGACGCTCGGTCAGCTGTTCGGTCAGCTCGATGCTGGCTTCCTTGGGGGCCTGCTCACCCTTGAGCACGCGCTTGATCAGGCGATGGTTGACCATGTCGCCGTACTTGCGGATCGGGGAGGTCCAGGTGGCATAGGCGGCCAGTCCCAGGCCAAAGTGCGGACCCGGCTGGGCCGACATGGCGGTGAAGCCCTGGAACTTGCGCAGGCGGGCATCCAGCCAGGCGTCATCGCGACTTTCCAGCGCGCGCTTGAGCTCCTTGTAGCGGGACAGGTCGGTCAGCGCCTCACGTTCGACGCTGATGTCCTGGGTCTCCAGGAAGCTCTGGGCGGCCTCGGCCTTGTCGTCCTCGAAGGCACGATGGACGTTGAAGATGCCATGACCGACCTTGTCGGCCAGCAGCGCCGCGCAGCATGCATTGGCGGCGATCATCGATTCTTCGATCATGCGGTTGGCGATGCGCCGCTCTTCGGTGCGGATCGCCAGCACGTTACCGGCCTCGTCCAGGTCGAAGACATAGTCGGGACGGTCCTTGAACACCAGGGCGTGCTCCTGACGCCAGCGAGTGCGTGCCTCGGTCAGATCACGCAGGGCCTTGAGCTGATCGCCGATGGACGCTTCAGGTGCCCACTCGCCCTGGCCCTCGAGCCAGTCAGAGACGTTGTCGTAGACCAGGCGAGCCTGTGAACGCGCGGTGGCAGCGAAGAACTGATAGTCACCGAGGCTGCCATCGGCGTTGACGTCCAGGCGACAGGCCAGCACCGGGCGTTCCTGGCCCTCGTGCAGCGAGCACAGATCATCGGCCAGCTGCTCGGGCAGCATGGTGACGTTCTGGCCCGGCAGGTAGACGGTGAAGGCACGAGTGCGGGCCTCGAGGTCGGCGGCGTGGCCTTCCTCCACGTAGGCGGTGGGGTCGGCGATGGCTACCGACAGGCGCCAGCCGCCGTCCTCGCGGACTTCGACGCGCAGGGCGTCGTCCATGTCGCGGGTCTTCTCGCCGTCGATGGTGAAGAACGGCTCCGCGGTCAGGTCCTCACGGGTGAGCCCTTCGTCGCGCAGCGGCCAGTCGGTGCCGGCGTCGGGGCATTCCTGCTCGAGGGCATGGCGGGCCAGGGTGACGCGCCACGGCACGGCGGGGTCGTCGGTCTTGGCCACCAGTTCGTCGATCTGGGTGAAGAAGGCGCGGTCATCCGGCTTGAGCGGGTGGCGCACCAGTCGTGCCACGACCCAGTCCCCATCGCCGATGGTGTTTTCGTCCAGGCTGCGCTTGATGCGCGCCTTGAGGGCGGTCTTGATCGACGGGTGGTCGGGCACCACCGCCAGGCGGCCCTCGCGCAGCTGCACTCGGGCAACGAAGCGCTCCATGTTGCTTTCGATCAAGGTGTCGGGTTCGACCGACTTGCGCTCACCTTCTTCGTGCAGCACCGCCTCGACGCGATCGCCGTGCAGCACCTTCTTCATCGCGGGAGGTGGCACAAAGTAGGACGCACCATCATCGGTTTCGAGAAAACCGAAGCCTTTTTCGGTGGCTTTGATGACACCCGTGACACGGGGGGTGTTATCGCGGATCTGTTGCTTGAGCTGAGCCAGCAAGGCGTTGTTCTGCAGCATGGTCACGATCGAGTGGCGGGAATAAGGGGGCCACTATACGGATTGTTCGCGCGGCGGCCAAACCCCTTGCTCGGTGACAACGGGAAATCAAGATCTTGTGGGTACTTATCGGCCCTTGCCGACACGCTGACAAGAGCAGGGGCCTCCTTTCGCGCCCTGCTGGATACCTCGGGCGGGGTGTTGAGTGGCATCTCCCTTCGCCGTGAAATGCACAGTCAGGGTTCGACCAATGTGGTACTAGATTGGTATTCAATTGGTCTTCATGTGGAGCTATATTGGTCCTATTAGCTCCGAGGACCTGACCGCCATGGATTCACGATTCGATCGTCTAAGACTTGATGGAACGCTGGCCACCCCCCTGTATCGGCAGCT
This sequence comes from Halomonas litopenaei, assembly GCF_017303055.1. GTDB lineage: Bacteria > Pseudomonadota > Gammaproteobacteria > Pseudomonadales > Halomonadaceae > Halomonas > Halomonas litopenaei_A. Next base: position 130,551 of record NZ_JAEKJT010000010.1, on the reverse strand, counting down.
GGCGAATGAGCTGGAGGCCGCGATTCGCGGAGGCGAGTGGCGTGCCGGCGAAGCCTTGCCATCCGAACGCAACCTGGCCGAAGCGCTGGGTGTGTCCAGAATTACCGCCCGCAAGGCCCTTGATCAGCTGGAAACGACGGGCCTGATTCGACGGGATCGCGGTTCTGGCACCTTTATCCGGCCTAGCATGGACCAGTCTCTGACGCGCCTGACCAGCTTCAGCGAGATGTTGACCAGGCGGGGGTTTCAGCCTCGCTCGGAGTGGATCGCACGTGAGCGTTGCCAGCCCGGCAGTGAGGAGAACCTTCGCCTCGGGCTGTCCAGCAACGCCCAGGTGTCACGGCTCAAGCGTCTGCGCCTTGCCGACGATGTGGTGATGGCGGTCGAAGAAAGCTGCCTGCCGGTCACGGTGTTGCCCAACCCCATGGATGTGGATGTGTCCCTCTACCGCTGGCTGGAGGACGCCGGTACGCCGATCGTCCGCGCGCGCCAGCAGGTGACGGCGGTCAATGCCGATGCCGAGCTGGCCGCCCTGGCCCAGGTAGCACCAGGGCAAGCGCTGCTCAAGGTCACCCGTCTGGGGTTTCTCGCCGACGACACTCCTGCCGAGTTAAGCGTTACTTACTGTCGCACTGACTATTACGACTTCACCGTTGAGCTTGTCCGCTAGGAGGTGTCCATGACGATCGCTGCTACCCGCTTGAGCGGCAATATATTGACCCCGGAGGGCTGGTTGCTGGGTCACATGCGGCTGGAAGATGGCCGCATTGCCGCGATAGAAGGTCGCCCCGTCGACCCTGAGCAAAACGATGCTCCGCGGCTGATTCCGGGATTCATTGACCTGCACGTGCATGGCGGCGGGGGAGCGGACGCGATGGAGGGGGCCGCCTCGGTGGCGACCCTGGCACGCACTCACCTGCGCTTTGGTACGACCAGCCTGCTGGCGACGACCATGACCGCCACTCCGGCACAGGTCCGCGCGGTGCTGCGGGAGATCTCGACCTACATGCGTGAGCCGGAGCCCCAGGCATCGCGAGTCCTGGGCGTGCATCTCGAAGGACCCTACATCAACCCTGGCAAGCTCGGTGCCCAGCCGGCCCATGCCCAGGTCGCCAGCGTGGCCGAGATGGACGAGTTGCTGGCGCTGGCCCCGATCCTGGTGGTCACACTGGCCGCCGAGATCAGCGGCCATGGTGAGGTGATTCGTCACCTCAGCGAACAGGGCGTCAAGGTTCAGCTGGGCCACACCCTGGGCAGCTACGAGGACGGGGTGGAAGCCTTGGCACATGGCGCCTGTGGCTTTACCCACCTGTTCAATGCCATGACCGGCCTGCATCACCGCAAGCCCGGCATGGCCGGTGCTGCGCTAGCCCACGCTGAGTATGCCGAGATCATCCCGGATCTGTTGCACGTTCATCCTGGGGCTATTCGCACTGCGCTTCGCTGTATCCCGCGCCTGTATGCGGTGACCGACTCCACCGCGGCGGCAGGCATGCCCGATGGCGACTACCGCCTGGGAAGCCAGACGGTCTCCAAGTGCCTGGGCGGTGTGCGCCTGGCAGACGGCACCCTTGCGGGCAGCACGCTGACGATGGATCAGGCGCTGCGCAACTTCGTCGGTCTCGGCCTCAGCCTGGCCGAGGCCTCGGATCGCTTGTCGCGTTTTCCCGCCGACTTTCTTGGGCGCACCGACGTGGGCCGCCTGGAGGTTGGTGCGCGCGCCGATGTCGTCACGCTCGATCCCCAGTTAACGCTTTTGGCTGTCCACCTGGATGGTCATCTGGTGTCAGGAGACCCCCATGTCACTCATGCTTGAAGAGGCGCTGAATGCGCCGGAACGACTGCGCGGCCAGCTGGCGCGTAACCAGACTCTGCTGCGCGATCTGGGGGAGCGGCTGCGCCATGAAGCGCCCAGCGCTGCCGTGACGGTGGCGCGGGGCAGCTCGGATCACGCCGCCAGCTATCTGGCCTATCTGTGCATGCAGGCCCGGGGGATACCGGTGGCATCGCTGCCGCCCTCCCTGTCGACGCTTGCACGCACCCCCTGGAAGCTTCAGGGACAGCTATCCATTGCCATTTCCCAGTCGGGCCAGAGCCCCGATCTAGTGGTCAGCCAGCGCGCTCTGAAGCAGGGAGGCGCTACCACTCTGGCCTTGGTCAACACCGCTGAATCGCCACTTGGGCAGGCCAGCGATATCGAGATACCGCTGTTCGCCGGAGAAGAACGCAGCGTGGCAGCCACCAAGAGCTTCCTGGCGACCCTGAGTGCTGGGGCCCAGTTACTGGCGCACTGGAACGAGAGTGCCATGCTGCTGGGCGCACTCAACGAGCTTCCCGATCGGTTGGTGGAGGCTGCCGCTCAGGACTGGAGCCCTGCCGTGGAAGCGCTCAAGGATGTCGATCGCTTGATGGTGATTGGACGTGGCGCCGGCCTGGGGATCGCCCAGGAGGCCGCGCTCAAGTTCAAGGAAACCTGCGGTATCCAAGCCGAGCCGTTCAGCGGAGCTGAGGTCAAGCATGGGCCGATGGCGTTGATCGAGCCCGGCTACCCGGTGCTGGTGTTCGCTCCCCCAGGCGCCGAGCAGGCCGGTCTGCTGGAGCTGGCAGAATGGCTGGAAGGCGTCGGGGCCAAGGTGCTGCTCGCCGCTGACGAGAGGGTGGCCCGGCGACAGCTGACGCTGACCGGCACCAGCCATGAGGCCCTTGAGCCGCTGTCCGTCATTCAGAGCTTCTATCCGATGGTGGCACGTCTCGCCGAGGCGAGGGGGATCGATCCTGATCAGCCCCGTCACCTGCGCAAGGTGACCTGCACGGTCTAGCGCGATCCCTTCCACCCAAGCGTCCTCTCCTCAATGACAACGATACGGAGCAGATCATGGTTTTGAGCAATGTCACCCTGGTGGCGCCGGTCAAGGGGGTGGTGGTCCCCCTGGCCGACGTCCCGGATCCAGTGTTCGCCGAGGGCAGTCTCGGCCAGGGCATCGCCCTGGACCCGCTAGGCGGGTGCTTGCATGCCCCCTGTGACGGCGAAGTGGTTCAGTCTGCTCGCACCCATCATGCGTTTACCATCAGGAGTGATGAGGGCATCGAGGTCCTGGTGCACCTTGGACTCGACACCGTGATGCTCGAAGGTCGTGGTATCGAGGCCTGCGTGACCCAGGGGCAACGGGTACAGGCAGGCGAACCTCTGTGTTACTTCGACCTGGACCAGCTGGCCTGCGACGCTGCCTCGTTGGTGACGCCCATGGTCGTGCTGGATAGCGGTGAGCGCCAGTGGATCGAGCTGGAGCTGCGTGCCGGCGATATCGTACAGCGAGGGGAACCACTGATCGTGCTGGGCCCGGCAAGCTCAGCGGTGGCCGGCGGCGTCGCTGGCGTTGAGCCGGCGGGGCCAAAGCTCGAGCGCACGGTTACGCTGGCCATTGAAGCGGGACTGCACGCACGTCCGGCGGCCAGGCTCAGGGCGATTGCCCGCGACCACCAGGTCGTCATGAGCCTGGGTGCCAAGGCGCGCACCGCGAGCTCCGGCAGTGTCAGCGCACTGATGAATCTCGGGCTTGAGTGTGGCGATGCGGTGCAGATCAAGGTGGAAGGGGCCAACGCTGAGGCGGCAATGGCCAGTGCTGTTGCCCTGCTGACCACAGCGGAAGGCCATGGCGCCGGTGACATTCAGCAGGCGGCCCCCGCTGCAGGGGAGCTGGAACCTGGACAATTAGGGGGCCTGACAGCCAGTCGCGGGATGGCCAGTGGGCCGCTTTCGGTGTTGAGCGTCAGGTTGCCTGAGGTGCCGCTAGAAGGGCACGGTCGTCAGGTGGAGTGTCCACGCTTGATGGCGGCGCTGGAGCAGGTAGGGGCGCAGCTTGAGGCGTCCAGGACACGCGCCTTGCGTGAAGGCCAGCAGGCCGAAGCTGAGGTGTTCGAAGCCCATCAGGCGTGGTTGGAAGATCCGGACCTGGTGGCATCGGCGGTCAGCAGGCTGGAAGAGGGGCTCAGTCCGGGGCAAGCCTGGCGTGAAGCCCTGGACGCAGAAGCCGACCGCCTTCGCGCCACCGGCAACGCCATCTTGATCGGTCGCATCGCTGACCTGAGAGACCTTCAGCGTCAAGTGATGCTGACCTTCAGTGATGGCCCGTCAACGGCCCTGGGGGAGCTGCCGGCAGACGCCATTGTCGTGGCCGATGATCTCACTCCCTCATCCTTCGTCGAGCTGTGCCAGCATGATCCGGCGGGGCTCTGCCTGGCGGCGGGCGGTACCACCTCCCACGTAGCGATCATGGCCCGCGCCCGGGGCGTGCCCTGTCTGGTGGCCATGGGCGGCGCGCTGCTTGAGGCAGCCGATGCCCATCACGGTAGCACGGTAGTGCTGGATGCCGACAAGGGGCGGCTGGAGCTGACGCCTGACCAGCCTCGTTGCGAACAGGTGGTGAAGGAGATCGCCGTCCGGGCCGCCCGCGCCGAAGAAGAACGCAGCCAGGCACACCTGGAAGTGGTGACCCGCGATAGCCGCATGGTAGAGGTCGCCGCCAATATCGGCAGCGCCGAAGAGGCCCGCCAGGCAAGCGCCAGTGGGGCGGATGGTGTCGGCCTGATGCGCAGCGAGTTTCTGTTCCTGGGGCGGGACTCGGCGCCCAGCGAAGCACAGCAGCGTGAGGAATATCAGGCCAGCGTTGATGCCCTGGGCGCCAAGCCAGTGATTATCCGCACCCTGGATATCGGCGCCGACAAGCAGCTGCCGTACCTGACGCTGCCGTCGTCACCCAACCCTGCCCTCGGGGTCCGCGGCATGCGCCTGTGGCAGTCTCACCCTGAATTGCTGGATACCCAGCTACGCGCCTTGCTGGGGGTCAAGCCGCTGCGTCATCTGCGCATCATGGTGCCGATGGTCAGCGATGCCAGCGAGCTCGAATGGGTGCGCGAGCGCATGGAGGCAATGGCGGCCGACATGCGCCTGACCGAACTGCCGCTGCTGGGAGCGATGATCGAAGTACCCAGTGCGGCGCTATGTTCCGCCGCCATGGCCAAGGTGGCTGACTTTCTGTCGATCGGTACCAACGATCTGACCCAGTATGGGCTGGCCATGGATCGCGAGGATGCGCTGCTGGCGGCCCGGGCGGATGTGCTTCACCCCGGCGTGCTGCGACTGATTCAGGCGACCCTGGCGGGCACCGGGGGGCGCTGCCCGGTGGGAGTGTGCGGAGCGGCAGCCGGCGATGAGCTTGCGGGTCCTCTGTTGGTGGCCATGGGCGTCTCCGAGCTATCGGTGGAGCCGGCCAGCGTAGCGGCGGTGAAGGCGCGCTTGCGACGCCTGGATGCCAGCGTGATCGCGCGCGAAATCGATACCCTGCTGGGGATGCCAGACGCTGCATCGGTGCGCCATGCACTGACGCAACTGGTAGAGGCCGCGCTGGTCGCCGAGACACCTTCCGAGAGGATCATGACATGACAAGCTCACTGGGCTCACGCCTGATGGCTGCGCTGCAGCTGCTGGGGCGTTCGTTGATGCTGCCGATCGCCGTCTTGCCGGTCGCCGGCCTGCTGCTGCGGCTGGGGCAGCCTGACCTTCTCGACATTGCCTTTGTGGCCAGCGCTGGCCAGGCGATCTTCGCCAACCTGGCGTTGATCTTTGCCATAGGACTGGCCGTCGGCTTTGCCGACGACAGCAATGGTGCTGCGGGCCTTGCCGGGGTCATCGGCTATCTGGTGCTGGATGCGGTGCTGGAAAGTCTCAACCCCGAGATCAACATGGGAGTGCTGGCGGGTATCATCATGGGAACCGTCGCGGGGCTACTGTACAACCGCTTCAAGGCCATCAAGCTACCCGACTATCTGGCGTTTTTTGGTGGCCGGCGTTTCGTCCCCATCGCCACTGGCCTTGCTGGCGTGGTACTGGGCATCGCCTTTGGTTGGGGCTGGCCGCCAATACAGCACGCCATCGACACCGTTGGCCATTGGCTGATTGACGCTGGCGCTTTCGGCAAGTTTGTCTACGGCGCACTCAATCGCCTGTTGATCGTCACCGGCCTGCACCACGTCCTCAACAGCTTTGTGTGGTTTGTCTTCGGCAGCTTTGGCGACGCCACCGGCGATCTCAATCGCTTCTTTGCCGGAGATCCGACTGCCGGTGGCTTCATGGCGGGCTTCTTCCCGGTGATGATGTTTGGCCTGCCGGCGGCGGCACTGGCCATGTACCACACCGCCGACAAGGGACGTCGGGCCCAGGTCGGAGGGCTGCTGCTATCACTGGCACTGACCGCCTTCCTGACCGGGGTGACGGAACCCATCGAGTTCACCTTCATGTTCCTCGCACCGCTGCTCTACGCCTTCCATGCGGTGATGACCGGTCTCAGCATGGCCATCATGCAGTGGCTCGACGTCAAGCTGGGCTTTACCTTCTCCGCCGGGGCCTTCGACTATGCCCTGTCCTACGGCCTGTCCACCAATGGATGGATGATGTTGCCGGTCGGCGTGGTCATCGGGCTTGTCTACTACGGCCTGTTCCGTTGGGCGATTGTGCGGTTTGACCTGCCCACGCCGGGACGCGAGCCGCTGACGCAGGACCCCCAGATGAGCGCCGCCGAACTCGGTGAACGTGGTCCCGCCTTTACCACCGCCCTTGGAGGGGCGGCCAACCTCGAAGCGGTGGGGGCCTGTACCACCCGTCTAAGACTGGTGCTGAAACAGCCGGACCAGATCGACGAGGCAGCGCTGAAGGCACTGGGGTCTCGTGGTGTGTTGCGACTGGGTGGGGGCGGTGTGCAGGTGATCCTGGGCCCTATCGCCGACACCGTCGCCGACGAGATTCGTGCGGCCATGGCGGCTCAGGGGCAGACGCCCCCAGTGGGGGCTGATCCCGCCGAGGTCGTGGTCGCACAGAAGGTGTCCACCCCGACAAGCCTCAACGATGAGCAGGTAGCAGCCTGGCGCCGAGCCCTGGGAGGAAGTGACAACATCCGCGCGCTGGACGTTCGCGCAGCGACTCGCCTGCGTCTGGCGGTCCGTCACGATAGCGAGCTGGATGAGCAGGCCTTGGCCCAGCTGGGCTGCCACGGTGTGCTAAGGGTGGCTGAGGGCGTCTGGCATCTGGTGGTCGGCAAGGATGCGGACGCTCTGGCCGGGGGGCTGCGTGAGGCAGGCGTGATGCCCAACTGAGCACGTCTCCCAGGAGACCTTGGCGAAGCACCCTAAGCAACGGCATGCCGAGAGGCGTGCCGTTGCTCTTTCATACGTTGCTCTTTCATACGTTGCTCTTTCATACGTTGCTCTTTCATACGTTGCTCTTTCATATGTTGCTTGCAAGACGCTGTCCCTTTGTGTCGCCGGTCGATGGTGTAGACTGCTGCGATCCCTGGCCCGATCCACTTGCAACGTCCTGGAGCCTTTATGCAGCCACACTTGATCGTGTCCGACCTTGACGGCACCTTGCTGGGTGCCGATCACGACCTGGCCGCGCTGACCATTGATACCCTGCGTGCGTTGGCCGGGGAGGGGCATCGGCTGTGCCTCGCCTCAGGCAGACACCACCGGGATATGATCGGTTTTCGCGATCGACTGGGTGGGGCGGCACACATCATATCCAGCAACGGCGCCTGGACCCTGGATGCTGCCGGGCAGTGTGTGCGGTCTGCGCACCTGCGGCCGGAACAGGTGGAAATGCTGCTGGGCCTTCCCCGGCCGTCAGAGGTACGCCTTAATATGTACCGCGAGGATGCCTGGTTGATCGACGATCATGCCCCTGGTCTGCTGGCCCTGCATGAAGCGACTGGCTTCGAGTACCAGGTGGCGCCAACGGAGCGAATGGAGGTGCAGGGTGTAGGCAAGGTGCTCTACATCGGCGAGCCTCGTCTGCTGGCCACCATTGAAGCGGCCGCACGGGAGGCAGCAGGCGATGCCTTGCACATCACCTATTCGATGAGTCACTCGCTCGAAATCATGGCGGCAGGGGTCAACAAGGGCAGTGCCGTGTCTGCGCTGCTCGACGATCTGGGGATTCCCGCAGAGCGCTGCCTGGCCTTTGGCGACAACCTCAATGACCTGGAAATGCTGAGCCTTGCGGGCGAAGCCCACGTCATGGCCAACGCCCATCCCCAGCTGGCGCAGGATCTGCCCGGGGCGACAGTGATCGGCCATCACGCCGAAGAAGGGGTGGCGCGCTGCCTGCGCCGTCGCTTCGGGCTCGCGGATGAGCGGCACGGCTAGTTGCCGAGCCGGCCCCACCAATGCCCCAGACATGCCCCTGTCGCTGGCCTCGCACGGGCCTTGGCGCCCAGCATGAACAGTCACATAGCCTCGGATCACTTCTCAGGAGCGTCGGATGAACGGATACGACCCGCTGTTTCTCGACCGTCACGTGCGCGACACGATGGCCTTTTACCACCCCAGGGCGATCGATCCCCACGGTGGTTTCTTTCACTACCTGCGCGATGATGGCAGCGTCTATGACGCGGAGCATCGTCATCTGGTGTCGAGCGCGCGCTATGTCGTCACCTATGCGCGGTTTGCGCTGCACAGCGGTCAATCCGAGTATCTGCACTGGGCGCGCCACGGGCTTGCCTATCTGGAGAAGGCCCACTTTCAGACGCGCTATCAGGGCTATGCCTGGACGCTACGAGATGGCAAGCCTGAGGACACCACCCATCATTGCTACGGTCTGGCCTTCGTGCTGCTGGCCTATGCCGAGGCCTACCGGGCGGGGATTGCCGAGGCCTACGCAGGCATTGGTCGGGTTCACCGAATGCTGCAGCAGCACTTCTGGGAGCCTCAGTGGCAGCGTTTTGCCGATGAAGCGGATGAGCGTTGGCGCCTGAAGGACTACCGGGGCCAGAATGCCAACATGCATGGTTGCGAAGCGCTGATTGCAGCCTACGAGGCCACGTCTGAAACCCGCTATCTGGATCAGGCCTTGGCCATCGCGCGCTCGATCATCGGCATCAACCGCAAGCATCCCCATGGGTGGATATGGGAGCACTACGATCAGCAGTGGAACCCTGACCTCGACTACAACCGGCAGGACCCCAAGCACCTGTTCCGCCCCTGGGGGTATCAGGTGGGTCACCAGACCGAGTGGGCCAAGCTGCTGGTGTTGCTGTCCCGTTACCGCGACGACGCCTGGCTGATACCTACCGCAGAGCGGCTATTCAGCAGTGCCTGTGAAGCCGGCTGGGACAAGCAGCATGGCGGTCTGGTGTATGGATGCGATCTGGACGGCGAGGTATGTGACGGCGACAAGTACTTCTGGGTACAGGCAGAGAGCTTCGCCACGGCTGCGGTGCTGTGGGAAGTCACCGGCAAGGGCTGCTACCAGCGCTGGTATCAGCGCCTGTGGGAGTACAGCTGGCAGCATATGATGGATCATCGACACGGTGCCTGGTATCGCATCCTGTCTGCGGACAACCGCCGCTACGATGACGCCAAGAGCCCGGCCGGCAAGGTGGACTATCACACCATGGGTGCCTGTCAGGAGGTGATGGGCGTGCTGGCACGGCGCGAAGGTGGGTGAACAGAACCCACGGGGCCAGGCGTCGCTTGGCCCCGTGGGTCCGGTAGAGTGGTGGTTTGTAAGGTGATTCAGGCGTCCTTGTTGGGCGCCTCCATGCGTCTTAGCTGGCGCCACAGGTCGCGGCGAAGGTCGGCCAAACGGGGCCGCTGCTCCGGGCTGAACGTCAGCGGCCGTACCAGGCGCTGGGTCCTAAGCCCCAGCCGAGCGCCGAGCAGACCCACGCCAAGGCCCTGGGCGGCGCGGGCCGAAAGGCGCCCGGCCAGATCCAGTGACAGCATCTGCACGCTGGCGTCGGTGGCGAGCTCGGTGGCGCCTGCAAAGGCCATCTGATACAGCACGCTGCGCAGCAGCTTGAGCCTGGCTGCGTAGCCCAGCTCCAGCCCGTAGAGTCGACACAACCGGTCCACCATCGCCAGGTGGCGCCATGCCACCAGGGTCATGTCCACCAGGGTCATCGGGCTGACGGCGACCATGACCGCGGTTTCTCCGCTCATTCGCGATATCAGGCGCTGGGCCTCTCTATCTCTCGGCGCCAGCAAGTGGTGCGCCACCAGCTGCTGAAGGTCCTGGCCATCATGGTGCGCTTCTCGCGCCGCCTCGAAGGCATGCCAGTGGGGGTCGTCATCGCCCAGAGCGAGCTGAGTCTTGAGGCGCCGAGCCAGCGCCAGTGCCTGTTTGGGCGAGCGCTCATGCATCTGCGCCAGGGCCAGACGCAGCTGATCGTGGCGCTTCAATCGCTTCAGACGAAACAGCTCACGCATCAGCGCCAGTCCGCCAAGTCCAATGGCCGTCAGTCCCAGCAGCTGCCAGCCGGTCGCCAGCAGGTCTCCCCCTGCTAGAGTCTGGGGCACGCCGGTCACCAGTTCGGCAGCGCCAAGGCCGGTAGTGGCGATCAGCACCGTCACCAGTCCCCAGCGGCGTTTGCGAGGGCGTCCAAGCGTGCCCGCCAAGTCCACCCGATCGTCGTCGGCAGTGGCTGGCGGGGTGGGCGTCAGCGCCCGGCTGTCGACGCCTTCATCGAAGCGCTGGCCAGGCCTGGGGTCATGGAAAGAGCCGATGGTGGCGTCATCCTGCTCGGCAAAGCGCACCGAGGGGCGCGGGTCGTTCGGCGAGTCCTGGGTCATCTGAGCTTGTCTCCGAGTAGCCAATCCAGCGCCAGATCCATGCGGATGTGGGGCAGGGCTCCTGCCGTCACCGGTTGCGGCCTGAAGGCGGTAAAGTCGAATCCCTGACGTTCCCAGAAGGCAGGGTCTGGAAGCCGGCCTGGCACCTCTCCCGGGAAGGTCAGCAGCGACTCGCCGTCCAGGGTGGTGCCCCTGAGGGCCGGCGATGTACGTCCCTGATGGGTGACCTCACGCGCCTCGGTGGCGCGAATGGAGGCCAGCGACAGTGCCTTGACCGGAATATCGGCGTACTTGAGGTTTTTCAGGGGTTCCGCGAGCAGTGCCTCCAGTAGGCTGACAAGCCTGGCATGCTGATCCGGTGTGACATGGTCCGCCTTGGTCGCGGCAATGGCCAGGCGATCGATGCGCGGTGTGAACAGGCGGCTGAACAGGCTGCGCCTGCCGTAGTTGAAACTCTGCATCAGTTGCTGCAACGCCTGGGACAAGTCCTCGAAACGTTCAGGGCCGGCGTTGAGGGCGCCCAGCACGTCGACCAGAACGATCTGGCGGTCGAATCGACGGAAGTGATCGCGGTAGAACGGCTTGACGATATGTTGCTGATAGTGGGCAAAGCGGCGTGCCAGCGTCCGATACACGCTCGACTCAGGCAAGCGTTCCAGGGTCTCGGCTGAGTGACTGTCAAGACCGGGCAGCGGAAAGAACTGCAGCACGGGGGCGCCGGCCAGCTCTCCGGGCAGCAGGAAACGCCCTGGCTGAAGGTGCGAAAAGCCCGCCTCACGGGCGGCGCGCAGTCCGCTGGCATACTGTTCGCTGATATCGGCGAGGAGAGCTTCATCCGCCTCCTGTTCGATGTCCAGTTGATCGACGCATGCCTGCCAAGGTGCCAGCATGGCACGTCGTGCCGGACCGGCGCTCTCCTGCATGGCCTGCCATTGGGCCATGCTCCAACTGGCAAAGGTGTGATCCAGCAGAGGCAGGTCCAGCAGCCATTCCCCCGGATAATCGAACAGGTCCAGGGTCAGCTCCGCGTTGTCGGCGCTGAACCAGGACTGGCGCTGTGGGCGGTAGCGAATGGTCAGGCGTAGCTCGCTGATGCCGCGGGTGGGCTCCGGCCAACGCGGTGGAATCTGTTCCAGGCTGGCGCGAGCCTGGTCGAAAGGAAAGCGGGGCACGCCCAGGTCTCTTTGGGCCACCCGCTGGGCGCCCAGCAGACGGCCCTCACGGCTGGCAGCAAGCAAGTCCAGGCGCGCTTCCAGGCCAGCATGGCGCAGCTGATCCACCAGCGAAGTAAGGAAGGCTGTCTTGCCCGCCCGAGACAGGCCGGTGACCGCCAGGCGTAGCTGGCGGTCTCGGCCACGTTCGATCAGATCCATCAGATCACGGGTCAGGTCCGTGGGCATTGCGGCTCCATCCTGTCAGATTACCCCCTAATCTGAGGGCGCCGTGCCGCAAAGACAAGCGATTGTAGCGCGATCACTACCAGCGGCAGGGCCGCCATGGGAAGCAGCCACAGATTCAATGTCTGCCATCCCAGCACTCCCACTAGGGGGCCTGCTGCCAGGGCAGTGATGGCGGCGGTGGTGAACACCAGAAACTCGTTGAGGGCCTGGACCCGCGCTTTTTCGGCGGGCTGATAGCATTCGGTCAGCAGGCCGGTGGCGGGCAGGAAGGTAAAGTTCCAACCGAGGCCGAGCAGCACAAGGGTAATGTTGAAGCCGGCGATGGTCGAGGGCCCCAGGGCGGTGAGCGCACTGGCCATCAGCAGCACACAGCCCAGGGCGATCATGCTCGGGGCGCCTAGGCGCTGGGTCAATCGCCCGGTGAAGAAGGACGGCACGAACATGGCCAATACGTGCCATTGGATCGTCATCGAGACATGGTGAAACGCGTGACCGTGGGTGGCCATGGCCAAGGGCGTCGCCGTCATGGCCAGGTTCATCACCCCGTAGCCCACCATGGCGCCGAGAATGGCCAGCCATAGCTTGCTTTGCCGTAACAGCTCGGCCATAGGGCGGGCGGGCTCATGACGCGCCTGGCGGTCAACGGGGGGAAGGGGAATGACCAGCAGCAGGCCAAGGGCGATCAGATAGAGCGCCCCCAGGCCAATGAAACTGCCGAGAAACGGGGTGACCGACGCGTCTTGGCTGAATCTGGCAAGCCAGGGGCCGAAAAACGCCGCCAGCACGCCGCCCCCCATCACCAGGCCGACGGCCCGGTCCCGTGCCTGGGCCGGAGCAATCTCGATGGCGGCAAAGCGGTAGAGCTGGCCAAAGCCAATGCCGATCCCGATCGCGGTGGTGGCCATCGCGAAGCCGACGAAGTTGCCGGCGACCAGCGTCACGCAGGCGGCCACGGTGCCGCCAAGTCCGATCAGGTTGCCGATCACGAAGCCGCGCTTGCGTCCCAGTCGCCCCATGATCAGTGATGCGGGCAGGGTGGCCAGCATCAAGCCAAGCCACTGGGTAGCGACCGGCAATGTCGACAGCCACGGCGTGGGAGCCAGGGCCTGGCCGATCAGCGGAGACACCGCGATCAGCAGGATGTTGCCGCTGACCAGCAGCGCTTGACACAGTGATAGCAAAACGACGCCGGTGGGCAGTCGCGGTTGAGTGGCGTCGTGCATGTCGGGGACTCCTGTGTGATGTATCAGATGACCGGTGGGGGACCAGGCGTCAGTTGGCGAGGGGGATAACGCGTCAGCTGGCTTCGGATGACGTGCCGAAGCGTGCTCGGTAGATCGATGGTGATACGCCGTAGTGACGCTGGAACAGGCGTCGCAGCTGCTCGCTGGTGCCCAGGCGCCAGTGCGATGCCAGTTGCTCGAGTGACGCCGCGCCACGAATCAGGTCCTGCCGGGCGGCCTCCAGGCGCACTCGGGTGAGGTACTCCATGGGCGTCGTGCCCAGTTGGCGACGGAACAGTCGAGACAGGTGGCGCGACGACATATGGACCTGTTCGGCCATGCTATGCAGGTCCATGTCGGTTGCCGGCGCCGCGTGCAGGCGCTCCAGCAGGGGACGCAGACGGCTGCCACTGGCGTGTTGGCGGGCCATCAGCTCGCTGAATTGCGACTGGCCCCCTGGACGGTGGACAAACATCACCAGTTCTCGGGCGACGGTGGCGACCACGTCTGTGCCTAGATCTGCCTCGACCAGTGACAGGGCCAGGTCGATACCCGCCGTCACCCCTGCGCTGGTGTAACGCCCGCGATCATGGACATACAGCGCATCTGCCTGCACGCGTACCTGGGGAAAGGTCTGGGCCAGGCGCTCGCAGTGCCGCCAGTGGGTGGTGGCGTCGTGATCGTCGAGCAGTCCAGCATCGGCCAGCAGAAAGGCGCCGGTACAGACCGACCCGAGCCTGTTCAGGCGTGGCGCCACTCGGTTGAGGCGCTCTCGCCAGCGAGCCTGTTGGCATTGCACAAAGACGCCGTGTCCTCCGGCCACCAGCAAGGAGGCGTTATCCACTGGGCCACCGTCGCCCGCCTCCCACTGACGCCAGCCGAGGTCCGGTCGCAGGCGTAACCCGCCGTTGGACATGACCTCGTCGCCGCGCCCGATCAGCAGGAGGCGGTAGTGGCGGCGCCCAAGCACCTCATTGGTCGTGGCGAACACCTGCCAGGGCCCCGTGACGTCGAGCATCTGGCAATCGGGGTAGGCCAGCAGGGCAACGTCTTTGATGTCCATCATCGGGGTCTCGGCATGTCGTGGAAGCCGTGTTGATGATGGCGCCTGGTGAGGGTGGCGGCAAGGACAGGTACCCCACCGATCCGGACATGGGGCTCGCAATCAGCAACGCCCCGCTCCAGTGGGGTGGAGCGAGGCGTTATGGAGGCGACTCGAGGGAGTGGGGGGCTTCAGCCAGCAAAGGCCACGTAGATGGCAATCACCAGTACGACCAGCAGGATGCCTGCGGGAACGGCGCCTTTCCAGGGTGTCAGATCCACTGCGCCGACGTCCTCCTGCTGCCAGGCTTCGGTGCGTGGGCGCCACTTGCCGATCAGCAGCATGATGACCACCAGCAACACGAAGACCAGCGCAACGAAATGGAATTCGTGCATCAGCACGGGCAGCTTGTTGAACGGGGGAATGAAGTAACCTGCAAAGATCATCAGACAGCCGCCGACCAGAGCGATCTTGGCGGCCATGGGCGGCACCCGCTTGGTCACCAGGCCGACGACTACCACGGCAAGAATGGGGATGAAGTAGATGGCGTTCATTTTCTGCAGGTAGCCGAACAGGCTTTCCTGACCCGCCAGCAGGGGCGCAATGGTCATGGCCGAGATTGCCATGATCCAACCGAACACCTGGCTGGACCTGACCACCTGGGCCTCGCTGGCGTCCTTCTTGAGTACGGCCTTGTAGAGGCCCAGGCTGAACAACGTCGTGGTCGAGTTCAGCGCCGAATTGAAGGATGACAGGATGGCGCCAACCATCACCGCGGCAAAGAAGCCTGTCAGCGGCGCGGGCAGCACGTTGAAGACCAGGTGGCCGTATGCTTCGTCCGCCTTGATGCCCTGGTCGGCATACAGGTGATAGGCAATGATGCCGGGCAGGACCAGGTAAAGCGGACCCAGCAGCTTGAAGAAGCCCGTCAGCAGCACGCCTTTCTGGCCTTCGGCCAGGTTCTTGGCGGCAAAGGTGCGCTGGATGATCTGCTGGTTGGTGGTCCAGTAGAACACGTTGATGAGAAAGACCCCGGTGAACAGGGTAAAGAACGGTACGCTCTGGTCACTGCCCCCGATCGAGTTCATCTTCTCGGGGTTGGCCTGCTTGAGGATGTCCCAGCCGGCGAGAACGCCGCCACTGTCGCTGACGGCCTGCAAGCCGAAATAGACAATGACAAAGCCACCGACAAGTAGTCCGATGCCGTTGAGAGTATCGGACACGGCCACCGTGCGCAGGCCGCCGAACAGGGCATAGATGGAACCGATGATGCCGACAATCCATACCGTCAGCCATAGCAGCGTGGTACTGGATTCGATCCCGGTCAGTCCCGACAGGTCGAGCATCCCTTGCAGGCCGATCGCGCCGGAATACAGGATGATCGGCAGCAGCACCACCGCGTAGGCGATCAGGAAGATCACGTTGGTGATCAGCTGGGTGCCCTTGTCGAAGCGGATTTCCAACAGCTGGGGCAGGGTGGCGATCCCGCTCTTGAGGAAGCGCGGCAGAAAGAACAGTGCCAGTGCCACCAGTGCCATGACGGCGACCACTTCCCAGGCCATGACGCTAAGGCCATCGGTGAAGGCTGAGCCGTTCAAGCCCACCATCTGCTCCGTGGACAGGTTGGTCATCAGCAATGAGCCCGCAATCAGCGGGAAGGTCAGGCTGCGGCCAGCGAGAAAGAAGCCGCTGGTGCTGGAATGGTCGTCCCGGCGGGTAATCCGCCAGGTGATGAAGGCGACCAGGCCGGTAAAGAACAAAAAGGACGCAAAGGTCAGTAGGGGCATAGTGTCATCCTTGCAATCGTGTTCCGCGGTGGCGGCGTTCCCGCTGCGCGTGCCGTGGGGGCGACGACGGTACTGGCCGACCAAGGGTTCAGTGGTAGCGTCCCCCGCCGGTGCTAACCAGTGGTCAAGGGTCCCGGGACGCTGTATGCAGTATTGCAGCTGTATCGCTTCACTTGATGATCGGTATCGAGATCGCCCCTGCACATGCTGGTCGCGATGGCGGAGCCAGCGCGGTCAGGCCGCCTGAGGTGAACGCGCTTTTCCGTTTCTTAAAGGATTAAGTTCGTCGATATAGTGCCTGTTGGCAGCATGTTGGCTAGTTTATGTGGCTATCACGCTCGAGCCATACATCTTTTGTCTTAGCCGTGTGCTTCCGGAAGAACTGCTGGAACCGGCACAGGCTCAACGATGCCAAATAGTTGCAGCAATGTAGGCGTTGCCGCAATGATGAATCCGCATGCGGCCAGAAGCCGCCCTGGCCAGCGATGGGTGCGAGCGATATGCAGACCCAGCAGGCAGACGACCAGGCCAGACATATGAAAGACGACCGCCAGCGAGCGAAGCAGTTCGAAGGGTGTCATGGGTGATGGGATCCAGCAGGTGGGTGGCCGGGTGAGTCACGCGAGCGATCACACAATGCCATCTTGGCGAGTGGTGGTGGTCGACCATCATCCGCTGCCGGCGTACCAATGCCGGTAGCCGGGCGCCAATGGCAGAGGATTTCTGGAAGGGGGAGAATGCCATGTCAGTAGCGGTAGCGCGAGCCGATGAGGTCATCGAGTTCTGGTTTCACACGTTGACGCCGCGGCAGTGGTTTGCCAAGGACGCCGACCTGGACCAACGCATGCGCGATGCGTTCAGTGCGACGCTGTCTGCTGCCGCGTCCGCCGAGACCTGGCAGTGGCGTACCTCGGCACGCGGGCGTTTGGCGGAAATCCTGGTTCTGGATCAGTTCTCGCGAAACATCCACCGTGATAGTGCGCTTGCCTTCGCCTGCGATGGCCAGGCATTGGTGCTGGCGCAGGAGGCGGTGGCACAGGGGGCGGATCGGGTGCTGGATGTCGCCTGGCGTGCCTTTCTCTACATGCCGTACATGCACAGCGAGTCACTGCTGATACACGAGGAAGCCTTGCGCCTGTTTGACCAACCGGGACTGGAAAGCAATTTGCACCATGAGCACCGGCACCGGGAGGTACTGCTCCGCTTCGGTCGTTATCCTCAGCGCAACGCTGCCTTGGGGCGGCGCTCCACGCCAGAGGAAGAGGCGTTCCTCGCCGAGCCGGGAAATCGCTTCTGACGGTGACTCGGTGAGGCCAGAAGGCAGACGCGGTGAGTGAGGGCTCGCAAGCTGTGCGGGGGCTGATGAAGGCCAGGCATTGCGTTTTGCTGGTGGCTCCATGGTGGTGTGCTGTGGCGGTAGAGCACGGCTGTTGACCATCTAGGGTGGCCGCGGTAGGGGCCGCTGGTGCTTAGCCAGGCCTCCTCTTGCATGGCTCGAGATACAGATCGCTACTTTCGTATGCATGAATGTAATGGTATAGCTGTAAATGCATGGGCGATGGCCTCTAGGGCACGCCCTAAGGTCTTGCTCCTCGGCCAAGGGATCTGCCGCTGGGGGGCTTGTACCGCAGAACCGCAAGCTTTCATTCAGCGACGAAGGAGAACGCAATGGGCTTTATCGCGTGGTTGATCATTGGCGGACTGGCCGGCTGGATCGCAGGTAACATCATGCGTGGTGGTGGTTTCGGTCTGCTTGGCAATATCGGGGTTGGTGTCGTTGGTGCATTGATCGGTGGCCTGCTGTTCAGCCTGGTTGGGCTTTCCAGTGGAGGATTCATCGGCTCACTGGTGACGGCCGTGGTAGGTGCCGTGGTATTGCTATGGGGCGTGGGGAAGCTGCGAGGTTAGCGTTCACTCACGACCGTTGAGGGGTGATATGGCCTCATAAGGAGCGTCATCATCGCCCAAACCCCAAGGGCCCGGTGCATTGCACCGGGCCCTTGGCGTTTGAAGGAGAGCGCCATTCAGCCTGCATGACGGGCGGGGTCAGGCAGGGAGGGAAAGCGGGGTGGGTGTGCCTGCAGGTACGCGTGGCACGCCCTGAGCACCCTGACGTCATCGTACTTGCCTCCCGCCAGTTGAAAACCGACAGGCAGTCCCTGTTCGGTAAAGCCGCAGGGAACCGACGCTGCGGGCTGCTGACTGAGGTTGAAGGGGTAGGAGAAGGGCGCCCATTCCTCCCAGTCGCGCATGCCACTTCCCGGAGGCACCTGGTGGTGAATCTCGAAGGGACTGATGGGCACGGATGGGGTCATCAGCAGGTGATAGTCCTGATTGAACTGTTCCAGGCGCATCGTCAGGTCGGCCCGGGCGGCCTGCGCGCGGAAGAGCTCTACGGCTTTCCAGTCCTCTGCGCGCAAGGCATTCTCGTAAAGGCCGGGATCCAGCTTGGCACGGTCGTCATCACTGAGCTGCGAGACCATCTCCAGTGAGGCGGTAAACCACAGTCGCTGAAAGATCCACAGGGGGGACGGGAGGTCTGGGTTGACCTCGCAGACCTCGGCACCCAAGGCTTCGAGGTGGTGGGCGGCCTCTCTGACCTTGGCGACGATCTGAGGGTCCACGTCGGCGAAGCCGAGATCGGTGGAGAAGGCGATGCGCAGACCGCGCAAGTCCTGGCCCAGGTCCTGGCCCCAGTCGCTCGGCTGACCTCGGGTAGCATAGGGGTCCACGTAGTCGTAGCGGCCAATGACGTTGAGCATGGCGGCGGCGTCTTCCACCGTGCGCGTGATCGGGCCGATATGGGAAAGCGTCGGGGCCTCCGCTGGCGGCCACTGCGGTGTCCAGCCAAAGCTTGGTTTGAAGCCGAAGACGCCACAGAAGGCGGCGGGTATGCGAATGGAACCGCCAGAGTCGCCACCTTGATGCAGCACTCCCATGTTCAGGGCGGCAGCTGCGGCAGCACCTCCCGACGATCCGCCGGACGTCAGGCGAGTGTCCCAGGGGTTGCAGGTGGCACCGAACACGCGGTTATCGGTGACCGCCTTCCAGCCATCTTCCGGCGTGTTGGTCTTGCCCAGCAGAACAGCGCCGGCCTCTCTCAGTCGCCGGGCCGGTGGCGCATCAGTGTCACAGGGCTGACGAGACCCCAGCAGCGAGCCATTTGACGTTGGCATGCCCGCGACGTTGGTCAGGTCCTTGATGGAGACCGGTACGCCGTCGATGGGGCTGAGTGGCTTGCCTTGCCCCCATCGCCGCGCCGAGGCTGTTGCGGCTTTCTCGGCACCTTCGGCATCGATATAGGTGTAGGCATTAACGGTCGGGTTAAAGCGTTCAATCCTGGACAGGGCGGCTCGAGTCGCTTCCAGCGGTGAGACGCTGCCATTGCGGTAATGTTCCGTCAGTGCCGCAACGCCCATATTGCCTAGTTCATCCTCTTGCATGGTCGGGTCCCTCGCGTCCATGAGTGAGGCTTTACCGTAGCTTGTTTGGGCACATTTTTTCCAATCTGGGTGCCCGCAAGGGCGAGCATTGCTGCTTTTTCACTGCCCCCAAACAACAACGCCACCGGCATCAGCCGGTGGCGTCGAGGCATGACGGCGGTGGGCCGTCAGCGTCTGAGCATTACGCCGTGGCGGCGGCAGTGCTGCCCAGCATGGCCTTGAGGTCGTTCTCGATGATGCCAAGGCCTTCTTCGAGAACCGCGTCCTCGATGGTGACCGGCATGAGGAAGCGAATGGTGTTGCCGAACATGCCGCAAGACAGCAGGATCAGGCCGTTCTCGCGAGCGCGCTTGCACAGTTCAGCGGCCAGCTCGGGGGCCGGCTGACCATCCTTGCCGTTCAGTTCGAAGGCGGCCATGGAACCGAGGTTGCGGGGGTGCACGACAGCGTCGAATGTCTCGGCCCACTGGGCGAAACGTTGTGCCAGCTTGTCACCCAGCGCGCGGCTCTTGGCCAGGATATCCTCTTCTTCGAACACCTCTAGTACCGCCAGGGTGGCGGCGCAGGACACTGGGCTACCGGCATAGGTGCCACCCAGCGAGTTGGCGCCGGAGGCGTCCATGTGCTTGTCAGTGCCGACCACAGCTGAGATCGGCATGCCCGCTGCCATGCTTTTGGCCATGGTCATCAGGTCGGGCTGAACGCCGCTGTGTTCGATGGCAAACATTTTTCCGGTACGACCGAAGCCGCTCTGAACTTCGTCGATGATCATCAGAATGCCGTGCTCGTCGCAGATCTCGCGAATCTTTTCGAGGAAGCTCTGCGGAGCCGGGTAGAAGCCACCTTCGCCCAGCACAGGCTCAAGCACGATGGCCGCGGTGTCGGCCGGGTTGGCGTCGGTCTTCAGTACCATCTTCAGGCGACGAATGGCTTCCTCTTCGCTGATGCCGTGCTCAGCGACCGGGTAGCCGGCGCGGAAGACGCAGCCCGGCATGGTGCCGAAGTCGTTGGCATAGGGAGCCACCTTGCCGTTCATGGCCATGGTCATGAAGGTACGGCCGTGGTAGCCACCATCGAAGCAGATGACGTTGTTGCGGCCGGTCGCGGCACGCGCAATCTTGACCGCGTTTTCCAGCGCTTCGGCGCCGGAGTTGGCGAGCATGACCTTGGCATCGCCGCGCACCGGGGTGATCTCGGCCAGCTTCTCGGCCACTTTGACGTAGCCTTCATAGGGCATCACGGTCTGGCAGGTGTGCATCACCTTGTCCAGCTGGTCCTTGACCGCCTGGACCACCTTGGGGTGGCAGTGACCAATATTGAGGACGCCGATGCCGCCGGCGAAGTCAATGAAACGGTTTCCGTCGGCGTCCCACAGTTCCGCATTCTTGGCATGGTCTGCGAAGGCGGTCGCGGGGCTGGCGGCACCCTTGGCCACGTACTTTTGCTTGAGTTCGTTCAGTTGTGCGTTGGACATCTTCAGACTCCTTGTGCCTGCAGTGTGGAGAGAGTGTGTTCAGGGTAGACGTTAACGACAGGACGCGCAGTGCGCGTCCCGGCATATTTTGTGGTGAGGATGCACGGTCTAACTCAAGTGTTCCTCTGGTGTTCGTGGCATGAGGCAGACGGCTGGTCGCCCGGCTTTCACAGGCCGCCGACGCAGGCGTACTTGAGTTCGGTGTATTCGTCGAGGCCATGGCGCGAACCCTCGCGTCCAAGACCCGACTCCTTGACGCCCCCGAAGGGCGCGAGTTCGGTAGACAGGATGCCTTCGTTGATGGCGACCATGCCGTACTCCAGCTGCTCCATGGTGCGCCAGATGCGACGGTAATCGCTGGCGTAGAAGTAGGCAGCCAGGCCGAACTCGGTATCATTGGCCATGGCGATGGCCTCATCGTCACTGCTGAAGCGGAAGATGGGGGCCAACGGGCCGAAGGTTTCTTCCTTGGCCACGCGCATGGCGGTGGTGACATCGGCCAGCACCGTGGGCTGGAAGAAGGTGCCTTCCAGAGCTTCACCACCGGTCACCAGACGCGCACCCTTGTCGAGGGCGTCAGCGATATGCGATTGCACCTTGTCCACCGCGGCCGCGTTGATCAGCGGGCCCTGGACCACGCCTTCTTCCAGGCCGTTGCCCACCTTGAGCTGGGCAACACGCTTGCCCAGCTTTTCGACGAAGGCATCGTACACCCCGTCCTGAACCAGGAAGCGGTTGGTGCACACACAGGTCTGACCGGAGTTGCGGTACTTGGAGGCAATGGCGCCTTCCACGGCTGCGTCCAGGTCAGCGTCATCAAAGACGATGAAGGGAGCGTTGCCACCTAGCTCCATGGAAGCCTTCTTGACGGTATCTGCGCATTGGGCCAGCAGAATCTTGCCTACCGGAGTAGAGCCCGTGAAAGACACCTTGCGCACTCTAGCGTCACCGGTCAGCACGGGGCCCACTTCGCGAGGCGAGCTGGAGGTCACGATATTGATGACACCAGCGGGAATGCCGACCTCTTCTGCCAGCTTGGCCAGCGCCAGGGCGGTCAGAGGGGTCGCCTCTGCCGGCTTCACCACCACGGTGCAGCCTGCTGCCAGAGCAGGGGCGCACTTGCGGGTGATCATGGCCAGCGGAAAGTTCCACGGGGTGATGGCAGCGACCACGCCGACCGGTTCACGGAATACCAGAATGCGCTTGTCCTGGCCGTGGCCTGGAAGCGTCTCGCCGGCGATGCGCTTGGCCTCCTCGGCATAGAACTCGACAAAGGCAGCCCCGTAGGCCACTTCGCCGCGAGACTCTGCCAGCGGCTTGCCTTGCTCAAGGGTCATCAGCTCGGCGAGGGCTTCCTGATGGTCCATGATCGCGTTGAACCAGGCGCGTAGCAGCGCGGAGCGCTCCTTGGCGGTCTTGCGCTTCCAGCCAGCCCAGGCCTGATCAGCGGCGCCGATGGCCTCTTTCACCTCATCGGCACCGAGGTCCGGTACTTCTGCCAGAACGGCACCCGTGGCGGGATTGGTCACACTGAAGCGACGGTCGGTGGCACGCCATTGGCCGCCGATGTAAGCCTTGTCGATAATCAGGTCCTGAGCGTTGGACATGGGGGGCTCCGCGAAAGTCAGGGAATAGGTGTTATCTCATGATTGACGAGTGTGCATTATTTGAAACATGGCGCCAAGGGGCGTGATCATAATTTTTTACGCCTGTTTGAAGAATCCGTTGGAAGCGCACAGCACGACCATCGTTCATCCCTCGAACAGGACATTGGCATCGGCGCGACGAGCAGTTTCCGGTACACTATGTCGCCGTCTTGTTGCCACCGCCTGCGACGTTGGCTCTGCGGCCACTGCGGGGTTGCCTGTCGACAAGCACGGTTGTGTAGAGACGGCGACGCAACATAGTGAAGAGTGAAACGCCGTAGCAGGCTTCTGCCGGGCCGGCCTGATATTCGTGTTCCAGCGAGGTGAGACTTGGTTGATCCGCTCAATGCCTGGTGGGCGCAGCAACTGGTGCTGTGTGACTGGGCTTTCATGCCTGACCCTTTGACGTTGCCGGAAGAGGCGGCGCTTGAGCGCCTGGCTGCCATTGAAGTGGTGGATCGAGGTGAGCTGGCCTGGCGTCTGCTTGAGCTGGATGCGGCCGGTCATGCATCCGCATCGCAATTGCTGGCGTCTCTGGAGCTGATTGCGCTGGGTGGGGCTGCCGGTTGGCTGACAGCCGATGTCGCCCGGTCCTGGGCCGTCAATCGCTGCCGCGAGATTCAGCGCCGCTACGACAGCCTGGATGATTGGCTTGAGGCCCTGTGCGAGGCGCGTGGACGAGAAGGCTGGTTGCACGGCGACGAAGGTTTGCTCGATGCCTGCCGAGCCTTGTCCAAGCTGGAAGGCGAGGGTGCTGGTATCACCTGGTCATTGCTAGAGCAGGGCCTCGCCCAGGCATCTGTCGGGCCGTTATGGCCGGATAGTCCCGAGGATCGTGTCTGGCGCCTGCGTGCTGCCTTCTCTCCCGTGCTGGTCACGCCAGCCAGTCAGCACGACTGGCAGGGTGTCGATACCTGGCTGGCTGAGGTCTGGCAGATTCATTGTGTCGAGGATCTTGAGCGGGCGCTGCTCTGGCTGACGAGCCAAGGCGACCGGCAGGGGTGGGATATCGACGCCTCGCGACTGATGAGTGTCAGCACCGCAGAGCGACAGGCTTGGTGTGAAGGTCTCGGCCCCCAGGAGCGTGCCTACGGCCGCCTACTGTGCCGTTACATCGACCAGGGCGAGCCGCTGGAGTGGGCCGCCTGGGACTGGCTGCGTGCGGTGGACCTGGCCTGGGCGGGCGCCTGCATGGGCTGGCTGTCCCCCAGCGACGCAGCTCTGATGGCCTATCACGCTGCCGACCTGGTGCAGCGTCGTTACAGTGATTGGAGCGCGTTGGCACGGTCCTACCAGCGGGGGCGTGGGTTGTTCGAAGGTCAGGACCGGCTTCCCAGCTTGGCCGCTGACTGGCAATGGCTGATGGGCTCTCCCCTGAGCCCCTGGCAGGACAGTCTGGCGGAGCTGCTGGACGAAGGCATGATTGAGGCCTCACGCGAGGCCGCCCGTGGCTTTCGTCTATCGCCGCGGCACTGGGTGCTCGCCCTGGCCTCGGTGCGCGAGCCCGAACTGGCTGCGCGCCAAGGGCCGCCGCCGACACTGGTGCAGTCCCGCCGAGATGAAGCCCGCAAGTATCTGGTCGAGACGCTGGACCTGCATCCGGATGAAGGGGCCCGGGCATTGGTTCGCTACTGGTTACCGGCCCAGGCCCATCATCTTAACCAACTGGCGGCCGACGCTGCCCATCGTGCCTTGCCCTCCGCCCGAACCCCCTTTGGTGATGCGCCCGCTGGCGACATCTCCGGGCGTGACGGATTGGCCAAGGCCACGCGCCACTCGGCCACCATTCATATGGCGGAAAAGTACGCTTTCTACCTGTTGATGAGCATGGATAGTGAGCAGTTTGATGCCGCCAGTCTTGAGGAAATGGCGGCAGCACTGCGTGATGTCCTGTGCCGTTTTTACAGTTCGCCAAAGCGGCTACTCGAAGCGTGGGCGACCTGGGACAGTCTGCTACCGGAGCCTGAACAGCCGACGTTGAGTCATGAGATTCGCTGGCACTTGGACGATCCTGGCAGTCTGTTTCATTGGCTGGCCTGGCAGGGCGGGGACTGGCGAGAGCCGGGAGAGCGGCCCAGTCTGATGCATTTTACGGCGCTGTCTCTGGTCGGACCTTTGAATACCGCCTCCTGGAGTCTGCCACAGCCAGAGAGCGATCGTGAGGGTGCGTCGATCCGCGATTGGATCGATGGCCATTACGGGCTGCACACGGCGACGGAGCTGATCGATTTCGTGCGCTTTCTGCTCGATGTGGGAGATCGCCAGGAGTATCAGATCAACTATGCGCCCTACACCCTGAATGCCGCGCGCTTGAACTCCGAGATTGCCACTCTTGAGTCCGGGGAGTGCAATGAGGAGGAGCGTAATCACCTGCTGCGCCTGCTGCGTGTTCGCGACAATGCCGACCATTGCAACGATATCGACATGTGTGCCTGGGATCTGGCACAGGCCGTCGACCTTGCCATTGCCGGTCGACAGCTTGGGTGGCTGGCACAGCCAGACTTTCTGGCCCTGCTTGAGCGGGCCTATCAGTTGGCATCTACCCACTATGCCGGCTGGCAGGACTACGCAAGAGGGCTGTACGCAGGATTCTCGTTCTTCATGGGTGAGACGCCAGAGCGCGAGTCATTTCTGGCCAGTTTTCGACAGGCTTTGATCGCCTGGTTGTCGGGAGCTCCACCCCTCGCGGGAACCTGGGCGAGCCTGGACTTTCCGGGGGCGCGCCCGCGACACTGGGCACCTCTGCATATTGATACTTTGCCGGGAGATGGTCGAACCCTGCACTGATCGTCTTGGAACAACAGAAAAAAAGTGCCAAAAAATTGTCCTGATCTATCGTCATAACAGATTATTTTGGCTACTATCCATGAGAACTTTCGTCAGACCCCCCGTAAAGAAGGGGGTCGTCGTTCCACTAGCGTAGCTGAGGGTATTGTGGCAGTGGCACTAGTGCGCCACTTCCACAGGGGCTCTTGGGCGCCGGATCTGTCGTCAGCGGGTCCGGTTCAGGGAATGAGGTGTGTGTCGCATGAGCGTCGCCCAGACCTGCCGCGTGACAGCGGCTATGATGATGCTTGGCCTGTTGGTCGGATGTGCGAGTCAACAGGATACTGCCCAGAACGATTATTTCAGCAGAGACATGCCGACATTGGCGGAGCGAGCCGCCTCGCGAATGTCACCTGTTGAAGTGCCGAATACCGGCGGCAGCTTCCTGGATGATCCAGCCGCCGCGATTCGTGAGGCCCTGATGGCAGAACACGATCGCTGGGCGGGAACGCCCTATCGGTTTGGTGGCACCAACATGAGTGGCATCGACTGTTCGGCGCTGGTGCAGAACATTTTCAGCGACGCCTTCCAGGTCGAGCTACCCCGAACTACCGGCAGCCAGCTTCACATGGGCGAACCCATCACTCGCGATCAGCTGTCCCCCGGTGATCTCGTCTTCTTCAAGCCTCCTGGCAATCGTCATGTCGGCATCTACGTCGGGCAGGGGCGTTTTCTGCACGCGTCTTCTTCACGTGGTGTCATGATTTCCAAGCTCGACAACAGCTACTGGCGCCGGTATTACTGGCAGGCGCGCCGCCCGCTCGAGCCGACACATCTGAGCATGCGACAGTTTGCCTACAGCCCGGCACAGTTTGGCGGCTGATAGCGCTTGATGGCGGACAAGCGGCTGCTCAGGTCACTGGTTATGGCCTGCGCCCCATGATGCTGTCCTGTGAATCGTTAGATGGACATAAAAGAGGCAAGCCTGATGGCTTGCCTCTTTTATGTCGTCAACTCTACGGCTTGCGGCTTGGTCATAGCCCGTGGCGGTTGGCCAGTGCGTAGTCGATGAAGGCCCGTTCGGCACGTGACAGGTACCCCTGGGGCTGCCAGGCGAGGGACAAGGTCAACATGGCTGGCGGCGAAAAGGACACGGCGGCCAGGTCGTCTTCGTCCACGACCCGACGCAGAAATGTGGTGATGCCGAAGCCTTGGCGCACGATAGCCTTGGTCAGCGGAATCAGGTTGGATTGAAACGCCAGTTGAGGTGCCATGCCAAGCTGGCGGGCCATGGCCTCCACAAACTCTCGATGAAAGTAGCCGTCCTGAAACAGCACCAGCGGCTGTGACAGAAATTCCGCTGCACTGACCTGGCCTTGTGACACAAAAGGATGGTCGCGAGGGGCACAGATCACCATTTCTTCACACAGCAGGGTTTCTGTCTCCAGGTCGTGATTCGTGCCGTCTTCCACCACGATGCCCAAATCCAGTTCCCGCTCCTTGATCAGGGCTTGCAGGCGGCGTGCGCCTGCCTCGATGACGGTCATGCGGATGCCGGGGTGACGCGCGGCAAATCCCATCAGCAACGGGGGCAGGTAATAGGAGCCCAGCATGGAAGGAATGCCGATGCGGACCTCTCCCTTGACCAGGCCCTTGAGTTCCCGCATGGCTAGCTCCGTGGCGCTGGCATCGTCAAGAAGACGCCTCGCATGCTGAAGAAGCACCTCACCCTCTGGAGTCAGCTGTATGGGGCGTTCCTGACGTTTGAACAGCGGCGTATCCAGGCGTTGTTCCAGTGAAGCGATGGTCTGGCTGACCGCAGATTGGGCTACATGTCGCGCACGAGCGGCAGCGCTGAAGCCGCCATGGTCGACCACGGCAACGAAGACGGCCAGCGACCTGAGATCAAAGGGTAGGCTCATAAGTCAATCTGATGGTGAGCATCATTTTCTTCTGTTGGTGTGATGGAAGTGAAGCATGGATGATAGCGTTTGCCAAAGGAGACCTTCATGATTCATGCCGATACGCCCACCTGGCGCAGAGCGACACTGGCTCTGTGTCTGGGTTCCATGCTGGTGTTCATCAACCTGTATGCACCCCAGCCCTTGCTGCCCATGTTGCGAGAGGCACATGGTGCATCGACCTTGATGATCGGCCTGGTCATGTCCTTGGCAACGTTGACGTTGGCCTTGTCATTGTTGGTGTATGGCCCGCTATCCGACGCCATTGGGCGCGGTGCGATCATGAAGGTCAGTCTGGCCGCGGTGGGTTTGGCGACGCTGTTGATTGCCTTTGTTCCGGGGCTGGAGAGCCTGCTGGCTGCCAGGGTGCTGCAGGGGCTTGCGCTTGGCGGTTTGCCGGCCGTCGCCATTGCATGGATGGGGGACGAATTTTCCCCTCAGGCCATGACCCGTGCGGTAGGACTGTATATCGCCGCCAACACCCTGGGAGGTATCGGCGGGCGCATCCTGGGCGGCGTCATCGGTGAGTGGCAGGGGGTGCAGGCAAGTTTCGTTTCGGTGGCGGTGGTCACGCTGGCAGGCACGATGTTGTTCTGGTGGTTGCTGCCTGCCGCCAGGAGCTTCAAGCCCCAGCCTTTTCGCGTGTCCGGCGCGGTGCAGCAGATGAGGTCGCATCTTGGCAACCCATGGCTGTGGCCGGCCTATCTGATTGGGGGGCTGAACTTTCTGGTGTTCATCAACCAGTACAGTTACATGACGTTCCGTTTGGCAGAATCCCCGTTTCTGCTTGGCCCTCGCTGGCTGGGGCTGCTGTTCCTTACCTATCTGGGCGGCACCCTTGGCTCGACCCTGTCAGCCCGGGTGGTCGCCAGGCTTGGTGCGCCGGGCACCATGCTGCTGGGAATCGGGATCGTGAGTGTGGGACTGGGGATGACGCTGGTCGAGTCCCTCAGCGTGATCGTGGTGGCGCTGATGGTCAGTGCCTTTGGCTTCTTTCTGTGCCATGCGACCGCATCAGGCTGGGTCGGGCGCCAGGCCAAGACGGGACGGGGCAGCGCGTCGGCGCTGTACCTGGTCTTCTACTATCTGGGTGCGAGCCTGGGGCCGCTATGGCTGGAGCCATTTTGGCTGTGGCAGGGGTGGACCGGTGTGATCGGCGCCAGCTGGTGGGTACTTGCCGTGACGGGATGGCTGAGCTGGCGCTTGTGCCGGCGTCAGCGGCAAGAAGAAGCACGCAACATCGCCGTGGCTACGTCCGGCAGTCATTAGCCGGCCGGCGCCACCCTTCTGCCGTAAAGACCCGCTGGCCAAGAGCTGTCAGGAAGCAAGAGCTGTCAGGAAGACAGCGGCCCCTCTCGTCCACGTGGGTCGAGAGGGGCCGTGAGGGTAATGGGCTCGCGCAGAGGAGCCCCTGAGCGGCCTTCATGGCAAGGGCTCAGGAGGTCGCCTGTTGCCCCGGGGCCGCGTGGGGCATGGCTTCTTCGCCCCAGATCTCCTTGAGGCGATCCGGGCGACCGCATGCGTTCTTGTAGAAGGTGTAGCGAACCTTGTTGTTCTGATAGTAGTTCTGGTGATAGTCCTCGGCCGGATAGAAGGTGCCAGGGTCTTCGATCAGGGTCTCGATAGGCTGATCAAAGCGTTCGGCGATGGCGTCTCGGCTTGCTTGCGCCTGGCTGCGCTGCTCGTCGTTCAGCGGCAGCAATGAAGAGCGATAGGTGTCACCTTCGTCACAGAACTGCCGATTGGCGACAAAGGGATCAATGTTGCGCCAGTAGACGTAGAGCAGGTCTTCGTAGTCGAGCTTGTCGGTGTCGTAAGTGACTTGCACGACTTCCACGTAGCCGGTCCCCCCAGCGCTGACCGCCTGATAGGTCGGGTTCTCTGTGTTCCCGGCGGCAAAGCCCGATACGGTCGCCTCGACGCCGTCGATCTTGTCGAATGCTTCTTCCATGCACCAGAAACAGCCCCCACCAAAGATAGCCGTCTGCTGATCGGCAAAGGCCGCGGGGGCTGTCAGCGTGGCACCAGTCAATATGCCGGCAACAATGACGCTTCGTGGGATCAGGGGAATTCGCATCAATTCACTCCGTTTAGTGTCCAGGGTGCAGGTGACTTTCCGCAGGTTTGGTCAGTGTGGCAGGTCCTTCCTTACAGGACGACTCAGCTAAATTCAGAATCTTTGCATTTTCAGCCGTAAGGCTAGGGCGGCTATCCGCGACATAGCCGCTGCTGCTAACCTCGAAGGCATCGTGATGCCTTGGCCCTGAGCCAGCGAGAAGCGTCTTGCTACTGACGCACGGCGAGGTCGTGACGTCTGTTGCCCAGGCCCCTGTGCCCTACCGAGTCGAGAAGGAGAGACGGGTGACCCGTAAAAAATGGATATTGCTGGCAGTGATCGCTCTCGCGGTTGTCGCCTTCTTCGCCACCGGCGCCAACGATGCCTTTACTCTGGAGGCCATCAAGTCGCAGCAAGCGCAGTTTCAGCAGTGGTTCCATGACGACCCATGGACCGTGGCGGGAGGCTTTTTCGCGATCTACGTACTGATGGCTGCCCTGTCGCTGCCAGGGGCGGGGTTGCTGACACTGCTGGCCGGTGCACTGTTTGGCTTCTGGGCTGGGCTGTTGCTGGTGTCGTTTGCCAGTTCTCTGGGCGCAACGTTGGCGGCACTGATTGCCCGGACGTTGCTGCGCCAGAGTCTGGAAGCGCGCTTTTCCCGGCAGCTCTCGCGGATCAATGCCGGCATTGATCGAGAGGGGCCTTTTTATCTCTTCACCCTGCGTCTTATCCCCATCTTTCCTTTCTTTGTGATCAACCTGGTGGTGGGGCTGACCCGGATGCGTCTGCCGACCTTCTACTGGGTCAGCCAGCTTGGCATGTTGCCGGGAACCGCCGTGTTCGTGAACGCCGGGCGGGAGCTCGGGGATCTGGATTCGTTGTCGGGGATTCTGTCGCCGGGTCTGGTGTTGTCGTTCGTGCTGATTGGCCTGTTCCCTTGGCTTGCCAAGGCGCTGGTGGGCGTGCTCAAGCGTCGTCGCCTGGCGTCAGCTTATCAGCGTCCAGCTCGCTTCGATCGCGACATCGTGGTCATCGGGGCGGGGTCTGCTGGCCTGGTAGCGAGCTATATCGCGGCGGCGGTGAAGGCCAAGGTGACACTGGTCGAACGCCATCGCATGGGTGGCGACTGTCTCAATACGGGCTGCGTTCCGTCCAAGGCACTGATCCGCGCCGCCCGGGCGGCGGAGGACATCCGTCGGGCGCCTGCCTATGGCGTAAGCGCTGGCGAGCCCCAGGTAGATTTCGCCGCGGTGATGGGGCATGTACACGGTGCCATCGCTGAGGTGGAGCCCCATGACAGCCCTGAGCGTTATCGGGGGCTTGGCGTGGATGTGGTCGAGGGGGAGGCACGGCTTCTTGACCCCTGGCGCGTGCAGGTGGGGGAGCAGGTGCTGACCACGCGGCATGTCATTATTGCCAGCGGCGCGCGGCCCAGGGTTCCGCCACTTCCGGGAATCGACGACATTGAGGTGTTGACGTCGGATAACCTGTGGCAGTTGACCTCGCTGCCCAAGCGACTGGTTGTGCTGGGGGGAGGCCCGATCGGCAGCGAGCTGGGGCAGAGTTTCGCTCGGCTGGGCAGTCAGGTCTCACTGGTCGAAATGGGGCCTCAGCTGCTGCCCCGTGAGGATTCGGATGTGGCGCGTGAAGCGGCAGCCGGGCTTGAAGCCAGCGGTGTGCACCTGTATCTGTCGACCCGAGCGCTCAAGGTGCTGGCAGGCGATAACGGCGAGCACCGTCTTGAGGTAGAGATCAACGACGGTGGAGAGACCCGTATTGAGCACTTGGCCTTTGACCAGCTGCTGGTGGCGGTGGGGCGCCAGGCGAACGTAGAGGGGCTGGGCCTCGAGGCGCTAGGCGTAGGCACTCGCGATAATGGCACCCTGGATGTGGACGGTGGTCTGCAGTCCATCCTGCCGAATGTCTGGGCGTGTGGTGATGTGGTCGGGCCTTTCCAGTTAACCCATGCCAGCGCCCACCAGGCGTGGCACGCCACCGTCAACGCGCTGTTCGGTGAATTCAAGCGATTCACGGTGAGCTACAAGGCACTGCCCGCCGTGACCTTCTGTGACCCTGAAGTGGCCAGGGTCGGTCTCAACGAGCGTGAGGCTGAGGAACAGGGCGTTGCCTTCGAGGTGACGCGCTATGAATTGTCAGAACTGGACAGGGCCATCGCTGAAGGTGATACGACTGGCTTCGTCAAGGTGCTGACCGTACCTGGCAAGGACCGCATCCTTGGGGCAACCATTGTGGGTGCCGGAGCAGGAGAGATGCTGGCGGAATTCACTCTAGCGATGACGCGTGGCATCGGGCTCAACAAGCTGCTGGGGACCATTCACCCTTATCCGACCCACTCCGAAGCGGTCAAGGCGGCTGCTGGTGTCTGGAAGAATGCCCACAAGCCCGAACGTGTGCTTGGCTACCTTGAGCGTTACTTCCGCTGGCGTAGAGGTGGCGCCGAGGCGGATCAGGCCGCGTCATCCGGGGAGGCCGACGCGGTGACCAAGTCGGACGGCGCGACGCGAGCTGCCAACGATACCGCGGCCTAGTCCCTGACGAGCGAGTCACTCAAGAGCGCACGGCGGAGGTTTCCGCCGTGCGCCTTTTCACCCTTGATACCCTTCCTCTTACCGAGACTGATAATGCTAGATCGCTGGACCATGCCGAAAACCCAAGGGCCCCTGAAGCCTCTGGTCACACTGCTTCAGCGTGCTCAGGTACGCCCAGATCACGTGACCTTGGCAGGCTTCGCCATCGGCATGCTGGCGCTGCCGTTGCTGGCGATTCAGGCCTATGGTTGGGCGCTGCTGGCAATTGTCTTGAATCGTGTGGCAGACGGTCTCGATGGAGCTCTGGCGCGCCGCTTGGACATTGCGTCCGATGCGGGAGGTTTTCTCGATATCGGCCTCGACTTCGTTTTCTACGCGAGCGTCGTGCTGGGGTTTGCTCTGGCCGATAGCGAGCAGAATGCGCTGCCGGCGGCCTTGTTGCTGTTCGCTTTCATCGGCACGGGGACATCATTTCTGGCCTTCGCCATCATGGCGGCCCGACATGATCTGGAGCGTCCACGCTTTCAGCGCAAAGCCTTCTACTACCTCCACGGATTGACCGAGGGTACCGAAACCGTGCTGGCGTTGATCGCCTTTTGTCTGTGGCCCGGTCACTTCCCGACGTTGGCGGTCGTCTTTGCAGGGGCGTGTCTGCTGACGACGGCCACGCGACTCTGGGGCGGTTATCACACCCTGAAGGCGATCTCATCCCAGTCATCGCCCAATCCCTGATCGCGCGTCGCCACTATTCCCGTAAAGGTAGGGCAGCGACAGAAAGGGGCGGCGACCTAAGGGGCCACCCTATCGTCACCATAGGGTGGCAACAGGGTAACGACTGGGTAGCGAAAGGCTAACAACAGGGCAGCGCTAACAGGCATTGAGCGCAAGCAGGGAGAAGACGCCAGCGCGGGCCTTCTGCTGAGCAGTACCCAGACATGCAAAAGGACAGCCTAAGCTGTCCTTTGCTGCCCTGTCAGGGCTAAGCCGATTCGCTGATCCTGGGATCTAGCGCTGGCTCAATATGCCGCGATGTCGCTGCGGGTAAAGCGCAGCAGCGCGGTGATCGTGGCGAGCCTTAGTGCTCGTGGCCGCCTTCACCGTGCACGTGGCCGTGCTCGATTTCTTCCTGGCTAGCCTCACGAACTTCGGCAATCTCCACGTCGAAGTTCAGGTTTTGGCCTGCCAGCGGATGGTTGCCGTCAACGGTAACCGTATCGCCTTCCACCTGGGTCACGGTGACCATCAGCGGACCGCCCTGGGTCTGGGCTTGGAACTGCATGCCCGGCTCGATGCTCTCGACGCCCTGGAAGGCATCGCGCGGCACTTCCTGGACCAGTTGCTCCTGGACCTCACCGTAACCTTCGGCGGGAGCGACCTTGGCGTTGACCTTGTCGCCTGCGGCCTTGCCTTCGAGTTCCTTTTCCAGACCCGGAATAATGTTGCCGGCGCCGTGGAGGTAGGTCAGCGGCTCGCGGCCTTCCGAGCTGTCCAGCACTTCACCTGCGTCATTGGTCAGGGTGTAGTGGAACGCGACAACGGAATTCTGCGCAATTTGCATTGATGAACCTTTGGTGAGTGCGTGTGAGGACGCATGGTAACGCGACGGTGCGGGGGCTGTCAGGGGAATGGGACATTTTTCACCTTACGTGGTCATATCCTGAGCAGGATTCACGCGGGTGCCCACCCATGGTGCTGTTGCGCAGTGCCGATGGTGGGGATACCCTCAGGGGAGATTTTTCATCCTGCCTTCCACGCTGTTTTTGCGGAGCTACGATATGACATCGCTACTTATCTGGGTGCTGGCCTTTGCGGTATTGCTGGCGGTTATGATCAAGTCCTGGGAGAAAGGGCTTGGGTGCGTGCTCGACGGGCTGTTGCCGTCGGTACTGCGCAGTGACGACGATCGCTGGATCTGGTGCCCGGCCCTGGCGGTTCTGGGCGCTACCTTTATCGTCTTCCCCATCGATATGCTGATGACCCTGCTGGTGATTGGCGTCATTGCTCTGGTGGCCTGCAAGCTGGGCTGCTGGGTCATGGGCAAGGTGCACTGACCCAGTTCTGTGACGCCCTGACGGCGGAAGGGGCGTTAGGCTGTCGATGGTGAAGTGCCTGCCAAGCGCGCGCGAGATACACAAACACCCCATAGCGACGCTATGGGGTGTTTGCATGTTGGCTTGGTCTAATGGCGGGAGGAGGCCATCTCAAGCATGTCGGCTCAGTAAGGAGCAACGCTCTGGCGTGAACCACTGCCAATCAAGCGGACGCGCTGACCGACCTGGAAGGCCTGATCTGCTTTCTGCACAATGACGACGGTCTGGCCAGTGTCCTTGCGAATCTCCATCTCCCAGGCATCGGTGCGGTTGACGCCTTTTTCGATTTGGTTACCTGCGACTGCACCGCCGAGGGCGCCCGCGGCAGTGGCGATGGTGCGTCCGGAGCCTCCGCCGACCTGGTTGCCGAGAAGACCACCGATGATGGCACCACCGCCGGTGCCGAGAATGCCACTGGCAGCGCTGTCGCCTTGAATCTGCACGCGGCGCAGGGCGGTGATGGTGCCGACCTGGACATTCTGGGCTGTCTGCGCCTGATTGCCTGAGTAAACGTTACCGGAGTATTGGTTGGTGGCAGTACAGCCTGCCAGCGTCAGAGCGCTGATGGCGAGGACGGGCAGCAGTGTAATCTTCATGGGTGTTCTCCTTGAATGCAGTTGCGTCTCAGCAGGGCGTCCTGCCCGGGATGGTGGCGTAGCCCTTGGCTTGCGAAACGCTGTTCGATAATAGTCTAGTGCCTCATTAGAAGCTATCACAGGGTTTTGGTTCCCGCTTCCCGGGCCACTCCCGACGCTTGTTGGGCCGACAGCGCCCCAGCGGTGACTCGCCGTCGATAAGGTAATGTCGCAGTGCTGGCGCTTTCCTGACAACAAGAGTGTGCTGGCGCGCCTGTCCTTGGCTAGCGTTGATGCAAGGAGATGTTGATGCAAGGAGCTCTGTGCAGCGCATCTCAAGCAGCAGGGAGACGAAAGGGCACTGAAAATGTTCGCCGGTGACACGTCCGCCGGTGTGTCTGCCCAGACGAGTGCGCCCCGAACCGCCACTTGGCAGTCCGGGGCGCCGCAGCCCAATCTACCGCTTTTTAGCCGAACTGGTTCATGGTGTTGTCCTTGCCGCCAGCCTTGAGTGCGGCATCACCGTGGAAGAACTCCTTGTGGTCATCGCCAATGTTGGAGCCGGCCATGTCCTGATGCTTGACGGTGGCAATCCCCTCGCGAATTTCGCGACGCTGCACCCCGGCAACGTAGGCCAGCATCCCCTCGTCACCGAAGTAGCCCTTGGCCAGCGTGTCGGTGGACAGCGCGGCTGTGTGGTACGTCGGCAGCGTGATGAGATGGTGGAAAATACCGGCTTCCCGGGAGGCATCACGCTGGAAGTTGCGTGTCCACTCGTCAGCCAGCTGACCCAGCTCCGTTTCGTCGTAGCGCGCATTCATCAGGTCGGCGCGATCGTAGGCAGACACATCCTTGCCTTCGCTCTCCCAGGCGTCGAAGACCTGCTGGCGGAAGTTCAGCGTCCAGTTGAAGGACGGTGAATTGTTGTAGACCAGCTTGGCATTGGGCACCGCTTCGCGAATGCGGTTGACCATGCTGGCGATCTGCCCGACGTGGGGTTTCTCGGTCTCGATCCACAGCAGGTCGGCTCCGTTTTGCAGGCTGGTGATACAGTCCAGCACGACCCGGTCTTCACCGGTGCCGGGCTTGAACTGATACAAGCCGGACGCCAGTCGCTTGACCTTGACCAGTTTGCCGTTCTGCTTGATGACCACGTCGCCGTTGTCGATATCACTGGCAGAGGCAATCTCATCGCCATCCAGGAAGCTGTTGTACTGATCCCCAAGATCGCCAGGCTCCTGAGTGACTGCGATCTTCTGGGTCAGACCGGCACCGAGAGAGTCGGTTCGGGCCACGATGACACCATCATCGACGCCCAGTTCGAGGAAGGCGTAGCGCACGGCGTTGATCTTGGCGATGAAGTCCTCGTGGGGCACCGTGACCTTGCCGTCCTGATGTCCGCACTGCTTCTCGTCAGACACCTGGTTCTCGAGCTGAATGCAGCAGGCGCCTGCTTCAATCATCTTCTTGGCCAGCAGGTAGGTCGCTTCGGCGTTGCCGAAACCGGCGTCGATATCGGCGATGATCGGCACCACGTGGGTCTGGTGGCTGTCGATCTGCTGGGTCAACTCCTCGACCTTGGCGTCGTCGCCGGCCTGTTGGGCGTCATCCAGGGCCCGGAAGAGGTGGTTGAGCTCCCAGGTGTCCGCTTGACGCAGGAAGGTGTAGAGCTCCTCGATGAGAGCGGCGACGCTGGTCTTTTCGTGCATGGACTGGTCGGGCAGAGGTCCGAATTCGCTGCGCAGGGCGGCGACCATCCAGCCGGAGAGGTAGAGGTAACGACGCTTGGTCGTGCCGAAGTGCTTCTTGATGGAGATCAGCTTCTGCTGGCCGATGAAGCCATGCCAGCAGCCCAGGGACTGGGTGTAGTTGGCGCTGTCGGCATCATAAGCGGCCATGTCTTCACGCATGATGGCGGCGGTGTAGCGAGCGATATCGAGGCCGGTGCGAAAGCGATTCTGTACGCGCATGCGGGCAGCGCTATGCGGGTCGATGTTGTCCCACTTGCCGCGTTGGGCTTCACGAAGCTGGGTCAGTGTCTTCAGTTCTTCACGAAAGGTCATGGTCTGGCCGTCCTGATGTTGTGATGAAGCGACTATCGCGGTGCCACATGCAGCACACTGCCTCTGTTCTCTCTGCCAGTCCTGTCGTTGCCCAGTGCTGGCATCGGTGTCGTGCTGATTCAGTGCCATGCAGCAGAAGTGCTGTCCGCCTTATGCTGCATCTGCGAAGTGTAGTCGTATTTTTCGACCCAGCCAGTGAACGATACTGCAGCCGTGGTCCCGTTTCGGCGCGGCGGATCAGGATGACTACAAAGTAGGCGAGTTACCTTCCTGTAGCGGCCCTTCGTCCGCGCCATGGAACAGACTATGGCCCAGCAGCATGAGGGTTTGCTATTGGTACTTGGGGTAATACAACGTTGTAGTCCGACTACAGGAATGCGTCATTGCGAGTTATTCCTGTAGTCGAATTTCCTGAGGTGTCAGGGTGGGGAAGGGATCAGGTGGCAAGCGTTAATGTCATGTTGCGATGCGGTATTCCGGCATCGAGGAAGACCTCGCCTTCCGCGACAAAGCCAAGGGCTTCATAGAAGCCAAGCGCCTGTGTCTGGGCGGCGAGCTCGACCTGGCTGAAGCGTTGTTCGCGTGCGGCATCAATGGCTGCTCGCATCAGGGCAACGCCAACGCCAAGTCCGCGGGCTTCGGCCAGGACGGCAACGCGACCGATGTGGCCGTCCGGCAGCAACCGGGCAGTCCCCAGCGCCTGCTCACCGCGGATGGCCAGAAAATGCAGGCATTGTGGGTCTCGACCGTCCCATTCCTCCTCCAGGGGAACGTTCTGCTCGATAACGAATACGCGGTGGCGAATCTCGCTGGCAGCCTCGCCAAGCTGCTCCCAGCCTCCGTGCTGTATGGTGACCTCAGTCATGGTCCTCCTCCTCGTCCCATTCGTCGTCTGTGACAGGCCAGCCCAGGCTACCGGCGTCCACCAGCTTGACCAGTACCCGCGGGGCATCGGAGTGATCCAGCAGGCTGGCATCGAACTCGTTACGGCCTGCGATGTCTTGCGCCAACGCCAGATCGCATTCGATACCGTCGCCGTCGGCGAATAAGGTGGCTCGGTCGGCGCTGATGGCATGCCAGGCAAAGCGCGAGCCAGGCGCGGTGACCAGGATGTCGCCTTCCTGTAGTGCAGTGACAAGCTCATCCTCAGGGGTGGGTGTGTCGCTGGGGGCGAGCTGGTCGACATACTTGGGCTGGGTCATCACCCGGCCAAACCATTGTGCCAGCTGAGCGGGGTCGTCAATGGTGTCGAGAATTAGCGCTCGCATGCGCTCCAGCGCGGCGCTGTCGAGCTCTCCAGGATCCGTGGACGGTGGCATGCCGGCATCGCTGTAGCGCTTGGACGCTGGCTGCTGCTCACCCAGGTAGTCGGCAAAGGAGGTGATCGCTTCATCGGCAGACGGGGCTCGAAAGCCGACGGAATAGGTCATGCAGTCATCCGACTGGCTGACCCCATGATGCGCCCAGCCCGGGGGCAGGTAGAGCATATCACCGGGTTCCAGTACCCAATCGTGGTCGGGGTCGATGTCGAATGTCTCGAGGATGCGTAGATCGATGCCCTTGATGATCGGTGCATCGTCCGCCACCTTGCCACCCAGCTGCCAATGCCGTTGACCACCGCCCTGGACAAGAAACACGTCGTACTGGTCGACGTGGGGCCCCACGCTCCCGCCGGGAGGGGCATAGCTGACCATGATGTCGTCCAGTCTCCAGCGTGGCAGGAAAGAAAACTCTTCCAGCAACGCCGCGACGTCCGGCACATAGTGGTCGACCGCCTGCACCAGCAGGGTCCAATCCTGTTCCGGCAAGCGTACGAAGGTACTGTCATCGAAGGGGCCGTGGCTGACCTGCCAGGCACCCTCGGGGCCCTGTTCTTCCACCAGACGCGCCTCGACATTGTCTTCACAGGCTAGTCCTGCCAACTCATCGGGAGACAGGGGGTTGTCGAAGTCAGGGAAGGCGCCACGAATCAGCAGTGGCGCCTTCTGCCAGTAGTCCCGGAGAAAATCGGCGGCTGACAGGCCGCCGAGCAGGGTAAGAGGGGTATCGGCTGACATGATGATTCCTGATGATGGTGAGAAGCGGCTCGCTGGGCAGTCGAGCATGTGATGAGTGCAAGGGCAAGGACTGAATACGCCTCACCCCACCATAGGGTGGGGTGAGAACGGGTCTGACAGCTGCCGCGAGCACAGCAACGTCGCGAACAGACGCTGCGTGAGGCCGCAGCCGGGTCAGTGGCGAGGCAGCGCCTGGGCCTGTGCCACGGCATTGCCGATGTAGCTGCCTGGGGTCAGTTGCTTGAGCTCTGCCTTGACGGCTTCCGGTAGCTCGAGGCCGTCGATGAAGGCGGCGAAACCGGCCTGGTCGATGCGCTTGCCGCGGGTCAGTTCCTTGAGCTTTTCGTAGGGCTTTTCAATGCCGTAACGACGCATGACGGTCTGAATCGGCTCCGCCAGCACTTCCCAGCTGGCGTCGAGATCTTCTGCCAGGCGCTGGGGGTTGGCTTCCAGCTTGCTGATGCCCTTGAGCGACGCCTGGTAGGCAATCAGGCCATAGGCCAGACCGACGCCGAGGTTTCTCAGCACGGTGGAGTCCGTCAGGTCCCGCTGCCAGCGGGAGATCGGCAGTTTCTGGGCCAGGTGAGCAAGAATGGCATTGGCCAGGCCCAGGTTGCCTTCGGAATTCTCGAAGTCGATCGGGTTGACCTTGTGGGGCATGGTCGAGGAGCCAATCTCGCCGGCCACGGTGCGCTGCTTGAAGTAGCCCAGCGAGATGTAGCCCCAGACATCACGGTCGAAGTCGATCAGGATGGTGTTGAATCGGCAGACCGCATCGAACAGCTCGGCGATATAGTCGTGAGGCTCGATCTGGGTGGTATACGGGTTGAAGGTCAGACCCAGGCCTTCGACAAAGGTGCGAGCATTGGCCTCCCAGTCGATGTCCGGGTAGGTCGCCAGGTGAGCGTTGTAGTTGCCGACCGCACCGTTGATCTTGCCCAGCACCTCGGCGCTTTCGATCTGCTTGAGCTGGCGACGCAGACGGTAGGCCACGTTGGCCATTTCCTTGCCCAGCGTCGTGGGGCTGGCGGTCTGGCCGTGGGTGCGCGAGAGCATCGGCACTTCAGCGTGCTCGGCTGCCAGTCGTGCAACCTCGTCGGCCACCTGGCGCATGGTGGGCAGCAGGCTGTCCAGGCCATCGCGCAGCATTACCCCGTAGGACAGGTTGTTGATGTCCTCGCTGGTGCAGGCGAAGTGCACGAACTCGGTGACGGCATGCAGCTCTGCGTTGTCGGCAATCGCTTCCTTGATCCAGTACTCCACCGCTTTCACATCGTGGTTGGTGGTGCGTTCGATGTCCTTGATGCGTGAAGCGTCTGCTTCGCTGAAGTTCTTTACCAGGCCGTCCAGGAGGGCGGTGGCTGCGGCCGACAATTCCGGCACCTCGGTGATCTGGGGGTGAGCGGCGAGGCGCTCGAGCCAACGGATCTCGACGGTGACGCGGGCACGAATCAGGCCAAATTCGCTGAAATGCTCGCGCAGGGATTCGGCCTTGCTGCCGTAGCGGCCGTCGACGGGGGAGAGGGCGGTCAGTGCGGAGAGTTGCATGGTGTGGTTCCGGTGGGGTAGGTACAGGGTAGAGTGTCGAAGCGATATCGTTATAGCGAGTCCAGGGCACGCTTGAGGCTGCCTCGCTGGAAGACCAGCTTCCAGCGTCGCCCGCCCTGCTGGTGCCACAGCAGGCCGAAGCGGATGCCGGACAGCAGGCACGCCCGCACTCGCTCGGGCATCATTCGGCTCTGCAGCAGGGAGGGGTCGCCCTGGACCACGATGCGGTTCTTGAAGGTCGACAGGGTCTGCTGGTAGGCCTCGCCGAGGCTAGCCACCACGTTTTCGTGGGTGGGGCCGAAGTGTTCGGCCTGGCCCTGAATGCGGGTCAGGTGAGCGCCGAGCTCATCCATCATGGCGGGCTGGTTGCGCAGCTTGTTCATCAGCAGCATCAGGCTGAAGCCGTAGCGCATCACCACCGGATTGGCCTGCCGGCGACCCAGGACGCCGTCCAGCGTCTCCAGGCCCAGCCGCAGGTTGTTCGGGTGTCCACCGTAGATCGATTCAAAGGTGGGAGGGTTGGTCACCAGGGTGGCGTTGATCTGAGTGTCCCAGGCGCGACTGTCCACTTGGCCGGTGCGGGCAAGGTCATCCACCAGATGAGCCGCCTGGAACACGCCCGCCATGGCAATGGCCTGACGGGCAGCCGGGGATTCCGGCGCGCGGTGAATAGGTACCGAATCGGTCATGCCGCGCGCTCCTTGGCGTTCCAGGTGTGTCGGATGACGCCGCCACCGAGGCAGACATCTCCGTCGTAGATGACCAGTGACTGGCCGGGTGTCACGGCGCGTTGAGGCTCATCGAAGTAAACCTCGACACCGCCGTCCGCCATGCTGGTCAGCGTGCAGGGCACGTCCTCCTGACGGTAGCGCGTCTTGGCAGTGAAGCGACCCTGCTGGCAGGGAGCGTGACCGGCTACCCAGTCCATGGCTTCAGTGGCCAGGCTGTCGGTGTAGAGCAGAGAGTGATGCTTGCCTTGCACGGCCACCAGGACATTACGCTCCAGATCCTTGCCAGCCACGTACCAGGGGTCCTCGGAGTAGTTGGCGAGGCCGCCGATACCGAGCCCCTGACGCTGTCCCAGGGTGTAGTACATCAGTCCCATATGTTCGCCGATGTCGTCACCATCAGGTGTCTCGATGCGGCCGGGCTGAGCCGGAAGATACTGCTTGAGGAAATCGCTGAAGCGTCGTTCGCCGATGAAGCAGATGCCCGTGGAGTCCTTCTTCCTGGCGGTGACCAGACCGTGGCGCTCGGCAATGGCACGAACTTCCGGCTTTTCGATCTCGCCCACAGGGAACAGCGTGCGGGCGATGGCCGCTTCCGGCACCGCGTGCAGAAAATAGCTCTGGTCCTTGTTGCCATCCAGGCCCTTCAGCAGGCGAGGACGGCCATCGCGCTCACCGCGGCGGACATAGTGGCCGGTGGCGATCATCTCGGCTCCCAGCATCTCTGCGTAATCAAGGAACACCTTGAACTTGATCTCGCGGTTGCACAGGATATCCGGATTCGGCGTGCGGCCAGCCTTGTACTCTGCCAGGAAGTGCTCGAACACATTGTCCCAGTATTCAGCGGCAAAATTGGCGGTATGCAGGGGGATGTCGAGTTTTTCGCACACGGCCTGGGCGTCCGCCAGATCCTCCATGGCGGTGCAGTATTCGGTGCCGTCGTCCTCGTCCCAGTTCTTCATGAACAGACCTTCTACCTGATATCCCTGTTCGATCAGGCGCAGTGCGGAAACGGAGGAATCGACTCCGCCGGACATGCCGACGATGACTTTGCCGTTGGACGCTGACATAACAACTCTCGGGGTGGTGGTGCAGGGGCGGATATTATACACGAAATGCGGCGCTCAACCGAAGCCTCACCGCTCGTGGAGCACGTCCATGGGAAAGGTCTTGCCAGCCAGGGCATCGCGGATACGTTTAAGCACCAGAGGGCTGCGTAGACGTCCGTCCCGATCCAGTGCTTCGATTTCTTCCAGGGTCAGCCAGTGGATGGCGTGGATATCGCGGTCAAGCTCGGTACCCAGGTGGGCCAGCGCCATGCCCAGAAACGCGTGGCTGTGAAACGCCTTGCCGTCCTTGGTCTGATACACGTACATGCCCAGATAGTCGGTGATACCCACCCGCCAGGCGGTCTCCTCGGCGACTTCACGCAGTGCGCCATCGCGAATGCGCTCACCGGGTTCCAGATGGCCTGCGGGCTGATTGAACAGGGTATGAGGGCCGCCATGGTCCTCTTCCACCATCAAGAAGCGCCCGGCGCGTTCGACCACGGTGGCCACGGTCACATAAGGGGTCCATCGCATTATCGGCGTCTCCTCGCTGGGGATGCGGTTCTCGGGCGCTTGGGTGCATGCAGCGTCTGACGCTGCCATTGCCCCGGCGCCAGCCCGTCCAGGTTCCATGGGCCAATGGCCACCCGTACAAGTCTAAGTGTGGGGTACCCGACGTGTGCTGTCATTCTGCGCACCTGGCGGTTTCGCCCTTCG
Source organism: Halomonas litopenaei (assembly GCF_017303055.1). GTDB lineage: Bacteria > Pseudomonadota > Gammaproteobacteria > Pseudomonadales > Halomonadaceae > Halomonas > Halomonas litopenaei_A. The sequence goes on along the minus strand of NZ_JAEKJT010000010.1, from coordinate 87,757 downwards.
CTGATGGTCAGCTCCAGCCAGCAGGTATCAGGATGGCGTTTCGGGTCGAGAGGTGGTTCACGCTCCGGCAGGCCGCTGTGGACAAGGCGTCGTACCTTGGCAGGTCGGGTCGGTCCGTCCTTGAGCGTGACGCCTTTTGCAAGGGCGTCCAGAGCGCGCTGATCCGCCTGTCCTTCAACCAGCACACGGTACGTCTTGGGCTGCTTGTGGCGGGGGTGGCTGATACGATGAATCAACTCACCGTCGTCGCTGAGCAACAAAAGCCCCTCCGAGTCGTAGTCGAGACGTCCGGCAGGGTAGATGTCGGGTACATCGATGAGCGACGCCAGCGTATCGCGTCCCTGCTCATCGGTGAACTGGGACAGCACGCGGTAGGGCTTGTGCAGCAGGTAGAGTTGACTCATGGGCTGGCTCGGTAGTCCTGACGAGGCCCGTCTGACGGGGCTCGTGCGGTCATTTGCAAAGATTGTCGACAAAGCCTACTCCGGGCGCTGGGGGTAATGCTATACTCCGCGCTCCACTGAATAGACCTGACAGGGGAGTTCTCAATGGGTTTCCAGAAAATTGTCGTCCCTGAGGGCGGCGAAAAGATCACCGCTAACGCCGACAACAGCCTGAATGTGCCGAACAACCCGATCATCCCGTTCATCGAGGGTGATGGTATCGGTGTCGACGTCACCCCGGCGATGAAGATCGCCATCGACGCCGCTGTGCAGAAGGCCTACAACGGCGAGCGCAAGATCCACTGGATGGAAGTCTACGCCGGCGAGAAGGCCACCCACGTCTATGACGCGGACACCTGGCTGCCGGAAGAAACCCTGGAAGCGGTCAAGGAATACATCGTTTCCATCAAGGGCCCGCTGACCACGCCGGTGGGCGGTGGTATCCGCTCCTTGAACGTCGCACTGCGCCAGAAGCTGGACCTGTATGTCTGCCAGCGTCCGGTGCGCTGGTTCGAAGGCGTGCCTAGCCCGGTCAAGAAGCCCGCTGACGTCGACATGGTTATCTTCCGCGAGAACTCTGAAGATATCTATGCCGGTATCGAGTGGAAGGCGGGTACCGCTGAGGCCGACAAGGTCATCAAGTTCCTGCGCGAAGAAATGGGCGTGACCAACATCCGCTTCCCCGAGGGTTGCGGCATTGGCGTCAAGCCGGTGTCCGAGGAAGGCACCAAGCGTCTTGTGCGCCAGGCCCTGCAGTACACCATCGACAACGACCGCGAGTCGCTGACCCTGGTGCACAAGGGCAACATCATGAAGTTCACCGAAGGCGCCTTCAAGGATTGGGGCTATGAGCTGGCCAAGGAAGAGTTTGGCGCTGAGCTCCTCGATGGCGGCCCCTGGATGACCTTCAAGAACCCGAAGACCGGCAAGGACATCGTGGTCAAGGACGTGATCGCTGACGCGATGCTGCAGCAGATCCTGCTGCGTCCGGCCGAATATGACGTCATCGCGACTCTGAACCTGAACGGTGACTACCTGTCCGACGCTCTGGCGGCTGAAGTCGGCGGCATCGGTATTGCTCCGGGCGCCAACATCTCCGACACCACTGCCATGTTCGAAGCGACTCACGGTACTGCGCCGAAGTACGCTGGCCAGGACAAGGTCAACCCGGGCTCGCTGATCCTGTCTGCCGAGATGATGCTGCGTCACATGGGCTGGGTCGAGGCTGCTGATCTGGTACTGAAAGGCATGGAGAAAGCCATCAGCAAGGGCGAAGTCACCTATGACTTCCACCGCCTGATGGAAAATGCCACGCTGTTCAAGTGCTCTGAGTTCGGTCAGGCTGTCGCTGACAACATGTAAGCGACTGCACCGAGCGACGAGCCGTCCTGCTCGTTGTCAGTGCTGACAGACAAGGCCCTCGCCCTCGCCGGCGAGGGCCTTTTGCATTTTGTCCGCGTAGAGGGTGAAAGCCGCGTCGGGATTCCCGATAATGAGAGGGAACCCTACCGCGCCCCAGACGTCCAATGCTCGACGCGGGTGAGCGCGGGCACCCGATTGACAGTGTGAGGCCTATGTTCAACGCAAGAGACGAGGATCCGCTCTGGATCCAGATGCCGGTGGCAGGAATGACGCGTCCGCCGGGAGAGCCCGACGAACAGGACGACGGTGACCTGGCCACTCAGGAAGCCGATCCTGAGTTAGCCAAGCCACCCATGTATAAGGTTGTCTTGCATAATGACGACTTCACCCCCATGGAGTTTGTGGTGGAGGTTCTCAGGACGTTCTTTCACCTGGATAGCGAGACGGCCGTGCAGATCATGCTGACAGTGCACAGCCATGGCAAAGCCACCTGTGGCGTCTTTACCCACGACATTGCCGAGACCAAGAGTCACCAGGTCAACGAGTATGCCAGGGAGTGTCAGCATCCTCTGCTGAGCGATATAGAAGCGGCGGACTAGGTGGAATCCTGAGAATCGCTGATCTGCCTGTGATGTGGGCGCATGAGGCGGCACATGCGTTAACGGAGACGCGTCCTTCGTTGACGAAGAACTTGCAACGGCGCCATTTGTACCCGATGTTGATGGTGCCGGACCATAAAAGATCCGACGCAAGCCCTAGGCGGCGAGAAGGGGACTGCCATGCTGAGCAAAGAACTTGAACTGACCCTGAACACGGCCTTCACCGTGGCGCGCTCCAAGCGCCACGAGTTCATGACCGTGGAGCACCTGCTGCTGGCACTTCTGGATAATGCGCCAGCATCAGACGTGCTGCGTGCCTGCGGGGCCAACCTCGACAAGCTGCGGTCTGACCTGCAGGACTTTATCAATTCCACGACGCCGCTGATTCCGGAAGACCAGACCGAGCGCGAGACGCAGCCGACCCTCGGGTTCCAGCGTGTCCTGCAGCGTGCGGTCTTCCACGTGCAGTCTTCAGGCAAGAGCGAAGTGACGGGCGCCAACGTGCTGGTGGCCATCTTCTCCGAGCAGGAGAGCCAGGCGGTCTACTTCCTGAAGCAGCAGAACGTGGCCCGTGTCGACGCCGTCAACTATATCGCTCACGGTATTTCGAAGGTGACCGGTCACGGTCAAAGCCCGGCGGCATCGTCGCCGGAGGCAGAAGATGCTGAAGATGGCAGCACCGAGGCCGGCGGCAACCCGTTGACCGGGTTTGCTACCAACCTCAACGAACAGGCGCGTATGGGCAAGATCGATCCGCTGATCGGCCGTGACCACGAGCTTGAGCGTGTGGTGCAGATTCTGGCACGCCGTCGCAAGAACAATCCGCTGCTGGTGGGCGAGGCCGGGGTGGGCAAGACAGCCATCGCCGAGGGCCTGGCCAAGCGCATCGTCGAGGAGGACGTTCCCGACGTGATCGGGGATGCCGTCGTGTACTCCCTCGATATGGGCGCCCTGCTGGCGGGTACCAAGTATCGCGGTGACTTCGAGAAGCGCTTGAAGAGCCTGCTGGCCGAATTGCGTAAGTTGCCCAACGCGATTCTGTTCATCGACGAGATTCATACCGTGATCGGCGCGGGGGCGGCCTCTGGCGGGGTGATGGATGCCTCGAACCTGCTCAAGCCTCTGCTGTCTTCCGGCGAGTTGCGCTGCATCGGTTCGACCACCTTCCAGGAGTTCCGCGGGATCTTCGAGAAGGACCGGGCGCTGGCGCGTCGTTTCCAGAAGGTCGACGTCCTGGCTCCCTCGGTGGAAGACTCCATCAAGATCCTCAAGGGCTTGCGCTCGCGCTTCGAGGAGCATCACCAGCTCAAGTACACCGATGCTGCGCTCGACAGCGCGGCCCGCTTGGCCGACCGTTACATCAACGACCGCTTCCTGCCGGATAAGGCCATTGATGTCATTGACGAAGCGGGCGCTCACCAGCGCTTGCTGCCGCCCGAGATGCGTGTCGATACCATCGATGTGGATCAGGTCGAGGCGGTAGTCGCATCGATTGCTCGAATTCCGCCGAAGAGCGTGTCCAGCTCCGATCGCAAGCTGCTGGAGAATCTGGATCGCGACCTCAAGATGCTGGTGTTCGGCCAGGATGAGGCCATTGATAGCCTGGCGGCGGCGATCAAGCTCTCTCGCGCTGGGCTCAAGTCTCCTGACAAGCCAGTGGGCAGCTTCCTGTTTGCTGGCCCGACGGGAGTGGGCAAGACCGAGGTGGCTCGCCAGCTGGCGCACATCATGGGCGTCGAGCTGCTGCGCTTCGACATGTCGGAGTACATGGAGCGGCACACCGTTTCACGTCTTATCGGCGCACCTCCCGGCTATGTAGGGTATGACCAGGGCGGCCTGCTGACAGAAGCAGTGACCAAACAGCCCCATTGCGTGCTGCTGCTGGATGAAATCGAGAAGGCACACCCGGAAGTGTTCAACCTGCTGCTGCAGGTGATGGATCACGGGCGTCTTACCGACAACAATGGTCGCGAGGCGGACTTCCGTCATGTCATCCTGATCATGACATCCAACGCGGGTGTGGAGATCGCGACGCGCCGCTCCATCGGCTTCCAGACCCAGGATCACTCCACCGATGCCATGGAGGCGATTCGCAAGACCTTTACACCGGAATTCCGCAATCGCCTGGACGGCATTATCCAGTTCTCGGCGTTGCCCAAGCCGGTGGTGCGCAACGTGGTCGACAAGTTCCTGGTGGAACTGCAGGCTCAGCTAGACGAGAAACGTGTTCAGCTGGAAGTCGATGACGAGGCGAGAGATTGGCTTGCGACCATGGGCTATGACCCGGACATGGGAGCTCGCCCGATGGCAAGGTTGATTCAGGAGAAGCTGAAGAAGCCCTTGGCCGAGATGATCTTGTTTGGAGATCTGGCTGAGCACGGGGGTGTTGTCCATGTCAGCCTCGAAAGTGGCGAGTTGCATCTCTCCACCGATGTGGAGCTGGCCGATGCGCCCTGACTGAGCTCTCTGGTTTAGGCCGCAGCGAGTCTTGAGGACACCGCTGACGCAAGAGATGACGCCCTGTCTTATGACAGGGCGTTCTTGTAGGTATCGCCTGCTGGCTCGCTTGCCCACGGGACAGGGCAGCAAGGCGGCAGGGTGTGAAAAACGCAGGCGAGTTCCGGACGCCAAGCGCCACCCTGCTACATAAATCGTGGCAGGGGTGGGCTGCGCAGCAGGCGGCGTTTGCGCCAGGCTCCGGTGTTATCCAGCACCAGTGTCAGGTGTGCTCCAGCACTGGGCGATAGGGGCCGAATGCCGATGGGCATTGACCCGAATATCAGGGAGCTGCGCTTGCCGGCGAGGCGGGCACGCCCGACGGGCGCGATACCGGCAAGTGGCGTCTACGCAAAGCGCTGACGCCGGCCGATCTCAACGAGAACGGTATACGATGCGACCCTTGGACAGGTCATAGGGAGTCAACTCGACCTTGACCTTGTCCCCGGTCAGGATGCGGATGTAGTTCTTGCGCATCTTGCCCGAGATGTGGGCGGTGACCACGTGGCCGTTTTCCAGCTCGACCCGGAACATGGTGTTGGGAAGCGTGTCGACGACCACGCCTTCCATTTCAATATGGTCTTCGCGTGCCATATAGGCGAATCCTCGCATGTGTAGACAGAGTGATGCCCGACCGCGCGGCGCGACTGCCGTTACTCTGGTCAGGATAGCGCGATATTCTGCCGGATGCTGGGGCAGATGGCAAAGTGAGTTGCCTGAAAAAACGGCAGATGTCTAGGCTGAGGTCTGACGCCTTTGGCGTTTACCCTGTCACTGGCATGCCGTCGTTGCTGGCGGCATAGGCTGTCTGGATCGAGTGAGCAGTGGCGACCCTGGCGCGACTCAGGGCGGTACAGCGCCAGGCGTTCAGCCGTGTTCGGTAGGTACCAGCCGGCGCCACAGGCGTCCGTCCAGCCTTTCGAGGGGAGTGAAGTTGCTCTTGTAGCTCATCTTGCGACACGCCTCGATCCAGTAACCCAGGTATACGTGGTCAAGCCCTTTCGCCGACGCCATCTGGATCAGGGTGAGCACCGCCTGGGTGCCAAGGGATCGCCTCTCGAGGCTCTGCTCGGGGTCGAAGAAGGTGTAGATGGCTGACAGGCCGTGGCCGAGTTCATCGAAGGCGGAGACCGCCACCAGCCTGTCGTCGAGTCGCATCTCCAGCAGTCGGGCATAAGGCTGGTCGAGACTCAGAAAGGTGCGGTACTGTTCATGGCTTGGGGGGAACATGTCGCCATCGTGGTGGCGAGTGCAGATATAGCGCGCATAGAGATCATAGTGGGAAGAGTCGAAGCGGGCAGGTACCACATCGACGGTCAGATCGGCATTGCGCCGCATCAAGCGTTTCTGGCTCCTGTTTGGGCGAAATTCCGCGACAGGAATTCGCACCGAGACACAGGCATGGCAGCCTTCGCAGTGGGGGCGGTACAGGTGAAGCCCGCTGCGCCGAAAGCCGAGCAGCGTCAGCGCATCATATACACTCGGCCCCGGCGATTCCTTGGGATCAAGGAACAGCGTGGTCGCCTCTTTTTCTGGCAGGTAGCTGCAAGCGTGTGGCACCGTGAGGAAAAACCTCAGGTCGCGGACCGGTTGCCGCGGTGTGTTGCTGCTCAAGGCGGCCGTCTCCCTGTCGGATGGCGTCTCGTCGGTCGTCAGGCAAAGGCATGACCCGCTGCAATGGTCTCAACTGCCATGGTCTCAACTGCTGTGGTCTGAACTGCCGTGGTCTGAGCTGCAATGACCTCAACTCAATCATCTCAACTCAATGATTCCCACAGCAGGGGGCGTGGCGATGCACCCACTGCGATGGCAAGCGCCGAGTCAGACGTTGTCGACGCAAGCCACGTCAGCAAAAGACCACGCAGGCGTGACCAGAGCGTCTGTGTCCAGGCCATCCAGCCACTTCTCAAGATAGCCGATGAACTCGGATCGGGCGATACCTCTAGCGCCCAGGCTGGCCAGATGCGGGGTCTGCATCTGGCAGTCGATAAGCTTGCCGGCTCCCCGCTGCATCGCATGTGCCAGGTGGACCAGGGCGATCTTGGACGCGTCAGCCTCGCGACTGAACATGGATTCGCCAAAGAACACAGGACCAAGTGCTACACCATACAGCCCGCCTACCAGAGTGGTGTCACGCCATACTTCTACCGAATGAGCCACACCCATGCGGTGGAGTTGGTCATAGGCGCGGCGCATCTCGTCGATGATCCAGGTGCCATCCTGGTCGCCACCTCGGGGAGCAGCGCAGGCGGCAACCACCGACGTGAAGGCGCGATTGGCGGTGACCGTAAAACCTGCATTGCGGACGCGTTTGGACAGACTCCGACGCACGCGCAGTTCGTCGGGACGAAGTACCATGCGAGGATTCGGACTCCACCACAGGATGGGCTGGTCATCGCTGTACCAAGGAAAGATGCCGCGACGATAGGCGGCAATCAACCATTCGGGGGTCAGGTCGCCCCCTGCAGCCAACAAGCCGTCGGGGTCGTCAAGGGCCGTCTCGACGCTGGGAAAGGCGACCGGGTAGGGGGATAGCCAGGGTAGCATGGGGCTCCCTTCAACAGGGTTTTTGATCAACAGGCGAGTGTGCCCCCAGATGGCGGCACGCTCAAGCCGTCTGGGGCCTATTCGCTCACCGGCTGGCTCGGTATCATGAGGGCCAGTCAGTAGGATGGAAGACGCCGCCATGGCGCAAGGGGAAGGCCATTTGAGTGCCAACAAGAAGTCTGTGTCGTCTCGAGCGACGGCGGCAGCTGCCAAGGAGACCGCCAAGAAAGTTGGCCTGCGTCTGCACGGCTCTGCCAGGGAAGGTGTCATCATCGTGCTGCTGGCCGCCTGTGTGTTCCTGTTGCTGGCACTGTTCAGCTTTGAACCTGCAGATCCTGGCTGGTCGAGCAGCGGTCCTGAAACCGACGTCGCCAACTGGATGGGGCCGATCGGCGCCTGGCTAGCCGACGTGCTGTACTCGCTGTTTGGGGTCAGTGCCCTGTGGTGGCCGGGAATGCTGGCGTTCGCGGCGTGGTATCTGATTCGCTCCCGGCGGGTCGAGTTTGAGTGGGATGCCACTGCGCTAGCCGTTCGCTGTGGCGGCCTGGTGCTGCTGCTGCTGGGATCGACGACTCTCGGCGCGCTGTATTTCAACCACCCGGAAAGTGTGTTGCCGTATTCCACCGGCGGCATACTTGGCGTGGGGCTGGTCGGTGCGCTGCGCCCGCTAGTCGGGTATGGCGGCACAGGGCTGCTGGCGGTCGTCGGGATTCTGGGCGGGATGCCATTGTTCACCGGCTTGTCCTGGCTGAACGTGATGGACGAGGCCGGTCATCGTTGCCTGCTGTTGGGGCGTTGGATCAAGGCGCGTTTCGCGGGCGGCAAGGATGCCTCCGACGAGGCCATCACCGCGCGCAAGCAGGCCCAGGATCCGGCTCTTTCGGATGCTGAGGCAGATCGTGTGGAGTCATCGGTCGAGGACCACGCCCAGCGCGACATTCAGGACGAAGACGAGCAAGACGGCGCCGCGACCAAGCCTGCCTGGTGGCAGCGCTTGCTGGGCCGTCGTCGCGATGTCGCCTCCGAGCGCCCGCAGTGGGACACCGAGGACGGCACCGATATTCCATGGGAGGTGGCGGAATCCACGCCGTCAGCCAAACAGCCGGGGGCTGCCTATACCGAACGACTGGCGACAGCCGGCCATAGCAGCGCGGCCACTGAGCCCTCCATTGGGCTGAGGGCAAGCAGGGAGGAGCCATCGCCTGCCCTGGGTGCTGATGAGCGTCATGGGCTTGCCCCCGCTGCTAGAGATTCTGTCAGCCCCTCTCGGGAACACGAAAGGGAGGCTGGGACAGCCGCTCGCCGTGAGCCGTCTTTTGGCAGTGCACCAACCTCAGCCCGCGAGCGCCGGGAGCCCACCTTGGGCGCGAGTCTCGGGACAGGCGCGAGTGACGATACGGTTACGGGCTCGCCAACACGACACTCCGCTGACGTCAGGCGTGACACCCGCCAGCCCGCTGAGCCAACGTTTGCCCTGCGCGCTGAGCGCGATGAGCCCGCCGCCGGGGCTACAGCCCCTGAGCCGGCGGCCTCGATGCCCCATGAGACGCGCAGCGTGGCCCCAGAAAGCACCAGTGCCGAGGCCCAGGAGCGCAGGCTTGACGCTGAAACCGCGCAGAGCGGCGTATCAGCCTCTCCGGCGCCTCAAGATCACGCGGGCCAGCGTGCAGCCGAAGATGCCGCTGACGCCGGTGCGACGACATCGCAGCCTCCGTCGCCGGCTCACGCCGAGGGCGAAGCGCCACCTCAGGGCTCTGCTATTCGGGGCGCTGCTATTCAGGGACAGCACAGTACGAATCAGGGACAGCACAGTACGAACGCCCCGCAGCCGCCCAGCGAAGCTGCATCCTCCACAGCTGGTCCCTCTACAACTGGGCCCTCCACGGCTGGTTCCGCCACAGCTGGTTCCTCCACAGCTGGCGCTGCAGCTCCCGCTGCTGCTACCCCTGAAGCGCCTCAGCGCGAAGAAAGGCGGGCGGAGGATATCCCCGAGCCGGTGTTGCCAGACGACGGCGGCGCGCTGGCTGGTGGCGCCCTGGCGTCCAGCGCTGGACTGCTGTCATCCACGCACGAGGCCCCTCGGCGGGTGGTGAGCGCTCACCATGACAGCGTGTCGCAGCCCACCGTGGACAGTCGCCAGCAGTCGTCTGTGACGGCGGCAGAGGCTCCGCCAAGGGCCGACGCCTCTTCAGCTGAGCCATCGGCCGAGGACCGCGGGCATGTCCACCACCAGGATAGCGATGCGCCGGCCACTCCCCATGTGGCGACAGCGGAGCAGGGGCGGGAAGCGGCCGATCAGGGCGGCCCGACGCTGTGGACCGTGGAGCACCTGCAGAACCAGCGTTCCGGCTTCGATGATCTGCCCGAGCCCGATGGTGACTTGCCGGGTCTGCGACTGTTGACGCCGCCCGAGCCGCACCAGCCCAACTACACCGAAGAGCAGCTTGCCGACATGGCGGAGCTGCTGGAAATGCGCCTGCGCGAATATGGCGTGAAGGCCGAGGTGGTCGACACCTGGCCGGGTCCGGTCATCACCCGCTTCGAGATCAAGCCCGCAGCGGGAGTGAAGGTGTCCAAGATCAGCAACCTGGCCAAGGATCTGGCGCGTTCGCTGATGGTCAAGAGCGTCCGCGTGGTGGAGGTGATTCCGGGGCGTCCCACCGTGGGGATCGAGATTCCCAATCCCAACCGGGCCATGATTCGCCTGCGCGAGGTGATCGATTCGGATCGCTATCAGGACGAGGCCTCCGCTCTGACCATGGCATTGGGCCAGGACATCGGGGGAGCGGCGGTGGTCGCCAACCTGGGCAAGATGCCTCACGTGCTGGTGGCCGGCACGACCGGTTCGGGCAAGTCCGTCGGGGTCAATGCCATGTTGATCTCGATGCTGCTCAAGGCGACCCCTGACGAATTACGCCTGATCATGGTCGATCCCAAGATGCTTGAGCTGTCGGTCTACGACGGAATCCCGCATCTGCTGGCGCCTGTCGTCACCGACATGAAGGAAGCCGCCAACGCGCTGCGCTGGTGTGTGGCCGAGATGGAACGCCGCTACAAGCTGATGGCGGCCATGGGGGTGCGGAATATCGCCGGCTTCAACAGCAAGCTGGATGAAGCCGAGCGTGCCGGCGCCCAGGTGGCGGATCCGTTGTGGGAGCCTCAGCCGTGGGAAATGCATCAGACCCCTCCGGTGCTGGAAAAGCTGCCGTACATCGTGGTGGTGATCGACGAGTTTGCCGACATGTTCATGATCGTCGGCAAGAAGGTCGAGGAACTGATTGCTCGGCTGGCCCAGAAAGCGCGCGCCGCGGGTATCCATCTGGTGCTGGCGACCCAGCGTCCGTCCGTGGACGTGGTGACCGGCCTGATCAAGGCCAACATTCCCACGCGCATGGCCTTCCAGGTGTCGTCGCGAGTGGATTCGCGCACCATTCTCGACCAGGGCGGCGCTGAAAACCTGCTCGGTCACGGCGATATGCTCTATCTGCCGGCCGGCTCGGGCCAGCCCACTCGCGTTCACGGGGCCTTCGTCGACGATGACGAAGTTCACCGAGTGGTCGAGGACTGGAAGCGCCGTGGCGAGCCTGAGTACATTGACGAGATCCTGTCGGGGGGTGTCTCCGCCGATGCCTTGACCGGGCTGGAGGCTGAGGGCTCCGGTGACGACAGCGATGCCGAACAGGATGCGCTGTATGACGAGGCGGTGGCCTTTGTTACCGAGTCGCGGCGCGCATCTATCTCCGCCGTGCAGCGGCGTTTCAAGATCGGCTACAACCGGGCTGCGCGTCTGGTGGAAGCCATGGAAATGGCCGGTGTCGTGTCCTCCATGGGCACCAACGGCGGACGTGAAGTGCTGGCACCGCCTCCCGCAGGAGGCTAGCCCCCGATCGTCGCATGCGTCGCTTTTTGGCGACGCATGCGGCGCTACCATGAAACGACCATGCAATAGACGGTTGCGTTTGAGACCCATGGCAACTTGCCAGGCATACTGGGCTCAAAGGGACATGCCCGTTCATGCCGGAGCATCTTCGGCACGACAGGGAAATCGACCATATCGACGGAGAGACGCTATGCCTGCACGCCTTACCCTGACTTCCGGCCTGGCCACGCTGGCACTGGCACTTGCGGTGCCTGCTACTGCGCTGGCGGATGGTGCCGAGCGACTGACGCGCATGCTGGAGCCGCTGAACACCTACTCTGCCGATTTTGAACAGCAGATTCTGGACGGCAGCGGTCAGCGACTGCAGCGTACGGAGGGTCACATGTGGCTGTCACGTCCCGGCAAGTTCCGCTGGGAGGTAGAGGCGCCGTATGAGCAGGTGGTGGTATCGGACGGCAGCGAAGTCACCTTGTTCGACCCGGACCTGCAGCAAGCTACTATCCAGGCCCTGGACGAGCGCGTTACGCACACGCCTGCCTTGCTGTTGTCGGGAAGTGCCAGCGAGCTGACCGATAGCTATAACGTGTCGAGCTCCCAGCAAGGCACCTCGGAGACCTTCACGCTGGAACCCAAGGCGGCCGACACCTTGTTTGAAAGCCTGCGCCTGACCTTCTACAGCGAGGAGTTGGCGGCACTGGAAATGACCGACAGCACCGGCCAACGCACGGCGATTGCCTTTGACAACGCCGAGCAGAATGGCCAGATCGACGACGGGCGCTACCAGTTCGATATTCCCGAGGGTACCGATGTCATTCGCCAGACACCCTGATCTACGGGTCCGGTAGGGTCGTCGCTCTGATGTCTTGGCCTTTCACGGCCAGTCAGGACATAACAGAGACCCGCGACCTGATGCCGCCGTCGCCCCTTCGGGCGGCGGCGCTGTCTTTTCTGGCCACTTTTTTTCTCTGACCCCTTTGCCGCAGCCTCCGTTCTGATTACCGCCTTCATCGCTTCTCGCTTCTTTACTCTCCCTTATCCCTTATCCCTTATTCCTTCCCCCTGGGGGCATGCCCCGTCACCTCTGTGTACGGCAGGATGTCTGCCGAGCACTGACAGGGCGTCGCCACGGGGCCTGGTCCTGGTCAGTTGCTGGCCCCATCTCAGTGCGTGCACCTTGCCGGTCTGAGCATGGACCTTGTCGAAGATCACCGTTTTACGGTTTTTCGACCTTGGCCCAATAGTTTGCGTCGACTAGGGAATCTACTATCGCGGGTATCGTTTTCATGAGGTGCCCCCATGTATCCCTACGCCGCTCCTTTGAAAGACATGGCCTTTGTGCTGAGTGAGTTGCTTGAGCACAAATCCCTGGACCTGCCGGTCTTCGGCGAGGTCAGTCCTGATCTGATCGATGCCGTGCTGGAAGAAGCCGGAAAGCTAGCCACCGATGTGTGGGGGCCCCTGAATGCCACAGGGGATCGCCAGGGCTGCCAGCGACGCGACGACGGCGGGGTGACGCTGCCGGATGGGTTTGCTGAGGCTTACCAGGCCTACGCGGAAGGCGGCTGGAATGGCATTGGTGTGTCCGAGTCGCTGGGCGGACAAGGGTTACCGGAGGTGGTGGCCAGTGCTGTCCAGGAAATGTTGCATGGCGCCAACATGGCGCTGGGCCTGTGCCCTATGCTGACAGCCGGTGCGATCGAAGCACTGGCGCACCATGGCGATGAAGCACTGCGCGAACGCTACCTGGAGCGTCTGGTCGAGGGTAGCTGGACAGGTACCATGAACCTGACCGAGCCCCAGGCAGGCTCTGACCTGTCACGCGTACGCACCCGAGCGGTGCCAGAGGGCGATCATTTCCGCGTGTTCGGTCAGAAGATCTTCATTACCTGGGGGGAGCACGATGCAGCGGACAATATTATCCACCTAGTGTTGGCACGCACCCCTGATGCGCCCGAAGGCAACAAGGGCATCTCGCTGTTTCTGGTACCCAAGTTTGTGGTCAATCAAGACGGTAGTCTGGGCGAGCGCAATGACGTCGTGTGCGCGTCCATCGAGCACAAGATGGGGATTCATGGCAGCCCCACCTGCACCCTTAGCTTTGGTGAAAAGGACGGGGCCATCGGCTATCTGGTCGGTGAACCCGGACGCGGCCTGAATCATATGTTCACCATGATGAACGAGGCACGTCACAAGGTAGGGATTCAGGGCATCGGTGTGGCTGAGCGTGCCTGCCAGCATGCCGTGGCCTACGCCAACGAGCGCTCCCAGGGAAGAACACCGCCAGCCCGAGGTGGCGAGGCCTGTGATATCGCCCAACACCTTGATGTGCGCCGCATGCTGCTGTCGATGCGGACCCGGACTGACGCCCTGCGCGCCCTGGCGTTGCTCTGTGCGCAGCAGCTGGATGTTGCACGGCATCACGATGATGCCAGCGTCAGACAGGCCGCCCAGGCCCGTGTGGATGTGCTGATTCCGGTGGTCAAGGGCTTTTCCACCGACCAGGCCGTGGAGATTGCCTCCATGGGGGTGCAGGTGCATGGCGGCATGGGCTTTATCGAGGAAACCGGTGCTGCCCAGCTGCTGCGAGATGTGCGCATCGCGCCGATCTACGAAGGTACCAATGGTATTCAGGCCCTAGATTTTGCCGGGCGCAAGCTGCAACGTGATGGTGGCGCGGCGATGTCGAGCCTGCTGGATGACGTCGATGGCACCGCCCAGGCGCTGGGGTCTCACCCGTCACTCGAAAAGCTGGGCCATGAGCTGGCGGCGGTGACCCAGGATCTCCGGGCCTGCCTTGCCAGGGTGCTGGAAGAGGGCAGCGACGAACACAGCGGAGCGGATGCGGTGCAAGCCTACGCCACTCCCTTGCTGTCATTGGCAGGACACGTCCTGTGTGCATGGCAGATGGGGCGTGCGGCTCTGGTCGCACGAGCCGCTCTGGACGCCGGGCAGGATGACGAGTTCTATCGTCGCAAGCTGGTCTGTGCCGACTTTGCGATTCGTCAATGGCTGCCCAAAGGGCGCGCGCAACGGTCTGTGATCGAAGCCGGTTACCAGGACTGGCTGTCACTGTCACTCGCGTGATCTCGTGGCCGCCGAGCCTTCTCGGCGGCTATCTTTGTTTCAGGCCCATTCCACTTGCCATTTATCCTTCGCCAACGGAAGACGCAGGCCGTCACTGGGTCAACATGCGCCATAAAATAAGGAGTTACTAATGAGTAGTCTTTATGACCAGGGGATGCCACGCAACACAGCCAACCATGTGGCGATCTCTCCGTTGACCTTCATCGAACGTACGGCCAGCGTCTATCCCGATCTGCCTGCCATCGTGCACGGACAGGTGCGCCGCGACTGGGCCACCACCTGGCAGCGTTGCCGTCGCCTGGCCTCGGCGCTGGAGCAGCGCGGGCTTGGCAAGGGGGATACCGTATCGGTGATGTTGCCCAACGTGCCGGCCATGTTCGAGGCCCACTTCGGCGTGCCCCTGGCAGGCTGCGTGCTGAATACCTTGAACATTCGCCTGGATGCGGCGGCCATCGCCTACATGCTGGAGCATGCTGAGACCAAGGCCATCCTGGTAGACCCCGAGTTCGTCGAGGTGGTGGGCGAGGCGGTGAAAGGCCTCGAGCAGCCCCCCTTGATCATTGATGTGCTGGACCCTGAGTTCGAGGGGAACGCCGAGCGTCTGGGGCAGCTGGAGTATGAAGCGCTGTTGGCGGAGGGTGACCCTGAGTATCCCTATCGGCTGCCAGAGGACGAGTGGGACGCGATCTCGCTGAACTACACCTCGGGTACGACCGGCAAGCCCAAGGGGGTGGTCTACCATCACCGAGGCGCCTACTTGAATGCGGTCAGCAATATTCTTGAATGGGCCATGCCACACCATCCCGTCTACCTGTGGACGTTGCCCATGTTCCACTGCAATGGCTGGTGTTTTCCCTGGACCATCGCCGCCAACGCCGGGGTCAACGTATGCCTTCGCAAGGTTGACCCCAAGCGCATCATGGAGTTGATCGCAGACGAGAAGGTCAGCCACTTCAGCGGGGCGCCGATCGTACTTAACGGCCTGGTCAACCTTGAGGCGGCAGACCGTCGACCCATCGATCATCCGGTCAAGGCGACGACGGCCGGCGCAGCACCGCCAGCGGCGGTGATCGCGGGCGTTGAAGCGATGGGAATCGACGTGACCCATGTCTATGGTCTGACCGAGGTCTACGGTCCGGTCACCGTGTGTGCCTGGCGCGAAGCCTGGGATGCGCTGCCGCTGCAGGAGCGCGCCCGCCTCAAGGCCCGACAGGGTGTGCGTGGTCACATGCTGGAAGCACTCTGTGTGGCCGATCCGGTGACGCTAGAGCCTGTGCCGAAGGATGGGGAGAGCATTGGCGAGATCATGATGCGCGGCAACAATGTCATGAAGGGGTATCTCAAGAATGAGGCCGCCACCCGAGAGGCGCTGGACGGCGGCTGGTACCACACCGGCGACCTGGCGGTCTGGCATGCCGATGGCTATATCGAGATCAAGGACCGCTCCAAGGACATCATCATTTCCGGGGGCGAGAATATCTCGACGATAGAGCTCGAGGATGTGCTGTATGCGCATCCTGGCGTCGAGGAAGCCGCCGTGGTGGCGCAGCCCGACGAAAAGTGGGGAGAAAGTCCCTGTGCATTTATCAAGCTCAAGGCGGCTCATTCTGAGGTGACCGAACAGGACATCATCGAACACTGTCGCGAGCGCTTGGCGCGGTTCAAGGTGCCCAAGCGCATCGTGTTTGCCGAGCTGCCGAAGACCTCCACAGGCAAGATCCAGAAATTCATGCTGCGTCAGCAAGCCAAGGAAAGCTGACGCCGCCCGCCTAGGGTATGCCACCTGCCGAGGAACGTTGCATGACGCCGCCGGTCATCTCCGGCGGCGTTGCTATATGATCCAGCGTTATCGTGCACTCACACAGATATGTCGCAGATGTATCACCGATTAACCATTGAATGAAACCTTAGAGGGACGATGCCATGAGCGAGACTCTGATCGGAGTCGTGGGAGGCGGTACCATGGGGCAGGGGATTGCCCAGGTGCTGATTCAGAGTGGTTTCCAGGTCACGCTGTGTGATGTCGCTGAGGAAGCCCTTGAGCGCGCGCAGACAGGAATAGCCAAGGGACTTGGCAGGCTGGTGGAGAAAGGTCGCCTCAGCGAGCAGGATCAGCAGGCTGCCAGTGCCCGCCTGGCGACGTCCACGTCGCTTGATGCACTGGCAGATCGGCAGGTGATTATTGAAGCCGCCCCTGAAGCCGCAGAGCTCAAGGAACGGTTGTTCAAGGAGCTGGACGCGCTCAATCACCAGGCCATTCTGGCCTCGAATACCTCCTCGCTGTCGCTCACTCGACTGGCCGGCGTGTGCCAACGGCCCGAACGGGTGGTGGGTATGCACTTCTTCAATCCGGTGCCGGTGCTCAAGCTGGTCGAGATCATTCGCGCTGAACAGACCAGTGACGCCACGGTGGCTCGTGTCGAGGCGCTGGCGGAGGCCATGGGCAAGACGTCTGTGGCGATTTCAGACTCGCCGGGCTTTGCGGTGAACCGACTGCTGGTGCCGATGATCAACGAGGCAGCGTTCCTGGTGCAGGAAGGCGTCGCCAGCGTAAACGATATCGATACGTCCATGCAGCTCGGCGCTGCCCATCCCATGGGGCCCTTGGCCTTGGCCGACCTTATCGGCCTGGATGTCTGCCTGGCGATCATGAATGTGCTGGCGGAAGGCTTCGGGGATCCGAAGTACCGTCCTTGCCCCTTGCTGAAGCGAATGGTCGATGCAGGTTATCTGGGCCGCAAGAGCGGGCGAGGATTCCACGACTACAGTGGTTGATGCGGCGTATATGCGCCAAAAGAATGGCTTGTGAGCCTACCAAGCGTTCGCTAGGGTGATGCGAAAGCCAGGTCTTGAACCCCGGTCTTGAAAGCTCGGTCTTGAGAGCCAGGCCTAACTATCACGGTTTCGAGCACAGCGTTGTGAAGCACGCGCTAGATCCCATGCTTGTTCGGGGCGTCTGGCAGTCACCCGTCCCGGGCGAGTGGCGGAGGGCGGCTGAAGCCTTCACAGCGGTGTCTGTCCCTTTACGTACAGGAGTCCCTGCATGAGTGAGCAACTGGTCGAGATGACCGATACAGGCGGCGTTGTTCGTCTGACCATCAACCGCCCCAAGGCGCTGAACGCTCTCAACAGTGGAGTCATTCAGGCGTTGGAAGACGTACTGGACCAGCTGGAAGGCCGCGAAGGGCTGCGTGCGGTGTTGATGACCGGCGCTGGCGAAAAGTCGTTCGTGGCAGGGGCCGACATCACCGAGATGCGTGAGATGTCACCTCAGCAGGCGCGCGACTTCGCGGCCCAGGCGTTGAAGACCGTCAAGCGACTTGAGACGCTGCCAGTGCCCGTGGTGGCCCTGGTCAACGGCTTTTGCCTCGGAGGCGGCTGCGAGCTGGCTCTGGCCTGTGACTGGGCGGTGGCCAGCGACAACGCCGTGTTTGGTCAGCCGGAGGTTCTGTTGGGCGTGATTCCTGGCTTCGGCGGCTCACAGCGCCTGCCGCGCCGGGTGGGGCCGGCCATGGCGCTGGACCTGTGCACCACCGGACGCAAGATTGATGCCGCCGAGGCGCTGCGTATCGGGCTGGTCAATCAGGTGATGTCCCAGGCGGAGCTGGAAGACTATGCCCAGACCTTGACCAAGCAGCTCGCTGGCAATGGTCCGGGAGCCGTGCGCAGTGCCAAGCAGGTCATCCACGATGGCATGGATCAGGATCTGGACAGTGCGTTGGCGCTGGAGACCAGCCTGTTCGCGCTGTGCTTCGCCTCCGACGAGCAGCGTGAAGGCATGAGCGCCTTCGTCGAGAAACGCAAACCCAACTTCTGACGGCGCGGGTTTGTCATAGCCTCAACAACACGGCCCTGGTGTTTACCAGGGCCGTGTTGTTGTAGGAAGGGGATGGGAAGGGGCATGGGGCATGGACGGCGATAGGGTGACGCTCGAGGGATGCGCAGAGGCTGACGTGGCAGAAACGCTAGTGCGTCATCAGATGGCAGATGACTACCTTCGCCACGGGCTGACCTGGGACAGTGAACGGTTTCACCAGCGTTTCCCCGAGAGGTGCTGGCGCTGGGCGGTCTGTGACCGTGGGCGAGTGGGGTTGCTGGCATGGGAGCAGAGTGCTGATGTTGTCGTGCTGCGGGAGCTGCATGTGGTGCCGGATGAACGCGGCAAGGGAATCGGTACGCACTTGCTCGCACTGTGGGAAGACATGGCGCGCTTGTCGGGTGCTCAATGCCTTCGCCTGCGTGTGCTGTCGGGGAGTCGCGCCGTGTCATGGTATCAGCGACAGGGGTATCAGCAGGTGCGAGGCTGCCCGACTCCCCATGGCCAGGTGCTGGGCCTGGAGAAAGCGGTTGTTCATGATCGCGCAGCCCACTCAGGAGCAGCAAAGGGTTGAGGTGATGGATACTGTTCCTCTCAGCGGGTCCCTGTATGCTGTGGGTTAGACGATACTGACGTCAGGGATGATTCCGGGAGGGCGGGCATGAAGACCATCGGTTTGTTGGGTGGAATGAGCTGGGAATCCACGGTGAGCTATTACCAGTACCTCAATCGTGGCGTCAACGAGACCCTTGGGGGACATCACTCGGCCAAGATCGTCCTGGTCAGCGTCGATTTTGCCGAAGTCGAGGCATTCCAGCGGCAGGGGCGCTGGGAAGACGCTGCCGCCTTGCTGGCAGGCGCTGCCTGGCAGGTGCAGGAAGCCGGCGCCGACATGCTCGTATTGTGCACCAACACCATGCACAAGGTGGCACGTCAGATCGAGAAGGCCGTGGATATTCCCTTGCTCCACATCGCCGACTCCACTGCGGATGCACTGGTCATGGACGGGATCAAGCGTGTTGGGCTACTGGGTACGCGTTTCACCATGGAGCAGGGATTCTACAAGGATCGGCTCGAGGCCTTCGGAATTGACGTCAGGGTCCCTGACAAGCCCCAGCGCGAGCAAGTGCATCGCATCATTTACGATGAACTGTGTCATGGCCAGATCGTGCCAACGTCTCGCGATGAGATGCTGGCCATCATGGAGGAGCTTGCCGCTGATGGGGCCCAGGCCGTGATTCTGGGGTGCACCGAGATTGCGCTGCTGGTCAATCAGCAGGATACCTCGGTGGCGCTGTACGACACCACGGCGATCCACGCGAAAAGGGCGGTAGAACTGGCCATCGGCTGAGCGTCAGCCAGCTTGCCTGACACTTACCACAGCGGCGTCATGGATCCTGTGGGCGCTGTCACGCTGGGGCGACACGATAGGGCGACACGAAAGCGTGTCACGATAGGGCGACACGAAAGCGTGTCACGACAGCGTGTCACGACAGCTCGCTGTGATAGATCGTCTCGACAGTCTGTTACGACAGCGTGTCGGCATTGTCGGGTAAGATCGCAGGGCTACCGCTCACCGCCACGTCGAGCGCACCCACCACTGACAAGGAACGTTGATGAAGCTGTCCTCTCTCGCCTGCTATCCGGTGAAGTCCCTGCAGGGAATCACCCTGTCCCATGCGGAACTTACCGAGCGCGGCCTGGCCCATGATCGTCGCTGGATGCTGGTCAATCCCGCGGGCAAGTTCGTCACCCAGCGCGAGCTGCCAGCGCTGGCGACCATCGGTGTCGTCCTGACCGAAACAGCGCTACAACTGCGTCATGCGGATATGCCGCCCTTGGTGGTGCCATTGGCGGATACCAGTGGGGCCATGCTGGATGTGAGGGTCTGGGCAAGTGACTGCCAGGCGGAGGATGAGGGCCCTGAGGCGTCACAGTGGCTCGCCGCTGCGCTGGGCGCTCCTCAAGGATCCTTGCGCCTGGTGCGACTCCCCGATTCCGCCAGAAGGCTGGTCGAAACCGACTACCTGTCCCCCCAGGAACAGGGCGTGGTTCATACTGGCTTTGCCGACGGCTATCCACTGCTGATTGCGTGCGAGGCGTCTCTGGCGGCGCTCAACGAGCGACTGCTGGCCAAGGGAGAAGACCCCGTCCCGATGGAGCGCTTCCGTCCCAACCTGGTGGTGTCGGGCGCTGACGCCTTTGCTGAGCGTGACTGGAGCAGCCTGGCGGGCCCAGGCTATCGACTGGGGCTACGCAAGCCCTGCAAGCGTTGCAAGATCATTACCCTTGATCAGCGCAGTGGCGCTGCGCCTTCCCCCAAGGAGCCCCTCAAGACGCTGGTCGAAATGGACACACAGCCTGGCTGGAAAGGCGCCTACTTCGGTCAGAATGCCATCATCGAAGACGGTGTCGGTGCCGTGCTCAGGGTCGGCGACCACCTGGAAGCAAGCCAGCGTCCTGTCACCCTCTGAGGCGCTTCTCCTGGTGGTATCGGCGATGCAGTTCGCGAATCGCATCGCCGAACGCTGCGACTGGCCCGTCGACCTGAAGGCCCGGGACAATGGATCCAATCGGTAGCGGTGCCACCGGTGCCGGGGCGACCTCCCACTGCGCCAGCCATTGACCCAGTTGTTCAGACGAGCTGGCGTAGACAATCCTGCCAAGGCCGACCCAACCGTGGGCGGCGGCGCACATCGGGCAGTGTTCTCCCGATGTGTATACCGTGGCTTCCCTGCGCTCCTCTGCTGACAGGTGGGTGGCGGCCCAACGGGCGATGGCAAACTCGGGATGCTGAGTCGCGTCACCCGCCGCGACATGATTGTGGTCCTCAAAGCGTATCTTGCCGTGGCCATCGACCAGCAGCGAACCAAAGGGTTCGTCGCCCTTGTCCAGGGCCTGCTGTGCCAGTTCGATGCAACGGCGCAGGTGATGGAGGTCGGTCTCATTCATCAGCATGTCCTCATAAGTGGCAGCATTGACAGCGTCGTCTGCTAGGCCTGGGATGCCTCGGAGGAGGGATGCCAGGGTGTTTCCATGGACTCTAGCATGCGGGTTGACCCCACGCTGCGCTCGGCGACGCCAGTTTTTTCTTTGCTGAAACAAGCCTGCTTTGTCGATGTTTTCCTACGGAGCGGTCGGAGAATCGACTATTGATGCAGACCATTAACCCTAGGAGTCTGTGATCAAGCGTGGCAGGTCAGCGGATACGAGGTGCTCGGGATGACGATACGCAAAGGAGTGTTGGCCCAGCAGATGATCACGCTGCTGCAACAGGACCGGACGTTGCTGGAGGAACTCAGCGCTTCCGGGGAACTTCCCTCGATGGATTATCACCCGCGGGTTCGGGCGTTGTATCAGGACAATGCCGAGCGGCTGTCGGGGATCATCGATCGTCAGGGCTGGCCTGGCCGCGATGCCGCAGGCGAGGATGGTTGCGAGGCGGCGTGGCATATCGCCATGCATGCGGTGTTTGACGTCGACTTCATGCAGCGCTGCTGTGTTGCCCTGAAGCAGGCCGTTGGCGACGGTCAGGCTCCCGGGTGGCAGCTGGCCTACCTGGAGGATCGGATGCGCGTGCTGATGGGACAGCCGCAGCGTTACGGCACCCAGTTCGAGATTGGTGAGGATGGCTGGCCGGTCCCTGGTGAGATCGAGAACCCTGCCGACGTGGACCGACGCCGACAGGCGCTGGGGCTGGAGCCGCTCTCTCAGCGCCTGGCCCGGCTGCGGGGTTCACCTCAGGGGCCTTCCTGGCGTCAGGAGCGAAGCGCCGGCCCTGACCGATGGCGTGATTCGGCCTGAGGCGAGAAGGTGTTCGAGGTGGCGATACTCGCCAGGCGAGTGCGTGATGTTAGTGAGTGGCCGGAAGCGCATCGACCAACTCCAGCGCAACGGCCATTCGAATCAGTTCAGCCAGATTGGCGGCACCCAGCGTCTTCATGATGCGCTGACGGTAGACCTCAATGGTCTTGGCGCTGAGGGATAGCTGTTCAGCGATTTCACGGCTGGTCAGGCCCCGCGCCACCTCCCGCAGGATGGCTTGCTCATTGGCTCTCAGCGTGTCGTAGCGACGCTTCAGCTCCTGCTGTCGCGACCAGTGGTTCATCTGGCAGTGATGGAGATCCAGCGCCTGTTGAATCGTGTCGATCAGCTGCTGCTGGTTGAAGGGCTTTTCGATGAAATCGAAGGCGCCTGCCTTCAAGGCTGCCACCGCCATGGGGACATCACCGTGCCCCGTCATCATGATCAACGGCAGGTGCTGGTCGCGCTGGGCTAGCCGCTGCTGGACCTGAAGCCCACTGAGTCCTGGCATGCGCACATCCAGCAATAGCACCTGATGCGAATGGGTCGAGGCAAGAAAGTCATCACCGCTGGAGTAGCCTCTAGCGCCGAGTCCTACCGACTGCAGCAGCCAGGCCAGCGACTCCCTCAGATCTTCGTCATCATCGACGATGGCGACGGTGGCAGGCGGAACATCATGGGACATGGCAGTTACCGAGGTGGTCTGGCGAGCCTGGACATGTGGTGAGCACATGCTGACCGCCGATAACAGAAAACAAGCAACGTCGTTATCCTATCCGATTGGGGCCCTGCCGGGGACTGTTCATCACGCTGGCGCTGGTGCCCAGACGCGCGCGAGGCTGATGCGAAAGCGTGCACCGGTAAAGGGGGAAGACACCTGGAAGCGCTGAGAATCCTCTGGCACTGGAGCTCGGCAGGTTGCGCCGTCACGACCAGTGTCCTCAAGCGTCAGCCCTCCGCCCATGGCCTCCAGCAATGACAGACTGATCGATAGCCCCATGCCAAGGCCCTCCGGGCGACTACTGACAAAAGGCGTGAAGAGCTGTGGACGCTGATCTTCAGGGACGCCTGGCCCGTCATCCAAAATGTCGATGCATACCGTATCTGCGCCGGTGGGATAGGCATCGACGAGGATACGGGGAGGCGAGGTAGTGGCCACCGTGTCGCGGCAGGCGTCTAGCGCGTTACGAATTAGGTTTACCAGTACCTGCTCCAGCCCCTCGGCGTCGGCAGTAACGTACAGGCCAGGAGGCGTCATGCACCAGATGAGCTGAACCCCTTCGTGGCGGCACTGTGGCTCCCACAGGTCGACCGCCGCAGAGATGATGGCGGAGAGGTCCTGGGGGGCAAGGTGCAGGCTGCCACGGCGAACAAACCGGCGAATATGCTTGAGACGGTCCGATAGCCGCTGAATCTGATGGCTGATTCGGGTGAGTGGAACGGTGAGCTCACTGGCAGGCTGTTGGGGATTGCGTTCAAGCTGCATCAGCGCGCCACTGGCATAGTTGCTGAGGGTCGCCAATGGCTGGTTGCACTCGTGGGCAATCGTGGTGGCCAACTCGCCGAGGGAGGCCAGCCGATTGGCATGAGTAATCTGTTCCTGGTGGCGCCGCGCTTGCGCTTCTGCTTCCAGACGCAGGCTGAGGTCTCGATTGACCAGGGATAGCTGGGCATGGCCTGCCTGTTCACGGTGTTGCTGGACCACACTGAGCACCGGAATGTCACCGCCAGGGCTGGCCAGGGCCAACTCTCCGCTCCAGCGTCCATGCTGGTGAATGGCTGGCAGTACCTGCTGGCACCAGGTCTGGGTGGCCTGGGTGGTCAGCAGCTGGCGAATGGCCAGCGAGGGGCTGTCCTTGGCAAGGCCCAGCAGCTCGCGAGCCGCCTGGTTCGAGTAGACCAGCGTCTCGTCTTCATCACAGAACAGCACGTAGTCCGTGGTCGATTCGACCACCCGTGCCAGGCGTTGACGTCTCGCTTCTTCCTCGACCCGCCGGCTGACATCGCGGGATACGCAGAGTATGTCGATCAAGTCGCCGGTGGCGGGGTCTCGGCGAGTTCGGCTCGTGGTCTCGAACCAGATGTAGTGGCCTTCACGGGTGCGGAAACGGTAGGTCTGCTCGTAGAAGCCTTCGTGGTAGTAAATGCTGGGTGACTTGCTCAGCAGGGCGGCCAGGTCGTCGGGGTGAAACATGTCATAGGCGCAGATGCCCACCAGCTCTTCCGGCGCAAAGCCGAGCAGCGACTGCGAGGCCTGGGACGCATAGAGAAAGACGCCGTCCTGGTCGTGCCGCGAGATTAGATCGGTGGTGCTTTCCGCCAGCCACTGATAGTGACGTTTTTCTTCTTCCAGCCGCGCGATGGTTTGCTCGAGCTCACGCAGCCGGGTGTCGGTAGTGGTGGACATGGGCACACTCGATAGCGATATGGCTTGTCTGGCAAGCGCAGGTCACACAGGGCGGCTGACTCAGCGCGCGGGGTCGATCATGCCCCCGAGTGAGGCGTTGCGTCGGAACCAGCCCGCGATGCTGGCCCGGGGGTGTCGCGTTGGCAACACTTCATGGGGTACTTGCTCTGACAGGAAGCACACCAGGGTCCCAGCCTGTGGCGCCACACGCGCCACTTCCCGATCCTGGTCATCGCTTGCGTAGATCACCATCTCACCGCCGCCGTCCTCAGGCCAGTCCGGATTGAGGTAGCCGACCGTGGAGACCACACGGTTGGCGCGGCCGCGAAAGCTGTCGAGGTGGCGACGATAGAAGGCGCCGCTGGGGTAGCGTGCCAGGTGCGCTTCATACTCGAACAGGCCGAGAAACAGGCTGGCATTGAGGGCCTGCTGCAATTCCCCCATGGTGTCCAGGTAGCGCCGCTGAGCCAGGGTTTCCCGGTCGAGCCAATGGATGGCGTCTCCGCGAATATCATCGCGGGTTTCGTGCTCGTTGCCGCGTCCTATACCTGCCCTGGTCAGGGCCTCTAGACGAGCGCGGTCCTCGATTTCGCTGTGCAGGGCCTGGCAAAGCGCCGGATCCAGCAGTTCCTTGCCGATATAAAAGCCTTGCTCCACCAGCGCCTCGATCAACTCGTCGAGGCGGCCAGGGGGTAGAGGGCAAGCGTCTGGATAGCTCATAGTGCCTAAGTCGTCTCTTGCCAGGTGATGTCATGTGCCCTTGCGAGCCAGTGGTGGCTGTCTGCGTCAGGCATGTGGGGCCCGTCGCGGAGGCAGGTGGCGCAGTGTACCCTCAGGGCGGCGCGAGAGGCTCATTTCCTGGCCGAATCCCTCCGCCAGAAGCTCCACCAGCATCATCGCCGATAGCCCCCAGATCACGTAGTCCTCGCCTTGGTCGGCAGGGATCAGGTAGCTGGGCACGTAGAGGTTATTGCCGTCGACCGGGATGACATCGGTATGGGTGCGATGATCGTCAAGGAAGTGAGCCAGCGGCACCTCGAAGATGGCGTCCAGCTCGCCCTGATCCGGCGCCAGCGGTAGCCCTGGCGGTATGATGCCGACAAAGGGTGTGACCTTGAGCCCGTGCAGGGAAAGCACATCGGACAGCTGACCGATCACCTCGACGTGATGGGCCTCCAGGCCGATTTCCTCTTCCGACTCACGCAAGGCCGTGGCCAGCAGGTGGTCATCTTGATCCTCGCGCTTGCCGCCAGGAAAGGCCACTTGGCCGCTGTGGGTCGACAGATGGCTGGCGCGACGCGTGAACAACAGGCCCGGCTCTGGTCGGTCGATCACTGGGATCAGCACCGCTGCCTCTGGCAGCTTGACCTTTAGCTGCCGCGGGGAATGCGCTTGCAGGCGTTTGCGTAGTTTCTCTAACATGGGGTGTCCGCTGGGTTTCGTTCGTTGTACCCAGCCCTACGTAGCGGCGTCAAGCCTGTCTCCCACTCCCTGCCAGGGAACGACAAGAACGATTGCAGCCCATGAATTTTTGCAGCCACTGTGGTGAGCCGGTCAGCTTTGCCATCCCTGAGGGGGATGACCGCCCGCGTTTCCTGTGCCATGCCTGCGGCACGATTCACTACCAGAATCCCAGGATCGTGGCGGGGACCTTGCCGGTGTGCGGCTCTCGCGTATTGCTGTGTCGGCGGGCCATAGCTCCCCGAGAAGGGTACTGGACGCTGCCGGCAGGTTTTATGGAGAACGGAGAGACGACACCGGATGCGGCCCGACGGGAGACCCGCGAGGAAGCCTGCGCCGATGTGGCGCTGGCGGGGCTGTACACCATGATCAATCTGCCCCACATCGACCAGGTCTTCATGATCTTTCTGGCGGAGCTGAACGGCAGCTATGCGGCGGGGCCGGAGAGCCTGGACGTGCAACTCTTTGAAGAACACGAGATACCCTGGGATGAGCTTGCCTTTCCCACCATCGAGCGCACCTTGCGGCACTTTTTCGAAGACCGGGGCACTGATCACTTCCCGTTGCACGTCAGTGACATCACCCCAGAGCAGCGCTCCGCCTTCTTCGGCAGTGCCTGAGCGGGGCCCATTCAACGCTGCTCGCCGTGGGCCTGTGATGGCGAGGCCGATCTGAGCGTGAGCCGAAGCTTGAGCCGAGCTGGAGCAGGAGGTCGCCGCTCGGCCAGGCGCCAGACGTCACAGTTCGGCCAGGCGCCAGACGTCATAGGCCACTTCTTCATAAGGGTGTGCCAGTTTCAGTGCCGACACTGCCGCTTCAATCAACTCATCTGCACACACCATTTCGACCTTGAACTCCTGTACTCGCTCGAGCTCACCGACTCGGCCGATATGCGGATCCGCGCCATTCAAGGGCCTGAACTGACCTTCCCCGGCGGTCTGAAAGCAGCAGGCTTCATAGTCGCCGATACGGCCAGCACCGGTGGCGAAGACCGCTTCCTTGACCGCCTCCGCATGGTCGTGTGGTACGAAAAAGGCGAGCTTGTACATAACGTCTCCCTGGAGCAACAGTGCATGAGGGCCTGCGACTGCCTGCCCACCGGGCAGGCTAGACCCGTCAAGAACCGCCAAGTGTAGCCGGGGCGTGTCAGTGCCCGATACCCAGCCAGCGCTTCCACCATGGCAAGGCGTTGGCGTCCACGGCCTCCTGCTGGGCGCTGGTGGTGGATTCCAGAAAGGCCTTGATGGGGTCGACTTGCTGGGGGCGATCGAGCATGGGAGCGTGTCCACAGCCAGGTACGCTCAATGTCTCGAGTGTTGGCTGTGCTTCGCCCATGCGCTGGACAATGTCTTCGCTGATCAGCGCGGAATCTTCGCCACGAATGACCATCAAGGGGCAACGTATGGCCCTCCAGTCGGACCAGGTATCCCGCGGCGTGTCATGGACAAATTGCTCGCCTATCCGGGGGTCGTAGTGATAGGTCCAGCTGCCGTCCGGCAGGCGCCGAGCGCTCTCCAGTGTCAGCTGGCGCCAACCGTCCTCGGTGTCGATGCCAAAGCCGGCGTAGTGGCGACGTAGCTCTGCTTCAAGCTGCCCCAGCCGCGTGAATCGATGGGGGACCGTAAAGTAGCTGGCAAGCTCGGTCAGCCCCGAGGGGTCGAGCTCGGGGCCGACATCGTTAAGCACCAGGCGTTCGATGCGGGATGCGCTGGCAGGATCTGCCGCCAGCAACATGCCGAGCAGGCCTCCCATGGAGGTACCAATCCAGGGGACGCTGTCCAACGAAAAGTGGTCGAGTACAGCTAACGCGACTGTCATGTAATGGGCGTATACATAGTCATTGGCCGGATACATGGACCAGCTGGAGAGCCCTCGCCCGGGGGTGTCAGGAGCAAGAACGCGCCATTCTGGACCCAGCTCTCTTGCCAGGGCTGCGAAGTCGCCACCATGGCGCGCCAGCCCATGCCAGGCCACTACCGTTTTCGGTGCTTCGGGGTGGAAAACGCGCACGGCGATCTCCAGTTCGCGATGTGTGACCAGGCTCAGATGATCCATGGCAGCTCCTGACGGGTGGTCTGACGGCGAGGATGCAAATGCTGCATTGCATCATTCTAGTCGAGCTAGAGGGTGCGTGCGAAATTGCGAAATTTTCACCATCCTTGCACGAAGGGCGGTAGAATAGTCCATCAAACATGCGACAATGTATGTATATCGATTGCTACTATTGGCGTATGCTGCAAGTGAAAGATCGTTGACCCGATGCAAGATCGAATCTCGCGGATGGCGCGGGAGTCGACCACGCTGTGTCAATGACGCGCCCCGCTGCTGTACCGGTCCTGATTGCCTGGAAGGAGCCCTCCGGGCCGGTGTGATGGGACTTGTGGACAACGCCAAGCAACATACCGAGGATGCTTTTAATGACGCCTTCCCATCCAGTTTCTGATTCCCGGAGTACGCCGGTACGCGTGCGCCGCCACCTGCTGTGTGCCGTTGTAGCTGCCTTGATGGTGGGACAGGCCCAGGGTGCTGACCTGCTGACCATTACCCGCGACGCCCTGGAAAACAATTCCGAGCTTGCATCGGCACGCGCTGCAACCAGTGGCGTGGAAGAGGGCATCAACGTCGAGCAGGCGGACCTCAATCCGCAGGTATCCGCTTCAGGTGAAGCGGCCTATAACCACATCTTCGAGACGCAATCCCAGTCCGGTTTCAGCGGCACCGGTATGGATGATGACTACATCAGCTACGGAATCAACCTGCAGGCCACTCAGAAGCTGTACGACGCGCTGAACAGCCGTGAGGTCGACGTGGCCAAGGCGCAGCTCGAGCAGCAGACCTTCAGCCTGGCCGCGACCGAGCAGCAGGTGCTGATCGACACATCCTCGGCGTATTTCGACATTCTCCGTGCGTATGAAATTCTGGAAGCACGCCGTGCCCAGGAGCGTGCTATCGGGCGTCAGCTCGAGCAAGCCCAGGAGCAGTTCGATGTGGGCCTGATCGCCATCACTGATGTGGAAGAAGCTCGTGCCAGCTTCGACCAGTCTCGGGCGGACCGCATTACCGCTGAAAGCAACCTGCAGGTCGCCTTCGAGGCCCTCGAGCGACTGACCGGCAAGCGTTACGACAGCATCGAGATGCTCCAGGACGACCTGCCCATTGCGCTGCCTGAGCCGGCCAGCCGCGATGCCTGGATCGAGCTGGCGATTGAGCGCAATCCCGAACTGCTGGCGCAGCAGGCCGGTGTCGATGTGGCTCGCGAGCAGATCGATGTGGCTCGCGCGGCGGATCTACCGGTCTTCGAGGCCTTTGCCAACTACGCCTACAGCGATGATGAGCGGGACGGCTACGAGGACTACAACTCGAACAGCCAGGTGGGCGTGAGTGCGAGCATGCCGCTTTACACCGGCGGACGCACCAGTGCCTCCGTGCGCCAGACGACCTACCAGCTGGAGTCGAGTCAGTACGACTTCGAGTCCCAGCGCCGCGAGACCGTGCTGCAGATTCGCTCGCTGTACACCCAGGTCAGCAATGACGTGTCCACCGTGGCGGCGCGCAAGCAGGCCATCGTCTCCAACCAGAGCGCTCTGGACGCCACTCGTGCGGGCTATGAGGTCGGCACACGTAACATTGTTGACGTGCTCAATGCCGAACAGAGCCTGTATAACGCCATCGCCGACTACGCCGATGCTCGATACAACTACGTGGTCGACCTGCTGAGCCTGCATCGCCAGGCCGGCGTGCTCGACGCTGACGATATCGCTGAACTGAACGCCTTCCTGGTAGAAGAAGGGCAGGTCAACTTTACGCTTCCCGAGCAGAGCGAAGCCGACGGCTACGACGCAGTGCTGGACATTGGCGCGCCTCCGCGTCAGGACTCGTAGTTCCCGCCAGCGCCGGTCCGGCCACCACCGCGGTGGCCGGATGTCTTTCAGCCTTACGACATCACGAACCCCAAGGAATGACGGGATGAAAACCACCATGACGCGCGGTCGCCCCTGGGCCGCACTGGCGGCGGCGTTGCTGCTGGCTGGCTGTGGCCAGGATGAAGGACAGTCTGACGCCCAGGCGGGCGGCCAGCCGCCGGCAAAGCCTATTGAAGTGGCAGAGCTGGCCTACCAGGACATTCCGCTGGATAAGTCGTACCCCTCCAAGTTGATGAGCGAGCAGGAGGTCACGCTCGTGGCGCGCGTCACTGGTGTGCTGGAAGAGCGCAAGTTCGAGCCCGGCGATCAGGTGGAGAAGGGCGATAGCCTGTATACGATCGAGCCTGACCTGTATGAGGCAACGGTAGCGCAGCGTGAGGCAGATCTGGCCAGCGCCCAGGCCGAGGTGGCTCGGGCGGACCGTGATGCCAACCGTTTCCAGCAGCTAGCGGCGCAGAACTCTGTCAGCCGCCAGCAGGTGGATCAGGCATTGGCGGACGCGCGGGTAGCACGTGCCAGCGTGGCCCAGGCCGAGGCGGCCCTGAAGAGTGCCCAGCTTGACCTGAACTATGCGGATGTCACGGCCCCGGTGTCCGGCGTGATTGGCTTGAGCGAAGTCAACGTCGGCAACCTGGTGTCGCCGAATACCGAGCTGGCCACCATTACCCCTCTGGATCCGCTCGAGGTGCGCTTCCAGATGCCCCAGAACGATGCCTTCGAGCTGCGTCGTCAGCTTGAAGACATGAGCATCGAAGACATTGTTGCCTCGTTGGAAGCGTACTCTTCTCGCGGGGAGGCACCCACTGTATTGAGCGGTCATCTGGACTTTCTCGGTTCTCGCGTCGACCCCGACACTAGCACCGTCCAGGCCGAGGCCACCTTCGCCAATCCTGACGGCGCGGTGCTGCCCGGGCAATACGTGCGCGTGAAGATCGAGGGGCTTGCGCGCTTCGGTGTGCTGGCGGTTCCCGAGCTGGCGTTGACTCAGGGGCTGATGGGACCGCAGGTATACGTGCTGGATGACGACAACGTGGCCCGCGCGCGTCCGGTACAGCTAGGTGAACTGGCCGGTCCGTGGCAGATCATCCTGGATGGCGTCGAGCCTGGCGAGCGTGTGGTGGTCGGCGATCCGGGCAGCTTGAAGCCAGGCACCCCGATTGACCCGCAACCCTTTGACGGTGATGCCGAGGCGCTGATGCAGGCGGCCCAGTACGACGAGCAGCAGGCACAGCAAGGTGGCCAGGGTGGCGCAGGACAGGCTCCCGGCGAGCAGGCTGAGGCCGCTGCGGGAGAGGGCGCCGACCAGGCGTCAATGGAGGCACCGCAGGGCAACCAGGAGGCCGAGGAGGCTGAAGGAGAGGGCAACGAATGAATTTCGCCAACTTCTTCATCAAACGGCCGATCTTTGCCTCGGTCCTGGCGATCATCCTGACCATCATCGGTGCGATGAGCATGCGGGTACTGCCGATCGAGCAGTATCCCAGCGTGGTGCCTCCGACGGTGTCGGTGAGCGCGACCTTCCCGGGGGCTGACGCAGAGACCGTGGCGCAAACCGTCGCGGCTCCCCTGGCGGAAGCCATCAACGGCGTCGAGAACATGCTCTACATGAACTCGACCAGCTCCGATAACGGCTCCATGAGCCTGAGTGTCGCCTTCGACATCGGCACTGACGGTGATATCAATACCATCAACGTCAACAACCGGGTGCAAGGGGCGCTGTCCCAGTTGCCCGAAGCGGTGCAGGAGCAAGGGGTTCAGGTCGAGTTGCGTTCTAGCTCGATCCTGATGCTGGTGTCGTTGATCTCTCCCCAGGGAGACTACGACAACATCTACATGCAGAACTACGCCACCCTCAACATTCTCGATGAGCTGCGCCAGATTCCCGGCGTCGGTGAGGCCGAGGTGCTGGGCGGCGGCGAGTTTGCCATGCGCATCTGGATGGACCCGAACAAGCTGGCCGAGTACGACCTGACGCCGACTGAAGTGGCGGCGGCGATCCGCGCCCAGAACACGGAAGTGCCTGCGGGCAGCCTGGCGTCGACACCCATCGACAGCCCGCGAGCCTTTACCTACACCATTACCGCCGGCGGACGTCTGTCCAGTGCCGACGACTTCCGCAACATCCTGCTGCGTACCAACGAAGACGGGTCTGCACTGCGTCTGGATGATGTGGCTCGCATCGAGCTGGGCGCCTCCTTCTATGGTGTCGAAGCGCGTCTTAACGGCGCCATCATGACGCCGATCATGATTCAGCAGCAGCCTGGCGCCAATGCGCTGCATACCGCGGATCTGGTGAAGGAGAAAATGACGGAGCTGGAAGGGCGCTTCCCGCCGGGGCTGGAATTCGTGGTGCCCTACGACACCACGCTGTTCATTGATGCGTCGGTGGAAACCGTCTTCCACACCTTTATCGAAGCCTTCCTGATTGTTGGCGTCATTCTGTTCATCTTCCTGCAGAACTGGCGTTTCACCGTGATCGCCATGTCGGTGGTGCCGGTGTCTGTGCTGGCGACCTTTGCAGGCTTCTATGCGTTCGGCTTCTCGATCAACCTGCTGACCCTGTTTGCCCTGGTGCTATCGATAGGCATCGTGGTGGATGACGCCATCCTGGTGGTGGAGAACGTCGAGCGAGTGCTCTCCGAAGACGAAGACATCAGCGTTCGTCAGGCGACGGTTCAGGCCATGAAGGAAGTGGGCGGTCCGGTCATTGCGACGTCATTGATCATGGCGGCGGTGTTCGTGCCGGTGGCGTTTCTCGGTGGCTTCACCGGGCAGATCTATCAGCAATTCGCGTTGACCATCGCCATATCGGTGGCCTTCTCGGCGCTGATGGCGTTGACCTTCACTCCGGCCCTGTCCGCGATCTTCATCAAGCATGACCTGCACAAGAAAGAATCCGGTTTCATGCGTGCGGTGCGCACCCCGCTGAGGCTGTTCGATCGCTTCTTCGACGGGGTCACCAAGCTGTTCATGCTGGCGGTGAAAGGCCTGGTCAAGGCCTGGATACTGACCCTGGCGCTGGTGGCCCTGGTGGGCGTCGGTTCGTTCTGGCTGTACGAGAACACGCCGTCGACCCTGGTGCCCGAGACCGATCAGGGCATCGCCTTGGCGGCCGTCAGTCTGCCGGACTCGGCGTCGCTGAGTCGTACCAAGGCCTACATGGCGGAAGTCAGCAAGCGTATCGAGGAGGTGCCCGGTGTGAGGTATTCATCGGCCATCGCTGGCTACGACATGCTGACCAGCTCGGTCAATACGGCCCGCGGCATCATCTTCATCAACATGGATAACTGGGACGAGCGGGAGACCACCGTTGATGACTTGATCGGACGGATCTTCCAGATCGGTGCCGAGGTGGATGGCGGCACGGTCATGGCCTTCAATATGCCGCCGATCATTGGTCTCTCCACCACTGGCGGGTTCACCGGCTACCTGCAGTCGTTCTCCGGTGCCACACCCGAGGAGATCTACCAGGCCTCGCTCAAGGTCATGCAGGCAGCCAATCAGGATCCCGCGCTGAATCAGGTGTTCTCGACGTTCAGTGTCAACGTGCCGTCATTCAGGGCTGATATCGACCAGCAGAAGGCGCTGAGCTACGGCGTGTCGCTGACCGACCTGAACGCGACCTTGTCGAATACCTTCGGTAACGGCTTCGTCAACTTCTTCAGCTACCAGAACCGTAACTTCCAGGTGTACCTGCAGAACGAGGCGGAGTACCGCGACACCCCGGACGACATCAACAATGTCTACGTGCGTGGTGGCAATGGCGAGCGGATTCCGCTGTCCGAGTTCGTGACTCTCGAGCGCAAGGCGGCGCCTGCCGTGGTGACCCGCTTTGGGGTCTACTCGGCGGCGCAGTTCCAGGGCGGTCCTGCTGAGGGCTATTCCTCCACCCAGGCGATCCAGGCCATGGAGAGGATTGTCGAAGACACCCTGGGCAGTGACTGGGGGATGGGCTGGACCGGTACTGCCTATCAGGAAAGCGAGGCAGGCAACGCCGGTACCATCGCCATTATCTTCGGCATGGTCATGGTATTCCTGATTCTGGCGGCCCAGTACGAAAGCTGGTCCTTGCCGCTGGCGGTGCTGACGGCAACGCCCTTTGCCTTCCTCGGTGGCATCGCGGGTATTGCCATGCGTGGACTGGACACCAGCGTGTACGTCCAGATCGGGGTACTGGTGGTGATCGGCCTTGCGGCCAAGAACGCGATCCTGATCGTCGAGTTTGCCGAGCTGCAACGCAAGGAAATGGGCAAGAGCATACGTGAGGCGGCCATCACCGCGGCTGAGCTGCGTTTCCGCCCCATCGTCATGACCTCCATGGCCTTCATCTTCGGCACCTTGCCACTGGCCATGGCGACCGGCGCCAGTGATACCAGTAGTCACCACATCGGTACCACGGTGGCGATGGGCATGGCGTCGGTGGCGGTGCTGGGCAGCTGCTTCGTGCCATCCTTCTACGCCATGATCGCCACGCTGTCGCACAAGCTATTCGGCAGCAACTCGTCCCACGACGAGGGCGAAGATAGAAGCGGCGACAGGGGTGATGACAGGGGTGATGACAGAGGTGATCAAGAGCAACGTCCGACGACCCCCTGATAGCGTCACTTGCTTTGTCTGCACGTGGTGCTGACCAAGGCGCCGTCCCATTGGGACGGCGCCTTTTTTCTTTCCGCCGGGCCGTCTTTCGGGGCAGGCCGACGCACGCAGAGAGTATATATCAAGGCCTTGGTGCATCGCTTGCTGCAGTGCAACACGTTGTCCGGTAACGAAAAAATCCACACCGCCCGGTCGAGGTTTGACGTAGAGAGCGCTATGCTTTTATCAGACACTAAACGAGTGGCATCGGCTGCTGGGCAGGTGGAAGGCCCACCCTTCGCCACGGGAGAGACGTATGAATATCGCGATCATCCAGGAAACGGCATTCAGCTTTCCGCTTATTCTGTTCACGCTGCTACTGCCCGTGGTCCTGATCTACTGGTTGCTGGTCGCCGTCAGGGTGGCACCGTTGCAGCTGTTTGAGCGCGATAGCCTGAGAGACGACCATCTGGCCAGCACCATGGTGTCGCTTGGGTTTGCTGGCGTGCCCGTCACCATGGCGCTGTCTGTGTTGTTCGTGTACGCGGCGGTCATCACGCTGGTTGCCGAGCTACTGGTGTTGCGCTGGTTTGATCTGGCGCTGGTGATCGTGCCTTTGGGTATTGCGGTGCTGTGGGGGGCCTTTGCTCTTGCGTCACCACTTGCTGCCAAGAGTTGCCGCGCGTTGTTGCGCCATTACCGTGACCGGCCCTCGTTCAACCAGCGGTGCCTGCTAGGTGAGCGAGTGCAAGTGGTGGGCTTTGTCGACCAGCAGGGATGTTGTCGAGCGGTGCTGTGTTCCGATGGCACGCGGGAGGTTTGCCTCAGGGGCAAGCCCGGCTCAATGCCCAAGGAAGGAGAGGTGCGGGTGCTGGTCAAGTACCTGGATGAACAAGATGGATTTCGCTCAGTCGCCGAGCGCGAGTTTCTCGATGCGCGCACGCGCCTGGTGCGACTCAAGCTGATCGAGCGCCATGAGCCGGTGCCACCCCAGGACAATGCCGAGAGCAGGCAACATCGTCATTACCACGGCCATCACCAGCACTGACCGGTGCTGGGCTGCTATGGCGTCTCACTGCTGCCGATCAGGGTGATAAGGTCATCCACCAGCGCCGGGCCGCGCTGGCTGAGCGAGAACGCATCGGGTACCCGCAGCCATTCCCAGAACAGCCCGCTGAGGGCGTAGTGAAACAAGTCTGTGGCGCGCTCCGGGCTTAGCCCTGGGCGCAGCTGATGGCGCTCTTCTGCCTGTTGAAACTGCCTAAGCAAGGCCTGACAGGTTTCTCTGGCTATCTCTGCCTTTGCCTGCAGCGGGTCGAAGTCATCGGTACGTTCGCAATGGTGCAGCAAGATGCCGTGCACGCGTCGGTGTCTCGGGGTATCGCACTGCTTCAGACCGGTGTGGCAGCCCAAGCGCACCGCTTCCAATGGCCGATGGCCCACCTCTGCGTGATCAAGGTTGTTCAGCAGGTCCTCAAAGGGAAGGTGAACACGTTCCAGCATGGCGCGGAACAGATCGCCCTTGTTGCGGAAGTGCCAATACAGCGCGCCGCGGGTCACCCCCGCCCGTCGTGAAATCTGGTCCAACGAGGCACGTGCCACGCCGCGTTCGAGAAACACCTCCTCGGCGGCATCGAGCAGGGCGGCTCGGGTAGCGGCAGCTTCTTCCTTGGTACGGCGGGCCATGTGGGCGGGCAACTCCAGCGGTATCGTCAAGTAACGTATTCTACCGGACTCACCGATTGAGTTCAGTGACGTCGATGAGTGATGCGAGGTAAATTGGACTCGTTTTGGAGACGGTGTGGGCGTATAAGAACGAACATGCCGTCTGCCTGTAGACGGACCGATAAGGTGACCAAGGAGCCTGTATGGCGAGAGCCCCTTTTGAACTGGCCGGAGTCACGGTCAAGCCCGGCAGTCGCGCACAGATCGATGTGCCCGTGGCCAAGC
The DNA here is from genome assembly GCF_017303055.1 of Halomonas litopenaei. Taxonomy (GTDB): domain Bacteria; phylum Pseudomonadota; class Gammaproteobacteria; order Pseudomonadales; family Halomonadaceae; genus Halomonas; species Halomonas litopenaei_A. The sequence continues at coordinate 51,409 of NZ_JAEKJT010000010.1, read as the reverse complement.
TTTATACCCACGCCCCTTTGGATATCCCCGTAGAAGTGGTCCACGGACGGCAGGCAGGTCCTACCCTGTTGGTATGTGGCGCCATTCACGGCGATGAGATCAACGGCGTTGAAATTGTCCGTCGGCTGCTGCGCTCCCGCCAGATCAATCGCTTGAGGGGCACCCTGATCGCGGTGCCTATCGTCAATATTTTTGGCTTCGTGCAACACAGCCGGTACCTGCCTGATCGACGCGATCTTAATCGCTGTTTTCCCGGGAGTGAGTCGGGGTCTTTGGGCGGGCGTATTGCGGCGCTGTTTCGTGAACAAATTGTCGATCACGCGACTCACATCATCGATCTGCACACGGGCGCGATTCATCGCACTAACTTGCCACAGATTCGTGCGCAGCTTGGTGATGCCGGCGAAGAAACGCGACGCATGGCGGATGCCTTCGGGGCTCCGGTCATCCTCAATGCGGAACTGCGCGAGGGAAGCCTTCGCCACTATGCCCAGAGTCGCGGTACGCCGGTGTTGACCTATGAAGCGGGTGAAGCACTGCGCTTTGACGAATGGGCGATCACCGCAGGGGTTCGCGGCGTTCAACGGGTCATGCGCAGGCTTGGAATGCTCACCGGCGAGCAGCGCCGTCGCGCGCCGCCTGCCGCTGAAGTCGCCAATGGCTCGAGCTGGGCCAGGGCACCTATCGACGGCATTCTGCGTCCCAAGGTGCGACTTGGCGCACGGGTAGCCAAGGGCCAGGTACTGGGGAAGGTAGCAGACCCCTTCGGCGAGACCGAAGGCGAGGTCTTGGCCATGGCTGACGGCATCGTGATCGGCATGAGTCGACTGCCTCTGGCCAACGAGGGGGAGGCGCTATTTCACGTCGCTCGGTTTGATGCCATCGAAGAGGCCGAGAGTGCCATCGAGACGTTTCAGTCCAGCCTGGAACCACCGCCGGACGCCCTGTATTGACGTTCCTGGGGAACCTGATGCCAACCAGCGGCCGAGCCTCGTGCTCGGCCGCTGGCGTTTAATGCCTTCAACACGGCAGCAAGGCTCAGGGCTCTACGGTGTCGGGTACCAGTCCCAGCGCATCATCGAACACGGTTAGACCGGCACCTTCCTTGTGGGCGTTTTCGGAGAGGTGACGACGGAACTTCCGGCCGCCAGGGCAACCCTGGAAGAGGCCCAGCAGGTGGCGTGTCATATGGTTGAGCTTGGCTCCTTCCTCCAGGCGACGCTGGATGTAGGGGCGAAGCGTCATCGCTGCCGCATGGCGGCTCTGAGCCGGGCCAGGCACCCCGTAGAGGGCCTCATCGACCTGGGCCAAGAGCCACGGATTTTGATATGCCTCGCGTCCCACCATGACGCTGTCGACGTGCTCAAGCTGCGCTTCGCACTCCGTCAGGCTTTTGATGCCGCCGTTGATCCCGATATGCAGGTCGGGCCGGTTCGCCTTAAGGCGATGGACACGTGGATAGTTGAGCGGCGGCACATCGCGGTTTTCCTTGGGCGACAGCCCCTGCAGCCACGCCTTGCGCGCATGCACGATGAACACTTCACAGCCCGCGTCGGCGACCTTGGTGATGAAGTGCTCCAGGTCTGCGTCCTCATCCTGATCGTCGATACCAATACGACACTTCACCGTCACCGGGATCGACACCGCCTCACGCATGGCGGCCACAGCCACCGCCACCTTATCGGGATGGCCCATCAGGCAGGCGCCGATCAGGTTATTCTGCACGCGATCACTCGGGCAGCCGACGTTCAGGTTGACCTCATCGTAGCCCCACTCTTGAGCGATGGCCGCGCATTCCGCGAGCTCGCCCGGATCGCTGCCCCCCAGCTGCAACGCCAGAGGGTGTTCCACCTTGTCATAGCCAAGAAACCGTTCACGAGGGCGACCATGCAAGATGGCACCGGTAGTCACCATCTCGGTGTACAGCAGCGCCTGGCGCGTCAGCGCACGCGCGAACACCCTGTAGTCGCGGGTAGTCCAATCCATCATCGGCGCCACGGAAAAGCGGCGGGCCTGGGCCAGGGGATCGTGGTCAGTCATGGGGTTCACGGGTCGGAGCTGAGAGGGCGCGTAGTGTACCAGCGTTGGTGGGCCGGTTTCATCGTTGGCTGTCTGCGCAACATTCACTGCTTGCCCAGGCAGCTGGCGGAGGACCAACACGGGCGATGGTCCTCCGCCTATCTGCTCTTATCGGGCATGGTGTGCCCTTTGGACTCTCGGTTACTGGTCCAGGGAGTTCAGGATCTGCCAGGCGGCTTCCACCCGTTCGCCGTTGGGGTAGCGCTTGTTGGCGAGGATAACGATGCCCCGTTCCCGGGAGGGGATAAAGGCGGCGTAGGCGCCAAAGCCGCCGGTGGAGCCGGTCTTGTGATACCAACGCTGGGGCTGAGGCTCGCCAGAGGTTGCCAGCATGGTAACGGCCTGGGGCTCGAGGGCCATCTCGGCGGTGGTGCCTGCCATCAGGGTCTCGAGTGTCGTTGGCAGGGCATAGCTTTCCCAGCCCAGGCCCTGCTGCATGTCACCGACGGCGGCGTAGCCGTGATGGGTGGTCAGCAGGGCTTTTGCCATGCGCTGGTCGTCCGGGGTGTTCTGGTTGCCGTGATAGGCATCGATGTTGGCCTGGATGAAGCGGGCCATGTCCAGCGCTGTGGTCTTGATGCCGTAGGCCTCGGCATCCAGCGGGCCTGGGTTGACGCGTACCGGCTCATCACCGTTGTAGCCTTGGGCGTAGTGGTGGGCCTGGTCGTCGGGCACCGTAAGCCAGGTGGCATTGAGGCCAAGTGTGGGCAGTACGCTGTCCTGCATCAGCTCAGCGAAGCTCGCTCCGTCGCTCTGGGCTGCGAGCAGGCCGAACAGGCCGATGCTGGGGTTCGAATAAAGTCGCTGGGTGCCGGCGGCGAAGTCCGGCTGCCAGTTCACGAAGTAGTCGTGAATGGTGTCGTCGTCGACGCCCGAGGGAAACTGCAGCGGGAAGCCACCGGCGGTGTAGGTGGCAAGCTCTGCCATGCTGACGTCGCCGACCGGTCGGCCGCTGAAACGGGGTTCGATGCTGGCGGCGGTGTCATCAAGCGCGAAGCCGCCGTTCTCGTGCACCCAGGCACCCAGCGCCGCGGTAAAGGTCTTGCTGAGTGAGCCAACCTCGAACAGCGTGTCGTTGGTAAGCTCGGCGGTGGTGTCGGAGCCGGATTCCTGCGTCGCGACGCCGTAGTGGCTGAGGCACACCTCGCCCGCATCGATCACCGCTACCGACATGCCGGGAATCTCATGCCGGTCCATCAACGCCTGTGCTGTCTTGTCGAGCTGAGCGTTCTGGCAAGCTGGCGGACTTGCGTAAGCGAGGGACGACAGCAGTAGAGCGCACAGGGGGGGCAGGTGACGCAACGTCATGACAAGCTCCAGATGAGCCGGCATTAGATGCCGGGGTCGTGAGAAGGGGGCGGTAGTGTGAAGCTGGCGGCCCGGTCGGAGCCGCTCAACGGGATTATCGGCTTATTGTGCTGTACACGTCATCTCTCACCCGCTCTCACCAACCCTCATCGTCTTTTACGTTTCCAGATCTCACTGTTAGGGCTTCGTTCTTGGTCCCGCTTTACCCCTTCTCTTTGTCCTCTCTCTTTGTCCTCTCTCTTTGCCACCCTCGCTTTTCCTCCCTTCTTCCCTTCGCGCTATGGCCCTGACGGTATAAAAGACCGCTTGTAGTTTGAGCCCGCCGAGTCGCAGTTGAAGAACTATGTTGCCGGCGGGAGGGCTTTAGCTAGGGACCGTCAGGCCGCGTTGCACTGCTGGACGCTCGAGGAAGGCGCTGAGTCCCCGCTTGACCTGGAGGAAGTCGTCGTAGCCGACCAGCTCGCCGGCACCGTAACGCTCAACCAGGTTACGCACCCATGGGAAGATCGCGATATCCGCTATCGAGTAGTCATCCCCCAGCACCCATTGGCGGTCTTCCAGCTGCTTGTCGAGCACACCGAGCAGCCGTCGGGCCTCGTCGAGGTAGCGCTGCAAGGGGCGCTTGTCCTCGAACTCCTTACCGCCGAAGAAATGGAAGAAACCGACCTGGCCAAACATGGGACCGACGCCGCCAACCTGAAACATCAGCCATTGAAGGGCCTGATAGTACGCCTGGGGGGACTGTGGCAGCAGTTGCCCGCTCTTGTCGGCGAGATAGAGCAGAATGGTTCCTGACTCGAACAGCGTGAGTGGCTTGCCCTCCGGCCCGTCCGGGTCGAGGATCGCCGGAATCTTGTTGTTGGGACTGAGGGAGAGAAACTCCGGAGAGTGCTGGTCCTTGCTGTCGAAGTTGATTCGGTGAGCCTCGTAGGCCAGCCCGATTTCTTCCAGCATGATCGATATCTTGACGCCATTGGGCGTCGGCAGGGAGTAGAGCTGGAGGCGATCCGGGTGACTGGGGGGCCATTTCTGGGTAATCGGAAAGCGAGACAGGTCAGTCATGGGGCGTTCCTTCGTCCAGGCGGAAGAGTGCTTGATGGTATCACCGCTGGCCGCCGGTTAGGCGCCGGGTCTGCGCCCAAAGAAGCACGCCACATCCCCTTGCAAGGGCGCCTTAAGCTAGCCTCGTCACTGATATCTGTGTAGGTGCTTAGCCGGCGGTGGTTAGTGGGGCCGACTGGGCCAGACCTGTTCAAGGGTTTCCAGCGCCGCTTGCAGTGGAGCGTCAGCGGTACGCTCTCGCCGCCAGATGAAACAGAGCGCACAGTCCAGCGCCACTCCCTCGACGATGGTCAGGCCGCTGCGTTGGCGCTCGGCCAGGGCTAGCGAATCACGGGCCAGGCTAAGTCCCACTCCGGCGCGTACCAGGTCGAGCATGCAGGCTTCCTGGTCGACCTGGGCGACCCGCCTGGGCGTCACGCCGCTTTGCTGCATGGCGCGCTTGAGCAGGCGATGGTGCACTGAATCTGCCGGTGTGACGATCCAGGGCAGGCTGGCCAGGACGGGCCAAGCGGTGTCCGCAACCCGTGACTCCCAGCCAGATGGGGCCACCACATGATAGCGAAAGTGCGTCAGTTCAACGTGTGCCAGCGCCGGTGAGGTGCTGCTGGCACCGACACCTGGTGGCGCCAGGTAGAAGGCCGCGTCCAGCTCCCCTCGCTCGACCCGTGACAGGGCGACACCACTCATGCCATGACGCAGCTCAGTTTCGAGTTGCGGCGCGCGCTCGACCAGTACCTTGAGGAAGCTGCCCAGGCGGATGAACTCAGGATCGATGATGGTGCCGATTCTCAGCAGACCGCGCACTGTCGTGTGCAGTGAGCGGGCCATCTGATCGAACACTCGGGCGCTCTCCAGCGCCTTCTCGGCGCTGGGCAGCAGTGCCTGACCGTCCGCGGTCAGCTCCAGTCCCTGGGGGCGGCGGTGGAACAGCGTCAGACCCAGCGTTGCCTGCAGCTGCTTCAACTTTAGGCTAATCGCCGGCTGGGTGAGGTGCAGTGCCTCGGCGGCCCGAGAGACGCTGCCGAGGCGCGCTACCGTGACGAATGCTCGCAGTGTGGGGTAGTCCTGCATGGCGCCTTCCTTTGATCGAGCGTGATATTTGAAAACTTTATATCTGGGTTCCAAATAACTCAATTGCTCCGATCCCCATCAGCGATAGGCTGTACAGCGACAAGACGAGCAGGCTGGACACCTTTTTGCAGACGCCCAGGCTCGATTTACTTAAACAATGCTTATAAAGGAGTACCCCATGACCTCGACGATTCCTCACTTTATCGGCGGCCAGAGAGACGAAGGTGCATCCCTGGGCCATCAGGACGTCTACAACCCGGCGACCGGCCAGGTCAGCGGGCGCGTGGCGTTGGCTTCCGCCAACGAGATCGACAAGGCGGTGGAGGTGGCCAAGGCGGCCTTCCCGAGCTGGGCCGACACCCCGCCCATCCGTCGCGCCCGGGTGATGTTCCGCTTCCTCGAATTGCTCAACGCCAACAAGGATGCCCTGGCCGAGGCAATCACCCGTGAGCACGGCAAGGTCTTCACCGACGCCCAGGGCGAGGTGGCACGGGGTATCGACATCGTCGAGTTCGCCTGTGGTATCCCGCAGCTGCTCAAGGGCGACTTCACCGACCAGGTCAGCACCGGCATCGACAACTGGACCATGCGTCAGCCGCTTGGTGTGGTCGCCGGCATTACGCCGTTCAACTTCCCGGCCATGGTGCCGATGTGGATGTTCCCGGTCGCCATCGCCGCCGGCAACAGCTTTATCCTCAAGCCCAGCCCCACCGATCCCAGTGCCTCGCTGATGATGGCGGACCTGCTCAAGCAGGCCGGGCTGCCCGACGGCGTGTTCAACGTGGTCCAGGGCGGCAAGGAAACGGTGGACGCGCTGATCGATCATCCTGACGTCAAGGCGCTGTCCTTCGTCGGTTCCACCCCCATCGCCAACCTGATCTACCAGCGTGGTGCTGCCCTCGGCAAGCGTGTGCAGGCCCTTGGTGGCGCCAAGAACCATATGGTGGTGATGCCCGACGCTGATCTCGACAAGGCGGTGGATGCGCTGATCGGTGCGGCCTATGGCTCCGCCGGCGAGCGTTGCATGGCCATCAGTGTGGCGGTGCTGGTCGGTGATGTGGCCGACGATGTGGTGGCGCGGGTCGCAGAGCGGGCACGCAATCTCAAGGTCAAGGACGGCATGCAGCTGGACGCCGAGATGGGACCCATCGTCACCGCCCAGGCCCACCAGCGGATTACCGGCTATATCGACAAGGGCGTCGAGGAGGGTGCCGAGCTGGTAGTGGATGGCCGTGACTTCGACGCCAGCCATGCCGGTGAAGGCTGCAGCGAGGGCTTCTGGATGGGCGGCACCCTGTTCGATCACGTGACGCCAGAGATGACGATCTACCGCGAGGAGATCTTCGGCCCGGTGCTGGCCTGCGTGCGCGTGCCCGACGTGGCCACCGCCATCGAACTGATCAACGACCATGAGTTCGGCAACGGCGTTAGCTGCTTCACCGAGAGCGGCAAGGTGGCCCGCGAGTTCGGCCGTCGCATCCAGGTGGGCATGGTCGGTATCAATGTACCGATCCCGGTGCCCATGGCGTGGCATGGCTTCGGTGGCTGGAAGCGTTCGCTGTTTGGCGACATGCATGCCTACGGCGAAGAGGGCGTGCGCTTCTATACCAAGCAGAAGTCGATCATGCAGCGCTGGTCCGACTCCATCGAGGCGGGCGCGGAGTTCGTGATGCCGACCGCCAAATAATGCCCTGAATCGAGGGATTCGCGATGACAACCGCACAACAATACGACAGCGAGTTTGACTACATCGTGGTCGGAGCAGGCACCGCCGGGTGCCTGCTGGCCAATCGCTTGAGCGCCGACCCGAACAACCGGGTGCTGCTGATCGAGGCCGGTGGTCGCGACAACTACCACTGGATCCACGTACCGGTGGGCTACCTGTACTGCATCGACAACCCGCGCACAGACTGGCGCTTTCGCACCGATCCAGACGCGGGCCTCAACGGGCGCTCGCTGCTGTACCCGCGCGGCAAGACGCTCGGTGGCTGCTCGAGCATCAACGGCATGATCTACATGCGCGGCCAGGCCCGGGACTACAACCACTGGGCCGACGTCACCGGCGACGAGCAGTGGCGTTGGGAGCACTGCCTGCCGGCTTTCATCCAGCACGAGGATCATTATCGCCTGGACGAGGGCGGTGACGCCGACGCCGCCCACCGGGACTTTCACGGTCACGGTGGCGAGTGGCGCATCGAAAAGCAGCGGTTGAACTGGCAGGTGCTGGATGACTTCGCCGAGGCGGCGGTCCAGGCGGGGATTCCACGTACCCAGGACTTCAACCGTGGCAGCAACGAAGGCGTCGATTACTTCGAGGTCAATCAGCGCTCCGGCTGGCGCTGGAACACCGCCAAGGCGTTTCTGCGTCCGGCGCTCAAGCGGCCGAACCTGACCCTGTGGCACTCCACCCAGGTCAACCGGCTGATCGTCGCGGGCGGCGAGACTGACGGCGAGAAGCGCTGTGAAGGAGTCGAGGTCAAGCGTGAGGGCACCACCCAGGTGGCCAGGGCGCGCCGTGAGGTGGTGCTGTCCGCCGGCGCCATCGGCTCCCCCCAGATCCTGCAGCTCTCCGGCATCGGGCCTGGTGAGCTGCTCAAGCAGCACGGCATCGACGTCGTCCACGAACTGCCGGGGGTCGGCGAGAACCTGCAGGACCACCTGCAGATTCGCTCGGTGTATCGGGTCAAGGGCGCCAAGACCCTCAACACCATGGCCAGCACCCTGTGGGGCAAGGCCGGTATCGGGGTGGAGTACCTGCTCAAGCGCACCGGCCCGATGAGCATGGCACCGTCGCAGCTCGGCATCTTCACCCGCAGCAGCGACGAGTATGAGCACCCCAACATCCAGTACCACGTCCAGCCCCTGAGTCTGGAAGCCTTCGGTCAGCCGTTGCATCCCTATCCGGCGGTGACCGCCAGCGTCTGCAACCTGAATCCGACCAGTCGCGGCAGCGTCAGGATCCAGAGCGCCGACCCGGCCCAGGCGCCGTCCATCGCCCCCAACTACCTGAGCACCGACGAGGACCGGCGGGTGGCGGCGGACTCGCTGCGCGTGACCCGCAGGATCGCCGAGCAGCAGGCCTTCGCCAAGTACGAACCGGAAGAGGTCAAGCCCGGCATCCAGTACCAGACCGATGAGGAGTTGTGGCGGCTCGCCGGAGACATCGGCACTACCATCTTTCACCCGGTCGGCACCACTCGGATGGGACAGGCCGACGATCCCATGGCGGTGGTCGACTCGCGCTTGCGGGTGAGGGGTATCCAGGGGCTGCGGGTGGCGGACGCCGGCGTCATGCCGACCATCACCAGCGGCAATACCAACTCACCGACCTTGATGATCGCCGAGCGAGCGGCAGGCTGGATGCTCGAGGCCGGAGGCTGACACCGGCGTTCTGCGCAGCCAGCGTCACAACAACAAACGATAAAGGTATCCCTGATGAACGCGCCAGAGTCTCACTCCGATCAACACGCCGACCGGCTCGATCTGCGGGTCTTCGTGCCCGCCGTGCTGGTCATCGCGGGTCTAATGCTGCCTATCATTTTATTTCCAGAGTCGGGAGCCGCACTGGTCAATGCGGCCTTCGCCTTCGCCACCGGGCGCTTCGGCTGGCTGTATCTGCTTGCCGGCATCGCCGTGGTGGTCTTTCTGGTGGGACTGGCCATCAGCCGCTACGGCAACGTGCGACTCGGCGGCCCCGATGACAAGCCCGAGTTCTCCTACTTCAGCTGGGTGGCGATGATCTTTGCCGGGGGCATCGGCATTGCCATCGTCAACTGGGCCTGGGTCGAACCCATCTACTACTTTACTGGCCCACCTTTTGGCGTCGAACCACGTTCCCAGGAGGCGGCAGAATGGGCCTTGACCTACGGCCAGTTCCACTGGGGCTTCACGCCCTGGGCCTTCTATTGCCTGCCGGCCATCCCGATCGCCTACTCGATGTTCGTCCACAACCGTCCCGGCGTCAGGCTGTCCGTTGCCGCGCGGGGGGTGATGGGCCGTCATGCCGATGGCTGGTGGGGCGCGCTACTGGATGCGGTGGTGGTTTTCGGTATCGTCGGTGGTGTCGGTACCTCGCTGGGGCTTGCGGTTCCCCTGGTATCGCAGCTGCTGAGCGGCCTGCTCGGGGTGTCGCCGTCATTCATGCTGGATATCGCGGTGCTGCTGATCTGGACGGCTATCTTCTCCGCCAGCGTGTGGTTCGGCCTGGCCAAGGGCATCAAGATCCTGTCGGACATCAACGTGCTGCTGGCGGGAGTTCTGCTGGTGTTCACCCTGGTGGTGGGTGACTCCCTATTCATGGTGGAAGGCTGGGTCAACAGCCTCGGCAAGATGGTTTCCAATTTCGTGCCCATGAGCATGTGGACCGACCCGGTGGGGGATTCGAGCTTCTGGCGCGACTGGACGGTGTTCTACTGGGCCTGGTGGATTGCCTACGCCCCGATGATGGGCCTGTTCGTCGCCCGCATCTCGCGCGGTCGCACCATCCGAGAGCTGATCATCGCCGAAATGATGTTCGGTTCCCTGGGATGCTGGGTGTTCTTTGCGGTGTGGGGCGGCTACGCGCTGGACCTGCAGATCTCCGGCGCCCTGGATGTGGCGGCCATTCTGTCGGCTGGGGGCATCCCCGCTGCCGTCGAGGCGATCCTCGGTACCCTGCCGATGTCCGGCCTGATTACCACCTTGTTTGTGCTGCTGTGCTTCATCTTCCTGGCGACGACCCTGGATAGCTCTGCCTATGTGCTGGCATCGGTGACCTCGCGCAAGTTGTCCGGCTATCAGGAGCCGCAGCGCAAGATCCGCCTGATCTGGGCGTTTCTGATCGCCGGCGTCGGAGTGGCGCTGATTCAACTTGGCGGGCTCAAGCCGGTACAGACCTCCACCATTGTGGTAGCGCTGCCGATGATCCCCGTGCTGGCGATCCTGGCCTGGTCTCTGGTGCGCTGGCTGCGCCAGGACTTCGCCAAGAAGGTCCTTGAACCCCACCTGGTCATCGAAGACGGCAAACACTGACGTCACCGAGGGGGCTCAGGCCTCCTCCCGTTGCCACCCTTGCTCTACAGGAAGACCCCGATGTCACCGAATCCTCATTCCCAACTGCCGCTCAAGGACGTCAAGGTCATCGACTTCGGTCAGTACATGGCCGGCCCTGCGGTGGCGATGATCCTTGCCGACCTTGGCGCCACGGTCATTCACGTGGACCCGCCCGCGGGGCCCATGTGGGAGTCACCGGCCAACGCCACCTTGCAGCGCAACAAGCTGATCGTGACGATCGATCTCAAGACCGCCGAGGGCCTCGAACAGGCGCTGACGCTGATCGAAGAGGCCGACATCGTGATCGAGAGTTTCCGGCCCGGTGTCATGCAGCGCCTGGGCATCGACTTCGCTGCGCTGCGCGAAGAGCGCCCGGAGCTGATCACCCTGTCGATGCCGGGATTTGCCTCCAACGACGAACTGCGCCGTGACTGGCGGGCCTTCGAGAGCGTCATCGCCGCCCACTCGGGGGTGTTTACCGACATGGGGCTGAACCGGGTATTGATGGGCATCAACCCGTCCTTCTCGCCGCTGCCGCTGGGCTCGGCCTACGGCACCATGCTGGCGGCTACTGCCGTCACCCTGGCGCTGCAGGCGCGTGAGCGTACCGGACTCGGCGACGAGATCGAAGTCCCCATCGCCTGCGCCCTGATGGAAGGCCTCTGCTACAACTCCATCAAGATCGAGGGCCTGCCGGAACGCTACAAGACCCAGCGCGAGAAGGAGATCGAGCGTCGCCGCATCGAAGGCGCGCCGATGAACCTGGACTACGACGAACTGCAGGAGCTGCTCGACCCCTTCTATCGCAGCTACAAGTGCAAGGACGGGCGCATGTTTTACGTGGTCTGTCCGAGTCACAAGGAGCACGCCAAGCGCTGCCTCAAGGTGCTTGGTCTCTACGATGAGCTGGTGGAGGAGGGGCTGGTGGAAGAGCCCGACACCTATGCGCCCACCAGCCAGTGGCAGAGTGACGTGTCGCTTGGCGTCTACCCACTGCCTAAGCGTTGGGCGGATCATATCGCCGCGCGCATGAAGGAGGTCTTCCTGACCCGCACCTCCAAGGAGTGGGAAAAGATCTTCGGCCGAGGCAAGTTCCCCGGCGCACCGCAGCGCTGGCTGCAGGAGTGGATCCACGACGACCACGCCGAGACCGCCGGGCTGATGATCGAAGTGGACGATCCCGAATTCGGCCTGATGACCCAACCCGGCCCGATGGTCTGGCTGCACGACAGCGGCCACGAGATGCTCACCCCGACGCCGCGCCGCTGGGTATCGTTCGACCAGGCGCTGGCGGTGCTGCATCGCATCGAGACCAAGCTGCCCCGGGTGCGTGCCCGTAACGCCAAGGACGGCTGGCTCGAAGGCGTCAAGGTGCTGGATCTGTGCAACGTCATCGCCGGTCCCCACTCGGTGGCCTTTCTGGCACGCTTCGGTGCCGACATCATCAAGGTGGACCCCGCCAAGCCCTTCTACGACTGCTGGAACACGGTCATCTTCGGCCTGTCGCATATGCGTTCCAAGCGCTCCCTGCTGACCGATATTCAGGTGCCTCGGGGGCGTGACATCCTAGATGAGCTGATCCGCCAGAGCGACGTGGTGGTGTGGAATGCCACCGACAAGCAGGTGGAGCGGATGGGGCTGACCGAGGCAGACATGCAGCGCATCAATCCCGAGGCGATCTTCTGCCAGCTCGACTGCTTCAGCGGGGTCAAGCCGGGTCCCCGGACCAACTACCTGGGCTACGATGATCTGGTGCAGGCCACCACCGGCATCATGCTGCGCTTCGGGGGCAGCATGGATACGCCGGAAGAGCATGCCCACGTCGGCACCATCGACGTGATGTGCGGCTTCGGTGCCTCGCTTGGTGTCGCCACTGCTCTGTACCAGAAGCTGCGCACCCGCCGGGTCAGCCGGGTCAAGACATCGCTGTCGGCGCTCAGCGGCCTGGCTCAGATGCCGTTCTGCTACGACTACGAGCGGCGCGGCCTGTTCGACGAGCCCTCTGGTCGTGAACTCAACGGCTACGACGATCTGTCGCGCTTCTATTTCACCGCCGACGGGGTAGTGCTGATCAGCGCCTACGAGCGGGACCTGCACAAGTTCGCCCTGGTACCGGGGATCGAAGGGGTGGTCGATGTGGCTCCGGAGGAGCGAGCGGCCTATCTGGCACCTCGCTTTATTAATGCGGTAGCCACCGACTGGGTGGAGCGGCTGCAGAAGGCCGGCATCGCTGCGGCGGTGTGCGAGAACATCGAGGCCCTGCGCTCCTACAACTCGCGGCGCTGGGACAACACCCCGGGCATCGATCGTGGCAGCTATTCCTTCACCGTCTACGACGAGCACCCCAGCGGTCATGTCATTACGCAGCTTGACCCCTATGCCATCCGTCCCAAGCGTGGGCGCATCTATCCGCTGGCGCCGTCGGAGAAATACGGTAGTTCGAGCCGTGAGGTACTGGAGGAGTTGGGTCACAGCCCCGAGGAGATCGATCGGTTGATCGCCGAAGGCGTCGTGTCGGAGAGCTGGAGCGAGGAGTATCTGCCGACCTGAGAGGGTGTCTGCTCAGGGTATTGTCGTAAGTCCACCAGACGGGGGAAGGGCTCCCCGTCTGGTGGTTTGCGTCGTGGCGGGGTGCCCCCTCTAGGCTTGGCATCTACGCCGTCACCTCCCATGGGCTACCTGAGCGTCAAGTGAGCTGACGCACGGCGGTCTCGACGCCACGCAGCTCTGCCAATCCGCGCAGTCTACCGTAGAGCGGGTAGCCAGGGGCGGTGGCGCGGTGCTGATCGTCGAGGATGTGATGGCCGTGGTCGGGACGTAGCGGCAGCCGGCGGCCGCCGTCGCGCTCGCGGCGGCGTTCCTCGGCCACCAGCGCCTTGATCACCGCGACCATGTCGACGTCACCGTTCAGATGCGGGGCCTCGTGGAAGGAGCGAGGGTCGGGGGACTCGCGCCGGGTCGAGCGCAGGTGCACAAAGTGAATCCTGGGACCGAAGCGTTTGACCATGTCGGCCAGGTCATTGGCGGCGAGCACGCCGTAGGAGCCGGTGCACAATGTCAGACCATTGGCCGGGCTGTCGACGGCGCCGAGGATCCACTCGGCGTCCGCCGCCGTCGAGACCACACGGGGCAGACCCAGCAGCGGTCGGGGCGGGTCATCGGGGTGGATCGCCATGTGGATGCCGAGTTCTTCGGCGACCGGGATGACGGCTTTCAGAAAATAGCCGAGATTCTCGCGCAGGCGCTCGGCGTCGATCTCTTCGTATCCAGCAAGTACCTCGCGAAAGCGCTCCAGGGTGTAATGCTCCTCGGCGCCGGGTAGGCCTGCGATGAGGGTGTCGACCAGGGACTGGCGGGCCTCGGCGTCCAGGCTATCGAGATAGCTCCTTGCGGCAGTCTTCTCGTCGTCACTGTACTCGTCTTCGGCGCCAGGTCTGGCGAGCAGGTAGAGGTCAAAGGCGGCGAAGGCTGTCTGGTCAAAGCGCAGCGCCAGGGCGCCATCCGGCATCGCCCAACGCAAGTCGGTGCGGGTCCAGTCGAGCACCGGCATGAAGTTGTAGCACACCGTATCGATGCCGCAGGCTGCCAGATTGCGCAAGGTGTCGCAGTAGCGGGTGATCAGAGCGTTGCGCTCCGGCAGTCCTTTCTTGATCGCTTCATGCACCGGCACGCTCTCCACCACCGACCATTCGAGTCCTGCGTCCTCGATCATCTGCTTGCGCTCGGCGATGGCCTGCCGGGACCAGACCTGGTCGTTGGGCACCTCGTGCAGCGCAGTGACAATGCCGGTTGCGCCGGTCTGGCGAATCTCCTCGAGTCGGATCGGGTCATTTGGGCCGAACCAGCGCCAGGTGTGTTGCATGAAAATCTCCTTTTCTTGGGTCCGGCTAGAGGGTGCTCAGTGACGCCGCAAGCCCGGTAGTGATCAGTCGGCGGTAACTATCGGTGACAGCATCGACAACATCCTGCTGTGCAGTAAGGGCCACAGGGATGATGTCTTCCTGTGCCAGAAAGGCTGCCACCAGCGCTTCAGGGGCATCGCCGTGACGTTCATGTAGCGCGAGGAAGCGCGATGCCAGCGGATCGCTCACCTCATGTTGACGGCCGTCGAGCGAGACGCCGGAGGTGTAGCGTATCCAGGCGGCCAGTCCCAGTGCGGTACAGGGCACCTCGTGGCCGTCCTGCAGCCGCGCGACGGCGCCTTGTAGCCAGCGTTGGGGCAGCTTCTGGCTGCCGTCCATGGCGATCTGCGCCAGTCGGTGGCGCAGGCTGTCATTGGCGAATCTGGCCAGCAGATCGTCGGCATAGCGTTCGAGATCGACCCCATCCGGCATGTGCAGCGTTGGCGCCGCCTCCTGCATCATGTAGCGACGCAGCAGGGTGCGGAATTCGGGGCGGCTGACCGCTTCAAAGACCGTCTCGATGCCATCGATGGCACCCAGGTAGGCCAGCAGCGAGTGGCTGCCGTTGAGCATGCGTAGCTTCATGGTCTCGAAGGGGGCCACATCGGCGACCATCTCGACCCCCTCGACTTCCCAGGCGGGCCTACCCTGGGGAAAATCATCCTCGATGACCCACTGAGAAAAGGCCTCGCAGACCACCGCGTTGGGATCATCGACACCCAGCTCGCCCAGCCGGGCGAAGTCGGTCTCGGTCATCGCGGGTACGATGCGGTCGACCATGCTGCAGGGAAAGGCCCCCCGATGGCTGATCCAGTCGGCCAGTTCGCTATCGCGCTGGGCGGCGAGCTGTACGACGGCGTTGCGGGTGCGGCGACCGTTTTCCGGCATATTGTCGCAGGACAGCACGGTGAAGGGGGACAGACCGGCGGCGCGGCGACGGGCCAGCGCCTCGACCAGGATACCCGGGGCGGTTTGCGGCGCGTCTGGCGAGGCAATGTCGGCCTCGATCATCGGGTCTTCGACGAGCAAATTGCCGCTGGTCGGGCTGAGAAAGTAGCCCTTCTCGGTCACCGTCAGCGTCACAATGCGTACCTTGGAGGACGCCAGTCGCGTCAGCAGCGCTTCCAGATCGCGGCCCTGCTGGCCTGTGCTATCGCGGCCGGTGAACAGCGTCTCTTGCATCACGCCGATCTCTCTGAGCGTGACGTTGTTGCTATCGGTAAATTCGGCCACATGGTAGCGGTGGCCAGCGGCACGCAGCCCATCGACCAGGCCGACGCTGGAGCGCAGGTTGGCGCTGCACAGCCCCCAGGCGGTGTCACCGCTGCGCTCGAGATGGCGCGCCAGATAGACCGCCTGGTGGGCCCGGTGGAAGGCGCCGAGCCCCAGGTGGACGATACCGATGTCGCAGGCGATGTGCGGCGCTTCAACGAAGTGGGTCATCTTGTTGTGTACCTCAGTCCCGGAGATAGGCCCGGAGCAAAGCCCGTGGGCTCGGTCGATGGGGTGATGCGGGTGATTGATACGTCCGCTGAGTTGGTTTCTTGTGCATCCGCTACCCCATCAGATAGTCGGGCAGGAAGAGCACGATCTGCGGGAAGAAGATGATGGCCAGCACCACTGCGAACACGGCAAGGGCAAAGGGCAGCATTTCCCGGGTGTAGGCAATGAACGAGCAGCGCAGGATGCCGCACACGGTGTACATCGACACCCCGACGGGTGGCGTCATGCCGCCGAAGGTCACCAGCGTCATCATCAGCAGGCCAAAGTGCACCGGGTCGATGCCGGCGGCCTTGATCACCGGAACCAGGATGGGCGCCAGCAGCATGACGACCACCGTCGCCTCCAGCAGCATGCCCAGCACGATCAGCAACAGCGACAGCACCAGCAGCAGGGTGGTGGGGCTTTCGAACACCCCGAGGGTGACCTCGGTGATGGTCTGCGGCACCCGCTCGAAGGACACCACGTAGCTGATGGCGCCGGAGAACATGATGATCAGCATGATCATGCCGACGTCGCGGACACCGGCACGGAAGGCATCGATGATCGACGACAGGGTCAGCTCCCGGTGGATGAAGCAGCCCACCACGATGGCATAGACGATGGCGAAGGCGCCGGCCTCGGACGGGGTGAACAGGCCATAGCGGATGCCCACCAGCAGCCAAACGGGAAACAGCAGCGCCCAGATGCTGCTCCTGGTCGCCTGCCAGACTTCGGCCAGCGACGGTGACGTCTCGAGTTCAGGCACATAGCCGCGCCGGTGCGACATCACGCTGGTGGCGATCATCAGCGCTACCAGCAACAGGATGCCCGGCACCACACCAGCGATGAATAGCCGGCCGATGGACACCTCTCCGAGGAAGCCGTAAATGATCAGGCCGATACTCGGCGGAATGGTGGCGGTGATCAGGCCGCCGATGGACAAAAGGGCAGCGGTAAAGCCAGGCGAATAGCCCCGCGCGATCAGGTTGCCGCCCAGCACCCGGGACTGCATCGCCGCATCAGCCACTGCCGAGCCGGAAATGCCGCCCATCATGGCGCTCAGGGCCAGGCTCGACTGGGCCAGACCGCCGGTCATCCAGCCGGTCAGCAGGGTGGCCAGGCGCAGCAGGCGTGGGGTGATGCCGCTGGCGTTCATCAGGTGCCCGATCAGGATGAACAGCGGCACCGCCAGCAGCGGAAAGGACTGACTGGCCGAGACGATCCGCTGTACCGCCGTACTGGTCGGCAGGAAGGTCTCGGGCAACAGGAAATAGGTAAAACCGGCCATGCCGATGGCGAAGGCGACCGGCATGCCGATGGCCATCAGTACCAGGCCGAGAATCAGAATGGCGAGTGTCGTCACAGAAGTTGCTCCTGCTGGTCGCTGTCGGGCTCCAGCGCCTGAACAATGCCCACCGAGGCAAGCCGCCTGATCAGCGAGACGATCATCAGTACGGCACCTACGGGCAATGCCAGCGTCACATAGCCGTAGCTGATCCCGGCAAAGCCGAGGGGACGCTGCCAGTTGGAAAACGCCAACGAGAAGCCATAGCGTGCCAGGCAAGCCAGAAAGACGATCATCAGGCCCACCGTCACCAGATTCGCCAGCCACTGGCCCGACCGGGGCAGCCGGGTCAGCAGGGCATCGACCCGGATCTGGCCTCCCTTCTTCAGGGTGATATCTGCACCAAACATGCAGGCCCAGATAAAGAACAGCTGGGCCAGTTCAGCGCCGCCGAGCATGGGGTTGCCCATGGCCCGGGTGGTGGCGCTGAACAGGATGCTGGCCGCGGTGAGAAACAGCAGCACGACGGCCAGCCACTCCTCGAAAGTGTCATAGAGCTTCCACATGTGGCCTCCCCAGCCGCTGCCGAAGTCGGCAGCGGTGGACGCTTGGTATCGAAGGGGGGGTTACTCGCCGGCGCTGAGCACAGGCGCGAGTTGCTCGCGCAAATCGGTCCAGCCCATGTCGTCGTAGACCGCCTGCATTTGACTGCTGAATCGTTCGGTATCGACCTCGGCGAACTCGACGCCGGCCTCTTCCATTTCCTTGCGCACATCGGCCTGGGCGTCGACCGTCATCTGGGTGGCCTCGTCGCCGGCCTTCTTGAGCTCTTCGTCGAGCATGGTGCGCAGTTCGTCGGGTAGCTCCTGATACCAGCGCTCGGAGACCAGCAGGCCCGTCATCAAGTGGATGTGATTGGTCAGGGTGACGTTACTGGTCACTTCCTGAAGCCGCAGGCCGTGGGCGCCGGTCAACTGGGCCTCGGCGCCGTCGATGGTGCCGAGCTGGATGGCCGAGTAGATTTCCGACCAGGGCAGCGGAACCGGGGTCGCACCCATGCCCTCGATGGTCTTGATCCAGCCCGGGGAGTTGATGGTGCGGACGCGCACACCTTCCAGGTCCTCGGGACCTTCGATCGGCATCTGGGTGAACATCTGGCGGGTGCCCTGGAACCAGTTGTAGTTCATCAGGCGCATGCCGGTGTTTTCCGCCAGCAGCTCGACCCACTCGAGGTAGGGCTCGGAAGAGGTGATGCGGTCGTAGTCCTCGTGGCTATCGACCAGGTAGGGCGCAGCCAGGATCCCGAGCTCGGGTTGAAACTCGGACAGGCGGCCAGCGTCCGTCAGTACCGCGATGTTGGCGCCGTTGCGGATCTGCTCGATCATGTCGTTGTCGGCGCCGAGTTGGCTGCTGGAGAAGATGTTCAGGGTGACTTCGCCGTCGCTTCTTTGTTCGATTCGTTCGGCGGCGTTTTCCATCGCCTTGACCATGGGGTCCTGGCTGCTCTGGGCGGTGGACAGGTTCAGTTCGTAGGCCGCCAGCGCCTGGGTGCTGCTGAGGACGGCAGCGGCGAGAATGACAGACTTCTTGAGCATGTGGCGTCTCCTTGTTGCTTGTTGTTGTCGCTTCTGGTGTTGTCGTTGCTGTTGTTTCCGGGGGAGTGGCCCGGCAGGCCGCAGGACAGAGGCCGAGTGGCCCTTGCCCATGAGAGGCGTCTGCCGGGTCGATAACTAGCTGCTGTGGGTGTCCTCGAAGATCGACGAGAAACGCTGCACCATCTGGGGCAGGGAGATGAGAATCTCACTCTGATGCACCAGCATGGCCTGGCGGGCTTCGTCCTCATTTCTTCGTTCGATGGCATCGACGATATCGGCGTGTTGCTGAACCAGCTTCTCGAAGGGAGTGGTGTCGGGCACACTGAGGTAGCGCACCCGGTCGAGCTGAGCCTTGACCTCTTCGATGACGCGCCAGGCGGTTTCGTGTCCGGCACCAAGTGCGAGCACGCGGTGAAAGTCCTCGTCGAGAATGAAGAATTGGTCATACTGTCCGCTGCTGGCGCAGCGTACCTGGCGCTCGATCAGGTCTCGCAGCTCATAGATCACCTTGTCGGTGAGCCCTTGCTTGGCGGCAGAGACGCTGACCGCTGTTTCCACTGCCTCTCTGACGAAGCGTGCTTCGCGCACCGATTTCTGCGAGATGCCCACAACGTAAGTGCCGCGCTGTGGGCGAACGTCGACCAGGCCTGCTTCAGACAGGCGAATGAAGGCTTCGCGCACTGGCTGACGGCTGACGGAGAAGGCATCGGAGATCTCCTTCTCGGACAGCGCCTGCCCAGGGGCGAATTGCATCCGGATGATGGCGAGTCGTAGCACACGATAAAGTCGCTGACGCACCGATCCACCAGCAGCATCCTGTTCCCAGAGTTCAGCGATTGCGGGGGTCAGCATGGGGGCTCCTACCTGTCGTTTAGCGTTTCAGCCCTGTCGCTTCTGAGGCGTCCGGCCTTTGAGCTTTGGTCTGATATGACTTGTATGGTAGTCATACTAGGATAGCGAGAACGCGATGTCAGGCCTGGACGTATAGCACTTTGGTCTCATCTCGTCACGCCGCCTTTATTCGTCACCCTGGAGGACGCCATGCCACACCCCACTTACATTGCTGCACCGGATGACTGTCTGTTGCGCACGGATGAACATCGACGCTGGCTCGCCAAGACTGGGATGCGACTGCTCGAATTCGGCGCTGCCGCCGAACACCCGCAGGGAGGCTACGGCTGGCTCGATGTCACAGGTAAGCTGGATGCCTCGCGGCCGGTAACGACCCTGCAAACGGCTCGACTCACCCATGTGTTTTCACTTGCCCACCGCCTTGGCGTGCCCTTCGCCCGTACCAAGGTGGAGCGCGGCATTGCTGGGCTCTGGCAGCTTGCTGACGAGCAATATGGAGGCTGGTACCAGGGACAGCTGGTGCCCGGTGCACCGACTATCAAGCACGCCTACACCCACGCCTTCGTCGCCCTGGCCGCGTCGTCGGCGCACATGGCGATGGGCAGTGATGACACCCGCGAGCTGCTGGATCGGGCCATCGACGTCATCGATCGCCACTTCTGGTCGGACAGCATGGGGTTGTGTCTGGAAAGCTATGAGCGAGATTGGACGGCGCTTGACGACTATCTCGGTGCCAACAGCAACATGCACTCGGTGGAGGCCTATCTGGCGCTATGTGACGCTACCGGAGAGACACGCTGGCTTGATCGTGCCGTGGCCATTGCCGAGCGTTTTATTCACACCCATGCCCGCGAGCACGACTACCTGGTCCCCGAGCACTTCGATCGCCAGATGACGGTGCTCTACGACTTTCACAAGGACCTGCCCGCCGACCAGTTTCGGCCCTTCGGGCTGACGCCCGGTCACTCGTTGGAATGGTCGCGCCTGTTGCTCAACCTCGAAGCGTCGTGCCTCAGGCACGGACGGCCCGCGCCGGCCTGGTTGCTGCAAGACGCTGAAGGGCTGTTTGCCGCCGCCGCCAAGTACGGCTGGCAGGCCGATAGACAGCCGGGCTTTGTCTACACGCTGGACTGGGACAAGCGACCGGTGATCACCGCCCGCCGCCACTGGGTCACCAGCGAGGCGGTCGGAGCGGCGCATGCGTTGCTGGTGCGCACCGGGCGTCAGCAGTACGCCGACTGGTACGCCACCTGGTGGGCCTACATCGATCGCCACATCATCGATCACCAGCGGGGTGGCTGGATTCACGAACTCGACGAGAGCAGCCAGCCCCGTGCGCGCTACTGGCCAGAGGGCAAGCCGGACATCTACCACGCCTTCCAGGCGACCCTGCTGCCCTTGCTGCCGCTGGCGCCGACGCCGGCTAGCGCTGTGAGTCACTCGCCTTGGAGAGGGCTGATATAGGCTGTGCCAATCTCCAGGAGTCTGGCCTGCATAGAGCGTCAGCGGGCTACGCTTAAACGATGTTGGTCGCCCCGTCGTCGCTGCCGCAAGCTCTAGCATCAGTGCTCGTCAGACCGGACGGAACCTGGTGTTTGGGACGCGGGGGACTCGGCTAGAGGGAGCAATGCGTCTCAGGGCATCTGGTCAGCGCGGGAGCCGAGTAGGGTGCGGCTGCCGAAAGCGCGAGGGGACTGGTTCTCATCAAGCTGTTCGCCAGTAAAGTGGGTACCGGCAGTGCTATTGCTCCCTGTCGAGCTCCCGAGTCCAAGTATTGGCACTACCATGACCCAGTCGAGCCCAGCGGCGATGGGGGCAAGGCCCATGCCGTCACCCAGTGACAGCACGGCATCACTGAGTTCATCGACCGGACGAGCCGCCATGGGCGCCTGAATCACGGTGTTCGTCAGACGTTCAACGCCTGCCATGTGGGCGTCGGTGATCGGCGCCAGGCTACCGCCCGCTCGCTGAGCCAGCTGCCGGGTGCTGGCATCGGCCCAGGCCAGGCCTTCAGCGACGGTGCTGACGGTTGGCAGAACCGTCTGGCCGGTGGAGCTTAGCCGGCCGTCGAGCTGACCTAACAGCGTGACGCCGTCGCTGAGTGAGCTGGACAGGGGCAGGCCGTCCAGGCGTCTCGACACGTCACGGCTTTCGTCGACGAGACCTTGGATACCGTGAAGCGTGGTCTGCGTCTCGTCGATGATCGAGGTCAGGCTGGTCGCCAGCTCACCCAGCTGCTGTGCGGGGGCAAGCGTGTCCGTGACGCTATCCTGTAGTCGCTGACTGGGCCGCGACAGCTGGCCCCCAATATCACGGTTCATTCCCGTCAGTTCGACCGCCAGGGTATTGCTCAAGGTGGTGCGCCCCAGCAGCGCGGTAGCCGCAAGCGTACTTTTGTCGTCACTGCCGACGCTGTCCACCAGGCCGATGACGGCTTGCTCATCCAGCCTGGGAATACCGCTATGACGCGACACGCTGCGGGCTGCGACGCCGGCGAGACCGTTATCATTGTGCTGTCCTCCCAGGACGATACCTGCCAGGCTGACCCATTCGCCGGTGCGGCTCAGCACGCTGCCACTTCCCTCCTTTAGGGCGTCTCCACCTGCCACGAGCAGGTCTGCTGCCAGTCCGGGCAGCAACAGCGAGTCGGTAGTGATCAGGAAAGGCTCCAGTCCGGCCTGTAGCACGTCTGCCACCTGGGCGGTGAGTGAGCGCTCCAGACGTCCTTGCTGTTCGGCGAGATAGAGGTCCTGTTCCCTGAATCCCAAGGCATGCCCGATACGTCGGCCGTAGCGATCCAGTGACAGTACGCGGGTGATCCGATCATCAAAGCGGTGCAGCAGGGGAAGTGACGCCAGGGTATCCACCGCGCTGTCGATAACATCAAGTGAGCTTTCCAGATAGTCAGCCGAGCTATGCACAGCCTGCTGCGCCCCCATGCTGAGGCGATCGACACCAACGGTGTGGGCGACATCGACTCCCTGGGAGACCAGGCTGGCGCTGGCCATACGAGCGACGGACTGGCTGACCAGCGTCGAAGAGGCGTGAGCCGATGATGACAGGGCAGGCGATGCTAAGGATGGTGATGCCAGGGCCGAGGGTGACAGGGCCGAGGGAGAAAGGGCCGAGGTTGACAGCGATGCGGATACAACCTGCTCGGACTCTGACGCGCTGGCCTGTGCAGGGGGCACCGAAGGATAGTAAGCCTGTTGCGGTTGTCGCTCAGGCGACGAGCTGGCGCAGCCTGACAGCAGGCCTGCCGACAGAATAACCGGAAGGGGAGAAAGTCGTGGGATAGCCTTGCGGATCCACCGTTGGGGTATCAGCAAGGCCTTGATCTGTCGTATTGGGTGAAATAGCACAGACTCAGACCTAGCGGTATCTCACAGCAGAGTATCGAGAAACCGCGCCTTGGCGTGCGCAACCTGTGCTGATTTGGCTTCTTTGTGGAAGAGGGCGGGGCGAGCGCGGGGCTAGTGAGGGGCGAGCTCGGGACGAGTGAGTGATTAGCGAGAGACTAGAGGGAGACTAGATAGGTACTGCAGGATCACTGAGCCAGCGAAAAAAGGCAGTTAGGCCACGACCAAAAGCCTTCCAGGCACCCGGTGCTCTGTTGTGACCAGGGCTACGACATTCGCTTTGACGGATGGCCGGTACGGCCTCAGCTAAAAACAGCGAATCGGCGGAGCAGGCATTTATGCAGGGTTTCCCATGCCACTGTTTCGGCCAAGCGGGACGTTATCCCAGTAAGTGATGGTGCAGGGTCGTTGCACCGATGCCGATCAGTACCAGGCCGCCGATAATTTCTGCTCGTGGGCCAACGGCCTTGCCGAGCTTGCGACCTAACAGCATGCCCAAGGTCGCCATCAGCGTTGTGGCCGCGCCTATCGTCAATGCGGTGATCCAGATATTGGCTTCCATAAAGGCCAGGCCGACACCGACGGCCATGGCGTCGAGGCTGGTGGTGACGGCGGTCGCGATGATCAGCCACCAGCGGGTACGGTCAGTGGTGGCGCCGCAGTCGCAGCTGGCACAGTCCTTTGCCCTGGGCATCAAGCCGCTCTGGATCATCTTTCCACCAAGGGCCAGCAGCAGGAAGAAGATGATCCAATGATCCCAGTCCCGAATGGTCTCATGAGCGCTGGAACCGAGCATCCAGCCGATAATCGGGGTGGTGGCCTCCACCAGGCCGAACATCAACCCTGTCTGCAGGGCCACGATAAAACGCAGCCGTCGCACGCAGGCCCCTTTGCTGACAGACGCGGCGAAGGCATCTGACGACAGGGAGAAAGCCAGCAGCAGGGTGGAGGTCGGATTCATGGTGACTCTTTAATAGCAGTGACTGTGGTAAATGATGGCAACGTTATCGTGCTTTTTATGGGCAGAATGGCAGCTGTGTGATGGCGGCCATGACCGTTGTTAAAACTCCAGTATCGTCGCGCTTTCAGTGCCTATGGCCTCTGCTGATGTCTGCGATGACGCGTTGTGAGTCATGCTCGCTGACGAAAGCCACTTGAGAAGCGCCCTTTAAGAAAGCCCGATAGCACAAGCCCGTCCAACAACGTCATCGGAAAAAATGACTCAGACACGCGCCTTTCGGCTATCACTGCCATAGCGACATTGCATGGGATATTAGCGTCTTGTTGACAGGATGCAACTCTTTACCAAGGCTGCAAGATTAAGCTAAAACAAAGACCTATAGCATCGGCTATACGTTATAGGAAAGGCAGGGAAGGGGCGGAATAGTCCCATGGTCAGGTGGTCAGAAGTAGCAGAATGCGGCGAAGAAAGGAACGCAAGGGCCGGCAGGAGAAACCGGCCGAAGAGGGTGGTAGCGATGCCCATTTGGAGAAGGTGATACCGCAGCATGCGCAAAGATGTTCTCTAGACGGGTGGCAGCATTGCTTGCACGAGTGACATGCATCTGGGCAGCGCTTGTCTGCCTGCTAGACCTTTAACGCATCTTCCAACATCTTGACGATGACCAGCCCAGGCTTTGCGGGCAGATGGTCGCCGGCGTAGTGACGTATGCTGGTGACACTGTCTCTCAGCTTTCTATGGCGATCCTTCAGCCGGGCAAGCTCCTCAGCCATTTCGCCCCGGTCACCCTGCGCTGGAGAGGCCTCTGTGGAGGGTTGGCCGCCGCTGGCGGTATCGTTGCGACTTGCAGTCACCGTTATCTCCCGACCGTTTTTCAGGTCAAGTGAAAGGTGCGCGCGAAGGCGAGCACACCTGCTGAGGGCACTGTGACATGGTCCATGTCGCTTCGACATAGTGATCAGGAGGTAGCTTGCCTGAAGAAGCGAGGTAACGGCGCTGGCATCCCCCTCGTGGTCGGGTGGATGACAGGCCGAAGGGGGCACATGGTGGCCGCCGTGACCCCTTGTTTGCTGCGGGTGGTCTACGGCGTCGGATCGTGGAACTCGGGCACGGCGACGGCATCGTTATGCGTCACGATTTCCTCAAGCTGCTGGCAAAAGGTACTGAAGGCGTCGCTGGCGTGACCCGGACGGCGATGCATCTCAATTTCAACCTGGCCGAGAGCCGGCAGACCGTGGGCGTCATCCAGAATCCGGCAGCCCTCGGGAACGCTGCGGGGCGTCTTGACGGTCACGGCCAGGCCTGCTTGAACGGGCAGGTTGATGCCAGTCGGTGATTGGCTCGAGTAGCGCAGCTCCCAGGCGCGTTCCTGCTTGCCCAGGGCCGCCAGGGCATGGGCTCTGAAGATGCACCCTTCAGGGTTGAGGGCGAGCGGCAGGCGCCGGCCGCGGGTAGGGTCTGCTCCTTGGGCGGCAACCCACACCATCGGCTCCCACCCAAGCAGCTGGCCGGACTGGGTAGGGCCATGGCGAATCGAGAGCACCACGTCCAATAGCCCCTGCTGGAAGCTATCCACCAGGCCAGCACTGATGCCGCAGATGACCTCGATACGTGTGCTGGGATAAGCCTCGGCAAAGCGTGGCAGCAGCTCCGGCAGGTAGGCGCTGGCCTGTTCTTCCGAGGTGCCAAAGCGAATCTTTTCACCCTGTTGATGATCTCCCAGTGCGGCTTTGGCTTCATCTTCCAGGGTCAGCATGTGTCGGGCATAGGGCAGCAGGCGCTCCCCGTCCGCCGTCAGCAGTACGCTGCGACTGGTGCGCTCGAACAGGGGGGTGTGCATCTGATCTTCGAGCCGTTTGATCTGCAGGCTGACGGCGGATTGGGTGCGATGCAGCACTCGTCCTGCGGCGCTGAAGCCTTGGCACTCGGCCACGGTGACGAAGGCGCGGAGCAGGTCTGTGTCCATGATTAATGAGCCTTTGAAATAAGTAGTATCTCAACCATTCATTTCTATTATGGAGAGCCGCTCCCTATCCTGTCCAGCAACACACCAGATAGGCAGGAGCTTCTCATGCAGGCCACCGATGCGCCCACCACGTCCTCGCTGGACGGTCTGATCGACCTTGAGCACTACCCGATTCATGACCTGGACGGCGAGTCCGGCCGGGCGCTGATCCAGCGCTGTCACGCACAGCTGGCCGACGACGGCTGCGTGGTGCTCAAGAACTTCGTGCCGGCCGATGCGCTGGCGCGGCTGGAGCGCGAGACCGAAAGGCTCTCACCGGATGCTCACTACAATCAGACCGAAACGAATCCCTACAACAACGCCGGGGATCCCGAGCGGCCCGCGTCGCATCCGCTTAATCGCTTCGATGATCGCACCAACGGCTTTGTCGCCGGTGACCGCATCGGTGAAGACACCATCATTCGTCAGGTCTATCAGCATCCGGACTTCCAGCGCTTTATCGCCACCGTGGTAGGCATGGAGGAGATTCACCAGTATGCCGACCCGCTTGCGGACCTGGTGGTCAACGTGCTGAGAGAGGGCTGCCAGCATCCGTGGCATTACGACACCAACGAATTCATCGTCACCATGATGACTCGCCAGTCCCACGGCGGTGGGCGCTTCGAGTATGCCCCAGGCATTCGTAGTCCTGAAGGCGAGAGCTTCGAAGAGGTCGAAAAGGTGCTGGATGGCGATCGCTCGCGTCTCAAGGCGCTGGATCTGCAGCCGGGTGACCTGCAGGTCTTCTTTGGCCGCTACTCTCTGCATCGCGTGACGCCGGTGGAAGGCCAGAAAGAGCGCCACACCGTGATCTTCGCCTACGCCAAGGAGCCGGGTTTCATCGGCCGCCCGGAGCGCGCCCAACGTATTTTCGGCCGTATGGCGCCGATTCACGAGACCCTCCTGAAGGAAGGCATGAATCGTACCGATTCCCTGGCGGATTAAGCGTGGAGTGCGGCGGCAGGGTTCTAGCTGAGCGTCTCAGAGCCCTGTCCCAGAGAGCCCCGTCCCAGAGAGCCCGTCCATAGAGCTCCGGACAGGCCGCACCCAGCGTGATTTTCTGCCCGTTTGAACAGGACCCTGACATGAGCATCGTCGACTTCGACAACCTTACCGACAATGAACCGGATCACATTCCCGTGGTGCCATCAGCGCCGATGGCCAACGGCGATAGCATCCCCACGGCGTTTGACCCGAAACAGCTGCGCGCCGGGCGCCTTGCGCGGCTGCGCGCGACGATGGCGGAGCAAGGCTACGCCGCCATGGTACTGTTCGACCCCAACAACCAGCGCTATGCCACCGGGTCGCGCAACATGTTCGGCTACTTCCTGCGCAACTCGACCCGCTACATCTATGTGCCCCTGGAAGGGCCGGTGATCCTGTTCGAATACCCGGGTAGCGCCCACGTCTCTACCTGGCTCGAGACCATCGATGAATCGCGCACGTCCAAGGTGGTGTGGTCCGCCGTCAACCAGCGCGACAACCTCTCTTCGGACCCCTTCGGTGTGGAGATCGCCGAGCTGATCGAAGAGCACGGGCGCGGCAACCGCAAGATCGGGCTGGATCGCTGTGCGCTCAACCTGGCTCGTTCGCTCGAGGCCCAGGGGCTCGAGGTCTTCGACTGCATGCAGGACACCCTGCACTGTCGGCGCATCAAGACCCCGGAAGAGATCGCCTGTCTGGCCCAGTCCATGGCCGGCAGCGAGGCGGCAGTCGCTGAGGTTGAAGCCGCGATCAAGCCCGGCATCACCGAGAACGAACTGTTCGCGGTCATGTACGGCAACGTCATCCGCCAGGGCGGCGAATTCATCGAGACCCGTCTGCTGTCCTCCGGCCCGCGTACCAACCCCTGGTTCAATGAGGCCAGTGACCGGGTCATCCGTCCGGGCGAGCTGGTGGCGCTGGACACCGATACCATCGGTTGTCACGGCTACTATTCGGACTTTTCGCGTACCTTCCACGTCGGCCCGAATCGCCCCAGCGCCTACCAGAAGGAGCTGTATCGGATGGCCTACGACCAGGTGCACCACAATATGGGTATCCTGAAGCCAGGTATAAGCTATCGCGAGATCGCCGAGCAGGCCTGGAAGATCCCCGAGCGTTTCTTGGACCGTCGCTACCCCTCCATCATTCACGGCGTCGGCATGCACGGTGAAACGCCGCTGGTCGCCCACCATATGGACTTTGATCGCTTCTCCAAGGATGGCGTGCTTGAGCCTGGCATGGTGGTGTCCGTGGAGAGCTACATCGGCGAGGTGGGCGCCGCCGACGGGGTCAAGCTGGAAGAAGAGGTGCTGATCACCGACACCGGCGTCGAAAAGCTGTCCCGCTATCCCTTCGACGAGGCCCTGCTCGACCGCCAGTTCTGAGCCGCATCATCTGCGTACCATGCTGCGCCGGGCTGCATGTGAGATGGCCGCCCGGCGCTGACGCCTTGTAAGAAAGTCATATCGAGAGTTTTGATGAAAGACGTGAATCATTGGATCGGCGGTGAGTCACAGCCGTCCCAGCGCCATCTGGATGTCATCAACCCGGCCACCGCCGAGCCGGTCGGGCGTGTCGCCCTGGGCGACGCTGCTACCGTCGAGTGTGCCATCGAGGCGGCCCGCCGCGCCCAGCCTGCCTGGCGCGACACTCCGCCGGCCAAGCGCGCCCAGGTGATGTATCGCTTCAAGATGCTGCTGGAGCGCGACGCCGACGAGATCTGCGCGCTGGTCAGCGAAGAGCACGGCAAGGTGCTGGAAGACGCCATGGGCGAGCTCAAGCGTGGCATCGAGAACGTCGAGTACGCCTGCGGCGTGCCGGAGCTGCTGAAGGGGGAATATTCCCACAACGCGGGACCGGCCATCGACACCTGGTCGAATCATCAGCCGCTGGGCATCGTGGCCGGGATCACGCCGTTCAACTTCCCCGCCATGGTGCCGCTGTGGATGTATCCGATGGCGCTGGCCTGCGGCAACGCCTTTATCCTCAAACCCTCCGAGCAGGTGCCGTCGGCAGCCGTGAAGATGGCCGAACTGCTGGCTGAGGCTGGACTGCCGGATGGTCTGTTCAGCGTTGTCCACGGCGACCGGGAGGTGGTCGAGGCGCTGATCGATGCGCGCGATGTGAAGGCGGTGTCCTTCGTCGGATCGACCCCGGTGGCCAAGGCGATCTATCAGCGTGGCGCCGAGAACGGCAAGCGCGTGCAGGCGCTCGGTGGCGCCAAGAACCACGCCGTGGTGCTACCCGATGCCGACCTGGACAACGCCGCGAGCACCCTGATCGGGGCCGCCTACGGCAGCGCCGGTGAGCGCTGCATGGCGATCAGCGTGGCGGTGTGTGTCGGCGATGACACCGCCGATAGGTTGGTGCAACGGCTGTCCCAGCAAGCCCGTGAGCTCAAGATCGGTGCTGGCACCGAGCCTGGCCTCGACATGGGAGCCCTGGTCAATGCGGGCCATCGCGACAAGGTGGCGGGCTATATCCAGCAGGGTGTCGACGAGGGCGCCGAACTGATCGTGGATGGCCGTGAGCATCCGCTGGTGGCCGCTTCACCGGGGTACTTTCTCGGCGCTAGCCTGCTCGACCGGGTAACGCCGGAGATGAGCGTCTATCGTGACGAGATCTTCGGACCGGTGCTGTGTGTTGTCCGCGTGGCAAGCTTCGATGAGGCCATTGCGCTGATCAACGCTCATCAGTACGGCAACGGTACCTGTGTGTTTACCCGGGATGGTGAGGCAGGGCGGCGCTTCGCCGATGCCATCGAGGTGGGCATGGTCGGCATCAATGTGCCGCTGCCGGTACCGGTAGCCTTTCACAGCTTTGGCGGATGGAAAGAGTCGCTGTTTGGTGACCTTCACGCCTACGGCCCCGACGCGGTGCGCTTCTACACGCGACGCAAGGCGATTTCGCAGCGCTGGCCCAGCCAGCGCCAGAAGGAGCAGGCTCAGTTCAACTTCCCCTCGCACTGAGCTCTCGCCTAACGAGCCCCATGTCGCGGGCTCGTGAGCCAAGCGCCCACCCCATCCGGTGGGCGCTTGGCGTTTCAGAGATGCCCTGCTGGCTGACGTCGATTCAAGGGGAGCGTGAGCAGTGCGACAGGCTGGGGTGGAAGGCATTGCGTGGCCGGTAGTGTGGCAGCACCGTCTGGCGCTCGGCGACGCTGGCATGCAGGCACTCGTTACCGAAGCGTGCAAAGCCGACAGGCCTCAGGTAGCGCAGCGGGGATACCAATTGGTAGAGGTTTGACAGAAACAGGGCGTAGGAGTCGACGATGTCATCGTCACGGGGCGGCGCTCCCAACAGCGGTCGGCTGTGTGGCGCCAGTGTCAGGCCGTGGAGTGCGGCACGCGTCATCATCCAGTCAAGGCTGATATCAGAGAGTGCGCGCTGCTCGACGCCACCCCCCACATTCGAGTGAGCGCCTGGAAACCAGGCCTGTTCCAGCGTGGCGGTCGTGGTCTGCGGCGACCACAGGGTCGGCGCGAAGGCCTCGCGATGTTCGTCGATGGCCAGCGCCTGATAGGCATGACGGACCAAAGGGCTCAGCCTGGTATCGTGAAACTCGAACAGACGTCGGTTGAAGTTGGCAAAGCTCCTCAGGGGAATGCCGAGACTGCCCACCGTGTCCCACACCCCGATCATGTGAATGTCTGGCATCCAGGTATAGCGTGAGGCAAAGCGCTTGGCTTCGGCGGAGTGCGGCCCCCGTCGGCGATCGCGATAGAGCCTGTACGCCCTGCACGCCAGCTGACGGTGGGCGGGCCTCAACAGCCCCGTGGTGTGAAGCAGCCCACTAAGGCTGCGTGCCGTGTAGGCGCCCCTGCTGAAGCCGAAGAGAAACAGTCGGTCGCCCGGTCGCAGCAGGTCGATGAGTTCGACATAGGCGTCGAGCAGAATGTCGGAAAGACCTAGCCCCGTGGCTCCCGCCACCAGTCGCTCGTACCAGCGGCGACCGCTACCCACGCCCCGGTAGTAGCGAGTTATCGTGCCGCCCTCGGCCATGGGGTTCTCGAGCACCGCCTGGTACAGGCGACTCACGTTGGTATTGGTATCCCCATCCTGCAGGTCCGTGTCAGGCACCTGCCAGGTGCCATCGAAAAACAACGCCACGTTCTTGGCCATCGACCTTCCTTGCTCTCGCTGGCGGCGCCCGGAAAACGCCCGGTCATCGCTGTCAGTGTACGTGCAGGTGGCGGCGTCGACCTTGCGCCAGGACTAGCAGGCGGGCGAACGGGCCTAGATTGAACGGTTGGGCATAGGAGAAACGGCTGGGCATAGGAGAAGGGAAGGTCAGGCGTTGTTGCACCGCACGAGGGGGATATGAAGGGAGAGGAACAGATGGTGCCAGCGAGAAAGCGACGGCGGCCGTGTGGCCGCCGTCGCTACTTGGTCG
The DNA here is from genome assembly GCF_017303055.1 of Halomonas litopenaei. GTDB lineage: Bacteria > Pseudomonadota > Gammaproteobacteria > Pseudomonadales > Halomonadaceae > Halomonas > Halomonas litopenaei_A. Next base: position 20,040 of record NZ_JAEKJT010000010.1, on the reverse strand, counting down.
CCGGATGCGCGCTGGTCAGAAACGCGTTTCCCAGGTCTCCACCACTTCCAGCTGGTCATCGACGAGATGCAGCTGACGCCACTTGTCGAAGGTCATGCAAGGATGCGACGCGCCGAAGGCCAGGACGTCACCGATACGCACGTCAGTAGCGTCGGCCGGGAGTTCGATAAAGGTATGCTGGTCCATCTGCTTGATGACCTTCCAGCCGTCTACCGACAGCGTCTGGTCGGTAGGACCGCCTTCCCGGTAGCGGCGCAGCGCTTCCGGGGCCAGGTCGAAGCCGATATCGCGCTTGCCCATCGCCACGATAGCCATGCCGGGCTCCGGCAGGGACTGCACCTGGGCAAACACCTCCAGTGCGGGCTCAAGGCCCTGGTGAAGGTCCTTGCGGCGGGACAGAACGCCGGCCTGGGCCTCGCGGTAAATACCGTGGTCATGGACGACATAGCAGCCCGGACGCAGCACTGGGGTGAACTTGCCGTCCAACCCACCGTCACGGAATTCTTCGGCGATCAGGTCATACCAGGCAGACCCTGAGGCGGTGACGATGGGCAGATCGCGCTCGATCAATCCTTCACTCGCCAGTTGCTTGACGTTGGCGATGAGCCGCTTGGCGTAGCGTCGAATCCCGGCGATGGGATCGTCACCGTGCACGACCCCTTCATAGCCTTCCAGACCGGCCAGAGCGATGCCGGGCAAGGCCTTGGCCCTGCGTGCCAACTCGACTACCTCGGCATCGTCACGCAGGCCGCACCTTCCCCCTTCGACACCTACCTCAATCAGGATATTCAGGGTGATGCCAGCGTCACCAAAAAAAGTGCCTAATTGATCCAGGTTCTCCGCACTGTCGACGGTCACGAAGAGTTCGGCGCCTGCGCGAATCAGGTCGGCGGCGATGGCCATGTTCGCCTGGCCCACCATCTGGTTGGCCACCAGCAGCCGATTGACACCCTCGGCAAAGGCAGCGCGGCACTGTGGCAGTGTGGCCAGGGTGATGCCCCAGGCGCCGGCATCGAGCTGACGACGAAACAGCTCAGGCGTCATCGTGGTTTTGCCGTGGGGCGCAAGCTCAGCCCCGTGTTGGCGGGCAAACTGCTGCATCCAGTCCAGGTTATGTGCCAACGGACGCTGATGAATGACCGCAGCGGGTAGGCTGACATCCGCCAGCAGGCCACGACCGGTTTCCAGCGTGCCCTTGTGGGACCCCTTGGTATCCAGTGCCGCGGCGGAGCGCGCAGATGAGTGAGACGACAGTGACATGAGGATTCTCCTGAGAGCTGAGCGAAGGTCATGTTACGCCGGGCGTGGCCATTGGCAACCGATGAAAATTGACCTGACTACGACCTTTGTAGGAAATTTTCATAAAACTATGGATTGATGTTAGAAACTAACATAGCGTAAGGACAACACCGATAGCGAGCCCTTTCGATGGGCTTATTGACCTGCCATCGCGGTAACGGCTAGGAGCCTGTCATGAGTCAGCAGATCGACATCCTGTCCCGAATCACTGCCCTTGTCGGGTCGCTGAGCGACTCGGAGCGCAAGGTGGCGGAGTTGATCTTCGAGGACATCGACTTTGTGGCCGAGGCCAGCATCACCGACATCGCCAGACGCTCTGGTGTCAGTGATGCCACCGTGACCCGCTTTGCGCGATCCGTGGGCTGTGACAACGTGCGCGATCTCAAGCTGCGCCTGAATCGAGCGCTGGCGGCAGGTCGCCGCTTCATCGAGGACGCCGACCCGGCGCGGGGCCCTGCTGCGGTATACGACGTTGCCACCCAGACGCTGGCGATCAATCGCGAACTGTTGCTTGAGGCGGACATTGCCGGCGCGGTGGAGCGCCTGGACCAGGCACGTCAGATCCTGGCCTTCGGCTGCGGCGGAGGCTCAAGCGTGATGTGCCAGGAGCTGCAGTTTCGGCTGATGCGCCTCGGCTACCCGGTCAGTGCCTATCCTCATGGCCTGGTCCCGCGCATGGTCGCCGCCACCTTGGATCCCGATGATGTGGTGGTCGTGCTGTCGGTGTCTGGTTATACCCCGGAGATGGTCGAGTCGGCTCAGATTGCCAGTCAATACGGAGCCCAGGTCATCGCCCTAACCGCTGTTGGTTCGCCCCTGGCCGCAGCGGCTGATGTTGTGTTGCCTATCGCCACCCGAGAAACCGATTTCATTCTTCACCCTTCGGCGTCGCGCTACGCACTGATGGCCGCGATTGACGTACTGGCGCTGGAACTGGCCATGCGTCATCGCGACCAGGCGCGTGCCAAGCTGCGGCGATTGAAGATTGCACTGGATGACCATCGTGGCGGCGACAATCGTCAGCCACTGGGAGACTGATATGCAGCATGACCTCTTGATCCGTGGCGCCACCCTGCTGGACGGCACTGGCGCCGACCCTTTCATCGCCGATGTGGCCATCAAGGGCGACCGCATCGTGGCGCTGGGGCAGTTGGCGGGACACGAGGCTCTCGACGTCATCGAGGCGCAAGGTCTGACCCTCACGCCTGGGTTTATCGACGTTCACACCCACGATGACACCAATGTGGTGCGCACCCCTGACATGCTGCCCAAGCTAAGCCAGGGGGTGACCACCGTGGTGGTGGGCAATTGTGGCATCAGTGCCTCTCCGGTCCAGCTGGCAGGTAGCGACGTGCCGGACCCCATGAACCTGCTGGGTGAGGCCGACGACTTCGTCTATCCCACCTTTGCCGCCTATGCCCAGGCCGTCGAACAGGCGGCGCCGGCCATCAATGTCGCCGCGCTGGTGGGGCACACCAGCCTGCGCTCTCAAGTCATGCAGGACCTCGAGCGACCCGCCAGCGAGGAAGAGATTGCTGCCATGCGCGCATCTCTCGAGCAAGCCCTTGCCGAAGGAGCGATCGGGATGAGCACCGGGCTTGCCTATCGCAACGCCCGCCAGGCGCCGAGTGCCGAAGTGGCGGCATTGGTGCGTGCGGTCAGCGCTGCAGGGGGCATCTATACCACCCATCTGCGTGACGAGTTCGCCGGTCAGGCCGAGGCCATGGACGAAGCCTTCGCCACCGCTCGTGACGCCAGCGCACCCTTGGTGATCTCTCACTTGAAGTGTGCCGGCGCCGGTAACTGGGGGCAGGCACCAAGGGCGCTGTCTCAGCTGACCGGTGCGGCCACCCAGCAGCGGGTGCACTGCGATTGCTACCCCTATACCGCGGGTTCGTCGACGCTGGACCTGGGCCAGGTCACGGATGAAATCGAGATCACCATCACCTGGTCGAAACCGCATCCCGAGCAGGCGCGCCGGCCACTGGCGGCGATTGCCGCCGACTGGGAGGTGTCACTGCTGGAGGCGGCCAAGCGGCTGCAGCCGGCGGGAGCGGTCTACCACAACATGTGTGAAGAGGATATGCGCCAGGTACTGGCGCACCCGCTGACCATGGTCGGCTCGGATGGCCTGCCCAATGATCCTCATCCCCACCCGCGTCTGTGGGGCGCCTTTCCCCGAGTCCTCGCCCATTACAGCCGGGACTTGGCGTTGATGGCGCCCGCCGAGGCGGTGCGCAAGATGACCGGCCTGTCCGCTGCCACCTTTGGCCTTGAAGATCGCGGAGTGATTCGCCAGGGAGCGTTCGCTGACCTGGTGTTGCTGGACCTGGAACGATTGGACGACAGCGCCACCTATGACCAACCCAAGACGCCCGCACAAGGCATTCTGCGGGTGTGGGTCAATGGCCACACGGCCTATACCGAGGGCAGGGCCTCGAACGAACGTAACGGACGCATGTTGCGTCGAAGCGTGCGCCTGGAGGCGACGCCACTGTAGCGAGCGCTTCGCCAAGGAACGCTCAACATATCAAGAGTTTGCATCTGTACCTGACAGGAGAGTGAAAGATGAGCATCAAGCGTTATGGCGCCGAGGGAGGCGTAGGCACCGGTGGACAGAAACTGCCGTTCTCCCGGGCCGTCGAGGCGGGGGGCTGGCTCAAGGTGTCTGGCCAGACACCCATGACCGACGGTGAAGTGGTGGAAGGCGGCATCATCGAGCAGAGCCGACTGGCCTTCGAGAATGCACTGACCATCGCTCGTGAGGCGGGGTACGACATCGAACACGTGGTGCACGTGACCGCGGTGCTGACCGATGCCCGCTACTTCCAGTCGTTCAACAAGGTCTTTGCGGAGTACTTCAAGGATCACCCGCCGGCACGTATCTGCAGCGTTCAGGACCTGGTGGTGGACTGCAAGGTCGAGGTCGACCTGACGTGCTATCGCGCTGACCGGGCCTGAATAAGGAAGGGGATCAGGGGATAACCAGGGGCGAGCGGCAACTCGTCCTGGGCAGGATGCCCGCATCGCAGTGAAGGAGGGCGCCGGGTCCCGGCAAGGACCCGACGCCAGGCTCAGCAAACGCTTACGTTCACTGTCTCGATCGCGGCAACGACCGAGACGACAAGTATAAGAGGTCTGTATGAACAGTCATCTTTTCCTTGCTACCTTTTGTATCTACATCGTCCTGATGATTGGCTTTGGCTGGTGGATGTCGCGCAATGATCGCGGTTCCGGCGATGATTTTCTTCTTGGCGGGCGCAGTGTCCCGCTGTTTCTGACCATCGGCACCACCGTCGCCACCATGGTGGGTACCGGCTCCAGCATGGGAGCTGTAGGCTTTGGCTACGCCAACGGATGGGGCGGGGCGCTATATGGCCTCGGCGGCTCCATCGGCGTGCTGCTGTTGGCGCTGTGTTTCTCCGGGGTGCGGCGCTACCGCTTCATGACCATGAGTGAAGAGCTGTCGTTCTATGTGGGCGCCAACCGTCTGGTGCGCAATGTGGTGGCCCTGTTCATCTACATCGCCTGTATCGGTTGGCTGGGTGCCCATATCCTTGGCGGCGGTCTGTATCTTGCCTGGATGGCTGACATCCCGGTGTGGCAGGCCAAGCTCATCGTGGCCCTGGGGTTTGGCGTCTACTGTGTCATCGGTGGCTATATGGCGGTGGTGTGGACCGACACCGTCCAGGCGATCGTGCTGTTCGTCGGCTTCTTCCTGATGGCGGCGGTGGCCGTGGTAGAGGTAGGAGGCTTCGCCGAGATGACCGCCTCGATGGATGCCGCTGCCACCAGCTTCCTGGCGATCGAAAAGGTTGGCCTGGTACCGGCGCTGTCACTGGTGGCGGTCATCGCGGTAGGGGTGCTGTCGACTCCGTCCTTCCGTCAGCGGATCTACTCCGGCGCTTCCGTGGGTTCGGTGCGTCGCTCCTTCCTGGTCACCGGCTGCCTGTACATGTTGTTTTCCATCGTCCCGGCGATCATCGGCATGTCGACCTATGCGCTGAACCCAGGCCTTGAAAACAGTAACTTTGCGTTCCCTTACCTGGCCACCGAAGTGCTGCCGCTGTGGCTGGGCCTGCTGCTGCTCGTCGCGGGCCTCTCGGCCACCATGTCCAGCGCCAGCAGCGATGCCATCGCCGGTGTCACCACCTTGATTCGTGACCTCTATGTGCTGGTCAAGGGTCGTGCTCCTTCGGCCAACAGCGTGGTCTGGCTGTCCCGCGTCGGTCTGGTGTTCACGATCGGCCTGGCGCTGGCCTTCGCCCTGACCTCCGATAACGTGATCGCCTACATCACCAAGATGGTGGCCACGGTACTGGCGGGCATGTTCGTCTGCGGGATTCTGGGACGCTTCTGGTCTCGCTATACCTGGCAGGGGGCGATCGCTTCCCTGGCAACTGCCTCGATAACGTCACTGGTGGTGATCAGCCATAGTGGCTGGAACCTGTACTGGGGCAATCCGAGTATCCCGGCAGTGGGAATGGCAATCCTGGTGGGTATCGTGGTGAGTCTGTTCACCCCAGCATCCGAGCTGACCGAGGATCAGGCTCTGGAGCTGATCACCCAGGAACGTGAGCGTATGGAAGCCGTCCCCGAGGTGCCACTGCGCAAGGGGGCCAAGGCCTGATCGAGCGCGTCACCTACGTTGATGCCAAAACCCCGCGTCATGCATGTGACGCGGGGTTTTAGTCATCGACCATCTTGCACAGGGCCCCGCCCCGATAACCCTAGGGTGACTTGAGTGTCCACATGTTCCTGAGGACATCATCCTTGAGCACCCAGTGATGGAAAAGGGCGCCCGCGATATGGCCGGCCAGCAATACCGGCAGCAGCAGATCGGCGCCCCATTCCTTGTGAAAACGAGCGAAAGGATCCATCAGGCTGATCAGCGGTTGGGCCAGCAGGTCCGATAGCCAGTCAGCCACTGGCAGGCGTTGAAATGAAGGCAGTGTCCACTGGCCCAGCACCTTGAGGTCAAAGCCGGTGCCGACATAGGCCGCGACTGGCAGCGCCAGCAGTAACGCGAGCAGACCTCGGTGAGCGAGGCGAGTCACCCGGGGCAGGCCCTGGGGGGCAGGTCGAGGCAGCCATAGATGCGCCATCAATAGGCCAAGCGACAGCGCTACGCTTAACAGTCCCAGATTGATGTGGGCCACCAGCAGATACCAGTTGGCGGCTTCCAGTTGGGTGGTCGCCCACTTGCGCCCGTAGGCGCTCAGGTAAAGAAGGCCGATGGTCAGTGCCAGTAAGGCGTGCAGGGCGCGACTGGTCAGGGCGTGGCGGGCGGGGTGGACATCGGGTACGTGGGTGACGTTGCGATCTCGGCTTGCGGGCATGGAGGAAACCTCTTGGGCTCGGTAAGCCAGTCATCAGGCAAGTACCGCCATGCTGACGCCTGTCCCTTCGCCTGTCAGCCATTGCCTGTGCCATGCTGAGGAAGATTCGCCCTCGGAGCCTGCCATGTCGATCTTTCTCGTCACCCTGTTTATCGCGTCCCTGCTGCCGATCCTGCTGGCCTGGATCGGTGCCGCCTGGCGCGTGCGCCAGTTCGGCCATCTCGATAACCGCCATCCGCGCGCCCAGCAGGCCGCCATGGAAGGGATTGGTGCGCGCCTGCATGCGGCCCAGTCCAATGCCTGGGAGGCATTGATCGTCTATCTGAGCACGGCCGTGGTCGCCATGGGCGCTGGCGCCGATCTACACAGCCTCGACACGCCTGCGCTAGTCTTTCTTGCCTCGCGCCTGCTGCATCCCATCGCCTATACCCTCGACTGGCAATGGATCCGCTCTGGTGTGTTTGCCATGGGTATGCTGGCATGCCTTGTCATCATGATCGGGGCGCTGTGGTAGGCGCCCCGATACGTGCCTCTTGCCTGGGTCGCCGTCGGTGGTCAGACGGCCCTCACTGGCGCTATGTCACACTATCCACCAGTCGCTGACAGATACCGTCCAGGGCCTTGGCCTTGCCTTCGTCTGCCAGACTACCGTCTTCATGGAAGGCCTCACCGGCACCGCCGACGGCGAGCTGGTCGGGCAGGACGGTCACGCCGATGTTGCTCAGCAGCTGGCGCAGTAGAGGCAGGGCACGCAGTCCGCCGAGCCCGCCGGGTGAGGCGCCCACGATGGCGGCCACCTTGTGCTGATAGGGTGCGAGCGCGCCCAGGTCTCCATCAGGCCGAGACACCCAGTCGATGGTGTTCTTCAACAGAGGCGTGATGAAGCCATTGTATTCAGGAGAGGCGATGGCAAGGCCCTGGTGGTCCATGAACATGCGCTTCAGGCGGCTGGCGTGCTCTGGCAGCCCCTCTTGCTCCTCCAGGTCACCGTCGTAGAGCGGCATGGGAAAATCTGCCAGGTCAACAAAGGTGGCGTCGCCCCCACAGGCATCGATACGCTGTGCCATCAGTTTTGCCAGACGCTTGTTATAGGAGTTCTTGCGAGCGCTGCCCGCGAAGACCAGGATACGTGGACGTTGGTGGCTCATGACGTGTTCCTCCATGTCAGGTTGATGCGCTAGGGCAGTCGTCAGGGCGTTGAGATGGGGTGCAAGCACAGACGCGAACCCGCTGCTCCGTCATCATGCAATGTACACTACGTTGAAGGCACACGGAGGCTGCCCATGAAGTATCCCAAGACCCCGGATGGTCGTTACTTTGTCGCCAAGAATCGGTTGTGGCGCTGCACCGATCCAAGCCTTGATGAGGCGTTTCGACAGCGCCACGTCAAGGCGTTGATGGCAGCTCGTCGAGCGGTGAAGGATGCCAGGCAGAGTGAGGACGAGGCTGCCTTGAAGGCTGCCCGGGCACAGGTTCAGGCCGCCAAGGAGGCACTCGGCGAGCGCGGCCCCGTGTGGTGGGACGATGGAGCCGAGGATGAATCCGGCAAGGCGCCGCACAACAGCAGCTACGCCGACTGGTGGGTGAGTCGCACCTCCTGACACGGCAGATCATTGCCATGGCAATGGCGGGGCTTCCCTTCGTTTGTCCACGGAAAGTGCAGGGCTTCCCTCAGCTAGTCCAGGGCAATGGCGGGGCTTCCAGGCGCGGTCCCTGCCACTGCGGTATGGTGCCAAAGCGGGGGCTTTCGGCTTCCCAGTCCCGCTGGGCCTCGATAATCGCTTTGCGCGAGTGCGCAGTGATGAAAGGACCACATGATGGTGCCTCTGGGTCCTCGCTCTTTCCCGCAGCTGGTTCTGGGTCTCAGCTGGTCCAGGGCAATGGCGGGGCTTCCAGGCGCGGTCCCTGCCACTGAGGTATGGTGCCAAAGCGGGGACTTTCGGCCTCCCAGTCCCGCTGGGCCTCGATAATCGCTTTGCGCGAGTGCCCAGTGATAAAAGGACCACATGATGGCGCCTCTGGGTCCTCGCTCCTTCCCTCAACTGGTTCTGGGTCTCAGCTGGTCCAGGGCAAGGGCGGGGCTTCCAGGCGCGGTCCCTGCCACTGCGGTATGGTGCCAAAGCGGGGACTTTCGGCCTCCCAGTCCCGCTGGGCCTCGATAATCGCTTTGCGCGAGTGCGCAGTGATGAAAGGACCACATGATGGTTCCTCTGGGTCCTCGCTCCTTCCCTCAGCTGGTTCTGGGGCTCAGCTGGTCCAGGGCAATGGCGGGGCTTCCAGGCGCGGGCCCTGCCACTGAGGTATGGTGCCAAAGCGGGGGCTTTCGGCTTCCCAGTCCCGCTGGGCCTCGATAATCGCTTTGCGCGAGTGCGCGACAAAGTTCCACCACATGACAATCTCATCCTCGAGCGGCTCGCCGCCAATCAACAGCATGCGGCTGCCAGGCGACAGGGTGACGTCGACAGCGTTGCGGCCGCGACCCAGGTAGGCCAGCTCATCCACCTTGAAGGATTCTCCGTCCAGGGTCAGGTCACCCTCCAGCACCAGCACCCCGTATTCGAATGCTGCCTGAAGCGGCAGCGTCAGCTGGGCGGAGCGCTCGGCCTGAAGATCAACGCCTACCAGTGGAGAGAAGCTCAGGGTGGGTGCGTCATGCCCACCGTAGTGGCCAACCAGAAGAGTGAAGTGAACATCCTCCTGGGACCAGCGGGGCAGGTCGGCGTAGTGGTCGAAGCGAGGCGCCGTGTCAGCGTGTTCAAGAGGCAGCGCGATCCACAGTTGGGCGGCATGCAGCTCGTCACTGTCCTCGAGGCTCTCTTCGGTATGGCTGATGCCATGGCCCGCGGTCATCAGATTGACCTCGCCAGGCCGGATGACCTGATCACTGCCTAGGCTGTCGCGATGATGTACCTCACCTGACAGCATCCAGGTGAAGGTCTGCAAGCTGGTATGGGGATGAGGGCCGACTCGCATGCCCTCACCCTCGCGCAGGATACTGGGGCCCGCGTGATCGAGAAAACACCAGGCGCCGATGGTGCGTCGGTGTCGAGTAGGCAGCACGCGATGGATTGGCAGCCCACCGACAGCGGCCTCTCGCGAGCCAATACGCTGAATCTGATAACGTCCGTCGATGACCGGACAATCCCGTGAGGACGAAGGGCGGCGGGGTGTTTCGTGCAGACTCATGGGCGGCTCCCGGGGCTAGTGGGGTGACAGACCTCTGGTGAGGGCGGACCAGCGAGGCCGACTGGCGGGTTAGTGGAGCCGGTGGTGCTGGGATAGACGCTATCAAAAGCCTAGTGTGCCCATTCGGTAGCGACAAGCCATTTACTCTCCTTAGAAAGGCTTTGATCTGCAGGAGCTTGGTTTGCAGCAACTTGATCTGCATGAGCTGGGCCTGCAGGAACACGGTGCCCCGCTGGCGCAGCCACAGCGATGGCCAGCAGACGCTGTTGGGTAAAGCGTGCGGCTAGAGTCAGCACGACCATTCGCGCAAGGGCTGGTACGCCATCAGGGACTGAAACGACAACGCCACGGCGAACCGTGGCGTTGAGGGTCAAGCGGGGGCATTCATCAGGATCAAGCGTCGGTCCTGGTGGTGCCTTCGGTCTGGCCGGATGTTCCAGGCCAGGCGCTGCGGTCGACCTTGCCCTTGAGCTTCGGGAACTGGTCGGGGTCGAAGGTGGGCTCCTTGCCCGCCTTGAGCTGTCGCTCATAGTCACGGAACAGCGCGAAGGCCAGGGGCGACAGCAGCAGGATCGCGATCAGGTTGATCAGTGCCATCATGCCCATGGACAGGTCAGCAAAGCCCCAGATGGTCTTCAGCTGCGCCACCGAGCCAATCATGATCATGGCCAGCACCGCCAGCCGATAGATGAATACCGCGCCGGCAGAACGGCGCTTGCCGGCCAGGTATTCGATGTTGGACTCGCCGTAGGAGTAGTTGGCGATCAGTGACGTGAAGGCGAACAGGAGAATGGCGATCGCCACGAACATGCCGCCCCAGCTACCTACGTGCTCGGTCAGCGCCGTCTGGGTCAACTGGATGCCGTTGGGGGCATCGCCACTTTGCAGGGCCGGCTCTGCCAGAATGATCACTGCCGCTGTCGCGGTGCAGATTACCAGCGTGTCGAAGAATACCCCCAGCATCTGGATAAAGCCCTGAGCCGCTGGATGGTTGGGTCGAGTGCTGGCGGTCGCTGCCACGTTGGGGGCGGAGCCCATACCGGCCTCGTTGGAGAACAGGCCGCGCTTGATGCCTTGCATCATGGCCTGGGCCACGGCGTAGCCCACGGCACCGCCGGCGGCTTCTTCAAGACCAAAGGCGCTATTGAAGATCAGGGCGATGGCGCCTGGAAGCTCCTCGATGTTCAACGCCACGACCACCAGCGCCAGAATCAGGTACAGCACCGCCATGACCGGCACGATCAGCTCTGCCACCTTGGCGATGGAGCGCAGGCCACCGAAGATGATCGGCGCTACCGCCACCAGCAGGGCAACGCCCACCACCCAGGTCGGAATCGAGAAGGCCTGCTCCATGGCTTGGGCAATAGAGTTGGCCTGGACACTGTTGAAGGCGAGACCAAAGGCGATGATCAGACAGATGGAGAAGGCAACCGCCATCCAGCGTTGGCCGAGGCCTCGCTCGATGTACCGGGCAGGGCCGCCACGGAAGGTCTTGTCGCCGTGGTCGACCTTATAGGCCTGAGCCAGGGCAGACTCGACAAAGCTGGTAGCCATGCCCACCAGAGCGGTCATCCACATCCAGAAGATGGCGCCGGGGCCGCCCAGGTAGATGGCCACGGCGACACCCGCCAGGTTGCCGGTGCCCACACGGGCGGCAAGGCTGGTCGACAGCGCCTGAAACGAGGAAATGCCTTCGCCGCCGTCACGTGATCCCTTGAGCAGGGAGAACATATGGCCGAAGAAGCGAAATTGAATACCGCGGGTCATCACGGTGAAATAGAGGCCAGCGCCGATCAGAAGGTAGACCAGCAGCTTGCCCCAGATCAGGCCGTTTCCAGCGGAAACGACGCTGTTGAACCAGGTGGCGATGGAGTCCATGTCAAAGCGTTCCATTGGTAGGAATTCGGTGGCCATTTTTCACGAAATGGTAGGGATGACAAGGCGTGTGGCGAAAAGATTGAGTTATCGCGTTGATTTGTGGATATGTTATTAGACTTTGGTAGTATTTTTGCGCCTGATGCGGCACTTGGCGCGTCAACAGACAGGTCGCTGGCCTGTCGAGCGCATGCTCAGAGACAAAAGTGCTGCGCACCGCGCACGCTGGAGGATGTCGTGCGCTAAGGATGATTACCCTTAGTCAGGCCTGTTGATGGGTCATCGTTGGCGTGGCGCCAACATCTGAACGCATCGATGGTGAATACGTCGAAACTGTTGATGCATTCCTCGAGCTCACTGAAGGAGATACCCATGAAGGATACCCCCCAAGGCGAACAGCATCCGGGCGTTGAAGCGGCACCGGCGGCTACCCGTGGGTTTCGTCTTAACCACAGCATGTTGAGGGTCAAGGACCCGCAAGTATCGCTCGCCTTTTATTCCCGCGTGTTTGGCATGAGCGTGCTGAGGCGCCTGGATTTCGAGGAGATGCAGTTCTCGCTGTATTTCCTCGCTAACCTGGATGCCCAGGATGAGGTGCCTAAAGATGTGGCGGCTCGCACTACCTGGACCTTCCAGCAGCGCGGGTTGCTGGAGTTCACGCACAACTGGGGCACTGAGGAGCAGGAAGGACGTATCTACCACGATGGCAACGCCGAACCGCAGGGGTTTGGTCACATCTGTTTTGCAGTGCCGGATCTGCACGCCGCGGTGGCCTGGTTTGATGAAAATGACGTCGAATTCATCAAGCGCCCCGAACAGGGCAAGATGAAGGACGTGGTCTTCGTCAAGGATCCGGACGGTTACTGGATCGAGGTGGTCCAGCCAGACCTGATGTCACAGGTGGGCAAAGGCTGAAGGCGCTTGCCCGTATCACGGGCTAAGGAAACACTGCATAGATTCCTGCGCCGCCGATTCATTCGCCGATTCATTGCGTGATGCGCTGCTCGAACTCTCAGCGATACCGCATAGGCTCCGGGTTCCGCGCTGCGGGCGCCTGGTGCCTCAGGTCACTTGGCTGATGTAGTCAGCACTTCCCTAGCGGGACGAGCCAGCCGACGTATTGACGCTTATCTAGCGCGGTAGGCAGTGCACCAGGCTGTCACGCAGGCTGCGCGGATGAAGGCCCAGGTCGTCGAAGGTACCTACACCGCGTGACACCAAGTTGTCCTGCTGGATCAGCCACAGCATGTCACGGGTGAGCGGGGCAGACGGCAGGGCCTTCATGGTCGTGGCCAGGGCATGCCATAGCCACATCGGCGTCGTCAGCAGGGTGGGGTCCCTATCCAGATAGCGGGCGATTAGCGTGACGAGGTCGCGATAGCGCACGGCGTCAGGTCCGCCCAGCTCATACAGCGCACGCGGCAGATCCGGACGGGTGGCCAGGCGTCCCAGCGCACTGCCGAGATCGCCCACGTGAAGGGGCTGCAGGCGCACCTCTCCGGTGCCGAAGAGCGGGACGACCGGCAGCCGAACCAGGCGTGCCAGCGTGGCCGTCAGACCGGCCTGTGGGCCATACAGCACACTGGGCCTGACGATGACAGCCCGTGGGACCTCTTCCATCACCGCCTGCTCGCCCAGGGCCCGGGCGCGTACATAAGGCGAGGGTGAGTCTGGCCGCGCTCCGATACCGGAAATCAACAGGTAGCGGTCGACGCCGGCGGCCCTGGCCGCTCTGGCCAGCGCTGCGGCGCCTTCTACGTGGACCTTCTCGAAGTCCCCGCGGCGACGTTCCTGGTAGAGGCTGACGGCATTGATCACCGCGCTGGCGCCCTCCAGTACCGGCGCCAGACTGTCGGGGTCTTGCAGGTCTGCCGCCATGGCTTCCACCGGGTCGCCGGGTTCGACCATGTCGGGTAGCCGGGGACGCCTCGCCACCACCCTCACCGCGTGTCCACTGAAATAGAGTTCACGCACAGCGGCAGCCCCGACAAACCCTGTTCCTCCGAGGACGACAACGGGGCGTGTTCTATCACTCATGGCCAGCGCCACTGTCGTTGCGCTGGAGTGCGTCACGCAGCCGCTCCACCGCCAGAAACAGCTGCCGCCTTGGCTGAGCCCCCGACAGAATGCCGGCATGCTCGCCGTCGATCAGGAAGCGTAGGGCAGGCACGCCGGCGATCCCCAGTGCTTGTCCCTCCTCGCGAGACTCGCGGACGGCCTGACGATCTTCTTCATTGGCAAGGCTTGCCACCAGCGCGTCGCCATCGAGTCCCTGGTGACGAACGAGGTCTGCCAGTGCGGCAGGGTCGGAGAGATCCAGGCTGCGTTCGAAAAAGCCACTGAACAAGGCCTTCCTTAACGAGGCTACCTGCTGTGCCGAGGCGTGTCGTTCAGCCCAGGCCAGGGTCTCGAGCGCAAGGCGTGAGCGAGGCTGAATATCCGGCTGGCGCATGCTGAGTCCACGTTCGCGCGCCATGGGCAGCACGGCGTCACGCCACAGTTCGTTCAAGTAGTCGCCATGGGGATCCAAGGCCGGCTCAGGCTCTGGCCTCAGTTCGAATGGACGCCAGTGGATGTGGATGTCATCGCCGAACCGTTGCTCCAAGGCCTCAAGCTCCGGCAGCTCCAGATAGCAAAATGGGCAGCGCAGGTCGCTGAAGACCTCGAGCGTCAGGCGTGGGGGAGTGGGCGATGTCGGCATTCAACTCTCCTGAGTGGCAATACGTGGGACCGGATGGCGACGGAGTCGCCTCTAGCTTGACGACTGATGCCGTCGAAGTGAAGCGCCGGCGACAAGCAGGCTCGATGCTGACGAAGGTGCGCAGACCCTGCTCCCGTGCGAGGCGATGCCGGGCGGATGCGGCCGAGGCCCGGACCCAGCTCGAGAGTCGCCAGTGCACAGCCTCTGATACGACGCCTAGCGTCTGGAGTCAGGCGCTAGGCGTCGTCGGACGGGCGAGCGTCGCGAAGATCCAGGGCGCCGGCGCGCTTGACGGCCCGGATGGCAAAGCTCGAGTCCACGGTATTGACCATGGGCAGGGTCTGCAGCTGTCGCACCCAGCGTTCGTAACCTTTCAAGTCGGCGCTGACAATCTGCAGCAGATAGTCGAAGGCACCGGACACGGTGTGGCACTCGATGACTTCGGGCATCTCTGCCACGGCGGCTTCGAAGGCTTCCACCAGGGCATCTTGATGGCGGCTGAGCTTGACGTGGACGAACACCGTCAGCCCCAGCCCCAGGCGTTCGCGGTCCAGCTCGGCGCGGTAGCGCTGGATCAGCCGCTGTTGCTCCAGCCGGCGGATGCGCCTGGCGCAGGGGGATGGGGACAGACCCACTCGCTCGGCCAGCTCGTGGCTGGTGAGTCGCGCATCCTGCTGCAGCAGAGCGAGTAGATGGCGATCGATACGGTCCAGTTTTTTCAAGGAATTGGCTCAAACTTGCCATGAATACCGAAATATTGGCACGCGCTGCCAATGTGGGTCCAGTGGCGGAGTGTCTTTGCCTGCATTCCCCCTAGCATTGCCGGCAGACTGGCCTTAGCAGGGTGCTTGTACCGCTACCCCACAACCCTCTCGGAGTCCTGTCATGTCGTCTTCTCTGACCCAGGTGGCGCCGCTTGTCGCCTCTCCCCGGCGCGCCCTGTCGGGAGTCGCCGCTGCGCTGGGCGCGGTGCTGATCTGGTCCTGTTACTTCCTGTCGCTGCGCCAAGGGGCACTGTCACCACTGGGAACCCTCGACCTGACCCTGTTTCGCTACGCCGTGCCTGGCCTTGTGCTGCTGCCGTTGGCGCTGCGTCGGCGGCAGCGTCTGTTGGCGGTCAGCCCGGTGTGGCTGGTCGGCATGATGGCAGGCGCCGGCATCCCCTTCTTTCTGTTGGGGGCGGTGGGGATGGGACTGGCGCCGGTGGCCCACGGCAGTACCCTGATACCCGGGGCGGCGCCGCTGTTCGTCAGTACCCTGGCGGTGTGGCTCTTCGCCCAGCCGTTGTCGCGGGGGCGTGCCGCCGGGTTGGTCGCCATCGCAATGGGCATTGCCTGTCTGCTGGCGCCCTCGGGCCAGGGCTCGCAGTCCCTGCTGTTGGGGCAAGGCATGTTCTTGCTGTCCAGCGTGATGTGGGCGGTGTTCACCCTCAGCGTGCGTCAGAGCGGCCTGTCGGCGCTCGAGGCTACGGCGGTGGTCACGGTGCCCAGTGGATCGATCATTGCGCTGACGGTGGTCGGGCTCGAGGTGAGCGGGGTGGGGGGCTTGACGCTACACCTGGTGTCAGCCCAGGAGTGGTTGGGGCAGTTGGTGGTCCAGGGCATCCTGGTGGGGCTGGGATCTGGCCTGCTGATGGGCATCGCGATTCGACGGCTGGGCGCTGAGGCGACCTCGGCACTAGGGTCGCTGACCCCGGTGGTTGCCACGGCGTTGGCCTGGTGGGCGCTGGACGAGACGATCGGTGGGATCACCGCGGTGGGGATGTTGATGGTGGTGTTCGGCGTGATGATCGCCAGCCGTGGCCGTTGATGGCAGGCGTGTCATTGGCGTCAGCGCTGAACCACAGACACCGCCCGTAGGCGGTGTCTGCGTCAATTGACTTCAGCGCTTCCTTAGCTCAAGCGCACCAGCATCTTGCCGCTGTTGGCGCCCTTGAACAGATCGAGGAAGGCCTCCGGGGTCGCTTCCAGCCCTTCACGCACGGTTTCCTGATAGTCGATATCGCCAGCGGCGACCTGGGGACCCACCTCGGCGAGAAAGGCCGGATAGTTGTCCCAGTGCTCGAACACGATAAAGCCCTGCATGCTCGCGCGACGAATCAGGATCATGGCCAGGTTGGCGGGACCAGGAGCCGGCCCTTCATCATTGTAGCGAGAGATCATGCCGCAGACGGCAATGCGTGCGCCGACGTTGAGATTGTTCAGGGCTGCCTCGAGGCAGACGCCGCCGACGTTCTCGTAGTACACATCGAAGCCGCCTGGGCAGGCCTTGGCCAGGTCATCGCTGAGTGTGGCAGCGTCCTTGTCGCGGTAGTCAACCGCGACAATGCCCTGGGACTCGAGCCAATCGCGTTTCTTCTGGCTGCCGGCAAGTCCGACAACGGTGCCGCCCTTGGCCTTGGCCAGTTGTACCGCCAGTGAGCCCACGGCGCCGCTGGCTGCGCTGACCAGGACGTTGTCGCCTTCCTGCATATGCGCAATCGCATTGAGGCCTGTCCAGGCGGTCATGCCAGGCATGCCGAGAACGCCAAGGTAGGCTTGCTCGGGGACGTCAAGATCGGGAAGGGCGGTGACGGTGTCCGCTGATAGCTGTGCTACATCACGCCAGCCGCCCATGTGGGTGACCCGATCACCCACCTTGAAGCGGTCATCGCGGGATTCGATGATTTCACCTACCGCGGCGCCCTCGAGGGGGGCATCGAGGGCGAAGGGATCGATGTACGTCTTGACGCCGCTCATGCGGCCTCGCATGTAGGGGTCAACTGACAGCCAATGATTGCGAATGCGTACCTCGCCATCCTGCAGCGCCGGCAGTTCCTGCTGATTCAGAACAAAGACGTCCGGGCTGGGAGTGCCAGTAGGGTATTCGCTAATGCTGTAGTAGTTGGATTGCATCGATGCCTCCTTTGCTATGGGTAATCGCGTCCTGTCTCGTTCGCTAGATAAGGTGTCGCTGCTAGTCCTGCCTGCCGGGACGTTGCGTCCTGTAGCCAGAGGGCATTGCCCAGTGGATCGGACGACACCTCAGACACCGCTGAGGACACGCCTTTGCTGAGGACGCGGCGTGGCCAATGGACTTAGCGCCTGGCTTGTGCGTCCAGAATAGACCAGTCGGTCGGAGTCGTAAAGAGCTGCGTAGAAGGTAGGAAAAAGCCTCAGGTCATTGAGATCTACTCTGTGCGACTGTGCTGAACGGAAGAGGTTCCTTGAGCAGGGGCGAGCGCGCTACTTGAGCAGGGGCGAGCGCGCTACTTGAGCAGGGGCGAGCGCGCTAAAAGCGATCGTTATCGAACTAAAGTCTAAAGGCATCGATGTGCATTTTTAGCGAAGCTATGTCCGACATAACTCCACCAAGCGTCAGACACATGGAATAGCAGGTCTGACTCTGCATTCCCTTGTTCGGATGACCCTCATGGCAGCAGCCTCAACTCCCTTGCGTCGCGCGCGCCCGGACATCGCAGATGCCCTGGCCGAGGCGATCTTTGCCGGTGAGTACATGCCGGGCGAGTTCCTGCCCAGAGAAGTGGACCTTTGCGAGCGTTTCGCGGTGAGTCGTTCGACGGTGAGAAGTGCCCTGCAGGTACTGGTCGCCGCGGGCATGATCACTCGAATTTCTGGGCAAGGGTCGCGGGTGCAGCCCCTTGGAGGCTGGCACCTGCTCGATCCCAGGGTCAGCGGCTGGCTGGCGCGTTTCGCCCATCCTAATCCGGTGATCCAGCGCGAGGTGTTTGCCTTTCGCGTAGCCGTCGAGCCTTTCGTCGCCCGACTGGCCGCCGAGCACGCCACCGCCGCCGACCTGCTGGCCATCGAAACCGCCTATCAAGGCATGATCGAAGCGCTGGCCAGCGATGATCTACGCTTTCAGGGCAAGACCCACGACGAGTACGACGTGGCGTTTCACGAGGCCATCTTCACCGCATCGCATAACTTGGTGTGGGCGCAGATCAGCCACGTTCTCAAGCCTGCCATTGCGCTGCTGGTGGAGCGATCCAACCACAGCGCGGACAGGCTCAATGACAGCATGGATCGTCATCGCAAGGTGATGGAGGCGATTCGGCTGAGACAGCCCCGCGAAGCGGCCCGTGCGGCGCTCGCGGTACTGGAGCGCACTGGGCAGGACCTTGGACTGGAAGAGGTCACCAAGGCCTCATCGACGCTCGAGACAACCTTTGACGCTCCCGAACTATCTGCAACATGCCGACAAGAAGGATGAGATTCCCATGATGGCAAGCACCAAGCTCAAGACCCCTAGCGCCAAGCTCAAGCTGTTGAGTGCAGCGATTCTGGCATCCATGGCCGCTTCTGCTCAGGCTGCCGAGTATGAGTGGACCTTCCAGACCTCCGAAACGGCCGGCGAGCCTCAGTTCGAGATGAAGAAGGCCTGGGCCGACAACGTTTCGACGATGTCCAATGGCCGCATCGCCATCGAAATTCTGCCGGTCAATGCCGTGGTTCAGGCTAACCAGACCCTGCAGGCGGTGCAGTCCGGCATCCTTCAGGGACACCTGACCGATCCCAGCTACTTCACGGGTCAGAACCCGGCCTTCGGCATGATCGGCAACCTGGTGGGCGCCTGGAGCGACCCCTATGACTTCCTCGACTACATGAACAATGCCGGTGGCGAGGAGCTCTACAACAAGCTGGTCGAACCCTATGGTCTGCACCTGATCGGCGCTGCTGCCACCGGGCTGGAGTCGCTGCCCTCGACCAAGCCGGTGCGCTCCATCGAGGACATGCAGGGCCTCAAGCTGCGCGCTCCGGAAGGCATGGTGTACAACATCTTTGAAGCCGCTGGTGCCACACCGGTCAATCTGCCGGGCTCTGAGGTCTATACCGGTCTCGAGAAGGGTGTGATCGACGCTGCTGACTACACCGTGTTTGCCACCAACCAGGCACAGGGTCTGCACGAGTTTGCTCCTTACCCGCTGTATCCGGGCTTCCACTCCCTGCCGATGGTCGCGGTCTCACTGAACAAGGATGTCTGGGACAGCCTGCCGGACGACCTCAAGACCATCCTCGAGACGTCCGTTGATGCCCTGGCGTATGAGATGGTCGCCGAGCTCAAGACGCGTGACCTCGAAGCCGTGCGCGAAGCGCGCCAGAACCCGGATATCGAGATCATCGACCTGCCGGCGGAAGAGCGCGTAGCGTTCCGTAACATCGCCAAGCAGGAGTGGGAGAACTGGGCCGAGAAGAACGAGATTACCCAGGAATTCTACGAGTCCGTGGTGGCCTACCTGGAAAACCACAACCTGCTGTAAGCCCAAGGTCTCAGGGTAACGCGTCAGCCGTGCTGACTGTCGCCTGGTGTGCAGCGACACGGCATATCGCATAAGGGTGTACCGCGTTACCTGCCAGTACCTGAACGTTCAGGGCGGTGCCACGGCACCGCCCCCTCATTTCCGGATCGTGCCCTGGCGCGATCCTCAAGCCGTCGAGGAAGTCCCATGACAGACCTGCCGGGACAGGACGCCGACAAGGCGCCCGAACGCGCACCCGACGTGGTGCGCAGCCACTTTGATCAGGGCGTGGTCAAGGTCGCTCAGCTGGCCGCTTGGCTGGTGTTCATCGCCATGGCCATCAGCGTGTATGAAGTCATCATGCGCTATGGCTTCGGCTCGCCCACCTCCTGGGTGCACGA
>NZ_JAEKJT010000009.1 GCF_017303055.1 Halomonas litopenaei | reverse complement strand
TGACGACCATAGCGAGTGGGAACCACCTGATCCCTTGCCGAACTCAGAAGTGAAACCGCTCAGCGCCGATGGTAGTGTGGGGTCTCCCCATGCGAGAGTAGGTCATCGTCAGGCATTTATTCAGAAGAACCCCGATTATCGAGAGATGGTCGGGGTTTTTCGCATGCATGGGTCGACCCCGCTTTTTATGTGTGGGGCCGCGCCGATAACCGCCTCGGCGCGGTCCGGCCTGGCTCTCCTCAAGGGCAAGCTCGCGTCGTTCGCCACCCCTTGCAGCTTCGCTGCAGCCGTTGTAAAGAGCTCCAGGGCGGCTCACCCCCATGCGAGAGGCAAGCTGCCTGGTTGCTAGTACCTCTGCGGATATCGGGATTTTCCACAAGGTCAAGATCGTTTGCATAGACGAGTGCGGGTCGATGGCTCCCTCGGTGTGGAGCGGCCTGGTCCTTCTCAAGGGCGGGCTCGTGGCCTTCGCCACCTCTTGCAGCTTCGCTGCAGCCCTTGTAAAGAGCGCCAGGGTGGCTCACCTACATGCGAGATCAGGCATTTATTCAAAAGAGGCCCGGCTATCTAGAGATGGCTGGGCTTCTTTTATGACGTCCGCCGTTTTCCGTCTAGCCGAAGTTTGGCGTAGCGGAAGGCGGGCGTTGGCTCTCTGCAGCCGTACGTTGAAGGCCGCATAAGGCGGCTGTGCATTGGCACCATCTGAACCGACAGATATCGTGAGCACCGCGACGATACTGACGTCACCATTCATTTAGAGGAGCATACATGGATCTTGCAATGATTGGCCTTGGGCGCATGGGCGCCAACATGGCAGAACGTCTGGTTCGCGGCGGTCATCGTGTCATTGGTACAGACCCTGGCGCTGAGGCACTCTCCAGCGCGCAGCAGCGAGGAGTTGAGCCAGCACAGACTCTGGCAGAGGCGGTCGAGCAACTTCCTTCCCCGCGTATCGTATGGCTGATGGTACCTGCGGGGGAAGCCGTTGATGCACTGCTCAAGGAGCTGACATCGCTGCTGTCCCCTGATGACATCGTCATCGATGGTGGCAACTCCATGTACAAGGACAGCGTGCGACGTGCCGCTGAGCTGCGTGAACATGGCTTGAGCTATGTGGATGTGGGAACCAGCGGTGGCGTGTGGGGGCTGGCAGAGGGCTACAGCATGATGGTCGGCGGTGATGATGCCGTGGTCGAGAGGCTCAAGCCGCTGTTCGAGACACTGGCCCCGGCTGCCGATAAAGGGTGGGGACACGTAGGGCCCAGCGGGGCAGGCCACTTCACCAAGATGGTCCACAATGGTATCGAGTACGGCATGATGCAGGCGTTTGCGGAAGGCTTCGCCATCATGGAGAAGAAGGCCTCCTTCGGGCTGGACCTGCATCAAGTCGCTGAGATCTGGCGTCATGGTAGCGTCGTACGGTCCTGGCTGCTCGACCTGACCGCCAATGCCCTCGACAAGAACCCGACCTTTGACGGCATCGCCCCCTATGTCTCTGATTCCGGCGAAGGGCGTTGGACGGTGAGCGAGGCCATCGAACTCGACGTTAGTGCCCCCGTCATCACGATGTCCCTGCTTGAGCGGCTGCGCTCCCGTGAATCCGACTCCTATGCGGACAAGATGCTCGCTGCCATGCGCAATGAGTTTGGCGGCCATGCCATCAAGTCATCCTGAGCATCATTGCGCAGGAATTAGCCTCCCTGGTAGCTCCGGCCGGGGAGGCCAACACTATCTGGTAGCGTGTGCCGATGAGCGCTGACCAGCGACGGATGATCTCCTAGCGCTGAAACAGATTTTTATTGCTGTCTTGACAAGACGGGAAGCGGGCAGTGGCGCGGGCTCCAGCGGTGTCCAAAGTTGTCCACAGGGAATGCACAGAAAAAAACTATATCTGTGCTTGGAAAAAACTCCCTCTACCATATATAGTGCCCTACCGAAGGCGGGGAGTACGGCCTGGTGCCGTGACTCCACCGACCGCCCATGTCCACGCCATCCCCTATGATGGGCGTATCATCACGTCACGGACGGTAACGATTATCATGACCATCACGATCTATAGCAAACCTGCCTGCGTCCAGTGCAACGCCACCTACCGCGCCCTGGACAATCAGGGAATCGACTATACCGTGGTCGATCTGACCCAGGACGCCGATGCCATGCAGCGAGTCCAGGAGCTGGGCTACCGCCAGGTGCCCGTCGTCGTCGCTGGCGAGGATCATTGGGCCGGCTTTCGCCCGGACAAGATCAGTACGCTGGTCGCCTGATAACGTCCTTCGCACGTAAGTTCTTCGTATCTAGCGGATGTGCGCGGCGATGGCCGCGTCACGTCCGAGGCTTCAGGGATGCAGGAGAATCGTCTTGGCTGAGCTGGTCTATTTCTCGACAAAGTCTGGCAATACACGACGCTTTGTAGAAAAGCTGGGTCTGTCTGCCAAGCGTATTCCGCTCAGTCGTGACGACGGTCCTCTGCGTGTCGATCAGCCATATATTCTCGTTGTGCCGACCTACGGCGACGGTGACCCGATGAGCTCGGTACCGCCACAGGTGATTCGGTTTCTCAACGATGCACACAATCGGTCCCTGATTCGGGGCGTGATCGCGGGTGGCAACACCAATTTCGGCGCAGCCTTTGGCCTGGCCGGGAGAGTGATCGCGCAGAAGTGTCAGGTGCCGCTTCTTTATCGGTTTGAACTGATGGGCACGGATGAGGATGTCCATCGTGTTCTTGCAGGGGTGAAAGAATTTTGGAAACGCTCAGCCTAGAAAAGGATGCGGCAACGCGACCCGCTGCCGATCACAACGCCAAGACACTCGACTATCACGCGCTGAATGCGATGTTGAACCTGTATGATGCCGAAGGGCGTCTGCAGCTCGACAAGGATCGCGAGGCCGCGCGTCAGTACTTCCTGCAGCACGTGAACCAGAACACCGTGTTCTTTCACTCGCTGCAGGAAAAGCTCGATTACTTGACGGAGCAAGGCTACTACGAGCGCCAGGTGCTCGATCAGTACGACTTTGATTTCGTTACCGCGTTGTTCGATCAGGCCTATGCGGTCAAGTTCCGGTTCCAGAGCTTCCTGGGAGCGTTCAAGTACTACACCAGCTATACCCTCAAGACGTTCGATGGCAAACGCTATCTTGAGCGCTTCGAGGATCGCGTCTGCATGGTCGCGCTGTCGCTCGCGCGTGGCGACGAGACGTTGGCGAAGCAACTGGTCGATGAGATCATCCACGGCCGCTTTCAGCCGGCGACGCCGACGTTCCTCAACTGCGGCAAGCAGCAGCGGGGCGAGTTGGTCTCCTGCTTCCTGCTGCGGATCGAGGACAACATGGAGTCCATCGGACGCTCCATCAACTCGGCTCTGCAGCTGTCCAAGCGGGGCGGCGGTGTCGCCTTCTCGCTTTCCAACGTGCGCGAGTCCGGTGCTCCGATCAAGCGTATCGAAAACCAGTCTTCAGGCATCATTCCGATAATGAAGATGCTGGAGGATGCGTTCTCCTATGCCAACCAGCTTGGCGCTCGCCAGGGCGCTGGTGCGGTCTATCTCAACGCACACCACCCGGATATCCTGAACTTCCTCGACACCAAGCGCGAGAACGCCGACGAGAAGATTCGCATCAAGACCCTTTCACTGGGGATCGTGATGCCGGATATCACCTTCGAGCTGGCCAAGCGTAACGAGGACATGTATCTGTTCTCGCCCTATGACGTCGAGCGCGTCTATGGTGTGCCTTTTGGCGACATCAGCGTGACCGAGAAGTACGACGAGATGGTCGCTGACGGTCGTATTCGCAAGAAGAAGATCAACGCTCGTGAGCTGTTTCAGACCATTGCCGAGCTGCAGTTCGAGTCTGGCTATCCGTACCTGATGTTTGAGGACACAGTGAACCGCGCCAACCCGATCGATGGCCGGATCAACATGTCCAACCTCTGCTCGGAAATCTTGCAGGTCAATACACCTACCGAATACGACGATGACCTGGGCTATCGCAAGATCGGTGAGGATATTTCCTGCAACCTTGGTTCGCTCAACATCGCCAAGGCCATGGACTCTCCTGACTTCGGTGCGACGGTAGAGACCGCTATCCGTGGATTGACCGCGGTTTCCGAGATGAGCAACATCAGCTCAGTGCCGTCGATTGCCGAGGGCAATGCCAAGTCTCACGCCATCGGCCTGGGCCAGATGAACCTGCACGGTTACCTGGCTCGCGAGCATATCTACTACGGCAGCGAAGAAGGGGTGGATTTCACCAACATCTACTTCTACACCGTAGCGTTTCACGCCATTCGTGCGTCCAACCGCATCGCCATTGAGCGCAACCGTCACTTTGCCGGTTTCGAGAAGTCGAGCTATGCCAGCGGCGAGTACTTCGACAAGTACACCGAGCAGGCGTGGGAGCCGAAGACCGACAAGGTACGCGCGCTGTTCGACAAGAGCGGGATCCATATTCCGACTCAGGAGGATTGGCGTGAGCTGAAGGCGTCGGTGATGGCTCATGGGTTGTTCAATCGCAATCTGCAGGCGATTCCGCCCACCGGGTCCATTTCCTACATCAACAACTCCACGTCGAGTATTCACCCTGTCACGGCCAAGGTGGAGATTCGTAAAGAGGGTAAGTTGGGACGTGTGTACTATCCGGCCCCCTACCTGACGGACGAGAATCAGGACTACTATCAAGACGCCTATGAGCTGGGTCCTGAGAAGATCATCGACACCTATGCTGCCGCCACGCAGCACGTTGACCAGGGGCTGTCGCTGACGCTGTTCTTCCGCGACACGGCGACCACCCGCGACGTCAACAAGGCGCAGATTTACGCCTGGCGCAAGGGCATCAAGACGATCTACTACATCCGTCTGCGTCAGGCGGCGCTGGAAGGGACGGAAGTGGAAGGTTGCGTGTCCTGCACCCTGTAATGATGAGCCGTGATGGCGAAGCCGTCACGGAGTAGGCGGAAAGACAGGCCAAGGCGAAGTCACGGGTAGGAGTCTCTGGCACGATGCCGTGAGCCCTACCTGTCTTCGCCGCTCCTTTGCCAGCGAGACTACTGTTGTGGAATTCGCACGGGCAAAGGGACTGAAGGCCGTCTTGGTCGCCGTTTTTTGCTTCAATCGAGCGACGCGCCGTGCTCAGGGCCCGGCGCCAACCGAACGAGAACCCTCTCATGGATATGCCCGCTACCTCTGCTGCCCGTCGTTTGAGCCGGGTCGACGCGATCAACTGGAACAGACTCCAGGACGACAAGGACCTCGAGGTCTGGAACCGTTTGACCGGTAACTTCTGGTTGCCGGAAAAGATCCCCTTGTCCAACGATATCCCGTCGTGGAATACCCTGACGGAACATGAGCAGCAGCTCACCATTCGTGTCTTCACGGGCCTCACCCTGCTCGATACCATCCAGGGCACGGTGGGGGCTCCTGCGCTGATCGAGGACGCGGTAACGCCTCATGAAGAAGCCGTACTGACCAACGTCAGCTTCATGGAGTCGGTACACGCGCGTTCTTACAGCTCGATCTTTTCCACGCTGTGCGCGACCCGTGATGTGGATGATGCCTACCGCTGGAGTGAAGAGAACCCCTTCCTGCAGAAGAAGGCCGAGTTGATCCTGGAGCGTTACCGCGCCGAGGACCCGCTCATGCGCAAGGTGGCGAGCACCTTCCTTGAGTCCTTCCTGTTCTACTCTGGCTTTTATCTGCCGATGTACTGGTCAAGCCGCGCCAAGCTGACCAACACCGCCGACCTGATTCGTCTGATCATTCGTGATGAGGCTATCCATGGTTATTACATCGGCTACAAGTTCCAGCGTCAGCTGGCCCAGCAGCCGCAGGAGCGTCAGGAAGAGATCAAGGCTTACGCATTTGAGCTGCTGTTCGAGCTCTATGAGAACGAGGTGAAGTACACCGAGGCGCTGTACGACGACGTTGGTCTGACCGAGGACGTCAAGAAGTTCCTGCATTACAACGCCAACAAGGCGTTGATGAATCTTGGCTTCGAGGCACTGTTCCCGTCCAGCGTGACCGATGTGAGCCCGGCCATTCTGGCCGCGCTGTCTCCTGGCTCCGATGAGAACCATGACTTCTTCTCTGGTTCAGGGTCTTCCTATGTCATCGGCAAGACGGTGAGCACCGAAGACGAAGATTGGGCATTCTGACCGTCGTGTGTTGTCACTCACAGCGGAGTGACGTC
This sequence comes from Halomonas litopenaei, assembly GCF_017303055.1. Lineage (GTDB taxonomy): Bacteria > Pseudomonadota > Gammaproteobacteria > Pseudomonadales > Halomonadaceae > Halomonas > Halomonas litopenaei_A. The sequence goes on along the minus strand of NZ_JAEKJT010000009.1, from coordinate 206,723 downwards.
TGACGACAGGGCCACGGCGATCGCCGTGGCCCTTTTTTTTGCTCCTGGAACGTCGCGCTGTCGCGTCTCGGGGGCAATGCCGATGCGGTGCCTTAGCTGGCGGCGTCTGTGCTGAGTTCGCGCTGAGCGTGACGCCGGCACTGTGCCGGACCTTCACCAAAATGTTGCTTGAAGGCGGTGGCGAAGTTGGCGGCGTGCCGGTAGCCGGCGATACTGGCCGCGGTATCGACGCTGACGTTCTCGTCTTGCAGCGCCGCTCGGGCGCGCAGCAAGTGCTGCTGTCGCAGTCCGGCACTCAACGGCAGCCCATATTCCCGGTGATAACGCCGCTGCAGTTGTCGCAGACTCATCCCCAATCGGCTTGCCATGTCGGCGGGCGACAGGTGCAGCGACTCGCCGCTGGCGATCCAGCCGGCCAGGCGTTGCTGCCAGGCCTTACCATCGTGGGACACAGCAGGGGTCGTCTGGTGCGCCAACGCCTCGGACACCATGGCAAGGGCGATCGATTCGCGCTCCAGGTTAAGGACCGTCGTCATGTCGGCGGTCTGACTCACGCTGTTCAGGCGTGCCACCAGGTCGCTTGACGGTGTCCACCTCAGATGGCCGAGGTGCTGCCTGAGGCCGTGACAGCAAACACTGGGCAGCGGAGAGCCCAGACGACGCTGGAGCCAGTCCGAGGTCAGGCTCAGTACGGCACTGAATTCCACTGCGCCACGCCTGCCGTGGCGGACGAAGGTGGTGGGCTCGTCGACCGCTATCAGCAGGCCGCAGGCTCGCTTGTTGGCATCGAGTGTAAAGCTATGCTCGTCGAAGCTCACGCAGGCCTCTCCGCGCCAGACCAGCGAAATCTTGAGACCTGGATGCAGCCGTGCCCGGGGCGTTACACCGTGGCGGTCACGCAGACGATTGAGCCGCAGGTACATGCCACGCTGGACCTCATGCTGTTGCACGATGCCATGCAGCGGCGCTCCAGTGGCCTGGTGGTCGGCCGCGGTGCATTGATACTGGCTGGTCAGTACGCCCGCCAGTGACGTCAGGTCATGCTGATGAATCCAGCCGGCCTGGGGGGCTTTCGGCTGCGTCGTGGTGAAGGTTGTCGTCATGCCAAAGGTCGCTGGTCAAAGGGCAAAGGTATCGGGGTGCCGTCAGTGACAGAATGTCGCTCCAGGGATTTGAATGCAATAGATTCGCATTAAGTTTTGGAGGTGGCATGAAGGGCAACATGTTGTTGGCGTGGGTGCTTGCCGGAGCGGGGGGGGCGCTGCTGGCCACCGCTGCCCAGGCGCAGGATATCGCCGAGCAGAGGGCAGAGGGTCGGGGAGCAGAGGCCCAGGGGGCTGGGGGGATAGGCGCTGATGATCCGGGAATCGAGGATCAGGAGCTGGACGTTACCCGGGTGATCGGTGTGCGCCTGTACGACATGTTGGCCAGCGAGCAGACCGGGGGCTATAGCGTTGACGCGGCTACGGTGGGTACCAAGGTGCCGGCCGCCCTGCGGGATATTCCGCAGTCGGTCAGCGTGGTCACCCACGATGCCATCGAGGACCAGGGGTTTGTGACCTTGGATCAGTTGGCGGCACGCACGCCGGGGGTGCGGGTACTCAGCAACGATTATGGTCGTTCCTCCATCTTTGCCAGAGGCTATGAGTACGATGCCTACAGCATTGATGGGCTGCCTGCGCCCATGAGCAGTATCCTCGGGTCTGTGCCGAGCCTGACCGCGTTTGACCGGGTCGAGATCATGCGCGGGCCGTCGGGGCTGTTCAACAGCACCAGCGAATTGGGCGGCATCGTCAACCTGGTGCGCAAGCGTCCGACCGAGACCTTCCAGGCTGAGGTGTTCGGCAGCCTGGGCACGCTGGACGATGGTGCGCTGGGAGTGGATGTGGCGGGGCCCATCGATGAGGCCGGCCGGGTAAGAGGGCGGTTTGTGGCACGCTCCACGGAGAACGCACAGTGGGTCGACGACAACGATAACCGGCAGGATGACCTTTACGCAGCGGTAGATATCGACCTGACCGATGCCACCGAGCTTTCCCTTGGCATCATTCACAATGCCAAGGACATCACGGTCAACAACGGCCAGCCGACCGATGCCGATGGGGATCTTCTGTATACCCGTCGTAGCGCCTTCTATGGGGCTGACTGGAACGACTTTGACAGTGAGTCCACGGATGTACTGGCAGAGCTAACACACCGCTTTGCCAACGATGGCTACGGTCGCGTTGCGGCCCGCTACTCCGACCGAGATGCGGACTACAACTATGCCTTCGGCGCCGGTGCGGTGGATGATCAGGGCAGGCTGAATGCTGCCGGTTTCGGGGGTAAGACCGACGAGACGTCGCTGTCGCTGGACGCCAGCTACACCCAGGCGTTTGACGCTTTTGGCAATGACAACGAGTTTGTGGTCGGGCTCGACCATAAGGACTACGACCAGGACAATCGCCAGGGGCGGGCTCGCGGGCTTGGAAGCAGTCTCAGCGTCGGTCAGCTCAATGATCTGGCCTACGTCAATGTCCTGGACAGTGCCCAGGCTGGCCTGTCCGGCTTCAGTCTTACCGACACCCGCAGCGAGCTGGAAGAGACCGGTGCCTATGCCAAGGTAACGGTCAGACCGATCGCCCCTCTGGCCTTGATCGCCGGCGGCCGCTTCAGTCACTTTTCCACCGAATACGACGACCGCACCAGTGATAGCGAAAGCTCTCGCAGTGACAGCGAGTTTACGCCCTATGCAGGGGCTGTGCTGGACCTGGATGCTCAGCACTCCCTCTATGCCAGCTATTCGCGGGTCTTCAAGCCTCAGACAGCGTTCAACGAGGACAATGATCTGATCGATCCCCGTGAGGGCGATCAGTACGAGGTCGGTATCAAGGGCAGTTACCTGGGAGGGCGACTGAATGCACGGGCTAGCGCCTACCAGCTCGAAGACAGCCATCGTGCAGCCGCGTCGAGTGATCCCGGTGCCAGCTATTCCGTGGACACCGGTGAAGTGCGTATTCGCGGTGCCGAGCTGGAAGTCACTGGAAGTCTCACCGACCAGTGGGACCTGATCTTTGGCTATACCTATACCGATACGGAGATCGAAAAGGCATCCAGTGCCCGGGATGATGGCATCTTCCTGCTGATGCCCGAGAACATGGTAAACCTATGGTCGCAGTATCGTTTCCAGCAAGGGATGCTCAATGGCCTGTCACTGGGCGGCGGGATCACCGCCATGAGCGACTTCAGTTCGAGCAGCGGCGTCGAGGCACCCGGCTATGCAGTGGTGGACGCGATGCTTGGCTATGAATTTACCCCGCAGCTGAGCGGCCAGCTCAACGTCTACAACCTGTTCGACCGTGAGTATTACCTGCGTGCAGGGGGCGAGGGCTCCTTCAACTTCGTGGGTCAGCCAGCCAGCGCCCTGGCCACCTTGCGCTATGCGTTCTAAGGCGTGGCAGATCATCGCGGGCTGGCCGCTGGGCATGCTGGTGCTGGTGTCACTGTTAGCGTCTCTCGTCGACAGCGCTGTCGCCATGGATGACGGCAGCGTGATGCCTGAGCTTGATGGGTCTCGGGTGGTGGTGGACGCGCAGACAGGCCTGTCCTATCAGGTCGAGGTGTCGATGCCGGATGCGCCTCGGCCAGCGCAAGGATACCCCGTGCTGGTGGTGCTGGATGGCAATGCACGCTTCCCGTTGCTGCGTGAGGCGCGGGACACGCTGACGCGAAAAGGTCCTGAGGGCAGCGCCCTGCCTCTGGTCATCGTCGGTGTCGGCTATCCCGGCGCTGAGCGCTTTGATTCCCAGCGACGTCGCTGGGATTTCACGCCCCCTGTGCCAACGGATATCGCCGCGCACGCGGCTGAGGCCGGCGAAGAGGGGGCATCAGCGAAGGGGCAGGAATCTGTGCAGGAAGGAGGGGCAGACCAGTTTCTTCACTTCTTGAGTGCTCAGTTGCTGCCCATGCTCGAGCGGGACTTGACGCTGGATCCGGAGCGTCGCGCGCTGCTGGGCCACTCGTTGGGAGGGCTGTTTGCGCTCTACGCTCAGCAGCGCTGCCCCGAGTGCTTTCGCCGGCTTTTCGCCATCAGCCCCTCGCTGTGGTGGGGTCAGCGTTATCTGGTCCAAGCGCTGGATGCCCGGCTGCAGGATGCTGAGTGGTGCGAGGCGCTTGAGGGAACATCGTTGCTGGTGGGGGTCGGTGCGCGTGAACAGTCACCACGCGAAGGCCATTCAGGGTCCCAGCGAGATCGCTTGCGCCTTCGGCGAGCCATGGTAGATGAAGCGCGTGACTACCAGCGCCGGCTACAGCAGCGCTGCGTTTCCCTGTCGAGTGAACTGATGATCTTTGCCGGTGAAGATCATGGCAGTGTGATGTGGCCAGCGGCGCGACAGGTCGTGGAAAGGCTGGCTGATCACGAGCAGGAGTCGCGTTCTGGGAAGAGTCTTCGCGACAGGGGTAGCAGCTGAAACGGCATACGGGTTGAAGTCTGGGGACTGCATCACTATCTTGTACAAGTGCGTGACAGAGCTTAAGAGGTTGTCCAACTTATCTCTACAAGGAGGATGTCATGACGCAGCAAGTGGAAGGCAAACGAGTCGCGATCTTGGCCACTCACGGATTCGAGGAATCCGAGCTCGCGGTGCCAAAGGCCAAACTGCAGCAGCAGGGCATCGTCGTGCACGTGGTCTCGCCGGAGGCGAAAGGCATCAGAGCCTGGGCGGAAAGCGACTGGGGCGATACCTATGGCGTGGACGTGGCCCTGAAAGACGCCAGTGAGCACGATTATCACGCACTGGTGCTGCCCGGCGGCCTGTTCAACCCCGACGCCTTGCGTCTGGATGAAGCGGCCCTGGCGTTTGTCCGAGCGTTCTTCCAGGCGGGCAAGCCCGTTGCCGCGATTTGCCACGCCCCTTGGATCCTGATCAATGCTGATGTAGTAAGCGGGCGCAAGCTGACGTCCTACCCCAGTGTGGCCCAGGATCTACGCAATGCTGGCGCCGAATGGGTGGATCAACAGGTGGTGGTCGACAATGGCCTGGTGACCAGCCGCAAGCCCGATGATCTGGACATCTTCTGCCATAAGCTGGTGGAGGAAATCGGCGAGGGTCGGCACGCCAAGCACGCCTAAGGCAGATCACACGCGGTTGATTCAAGGCCCCCGACGATGCCTTCGTCGGGGGCCTTGTGCTTAGCTGTCACTGGGTTGGCCGAGGAGCCTCCCGCGTGGAAGCAGCTGGCTCGCATGGGGCGGACTCGGTGGCGGCGAGTCGGCGGACGCCGTACCAGCCCGTCCAGGGGCCGATCATCGCCAGCAGGATCGAGAACACAATGCCCAGGTAGTTGAACAGGGCCCAGGGTGCGTAATCCAGGGTGGCGACGCCCAAGGTGCCGGCCATGTAGATGGCAGAGACGGTCCAGGGGGCCAGTGGCTCGGGAATCATGCCGCCATCCTCCATGCTGCGTGACAGTACCAGCGGGTGCAGGCGGCGTTTTTGGTACTGCTCGGCGAACAGTTCTCGGGTAAGGAAGAAGGTCACGTAGCTGTTGCCGGTGGCCAGAATGATGGTGCAGCTGGCAGCCAGTGACGCCAGGATCGTGCCACGTGCCGAGCGCACGTAGGCCAGACTGCGGTCAAGCACCACCTTGAGGATGCCGGAGGCCTCAAGGGCTGAGGCAAAGAAGAAGGCACACAGAGCGAACAGCACCGCACCGTGCATGCTGTAGAGGCCGCCGCGATTTAGCAGACTCGCCAGTGCCGCTGGCAGGGTGGAAACGTCAAGGCCCGGGTTGAAGCTGGTCAGCAGACTGACGTTGAAGCCGGACACTGCTGCCTGAGCGACCGCCTCAAGGCTCGCGCCCTGAACGATCATGGCCAGCAGGGCGGCGCAGGCCGAAGCTAGAAACAGCACCACCAGGGTGGGTTTCTTGCGAATCGATCCGTAGAGCACGATGGCTACCGGCAGCAGCAGCAGCGGGTTGAGGCGATAGAGGCCGTCAAGGGTATTGGCACTGGCAGCGATGGCGGCCGGCATACCCGCGCCCAGCTCCATGTTGAGCCCCAGCATCAGGTAGACCACCGCCGCCACCAGGGCGGCGGGGAGTGAGGTGTACATCAGGTTGCGAATATGGCGATAGAGGTCCTCGCCCACCACCATGGAGGCCATGATGGTGGTGTCCGACAGCGGTGACAGCTTGTCGCCGAAGTAGGCGCCGGAGAGCACGGCGCCGGCGGTGATCGCCAGGTTGATGTCCATGGCTGCAGCGATGCCCATGATGGCCACGCCGAGGGTGCCGGCGGACCCCCAGGAGGTGCCGGTGAAGGTGGAGACGATGGCGGTGCCAAGAAATGCCATGACGTAGAGGTAGCGAGGGTCGATCAGCTCCAGGCCATGGTAGATGAAGTAGGGAATGGTGCCCGAGATCATCCAGCTGCCGATGATGATGCCGATGCTGTAGAGCACCAGCAGGGCGGACAGGGCGGTTTTGACCTTGGCGCCCATGATGTCCATGACCCCTTCCCAGGTTCCGCCATGAAGAAGGCTGAACAGGGTGGCGGCGGCACCTAGGGTGATCAGTACCAGCTCGGTGGGAAGGCCCGCTACCACGATGCCGTAGACGATGGCGAAGGCGATGGCGGTGAGCAGCAGCAGGGATGGAGCAAGGCCAGGTTGTCGTTGTGTCGCTGGCATGGGATGTCCTCCTCAGGGTGATCAGTGATCGAGCGCGGTGAACCCCCGCTCCAGGTCGACGATGATCTCGTCAATGTCTTCCAGCCCTATGGCCAGACGGATCAGTGGCTGGCCGCTACCGTCGGGACGCAGCGGAGACAGGGCGAGGCTTTCGTAGCCACCCCAGCTCACCCCAATTCGCATCAGCTGCAGGGCATTGATGAAGCGTTCCACCCGCGGGTAGCTGGAATCGTGCAAGGCGAAGCTGAGCAGGCCCGAGTGGCCCTTGAGCTGACGTGCCGCCCACTCAGCCGCCGGACCCTGGGCAAGGCTTGGGTGATACACCGCGGCCACCTGTGGATGGGCGTCAAGGAAGGCGGCAATCGCCTGGCCGTTGCGCAGGTGTTCTGCCATTCGCACCGGCAAAGTGCGCAGGCCACGCAGGATCAGCGACGCGCTGTGGGGCGAGAGCGCCGCTCCCAGCAGCTGGTGACCATTAGCGAAGAGCCTGTCGATCACCTCGGCGTTGCCGATGACGGCACCACCGACCACGTCGCTGTGGCCGCCGATGTACTTCGATAGCGAGTGCACCACCAGGTCGATTCCATGGGTGATCGGCTTCTGGAACAGCGGGGTCGCCCAGGTATTGTCGATCAGCGTCAGAATGCCGTGCTGTCTGGCGATGCGGGCGATGGCCTCGAGATCGGCCAGTTCCATGCGCAGCGATGAAGGGCTCTCTATGTAGATCAGGCGTGTCTCGGGGCGCAGGTGGGCGCCAATGTCCTGGTCGCCGCTGATGCCGTCATGGCTGACGCCGTAGCGTGCCATCTGGTCGAGCAGCTCCACCGCGGGGCCATAGGTCTGATTGATGCGCAGGACGTGATCGCCCTGGCCGAGCAACGAGAACAGGGTGGCGGCGATCGCGCCCATGCCGGAAGCAAAGGCCTTGCACGCCTCGCCCCGCTCCAGTGCGGCCAACTTGTCTTCCAGCAGCTTGACCGTCGGGTTGAGCCCTCTGCTGTAGATGAAGTGCTGGCGCTCGTCCAGCTGGGCACGGCTGAAACTCTCGAGGTCGGGGAAGGTAAAGATGCTGGTCTGGTAGAGCGGAGGCGCCACCGCGCCGTGATGCTCCTGGCGCTGTTCATAGGCATGACTGCAGATATGTCGATCCAGTGGATCCATGGCGCATCCTCGGTAAAGTGGAAAAGGCTATCAGCCTGTCTGATAGGTAAGCTAGCACGGGGGTCCGCAGGCGACAATTGATCCAGAAGGGGTTTACGGCTAACGTCGAAAGGACTCGCCGGCCTCTTCCGATAGTGGACCCCAACTGTATGAAACGACTTTATTTGTCAGACACCGTCGCAGGAGAGATCAGCGCCTACATCGCCGCTAAGGAGCTGGCGCCGGGGACACAGCTACCCTCGATGGGAGAGTGGATGGAGCGGCTTGAGGTAGGTCGCTCGACCCTGAGAGAGGGACTCAAGAAGCTGGAGGCGGAAGGCATCATCGACATCGTCAATGGCAAGGGCCTGTTTGTCAGCGAGCAGCGCACCTTCCAGTTGCTGGCGAGTCTCGGGATCAAGGACGCCAAGGCCCACTTGATCGAGATGCTCGAGGTCCGCGAGGCGCTTGAGGTCCAGGCGATCGTGCTGGCGATACGCCACGCCGCCGATCATCAGCTCGACGCCATGGCCAGCCATCTGGACGATTACCGTCGCGCCAGGGAAAAGGAGGACTTTCTGGGGGTGAGCGAGGCCGACGCCGCCTTTCACCTGGCCATCTACCACGCCTGCGGCAATCGTGTACTGGTGGGATTGATCCAGATGATGCATGACGAACTGTATCTGTCCTGGGACTCACCGGAAGATCGACTCCGGATATTCGATGCCGGTTTTCCGTTTCATGAAGCCCTGCTGGAGGCCATGCAGCAACGGGACGAGCCGGCGGCGCGGGCTGCGTTTACCCACTTGATCGCGGCAACCCGCCAAAGCGTCGACGCCCTCTCTGCCTGAGCCCTCACAGGTTGTCGAGCCTGCGTCGACGGGGTGACGGTGGCGCCGCGCCCACTGGGGCATTCACCTCCCAGCCTGGGGCGATTAACGCATCCGGGGCCGGCGTCGCAGGGTTCTGAATGGCGATTATCCTAGGAAGGCGACCGAGAGCCGCGTCTGCTCAAGCGTGAGCCGGAATGCGCGCGCATTTCCGGCGCAAGCTGTCTTTCGATAGACTATGCCCTTTTCCCGCGTAAGGGGCGAGGAATGACCATTGGTGAGCTGATCCGGCTGTTGAGTGATGGCGAGTTTCACTCTGGACAGCAGCTGGGCGAGAAGCTGGGGGTGTCCCGAGCGGCGGTGTGGAAGCAGCTGCGCAAGCTCGAGGATCTTGGCATTCCCATGCAAGCGGTGAAAGGGCAGGGGTATCGCCTGGCAGAGCCGTTGGAACTGCTTGAAGGGCCGGCGGTGGTGGCGGCGCTGTCCCGTGACTCGCGTCAGCACCTCGCTCGCCTGTTCGTGGAAGACACTCTTCCATCCAGTAACGAGTTTCTGCGCGAGCGCTTTCGTCAGGGGGCTGGACATGGCGAGGCTTGCCTGGTCGAGCAGCAGTCTGCGGGGCGCGGACGACGTGGCCGGATCTGGACGACCCCCTGGGGGCGTACCCTGATGTGTTCCGTGGGCTGGCGCTTTGACGCCGGCGTTGCGGCGCTGGAAGGGCTCAGTCTGGCGATCGGCGTGGTGCTGGCCCAGATGCTGGAGCGCCACGGCTTGAATCCCGCCTTGAAATGGCCGAATGACGTACTGCTTCCCGATGGCCAGGGTGGCTTTGGCAAGTTGGCCGGCATCCTGGTGGAAATGAGCGGAGATGCCGCGGGCCCCTGTGAGGTAGTGCTGGGGATGGGAATCAACGTGGATCTGCCTGATAGCTTCCGGGCGCGCATCGATCAGCCGGTCGCCTGTGTACATGATCAGGCGCCAGGGCTTTCCCGCAACGTCATGGCGGCAGAGCTGCTGGACGGCTTGTTGACCATGCTGGCAGGCTTTGAGGAGAACGGGTTTGCGGCCTGGAAAGACGAGTGGAACGCGCGCCACGCCTTTGCTGGCTGGGATATCGAGATCATCAGGGGCGAGCGCCGGGAGCTCGCCCGGGCGGGAGAAGTGGATGACAACGGCAATCTCTGGGTGCGCAAGGATGAGCAGGATGAGCGCCTTGTCGGAGGAGAGATCAGCGTGCGAGCGCGCCCATGATTCTTGACCTGGATATCGGCAATACTCTGTCCAAATGGCGCCTCAAGGATGCTGATAGCAGCGAGATACGCTCGCGCGGTGCGGTATGGACCCGGGAGGAGTGGAAGCCTGGAGCGGACATCCCGGATCTCGACGTGGTCGAGACCGTGCGGATTTCCAGCGTGGCGCGTCGTTCGGTGCTGGCCCAGACGGAATCGTTGCTGAAAGACAGGGTTCGCTCCGTCCACGTGGCACGTTCCTGTCGTGAGGCTCTTGGGGTCACCAACGGCTACCACGAACCTGGACGATTGGGCGTGGATCGCTGGATGGGGGTCCTGGCCGGTTATCAACTGGCGGGAGCCAGCTGCACGGTGGACTGTGGTAGTGCCATCACGGTGGATTTCGTGCTGCCTGGGGGGCGTCATCTTGGGGGCTATATACTCCCTGGGCTTCGTCTCATGAAGGAAAGCCTGAAACTCGGCACACGTAACGTGGCCATCGATCCGGACAGCGAGGCGGACGAGCTGCTGGCGCCAGGCCGGCGCACAGTGGAGGCCGTGAATCACGGGATTTATATGGCGGCTGTGAGTGCCGTCAACCGGATTTACAGTGAAGTGTGCGATCGCGAAGGGGTTGCCCTGCCGATGCTGGTCACGGGAGGGGATGCCCGAGTCGTCTCAAGGGGTATCCAGGTGCCCCACGCCATTTGGCCAGATATGGTCTATGCGGGACTCGAGGCGTGCTTTCCGCTCACCGCAGCAGAGCGTGCTGGCAAGATGGCTGGCGCCCCAGTGCCGCCTGCACCAGTGGCGCTGGAAAAGATTCGTGCCGGATTAGCCTTCTCGATGCTGCTGTGACAAGGCCGGGAGCCGCGGGCCCCTGGTGTGCTCAGCGACGATGGGTGGGGCGGCTGCCGCCCAGGTCGGGGAGCCGCTCGGGGAAGTTGAGAGTCCTTTTGTCCCACGCCAACAGGCGAGAAGGATGTGGTGTTCGAGCGAAAAAAGCGTTGAGGGCCTTGCGTTATTCGTTGGGCTTTGACACAATGCGCCGCGTTCCAAGGCAGGCGGCGAGGCCGCTGTCCTGTGTCGAGAAGGTGAAAAAGAGTCTAGAGGAGCGGATTCTTTTTAAAACAGCTACTTGACATCTTGGAGTGAGGCGATAAAATACGTCGCCAGTTGGAGGGGTTCCCGAGTGGCCAAAGGGAGCAGACTGTAAATCTGCCGCGAAAGCTTCGAAGGTTCGAATCCTTCCCCCTCCACCAGGTTTTTTTCGATTGCCCTTGGGTGGTCGAAACGGAGCAGGCGGTCGGACGCTGCCAGGCTGGTCGGGTTCGATGAGCATGTTTCAGCAAGAATGGCCTTGGGTCATGATGCGGGCATAGTTCAATGGTAGAACCTCAGCCTTCCAAGCTGATGATGCGGGTTCGATCCCCGCTGCCCGCTCCAGATTTCGGCGTGTGCCGTGTGTGTTGCGCCAAAGAGTGCGCTCATGTAGCTCAGGGGTAGAGCACACCCTTGGTAAGGGTGAGGTCGACGGTTCAAATCCGTCCATGAGCTCCATATAGAAAAGCGAGCCTTGGCTCGCTTTTTCTTTCTCCATCGCGTCTGCAGGGTGGAGTAGGGGTTGTCAGGCAAGCGTTGCTTCGCTATCATGGCGCCCGCTGTTGCAGAGGCTGCCCGCAAAGGGTGGTTTGCATCGAGTACAGGCCAGTAGCTCAATTGGCAGAGCAGCGGTCTCCAAAACCGCAGGTTGGGGGTTCGATTCCCTCCTGGCCTGCCAGTCTTCCCCAGGCTGGCAGTTTTTTATATACTTTCGTGTTTCGATTGCCGCGCCCTGAGGAGTCTCGTTTTCATGAAGCATAACGCCGAGGTGCAGGAGTCGCGCCACGACGGGCTCAAGTGGGCGGTTGTCGTCGTTCTTCTGGTGCTGGCCGTTGTCGGCAACACCTATTTTGCCGACCAGCCGCTTCTGTATCGTGTCCTGGGCGTTGTCGCCCTGTCTGTCGTTGCCGCTCTGGTGGCGCTGATGACCACCAAGGGGCGTGAGCTGGTCGAGCTTGCTCGTAGCGCCAGAAAGGAAATTCAACGTGTCGTCTGGCCGACGCGCCCTGAGACCATTCAGACCACTGCCATTGTGCTGGTGGCTGTGCTGGTAGTCGGGCTGCTGCTCTGGTTGATCGACACGCTGCTCAGCTGGGCGATGTCCGGCGTCATCGGTTAGGAGTCTTCATGTCCAAGCGTTGGTACGTCGTCCACGCCTACTCCGGCTTCGAGAAGCACGTCATGCGCTCGCTGATCGAGCGTGTGAAGATGCATGGCATGGAAGATCGCTTCGGTGAGATTCTGGTGCCGACCGAGGAAGTCGTCGAGATGCGCGACGGCAAGCGCCGCAAGAGTGAGCGCAAGTTCTATCCCGGCTACGTCCTGGTCGAGATGGAAATGGTTGACGAGACCTGGCACCTGGTCAATGAGACTCCGCGAGTCATGGGGTTCATTGGCGGTACCAAGGAAAAGCCGGCGCCGATCACTCAGCGTGAAGCTGATGCCATCCTTAGTCGTGTGAGAGATGGTGCGGAAAAGCCGCGGCCCAAGACCATGTTCGAGCCTGGGCAGTCTGTCCGCGTTATCGACGGGCCCTTTGCCGACTTCAATGGCGTGGTCGAAGAGGTCAATTATGACAAGAGCCGTCTGCAGGTCAGTGTGCTGATCTTCGGGCGTGCGACTCCGGTCGAGCTGGAATTTTCCCAGGTCGAGAAGGAGTAAGGCGAACAGCGCGCGGTGGGTCTGTCTAGGCAGGCCCGCCGCGGTGTGCTGTCCGCCTGTAGTCAGTAGGGGTCGCCTGGAATCAGGCGGCCGTTTTGTCCGGGGAGCCGCAAGGCGCTATTACCCAACTGGAGTCCATCATGGCCAAGAAAGTACAGGCTTACATCAAGCTGCAGGTTGCAGCCGGTAAAGCCAATCCGAGTCCCCCCGTGGGTCCCGCGCTGGGTCAGCACGGTGTCAACATCATGGAGTTCTGTAAGGCGTTCAACGCTGAGACGCAGAACATCGAGCCGGGTCTCCCGACTCCCGTGGTCATCACCGTCTACTCCGACCGCAGCTTCACCTTCGTCACCAAGACGCCGCCCGCTGCGGTGCTGCTGAAGAAGGCTGCTGGCATCAAGTCCGGCTCTGGCGAGCCGAACAAGAAGAAGGTCGGTACCGTGACCCGTGAGCAGCTCGAAGAGATCGCCAAGACCAAGGAGCCGGACCTGACGGCTGCTGATCTCGACGCCGCGGTGCGTACCATTGCTGGTAGCGCCCGTAGCATGGGCCTCAACGTGGAGGGTCTCTGATCATGGCTAAGCTTACCAAGCGCGCAAAGCAGATTCGCGACAAGGTTGACGCCAACAAGGCTTACTCTGTCGACGAGGCCGTGGCACTGCTCTCCGAGCTGTCCACCGTCAAGTTCAAGGAATCCCTGGACGTCGCTATCAACCTGGGTGTTGATCCGCGTAAATCTGACCAGGTGGTTCGCGGTGCAACCGTGATGCCTAACGGTACTGGCAAGGACGTGCGCGTTGCCGTCTTTACCCAGGGTGCCAACGAAGAAGCCGCCAAGGAAGCCGGTGCCGACATCGTCGGTATGGACGACCTGGCCGAGCAGGTCAAGAAAGGCCAGCTCGACTTCGACGTGGTCATCGCTTCTCCTGACGCCATGCGTGTGGTCGGTCAGCTGGGTCAGATCCTGGGTCCGCGCGGCCTGATGCCGAACCCCAAGGTCGGTACTGTGACTCCTGACGTTGCTACCGCCGTCAAGAACGCCAAGGCCGGTCAGGTGCGCTTCCGTACCGACAAGAACGGCATCATCCACGCTACCCTGGGCAAGGTCGACTTCGACGCCGACGCCATCAAGGGCAACCTGGATGCGCTGATCGCCGACCTGAAGAAGCTCAAGCCGAGCACTTCCAAGGGCGTGTACTTCAAGAAGATGACCCTGTCCACTACCATGGGCCCGGGTCTGACTGTCGATCACTCCGCGCTGGTGTGATGCGACACAACAGGCAAGACACTTTGCGGTCCCCGTGCCGGGTGAATCACCCGGCCGGCGGGGCACCGTCAAAGACCGCAGGCGCCGCCGTCTGACCCTCGGGTTGAACGCGGCTTAATCGCCCTCAGGGCACCTGCGCAGATGGTGTTGCCGCCAGGCATCTGGTGAGCACCATCCAAGAAGCCCCTCTTCTTTGAGTTATCGAGAAGGGGAGATGGTAACCACCGGAGCCCTCGGGTTCCGGCACGAAGGAGTGATCACAGTGGCACTAGCACTCGAAGGCAAGAAGGCAATTGTTGCCGAGGTCAGTGAAGTCGCCAAGGATGCACTCTCCGTCGTAGTTGCCGACTCTCGCGGCGTCGCGGTCCACAAGATGACCGAACTGCGCAAGCAGGCTCGCGAGAATGGCGTCCAGGTGCGCGTTGTGCGTAACACCCTGGCACGCCGCGCCCTGGCCGGTACTCCCTGGGAGTGCCTGTCAGAGTCTTTCGTAGGTCCGACCATGCTGGCCTTCTCCAATGAGCACCCGGGCGCTGCCGCCCGTCTGTTCAAGGAGTTCGCTAAGGATGAGAAGAACTTCGAAGTCAAGGCGCTGGCCTATGAAGGTGAGCTGATCCCGGCAAGCGATATCGACCGTCTGGCAACTCTGCCGACGTACGATGAGGCGATCGCCAAGCTGATGTCCGTCATGAAGGAAGCTTCTGCCGGCAAGCTGGTTCGTACCCTCGCTGCGCTGCGCGACCAGAAGCAGGAAGAAGCCGCTTAAGGCTCCCTGTCGACCGACCACGATCCACGCGTTCTCGGAAAACCGGGACGCCCGCAAAGTTAGGAATCTAGACAATGGCACTGACCAAAGAAGATATCATCAACGCCGTCTCCGACATGTCCGTGATGGAAGTTGTCGAGCTGATCGAAGCGATGGAAGAGAAGTTCGGCGTTAGCGCTGCCGCCGCTGTTGTGGCTGGCCCGGGTGCTGGCGGCGACGCCGGTGCTGCCGAAGAGCAGACCGAGTTCGACCTGGTGCTGACCTCTGCTGGCGACAAGAAAGTGAACGTCATCAAGGCCGTCCGCGAGATCACTGGTCTTGGCCTGAAGGAAGCCAAGGGCGCCGTCGACGGTGCTCCGGCGACCATCAAGGAAGCGATGAGCAAAGACGACGCAGAAGAAGCCAAGAAGAAGTTGGAAGAAGCCGGCGCTTCCGTGGAGCTCAAGTAATCCTTGTGCCCATGGCTTCACGCGCTGCGTAAGCTTCCACGGCTGGTGGCGGGACGCCCGCTACCGGCCTTTTTCTGTTGTCACTAGCTGCCTGTCCAACATCGGTCATGTAGCTTGCAGAATTCCGACGGCGAGTCACTCATTCCGAGGACTTGCCGTCAGCGCCTGACGGAGACCGTCCGTCGGGTGGCGCCGACACGCATCGGTCACCCATGGTGAACAAGCTGGGGAATACAGATGGCTTACTCATACACTGAGAAAAAACGCATCCGCAAGGATTTCGGCAAACTGCCCCAAGTGATGGATGTGCCTTACCTGCTGGCCATCCAGCTTGATTCCTACTACGACTTTCTCCAGCAGGACCGCTCCCCTGAGGAGCGCATGGAGGTAGGCCTGCACGCCGCCTTCAAGTCCGTGTTCCCGATCGAGAGCTTCTCCGGCAACGCCGCGCTCGAGTACGTGAGCTACCGCTTCGGCACTCCGGCGTTCGACGTCAAGGAATGCCAGCTGCGCGGTGTCACCTATTCCGCTCCCCTGCGTGTCAAGGTCCGCCTGATCATCTACGACAAAGAGTCGTCGAACAAGGCCATCAAGGACATCAAGGAGCAGGAAGTCTACATGGGGGAAATCCCCCTGATGACCGAGAACGGTACCTTTGTCGTGAATGGTACCGAGCGGGTCATCGTGTCCCAGCTGCACCGTAGTCCCGGCGTGTTCTTTGATCACGACAAGGGCAAGAGCCATAGCTCCGGCAAGCTTCTGTACTCTGCACGCGTGATTCCTTACCGCGGCTCCTGGCTGGACTTCGAGTTTGATCCGAAGGACAACGTCTTCGTGCGTATTGACCGTCGCCGCAAGCTGCCGGCGTCTGTTCTGCTGCGCGCGCTGGGCATGAGTGCCGAAGAGATTCTCGACGAGTTCTTCGACACCAGCACCTTCCACATCGAGAAGTCTGGCTTCTCTGTGGAGCTGGTGCCGTCGCGTCTGCGCGGCGAAACGGCCACCTTTGACATCAAGGGTGCCGACGGTGAGGTCATCGTCGAGGAAGGTCGTCGTGTTACTCAGAAGCACATTCGTCAGCTGGAGAAGGCTGGCCTTGAGCGTCTTGAAGTGCCGATGGATTACCTGTTCGGCAAGACCCTGGCCAAGGATCAGATCAATCCGGCCACGGGTGAGCTGATCTGCCCCTGCAACACCGAGATCACTCCAGAAATTCTGGAAGGCCTCGGGCAGGCCGGCATCACTACCATCGAAACGCTCTATACCAACGATCTGGACTGCGGTCCCTTCGTCTCCGACACGCTGAAGCTGGATACCACCGGCTCGCAGCTCGAGGCGTTGGTGGAAATCTACCGCATGATGCGTCCTGGCGAGCCGCCCACCAAGGAAGCCGCCGAGACGCTGTTCAACAACCTGTTCTTCACTGAAGACCGTTACGACCTGTCCGGCGTCGGTCGCATGAAGTTCAACCGTCGCCTGCGTCGTGAGTCCGACACCGGTTCCGGTGTGCTTGACCGTGCTGACATCCTGGATGTGCTGCGCGAGTTGATCAACATCCGTAACGGCTTCGGCGACGTCGATGATATCGACCACCTGGGTAACCGTCGTATTCGCTGCGTCGGTGAAATGGCAGAAAACCAGTTCCGTGTTGGCCTGGTGCGCGTCGAGCGTGCGGTCAAGGAGCGTCTGTCCATGGCCGAAAGCGAAGGCCTGATGCCCCAGGACCTGATCAATGCCAAGCCGGTGGCCGCTGCGGTGAAGGAGTTCTTTGGCTCCTCCCAGCTGTCCCAGTTCATGGACCAGAACAACCCGCTGTCCGAGGTGACCCACAAGCGTCGTGTGTCCGCTCTCGGCCCGGGTGGTCTGACCCGTGAGCGCGCAGGCTTCGAGGTGCGTGACGTTCACGCGACTCACTACGGCCGTCTGTGCCCGATCGAGACCCCTGAAGGACCGAACATCGGTCTGATCAACTCGCTGGCGACCTACAGTCACACCAACAGCTACGGTTTCCTCGAGACCCCGTACCGTAAGGTCGTGGACGGTGTGGTCACCGACGACGTGGTCCACCTGTCGGCCATCGAGGAAGGTGACTTCGTCATCGCCCAGGCGTCTGCCACCGTCAATGGTGACAACAAGCTGGTCGACGACCTGGTCCAGGTCCGTCACCGCGGTGAAACCACCTTCATGCGTCCAGAGCAAGTGACGCTGATGGACGTGTCTCCGCGTCAGGTCGTCTCTGTGGCGGCGGCGCTGATCCCGTTCCTTGAGCACGATGATGCTAACCGCGCCCTGATGGGTGCGAACATGCAGCGTCAGGCGGTGCCCACCCTGCGTGCCGACAAGCCGCTGGTCGGTACCGGCATGGAGCGCTTCGTCGCCCGTGACTCCGGCGTCTGTGCCGTGGCTCGTCGTGGCGGCGTGATCGACTCGGTCGACGCCAAGCGCATCGTGGTGCGGGTCAATGAAGATGAGATCATCGGCGGTGAAGCCGGCGTCGATATCTACAACCTGACCAAGTACCTGCGCTCGAACCAGAACACCTGTCAGAACCAGCGCCCGATCGTGCGTCCTGGTGACAACGTGGCACGCGGTGACATCCTGGCCGACGGTCCGTCTGTCGACATGGGTGATCTGGCGCTTGGCCAGAACATGCGCATCGCCTTCATGCCCTGGAACGGCTACAACTTCGAGGACTCCATCCTGCTGTCCGAGCGGGTCGTCCAGGAAGACCGTTTCACTACCATCCACATCCAGGAACTGACCTGTGTGTCGCGCGACACCAAGCTGGGGCCGGAAGAAATTACTTCCGATATCCCCAACGTCGGTGAGTCGGCACTCGGCAAGCTGGATGAAGCCGGCGTCGTGTACATCGGTGCCGAGGTGGGTGCAGGCGATATCCTGGTCGGTAAGGTCACCCCCAAGGGTGAAACCCAGCTGACTCCGGAAGAGAAGCTGCTGCGTGCCATCTTTGGTGAGAAGGCGTCCGACGTTAAGGACACCTCCCTGCGTGCCCCCACCGGCATGAAGGGTACCGTCATCGACGTTCAGGTGTTCACCCGCGACGGCGTCGAGAAGGACTCCCGTGCGCTGTCCATCGAGCAGATGCAGCTCGACGAAGTGCGCAAGGACCTTCAGGAAACCTACCGCATCGCGGAAGATGCCACCTTCGAGCGTCTCAAGCGCACGCTGTCTGGTCAGCCGGTCAACGGTGGTCCGCGTCTGTCCAAGGGCGACGTGCTGTCCGACGCCTATCTCGAGGAGCTCCCGCGTCAGCAGTGGTTCAAGCTGCGCATGCAGGACGAGAAGCTCAATGAACTGCTGGCCCAGGCCGACGAGCAGCTCGAGAACCGTCGCAAGGAAATGGACGAGCGCTTTGAAGACAAGAAGCGCAAGCTGACTCAGGGCGATGACCTGGCGCCGGGCGTGCTCAAGATCGTCAAGGTCTACCTGGCCATCAAGCGTCGTCTGCAGCCCGGTGACAAGATGGCCGGCCGTCACGGTAACAAGGGTGTCATCTCGGCCATCATGCCGATCGAGGACATGCCGTTCGACGATAACGGTGAGCCGATCGACGTCGTGCTGAACCCGCTGGGCGTACCGTCGCGTATGAACGTTGGTCAGATCCTCGAGACCCACCTGGGTATGGCTGCCCGTGGGCTTGGTGTGAAGATCGAGCACATGCTGCGTGACGCTCGCGAGCAACAGCTCGGCCAGCTGCGCGAGTTCCTGGGGCAGGTGTACAACTCCACCCAGGGCACCCGCGTCGAAGAGATCGAGTCGCTGACCGATGACGAGGTCATCGCGCTGGCCAAGAACCTGAAGAAGGGCGTGCCGATGGCGACGCCGGTGTTCGACGGTGCCAAGGAGCACGAGATCAAGCACCTGCTGAAGCTGGCCGACCTGCCGGATTCTGGTCAGATGACGCTGTATGACGGGCGTACCGGTGAGTCGTTCGATCGTCCGGTGACCGTGGGCTACATGTACATGCTCAAGCTCAACCACCTGGTCGACGACAAGATGCACGCGCGTTCCACCGGCTCCTACTCGCTGGTCACCCAGCAGCCGCTGGGCGGCAAGGCGCAGTTCGGTGGTCAGCGCTTTGGTGAGATGGAGGTCTGGGCCCTGGAGGCCTACGGCGCCGCTTACACTCTGCAGGAAATGCTCACGGTCAAGTCCGATGACGTGGAAGGTCGTACCAAGATGTACAAGAGCATCGTGGATGGCGACCACACCATGCAGGCGGGCATGCCGGAATCCTTCAACGTACTCGTGAAGGAAATCCGCTCGCTGGGCATCGATATCGAACTGGAGAGCTGAGGCGGCCCGAAAGGCGCTTCAATGAATGACGGTCCGCGGGGGCGCAAGCCCCCGCCCATGACAACTCCGCAACGGAGCCGACCTAATGAAAGATTTGGTGAAAGTCCTCAAATCGCAGTCTCAGTCCGACGAGTTCGATGCGATCAAGATTACGCTCGCGTCGCCGGACATGATCCGCTCCTGGTCCTTTGGCGAGGTCAAGAAGCCGGAGACCATCAACTATCGGACGTTCAAGCCCGAGCGTGATGGCCTGTTCTGTGCCAAGATCTTTGGCCCGGTGAAGGACTACGAGTGCCTGTGCGGCAAGTACAAGCGCATGAAGCACCGCGGCATCATCTGCGAAAAGTGTGGCGTTGAAGTCACCAAGGCCGCCGTGCGTCGTGAGCGCATGGGGCACATCGAGCTGGCAAGCCCTGTCGCGCACATCTGGTTCTTGAAGTCACTGCCGTCGCGTATCGGCATGCTGATGGACATGACCCTGCGTGACATCGAGCGTGTGCTCTATTTCGAGAGCTTCATGGTCGTCGATCCCGGCATGACCACCCTCGAGCGTGGCCAGCTGCTCAACGACGAGCAGTATTTCGAGGCCCTCGAGGAATTCGGCGATGACTTCGATGCCCGCATGGGTGCCGAAGCCGTCCAGGCCATGCTCAAGGATATCGATCTCGAGGAAGAGATCGAGCGCCTGCGTGAAGAGATTCCGCAGACCAATTCCGAGACCAAGATCAAGAAACTGTCCAAGCGCCTCAAGCTGCTCGAAGCCTTCCAGGGCTCTGGCAACGACCCGGCGTGGATGGTGATGGAAGTGCTGCCTGTCCTGCCCCCGGACCTGCGTCCGCTGGTGCCGCTGGACGGTGGTCGCTTCGCGACCTCGGATCTGAACGATCTGTACCGTCGCGTGATCAACCGTAACAACCGCCTGAAGCGTCTGCTCGACCTCAACGCGCCGGACATCATCGTGCGCAACGAGAAGCGCATGCTGCAGGAGTCCGTGGATGCGCTGCTCGACAACGGTCGTCGCGGTCGCGCCATCACCGGTTCCAACAAGCGCCCGCTCAAGTCGCTGGCCGACATGATCAAGGGTAAGCAGGGGCGTTTCCGTCAGAACCTGCTGGGTAAGCGTGTCGACTACTCCGGTCGTTCCGTTATCACCGTGGGTCCGACCCTGCGTCTGCACCAGTGCGGTCTGCCCAAGAAGATGGCGCTGGAGCTGTTCAAGCCGTTCATCTACTCCAAGCTGCAGGCAAGCGGCCAGGCGTCCACCATCAAGGCCGCCAAGAAGATGGTCGAGCGCGAGCTGCCGGAAGTGTGGGACATCCTCGCTGACGTCATTCGCGAGCACCCGGTGCTGCTGAACCGTGCGCCGACCCTGCACCGTCTCGGCATCCAGGCCTTCGAGCCGCTGCTGATCGAAGGTAAGGCGATCCAGCTCCACCCGCTGGTGTGTGCTGCTTACAACGCCGACTTTGACGGTGACCAGATGGCCGTTCACGTACCGCTGACGCTGGAAGCCCAGCTCGAGGCGCGTGCGCTGATGATGGCCACCAACAACGTGCTGTCGCCGGCCAACGGCGAGCCGATCATCGTGCCTTCCCAGGACGTGGTGTTGGGTCTGTACTACATGACCCGTGAGCGCATCAACGCCAAGGGCGAGGGCATGGTGTTCTCCGACCTCAACGAGGTCGAGCGCGCCTTCGGCACCCAGAGTGTATCGCTGCACGCCCGCGTCAAGGTTCGTCTGGACGAAGTGGATGTCGACGAGGAGACCGGCGAGC
Organism: Halomonas litopenaei; assembly: GCF_017303055.1. GTDB lineage: Bacteria > Pseudomonadota > Gammaproteobacteria > Pseudomonadales > Halomonadaceae > Halomonas > Halomonas litopenaei_A. Next base: position 185,513 of record NZ_JAEKJT010000009.1, on the reverse strand, counting down.
GCAGCGAGCACCGTCGCCTGCGTGACACCACGGTCGGTCGTGCGCTGCTGTTCCGCATTCTGCCGGAAGGGGTGCCCTTCGACCTGGTCGATCAGGCCATGAAGAAGAAGGCCATCTCCAAGCTGATCAACGAAGTGTATCGCCGTGCCGGTCTCAAGGCAGCGGTCATCTTTGCTGACCAGCTGATGTACACCGGTTTCCGTCTGGCGACCTGGTCCGGCGCCTCCATCGGCGTCAACGACTTCGTCATCCCGGACGCCAAGGCCGAGATCGTCGAGGCGGCTGAGGAAGAGGTCAAGGAAATCGAGGACCAGTTCTCCTCCGGTCTGGTGACCGCGGGCGAGAAGTACAACAAGGTCATCGATATCTGGGCGCGTGCCAACGACCAGGTGGCCAAGGCCATGATGGCGGGCATCTCCAAGGAGACCGTGGTCGATCGTGAAGGCAAGGAAGTCGAACAGGACTCCTTCAACAGCGTCTTCATCATGGCCGACTCCGGTGCCCGTGGTAGTGCCGCCCAGATCCGCCAGCTGGCGGGTATGCGTGGCCTGATGGCCAAGCCGGACGGCTCGATCATCGAGACCCCGATCGTCGCCAACTTCCGTGAAGGTCTGAACGTACTGCAGTACTTCATCTCGACCCACGGTGCACGTAAAGGTCTGGCGGATACGGCCCTCAAGACGGCCAACTCCGGTTACCTGACACGCCGTCTGGTCGACGTGGCGCAGGACATGGTCATCACCGAGACCGACTGTGGTACCGAGCACGGCCTGACCCTGCACCCGGTCATCGAAGGCGGTGACATCATCGTCTCGCTGGCTCAGCGTGTACTCGGCCGCGTGGTCGCCCAGGACGTCATCGACCCGAGCACCGACGAAGTGCTGATCCCGCGCGGCACCCTGTTGGACGAGGCCTGGTGTGCCCAGCTCGATACCATGGGCGTCGACGAGATCATCGTGCGCAGCACCATCACCTGTGAAACCAGTCACGGTGTGTGTTCTTCCTGCTACGGTCGTGACCTGGCCCGCGGTCATCAGGTCAATATCGGTGAGTCGGTCGGCGTTATCGCCGCCCAGTCCATCGGTGAGCCTGGTACCCAGCTGACCATGCGTACCTTCCACATCGGTGGTGCCGCCTCGCGGGCCTCTGCGGTGGATAGCGTTCAGGTCAAGCACGGTGGCAAGGTCCGCCTGCACAACATCAAGTATGTTGAGCGCGCCGACGGCAAGCTGGTGGTGGTGTCTCGCTCCAGTGCCCTGGCGGTAGCCGATGAGCACGGTCGTGAGCGCGAGTACTACAAGCTGCCCTACGGTGCTGAGCTGTCGGTACGTGACGGTGATGCAGTGGATGCCGGCCAGTCAGTGGCCAAGTGGGATCCGCACACTCACCCGATCGTGGCCGAGGCAGAAGGTCAGGTGCACTACGTCGACATGGACGAAGGCCTGACCATGCACCGCAGCGTCGATGAGATGACCGGCCTGTCCTCGATCGAAATCATCGAGTCCGCCGCTCGCCCGATGGCAGGTCGCGACAAGCGCCCGATGATCATGCTCAATGACGCTGGCGGCAAGCCGGTGACCGTGACCGGTAGCGATACGCCCGTGCAGTATCCGCTGCCTGGTAACGCCATCGTCACCGTCGACAATGGCTCAGCCATCGGCGTGGGTGAAATCGTCGCTCGTATCCCGGTGGAAGCGTCCGGTAACAAGGACATCACCGGTGGTCTGCCGCGCGTGGCCGACCTGTTCGAGGCGCGTAAGCCGAAAGAGCCGGCGATCCTGGCCGAAATCAGCGGTGTGATCAGCTTCGGCAAGGAAACCAAGGGTAAGCGTCGCCTGACGATCACCCCGTCCGAAGGCGATCCTTTCGAGATGCTGATTCCCAAGTGGCGTCAGATTGCCGTCTTCGAGGGTGAGTCGGTCGAGAAGGGTGAGGTGATCTCGGACGGTCCGAGCAACCCCCATGACATCCTGCGCCTGCTCGGCATCGCCGAACTGGCCAAGTACATCGTGGCCGAAGTTCAGGACGTCTATCGTCTGCAGGGCGTTGGCATCAACGACAAGCACATCGAAGTGATCGTGCGTCAGATGCTGCGCAAGGTCGAAATCACTGATGCTGGTGATTCCGACTTCATCCCGGGTGATCAGGTCGAGCTGGTCCGCGTGCTGGAGCAAAATGGCGAGCTCCAGACGAAGGACAAGTTCCAGGCCAAGTACCAGCGCCTGCTGCTGGGTATCACCAAGGCCAGCCTGGCCACCGAGTCGTTCATCTCTGCGGCCTCCTTCCAGGAGACAACCCGCGTGCTGACCGAGGCGGCGGTAACCGGCAAGCGCGACTATCTGCGCGGCCTGAAGGAAAACGTGGTGGTGGGACGTCTGATCCCGGCCGGTACCGGTCTGACCCATCACGAGGAGCGTCGCCGCAAGCGTGAAGACGCCGAGCGACTGCTTCAGCCGTCTGCGTACGATGTCGAGCAGGAGCTGGGTGCCCAGCTTACCGCGCTGGACTCGGACGACGACGAGATCTGATGTCGGCATAAGCCTGGAGCCTTTGCGGCTCCGGGCTTGACGCGCCTTGGCATCAGCCAGTAGAATGCGCAGCCTTTAACAGTGGGGTGGGTGTATCCGCGCCACTGTGAAAAGGCTTAGGCAACCCATTGGAGTCAGCTAACAGCTATGGCAACGATTAATCAGCTCGTGCGCAAGCCGCGCAAGCGCCAGGCCGCGAAGACCGACGTGCCTGCGCTTCAGGCCTGCCCGCAGAAGCGCGGCGTCTGTACCCGCGTCTACACCACCACCCCGAAGAAGCCGAACTCCGCACTGCGGAAGGTCTGCCGTGTGCGCCTGACCAACGGCTACGAGGTGTCCTCTTACATCGGCGGTGAAGGCCACAACCTGCAGGAGCACTCTGTGGTCCTGATCCGTGGCGGTCGAGTAAAGGACCTTCCGGGTGTGCGTTATCACACCGTTCGCGGCGCTCTCGACACCTCCGGTGTTCAGAACCGTAAGCAGGGCCGTTCCAAGTACGGTACCAAGCGTCCGAAGTCCTAAGGGCTACGTCGCTTCCATTACCAGATTGACCCGGTCTGATAAGAGTAAGGTCGAGCCGCCTATCGCGTGTCTCGGGTTTACCTGAAGGACCCTTCAACCGAGGGCTTATCATGCCTAGAAGAAGAGTTGCGGCCAAGCGCGAGATTCTGCCGGATCCTAAGTTCGGATCCGAGCGTCTGGCCAAGTTCATGAACCACCTGATGATCAGCGGCAAGAAGTCCGTAGCTGAGCGTATCGTCTATGGTGCGCTGGACAGGGTTGCCGAGCGTTCCAATGAAGAGCCGCTGGAGATCTTCGACAAGGCGCTGGAAACGATCCAGCCGATGGTCGAGGTGAAGTCTCGCCGCGTTGGCGGTGCGACCTATCAGGTGCCGGTCGAAGTCCGTCCGTCCCGCCGCCAGGCGCTTGCCATGCGCTGGCTGGTGGACGCCGCTCGCCGTCGTGGCGAGAAGACCATGGTGCAGCGTCTGGCTGGCGAAATGCTGGATGCAGCCGAAGGCAAGGGTTCGGCAGTCAAGAAGCGTGAAGACGTGCATCGCATGGCAGAAGCCAACAAGGCCTTCTCTCACTACCGCTTCTAAAGCGCATCGCCAACCAACGGGAGTTACATCGTGGCTCGCAAGACTCCGCTTAAGCGTTACCGCAATATCGGTATCGTGGCCCACGTCGACGCCGGTAAGACGACTACTACCGAGCGTGTCCTGTTCTATACCGGTCTGTCCCACAAGGTCGGTGAGGTCCATGAGGGCGCTGCCACCATGGACTGGATGGAGCAGGAGCAGGAGCGTGGTATCACTATCACCTCCGCGGCGACTACCTGCTTCTGGCAGGGCATGAACAAGCAGTTCGATGAGCACCGCATCAACATCATCGACACTCCTGGACACGTTGACTTCACCATCGAAGTCGAGCGTTCCCTGCGTGTTCTTGACGGTGCCGTCGTCGTGCTGTGTGGCTCCTCCGGTGTGCAGCCGCAGACCGAGACCGTCTGGCGCCAGGCCAACAAGTACGAAGTTCCGCGCATGGTGTTCGTCAACAAGATGGACCGTAGCGGCGCTGACTTCTTCATGGTCGTCAACCAGCTGAAGGATCGTCTTGGCGCCAACGTCGTGCCGATCCAGATCAACTGGGGCTCCGAGGACGAGTTCAAGGGCGTTATCGACCTCATCCAGATGAAGGCCATCCTGTGGGATGAAGACAACTTCGGGATGAACTACGACCTCGTTGATATCCCGGCGGAGCTCCAGGAGACCGCTGAAGAGTATCGCGAGCAGATGGTCGAGGCCGCCGCCGAGGCGTCCGAAGAGCTGATGGAGAAGTACCTCGAAGAGGGTGAGCTGACCATCGACGAGATCAAGGCTGGTCTGCGTCGTCGTACTCTCGACAACGAGATCGTGCTGGTCACCTGTGGTTCTGCGTTCAAGAACAAGGGTGTTCAGGCCGTTCTCGATGGCGTCATCGAGTACATGCCGTCTCCCACCGAGGTCAAGGCGATCGAAGGTGAGCTGGACGACAAGGACGGCACCATCGCGACTCGTGAAGCCGACGACAGCGCTCCGTTCGCTGCGCTGGCGTTCAAGATCGCGACCGACCCCTTCGTTGGTACCCTGACCTTCATTCGCGTCTACTCTGGCGTGCTGAAGTCCGGTGACAGCGTCTACAACTCCGTCAAGCAGAAGAAGGAGCGCGTCGGTCGTATCGTCCAGATGCACTCCAACTCTCGCGAGGAGATCAAGGAAGTTCTGGCTGGCGACATCGCCGCCTGTATCGGCCTGAAGGACGTGACCACCGGTGACACCCTGTGCGACCTGAACGACAAGATCGTTCTCGAGCGCATGGAGTTCCCGGATCCGGTTATCTCTGTCGCGGTCGAGCCTAAGTCCAAGGCTGATCAGGAAAAGATGGGTATTGCACTGGGCAAGCTGGCCCAGGAAGATCCGTCCTTCCAGGTCAAGACCGACGAAGAGACTGGCCAGACCATCATCTCCGGCATGGGTGAGCTTCACCTGGACATCATCGTTGACCGCATGCGTCGCGAGTTCAAGGTGGAAGCCAACATCGGTAAGCCGCAGGTGGCCTATCGCGAGACGATTCGTCAGAGCGTCGAGCAGGAAGGCAAGTTCGTTCGTCAGTCCGGTGGTCGCGGTCAGTACGGTCACGTACACCTGCGTATCGAGCCGTTGACGGCCGAAGACAAGGGCGACGACGAAGATATGCACTTCAAGTTCGCTTCCGAGATCGTCGGCGGTGTGGTTCCCAAGGAATACGTACCGGCCGTCGAGAAAGGGGCCTATGAGCAGCTCCAGAACGGTGTCATCGCGGGCTACCCGATGATCGACGTTAAGGTGACGCTGTTCGACGGTTCCTACCATGACGTGGACTCCAACGAGACCGCGTTCAAGGTCGCCTCTTCCATGGCGATCAAGCAAGGCGCACCCAAGGCCAAGGCAGTTCTGCTCGAGCCGGTGATGAAGGTCGAGGTCGTGACCCCTGAAGAATTCATGGGTGACGTCATGGGCGACCTGAACCGCCGTCGGGGCCTGGTCCAGGGTATGGATGACTCTTCCTCTGGTAAGGTCATTCGCGCCACCGTGCCGCTGGCTGAGATGTTCGGTTACGCAACCGATCTGCGCTCTCAGACCCAGGGCCGCGCAAGCTACACCATGGAGTTTGCGGACTACGAAGAGGCGCCGTCCAGCGTCGTTGAAGCCGTCATCAACCAGAACGGTTAACCGTTAGCTAACGAAAGAGGTCATAGCAGTGGCTAAGGAAAAATTCGAACGTTCCAAACCGCACGTCAACGTCGGCACCATCGGTCACGTCGACCACGGTAAGACTACCCTGACGGCGGCCCTGACCCGCGTTTCTGCCGAGGTATTCGGCGGTGACTGGCGCGAGTTCGACACCATCGACAACGCTCCGGAAGAGCGTGAGCGTGGTATCACCATCGCGACCTCTCACGTCGAGTATCAGTCCGAGGAGCGTCACTACGCTCACGTCGACTGCCCGGGACACGCTGACTACGTCAAGAACATGATCACCGGTGCTGCCCAGATGGACGGCGCTATCCTGGTCTGTTCCGCCGCTGACGGCCCCATGCCGCAGACTCGCGAGCACATCCTGCTGTCTCGCCAGGTTGGCGTTCCGTTCATCGTCGTGTTCCTGAACAAGGCCGACATGGTCGACGACGAAGAGCTGCTCGAGCTGGTCGAGATGGAAGTTCGTGAACTTCTGTCCGAGTACGACTTCCCGGGCGACGACACTCCGATCATCACCGGCTCTGCCCTGATGGCTCTGGAAGGCAAGGACGACAACGGCATGGGTACTACCGCCGTTGCCAACCTGATCAAGGCCCTGGATGCTTACATCCCTGAGCCGGAGCGTGCTGTCGACCAGCCGTTCCTGATGCCGATCGAAGACGTGTTCTCCATCTCTGGTCGCGGTACCGTTGTGACCGGTCGTGTTGAGCGCGGCATCGTCAAGCCGGGCGAAGAGATCGAGATCGTTGGTATCAAGGACACCACCAAGACTACCGTTACCGGTGTCGAGATGTTCCGTAAGCTGCTCGACGAAGGTCGTGCAGGCGAGAACGTCGGTGCCCTGCTGCGTGGTACCAAGCGTGACGAAGTCGAGCGTGGTCAGGTTCTGGCCAAGCCGGGCACCATCACTCCGCACACTCAGTTCGAGGCGGAAGTGTACGTGCTGAGCAAGGACGAAGGTGGTCGTCACACTCCGTTCTTCAAAGGCTACCGTCCGCAGTTCTACTTCCGTACCACTGACATCACTGGTACCTGTGAACTGCCGGAAGGCGTTGAGATGGTTATGCCGGGCGACAACGTCCAGATGACTGTCAACCTGATCGCCCCGATCGCCATGGACGAAGGTCTGCGCTTCGCCATCCGCGAAGGCGGCCGTACCGTCGGCGCTGGCGTCGTGGCCAAGATCCTGGTCTAAGTTAGACCGGTGATCATCGAAGGGGGCTCCGCAAGGAGCCCCCTTTTCTGCGCATCGTCATTGAGGGTTTGACTCTCGGTGGCGTGGCGCATATAATGCGCATCCTTTGAATGCGTGGGTTGACGGCTCGCGCCGTCAAGTTCCATTGGAGTTAGGGCAAATGCAGAACCAGAAGATTCGCATTCGGTTGAAGGCTTTCGACCATCGCCTGATCGACCAGTCCGCTGCGGAAATCGTTGATACCGCCAAGCGTACCGGCGCCCAGGTTCGTGGTCCGATTCCTCTGCCGACTAATCGCGAGCGTTACACTGTGCTGGTTTCCCCGCACGTGAACAAGGACGCCCGTGATCAGTACGAGATTCGTACCCACAAGCGTGTGCTCGACATCGTTGAGCCGACCGAGAAGACTGTCGACGCCCTGATGAAGCTCGACCTCGCCGCTGGCGTGGACGTGCAGATCAAGCTCGACTGATATCACTAGACACTCGCGGCCCAGCGTTCCTCGATATGAAAGATGAGGTTCAGCAGCCGCCACGCCGGGATGGCGTTACACAACGTGCTAGTGGAATGCTCTGGAAAGGGCAGCCATAGCGGGTGATAGCCCCGTACACTATAGGAGACTAAGCATGACTATCGGTTTGGTCGGTAGAAAGGCCGGTATGACCCGTGTCTTTACCGAAGACGGCGCATCTGTGCCCGTGACCGTTATCGAGGTTGAGCCCAACCGCGTGACCTGCGTGAAGTCTGTCGAATCCGACGGCTACGCTGCGGTTCAGGTGACAACCGGCTCCCGCAAAGCCAAGCATCTGTCCAAGGCCCAAGCTGGCCTGTACGCCAAGGCAGGTGTTGAGGCTGGTCGTTCTCTGATGGAGTTTCGTCTGACTGAAGGCGAAGACGCTCCTGAAGTGGGCGGCGAACTCACCGTATCCCTCTTCGAAGCTGGTCAAAGCGTTGACGTGACCGGCACTTCCAAGGGTAAGGGCTTCCAGGGCGCTGTTAAGCGCTGGAACTTCCGTACCCAGGACAACAGCCACGGTAACTCTCTGTCCCACCGTGCCCCCGGTTCTATCGGCATGTGCCAGACCCCGGGTCGCGTATTCAAGGGCAAGAAGATGGCCGGCCAGATGGGCAACGCACGTTGCACCGTTCAGAGCCTGGAAATCGTCCGTGTCGATGCCGAGCGCAACTTGCTGCTGATCAAAGGTGCCGTTCCTGGCGCTACTGGCAGTGATGTCATCGTGCGCAGCGCCGTCAAAGCTGGCTGAAGGGGAACTTTCCAATGAATCTGAATCTTGCAGGTGCAAGCGCTGGGACTGTTGAACTGTCCGACGCTACCTTTGGCAAAGAATTCAACGAAGCGCTCGTGCATCAGGTCGTCACTGCCTATCTGGCTGGTGGTCGCCAGGGTACCCGCGCCCAGAAGAACCGTTCCGACGTCCGTGGCGGCGGCAAGAAGCCGTGGCGCCAGAAGGGCACCGGTCGCGCTCGCGCCGGTACCATCCGTTCGCCGATCTGGCGCACCGGTGGTGTGACCTTCGCGGCTCGTCCGCAGGACCACTCCCAGAAGGTCAACCGCAAGATGTACCGTGCGGCCATGCGCTCGATTCTGTCCGAGCTGGTCCGTCAGGAACGCCTTGTTGCCGTTGACGCCTTTTCTGTCGAGTCACCGAAAACCAAGCAGCTGGTCGCCAAGCTTTCCGACCTGGGCCTGGAAAAGGTGCTGATCGTCACCGAAGAAGTTGACGAGAACCTGTACCTGGCCGCCCGCAACATCCCCAACGTGGATGTAGTGGACGTCGCCGCCGCCGACCCGGTCAGCCTGGTCGCCTTCGACAAGGTCCTGGCTACCGTCTCCGCACTGCGCAAATTTGAGGAGAAGCTGGCATGAACCAGGAGCGTGTATTCAAGGTTCTGCTTGGTCCCCACGTGACCGAGAAGGCCGCCATGGCCGCCGAGCGTAACCAGTACGTGTTCAAGGTGGCGAGTGACGCAACCAAGCCCGAGATCAAGGCTGCCGTTCAGCAGCTGTTCGGCAAGAAAGTCGATCGCGTTTCTGTGCTGAACGTGAAGGGCAAGACCAAGCGCACCGCGCATGGTGTTGGTATGCGCAAGGGTTATCGCAAGGCGTACGTGACACTGGCCGCCGGCGAGACGCTTGAAGACTTCTCTGGCGCCGAGTAAAGGCAGGAGTACGGATCATGGCAATCGTCAAGACAAAACCCACATCCGCCGGTCGTCGCCACGTCGTCAAGATTGTTGGTGAAGAGCTGTACAAGGGCCGCGCCTACGCGCCGCTGCTCGAAAAGCAGTCCAAGTCCGGTGGTCGTAACAACAATGGTCGCATCACTACTCGCCACGTTGGCGGTGGTCATCGCAACCATTACCGGATCATTGACTTCAAGCGCACCAAGGATGGCGTTCCAGCCATTGTTGAGCGTCTGGAGCATGACCCGAACCGCAGCGCCCACATCGCACTGCTGAAGTACCTCGACGGTGAGCGTCGTTACATCATTGCCCCCAAGGGCGTGAGTGCTGGTGACCGCCTCGAGTCCGGCGTCAATGCGCCGATCAAGAAGGGTAACGCACTGCCGCTGCGCAACATCCCGCTGGGTTCCACGGTGCACTGCATCGAACTGAAGCCTGGCAAGGGTGCTCAGATTGCACGCAGCGCCGGTACCAGCGCCCAGCTGGTGGCTCGTGAAGGTAACTACGCCACTCTGCGTCTTCGCTCCGGCGAAATGCGCAAGGTGCTGTCAGAGTGCCGCGCGACCCTGGGTGAGGTGAGCAATTCCGAGCACAGCCTGCGTCAACTTGGCAAGGCCGGTGCGAAGCGCTGGAGAGGTGTGCGCCCGACCGTTCGCGGTGTCGCGATGAACCCGGTGGATCACCCGCACGGTGGTGGTGAAGGCCGCACCAGCGGTGGTCGTCATCCGGTGTCCCCGTGGGGTATGCCCACCAAGGGATACAAGACCCGCAAGAACAAGCGCACCGACAAGCTGATCGTCCGCCGCCGTAAGGCTCGCGGTTAAGATCCCACGCCAAGACATTAAGAGGTAACGGCTGTGCCACGTTCACTGAAGAAAGGTCCTTTCGTCGACCTTCATCTGCTGAAAAAGGTTGAGACTGCAGCGGAAAAGAACGATCGCAAACCGATCAAGACCTGGTCGCGTCGTTCAATGGTCCTGCCCAACATGGTCGGGCTCACCATTGCAGTCCATAACGGTCGCCAACACGTCCCGGTGCATGTTTCCGAGGAAATGGTTGGCCACAAGCTGGGCGAATTCGCTGCTACCCGCACCTATCGCGGCCATGCGGCGGACAAGAAAGCCAAACGGTAAGCCAGAGAGGATTAAGAGATGGAAGTCACAGCAAAGCTGCGTGGCGCCAGTTTATCCGCCCAGAAGGCCCGTTTGGTGGCTGATCAGGTGCGCGGTAAGCCTGTCGCCGAAGCACTCGACCTGCTGACCTTCTCCCCGAAGAAGGCGGCCAAGCTGGTCAAGAAGGTGCTGCAGTCCGCCATCGCGAATGCGGAAGAAAATAACGGCATGGACATCGACGAGCTGCGTGTCTCGACCATCTGCGTCGATGAGGGCATGACGCTCAAGCGCATCCGTCCGCGCGCCAAGGGCCGTGCGGATCGCATTCTGAAGCGCACTTGCCACATCACCGTCAAGGTAGCCGAGAAGTAGGAGTCGACCAGATGGGTCAGAAAGTCAATCCGACAGGCATCCGACTGGGTATCGTCAAAGACCATACCTCTGTCTGGTACGCCGAGCGCGGCGCCTATGCCGACAAGCTGAACAACGACCTCGCGGTTCGTAGCTTCCTGGAAGAGCGTTTGAAGAACGCCTCTGTCAGCAAGATCACCATCGAGCGTCCCGCGAACAACGCACGCATCACCATTCACACTGCCCGTCCGGGCATCGTGATTGGCAAGAAGGGCGAAGATGTCGATCGCCTGCGTCGCGACGTCACCGAGATGATGGGCGTGCCCGTTCACGTCAACATCGAGGAAGTTCGCAAGCCTGAGCTGGATGCCCAGCTCGTCGCGCAGAACATTGCCGGTCAGCTTGAGCGCCGCGTCATGTTCCGTCGCGCCATGAAGCGCGCTGTCCAGAACGCCATGCGTCTGGGCGCCGGCGGCATCAAGGTGCAGCTCTCCGGTCGCCTCGGCGGCGCGGAAATTGCCCGCACCGAGTGGTACCGCGAAGGTCGTGTTCCGCTGCATACCCTGCGTGCGGACATCGATTACGCCACCTACGAAGCCAAGACCACCTACGGCATCATCGGTGTCAAGGTCTGGGTCTTCAAGGGTGAAATCCTCGGGGGCATCGAAGAGGTCCGCGCCAAGGCTAAGCAAAGCCAGGCAGCGCCCTCCAAGAAGAAAGGTTCCAGGTAAGGGGAGAGCGATTCGATGTTACAACCCAAGCGTACAAAATTCCGCAAGGTGCAAAAGGGCCGCAACCGTGGCCTGGCGCATCGCGGAAGCAAAGTGAGCTTCGGCGAATTCGGCCTGAAGGCCACCGGCCGCGGCCGCGTCACCGCCCGTCAGATCGAAGCTGGTCGTCGTGCGATCACTCGTCACGTCAAACGTGGCGGCAAGATCTGGATCCGCGTCTTCCCGGATAAGCCGATTTCCAAGAAGCCTCTGGAAGTCCGGATGGGTAAAGGTAAGGGCTCCGTCGAGTACTGGGTCGCTCAGATCCAGCCCGGTCGTGTCCTTTACGAGATCGAAGGTGTTTCTGAAGAGCTGGCACGCGAAGCCTTCGCTCTGGCCGCTCAGAAGTTCCCGGTCTCCACCACCTTTGTGAAACGGACGGTGATGTGATGAAAGCCCAGGAAATTCGTGAAAAGTCCGCCGAGCAGCTCCAGGAGCAGCTCCTCGAACTCCTCCGCGAGCAGTTCAACCTGCGCATGCAGAAGGCCACCGGCCAACTGAGCCAGACTCATCTGCTCAAGCAGGTTCGTCGGGATATCGCCCGCGTGAAGACTGTGCTCAACGAGAAGGCAGGTGTCTGAGATGGCCGAAGAGAAAAAAGCCCGTACGCTCACCGGCAAGGTGGTGAGCGACAAGATGGACAAGTCCATCGTCGTCATGATCGAGCGTCGTGAGCGCCACCCGATCTACGGCAAATACGTTAAGCGCTCCACCAAGCTGCACGCCCACGACGAGACCAATCAGGCTAAGGCCGGCGATACGGTATCCATTCAGGAATGCCGTCCGCTGTCCAAGAAGAAGGCCTGGACCCTGGTCGAGGTCGTCGAACAGGCCAAGGGTTAAGGCCACGGCCTTAACCTCGTGCAGTCAGTTTAGGTTTGGAGAAAACCGATGATTCAGACTCAGACAATGCTGGATGTCGCCGACAACAGCGGAGCGCGCCGGGTGCAGTGCATCAAGGTGCTGGGTGGTTCACACCGCCGCTACGCTCGCGTTGGTGATGTCATCAAGGTCACGGTGAAGGAAGCCATTCCGCGCGGCAAGGTCAAGAAAGGCCAAGTGCTGAAGGCGGTGGTTGTCCGTACCCGCAGTGGCGTCCGTCGCAGCGACGGTTCGCTGATTCGCTTCGATGGAAATGCGGCTGTGTTGTTGAACAACACCAACGAACAGCCGATCGGTACCCGTATCTTCGGGCCGGTGACGCGTGAACTTCGTACTGAGAAGTTCATGAAGATCATTTCCTTAGCGCCTGAAGTGCTGTAAGGGAGCGAGGCGACATGCAAAAGATCAAACGTGATGATGAAGTGATCGTCATCGCCGGCAAGGACAAGGGTAAGCGCGGTACTGTGAAGCGCGTCCTCCAGGACGACCGTTTCGTGGTAGCGGGTGTGAACATGATCAAGCGTCACACCAAGCCGAACCCCATGGCCGGCAATCAGGGCGGTATCGTCGAGCGCGAGGCTCCGATTCACGCGTCCAACGTAGCCATCTTCAATCAGGAGACCGGTAAGGCGGATCGCGTCGGCTTCCAGATCAAGGAAGACGGTACCAAGGTACGTATCTACAAGTCGACGCAAGCGCAGATCGACGCCTAACGCGAGTCGGGTAGCAAAATGGCGAACTTGAAAGAACGTTATCAAAACGAGGTGGTGGCTCAACTCAAAGAGCAGTTTAGCTACGCCAACGTTATGCAGGTACCCAGGATCACCAAGGTGACCCTGAACATGGGTATCGGCGAAGCGACCAGCGATAAAAAGCTGATCGATGCGGCCGTCGGCGACCTGGAGAAGCTCTCCGGTCAAAAGCCGATGGTCACCAAGGCACGCAAGTCCATCGCGGGCTTCAAGGTGCGTGAAGGCTGGCCGATCGGCGTGAAGGTCACACTGCGCAGTGAGCGTATGTGGGACTTCCTCGATCGCCTGGTGAATATCGCGATCCCCCGCGTTCGTGACTTCCGTGGTCTCAACCCGAAGTCCTTCGACGGTCGTGGCAACTACAGCATGGGGGTGCGTGAGCAGATCATCTTCCCGGAGATCGAATATGATAAGATCGACCGGATTCGTGGTCTGGATGTCACCATCACCACCACTGCCAACACCGATGACGAAGGTCGTGCGCTCTTGAGCGCATTGAACTTCCCGTTCAAGAAATAAGGGTGGGATCATGGCAAAGAAGAGCATGATTGAGCGTGAGCAGAAGCGCGCGCAACTGGTTGAGAAGTATGCTGCCAAGCGTGCCGAGCTCAAGGCGATCATCCAGGACGTGAACAGCTCCGATGAGGAGCGCTTCGATGCGCAGCTGAAGTTGCAGTCGCTGCCGCGTGACTCCAGCCCCGTGCGTCAGCGTAACCGCTGCCGCGTGACTGGCCGTCCGCACGGCTACTACAACAAGTTCGGCCTCGGCCGTAACAAGCTGCGTGAAGCCGCCATGCGTGGCGACGTGCCCGGACTCAAGAAGTCCAGCTGGTAACGCCACGTAGAATCATCAGGAGCGCAAGTTAAATGAGCATGCAAGACACTCTGGCGGATATGTTTACCCGTATCCGCAATGCGCAGCAGGCCACCAAGGAGACGGTCACCATGCCGTCCTCCAAGATCAAGGTTGAAGTGGCCCGCGTGCTGAAAGAAGAGGGTTACATCACTGACTTCGCCGTGAGCGAATCAGCCAAGCCCGAGCTGACCGTCAGCCTGAAGTACTTCGAAGGCAAGCCGGTCATCGAGCATCTGCAGCGGGTTTCCAAGCCGTCCCTGCGTAGTTACAAGGGCAAGGATGCGCTGCCGAAGGTCGCCGATGGCCTGGGTGTCGCGATCGTCACTACCTCAAAGGGTGTGATGACCGATCGTGCCGCGCGTCAGGCTGGTGTCGGCGGCGAAGTCCTCTGCACCGTATTCTAGGAGTTTGGAATGTCCCGCGTAGCCAAATATCCGGTTAAAGTGCCCGCTGGCGTCGAGGTCAAGATCGACGACGCCACGCTGACCGCCAAGGGCGGTCAGGGCACCCTCTCCATGCCCGTTCACGGCGATGTCGTGATCGCGCAGGAAGACGGCCAGCTGACCTTCCAGCCGAGCGAATCCGCTAAGAGCTGGGCCATGGTCGGCACCACCCGTGCCCTGGTTCAGAACCTGGTCACCGGCGTGTCCGAGGGCTTTACCAAGACCCTCGAAATCATCGGCGTCGGTTATCGCGCTCAAGCGAAAGGCCAGACGCTTAACCTGACACTGGGCTTCTCTCACCCGGTCGATTATGCCCTGCCTGAGGGTGTCTCTGCGGAAACGCCGAAGAACACCGTCATCGTGCTGAAGAGCGCGGACAAGCAGAAGCTCGGCCAGGTCGCAGCGGAAATCCGCGCCTTCCGTCCGCCCGAGCCCTATAAGGGTAAGGGTGTGCGTTACGCGGATGAGCAGGTCCGCCGTAAAGAAGCCAAGAAGAAGTAAGGCAGGGTTATGAACGCGAAGAAAGAATCTCGTCTCCGTCGTGCCCGCCGCGCTCGCGCCAAGATCCGCGAGCTGGGCGTGTCTCGCCTGTGCGTCAACCGTACCCCGCGTCACATCTACGCGCAGATTATCTCGCCGGATGGTGGCAAGGTCCTGGCCAGCGCTTCCACGCTGGACAAGAGCCTGCGCGAAGGTGCAACCGGCAACGCAGACGCCGCAGCCAAAGTTGGTGCGCTGATCGCTGAGCGCGCCAAGGAAGCGGGCATCACCCAGGTGGCCTTCGACCGCGCTGGCTTCAAGTACCACGGTCGTGTGAAGGCCCTGGCCGACGCCGCTCGTGAAGGCGGCCTGGAATTCTAAAGGGTTTTACGATGGCGAAGAACGAACAGCAAAACGGCGATCTGCAAGAAAAGCTCGTGCAGGTCAACCGTGTCGCCAAGGTGGTCAAGGGTGGCCGTATTTTCGGCTTCACCGCTCTGACTGTCGTCGGTGACGGAAACGGTCGTGTTGGCTTCGGTCGTGGCAAGGCGCGTGAAGTGCCGGTCGCGATTCAGAAGGCGATGGACCAGGCGCGTCGCAACATGGTCAAGGTGAACCTGGTCGGCGGCACACTCCAGTATCCGGTCAAGGCTCGTCATGGCGCCTCCAAGGTGTACATGCAGCCGGCTTCCGACGGTACTGGTATCATCGCCGGCGGCGCCATGCGCTCCGTGCTGGAACTGGCCGGCGTGCACAACGTCCTGGCCAAGTGCTATGGCTCCACCAATCCGGTGAACGTGGTCCGCGCGACCGTGAATGGCCTGGCTTCCATGCAGTCGCCGGAAGACGTGGCCGCCAAGCGCGGTCTCTCAGTCGAAGCGATCACGGGGTAATAGACCATGGCAGCTACGATCAAGGTTACCCAGACCCGCAGCACCATCGGCACGTTGGCCAAGCACAAGGCCACCATGAAGGGCCTCGGCCTGCGCCGCATCGGTCACACGGTTGAACTGGAAGACACCCCTGCCGTCCGCGGCATGATCCACAAGGTCAACTACCTTGTGCGTGTTGAGGGAGAGTAATCCATGAAACTTAACAGCCTGAGCCCGGCACCGGGCTCCAAGCACGCTGAAAAGCGCGTCGGTCGTGGCATCGGCTCCGGTCTGGGCAAGACCGGCGGCCGTGGCCACAAGGGCCAGAAGTCGCGCAGCGGTGGCAGCGTCAAGCCCGGCTTCGAGGGCGGTCAGATGCCCCTGCAGCGTCGTCTGCCGAAGTTTGGCTTCACCTCCGCCAAATCACTGGTTTCCGAGGAAGTCCGCCTGGCCGAACTGGCCAAGGTCGCGGGTGACGAAGTCACTCTGGAAAGCCTCAAGGAAGCCAATGTGCTGAAGGACGCTACGCAGCATGCGAAAGTGATCCTTTCCGGCGATCTGAACAAGGCGGTTACCGTTCGCGGTCTGCGGGTCACCAAAGGTGCCCGCGCAGCGATCGAAGCCGCCGGTGGCAAGGTAGAGGACTAAATGGCCAAGTCAGGAAACATGCCGGCGATGGGCAGCGGTCTGAGTGAACTGTGGGCGCGTCTGCGCTTCGTGCTCCTCGCCATCGTGGTCTACCGTATCGGTGCCCACATCCCCGTTCCCGGTATCAATCCTGACCAGCTTGCTGCCTTGTTCAGGGAGCAGCAGGGCACCATCCTGGGCATGTTCAACATGTTCTCGGGCGGTGCCCTGGAGCGCATGAGTATCCTCGCCCTCGGCATCATGCCGTACATCTCGGCGTCGATCATCATGCAGCTCCTGACTGCCGTCTCGCCTCACCTTGAGCAGTTGAAGAAGGAAGGCGAGGGCGGCCGCCGCAAGATCAGCCAGTACACGCGCTACGGCACGGTGGTGCTGGCCCTGGTTCAGGCCACCGGTATGTCGGTGGGCCTGGCCAGCCAAGGCATTGCCTACACGGCCGATCTCAGCTTCTATTTCACCGCGATCATCACCTTCGTGTGTGGCGCGGTGTTCCTGATGTGGCTGGGTGAGCAGATTACCGAGAAGGGTATTGGCAACGGTATCTCGTTGCTGATCTTCGCGGGTATCGTCGCCGGCCTGCCTGGCGCTGTGGCGCAAGCCTTCGAGCTTGCCCGCAACGAGGGCGCGTGGAATGTGTTGCCGCTGTTGGCGTTGAGCCTTCTGGGTATCGCCACCGTGGCGTTTGTCGTGTTCATCGAACGCGGTCAGCGCCGGATTACGGTGAACTACCCGCGCCGCCAGGTCGGCAACAAGATGTACGCAGGACAGAGCAGCTACCTTCCGCTCAAGGTCAACATGGCGGGCGTTATTCCGGCCATCTTTGCCTCGAGTATCCTGCTGTTCCCGGCCTCCCTCGGTCAGTGGGTAGGTGCCGGTGATGGCATGGAGTGGTTGCAGCGCGCGTCCCAGGCGTTGGCCCCTGGTCAGCCCCTGTATATCTTGCTTTTCGCGGCGGCGGTGGTATTCTTCTGCTTCTTTTACACAGCGCTGGTCTTCAACCCCAAGGACGTAGCCGACAACCTCAAGAAGTCGGGTGCTTTCCTGCCGGGGATTCGTCCTGGCGAGCAAACCGCTCGTTATGTCGACAAGGTCATGACTCGTCTGACTTTGTTCGGCGCTCTCTACATCACTGCGGTTTCCCTGATGCCCCAGTTCCTGATCGTAGCGTGGAACGTGCCGTTCTTCTTTGGCGGTACCTCGCTTCTGATCGTGGTCGTGGTCATCATGGACTTCATGGCCCAGGTGCAGTCGCACCTCATGTCGCACCAGTATGAGTCGGTGATGAAGAAGTCCAACCTGAAAGGCTACGGTAGCGGCGGCATCATGCGCTAAACGCGCCGCAGGCCGATTTGGCACGCCGCAAGCCGATATTGGAGAGAACGATGAAAGTTCGAGCTTCCGTCAAGAAAATGTGCCGCAATTGCAAGATCATTCGTCGCAATGGCGCCGTGCGCGTCATCTGCAGCGAGCCGCGGCACAAGCAGCGCCAGGGTTGATCCTGGGCTGAATTGAACCGGGTGCTGGCATACCCCTTGCCCTTTTGATGGGAAGGGGGTATGCTATTGCGCCTTTTGTAGTTGATTAACCGAGCAAGCCGCTCAAATTTCGGAGTAAGCTGATGGCCCGTATTGCAGGCGTCAATATCCCGGACAACAAGCATGCGGCGATCTCGCTGACCTACATCTTCGGGATTGGCCGCACTCGCGCACAGGAAATCTGTGAAGCGACCGGCATCGCGCCGACCACCAAAATCCAGGACCTGTCATCTGAAGAGATCGACAACCTGCGTAGTGAAGTCGGCAAGTATACCGTTGAAGGCGACCTTCGTCGTGATGTGACGCTGAACATCAAGCGTCTCATGGACCTGGGTTGCTATCGTGGTCTGCGTCATCGTCGTAGTCTTCCGATGCGCGGTCAGCGCACCAAGACTAACGCGCGTACCCGTAAGGGACCGCGTAAGCCGATCCGCAAATAACACGCACGTTCTGGCGTAAAGACAGGAATTGACATCAACATGGCTAACCCGCGTAGCAACCGTAAAAAGGTTAAAAAGCAGGTAGTGGATGCGGTTGCGCATATCCACGCCTCTTTTAACAACACGATCATTACGATCACAGACCGCCAGGGCAACGCTCTTTCCTGGGCGACAGCCGGTGGTTCGGGTTTTCGTGGTTCTCGCAAGAGCACCCCGTTCGCTGCTCAAGTAGCAAGCGAGCGTGCAGCGACCGCTGCAGCCGAGTATGGTGTGAAAAACGTCGACGTGCTGGTCAAGGGCCCCGGTCCTGGCCGTGAATCCGCCGTGCGCGCGCTCAACGCCGCCGGCTTCCGCGTGCAAAGCATCACCGACGCGACGCCCATTCCCCACAATGGCTGCCGTCCGCCGAAGAAACGCCGCGTTTAAGGAGACAGATTCATGGCTCGTTACATTGGACCTAAGTGCAAACTGTCTCGCCGGGAAGGTACCGACCTCTTCCTCAAGAGCGGTGTCACTCCCTTCGAGAAAAAGTGCAAATCCGAGCAGATTCCGGGTGTGCACGGCCAGCGCCGTCAGCGTCTTTCCGACTACGGCTTGCAGCTTCGCGAGAAGCAGAAAGTACGTCGCATGTATGGCGTACTCGAAAAGCAGTTCCGCAACTACTACAAGGAAGCCGCCCGTCTGAAGGGTGCGACCGGTGAGTTGTTGCTGCAGCTGCTTGAGTCCCGACTGGACAACGTCGTCTACCGCATGGGCTTTGGCGCCACTCGCTCCGAGGCTCGTCAGCTGGTGAGCCACAAGGCGATTGCCGTTAACGGCAAGACCGTCAACGTGGCCTCCTACCAGGTCAAGCCCGGCGACGTGGTATCCGTTCGTGAAAAGGCCAAGCAGCAGGCGCGTATCCAAAACGCCCTGACCATCGCTGCCAACCGTGGCGATGTGGCCTGGATCGAACTCGACGCCAAGAAGATGGAAGGCACCTTCAAGGCCCTGCCCGAGCGCGGTGACCTGACTGCCGACATCAACGAGCAACTGATCGTCGAGCTGTACTCGAAGTAAACGGCCAGTCCGCGCCGCCCTCCCTCGGGAGGGCGGCGATCATTACCGAGTATTCGTTTGGCAGCCTGAAAGGTGTTCATATGCAGCGTTCAGTGACAGAGTTTCTCCGTCCTCGCGACATCAAGGTCGAAGAGATCAGCGCACACCACGCAAAGATCGTGCTCGAGCCGTTCGAGCGTGGCTTCGGCCACACGCTGGGCAATGCTCTGCGTCGTATCCTGCTCTCGTCCATGCCCGGCTGTGCCGTGGTGGAAACCGAGATCGCAGGCGTCGACCATGAGTACAGCGCGATCGAGGGCGTCCAGGAAGATGTCATCGAAATCCTCCTGAACCTCAAAGACGTGGCGATCAAGATGCACAGCCGCGACGAGGCGATGCTCTCGCTGAACAAGCAGGGCCCGGCCGTCGTCACCGCTGGTGACATCGCCGTCGATCACGACGTCGAAGTGGTCAACCCCGAGCACGTCATCGCCCACGTCAATGAAGGCGCCGAGCTCAAGATGCAGCTCAAGGTGGCCCGTGGTCGCGGCTATGAGCCTGCGGATGTCCGCAGCGAAGCCGACGACGAAACACGCGCCATCGGCCGTCTGCAGCTGGATGCGACCTTCAGCCCCGTGCGCCGCGTTTCCTACAGCGTCGAAGCCGCTCGTGTTGAACAGCGTACCGACCTCGATAAGCTGATCATCAACCTGGAAACCGACGGCACCCTGGATCCGGAAGAGGCCATCCGTCGCAGCGCGACCATCCTGCAAGAGCAGCTGGCAGCGTTTGTCGATCTGGAAGCCGACAAGGAACAGGAAGTGGTCGAGGAAGAGGATCACATCGATCCGATCCTGCTGCGCCCCGTAGACGATCTCGAGTTGACCGTTCGTAGCGCCAACTGCCTGAAGGCCGAGAATATCTATTACATCGGTGATCTGATTCAGCGTACTGAAGTTGAGCTGTTGAAGACCCCGAACCTCGGCAAGAAATCCTTGAACGAGATCAAGGACGTGTTGGCTGCTCGTGGTCTGTCCCTTGGCATGCGGCTTGAAAATTGGCCGCCGGCTAGCCTGAAGGACGACAAGGCCACCGCCTAAGCGTCGGCTCGAGTCCCAGTTTGGTAAGGAATCACAACCATGCGTCATCGTAAGAGTGGTCGTCACCTCAATCGTACCAGCTCGCACCGCCAGGCCATGTTCCGCAACATGAGCGTGTCGCTGGTCGAGCACGAAGTGATCAAGACAACCCTTCCCAAGGCAAAAGAGCTGCGTCGTCATATCGAGCCGCTCATTACCCTGGCGAAGGAAGACAGCGTCGCTAACCGTCGTCTGGCCTTCAGCCGTACTCGCTCCAAAGAAGCAGTCGGCAAGCTCTTCAATGAGCTGGGTCCGCGTTACGTCGAGCGTCCGGGCGGTTACGTCCGTATTCTCAAGTGCGGCTTCCGCACCGGCGACAACGCCCCGATGGCCTTCGTCGAGTTGGTCGATCGTCCCGTCGCTGAAGAAGAGGCCGTCGGCGAGGAGTAATCCTTTCGACAGCGCTTCAACACGACGCGAAACCGCCACCCTGAGTGTTCAGGGTGGCGGTTTTTTTTGTCTGCACTTCGCTATCACAAGTGCCTGTTTATTAAGTAAAACTCTGCTGACGATGAATGCCTGTAACGAGCAATGACGACGACGGTAGAGTCTTGCCATGCCTGGCCCTCCTGGCTTCCCCTATGATGTCAGTCAGGCACAAGGTTTCGGGGAAGGAGTTTAATCAGATGTGGCAGAGGCTAATATCGCTCCTCGTGCTGTTGTCGGTCATAGTCGGGCCACAGACACAGGCAGCACAGTTAGATGAGAAGGAAGAGCTCAGGCCATCATCCCTCTCGGTCGACGCTGCCAGCGTGCGTGAGTGCTTTGTGCAGATGGGTCAGGAGGGGGCCGGCAACTGCATCGCAGAGGCTGCAAACCTTTGCCAGGAGAGCGACGGCGGTAGCACGACCCTGGGGATTGTCGCTTGCCTTCAGGCCGAGACCGAGGTCTGGGACGATCTGTTGAACGCGCAGTACCTGGAGTTGCGGGATAGTATGCGCGAGCAGGATCAGGAGTGGCCGGAACTCGGTATCTCTCGCGCGGAAGCGCTCAGGGATGTGCAGCGCGCCTGGATCGCCTTTCGCGACGCCGAGTGTGGCTATGCCTACGCCCGCTACCAGGGCGGCACCATCCGCAATGTGGTCGCCGCGTCATGCGTGCTTGAAGAAACCGCGCGCCGCGCGCTGACGCTCAAGGGTGTCCTGCATGAGGGCAACATGTAGGCGTAGGGCTTGTCGTTGACCGGCGAGCTGTCTTTGAGTCAGCTGGCGCTGTCACTGATGCGCTGATCGATCCAAAGTGCGAGATCACCTAGAGCCTCCAAGGCGCCTTCTCGGGTATAAGGATGTGGCCAGGCATCGAGGGCCAGATAGCGCTGGTTGCTTTCAAACCAAAAGCCTGGCGTTTTCTTGTCGCGGTAGAACGACCAGGCATCGCTCTTGGTGTCCGGAATAGTGCTCGTGAATTCCGCGGCAAGACTGTCTAGGTCCGCCGATGTCGCTTGGCGGTCGATGTAGCCCCTAACGTAGAAGCCGATACTTTCGCTATCGCCAGCGTCAGACTCAGAGCAGGGGTAGTAAACGAGACAGGCCTGGTTGTTCTGTCCCTCCCAGCGCGCCAAGGAGAACCGCAGGACCTTTTCTTCGCCATCACTCCAGCTGTTCGTTGTTTTGATGATGTCTGACTCTGCCACCTCAAGGGTCGCAGACAAATGACGCATGCACTGCTGACGCAGCTCAGCCTCCAGCAAATGGAATTTCTCTGACGCCTGCTTGAGTTGAGCAAAGTGTTTAAGGGCAAATGTCAGTTCCTTGTCGTCCATGATCATGGCCTTTTCCTGGTGCGCAATGTTGTGCATGTGCTGCAGCAGCTCCTGATAGAAGACCTGCCACTTGGTAAAGGTGTGGTGGGCAATTTCTTGACCGAATCGCTCTCGAGCCACGGTAATAAGTTCGTCGTAAGAGACGCAGATCCAGTCGTCAGGGACATCTGTCCGTTGGGATAGTGGGCTCAGCACGCAACGGACCCGGTGGCGCCGCTGATAGGAGTCGATCAAGTTGGTGTAGGAGGGGAAAGGATTGTCGGATGCGGAGGCCCAGACTTTGTGCTCGACGCCTATGACGAAGCTTTCACCCAAGATGACCAAGTCGAGCCGTTTGTCATTGCCATTCCATATGTCAGGTGACGGAACTTCGCGCTCAACGGAGATACTCTCCCAGTCTGTGCGAACAAGGAGTTCATCTTGGAGGTCTTCGTGGAAGGCGCCCTTATGGAGCAGGCACGCTACCAGGGCCTTGGCTAGCCAGGTTGGCGCTCCTTCATGACTACCCATGAAGATTGCCATCAGATCGGACAGGCGGTTCTCATGGTGTCCTGGCCCTGCACTTGAAAACAGGTTGAGCTCTGGCGGCGTTGGCGCGGGCAGTCGCTCCATTTTGTCGAACAGCACCTCGAGCGCGCTATGCCCATCAGTGACTGATGGCCTCTTTAAGTTGTTCTGCATGGCAAGCCTTTTCGTAGCGAGATTCCGATAAACAGCCGTGTGATGATAGCGGAGATTGCCGTTGAGAGCGCTGCGACGACACCGCTTGGCGCTGATGCTTGGTATCCAGCAGGTGAGCACTGAAGTAGGGATGGGCTGCACTTATGTTCTTCCTCCAGTGTTCTGCCGCCAGGGCGCGCACCAATACGACAAGGGGAAGGCCGTGGCCTTCCCCTTGGGTCTAGCATCCGCTGCTCACCAGGTGAGCAGCGGGCTCCTGGCCGAGCCCTCAGGCCGTTGCGGTGGCCTTGTCATCCTTGCGTGAGGTAGAGGGCGCACGTTCGAGCAGTGGCTTGAGGAAACGCCCGGTGTGGGAGATCTCCATGTTCGCAAGCTGCTCAGGCGTGCCTTCAGCGATGATCCGGCCTCCGCCGGAGCCACCTTCAGGCCCCAGATCGATCAACCAGTCGGCGGTCTTGATCACGTCCAGGTTGTGCTCGATGACTACTACGGTATTGCCGTGATCGCGCAAGCGGTGGAGCACCGTCAGCAGCTGGCGGATATCCTCGAAGTGCAGGCCCGTCGTGGGCTCATCGAGAATATACAGGGTCTTGCCGGTATCCCGCTTGGCCAGTTCCCGGGCCAGCTTGACCCGCTGGGCCTCGCCGCCGGACAGGGTGGTGGCGCTCTGACCCAGGCGAATGTAGGTCAGGCCGACGTCGACCAGGGTCTGCAGACGGCGTGCGATGGCGGGCACCGGGCTGAAGAATTCCAGGGCTTCCTCCACCGTCATCTCCAGCACTTCATCGATGGTCTTGCCCTTGTAGTGGATATCCAGGGTCTCGCGGTTGTAGCGCTTGCCCTTGCAGACATCGCAGGGCACATAGATATCCGGCAGGAAGTGCATCTCGACCTTGATCATGCCCTCGCCCTGGCAGGCCTCACAGCGGCCCCCCTTGACGTTAAACGAGAAGCGCCCCGGCTTGTAGCCCCGTGAACGGGCTTCCTGGGTGCCCGCGAACAGCTCGCGGATGGGGGTGAAGATGCCGGTGTAGGTCGCCGGGTTGGAGCGCGGCGTGCGACCGATCGGGCTCTGGTCAATGTCGATGATCTTGTCGAGCTGATCGAGTCCCTCAATGCTCTTGTAGGGCGACGGCGTCAGGGTCGTGGCCTTGTTCAGCTCGCGGGCGGCGATCGGCATCAACGTCGAGTTGATCAGCGTCGACTTGCCCGAGCCAGAGACCCCGGTAACGCAGACGAAAAGCCCGAGCGGAAGCTCCAGGGTGACGTCCTGCAGGTTGTTGCCGGTCGCGCCGGTCAGCTTGAGCGTCTTTTCCGGGTTACCGGGAATGCGCCAGGGGGGAACCTCGATGGCGCGGGTGCCGGACAGGTACTGGCCGGTCAGCGAGGCCTCATTGGCCATGACCTCTTCCGGGGTGCCCTCGGCGACGATTTCGCCGCCGTGGACGCCGGCGCCGGGGCCAATGTCGAGCACATGGTCGGCGGCGCGGATGGCGTCTTCGTCGTGTTCGACCACGATCACCGTGTTGCCCAGGTCGCGCAGGCGCTCCAGGGTTTTCAGCAGGCGATCGTTGTCGCGCTGGTGCAGGCCGATGGAGGGCTCATCGAGGATATACATGACGCCCACCAGACCCGCGCCAATCTGGCTGGCCAGGCGAATGCGCTGAGCCTCGCCGCCGGACAGGGTCTCTGCGCTGCGCTCGAGGTTGAGATAATCCAGGCCGACGTTGACCAGAAACTCCAGCCGCGCCGAGATCTCTGCCAGGATTTTTTCGGCTATCTCGCCCTTGCGTCCGGGCAGGCTCAGCTCGCTGAAGTAGCGCTGGGCGTCGCCGATCGGCAAGCGCACGACCTGGGGTAGCGTGGTGCCATCGACGAACACGTGGCGCGCTTCCTTGCGCAGGCGTGAGCCCTCGCAGGTACGGCAGGGCTGCACGGCGATATAGCGGGCGAGGTCTTCGCGCACCATGCTGGACTCGGTTTCCCGATAGCGTCGCTGCATATTGGGCAGCACCCCTTCGAAAGGGTGCTCCCTGGTAACCTTCTTGCCACGATCATTGACGTAGGTGAAGGCAATGTCGTCCTTGCCGCTGCCGTTGAGGATCACCTCACGCTCGTGGCGCGCCAGTTCGTTCCAGGGGGTTTCCAGCGTGAAACGGTAGTGGTCGGCGACCGCCTTCAACTGGTTGAAGTAGTAGACGCTGCGCCGGTCCCAGCCCTTGATCACGCCCTCGGCCAGCGACAGTTCCGGGTGGCTGATCAGCTTGTCGGGATCGAAGAACTGCTGGACCCCGAGTCCATCGCAGGTGGGGCAGGCGCCGGCCGGGTTGTTAAAGGAAAACATCCGCGGCTCGAGCTCGGCGATGGAGTAGCCACACACCGGGCAGGCAAAGCGCGACGAGAAGGCCATATCCTCCTGCTCACCGTCCATGAAATGAATCATGGCAGTGCCGTCGGCCAGGCCAAGGGCGGTCTCGAAGGACTCGGCCAGGCGCTGCTCCAGGCCCTCGCGCACCTTGATGCGGTCAACGACCACGCTGATGTCGTGCTTGCGGTTCTTCTCCAGCGGGCGGACGTCATCGAGTTCCACCACCTGGCCGTCGATCATGGCGCGCACGAAACCTTGTGAGCGCAGCTCGGCCAGCAGCTGCAGGTGCTCACCCTTGCGTCCGCTGACGACCGGAGCCAGCAGCATCAGTTTACTGCCCTCCGGTAGCGCCATGACCTGGTCGACCATCTGCGAAATGGTCTGCGCTTCCAGATCCTCCCCATGCTCCGGGCAGCGGGGGGTGCCAGCCCGTGCGAACAGCAGGCGCAGGTAGTCGTAGATCTCGGTGATCGTACCGACGGTCGAGCGGGGGTTGTGCGAGGTGGATTTCTGCTCGATGGAAATCGCTGGAGACAGCCCCTCGATGTGGTCAACGTCAGGCTTTTCCATCATCGACAGAAACTGACGCGCATAGGTGGACAGCGACTCCACGTAGCGTCGCTGGCCTTCGGCGTACAAGGTGTCGAAGGCCAGCGACGACTTGCCGGAACCGGACAGTCCGGTGACCACGATCAGCTTGTCACGGGGTAGTTCGACGTCGATCTGCTTGAGGTTGTGGGTGCGTGCACCCCTGACCAGAATCTTGTCCATTCCCACCTCGAGGACGCGGCAAAAGGCCGATTATACGTGGCCCGCCTCCCCACCGGCAAAGTCGCGGTCGAAAAGTCGCCTGTGAAATGACCTTGAGCGCGGCATTTTCTGCACCGCCCGCAGGCGCTAGAATGTGCGGTCCATCTCCGGGGCCTGGCCCCGTCTTCAACGCCGGTATCTTTTTCATGTCCAAGGCCCGACTTCTGTTAGCCTCCGAACGGCGTGCCATCGTCGGTCTGGCGGGGCTCTACGCCACGCGCATGCTGGGACTCTTCATGGTCTTGCCTGTGCTTGCCCTGAATGCTGATCACCTGGCTGGCGCCACGCCGCTGCTGGTGGGGCTGGCGCTCGGCGTCTACGGGCTGACCCAGGCCGTGCTGCAGATCCCGTTTGGACTGCTGTCGGATCGCCTTGGCCGCAAGCCGGTCATCGCCGCTGGCCTGGGGCTGTTTGCCATCGGCAGCGTGATTGCCGCTCAGGCAGACTCCATCGCCATGATGATCGTGGGCCGCAGTCTGCAGGGCAGCGGTGCGGTGGCGGCGGCCATCATGGCATTGCTGGCCGACCAGACCCGGGAACAGGTGCGCACGGCGGCCATGGCGACCATCGGCCTGTCGATCGGGGTGGCCTTCGGTGTGGCGATGGTGCTGGGGCCGCTGGTGGCCAGCCGGTTTGGTCTGGCGGGAGTGTTCTACTTCACCGCCCTGCTGGCGCTGCTGGGGTTGGTCGTGCTGTGGAAGCTGGTGCCTCCGGCTCCGCGGCGTCGCGGTCACCGAGACGTGGGCCTGGATCGTGGTCAGCTGGCCAGTATTCTTGGCCGCCTCGACCTGTGGCGCATGGACGCCTCGATCTTCAGCCTGCACCTGATCCTGATGGCCATCTTCACCGCGGTGCCGTTTCGCCTGGTGGATGCCGGGATCGTCGAAGCACACCATGGGCTGGTCTATCTGCTGGTGATGGGGCTGTCCTTTGTGGCCATGGTGCCGCTGGTCATCGTGGCCGAGAAGAAACGCAAGATGAAACTGATGTGCCTCGGCGCTATCGCCACCATCACGCTTAGCCTGTTGGGCCTCGGCCTGGCGGGCACCGGCCTGGCGGCGCTGTGCGCCTGGCTGTTGGCCTTCTTTACGGCCTTCAACCTGCTTGAGGCGACGCTGCCGTCGATGATCAGCAAGCTGGCGCCTGCCGGTGCCAAGGGCACGGCCATGGGTGTCTATTCCACCAGCCAGTTCCTGGGCGCTTTCCTCGGCGGTGTATTGGGGGGCTTTCTGGCCCAGCAGTTCGGGTTGTCGGCGGTATTTCTCGGAGCGGCTCTGTTGGGGCTTGGCTGGTTCCTGCTGATGCTCGGCATGCGTGCACCGCGTCACCTGTCCAGCGAGGTCGTGGCCCTGGCCGAAGACGTCGAACGCGATACGCTCGACAGTCTGATGGCACGCTTCGCCGCCGTCGCCGGGGTCGAGGACGTATTGGTGGTGCCGGAAGAACGGCTGGCTTACTTGAAGGTCGACCGCACACGGCTCGATACCGAGGCGCTGGAACGGCTGACCCGCACGTCGCGCCAGTCGACGCCCTGACCAGGCAGATGGCGGTGAGAGGCATGGGGGGCGCCAGTGCCCGCGGGATAGACGCACGCGATCAACGCCTGGCGGGGTCAGGTCATGCCGGGGCGCTCGATGTAGCGGCCAACTGTTGTGATCTCGCGTATAGTAGCCACACCTGTCTTATGTGACGCCGACCCGGTATTCGGTGTCGAAAGAACCTCTTCGAGGCGTGAGGGTCGTACCCTGCATGTCTCGGCATCATTATTTGTATCAAGGAGTCAACCATGGCCCGTGGCGTCAACAAGGTCATCCTCATCGGCAACCTCGGTCAGGACCCGGAGGTACGCTTCACCCCCTCGGGTACCGCCGTGGCCAATCTCAATCTCGCGACTACCGATACCTGGATGGACCGCCAGAGCGGCCAGCGCCAGGAGCGTACCGAGTGGCATCGGGTCGTGATGTTCAACAAGCTGGCCGAAATCTCGCAGCAGTACCTGAAAAAAGGCTCCAAGCTGTACATTGAAGGGCGCCTGCAGACGCGCAAGTGGCAGGACCAGAATGGCCAGGACCGCTATTCCACCGAAATCGTTGCCAGCGACATGCAGATGCTGGACGGTCGGGGTGAAGGCGGCCAGGGCGGCGGCTTCGGCGGCCAGCAGGGCGGCAACTTCGGCGGTGGCCAGCCCCAGCAGGGCGGCAACTTCGGCGGTGGCCAGCCCCAGCAGGGCGGCAACTTCGGTGGTGGTCAGCCCCAGCAGGGCGGCAACTTTGGTGGCGGTCAGCCCCAGCAGGGCGGCAACTTTGGCGGTGGCCAGCCCCAGCAGGGCGGTAACTTTGGCGGCGGTCAGCAGGGCGGTGGTCAGCAGAACCGTCCGCCGCAGCAGGCGCCGAACCAAGGCGGCCAGAAAGGCGGCTTTGGTGCTCCGGACCCGGGCAACTTCGACGACTTCGACGACGAAATTCCGTTCTGACCTGGGTGTATCCAAGGAAGCGCAGAATACGTCAGCCGAGCGGAAGAAGCGTCAGACGCCCGTAGTGCAGAACCCACTGCCTATTCGGTAAAGGCGAGGCGTTCGAGCAGCGCGCAACGCAGCGATTCGTCCGCGCAGGCATGTATGCAGTGTTTCCCTAAGCCAGGCAGCCCGTCTTGGCTTGCTGTCTTGGCTAGTCGTGTCGTGAGACCCCGCGGAAGCGGGGTCTCTTCGTTGGTGGGCAAGCTGGCCCGTTGCTGGCTGGAGATGGGATCACTGCGTGTGGGGCCGTCGGTCATCACCGCCTGTCGTTGGGATGAACGTGCCGATGCCTATGCCGATGGCCTGGCAGGATGTGGCGATACCCGCGCCCCCTTCGCTGCACGTTGTCTTCGCCCCATGCGTCTTCGCCCCCTTCGTCTTCTGCCTGATGATCGTTGATTCCGCTCAGGCCGTCGCTGGCCCCCATCCGGCGCCTCTTCGCTCTCTGCTGGGCCAGCTTGCGCCTCAGCGGTCGCCGCCGGCGATGGGGTTTGCGGCGGAACATGACTCTGCATAGCCAAGCGGAGATGAGCGCGCTGGGGATGGAGTACATCACCCAGACATGATCTCTGTAGTGCTGTTCATTGGCGTCTGCAGCGCGTCGGGCGGTGCCGAAGAACAGGGACTCGAGAGGCGCGTAAAGGTAAGGCCCGACGAGAATGGCCAGGGCAATCAGGGTACCGACGAACAGGAAGCTGAAGACGACGATGATCGAGAACGCTCGCCGCTTCTTGCTGATCTTTAAGGGCGGTTCAACATCCAAGAGGCATCCTCATCTGCTGTCGGCGGTGGGGAGGGCATGACGTCATGTCACTTTAGGCGAGCGAGCCCCCGGCGCAAAAGAGCAGACTGCTCCATGGCGAGCAGCCAAAGATCGCTAGCGTCAGCCTTTCATGAGCGGTGCCGATGGACCACTCGGGTCACCAGACATGACCTTGGTCGATTGGCCTCGGGAGATTGGGACAGAAGGTCGATACAGTGAGCGGGCTACTGATTTTTGCCCACCAACTCCGTACAGTGATAGCTCCCCTGGACGCAATGGAGTGCCCGCGACGTGGCCGGTCTCGAATGGTACCAATATGCCCTGATTGGGCTGATCTTCTGCTGGAGCGGCTTTGTGCGCACCAGCCTTGGCTTTGGCGGTGCGGTGCTGGCGCTGCCATTTCTGTTGCTGGTACTGGATGAGCCGCTGGTCTTTCTGCCCATCGTGGCGGTGCATCTGTTGATCTTCTCCAGCTGGATCGCCTGGCGCGGCAGTCGCCAGATCAAGCAGGAGGCGGGCGGTGAGCACAGCAATATCGACTGGCGCTATTTAAAGCGGGCGCTGTCGATCATGATCATCCCCAAACTGATAGGCGTCGTCGGATTGTTGACGTTGCCGGCAGAGCTGATGACGGCGGTGATCTTCGTGATCGTCATCATCTACGGCGCCAGCTACGCCCTGAACCGGCCGTTTCGAAGTCGCAGCAAGGGCGTCGATGTCGCTCTGCTGGCGCTGGGCGGGTACGTGAGCGGCACGTCGCTGATCGGGGCGCCGCTGATCGTGGCCGTGTTCGCCTCCCACGTGGCCAAGTACCAGCTGCGCGATACCTTGTTTGTGCTGTGGTTCATCCTGGTGGTGATCAAGATGGTGTCCTTCATCATCGCCGGTGTCGACCTGCAGCTGGAGCACCACCTGTGGCTGCTGCCCTGTGCTCTGGTAGGGCACGTGTTGGGCGAGCGAGTGCATCAGGCACTGCTGGGAGCGCGTTCCGAGGTGTTCTTCCGGGTGCTTGGCGTGGTGCTGGTGGTCGTCAGCCTGGTGGGGCTTGCCACCAGCCTCGGCTGAGCGCCGCTTGACCGACAGATATCTTCATGAGCAGGTCTGCAAGCCGTCCATACGCAGGTGATGTGGAAGACACCGCCGGGGACGGCAGCGCGTGCCATGGGAGGGGCGCTGTTTCACCAGCAGTTGGTGTAGAATGTGGCCTTTTGGTGCTGCCTCGTCGAGGGAGTATCCGCCGTAACGCCAAGGGTATCGTGCAGACCTGCACGCTGCCCTCATGGACGAGGAGTCGTCGTGAAGCTGCTGATTCTGGATGCGGGGCATTGCCTGTCGCTGGCCTTGGCACGGGAAAGCAACCGGCGCGGTGATACGGAGCTGGTGATCGATCCTGCCACTCGGGTGGGAGCGGACAAGCTGCGGGCGATTGCGCCCGATGCACTGATCATTCCACCGTTGTCGCGCCCTTTCAGCGTGCCCCCCGCCGCCGTGATGGAACACGCCGAGGCTGTCGAGGCCTGCATGGAGGCCTGTCGCGATGTCGGTATTCCTCTGGTCTGGTGCGTATCTGACCAGTTGTATGAGGACGGGCATGCCTCGCCGATCGACGAGCATGTCATTCCGGCCCCTCGCGATGAAGGCCTGCGTCGCCTGGTGACCGCAGGCGACCGAATCCGGGCAGAGTGCCACCAGCACCTGATCGTGCGCGTTGGCCCGATGTTCGCCCTGGAAGGCAGTCACGCCTGGTTGGGCGAGCTGCTGGATACCTTGATCAGTGGTGGCGTGGTACGTGCCGAGACGGATGTCACCCTCTGCCCCACCTCCGCCGATGCAGTGGCCATGGCACTGATAGGCATGCTCCAGCAGCAAGCCTGCGGCGCGGATGCCTGGGGCAGCTATCACCTGGCAGGTGTCGAGCCGGTCAGCGCTTACACCTTTGTCTGCATGGTGCGTACCCAGCTGGGGACGCGGCTTGAAGGGCAGGGCGAGCAGATTGCGTTGGGCGAGGTCAAGGCGCTGAGTCATCACCACGATCAGCCGTTACGCCGAGTCCTCAATTGCCGTCGAGTGCTGGAGGTGTTTGGCGTGCATCAGAAGCCATGGCGACTGGAGGTGGGCCGCATGCTCGACACCTGGTGCCAGGCGCGTGATGATGCCGCCGCCATCCAGGACAAGGGGGACGCAACCCCATGAACGTGCTGCGCAGCGTCATCTTCTACATCGGCTACTTTGCGGCCATGCTGGTCTGCGGCCTGCTGTTTCTGCCTCCTGCCCCCCTGCTGCCACTGCGTTCGCGCTACCGGCTGCTGAATCTCTACAACCACTTCATCATTGCCTGGTTCCGCCTGGTATGTGGCGTGCGCTACGAGATGCAGGGGCATGAAAATCTGCCCGACGGCCCGGTAGTGATTCTGTCCAACCATCAGTGCGAGTGGGAGACCGTCTACCTTCAGCTGCTCAAGCCTCCGGTCTGCACGGTACTGAAGAAAGAGCTGCTCAACTTCCCGATCTTTGGCTGGGGCTTGCGCCTGCTGCACCCTATTGCACTGGATCGGTCCAAGCCGGCTCGCGCCATGAAGCAGGTGCTCAGCCAGGGTGGACAGCGTCTCAAGGAGGGGCTTTCCGTGCTGATCTTCCCCGAAGGCACGCGGGTCGATCCCGGCAACCGTCGCCGCTACAACAAGAGTGGTGCGGTGATCGCCTGTCGTGCAGGAGTCCCCGTGGTGCCCGTTGCACATAATGCCGGTGAATGCTGGCCCGGCCGAGACTGGGTCAAGCGTCCTGGTCGTATCTCACTGGTGGTGGGTGAGCCGATCGCCACGCAAGGGCGCACCCCTGATGAAGTGCTGGCAGACACCGAGGCCTGGATCGAGGCGACACTTGCTGAGATATCCAGCGTGCCTCGTCCCCACCAACCGGCTTCGCGTACCGAGACCGCTTGAGACCCGGCGACGGCGCGCCTGAAGACACCACAAGGCCTCTTCCCGGCGTGGGAAGAGGCCTTGTCGGTTAAGCAGCACCAGTGACGCCGTCAGCGTCGCTGGCCTAGCCGTTGGCCAGACGCTCGCGGATGTTGTCGGCGCGATCCTTGGAGCCCGGGTGTGACGACATCAGGCGGCTCTCGCCGCCGTCCATGTCGGCGAATTTCTCGAAGCCCGTCAGCAGGCCTTCGCGAGGAATGCCACGATCAGTGAGCAGGTCAAACGAGAAGTTGTCAGCGTCGCTCTCCTGGCTTTGGGAGAACTGCGCGTTGATGAACTTTTCACTCAAATCGCCCAGCTGCGAGCTGGACAGGGCGGCTACCGCACCATTGCCGGATGCCGCCATGGCGTCGCGGGCGATGGAGGTCGCGTAGGCGGTCTGCATGGCCTTCTTGCTGTGGCCTAACGCCACATGGCCAAGCTCATGGCCCAATACCCCCTCGATCTCGTTGTCGGTCATCATGTCCATCAGACCGCTGTAGACGCGCACACAGCCGTTGGCCATGGCCCAGGCATTGATGTCGTCGGTCATGTAGACCTTGTAGCTGACCGGGATGCCGTCGATCTGGTGACCCAGGTTGTCGGCGATGCGCTGCAGACGCTGGGCATACTCGGAGCCGGGAGTGGCGATGGCGGATTCGGCATCCATCTGCTCACAGGCTTGAGCGGACATGGCCTGGATCTCCTCATCGCTGATGGTCGCAGCGTCGAAGCCGGCGAGGCCGGTGCTGATCATGTCGTCAGTGGACATGTTTTCACAGCCAGAGAGTAGGAGACTGCAGCCCAGGGTGGCAACGGTCACAGATAGGGTATGACGGAGATTCATGAGCATCTTCCTTGAGAGGGGCATCCAAGGGCGCCGCTGGTGACGCGCTGCAGAAGCCTTGAGGCGGCGCCGACGGAAGGAAGTGTAAACATGGCCCCAGTCGACCGCTCAACCACTCTGGCGATGCCTGTTTGCTGTGAGCTAGTTTGTAGTTAATCGAGCAAAATATAGGAGAAAGTGTGTCCATCCAGCGAAAAAACGGCGCCCAAGGGCGCCGTTTTTTGGCTTCTTGCTATCCGTCGTGATGACGGCTTAGAGGAAGTATCAGTCGCTGTAGCGCTGGAGTACCAGGCAGGCATTGGTGCCGCCAAAGCCGAAGCTGTTGGAGAGCACCCGGTCAAGCTTCACGCCATCGCGGCGCTGAGTGACGATGTCGAAGCCCTGGGCTTCATCGTCCAGATCACTGACATTGGCGGAGGCAGCGATGAAATCATGCTCCATCATCAGCAGCGAGTAGATCGCTTCCTGCACCCCGGTGGCGCCCAGCGAGTGCCCGGTCAGTGACTTGGTGGAGCTCATCGCCGGAGTGCTGTCGCCGAACACTTCGCGCACCGCCTTCAACTCGGCCACATCCCCTACCGGCGTGGAGGTGCCGTGGGTGTTGATGTAGTCGATGTCGCCATCCACGGTGGCCATGGCCTGGCGCATGCAGCGCACGGCGCCTTCGCCGGAGGGAGCCACCATGTCCTTGCCGTCGGAGGTGGCGCCGTAGCCCACTACCTCGGCATAGATCTTGGCGCCACGGGCCTTGGCGTGTTCGAGCTCCTCGAGTACCAGCATGCCCCCGCCACCGGCGATGACGAAGCCATCGCGAGACTTGTCATAGGGGCGAGAGGCGGTTGCCGGAGCGTCGTTGTAGCTGGTGGACAAGGCGCCCATGGCGTCGAACAGGCACGATAAAGTCCAGTGCTCTTCTTCGCCGCCACCGGCAAAGACCACGTCCTGCTTGCCGAGTTGAATCTGTTCCATCGCTGAGCCGATGCAGTGTGCAGAGGTCGCACAGGCGGAAGAGATGGAATAGTTGACGCCCTTGATCTTGAACGGGGTCGCCAGGCAGGCGGACACGGTGCTGCCCATGGTCCGGGTGACACGGTAAGGACCAACGCGGCGCAGGCCTTTCTCACGCATGACATCGGCGGCTTCCACCTGGTTGGCGCTGGAAGCGCCGCCGGAGCCGGCGATCAGGCCGGTACGTTCATTGGAGACCTGCTCCGGGCTGAGGCCAGAGTCTTCGATGGCCTGAGCCATGGAAACATAGGCGTAAGCGGCGGCATCGCCCATGAAGCGGCGCAGCTTGCGGTCCACCAGGGTATCCAGGTCGATATCGACCACGCCCGCCACCTGGCTGCGGAAGCCGCGCTCGGCGTATTCTTCCTTGAAGCGAATGCCGGATTGGCCGTTCTTGAGTGCCTCGAGTACCTGCTGCCGGTCATTGCCCAGGCAGGACACGATACCCAGGCCGGTGACTACCACTCGTCGCATGGAAGCCTCCTGATCAGAAATTCGCGGTGGAGGTGAACAGGCCGACGCGCAGGTCATTGGCCTGATAGATATCGCGGCCATCGACGGAGACAGTGCCGTCCGCCATGCCCAGAATCAGGCGGCGGGTGATGACGCGCTTGATATTGATGCGATAGGTAACCTTCTGGGCTTCAGGCATGATCTGCCCGCTGAACTTGACCTCACCACAGCCCAGTGCCCGGCCACGTCCGGGATGGCCGAGCCAGCCAAGGTAGAAGCCCACCAGCTGCCACATGGCATCGAGGCCGAGACAGCCAGGCATGACGGGGTCACCCGGGAAATGGCAGTCGAAGAACCACAGGTCGGGGCGGATATCGAGCTCGGCGATCAGTTCGCCCTTTCCGTACTCGCCACCCTCTTCGTAAATGCGCGTGATGCGGTCGAGCATCAGCATGTTGGGGGCCGGCAGCTGGGCATTGCCCGGGCCGAACAGCTCACCGCGGCTGCAAGCCAGCAGTTCATCGCGATCAAAAGAGTGTTGCTTGGTCACTGGAGCGTTCCGAGAGTCGAAGTGATGTACGCCGCGTACGGCAATCTGCCGCCACGCGGCCTGCCTAGTCTACTGTTCGTGGGGGCCGAATGCACCCCGTGGACCTTCGATCATGGTCGTGGTTGCTCGGAAAAGGAATCTTGCACTACAGATTTCCTACTGTCGGCCGATAACGATAGGACAGCAATTTCGCCTGTTCTCTCCAGCGGGAGTCCGTATCGACCATGTGGCCTCGTCTCTCCTTTAACCGCCCGCTGATCTGGCTCGGGCTCTGCGCCATGTCGGCGATTTTATGGCTGCCCAGCGTGTCGTTGCGGCTCGGTGCCGTCGTACTGATGGCGGTGGCGCTGTGGGATGGCTGGCGCCAGATCAAGCTCGAGCAACGCCGCGCGCGGCTGACCGAGCAGGTGATGCGTCAGTCCGGCGAAGCGGTGATGATTACCGACGCCCAGCATCAGATACAGGCGGTCAATCCGGCCTTCACCGAACTATCGGGCTATGAGCTGACAGAGGTTCAGGGGCTGAGCGCCAGCAATCTGGCGGCGGCGCGGCATGACAGCGCCTTCTTTGAACGTTTCTGGCAGGCCTTGACCAGCACAGGTCATTGGGAAGGTGAGCTGTGGCAGCGGCGCAAGGATGGCAATGAGTATCCGATGTGGCTGGAGGTTCAGGTGATCTCCGATGCCCGCGGCCATCCCGAGCACCACATTGCCACCTTCACCGACATATCCCTGCGCAAGGCGCGAGAGCAGGACCTGCGACGCATCGGGCGGGAAGACCCG
Organism: Halomonas litopenaei; assembly: GCF_017303055.1. GTDB lineage: Bacteria > Pseudomonadota > Gammaproteobacteria > Pseudomonadales > Halomonadaceae > Halomonas > Halomonas litopenaei_A. The sequence goes on along the minus strand of NZ_JAEKJT010000009.1, from coordinate 149,487 downwards.
TTGACCGGCCTGCCCAACCGTTTTCGGCTACATGAGCTGCTGTCTTCTCGTCTGCGTCACCTGCGAGCAGGAGAAAGCCTGGACCTGGCCCTCATCGATATTGACGGCTTTCGCGAGATCAACGAGAGCCTGGGCGTCAGTGCCGGAGATCGCCTGCTTGCGCGTTTCGGCAAAAGATTGGCCGGTCATGTGGCCGGCGGCGTGGTCGGTCGACTGGGCGGAGATGAATTCATGGTCCTGCGTACCACCACGTACGATGACCACGAGGGCTGGATCGAGGGATTGAAGGCCCACCTGGGGGAGCCGTTTCAGATCGACGGAAGCACCCTGCGCCTGGGCATCACCATTGGCAGCTGTCGTGCCCCCGAGGACGGCGACAATGATGGTGTGCTGTTCCAGCGACTGGAGTCCGCGCTGGTCTCCGCGCGGCGACGCGGCGGCAATCTGTGCTTGAGGTTTCGGCCGGCATTGGACGTCAGCGACAGCCCCAACCTGGCGCTGCTCAATGACCTGCGCGAAGCCCTCGCCCAGGGTGGCCAGCTGGAGCTTCACTATCAGCCCCAGCATCGACTGTCCGATGAGGCCATGGTCGGCATGGAAGCCTTGCTTCGCTGGCGCCATCCACGCGATGGGCTGGTGTCACCGGCCGAGTTCATTCCCCTGGCCGAGCGTCACGGCCTCATGGCCCCTCTGGGGGACTGGGTGATCCACCAGGCGCTGACACAGCTCGCCCATTGGCGTTCGCGTGGGCTGCCGCTGTTGCCGGTGTGGATCAACATTTCGGCCATGCAGCTGTTCCAGGGGGACCTGGAAAAGACCCTTGCCACGGGACGCGCACGCCACGAAGTCGACTCTCACTGGCTGGGGCTGGAGCTGACCGAGTCAGTGCTGCTGGATGATCGTGGCGGCGACATCGCGCCCAGGCTGGAGCGCTTGAGGGATCTTGGGCATCGTATCGCCATCGATGACTTCGGTACGGGGTATTCGTCGCTGGGGTATCTCAAGGAGCTACCGCTGGACAAGCTCAAGCTGGACCGAGCCTTCGTCAAGGCGCTGCCCCACGAGACCGCCGACGCCGCCATCGTCGATGCGGTGATGGCCATGGCCAGGGGACTGGGCCTGGAGGTGGTGGCAGAGGGGGTGGAAACCGCCGAACAGCGTGACTATCTGCGGCAGGTTGGATGTGATGAGGTCCAGGGCTACTTCTACGCGCGACCCATGCCGGCCCATGAGCTGGAGGCGCTATGGCGCGAGAGCGTCAGTCAGCCGCTGGAGAGCGGTTCTCGCCAGGCGGTGGCGTGAGGTATCCACGGGCCGCCGCCAGGCTGACCGTCAGGCAGATCAGCGCCCAGATGACGGCCTGGCTCGGCAGTAGCCACGGGGCTAGCGCTACCCCTGCCAGCTTGGCGCCGCCGAAATAGGACAGCGGGGCACTGATGGCTCCTCCCAGCGCTGCCAGCCAGGGACGCGCCCACAGCCAGTAGAGCGAGTGATGAATCAGCATGGCGAAAAGAGGCCACAGCCACAAAAGCCACAGCGCCAGCGGTCCCACCCGGACGTCTTCAGGCGCAAAGCGATAGCCCCCCAGCAGCGCCAGGCTACCGTCGATGGCAAGCCCCGTCAGCCCGAAGATGACCAGCCAGCGCCACTCCCCTGGGCGCGCCATGCCAATGAGATGAGCCGCGAGCACCACGCCGGCGACGATGCCGCCCACGCCCGCACCGCCGATGACGCAGGCCAGCCAACTCAGCTGGAAGCCAGCTGCATTGAGCGCAAGCCAAGGCCAGGTTGTCCGAGAGCGGGCCAAGATTACGGCCTTCCGAGCCGGGTCGGAGGACGCGCATCGGGCTTGGCCAGCAGCAGGTGACAGGTGCTGATGGTGCGCTCCAGGAAGGCGGCTTCGCAGTAGCACAGGTAGTAGCGCCACATGCGAATGAAGCGCTCGTCATAGCCCAGCCGTGCGACACGATCCAGATTGGCTTCAAAGCGGTGGCGCCACTCGCGCAGGGTGCGAGCATAGTGCATGCCGATATCATCCAGATCGATCAGGTTCAGGGACGTGTGTCGCGTCAGCTGGGTGAGCAGCACGGTCGGTGAAGGCAGGAACCCCCCCGGAAAGATATAGCGCTTGATGAAGTCCATCTCCTTGCGCGCTGCCTCGTAGCGCTGGTCCCGCACGGTAATGGCTTGCAACAGCACCAGCCCGCGTGGGGCGAGCAACGTATCGAGTGTCTTCAGGTACAGCGGCAGGTAGTCGGCGCCGACGGCCTCGATCATTTCCACCGAGACGATCCGGTCATAGCGACCGCTCAGTTCCCGGTAGTCCTGTTTCAACAGCGTGACCTGGTCGTCCAGCCCCTCTTCGGCCAGTCGACGCGCCGTATGTTGATACTGTTCCTCGGAGATCGTGGTCGTGGTGACGCGGCAGCCGCGGGTTTTGGCGGCATGAATGGCCAGCCCGCCCCAGCCGGTACCAATCTCGAGAAGGTGGTGATGGGGCTGCACATCCAGCTTGTCGAGCATGACGTCCAGCTTGTGGGTCGAGGCTTCCTCCAGGCTGGCATCCGGGCTTGGGAAGACGGCGCTGGAATACATCCAGTGCTCGCGGTCGAGGAACGTCTCGAACAGGTCGTTGCCGATGTCGTAGTGCGCCGCGATGTTGCGCTTGGCGCCCTTGCGGCTGTTGCGCTGCAGTCTCAGCAGCCCCGACAGCAGGAGTCGGCCAAGGCTGGCGACCCCCCTTTCCACGTCGTCATTGACCTGATCGATGTTGAGGGCGAACAGGCGAATCAAGCCGACCAGGTCGTCAACGTCCCAATCGCCTTCCATGTAAGCTTCCGCAGCACCCACCGAGCCGCCCATGGCCATACGCTTCCAGGCGCGACTGTGACGCACCACCAGAGTAACGGACAGCTCGCCGTCCTCGCCGAGAAGGTGGCGTTCGTGACCATCGATGAGCGTGATGTGGCCGTGCTTGAGCTTGGCCAAGTGGCCCAGCACGCGAGGCTTCAGCCAACGCGACAGTCTGCCTTCTTCGCTGCTGGCGATAGCGTGGTGCTGTGTTCTCAGGGTGGTCATGTCCTGGACTCCTTGGGCTAACCGAGAGCCGCTTGACGGGGGCGGCGGTGCAGTGTCGCTGGCGCTGGACTGGCGTGTGGTCAAGGTCATGACTGACTCTCCCTTGGCTGAGGCGTGGCACCCTCTGCGGGGGGCGGATGATCGTGCAAGGGAACGCCCTTGAGCCACAGCTTGAGCGCCTCCCAATGGATGGCGGCCAGTGTCTTGGTGGCCATCCAGGGCTGGCGTGCCAGCGTCGACATGAGGGCACCGCGCGTAGCAGGCTGGCCCTCCAGGGTGAGCGTGGCATCAAAATGGCGCTGCTCGTCTCGCCAGGTTTCCATGTGCATGAACAGCGCCTCTCCGGGACTGTTGAAGCGCCAGTGATAGGTCATGCCCATGGGCAGGAAGGGCGAAACGTGAAGGTCCTTGTCGAACGCCGCGCGATGCGTGTGGCGGCTGCCATCCACTGCGCTGGCGTATCGGGTTCGCTCTCTCCAGGGGGTATTGGTGACCTCTCCCAGCACCGCGCCGAGCCGCTCCTCTCCTGTCTCGTCGGCAGGGTGATAGAGGTAGTAGAGCGATATGGGATTGAAGCTGACCCAGGGCGACGACAGTTGCGTCAGCAGGGTGACGCGTCCCTCTGGGGCGGCTCCCAGACGCTCGCGCACCTCTTCTCTGGCGGCCTCTGCCAGTGACAGTTGCTGGCCTCGGGCGGGCAGGTAGTCTTCCCGGCGGAAACGTGCCAGCGCGGGCCGCCTGGCACTGAAGCCGGGCACACCATCGAACAGTGCGGGGAGCTCATCCAGGTCCAGCAACGCCATCCACACGCGATAGTCGAAGGAGTGCTGGCGAGGCAGAAAGCGGCGATGACGCAGGGTGCCACGATAGATGCGCGAGCGCGGCGTCGTGATCATGACGTCGCCTCCCTGAGACGCTCATGGTCGAGCTCGTCACAGCCCAGCGCCTGGGCCACCCGCAAGGCGCTCCAGACGCCATCTTCATGGAACCCATGACGCCAGTAAGCTCCGCAGAAGTGGGTGCGACCCTTGGTGCCGGAAATCTCGGCGTGGCGAGCCTGGGCCAGTGCACCTGCCTGGGTGAACTGAGGGTGTGCGTAGGTGAAGCGTCCAATTACCTTGTCGGCGGCGATGCTGTCGCTGTCGTTGAGGGTCACGCAAAAGGTATGCGGCGCCTCAAGTTGTTGGAGGATGTTCATGGCGTAGGTAACCGAGACGTTCGCGCTGTCGGCGCGGCCATCAAGACGGTAATTCCAGCTGGCCCAGGCGCGTGACCGGCGTGGCAGCAGCCGAGTGTCGGTGTGCAGCACGACCTCGTTGTCGGCATAGGGCAGGGCGGAAAGTATCTCGCGCTCCGCCGGGCTCGGGTCCTCCAGTAGTGCCAGGGCCTGGTCCGCATGACAGGCCAGGACCAGCTGGTCGAAGCGCTCTTCGCCGCTGTGCGTGCGGATGACGACGGCATCGGCTTCCCGGCGAATGCCATGGACGGGAGTGGCCAGCCGGATGCTGTCGGCGTAGGGCGCAGTCAGGCGGTCAATATAGGTGCGGGAGCCGCCCTTGATGGTGAACCACTGAGGCCTGTCGTTGATCGATAGCAGCCCATGATGATGAAAGAAACGCAGGAAGAAGCGCGTCGAGAAAGCGCGAATGTCGGCCAGGCTGGCGGACCAGATCGCGCCGCCCATGGGCAGCAAGTAGTGGCGCTGGAAGTCTTCACTAAAGCCTTCGCGGTCCAGGTAGTCGCCTAGCGGCAGCAGCAGCGGGTCAGGGTCTGCATTCGCGTCATGGTTGGCAAGGTCATGAATCGCCTGGCGGTTGAAGCGCACTATCTGTCCCAGCAACCGGTAGAACGAGGGTCTCAGCAGGTTTCGGCGCTGGGCGAAAAGCGAGGCCAAGGTGTGGCCGTTGTATTCGAAGTCGACGTCAGTGCGATGCACCGAAAAGCTCATTTCGGTGGGCTGATAGGCAACGTCGAGATGATCGAGCAGGCGCTGGAAGTGGGGGTAGGTCCTGTCGTTAAAGACAATGAACCCGGTGTCGATGGCGTAGTCTTGACCGTCCATCTCGACATCGACGGTAGCCGTGTGGCCGCCCAGGCGGTCCGCTGCTTCAAACAGGGTGACCTGGTGACGGGCACTCAGGTAGCGGGCCGCTGAGAGTCCGCTGATGCCGCCACCAATCACTGCAATACGTTGTGCGTGTGGCCCGGGTTCAGGTCGGGTCATCCGTCGTTCTCCTGCTGTGAAGGCGTCTCGGTGTCGTGTTCGCGCCGCACCAGCCGCTTGCCGATCGCGACCCTCAGGCGCAGGGGCATGACGCCCAGCAGCTTGACCAGGTAGGTAAAGCGGCGCGGGAAGTGGATGTCTCGGCGGCGCGCCGAGAGTCCCTCGAGAATGGCCTTCGCGGCCTTTTCCGGGGTCACGGCCATGGGCATGGGGAAGTCGTTGCGCTCGGTCAGTGGGGTCTTGACGAAGCCTGGGTGAATGACGCTGACATCAATCTGCTGATGGGCCAGGTCGAGGCGCAATGATTCGCAGAAGTAGGTGAGCGCCGCCTTGGAGGCGCCGTAGGCTTCGGCCCTGGGCAGGGGAAGATAGGCCGAGGCGCTGGAGGTGACGGCGATCAGCGGGCGTGAACCTTGGTCGCGGGCCTGATGCAGCAGCGGCAGCGCCGCTTCCAGTGAGTGAATGGTGCCAAAGAAGTTGGGATCGAAATTGTCTCTTACCAGCGAGGTATTGACGCGACCGCCGTCCAGGTAGACGCAGGTGCCGGCATTGAAGATCACCATGTCGAGGCCATCGAAGGCATCAGCGATGACGGCTGCTGCGTCCTTCATCGCCTGCAGGTCGGTGACGTCTGCGGGCACCAGCAGTGCGTTGTCGCGCTGGCCGGCCAACGTTTCAAGGCCTGAGCGGCTGCGGGAGGTCAGTGCCACCCGGTGGCCATCGTCCAGCAGGCGCTGTGCCAGCGCTTCGCCGATGCCTGAAGTGGCACCGGTGAGCCATATGCGCTGTGGGTTGGGGTCGCGAGCCATGTCATCCTCACTGTTGCTGGTACCAGATGCTGCTGACTGCCAGCTACGTGGGATGGCTGGTCAGGGTTTCAACCTGCCGCGATACGCTTGATTCGGCGAACCAGCATTCCCACTAGGGGCAGGCGTTCGTACAGCAGTGCTCCGGCGTCGAAATAGTCCTGATGGCGAATCACCTTGCCGCCTTCGCCGGAGGCAAAGGTCAGCGCCGAGCAGCCCTCCACGGCGATGGGTTTCCCCCGTGCCAGGCGCCGATGCTGCAGTGCCATGGTCCAGGTCACGAACCCATGTTGTCCCTCACGCACAGCATGCCTGAAGTCGAACTGGCACGTGATCACGTTGGCATACATGGCATCGAAATCAGCCTTCAGGTCGTTGATGCCGTTGACCCGGTGGAGCGGGTCGATGAACACGATGTCATCAGAATATATACTGTATAGCTTTTCTGTACAGGTTTTGTCCAGCTTATTGAAGGTGTCGCAGAAGGCTGCCAGCTGCGGGTCGTCGATCATCGTGGTCTCCCTGTCGGTGCTCGCGTCTGCCCTAGTCATCCTTGGACAATGACTTGAAGGCCTCGAGCGCTCGTTCGCGAGCCGCCTTGTGCTCGACAATCGGTCGAGGGTAGTCGTTGCTGCTGAGGAGGTCCGAGGATGGGGCGTGGCGCTGGCGTGCCGGGAGGTCAGCCAGCTCCGGCAGCCAGTGGGCAATGAAGTTGCCGTCGGGGTCGAAGCGTTCGGATTGGGTCGTGGGGTTGAAGATGCGGAAGTACGGGGCGGCATCGGTGCCCGTCGAAGCAGCCCACTGCCAGCCTCCGTTGTTGGCCGCAAACTCCCCGTCGACCAGGTGCTCGAGGAAGAAGCGCTCGCCGCGGCGCCAGTCGATCAGCAGGTGCTTGGTGAGAAACATGGCGGTCACCATGCGCAATCGGTTGTGCATCCACCCGGTCGAGACCAGCTGGCGCATGGCGGCGTCGACCAGAGGGTAGCCGGTACGCCCTTCACACCAGGCGGCGAAATCATCGTCGGCGTCGCGCCACTCAAGGGCTTCTGTATGACGTTGGAAGGCGCGGTATCGACAGACCCTGGGGAAGCCCACGGCCACATGCTGGTAGAACTCGCGCCAGATCAGCTCGCTGACCCAGGTCGTCAGGCCCTTGTCGCCATCGCTCAGGCTGCCGTCATTGATCGAGATGACGGCCTGCATGCACTGGCGCCAGGAGATCATGCCCATGGCCAGGTAAGGAGACAGCTCGCTGGTGCCTCGCTTGGCCGGGAAGTCGCGGTCCTCCTTGTAGCGTTTCCCAGGGCTGCTGATGGATCCGCTCAGGAAGGCCGAGAGACGGTCCGCGGCAGCCTCTTCTCCTGCCGGCCACCGGCGGCCATCGACCGCCTTGTCATCGTAGCGAGTGCGCTGACGGGCTGTTGCTGACACTTCCACCGGTGATTGCTTGGCAGGCGCGTCCAGCACCTCGAGGCGTTCGCTGCTGATGGCCTTGTGCCAGGCTTTCGAGAAGGGGGTAAACACGCCGTAGTAGTCGCCCTTGCCGGTGAGCAGCTCGCCTGGGCTGAAGGCCACTGCATCGCGGAAGGCACGCACCTCCAGGTCGCTGTTGTCGCCAGCCTCCAGTACCGCCTGGTCACGTTGCCATTCGTCCAGCGGGTACTCGCGATTGAAGTACAGCGCATCTGCGCCGAGCTCGTCGGCCAGGCGCATCAGCGCTTCGGGCGCTTCCTTGAAGGTGGGCGTGTCGAGCTGGATCAGCGGGATATTGCGCTGTGCCAGGGATTCTCCCAGTGCTTCGACACCGCGCGCGATGAAGTCGAGCTTGTTGTCTCCATGTCCGTGTTCGCGCCATTGCTCCTGGGCGTGAAGAAATACCGCGATGACGGGCCCCCGCTGGCTGGCATGGAACAGGGCGGTATTGTCGTGGACTCTCAGGTCCGTTCGGAACCAGACCAGGGTGACAGGCATGGAGTGGCCTCCTCGTGTTGAAGGATCGGTCATGGAGGGTTGGGCGTCGGCAGACGATGGCTGGCCGGACGTTGGAACACTAGCGAGGAGGTCTGGCGAGAAGCGTTGGGCGGCGCTTCTCGCCTACAAGGGGGCGCCCTCGGTATTGATGGATCGGTATTGATGGACCGGTGTTGATGGACCAGTACTGTTGGATCAGTGCTGGCGGATCAGCGGCCTCAAACGATCAAGCGCCATGGGAATGTCGTCACCCAGCACCTCAATCTCGCTATCCTGCAATTCAGCGGCCCTGATGCGCGCAACGGGACCACACAATGCCAGCGTGGTATCGAGCTGCTCGGCCAGGCGCGGCAGCAGTCGGCGCACCACGTCTGCACGCTCTGCCTTGCCACTGCACAGCACCACTGCGCCAGGACGCAGGCGCTCGAGAGCCAGGGGCAAGTCGGTGAAGGGGAGAGGATCATCCATCAGCACAATGCGATAGCCCCTCTCGCTGGCGGCCAGCGCCATCATCAGCGTCCAAAGCGCGCCATCATCGTCAGGCAAGGTATCCAGCAGCAGGGTTGGGCCGCGGGCGATTCGGTTGGCGTGAAACAGCCGAATGCCGATACGGGTGCGCAGGAAGCTCTCCAGTGTGCGTCGCTGCAGCGCGGCACCCAGCTGCCCCTCCCAGCGCTCTTCGAGTTCCAGGATCACCGGCTGCCATAGCTCGGTCAGGCAGGTACCGACCGGATACAGCGCCAGTGCCTGCTGATAGAGGCTGTCCAGGTGGTCCATGTCCAACGCGTCGACCGCACTCAGTACCTGCCGGCGTTGACTTGGCCAGTCGCCTGCCGCGGTGGGGGCAGGTTCGGCCGGCTCGGGTTGCGCCAGCAGGTCCTTGACCTGACTGACGGGCACGCCGCGATTCAGCCATTGCAGGATGCGCTCGACCCGCTCAATGTCCTCGCGGGCGTACAAGCGGTGCCCCTTGGGCGTGCGACGGGGTTCTATCAACCCATACCGTCGCTCCCAGGCGCGCAGGGTCACCGAATTGACCCCGGTTAACCGCGAGACTTCGCGGATGGGGTAGAGAGGAGATTCGGTGGGGGGCGCCGTATGACTCATGGGGGCCTCGATGCGTGTCCTGTTGCGAAGTAAAAGCGCGAAAGCGCCGTGTCCTTTGAACCTGCTGGATCAAATCGACGGTACAGCCAGTGCCGAGCTGTACAGACGGTACAAAGTGTACAACAGCTTTACTGCTTTTCGCTCACGCTGTTTGCATGTGTTACTGGTCCGCGTCGAGCGATTCCCCGACCTGATCCGCGACCGCACTGGCCAGCGCTTCGACGAAGGCCGGGTGTTCGCCAACCGGTGGAAGCAGTGTCAGCGACAGCTGATCGTGCTCCGCCTTCAGGGCGTCGATCTGCGCGGGCACATCCTTGCGCAGATGGCGGCCAGCGGCGAAGAACAACGGCAATACTTCGATCTGGTGAATGCCGCCCTCGCTCAGTTCCGCCACGGTGGCTTCCAGGGATGGCTCGCACAGCTCCATGTAGGCCAGCCGGATGGGCGTTCCCAGACGTGGCACCAGCGCATCGCGGAATTGCTCGAATGGGGCTCGCCACTTGGGGTCGCTGGATCCGTGTGCGAGAAGTATCAGGGCGTATGACATGAACGGATTCCTGTTAAAAAGCGATGATCGCGTGGTATCTGCCGGTGAGCAGCGTGCCGAAAATGTTGCGGTATCCCGGTTCGGTTCGCCAGACGTTCATGGCGCGCCCACCAGCGACACGAGGCGTTCGGCGGCATGGCTGCCGGATAGCCAGGCATCTTCGATGCGCCCGCCTCGGCAGCCATCACCGGCCAGTACCAGGCCGCTGTCGCCGATGCGGTGGTCTTCCTCACCGAGGCAATTGACTGCGTTGGCGTAGCGCCAGCGATGGGCACCTCCCAGGGTGACATCGGGCAGGGCGGTTGCCGCTGGCAGTCTATCGGTGAAGGCGTCGAGCAGTCGCTGGGCGATCGATGATGCGTCATCTTCGAGATACTGTTGGCTCCAGCGCTGGGTGGCTAGCAGGACCACGGTTTCTGCCGCTTCATCTCTGCCGGGTTTGGTGTTGTGGCGAATCGCCAGGCGTATAGGGCCTTCGTCGAAACGGGCCACCGGCCAGCCTGGGTCCACCCCGGGAAGGGTTAGCGGTGCGTCGAACGTGACCCAGGCACTCCAGCAGGGCTGCATGTCGATCTCCGAGCATGCGGCGGCCAGCGCCGGATCGTGGGGTCGCAGCAGTGGCGTTGCCTGGGGAGCCGGCGCGGTCACGACCACGTGATCGAAGGGGCCATGGAGATCCTGATGGTGATCCTCCAGCCACCAGCCATCTAAGCGTTCGTGCAATTGGGTGATGCGGGTGGAGGGGATCAGCTCTTCCCCCGTCGCCAGGTGTCGAGTCAGGGCGCTCATGCGTGGGGTGCCGCAGTAGCGTGATTCGTCGTCCTGATGCGAGCGCCATTGGCGCTCGTGGTCGACGCAGTACAGCATGCTGGGCCAAGGGGCCACGATGTCAGCCTCACGCCAAGTGTCGACAGCGGCCTGGAAGTCGGGATGTCGCGCCGTGAAGTGCTGAGCGCCCAGGTCCAGAGACTGTTCACCTTGTCGCCTGGAACCTGCACGGCCACCTGGACCGCGTCCCTTGTCGAAAAGGACGGCGCGGTGACCCAGTGCTGTCAGCCGATTGGCACAGGCTAGCCCGCTGATGCCTGCTCCAATGATGGCAACTTGTCGTCGCATCATGTCCGACTCCCAAGCTCGGCGTGTCGTGATATGACCTAAGCGTACAAATGATGTACAACTTGAGTCAAATAAACTTCTCGACCAGCCGTGAGCGCAACGTCTAGGCTGATGAGAAGCGCAGGTGCGCAGCCGTCAGCGCTGATCGCACATCTTTGAGGGATCAACGAGAGGTGTCCATGCGAGTATTGATCACGGGTGGCAGTGGCTTTGTCGGGCAACGTCTATGTCGCCGGCTGGTCGACAATGGCCATCGGGTGCAGGTGGTGTCGCGCGCGCCAGCCAAGGCGGCCAAGGCCTTGCCAGAGGGCGTCGATGTGCGCAGCAGTGCCTTGGACTTCGTCGACAAGCCCCCTGCTGCGCTGGTCAATCTGGCCGGTGAGCCGATTGCGGACAAGCGCTGGAGCGATAGCCAGAAAGAGCGGCTCATTGACTCTCGGGTGAACGCCACCAAGGAGCTGGTGATGTTGTGCGAGCAACTGTCCCAGACCGCAAGCGCTCCGCAGGTACTGGTCAGTGGCTCGGCCATGGGCTACTACGGTGATCAGGGCGGGGGCGATGACGCTGCGCCAGTGACCGAGCAGACGACACCCCATGATGAATTCGTCCATCGCCTGTGTCAGCGCTGGGAGGATGCGGCAAGGGGGGTAGAGGCCTATGGGGTACGCCTGGCCATCCTGCGAACTGGCCTGGTGCTGGATCAGGGTGGGGGCATGCTCAAGAAGCTACTGCCGCCCTTCAAACTCGGGCTGGGCGGACGGCTGGGCAATGGGGATCAATACATGCCGTGGATCCACCGCGAGGACTTGGTGGAGATGCTGCTGTGGTTGATCGAAAAGCCCCATCTGTCGGGTCCCTTCAATGGCAGTGCGCCGCAGCCGGTGACCAATCGTGAGTTTACCCGGGCCATCGGTCGGCATCTCAAGCGCCCAACGCCCTTTCCGGTTCCGGCGCTGGTGCTTGAGACGTTATTTGGAGAGATGTCCAGGCTGCTGCTGACGGGCGCACGGATGGTGCCTCAGCGCTTTGAGGAGGAGGGCTTCACCTTTCGCTACCCGACCTTGGATCAAGCGCTGGAGGATATCCTCGCCTGATACCACCAGGCCCCGACCATGCGGTTAGGGGCCCGGTGGCCCTGGCAGGCCTGCCAGGGAGGCGCTGGTGCATTCTCGAGCGCCGTGGTGCCCGCCGGGTCAGCGGGTGTCGTCGTCGATGGTCACAATCACGCGTACCGCGTCGAGCCTTAACCGGGTGCCTTCGATGGCCTGATCCAACGCCTGACGTTCCTCACGCAGGGCGGTGATTTCATCCTCGCGCACCGATGGGTTGCGTCGTGCCAGGGCTTCCAGTCGCGTCAGCTCGTTGTCCAGACGCTGACGCATGCGTACCTGGGCGGCTTCGACGATCGTCGGCAGCTCGCGCTGGGCCTCGGCTTCGGCGCTGTCGAGCAGGTCTCTCAGCTGGTCGTGGCGGCTCTTGATCAGGTCTCGAGCCACGGCTTTCTTGACCTTCTTCAGGTTCTTCGACAGACCCGTGAAGGACACCTTGTCGGTCAGGTTGGCGCCTGATTCGTCAAGCAGCACCCGCACGGCGGTGGGGGGCAGGAAGCGGTTGAGGTGCAGTCGTTTGGGGGCCGGGCAGTGGGTGCGGAAGACCAGCTCCGCCATCAGCCTGCCCGCCGGAATCGCCGGGTGCTTGAGCAGTGCCAGGGCGGTGTTGCCCATGGCGCCGTCGAGAATGCGCCCCATCATTTCGCGCACCAGAGGGTGCTCCCACGACAGTCGCTGGACGTCGTCCCTGGCCAGAGCCCGCGAGCGGGAAGTGGTCACGGTAAAGCCTTCTTCCCCCTTCACCAGCCCAGGTAGGCCATCCAGCATATGAGGCCCGGGGGTCAGCAGCGTCAGATCGTTGCCCAGTTCCTTGCTGTCGACGCCGAAGATGTCCAGCGCCTGATCGAGGTAGCGCGGCAGCGCACGGTCTTCATCGAGCTCGACAATCGCTTCGCGCACGGCCTCGACCCGCTCCGGGCGACAGGCGTTGAGCTCCAGCAAGCGATTGCGGCCCGCGTCACGCTCTGCCAGCTTGGCGTCGAACAGCGCGCGTGTCTCAGTAATGACGTCGTCCAGAGCCTCGTCATCCAGCAGGCTTTCGGCCAGGTCATCGCCGAAGGCATCGAACAGCTCATTGCCAAGTCCGTGGGGCGCGCTGAAGGCATCCATGCCCTCCTGGTACCAGCGCAGCAGCTTTTCGCCGGGGCTACCCTCGAACACGGGGACATGAATCTCGATGGCGTGGCGCTGGCCAATACGGTCGAGGCGACCGATGCGCTGTTCGAGCTGATCCGGGTGCAGTGGCAGGTCGAACATCACCAGGTGACGGCAGAACTGGAAGTTGCGGCCTTCGGAGCCTATTTCCGAGCAGACCAGCACCTGGCAGCCGTCTTCATCGTCGGCAAAGGCGGCGGCGGCGCGGTCGCGCTCCACCAGCGACAGATCCTCGTGAAACACCGGAGCCTGGACACCGCCGAGCACTCGCAGGCCATCGGACAGCCCCTGCGCGGTTTCGCGATCATGGGCAATCACCAGCACCTTGTCATCGCCCATCTCGGTCAGGCGTTCCAGCAGCCAGGTCACGCGTGGGTCGAACTGCCACCAGGGCTCTGCGTTGAGCGGATCCTCACTCAGTGCGCTGTACATGCCATCCAGGTAGATCATCACTTCGGGATGATCGAGCCCGGTCTCGATCAGCAGCTCGTCCAGATAGTCTTCATCGCGGCCAAGACGGCGCAGCACGCGACGGTAGGAGGACGGCAGCTCAAGCTTATCCACGTGCAGGCGGCGCTCGGGGAATCCACCCACATGGCGGCGGCTGTTGCGGAACATCACCCGCCCCGTGCCGTGCCGGTCGAGCAGTTGGTCACGTAGCTGGGCGCTCGCCAGCTCGCGCTGTTCGCTGCTGCTTTCGGGGTTGGATAGCGTCGCCAGCAGGGCCTGGCTGTCGCTGTCATCGGCGACGGCCCCGATCGCGTCGCGGGCACTGGCATCCAGGGCGTGGTCCGAGCTGCCGGCAAGTGCGTCGATGGCCTGGGCCACGGCGACATAGCCTTGTTCTTCGGCGCGGAAGGCGTCGAGATCGGAATAGCGGTCACGGTCCAACAGCCGGAGGCGTGCGAAGTGGCTGGCCAGTCCCATTTGCTCCGGAGTAGCGGTCAGCAGCAGCACGCCCTCGGTGGCATCGGCCAGACGCTCGACGCAGGCGTAGCCCGGGCCGACCTCCGGCTCGCTCCCCTCGTCCTGTTGGTCCTGGTCATGCCACTCAAGGTGATGTGCTTCGTCGACGATCAACAGGTCCCACTGGCAGGCTTCCGCCTGGCTCTGGCGGTGAGGGTTGGCAAACAGCCAATCCTGGCTTGCCAGTACCAGCTGGCCAGCATCGAAGGGATTGCTGTCACCGTGGGCCTGGCTCTGCTGTTCGTCGAGCAGGGTCACCGATAGCGAGAAGCGGCGCAGCAGCTCCACCAGCCATTGATGGGTCAGGCTCGCCGGCACCAGGATCAGCGCGCGCTCGACCCGGCCAGTCAGCAGCAGGCGGTGCAGAATCAGCCCAGCCTCGATGGTCTTGCCCAGCCCCACCTCATCGGCCAGCAGCACGCGTGGCGCCTGGCGGGAGGAGATCTCGTCGGCGATGTAGAGCTGATGCGGAATCAGGTCGATGCGCGGCCCGGCCAGGCCGAGTGCCGGATTCTGCTCCACCCGGTGGTGGTGGTGCAGGGTACGAAAACGCAGGTCGAACCAGTCGTTGCGATCGACCTGGCCGGTCAGCAGGCGGTCACGGGCCTGGTCGAACTGCATGCTGTCGGCCAGACGGGCCTCCGGCAGCTCGCACAGCTCGCCAGCGTCGTCCTCGCCGATGTAGACGATCAGTCCATCGATTTCCTTGGTATCGTCCACCGTCATCTGCCAGCCCTCGGCAGACTGGATGCGGTCGCCGCTGCCGAAGGCGACGCGGGTCAAGGGCGCGAGACGGGTACTGTAGGTGCGGGTTTCCTGGCTGGCGCCGAAGAGCACGGTGACGCTGCGCGCGTCGCAATTCAGGATAGTGCCCAGGCCGAGTTCGGCCTCGCCGTCGCTGATCCAGCGCTGGCCGGGAGAGAAGTCGCTCATGATGCCTCGGGAGATGCGTCGTTACGGTTCGTGGTCGCGGGCCGGGCCCGCCGCCGACAGGGCGCGGTATCTTACAGCAATCTTCAGTCTGGCTTAAGCGCGATTGTCGCGCCGGGGATGACTTTGCAGAGTCGTCGCAGGCCGATACCGCGACGCGGGGGAGCAAAGCGGCGATGTTGCAAGCGACGTGAAGAAGGCGACAGGAGATGGGCGGGCCGAGGCGGGGTGGCCGCCTCGGTCCTGAGACTGCGGGTGCGTTTCACCTGCAGTATAAGAAGAGCGTGGCAGCTGCTCAGCGATTCAGCCAGTCATCCAGCAGTGGCAGCGTCAGCTCCCCCACATGGCGTTCGAGGAGCTTGCCATCGGCACTGAACAGCAGGGTCGTCGGCAGGCCAGGGGACTGGCTTGCGGCCAGCAGCTGTTGACGCGGGTCGAGCAGCGCGTAGCGGAAGTCGAGGTCGGCCTGATCCAGATAGCGGGTGACCTGTAGCAGCGGCTCGCCCTGATTGGCCATGATCACGGTGACATCATCGCGCTGATCGATCTCGGCCAGCAGCGGCATCTCCCGCCGGCATGGGGGGCACCAGGTCGCCCATAGGTTGATGATCATGGGCTTGCCGTCAGCGTCGCCCGTCAGCGTACGCAAGGCGATAGGCGCTCCGTCGACATCTTCCAGGGTCAGCTCTGGCACCTGCTGCGGAGCAGGGCTGGCGGACAGCGGGGCCCAGCTGACCAGCGCCAGCCAGCCAAGTGTCGCCAGCAGGGTCAGGCCTTGGGCGCCCAGCAGGGCGGCCATGCGATCACGCAGCGCCCACAGGGTCCAGAGGGCCGCGGCAGCCAGCCCCCACACGGCACTATACCCAGGCAGCCACAGGCTCACGATATCGAGCCAGTCGTCCCGATACGCCTCCCAGTGCATCACCACATGGCCGAGACGAGCACCGAACAACCAGGCCAGCATCAGGCCGTTGAACCAGCGACCATGACGGCGGCGTGGAAGCCCCAGCAGAAAGGCGCTGGCCGCGAGCAGCAGCAGGGTGATGGCGAGTGCGTAGAGCCGGGGCAGGCTCACTAGCACCGGACCAATGGCGATGGCATCCATGGCGGGGAAGGCTCCGTTGATCAACGCGAGGGCACGAAAAGTCGATAGCGAGCAGGTACACTGGGCGAACCCGATTCGGCAAGGCTACTGCGCTCGTCGGGCGCTGTCATCTTGCGTCAGGCCGCCAGTCCCTCATTTATCAGGATGCGTGATGCCCTCACCCAAGACCTTCGACCCTCTGCGCGCGCTGGCCATCAGTAGTCAGGCGCTGGGTTTCATCATGATCTTCGTGCTCGGCTCGACCCTGGAGTCACCGCGGCCGTGGCAAGGCCTGACGTTGCTGCTCATGCTGGTTGTGGCGCTGGCTGTGGCCGTGGCGCGACGCTATCGCAACAATCGGGTGCAGAAGCAGCGTGATGAGCGCCGCAAACGCCTGTTGCAGGACGATGACGAGGCGCTGGATGAGGGTTTCGACTGACGGATCACCGGCGCGGAGTATCGCGCTGGGTGCGGGCTAAGGTGACATGCCGGCACGCGCTGGGGTCGATGGCGGTCAGCCTCAGCCAATGGCCTTCCGGAAGCCGGCACAGCACGACTCGGAAGGCGCATTGAGGCGAGGCGCTGTCGGGCGCATCCCAGCTTCTCACCCACCCGCAGGCGTCTCCGCATTGCTCCAGGCGCTGGCGCAGCCTGGGAAAGTCCGCTGCACTGACCTCCAGATTAATGGTGCGCGGTGGGGTCGGCGTCGTGCTGGCAAGTAGCATCAGCACGTGAGTCGTGTCCCCACCGCCTAGCTCCAGAGTGACGCCTGTGGCGCTCACCACCAATGGCCGCAGTTCCAGCACCTGTTCGAAGAAACGATGCATGGTGGCCAGGTCGGTGACTTCCAGCGCGCTGGGTTCCAGGCTCAGATGCTGCATAGGCTGTCTCGCATAGGGACGTTACCTTTTACAGGGACGTTACCTTTCACAGGGACGCTGCCTCTTTCAGGTGCGCTGTCTGTCAGTCTGGTCGCGGTTGCCAGAACTTTCCCTTTGAACCTGCCAATCATGCCCATGGCCTGGCGCTATCCCGGGTATCCCTTGCTCCTGTCAGGCCACCTTCGGCGGGTATCCGATCGCCTGAACAGCACGCCAGCTCATCGCTGCACCGCCGTGAGTCGTCGCCTCAAGCGAACACGGACAGCGCTCGAGCGGAATATGGCTGTGCGGTGGCATTTGCGTTACAGCACAGTGACGCCAATATTTAATGTCCTGTTTTTTAAAATAATTGTCTGAAAAGGCCTGGGCTG
Organism: Halomonas litopenaei; assembly: GCF_017303055.1. Taxonomy (GTDB): domain Bacteria; phylum Pseudomonadota; class Gammaproteobacteria; order Pseudomonadales; family Halomonadaceae; genus Halomonas; species Halomonas litopenaei_A. Next base: position 132,142 of record NZ_JAEKJT010000009.1, on the reverse strand, counting down.
ACGTCGATGCGTCCGGGTGAATTTGTCACATCAATGACATTGTCTAGACAACATGCCTTAACCTGCCGCCTGCAGACTGATGCCATTCCAAGAGGAGAGGCATCATGTCCATCCCCACCATCGTCGTCGAGCGACTCAACAAGACGTTCGGCCATCGCCAAGTGCTCGAGGACGTCAGTTTCGAGATCACCCCAGGCGACATCGTTGCCCTGATCGGTCCCTCCGGTTCCGGCAAGTCGACATTGATGCGCCACCTGGTCGGATTGACCTGCTGTAACCGACATACCGGCGGTCGGGTGAGCCTGCTGGGCCGTGAGGTACAGGCCAGTGGCCGGATCAAGCGTGCCAGTCGTGGCCAGCGCTGCCGTGTTGGCTACATCTTCCAGCAGTTCAACCTGGTCAATCGCCTGAGTGTGCTGACCAATGTGCTGATCGGGCAGCTGGGGCGCATGCCTCGCCTGCGCGCGCTCAGCGGGCGCTTCAGTCAGGAAGAGAAGCAGCGGGCGCTTGAGTGCCTCGCCCGGGTCGGCCTGGAGGGCATGGCCTATCAGCGCGCCAATACGCTCTCCGGTGGCCAGCAGCAGCGCGTGGCGATCGCGCGGGTACTGATGCAGGACGCCGACGTGATTCTCGCCGACGAGCCCATTGCATCGCTGGATCCGCGAAGTGCCCGTGAAGTGATGGAGATTCTTCAGCGAATTCATGCCGAGGACGGTCGCACGGTCGTCATCACCCTGCATCAAGTCGACATCGCCCGGCGTTACTGTCATCGCGCCATCGCGCTCAAGGATGGTCGGCTGTACTTCGACGGCAAGACCTCTGAGCTGACCGATGCGCGCCTCAGCACCCTGTACGAAAACGCCGGGCTCGATGAGCTTCGTTCTGGCGCCCAGCCCGACTTGCCATCGCCGACCCGAGAGCCGGCCCATGCCCAGCCCGCGGTGGCGGCGCATGTCTAGTTCGGACGGCTGACGGCAATCCAACGTGATACCGACAACGACTGCATCACCTCTCATCTAGATCACCCCCTGCACCCCCCAGGAGATACCCATGCTTTTTGCTAATGTTCGCCGCCTGTCGCTGCCGCTGATGGCAGGTCTTGGTCTTGCTGCCGTCACTCAGCTGGCGGCCGCCGATACCCTCAAGTTCGGCATTATCTCCACCGAAGCGAGCCAGAACCTGGCACCGCTGTGGGACCCCTTCCTCGAGGACATGTCCGAGCAGGTAGGGATGGAGGTCGAGCCGTTCTTCGCCACTGACTACGCTGCGGTGATCCAGGCCATGCGATTTGGCCAGATTGACCTGGCCTGGTACGGCAACAAGGCGGCCATGGAGGCGGTGGACCGTGCAGGAGGCGAGATCTTCGCCCAGACCGTGGCCGCGGACGGCTCCCCCGGCTACTGGAGCTTGATGATCGCCCACCAGGATAGCGACCTGCATGACGTCGACGACGTGCTGTCCAATGCCTCCGATCTGGTGTTCGGCAACGGTGATCCCAATTCCACCTCCGGCTTCCTGGTACCGGGCTACTACGTCTTTGCCAAGAATGGCGTCGACGCCGCTACCGCCTTCAAGCGCACGCTCAATTCCAGTCATGAGACCAACGCACTGGCCGTGGCCAACAAGCAGGTCGACGTGGCCACCTTCAACACTGAAGGCATGCAGCGTCTGGAAGTGACGGCGCCCGACAAGGCCGAGCAGCTGCGGGTGATCTGGAAGTCGCCGCTGATCCCGTCCGATCCGCTGGTGTGGCGTAGCGATCTGGATGAGGCCACCAAGGACACCCTGCGTGAGTTCTTCATGAGCTATGGCGACGATGCCGACGAGCAGGCCATCCTCGAGCCGCTGCAATGGGCCGAATTCGTCGCTTCCAGCAATGATCAGCTGCTGCCGATCCGTCAGTTGGCCCTGTTCAAGGAGCGTTCTGAAGTGGCCAAGGATGACAGCCTGAGTGAAGGGGACCGCGAGGCCCGTCTGGCCGAGATCGATGGCCAACTCGATGACCTCGATACGCGCATGAAGGCCATCCAGGCGGCCGAGGCAATGCCCGAAGACGCCGCCGCCAACGCAGGTTGATGGTTCGCCGGGCCGTCTATCGGCGGCCCGGCCTCGGTTTCAGCGCCGTTCGTGACAGCGCATGACTTAAGCCCTCTGTGGAGAGCGCATGAGCACTCAAACCCAATTATCCGGTATCAGCATGCCGCCCAAGCGCAGCTGGACCACGTTGGCGCTATGGGGTCTGGGCCTGGCGGTATTGGCCTGGTCCTGGCAGGGCGTCGAGATGCAGCCCAGCCTGCTGTTTACCAATGCCAGCAACATGGCAACGTTGGCCGGCGACTTCTTCCCGCCTGCGCTGGGCAACCTGGATCACTACATTGACCAGATGCTGGTGACGATTCAGATCGCGGTATGGGGCACCCTGCTGGCCATTCTGGTGGCGATTCCAGCGAGCCTCTTGTGCTCCGAGAACCTGGTGCCCTGGTGGGTATACCAGCCGGTGCGCCGACTGATGGATGCCACTCGTGCCATCAACGAGCTGGTATTTGCCATGCTGTTTGTGGTGGCCGTAGGGCTGGGACCCTTTGCCGGCACCTTGGCGCTGTTCGTGCACACCACCGGCGTTCTCGCCAAGCTGTTCTCCGAGGCGGTGGAAGCCGCCGAAGCGGGCCCGATGGAGGGCATACGGGTGACCGGTGCCGGGCGTATCGAGGAGATCATCTTTGGCCTGATCCCGCAGGTATTGCCGCTGTGGATCTCGGTCAGCCTGTATCGCTTCGAGTCCAACATTCGTTCGGCCACGGTGCTCGGGATGGTAGGCGGCGGTGGCATTGGCGTGGCGCTGTGGGAAACCATGCGCGGATTTCAGTATGCCGAAACCGCCACCATCATGCTGGTCATCATCGTCGCCGTGACCTCCCTGGACATGGCGTCACAGCTGGTGCGTAAACGCTTTATCTGATCGCGGTCGTGGCAGCTTGCGCCACGACCGCCATCAGCTCCACACGGCTGTGCTACATCGCCTTCTTTTTTTGGAGTGAAGATGTCTAGACAAGTTGCCGAAGCCGCAGGGCTGCCGCGCTACCGCATGCTTGCCGATGTGTTGTCCAGGGAAGTGCGCGGGAGCTATCGCGCCGGCGACCTGCTGCCCAGCGAAGCGGCACTGGCACGACGCTTCGGCGTCAACCGTCACACCGTGCGTCGGGCGCTGGACGAACTGGTGGCTGCTGGAATGGTGACACGCCATCAGGGGCGTGGCACCCAGGTGGTGGATCGCCGCCTGGACTATGCGGTGAATGCCGCCAGCAAGGTGACGCACAACCTGGCTGAGCTGGGCCTGGCGACCGAGACCTGCTGCCTGACCCAGGCGATGGTGGTGCCCCCGGAAGCCATTGCACAGCGCTTTGGCTGCGCCCCGGGGGACAGCCTGCTGTGTGTCGACACGGTGCGCTACGTGGATGAAGCGCCGCTGCTGCGCTTGCGCCACTGGTTCGACCCGCGACGGGTACCCGGTTGGCAAGACCGCTATCGCGGTGGCTCTACCCGGGCACTGCTGGATCAACACTATGGGCTGCGGCTGAGCCGCTCAAGGGTGCGGCTGGAAGCCGTCCAGGCCGATGACGCCGACAGTCGGCTGCTGCGCTGCCCGCGGCAGGCTCCACTGATGGTGCTGACCAGTGACAACGTCGACGAGGAGGGGCGGCTGGTCGAAATCTCCGTCAGTCGCGCTCGCGCCGATCGTGTTGCCTACCACTTCGACTTTCCGACGGACGAACGTCCGCAGTTTCAAGACGACGAGGCTCTCTCATGACGTCGACCATGACCCCAATGCAACGTCACCGCCTGCTGGCGTTGACGCCCTTCGAACGCCTTGCCCAAGGCTGGCAGTCACTGGGCATCCAGGCGAGACATCGCTGTGTGCGCGGGCCAGAAACCGGCATGGCCATGGTACGCGGGCGCATGGGCGGCAGTGGCTCCGCCTTCAACCTGGGTGAGATGACATTGACCAGAGCCAGCGTGGCCCTGGACGACGGCTCGCTGGGACATGGCTGGGTCCGCGGCCGAGACAAGGCCCACGCTGAACTGATCGCGCTGGTCGATGCCTGTGCGCGACACGACCACTGGGCCCGGCGCATCGACAGCGAACTGATGGCGCCGCTGGCGCAAGAACTATCACAGCAACGCGAACAGGCGTCGCGCCAGTCTGCGGCCACGCGCGTCGACTTCTTCACCATGGTAAGGGGCGAATGAACATGACAGCACCACGCGAGGAAAGCGTCAGACCACACGACTGGCCAGGCCTGACCGATGCTGTACACGACGCCCAGCAGCGCTTTCGGCGCTTGCTGGGGTGCATGTCGGAGCCGGGCACCTTGACCAGCATGGCGTTGCCGTCGCTGCCGCCGGGAGCAGCGATTTCGTCGGCCGCCTGGGGGACGCTGCTGGCCCTGTGTGATCTGGAAACCCGAGTCTGGATCGATGCCACGCTTTCCGGGGCAGGCCTCGCGGCAGCCCTGGCCTTTCATACCGGCGCCCGGGTCACACCGGACCCGGCCAACGCCGACTTCGCGCTGGTGACGCCGACGACGCTCACCCAGGTCGAGGAATTTGCCTTGGGCTCCGATGCCTGGCCGGATCGCAGCACCACGCTGATCGTGATGGTCGAGACCATCGAAAGCCAAGGTGACTGGCAGCTTTGTGGGCCAGGCGTGCCCGGCGAGCGTCGCCTGGGACTGGGGGATCCCGATCAGGTACGCCCACTGATGCGCGTGCTGCACGCCAATCGTGGTCGTTTCCCGCGAGGCCTGGATGCCTTTATTACCTGTGGCACGCAGCTTACCGCCATTGCCCGTAGCACCCGCCTTAGCGGCCCTGGACTGGAGCAGCCTGAGTTGTCATCTGCCCGTGAGGAGATTGCCTGATGTACGTTGCCGTCAAAGGAGGCGAGAAGGCCATCGCCAATGCCCATCGCTGGATGGCAGATCGCCGTCGGGGTGACCGTCAGCAGGCCGAGCTGGCCGTGGCTCAGGTTCAGGACCAGCTGGGGCTCGCGGTGGATCGCATCATGGCCGAGGCCTCGTTGTACGACCCGGAGCTTGCAGCGCTGGCCTTCAAGCAGGCCAGCGGTGACACCGTGGAAGCCGTATTTCTGCTGCGTGCCTACCGCACCACGCTGCCGCGACTGGCCGAGACCCGCCCGGTGAATACCAGCGACATGTGCATCGAACGGCGCATCAGCGCCACCTTCAAGGACGTGCCCGGCGGTCAGGTGCTGGGGCCGACCTATGACTACACCCACCGCCTGCTGGATTTCATGCTGCTGGCGGGTGGTGACCGTGACGTGGCAGAACCGGAACAGGCGGATCAAGACCTTGAGGCCTGCCCCCAGATTCTCGACTGCTTGAACCAGGAGGGGCTGATCGAGCGGGAGCAGGATGATGGCAGCGAGCCCTATGACATCACCCGTGATCCCCCCGACTTCCCGGTGGATCGTGCGACACGCCTGCAGATGCTGGCTCGCGGCGACGAAGGGTATCTGCTGGCGCTGGGCTACTCCACTCAGCGGGGGTATGGCCGCAACCACCCCTTTGCCGGCGAGATTCGCCAGGGGACGGTGGAGGTGGAGATCGAGGTCGAGGGTTTTGACGCACCGATCTGCGTTGGCGAGATCGTCATGAGCGAATGCCAGATGATCAACCAGTTCGCGGGCAATGGCGACAGCGCCCCGCAGTTCACCCGAGGCTACGGCCTGGCCTTCGGCCGCAACGAGCGCAAGACCATGGCCATGGCACTGGTCGACCGGGCACTGCGTGCCGAGGAGCTGGGTGAGCCGATTCAGAGCCCCGCCCAGCAGGCCGAGTTCGTGCTGGCCCACGCCGACAGCGTCGAGGCATCGGGCTTTGTGTCACACCTCAAGCTGCCCCATTACGTCGACTTCCAATCCGAGCTGGACCTGATTCGCCGGTTGCGCCGCGAACACGCGGAGCGCACCCAAGGCGACACCCAGCACGCGCAGGCGAGCGGTGCTGACACCGCCGCAGACACTGCCACAGCGCCCACCGCTTCCAAGGAGTGCGCCCAATGATCGCCAACAGCAGTATCGCGGACGCCGCCCAAGGCGAGGCCAGCGGCTACAACTTTGCCTATCTGGATGAGCAGACCAAGCGCATGATACGGCGGGCACTGCTCAAGGCCGTGGCCATTCCGGGTTACCAGGTGCCCTTCGGCGGTCGCGAGATGCCGATGCCCTACGGTTGGGGCACCGGTGGCATGCAGCTGACGGCTAGCGTGCTGGGGGCCGACGACACCCTCAAGGTGATCGACCAGGGGGCGGACGATACCACCAATGCGGTCAGCATCCGCGCCTTCTTCGAGCGCGTAGCCGGCGTCGAGACGACCACGGCCACCGGCGAGGCCAGTGTCATCCAGACCCGTCACCGGATTCCCGAGAAGACCCTGCGGGCCGATCAGATCCTGATCTTCCAGGTGCCTATCCCTGAGCCGCTGCGCTTCATTGAGCCCAGCGAGGAGGAGACCCGCGTCATGCATGCCCTGGAAGAGTACGGGGTGATGCACGTCAAGCTGTACGAGGACATTGCCCATCATGGCCATATCGCCACCACCTATGCATATCCGGTCAAGGTGGATGGCCGCTATGTGATGGATCCCTCGCCGATTCCCAAGTTCGACAACCCCAAGCTGCACATGAGCGAGGCACTGATGCTATTCGGTGCCGGGCGCGAGAAGCGCTTGTATGCGATTCCCCCGCATACCCGGGTGGAGAGCCTCGACTTCGAGGATCATCCCTTCGAGATCCAGGCCTGGGAGCAGCCCTGCGCCATCTGTGGCGCGACCGACAGCTACCTGGACGAGGTCATCACCGATGACCAGGGAGGGCGCATGTTCGTGTGCTCTGACACTGACTATTGCAACACTCGCCGCGAGGACATGGCATGAAGCGTCCACAGCTTGAACGGCCCGCGCTGCTGAAGGCTCGCGGTATTCAGCGCCTCTACGGCCCTGGCAAGGGCTGCGAAGAGATCGACTTCACCCTGCACCAGGGGGAGGTGCTGGGGATCGTCGGCGAGTCCGGCTCGGGCAAGTCGACGTTGCTGCGCGTGCTGTCCGGCCTGGAAAAGCCGGACCAGGGGCAGGTGATCTATCACCCGGCTGAACAGGGCTGCGCAGGAGTGGCGGGCAGCGATGCCGAGCTCGACCTGTACGCCATCAGCGAGGCCCGCAGAAGGGCACTGCTGCGCATGGAGTGGGGCCTGGTTCACCAGAACCCGCGTGATGGCCTGCGCCTGGGGGTCTCTGCTGGCGCCAACGTTGGCGAGCGCCTGATGGCCATGGGACAGCGCCATTATGGCGAGCTGCGTGCCGCCGGCCAGGACTGGATGAGCCGGGTCGAACTCGACCCCGAGCGTATCGACGATGCCCCCCAGACCTTTTCCGGGGGGATGCAGCAACGCCTGCAGATCGCGCGCACCCTGGTGACCCAGCCGCGCCTGGTGTTCATGGACGAGCCCACCGGAGGGCTCGATGTATCGGTCCAGGCTCGCTTGCTGGACATGCTGCGTACCCTGACCCGAGAGCTCGGCCTGTCGGTGATTCTGGTGACTCACGATCTGGCCGTGGCGCGCTTGCTGGCCCACCGGTTGATGGTGATGCGTCGGGGCCGGGTGGTAGAGGCCGGGCTGACCGACCAGATCCTCGATGATCCACAGCATCCCTACACCCAGCTGCTGGTGTCCTCGGTGCTGACGCCATGATGGTTTCTCAGGAGTTGACGATGACGTCCCCTTTTCTTACTGCCCGACGGCTCGACAAGACCTTTGTGCTGCACGCCCAGGGCGGCCAGGCGCTGCCCGTGATGCGTGGACTCGAGCTGGACCTGTCTCCCGGCGAGTGTCTGGTGCTGGCCGGGCGCAGCGGTATCGGCAAGAGCACCCTGTTGAAGATGGTGAACGGCAACTACCGCATCAGTGGCGGCAGCCTGACCCTGCACTTCGATGATGGCGAACTTGAGCTCGCTGGCCTGCCCGCCCATGCGTGGCATCTGCTGCGGCGCGATGTGATCGGCTACGTCAGCCAGTTTCTTCGGGTGGTGCCCCGCGTGTCGGCGCGGGAAGTGGTGATGGAGCCGCTGCTGGTGCGGGGCTGCGACGAGCAGGAAGCGCGCCGCCGTGCCGAGGCCATGCTGGCGCGGCTCAATCTGCCGGAACGCCTGTGGGAGCTGGCGCCAGGAACCTTCTCCGGCGGCGAACAGCAGCGCGTCAACATTGCCCGTGGCTTTATTGCAGAGCATCCGTTGCTGCTGCTCGACGAGCCCACCGCATCGCTGGACGCCGCCAACCGAGAGGTGGTGGTGACGCTGATCGAGGAGGCCAAGGCCCGTGGCAGTGCCATGCTGGGCATCTTCCACGATGAGGAAGTCCGCGAGCGGGTGGCCGATCGGCTGCTCGAACTGGAAGGTCACATGCTGGTCGGTGGCGCTGGGCGTCGCGACGATAACGACGGGAAGTTTTCTGCATGAGCCAAGATCAGATCCTGACCAATGCGCGCCTGGTGCTCGACGACGAGGTGATCAGCGGCAGTCTCGTCATCAAGGATGGCATCATCAAGGCCATCGAGCGTGGCCCGGTATCGCTTCCCGGGGCGATCGACTGTGACGGGGATATCGTGATGCCCGGCATGATCGAGCTGCATACCGACAATATGGAAAAGTACTTTCAGCCCCGGCCCAAGGTGAGCTGGCCTGGTCGTCAGGCGGCGCTGGCCCATGACGCGCAGATGGCCGCCAGCGGCATCACCACGGTGTTCGACGCGGTATCCATCGGTGATGTCGACGAGCAAAGCATGCGCCACGAGGCTCTGGACGAGATGGTGGGGTCGCTGGCGGCGATCAATGACAATGGCATGGCAAGGGTCGACCACCGCCTGCACCTGCGCTGTGAGGTGTGTCACCCGGACACCCTGACGCGCTTTGAAGGCTTCATGGACTCGCCGCTGCTGGGGCTGGTCTCGCTGATGGATCATTCGCCGGGCCAGCGCCAGTTCGCCAGTCTCGACGCCTATCGCATCTACTACCAGGGCAAGTACGGCCTGGACGACGCCAGCCTTGAAGCCTTTATCGAAAAGCAGCTGGCCAACAGTGCCGTCTACTCGAGCTCCCACCGCCGTGCCATCGCATCGCTGTGCCGTGAGCGTGGGCTGGCGCTGGCCAGCCATGACGATGCCACCGTCGCCCACGTGGCCGAGAGCCTGGAGTATGGCACTCGGGTGGCGGAGTTCCCCACCACCCGTGAAGCCGCGGAAGCGTCTCACCGGCATGGGATGGCGGTGATGATGGGGGCGCCCAACGTGGTGCGTGGTGGTTCCCACTCCGGCAACATTGCCGCCGCTGAGCTGGTGCGCATGGGCGTGCTGGATGTGCTGTCCTCCGACTACTATCCGGCAGCCCTGCTCGATGCCGTCTTTCGCATCGCTGCGATGGAAGGTGGTTACGACCTACCGCGAGCGGTGGCGACGGCCTGTAGGCACCCTGCCGAGGCGGTGGGGCTTGATGACCGCGGGCGCATCGCCCAAGGACTGCGCGCCGACCTGTTGCGAGTACGCGAGATCGACGGACACCCGCTGGTCGCTCGGGTGTGGAGCGCCGGCAGGCAGGTGCACTGATGCTGGTGTATCTGATCGGGGCCAGTGGCGTGGGCAAGGACAGCCTGCTGGTTGCCCTCCGCCAGCAGCGCCCGGACCTGCTGGTGGCCCATCGCTACATCACTCGGGCCAGTGGTCTTGGCGAAGATTCGTTGGCGCTGTCCGAGGCCGAATTCCAGGCCCGGCGCGGGCGAGGCCTGTTCTGCCTGGATTGGCAGGCCCATGGGCTGCACTACGGCGTGGGCATCGAGGTCGAATGCTGGCTCGAGTCGGGAGCAACGGTGCTGCTCAACGGTAGTCGTCGAGCGCTGTGCCAGGCCCGGGAGCGCTTCGGCGACCAGCTGCTGCCGGTGGTGGTGACCGCTCCTGGCGAGGTGCTGAGACAGCGCCTCGTCAAGCGCGGGCGCGAGTGCCGCGAGCAGATCGAGGCGCGTCTGGCTCGCCATGCCGAGGTGGAGGCGGAGCTTGAACGTGACTATCCGACCGTTGCCCGTCTGGATAACGGTGGTGCGCTGGCGGTCAGCGTGAGGGCGCTGGAAGCCCTGGTGGATACGGCGTGCCGCTGAGCCTGTCGGCTGCCAGACCGAGGCAAGCGCAGACCGCTGCGCGTGCTGCCCCCGATGCGCGTGCTGCCCCCGATGCGCGGTCTGGTCGTGACGGCTCGAGACCATACCGGCTTTGCCTGAGCCCCTGATGTCAGGAGATCACCATGGAGTTTCGCTTCACCGGCACCGGCGACAGTGCACAGGTGCCTCGCTTTGGCTGCGACTGCCGTGCCTGCACCAGGGCACGTGTGTTCTCGAGCCATCAGCGCGGTCCCTGCTGTGCCGAAGTCAGGGTCGATGGCAGGCGCTATCTGCTCGATGCCGGGCGTATGGATCTGGCTCACAGCTGTGAACTGGAGCGCCCGGCGGCGTTTTTTATCACCCACTATCACGCCGACCACGTTCAGGGCCTGTTCCATCTGCGTTGGGGGACTGGCGCCGATATACCGGTGTATGGGCCCAAGGATCCCAACGGTTGCGCGGATCTCTATCGCAACAGCGGCATTCTCGATTTTCAGCCAGGGCTCAAGCCGTTCAAGGCGCTGGATCTGGACGGGATGACGGTCACGCCGGTGCCGCTCAATCACAGCAAGCCCACCTTGGGGTATTGCCTGGATGACGGCGGCACGCGGCTGGCCTACCTGACAGATACCTGCGGTTTGCCCGGTGCCACCGAGCGCTTCTTGCGGGAATGGGGGCCCGACATCGTGGTGTTGGATGCCTGCCACCCGGCGAGCCAGCGCGAGACGCGCAACCACAACAATATTACCCAGGCCCTGGAGATCATTACTCGGCTCGATCCCCCCAGGGCCTATCTCACCCACATCAGCCACGAGCTGGATGCAGAACGCCTGGTGGAGCCAGTAGCGTTGCCGCCCAAGGTACGTTTTGCCAGAGATGGCGAGACGCTGGAAGATTGGCACCGACTCGATGCGGTCTGCTGAGAGGACAACACCACATGCACTCTGAATCCCATGCCCCCGACACCTCTTCGGCGCCTGCCCGAGCCGTGGATCAGCCCGCCTCGGCGCGGCTGAGCGAGGCGCCCAACGTGGCCGATGATGCGCGGCTTCACGCCAGCCAGCTTGGCCGTTTCACCGAGGTGGGCAGTCGCTGCGTGTTCAACCACGTAAGCCTGGGGGACTACAGCTACATCGAGCGGGATGGCGATGTCATGTTCACCCGTGTGGGCAAGTTCAGTTCGATCGCGGCCAGCGTGCGCATCAACCCCAGCAATCACCCTTGGTGGCGGCCTACCCTGCACCACTTCAGCTATCGTCCCGGCAAGTTTGGCTTCTGCGACGAGGCCGTCGACCCCGAGGTCTTTGCCTGGCGCGAAGCGGATCGCGTCAACATCGGCCACGACGTCTGGATCGGCCACGGTGCCATCGTGTTGCCCGGAGTCACCATCGGCAACGGCGCCATTGTGGGCGCGGGCAGTGTAGTGACCAAGGACGTGCCGGCTTACCACATCGTGGTGGGCAATCCCGCCCGAGTGCTGCGCCCACGCTTCGACGACCCTGGCGTCGCCGATCGACTCGAGCGTCTGGCGTGGTGGGACTGGTCGGATGAACGGATCAAACGGCATCTGAGCCACTTTCAGGGCGACGTGATCCGCTTTCTTGAGGCTGCTGAAAAAGGGGCAGTGAGGGCGAGCTGAGAAGGCGAGCTGAGAAGGTGAGCTGAGAAGATGAGCTGAAAGGAAAGGCGGAGAGGCAAGGCGGATGCCTGCAAAAACGGCGCCACGAGCAGGTGTCTGCTCGTGGCGCCGTCACCTGGGGCGTTACGCTCCTGCCTCAGGCCGTGCCGGGACCGATGGGCCAGCAACCCTTGGCGGGTAGCGGCCCAGTGCGTTATTCAGCCACTGGAGCCGCCGCGCCTTACTGATCCCACTTGGGCGCGAAGTCCGGGTTGGCGACGCGCTCGCCGCGGTCGAGCTTGGCAATGGCGTCCATCTCTTCCTCGGACAGCTCCAGCTTGAGCGCCTCCAGGTTGCTCTTCAGGTTCTTCTCCTTGGTGGAGGAGGGGAAGGTCGGAATGCCGAGCTGATGCAGCCAGGAGATGGCCACCTGTGCCGGGTTGGCATCGTGCTTTTCGGCGATGGCGTTCAGCGTGTCGTCCTCGAGCACCTTGCCGACTGCCAACGGCATGAATGCGGTGGGGGTGATGCCGTGTTTTTCGCAGTGGGCAACCAGCTCGCGGTTTTGCAGGAAGGGGTGAACCTCGATCTGATTGGTCAGAATTTCACCCTTGCCGAGAATATCCACCGCCTGGTCGATCTGCGCCTTGGTGAAGTTGGAGACGCCGATATGGCGGGCCTTGCCTGCATCCTTGACGTCTTTCAGCGCGGTCAGGTAATCACGCATCGGCACTTCATCGTCCGGCGAGGGCCAGTGGATCAGCAGGAGATCCACATAGTCTGTGCCGAGCTTGGACAGGCTTTCCTCGACGCTGGCCTTGAGCGCCACTGGCTCCAGACGATCCCACCACACCTTGGTGGTCAGAAAGATCTCGCTGCGCGGAACCGAGCTTGCTGCGATGGCCGAGCCGACTTCGGCCTCGTTGCCATAGAACTGAGCCGTATCCAGGTGACGGTAACCGAGCTTCAGGGCGGTGGTCACTGCGTGGCGCAGGGTGTCGCCCGTCAGGCGGAAGGTACCGAGGCCGGGGTTAGGGATAAGCGTTGACATCTTGGCTCCTTGGTCGTCGAGAGCGGCCCCGGGCACTGTCGTGATCCCGGGGATGCAGTTCCTTGAGCGGCGGCCTTGGCCGTCGCAACGTCGTGCCAATGTTCATCTTTGGACATGCGGTGGCAACGTCGTCAGTTCAAGGGGGCGGAAGAAAAATTAGCAGACGAAATGCTTGTCCGGTGCTCAGGCATTGGCCAGGCGTGCTGCACGACGCTGGTCCAGTCGGCCGGACAGGTGGGTCAGTGCCAGGGCAGCCACCACGATCAGCGCGCCGATCCAGGCGGTGTCTGTCAGTGCCAGGTGTTCGACGACCTGGCCGCCGACAACAGAGCCCAGGGCAATGCCGATGTTGAACGCAGCGATGTTGAGTCCGGAAGCGACATCGACCGCTTCCGGCACGTAGCGCTCTGCCAGTTGCACCACGTAGACCTGCAGGCCTGGCACGTTGCCAAAGGCAAAGGCGCCCCAGACCAGAATCGTCAGTACGGCGGCTAGCGGGTGGACGGCGGTCACGTTGAGCACCAGCAGCACCGCGGCCAAACCGATGAAGATCAGCGTCAAGGCCCGGATCGGCCCCATCTGGTCCGCCAGCTTGCCACCGTAAATGTTGCCGAACGCCACCGAGACACCGTAGACCAGCATGATCAGGCTGACCATGGAGGGAGCGAAACCGGTGGCCTGCTCCAGAATCGGTGCGAGAAAGGTGAAGGCAGTAAAGGTGCCGCCGTAGCCCAGGATGGTGATCGCATAGACCAGCAGCAGACGCGGATGGGTAAGCACCTTGAACTGCTGGCCTAGGGTCGCCGGCGCCGCGCGCTTGAGGTTGTTGGGGATCAGCAGGGCGCTACCCAACAGGGCAATCAGGCCCAGTCCCGATACCACCAGGAAGGTGGCTCGCCAGCCAAAGGTCTGGCCGATCCAGGTGCCCAGCGGTACCCCCGTCACCAGCGCCACGGTGAGGCCGGTAAACATGATGGCAATGGCACTGGCCTCCTTGTCCTTGGCGACCAGGCTGGTGGCGATGGTAGAACCGATCGAGAAGAACACCCCGTGGGCCAGGCCGGTGAGCACCCGTGCGGTGATCAACGAGCCGTAGCTGGGCGCCTGCCAGGCCAGCAGATTGCCGGCAATGAACAGGGTCATCAGGCCGAGCAGCACCCACTTGCGGTTGAAGCGCCCGGTCAGTGCCGTCAGCACGGGGGCGCCGACCGCCACGCCGACGGCGTACAGGCTGACCAGCAGTCCGGCAGAGGGCAGGCTCACTGCAAGGTCCTGAGCAATGGTGGGCACCAGGCCGACAATCACGAACTCGGTGGTGCCGATGGCAAAGGCGCTAAGCGTTAGCGCCAGCAGAGCAATAGGCATCGTATCTCTCCTATGAGATGGCGTCGCCGGGGGACGACTTGACGGCGTGCAGTCTGGCGGAGGACACTTTTTCGATAAACGTGCCTATATGAGAAACACCTTTGTGGTTATCGAGAAAGTCGCTGCGGTGTTTGCTGCGGTCAACAGGAGGGTGAGCCTCCATGGACGAGGAGGGGCCTGATGAAGACTCGCTCGGAGGACCTGGAGCTATTGCTGGCGGTGGTGGATAGCGGTGGTTTCAGTGCCGCCTCCACTCGCCTGGACGTGCCGGTGGCACGTATATCGAGAGCGGTCCAGCGGCTGGAGCAGCGGCTTGATGTGCCCCTGCTGAACCGTACGACGCGCAGTGTGGCGCTGACGGATGAGGGCAGCCGCTTTGTCGCCGAGGTACGCGAAGGACTAGAGCGCTTGAACGCGGCAGAGGAGTCGCTGGCGCTGCGACGGGGAGAGCCTGCTGGCCGACTGCGGGTGGACTCCGCCAGCCCCTTCGTGCTGCACCAACTGGTGCCGTTGGTCGGGGAGTTTCGGCGCCGCTATCCCGGTATCGAGCTGGAGCTGTCTGCCAGCGATGACATCATCAATCTGCTGGAACAGCGTGCCGATGTGGCCATTCGGATTGGCGCCCTGGCGGACTCCACCCTGCACGCGCGACTGCTGGGGCGCTCGCGTCTGCACCTGGTGGCTAGTCCTGGCTATCTCGCGCGCGCCGGCAGGCCCACGTCGGTGACGGAGCTCGAACAGCATCAACTGATCGGATTTCTCGCTCCCAGCAGCTTGAATCGGTGGCCGGTGGAGGGAATGGATGACGAGATCAGCCCTTCGATGTCCACCTCCAGTGGCGAAGTGATGCGGCGTCTGTGCCTCGCCGGAGAGGGCATTGCCTGCCTGTCCAACTTCATGGTCGGTGATGATATCGCCAGCGGGCAGCTTGAGGTCCTGCTACCCGAGGCGATGCGCCATGGTGGTCCACGGGAGCAGGTGCAGGCCGTCTACTACCGCAACACCGCCCTGTCGGCGCGTATCCAGGCGTTTCTCGATGTCATCGCCCCAGGGCTGCGACTGTAGTAAACGGAATATCGGAAACTACTTCACCTAGGTCTTAGACGTCGCTAGGCGTCTCAGAGTAGCCCTGGCTGTACGAGTCGACTTCGCGTAGAAAGAAGATAGGGTGGATGTCTTCTAAGGGGGAAGGGATGCCTGTTAATTTCGACAGTTTGGAGAAGGGCGAACGCTATGAGCGCCCACAACTTTCCGAACATTGGGGGTTTAAGAGCTTCCAAGCAATATCTCGAGGCGTAGTAACGCCAAAAGATAGCAAGTTTATCGTGCTTTTCGTTACCAAGGAAAAACAAAGCGCACTCACCCAGTACCATGACCATATTGAAGGCAATAGGCTTTACTGGGAAGGCGAGCGTAAGCACGGGTCCGACAATCGGATCGTGAGCGCACACAGCAATGGCGACGAGATTCATCTGTTCTATCGTGATATCCATCACTCGCCGTTTGAGTACTTTGGCGAAATTTTTCTTGAAGAATTTGAGCTTCTCGAAAACTCCCCAAGTCGCTTCGTATTCACCTTCCACTATACCGTCGAGCAAAACCCCTTCATTGATGTGGAGGCCCATAGTGAAGAGCTTGATGGCTTAGAAAGCACTGAGCGCCAAGCCATAATTTCGAGCCGAGTGGGTCAAGGCGCTTTTCGTGCAGGAGTCATTTCACTATGGCGAGGCTGCGCAGTCACTGGTGTTAAGAAATGCGATTTTCTCAGGGCATCACATATCAAGCCATGGCGGGAAAGCTCTAATGCTGAACGTCTTGATCCCATGAATGGGCTGCTCCTTACTCCTACATTGGATCATTTGTTTGATGCGGGTTTCATCTCTTTCGATGATGGTGGCCAGATGTTGATTAGTTTGGCGCTGAGTGAGAATGATGCTCGCTTGTTGCATGTGAATAGTGAAATGAAACTATCGAAGATTCCTGAGGAAGTAAGGCAGTATCTTCGCTATCACCGAGATCAAGTGTTTCTCGGGGAGTAGAAAGATTTCGTCTTCTTGATGGTGCGGGGTTCTCCTTTATTCGGTGTGGGTGGTGTTGTAGGGAGGTATTGACGCAGAGACGTGGTTTGAAAAACCAAAATCGACGCCACCTCCCTGCTTGACTAATTTTTCTACCCCGCCTGCACCTCGGCAAACCGACGGCGAAAGCGCTGCACAAACTCCTCGGCCAGTCGCGACAGCGGCTGGTCGCGGGGTGTCAGCAGGTAAAAGGTCTCGGTCAGGGGCTCTTGCAGCGCCAGTGCAACGCTGTCGCTGCCTCCCATGGCGTCGGCATTGAGGGCGTCGACGATGGCGATGCCGGCGCCTTGGCCGACCAGCCGGGTCGCCTGCAGGGCGAGTGATACCTCCAGGCGCGAGCGCGGCGCTATGCCCCGCTCGGCCAGGGCGCGTTCCAGCGTCTGGCGGCTGGGGTCTCCCGGTTCATAGTGGATCAGCGTCTGGCCGTCGAGGTTCTCAAGGGCGATGCTCTCGCGCTTTGCCAGCGGGTGCTCTTGCGGCAGCAGGCAGACGCTGTCCAGGGTGAAGGCGGTGGCAGCCAGGCGTTCGTCCTGGCCTCCCAGCAGGGAAAAGCCGATCTCCGAGCGTTGGGTGACCACGTCCTCCACCACCTGCTCGGAGCGAAAAGTGGATAACCGCAGGTGCTGGTCCGGGTGATCCTTGGCCATCTCGGCGATGACGTCCGGAACAAAGGTCAGGCCGAGCAGTGGCATGGCACTGATGCCAAGCCCGCCAAGCTCGCGCTGGCGAATCCGCCGCGCGCTGTCTCTGAGGTGCTCCAGTCCCTGCCACAGGCGCTGCTGTTCGCGATAGAACAGGCGCGCCTCCGGCGTCGGTACCAGACGTCCCTTGATCCGCGAGAACAGCGCAAAGCCAAGGTCGTGTTCGAGCTGCTTCAACAGTCGAGTCACCCCTGGCTGGGCGATGTGCATGCGGCTGGCGGCGGCGGTGACGCTGCCACTGTCCATGGTGTGCTGAAAGGCCTGCAGCTGGCGGTCACTGAGCCGGGGGCTGTCCATCGCTGTCCTCCATCGAAACCTCCACTGGCCCCACCCGTCAGCCCTGCATCGGAAGATCCATAACATCAGCGCATGGGTTTGCCATTGATTGGTATTGGATCGTATGGGATGTGGCTTCTATCGTCGAGTCATCGGCAACCGACGGCTAGGGGTCCAAGGCTTCCATGGCACACGAGGTAATGATCGTTGGCGGTGGCGTGGTGGGCATGGCGGTGGCCTACGGGCTTGCGCGCCGTGGCCGTCGCGTCTGCGTTCTCGATGAACACGATACCGCGCTCAAGGCCTCCCGGGGCAACGCCGGATTGGTTTGGGTCCAGGGCAAGGGTGCCGGCATGCCCGCCTACGCGGCGATGTCGCTGGCTTCGAGCCGGGCCTGGCCGGGGTTTGCGAGCGAGCTGGGCGAGCGCACCGGGGTGGATCTGGAGTTCGAGCAGCCCGGCGGCGTCGATCTGTGTCTTGACGACGACGAGGTGCGCAGCCGTTGCGCGGAGTACCAGGCGCTGTACGACACTCCCTGGGCCCGTGAGGCCGGCGTGCGCTGGGAGTACCTGGAAGGCGAGCGGCTTGAGCGACTGCTGCCGGGCCTGGGCGGCGACGTCCCGGGGGGCATCTGGACACCCCACGACGGCCACTGCAATCCACTGTTTCTGCTGCGCGCCCTCTACAGCGCCTGCCTGGCGCTCGGCGTCGACGTGCGAGCTCATCATCCGGTCGCCTCGATCGACCCCGGCGAGGCGGGCTTTGTTGCCCACACCTCCCGTGGCGTCGTGCATGCCGAACGGCTGGTACTGGCCTGTGGGCTGGGGGCGGCGCGGCTGGCACCGCCGCTGGGACTCTGCGGTCGAGTCACGCCGGTGCGTGGCCAGGTGCTGGTCAGCGAGCGCCTGCCCGCCTCCGGGCGTCTGCCGACGCCGCAGATCCGCCAGACCGCGAGCGGCGGCTACCTGATCGGCGACGTGCTCGAACATGTCGGCCACGACACCAGGGTCACCCTCGATACCCTGCACGCCCTGGCCCGGCGGGCGGTGACTATCTATCCCGATCTGGCGTCGGCGCGGCTGGTGCGCAGTTGGGCGGCGCTAAGGATCATGACGCCGGACGGCTGCCCGGTCTACGAGGCCTCGCGGCGCTATCCCGGCGCCTACAACCTGAGCTGCCACAGCGGCATTACCCTGGCTGCCTTTCACGCCGATGAGCTGGCCGCAGCGCTGAGTGATGACCGACTCACAGAGCGCTATCCGCTCTTCTCGGGAGGACGCTTCGATGCTCAAGCGGCTTGAAAGTGCCACGCCCACGCCCGAGGTCACCATCACTATCGACGGCGTACCCTACCAGGTGCCCTCGACGCTTAGCGTGGCGGCCGCGGTGCTGCTGCACCAGGGCGTTGCCGGCTACCGCCGCCACGGCGCCGGTGGTCATCGTGCGCCGCTGTGCATGATGGGGGTCTGCCACGATTGCCTGATCACTATCGACGATGCCCCCAATCGCCAGGGCTGTCTGGTCACGGTGGAGCAGGGCATGCGGGTGTGCCGTCAGCTCGACGACAGGGGTTGCGAAAGAGAAGGGCGCGACGATGCAGACCTGTGAGCCGAGAGAGACCGACCGCACCGACGGCAGCCACGGTCGCGCCCGGGTGGTGGTGCTCGGTGCCGGCCCTGCCGGCATGGCGGCAGCGCTGAGACTGGCCGAGGCCGGTGTGCGCGCGCTGGTACTGGACCAGGCCAGGGCGCCGGGCGGGCAGATCTATCGCCAGCTCGACCAGCCCCAGCTCGACGCGGCGGTGACGGGCAAGGACTACCAGCGCGGTCGGTCCCTGGTCGATGACTTCATGAGCGCCGCCAAGCGGGGGGAGATCGACTATCGCCCGGGTACCCGAGTGTGGTGGATCGAGGCGCTGGACGATGCCCAGAACGACGCCCATCGCCTGGGTGTACGAGGGCACGATGGCATCAGCCGAGAGCTTACCGCTGGGCGTCTGATCCTCGCCACTGGTGCCATGGAGCGCGGCTGGCCCTTCCCAGGCTGGCAGCTGCCCGGGGTGATGCAGGCTGGCGCCGCTCAGATCCTGATGAAGCAGGGTGCGCTTGTCACCGATACCCCACCGGTGCTGGCCGGCAATGGCCCACTGCTGTACCTGCTGGCCTGGCAGTACCTCAACGCCGGCTGCCCGCCTCGGTTGATCCTCGATACGACGCCGAACCTGGGCCTGGCCCGGACCCTGCGTCATCCGCTCAGGGCCTGGCGGGCGCGGGGCTACCTCGCCAAGGGCGCGCGCATGCTGGCGGCGTTGAGGCGCGCTGGGGTGCCGATCGTGCGTGGCGTCCAGTCGCTGGCCGCCGAAGGAAACCCGCGCCTGACCGAGGTGCGCTATCGCCTGCGTGGCGAGCGCGACGAGCACAGGCTCAAGACCGATTGGCTGTTGACCCATATGGGGGTGGTGCCCGAGCCGCAGCTCCCCCGAGGGCTGGGTATCGAGCACCGCTGGCACGAGACCCAGCAGGCGTTCGTGCCCGATCGTCGCGACGATCTGTCGGTGTGCCCTGGCGTGTGGCTGGCCGGTGACGGCGGTGGTATCGGTGGCGCCTTGAATGCCGAGCGCGAAGGGCGACTGGCGGCGCTGGCGCTGCTGGCCGAGCTAGCTGCGTCGGCACCAGGTGGCACGCTGGACCGCCCTGCGCTGGTCAGGGAAAGCGCCGCGCTAAGGCGTCGACGCCGCCGGGATCTGTCCGGTCGGCGCCTGCTGGAGGCGCTGTTCACCCCACCGCTGGACTGGGTCGAGCGACAGCCCGACGAGACCCTGATCTGTCGCTGCGAAGCAGTGAGCCGGGCCCAGCTCAAGGTGGCGCTGGCAGCGGGGCCTGCCGGGCCCAACCAGCTCAAGGCCTTCACCCGCTGTGGCATGGGCCCCTGCCAGGGACGGCTATGTGGCACCCATGTGTCGCGGCTGATGGCGAGTGAGCAGGGACGTGACATGGACGAGGTCGGCTACTACCGCATTCGCCCACCGTTGACCTCCATCACCCTGGGCGAACTGGCACAGGCGCCCTCCGATCACCTGACCACACAATCACAATAGAGCGAGAACCGACCATGAACGTTAACGCTACGCTGTCTGCCTCCCTGGGCCTGGCAATGGCCCTTGCAGGTGCCGCCTTGACCACCACCGCCCAGGCCGACGACCGTGCGCTGCGCATCGGCGTCGATGTGCCCTATCCGCCCTACCAGGAAAAGCTGCCCGACGGCAGCCTGACCGGCTTCGAGGTCGAGCTGGTCGAAGCCGCCTGTGAGCGCATGCAGCGCCAGTGCGAGTGGGTCGAGCAGGGCTGGGACGGCATCATCCCGGGGCTGCTGGCACGCAAGTACGACCTGATCGCCTCGGCCATGAACATCACCGGCGAGCGCTCGCAGCAGGTGCTGTTCTCCGATCCCTACTACCAGGTGCCTTCGGTGTGGGTCGGCCAGGCCGACGCAGAGATCGATCCCGAAGGCGACCTGTCGGGCATGACCATCGGTGTGCAGCAGGGCACCATTCAGGACGAGTACGTGACCACCTACCACGACGAGGCGGACATTCGTCGTTACGCGGACTCCGGTGGCGTGGTCAACGACATGTTCACCGGCCGCCTGGACCTGGTCTTCACCGCCTTCCCGCTAGCCCAGGAGCGCCTGTTCAGCGATGAGCGCTTTGCGCGCAAGGGCGAGCTGGTGACCGGCCCCGAGTCGATCTATGGGCCTGGCGTCGGCGCCGCCTTCAGGCCGCGCGACGAAGCCCTTGTTGCCACCTTCAACGAGGCCATCCAGGGGCTCAAGGACGACGGCGACTATCAGGCGCTGTGGGCGCGCTATTTCGACGAATGATGAATAGTGCGGTTCCAGGGGCCTCAGTCGTTGTCGTGGGGGCCGGCGGCGCTGACGTCTGGCATCAACGCTCGAGTTCACCGGCATCCATACCGTTGCGTCGCTTGATCTCGAGCAGCAGCGCGCTGTGGTCGAGGTCGGCGCCGCCGGCGTCGACTAGGTCGTTGAACAGGCGATCGGTCAACGCGAGCAGCGGCAGATCGAGGCCGAGCTCCTGGGCAACATCGCAGGCGGCGTGGGTATCCTTGAGCTGGTGCTTGGCCGGGCCGCCCGGCGCAAAGTCGCCATCCAGCATGCGCTGGCCGTGCTGCTCGAGGATACGCGAGTAGGCGAAGCCGCCCAGCATGGCCTGGCGGACCTTGGCCGGGTCGGCGCCGCCGGCCTCCGCCAGTACCAGAGCCTCGGAGACGGCGGCGATGGTACTGGCCACGGTCAGCTGGTTGACCAGCTTGGCCAGGGCGCCACTGCCGACGGGGCCGATGTGAAGAGGGTGGCCCATGGCCTGAAGAATCGGCTTCGCCCGTTCATAGTCGGCGTCCAGTGCGCCGGCCATGATCGACAGCGAGCCTTCCTGAGCGCCACGTTCGCCGCCTGACACCGGCGCGTCCACCCAGCCGAGGCCAAGCTCGCGACAGCGCTCTGCCAAGGCGACCGCTTCGCTGCGAGCGATGGTCGACATCACGATGATCAGGCTGCCGTGAGCAAGTTGACGGGCGATGCCCTCGTCGCCGAACAACAGCGTCTCGCACACCGGGCCTGAGCTCACCATCATCACCACCGCCTGAGCACCCTGTACCGCCTCGGCGGGCGTCTCGACCAGGGTGGCGCCAAGCTCGCCCAGCGGGGCGGCCTTGTCGATGCTACGGTTCCAGGCGCGCAGGTCATAGCCTGCACGAATCAGGTGGCGGCCCATGGGCAGGCCCATGATGCCGGTGCCCAGCAGGGCGATGGTGGCGGAGGATGTCATTCAGGGGGCTCGTTTCACGTCAAAAGGTAGGTGACAGCCTAGCCTCTTCCACCCGCTGACTCCACGCCTGGCCTTGTCCACGCTTAGCCTTGCTGCCGCCACCACTGCACCGGCCAGCCGCGGACCTGTGCGGCGGCGTCAAGCGTCGGATCCGGGTTGATGGCGCAGGGACGGTCGACAAACTCCAGCAGCGGCAAGTCGTTACGTGAGTCCGAGTAGCCGTAGCTGAGGGCTGGCGTATGCTCGTCGAGCCAGGCTTCCAGAGCCGCAAGCTTGCCTTCACGGAAGGTGCGAATGCCTTGGGCGCGGCCGGTATATCGACCCTCGGCGTCGATCTCCAGACGGGTGGCCAGGGCATGGTGGGCGCCCAGACGTTCGGCTACAGGGCCAACCACATGGATCGGTGAGGCAGAGATAATGACCACACGGTGGCCCTGATCGTGGTGCCAGGCAAGCCGTTCGTGTCCCTGGGCGAACAGTCGCGGCACCACCTCGGCCTCGAGAAAGGCGTCCACCTGCTCCCTGACGTCGGCCTCGCGGCGCCCTGTCAGGGGTGTCAGCAACAGCGCCAGATGGGCTTCCATGTCGAGCGTGCCAGCGGCGTAGGCCGCCATATGCTCGGCAAAGGCGGCATGATATTTCTTTCCGTCGTCGATCCAGCCAAGCTCGATCAGCCATTGGCTCCACAGGCGCGTGATGTCGCCGTCGAGCAGCGTATCGTCCAGGTCGAACAGGGCCAGGGTGATGGGCGCGTCAGGCGTCTCGGATGTCGCCACACGGCAGGCATCGGTGGTCATGGGGCAAGGGCTCGTCGGGTCATTCATGTATCCAGCTCCTGAACCTCGTCGAGATCGACGTGGACCGTCACCTGCTGGCCTTGCGGCAGCAAGGTGCGAGCGGAGCGATTGAGGGTATCGACGGTCAGGCTGACGCCGGCACAGTCGATGTCGTAGCGCACGATGTTACCGAGCAGTCGGTGTCGACGCACTACCCCGTGCACGCCAGGTCCTACCCGCTCGGGGTGCTCGCCGCCCAGGGGCATGCCCGCCACGCTCAGGTAGAGCGCTTCAGGGCGCAGGGCAACGCGGCCAGCCTTGCTGCGATAGCCGAGCAGCGGAGCGGCCTCGACGGCATCAAGCAGACAGTAGTGGCCCATGAAGCCGGCAGCGTTCTCATCCCGTGGACGGGTGTAGATGGCCTCGGCGCTGTCCTGTTGCAGGATGCGTCCCTGGTGCATCAGGAACACCCGGTCGGACATCAGCATGGCTTCTTCCTGATCATGGGTCACGAACAGGGTCGTCAGGCCCAGCGACGTCTGAATTTCCCGGATCTGATCGCGCAGGTGCTTGCGAATGCGGGCGTCCAGCGCGGACAGGGGCTCATCCATCAGCAGCACCCTGGGCTCGACCACCAGAGACCTTGCCAGCGCTACCCGCTGGCACTGACCGCCAGACAGTTGATGAGGGAACTTGTGGGCCTGGTCCTGCATCTCGACCAGGCGTAGCACCTCGTCCACGCGGCGCGCGCGCTCGTCGCTGGGTACCTTCTGCATGCGCAGGCCAAAGGCGACGTTGTCGGCCACCTTCATGTTGGGAAACAGGGCGTAGTGCTGAAACACCATGCCGACGCCACGGCGCTGAGGGGGGAGGTGAGTGATGTCGGTATCGCCCACCAGGATTTGGCCCGCATTCAGGGACGTGAGACCGGCGATCGCCCGCAACAGGGTCGACTTGCCGCAGCCGGATGGGCCCAGCAGGGTGATGAATTCACCGTGGGCGATATCGGCATCGATATTGGCAAAGACATCGGTGTCGCCAAAACGCTTGGCCAGCCCCTTGAGCGAAATCGCGTTGCCGCTGGACGCATGATCGGTGTGGCGGGAGGCACTCGCGGCCGTGGCGCCTGACGCGATGGCCGGCTGCTGGCGATAGGCCGCCTGTGATGCCTTGGGCGTGGTCGCTGACGAGGGGGGGCGAGTGGTGGCAGCCATCATCGTGCGGCCTCCGTAATAGTGTGTTCCGCCTGGCGATTGCCCAGCCAGGTCAGGATCAGGGTGAAGACGAACAGGGTGATCACCAGAGCGCTGGTGAAGTGGCCGCTGGCGCCGCGCATGTTGTTGAGGTAGACCTGCAGTGTCTCGAAGCGGGTGCCCACCAGCATGTTGGCAAACACGAACTCACCCACCAGGAAGGAGAACGACAGGAAGACGGCGATCTGCACGCCACCTCTCAGGTTGGGCAGAACCACCAGAAAAAACGCCTTCACGGGGCCAGCGCCGAGCAGCTGCGCGGCGTCCATCAGGCTTTGCACGTCCACCGCCCTCAGGCTGTTGGCAATGGCGCGATACATGAACGGCAGGACGATGGTGAAGTAGGTAGGAATCAGGATCCAGGGTGTTCCTACCAGCGCCAGCGGCCCACCGGCGTAGAGTTGCAGCAAGCCCACCGAGGAGACGACTGGCGGCACCGCAAACGGCATCAAGATCAGCGTGTTCATCCAGCGATCGAGTCGCGGATAGCGGGTATGGGCCAACAGGGCGACCGGCAGTACCAGTGCCAGAGATAGCGCCAGAGCCCCCACGGCGATAAACAGCGAGCGCGCAAAGGCCGCCAGAAAGCGAGGGGTGGTCCACAGCTCGATGAACCAGGCCAGGGTCAGGCCGTCTGGCGTCAGGGTCGCGCCCCAGCGTGTGGCCAGGGCGTAGCCCAGTGTGGCTACCAGGGGCAGAGCCAGCACCGCAAAGACCCCGCCGACGACCCAGGAGTAGGGATTAAAGGTTGCCGACAGCGACGCGGCGGTCGGGCTCTTGTGAGCGGGCATGGTGTCAGCGTGAGCCATGCTGTGCACTCCTTCTCAACAGCCACTGTTGCACCAGGGTGACCAGTACCAGCAGCACCACCAGTACCAGCGCCAGGGCACTGGCCAGGTTGGGTTCAAGGAACAGGTCTCCCGCGACCAGGTTGGCGATGCGTATCGTCATCAGGTTGTAGCTGGTGTTGACCAGCGCATAGACGGTGGCATAGGCGCCCATGGCGTTGGCGAACAGCACCGTGAAGGTGCCCGCCAGAGCCGGCCATAGCACCGGCAGGCCGATCCGTTGCCAATAGGCGATGCGTCCGGCCCCCAACAGGTGGGCGGCATCACGCCACTCGGCCTTGAGGCCTGAAAAGGCCGGAAACAGCAGCAGGATGCCGAGCGGTATCTGGAACCAGGTATAGATGACGATCAATCCGCCGGTGGAGTAGAGGCGCACGTCCTCGATGATGCCGAGTTGTTGAAGTGCCAAGGTCAGCACGCCGTTGGCCCCCAGCAGGATGATAAAGGCGAAGGCCAGGGGCACCCCGGCGAAGTTGGAGGTCATGTTGGTGAAGGCGATCATCGCGCGGCGCAGTCGCGGTCCGGAACGCATAAGCGCGTGACAGGTGACGGTGGCGATGATCAGCCCCATGGCGCTTGATACCAACGAGATGGTCAGGCTCTTCCAGATGGCTTGGCGAAAGAACGCGGACTGGGCGATTTCCTGGAAGTGGCCCAGCCCCCAGTCGCCATTGACGTTGAAGGCACTGATGGCGACCCAGGCCATGGGCGCCAGCTGGAAGGCGCAAAACACGATGGCGAAGGGCAGTAGCCACAGCCAGGCCGGCAGGCGCAATGTCATGAGAGGCTCTCTCGGGACGGTGCCGGGGCCGGTGCCGTGGCTTGCGCCGTCATCGCAAGCAGCTCCGGGTGAAAGGGCTTGTCGTGGGTTAGCCCCATGGCGCTGGCCAGGGTGCCGCAAAGGTGAGTCTGTTGGATATGCAGACCTGCGGGGTCGGCAAAGGCGTCACCGAACAGCCACAGCGGTACCCGGCGCTCCTCGGCCAGCAACCCTGAGTGTGAACGATCGGCGTTCATGCCGTGGTCGGCGGTCACCATCACCTGGTAACCATCGGCCAGCCAGCGGGGAAGGTAGTCGGCCAGGGCAATGTCGGCGTGACGCGCGGCATTGCGGTACTGGGGCGAGTCGCCGCCGTGACGGTGGCCGCTATCATCGATGTTCATGCTGTGAACCAGCAGGAAGTCAGGTGCGTGCCGCTGCCTGAGCGCTTCGGCATCGCTGAACAGGTGGTCGTCCGGGTAGTGGTCCTGCCAATAGAAGATGCCGCGCTGGATGGCCGCGTGAGGATCGTCGAGATAGCGGTCGCGGGTCCGGTCGAAGGGCGCCTTGACGTAGAGTTCGCTGACCCAGTGATAGGCCGCGGCGGCGGTGGTGCGCCCCTGGGCGCGAGCCAGGTCAAACAGGCTGACACCGTGTGAGCGGCGCACGATAGCGTTATGCACGACACCGGAGTCGACGGGACGATCTCCCGTCAGCAGGCACTCGTAAAGCGGGCGAGACATGGCGGGCAGCTCGCAGTCGAGGCTGGTAGTAGTGCCGCGTCCGGCCTCGACCAGAGCGCTCAGATGGCCCATGGCATGGCGCCCGACGTCGTGATTGAGGCCGTCCAGCACGACCAGAATGACAGGGTTTTGCATGATGACTCCTGGCCACCATCAGGGTGGCCCAAGCAACGCTTTCGTACCGCGGGCACCGAGAGCAGCGCTGGTTGGCGCTGCCGCCCGATGCCCAGGGGTGGGGAGGTAATTGGCGTGATTACTGCTGGTGGATCAAAACGTCCGACTGCCACTGGCGCGGCAGCACCTTGGCGCTCTGTTCCCAGGCGGCGAAGTCCTGAATCGGGCGGGCGCTGGCGTACTGTTCGTTGGGTAGCAGCTTGGCGGCGATCTCGTCGGGCAGGGTCAGGTGCTCGGCGCGGATCGGGCGAGCGTAGCCCTCGGCCAGGTTGAACTGGCCTTCATCGGACAGGATGTATTCACGGGCCAGCTTGGCCGCATTGGGATGCTGGGCGTGTACATTGATGATGGTGGCGTAGCCTGAAGTGACAGAGGCGTCGGACGGAATCACCACCTCGAAGGCGTCACGGTCGATCTGGTCACGATAGTTCAAGGCGTTGAAGTCCCACAGCAGGGCCACTTCCACTTCGCCCTTCTCCAGGTTGGCGATGGACACGTCAGCCAGCGACAGGCGGCCCTGCTCGGCCAGCTCGGCGAACAGCTCGAGTCCCGGCGCCAGGTTGCCTTCGTCACCGCCTGCCGCATAGGCAGCGGCCAGCACCGCATTGTTGGCCTGGGAGGCCTGGCCTACCGCGCCCACCGACACTGAGTAGTCACCTTCACGTAGATTGGCGAAGGAGCCCGGACGCTGGTCTTCGTCGACCAGATTCTTGTTGATCATCAGGGCGATAGTGCCGGTGTAGCCGAGCATCCAGTGACCATCCTCGTCCTTGGCCCAGTCAGGGATCTGGTCCCAGGTGCTGGGCTTGTAGGGCTGGGTCACGCCCTGCTGCACGGCGATGGGGCCGAAGGCGAAGCCGACATCGCCGATGTCGGCGGTGGCATTCTCACCCTCAGCCTTGAACTTGGCGACTTCCTCGGCGGAACTCATGTCGGTGTCGCTGTGTGCCAGGCCGTAGACGCTATCCAGGTCAGCCCAGGTGTCCTTCCAGTTGGCCCAGGTGTCGGGCATGCCGACGCTGTCGACGCGGCCTTCCTGCTTGGCGGCCTCGATCAGAGACTCAAGCTCGGCGGAGCTGGCTTGGGCAGCGGTGGACATCAGGCCAACGCAGGCCAGGGCGGTCAGGGTCGGGTAACGCAGAGAAGTGACGATCACGGGAGGGTCTCCGGGTCAGGGGGCGTGAAGGCGACGGAAACCGGTGTGCGTTTCTGGTCTAGATCAGTTTCCGTTGTGCCTAACCCTAAGGAGCCTTCATGACAGCGCCGTGTCAGTGTGATGGCAGTCTTGTCTCAATCCTTGGTTGGCGATGAAGCCTTCGGCAGACACTACGACGCCAGGAGTGTCACCACGATGTCATGGTGAAGTCACTAGACTGTGGCGTATGGCTCAATTGGTCTATACCAGCTGGATGGATGTAGATCGGCGAGCGTCACTTTTCTCTTATTAAACATCGGTATGTGCATGGATCGATCGCTGCAAGAGCGCCTCAAACCGGTGCTGGCTGAGGCTCGAAGTGAGAAGGGGCGCCGGCTTCCCAGCGAGCGCGAGTTGATGACCCGCTTCGGGACAACGCGTATCACGTTGCGCGAAGCGCTCAATGCACTGGAGGCAGAAGGGCGGGTCTATCGCGAGAATCGGCGCGGCTGGTTTGTGTCGCCGCCACGGCTTCGCTATGACCTGCTGGCCTGCCTGCCGTTTCACGAGATGGTGCGCTCGCAGCAGCGCAGTGCCCGCACCCTGCTGCTGAGTGCCGAAGAGGTCTCGGCCCCCGCAGTGGTCGCTCGGCGTTTGGGTATTGCCGAACACGCGCCGGTCTATCGAATCTGTCGTGCCCGGCTAGTGGACGAGCGTCGGGTGCTCTACGTCGAGCATCATCTGCTGCCAAGCTGTTTTCCACAGATTCTCGAGTTCGATCTGGCGCGGGAGTCGCTGACCGAGCTTTACCGGCGCGAGTACGGCATCCGGGTTGGCCGGGTCAGCTATGAGCTTGGCACCTGCGTGCTGTCCAGCGCCGGCGCCGATGCGCTGAACGCCGTGCGAGGCAGTCCCGCCCAGCGCATTTCCCGCATCAATCATGACCAGAACGGCCGAGCCATCGACTGCGACGACGAGTACTGGCGTCACGACGCCATCGAGCTCACCCTGTCTGCCGCTCCCCAGGGGGGAGAGGCCATCCGCACGTCCTGATGACAACGCTATACCGCCGGTGGGCGCTCTTCCAGCAGATGCCAAAGCGGTGCCGCGGCCCTCTGCTCGTCCCGATGCCGATAGCAGGCCACCACCAGCCGGGGCCCACCTAGCGTATCCAGTAGCGATACCAGCTTGCCGCTTTCCAGGTCCTCTTCGATCAGTCCGTGGGGAAGCCAGCCGATACCCAGTCCCGCCAGGGCGAGCTGGCGAATGCCGATGGTAAAGGCGGTCTCGCACACCAGCTCGATCTCGTAGCGGCGCTGGGCATCCAGCAGGTAGGGGGTCGCCAGCGCCTGGCCCAGAAAACTGTCGGTGTCGTAGCCGATCAGCGGCAGTCGTTGTCCCTGCTCCAGCGGGTGCAGCGGGCCGCCGTGATGATCCGGGGCGCACACCGGCAGCAGCCGTTCAGCACCCAGCGCGAGACGTTCGATGGTGGTGCTGTCGTCGAACAGGGGCGCCCCCTCGAGCTCGGAACACAGCAGCAGGTCGGCCTTGCCCTGCTCAAAGTCGCGAATGCATACGCTGCGGTCGGACGAGGTGATCTGCAGTCCGACCTCAGGAGCGTGATGACGCAAGTGGCGCAACAGCCGCGGCAGATAGCTGACGGTCAGGGTGTGCTGGGTGGTCAGGATGGCCCTGGGTCCCTGGCGGGCATCGCTTCTGAGTCGACTGCGCATGGCATAGAGGCGGGCCAGCCACTCCCTGAGCTGAGGCTCGTAGGTACGCGCATGGGCAGTCAGCTCCAGCCGTGGGGAGCGCCTATCGACCAGTGCGACTCCCAGCCACTCCTCGAGTTGTCTGATGCGTCGCGAAAACGCCGGTTGGGTGACGTGGCGTCGTTCCGCCGCCTGGGAGAAGGTTCCTGCCTCGATAAGCTCGAGAAAATCCTCTATCCACTCGATCTTCATTGGTGTTTTTGTCTGTTGTTGTGGCTGCCGGCCAGGCAGGAGTCGTGGCTATGCAAAAATTTAACAGCTGACGAGCAACTTGGCATTGGTGGCAGGTCGTGGGCGGCCTTTAAGGTGAGATGACACGTTCTCTGACGGGCCTTGTGTCTGTCATTTCATGGAAGAACGTCATAACGAGAGCACGCCAATGCCAATAATGACTCGCCTGGAGGCCCGTATGCACCTGTCCCGTTTTCCCCGTGTCCGTCTCGGCCATATGCCCACCCCGCTGGAGCC
The DNA here is from genome assembly GCF_017303055.1 of Halomonas litopenaei. GTDB lineage: Bacteria > Pseudomonadota > Gammaproteobacteria > Pseudomonadales > Halomonadaceae > Halomonas > Halomonas litopenaei_A. The sequence goes on along the minus strand of NZ_JAEKJT010000009.1, from coordinate 102,058 downwards.
GATGGACAACCTGAGCAAGCTATTGGGCGGTCCTCGCCTGTGGATCAAACGTGACGACTGCACCGGCCTGTCTACCGGCGGCAACAAGACGCGCAAGCTCGAATTCTTGATGGCCGATGCCTTGGAAAAGGGCGCCGATACCATCATCACCCAGGGTGCCACCCAGTCCAACCACGCTCGCCAGACCGTGGCCGCGGCCTGCAAGCTGGGCCTTGGCTGTCACATCCTGCTGGAAGACCGCACCGGCAGTGAAGACCCCAACTACAACCACAACGGCAACGTCTTTCTCGATCAGCTCCACGGCGCCAGCGTCGAGAAGCGCCCGGGCGGTGCCGACATGGCCGCCGAGATGGAAGGCCTGGCCGATCGCCTGAAGAGCGAGGGCAAGAGGCCCTACATCATCCCTGGCGGCGGCTCTAACGAAATCGGCGCCCTGGGCTACGTCAATGCTGCCCTGGAGCTGCTGGCCCAGGCCAACGACATGGGCCTGCGTATCGATCATCTGGTGCATGCCACCGGCAGCGCCGGCACCCAGGCGGGCTTGGTGACCGGCCTGGCCGCCTGCAATGCAGGTATCCCGGTGCTCGGCATCGGCGTGCGCGCGCCCAAGGACAAGCAGGAGGCCAACGTCTTTGCCCTGGCCCAGAAGACCGAAGCCAAGCTGGGCCTTTCCGGCGTGGTCAGCCGCGAGCAGGTGGTTGCCAACTGCAACTACGTGGGCGAGGGCTACGGAGTGCCCACCGACAGCATGATCGAGGCGGTCACCCTGCTGGCCCGCCACGAAGGCATCCTGCTGGACCCGGTTTACTCCGGCAAGGGCATGGCCGGGCTGATCGACCTGATCCGCCAGGGCCACTTCAAGGAAGGCGAGAACGTGGTCTTCCTGCACACCGGCGGCGCCGTCGCGCTGTTCGGCTATCCCGATGCCTTCGGCTTTGCAGATTACAGAGGCTGAGGTCTGCCCCTGGCCAGCCCGGTGAGTGCACAGAAGCTCCGAGACAATCGTGATGGGATGTCATCGCGAGCAAGTTGATGTGGGCACCTTGAGAAAGTGTCTCGGAGCATCACTTTGACACTTCTCGTGGTTTTTTCGTTGTGCTCTTGGCTCCTTACGATGAAGAGTCCGGCCATCTTCGGTCCGGAGGTACATTCGGAACAACGAGTCGCAGCAAGCGGTGACAAGGGAGTGTCTGCGATGAGCGGTGGTGAGGCTCAGCGTAGAAGTTGGCGCCGCTGGTTTTCACCCTACTGCAGTGCATTTTCTTCACGAGCGTGACAACCGCGCTACCCATCCTGAGGATTCTAATAATGACAACATCCACTACGACTCCACCCTTATCCTTCCGCGGGGGTACCCTCGGCGCTCTACTGCCATTGTTGGTACTCGTGACGGGGTTGATCTACCTGTCGGTATTCGAACGCGCCGGAACCAAGCCGTTCTGGGCCTGCGCCTGGGTGGCCATGGGCGTCGGTCTGTTTCTCTGTCGACAGCGCACCGCATACTGCGACAGTCTGCTCAAGGGAATGGGCAACTCCACCGCAACGGCGATTATCGCCCTGTGGCTGCTGGCCGGTGTATTCGGCAAGTTGATGGCCGCGGGTGGCTTGATCGATGGGCTGATGTGGCTAGGCGCGTCCATTGGTGCGGAGGGGGCCACCTTTACCCTGATTGCCTTCGCCATGGCCATGGTATTTGCTCTCGGTACGGGGACGAGTACCGGCACCGTCATTGGTCTGTCACCGGTGCTGTACCCGGCGGGGGTGATGTTGGGGGCCGACCCGTCCATGCTGGCGGTGGCGATCCTGTCCGGTGCTGCCTTTGGTGACAACCTGTCGCCGGTGTCGGATACCACCATCGTCTCTTCCTACACCCAGGGTGCCGAGATCGCCGATGTGATCCGTACCCGGCTGCCATTGGCGCTGTCGGCAGCAGGGATATCCATGGTGATCTTCATGCTGTTCGGCGCCAGTGGTGAGGCGTCTTCCGCAACGGCCGAGGTGCCGACCGGCCATGCCTCGGGACTGGTCATGCTGATTCCGCTGGCGGCGGTGGTGGTGTTCGCGATGAAGCGCCGCCATATTGTCGAGGCGATGTTTATCGGCAACCTGGTGGCCATGGCGTGCGCCCTGGGTATCGGTGCCATCGGCCTTGGTGACCTGTTCTCGTTGCCCCAGGCGCGGGGCGAGAGCACCGGGCTGATCGAGAATGGCATTGCGTCGGTGACAGGCGCCGTTCTGTTTGCGTTGATGGTGCTCGCGCTGACGCAGGTGATCCTGGATACCGGTCTGATGGAGCGCCTGCTGGATAGCGCCAAGAAGAAGCTGGTCAAGGACCGCGCCAGTGCCGAGACCAGCATCGTTGCGGTGACCATCGCGGCGTCTACACCGCTGTCGGCCAATGCTCCGGCGCTTCTGTTGGTGGGGCCGGGGCTGGTCAAGAGTCTGGCCCAGCAGTTTGGTATCTCCCCCGCCCGCGCCGCCAACCTGATGGACTGTGCGGTATGTACGGTGTTCTTCCTGCTGCCCTGGCACATCGTGGTAGCGGTGTGGCAGGAGGTCATTGCCGCGACTGCCGTGCAGAATGGTGTGGCAGCGCCGTCGGCGTTTGCCTCCTTCTTCACGCCTTACCCCTGGGCCATGCTGGTGGTGCTGGCGCTATCGATCTGGCTGAGGAAGCGTCGGGCAGGGGCGGATCTCGCCGCCACCGCCTGACTCAGGACGCTGCTGCAGCGATGAAACCAAAAAGGCCCCGACGTTTTCGTCGGGGCCTTATCGCTATGGGGGCCGGCTTGTCATCGCTCGCATCATTTATCCAGCGCTTTCTGCGTTAGCAGAGTCGACGGGCGGTGAAGCCAACCATGCTCAAAGCAGCACCCCGAGAGGAACGAGAAAAGGCAGAAGGATAAGGCCGAGCAAGCACCAGGACAGCGTCATGCCGGAGGATGTCGGTGGTTCAGGCGCTGGACCATACCGGTTCTCACCACTGGAGCCCTTGACGCAGTAGAGCATGATGAAGATTGCAAGATTGACCAATGGAACCAGAGCGAGAAGTAGCAGCCAACCCGATCGATTCTGGTCATTAATGCGGCGTTTGGCTTGAAGAGTCCAAAAGACGGTGAGAGGTATAGAGAGCACGATCGTTAACAATAGTACTGTACCTAGTATTGCTTCTGCTGCTGCTGATTGTGTAGTCACCGCGTAAGCCACAGCGCCTATGTAGGGCCCGTTGACCATCAGAGAGGCCAATGTGGTGCGGTTGAAATAGGTGACCCGACCGATACGGCCACGTGTGGACCACCATCTCGTCTTTTTCTCGAAACCGTGCTGGGTCATAGCTGAGCCATGCTCCGAGTCGGTATTGGAGACTGGTGGCTGGGATGTTTCAGATGTTGCCTGTGGCGAGGTTACCTTCTCTTGGTCTGTAGACATGTGGTCAACTTCCTTGAAGTCGGGTGGGTCTTACATACGACTCGCCGCGGAGATGTCGGGTGTTGGCATCACTGGTAATACGGTGGGGCGAAAGTGCAGGGGGGCAGAAAAGTTGCCCCGAGTTATTTGTCAAAAGGTCACCAGTCATCCGGGACTGGTAAGGTAAATAACGTTATATGATGTGTTGGCAGTAATTGTTTACCGCTGGAAGGTGTGGCCTTGGCGTCAACACAACGTGGTAATGATTTAAACAATGGGTAATGTGTAACGAAAGAGGCGTTCTCTTACGAACTAAGCCTTTTGGAAAACTACCCGCGTTGGCATATTTGCCCGTCATTCAGGCTTGCCCGTCGCCGAGGCACGATCACCGACGAGGGAATCAAACGCCAACGCTGCGGTGTAAGCCGTGCGAGCCCCCTGCTGGCAAGCGCCAGCAGGGGGCTGAGGGTGGGGGGATCTACAGGTGAGGGATCAGCCGGCGGGACCAATCAGATGCTTGACCTCGAGGTAGCCGGACATGCCCCAGGGTCCCAGTTCACGGCCAATGCCGCTGGCGCCAAAACCACCCCAACTGGCTTCGGGCATGACCAGCTGCTCCGAGTTGTACCAGATACTGCCGGCACGCAGTGCGCGTCCAACCCGCTTGGCGCGGTCGACATCTGCAGAGATCACGGTGGCGGCAAGTCCGAAGGCGCTGTCGTTGGCAAGCGCGATCGCCTCGGCTTCGCTGTCCACGCTGCGCGCGCACAGCACTGGGCCGAAGATCTCTTCACGCCACAGGCGGCTGTCGGTCGGCACGTCCCGGTACAGGGTCGGGGCGATGAACTCGCCCTGAGCGGGCAGGTCGCGGTGGCGGCCATCGCGCACGACGGTGAGGCCTTCCTCGCGGGCTATCTCAAGATAGCGCTCCACGGCTTCACGCTGTCGGGCACTGGTCATCGGTCCCATGTCGGTGCCTTCGACGAGTGGATCGCCGAGGGTCAGGGCATCGATCCGACTTGCCAGTGCCTGATAGAGGGGCTCTGCCAGAGACCGATGCACGATCAGGCGTGATGTGGCGGAGCAGATCTGCCCCGAGTTGAAGTAGATCCCGGCCATGACCCAGTCGGCGGCGGCATCCACATCGGCGTCATCCAGTACCAGAATCGGCGATTTGCCGCCCAGCTCCAGAGAAACGCCTCGCACGCCATGGGCCGCGGCCTGCATCACCTTTTCGCCGACCACGTTGCTGCCGGTGAAGGACAGCTTGTCGACTCCCTGGTGGGCCGACAGGGGGGCACCAATGCCCTCGCCATCACCCAGCAACAGGTTGAGTACCCCGGCGGGAAGCTTGATGTCGGCGGCGATCTCAGCGATGGCCACTTCGGGTAGCGGGGTGACTTCGGAAGGCTTGAACACGATGGTGCAGCCCGCCGCCAAGGCGGGAGCGATCTTCCAGGCGCTGGTGACCAGCGGGAAATTCCAGGGCGTGATCAGACCCACGACGCCGGCCGGGTCCTCGTAGAGACGCGCGTCGACCCCTTCCATGGCATGGTCGACGAGGCGGCCCTGGCGGTCTTCCAGAGCGCGTGCCTGGGTGGCGTAGTAGCGATAGCAGGCGATGGCATCGTCGAGGTCGATGGCCGCCTCGGCCAGGGCCTTGCCATTATTGGTCGAAGAGATGCGCATCAGCGCTTCCCGGCGGGACGTCAGGGCCGCGGCAATGGCCTCCAGGTAGTCCGCCCGTCGATGCCCCCCCAGCTCTTGCCAGGCCGGAAGTGCCGCCCTGGCGCTGGCAACGGCGGCGTCGACGTCGGCGGCATCTCCCGCGGTGATTTCGGCAATCTGGGTCTGGCGGTAAGGGTCTGTCACGGCCAGGCGGCGACGACTATGACTGTCGACCCAGGTGTTGTTGATGAACTGTTGTGTCAGTTGTTGCACGAAAGGGCTCCACAAACTCAGGAATGGCGACGCAGCCAGTCGTCGATCAGCGCGTGACAGCGTTCGCCGGAAAAACTGGGAAAATGACCACCATGAACCGTGCGGATGGGCAGACGGCGCAGGCGCTCCAGGCTCCTGGCGTAGTCATCCAGGTCGCTGTGATAAGCGTCTTCGATCAGCTCGCCATCATAGAGGATATCGCCACTGATCAGGGTTCCCGTGGACGCCTCCCACAGGGCAATGCCCCCCGGTGAGTGACCGGGAGTATGCACCACCTCGAGTTGACGGTTGCCCAGGTCGAGGATGTCGCCGTCCTCCAGCACCTCGATACGCGGTGGTGTTGGAATGCGATAGCCACTGTGGGCGTAGGGCGCCGGCGGTAGCTCATCGAACATGGCGTCGTCGAGGAAGGCATCGGCCAGGGTGCGGCGGTTGTCGGGACTCGCCAGGATATCGGCTTCGGCGCGATGCACGTGGCAGCAGTCGAACTCATGGGCCGCACCGATATGGTCGAAGTGGGTGTGGCTCGCCACCGCCACAATCTCGCGTTCGGCCAGCAATGCCACCCTCTCGCGAAGCGGCACGGCACCAAGGCCGAAGTCCACCACCAGGTCACGCTCGCGACCTCGCAGGTGCCAGATATTGCAACGGTAGAACGGTTTGATCGCGGGCTCATCGATCAGGGTGATGTCGTCACCCATGCGCTGAGTACGATACCAGCGGTCGGCGCTTCCCCGGGGCAGGGTAAAGCCCGTCATTGGCAGTGTCCCTTCAGCGGGCGAAGATCCTTGAGGTAGTCCTGGTGAACGCGACTCTCATGGATACGCTCGAGATCCAGGTCGACGATCAGCACGGCGGCATCATTGCCGAGCCGGCCCAGCACCTCCCCATCGGGGCCAGCCACCAGGCTGTTACCACAGTAATGCAGGGTGTCTTCGACGCCTGAGCGATTGATACAGGCGACAAAGCGCTGGTTATCCATCGCTCTGGCCCTGATCTGCAGCTGCTGGCGGTCTGCATTGGGGACCATGTTGGCGGTCGGTGACAGAATGACCTCTGCTCCGGCCTGGGCCAGGGCCCTCGCCATTTCCGGAAACTCATTGTCGTAGCAGATCATCAGCCCCAGCTTGCCGAGGCGAGTGTCCACGACGCAGAGCTCGTCACCCGGAGCAAAGTACCGGTGCTCGCGGTCCCACAGCTGGCGCTTGTGGTAGCAGGCAAGCTGGTGGCCTTCGTCATCGAGCAGTACCGCTGAATTGGTGAGGCGGCCGTCGGCCTGGCGCAATGCCAGGCCAAACAGCACATGCAGATGATACTGGCGTGCCAGCGACGCCACGCGATCGACCAGCGCTCCCTCGTCGGCCAGCTCATCGAGACGGTCAAATACGTTGTAGCCGGTGAGTGCCAGTTCCGGTAATGCCAGGAGGTCGGCGCCGGCGGCTTCGGCTTGTCGGCACAGGCCCTCCAGGGCACTCAGGTTGGCTGCGATATCGCCGGTAACAGGATCCGTCTGGGCCAGCATCAGGCGCATGGGTCAGTCTCCTTGCAGAACGAAACGTCGGCGGGTGAACAGCACGCATCCCAGCCAGTAAAGGCCACCGGTGATCACGAACACCGGCAGTGAGGCACCGATCGACAGCGGGGCGACCAGGGTCCAGTAGGCCGCCAGCAGGGCACCCGCCAGGTAGGCGCAGATGGCGATGGTCGCCGTTGGCCGACCGAGCTGGCGCGGCGAGCGCAGCAGCTCGGCAGTGTAGCCTTCACGGCCGACCAGGTAGTAGTCGACGATCATTACCGAGAAGGCGGGAATGAACAAGGCGCCGATCAGCAGCAGGAAGTTCTGGAACTGATCGAGGATGCCGGGAATCAAGGCGCCGAACACGGTGACCACGCCGATGACCAGCGCCGGCTTCCAGAATGCCATGCCGGGAGAGACGTTCATGCAGGACAGGGTGGCGCTGTAGACCGCCATGACGTTGGTGGTCATCACCGAGAAGAAGATCACCAGCGCGGCCGGCAGGCCAAAGCCGAAGCCGGACAGCAGGCGAGTGGGGTCATAGGTCTGCTCCATGCCGCCGAGCACAGACAGGCCTGACACGGCAGCGCCCAGGCCCATGGCAATCATCGACGCGCAGACATAGCCGCCATAGGTGCCAAGCACGGCGATTCGACCGCTCTTGCAGTTGCGGTTGTAGTCGGCAGAGGTTGAAATCCAGGAGAACGCCGTCGCCACCACGATATCGAAGGCAATGCCGAGGGTAATACCGTTGCGGGATTCGACGGGCATCTCGAACAGCGCGCCGACGTCATAGTGCCGGTTGAGCTGATACACCACGCCGGCGGCCAGTACCATCATGGCCAGCGCTGCCCAGCGCTCGATACGCTCGATACCCAGGTGGCCGCGCAACACGATCAACACCACGATGGTCTCGCACAGTACGGTCATCAACGGCAGGTTGGAGTAGCCGGTGGTGGTCTCGATGGCGTAGTTCAGGCTCATGCCGGCCAGCAACGCCTGGATCCAGCTCCAGGCGATCAGTACCGCCATGTTCACCAGGCTGATGATCTTTGAACCGGTAGGCCCGTAGGCGCGACGGCTCAGAGCCATGGAAGGAAGCCCTGTTCGTTGGCCCATCAGGCCCACCAGCAGCAGCGGTATGGCCCCGATCAGCGAGCCGATCAGGACCCAGCTCATGGCCACCGGAAAACGCAGGTCGGGGACCAGCAGCATGCCGGTGAGGATCGTGGTCACCACCACGTTGGCACCGAGCCACAGGGCGAAGGTGGCCGTGGCCCCCATGCTCTTGTGCTGGTGTTCGTCCAGGGTGTCGTGGCCAATCAGCCGCTTCAGCGCATTCATCGAAGAGTCCTTTATGGTTGTGATTATGGTGGTGACTACCTTGGCAGCCACCGGGTAGTGCGACCCGTGCAAGGGGTGGTCGGTGGCAGACGACGGGTGATTGCCCAGTTGCCCGAACAGCGCCTATGGGGTGGCCCGCCAGGGGGGCGGGCAGGGAGCCAATAGCCCCCGTCGACCCAGACGTGTCGACGGGGGCGCGGGACATCAGTGTTCGCCCAATGCATCGTTCCAGGCTGCTGCATCGATCTCGATCAACATCGGCCCATCCTTGGGACGATGCTCAAGAGCGCGCGCCAGCCCCGCGGGGTTGCCGACTCGGGTGGCGGCGCAGCCGAAGCCGGCGGCCAGGGTCTGGAAGTCCGGTGCCTGGATATCGACGCCCAGGCGGGTGACGCCAGCGTTATCCATGAAACGGCGGATTTCTTCGTAGCCCTGGTTATGCCACAGCAGCACGATCACCGGCAGGCGCTCTTCGACGGCACAGGCAAGCTCGGACAGGGTGAACATGATGCCGCCGTCGCCGACGAGCGCCACCACGGGCAGCGACGGCTGGCCGAGGCAAGCGCCTATGGCGGCGGGCAGGCCATAGCCGAGGGTGCCGTAGCCGGTGGAGGCATTGAAGAAGCGGCGCGGCGCATCCTGGCTGACCAGATGGTTGGCCGCATAGGTGGTGGCGCAGGAGTCTCCGACCAGAATGGCGCCAGGAAGGTTGTCGCCCAGAGTGTCGAACAGCGGCACGTAGGCGCGGAAGGCCGGATCCGAGGCGAGGGACAGCGCTTCCAGGGCGGCACGGGTACGCGTGTGGCCGTCGCGTTTGAGCGAGCGGCTGGCAAAGCGGCGCGCCAGTGCTTTCAGACTCTCGCTGGCATCGGCGACGATGGCCAGGTCAGCATGCTGATTGCGGGCGAGCTGTTGCGGGTCGAGATCGATGCGGATCAGGCGGCCACCCAGCTCGAAGCCATCATCGAACACCACATCGTAGTCCGTCTCACCCAGCTCTGTGCCAATCGCCAGCACCACATCGGCGTCTCGTGCCAGTTGCCGCACGGCGGGCAACGAGGCGTTGGCGCCGAGGTCGAGGGGATGGTCACGACCGAGCAGGCCCTTGGCATTGATGGTAGTGACGGTGGGGGCATCCAGCGCGTCGACCAGCTGACGGGCCGCCTCGGGGGCATCGACACAGCCTCCACCGAGCAGGACCAGCGGCTGGCGTGCCTCGCTCAACCAGGCTTCGGCCTGGTCCAGCGCATCGCTGGCCGGGGCCGCCTTGCTGATGATCGTGCGAGTGGTGCTGCCAGGGGCAGTGACCGGCGCATTGAACAGGTCGATGGGAATTTCGATGTGTACGGGGCCCGGGCGAGCACCGTCGAACACCGCAAAGGCACGCGCCAGGGTTTCCTCAAGGCTGTCGGGATCGAGCACCGTGTGGCTGAAGCGCGAGACGCCGGCGATCAGTTCGCGCTGGCCAGGCAGCTCATGCAGGCGCCCCTGGCCGCGGCCCAGGGTGTCACGGCGATTGACGCTGGAAATCACCAGCATCGGCACCGAGTCTGCCAGCGCCTGTCCCATGGCGGTCGCGATGTTGGTCATGCCGGGACCGGTGATGATGAAGCACACGCCGGGCTTGCCGGTGGAGCGTGCGTAACCATCCGCCATAAAGCCGGCACCCTGCTCGTGGCGCGGCGTGACGTGGCGAACGCCGCTGTCGTTGCCGCCTTCCAGACCGCGATAGAGTTCGATGGTGTGGACGCCGGGGATACCGAAGACGGTGTCCACGTCGTAGGTATCGCGCAGCAGGCGAATCAGCAGTTCAGCGCAGGTCATACGGTGCTTCCTTGGGACATGGGGGGAGTGAGGGCGGGGTCCGGGGCCAGCGAGTAGGGCACCCGGGCAAAGATCCGCCGAACCATGGGCTCGAAGTGCGATAGCGGCAGCGTGTCATAGTCCGGGTCGAACGAAGGACAATCCCAGTCCCGGCAGAACGCCTCGCAGTCGGCGAACCAGGGGTGACCGCGGAAGCGCTCCCTGGCGTCCTTGTCGCCACCGACCTTGTCCCAGTAGTAGTGGCCCTGGAAGACATCGTGGTGCTGGATGATCCAGTGGGTCTTCTCGCTGACGAAAGGGCGCAGGATCGAGGCCGCATAGGCAGCGTGGTCGAACAGTGCCAGCTCGTCGCCGATATCGTGCAGCAGGGCAGCGACAATCATTTCTTCATCGACACCGGCGCGCTCAGCGCGGGTTGCGCTCTGCAGACAGTGATCGAGCCGGCTGATCTGGTAGGGCTGGTGACCCTCGCCCAGGCGGGCAAGGGTCGTCAGGATAGTGTCGGGAAGCCCGGCCAGATAGTCAGCGTCGTGGGCGGCGATCAGCGCCCAGTCCTCAGCAGTGCTTTCATCGATGCGGGTGAAGGCCGCCTTGCCGGCGGCCTGTGAGTCGTTGGAAGTCATCTCGGGTTTTCTCCCCTGTCAGCCCACCAGCCAGTGGGCCATGACGACGATGATCGGCAGCGTGATGGCGGTGCGCAGCAGGAAGATCACGACCAGCTCCCACAGCTTGAGGGGGATCTTGGACTTGAGCAGCAGCGCGCCGATTTCCGACATGTAGATCAACTGGGTCAGCGACAGACAGGCGATGACAAAACGCGTCAGCTCGCTTTCGATATCGCTGGCCAGTACCGCCGGCAGGAACATGTCGGCGAAGCCCACCAGGGTGGCGGGAGCCGCAGCCTCGGCTTCCGGCAGACCCATCCACTCCAGCACCGGCACCATCGGCATGGACAGCCAGGTAAACAGCGGCGTGAATTCCGCCAGCACCAGCGCGACGGTGCCGATGGCGATGACCAGCGGCAGCAGACCGAAGAAGATATCGGCCACGTTGAACAGTGCCAGGCGGGCAAGCTTGGCCGGTCCCGGAGCGGTTTCGGCGCGGGCGACGGCAATGCCCAGGCTGTAGCGCAAGAGGCTCTGGTTACTGGTGTTCTCTTCCTGAATCTGGCAGCCCACGGGCTCGTAGTAGGTATTCGCCTTGCGCGACAGCGGCGGCAGGCGAGGGATGATGACTGCGGCCACCAGACCTGCCACGACCACGGTCAGGTAGAAGGGAATGAACAGGTGATTGATGCCGATGAAGCTGGTCACCAGCAGCGCAAAGGCGATGGAGACGATGGAGAAGTTGGTGGCGATGGCAGAGGCTTCGCGAGCGTTGTAGTAGCCCTGCTCATACTGCTGAGTGGTGATCAGCACGCCTACGGTGCCGGAGCCCATCCAGGACGCCGTGGCATCGATGGCGCTGCGGCCGGGCAGGCCAAAGATCTTGCGGAACGGGGTGCGCACCATGGAGCCAATGAACTCCATGAAACCGAAGTCGACCAGGAAAGGCAGCAGGATGGCGGCGAAGAAGAAGAAGGTCAGCAGCACCGGCGCAAGGTCGTTGAGCATCACTCCGCCAGTGAAGGAGGCGGTGATCATCTCGGGCCCGACCTGGAAGTAGGTCATCAAGGCAAAAAGGGCGCCCAGCGCGCGCATGACGACCCACAGCGGCGCGATGTCGAACAGCTCTTTCAGGGCACCTTGGCTAGCCCAGCCGGGCTTGGTCAGCTTGACCAGCAGCGTCAGCACCAGCGATAGCGTGAGTACCACCGTGGCAATGGCCGGCAGCGCATCGCCAAGCGTGGCCTTGAGCCAGTCGGCGGCCAAGCCCATGCCGATATTGATGGTGTCGCCTACGGAGAAAGGTACCAGGAACAGCAGGATGCCGATCACAGACGGGATCAGGAACTTGAGCAGACCGTGGGTGCTTAGCTTGCCCCCTTCGGTGGTGATCTTGTCGGCAGAGTGCAGATGGGAAGACATGGGAGGGTCACTCTTTGATGTTGTAGTGTTCGGCGCTCCTTAAGGAGCGCCTCATAGGGACGAACCAGGGCCTCTCCCTGGCCCTGTCAACCGTCAGTCACGGCGCTTGACGCCGGGCAGCACGCACAGCATTTCATACAGCAGGGTGGCCCCCATCAGCGCGGTGTTGCCGCTGGGGTCGTAGGGCGGGGAGACCTCCACCAGATCACCACCCACAATGTTGAGTCCTTTGGCGCCGCGCACGATTTCCAGGCCCTGGGCCGAGGTCAGACCGCCCATTTCGACGGTGCCGGTGCCCGGTGCGACGGAGGGGTCAAGGCCGTCGATGTCGAACGAGATGTAGACCGGGCCATCGCCCATCTGCTCGCGAACCTCAGCCATCAGGGGCTCCAGCGACTTGTGCCAGCACTGCTCGGCCTGCACCACGCGGAAGCCTTGCTGGCGGCACCAGTCGAAGTCTTCAGCGGCATAGCCGGTGCCACGCAGGCCGATCTGCACCACACGGTTGGCGTCCAGCAGGCCTTCTTCCTGAGCCCGGCGGAACGGACAGCCGTGAGCGACTTCTTCACCGAACATGTGCTCGTTGACGTCAGCGTGGGCATCGATGTGGATCAGGCCAACGGGGCCGTGCTTCTTGGCGATGGCGCGCAGGATCGGCCAGGTCAGCGTGTGATCGCCGCCCAGGGTGAGCGGCACACAGTCATGGGCCAGTACCTGGTCATAGAAACCGGAGATGATATCCAGGTTCTTCGGCAGGTTGAAGGTGTTGATCGGCACGTCGCCGATATCTGCCACCTGCAGGCTGTCGAAGGGCGCGGCCCCCGTTGCCATGTTGTAGGGACGCAGCATGCGCGACTCGTCGCGAATCTGGCGCGGCCCCAGGCGAGTGCCGGGACGGTTGGACGTACCGATGTCCATGGGAATGCCGATGAAGGCGGCATCGAGCCCCTGGGCGCTATCCTGAGTAGGCAGGCGCATCATGGTGGCTGGACCGCCGAAGCGAGGCATTTCGTTGCCGCCGAGGGGTTGGTTGAAGTCGCTCACTGGAACTCCTGACATCGCTGATGAGGTCACCTTGGCCAGACGACTGGCCAGGCATGCATAGGTTTGTTTAAGCAGGAGGTGTGCCAGTTCTGCGATTGTTATACTAAAGGCGCAAAAAATGTGCACGAAGTTGCCGTACACGGAGCGATATCCGGGGCTCGTTGATTCACTATTGAATCAATGGCGGGGCTAGCCGTGATACACTTTTGCATCAATGATGCGTTTATGGATCGCCGATGACTGACGATGCGCTGATACTTAAGACGATTATCGACACGGCGCACGATCACTTCTTTATCGTCGCGCCCGATGGCCATATACGGGACGTCAGTCCCGGAGCGGCGGCGGTCTACGGCATGTCCTGTGAAGAGCTCTGTGCCACCAGCGTGCAGCGGCTCGAAGCGGAGGGCGTGTTGACGCCGTCGGTCAGTCTTGAAGTCATTCGCACGGGCAAACCCACGCAACTGGTGCAGCACACAGGCACCGGGCGGCGGGTGATTGCCCAGGCACATCCGGTGTTTCAAGGCGAGCGCCTTATCGCCGTGGTGAGTCGCTCCATGGACTTGACCGACCTACAGCTGTTGCAGCAGGAGTACGCGCTGCTGCAGCGACGCTTCAGCGAGCACTTGAGACGCGGTCACGCGATCGAGTCGGAGAGTGGCCTCCAGAGTGGCTTGCAGGAACAGGAGCTGGGGCATCTCGAGGTCAAGAGTCAGCTCATGGGCGAGGTGGCGCTCTTGCTCAAGCGTGTGGCCCCTACTGACGCTACCGTGCTGATGTTGGGAGAGTCAGGGGTCGGCAAGACGGCGTTCGCTCGCCAGCTTCATCGCTGGAGTTCACGCAAGGAAGGGCCGTTCATCGACGTCAACTGCGCCGCCATCCCGGAAAGCCTGTTCGAGTCCGAGATGTTTGGCTACTGCCAGGGCGCCTTTTCCGGAGCGGCCCCCGGTGGCCGCAAGGGGCTGATCGAGCAGGCTGAGGGCGGCACGCTGTTTCTCGACGAGATTGGTGAGCTGCCGCTGTCGGTGCAGACCAAGCTGCTCAAGACCATCCAGGACGGCAGCATCACGCGACTAGGGGACCGAGCGCCCCGGCGCGTCGATTTTCGTCTGGTCGTCGCCACCAATCAGGATCTCTCGGCGCGGGTCGAGGAGGGACTGTTTCGACTGGATCTCTACTATCGGCTGAATGTCATTCCCGTCACCCTGCCGCCCCTGCGCGAGCGGCGAGAGGATATTCCGGGCCTTGTCGAACGTCAGCTTGCGCGGCTCAACCGGCGCTACGGGCGAGACAAGATGCTGGCACGGGACGTCTGGCAGGCCCTGATGGGGTGGGAGTGGCCCGGCAATGTGCGCGAACTGGAGAACGTCATGGAGCGGGCTTGGCTCGCCAGTGACGATGTGATTCAAGCACGCGAAGTGCTGCCCGGCACGCAGGTGCCCGCGGCGGCCGCGCCGGAAGCATTGGGCCAGGTGACGTCCCCGACATTCTCCCCTTCCGCGGTTGCTGCTGGCGCGGCCACGGAGGAGATCGGGCGTGCCTCCGACGACAGTAGGAGCGTGACGGGCTCGAGGAATACGGCGGAGGACATCTGGGCGTCGCCAGGCAGGGGCGACGGGGAGGGTCTGAAAGAGACGCTTGCCCGGGTCGAGCGAGAGATTCTGGCGGACTGCTGCCGAACGCTGTCCAGCACTTACGCCATTGCCGAGCGCCTGGGGATCAGCCAGCCGAGCGTGGTGCGCAAGCTCCGGCAGCATGGGCTCAGAATCGGCTGAGCGGTGCGTGGTCGGCGATGGTACCGCCGTCAGAACAGGAAAAAGCAGCTGACCCAGATGCCTACGGTAAGCAGCGACTTGACCGCCATCACCCCTTGATGCCCCCGCTCGCGCTCACCATGCTCATTGATGGTCGTTTCGCCGGGCTGCATGACCAGGACCACCGTCAGCAGGAGATTGGCTCCGGGAAACAGCAGCATGACGCTGCAGTGGCCGCGTTGGCCCACATCATGCAGGCGGCGAACGCCGTGCAGCACCAGGGGATATACGCTGACCAGTAGCCAGCCTGCCCCCACCAGCAGTCCCTCCGGAGAGACGCTGTCGTTGAGGTCGGGCGCGGTGATGATCAAGGCCCATAGACCTGCGTAGTAACAAGAGAGGGCCAGGATGGCGTTGAGGCAGAAGTCAGCCCGACTTTCGCGTCCGCTGATGCTGTCGAACCAGTAGCCGGGCAGGCCCGGACGTGGGTCCAAGGGGTGGCGGGGCACGTTGGCACAAGACGCCACATCATCTTGAAGAGTGGAAGCAGTAGGTCGTTGCATCGGCGGATCGTCCTGAGGTTCCTGTACGAATGTCCTGGGCGAGTTTCCTGTCTGTAGTGCCTGTGCGCCGACAATGCGCAAGGGCGAAACGAACGTATGAGACTTGCTGCCATGTGCTGATGTGAATCCTACCGAGTTTCGCACTGTGACCAGATAGTCGATGGCGCAAGTTCTAGTACGATCCGCGTAAATCGTGCTGGTTCATAAGAATGATTCGGATCACCCCTGCGTAATTGTTAGGTGCTTGACGGAGAGTTGTGCAAGGGTGTCAGGCGCGTTCCGCGCTTTTTCGTTGTGTATTTGCTAGTTAGAGCATTTTTTGTAGGCGTTGTGCGCCTCAATCAGAGCAGTTTGGCAAATACTGTGCTGCGACCTTACGCCACCCCTAGAATGATGGTCTGAGGCTTGGACGTCCGTTCCCTGCACCTCGCCTTCACATCGCACCCGGGCGATGATCTTGACCCTCTATTTATCATGATAAATACTGTGGGGCATTGCCAGGCCGCAGCCCCGCGGCCTGTCTGCTTTCGCTCCTGGTCTGCAGCCTCCACTGCGGCCGCCACCCCTTCTGTCCCACATAACAAGGACAACCTGATGAGTGTTCGTGATCAAGCGCTTGCCGAGCGCAAGAAATGGTACAGAACAGTGCCTGACCCGATGGTGCTGATCTTCTTGATTCTGCTGGCGACCTTCGCGCTGACCTATATCATTCCCGCCGGTGAGTTCGAGCGAGTGATGCAGGATGGGCGTACCCGGGTCGTGCCCGACTCATTTCACTACCTCACTGACGTGGCCGCGATTTCGCCATTCGATATCTTTGTCGCGATTCCCAAAGGCCTTAACGCGGCATCGCTATATCTGTTCATCGTGTTCATCGCAGGAGGGCTGTTTCATATCCTCCAGCGCACTGGCGCGCTCGAGAATGCTATCGGTGTAGCGGTCAATCGCGTCGGTATCGAGCGTCGCAATGTCATTATCACCGCCGGGACCTTTATCTATGGCTTCTTTGGGGTGGCCGTCGGCTTTGAAAACAACATTGCGCTGGTGCCCATCGCGGTGCTCATCGCCAGCGCCGTGGGCTGTTCCAGCCTGGTAGGCACCACCATGGCGGTGGGCGGCATAGGGGTCGGCTTTGCCCTGTCTCCGATCAATCCCTACACCGTCGGTGTTGCCCAGGGCATCGCCGAGCTGCCGACATTCTCCGGTGCCTGGCTGCGGGCCTTGCTGGTGGTCACGTCACTGGCCTTGTTGTCCTGGTACATCTGCCGCTTTGTGACGCGGATGGAGTTTCGTGAACCCAACGACGCCAAGGCCATGAGCAAGTCCCTGGATGAGTATCGCCTGAGTGGTCGCGACAAGTGGACGCTGGTGGTGTTTGTCGGCGGCCTGGCGGCCATGCTGGTCGGTGTATTCACCCAGGGCTGGTACATCAACGAGATCGCCGGCATGTTCCTGCTGATTGCGATTGTGATCGGTATCGTCAATGGGCTGTCGGCCAATGAGATCGTCAAGCAGATGATGGAGGGTGCGTCGGGAGTCACCGCAGGAGCCCTGGTCATCGGCCTGGCAGCATCCATTCAGGTGATCCTCAAGGATGCCCAGATCATTGACACCATCGTCTATGGTCTCAGCGGACTGATCCAGAATATTCCCGCTGCGCTCTCGGCGATCATGGCCAGCGTGGTGCAGGGGGCAATCAATCTGTTCGTGCCTTCTGGCTCGGGTCAGGCCTTGGTCACCATGCCGATTCTGATCCCGGTGGCAGACCTGGTCGGCATGAGTCGTCAGTTGATGATTACCGCCTTCCAGGTCGGTGATGGTCTGACGAACCTGATCGTCCCGACGTCCGGTGGAACCCTGGCGATGCTGGCCCTGGGCCGCGTTTCCTACGAGCAGTGGCTGAAGGCGATTCTTCCGTTCATGGCGCTGGTCTACGTGCTGTCCTGGGGCGGTCTGGTGCTTGGCCACATGGTTGGCTACTGAGCCATCCCATGACGCTATCTCTACTGCACGTCAACCCAGACACTGGCACGGTGGCGGCCCTGACCGCCACCGGAGGCGTGGCGGTAGGGGGCTACGTCCATCATGCCTGGCGGGGTATCGGCGCCTGCGCGACGCAAGGTCGTGTGACCCATCCCTGGTATCCGGAGGGTATTCGCCAGGCGCTCGCCGATGATGTTCGCGCTCAGCAAGCCCTCGACGATCAAGTCGTTCAGGATCCGCAAGCGACCTTGCGTCAGTGTCTGGTGATGGATCGCTACGGAACGTCGGCGCTTCACAACGGTGCCGACAACGGAGCCGTGGTCGCATCGTGCCACTACCCTGGCGTAGCCGCGGCAGGCAACCTGCTGGCGGATCGGCGTGTCGTCAATGCGCTGTGCGACACCTTGCTGTCGTCCAGCTGCCGCAACGCCGGGGCGGTGATTGCCGCTGGCACGATGCCGGTGTATCGCGCGGACTACGAGCGTTGCCTGCCCGAAAGCCTGGTGGATGCGCTGGAAGCGGCCTTGGGGTGTGGCGGTGATGTCCGCGGCACGCGCTCGGCGGCACTGCGCGTCGAATCCTTTCACCAGGCCCCTATCGACCTGCGCATCGACTGGTGCGAAGGGGACCTGGTCGGTGAGCTGCGCGGCCTGATACGTCGTGTACGTGAGTCGACGTTTGCCGACTTTCTGGCGGCGATGCCCCGGCGCTGATGCCTCAGCCTGGCTTCCTCTTTCTTCTTATCTGCAAGTGACTACCCACAAGACGCCTCACAGGAGATGTCATGCACCCCGATTGTGAACCGTTGGCCCTTGGCCAGCAGCTATTGGAGCGACTGGATGCCGCGGCGGAATGCTCCGAGCCTGGCCCTGGAGTGACGCGCCTATTCTGTTCCAACGAGCATCGTCAGGTGCTCGAGATCATCGCCGAGTGGATGCGTCGCGCCGGTCTGACGCCTCAGCTTGACGCCTCAGGCAACCTGGTCGGCCGTTGCGACAAGGCCAAGGCCGGAGCGCGAACCCTGATCATGGGGTCGCATCAGGACACGGTGGTAGAGGGCGGCAAGTACGATGGAATGCTGGGCGTCGCGCTGCCGCTGCTGGCGCTGGAAACTCTGAAGCAGCAAGGGTTCGAACTGGAATACGGGGTCGAGGTGGTGGCCTTCGGCGATGAGGAGGGGACGCGCTTTCAATCGACGTTGATTGGTAGTCGCGCCCTGGCCGGCCGCTTTGACCCGACCAGCCTTGAGGCGCGCGACGCCAATGGGGTGAGTCTTGGCGAGGCGCTGAAGGCGTTTGGCGGAGATCCGGAACAGATAGCGTCTCTGGCCAGGGACCCGGATACGGTGCTCGGTTTCGTCGAAGTGCATATTGAGCAAGGTCCGGTGCTGGAGCAGAGAGACCACGCGCTTGGAATAGTGACCGCCTTGACCGGGATCGAGCGACATCGGGTCACGGTGGGAGGCAAGGCCGGACATGCCGGAACGACGCCGATGCCAGGACGGCGTGATGCGCTGGTGGGTGCGGCCGAGATGATCGCGGAGGTTGATTGTATCCTCAACGCCACCGACGACTTTGTCGGCGTGGTGGGCAAGCTTGAGGTTCGCCCCAATGCGGTTAACGTCATTCCGGCAGAGGTGACCTTCACCCTGGAGCTACGCTCGCCCCGGCTGGAGGTTCGAGAGCAGGGGCGTGAGGCCATTCTGGCGGCCTGTCGGCGGTTGGCCAGTAACCGCCAGTTGGCCCTCGAGATCGAGCAAACCTATCAGGCCGAGGCCGTGGCGTGTGCCGATGGGTTAATGCAGTCGCTGCACAACGCGTGCCGTGACTGTGAAGAGCCAGCAGACACCCTGTTCAGCGGCGCTGGCCACGATGGCTTGGCGATGTGCGAGTTGACCGATATCGGCATGCTGTTCGTCCGCTGCACCGATGGTCTCAGCCACCACCCGGACGAGGCTATCACGGCAGCCGATGCTGGGGCCGCGACGCGAGTGCTGATGCGCTTCCTCGACAGGCTGTCGGCGGATGTCTCGCGCTGATGGCTGTGACGCGTCCGTGCAGGCCTTTATGCAATGGTTCCCAAGGCCTCACTCACTGAGGAAGCCCCTGGTGACCTGGGCTTCGTTGCCTTGCATGATGCCCTGGGCCTCCAGCAGATGGTCGCGCATAAGGGTGTGAGCGCGCGTTGCATCACCCGCTTCGATGGCATCCAGAATCTCGGCGTGGTACTGGCATCCGGCAGGCCCTATAGGGTGGTCCCCTGGCTCATACAGTCGGCGGTACACCGTGAGGTCTGACAGCACCTGAGCGGTAAAGCGGATGATGAACGCCAGCAGTGGATTGCCGCCGGACAGCTGCGCCAGCTCCTGATGAAAGTCGAGCGAGTCGATATGCTGCTGGCGCTCTGCGTGCATGTCTCCGGCGGGGGTGGCATAGCTGTGAAGGGACTCGCGCAGGCGAGCGATGTCGCTGGCGCCGACGTTGCCCGCCAGCGATGCCACCATTTCCGGCTCGAGGGCGAGCCGAATCTGGTAGATGTCCCGGACCGAGATGTCCTTGAAGTAGAGATAGTGGCTGAGCAGCGAGATGGCTCTGGCCTCGCTCATCTGACGGATAAATACCCCACCGCCAGGGCCAGTACGGGTTTCCACCAGCCCCTGGGCTTCCAGCACCCTGATGCTTTCTCTGATCGTGCCCTTGGAGGCGCCCAGCAACGCCATCAACTCTGCTTCGCCCGGGAGACGGTCGCCGGGAGACAGCTCGCGCTCGACGATCCAGCCCTTGATGGTTTCTGCCAGTTGATAGGGACGTCTGCGGGAGGAAGTTCCGGCCATCGTGTCCTCGCTTGAAGGGTGTTGCGCCAGCATACCAGAGCCTGGGCGGAAGACGATTGATTGACGTGCCTCTCGCCGGCGCTTGGACGGCACGGGCTTTGCCGCCTTCGCCTTGGGGCCGCCGGGGCCTGCCAGAGACTGCCAGGGATGGCGGCTGAGACAGGGGGACATCGACTTACAGTAGCTGGTCATTGTGACTGATATGGCGTCAGCAGGTCGCTGTGACAGGCTAGACCCATGCGCTGAGCAGATCTTGACGGGCATCTTCGGCTGGTGTTGGCGATAATGAACCGTGCAGGTGGGCCGTCATGGATCACGACCATGGCTGACTTAGGGAAGACGCAAGGTTGAGAATAGGGGAACCTGCATGTCCTTTCGTGCAAGGCTGCTGCTGGTGATGCTGTTGTTGACACTCGGTATCCAGCTGGTGGCTTCCTGGGCGGTGCTGAGTGCGGTTCGCTCCGCGGCGCTGGAGCAAGGCAAGCGTGAGCTGGATGTCGCCTCGGGGGTGGCGGTGGCTCTGCTTGAAGGGTGGGGGCAGCAGTTGCTGCGCAATGTGGACCTGCTGGTCGATGACCCGCGCTTTCTTGCCGCCGTCGATGATGTCCTGGTCGACACGTCGTCGCGCCTGGCCGCCGCTGGCACCTTGCGGCAGCAGGCCGCCCGGATGGGCGCAGATACCCTGCTGTTGCTGGATGAGGCAGGGCACGTCATGGCTTCCAGCCAGCCTGCGGCAGGGTCGGGTGTCTTTGTCGACAGCTGGCGGATGCCGCTCACGACGGACGATGCGGGCGTCGTTTCCCCCAGCATTCTCAATGGGCTGGGCTACCAGCTGGTTCAGCATCCGCTACCGCCGGGGGCGGGCGCTGCCCGGTTGGCGCTGGGATTCCGTCTGGATGAGTCGATGGCGTCGGCGCTGTCCGGGTTGATTGGCAGTCAGGCCCACTTTGATGTCTCGGTGTCACCGAACGATGTTGCAGCGGGGCAGGATCACCAGGGGCTCAGTCGCCGTCTCCCCCTTTATCAGGGCGAGCAAGGGCGCATTGATATCGTGGTGGAGCGCTCTCTCGAGACACTTTTGGCGAACTACCAGGACGTGAAGGTCAGTCTGGCGACCATCTTTGCGGTAAGCCTGGGCCTGATGCTGGTGGCGGTGGTGCTGATCGCCCGTGGCGTCAGCCTGCCACTGCTGCGTCTGGCGGGCGCGGCGAAAAGCGTCGGTCGAGGAGAACCGCTGGACCTCAAGCGTATGCCCAGGCAAGGCGAGTTTGGCTTGCTGTCCTCCACCCTGTTGAAGATGCAAGGGGATCTGTCACGACGGGAAGAGGACATGCGCACCCGCGCGCGGCAGGATCAGTTGACGGGACTGGGTAATCGCCAATGTGCCAACGAGGATATCGAAGCCGCCATCGAGACCGGGCGCCCCTTTACCCTGTTGCGCCTGACCATCAACCACATGCGTCGGATCAACGATACCTTCGGTCACGACTTTGGTGACCGGGTACTGAGTACCCTGGCCCAGCGGCTTGCCGACCTGCCGGCCCCCAAGGTGGGGGCCTATCGCTTGAGCGGGGATGAGTTTCTGCTGTTGCTCACGGTGGCCCGCCTTGAGCCGCTGTGGCTTGAGGATACCCTGCGTGGGCTGACCCGTGAGCTGCGGCTCGACGACTCTCCCGTGTCGTTGAAGGTGGCCATGGGCGAAGCACGTTTCCCAGAGCACGGCGATGAGGCCAACCTGTTGCTGCGGCGAGCCGAGATCGCGCTGGATCGTGCACGCCAGCTACGTCAGGCCCATCAGTGCTACCAGCGCGGACAGGATGAGAGCCATCTTCGCCATCTGGCCCTGGTGCGAGACTTGCAGCACGCCGCCCACCGGGGCGAATTCTCCCTCAGGTATCAGCCGCAGGTGTCGGCGCTGACCGGACGAGTGATCGGGCTGGAGGCGCTGTTGCGCTGGGATCACCCGCAGCTGGGCTGGATTCCTCCGGATGAATTCATCGAGCTGGCGGAACGCTCCGGGCAGATTCACCAGCTGACCCACTGGGTCATCGACTCGGCCTGCGCCCAGTTGGCCAGCTGGCGTGACATGAAGCTCAAGATTCGTCTTGGCATCAATATCTCGGCGATGGATCTGCAGCAGCCTGGCCTGGTCAAGCGAGTGGAAAAAGCCCTGGATCGCTATGGCCTACAGGGCGAACAGCTGTGTATCGAGCTGACCGAAAGCGCCTTGATGCAGTCTCCGGAAATGGGCGCACGCAAGCTTCAGGCGCTGCGTTCCATGGGGGTCGAGCTGGCCATTGATGACTACGGGACCGGCTATTCATCGCTGGCCCAGCTCAAGCGCATGCCGGTTCAGGAATTGAAGATCGACAAGTCCTTCATCATGCAGCTGATCAAGGGCTCCGACGATGATGTCATCGTTTCTTCCACCATCGAGCTGGCACACCACCTCGGGCTGCAGGTCGTGGCCGAAGGGGTCGAGGACCAGGCGGTGGCCGACCACCTGGCCGAGCAGGGCTGCCACGTTCTGCAGGGCTTCTTGATTGCTCGCCCCATGGGGAGCGAGGCCATGACCGAATGGTTGAAAGAAAAAGGCGACGTCAGTCTGCGCGATGCGGCCAACGACCATCACCGCTGAACGGAATGAATCGCCTTAGCCGATGGCCTGCTCAATGCCCGCGGGATGCAGCGGGCATTGACGGTATGGGGTCAGGCAAAGCCACCGTTGGCGCGAATGACCTGGGCATTGATCCACTCGGACTCTGCGCGCATCAGAAAAGAGACGATCGCCGCGATATCCTTCGGCTCACCCAGGCGCTCCAGGGGCGGCTTCTGGGCAAAGCTTTCAATCTGCTCGGCACTTTTGCCGCGCCGGAACAGAGCCGTATCCACCGGGCCTGGGGCGACCGCGTTGACGGTGATGCGTCGACCGCGAAGCTCCCCGGCGAAGACCTTGGTCAGTGACTCCACCGCGGCCTTGGTGGCGTTGTAAAGACCATAGCCAGGCAGGTTCAAGGCCAGGGCGCTGCTCGACAGGTTGACGATGCGGCCACCGTCTTCAAGGCGCGATGCAGCCTCCCGCAAGGTATTGAAGGTCCCTCTGACATTGGTGTCGAAGTGATGGTCGTAGTCGCTGTCACTGGACTCGGCCAGCGGCACCATGCTGAGGGTTCCGGCATTGTTGACCAGGCCGTCGACGCGACCGAAACGCTGACTGGCGGCCTCGAACAGCTGGGTGACATCTGCCGGACGTGTGACGTCGGCGGCGACGGCCAGGGCGACGCCACCCTGGGCCTCGATCTCCTCCACCAGACTTTCAGCGCTCTCGCGGCTGTTGGCGTAATTGATGACCACCTGGTGGCCATCACTGGCCAGGCGTCTGGCAATGTCTGCACCAATGCCGCGAGCGCCACCGGTAATAATGATGACGCGCGTGTCTTCTATCGCCATGAGATCAGGACTCCTGGAGGTGTGCGTCCGTCAGCGTCGGTAGAAACGTCAGCCGGACAGTGGCAAGGCGCTGCCAGCAGCGCCGTTAGTGATGGCAGGCTTGTCTAGGCTTTGTCCGAAAAGTCGACGAGCGAAGGTTAGACAAGGCAAAAATTGGTGAGAAAGCGCAGTTTACGAGGTGTAAATGAGTATTTTGACCGGGCTGGCGTACCAGCCGATTTTTAACACCGTATTACCAAGCGCAGGCACTTTTCGTACAAGCCCTAGCGAAGCGCGATGGGAGGCTCCACTAGCCCCCTAACTCCCGGTAGCGCCTCGGCCAGATCGAACAGGAAAATGGCGCCATCTCGGCGTGAAGGCGCCTGTTCGCCAGCGGCCGGGGACTCCCCCTCTGTGGCAGTGGTGATCAACAGCTGGGTCAGGTGGTGACCGCCAAAGGCGGGGCAGGAGGGTTGTTCGGCGTTGACTCTGATATGGCAGACCTCTTCTCCCGTCGGGGAGAGACGGGCCACCCGTCCCGAGCCCCACAGCGCGAGCCACATGTAGCCTTCTGCATCGATAACCGCGCCGTCGGGATTGCCGACATCCCCAGAAAAGTCCGCCCAAGGCTCGGGAGCGATCAATGCCTCCGGTGCTGCTGGCTCGCCTTCCTGAAGGAAGCTGTTGCCGTCGGCGCGCAGAGGGAAGCCCTGGGCGTCCAGCGACCAGCGCATGACCACGCCAGTGACGGTATCGGTAAAGTAGCCGAGTCGCCCGTCGGGAGAAAAGCACAGGGCATTGGGGATGCTCATGCCGCGCTTGAGGCAGGTGATCTGGCCGCGATAGAGGCGATACAGACTGCCAGCTCCCGGCTCTGCAGCCTTGCCCATGGTGGAGAACCACAGGCCCCCGTGGCGGTCGATGCGAGCATCATTGCTGCGAGTGACCGGATTGTCGGCTTCTACCTCCCGCCAGGGCGATATCTGGCCATGGGCATGGTCGCGTTCCTTGAGGCCTGACTCGGTCACCAGCAGATCATCGCCGCTGGTCAGGGGAGCAGCGAACGAGGTTAACTCGTCCAGCGCTTGGCTTTCGAGGGAGCCATCGTCGAGTCGATAGCGGTGCAAGCGCTTGCCTAGGATATCCAGCCAGCGATACTCGCCACGCATGGCGTCCCAGCTTGGGCCTTCGCCCAGTTCGCAAGGACCATCGAAGATCACCCGGGCCTCGCCCAGGCAATGGGAGGAAGAAGACGTCATCGGTTGTCTCTCAGGGGTGGCCGAGCTATGAGTGTTTCCTCAGTGTGGGAGCCCGCCCGAGCGGCGGCAAGTGTGCGGCTCGTTCGGGCGGCCATCAATGGCTGCAGAAATACCCTGTCGACAGGTGGGGCTTACCACTCGGCGACGGAGCCATCCTCATGCTGCCATACCGGATTGCGCCAGCGGTGACCGACCTTGGCACGTTCCTCGACAAACTCCTCGTTGATCTCGACGCCCAGGCCTGGCCCGTCAGGAATCGCGCAGTAGCCGTCTTCGATGGACAGGGCTGACTTGTCCACCAGGTAGTCGAGCACGTCGTTATCCTTGTTGTAGTGGATACCCATGCTCTGTTCTTGAATGAAGGCGTTGTGACACACCGCATCCAGCTGCAGCGAGGCGGCCAGCGTCAGCGGACCCAGCGGGCAGTGGGGGGCGAGTGCCACGTCATAGGCCGAGGCCAGGGTGGCGATCTTGAGACCTTCGCTGATGCCACCGCAGTGCGACAGGTCCGGTTGCACGATATCCACCATGTTGTCGGCCAGCAGATCGCGGAAGGCAAAGCGGGTGTGCAGACGCTCACCGGTGGCGATGGGGGTCGCCAGGTCCTGGGCGATGGTCTTGAGGACGGGCAGATGCTCCGGCGCAACCGGCTCCTCGATGAACATCAGGTGATAGGGCTCGAGCTCGCGCATCAAGGTCTTGGCCATGGGGCGATGGACGCGACCGTGAAAATCCACCGCGATGCCGACATCCGGGCCCACGGCGTCACGGGCCTCTGCTACCCGTGCGACCGCGTCATCGATCTTGCGATGGCTGTCGACGATCTGCATCTCCGGGGTGCCATTCATCTTGAAGGCGGTAAAGCCCTGATCGGTCAGCGCCTTGGCGCCTGCCCCCACGTCGGACGGGCGGTCACCACCGGTCCAGGCATACATGCGCATGCGATCCCGCACCTTGCCCCCGAGCAGCTGATGCACCGGCACGCCGAGTTCGCGGCCCTTGAGGTCCCACAGCGCCTGATCGATACCGGCAATGGCCGACATCAGGATGGGGCCGCCACGATAGAAGCCCGCGCGATACATGACGTTCCACAAGTGCTCGATGTTGCGCGGGTCCTGGCCGATCAAGTAGTCCGACAGCTCGTGCACGGCCGCTTCGACGGTGGCCGCTCGACCCTCGATGACGGGTTCGCCCCAGCCGTAGACGCCTTCGTCGGTCTCGATCTTGAGAAAGCACCAGCGCGGCGGCACCTGCCAGGTCTTGAGTTTGGTGATCTTCATGGTGGAAACCTCATGTCGGCGGCCGGTTCAGCCGCGTGGAATGTAAACGATGCACAGCAGTGGCGGTGACGCTCGCCCCTGTGGCTTACATGCTGGGTCGAGTTGACGGCGCCATCACACCCTGGCCAGGCGCCAGCGAACCCAGGTCGCGGGCGGTGCGCTCCAGCAGGCTTTCAGTGGCCTGGCGGGCCTGTGCCGGTTGCCTCAAGCGAATGGCTTCCAGCAGTTGGCGGTGCCGCTCCAGGCTGTCGCTGAGCCCTTCGGCCTGGCCCGTTGCCTGATCCTGGGAGCGCTGTATCAACGCCACAATGCATGGGCGCAACAGCAACCCTAGCTGGCGCCAGACCAGGTTATGGCTGGCACGGTAGATGGCATCATGGAATGCCACGTCGTACTCGGCATGGGTGAGCCGCAGGTGGGGCAGGTCGGCGGTGCTCAGCATGCCCTCGAAGGCACGCTCGATACGTGCGAGGTCCTCACCCGTGGCATGCAGGGCGGCCAGTTCGCTGATGTACGGCTCTGCCGCCAGGCGAAAGGAAAATACCGCAGCGATCAGTTCGGGATGGGGAGCCTCCAGGCTTGCCATCCAACGGCTCATCTGTGGGTCCAGCAGGTGCCAGTCGATGACATCACGGACCAGCGTTCCGCGTCCGGCCACCCGCTCGATCAGACCTGCCGAGACGAGCTCGGCGAGGGCGTTGCGAACGCGATTGCGGCTGGCATCGAAGTGATGGCAAAGGTCCAGTTCGCGAGGGAAGTCATCGCCCGGTTGCCAGCGTCCCGAGAGGATCGCTTGGGCGAGGACCTCGGCCAGGGCTGACGCGCCGCCTGTCTCTGGCGATGGCGATAATGACGAGAGTGCGGCCATCTGAGCCTCCGAAATGTTGGATGTTAGTGTATTTAATGTCTGACATTTATAGCAAGCGACAATGACACCCTCAGGACTAGACCTTGGTAGGGGGCAGGGGCAGGAGCAAGGAACTCGCGGGAGGGAGGCTTGTGGGTAGAGGGCAACGCTGCCAGATATCGATGGATCGTCTCACCCTGCGTCAGAGTGTCGGATCCTCGTGAAAGGAATGCCGCGCCCACCTAGAGGCATCTCGATGACCAGCTGGGAACTCAGGCTGCACAGGCTCACGGTGAGCCTTTGATCCTGTGCTTGCCAGACATTCAGTGGCTGTTCGAAGGGGCGAGAGTCGCGCTCGAGGTCAATGCCTGCGGACATCGGCATCGCCACGAGCGATGCGATGCGGGTGGCCAAGACATGGTCCGGTGGCTGGTCCGCCAGACAGCCGAGCTTGTAGCAGGCCTCGTGCAGGGTCCAGGCGCGGTAGAAGGCGGCAAGAGGATCACTTGAGGCGCGGATGGCGTGACGCACCTCGGCCTCAGGCAATGTCTCGATCAGTCCCTCGAGGCGACGCTGATGTCGCCGCTTGCGAGAGGGGCTTGGCGCCTCGATATCCAGACCGATCGGCACCTCACCAAGTCCGGCGACGACCAGGCCGCCGCTGTGGCTTAGACAGGCCGTCCAGGGACGGGGCAAGTCGGTATGGCGGGGTGGCCCCGCGCCGCGTGGCGACCAGCCCTCCAGCGCACAGCGATGGCCAAGCTGGGCGGCCAGCCGGGTTAACAGCTCCCGTCCCAGGCGGGATGTCTCGGCCCCCCGCGTGATGGCCGAAGTTGGCCGCCCCAGAGGGGCAGCACCGTCGTTGGCCGACAGCGCTGCGATGGCCAACAGCAGCCGCGGGGGCTCAGCGCAGAGTGACGACATCGCCCTTCAGTGCCACCCCGGCCATCAGCGCGCCGGCATGGCACTCGTACTCGTCGGTCAAGGCGCGCGGGTTTCTGTCGTAGAAGCTTGCGATGTTGACCACGGCGTTACCGCCCTGCTGGCGCGCACTGTCCTGCAGGGCGATCAGCGCCGACAGCATGACCCAGCGGCAGGCTTCTTCATCCGTCTTGTTGAACGCGTTGGTCTTGCGGCTGGTGACCACTTCACCAAAATTGCGGTCGACGGTACCGCCGTCATCGGCAAACACCAGCCGGATGCTGGGGTCCAGCTTCTCCTGAGCGGCTGGTGTGGCCAGCGCTTCCTGAATGGGCAGGAAGTAGGGGGTGTCGCGTGCTTCAGCACTGGCGGCTGTGCCAAGGCTTGCGAGAAGCAGTGACAGGGCAAGAGTTCCTTTCTTCATGTGTCGTTTCCTTTCTTCTTATGGGGAGGCCGTTGGCCCCGCGCGGTCGCGTCATTACCAGCGGCGGAAAATGAGCGACGTGTTGATGCCACCGAAGGCAAAGTTGTTGCTCATCACGTATTCACACTGCATATGCCTGCCCTCGCCACGCAGGTAGTCGAGCTCAGCACAGTCGGGGTCCGGATTCTCGAGATTGAGGGTGGGATGGAACCAGCCGTCGCGCATCATCTCGATGGCGACCCAGGCCTCAAGTGCGCCGCAGGCCCCCAGGGTGTGACCGGTGAAGCTCTTGAAGGCGCTGATCGGCTGGTGCTTGCCGAACACTGCCTGAGTCGCCTTGCTTTCGGCGACATCACCGCGATCGGTCGCGGTGCCATGTGCGCTGACGTAGCCGATATGGGAGGGGTCAAGCGCTGCATCGGCAAGCGCACCGCGAATAGCGCCTTCCATCATGCTGGCATCCGGTTGGGTAACATGGCGACCGTCGCTGTTGGTGCCAAAACCGACCACCTCAGCGTAGATATGGGCGCCACGAGCCAGGGCGTGTTCCAGGTCCTCAAGGATAAGGCTGCCGGCGCCCTCGCCGATGACCAGACCGTCGCGATCGCGGTCAAAGGGCCTCGGTGTTGCCTGCGGCGAATCGTTGCGGGTGCTGGTGGCGAACAGGGTGTCGAACACCGCGGCTTCCGATGCGGAAAGTTCTTCGCAGCCACCTGCGATCATCGCCTTCTGGCGGCCGAAACGAATCGCTTCGTAGGCGTAGCCGATACCCTGGCTGCCCGAGGTGCAGGCGCTGGAGGTGGTATGAATGCGCCCGCGTACGCCGAGAAAGACCCCGATATTGACCGGAGCGGTGTGGGCCATCATGCGAATGTAGGAGTTGGCGTTGAGGCCGTCTGTGGACTTGTTGATTAGCATGTTGCCGAAATCGGCAACGGCATCTGGCTCACCGGCTGATGCGCCATAGGCGATGCCCATCTCGCCACTCCCCAGCAATGGGCTGTCAGCAAGCCCCGCATCCTCCAGTGCCAGCTCGCTGGCGCGAGTGGCCATACGGGCCCCGCGACCCATGCTGCGCAGGGCCTTGCGATGATAGTGCGCAGGCAAGTCGAAGGTTTCTACCGGGGCACCCAGGCGGGTGTTGAGACCTTCATAGACGGCCCACTCGGGCAGATGACGGATGCCGTTTTCGCCGCGCAGCAGGCGTGCCTTGATGGTTTCCCAATCGTTGCCGACTGGCGAGAAGCCGGCCATGCCGGTCACTGCCACGCGACGCCCCAGGCCGTCGGCGCGATGTCCGTGATGATGCATCAGCATAGCCCTCCGTTGACGCCTATCACCTGGCGAGTGATATAGCCTGCGTCCTCGGAGCACAGGAAGCTCACGGCGGCAGCCACCTCTTCGACTCGCCCAGTTCGGCGCATCGGTATCGCCTTCATTGCCTCGTCACTTGCCAGGTCTTCTGTCATGTCAGTGTCGATCAATCCAGGTGCCACCGCATTGACCGTGATCCTGCGCTTGGCCAGTTCGACGGCCAGCGCTTTCACTGCGCCAATCAGCCCGGCCTTGGCCGCGCTGTAGTTGACCTGCCCGCGGTTGCCCATGACCCCGGAGACCGAGGACATGACCACAATACGGCCAGGCTTGCGCCGACGTATCATCGGCATGCTGATCGGTTTGACCACGTTGTAGAAGCCGTTGAGGCCAGTGTCGATGACGCTGTCCCAGTCATTGTCGGTCAGTGCCGGAAAGGCGCCATCGGCCGTGATGCCAGCGTTCAGTACCACGCCGTAGTAGGCACCATGGGTCTCCATGTCATGTTCCAGCGCCGCCCGAGTGGCCGCGCGGTCGGTCACGTCGAAGCACAGTACCCGTGCCTGTCGGCCCTGGCGGCGGATGAGCTCGGCGACGTCTTCGGCGGCATCTTGGCGGCTGCGGCAATGAACCACGATATCGAAACCATCCCGGGCAAGTCGCAGAGCGATGGCGCGGCCGATGCCCCGGCTGGAACCGGTGACGAGCAGGGTATCGGTCATGGCGTGGCGTCCTCGAACATGGCTGACAGGGCGTCGGCGCTGTCGGGCTGAAAGACATTCAGGGTGGCGCTGGCCAGCGTCAGGCCAGTGGCCCCGCTGAGTTCGCCGCGAAAGGCACCTAGCCCATTGTCGGCGCGATAGTCGAGCACGATCTTGACGGTGATCGGGAGATCGAAGCAGAAGTGCTCGACGTCGCAATGGTAGTGTCGGGAGCCCAGCAGGAAGCCGATACGCGGCGTGTCTCCGTGTTGTCTTGCGGCCTGGCCGGACCAGGCCGCAATCGCTTGGGCCAGCCACTCCAGGCCCACCCAGCCAGGAATACCCTGGTCGTCGGCAAAAGGATCGTGATGCCGTGGAGTGACGCTGGCCACCAGGTGCTCCTCGCCGATCTCCACAACCTGGTCGAGCAGACACATGCTGGCCTGGTGAGGCACCAGCTCGGCGATCGGCGGAAAGCGCTCCTCAGCCACGTCAAGGTCAGTGGCCTGCTCGGGAGTGGCCTTCGATGACATGCCGGTAGCCTCGGCACAAGGGGGGAGTGTCATGACGTACGCTCCATCACGAGAGAAATATTGTTGCCGCCAAAGGCGAAGGCGTTGGATAGCGTGCGGCGAACCCGGGTGTGAGCGGATGGCAGTGCCTGGCATAGCGCTAGCTGCGGCAGCGTCGGATCGGCGGCATCCAGGTGAGGCGGGCACCGGTCATGCTGCATGGCGAGCCAGCAGAAGGCCGCTTCGAGAGCGCCGCAAGCGCCCAGGGTGTGGCCGGTCAGGCTCTTGGTCGAGCCACAGGCAACCCCTGCGGGAAAGGCCTGGCTCACGGCGCGGGACTCCATGGCATCGTTCTGTCGGGTCGCGGTGCCATGGAGGTTCAGATAGTCGATGTCGGCCGGTGTGAGGCCTGCCATCTCCAGAGCGGCTTGCATGGCATTCAGGGCTCCCTCACCGTCGGGCCGCGGCGCAGAAATGTGGTGGGCATCGCTGGTCTCCCCGTAGCCACTGAGCTGGATGCCACCCGGCTCGCCGCTGACCAGGAACAGCGCAGCCCCCTCGCCCAGGTTGATGCCGTCACGCTGCTCCGCGAAGGGCTGGCAGGGGTGGTTGCTGACCGCCTCAAGGGCAGAAAATCCGTTTACGGTAAGGCCGCATAAACTGTCGGCGCCACCTGCGATGACGACATCACAAAGCCCCGCCTTGAGCATCCGCCTGGCGCTGGTCAGGGCCTTGGCACTGGAGGTGCAGGCGGTCGAGAGGGTGTAGGCAGTGACGACAGTGACGTTTGGCCGAGCGTTGGCGATACGCCAGGCCAGGAAGTCGGACGGCGCGCCGATCTCGTGGCGAGCGTAGTGAAAGTCTTCAGGCCAGTGGCCCGTTTCAGCGCGCTGTGCGACCGCGCGCTCGGTTTCGCCGATGCCTGAGGTGCTGGTGCCCAGCACGATACCCAGGCGCGCCTGTGGATGTGTCTCCAGATAGGCGTCCAGCAGCGGGATGAGTCGCTCGAAGGCGGCGTCCAGCAAGCGGTTGTTGCGCGAACGGTGGCGCGCTGGCCAGTCGCTATCATCCGGCAGGGGGGACGTCACGGCGCCCAGCCATAGTGGGCGTCCAGGGCTGTGCTCATCACTGAGCACAAGGCCACGGGTGCCGCTGAACAGCCGCGAGGCGATGGTCTCAAGATCATCCCCTAGCGGGCAGACCAGTGCCGGCGCATGGAGTCGGCAGAATGTCTGCGTGGGTGTCACGTCGAGGGGCATGGTAAATCAGTCGCTGCACGGTGGTTGATTGTTGTGTCGGGAGTTCGGGTAGCGGGAGCCGGTGAGGATCCCAGCCTCGAGACACTAAGCCAGTAGTTGGCCTCGATATCATGAATCACATGGCAGGCTGGCGTCATCTTGACGCCAACGACCAACTGATCTCGAAAATAGATGCTGCGTGCATTGTCCTGCTGAACCAGCGACCAGTCACTACCTGCAAAGGCCTCGTGCAGTCGCTGTTGCGGCCACAGGCTAAAGCTCAGGCGACTGGCCAGCCAGTCGGCGCTGAACGGCGGGGTAAAGACGGCTCCTGGTGCAAAGCGCGCCCCTTCGGCGTCCTGCGTCAGGGTCAACAGTCGCTGGCCTTGCAGGCTAAGCAGGGCCAGCTGCAACTGCCGATGATCATGGCGTAGTACCCCGATAAGCTCTCGACGCTCACCCTGATGCACGAACGTCAGTCGCTGGGTCTGAGCGCTGACCGGTTCCAGACCGTCGAGACTCGGCATGGGCGCTATGCCGGGGCCCTGCGCGCAGCCGCCCAGCAGTGATAGCAGTCCCAGGGCAGCAACAAGACCCAAGCGTCCCAGCGCCGCGCGCAGTCTCTTTCGCTCGGCGAAGGGGGGCCGCTTGCTCGGGCAACAGGCTTGCCTTGCGCGGGGTGTGGGTACGATCGTCAGGCTCACGGTATCGCCGCCTCGCTGTCCAGCTTGCAGCGTTCGGCAAGACTCGTGAGGCGTCGGCGACTGGCGGCCACGAAGGGGTTGTCAGTATCCCACGCGTAACCGGCCAGGACCGAGGCAATCATCTGGCGGACCCGGGGCTGCTGGTCGGGATGGAAGATGACGCGAGGCAAGCGGCCGTCGTACCAGGCGTCGACGAACTCGCGGAAGGTGGCCACCCCCTGGCGCAAGGGGTGTTCAAACTCACGCTGCCAGTCGATCGTCTCGCCCTCCAGCTGGCGTGCGACAAGGGGCGCCGCGCGCAGGGCGGAGTCCAGGGCGATGGTGACACCGGAAGAAAACACCGGGTCGAGAAACTCCCCCGCGTTGCCAAGAATGGCAAAGCCCGGACCGTGCAGGCGGCGAATGTCGGCGGAGTAGCCGCTGATTCGCTGGACCTCGCGTGTGGCGGTTGCTGCCTTGAGCAGCCGCGCGTAGCGGGGCTCCTGTGCCAGCATCGACCACAGTCGCTGCTCGTCGTTGTCACCTGCCTGTGCAAGCTGTTCAGGACTTGCGACGACGCCCACCGATGCGCGTCCATCACGAAACGGTATCAGCCAGTACCAGACTCCAGCGTGTTCGGGGTGAACGCCAATCAGGATCTTCTCACGGTCGTGGAGCGCCGGATCAATATGGTCCTCGACATGGGTAAACAAGGCGCAGCGTGGGGGGAGGTCGGATGGGCGATCCAGCGCCTCGAGACGTGCCAGCACACGGCCATAGCCGCTGGCATCGAGCACAAAGCGGGCATCCACGTCGAAAGATTGACCGCTGTCGTCGACGCAGCTCAGCCGTGGCCTGATCGCATCCGCGTGAAAGCCAGTGACGCTGACACCGAAGTCAACCCGGGCCCCTGCGGCTTGGGCACCCTCGATCAGGCGCCGGTCGAAGTCTTCCCGCGGCACTTGCCAGGTAGTGCCAGGCCCTTGACTGAACTTGTCCCGGAAGTCGATGGCGGCATAGTCCTCACCACGACAGAAGGCGGCACCATTCTTGGCTTGATAGGCACCCGCCTTGGCGGCGTCGAGCAGACCGCAGCGGTCCAGGTGAACCATGCACTGGGGCAGCAGGCTCTCGCCGATCACGAAACGCGGAAAATGGGTGCGCTCCAGCACCCTGACCGAATAGCCCTTGCGAGCCAGCCAGGCGGCCGCTGCCGCACCGGAGGGTCCAGCACCGATGATGGCGATGTCGGTTTCAGGTCGTTCTTCCATGGGATGCGTTCTCCGGTTCGTGGGCGTCGCCTCCTGCGACACCATGATGAAAGGCATCGTCGGCGCGTGCTCTTGCGCCTCGGGCCAAGGGGACCAGGCACCAGGCGGCGATCAGTCCAATCAGGCAGGTCTGCCCGAGAAAATGCAGGGCTGGCGTTGCACTGAATGCCAGCAAGCCAAAGGCCAGGAGACTCGAGGCGCAGGACAGGCTGATGGCTAACCAGGCGCCAGGATCCTCTCGGTGTTCAGTGCTGAAGATTCCCGCATCCAGCCCGATCCCGAGCACCAGCAGTAGTCCCAGCAGGTGGAACAGCGTCAGCGGTGTCTGGTGCAGCGCAAAGATTCCCAGGGTGATCAACACTGCGCCCACGGGGGGCAGCAGGGCGCGCCAGACGTTGCGGCGATAGCGTACGCCGAACACCAGTATCAGCAGCGCCAGCGCCACTGCCAGCCAGCGCACCAGCTCGGCGCTGAGCAAGGCGAGCTGCTGCGAGAGTGCGGCGACACGGTCGCGGTAGATCACGTCCTCTGCCTCGGCGAGCTGGTGCAGAGCGGTAGTCGCACTGGCGTCGACATCACCCAGCATGATCAGCGCGGCGGGTGAGTCGAGACCGTCGAGCCAGAGCGCACGGTCGGCTTCTCCGGCGGAAGTTGCCAGCCAGGCGCTGGGCGTCAGGATGGGCACGTCGTCCAGGCGTTGGCGTACTCGATCCTGGAGCGCGCCCGGTAATCCGGCCGCGGTCAGCAGTTCTGGCAAGGCCTCGGCATAGCGCTCTTGCACCTGGGCCAGGGCGTTGTCCTGAGCGCTAGCCGGGGGCACTGTCTGGGCAAGATGGCGGAAAGACGACAGGTGGCCCTGCCGCTGCAGCCTGGCGAGCGGTTCGCTGAGTTGGTCCAGGCGCGTCAGCAGTGCGTCGGTCGAGGTGGCGGTGACGAGCAGATAGCGGAAGCTGGCGGGACGCTCAAGCAGAGCTTGTACGCGCTGCTGCTCGTTGATCAACGCTGCCGGTGACGGGTTGAGCTGTCGCAGGTCATGACTGGTGCTGCCCCTGGTCAGCGCTAGTGCGGCGGCAGCTGCCAGCAGCAGCACCAGCAATAGATACTTCCAGCGGGAGTGGGTACGCGGGCGCCACCGGTCAAGTCGCAGGGCGATGGCCGCGGTGGCCGGATGCGGCTGGACCGGGACACAGGGGAGCCACAGGCGCACGCTCAGCCAGGCGCCGATGAGTCCCAAGGCGGTGAAGGTGGCCATCTGGCGCAGGCCCGGCAACGGGGTGGCCAGTTGTACCAGATAAGCGCATAGGCTGGAGCCCAGGCCCAGCGCGAGTCCTGGCCAGAGCTGGCATAACGGACGCTGAGGGTTGAGCTGGCGGGCGCACTGCAGGTGCAAGGCGTAGTCGACGGAAAGCCCGATCAGGCTGGCACCGAAGGCCAGGGTGATCAGGTTGAGTGTATCGAAGATCAGCCAGGTCAGGGCGCTGGCAAAGAGCAGTCCGGTGGCCACCGGCAGCAGCAGCAGGGCAATCGCTCGGGGCCGCCGAAAGACCAGTGCCAGCAGCGCCAGGATGCCGAGCAGCGAACCGAGGCCGATGGTCGCGATCTCCTGACTGGCCTGCTGGGCGCCGGCGGCGGCGTGAAACACCAGACCCGCTCGCAGGATGGTCAGCTCGGGGTGTGCCTGGTGAGCACCTTCGAGCACTGCAGCCAGGCGGTGCTGTAGATCCATGGCGTAGGGGCTGTCCGTCAAGGTACCACTGATCAGGCTCCATTCGGCCTGGTCGGTGATCACCACCGGGCCTCCGGGGCGCCAGCTGACCGGGCCCTGGAAGCGGGACTGCAGCCAGGCGTCGAGCAAGCCGAATGGGTCCTGCGCCAGATTGGCGTCGAGGCCTGGAGTGAAGAGCCGCGTGAGGCCGCGCTGACGCCACGCTTCGGCGTCAGCATCGGCCAGGGCGTCAGTTAGCAGTCGATAGCGGTAGGCTGACAGGCTTTGGTCGGGCCTTGGTGGCGATTGGCTATCGAGGGTCGCGACGATGCCGCTATCCGTCAGTGCGTGGCGAAGCTGCTCGACAGCCGTCGCCTGCGCCGCCGGCGACGAGCCGTTCACCAGCAGCACGAAACGTCGCTCGAAGATGGTGGAGAGACGCTGGTCGGCCGCACTGATCAGCTGTCCTTGCGGTGAATCAGGCAGCAGTGCGGTAATGCGCGTATCCAGCGCTCCCCCTCGCAGTACCTGCAGCGCCAGCAGGATGACGCAGGCCAGCAGGACCAGTCCCCAGCCCCTGCGCAGCAGTGCGGCGGCGCTGAGGCCCCGGGAAGGGGCGCGCGAAGTGCTCATGCTCCGGGTGCTCGCGGCGGGCAGGGTAGCGGCGACAGGGCCAGGCTGAGGCGGTCTCCGTCGGTGAAGCGGACGACCAGTGAGGACACCAGCTCGTCGCCCTTCAGCGCTATGGACTCAAGGCGCTCCGCGATGGCGGCGTCCTTGGGTGACAAGGTGGCCTGCCAGGCGTCGAGGCGCCCGGACAGCGTCACGCTGAAGTGTTGCTCCAGGGCTGTCCAGTTGCCGTCGAAAAGGCCTGTCAGGACGGGCAGCAGGGCCTTCATGCCCGTCGCCAGGTCCGGGTTTTCGGCAGATAGCACCAGCCTGTCCTGAATCGGTGTCAGTGTCTGCCAGACCAGCCCCGTTGACTGGCGACGGAAATAACCGGTGCTCGGTAGCTCCGTCTCAAGATCCGCCATCCAACGCCGCTGATCAAAGCTGACGCAGGCGGGTGGGTCCTGGCTCAAATGGCGGCTGAGCTGCGTCAGGTCGGGTGGCGCAGCGATCGCGCTGGCGCTGGTTGCGAGCATCAGCACCGTCAGCCGGGACGTCGCTTTAGCCCACGCTATGCCAGCCAGGAACCTGCCACCATGGGGTTCGGCCTGGGTCTTTCGGTTCATGACTGTGCCTCTTGCCAGGCAAGGATCCGCTCGCTCAGAACGGGCGGTGACGCCAGGCGCATTTCGCCATCGCCAAGCCCTACCGCGACCTGCACTGACCAGGCTCGGGTCAGGCGTTTGGCGGTCTCGGCGCAGCGAATGGTGTAGTCGATCTTGAGACGATGTTCCCACTCGCTGAGTCGAGCCTCGACGTTCAGGTGTTGACCGAAGCGTGCCGGGGCGGCGTAGCGCAGCCTCAGATCGATGATGGGCCAGGCGAAGCCGGACGCCTTCATCTGCGGGTAGTTGTAGTCGATGGCGTCGAGCAGACGGCAGCGGGCAATCTCGAGATAGCGCACATAGTGCCCGTGCCAGGCGACCTCCATCATGTCGACGTCGTGGAACGGGACCTCAAGGGCCACACTGGCCCTGGGCAGGGGGCGAGCATCAGGCGTCATACAGGCTCCAATGGCGGCGGCGTATCAGCGTACACAGATGGTTGAGGTCGGTGTCCAGGGCGCGGTCCTCCTCCAGCGGTGCGATATCACGGCGCAGTTCATCCAGGAAAGCCGACAGCCGCTCCGGGATGGCGCTGGTGTTGCCAACACGACTGCGTAGCTCGACTCCCTGTGCTGCTGCATGCAGGGTCGCAGCGGCGACCTGTTCCACCAGGGTCAGGATGCGCAGTGCATCCCGGGCAGCGATGGTGCCCATGCTGACCTTGTCCTGGTTGTGGCACTCGGTGGAGCGTGAAAAGACGCTGGCGGGCATGGTCAGCTTGAGCGCTTCAGCGGTCCAGGCCGAGGCACCTATCTGTACGGCCTTGTAGCCATGATTGAGGGCCAGCCTTGAGGCGCTGGCGCCGCTCAGGTTGCTCGGCAGACCGTGGTTGTAGCGGCTGTCCACCAGCAGGGCCAGCTGGCGATCAAGAAGGTCGGCAAGGTTAGCGGTGGCCTGCTTCAGGCTGTCCATGACAAAGGCCACGTGGCCACCGTAGAAATGCCCCCCGTGCATGACCTTTCCTACACTGGCGTCGACAAGCGGGTTGTCGTTGGCGCTGTTCAATTCATTGGTCAGAAACTGGCGCCACCAGGGCAGGGCATCCTCGACCACGCCGATCACATGGGGCGCGCAGCGGGTCGAGTAGCGATCCTGCAGGCGCGGTGAGTTTCGTGGTGTGCGCGGTGCATGTAGATCCAGGCGCAGCCTTGCGGCCACCTCCTGCTGGCCTGGGTGCGGCTTGGCCGCGAACAGGTCGGCGTCGAAGTGATAGGGATTGCCGTCCAGCGCCTGGACCGATAACGCGGTAATGCGTGTCGAGAGTTGCGCCAGATAGGCGCAACGGGCGAAGGCCAGGCACCCCAGTGCGGTCATGACCGCCGTGCCATTCATCAGCGCGAGGCCTTCCTTGGGCTTGAGCCGATAAGGGGCCAGTCCACGCTCGGCAAGGGCCTCGGCGGCGGGACGCTGGACGCCGTTGTCGATGACCTCGCGCTCGCCGCACAGTACCGCCGCCAAGTAAGACAGCGGTGTCAGGTCGCCGCTGGCGCCGACGGAGCCCTCCTCGGGGATCAGCGGAAGCACATCATGTTCCAGCAACCATGAGAGGCGCTCCAGCAGCTCGACACTGACCCCCGACACGCCCTGGCAAAGGGATACCAGTCGCACCAGTACCACGGCCCTGGCCGCCTCGGCATCGAGTGTCTGGCCCATGCCGCAGCCATGAAAGGTATATAGCTGGCGCGGCAAGTCATCGATGTCGTCGTGGGCCACCGGCCGGGTGCAGGCGTCGCCGTAGCCGGTGGTGACGCCGTAGACCACACCGTCTTCTTCCAGCAGTTGCGCGAGAAAACGCTGTCCACGCTCGATGCGGGCGCGAAATTCAGGGCACGGCGACAGCACGATGCCACGGCGGCGCTGAGCGACGGCGAGAACATCTTCCAGCGTCAGGGCTGCGCCATCCAGGACCAAGGGGGCAGTCGACTCAGCGGGGTGGGACATGGTCATTGGTCTCGTCGGCAGTCCAGAAAGGGAAAAAGTTGAACCATTGCAACGGATGGCGTTGGACGCGCCAGGCCAGGTCGCTGCAGTGGCGCTGCATGGCGGCAGAAATCCAGGCGGCACGCTCTCGACGTCCCACCTGGCTGGCATCGTCGAGCAGATCGAAATCGACCAGGAAACCGTCGCTCTGGCGCACGCAGGCTAGCCGGTAGACCCGGCAGCGGAGCAGGCTGGCGAGCAGGAAGGGGCCTTCCGGGAAAGGCGCCTTGGCATCGAGAAAGTCGAGCTCACGGGTACGCCCCTGGCGGGGCGGAACACGGTCGGCTGCGATGACCACAAAGCCCCCTGCACGGATACGTGCATCCAGACGCTGAGCGCTGGACGGCGAAATCTCGTTGACCTCAAGGATCTCGGGTCGGCGTCGTCCGGTGGCGCGCTCCAGCAGCGCATTGAACTTGCGGGCGTTGGGCGTGTGCATGATGACGATCAGGTCCAGCGCCGGATGGCATTCGCTCAAGGCGTTGACGATATCGAGATTGCCGTGGTGAGCGACCACAATGAGCCCGCCCTGTCCTTCATCGACTGCTTTGGTGAAGTGGCTGACGCCGGCCCCCGAGAGCCTTGACGGAGGATACTCGCCGTTCCAGGCGGCGACCTTGTCCATGAGCGAGCGGCCAAAGCACAGGAAATGCCGAACACTGCGTGCCCGCAGTCGCACAGGGTGTCCTGCCAAGGGGGGATCAAGGCGTGAGAGATAGTCCTGGGAGGCTCGCCTGGCCGTGCGGTGCGTCAGGTAGTACCACAGGATGACCGGCCACAGCACGAGCTGAAAGGGCCAGTCGCCGAAGCGTCTGAGCCACACCATGAACAGCATTCCGCCCAGGGTGCCGCGCTCGCCAATGGTGGCCCAGTGGCGCTGGCGCTTGAGGCCGAGGCTCATGGCTGCCTCCAATGACGTCGCAGCAGGCGTGGCAGGCGTGGCCACATGGCCAAGAACAGTCGGGCGTGCATCAGACTGATCTGGGTGTTGTCACGCCATACCGCGAAGTGGCTGACGCCCTGCTCGGGATAGTGCACCCGCACGGGTAGATTGGCGAGCTCGCCCCCTGCCCAGTACCAGCGTACGAGTACCTCGGTATCGAAGGTCATGCGATTGCCGCAAGGGTGGCGGCGCAACAGCGAGTTGACCTGTGTGACCGGGTAGAGGCGGACCCCGCACATGGAGTCACGAATGTGGCGTGACAGGGTGTTGATCCAGACCCACACATGGGTGGCGTAACGGCCGTAGCGACGAGCCTTGGGCACGCTTTCGTCATAGCAGGCGTATCCTGCCAGCAGTCGGCGAGGCGACTGGTACATGGCATCGAGGAAGGCAGGGATATCCGCCGGGTGATGCTGGCCGTCGGCATCGACTTGCAATGCGTGGGTATAGCCCAGACGCTCGGCTTCGATGAGGCCGCTGCGCACCGCCGCGCCCTTGCCACGATTGTCGGCATGGGTCACCAGCGTGTGGCCCAGGGACGCCAGGCGCTCGAGCTCGCGGCGACATCCTGCGTCACAACCGTCATCTACCAGAATGATCGGCAGCTCGTGGCGGGCGAGTCGCTCTACCACTCCGGCGACGGTGTCCGGGTGGTTGTAGACCGGTATCAGGGCGCAGGGGCGAAGCTCACTCATCCCGAGCCTCCAGGCGAACCCTGCCTGAGGCGTGGCGCCCCTGTGCCGAGTCGTAGGTAAAGCCGATACCGTCGGCGCGACGTTGGAGGCTGAGCGTCAGGCGCTGGCCGGGGCGCACGACCTTCTGGAACTTGAGGCGGTCCACGCCGCGAAACCGGCCCAGGTCGGAAAATACCTCACGGCCATGCTGAATAGCCCATTGCACCAGCACCACTCCTGGCACCAGGGGAAAGCCTTCGAAGTGGCCTTCCAGATAGCGCAGTCGCTCCGGTACCTCAAGGGTCAGATGCCATTGTGAATCCTGGCCTTGAGCCCCCAGCCAGCGGGGCTGACGGTCATCAGTGAGGTCGTCGAAGAAGCGGCGCAGGGCGGCTTGATCATGCTTGCCTTGAGGATTGAGCGGCAGCGCCTC
Source organism: Halomonas litopenaei (assembly GCF_017303055.1). Lineage (GTDB taxonomy): Bacteria > Pseudomonadota > Gammaproteobacteria > Pseudomonadales > Halomonadaceae > Halomonas > Halomonas litopenaei_A. Next base: position 60,933 of record NZ_JAEKJT010000009.1, on the reverse strand, counting down.
GACGAAGCGCCAGTAGCGGGGCATGGCCGATGGTTCGAGCGCTGCGCCAAGGTGTTCACGCAATGATGCGATCAAGCGCCGGCGTGGTTCATGCTCCTGTGGCAGGGCGTCGCCAGCCATGGCGACCACCACACCAAGGCGGCCATCGCGCAGGTCGAGGTCCACGCACCGAGCATCATCAACGTGCTGAAGCTCGCACAAGCGCTGTTCCAGTGCCGTCAGCGATATGCGCTTGCCGCCGACCTTGGCCAGCCGGTCGCGACGTCCCAGCAGGCGGAAGCCCTCGCCGTCACGTTCGACGCGGTCGGCTTGTTCCCACCATTGGTCAGGGTGGGGGAGAAAGGGTGAGCGCAGACGAAGGGTGCTGTCATCGAGATCCAGCTCGATGCCGGGAAATGGCCGCCAGGCGTCGTGTCGCGACTGCTGGCGATAGGCGATGCCGCCGGTCTCGGTGCTGCCGTAGATCTCGATGACCGGGGCGTTCAGCAGCTGCTCGCAGCGCATGGCGTCCGTAAGCGCCAGGGGGGCGCCAGAGCTGAAGACGTCGGTGATGCGCTGGTGCTCCAGGGCCAGGTGCTGGGGCAGCCGCGATAGCTGAGCGGGACTGGTGACCAAGCGGTTGGTCAGTCCGATATGTGAGGACTCGCTCGCTCGCTGGGCCATCACCTCGGGATAGCGACTGTCATTGCCACAGAAGGGGACGTTGTGACAGAGCGGCGACAGGATACCGGTCAACAAGCCATAGATATGCTGATGGCTTACCTGGCTGATCACGGCGCGACCGGTCAGGGGCCATAGGCTGGCATGACGGCTTAGTTCCTCGTCCAGTTGACGGAAGGACTTCGCCACAAGGCTGGGCTGCCCCGTGGAGCCGGAGGTACATAGCACCACCGCTTCACCCTCGAGGGGAAGGCCGGCGTCGGGGGACGATAGCGCCACGCGCGAGGTCGCTGCAGTGTTGTCCTGGGTGCCCGCCACGGTGGGTGTGGCGATGGGGGTGGCGGTAGGTGCAGCGGGTATGCGGCCAACCACCAGAGGTGACAGGCGTTCCAGGGTCGCTGGTCGATCATCGCCAGGCAGCAGGGCGCTTTGCCCGCTTTCCCACAATGCCAGCAGGGCGGCGGTGAAGGTAGCAGGGTCCGTGGCGAACAACAGCCAGCGTCCTTTCGGCCTTGGCTCAAGCCAGGTTCGCCATGCATCGATGGAAGGTCCAAGCGTCTGCGCGTGACACCAGGCGTCCGTCAGCGCGCCATTGCTCTGCACGGGCTGTCGCCAAGGGCGTTGCGTCAGGCCGAGATAATCGCTCCCAGCGCGGATTGCGTGGGTAGAAAAGGGGGTCATGGAGGGGGGCTCCGCAGCCGGCGTCGGCAAAGCCACTCACCGGCAAACATCAGGGCGATCAGGACATAGCTGATGACGCCGTTGTACAGGGTCCAGACGTCCAGGTCTGCATAGGCTGCCGTCCAGGCAGCGATGGTGCCGTTGACCACAAAGAACAGGCACCAGACTTGCGTCACGACTCGGGTATAGCGCACGCCGGCCGGCGGTAGATTCGGCTCCTGCAATCTGGCCAAGCGTTCTACCACAGGCATGCCGCGCCACAGGCTGAGGGCAAAGGTGGCCAGCAGCACTGCATTGACGGCGACGGGGTAGCCACGTACGCCCAGTTCGGCGTCCACGGTCAGCCCCAGGGCCAGCAGCGTCAGGGCGGCGATGGCTGCCAGGCCACGAGCCTGAGGCAGCCGCCAGGCGACCAGTGCACAGCCGGTCAACAGCAGCGGCCAAGGGCCGAGGATCCCAGACAGCCCCCACACCGCGAACGGCCAGGCCAGCGATAGCCCGATCGTCACCGCCTTGGCGGAAACCGTACGCGTACGCAACGCTGACCTCAGCCTCGCATCAGCTGGTCGACGGCGTTGACCACGTCGTCGATGCTGCGCACGGACTTGAACGCTTCGGGGTCGATGCGACGGCCAGTAAACTGCTTCAGCTCGACCACCAGGTCGACGGCGTCAATGCTATCGATATCCAGGTCTTCGTAGAGTCTCGCTTCGGGTGACACCTCGGCAGGTGAGACTTCGAACAGCTCGACCAGGGTGCGTTGAACGTGGGCCAGAATTTGCTCCCGGCTGACAGTGGCTTCAGTCGACACGACGTTCCTCCACCAGCGCCTTCAGCGCGGCAAGACTCGCAAAGTGGCGGCGGGTGTCTTCGGCTTCGGCATCCAGGGTGACGCCGTAGCGCTTCTGCAGGGCCAGGCCGAGCTCCAGCGCGTCGATGGAGTCGAGCCCCAGACCGTCGCCAAACAAGGGCGCTTGTTCGTCAATATCATCCGGGGTGACATCCTCGAGCTCGAGGGTGTCGATAATCATGTGCTTCAAATCAAGCGCTAGCGCGTCGCTTTGGTTCATCGTGAATGCGCTCCAGTTCCCTGTTGAAGTAGTCACTTAGCTCCCGCGTTAGGTGGCGGGCCTGCTGGCTGGTTGGTAGATGTGACGCCCGCTCTGTCGGCAGGTCGTCGAGTACACGCAGGTCCATCTGCACCTTGCGCGGTGGGATGTGGTACCAGGGTTCACCCTTGGTGAGGGTGGTCGGGGAGCACTGGATCAGCACTGGGGTGATCGGGCTGCTGGTGCGTAGAGCGATATTGGCTCCCCCACGGCGAAACTTGATGGGGCGCCCTGGCGTTGTGCGGGTGCCCTCGGGGAACAGGATCAGCGAGTTGCCCTGGGCGAGGCTCTGTCTGGCGGCCTCTAACAGGGCTTCGGGGTCGCGATTGGTGATATAGCCCGCGACATGGATAGGCCCGCGAGTAAATGGGTTGGTGGCGAGCCTGCCTTTGACGATGCAGTCGGCGTTGGGGGTGTAGGCCAGCAGAAAGACGACGTCTATCAACGAGGGGTGATTGGCCACAATCAAATGACCACCTCGGTTGAGCCGTTCGCTTCCCTGCAGGCGGTAGTCGAGGACACCAAGTCCCTTCATCAGTGCAATGAAGGCGCGAAAGACCTGTTGGATCAGCTGGCGGGCGACGCGTTGGCGTTGCTGAGGGTGACGCACACCAAGGCGTAACAACGGCGCTACGGCGAGTCCGATGACCAGGCCGCCAACGCCAAAGGCAGCGAACGACAGCAAGGTGCCAAGCCCCCTTCGCCACTGATCCAGCGTCATGCTTCCTCCAGGCGCCAGGCAGAAGCAGCGTCCAGGATGGGTACACGTCCCCCCAGCCAGTCGATCACATCAAGCGGGGTCGGTGCTATGCAGCGTCTACTGGTGACAGGTACCAGTGCTCTGCCATCGTCATGAGATAACCTGAGTCCAACGGCGCAGGCACTGCCTGGATGTGGGGCAAGGCCTGAGTAGTCCTCAGGCAGTTCCCCCTCGCTGAAGACGATGACGACGGCCTCGTAGCCTTCCGCCAGATAGCCCTGCGCTTCCCATAGCAGGGCATTGAATTCGTTACCGCTGGCACCCAACGCCTGAAGGGGGCGGCGATGATGATTGGCGATAGCGTGAACGCCCAAGTTGGCGTTGTGCACCGACATGGAAAACCGGGTGGGGGAAAGGGGGGCGCTATCGGCCAAGGACTTCAACATGGCTAGCGTGAAGTTGGCATCACCATGGCGAGACGCATGAACGAGAGGAAAGCGCGCATCGGGGTCAAGCTTGCTCAAGATGTCGCAGGTTGCGCGCCCGGGGGTGTCGAGTCGGCGTCGCAACATGCTGGGCACTGAGGAACCTGGTTTCTCGGGCGGCAGGAGGCAGGCATTCCTTGCCTGGCTATCACGGCTCGGGGCCCAGCCTAACCATTCACTAAGGCGTAGTTGTTTCATACCTGACATCCGCCTGAGCGAAAAAGTGAAGTTTATCGTTAAAAGGGCGGCTCTCCAAGTAAGCTTAAGTCAAGTATTTCGTCGAAAATAGACGAATAAGCGCGTCTATTTAGAATATTACCGCCACTCGAATGTCGATAATCAGCACATGTTTTATGTCCTAAATGGATGGCCCGGGCTCGGCGGAAGAGACAGACAGAGGGTAACGTCCGCGCGGCTCGGGCCGGCACCAATAGGCTCGACAGGGGGCTTGGGTGTGTCTCAGGGGACCGCCTGCTGAGCGACAGCCTCGCGATAGCGCTCCAGAGTCAGCTGATTGTTGGCGACCCAGTCGCTATCGACCGCCACCTGCATGTGGTCTTTTACATGCACATGGATGGGCGACAACTCATGCTTATCGGAAAAAGCAAACTCCGTTTCGATATCGGTATTCAGCGCAATGGCCCAGAAGCCCGGTTGGAACCAGGACCAGAAACGGGTCACCGCAATATCTACCGTCGTGACATCATCGTCGGGCTGGGCGACAACGTGCCAGCCGGCATCCTCGAAGCCCTCACTGGCGTAGGCGCGAATCAAGTCGGTGACGGATGTGCCTTCTGGTAACTGGACGTCGCCGAGGGCCTTTCCGAAGCCATTTCGCTTGCGTCCAATGGCTCGTGCCTTGCGTTCCGCTGTCGCTGCCGTGGCGCCCTCGAAGCCCAGAGAGGGAATGTCTGCGCTGCGCGGAGCTTCCTCGAAGTGACGCTGGTCGGTGACGTTGCGGATATACAGGCTTGGACCGGACATCGCGTGGGTGGCGGTGACTGTGGCAGGGTCTGGCGCGGGAATATTCACGGTGCTGCGGCTTGTTGCGCACCCCTGCAAGAGTAAAACGGCCATCGCGGTAGCGATCAGTAGGATTCTTTTCATGCTGTCGTCCCTGCTTATCTTACGTTATGGAGTTGGCTTCTGGCGGTAGCGAGGTACTTGCCGGCAACAGAATATCAGTAATGACTTATTTGAAGTGTGATAGCCGTCCCCGTAGCTGATGTAAGGCAACGTAATGCAGGTGTGGGTTTGTAATTGTCTAATTTATGTTAATGTTTTGTATTGGTTTTATCTTCATGAATTTTATGGATTTATTGCCCTGAGTGCTCTCTCGGATCGGCAGGTTGCTTTTCCATCTGTTGAGCGATGCGCGCTGCTTGCCTATAAGGGAACGGACCTGGCTGTGGGGTGGGAGACCCCCAGCCAAGCGGCCGAGACGTTGTCGCATGAGCGGCGACGGCAGGCATATTTCCCGAGCAAACAATGGAGTGTTTGTCATGGCGAAGAACCCTCATACCACCTCGAATCGCGACCAGGCTCACGACACCGAGCGTGGTACCACTGCCACCAGCAAGTCAGAGAACCTTGAGACCTACCGCAGTGATGCCACTGGCCACGATCTACGGACTAACCAGGGCACAAGGATCGCGGACAACCACAATTCGCTGAAGGCCGGCGAGCGTGGGCCGACCCTGATGGAAGACTTCATCTTTCGCGAGAAGATGAACCACTTTGATCACGAGCGCATCCCCGAGCGTATCGTCCACGCTCGCGGCGCCGCGGCACACGGCTACTTTCAGCCCTATGAGGCGGCAGCCCGCTATTCCAAGGCGGGGCTATTCAAGGATCCCGGCAAGAAGACCCCGGTGTTCGTGCGCTTTTCTACCGTGCAGGGGGCGCGGGGCTCCAATGACACCGTGCGTGATGTGCGCGGTTTTGCCACCAAGTTCTACACCGACGAGGGCAACTGGGATCTGGTGGGCAACAACATGCCGGTGTTCTTTATTCAGGACGCGATGAAGTTCCCCGATCTGGTGCATGCGGTAAAGCCTGAGCCTCACAACGAGATTCCCCAGGGCCAGTCCGCCCATGACACTTTCTGGGACTTTGTCTCGCTGATGCCTGAAAGCGCCCACATGGTGCTGTGGACCATGTCAGACCGGGCGTTTCCTCGACACTATCGGTATATGGAAGGCTTTGGCGTTCATACGTTCCGGCTCATTGATCGCAGTGGCAAGGCCCGCTTCGTCAAGTTTCACTGGAAGCCGCTGGCCGGTACCCATTCGTTGATCTGGGACGAGGCGCAGAAGCTCTGGGGGCGTGACCCGGATTTCAATCGCCGCGAGATGTGGGGCGATATCGAGAACGGCGATGTGCTGGAGTGGGAGCTGGGCATACAGGTCGTCGAGGAAGAGGATGAGCATGCCTTCGACTTCGACATTCTTGATCCGACCAAACTGATTCCCGAGGAAGTGGTGCCGGTGACTCCCATTGGCAAGATGGTGCTGGATCGAAATCCAGACAACTATTTTGCCGAGACCGAACAGGTGGCGTTCAACCCCGGCAACGTGGTGCCAGGGATCGACTTCAGCAACGACCCGCTGCTGCAGGGACGTCTGTTCTCCTACCTGGATACCCAGATGCTGCGCCTGGGCGGCCCCAACTTCCACGAGATTCCGATCAACCAGCCGGTGTGCCCCTTCCATAATCATCAGCGTGACGCGCCGCACCGTCAGACCATCAACAAGGGGCAGGTGTCCTACGAGCCCAACTCGATCGACGATGGTTGGCCCCGTGAAACGCCCCCTGCAGATGAACACGGCGGGTACGAGAGCTATCACGAGCGCATCGACGCCCACAAGATCAGGGGACGCAGCGAGTCCTTCGGCGATCACTACTCCCAGGCTCGCCTGTTCTGGCATAGCCAGACGCCGGTTGAGCAAGAGCACATTATTGCGGCCTACGCCTTTGAGCTTTCCAAGGTGGAGCGACCGTGGATCCGGGAACGGGTGATTCGGGAGATTCTGCCCAATATCGATATGACGCTGGCTCGTCGGGTCGGCGAGGTGCACGGTGTGACACCACCGGATCATCCCCCCGCCGCCAAGGAAGAGCTTGGCACGATATCGTTGGATAGTTCGCCTTCGCTGAGCCTGCTGCATCGTGAACAGCCCGACATCCGCTATCGCAAGGTGGCGATTCTGGCCGCCGATGGTGTCGATGGCGAGCAGGTAGAAGCCTTACAGCAGCGTCTGGAGGCTGAAGGCGCTCAAGGGTTGGTCATTGCGCCGTCGATGGCTGCGGTAAAGACCCTGCAAGGAGGCACCCTGACCCCGGATGCCATGCTCAATGGGCTGCCCTCGGTGACCCTGGACGCTGTCGTGGTGGCACCGGGTGAAGATAGCGCCAAGACGCTGGCGGGCTCTGGCCTGGGCCTCTACTACGTGCAGGAGGCCTACAAGCACCTCAAGCCTATCGCCGCTCTCGGTGACGGTGCCAAGGTGCTGCAGGGTGCCGGTATCGAGGTACCGGAAGAGGGCGTGTTCTCGGCGGATCGTGTCGACCAGTGCTTTGCCGATTTTCGTGAAGCGATGCGTGGCCACCGGGTGTGGGCCCGCGATGCCAAGGCGAACGATATGCCAGCGTAGCGGACCGCTCCATCGCGGTGCTGGGCCCTGCGGCCAGTAACCTGTCGTAGCCAGTTCTAGCCCCCCAAGCCTTGCTTGGGGGGCTGGGTAGTGGAGGTGGCTTGATCAGCGTGGGGCCAGCGGAGCCGGAGGCGCTGGCGGCACGATCTGCACCATGCCAGACAGGTCGGCAGGGCTAAATAATTTGGCTTAAATGAGCGTCAGCGAACCTGCTGATGTCGACTTTTGTCTCCATGCGGGACGATCGCCTGCACGAGTCCAAGGTAATCTCGCACGCAGCAGTGACGCCCGACGTCTCCGGTGGTGGTGATTTTTTCGACGTTGGCGTTTTTTGCAGCTTTTTCCCGCCTTTGAATCCCTCTTTGTCCCACTATGTGGTCTTGGTGATGACTATTTGACCGTGCATGACGGCTTGCCTTGAATGGAGTGAATTCAGGGAGGTGCCATGGACGAGTTGACCTACCAGCGAGACAGGCCGGTCGTGCGGTCTGGGACTCAGACGCTTAGTCGAGGGCTTGAGATCCTCCAGTACGTCGCGCGTGGCATATCGACCCCCAAGGCGCTGGCGCAGACGATGCAGCTTCCACGCAGCACGATCGCCCGGACCTTGGCCAGTCTGGTCAGGGAAGGCTATTTGCATAAGGTGCCTTACAGGGGGTACTTCCTGGGAGCGAGGCTGATCGAGCTGGGAGAGCGGGCAGCTGAGCAGCAGCCTCTGGTGGATATCGCCAGGCCCTTCCTGGAGGCCTTGGCCAATGATACCCGTGACACCGTTCACTTCGGTGTCCTTGACGGTAGTGACGTGCTCTATCTGTGCAAGCTGGCAGGCAAGCGTAGCCTGGAGATGCGTTCGCGCAGCGGATGTCGCATGCCCGCTCTTGCCACGGCAATGGGCAAGGCCATGCTGGCGTCCCGCGACCCTGCTTCCTGGCCGTCCTACCACGCCTCACGGCAGCGCCATCATTCTCCGGCAGACGATGCTCCTCCGGTAAAGACCTTTGCCGAACTCCACCGAGACCTGATCGAGAGCGATGAACGTGGCTGGAGCTACGACTGGGAGGAGAACGAGTACGGCATCCGCTGCGTGTCGGCGGCGGTGATGAACCATGCCGGCCTGTCCATCGCCGCGGTGAGCGTGACCAGCGTCATCAGCTTCATGCCCGAGCAGCGAATGCGTGCACTAGGCGGTCAGGTGAAAAGGACAGCAGATGCCATTGCTCGAGCGTTGTCCTGTCGAGCGTGATCCGTAAGGCCTGGTCTTGTGGGCTTGGTCTGCTGAGCATGGTCTGCTGAGCACAGCCCCATGGAGTTTTAGGACAAGGGTGCGACAGGAACAGTGAACAGGAGGGGGTATGGAGGCATTGGTTTATACCGGGCCCGAGAAGGTGGAAGTTCAACAGGTCGCCTTGCCTGTTCCCTGCGACACCAAGGTAAAGGTGCGAATGCTGCTATGTGGTATCTGTGGCACCGACATCGGGATCTATTCTGGCAAGCACCCACGCGCCAAGGCGCCGTTGATACTGGGGCATGAGTTCGTAGGCCAGGTCGAAGAATGTCCCGAACACTCGCGCTTTGTTCCCGGCGATCGTGTCGTGGCCTACCCCTTGCTGTCGTGTGGTGACTGTCACCCCTGTCGTCACGGCACGCCACATGTCTGCGCCAATCTCAGGCTGATCGGCATCGACCGTGATGGAGGGCTGACTGACCATCTATGGCTCGATGATGAGGTGCTGTTCAGGGTGCCCGAGACGCTCCCGGATCAGATTGCGGCGCTGGTCGAACCATTGGCGGTGGTCGTGCGCACCCTTCACCAAGCACGCTTCACTCTGGGGCAGACAGCGGTGGTGATGGGGGCTGGCCCCATCGGTTTACTGACTGCTGTGGTGCTGCGTCACGCTGGGGCGTCGCGCATCCTTGTCTCGGACATTGACTCATCTCGCCTCGAGCTGTGTCGACGCATGGGCTTCGACGCGGTCGATGCCAGCATCGAGAGTCTGCAGCAGCGTGTCCTGCAGGTCAGTGGAGGGGATGGCGTGGACGTGGTCTTCGAATGTTCCGGGGTGGCCAGCTCTGCCCTGGAGATGACCGCTCTGGCCCGGGTCGGAGGAACGCTCTGTCTCACCGCTACCCATAAGACGCCGCCACCGGTATCGCTGATCGACGTCAACTTCAAGGAGCTGACATTGGTCGGTTCTCGAGTCTACACCCTGGCGGAATTCGCCAGTGCCGTGGAGCTGGCTGAGGCGTTGGCCGACACCCTGGCGCCGGTGATCACCCAGGTCGTTCCTCTATCAGGCTCGGCGAGCATCTTTGACATGATCGCTGATCCCGCCATCCATACCGTCAAACTGCTGGTGGACTGTCAATCATGACGCTATTTGATCTTGCAGGTCATAGAGCCTTGGTAACCGGGGGCTCTCGAGGGCTTGGCTACAGCATGGCAGATGCCCTGCTCGATGCGGGCGCCGAGGTGGTGATTATCGGCAGTCATGACGGCGTGCTGTCTTCAGCGCGAGATCTGGCGAGGGGGGCAAGCACCTGTCACGGTGTCGTGGCCGACCTGAGGAGCACCGATGAGCGTCGCCAGGGCTTCGCAGCAGCCATAGAGGCACTGGACGGGCGGCTCGATATTCTGGTGAATGCTGCGGGCATTCAGAGCCGTTATCCCGCTGAAGAATTTCCCTTGGAAGCCTTTGAAGAGGTAATCGACGTCAACCTCACGGCGGTGTTCGAGCTATGTCAGCTTGCGGGGCGGCATATGCTTGATCAGCGGCGTGGAAAAATCATCAACATTGCCTCACTGCTGTCATTTTTCGGCGGCTATACCGTCCCTGCATATGCGGCCAGCAAGGGCGGTGTCATGCAGTTGACCAAGGCACTGGCCAACGAGTGGGCTGGGCGAGGCGTCAACGTCAACGCCATTGCACCAGGTTACATGGCGACCGAGATGAATGCGGCCCTGCTGGCAGATCATGCTCGCAATACCGGGATCACAGAGCGTATTCCCGCGGGAAGATGGGGCGTTGGCGATGACATGAAAGGGCCTCTTTTATTTCTGGCATCCTCCGCTTCCGACTACGTCAATGGCGCCATCTTGCCGGTCGATGGTGGCTACCTTGGACGCTAGAACGAGGAGTGTGCAGATCGCCTTCTCGGACCTTGATCATGCCGATCACCTGGTCGAGAGCGGTATCTTTTCTGCTGCTGGCCTCTCGGCGATGATGTTTCGCTGCCGTAGCGAGATGGAGGTCATTGAGCAGCTTAGCGACGTCGATATCGTACTTAACCAGTACGCCCCTTTTACGCGTCGGGTGTTCGAGGCATTGCCACGTCTGAAGCAAGTCGTCCGTTATGGAGTGGGTGTCAACAATATCGATATAGCAGCTGCCACGCAGGCCGGAGTGCAAGTCTGTCATGTGCCCGACTATGGCATGCACGAGGTGTCCGATCATGCCTTGGCGCTGACGCTAGCCCTGCTGAGAAAGCTGGTGCCAATGCACCATGCTTGCCACCAGGGGCGCTGGGATTATGTCGAAGCGGTCCCGCTGAGACGACTGTCCTTGCTGACCATCGGTGTGATCGGTCTTGGACGGATCGGGCGACTATATGCGCGCAAGATGCAGGCTCTTGGGTGCCACGTGCTGGGCTATGACGCCTACTGCCGTCCATGTGCAGAAGATGGAACGGAGCTGATCCAGCGTGCCGAGCTTCCAGAGCTTTACAGTGACGCCGATGTCATTGCCGTTTTCTGCCCATTGACAGCAGATACTCATCACCTGATCAATGCCAGCGCCCTTTCTTCAATGAAGGAAGGGGTCTATCTCATCAACACCTCCCGTGGCGGGATCATTGATGAAGACGCCCTTGCCGATGCGCTGGCATCAGGGCAGGTGGCGGGGGCGGGCATCGACACCACAGAGCATGAACCCCTGCAGCCCTCAAGCCGGTTGTGGTCGAGCCCTCACTGTCTGATTACCCCCCATATGGCCTGGTACTCGGAAGATGCGGCCGCTGAGCTCAAGCGCAAGGTGGCGGAAGAGGCCGTGCGGTTTGCTCGAGGCGAGCCAGTGCTGTGGCCCGTCAATCGTCTGACGACATAGCGGGTGTCATCACGCTGAGTCGTAACAAGCCGCCTGGCGGCATTCTCGGGCCTGACGGGCTCGTACTCTAACGCGAAAGAAGGAAGTGGCGATGTCTAAAGCTTGCAAGCCCCGGTGGGTGAGGTCGGTCGCGATGCTCGGTTCGCTGTTGGCCATGACGCCGGCTATCTCCCAGGCCGAGACGCTACGTATGTCCACGGTCACTTCAGTGTCGGCCAAGGACGCCAGCTATGAGTTGAAGCGCCTGGTAGAAGAGCGAAGCGGTGGTGATCTAGAGGTCACGATCTTTCCTGATAACCAGCTGGGGGATGACCGGGTGGTGGTGGAGAGCACCATCTTTGGTGACATCGATATTGGTTTGTCGTCGACCAGTCCCATGGCCACTCTGTTTCCCGACCTTTATCTCTTTGATGCGCCCTTCCTGTTCCTGTCCAAGGAGGGGACCTATGCCGAGCTCGACGGAGAGGTGGGGGATCAGCTGTTGGCCTCTCTTGAGAGCAAGGGCCTGAAGGGGCTGGCGTTCTGGGAAAACGGGTTTCGTAACTTCACCGACAGTGGAAAGGTGGTGGCGGTACCCGCCGATGTGGAAGGCATGAAGGTACGTACCATGGAGAATGAGGTCCATCTGGCCGCATGGCGCGCCTATGGTGCCAACCCGACACCGATGGCGTTCACGGAACTGTTTACCGCGTTACAGCAGGGCACGGTCGACGCTCAGGAAAATCCGCTGGGAATCATCGACGGTAACCGTTTGCAGGAAGTGCAAGATCATGTGTCGCTGACACAGCATGTCTATACCCCGTATCTCGTGTTCATGAACCTTAATGCCTATAACGCTCTGAGCCAGGACCAGCGTGACGTGCTGGAGGCCGCCATCGATGAGATGACCACCTATCAGCGTCAGCGCTCCGAGGAGCTGGAGGGCGAGATTCTGGCAAGGTTCGATGAGCAAGGCGTGACGGTGACAGAGATTACGAGCGAGCAGAAGGCCCAGTGGCGAGATGCCGCTATGCAGGCCGACATCTATGGACTGGTCAAGCAGAAGATGGACCATCCCCAATATCTCGATCAGGTGTTGGCCCAATAGGCCTGTGCCAGGGCGCCGCGTCATGGCGCCCTTCAGGTGGCTTCAGGATCGACCCTTCCTTTACAGGCAAGCCTCACGGTGTCTGTACATCTCGTGACGCTATGGCTCGGCACTGTTTTTCAGTGGCCGCAGGAGAGTGTGGATGAAAGTGCTTGCGTGGTTTGATGAGTATGCCGAGATATCCATCTGTGTGGTGCTGATGTCGGCAATGACGTTGCTGCTCGCGGTCCAGGTATTTATGCGTTATGTCATGGGGGAGTCCCTTTCCTGGTCCGAGGAGCTCGCCCGCTACTTTTTCATCTGGCTGATCTATCTAGGGATCAGCTACGGTGCGCGAGAAATGCGGCATATCAAGATCGATGCAGCGCTCAAGCTATTTCCGCGACCGGCGCGCCCTTGGGTCGTGATTCTTGGGGACATGCTGTTTCTGGTCTTCGCTCTGTACGTTGTCTGGACCAGTTGGACGGTCATCGAGCGCCAGATGATGCTCGGCCAAACCTCTCCGGCTATCGGCGTGCCCATGTGGATCGTTTATGCAGCCCCCTGTGTGGGCTTTGCGCTGACCACGGTGCGCCAGGTGCAGAGCATCTGCTGGCGGATCAAGCATCCCGATGCTGCTCACGAATCGGAGGTGTGAGATGACTGCAGCCGTGTTGTTTCTGAGCCTGGTCGCGCTGTTGATCCTCAATGTGCCAGTGGGCATCGCCATCGGTCTCTCCTGTGTGGTGACAATTCTCACCTTTGGCACGCTGTCCGATCTGTATGTGGCGCAGACCCTGGTATCCGCTACCGACAGCTTTCCGATCATGGCGATTCCGCTGTTTATCCTGGCGGGTGACCTGATGGGGGCCGGTGGGGTTTCCCGGCGTATTCTGGCGGTGGCGTCTGCCTTCTTTGGGCGTGTGACGGGAGGGCTGGCCATCGTCACAGTGGTGGTGTGCATGTTCTTTGCTGCGGTATCGGGTTCTGGTCCGGCGACCGTTGCGGCCGTCGGCTCCATGGTCATACCGACCATGCTTGATGCGGGCTATTCCAGGTCCTTCGTGCTTGCACTGGTGGCGGCGGCGGGGAGCATCGGCGTCATCATTCCTCCATCCATTCCGATGGTGCTCTACGGTGTCTCTACCGGCACCTCCATCTCCAACATGTTTCTGGGTGGCGTATTGCCCGGATTGTTGATCGGTATGGTGCTGATCCTTTACGCCTACTTCTACTCCAGAAAAATGGGTTGGAAAGGCACTGAGGAGCCCTTTGAAGGGCGCAGGACGCTGTGCCTGGTATGGGAAGCCAAGTGGGCGCTGCTCAACCCCGTGATCATTCTTGGTGGCATCTATGCGGGGATCTTCACGCCGACCGAGGCGGCGGCTGTCGCAGCCGTCTATGCATTTGTCTGCGGTGTCTTTATCCACCGGGAGCTCTCGCCCAGAGACATCTTCAAGGTGATCGCGGGCTCCTGTGCTACCACTGGCACGGTCATGGTGATCCTTGGCTGTGCCTCCACCTTTGCCCGTATTCTCACGATTGAGCAGATCCCGGTGGCCATCGCCGACTTCATGCTGCAGTTCTCGTCGAGTCCGGCGGTGATGTTGCTGGTGATTCTGGTGCTTTTGCTGGTGGTTGGCTGCGTGATGGATACCACCCCCGCCATTCTGGTGCTGTCACCGATTCTCTATCCGGTGGCCACCTCCATGGGGATTGATGCCGTGCACTTTGGCATCGTGATGGTGGTCAGCCTGGCGATTGGCTTTATTACCCCGCCGCTGGGGATCAACCTGTTCGTCGCAGCTCGGATTGGTAACGCGCCCTTGGGTACGGTCATCAAGGGGATCGTGCCTTTCGTGACGGCTATGGTCCTGACGCTGCTGGTGATTGCCTACGTACCAGCGCTGTCATTGATGCTTATATCACTGTTGAGCTGAGTTGGGTTCAGCATAGGAAGATGAGCTCAGGGAGTTGAGCTTAGACAGAACAGAGGATGTGACGCACAGTATCGTCCGGCGCAAGGCAGGGCGACCTGAGTGACGCCGCGGGGTCTTTTGGACGGTAGCGTTGGCAGGAGCGACGTGCAGGTGGGGTCGAAAAGGTCCGCGGTCTAATGATGCTGCTTAAGCGCCAGCTCGACATGGGGTATCAGAAACGAAAAAGGCTCCTGCGAAATGTTCGTAGGAGCCTTTTTCTGTGAAATTCTTTGGTCGGAGTAGCAGGATTCGAACCTACGACCTCTGCCTCCCGAAGGCAGCGCTCTACCAAGCTGAGCTATACTCCGACGCGTGAGGTGTGCCCCTCAACGGATGCGTAGTATACGGATCCTTGTGATTGATGCAACTCTTGCGAGCCCGATTCGGTACTTTTTTCCAGCTTGCCCGACACTTGAGGGCACTTTCCTGCTGCCTTTCAGGCCTGGCGATTGTCAGGTCTTGCGCTCCACCGCCAGGCGGGCCAGCTCGGCCATGCTGTCACGGTAGGGAGAGGGCGGCAGCTGATCGAGTTCTGTCAGCGCCTTCGAGACCATCTCTTCCGCTTTCTGGCGAGTGTAATCCAGGGCCCCTGTAGCGGTAACGATGGACAGCACCTCATCGAGATGGTCGAGTCCGCCCTTGCGGATGGCGCGACGTATGATGCGGGTCTGTTCCGGCGTGCCGGCGGCCATGGCCTGAATCAGCGGCAGGGTCGGCTTGCCTTCCGCCAGGTCGTCACCGACATTCTTGCCCATGGCCTTGGCGTCGCCTTCGTAGTCGAGCAGGTCGTCAATAAGCTGGAACGCCAGGCCGAGATAGCGCCCGTAGTTCGCCAGCGCCTGTTCCTGCTGCTCATCGGCGCCGGCGAGAATGGCGCCGCTATGGGACGCCGCCTCGAACAGCATGGCTGTCTTGCCAAGAATGGTGTCGAAGTAGGCCGCTTCGTCGGTGTCCGGATTGCCCACGTTGGTGAGCTGCTGGACCTCGCCCTCGGCGATGGTGCAGGTGGCGGCGGACAGCACTTCCATGATCCGCATCGAGCCGACGTCGACCATCATCTGGAACGAACGCGAGTAGAGAAAGTCACCCACCAGCACCGATGGCGCATTGCCCCAGGCGTCGTTGGCGGTGGCCTTGCCGCGGCGCATGTGTGACTCATCGACGACGTCATCATGGAGCAGCGTCGAGGTATGCATGAACTCGATCAGCGTGGCCAGGGTAATGTGACGCTCGCCTTGGTAGTTCAACGCCCTTGCCGCCAGCAGCACCAGCAGCGGGCGCAGACGTTTGCCACCGCTTTCGATGATGTATTGCCCAATGGTTTCGACCAGCGGGATGCGGGAGGCAAGCTGGTCCAGGATGGTCTGGTTGACGGCGGCGAAGTCGTCGGCGACCACCGCATGAATCGGCGAAGGAGCTGCAGATGAAGGCGTGGTGGCGTTGACAGGCATGAAGGCGGCTTCGGCTTATAGAGATGGGAGGCCAGGGGCCAGGTTGCCGGTCATGCTATGGGCCCCCTATGGGGCCGTCAAGACGATAAGCACCCTGGCAGGGCCCGTGAAGAGGTTTTTGCCGGCAATGTGGCTTGACGGCAGTCGTCGGGTTGTGTTGTCGCGCGGGCATCGTTATAATTCGCGGCCCACTCATCCATGCTCCCTGTCAGATGGCTGCCAAAAGGGGCGCCACTCGAAGCAGGTCGATCAAGAGCCAACCCCGATGAGTATCTGGAGAAACAGCATGTACGCAGTGATCAAAAGCGGTGGCAAGCAGTACCGCGTTCAGGAAGGCCAGACTCTCAAGCTCGAGAAGCTGGAAATTCCGACTGGCGATACCGTCGAATTCGACGAAGTCCTGCTGGTTGGTAATGACGACGACGTCACCGTCGGTGCCCCGCTGGTAGCCGGCGCCAAGGTGAGCGCTGAGATCGTTTCCCACGGCCGTGGCGAAAAGGTCACCATCATCAAGTTCCGTCGTCGTAAGCACCACATGAAGCGTCAGGGCCACCGTCAGTGGTTCACTGAAGTTAAAATCACCGGAATTTCTGCCTAAGAACGCCTCGCCTCACGGCGAATGCGTAGCGGACTATTCCCTCAACGAGCGAGGACTTTGCAATGGCTCATAAGAAGGCAGCCGGCTCCACACGTAACGGTCGCGACAGTGAAAGCAAACGCCTTGGCGTCAAGCTGTTCGGCGGCCAGGCAGTGACCCCGGGCAACATCATCGTGCGTCAGCGTGGCACCAAGTTCCACGCCGGCACCGGTGTTGGCATCGGCAAGGATCACACTCTCTTCGCACTGGACGAAGGTGTGGTCAAGTTCGAGACCAAGGGTCCGAAGAACCGTAAGTTCGTGAGCGTTGTCTCTGCCTGAGACCGCCCCGAGCGCCATGGGTAGGCAGCGGCCGTGAAGTTCGTCTGCTGTCAGGCCCCGGAAGGCCCCGCCAAGCGCGGGGCCTTCTTGTATCATGGTGGAAAGCTTCCGCCAGGAGAGTGACAGATGCAGTTCGTCGATGAAGCCTCGATCATCGTGGAGGCGGGCAACGGGGGTAACGGTTGTCTCAGCTTCCGTCGTGAGAAGTACGTGCCCAAGGGCGGCCCGGATGGTGGAGATGGCGGTCATGGTGGGTGTGTTTACCTGATTGGTGACGACGCCCTCAATACGCTGATCGACTTCAAGTACCAGCGCTTCTACAAGGCGCAGAACGGGCAGCCCGGGCAGGGCCGTCAGATGAGTGGCAAGGCTGGCGAGGACCTCCACGTGAAGGTCCCGGTGGGAACCACCGTCATTGATGAAGATACCCTTGAGGTGATCGCTGACGTGACGGAGGTCGGCCAGGTCGTGCAGGTGGCCCAGGGTGGTCGTCGCGGGCTTGGTAATATCCACTTCAAGTCGTCTACCAATCGCGCGCCGCGTCGGACCACGCCTGGTACAGAGGGTGAGCGCCGCAACTTGCGCCTGGAAATGAAGGTGATGGCCGATGTCGGGCTGTTGGGGCTGCCCAATGCCGGCAAGTCGACGCTGATTCGCTCCGTCTCAGCGGCCAAGCCCAAGGTGGCCAACTACCCGTTTACCACCCTTGTGCCCAACCTTGGCGTGGTCAAGCTGGGGATGCACGAGCACTTTGTCATGGCGGACGTGCCCGGGCTGATTGAAGGTGCCTCCGACGGCGCCGGCCTGGGACTGCGCTTTCTCAAGCACCTGACCCGTACCCGGCTGCTCTTCCATGTGGTGGATGTGGCACCCTTCGATGAGTCTGATCCGGTGGATGCTGCGGCCGCCATCATGCATGAGCTTGGGCAGTTTTCACCGACGCTGGCGGAGCGTCCGCGCTGGCTGGTGCTCAACAAGCTGGATCTGCTGCCGGAAGACGAGCGTGAGTCGGTGGCGGCAGAGATCGTGCGTCGGCTTGACTGGCAGGGGCCGGTCTTCCGTATCTCGGCCATCTCCAATGATGGCACCGATGCGCTGGTGCAGGCGGCTCATCGCTGGTTGACCGAACAGCGCACCCTCGAGAACGAAGATGAAGAGGCCATGGAGCGCGAGCAGGACATGCGCCAGCGGATGGAAGATGAGGCCGTGGCGCGCACCGAGGCTCGTCTCGGGCGGCGTCGCAAGCATGTTGATGACGACGACGATGATGATCTGGACGACGATGATCACGACGTCGAGGTCGAATACGTTCAATAGGGCTGCCGGGCTGTCAGCAGCAGGCGCGGTCGGTAGCGTGAACAGGTCGAGGAAAGGATGCACAGCGTAGAGCAGGTTCCGGGGCGAGACGCCCTGAGCAGCGCGCGGCGGGTGGTGGTCAAGATCGGCAGCGCCCTGTTGACCAACGATGGCCGTGGCCTCGATGACGACGCCATTGGCGGCTGGGTGGACCAGATTGCCGCCCTGGCGTCCCGCGGGGTCGAAGTGGTCCTGGTGTCGTCGGGGGCGGTGGCTGCCGGCATGGTGCGCCTGGGGTGGGCATCTCGCCCGTCGTCAGTTCATCAGCTCCAGGCGGCGGCGGCCGTAGGGCAGAATGTGCTGACGGAAACCTATGAAAGCCATTTTGGCCGTCATGAGCTGCTTACCGCGCAGATCCTGCTGACCCACGATGACCTGTCCAATCGCAAGCGCTACCTGAATGCGCGATCCGCCCTCAGGACGTTGGTCGACCTCAAGGTTGTTCCCGTGATCAACGAGAACGACACGGTGGTGACCGACGAAATTCGCTTCGGTGACAATGACACCCTGGGCGCGTTGGTGGCGAACTTGCTGGAAGCGGACGCGCTGGTGATCCTGACCGACCAGGAAGGCCTGTTCGATGCGGACCCCCGCCATGACCCGGATGCCAACCTGATTCAGGAAGGCCGTGCCGATGATCCGCGGCTTTCAGCGGTGGCCGGCGGCGGCGGTGCGCTTGGGCGCGGGGGCATGACGACCAAGGTGCGCGCCGCCAGGCTGGCTGCCCGCTCGGGCGCGGTCACGGTCATCGCCAGCGGTCGCCAGCCGCGGGTGCTGGAGCGTCTCGCGGATGGCGAGCGTCTGGGTACTCTGCTGACTCCCGATCGTGCTCCCATGGCCGCTCGCAAGCGCTGGCTCGCCGGTCAGCTGCAGGTGCGTGGCACCTTGACGCTGGACAGCGGGGCAGTGCGCGTCCTGCGTGACAAGGGGTCGTCGTTGCTGCCTGTGGGCGTAAAAGGCGTTCAAGGCAGGTTTGCCCGCGGTGACATGGTGCTTTGTGTAGATGAGCAGGGAGAGCGTGTTGCCAAGGGGTTGATCAATTACCACGTGGATGACGCGAGCAAGATCCTTGGGCAGCCCAGCGGACGCATCTGCGAGCTACTGGGCTACATGGAGGCGCCCGAGTTGATTCACCGCGACAACCTGGTGGTGTTTTGACAAGGCCACATCCTGTACCCGCCTTGTCAGGGGCGTCTGGCAACACGTGCCGAAAAGCTGGCACCCCGGGGCTTGACATGATAGGATGCGCCATCCTCTCAGACACGGCCCGTAACGATTGCCTTGCAACATAGGTTGCGTTGGCGGTCGGCCAGATGGCCAGGCCGACGGGGATTTTTTATTTTCCCCTGTTGGATCAAAATGTTATCAAGTCATCGTATGACGGTGACGACAACTTTCTCCAAGGAGACAGTCAGTGGCTAACAGCAAGCAAGCCCGTAAGCGCGCCCGTCAGGCAGAAACTCGTCGTGTCCTGAAGGCAGGCCAGCGCAGCATGGTCCGCACTTACGTCAAGCGCGTGATCAAGGCAATCAACTCTGGCGATCACGCCCAGGCAATGGACGCCTTCAAGGCAGCCCAGCCGGTCATCGACCGCATTGCCGACAAGGACACGCTGTCCAAGAAGAAGGCCGCTCGTATCAAGAGCCGTCTGAACAAGCGCATTAAGGCACTGGCTGCGTAAGCCGGTACTGCGCTCTCGGTGTGACGCGGCGAGCCCGAGTCATGCTGACGAAAAACCGGCTTCGGCCGGTTTTTTTGTGTCTGCTGATTGGCTCTGGCCACCACCGCCAGGTTGGCTTCCATGACGATGGTCCTGCAACGATGGTCCCGACACAAAGGGTCCTGCGATAAAGGGTGAGATGACGTGAGTGACGAGCGTCGACAGCCACAGGCGAGCAATGATCGCCCTGAGCACGAGGCGAGCGATCTGAGCCGCTCGCTGGAACAAGGCAGTGGAACTCCTGCTGGCGCGGCGGAGGATGGCGCTGCGCGTCCCCCCGCGCGGCGTGGCTTGATGCGCTCTGGCCTGGTGGTCAGCAGCATGACCATGGTGTCGAGAGTGCTGGGGTTGGTGCGCGACGTGGTGATTGCCACGTTGCTGGGGGCTGGGCAAGGTGCTGACGCCTTCTTCGTGGCGTTCAAGATCCCCAACTTCATGCGCCGGCTGTTTGCCGAGGGCGCCTTCAATCAGGCCTTCGTGCCTGTGCTGTCTGAGTATTCGACCACCCGCACCCGCGATGAGGTGCGTGAGCTGCTCAACGCCGTGTGTGGCAGCCTGGCTGCGGTGCTGGCACTGATCACCGCGCTGGCGATCGTGGCGGCGCCCTGGCTGACCTGGCTGTTTGCCCCCGGCTTTGCTCGCGACCCCGAAAAGCTGGCGCTGACGGCTGATATGCTCAGGCTGACCTTTCCCTATCTGCTGTTGATTTCGCTGACCGCATTCGCGGGCAGTGTGCTCAACACCTGGAATCGGTTTGCCGTGCCCGCCTTCACCCCGGTGCTGCTCAACCTGTCGCTGATCGGAGCTGCCCTGCTGCTGACTCCCTTGATGAGCGAGCCGTCCATGGCGCTGGCCTGGGGCGTGCTGATTGCGGGGGCGGCGCAGCTATTGTTTCAGGTGCCTTTTCTGGTCCGCCTGGGGCTTATGCCACGGCCCTGGCCAAACTTCGCTCATGAAGGCGTGCGCCGCATCCTCAAGCTGATGGCACCCGCGCTGTTCGGCGTATCGGTATCCCAGATCAACCTGCTGCTGGATACCATCCTGGCGTCGTTGCTGGCGGCCGGCAGTGTATCCTGGCTGTACTACTCGGACCGCTTGGTGGAGCTGCCGCTGGGCGTCTTTGGTGTCGCCATCGGGACGGTCATCCTGCCTGCCCTGTCACGCCGTCATGCGGAAGCCTCCACCGAGCATTTCAGTCAGATGCTGGACTGGGCGCTGCGTGCTGTCCTGCTGCTCGGGCTGCCGGCGGCGCTGGCGCTAGCACTGCTGGCCGAGCCGCTGCTGATCACGCTCTTCCACTATGGCGCCATGACCGACAATGACATCGTGATGGCGGCGATGAGCCTGCGTGCCTATGCCCTTGGGCTGGTGGCGTTCATGCTGATCAAGGTGCTGGCGCCAGGCTTCTTTGCCCGCCATGACACCAAGACGCCGGTCAAGGTAGGGATCGTCGCCATGGTGGCCAACATGGTCTTCAACCTGATCCTGATCTGGCCACTGGCCCACGCTGGCCTGGCCTTGGCGACCGCGCTGTCGGCTTTCCTGAACGCCGGCATGCTGGCGTGGCTGCTGCGTCGTCAAGGAGTGCTGAACTTTCAGCCTGGCTGGGGGCGTTTTGGGGTGCAGCTGGGGGGCGGCTGCGTCGCCATGGCGGGCGTGCTGATACTGCTGGCGCCTGACTGGCACCAGTGGCTGACCTGGTCGCTTGTCGCGCGGGCGCTGTGGATGCTTGGGCTGGTGGCCGCTGGCGGGGCGACCTATTTTGCCTGGCTTGGGATCACCGGTGTGCGCGTCAGGCACTTCCGGCTCAAGGGCTAGCCCATGGACGTGCAATGGGTCAGCGGGAAGACGTGGCCCCCTGCACTTCGTTATACTCGTCACCCTTTAGGTTCGGTGTGATCCGGCTCATGGAAGTAATCCGAGGCTTGCACAATCTGCGCGAGAGGCACAGAGGCACGGTCGCCACCATCGGCAACTTCGATGGGGTCCACCTGGGTCATCGTGCCATTCTCGACCAGTGTCACGCTGAGGCGGCCAGGCGCGACCTCGCGGTCACTGCGGTGGTGTTCGAACCCCAGCCCAGGGAGTATTTTGCCGGTGACCAGGCGCCACCGCGGCTGACGCGCTTGCGTGACAAGGTAAAGTTGCTGGGCGAGTGCGGCGTTGATCGGGTGCTGTGTCTGCCGTTCAACGAATCGCTGCGCCAGCTGACGGCAGCGCAGTTCATCGACCGGGTACTGGTCGAGGGCCTGGATGTTCAGCATCTGGTGGTGGGAGACGACTTCCGCTTTGGCTGCGACCGCCGTGGGGATTTCGCCCTGTTGACCGAAGCAGGGAAATGTCAGGGGTTCACGGTAGAACATACCCTGACCTTCCGTGTCGATGATGACAGGGTGTCGAGCACGCGGGTGCGAACCCTGCTGGCCTGCGGCAATTTCAAGGCAGCGGCTCAACTGCTTGGGCGCCCTTACTGCTTTCGCGGGCGGGTGGTGCCTGACCAGCAGCGTGGCCGCACCATCGGTGTCCCGACGGCTAACCTTCCGTTGCTGCCAGGACCGCTGGTGCTGCGAGGTGTCTATGCGGCCATGGTGGAGGTGGAAGGCGATAGCGGCACGCGCTATCCGGCCGTGGTGAACATTGGCTGGCGCCCCACGGTGGGGTCGGTACGCCCTGTGCTCGAGGCACACCTGCTGGACGTTGAGCGTGATCTCTACGGTCGACGGCTGACAGTAGTGCCCTGTGCCAAGCTGCGGGGGGAGGAGACCTTTGCCGACTTTGCCGCGCTGAAGACACAGATCTATGCCGATATCGACCGGGCCCGCGAGGTGTTTGCCCGGTACGACAGCGGTAGACGACCCTTTTTTGAAGAGTATCCTCTGGCGTCGGCGCCCCGTGCGCGCGAGGCCGTAACCCAGGATTCCCCGGCGGGGCAGGGCCCCGCCGATCATGATGACGGCTGACCCCAGGACTATGAGCGACTACAAGCACACTCTGAATCTGCCAGAAACCGAATTCCCGATGCGCGGCATGCTGCCCAAGCGCGAGCCGGCCCGGATTGAACAGTGGCAGAAGCTGGACATTTACCAGCGCTTGCGTGAAGCACGCCAGGGCCAGGAGGTGTTCGTGCTGCACGACGGCCCTCCCTACGCCAATGGCAGCATTCACATCGGTCATGCCGTCAACAAGATTCTCAAGGACATTATCGTCAAGTCGAAGAACCTGGCGGGCTTCGATGCACCCTACGTGCCGGGCTGGGATTGTCACGGCCTGCCCATCGAGCACAAGGTCGAGACAACCCACGGCAAGCACCTGGAGCCCGAAAAGGCGCGGGCCCTGTGTCGTGACTACGCCGCCGAGCAGGTCCAGGGCCAGCTTCAGGACTTTGTGCGTCTGGGCGTGGTGGGCGACTGGGACAACCCGTATCGCTCCATGGATTACGCCAATGAGGGCGGTGAGATTCGCGCGCTGGCCGATATGGTCAAGGGCGGCTACGTGTTCAAGGGACTCAAGCCGGTCAACTGGTGCTTCGATTGCGGTTCTGCCCTGGCCGAGGCCGAGGTCGAGTACGCCGACAAGAAGTCCGATGCCATCGATGTGGCCTTCACCTGTGCCGATGCGGACAAGCTCGCCGCCGCGTTCGGCCTGGACAGCCTGACGAAGCCTGCCGCCGTGGTGATCTGGACCACGACGCCCTGGACCATTCCGGCCAACCAGGCGCTCAACGTCCATCCCGAATTCAACTATGCGCTGGTCGACACGGGCGAGCGCCTGCTGCTGTTGGCCGAGGACCTGGTAGAGAGCTGCCTGGAACGCTTCGGTCTCAGCGGTGACGTGGTCGCTACCGCTCGCGGTGAGCGCCTGGAGCTGATCGAGTTCCAGCACCCGCTGTATGAGCGCACCGCGCCGATGTATCTGGCCGACTACGTGACCTGCGATGAAGGCAGCACCGGCATCGTTCACTCGGCACCGGTGCACGGGGTCGATGACTTCGACTCCTGCCGTCGCTACGGCATGGACTTCAGCGACTTCATCAGCGTGGTCAAGGGCGACGGTTGCTATGTCGATGATCTGCCCCTGTTCGGTGGCATGCTGATCTGGAAGGCCAATCCGAAGATCGTCGAGGCCCTGTCCGAGACAGGTGCGCTGATGGCCCACAAGACCATCACTCACAGCTACATGCACTGCTGGCGCCACAAGACGCCGGTCATCTACCGTGCTACCGCCCAGTGGTTCGTCGGTATGGACATTCCGGGGCACGATGGCCGCACCCTGCGCGAGAGTGCACTTGAGGGCATCGAAGCGACCCAGTTCGTGCCGGCCTGGGGCAAGGCTCGCCTGCATAGCATGATCGCCAACCGCCCGGACTGGTGTATCTCCCGCCAGCGTAACTGGGGGGTTCCGATCCCGTTCTTCCTGCACAAGGAGACCGGCGAGCTGCACCCGCGCACGGTAGAGTTGACCGAGCAAGTGGCAGACCTGGTCGACCAGGCCGGCATCGACGCCTGGTTCAGCCTTGATCCGGCAGAGCTGCTTGGCGACGAGGCCGGTCAGTATGACAAGGTCACCGACACGCTGGATGTGTGGTTCGACTCTGGTACTACCCATCGCCATGTGCTGCGTGGCTCGCACCCCCATGGGCACCAGAGCGGGCCGCGAGCGGACCTCTACCTGGAGGGCTCCGACCAGCATCGTGGCTGGTTCCACTCATCGCTGTTGACCGGCTGCGCCATCGATGGTCATCCACCTTATCGCGGTCTCCTGACCCACGGCTTCACCGTTGACGCGCAAGGCCGCAAGATGTCCAAGTCCATGGGCAATGTGGTGGCTCCGCAGGAGGTGATGGACAAGTTGGGGGCCGACATCCTCCGCCTGTGGGTGGCGTCTACCGACTACTCAGGCGAGATGGCGGTGTCGGACGAGATCTTGAAGCGCACCGCTGACGTCTACCGGCGCATTCGTAATACCGCACGCTTCCTGCTGGCCAACCTCAACGGCTTCAACCCCGAGCGCGATGCGCTGGCCTTCGATGACATGCTGGCATTGGACCAGTGGGTGGTGGACCGCGCGGCCCAGCTGCAGGAGCGCATCGAGACGGCCTATGCCGAGTATCGCTTCCTCGACGTCTATCAGCAGGTGCATGGTTTCTGTGCGCGGGAGCTGGGTGGCTTCTACCTGGATGTGATCAAGGATCGCCAGTACACCACCCAGGCGGACTCCCAGGCCCGCCGCAGCGCCCAGACCGCGCTGTATCACGTGGTTCAGGCGCTGGTGCGCTGGGTCGCGCCGATCCTGTCGTTCACCGCCGAGGAAATCTTCGAGAATATTCCTGGTGAGCAAGGTCTGGAGCAGGGCCGCAGCGTACTGCTGGAGACCTACTACACCGGTCTGTCCACCCTCAGTGGCGACGCCAGCATGGGCCGTGACTTCTGGGAGCAGGTGCTGACCGTCAAGCAAGCGGTCAACAAGTGCCTGGAAGACGCCCGTAACGCCAAGACCATCAAGGGCAGCCTGGCCGCCGAGGTGACGCTGTACGTCAGCGATGAACTCAGCGAGCTACTGTCGCGGCTGGGCGATGAGCTGCGCTTTGTCATGCTCACCAGCGACGTGCGCCTGGCGCCGCTGGCCGAGGCCAGCGATGCCGCGGATACCGATGTCGAAGGTCTCAAGGTGGCAGTGAGTGCCAGTGACCACGCCAAGTGTGAGCGCTGCTGGCATCATCGTCCTGAGGTAGGCTCGCTGCCCGAGCACCCCGACCTGTGCTCGCGCTGTGTCAGCAACCTGCCCGATGGCTCGGGCGAGGTGCGTTACTATGCCTGATTCGGCCGAGTCGACTGCCAAGGAGGCAAAGGACGCGATGAGTTCTCAGGTGCAACCGATGAAGCAGCCGCTGCGCTGGTGGTGGCTGGCGTTGGTCTGGATCGTGCTCGACCTTGGAACCAAGGCGCTGATGAGCCAGTCCCTGAGCTACGCTACGCCGGTTGAAGTGCTGCCGTTCTTCAACCTGACGTTGCTGCACAACACTGGTGCCGCCTTCAGCTTCCTGGCTGACCACCCAGGCTGGCAGCGCTGGCTGTTTGCCGCCATTGCGGTGGCGGCCACCGTCGGCCTGACCATCTGGATGAAGCGGCTGCGCCAGGATGAAAAGCTGCTGGGAGCTTGCCTGGCGCTGATCATCGGGGGCGCCCTGGGCAACCTTTACGATCGGCTGGTGCATGGCTACGTGGTCGACTTTCTGTCGTTCCATGTGGCGGGCTGGTACTACCCGGCCTTCAACGTGGCCGATATCGGTATTACCCTGGGGGCCATCGGCCTGATCTGGGAGTCCATCTTCGGCGAACGTCGACGCGCCCGGCGCGGCTAACCCCCTCCTTTGCCGGCGGGGGCGTTACCGACCCCCGCCGGTCTGTCACTCTTTTGGAGATCCCATGAGCGACTACCGTATCGACGAGGGCATGGAAGTCACTCTGCACTTCACCCTCAAGCTGGAAGATGGCACCGTGGTGGACAGCACCCGCGACAAGAGTCCAGCTACCTTTCAGCTGGGCGACGGCAACCTGCCACCCGGTTTCGAGCAACCGCTGAAGGGCATGACAGATGGCGACAGCGGCAGCTTCGAGGTCAGCCCCGAGCATGCCTTTGGCCAGCACAATCCGCAGAATATTCAGCGCATGAAGCGCGATGTGTTCAACGGCGATGAGCCCGAAGTGGGCACCGTGATGTCGTTTGCCGACGTCAACGGTGACGAGCTTCCCGGTGTCATCACCGAGCTGGATGGAGACATGGTGGAAGTGGACTTCAACCATCCGCTGGCAGGACGCACCCTGACCTTTGAGGTCGAGGTACTGGGCGTCAAACCCGCCACGACGCACTGACAGGCCTGCGTCTCTGGGTGTGTCAGGCGAGGCCCAGCGGGTGAGAGCCTGATCCACCAGCAGTGTATTCATTTGCTAAACCACCGCTCAATCAGACGCCTAGAAGGCGCCAAGGCAAGGCAGACCATGCAAATCAAGTTGGCCAATCCCCGCGGCTTCTGTGCCGGCGTCGACCGGGCCATCGATATCGTCAACAGCGCGCTGGATGTGTTCGGACCGCCGATCTATGTGCGTCATGAAGTGGTCCACAACCGCTTTGTGGTCGATAGCCTGCGTGAGCGCGGCGCGGTCTTCGTCGAAGAGCTGCATGAAGTGCCCGATGATGTCATCGTGATCTTTTCCGCCCACGGTGTATCGCGAGCGGTGCAAGAGGAAGCCGAGCAGCGCGGGTTGAAGGTGTTTGATGCCACCTGCCCATTGGTGACCAAGGTGCATATGGAGGTGCTTCGCTATGCCCGCCGTGGGCAAGAGTGCATCTTGATCGGCCACGAGGGCCACCCTGAAGTGGAAGGGACCATGGGACGTTATGATGTTTCCTATGGTGGCCAGATCTACCTGGTGGAGGATGAGGATGACGTCGCTCGGCTGGAGGTCAAGGATCCCAGTCGGCTCGCCTTCGTCACCCAGACGACCCTCTCCATGGATGACACCGCTCGCGTGATTGACGCCTTGCGTGCGACCTTCCCCGAGATACAAGGCCCGCGCAAGGACGATATCTGCTACGCCACCCAGAATCGTCAGGATGCGGTGAGGGAACTGGCCGCGGCAACAGATCTGGTGTTGGTGGTGGGTAGCCCGAACAGCTCCAATTCCAATCGACTGCGGGAGCTTTCCGAACGTGTGGGCACCGCCGCCTACCTTATCGACAATGCCGAGCAAATTGATCCGGCGTGGGTCGACGGCGTGACTTCCGTCGGCGTTACGGCCGGGGCCAGTGCCCCCGAAGTGCTGGTCAAGGGTGTGATCGACCGGCTGATCGAACTGGGAGCCGAAGCGCCCGAGGAACTGGCAGGACGTGAAGAAACGATTACCTTCTCGATGCCCCGAGAGCTGCGTGACCGGGTTATCGTCAGCGACTAGTCTTCGAGCAAGACCCCTTGCGAGCGTTGAGCTTCACGCCGACAAGAATGCGTCGATAAGAAAGCACCGATACGAAAGCGCCGCCTGTCACAGGGCGGCGTTTTTGCATTCAAGGCTCAGGGTGACCAGATTTCTGTGCCTATTCGTTGCTCTGTGACAGATCCTTGATCCAGCGCCTGCCTTTGGCCGTCCCTCTGGGACATACTTGGGGCGAAAACGAGCCGGAGA
Organism: Halomonas litopenaei; assembly: GCF_017303055.1. Classification (GTDB taxonomy): domain Bacteria; phylum Pseudomonadota; class Gammaproteobacteria; order Pseudomonadales; family Halomonadaceae; genus Halomonas; species Halomonas litopenaei_A. The sequence goes on along the minus strand of NZ_JAEKJT010000009.1, from coordinate 32,875 downwards.
TGCCTGATGATGGTAAGACTGCAGCCGCCAGCCAGGCGTGGTGCATGCGTGGGGGATCGCCAAAGGCGCACAGCAGGTAGCCGCCGTTGCGCTGGCTCCCGGCCTTCGTCAGGACGGCAGACGGCAGCAGGGGGGCGGCGAGGCCAGGCGGGCTTTACGCTGCTGGAATTGCTGCTGTGTGTCGCCATCCTGGGCCTGTTGGCATCGGTGGCATACCCGATGTACACCGAACACCTGCGGGAGAGCCGGGTCGCCGATGGCCGCGCGCTGCTGTTGACCGCGGCCTCTTCATTGGAGCGCTGCTACACCCGTGACCAGGCGTATGATGCGCCCGCCTGCGATGGCCTGGCCACGCCCTCGGCGTCAGGTTTCTATCTGCTGACCGTGGAGCGTTATCCGGGTCGCTTCTTTCTTGAGGCCCGGGCGGTGGATGCCCACTCGGTCAAGGGCGGATGCGACAGCCTGACCATGGACCAGACCGGGGAGCGTGCACCGAATGAGTGCTGGTAGTCGCCGCCAGCGAGGGATGACCTTGATGGAGCTGGTCCTGGGCTTGGCGGTGGTCGCGCTGATGGCGACGGTGGCGGTGCCCAATCTGCACCAGTGGTTGCGGCATGAGCGTCTGGTCGCCGATGCCAACCAGCTGGTGGGCGCCTTGACCCTGGCACGGACGACGGCCCTGACTCGCCGTCAGAATGTGACAGTACGAGTGCAGGAATGCAGCGGTCACTGGCGACTGGAGGTGCTGGCAGGCAACAGCGCTGCTGAGGGTTGTCCCGTGTCCGCCAGTCACGGCGAACCAGCGCTGATGATCGAGCAAAGCTCACGTACCGATGGTACGACCCTGACCGCCGGTGACGTCACCTTTGACCTCATGGGGCGGCTTGACCAGTGTCATTTCGAGCCACCATGCCGGCTGTGGCTGAGCTCGCCTGCAGGCGAGCGCCGCTGGATCCGCGTGGAGCCCAGCGGCATCGTACGCTCGGGGGCGGGAGAGGGGGCCGTATGAGCACGCCAGCGAGGCAGCGTGGCTTTTCCCTGCTTGAGGCACTGGTGGCCCTGCTGCTGCTGTCAGTTGGCTTGCTGGGTATTGCAGGGCTGCAGCTGCGCAGCCTCCAGGGGGCGCACTCCAGCATTCAGCGGTCTCTCGCCGACCTGGCCGCCCAGGATGCCAGGGAGCTGCTGTGGGCGAGCATGACGGCGCTAGACGGCGAGTGTCCTCCCGATGCTGCGCAAAGCCTTCGCTCACATCAGTGGCACCTGCATTGGGCGCCCTTTCTACCGGGTCTTGCCGACGCCGATCAGTCGATCGAGCCTGCCGAAGACTGCGCCTTCAAGATATCGATTCGCTGGCAGGACGAACGCTTCTCCGATCCCAGCGTGTTCGAGTACTGGGTCAAGTTGCCGGTCAGGGATCACATATGAGCGGGCTGGGGCGCGGGCACGTCGCTATCCGCCTGGGCGCGCAGCGTGGCGTGTCACTGGTCGAGCTGATGGTGGCCATGCTGGTGGGGAGCCTGGTCATCCTTGCCGCGGGGAACCTGTTTCATGAGGCCAATGTCAGCGCCAATACGGTCTTGCGACTCGCCGATCGTCAGGCAGTGATCAGCTATGCGTTGGATACCGTGACCGCCGCGGTGCGGCGCGGGGCGGCTGACGTAGACAGCTACGTGCTCCGGCCTTCGCTCGATGGCGAAGGCTGCACCCTGCACGATGCGCTGAGTGGTGAGCCCTTGGTCGATGGCCTGGCCGATAGCGGTCACTGTGACCAGGATCCCGTGCTGGAGTCGCTTGGTGAGGGGCTCTATCGCATCACGCTGAGCCTGCCTCACAGTCCCGTGCCCTTGTCGTTGCACGTGGTAAATCGCCAGACCGCCATGGCGTCGCTGGAGGGCTCGCCATGAACAGATGTTCGAGGTGCGACAGACAGCGTGGGGCGGTGCTTCTGGTGGTGCTGTCGCTGGTGGCCATCGCCTCGGTGATTGCCATGGCAGCGGTCCAGTCCTCCGTGGTCGACGAACGTCTTGCCGGCAATATGCGAGCCATGGCTCAAGCACAGATGGCCGCCGACTGGGGCGCTGCCGAGGTGATGCAAGATCTCGATATGACCCTGTCGGCCACCGAGGAAACCTGCCAGGTGTTGGAGCAGCAGGTGATGGCAGGAGGGTGGGGGCCCTCCTGGCGAGAGGCGGGTACCCTGCCGAATCAGCCTGGCGTTGGCTACCGGTGGTCCCCTTGCGATCATGAGGGAAGTGCGGCTCGTCTTGTCGTGGGCTACGTCGAGGATGGGTCTCATCATCTGGCATTGCACGGTGTCATTATTGCCGCATCGAAAGGGGACGGTGGCGCAAGTCCCGTTCCCGCGCTCCCGGATGGCTGTGACACCGTGTCGGCGGGCCCCTTCGTCAACTATGGTCCGAACGATGTGCAGATGTGCTGGAACACTGCGCCGTCGCCAGGGCAGTCCGCTCCGTCGCTCGACCCGAGACCCTACATGGATGAAGTGTTCGCGGCCTTTGAGGGGGTGCCGTTTGATGCGAGTGGCTGTGCGTATCAGAATCACACCGTGCTGTGCGATAGCGACAGGGGCTTTGACGGCACCATGGACCTGTCCGCCCACGCTGACCTGGATGCGGTGATCGTGGATGGGGCGGTGACCATGACGCTGCCTTCCGGCAGCTATGGCTGTGATGTGGTGGCGACGGGGCAGGTCACGCTGAATGGTCAGGGTGGCGTTATCCTGGACGGCAGCGTCTGGGCGAACGGTATTTCCATTCACGGTGATGTGGACAATGCGACGTTCGAGGTGCAAGGGGCGTTGGTGTCGGCGGGGACTGTGATTGTCGATCACAACGTGAGGGTAGAGCCGGAGCTCGGTGGTGGTGATAGTGCCGATGGTGCCCTGTGGCTGGATCGATCCGCCTAGGGCTTGTACGAAAAGTGCCTGCGCTTGGTGATACGGCGTTAAAAATCGTCTGGTACGCCAGCCCGGTCAAAATGCTCATTTACACCTCGTAAACTGCGCTTTCTCACCGATTTTTGCCTTGTCTAACCTTCACTCGTCGACTTTTCGGACAAAGCCCAGCCTTCGAGGCAGGGCGTCGTTGTTGAGCGAGTCTCGCTGCGCAGGCGGCCGAAATTGCTGAGTACCAGGCGCACATGACGCCGGTCGTTTGTGCACAGCTCGAAGGTCCCGTTGTGCCCGCTGGCCCGTCCATTGGCCAAGAACCTGACGGGCTTGTGGTCCTCGCGAAAGCGAATGCGCGGCAGCAGGCTTGGAGGGAACACTCGCAGTGTGGCGCCACCCCAGTTCGGAGCTCCTGCCTTGATCAACAGCTTTCCTGTCCAGTCAGTACCGCAGTGTACGCCATCAGCACTAGGACACAGGGTGACCTCGGAGGCACGCACAATCGCGGTACTGCGGGTCAGCGCCAGGGCGTCCTGTAGCCGCGCAACGTCGCTGGCGATATGCTGGCGAGCGATCATCGCGCGATAGCCCGGCACGGCCACCGCGCTCAGCATGCCGATAATGGCGATGACCAGCAGCAATTCCAGCAGGGTCGCACCCGACTGAGGCCTTTGGGGGCAAGGACGGTGCGCAGCAGATCGGTCGTCGTCCATGGCAATCTCCCTTCGCTGCCGCCAATGCTGGCGAAATGAACGGGCAGACCTCCGTCGCGCCCGGCGTCATGCCCCTGGGGCTGACGACAAAGGTGATGATGGCGTTGAAGCGGTGCTGGTCGTGCTGGTGTTGTTCCGAGTGTAGTTCTCGATAGTGGGGTAGACAGGTGGGAGGCGTGTTTTGAGCGAGTTTGTGGTGATCGGCGGTGGCGTGATTGGGCTGATGACGGCCCTGCAGTTGGCAGATGCTGGCCACAGCATCACGGTGATCGACCGCGGGCAATGTGGAAGAGAAGCCTCCTGGGCGGGAGGAGGGATCGTCTCGCCGCTTTACCCATGGCGCTATAGCGACCCTGTTTCCCAGTTGGCGAGCTGGTCCGAGGGCGCCTATCCCGAGCTGTCGCTGCGCCTGCTCGAAGAGACAGGGATAGATCCAGAATACCGTCAGAAGGGGCTTCTCTACCTGCGTGTCGAAGATGAAACACGCGCCTTGGCGTGGGCCAGGGGAGTCGGCAAGCCGCTGTCTCGGGTAGGGGCGGAGGTGATTCGCGCCAAGGAGCCTCAGGTGCGTCAGGATGTCGAGGACGCCCTGTGGATGCCAACGCTGGGCAGTATTCGCAACCCGCGCTTGATGCGTTCGCTCAAGACGAGGCTTTCAAGCATGCCTGGCGTGACCTTTGCCGAGCAGACGTCGGTCACAGGGCTCAACCGGCAGGGCCAGCGCGTCATCTCGGTAGCCACGGACCAGGGAGACGTCGGCGCTGACCAGGTAGTGATCTGTGCGGGTGCATGGTCCGCCCAGCTGGCCAAGCTGGCGGATCTCAGCCTGCCGGTGCGGCCGGTCAAGGGCCAGATGCTGCTGTTCAAGGCGCCGCCTGGCATGGTGGAGCGGGTGGTGTTGATGGACGGGCGCTACGTGATTCCCCGGGGTGATGGTCGCGTGCTGGCAGGCTCGACGCTGGAGGAAGCCGGGTTCGACAAGGGAGTCGATGAGCAGGCCCGGCAATCATTGTGGCAGTCTGCCACCGGGATCATCCCTGCGCTGGCAAGCTGCGAGGTAGAACACCAGTGGGCGGGGCTGCGCCCGGGGTCGCCCGATGGGGTGCCCTTCATCGGCAGAGCCCCCGGCTGGGACAACCTGCACGTCAATGCCGGGCATTATCGTAATGGCCTGGTGCTGGCTCCGGCGTCTACGCGGCTGCTGGTCGACCAGATGCTGGGACGCCGGCCCATTATCGAGCCCTCCGCCTATGCCCTGGAGGGCCGGCTGGAGTAATGACAGGCTCGGCCCCCGAGGCCTAGTTGTCGCTGTCCTTGTCCTCGTGCTCTGCCAGGGACTTGTCACGATGGTCGCCACAGCAGAACCACTTTCCCTGCGCACGCAGGGCGTCCTGTTCCGGCAGATGCACGTTGCACCAGCTGCAGCGGACCATTTTTCCGCCCTGCTGTGTGCTCGGGCCGTGGTCTTGTTGCTCGAGCTTCCATTCGCGGTACATGCGATACAGCTTGAGCCCGGCGAAAAACACCACGGCAAAGATCAGCAGACGGATAATCAATAGGTTCATCCTTACTCCCGGTGGGGAGGCGGCCCTCGATGAGCGGCGGCCTTTGCCACTTGGCGGCCCTTGCGGGACAATGGGTTGACCCTATCGATTTTCGAGAGATTTCTTCGCTCATGCAAGACCTGACTCTGGTGATGGCGCAGCTCGATCCCCTGGTGGGCGACATCCCCGGCAATGCCGACCGGGCGATCGAGACCGTGCGGGAGGCCTACCTCGAGCACGGCGCTGACGTGGTTGTTCTGCCGGAACTTTTTCTGACCGGCTATCCCCCCGAAGACCTCTTGCTGCGCCCCTCCATGGAGACGCGATTGCGTGAAGCTCGCGCACGCATGGCCGCCAAGATGGTGCGCGACGTGATGGTCATCGTTGGCTATCCCGGACGTCGCGAAGGCGCGCTCTACAATATGGCGGGCGTCCTCTACAACGGACAGTGGCTGGATGAATACGCCAAGCAGGCGCTGCCCAACTACCAGGTCTTCGACGAGCAGCGCTACTTTACTGCCGGTACGAGCCCCTTGGTGATCGAGCATAAAGGGGCGAAGCTGGGGGTCCTGATCTGTGAGGACATCTGGCAGGAAGCGCCGATCCAGGCGACTCGTGCTGCCGGTGCTGACATCCTGGTGACGTTGAATGCTTCACCCTATCACCAGAACAAGCCTGCGGAGCGCCTGGCACTGCTCGAGCAGCGCGCACGTGATGCGGGACTGCCGCTGGTGTACGTCAACCAGATCGGCGGCCAGGATGAGCTGGTGTTTGACGGTGGCTCTTGCTGCGTCGACGCCGATGGCAGCCTCGCCGTCCAGGCTCCCCACTGGGACATCTGGCTGAGCCCTGTTCATTTTTCGCACGAAAAGGGTCGCTGGACACCGCGCCAGGGGGAGGTAGACCTCGACGTGGCGCCAGAAGAAGACCTTTACAGTGCGCTGGTCACCGGGCTGAGAGACTACGTCAACAAGAGCGGTTTCCAGGGGGTGGTACTGGGCCTCTCCGGTGGTATCGATTCGGCGCTGTCGTTGGCCATCGCGGTTGATGCACTGGGGCCTCAGCGGGTGCACGCGGTGATGATGCCGTATCACTACACCGCCGATATCTCCAAGGAAGATGCCGCCGAACAGGCCCGACTTCTCGGTGTCAGCTACGAGGTCATGCCCATCGCGCCCATGGTTGAAGCCTTCATGGACACTCTGGCCGAGAGCTTCGAAGGGACCGAGCGGGATACCACCGAGGAAAACCTGCAGTCACGCTGTCGCGGCGTGCTGTTGATGGCACTGTCGAACAAGAAGGGACTGATGGTCCTGACGACCGGCAACAAGAGTGAAATGGCGGTGGGTTACGCCACTCTCTACGGCGACATGGTGGGGGGCTACAACGCGATCAAGGACGTCTACAAGACGTGGGTGTATCGCCTGGCACGCTGGCGCAACACCGAAAACCTGGTCATCCCCGAGCGCGTGATCGATCGTCCGCCCTCCGCGGAGCTGGCGCCGGACCAGCAGGACAGTGACTCGCTGCCTGACTACGACACCCTGGATGCCATTCTGGTGCGCTATATCGAGGGTGACATGAGTGCCGAAGCCATCATCGCGGCAGGGTACAGTGCCGAGGATGTGTACAAGGTGGTCAAGCTGGTGGACCGCTGTGAGTACAAGCGCCGACAGGCACCGGTCGGAGTACGCGTGACCCAGCGCGGATTTGGCCGCGACCGCCGCTATCCCATTGTCAACGGCTGGCAACCTGGCAGCTGATCCTTCTCCCCTCTAGTCGTTACCCGCACGCCCTGCGACGGTCGCTTCGGACCATTGCAGGGCGTTGTTGGTTGTGTGCATAGCTGCACAGTTACGGAGTGTGTATCCGGCGGAGCCTGCTAAGTTTGCTTAATAGGTGTTTGTTAAAGGCAACTTTAGGAGGTGCCATGTTGCTCAGAACCGTGTTGGTAACAGGCAGCCTGACATGCGTGTTAAGCACGGGGGCGGCGCTCGCTGAATCGTCGCCGATCAGTGCCTTGACCATCGCCACGGTGGGCAACCGTGACATGGTCCGCATGCAACAGCTCAGTGAGGGCTTTACCGCCGCGAATCCAGATATCGAGTTGCAGTGGGTGGCGCTGGATGAAAACACTCTGCGTCAGCATGTGACGACGGATATCGCCACTGCGGGGGGGCGCTTTGACATCGTGACCATTGGTACCTACGAGGCAGCGATCTGGGCCGAGCGAGGGTGGCTGCTTCCCCTTGACGACCTGCCAGCCAGCTACCAGGTGGATGATCTACTGCCCACAGTGCGTGAAGCGCTGTCGTTCCAGGGGCAGCTTTATGCTGCTCCATTCTATGCGGAGTCGGCATTTACCCTGTATCGCGAGGATCTTTTCGCCGAAGCCGGGTTGAGCATGGTCGAGTCACCGAGCTGGGAGTTCATCGCCCGGGCTGCCGCTGCGTTGCATGACCCTGATGAGCACTACGGCATATGCCTCAGGGGCAAGCCGGGCTGGGGCGAAAACATGGCGCTGTTGACGGCGATGGCGAACGCCTATGGTGGCCGCTGGTTCGACATGCAGTGGGTCCCGCAGTTGGCGACGGCCGCCTGGCGTGACGCCCTGGACCAATACCTATCGTTGCTGTGGAAGTATGGCCCACCGAACCCGGAGCAACTGGGCTTCAATGACAACCTGGCGCTGTTTCAGCAGGGCAAGTGCGCGATCTGGGTGGATGCTACGGTCGCGGCGTCCGCCGTCACCAACCCACGAGAGTCAATGGTGGCCGATCGGGTGGGGTTTGCACTGGCGCCACAGCAGGGGTTGGGCAAGCGAGCCAACTGGCTGTGGGCATGGGCGCTAGCGATACCGTCGAGCTCCACTAGTAGCGACGCGGCAAAGCGTTTCATCGCCTGGGCCACCTCGGCAGACTTCCAACGTCAGGTCGCCGAGGATGAAGGGTGGGCTCAGGTCCCTCCCGGTACTCGCCGCTCCCTCTATGACAATCCCCACTATCAGGCCGCAGCGCCATACAGTGACATGGTGCTGGAATCGCTGACAGCCGCAGATCCTGGGAACCCGACGGTGGATCCAGTGCCGTATCGTGGCATCCAGTACGTGGCGATTGCTGCCTTTCCTGGTATCGCCACGGCGGTAGGCAATCGCTTCGCGAAGGCGCTGGCTGGCGAGATAACGGTCGATGAGGCGCTGGAAAACGCGCAGTGGGTGACCCAGAAGGTGGCCGAGCAGGCCCGCTTTGCCGATCAATGATGCATCGGCTGTGGGCGTCATTTGCCGACGTGAAGCTAGCGCCAGGCCGCCCACTGCCTCGTGATACCAGGCGTAGTGTCCTGCGCCGGGACAAGGAGATTGCCATGGCTTCATCCGGATTCAACCCCCATCAGCCGCTGGAGCGCATCGACGATGAGCAGCTGCCGGTGTCGCCTCACAAGCAGCATGGTGCCAGACACTTTCTCGGGCTCTATGCGGCGGAACACGTCGCCGCGACGGAGTTCGTGATAGGCGCCACCTTTGTCGGCCTGGGGGCGGGAATATGGGACATCCTGATCGGCTTGATCATCGGCAATACGTTGGCGGTGTTGAGCTTCACGCTGATTACGGCCCCGATCGCGGTAGGCACGCGATTGAGCCTGTTTGCCTATCTGGAGCGGATCGCCGGTAATGTCATGGCCAAGCTCTACAATGGCGCCAATGTGGTGATCTTCTCGGCCATCTCGGCGGCCATGATCACGGTGTCAGCGACCGCAGTACGCGTGCTGTTCGATGTGCCTCCGCAAGTGGCTCCCTACCCTACGGACGTGGCTTTTGTGCTGATTGCCTTTGCCGTAGGGGCGATCGTGGTGCTGGTGGCAGCGTTTGGCTTCAACGCGCTAAGCGAGTTTGCCAGTATCTGTGCCCCCTGGTTGATGGTCATGTTTACCGCCGGGGGCATGGTACTGATTCCAGCGCTGGCGGAGTCGGTGACGGGCTTCACGACACTCACCAGTGTCTCTGATTTCATTGCCATTGCCAGTGCCAGCGTGTTCACCGGCGTCAACGCTGAAGGCGAGCCAGGTATCGGTCTCTGGGAGGTCATCGGTTTTGCATGGGCGGCCAATACCTTTGCGCACTTCGGACTGATCGATATGGCGCTTCTGCGTTATGCACGCAAGGTGCGCTACGGTCTGGCCACCTGTACAGGCATGATGTTTGGTCACTACGTTGCCTGGATCTCGGCCGGGCTCATGGGGGCGGCGACCGCGGCTACCATGAAGCTCAGCATCATGGTGGTGGACCCCGGCGATGTGGCTTTCTATGCGCTCGGACTTTCCGGTTTCGTCATCGTGGTCGTGGCAGGATGGACGACCGCCAATTCGAACTTGTACCGAGCAGGCCTGGCAGCTCAAGCCTTGATGCCTGAGGTCAAGCGCTGGAAAGTGACCATGCTGGTAGGCTTAGGCGTCATGGGGGCGAGCTGTTTCCCGTTCGTCTACCGCAGCATGCTGCCCTTGCTGACCTATGCGGGCCTGATACTGGTGCCCGTAGGCGGGATTGCCTTTGCCGAGTACCAGCTGTTCCCGCGGCTTGGCATGACGTCATACTGGGCCAGCTTCAAGGGGCTGGCAGACAATCGTCCAGCCATTGCCAGTTGGCTTCTTTCGCTGGCCTTTGGTGTGGGACTGAACGTGCTGGATATCATGCCGTTCTACTATCTGTTTCTCCCTACCTGGTGTGTCTCCATCCTGATCTATGTCGTTCTCGCGCGGCGGGCAGGGGCCTGTGAGGCCTATCCAGAGCAGCAGCGCGCGCTGGAAGACTTCCATCAGCGGGTGGCTGAACGCCATGAACGCAAGGCGGCGGAGAAGCATCGCCAGAGGATCGAGGACAAGACCTGGCTGTCCAAGGGCATTGTCGTCATCTGGTGCGGGGTAGGTTTGATCGTGCCCGCCGTCTTGGCCTGGCGAGTCATGTTCGATAGCCCGGATCTCTACGAATACTACGTGAATCGCGAGCTGTTCTACGACGTGACCATCTGGTGCACGCTGGTGTACTTCACGTTCGCCTACTGGGGCCTTCAACGGCGCAAGCGGTTCAAGCGTGGTGGCGTCGCGGCCCACACACCAGAGGCCGCCGGGTAGCGGTCGGTCACGATAGCGGCGCTGTTCCGTAGAGGGTGCTCTGGCCAGAAGAGGGCGCTGGCCAGAGGCTGCGCTGTGACCGCAAGACGTCACCATCAAGAAAAGGGGCTGCGTCAGCAGCCCCTTTTTCCATCGTAATCCGCGCTTGTATCGTGATCAGGCGCTGAGCGGTGCTTCGTCCACGTACTTGGGTTCGAAGCGGCGACCATCGAGGCGCTCGTTGTCGGGGTCGTTCTCGAGCAGCACCTGCAGGGTCTCGCTGGCGCGATCGCGCATACCCATGCCCAGGTAGCCTTCGACCATGACCGCCAGGGCGTCACGGGTCGCTTCTGCCTGGGGGTAGTTCTCGATGACCCAGCGGCCGCGCTGGACTGCCGCCATGTAAGCCTTCTTGCGCAGATAGAAGTCGGCCACGTGGAGCTCGTGCTGGGCCAGCAGGTTACGCAAATAGATGATGCGTTGACGAGCATCGGGTGCGTACTGGCTGTCGGGGTAGCGGTTGGTCAGGTCAGTGAAATCGGTATAGGCATCTCGGGTAGCCCCAAGGTCACGCTCGGAGATGTCGATGACTTTCAGCGACTCAAGACTGAAACGACCTGCCTGCCAGGCGGCCAGGCCTCGCATGTAGTAGGCATAGTCGACCTGGGGGTGATTGGGGTGCAGACGAATGAAGCGACTGGCGGCGGCACGAGTGCCCTCCCAATCGTCCGTTTCGTAGTACGTGTAGATCAGCTCAAGCTGGGCCTGCTCGGCATAGTCGCCGAAGGGGAAGCGGGTATCGATCGCCTCCAGGCGGTTCATGGCGGTGGTGAAACTGCCATTTTCCAACGCCTCGCGGCCCTCCTGATAGAGCTGGCGCTCGGTAGCGCCGTCGTAGCGCTCTTCTTCGACGTCGTTGCTGGCGCAGCCGCCGAGCACCGCGCCCATCAACACCAGGGCGCCCAGGCGAGTAGCGGAAATAGTGAAAACGCGCATCTTGGTCCTCGTGTCAAACAACCCGGGTCGGCCGTGGTAGAATCGGCCGCGATCCGCCCACTATAAAGCACCTTGTCCTGAAACGCAGTCCTCCTGCACTTCGGAACACGCTTTGGGCGCAGGCGAACCACTGGTTCCATTGACTTTCATGCCAAGAGACGTCGTCCGCACCTATGTCCCAGACCCTCGATGTTCACCACCGCATTCCCCTTGAGATGGCAGGCTTTCGCCTCGACCAGGCCGCGGCTGAGCTGTTCTCCGACTTTTCCCGGGAGCGCCTCAAGGGCTGGATCAAGGATGGCTCCTTGACCCTGGATGGCGCGACTGCCAGGCCAAAGGATAAGGTGCACGGCGGCGAAAGACTGTCGTTGACGGCGCATATCGCCGACGATACGCGCTTTGAGGCCGAAGACATCCCGCTGGATGTGGTCTTCGAGGACGATGATGTACTGGTGGTCAACAAGCCGCCGGGACTGGTGGTTCATCCGGCTGCGGGGAACCCTGACGGCACCCTGCTGAACGCACTGCTGCATCACTTTCCTGATGCCGCGACATTGCCCCGGGCGGGTATCGTGCATCGCCTCGACAAGGACACCAGCGGATTGATGGTGGTGGCCAAGACCCTGGCCGCCCACGCGGACCTGGTGGCGCAGCTGCAGGCCCGCACGGTATCGCGGGAGTACGACGCCATCGTGGTGGGCAAGATGACCTCCGGAGGAACGGTTGATGCCCCGATCGGACGTCATCCCAAGGATCGTAAGCGCCAGGCGGTCACCGCATCGGGCAAACCGGCGGTGACCCACTATCGGGTCGTCGAGCGCTTCCGCGCCCACAGTCATGTGCGCTGCAAGCTGGAGACCGGCCGTACCCACCAGATTCGGGTGCATATGGCCCACCGGCGCTTTCCGCTGATCGGTGATCCGGTTTACGGTGGTCGACTCAAGCTGCCACCGGGGGCGGGCCAGACATTGAAGGAAATTCTGCGTGAGTTTCCTCGCCAGGCATTGCACGCTCGCCGCTTGGCCTTTGTGCATCCCCGTCATGGCGAGGAGGTCAGTTTCCACGCCGCGCTGCCGGATGACTTGCTGATGCTGCTGGATTATCTGCGCGTTGATGCGGAGACCATGCAATGACGGATGCCCTTGATCTTCGCCCCAGCGTTATCCTGCCAGACTGGCCGGCACCGGCGAATGTGGGCGCCTTTGTCACTACTCGCGAGAGCGGGCCCAGCCAGGGTCCCTATGCCGCTTTCAACACCGCCAGTCATGTAGGCGACAAACCGGAGCACGTCAGTCTCTGCCGACGCCAGCTGGGCAAGGAAATTGGCGATGAGCGGCCCCTGCTGTGGCTGGACCAGGTTCATGGCGCCAGTGTGCAGCACGGTTGGTGCGATGAGACGCCCAAGGCCGATGCGGCGGTGGCGACGACTCGGGACTATGCCTGTGTGGTAATGACGGCCGACTGCCTGCCCGTCTTCTTCTGCGACCGGAGTGGCGAGCGCGTCGCGGTCGCCCACGCTGGATGGCGCAGCCTGGCAGGCGGCGTGCTGGAAGCTACTGTCGCCTCGCTGGGGAGCCCCGCCGGCGAACTGCTGGCATGGCTGGGACCCGCCATCTCGAACGCCCAGTTCGAGGTGGGTCCTGAAGTACGGGAGGCGTTCTGTGGTGTGCATCCCGAAGCCTCCAGTGCGTTTGAGCCCAGCCCGTATCGACTGGGTCACTACATGGCGGATCTTTACCGGCTGGCGAGGTTGCGACTGGAGCGCCTGGGTGTCGCTCACGTCAGTGGAGGGCACTTCTGCACTGCCTGTGAATCCCGTTTCTACTCTCACCGCCGCGATGACGGCGTGACGGGGCGCATGGCCAGCGTCATCTGGCTGCGATAGCCACAGCGCTATGGTCTTGTCCCACGCCATCGGCGACGGGCGGTGGCGTAGGATCTCCCTGTGGCTCTGTAGTCCTGTGGACGATGCGCTGCGGCCCGATGAAGGCGACGCTGCCTGCCAAGGTGTGACCCAGATAGTGCTGTTGGCCGCCGTGCGCTGCTCTGCCTGTTGTACGTCTTTCCCTTCTTTTCGTGTGCTCTCCGCTGCTTCTCTTGTTCATGGCCTGGTACAGGCGCTATGTGGCCCGGGTATCTCGACGCCAAGGTGTGTGCTTGGAAGGCCTGGCACGGGCGTTGCCCTGTAACGAGAGAAGGCAACGACAGGCTGCCTGATGTTTCAGAGTTCATTTGTTTAGGTTGTTCCCGTGATGTGTCACTCGGGCGCGGGTGTATCTCCGTGCCTTTTTTATGAATTTTTGAAATCGAGAAGCTTGTAGGACTATGGCTATGCCGTCCCTAAGAGGGAGGTGTTAGCGTCATCTTCTTGTGAAAGTGGGATCGACGTACACCGCAGCTGGGTATCCGTAATGTCCGGAGTGTTTCGTTTTTTTATTGTTGCATTTAATTTCCCTACATTGCTGTTCACGATACTTCTGATGGTGTCAGTGCTGTATTGGCTGATTACTCTATTGGGTTTTATGGATGGGGACATGACGGACCTGGTCGACATCGATGCGGAAGGGGCGTTTGATCTGTCCGGCCTGTTGGCGACGTTAGGTCTGCATGGCGTCCCGTTGCCCATGACGGTGACACTGCTGTCCCTGTTTTCCTGGCTAAGTAGCTACGTGCTTCAGCTGTCAGCTATCTCCTATCAGTGGTCCTCAGGCGGGTGGATGATGATCTCGCTGGGAATCCTGGTCATTTCCGTCGTGGCCGGTTATCTGCTTGCCGTCATGCTGGCGCGATGGCTGCGCCCCGTATTTGCGACCTTGTATCAGCACCATCAAGAACACTGCATGGAAGGCTTGAGCGCTGTGGTGACAGGACTGGCCAGGGATAGCTGTCGAGGGCGGGCCAGGGTCAGCCGGGAAGGTGTCGATTTGACCGTGAATGTCAGGGCCGTAGCGCCACTCAAGCATGGGATGAGAGTACTGCTGGTTCGGGAAGAACGGGGGCTTTATTACTGGGTGGAAGATGTCACGCCGGGGTAGGTCTTGCTGGGTCGATGTAGATCATGCTTCGCGAGGGTCTCAATAGTGCTTCGCAAGCCAACGTAGATATGCAACGTAGGCGCCGAAACATAACGATATACGACAGGGAATGGGGTGCAATCAATGGAAGATATTATGCCGTTTGAAATGGACTTTTCGTGGGTGATGCCCGCCTTGGTAGTGGTAGGCGTCATCGTGCTGGTCATTGTATCAATCATGTTGTTGATCAAGGCGTTCTACAAGAAGATTGATCAAGGGCAGGCGTTGATCGTCAATGATATGTCCAAGACCCCCAAGGTCTACTTTACCGGGGCCATGGTGCTGCCCGTTATTCATCGTGATGAAACGATGAAGATCTCGGTGATTACCCTGGAATTGAACCGCCAAGGGAAAGAAGGTCTGATCTGCAAGGATAACCTGCGAGCAGATATCTCAGTCGCGTTCTATCTGCGTGTCAACGAGACCGCGCAGGATGTCCTGAGGGTTGCCAAGTCCGTTGGCGTCGACCGTGCTTCCGATAGAAACGCGGTGAATGAACTGTTCAATGCCAAGTTCAGTGAGGCACTCAAAACCGTCGGCAAGAAACTCGAGTTCATGCAGCTGTTCGAGGAGCGGCAGCGTTTTCGCGACATGATCATCCAGACCATCGGCGAAGATCTCAACGGCTATGTGCTGGAAGATGTCGCCATCGATTATCTGGAGCAGACGCCCAAGTCCGCCCTGGATCCCAATAACATCCTCGACTCTGAAGGCATTCGCCGCATTACCGAAATCACGGCGGCCCACAACGTGGATACCAACCGGCTCGAGCGCGACCAGGAGCTGGAAATCAAGCGCAAGAACGTCGCGGCCCGTGAGGCCTCGCTTGAGCTGGACAAGTCGCAGGCTGACGCCGAGGCCCGCCAGACTCGGGAAATCGAGACGATTCGAGCCCGTGAGGAAGCCGAAACAGAGCAGGTGAAGGAGCAGGAGCGGGCCAAGGCTGAAGCGGCGCGTATCAAGACCGACGAAGAGCTCGCCGTCGCCAGCGAGAACATGCGCCGTCAGGTCGAGATGGCCGAAAAGGCGCGGGAGCGCGCGGTACAGATCGAGGAAGTGCGTATCCAGCAGGCGCGTGAACTCGAGGACGTCAACCGTCAGCGCAGCGTCGAGGTCGAGCGTATCGGCATGGAGAAGACCCTGGAAGTCGAGCGCAAGGAGATCGCGGTGATCACCAGCGAGCGCATCTCGGTGGAGCGCAACGTGGCAGAGGAAGAAGAGCATATTCGGGATGTGCGAAACCGTGCCGAGGCCGATCGCCGCAAGGTCACCAGCGTGGTGGCCGCCGAGGCTGAGGCAGAAGAGACCAAGATCAAGGAACTGCGCCTGGCCGAGGCTGCCTTCGAACGTGCCAAGCTGGAGGCCGACGAAGTGCTGGTGCGTGCCCAGGCCGAGGCAGAGGCGGCGGAGAAGCGTGCGGTCGCAGATGAAAAGCAGGCTCGCGGCCAGCAGGCATTGGCGGCTGCCGAGGGATTGGCGCAGGCGCAGGTACAGGAAACTCGCGCCAAGGCCCTGCGTGCGGAAGGCTTGGTTGAGGCAGAGGTCATTTCGGTCAAGGCCAAGGCCGACGAAGATGCGGGTCTTGCGGATGTTCGAGTGCTTGAACAGCGCCTCGAGGCAGAAGCGTCTGGTGAGGAAAAAATGGGGCTGGCGAAGGCGTCTGCTCGAGAGGCCCTGGCCCGGGCCGAAGCCAATGGTCTGGTCGAGAAGTTGAAGGCGTACGACGCCATGTCCGCCGATGCTCGTGAGTTCGAGCAGTTCCGCATGAACCTTGAGCTGCTTGAGAAGGAGACGCTGGCCAGCATCGATATGCAGCGTGTAGCGGTGCAGGAAAATGGACGAGTGATGGCGGAAGCACTGAAAGGCGCCAAGTTTGAGCTGATCGGCGGTGACGGAGGCATCTTCGATACCTTCTCCAAGGGGTTAGGGATCGGCAAGGGGGTGCAGGGCGTCATGGACAAGGCACCCGCGCTGCAAACCCTCATGGCTGGTCTGGCCGGCAATGCAATGAGCCGTGCTTCTGCCAAGGATCATCAGCAGTAAGACGCTCACACATCCAGCGATAGCTCGGCCGTGTCCGGGCTATCGCAACGATGCTGCTTCCACTTCTGCAATAGGCATTCCGGCACCATGGCTGACTCCAATCCCCAACACGTCAAGCTTCACGAAGATGGTTCTTCCTATGCACTGCTTGCTCGCCGCCTGGCCACACAAGGGCAGCAACTCGAACGACTGAGCGCTTCCCTCAACACCCTGCGTGAACAGACCTTTGGCGCTACCTCGATGGTGTTGCTGGGGCGAGGTCGAGTGCGCACCGAGTTGAAGTCGATTGCCCGTGATGCCGTCCGTATTGGCGACCAAATGCTGTTTGGCTTTCACGTTCAGCTAGGCCTCAAGCGGGCGCTGCGCGTGGAGGATGTTTTTCGTCTCTATCGGGTCGATGACCAGGAGCATGCGTTTAGTGTTGCTGAGTTGGGGGTGTCGGAGAGCTTTCTGAACGACGAGCGCTTCAATACCGATTTCCAGGAACTCCAGCAGTACTACAGTCATGCCACGCTGTCCCAGTTGGTGATCCTCAAGGGCATGCTGCTGATGGACTTCCAGATTGGCGAGAAGCTCGAGGATCGTCGAGTCTTCCGTTGGGAGCTGGACGCCCTTGGCAACGTCAGTCGCTACATCGACAACCGCGGCGACCGTGACCTGAGTCTGCCTGACCGCTTTGACTTTGCCTGGCGGCGAGTCAGCAGAGACGACCATGTTCAGGGGCGTTCTCCGCACATCAATATTGCCGATACGCTGTTCGTCGATAACCTCGGCGGCTCGGTGACCTTCAAGGTCGAGAACAATACCGACAGCGGCGAGGGGATCTATACCGACAGGGTGGAGTCTGACTCGCAGTCGTTGGATGACGCCAGTGTCGAGTACGCCGACCTGGGCGAGCTGCTGCTCGTCAGGATTCGCCCTTTCGCCGAAAAGGTGATGCGCTACTACGCCTTCCACCGGCCGACGCGAGGTATTCAGCGCTGTGATGCGATGGATAGCGGCATTGTGCTGCTGCCAGACAACCACGGGCTGATGTTTGCGTCTGGGTATCTGCTCAGCAATGGTCAGCTCAAGACCTTTGACGTACCGGCCGAGCCCATGCGTCTGTTGCGATCCGTTCGCTCGCCCAACGGCGAAGATGTGCTGTACCACTTCTATGCCGGCAGCAGCGGGAGGGTGGTGTTCTATCGCTACAACCTGGTCACCAAGCAGGCCGATGCGCCATTGCTGGGACACGGTGCAGCGCTGTTCGATAACGGCCATCTGGTGCTGTTCAATGCGGAGCGTGAACCCTCGTTGGTGCACCCCTTGCAGATATGGATTACCCCCTTTCTGTCTGATATCCAGCATGCTCGCCACGCCGCTGACAATGACAGCCAGCTAGGCCGTATCGGTAACGCGGAGCTGGTTCGGGGACTGGCCGAGCTCAACGACCTGGCAGGGCTGGTGCGAGGACTGCAACCCTACGATGCGTACCTGGCGCAGTTGATCAAGGGCTGCGATCGCTTGCTCGAGCAGTACTACTGGATCGATGAAATCCCCCTGCCGGGAGAAGACGGCGAGACGGATGTCCAGCACCTGCCTGAACAGATTCAGTGTATTCGGGAAACGGCAGAGACGATCGGCGACGAGTTTGAAAAAGTCGAAGAGATCCGTCGCCAATCCGCCGAGGCGGTCACCCGAGCGTCGGCACAGCTGAGCACACTGAAGCGAGGTATCACACCGGATAGCTGGCACCATCCAGAGCCATTTCTGCGACAGCTGAAGGCCGTTCGGCAGTTTCGCGGTGACGTGCGTACCCTGGCGCAGCGTCGTTATGTGGATGTTGAAGCGGTCGACAGCATGGACCAGACCGTGGCGGAGATCGAGCAGCGCCTGATTGACAGGACCCTTGCCTTTCTCGCCACCCCAGACGCCTTGCAGGGCTACCGCGATAGCCTTGCGGCGCTGGTGGACAGAAGTCAGCAGGCCACGGCTCGTCAGGCGCTGGCGGATTGCGTGGCGGACTATCGCGAGATCGCCGAAGGGTTGGACCTGGTTCAGGCCATGCTGGCTACCCTGGGTGGCAAGAATCCAGAGCTTGAGGTCAACGTCAATCAGATGCTGGCGACCGTGTTTGCCTCGCTCAATCGCGAGCGCACGTCAGCGGAACGGCGCCTCGAGGAGCTCACGGTTGTCGAACAGAAGGCTCGCTTTGGAGCGCGCTTGCGACTGTTCGAACAGAGCCTGGCATCGGGTATCGCGGCCATTTCCGCGCCGGATGACGCCACTGAGCTGTTGACCCGCATGTTGGACCTGCTGCAGGAACTGGAGGCCGAATTTGGCGAGCAGGCGGCGTTTCTCACCTCGATTGTTCAGCAGCGAGAGCATTGCCAGGAGGCCATCGAGACCAAGCGTGAACAGCTGGCTCAGCAGCGCCGTGGGCGGGTGATGGCGATGTCTCAGGCGGCTGAGCGGATCCTCGACGGTGTGCCTCGTCGGGCGGAGCGCTTCGAGGAAGAGGCGGCTCTGCAGGCCTTTCTCGCCGCCGACCCGATGATCGAGAAGGTCACCGACTCGGTCGCGAGCCTGCGTGAGCTGGGCGCCACCATGGAGGCGGATGATCTGGAGGCGCGGCTGGTGGCTGTCCGTGATGCGGCGTTGCGCAGCGTCAGGGATCGTGCCGACCTATTTGAAGACGGGGGGCAGGTTATCCGGCTGGGGCCGCGTCATCGCTTCTCCGTCAATCGCCAGGAGGTCTCGCTGACGCTGGTACCCAGAGACGACCAGCTCACTCTCCATATCACCGGTACCCAGTTTTACGAGGCGCTGACCTGTGCTGAGCTCCAGGCCCTGTCACCGCTATGGACGCAGCACCTGCCCTCCGAGTCGCCACAGGTCTATCGTGGTGAATATCTGGCGTATCGTTACCTGCAGCATGTCGATGCTGTCGTGGACACGGCGGACATGGATGCCCTCGAGGCGTCCGTTCGGCAGTTTGCGGCTCCCCGCTTCCGTGAAGGATACGAGCAAGGGGTGCATGACCATGATGCGGCTCGCATTATCGCGGTGCTCGAGCCGGCCAGACGTCAGGCGGGGCTGTTGCGCTTCTCGCCCTTGGCACGCGCAGTGGGTCTTCACTACTGGCTGGGGTTGCCGACCGCCGAGGCCCAGGAATTGATTGCCCACTGTGTGGGCGCAGGACAGATACTGCGGGAATACGGAAGCGACGAGCTGAAACGCGACCTGGTGGCAGAACTCGCACCGCTGCTTTCCACCTATGAGTTGGTGGTGGCGCTGGGGGCGGAGGAGCGCTGTCACGAAGCCGCGACGTATCTGGTCGAATGGCTGGCAGCCGATCAGCAGGGCATCGAGGTGTCTCAGCATGCGGACCGGTTGGCCAACGCCTTTCGCGAGGCGCTAGATCGTGGCCAGCAGAGAGCTGCCTTCGAGGCCATGCGACAGGCCCTGACCCGGCGTGCGGAAGACCGCTGGATGGCGACCCGACGCTGGCTGAGTGCCTGGAGTCACGCGGCGGGTATCGATGAGTTGGAGCGCTACTATCTGGACGAGGTAGTGGCGATGATCGACGCTGGCGACCAGCTGTCCTGGACGCCGCGGGAGGCTGAGTTGAGCGTTCCCGTCGAGGGATTGCTCGGCGATCATGGCCTGATCGAATCACGCAGGTTGATGCTTCGCCTTGATGACTTCGAGCATCGTCTCGAACACCATCTGGCACGGGTGGAGCCTGCGTGGGAGCAGCTGCAGGACCTGCGCAAGAGCGTGCTGGAAGAACAAGGCAGGCGTCTTGATGTCACTGCGTTCAGGCCTCGCCCGCTGACGTCCTTTGTACGCAACCGATTGATCAGCGAGAGCTATTTGCCGTTGATTGGCGACAACATGGCCAAACAACTGGGTACCGTGGGAGCGAAGCGACGCAGCGACCTGATGGGGCTGTTGATGCTGATTTCACCCCCCGGCTATGGCAAGACCACGCTGATGGAGTATGTCGCCCATCGTCTGGGCCTTATCTTCATGAAGATCAACTGCCCGAGTCTGGGGCGAGAGGTGACATCGCTCGATCCACAGAAGGCGCCTCATGCCACGGCACGAGCCGAACTGGAGAAGGTCAACCTGGCGCTGGAAATGGGCAACAACGTCATGCTCTATCTTGATGACATCCAGCACACGGATCCAGAGTTCCTGCAGAAGTTCATCTCGCTGAGCGACGCCACACGCACCATCGATGGTGTCTGGCGCGGCACCTCGCGTACCTATCAGTTGCGGGGAAAACGCTTCTGCATTGTGATGGCCGGCAATCCCTATACCGAGGAGGGCAAGGCGTTTCGTGTGCCTGACATGCTTGCCAACCGTGCTGATATCTACAATCTCGGCGATATTCTCTCCGGCACAGCGACCATCTTTGCCCAGTCGTACATCGAGAATAGCTTGAGCGCTCACCCGGTGCTGGCCCCCCTGTTGACCCGGGGTATGGAGGACGTTTACCGGTTCATCGACATGGCCGCTGGCAGGGAGGTGCCGGTCAGTGAGCTGGAACATGACTACAGTGGGGCAGAAAGAGATGAGATCGTCGCCCTGCTGACCAGAATGCACCGGATACGCGACGTCATTCTCAAGGTCAATGGCGCTTATATCGCGTCCAGTGCCCAAGCCGATAGCTACCGGGAAGAGCCCCCATTTCTGCTTCAAGGCAGCTATCGCAACATGGCCAAGTTGGTGGAGAAGCTGTCTCCTGCGATGACCGACGGCGATATCGATGCACTGATCGACGATCACTACCTGGGTGAGGCGCAACTGCTGACCAGCGGTGCGGAAGAAAACCTGCTCAAGCTGCGTGCCTTGAGGGGCACGCTGGACCCCGACGATGCAGCGCGCTGGGCCTCGGTGTGTGCAGAGTACCGTCGGCGTCAGCAGGCGGGGGGAGACGAGGATGTGGGGGCCAAGGTCGTCATGCAGCTTGGACGGATTGCCGAAGGGCTGGGGCAGGGGGTGTCGAGTCGTCAGCGAGACCGTGATTCGCAGCTCTGCGACAGGACCTAGTGTCGATATGTCACCTGCCAGCCTGCGCCTGGAGTCTAAGCCCCTGGCGTTGCAGCACGCCCGCTGCAGCAGCGCTAACCCGACTTGAAACCTTGCTAAAGCACCGCCATATCTCTGTCAAGTCACATTGACAGGGTCACGCGGTGCGTCCGATCGCATCGCCATCCCCAAGGAGATATCGATGCGTTTCGACAAGTTTACTGCAAAGCTTCAGCAAGCCATTGCCGATGCCCAGTCGTTGGCCGTGGGCCGTGGACACAATCAGATGGAGCCCGCACACCTGCTGCTGGCACTGCTCGACAATCGCGATACCGGCATCAAGGCTCTGGTACAGAAGGCCGGCGGCGATGCCGCAAGGATGCGAGATGGACTCGCAGGTCTGCTCGACGATATGCCAAAGGTTGCCCACTTTGATGGCGAGGTGCAGCCCTCTCGCGATTTGATAAAGCTGTTCAACTTAACCGATGCAGAGGCCCAGAAACGCGGCGATCAGTATATCGCCAGCGAGTTGGTGCTACTGGCCGCGCTGGCCATGAAGCACGCGGTGTCAAAGGTCCTTACCCAGGCAGGGGTCACCCAGGCGTCTCTGCAGACGGCGATTGATAGCGTTCGAGGTGGCCAGAAGGTGGATGATGCCAACGCCGAGGACAGTCGGGAGGCGCTGGAGAAGTACACCCTGGATCTGACCCAGCGGGCTGCGGATGGCAAGCTGGATCCGGTCATTGGTCGCGATGATGAAATCCGTCGCACCATTCAAGTACTGCAGCGGCGCACCAAGAACAACCCGGTATTGATCGGCGAGCCAGGGGTCGGCAAGACGGCTATCGTCGAGGGCCTGGCGAGCCGCATCATCAATGGTGAAGTGCCAGAAGGGCTGAAGGACAAGCGCGTGCTGTCGCTGGATATGGGAGCCCTGTTGGCTGGCGCCAAGTTTCGTGGTGAGTTCGAGGAGCGCCTGAAGTCGGTGTTGAATGAGCTGGCTCAGGAAGAGGGCCGGGTCATCCTGTTTATTGACGAATTGCACACCATGGTGGGCGCAGGCAAGGCCGAGGGGGCGATGGACGCCGGCAATATGCTAAAGCCGGCGCTGGCTCGCGGTGAGTTGCACTGTGTCGGTGCCACCACCCTTGACGAGTATCGTCAGTACATCGAGAAAGATGCCGCGCTCGAACGTCGCTTCCAGAAGGTGTTGGTGGATGAGCCGAGCGAAGAGGATACCGTTGCGATTCTGCGCGGGCTCAAGGAGCGCTACGAAGTTCATCACGGTGTGGATATCACAGACGGGGCGATCATCGCTGCCGCCAAGCTGTCGACCCGCTACATTA
The DNA here is from genome assembly GCF_017303055.1 of Halomonas litopenaei. Classification (GTDB taxonomy): domain Bacteria; phylum Pseudomonadota; class Gammaproteobacteria; order Pseudomonadales; family Halomonadaceae; genus Halomonas; species Halomonas litopenaei_A. The sequence goes on along the minus strand of NZ_JAEKJT010000009.1, from coordinate 10,126 downwards.
CCGATCGGCAGTTGCCGGACAAGGCCATCGACCTGATCGACGAGGCGTCGTCACGTATTCGCATGGAGCTGGATTCCAAGCCTGAGGAGATGGACCGTCTGGATCGTCGCCTGATTCAGCTCAAGATGGAGCGGGAGCACCTCAAGAAGGAAACTGATGAAGCCTCGCGCAAGCGACTGGAAACCCTCGTTGAGCAGATCGAGGAGCTGGAGCGTGAATACGCTGATCTCGACGAGATCTGGAAGGCCGAGAAAGCCAGCATTCAGGGAGCTGCCCAATTCAAGGATGAGCTTGATCGCGCGCGGGTAGATCTGGAGCAGGCACGACGCCAGGGTGACCTCGGGCGCATGTCGGAGCTTCAGTACGGGGTGATTCCGGAGCTTGAGAAGAAGATTGCCGAGAGCGGGGACGCGGAAACCGATACGCGCCATCACACCCTGCTGCGCTCCAACGTCACCGAGGAGGAAATTGCCGAGGTCGTATCCCGGTGGACCGGCATTCCGGTGGCCAAGATGCTGGAGGGCGAGCGCGACAAGTTATTGCGTATGGAAGAGGCGCTGCACGAGCGCGTCATCGGCCAGGAAGAGGCGGTCACAGCGGTGTCCAATGCGGTGCGCCGTTCACGCGCGGGATTGGCAGATCCTCAGCGTCCCAATGGCTCTTTCCTGTTCCTTGGCCCCACCGGCGTGGGCAAGACCGAATTGTGCAAGTCGTTGGCCAACTTCCTGTTCGATACCGAGGAAGCCATGGTTCGCATCGACATGTCTGAATTCATGGAGAAGCATTCCGTTGCACGCTTGATCGGCGCTCCCCCCGGATACGTCGGCTATGAAGAAGGTGGGTACCTGACCGAGGCGGTACGTCGCAAGCCGTATTCGGTGTTGTTGCTGGATGAGGTGGAAAAAGCCCACCCAGACGTCTTCAACATTCTGCTGCAGGTGCTGGAGGACGGGCGCCTGACCGATGGGCAGGGGCGCACCGTGGATTTCCGTAATACGGTCATCGTCATGACGTCGAATCTGGGCTCCGACATCATTCAGCATTTTGGTGGGGATGACGCGGACTATGACAGCATGCGCCAGGCAGTGATGGAGGTAGTGGGCACCCACTTCCGCCCAGAGTTGATCAACCGAATCGACGAGGTGGTGGTCTTCCACGCGCTTGGGCAAGAGCAGATTCAAGAGATCGCCGGCATCCAGCTTGAGCGCTTGCGTTCGCGTCTGGCTGAACACGAACTGGGGTTGGAGGTCAGTGACGAAGCGCTGGCTTTGTTGGCGGTGGTCGGCTTCGACCCCGTCTATGGCGCGCGTCCCTTGAAGCGAGCGGTGCAAAGCCGTATCGAGAATCCGCTGGCCCAGGACTTGCTGGCGGGCAAGTTCACCCCCGGAGAGGTGATTCGCGTGGTGGCGGATGACGGTCAGCTACGTTTTGCCCACTGACGTGTGCCCGGTCGTCCGTCTGTTTAAGCCCTTGGGTGTCATCCCCTTCCTCATGAAGGGGATGAGTTCACTTACAGTCTTTGCTGTTATGAAGTATCGGTAAGCGTTATCAGGCAGATTTCATGCCTCTCGCTATACTGAAGTTCAGGTTGCGTCCTGTGACCCCCTTGCCCGCCCGGTTCCCCACCCGGCGGGCTTTTTGATAGCAGGGGCGGGCTATTGTGACAGCTGGGCCGGGCTATTGTGATAGCTGGGCCGGGCTATTGTGACAGCAGGGCCGGGCAATGTTGATAGCGGTGCCAGGTCTCTCGCTGGCCCATCGTTCAGCGCAGGACACGTGCCCCGGAAAGGCGGACGCGACGCAGCCTGACGTTGTCGCCTACCAGATGTCGTTGCAGCTCTTCCAGACTGACGTTCTTGGTTTCAGGCATCAGGAACATCACGAAAAGCAGTTGCAGCAGCATCATGAGGGCGAAGAAAGCAAACACCGGGCCACCATTGAAGGTGCTGAGAATCCAGGGCATGACCAAGGTAATCAGCGCCGCAAATACCCAGTGAATGGAGGCGCCAAACGATTGTCCTCGGGCGCGCACGTGGTTGGGAAACACCTCCGAGATAAAGACCCAGATAACGGCACCCTGGCTGATGGCGTGGGCCGCGATAAACAGTGCCAGCAGCATGGGAACCTCGATGCCGCCTAGCGCCTCTGCAAAGAAGGCTCGTGAGATCATGACCAGAGAGACCAGGTATCCCGCCGATCCTATAAACAGCAGCGTGCGTCGCCCGAAGCGATCAATCAGCGACATGCCGATCATGGTAAAGATGAGATTGACCAATCCGATGCCAGCGGTGGACAGCAAGGCAGCTTGGCTGCCCAGCTCGGCTGCCTCGAGCACTCGCGGAGCATAGTAGATGATGAAGTTGATGCCTGAGAGTTGGTTGAAGAAGGCAATCAGAAAGGCCAGAAGAAGCGGTAGGCGATAGCGTCGTGAAAAGAAGGGGGCTTTGGCAGACTGCTCTTGCGCTTCTGCGTCACGGATGGCGGCGATGTCGGCATCCACGTCTGCTGCGGGATTGATCAAGCGCAGCACGCTTGCCGCTTCCTCGATAGCGTTCTTGTTCAGGATCAGCCAGCGTGGACTGCGTGGCACACGGGTGATCATCAGGGTGTAGATCAGCGCAGGAACGGCCTCAATGCCGAGCATCCAGCGCCAGGCGTCATCACCGATCACGCTGCCGATCACATAGTTCGACACGAACGCCATCAGGATGCCAAACACGATGTTGAACTGATAAAGGGCAACGAGAAAGCCACGCTGGCGCGGTGGGGCGATTTCCGAAATGTAGGTTGGCGCGGCGACGGAAGAAATCCCCACGCCAATCCCTCCGATCAGACGGAAGAAGGCAAATAGCCAAGGATCGGACACGATGGCCGACCCCACCGCAGAGACCAGATACAAGACGCCGATCATCAATAGGGTGGCGCGCCGGCCGAGCGTATCGGTGGGCCAGTTGCCGAAAATGGCACCGATGACTGTGCCCCACAGCGCCATCGACATGATCAGCAGGCCATGCTGCAGGTCGCTTAGCCCCCACAGGGATTGAATCGGCTTGTCGGCGCCGGAAATGACCGCCGTGTCGAAGCCGAAGAGAAAGCCCGCAAGGGCGACGGTGATGGACCATTGGACGATTCTGGACATGGCGAGTCCTCGTTGAGCTGTTGTGATTGTCGTCAAAGAGAGCATGATGAAAAGATGAATCGATTCACTAATGCGGCGTCTTGTGCTCTCGGCCAAGTGCCCGCGAAGGTGTTGCCCAAGAGCGCACTCGCGCGTTACAGGCTTGGTTCGTGTGGTGACGATGAGCTGGATGTGAAAGAGTGAATCGTGTCACCTGTCCATCTCATTACAGCAGCCAAGCAGGAATACTTCGAGCTCCAGGGCTTAGACATTGGTCGTGGGCATGGCCACTGCAGGTGATCCATCACAGCGATAACGGGATGGCCTGCACGGTGCAGGGAGCGTGCGGGTCAAGAACGGCGGTTGACAGTCACTGGGCGCTATTGGAATCTTGTGGGTTCCTGACTGCGGGCGCGGCACCATGGGAGACCCCCCAACGCCGCGTGAAGGGTAGGCCTGCGTGCCTCTACCCGCCGAAGGACTTCCAGGTGAGGGTTAACCGCCCCGCCTGGCCAACGCCCCGACGCGGTGACCCGCCGTGATGAGAGTGCAGGCCCCAACCGGGCCGACGGACGCCAGGGTTTGGCATCAGGTGCCGGTGCGCCGGCAGCAGCATATCGCTGCACTCGACTTCGTGCCGATAACCGGTACGAATCGCACTCGAGACCTCCAGGGGAGATACATCTGTGGAATTGCTTTCAGGCGCGGACATGATCGCCCGCTTCCTCCAGGATGAGGGCGTGGAATACATCTACGGCTATCCAGGCGGCGCCGCGCTACACATCTACGACGCCTTGTTCCGTCAGGACAAGGTCAAGCACATCCTCGTGCGCCACGAACAGGCTGCCACCCATGCCGCCGACGGCTATGCGCGTGCTTCGGGCAATCCTGGCGTCGTGCTGGTGACGTCTGGTCCAGGTGCCACCAACGCGGTGACCGGCATCGCGACCGCTTACATGGACTCGATTCCGATGGTCGTGCTTTGCGGTCAGGTCATGAGTCACCTGATTGGTGACGATGCCTTCCAGGAAACCGATATCGTCGGTGTGACCCGCCCGATCGTGAAACATAGCTTCTCGATCAAGCACCCCAGCGAAATTCCCGAGGTGCTGAAGAAGGCATTTTACCTGGCAGCGACGGGCCGTCCTGGTCCTGTTCTGGTCGATATCCCGAAAGATATGACGGCCCCCACCGAGCGTTACGAGTACGTCTACCCGAAAAAGGTAAAGATTCGCTCGTACAACCCGGTGAGCCGCGGCCACACCGGTCAGATCAAGAAGGCGGTGGAGTTGATGCTGAAGGCGCGCCGTCCGGTCTTCTATACGGGTGGCGGTGTCGTACAGGGGCGTGCCAGCGAAGGGCTCACCGATCTGGTCAAGCAGCTTGGCTTTCCTATCACCACCACGTTGATGGGCATCGGTGCTTATCCCCAGAGTGACAGTCAGTGCCTTGGCTGGCTGGGGATGCACGGTAGCTACGAATCCAACATGGCCATGCACCATGCGGATCTGGTGATCGCCATCGGTGCGCGCTTCGACGATCGCGTTACCAACAACACGTCCAAGTTTTGCCCTACGGCGAAGATCATCCACGTCGACATCGACCCAAGCTCGGTGTCAAAGACGGTGCGTGCAGACGTGCCGATCGTGGGCCCGGCCGCCAGTGTGATCAACGAGATGATCAGCCTGGTGCAAGGTCATGAGATTGCCAATCCGGAGGCACTCAAGGACTGGTGGAAGACAATCGATGGTTGGCGCGAGGACCGCAAGGGCAAGCTCTACGAGCCCTCCAAGCCGGGAGAAGTGCTCAAGCCCCAGGAAGTCATCGAGGCCATCTGCCGGGTAACGCGGGGTGAAGCCTTCGTTACCACCGATGTTGGTCAGCACCAGATGTTTGCGGCTCAGTACTACAAGTTTGACAAGCCCAACCGCCTGATCACGTCTGGTGGCCTGGGCACGATGGGGTTCGGGTTTCCGGCGGCCATGGGCGTCAAGCAGAACTTCCCCGAGGAAGAAGTCGTCTGCGTCACCGGCGAAGGCAGCTTCCAGATGATGATGCAGGAGCTTTCCACCTGTAAGCAGTTTGGTGGTGGGGTCAAGATCATCAATCTGAACAACGGTTCCCTGGGGATGGTGAGGCAGTGGCAGGACCTCAACTACAAGTCGCGTCACGCGCACTCTTACATGGAGTCGCTGCCGGACTTCCAGATGCTGATCCAGTCCTACGGCTTCACGGCGTTGAGGGTCGAGAAGAAGGAAGATCTCGAGGAAGCCTTGGCAAGAACCTTTGCAGACACCCATGAGCTGGTGTTCCTCGATGTCGCGGTGGACCCGCACGAGCACGTCTATCCGATGCAGGTGCCCCTGGGCTCCATGCGTGACATGCTGCTTTCCAAGACGGAGCGGACCTGATGCGACATATCATCTCGATTCTGATGGAAAACGAACCGGGTGCGCTGTCGCGGGTCGTGGGACTGTTTTCTCAGCGCAACTTCAACATTGAAACCCTCAATGTGGCGCCGACAGACGACCCGACACTGTCGCGTCTGACGGTGACCACCGTTGGCGATGACCGGGTGATCGAGCAGATCACCAAGCATCTCAACAAGTTGATTGATGTGGTCAAACTGGTGGATCTCACCGAAGGCAACCACATCGAGCGAGAGTTGATGCTGGTGAAGGTGAAAGCGCTGGGTGCCGCCCGCGACGAGGTCAAGCGCACGGTGGATATCTTCCGGGCTCAGATTGTCGATGTGACTCCGAGTCTGTATACCGTGCAGATCACCGGAGATGCAGAAAAGCTCGATGCCTTTCTGCAGGCCATGGGGCCGGTCGGCGTCCTTGAAGTGGCGCGTACCGGGGTGTCCGGTATTGCCCGTGGTGACAAGGTGCTTAGCCTGTAGCGGCGGTCGTGATCGTGTGGCCAGCACTTGGCTTTCGCGCTCACTGCACACGCCTTGCGCCGCCCTTCGGGGCGGCGTTTTCATGGGTGGTGTCAGCGTTCCACGACTTCCTGCCACAGGGCATCGATCAACGGGCTCTTCAGGCGACGCTCCAGTACGCATAGACCCACATCGTAGTAGGGCAGTTCCGGCTTCACCGGCAGCATCCTGACCCGTTCAGCCAGAGGGCTTGCCTCCAGCACGATACGGGGTACGACTCCGATCCCGAAGCCCAGTCCGACCATGCTGACGATGGCCTCGTGCCCGGCAACCTGAGCGTAGATCGTCGGATTTACCCCCAGCGCCTTGAACCAGGTGTCAGCCAGCTCTCGCGACAGCCCACCCTCCGACAGAATCATGGGAACACCCTGCCACTGTGGTTGGCTGGGGCTCATCGGCTGCTGCGGAATCCACGGCTGCGACTCCTGGGGAGCAATGAACACGAGGGCCGAGCGGGTCAGTGACTTGAAGGCGAGCCCTTCCGGCATTCGCCTGGGACGCGAGGTGATCGCCATGTCCTCTTCGCCGTTAAGGACTCGCTGGATGGCCCGAGCCGGATCGCCGGTATGCAGCTTCAGCTCGATATCAGGATAGCGCTGACGGAACTCCGCCAGCAGGCTGTAGAGGAAGCTGTAGCTGGCCGTCACGGAGCAATAGATGCTGATTTCACCGCTCAAGCGCATCGCCGTCGACTGGAGCGACAGCCGTACCTGCTCCCACTGTTCCAGCGCTTCCTTGGCGTAGCGCTGGAAGTGATGCCCCTGAGGGGTCATGACGACGTGGCGGTTGTCGCGTTGGAACAGACTCACTCCGAGCTGGTCCTCCAGCTGTTGAATCGAGCGACTAAGCGTTGATGGGCTGACATGGCACGATTCGCTGGCGCGGCCAAAGTGCAGGGTGTCCGCCAGGGCGAGAAAGTGTTTCAGCAGGCGTAGGTCCATATCGCACCGAGCAAGAAAGAGAGGGAATGTCTGCGTTTCACATATTGGGATGTAGTATTGCAAATATAGCGTTTTACGCAATACAGGTGCGCGGGTAAGGTGGCTGCATGGATGGGCGACCTGGTCATGGCCGGTCGACACTCGCCCAGCGCCGCACAAGACGGCGCGGGTGGCCATCAACGCTGAACACCACAAGACCTATTAACGCCGAGCAGGCAAACGAATCCAGGAGCACCAGATGCGCGTTTATTACGACAAGGACTGTGACCTTCAGCTGATCCAGAGCAAGCAGGTCACCATCGTGGGTTACGGTTCTCAGGGCCATGCCCATGCCAACAACCTGAAAGAGTCTGGCGTTTCCGTGACCGTTGCCCTGCGTCCTGGGTCTTCCTCGGCGGCCAAGGCCGAAGCGGCAGGTCTCAAGGTGGCCTCCGTCGCTGAGGCATGCCAGTCTGCTGACGTCGTCATGGTGCTGGCACCTGACGAGAATCAGAAGGCCATCTATGAGCAGGATATCGAGCCGAACCTCAAGGAAGGTGCGACGCTGGCATTCGCTCATGGTTTCAACATCCACTACAACCAGATCGAGCCGCGCAAGGATCTGGACGTGGTGATGATTGCTCCGAAGGCACCTGGTCACACCGTGCGCTCCGAGTTCACTCGCGGCGGCGGCATCCCGGACCTGATCGCTATCCATCAGGACGCGACTGGCCAAGCCAAGGAGCTGTGTCTGTCCTATGCGGCAGCCATTGGTGGCGGCCGTAGCGGGATTATCGAGACCACCTTCAAGGATGAGACCGAGACTGACCTCTTTGGTGAGCAGGCGGTGCTGTGTGGTGGTGCAGTAGAACTGGTCAAGGCCGGCTTCGAGACGCTGACGGAAGCAGGCTACGCGCCTGAGATGGCCTACTTCGAGTGTCTGCACGAGCTGAAGCTGATCGTCGATCTGATGTACGAAGGCGGTATCGCCAACATGAACTACTCCATCTCCAACAACGCGGAGTATGGCGAGTACGTGACCGGCCCTGAGGTCATCAACGACGAGTCTCGCGCGGCGATGCGCAATGCGCTCAAGCGTATCCAGACGGGTGAATATGCCAAGATGTTCATCAACGAAGGCAACACCAACTATCCGTCCATGACGGCGCGTCGTCGCCTGAATGCGGAGCACGAGATTGAGCAGGTTGGCGAGAAGCTGCGTGGCATGATGCCGTGGATCGCCGCCAATCAGCTGGTCGACAAGACCAAGAACTGATGCAGCCCTGTCTGGGCGACCGTCAGGTCGTCCAGACTGCCGGCGTATAGCAAAAGGGAGAAGCCGAGGCTTCTCCCTTTTGCGTTTGCTGGCATCGCGCTGTTAGCGCGCCTGAGGTGGGGAGTCCTATCACGAGTCTGGGGTAAGACAAGAGTTGCCTTGACGTCGGCAGGGCGGTGAAGGTTGAGTGGTGTAGAATGCCTTTCATACCCGAAGCCAATGGATGACAGAGATGAGCGAAGACGCAGGCAAGCGTGAGCCGACCCCGCGGGAGTCGCAGGAAGAAGATCTGGCAAGCGCCTTCATGCGGGAGTCCGAAGTTGTGGAGGAGGCAGTGGAGGACGGCAAGAAGGTGCGCCGGCGGGGGATCTACCTGTTGCCCAACCTGTTTACGACCTCAGCGCTGTTTTCCGGCTTCTTTGCTGTGGTGGCGGCTCTCAATGGTGACTTTACTGCAGCGTCGGTAGCGATCTTCATTGCCATGGTGCTCGATGGGCTGGATGGGCGCGTGGCGCGTTTGACCAATACCCAAAGTGAGTTCGGTGCGGAGTATGACAGTCTGGCGGACATGATTTCCTTCGGCATGGCGCCCGGGCTTGTCGCCTTCACCTGGATTCTTCAGGACATCGGCAAGACGGGTTGGGTGGTGGCCTTTCTTTATGTCGCTTGCGCGGCCTTGAGGCTGGCGCGATTCAATGTCCAGATCGGCAGTGTCGACAAGAAATGGTTTATCGGGTTGCCCAGCCCCTCGGCGGCGGCACTGGTGGCTGCCAGCGTCTGGACCTTCCACAGCTTCGATGCCACTGCACTCGGGTTCAAGCTGCTGATGCTGCTGGTGGTGGGTGCTGCCGGCATCTTGATGGTCAGCAATATTCGCTATTACAGCTTCAAGGACGTGGACTTGAAAGGGCCCGTACCCTTTGTGGTGCTGCTGGCCATCGTGCTTGGCTTTGTGGTGATCTCCATCGAGCCTTCGGTCATGCTGTTGTTGCTGTTTGGAACCTATGTCGCATCCGGTCCTGCATTGGCGTTGATGCGCAAGCTGAAATCCTGAGTTCCCGTCGATTAAGCGAGCTGGCGGATTTCTGCCAGCTCGCGGCCTGGCTGGCGTAGCCGCTTTCTGCTCGCGATCAGCGGTTCTCGCTCTTTTCTTCTTCTTCCGCTCCCTTCCTTCGCCTTCGGCTCTCCCTCTCTGCTTTTCCCCCTCTCTGCTGTTCTCCCTATCCTTCGGCGCTTGGTTCCTGGACTTGAACGCCCTGCAGCTTGCCCATCGTGCTCCCCGCTCGGGCGCACGGTTATCCACTGAGGTGTCATGAGGAGAGGGGTGTGGATAAGGGCGATGTGCCGGTGCGCACTTTTTTTACGTCAGGCTATTGCCAAGCTGCCTCGAGATCCGTAAAGTACGCATCCGCTGCCGGCGACGAGCAAACGTCACAGGCGGTGAAGAGTGGTAAAAGTAGTTGATTTGAAAAGGCTTTCTGAAGCTTCTCGGAAAAATCACTGCTTGACGAGCAACGAGAAATCGGTAAAATGCTCGCCACTTGATCGGGGTCGCCGACAGGGCATCGAAAGATGCGCTGAGGCACGCTTCGCTCTCTTTTGAAGTCTGTGAGCATCGCTTGCGGGACGCAAAAGAAAGCGCTTGACGAAACGCTTCGATTCTGTAGAATACGCCTTCCTCGCAGGGCGCTGAGCAAAGCGCTCGGGTTGATGATTCGAGCTGCGGTGCAGCAAAGCGAGACGCTCTTTGAGCTCACTAGAGTCAAGAGCACGCTCTTTAAAAATTGATCAGGTAATTCATGTGGGCGCTTGCCGATGAGTCAGTGACAATGTCACTGAAATATCAAGGCAAGCGACTCGTCAAACGAGAC
>NZ_JAEKJT010000008.1 GCF_017303055.1 Halomonas litopenaei | reverse complement strand
GTCTCGTTTGACGAGTCGCTTGCCTTGATATTTCAGTGACATTGTCACTGACTCATCGGCAAGCGCCCACATGAATTACCTGATCAATTTTTAAAGAGCGTGCTCTTGACTCTAGTGAGTCCAATGAGCGCCTCGCTGTTGCCGAGCGCTTTGCTCAGCGCCCTGCGAGGAAGGCGTATTCTACAGAATCGAAGCGTTTCGTCAAGCGCTTTCTTTTGCGTCCTGCAAGCGATGCTTGCAGACTTCAAAAGAGAGCGAAGCGTGCCTCAGCGCATCCAACGATGCCCTGTCGGCGACCCCGATCAAGTGGCGAGCATTTTACCGATTTCTCGTTGCTCGTCAAGCAGTGATTTTTCCGAGAGGCTTCAAAAAGCCTTTTCAAATCAACTACTTTTACCACTCTTCACCGCCTGTGACGTTTGCTCGTCGCCGGCAGCGGATGCGTACTTTACGGATCTCGAGGCAGCTTGGCAATAGCCTGACGTAAAAAAAGTGAACAGCCCCCATGACAACTTATCCACACCCATGTCTCGCTCACCCCTTGTGGACGAACTACCCAGGCGGAAGAACAGCCGAAGCGGAAGAACCACCAGACACTATCTACCGCTACAGGAGTGTTGGTCGAACGTCTTCACTCTGCCTTACGAGACCTTCGGAGCGGTGGCCCCAGCGCTTCGCACTCCGGCCGGCAGGCCGAAATGACATCTGGCCATATCAGGCAGGTCCATAGCGTCGGTGGCGCAAGGCGTACTCTGCAAAAGCTACCAACGCACGACGCTCGCCATGGGCGAGCGTCGTGTACATCCACAGTCACACAGTGTGTGTTCAGCGCGTCAAGTTCACCTTGGCGTAACGCTTCTTGCCAGCCTGAATGACATAGCTCTTGCCGACCGCCAGCATGGTGTCCTTGGCCACCACGTCACCGTCGACTTTGACGCGGCCATTGCCCAGCATGTCCTTCGCCTGGGCACTGTTGTTGGCCAGACCTGAACGGTTCAGTACCGCGGCGATAGGCGCCTGCTCGCTGTCCTCGAAGCGCACCTCGACTTCAGGCAGGTCTTCAGGCAACTCACCTTCTGCCAACTGATTGCCGGCACTTCTGTGCGCGTTGGCAGCGGCTTCTTCGCCGTGATAGCGAGCGATCAGTTCGCGAGCCAGCTCCATCTTGATGTCACGAGGGTTGTCTCCGCGCTCGATACGCTGACGCAAGTCTTCAATCGCAGCGTTGTCCTTGAGCGACAGTAGCTCGAAATAGCGCCACATCAAGCTGTCAGGCATCGACACCAGCTTGTTGAACATCGCCCCGGGAGCCTCATCCACGCCAACATAGTTACCCAGTGACTTGGACATCTTCTGCACACCATCCAGCCCTTCCAGCAGCGGCATGGTGATCACGACTTGAGGCTCAAGTCCAAAATGCTTCTGGACCTCGCGCCCCATCAGCAGGTTGAACTTCTGGTCTGTCCCACCGAGCTCGATATCCGCCTTCAGCGCGACCGAGTCGTAGCCCTGTACCAGCGGATACAGAAACTCGTGCACGGAAATCGCCTGCCCACCCTTGTAGCGCTTCTCGAAGTCGTCTCGCTCGAGCATACGCGCCACCGTGGTCTGCCCGGCCAGCTCGATCATGTCGGCTGCACTCATCTGGGAGAACCACTCGGCATTGAAGCGCACTTCCGTCTTCTCGGGGTCGAGAATCTTGAAGACCTGCTCTTTATAGGTCTGAGCGTTAGCCTTGACCTCATCTTCAGTGAGAGGCTTGCGCGTCACGTTCTTGCCGGTCGGATCACCGATGCGTCCAGTGAAGTCACCAATCAGGAAAATGACCTCGTGGCCCAGGTCCTGGAATTGGCGCATCTTGGTCAGCAGCACGCTATGACCAAGGTGAAGGTCAGGCGCAGTAGGATCGAAGCCCGCCTTGATCCGCAACTTGCGACCGGAGGCGAGCTTTTTCTTCAGCTCGTCTTCCAGAAGAATCTCGTGGGTGCCGCGCTGTATCAGCGCCAGGGCCTCGTCCACTTCGCTCATGGTATCCACTCCACTCCTCACTTCAGCTATGTCGGCCACCCCCTTGTGTCAGCGGGGCCCTTCATTCATGACCAAACAGCGGCGCGACGCCAACAGCAGGTTGCGCCAGCACCAGGTTTCAATAGTGGCGGCGATGTTACCATGAACCTTTCCAGCGGTTGAGACGACGACACCATGCAACGCTTCATCGGACTGATGTCAGGTACCAGCATGGACGGTATAGATGCCGCCATGGTGCACATAGATGACCAAGGCGTGCCTTCTCTGGAAGGAAGCCTGGGCCACCCCATGCCAGACGCTTTACGCCGTCAACTGTGGCAATTGGCCCATGCCGACTGCGTCGCCTTCGCCGACCTGGCCGCTGCCGAGGAAGCGTTCTGCCAGTGTCAGGCCGCCGCCGTCAGCGCGCTACTCAAGCAGCAAGGCTTGGTCGCCGCCGATATTACCGCAATAGGCAGCCACGGCCAGACGATCGAACACGCACCCTACGGCCACGTTAGCGGCGCCCCGCCCTACACGCTGCAGCTCGACAATCCCAGCCGCCTGGCCGAGCTGACCCAATGTAGTGTTGTCGCCGATTTTCGTCGCCGCGACCTTGCCGCTGGCGGTCAGGCCGCTCCCCTTGCGCCCATCTTTCACCAGCAGGTCTTTCGCCATGACGAGCGCTGGCGCCTGGTGCTGAACCTTGGCGGCATCGCCAACCTGACCCTGCTTCCCCCGCTGACGTTGCAGGACGCCCCCTTGGGCTTTGACACAGGTCCCGCCAACGCCTTGCTCGATGCCTGGCACGAACGCCACCACCAGCAGCCGTTCGACGCCCAAGGATGCTGGGCGGCTGGTGGGACGGTAGACACAGAGCTGCTGGAGCGCTGGCTGGCGGAGCCTTACTTCCATCTGGCGCCTCCCAGAAGCACCGGTCGCGAGCTGTTCCATCTGGACTGGGCCGAGTCTCGTCTCAGCGGCCGTGAAACTGCTCAGGACGTTCAAGCCACGCTGGCTGAGCTGACCGCCGCCAGTGTGGCCATGGGCATCGAAATGGCATGCCAGCAGCTCAATGCTCCTCGTGATATCGACCTCATCGCCTGCGGAGGTGGCGCGCGCAACACCGATCTGATGACCAGAATTGAACGGCGTCTACCGCAGGCCAGGGTCCTCGACAGCGAAGCCCTGGGCTGGCCCGCCGACTGGCTCGAGGCCGCAGCCTTCGCTTGGCTAGCCTATGCCAGGATTGAACACCTGGCCGGTAACTTGCCCTCTGTCACCGGCGCCAGCGGAGCGCGGGTGCTGGGCGGCATCTACTCACGCTGACGTCATACCGCTCCGAGGACGAGGGCGTTCCCGCTGGCACAAGGGATGCCTCGTCCCGCCCCTCAAGCGGACTCAGGACCATCCGCCCCGCGGCTCACCCCAACTGCCAGCTGAGTCGCCCTGGGGTGCTAGCGACTCACGCGACAAACGCTGCGCCACCTCCCGAGACACATTACCCTTCGCCACCAGTGTCGCCAGGTCGGCATCCAGGGTTTGCATGCCGGCCTGACCGCCGGTCTGCATGGCCGAATACACCTGTGCCAGCTTGCCTTCACGAATCAAATGGCGGATAGCCTGGTTGACCAGCAGGATCTCTCGTGCGGCGACTCGCCCTCCCTGGGTGCCTGGCAACAGGGCTTGGGAAATGACGGCCTGCAATGACTCCGACAGCATGGCACGTACGGCATCCTTTTCGTCGCCTGGAAAGGTGTCGATAAGACGGTCGATCGTCTTCACCGCCGACGCCGTATGCAAGGTGGCAAATACCAAGTGGCCCGTCTCGGCAGCGGTCAGCGCCAGATGTGCTGTTTCTCGGTCGCGAATTTCTCCCACCAGAATCACATCGGGGTCTTCTCTGAGAGCACTGCGCAGCGCCACCGCAAAGCTCTGGGTATGACGGTGCACTTCCCGCTGTGACACCAACGACAGCTGGCTCTGGTGGATAAACTCGATAGGGTCTTCGATGGTCAGGATGTGGTCGTGGCGATGTCGATTGATGTGATCAATCATGGCCGCCAGGGTCGTGCTCTTGCCGGAGCCGGTGGGACCTGTCACCAGTACCAGGCCTCGTGGCAGTGCGGCCAATCGCTCGAAGACCTCCCCCATACCCAGGTCACTCAAGCAGGGAACTCGATCAGGAATCGCCCTCAGTACCGCAGCAGCCCCTCGCTGATGCACAAAAGCGTTAACACGATAGCGCGACAGGCCCGGAATATGATGAGAGAAGTCCGCCTCCTGGGTGCGTGCGAACTGGTCGCGCACGTCGCTTGCCATGACCGCATCCAACAGGGACCTGACCAGCGCATCGTCAAGAGGCGGGCCGGGCAAACGACTCAGGACACCATGGACCCGCATCATGGGCGGCAACCCCGCGGACAGGTGAAGATCCGAGGCGCCCTGCTTTGCCGAGAGTGCCAGCAGTTCGGTAATATCCATGGGCTTACCAGGCTTTACGCCCTGATCCAGGGCAGGGAGCCCCACCATAGGACAGACCCAGGCCGATGACCACGACGATCACTGAATCCTTGATCTCAGCCCAAACACGCATGTTGCGGGCGCTTGAAGCGGCTCAGCGCGGGCCTGACGATGCCCTGTTGCTGGCTGTCAGCAAGACCAAGCCCGCCAGCATGATTCGTGAGGCCTATGAGCAGGGTCAGCGCGATTTCGGCGAGAACTATCTGCAGGAAGCGCTGGAGAAGCAGAAGGCGCTGGAAGACTGTGACGCTATCTGCTGGCATTTCATCGGGCCGCTGCAGTCCAACAAGACACGTGACGTTGCCGAGCACTTTGCCTGGGTTCACAGCGTTGACCGCGTCAAGATCGCCAGACGCTTGAGCGAGCAGCGCCCTGCACACCTGCCGCCCCTGAACATCTGCTTGCAGGTTAACGTCAGCAACGAGCCGTCCAAGTCCGGCGTAGGCCTTGAGGATCTTCCCGAGCTAGCGGCGCAGGTCGCCGCCCTGCCCGGCCTCCAGCTACGCGGGCTGATGACCATACCGGCCCCCTGTGACGACACCAAGGCCCAGCGCCAGCCCTTTCGACAGCTGGCATCGGCACTCGCTAGGTTGCGCGAACAGCTGCCGCAAGCGCAACTTGATACCTTATCCATGGGAATGAGCGCAGACCTGGAGGCCGCCATCGCAGAAGGCGCCACCATGGTCAGGCTGGGCACGGCCATCTTTGGCTCGCGCCAGTAGCGAACAGCAGCACAGGTCTCAGCCCCTGGACTGCGGCACGGCATCTGCATCGCTCGAGATGTCGACAGCGGTTCCCACACCGGTTTCAACACCGGCACAAACATCGGCTCAACATCCAAGGAGCACCGCATGGCCCGTAACGTGACCTTCATCGGCGCCGGCAACATGGCAAGCGCGATCTTCGGCGGAATGGTCCACAGCGGCTATCCCGCCGACGCCATCACCGCCACCGCCACACGAGAGAGTACCCTTGCCCCCCTCGCCGATACCCTGGGCATTCGCACCACCACCGATAACATGGCCGCCATCGCGGATGCCGATGTGGTGGTGCTTTCGGTCAAGCCACAGATCATGCGACAGGTATGCGAGACCCTGAAAGACGGCATTCAAGCGAAAAAACCGCTGATCATGTCGGTCGCCGCTGGCCTCAGCGCCGAGACCTTGGAACAATGGCTGGGTGGCGACCTGCCTGTTGTGCGCTGCATGCCCAACACTCCGTCGCTGGTCGGCAAGGGCGCCTCGGGTCTGTATGCCAACTCGCGCGTCACCGAGGAACAACGCGACGCGGTCAGTGACTTGATGAGCGCTGTTGGTATCGTCGAGTGGGTCGATGAGGAGTCGCTACTGGAAGCCGTCACGGCGGTATCTGGCAGCGCTCCTGCCTACTTCTTCCTGATGTTCGAGGCGATGGAAGAAGCGGCCATCAAGCTGGGGCTCAATGCCGATGCTGCACGCCGACTCGCCATGCAGACCGCCTACGGTGCTGCCGCGATGGGCATGAGCAGTGACAAGCCCCCGGGTGAGCTCAAGCGCAACGTGATGTCGCCGGGCGGCACCACAGAAAAGGCCATAGAGCATCTCGAACAGTCAGGACTGCGGCAAGCGGTCGATGGCGCCATGCAGGCCTGCGCCCAGCGTGCCAAGGAAATGTCCGCCGAACTCGGCAAGAGTTAAACCAAGACGGAGGAGCCCACATGGGCAGTCAACTGGGAAATGCCGGCCTGCTGCTGGTCAACACCCTGATCAACATCTTCATGTTCCTGCTGATGCTGCGCTTTCTTCTGCAGGCATCACGGGCCGACTACTACAACCCGCTGAGCCAGTCGGTGGTCAAGATCACCCAGCCCGTAGTCCGCCCCTTTCAAAGCGTTCTTGGGCCGGTGATGGGGCGCTTTGACCTGGCGACGCTGGCGGCAGGCTTTCTGGTCAAGGTGATCAGTATCGTCATTCTGCTGCAGTTGGCTGGCGTGGGCATGCCCAACCTGGACGGACTTGCCATTGCCGGCGTTGCCGCCTTGGCCAGCGCCATTCTGAAGATCTACTTCTTCGCGCTGATCGTGATGATCATTCTAAGCTGGGTCGCGCCTAACGCCAGCCACCCCGGCGCGCTACTGGTGATGCAACTGGTCGAACCGATCATGTCACCGGTCCGTCGCGTCATTCCGCCACTGGGAATGCTGGACCTGTCACCCATTGTGGTCTTCATCGGCATCAATCTGATCGATGGGATCGTGGTGGGCTCGCTGGTTCGCGCTGCCGGTATTTCCGGCATGCTGGTCGGCCTGTAGTACCGCAGACGTCAGGCCCACGACAACACCAACTTGCACTGGACACATACGACTGATGCCCGAGCCTACTCGCGATTCGGTCGGACTGGTGACGCCGCAAATGGCGCACTTCGACGACCCACTGCCGCTGGTCTGCGGCAAGACGCTCACGACCTATGATCTGGTCTACGAGACCTACGGCACGCTCAATGAAGACCGCAGCAATGCGGTCCTCATCTGCCATGCCCTGTCAGGTCACCACCACGCGGCGGGATACCACGACGACAGCGACCGCAAGCCAGGATGGTGGGATGCCCACATTGGCCCTGGCAAGTCCATCGATACCGACCGTTTCTTCGTGATTTCGCTGAACAATCTCGGCGGCTGCCATGGCTCCACCGGTCCTTCCAGCATCAATCCGGAAACCGGTCAACGCTGGGGCCCCGACTTTCCCATGGTCACGGTATGCGACTGGGTCGACAGCCAGGCACGCCTTGCCGATCGCCTCGGTATCACCCGCTTCGCAGCCGTGGTAGGGGGCAGCCTGGGCGGCATGCAGGTACTGCAATGGTCGCTCGCATATCCAGAGCGTATCGCCAATGCGGTCGTCATCGCCGCTACACCGAAACTGTCGGCACAGAATATCGCCTTCAACGAGGTGGCCCGGCAGGCCATCCGCTCTGACCCGGACTTTCATGACGGCCACTACGCTGATCATGACACGCTGCCACGCCGCGGCTTGAAGCTGGCGCGCATGGTGGGACATATCACCTACCTGTCGGAAGACGCCATGGGCTCGAAGTTCGGTCGAGACCTGCGCAGCGATGATCTCAATTTCGGCTTCGACGTCGAGTTTCAGGTGGAGTCCTACCTGCGCTATCAGGGCGACGCCTTTTCCACCTCGTTTGATGCCAACACCTACCTGCTGATGACCAAGGCCCTGGATTACTTTGATCCCGCCGCCCCCCACCAGGGCGAATTGGCCAAGGCGCTGGCCCCGGCTCAATGTCCCTTTCTGGTGGTCAGCTTCACCACCGACTGGCGCTTCCCGCCGTCGCGGTCGAAGGAGCTGGTCAACGCCCTGATTCGGGCCGGCAAATCGGTCAGCTTTGCCAATATCGACTCACCCCACGGTCACGATGCCTTCCTGATGCCGGAACCCCGCTATCAGGCGGTCTTCGCCGGGTTCATGCAGCGTGTCGCCAACGACCTTGGACTGACCTCCCGCCAGGAGAACGACCATGCGCTCTGACCTGACCTTGATCCACGGCTGGGTCCCCGAAGGGGCTCATGTGCTCGACCTGGCTTGCGGTGATGGCACGCTGCTCCACGCCCTGGCGCGCGACAAAGGCGTCTCCGGCTACGGCCTGGAGATTGACCCGGACGGCATCACCTCCTGCGTCGAGAAGGGCGTCAACGTCATCGAACAGAACCTGGACGATGGCTTGGCCAACTTTGAAGATGATGCCTGCGACCTGGTCATCATGACCCAGGCACTGCAGGCCCTGCGGCGGCCTGACCTGATGCTGGATGAGATGATGCGTGTGGCTCGAGAGTGCATCATTACCTTCCCCAACTTCGCCTACTGGCGTCATCGCGTGCACCTGGGGCTTCGCGGCTACATGCCGGTATCGAAGTCGCTGCCCCACGCCTGGTACGACACGCCCAACATTCACCTGTCCACCTTCAACGACTTCGAAGCGCTGTGCCGGGACAAGGGACTAACCATTATCGATCGCGCGGTCGGCATCAAGGATCACGAGGGTAGACGCCTGTCGCGGCTGTGGCCCAACCTGTTCGGAGAGATTGCCATTTTCCGCGTGACTCGCAACGACTGAGCCATCGCGGTGCTGGGCTACTGTGGCACTGAGCTAGTGCGACACGGAGCCACTGCGACATAAGGAGGCAAGCATGAAGGGCAGAGGCTGGCGTTACGCAGCAACCCTGGCACTGTTGTTGATCCTGACCACCACGGCAAGCGCTCAGCAGTTCGAGCGTTTTGGCGATGTCGAGGCTCACTACGGGGTGATGGCCAGCAATGCCCTGCCCGAGGAAGTGTCACGGCGTCTCGGTATCCAGCGCTCTCCTCACCAGGGCTTGATTACCCTGAGTGTGAGAGACGCTGATGGCGAGGCGCTGAACGTCGCGACGGAAGGTAGCGTCTCGGTGGTCGGCACCAGCCATGACACCCCTCTAGCCTTTCGTACCCTGCGCGAAGGTAACGGTATCTCGCGCTACGCCACCTTCAGCATCGACACCAGCGCCCCCATGCGTTTTCGCCTGCTGCTCCAGCTGGATCGCAACGCCGCTCCTGAAACCCTGAGCTTTGTACAACGGTTCTATCGTGACCAGTGATACTGACAAGCAACCTGCGCCGCCCGTAACAACAGCGTTAGGCGATGCCCTGAATGAGTGCGCTGCAGGCGCTACGCAGGGCCTCGAGTCCCTGGCGTGCCTGGTCGTTCCTCACCTCAGCGCCGTGTCCCAGCAGTTTCTCGAGACCGCCCAGGACGTGGAAGACGTCATTCATGACACCCTGGTCATTGCCTGGCATAACGTCTGGCGGTTCGAGCCTTCTCTCGAGTCGCCTCACCAGTGGCTGATCAAGATTTTCGCCTCGCGCCTTGCCAGTCAATGCCAAGCCATCGCGGCGCCACCCACGCTCACCCAATGGCAGCTGGATGTGGATCAAGTGAGCCTGCCGGTGGCCCTGAGCCGGCCGCCATCGCCGTCGCCTGAGAGCCTGCTGGCGCTGTATCAGCAGCTTCCCCCGGTAGCGGTGGATAGCGCACTGAAAGCGCGGCTTTGCACGGCCATCAGCCTGCTGAATGCGGGGCGGGACATGCCTCTTACACCCAGCGGCGAACCGGCAGACCCCAGCCTGTTCGACCCCAGCCTCGGCCCACGCATGAGTCTGTCCAGGCTGGCGCAACGTGCCAAGGTTGTCGTCAACCGCTCGCTGACGCTGCCGATGGAGCAGCTAGCGCTGAGCGCCTGGCTCAACCAGGCACCCGGCAGCCAACGTATAGAGCAGCGGGGCTTGCCCCGTCGCGGCATCGAAGCTCGCTACGCCGATGCCCTGGATGTCAACGTGGATCCTCGCCGGCTGCTGCAGCACGTGCACTATCCGCGGTCCTTCCCCGACCGACGTCAACGCCATCGCATCAGCGACCAGCTGCTATGGGATGGGGACTGGGATATTCCCACCACCCATGCGTTGTCGAGCCGACGCATGCACTTTATCGCCGATATCTGGGAACACCGCCGCGCCCCCAGCGGCAGCCGCAGCTACCACCAATTGGCCGAGCGCCTGGCACGCGGCAAACCGGTCGCCTCTCACTCGGATGGCATGGTGCTGGATCGCCCGGAGAGAATTCTGGCCTACTTGCGCCGCTACCTGCTGTATATGGAGGCCATGGCCTGCTTTGGCTTTGACGCGGGGCTGGGCAAAGACCGGCTGGGGGCGGCCATCAACCGCCACGGGCATCTGGTCAAGATCAACAAGGGCCTGCATCGCATGGCCATGGCGCAGGTCATCGGCATACCTGAGGTACAGGTCAGAATCAGGGGCGTTCACCGTCACTGGTGGCAGCAGGTCACAGGCGATGCCCGCGGGTCCTCTGCGATAGAACGCTTTCTGGCGGCCCTGCCAGAGTGCCAGCCGGCTCCGTCACCATGACGCCAGCGAGACGCCCCAGCGTCGCCTAACGGGATTGCGGGTAGCGACCGTCGACACGCACCGGCAACGACGTGTCCAGCGACAGCGCCAGAGGCCTCCCCTGCTCATCCCGTGAGGCACAGATCCGATAGGCCAGCACTTCGACGCCAGTGCCTGTCACCCGTTGCAGGGTGCTGGCGTAGCCTGGGTCCAGGTGTTGTGCCGGCGCCACGTCATCGATGCCCTCATGGGCCACCAGGAACAGCAGCACCGCCCGTTCTCCCTGGGAGGCCAGCCGCGCCAGGGTCTCAAGGTGCTTGCGTCCGCGCTCGCTGACGGCGTCGGGAAAGTAACCATGCCCATCATCCTCGCGCAGCGTGACCTGCTTGACCTCGACGTAGCAGCGTGGGCGAGCCGGGTCATCCAGCCTGAAATCCAGGCGGGCATCCTCGATCTTGGCCTCACGCTTCAACTGGGCATAGCCCCTCAGCTCGACCACCTTCTCCTCGACCAATGCCTCCTCGACGATCCGGTTGGCGCGCCCGGTATGGACCGAGGCCAGTGACACTCCTGAGCCGCCGTCACCATCAGGCAGTTCGATCAGCTCCCAGGTCCAGGCCAGCTTGCGCGCCGGATTGTCGCTGGCCGACAGCCACACCCGAGCCCCAGGAACGTTCACGGCGCGCATCGACCCGGTGTTGGGACAATGCGCCACCACCTCTCGGCCATCATCGAGACGCACATCGGCCAGAAAACGCTTGTAGCGTCGAAGCAGGGTGCCCCCCACCAGCGGCGGATAGTCCATCAGCCGTGCCTCGCCAGAAAGCGCGACAGCCTCTCGACCGCCTCATGCAGGCGCGGAATCCCCGTGGTGAAAGCGATTCTGACATGATGCTCCCCCCCGCTCAGGGCAAAGTCGGTGCCTGGGGTAATGGCGACATTTTCCTCCTCCAGCAGACGCCGGCAGAAGGCTTCACTGTCGTGACTGTAGGCGGAAATATCCAGCCACAGATAAAACGCCCCCTGGGGAGGCAAAGAGGGTGCCAGCCCAAGCGTCGCCAGTCCCTTGAGCAAGGCATCACGCCGTTCGCCAAGCTCGCGCCGACGCTCCTCGAGCAATGCCAGACAGGACGGTGTGAAGGCCGCCAGCGCAGCATGTTGTGCCGGCGTAGACGCCGCCAGAAAGACATTCTGCGCCAATCGTGTCAGCGGCTCCACGGCCGACTCAGGCGCGACCAACCACCCCAGGCGCCAGCCGGTCATGCCGAAGTACTTGGAGAAGCTGTTGACCACGAAGGCTCGATCCGTCAGCGAGGTCACCGATTGCGGCGCTACGCCATAGTTGAGCCCCTGGTAGATCTCATCGACCAACAGCTCCCCGCCCCGCTCGGCAACGCAGCTCACCACGTCCGCCAGCGCCTGCCGATCAAGCACGTGGCCAGTAGGATTGGAGGGGGATGCCAGCATGGCCAGCCGCGTCGACGTCTGCCAATGGCGCTCTACCAGAGCGGCATTCAGCTGCCACGCGCTATCGGGGCCTACAGGCACCGCATCGACCTCTGCGCCAGCCAACGCCATGAAGTGCCGGTTGCAGGGATAGTTAGGGTCTGCCATCAACACCCGATCTCCAGCCCCCGCCAGCAGCTGACTGGCCAGCAGCAGGGCCCCGGAAGCCCCCGGGGTCACAATGATGCGCTGCGGTGAGACCTCGGCCGCAAACTGCTCGGCATAGTGCTGGGCGATCGCCTCCCGCAGGGCGGGAATGCCGGTGGCAGGGGTGTAGCGGGTATGGCCTTGCTCGGGCGCCGGCCTCGCGTATCGGCGCAGGCGTCTCGAAATCCGGCTCACCGACCTCAAGGTGAATCACATCCTCTCCGGCGGCTTCACGCTGCTGTGCCAACTCAAGCAAACGCATCACGCGAAACGGCGCTACACCCTCGACCCGGGCATTCCAGCTCATTATGACGTCTCCAACAAGGGGGTTGCTGGCGAACCTGGGCAACTTCCCATGGTCCAACTCACATATTGAAACATGGAATCACGGCGCCGTCCGTCGCCACCTCCCCACCGCCAAAAAACAGGGCTTCCTTGTCCTGATCGAGAAACCCCTAAGACTTTGGGCACAAAACCGGCGGACAGCGCTCAAAAGTGTTGCACTCAGGCTAAATATCAGCTAAACAACCTTCCCTTTGGCGTGAGATACCTTAGCCTTGCGTGGGGTATTGATCAGCAGTCACTAAAGTAATGAGGCAATCCCATGCCAGTTGCACAGAAGAAGCCGGAAGCGCCCAAGAAGTTCATCCCGTACGAGCCGGCCGCGGGCGAAGAGTACATGAACGAGAAGCAGCTCGAGCACTTCCGACAGATCCTGCTGGGCTGGAAGCAGGAGCTGATGGAAGAGGTTGATCGCACCGTTCGTCATCTGCAGGAAGAAGCCAACAATTACGCCGATCCTGCCGACCGGGCTACCCAGGAGGAAGGCTTCAGCCTTGAACTCCGTACCCGCGACCGCGAGCGCAAGCTGCTGAAGAAAATCAACGAAACCCTCGAAGCGATCGACGAGGACGACTACGGCTTCTGTGAGGCCTGCGGCGTCGAAATCGGCATCCGCCGCCTCGAGGCCCGTCCGACCGCCACCCTGTGCGTCGACTGCAAGACACTGGCCGAGCTCAAGGAAAAACAGCTCGGCGGCTGACCCTACCCGGGCCGGTCCCTTCGCCAAGCGGGCACCTGCGGGTGCCCGCTTGCGTATCTGCCGAACGCGACGTGCCGCGCTCACGCTATCCCTCTCGCCCTTCACTCGACCAGGGTTAATGCTCCATGCCCCACGTCCACGGTCGCTTTGCCCCCACACCTTCAGGCCCACTGCATGCGGGCTCACTCGTCGCAGCCGTCGCCAGCTACCTGGATGCACGTCATCAGGCAGGGCGCTGGAGTCTGCGGATCGAGGACGTTGACCCACCGCGCTGTCCGGCTGGCGCTGCCGACACCATCCTCAGGCAGCTGGAAGCCTTTGGCCTCGAGTGGGACGGCGAGGTTCGCTATCAGAGCCAGCGTGATCACGCCTATGAGGCCGCGCTTGCCAGACTTACCCAGCAGGGCATGGCCTACCGCTGCAGCTGTTCGCGTCGCCAATGGCGAGATTACGGGATCTACCCAGGCTGGTGCCGCCAAGGCACTCGACGCCCCGACATCGCCTGTGCCTGGCGGCTGCGCAGTGATCTGGGCGCGCGCCCTGTCAGCTGGCAGGACCGTGTTCAGGGCTATCAGCGCTTCGACCCCGCAGCGCTGGGCGATGTGGTGCTCAAGCGCAAGGATGGCCTGTGGGCCTACCAGCTCGCGGTGGTAGTGGATGATATCGACCAAGGCATCAGCGACGTGGTGCGCGGCCTGGACCTGCTGGACAACACCCCGTGGCAGCTCCAGCTCTATCTGGCTCTGGGGGTTGAGCCGCCGAGCTATCTTCACCTGCCGCTGGTAATGGGGCAGGATGGGCAGAAGCTGTCCAAACAGAACCTGGCCAAGCCGCTACCTGATACTGAGCGCGAGATTCGCCAGCTGCTGTACGCCACCCTGGCCTGCCTGGGCCAACGCCCTGACCCGGCCTCACGCTCGGCGCCGGTGGCCGAACAGCTCGTCAGCGCCTGCAGGGCATGGCGCCCTGACGCCATGGTGACGCATGCCATATCCGCTGATCTGCTGGGTGTGACAGCGTCCGAGTAACGGTGGCCACGCGCGGGCACGGGGACGGGCACACCCTGGACCTGAAGGCGAGTGCTCAGAGGAGAGTGCTCAGAAGAGAGTGCTCAGGGTTCAGGGCTCGGCGCTATGGGCCTGATCCGTGCAGCGCATCGCCCATTGCCGGGACGGAGAGACTAACGTGTACGTCTATCGCGTCATGCTGTTGCTGGTGTTTTGTGGCTATTTGCTGTCCCCTTTGCTAATGACCGGCTGGGGCCAACAGGGCAGTGCCTGGTACCGCCCGTTTCTCATCTGGGGTGTGCTGATCGCCTTGACCCTGTGGCTGGAGCAGAAACGGGCCCTGGATGAACGCTGAAGCTGCCGCCGTCACGCTACTGGGTCTCGGCTATCTGGTGGTGCTGTTTGCCGTCGCTACCGCAGTAGAACGCCACTGGGTTCCCGCCGGCTGGAGTCGAAGCCCCCTCGTCGGCATTCTCGCCCTGGGGGTCTACGCCAATGCCTGGGCCTTGGCGGGAAGCATCGGTGTCGCCTGGCAGTGGGGCTACGGCTATCTGGCATATTCGCTTGGGGCCGCCGGCAGCTTTCTGCTCGCCCCTGTGCTGCTGGTCCCGCTGCAGCGCCTGGCACGCACCCATCAGTTGTCGTCCCTGGCCGACCTGTTTGCCTTTCGCTTTCGCTCACGCTGGGTCGGTACCAGCGTCACGCTATTAAGCCTGACCGCCGCCATGCCGTTGGTGGCCATGCAGGCGCAGGCCATGGGACAAGCCATCCAGCATGTCACCGCAGCGGCCCCCGCCTGGCTACTCTCACTGTGCTTTTGCGCGATTATCACGCTGTTCGCGATTCTTTTCGGTGCCCGTCACACCCACGCGCACCGCAGATACGATGGTCTCACCGCTGCCATGGCGGTCGAATCGCTGATCAAGCTGGCCGCCTTCCTCGCGCTCGGGGCCTATGCGCTGTATGCCATTTTTTCCGGTCCAGGGGAGCTGGAACAGTGGCTATCAGGCCCGGCTGCCGACCTGCAGCAGGCGCACCAGCTGGATGCTGCCCAGTGGCGAACCCTGCTGCTGCTGTTCTTTGGCTCCGCCCTGTTGATGCCCCACATGTTCCATATCAGCTTCGCTCGGCCGCTGAGTCGCCGCACTCTGCTGGCGGCAGGCTGGGGAGTGCCACTGCTGCTACTGCTGCTGGCCCTGCCGGTGCCACTGATCCTGTGGGGCGCACAGCGGCTGGGAGTCGCCGATAGCGCTCAGACCGCCACCTACGCCATCTTCGCACTGTCCACATCACCGAGCGTGCTGGCGATAGCGTTCATTGCATTGCTGGCCGCTACCTGCGGCACGCTGATTCTCACCGCACTGGCCCTGGCCGGAATGATGCTCAACCATCTGGCCTTGATCGCCCACCCCCCGGTGGAACAGCCCGATCTCTACCGTCGCCTGCGATGGTTAAGACGCGCCCTGATTGCCACCGTGATTCTCGCAGGGTGGGGCTTCTCTCAGGCGGTCGATGCCTCCACCGAACTGACACGTCTGGGCCTGGTCTCGGTGATTGGTATGGCCCAATGCCTGCCTGGTCTGCTGGCGCTGCTGTACTGGCCGGGAGCCAACCGCAAGGGTGTGATGACGGGGCTCGGGCTGGGTACCCTGGTATGGTGCCTGGGGCTATGGCTGCCCTTGATTACCCCCCTGCCCCCCTTGCTGGCACCGCTTGACCTCCTGCTGAGTCTGCTGGGTAGCGACAGCCTTGCCCCTCTACCCGATTGGTATCAGGTATCGCTGACCTCGCTGGGGCTCAATGCCCTGAGCCTGATTCTGGTGTCCCTGGCCTCGTCCACGTCCCCACAGGAGCGTGCCGCTGCCGAAGCCTGCTCGGTCGATGCGGTCATTCGCCACAAGCGGCTGCCGCTGTCCATCGCCGATGGTGATGACGCCAAGAAGCGCCTGGCTAGCGCCCTGGGTGAAGACGTCGCCGAGCGCGAGGTCAACCAGGCCCTGGCCAGCCTGCGTCTGTCGGCCAATGACGCCAGGCCCTACGCCCTGAGACGACTGCGCGAGCGGATCCAGGCCAATCTCTCGGGCCTGATGGGGCCATCGATTGCCCAGGATATCGTCGATCACTACCTTCCCTACCGCCATGATGGCCCCCCGGCCCGGGAGGATATCCACTTCGTCGAACACCGGCTGGAGGCCTACCGTTCGCGCCTTACCGGCATGGCCCGTGAGCTGGACGAGCTGCGTCGTCATCACCGCCACATGCTGGCCCGACTTCCGGTTGGTCTGTGCGCCTTCGGCGACGATGACGAGATCCTGATGTGGAACGACGCCCTCAGCGAGCTCACCGGCATTGCAGGAGAAGAGGTGATCGGGGCACACCGGGCAGCCCTGCCGACACCCTGGAACACGCTGCTTGGGGACGTGCTGGCAGGACAGCGTGAACGGGTCTATCACCACGCCATGACGCTGCCCCAGGGCGAACGATACATCAGCCTGCTTCGGGCCCGTCTGGATACCGAGGCTCCCGCGGATAGCGCCGGTGGCACCGTCATTCTGGTAGAAGACCACAGCGAGATGAAATGGCTGGAAAACGAGCTGATCCATGCCGCCCGCCTGGCATCCATCGGGCAGATGTCCGCGGGGGTCGCCCACGAGATCGGCAATCCAATCACCGGAATTTCCTCACTGGCACAGAATTTGCGCTACGACACCTCGGACCCTCACGTACTGGAGACGGCCCAGCAGATCCAGGTGCTGACCGAACGCGTCTCGCGAATCGTCGGCTCGCTGGTGGGGTTTGCCCACGGCGGCAGACATGTCGGCGGCAACGCATTCACTACGGTGTCAGCCAGGCAGCTGGCCGACCAGGCGCTGCACCTGCTTCGCCTGTCCCGCCCCGACGCCACCCTGGCGCACGCCAATCGTTGCGCCCCGCACGTCGAGGTGTATGGCGACCAGCAACGCCTGTTACAGGTATTGGTCAACCTGCTCACCAATGCCTGCGATGCCTGCCCCACCACCGACAGCATCTTCATCGATGCAGGCCAGGGTGAAGAAGGTCCGTGGCTGAGCGTGACCGACGCCGGACCAGGGATTGACCCGAAGATCCGCGCACGCCTGTTCGAACCGTTCGCCACCACCAAGCCTCCCGGCCAGGGGACCGGCCTGGGGCTTGCGCTGGTCGTCAGCATCGTCGCCGAACATGACGGCAAGGTAGAGGTCATATCGCCTCTGCCAGGGCAGGCCAGAGGGACCCGAATTCAGGTATGGTTGTGTTCACCCGTTGTCCATCGATCCGCCCAGGACGCCGCACCCCATGAGCCGAATCCTGATCGTTGAAGACGAAGCCATCATCCGCTCCGCTCTGCATCGCCTGCTGGAGCGACATGACCACCACGTCGAGGAGTCCGACTCGGTCGAACAGGCCCAGCAGCGCGACTTGCAGGCCTATGACCTGATCATTAGCGACCTGCGCCTGCCTGGAGCCCCCGGCACCGAGCTGATTGCCCTGGCCTCGCCATGCCCGGTGCTGATCATGACCAGCTACGCCAGCATGCGCTCCGCCGTGGAGGCCCTGAAACAAGGCGCTGTCGACTACGTGGCCAAGCCGTTCGATCATGATGAGCTGCTGGAAACCGTTGCCCGCATCCTCCACCGCCAGTCCAGCCAGCGCAGCAGTCCGCCCGCGGTTGCCGACGAGGCGGGCCAGCGGCGCACCATGATCGGCAACTGCCCTGCCATGCAGACGGTCTATACCCGTATCCGCAAGACCGCACCAGCGGACGTCACGGTACTGATCCTGGGCGAATCCGGGACCGGCAAGGAATTGGTCGCCCGGGCGCTGCATCAGCAGAGCCGGCGTGCCAACGCGCCGCTCATCTGCGTCAACTGCGCAGCGATTCCTGAAACGCTGATCGAGTCGGAGCTGTTTGGCCACGAAAAAGGGGCCTTTACCGGCGCCAGCGCAGCCCGCACCGGCCTGGTTGAAGCCGCCCATGGCGGCACCCTGTTTCTGGACGAGATTGGCGAGCTGCCCCTGGATGCCCAGGCGCGCCTGCTCAGGGTGCTGCAAGAAGGAGAGATTCGCCGCATCGGTTCGGTGGAGACCCGGCACGTGGACGTGCGGCTTGTCGCAGCGACCCATCGCGACCTGCGGGCGCTGTCGCGAAGCGGTGACTTCCGGCTCGACCTGTACTACCGCCTCAATGTGATGCAGATCGACCTTCCTCCGCTGAGGGAGCGCGAGGACGATATCCTCGAGATCGCCGATGCCCTGCTGGCGAAGACCTGCAAGCGTCATGCGAGGGAGGAGCTGAGATTATCGCGTGCCGCACGCCGGGATATCGCGGACTACCCCTGGCCAGGCAATGTCAGGGAACTGGAAAACGCCCTGGAAAGAGGGGTCATCTTGGCCGAGGGCCAGCTGATCCATCCAGATGACCTGGGCCTTGCCATGCCCGTCACACCCCGCTCGCTTGCCGATCCCCTGCCGACGGCGGCCAACCTGGCGGAGCATGACGTCGCGCGCAGCGACGCCCAGAGTGACGCCGACGACCTGTCGCTGGAAAACTACTTTCAGCACTTTGTGCTGGAGCACCAGGACCAGATGAACGAGACCGAGCTCGCCAACAAGCTGGGCATCTCTCGCAAATGCCTGTGGGAAAGGCGTCAACGGCTCGGTATACCTCGAAAGCGCCCTGCTCGACGCCAGTGATGACCAGCGTACGCTCCAGGTGACGTCTTCTTTCAGCGCTGGAGGCAACGCCGCGCCGCTCTCTACCCGGCGCCCGATGCCGCGCCTCCCTCTTCCTGGCGCCCGACGCTCACTACCCGGCGCGCGATGCCGCGCCTAATGGGCTTTCATCGGCGCCAGACGCCCCACTGCCAGCATGTCGCTGATCTCCTGTCCGGCCCCCTGCTTTGGTTCATTCGACCATGGTGCAAGTGTCTGTAGCGATCAATACAGGCATTGTAGGCCCTGCACGCCAGCTACCTCTTGATGCACCGGTTGTTACCATCCAACCCAAAAGAGTGCGCCAAAATGGGTAGCCCGAGGTAACACAAACAACCCGGCGGCTTGCCTCGAACCAACTACAAAGAGACAAGTCGCTGTTTAAAAAGAAAAAAATCAAAGTAGGCACGACAACTGCAGTAAGTCTGGGCAAGAACAACAAATTCCGGCGATCGTGGACAGCCAACAACAACAATCTGTCAGAACACGATCAGATCCGCCGCCCTAACAACAACAACGCTTCATGATGAAGCAGGCGGATTGGGCACTAGGCGACGCGGCCCCACAACAAGAACAACACGGGACCAGCGCAGCGCACATTCGTCGAACAACAACAATACGACGAAGCCCGGAGTACCAGGACGCGACGCGCCACAGACGACCGACCAACAAAAGCAACAAGGTCGTCAGAGCGCACTCTCGGCAACAATGACAATAAGCCGAGGGGAGGCATCATATGCCGTCGTGGTTGGATTATTGTTTTGAATACGAGGCGGTCGCCGTCAGGAGCGCCAATAACAACAATATCATTGCTTGCCTGAACCTCCTTGGTGACTGTGGTGCGTATTCAAGGCGATGCGCCATCACGAAGAAGAATCAGCAGCACGGACGCTGCATCCTGCTTTGATGGGGAGGCCCTTGGCCTCCCCTTCTGCTATCCGGCAATCACCACCGTCATGCCTGCTGAGCAGCCCACTTCGGCGCCAGCCCCTCATGGCTGACTCATGACGTTGAGGCGACCGCGCTTTGCAAGGCAGAAAGCGTCCGCTACACTCAACACCTTTCAGACCCCCGCGAGTCCATATCGCCGCATGATCAAAGGATTTACCCGCTTTCTGCAGAGCCCAGGAGAACACTTGAAGTCCCTGTTTGGAGCTCAGGAAGCCGTCGCAGGACCGCCGATGCCACGCGTACTCACTCGTGACGAACACCCCGTGTCCCGTCGCCAGTTCAGCGAAGCCTCCCTCAAGGTACTGTACCGGTTGCACAACGCAGGCTATGAAGCCTACCTGGTAGGCGGCTGTCTGCGTGACTCCTTGTTGGGCATCGACCCCAAGGACTTCGACGTCGCCACCGATGCCACTCCCGAGCAGGTGAAGCAGCTGTTTCGCAACTCACGCATCATCGGACGCCGCTTTCGCATCGTGCATGTGCGATTTGGCCGTGAGGTCATCGAAGTCACCACGTTCCGTGGCAAGCCGCGTGATGACCATGGCGACCACCTCGCCTCACAATCCGATGATGGTCTGCTGTTGCGCGACAATGTGTGGGGCAATATCGAGGAAGACGCCCTGCGCCGCGACTTCACCGTGAACGCGCTGTACTACAACATTGCCGACTTCACGCTGCATGACTTCGCCGGCGGCGTCGATGACATCGCCTCGCGCACGCTGCGCCTGATTGGCGACCCCGAAACACGCTACCGTGAAGATCCGGTGCGCATGCTGCGCGCCATTCGCTTCGCGGCAAAGCTCGACTTCGATATCGCGCCGGACACCGAAGCGCCCATCGCCGAGATGGCACCGCTGTTGCTGCAGATTCCACCCGCGCGCCTGTTCGACGAGATCTTGAAGCTGTTCCTCTCAGGAGAGGGGCTCGCTACCTTCCGGCTACTTCGAGATTACGGCCTGTTCGCCATGCTGTTCCCCGAGGCCGATGAGTGCATGGAAGAGCTGCCTTGGGCTGAGGCGCTGATCGAACAGGCACTGGAAAGTACCGATCGCCGCATTCGCGATGATCGTCCCGTCACGCCCGCCTTCCTGCTCGCTGCCTTTATGTGGGGGCCGGTATACTGCCGCCAGCGGGACCTTGAAGCCGAAGGCATGCCGCCCGTGCCCGCCTTGCAGGCCGCTGCCCAGCAAGTCATCAGCCGCGAGCTTCAGCATGTGTCCCTGCCCAAGCGCTTCAGCATGCCCATGCGAGACATCTGGGATCTGCAGCAACGGCTGCCCATGCGTCGTGGCAAGCGTGCCTTTCAGACCCGCGACCACCCACGCTTCCGTGCGGCCTACGACTTCCTGCTGCTGCGCGAGGCCGCGGGTGAGATCGCACCGGGCCTGGGTGACTGGTGGACGGCCTTCCAGGAGGCCGACGAGCACGAACAACGCCGGCTGCTTGGCAAGGTGGGAGCCGACCCTGCTGGCACCGCAGCACCGCGCAAGCGCAGACGTCGCCGTCGCAAGCCGCGCAGCACCCCGCCTTCTTCGGATGAGTGAGCCCGATGGCAGCACGCTACATCGCTCATATCGGCCTCGGCAGCAACCTGGAAAAACCGCGCAGGCAGGTTGAGACAGCACTGGCTGAACTCGACGGCCTGCCGCTTACCCGGCGCGTGGCGGCCTCGCGCCTGTACGCCAGCCGGCCTGTCGGCCCCCAGGATCAGCCGGATTTCGTCAACGCCGTTGCTACGCTTGAGACCGCGCTGTCGCCGCTGGCACTGCTGGATCAACTGCAAGCGCTGGAACAGCGCCATCGACGCAGAAGAGAGCGCCACTGGGGTCCTCGCACGCTGGACCTGGATCTATTGTGGATGGCGAACATCACGCTTGCCCTCCCGCGGCTGACATTGCCCCACCCAGAGCTCGCCCACCGTGCCTTTGTCGTCCTGCCGCTGGCCGAACTCGATCCCGCGCTGACCCTGGCAGATGGGCGGACCCTCGACAGCCTTGCTCAGCAGATGGAGGAGGCCCTGCACCGCGGCGACCTGCACCTGCTGACGGCTTCCCCGGTAGACGGTTGACGCCGGTTCACCAAGACACAGTTGAAGACTCTCCCCCGCTTGGTCAATGTTACCTATCGACACAGATTCACCCATCGGTAACAATCCGCGGTAATCACTCAGGGGCGGCCACGATGCACGCCCTGTTGCCAACACGAGAACACGCCATGACTTCTGTCACCCTGAGCTCGCTGAAGGCTCGCAAGCGCGCCGGTGAACCCTTCAGCTGCCTGACCGCCTACGATGCGTCCTTCGCCGCCAGCGCCGGCCGCGCCGGTATCGACGTTCTGCTGGTAGGGGATTCCCTGGGCATGGTACTGCAGGGACACGACAGTACCCTGCCCGTCACCATGGACGACATCCTCTACCACACTCGCTGCGTCGCACGCGGCAAGGGTGACAGCCTGCTGATGGTCGACCTGCCGTTCATGGGCAATCCTAGCCGCGAGCGCCTGCTCGACAATGCCGCCGCGCTCATGCGCGCCGGTGCAGAGCTGGTCAAGGTCGAGGGCGAGGGTTGGATGGCGGACGATATCCGCGAGCTGACCCGACGTGGCGTGCCGGTATGCGCCCATCTCGGCCTCACTCCGCAAACCGTGCACCAACTGGGCGGGTACAAGGTTCAAGGCCGCGAGGCAGAAGCCGCCACCCGTATTCTGGAGGACGCGCGTCTGTTGGTCGACGCCGGCGCTTCCGTCATTCTGCTCGAATGCGTGCCGGCCAGCCTGGGCCGCGCGGTCAGCGAGGCCCTGGAGGTCCCGGTTATCGGTATAGGCGCGGGCCCAGACACCGACGGCCAGATCCTGGTGATGCACGATATCCTCGGGGTCACTCACGGGCGCAC
Source organism: Halomonas litopenaei (assembly GCF_017303055.1). Classification (GTDB taxonomy): domain Bacteria; phylum Pseudomonadota; class Gammaproteobacteria; order Pseudomonadales; family Halomonadaceae; genus Halomonas; species Halomonas litopenaei_A. Next base: position 203,970 of record NZ_JAEKJT010000008.1, on the reverse strand, counting down.
GCCGCGCTTCGTGAAGAACTTCCTGGCCGAGGCTGAAGATATCGAGGGTGCCTTCCGGCGCTACCACGAAGCGGTGCTCAGCCGCGAATTCCCCGCTGCAGAGCACTGTTTCTAGGAGAGTAGCATGCACGTCCACCCCGCCATCGCGGACCTGCGCGAGGCGCTGCGACCTCATCGCTTGGCCGGTGCCAGAATCGGCCTGGTACCGACCATGGGCAACCTGCATCAAGGCCACCTGGCCCTGGTCGAGGCAGCGCGAGAGCGCTGTGACCTGGTCGTCGCCTCGATCTTCGTCAACCCGCTGCAGTTCGGCCCCAGTGAGGACCTGGACAACTACCCGCGCACCATGGAAGCCGATCTGGCCAAGCTGGAAGCGGCGGGCTGCGATATGGTGTTCACCCCGACGCCGGCGATCATGTATCCCGAGGGACTCGAAGGCCAGACGCTGGTTCGCGTACCCGGGGTCAGCGAAGGTCTGTGCGGAGGTTCCCGCCCTGGGCACTTCGACGGCGTATCGACCGTGGTCAGCATGCTGTTTCACATCGTCCAGCCCGATGTCGCCTGCTTCGGCGAAAAGGATTATCAGCAGCTCGCGGTGATCCAGCGCATGGTTAGCGATCTCCACCTGCCCATCGAGATTGTTGCCGTCCCCACCGTACGCGAGGCCTCAGGCCTCGCGATGTCTTCGCGAAATGGTTATCTCAGCGCTGCCGAGCACGCCACCGCGGCTGAGCTGCAGGGCACTCTGGTGCAGCTGAAACAGGCGCTGCAGCAGGGCGAAGACGTCGCTCGCACCCTGCAACACGGCAAGACTCGCCTTGAGTCACTGGGTTTCAGGCCCGACTATCTGGAGCTACGCCGTCGTGATCTGGGTCACGTGGCTGCCGATACCCGCGAGGCCGTTCTGTTGGTGGCCGCTCGGCTCGGCGCCACACGCTTGATCGACAACCTGTTTGTGACACTGCCGCGCTAGGAGTCCATATGCCATCGCTCAAGGACCAACTTGGATCGCTCGTCTATTCCACCGAGCACGGTGATATCTGTCCCCAGTGTCGAGCGCCCAAGGAGGCTTGCCGCTGTGATGAGATCGCTGACCAGGCACGCCTTGAAGAGCTGGACGGGATCGTGCGCATCCGCCGGGAAACCAGCGGTCGCAAGGGCAAGGGCGTCACCACCATCAGCGGTGTGCCACTGGCCGAAAAGGAACTGAAGGCACTGGCCAAGGAGCTGAAGAAGCGCTGCGGTACCGGGGGCGCCCTGAAGGATGGCATCATCGAGATCCAGGGCGATCATCGTCAGGTGCTGAAGGAAGCCCTCGAGACAAAAGGCTTCAAGGTCAAGCTGGCCGGTGGCTAAGGGCCCCTGGCGCGCGGCGAGAGGTAGCCGCGAGCAGAGGCAGAAAGAGGTGGCAGCCTGGGCGCCCCTCTGACGATGCACCGCGCTGCTGGCGACAGCCCTGATAGCCTAAGCCCTGATAGCCTGAGCCCTGGTGACCACAGCCCTGAAAACCAGACCGCGGCTAGCCAGAACCCAGCTGGCTTGCCAATGCCGGCAATACCTGATCGACGGCCCCATCAAGCTTCAGGGTAAACAGGTCATCGGCACGGGTCTTGCCCAGGTTGATGCAGGCGACGGGCTTTCCGGCCTTGACGCTCTCGCGCACGAAGCGAAAACCAGAAAACACCATCAGCGACGACCCCACCACCAGCAAGGCGTCGCTGTCATCGAGCAGGGCACGGGCGTCAGCCACAACAGCCGCAGGCACATTGTCACCGAAGAACACGACGTCTGGCTTCCAGATACCGTCACCGCAGCGCCCACAGGCAGGCACATCGAAGCGTGAAAAGTCGGCTTCCAGATCCGCATCTCCGTCAGGGGCGGCCGCGATCCCGGAGTGGTCGAAGGTCCAGTCAGGGTTACGACGCGCCAGCTCAGTATGCAGTGCATGCCGCATCTGGCGGGCACCACACTGCATGCAGACTACCTGATCGGCGCGGCCATGCAGGTCGATCACACGCCGGGAGCCACTGCGCTGATGCAGGCCATCGACGTTCTGGGTGATGATGCCGGACACCTTGCCGAGCCGCTCCAGTTCGGCCAGGGCACGATGGGCGAGGTTAGGCTTGGCGTCGTTGAGCACGCGAAAGCCGATCAGCGCCCGCGCCCAGTACCGCTGCCTTGCGCCATGGTGGGCCATGAAGTCACGATGATCGATCGGCGGGGAGCGTTTCCAGTCCCCCTTGGCATCGCGATAGTCGGGGATCCCGCTGGGCGTGCTGATACCCGCACCACTGAGCACGGCAATGCGCCGATGACGGTGACAGAAGTCGACCAGGGCGCTGGATGATAAAGCTGCTGGCAGCAATGTCGAGCGGATAGCGTCCGGCATGATGGCTCCTCATCAGAGACAACAAAGACCGGATCAGCCTGGCTATCCGGCGCCACCAGTTTACATGTCCAAGGGTCGCATGGCCCGGATGCCCCTTCATTGTCTACAATGGACAACATTCTGCTACGGGCAAGGAGTGCCGATGGCCTGGCTGGATTACCTGCTGCCACTGTTCTTTCTGTTTCCACTGGCGGCCGCCGCGACGGTGGTGGTGGCACTGCGCAGCTTGCACGATCCGCGCGTGCATTCCCCGTTTGATGCACACCCCCTGCGAGAGCCAGGGCAGCTGCTGCGCGATCGCCTCGACAGAGCCTTCGCCAGTCTATTCTTGAATGCGGCCCTGGGGCCGGTGCTGGTGCTGACTCCGCTCGTCTACGGCATGGGCCGCATGCTGTTTTCACGCCACCAGAACTGGCTGGAATGGGCCTTCTACGGCGTGCTGTGCACCCTGCTTGCCATCGTCTTCAGTTTCCGTCTGATGCGTGACTATCAGCGTATTCGCCGGATCAAGCTCGGTCTGGCGTGTGAGCTGGCGGTCGGGCAGGAGCTGGAACGCCTTATCCGACCTGAAGCTCACCCCTTTTTCGTCTTCCATGATGTGCCGGCCGACACCTTTCTGATCGACCATATCGCGATCACTCCCTACGGCGTCTTCGTGGTCGAGACGCGCGCACGTACGCCGGGTATCAGTCCATCGGGCGACGTTCAGGATACCGTCGTGGTAGAGCACGAGCGCCTGCGCTTCCCCGGCTGGCTAGAGCGCCGTCCGCAGCGCAAGGCTCGGCAAGCCACGCGCTGGGTGGCATCCTGGCTGTGCCGTGAGCTGGGACAGCCCGTGCCGGTACAGGGGATCCTGGCGCTGCCAGGCTGGAAGATCGAGCGTGAAGTGAGCGCAGATGATCTCCAGGTCGTCAGCGGCGAAGGCCTGGCAGCCCATCTGACCGACGCCCGCCCCGCTAACACGGCCATGGACCCCGTCCTCCACGACCGGGTGATCGATGCCCTCCAGAAACGTGCCCTGACGCGAGAGCTGAGCCATCTGGAAGGCCCCTCTGTCTAACCGGAGCAACGCTAGCTGTTGCGGCGCAGCTCGATGCGGGCCGGGCAACGCCCGAAGGCCACCGACGCGAGGCTGTGCCTGGCAGGGAAGTCGTCGACGTGCTCGGCCTCGATGCCGACGCGTATTTCCGTCAGCAGGCGATTGCCTGGCCCACCACACACCAGCGCCAGTGCACGGCCGCTCCCCCGACCAAAGCTTTCCTCGAAGGCAGCGATCAGATCGCGGCGTGCCACGGTACGGCCTCGCTGTGCTCGCACGAATGCTCCCAGCGCACTGTCGTTGACGATCTCCACCAGGGCCAGCGAGCCATCAAAGTACTGGTCATCCGTCATCCCCATGCAGGCTCCGTGCTTGGCGTATTCGTAGCGATCCAGACAGCTGGCACTACCAGGCATGGCGGCCGTCAGCTCCTGCTCCAGGGCACTGTCGGACAGTGAAATCGCGGGGCCCGCCTGACAGAAGTCTCCCGCCGGTCTCGGACGCTCGATGAAACACCCTTGCCGCTGCCATTCCTGCGTACTCAGTCCCTGGGCGATCCAGCGATCTGGGCGAGACGGCCATAGCCCGTGCAAGACAAAGCCCTCATCGGTACCCGCCAGCAACGCGGGGTCACGACATTCCCGCGGCGGCTGACGACGGCTGCCGCAAAAGCCGGGATGCCAGGTCAAGGCCAGGACATAATGGTCAAAATGCGGTTGCTCCAGATCCAGCAGCGCTGCACGCTGCTCCTCCGCGTCGTGGGCCTCGACCGCGCTCCCCAACATTGCCAGGGCCAAGGCCAGCGCCATGGCCAGGGACAGAACCCAACGCTGACCTGGCTTGTCGGCCACCACCGTCGCGTAGGTCATCCGAGCTCCCCGCAGGCGACTTGCAAAGGCGCGCCACAGTTGGCAAGGTGCGCGCCCTCGATATTTCCACTCTGTTGTCTTTCTGGATAACTGTTTCATGAAGCTGATCACCTTTGATCCGTTACGGAGCCTGGGGATCTCGCAGGCGCGCTATATCAAGCCTGACCACATGGACGAGCACCGCCAGGAATTGGCGGAAGCTGACGCCCTGCTGTTCCCCGAGTACTGGCAGATCAACGCCCTGGCCTATGGCCTTGGCCAACGAGTCTTCCCTAGCCTGGCAACCTATCACCTGGGCCATGACAAGATAGAGCAGACGCGCGCCTTCCGCGCCTGCTGTCCGGAAGCGACGCCAGACACTGCCATCCTGGGCGTCAATTCCCAGGCGATACACGACGTGGAGGCACGCTTTGGCTACCCCTTTGTGGCCAAGCGGGTGCGCAGTGCCATGGGGCAGGGTGTGTGTCTGATTCGCTCTCGGCAAGCTCTGATCGACTATCTGTCCAGTGAGAACCTGCTCTACGCCCAACGCTATCTGCCGATCGACCGGGACCTGCGTATCGTGGTGGTAGGGAAGCGTATTCTGGCCGCCTACTGGCGCCAGAGTCCGCTGGATGACTTTCGCACCAATGTGGCGCAAGGTGGAGAAATCCGCCACGACCCAGTGCCCGATGCGGCGCTAGCGCTGGTAAAGCGCCTGTCGTCACGGCTGGGCATCGACCACGCGGGCTTCGACATTGCCATGGTCGAGGGGCGCCCCATGGTACTCGAATTCAACCGACTGTTCGGAAATCAGGGCATCGACGCGCCTGAAACCACCGTCCCAACCGCCATTCTCGAGCATCTGGGCGCCCCCTCACTGCCGCAGGCAGCCTGACGACGACCCTCGCAACAAGGGCCGCCGCGCCGCGTCCACTACAGGCGAGAAGGATGACTGCCGGGGTCACCCTCCACATGGGGACGATCATCATGGCTGACGCCATGATGTTCACCTTCCGGAAGCTCCCAGGTGCCTTCCTCGGTCCAGGGGTCATCCTCCGGGAACTCCTCGATATAGATTTCCTTGTCGGTATAGTCAGGCTGATAGCGCAGGTCGTAGTGCGCCGCTCGCACCGTCGAGATACACAACAGCAGCGCCACCAGCAGCAACGGCACCCCACCCACGACGGATGCTGTCTGCAGGGTCTCCAGGCCTCCGATGAACATCAGTACCGCCGGCATGAACGACAGCGCGAAGGCCCAGAACAGTCGATTCCATCGCATCGGCTCTTCATCGACCTCCTTCTGCACCACTGCTGCCAGGATGTAGGAAATCGAGTCGAAGGTGGTGGCCGTGAAGATCAGGGCCAGCAAGGTGAAGGCGAAAATCACCAGATAGCTCAGCGGCAGGGTCGACAGGGTGGCAAAGATGGCCGCCGTGGCGCTCTCTTCGTTGAGGATAGTGACCAGGTCCAGGGTGCCGGACAGGTGCAGGTAGAGGCCGTAGTTGCCCAGCACGATAAAGAACAGGGCACAGCCGAGGGAGCCGAAGAAGATCGATCCCGCTACCATGGAGCGAATGGTCCGCCCACGCGAGATGCGCGCAATGAACAGCCCCACGCTGGGCGCAAACACCAGCCACCAGGCCCAGTAGAAGATGGTCCAGTCCTGGGGGAAGTGAGTGGACTGGAAATTCTCGAATCGCGCAAAGGGCTCGGTCCAGGTGCCCATGTGCACCAGGTTGCTGAGAACCCGCCCCAAGGCGTCCAATCCGGTGCTGGCCATGAACTCGGTGGGCCCCACGACGAAGACGAAGACCAGCAGCCCGGTGGCCAACCAGAAGTTGATGTCGGAGAGCACCTTGATCCCCTTCTTGAGCCCCACAAAGGCGCTGTAGCCAAAGATCGCGGTGCACAGCATCAGCACGAAGATTCGCGCGGCCAGGGTCTTGGGCACACCAAACAGCTCATACAGCCCTTCATTGATCAGCGGGGCCGCCAAGCCCAGCGTGGTGGCCCCGCCGCCGAGCATGCCAAACACGAACAGTACATCGATCAGTTTGCCTGGCCAGCGGTGGGCGCGACTCTCACCCAGCACGGGCATCAGGGCCTCGCTGATCTTGAGCACGCTGTGATTGCGCACATAGTAGAAGTAGGCGATCGGGATGGCCGGAATCAGATAGATTGACCACGCCACCGGGCCCCAGTGAAAAATGCCGTAGGCCGCCGCCCATCGAGCGGCATCTGGCGACAGAGGCTCGGCGTGAAACGGTGGCGCCTGGTAGTAGTAGATCCACTCGATCATCGACCAGTACAGGATCGAGGCTCCGATCCCGGCACAGAACAGCATCGCGGCCCAGGATATTGTCGAAAACTCGGGTTGTTCTTCAGGGTCCCCGAGCTTGATCTGCCCAATATCGCTGAACACGATAAACAGCATGAAGCCGCTCGCGCCCAGCCCGAGCGCCAGATAGAGCACGCCAAGTTCATTGGTAATGAAGTTCTTGGCCGCCAGCACCCAGGTGGCGCCCTGTTCGGGGAAGATCACCAGGGGCACAGTGACGGCAAGAAGAAGGAACAGCGAACCGAAGAAGGTCGGTTTGTCGATCACGTCAAAGCCATGATCGCTCTGGGGGGGCGTCTGCGTTTTCACAAATCAATCCCTTGTTATGTTTTTCCCCCTCAGTATACGAGAAAACCGCGTGGCGCCACCGTGCCGGCACCTCCGGTGGCCCACGCTACCTGCGCTTGCGTCAACGCCGCGGTGCCCTGCACCGACAGCAAGCCGCTGGGCAAGTCTGCCTAATCCCCGCGCAGCTTGCCGCCCATCTCCTGGGCCAGGTCTACCGCGTAGTGATCGGTCATGCCGCCGATAAAGTCCAGCATACGACGGTAGCTGTCATACAAGGACCAGGACGGCAGCGGCGTATTCTCGCCGATCAACGCCAATACCCGCTGATGCTTGAAGCTCGAATGCCCGGTGTGATGCAGCTCATGCGCCGCACCGATAAACGCCTCCAGCAGGATGCCCAACGTCGTGTAGGCGCCGATTTCCAGCTTGGCCTTGCGCGTGTTCTGGAAGATCCGCTTGCGCGCCAGCTGCTTGGCCAGCTTCACCCCCCAGTCAAGGTCCGGGTGGCACAGCTCCAACAGGTCTTGCTGCAGCGTGCCTGACAGCAGTTCCTGCTCGTGTTCGACGAAGACCTTGCCAACATCGGTGACGGCCCGCTCCATGGCCGCCCCCCGCAGCGCCGCGATACGGCGTCGCTGAGACACGCCATTGCGACACATCTCGGCATAGTCCGCTGGCTCTCCCCCGGCAATCTGGGTGAGAATTTCCGCCACCTCGTCAAAGTCCAGGATGTCCATCTCCACCCCGTCCTCGAGATCCAGCAAGGCGTAGCAGATGTCGTCTGCCGCCTCTACCAGCCAGGCCAGGGGATGACGGCACCAGCGATGCTCGCCCTGGGGGATCAGGCCCAGGTGCTCCGCCACCTGTGCCAGCGCGGGAAGCTCGCTCTGATAGCAGCCGAACTTGCCGGCCTGGCCACCGTGGGTCACTGTCCATGGATACTTCAACAGCGTGCCCAGGGTCGCCGCGGTGAGGCGCATGCCGCCACGAAACTGGTTGTATTCGATCTGGGTCACGATGCGAAAGCCCTGAGCATTGCCTTCGTAGGTCAGCAGGTCTTCACGCTCCAGCGGCGTCAGCCCGTCGAGCAAGCCGCTACCATTGTTCGCGGCACACTTGAACCAGTCACGGATGGCATACTCGCCGGCGTGACCGAAGGGCGGGTTGCCGATGTCATGGCCCAGACACGCCGCCTGGATGATGACGCCGAGATCCGCTGGGGTGATCCAAGCAGGCAGGCGATCACGCAGCAGCTCGCCCACGCTCATGCCCAGCGAGCGGCCGACACAGCCGACCTCCAGCGAATGCGTCAGGCGGGTGTGGATATGATCATTGTCGGTCAACGGGTGCACCTGGGTCTTGCGCCCCAGGCGACGGAAGGAACCCGCAAAGACAATCCGGTCATGGTCCTTGTGAAAGGGACTGCGCCCCACTTCATCGTGGGTGCTGCCACGTGGATCGTGCAATCGGACCGGATCCAGCAGGCGTTCCCAGTTCATGGTTTTCATGGCGGCTCCCTCCTTGTGAACCGCCATTCTGACACCAGCACCCTCATCAAGGCCACGCTCACCGAGAGCTCAGCCAATTTCCCAGGGCATACCGCCGCTCATCAGCCCTGGCGCCTTCCTGGCTTACTTGAGGCGGCGCCGGAGTAACATGGCGTAGACAGCCCCGGCGATGATCAACGTCACCGCGAAGACATAGATGCCGATGGAAATCCCGCTGTTCACCAGGATGCTCCAGTCGCCACCGCTGATCGACATGGCACGCCGCAGGTTGAACTCCATCTGACCGCCCAGCAGCAAGCCCAGCACCACCGGCACGGTCGGTATCTCCAGCTTGCGCAGGACATAGCCGAGCACCCCGAACGCCAGCATCATGTACAGATCGAAGGGACTATTGTTGAGCGAATAGACGCCCACGAAGGCGATCAGCACCACCATCGGCATCAGCAGCCAGCTGGGCGCCTGCAGCACACGAGCAAACAGTCCGACCAGCGGCACATTGAGGATCAGCAGCATGATGTTGCCGATAAACAGCGCCGCCACCAGCCCCCATACCATCTCCGGCTGCTGCGCGAACAGCAGCGGCCCCGGGGTGATGTTCATCGACAGCAGCAGCGCCAGCAGAATCGCCGTGGTGCCACTTCCAGGAATCCCCAGCGACAGCATCGGAATCAACGCACCACCGGCAGCGGCATTGTTACCGGCTTCCGGTGCAGCGACGCCGCGAGGGTCGCCGTTGCCGAAATCGCCTTTCGCCCCCAGCCAGCGCTTTTCCAGCATATAGGAGAGAAAGCTACCCAAGGAGGCACCGGCTCCGGGCAACACCCCCGACACGAAGCCGATCAGCGAGCCGCGTCCAATGCTGCCCTTGCAGGACAGCGACGACGTCATGCCCGGCCAGGCCGAACCCAGCTGGACGTGAGGCTTGTCGGCATCGTGGCGTTTTTCCAGAAACACCAGACACTCGGAGATCGCAAACAGGCCGACCAGCGCTACGATGAAATCGATGCCGTCATACAGTTCGAAGGTACCAAAGGTATATCTGGCGACGCTGGACACCGGATCGATGCCCACGGTGCCCAGCAACAGTCCCAGGCACGCAGCAATGAAACTCTTGGTGAAGCTACCGCTGGTCACGCCGCCGATGGTGGCAAACGCCAGCAGGAACAGCGCGAAGTATTCCGCTGGCCCAAACTTGATGGCCAGATCGACCAGCAGCGGGGCGAACAAGGTCAAGCCGATGGTGGCGATGGTTGCCCCCACGAAGGACGCCACCGCCGACAGCCCCAGGGCCTCACCACCGCGGCCTTTCAGCGCCATGGGGTAGCCGTCGAGGGTCGTCATCATGGCCGGCTCGTCACCGGGAATATTGAGCACGATGGAGCTGATACGCCCCCCGTACATGCAGCCGTAGTAGACGCTGACCAACAGGATCAGGGCCGCCGTGGGCTCCAGTCCAAAGTTGAACGCCAGCGGGATCATCAGGGCCACCCCGTTGACCGGCCCGAGTCCCGGCAAGGCGCCGATCAGGGTGCCCACCGCACAACCGATCAGCGCCAGCAGCAGAAATTCCGGCTGAGTCGCGACCGCGAAGCCCTGGGCAAGAAACGCTAAGGTATCCATGTCAGGCAGCTCCCCACCAGGGTACGTTCGGCAACGGCATGCCGAGGCCAAACTCGAACAGCACATAGAGCCCCACCGCCAGTCCGGTCCCGGCCACCATGGCCTGCTGCCAACGGGCACCAAACAGCCGCGTCAGCAGGACGGCACCGACCAGCGTGGCAGGCAGGAAGCCCAGCGCTTCCAGCACGCCCGCATAGGCAGCCAGCAACAGCAGCACTGCCAGCTGACGTGCAAGCCCGGCACGGTCCGGCCAGCGCTCGTTAAAGCCCGGCCGAAACAGCAGATACGCCGACAATACGCCTAGCGGCAGACTGACCAGCCGGGGGAAAGCCCCCGGCCCTACCGGCTGCATGAAGCCAGTGACGAAGCTGTGCGAATGCCACCAGGCGCCCAGCGCCAGCAGCAGCAACACCGCCCCCGCGATACGATCACCGACCGGTGCCGGCCGGCGATCATGATTCAGCTCGAGGTCATCGGTGTGACTCATTGAATGACCCCGATCTCCCGAGAGATCGCCTCGACCCGCTCGATGGACTCGACCACGAAGGAGGAGAACTCATCGCCACCGCGCCACAGCGGAACCAGGCCATTCTGGGCAGCAACCTCTTTCCATTGGTCGCTGGCGTACAGGGTTTCGAGGTCCTCTACCATGCTGGCATAGTCGTCGTCAGAGACGTCGCCACCGGTGTAGAAACCGCGCCAGTTGTAGCCGGTCACGTCGTAACCCTGGCTGACGGCGGTGGGCAGCTGGTCGAAGGGCGCCGGCAGCGGATCTTCTGACAGCACCCCCAGCACACGCACGTCACCCGATTCGATGAAACCTGCCACTTCGCCCAGGTCTGTCGACACCACATCCACATGGTTGCCCATCATCTGGGTCACCGCGGGACCGCCGCCATCGAACTGCACCCAACGCAGGGCGCCGACCTGGTCCCCAGGCAGCCCCGCTGCCTTGGCCAGCATCAAGGCCCGGATGTGGTCCCATCCACCCGCACCGCTGGAGCCGGCTACCGCCACAGAAGAGGGGTCCGCCACGATGGCCTCGAGCAGTTGTTCGAGGCTTTCGTATTCGCTTTCGTCATCGACCAGGATGACCCCGACATCGGTACCCAGCATCGCCAGCCAGCGCATGGTCTCGGCACCGCCGGGATAGCGGCCCTGGGCAATCTGGGTCATGCCCACCGTGCTGGTCGCCACCATCAAATCACTGTCATCGGCGCGCTTGGCCGCCACATTCGAAAAGGCCACGGCACCAACACCACCCGGCATGTTGGTGACTTGCACCGTGCCGTCCGTCAGTTCGAGGTCGGTCAGCAACTTGCCGACACTACGACAGGTAAAGTCCCAGCCACCGCCGGGGTCTGCCGGGGCAATGCACTCATCGATGGGCACGGCGTTGACGGTAGAGGACAGACCAAGACCCAGCGCGAGCAGCGGCAGTCCAATACGAGGCTTGAGCGAGAATGGCATGAGCAGGGCTCCTTGCAGAGTTTGTTGATTATTGGGGTATGTCGTGCTGTGGTGGCCACCGCCACCGGTGTCAGCGTTGCTTGCGGTGAAGCGACAGGTGCCTGGGTCGCCGCTGTCCTCCCATCACCTGGACAGCTGTTGCGGATGACTGCTACCGAGCGGGTCGGCATCTTCTACACGGCAGCGTGTTGACTTGCGCGTGTCCTATCGGATTAGCCAATACCTCTACGTTGCGCCGTCTCGCCTGGCTGTCTTCGCGCTCGCCTGTCGACGGCTCCGATCATGCCGACGGCTCCGATCATGCCGACGGCTCCGATCATGCCGACGGCTCCGAGCAGAGGCCGCTCCGTGACCAGGCTAGACAACGCCACGACGACGCAGGTCTTCGCACTGTGTTGCGTCAAAACCCAGCTCCGCCAGCACCTCGGCAGTATGCTCGCCCAGTTTAGGGGCCGGGCGCTGCAGCGCGGCCGGGGCCTCACGCATCTTGATCGGGAAGCCGGTCGTTGCGATCGTTCCCGCCTCGCCCTGATCCAGCTCCAGGCGCATCTGCTGGTCCAGAATCTGAGGGTCGGAGAAGGTCTCGCGAAGATCTTGAACGCGACCGCAGGGCACTCCTGCAGCATTGAGATGATCAATCCACTCCGCCACGCTGCGCTGTCGCGTGACTTCATTGAGTATCTCGCGAAGGGCGTCGCGATTGGCCATGCGCTGGCGATTGTCGGCAAAGCGGGGCTGCTCGAGCAGCGCATGCTGTCCCAGGGCTTCCAGCAGCCTGCGCACCATCACTTCACTGCTGGGGGCGATGGCCACCTCGCCATCGGCAGCCTCGAACAGTCCGTAAGGGTAGAGCATCGGGTGATCATTGCCGGTCCGCGTCGGGACCTTGCCCGTGGCAAAGAACTCCGCCGCCAGATACCCCAGCATTGCCACCAGGCCATTGGTCAGCGCCGTTTCCAGAATCTCCCCTTGCCCGGTTCGCTCCCGCCTTACCAGTGCGGCGCTGACACCGAAGGCCAGGTTGAGACTGGCGACCATGTCACTGATGGGGGGCGCCGCTCGCATTGGCTCGCCGCCCTCGGCACCATTGACGCCCATGAAGCCACTCATGGCCTGGGCCACAAAGTCATAGGCGGGCCGGTCACGGTAGGGACCGGTGGAACCAAATCCATTGATACGGCCGACCACCAGCCGAGGAAATCGTGTCCTCAGGGTGTCATCATCAAGCCCCATCTTCGCCAGCACCCCTGGTCGGAAGTTCTCCACCAGGACATCGGCACCGTCGAGCAGGCGGTCAAGCACCTGACGCCCCTCGGGGGTGCGCAGATTGAGGGTCATGGAACGCTTGTTGCGGTTGAACTGGGCAAAGTAGGCGCTGAAGCCGTTGACCATGTTGCCCTGCTTGCGCACCACGTCACCTTCGCCCGGTGTTTCCACCTTGATCACCTCTGCCCCGTGATCCCCCAGCATCTGGCTGGCAAAAGGACCGGAAATCACGCGTGTCAGGTCGATGACCCTGATGCCAGCCAGGCTCCCTGACAATCGCGTACTGTCCTGCACGGGTGCTTCCATGACGCTCATCCTGTCCGTTCAGCGAAGGGGCTCTGCCGAGAAACATCGACATTTCGACAATATAGAGGCTGACCCCGCATGTTGGACATACGCCTTTTCGCTGAGATGACAGGGGGTACGCGGCCAGTCAGACCGCCTGGGGTATTTCCCTCGAAGGACGATTTCCCTAAAATTCGCTGCCTTTATGCTGATCTACAGCAATTTCTTACGACTATCGGCACATTATTGTGTCTATTGCTCGCAATCTTCCCGAATGCCCTCTCGACTCGAGGCGCTTGAAGTAGAGGCGTAAGCACGCCTTCCCACCCCGAAAAGGTCTGGTCTCATGCAATCCACCCACTCACCCGGCTCCCACGCCGACAAGGGGTTCTTTGGGCATCCACGCGCCCTTGGCCCGCTGTTTTTCACCGAGATGTGGGAGCGATTCTCGTTCTACGGCATCCGGCCGATGCTGGTACTGTTCATCGCCGCCTCCCTGTTTGACGGTGGTCTAGGCCTCGACGCCAAGACCGCCGCCGCCATCGTGGGCATCTATGGTGGCGCCATCTATCTTGCCGCGCTGCCCGGCGGCTGGCTGGCGGACAACTGGCTCGGCCAGCGCCGTGCCGTCTGGTACGGCTCTATCCTGATCGCCTTCGGCCACCTGTCCATCGCCCTGTCCGCCCTGTTCGGCGCGATTGCCTTCTTTGTCGGGCTGATCTTCATCGTGCTGGGGACCGGCCTGTTCAAGACCTGCATCTCGGTGATGGTCGGCAGCCTCTATGACGAGAGCGATGTGCGCCGGGATGGAGGCTTTGCCATCTTCTACATGGGCATCAACATCGGCAGCTTGTTTGCGCCGCTGTTCACCGGACTGCTGATGGACTCCATGGGCTGGCATTGGGGCTTTGCCATGGGGGGCGTCGGCATGTTGATTGCCCTGCTGCTGTTTCGTCTGTGGGCGGTGCCCGCCATGCAACGTGCCGATGTCGAGCGTGGCCGGGCCTCCACCTGGGACGCTCCGGCCCAGCGACGCCGGCATGTGGGCGCCATCGTCAGCCTGTGTCTGGCCGCCCTCGCCGCCCTGGTCGCGCTGGTCGCCACTGGGGTGATCAGCATCGATGCCCGCGCCGTGGCAGAAGCCATGACCAGCGTCCTGATCGTGGCTGCGGTAGGGTTCTTTGCATACCTGATGCTGTTCTCCGGCCTTAACCGTGACGAGCGCATCCGTGTGACCATCTGCTTCGTGCTGATCGTGGCCGCAGCCTTCTTCTGGGCGGCCTTTGAGCAGCAGCCCACCTCTTACAACCTGTTCGCCGCTAACTACACCGACCGCAATGTGCTGGGCTGGGACATCCCCACCCTGTGGTTCCAGTCCCTCAACCCGGTCTTCATCGTGCTGCTGGGCCCGGTGTTCGGCTGGCTGTGGCCGGCCCTCGGCCGCCGTCACCTTGAACCCGGCAGCCCCATGAAGTTCGTCCTGGGATTGCTGCTGGCGGCCATGGGCTTCGGCCTGATGGTGCTGGCTGCACAGCAGGTACTCAGTGGACCTGGGCTGGTCTCTCCCCTGTGGATCGTCGGCAGCATGCTGCTGTTGACCCTGGGCGAGCTGTGCCTGTCACCGGTGGGGCTGTCGACCATGTCAGGGCTCTCTCCCCAACGCACCCAAGGCCAGCTGATGGGGCTGTGGTTCACCGGCGCCGCGCTGGGCAACCTGGTGGCAGGACTGATCGGCGGCCACGTCAATGCTGAAGAAATCCAGCAGCTGCCCGAGCTGTTCGGACGTTCGGCCATCGCCCTGGTCATCTTCGCCGCCGTGCTGCTGTTGCTCGTACCCGTGTTCAAGCGCATGCTGAAGCACCACCGCCTCATCGATCCGGCGTCCGCGCATCGCGCGGACGCTGAAGCTATCGTCAAAACAGGAGTCTGAGCATGTCCTCAACCAGCGCCGAGACCGCTCGCCAACGTCTCAGCGAACTGCGTGACGCGATGCGTCGCCATCAGGTAGACGCCTGGTGGTTACCTTCCAGCGATCCCCACAACAGCGAATACCTGCCCGAGCATTGGGCCGGGCGCGAGTGGCTTTCCGGCTTCGATGGCTCTGTCGGCACCCTGGTGGTGACCCAGGACGAGGCGGGGCTGTGGGTCGATAGCCGCTACTTTGTGCAGGCCGAGGCCCAGCTCGCTGGCAGCGGCATTGCCATGCAGAAGCTGACCCAGGGGCAGGCTGCCGCGCCGATGCAGTGGCTCAGTGAGCGGCTCGCCGAGGGCGACACGCTCGGCTATGACGCCCAGGTGGTATCGCTGGCACACGGCCGCCAGCTGGACGAACTGCTTGGCCAGCAGGGAGTAAACCTGCGTGGCGACAAGGACCTGCTCGACGAGATCTGGGCCGACCGTCCACGCCTGCCGCTGGAGCCCATCGAACCCCACGACCCGCGCTATCTCGATCAGACACGTGGTGAACGGCTGACCCATCTGCGCGAGGCCATGGCCGACCACGCCGCCGACTGGCACTTGATCTCGACCCTCGACGACATCGCCTGGCTGACCACCCTGCGTGGCTCGGACGTGGGCTTCAACCCCGTGTTTCTGGCCCACCTGCTGGTTGGCCGGGCGACAGCCACCCTGTTTGTCGCACCCGGCAAGCTGGACGCCGAACAGACTCAGGCGCTCGCCGAAGACGGTATCGAGGTCGCCGACTATGCTGACTGGGCACCGCGCCTGGCGGCTCTGCCCCGGGACGAGACGGCACTGATCGATCCGGCTCGCGTGACCCTCGGCACCCGTCAGGCGTTGCCGGCGGAGATGAACGTGGTCGAGGCGTTTCAGCCCAGCACCCTGGCCAAGGGCATCAAGACGGATCATGAACTGGCGTTCGTGCGCCAGACCATGGAAGCAGATGGGGCAGCACTGTGCCGTTTCTTTGCCTGGCTGGAGGAATGCCTGTCCCGCCAGGAACCGGTCAGCGAGCTCGATGTGGAAACCCGTCTGCGCGAACAGCGTGCCCAGCACGCTGACTTCGTCTGCGAAAGCTTCAACACCATTGCCGCCTTCAATGCCAACGGTGCCCTGCCCCACTACCGCGCCACCGCCGAGGCCTACTCGACGATAGAGGGTGACGGGCTACTGCTGATCGACTCCGGCGGCCAGTACCGTGGCGGCACGACCGACATCACCCGCATGGTACCGGTGGGCGAGGTGTCTCGGGCGCAGCGCGAAGACTGCACCCTGGTGCTCAAGGGCATGATTGCGCTGTCCCGAGCGCGTTTTCCAGAGGGTATCGCCGCCTCGCGGTTAGACGCCCTGGCGCGGGCGCCGCTGTGGGCCACCGGGCGTGACTACGGCCACGGCACCGGCCATGGAGTAGGCTACTTCCTCAATGTGCATGAGGGCCCTCAGGTGATCAGTTCCGGCGCGTCCGTCGCCGAACATACCGCCATGCGTGCGGGCATGATCACGTCCAACGAGCCTGGCGTATATCGGCCTGGCCAGTGGGGCGTGCGGATCGAGAACCTGGTCGCCAACCGCCCCGCTCCCGCGAGTGAGTTCGGTCACTTCCTGGAGTTCGAGACGCTGACCCTGTGTCCCATTGATAGCCGCTGCCTGGCTCCGCTGATGCTTGACCAGGCCGAGCTCGACTGGCTCAACGCCTATCATGCCGAGGTACGCCGCCGGCTGGCACCTCTGCTCGATGGCCCGGCGCTGGCTTGGCTTGAGGCGCGCACCGAGCCTCTGACGCTGGCCTGATCGCGACCTCGCCGGCGATCACGCCGACACGCTTAGCGTCAGAGCAAATCAAGAAGGGCTCCGCCATGGCGGAGCCCTTCTGTCGTTTCATGTCTGTCGTTTCATGGCAGGCCACAGCGTCCTTACAGGAAGGGGTTCTTGACCACCGGGATGAACATGAAGCGCAGATTCCAGTCGGCGTCCCACTCGTCACCGCGAATCACGCTGCGCTGAATCTCGGCGGCCAGGCGAACCGGCGTATTGCCCATGCGGATCACGTTGGAGTACCCCAGGCCAATCGGGAAATTGACCTTCTCTCCACTGTCCGCTTCCCAGTTGATCCGCACGTTGGGGGTCATGCCCACCAATTCGGTGCCACTGAGTCGATAGTTGAGAAAGTACTGAAGGTCGGTCTGGCTGGTGTGCTCCCGATCATCTTCACCGGCATAGGACCACCAATGCTGGGCCAGCAGGCCCATGTTCCAGCCACCAGGATTCGGCGCCAGGCGCGCGATCAGCGCCGCAGGACCGGCCTGGAATTTCCCCTGCCCCAGTACATCGTGCTCTGCGGTCGGGAAAATCTGCGTCATCCCCAGCCCCCAGATCACGCCATCGCTGCGAGCCGGGCCGGCCAAGGTGACCAGCGCCGTGTCACCGAGCCCCTCCGTCCTGCCCCGATGGGGGGCATTGCGACTCCACTCATCTGGGTCGATATCCAGCGGACTGCCACCACGAGCCAAGGTCCCGAAGCTCTCGTCCATGGGCGAGGAGTTGCACTGGAAGACGGGGCGCACCACCAGATTCCAGTTATCCTCGGCCAGCTCGAACGGGAATGACATGACGGGCTGGAACTTGAAGGAGTTCGACCAGCGCCCATCGAAGTCATCACCATCGAGATGGGTGTAGTCGTTCTGCATCCACAGCATCCAGGCGGAGCCGACCGGGTTGGTGGTCTCCTTGGCAATGGCGGCGAGGTCATCACCGGCGGCTGGGGCCTGCTCGCTGTGAGCGGGGACCGTGACCGGACGGCCGGAATCCTGGGCGTAAGCGCCTGTCGCCAAGGCACAGAAACACAAGCTCAGCAGGCTAAACCTGCCAATACGCGAAAAAGACATGGGAAAGACCCTCTCAGAAGCGCAGCAGCACTGCTGAAGCTGCAAACGTGGTGACAAGAGCGTGGCGGCTCAAACAATGTTTGGAGAGAATATGCTATTCCGCCATCACTCTAGGTCACTCATTGAGCGTTTGTGATACGCCCCTTGAGGTAGGTCAATTTCAACAGAGAGGTTATGCCCTTGCTGCGGCCACCACGCTCAATCGTGGTCCTCGGCCAGCGAAGGCAGCAGCACCTTCAGCTTGCGCGTCAGCGTGTTGCGGCCCCAGCCAAGCAGCTCTGCCGCTTCGCCCTTGCGTCCCGCGGTGTGCTTGAGCGCTGTCTCGATCAGAATGCGTTCGAAGTCAGGCACGGCCTCTTCCAGCAAGTGGGTATGGCCAGCGGCCAAGGCACCGTCAGCCCAGGCGCGAAACGCCTCACGCCAGTCCCCTCCGGCAGCCACGTCATCCCCCCCACGCAGCTCCGGCGGCAGGTCTTCGACCAGCACCTCGCGCCCGGAGGCCATCACGGTCAGCCAGCGGCAGGTGTTCTCCAGCTGGCGCACGTTGCCAGGCCAGTCCACCCGGGTCAGAAACTCCTCGGCGTCCTGGGTCAGTACCTTGACGTCGGTGGATAGCTCCTTGGCGGCCTCGGCCAGGAAGTGCCTGGCCAGCCGCGGAATATCCTCACGCCGCTGGGACAGCCGCGGTAGATGAACGCGGATCACGTTCAAGCGGTGAAACAGGTCCTCACGGAAACGCCCATCGGCCACCAGTGTCTCCAGATCCTGGTGGGTGGCGGCGATGATCCGCACATCCACCTTGACCGGCGTGTGTCCCCCGACCCGATAGAACTCGCCGTCGGCCAGCACCCGCAGCAGCCGAGTCTGGGTTTCCGACGGCATGTCGCCGATCTCGTCGAGAAACAGGGTGCCGCCGTTGGCTTGTTCGAAGCGCCCCTGACGACTGGCACTGGCACCGGTAAAGGCTCCCTTTTCGTGACCAAACAGCTCGGATTCGATCAGATCCCGAGGAATGGCGGCCATGTTGAGGGCGATAAAGGGATTGCCCGCGCGAGGGCTATGCTGGTGCAGGGCGCGTGCCACCCGCTCCTTGCCCGTCCCTGACTCGCCGTTGATCAGCACGGTGATGTGCGAGTGGGCGAGACGGCCGATGGCACGAAAGACCTCCTGCATGGCCGGCGCTTCACCAATGATCTCTGCATCCAGGCCTTCGGGAACGCTGACGGGCCGTTGGCGTTCTCGCACGTGGGCGACCGCTCGGCGCACCAGGGCAAGTGCCTCATCGACATCGAAGGGCTTGGGCAGGTACTCGAAGGCGCCCCCCTGATAGGAGGCTACCGCACTGTCCAGGTCGGAGTGAGCGGTCATGACGATAACCGGAAGATCGGGGTGCACCTCACGCACCTTTGCCATCAGGTCCAGTCCATCGATGCCCGGCATACGAATATCGGTGACCAGAACATCCGGGGGTGAGGAGAGCAGACGATCCAGAATCGTATCGGCACGCTCGACCGCTTCCACCTGCAAGTCAGGCTGAGCCAGCGCCCGCTCCAGCACCCAGCGAATGGCGCGATCGTCATCGACGATCATTATACGAGCGGCATCAGTCATGACTCATCTCCAGAGGAATCAGCAAGCGAAATTCTGTGTGTCCGGGGGCGGACTCGCATTCGATCAGCCCGTCGTGCTGATGCAGCACCGACTGGGCAATGGACAGCCCCAGGCCGCTGCCCTCGGCCCGTCCGGATACCATTGGATAGAACAGGGTGTCACGCAGGGTGTCGGGAATACCTGGCCCGTTGTCGATTACACTGACATCGCAGACCAGGCGATGACGCTGGGCCCCCAGGGTGAACTGGCGTCTGGCCCGGGTCCGCAGGCTGATCACGGGGTCTGGGGTGTCCGACTCGACCAGAGCCTGCACTGCATTGCGCGCAACGTTGAGCACGGCCTGGATAAGCTGTGCTTCGTCACCGATCAGCTCGGGCAGGCTGGGATCGTAGTCTCGCTCGATGCGGACCTGGGGCTGCTCTACCAGCAGCAGTGCCCGGACACGCTCCAGCACCCGGTGGATGTTCAGAGGCTCCCGGCGGCTCACGCGGTTCGGCCCGAGCATGGAATCGACCAGGTCCCTGAGTCGATCCACTTCCTCAATGATGATGCGGGTGTATTCCTTGAGCGCGGGTGTCTGCTCGAGGTCACGCTCCAGCAGCTGTGCGGCGCCACGTATGCCGCCCAGTGGGTTCTTGACCTCGTGAGCCAACCCTCGCGCCAGCACCTTCATGGTCTCCTGGCGCGACTGTAGGGCCTCTTCTCGCGAGATCCGCAACAGCCGGTCCCGCGGCTCCAGCTCGAGCAGCAGGCTATCCCGAGCCAACGGCGTCACCGTGTAGTCCACCGTCAAGGGTTCGCCACCGCCGAGGGTCAGCCGCGCCTCACGCTGGGTATAGGGGTGCAAACCGTCTCTGGCACGCGCCAGCACGTCGGCGATATCGTCTTCTCCGCCGACCCAATCTCCCAGCGGTACGCCGATCACTCGGGCAGCGCTGACAGCCAGCAGGGCTTCCGCTGCGGGATTCATCCACGTTGGACGCAAGTCCTCATCAAGCAGTACAACCGCCGTGGTGAGGTGTTCGATGATGCCTGACGCCATGAGCGTATCCTGAGCAGATGAAGTCGTTCAGCCGAGCGTGAGGTGCACCCCCCTGCGAGGCGCTGAAGGCGCCATCCCGAAGCAGGCGTCGTCAGCGAGTGCACTTCCTTAATGCAAGCAAGAAGCGGGCCAGACTCGCTTTCACCCAGACGATGACCACCGTGGTGCGCCGTGTACCCGCTGTCGTCCCACGGGGGAGCCTGGACACTCCTCCCCATGGACATGCTACTGCACCAAGCTGGTGCACTGCACTGGTTTAGGGCTTATGCCGAATGGGATTGGGGCCACGCCAGCGGGCCACCCGGGACCGACGTGACTCTGGCCAGATGTCTGAGCTGCCAGGGGGACAGGGGGACCGGGGGGAACGGGAACAAGGGAGACAGGGAGCATTCGCTATCTACGATGACGGCCCATGGCGGGAAGTCGCGGGCACCGCAACGCGGGCTCGCTGCACGTGCAGCACGACAGCGTCGCTGCGCTGGCGAACCTTGCGATCAGGGTCGATCACGACCAGGACGATGCGGTGCTCTCCCCGCTCGAGCTGAGTCAGGGTCAGTGGAGAATCCCCCGTCGTCACCAGCACGCCATCGACCTCAAGCCCCAGCACATAACCGGCGTCAAGAGGCGGGCTGACGGCCGCCGCGACCTCGAGGCTGCCGCCAGCGCCGCTGGGCAGCACGCTGCCAGATGCCGGACGGGCAATGGCCAGTACCTCCCGTGCCAGGTAGCCCGGCGCAGCAGCGCTGATATCCCCCGGCAGCTGGGACAGTGCCGGGGGCAGAGGAGCACTCGGCACATGGGAGAGCGCCCCTGGCACGAAGCGCTCTCCACCTTCCAGCGGCCGATCGCTATAGGTGACGCCGCCATGACGTTCGACGCGACGATAGAGGGCATCGGCGGCACTCCCCTGGGAGCCATACAGCAGCAGTATCGTCAGCAGCAGGCCTCTCGATACTCGCCAAAGCCATATCCGCCCCCGCCATATCCACCCCAGCCACATCAGCTCCAACCGGCATCGCCGAGCCGGCAGGCGGCCCGACGGCTGTGGCGACATGGCCTGCCGGCAGCGCGGTGGTAGCTTCACGGTGGCTCCTTGATGGGGGTGTCCTGGCAAGCATGCGATGCCTGTCCTGCCAGGCCAAGGGCATCGCTTGCTCGAGGGCAAGGCCAGGCCAAAAAAATCGGCCCCGCTCAAGGCGGGGCCGATATACGACGGGGTGTCGTCGTCGCTGGATCAGCAGCTGTAGTACATGTCGAACTCGATCGGGTGCGTGGTCATGCGCAGGCGCTCCACGTCTTCGTTCTTGAGCTCGATGTAGGCATCGATCATGTCGTCGGTGAAGACACCACCTTCGGTCAGGAAGCTGCGGTCTTCGTCGAGAGCCGCCAGCGCCTGGTCGAGGCTTTCCGCCACGGTCGGAATGGACTTGCCTTCTTCCGGCGGCAGGTCGTAGAGGTTCTTGTCCATGGCATCGCCAGGATGGATCTTGTTCTTGATGCCATCGATACCCGCCATCAGCATGGCCGCGAAGCACAGGTAGGGGTTGGCGGTCGGGTCAGGGAAACGCGCCTCGACACGCTTGCCCTTGGGGCTGGCGGTGTACGGAATACGGATCGACGCAGAGCGGTTACGGGCACTGTAGGCCAGCATGACCGGTGCTTCGAAGCCCGGCACCAGACGCTTGTACGAGTTGGTAGAAGCGTTGGTGAAGGCGTTCAGCGCACGTGCGTGCTTGATGATGCCGCCGATGTAGAACAGCGCCATTTCAGACAGACCAGCGTACTGGTCGCCAGCAAACTGGTTCTGACCGTCCTTCCAGAAGGACTGGTGCACGTGCATGCCGCTGCCGTTATCGCCGACCAGGGGCTTCGGCATGAAGGTGGCGGTCTTGCCGTAGGCGTGGGCCACATTGTGGATCACGTACTTCATTTCCTGAACTTCGTCGGCCTTCTTGACCAGGGTGTTGAAGGCTACGCCAATTTCGTTCTGGCCGGCGTTGGACACCTCATGGTGGTGCACCTCGACCTTCTGGCCGATGGCTTCCAGGGTGTTACACATGGCGCCGCGCATGTCATGGAAGCTGTCCACCGGGGGAACCGGGAAGTAGCCGCCCTTGACCCGAGGACGGTGGCCCAGGTTGCCGCCTTCGACGGCGCGGTCCGTTGACCAGGCACCCTCTTCGGAGGAAATCTTGTACATCGCACCTTCGATGTCGGCCTTCCAATGCACTTCATCAAAGATGAAGAACTCGGGCTCGGGGCCGAAGAATGCAGTATCACCCAGGCCGGAAGACTGCAGGTAGGCCTCAGCGCGCTTGGCGATGGAACGCGGGTCGCGCTCGTAGCCCTGCATGGTAGCCGGCTCGATGATGTCGCAACGCAGAATCAGGGTCGCGTCTTCGGTGAAGGGGTCGAGGAAGCCGGTGCCGTCTTCCGGACGCAGAATCATGTCGGACTCGTTGATGCCCTTCCAGCCGTTGATGGAGGAGCCATCGAACATCTGGCCGTTCTCGAAGAATTCCTCGTCGACCTCGGAGGCCGGAATAGTGACGTGCTGTTCCTTGCCGCGAGTGTCGGTGAAACGCAGGTCAACCCACTTGACGTCATGTTCGTTGATCAGGGCGAGAGTCTTGTCTGACATGTGGTCCTCCAGAGTGAAACTTGTTCGTGACTCGAGCATTGGGGCGACGGCACCAATCCCATGTCACCGACTTCGAATTGGGGGATGATCCAGGGAGCAAAAGGGGTACCGGGATCCTTTGTAGCACGCTCCCGGGACAGTTCCCATGGTGACGTGCTCGACACGATGACACTGTCAGAAACAATGCAGGTTGCGTGCCATCATTGCACCAGCATTGATCAAAAAAATCTCAACCCAATGTTTTTCATCGATTTTAAGTTCTCGCCACTACTGCTCCAGCATAGCGCATTAGCTCACGGCCATCGCGTCAAAGACCCACTTGTGCACCAAAATGAAGCGCCGGAAACTTTTATGCACCAAAATAACCCTCAACCATCTCGACGCTGAAGTCTGCCGAGGCGATCGCTAGGGGTAAGGGGTCGCTGGAACCTTCTGCAACGCGCGGATACACTTCCTTACGTTTGTCGCCGGCCCTCCCGTCACGGTCGGCGTCACCCGCCTCGGAGTGTCGTCGTGAATATCAGCCTGATCATCGATGCCCGCCTGACCGGCAAGGATTTGTCCTGTCGGCTGACGCAGGCACGCCAGCAGATTGCCCTGTTCCAGGGGCGCAGCGAGATCATAGTCATCGACGATGGTGGCATCACCTCTGAACAGCTCGGCGAGCACGCGAAAGACTATCGGCTGGTGCGCGTCCGTCCGGCGCCGATGGGGAGACGCTTCAACCTGGCAGCCTCTCACTGCAATGGGCGAATGCTCGGCTTCTGCCTGGGCCCACTGGACTCAGCCTGGGTAGAACGCATGATGGCCGCGGCTGCCGACGAATCACGCCCCATGGTCAGGCCATCTCGGCCTTGTCCGCTGGCCCTGTTCCAACTGCTGCGACAGACGCCCACACGGGCACTGGGCGTAGAGCGCAACTGGTTCGAGCGCCTGGGAGGCTTTGATCCATCGCTGGACCTGAGCGCCGTAGAAGACCTGGCCACGCGGCTCAAGGCCTGTCGGGCCAATGCGCTGGTGCAGCGCGCCTGAGGGACAGCTACTCAGCAGCCGCCGAGCAACGGCTGTTATGTCGTAGTTGGCCCATGCCATCCTGAGCATGCCTCTCCTGCGGCCCTCATGCCATGGCCCTGATGCAGCGCCCCTGATGCAGCGGCTCCCATTCAGCAGCCCCGTACATTCCTGACAAGCGCCAGCCAGGGGCAGGCCCCTCAGCGACCCGCTGGATGACGCTGATACTCATGTTGATAGAACACCGTCGGGGAGAGCCCTCTCATCAAGGCGTCACAAAGACGTAGTCATATAGACGTTGTCGTGTAGACATTGTTATGCCGTGGCGTCGAAAAGCGCCGCCTCAAACAGGCGGGCATACAAGAGATGGCACCTCAAGCCACTCCTTTCTTGTCGCCTTCTCGCGCAAAAACGCCTGAAAATGGGGCTTAACGCGCCAAGTCAGCGTCACGCAGGTGCTTGAAAGTTCAGTATCTTGAGAATTCACGGATAGATTGACCGCAACAATGCTGGTCGTTGTCATCACCCAGGCCCTATAATGCGGCCCCACTTTTTCCAGCAGGATCCCGTCGTGATCGAGAATCTTCGCAACATCGCCATCATCGCTCACGTCGACCACGGCAAAACCACCCTGGTCGACAAGCTGCTCAGCCAGTCCGGCACTCTGGACCGCAAGGCCGAGGGGCAGGAGCGCATCATGGACTCCAATGACCAGGAAAAGGAACGTGGCATCACGATCCTGGCCAAGAACACGGCGATCCGCTGGAGCTCTCCCGAGGGACAGGACTACCACATCAACATCGTGGACACCCCTGGACACGCTGACTTCGGCGGCGAAGTCGAGCGCGTCATGTCCATGGTGGACTCGGTCCTGCTGCTGGTCGATGCCGTTGACGGCCCGATGCCGCAGACTCGCTTCGTCACCCAGAAAGCCTTCGACCAGGGCCTGAAGCCGATCGTTGTCGTCAACAAGATCGACCGCCCCGGCGCACGTCCTGACTGGGTCATCGATCAGATCTTCGATCTGTTCGACAACCTGGGTGCCAGCGACGAGCAGCTCGACTTCCCGATCATCTACTGCTCGGCGCTCAACGGCATTGCCGGTCCGGAACCGGACCAGCTGGCCGAGGACATGACGCCGATGTTCCAGTCCATCGTCAACATCGTCGAGCCGCCCAAGGTTGAACTCGATGGCCCGCTGCAGATGCAGATTTCGGCCCTCGACTACTCCAGCTACGTCGGCGTCATCGGCCTTGGTCGCATCACTCGCGGCGCCATGTCACCGAACCAGCAGGTCGTGGTGATCAACAAGGAAGGCCAGACCCGCAAGGGCAAGATTGGCCAGGTCATGACTCACCTGGGCCTTGAGCGTGTCCAGACCGAGCAGGCCACCGCCGGCGACATCGTCTGCATCACCGGTATCGACGAACTGGCCATCTCCGACACCATCTGTGACGCGGCTGCGGTCGAGGCACTGCCGGCCCTGACGGTCGACGAGCCGACGGTCTCCATGACCTTCCAGGTCAACGACTCACCGTTTGCAGGCAAGGACGGCAAGTTCGTCACCAGCCGCAACATCAAGGATCGCCTGGACCAGGAGCTGATCCACAACGTCGCGCTGCGCGTCGAGCAGGGTGAATCACCGGAGAAGTTCATCGTTTCCGGTCGCGGCGAGCTGCACCTGTCGGTGCTGATCGAGAGCATGCGTCGCGAAGGCTTCGAGCTGGCCGTCGGTCGTCCTGAAGTCATCATCCGCGAGATCGATGGCGAAAAGCAGGAGCCCTACGAAGAAGTCATCATCGACTGCGAAGAGCAGCATCAGGGCGCCATCATGGAAGAGCTCGGCTACCGCAAGGGCGAGCTCAAGAACATGAATCCGGATGGCAAGGGCCGCGTGCGCCTTGACTTCATCATTCCGGCGCGCGGCTTGATCGGTTTCCGCGGTCAATTCCTGACCCTGACGTCAGGCACCGGCATCCTGACCAGCCGCTTCGATCATTACGGCCCGCTCAAGCCCGACGCCTCCATCGAGCGTCGCAACGGCGTGCTGGTGTCCATGGTACCGGGCAAGGCCCTCGCCTACGCCCTGTATGCGCTGCAGGAGCGCGGCAAGCTGATCATCGACCACGGCACCGAGGTCTATGAGGGCATGCTGGTCGGCATCAACAACCGTGCCAACGACATGGTGGTAAACCCGACCAAGGGCAAGAAGCTTGATAACATGCGCGCCTCCGGTAACGACGAGAACATCGTGCTGACTCCGCCGGTGCGCTTCACCCTGGAACAGGCTATCGAATTCCTCGATGACGACGAGCTGGTCGAGATCACCCCGAACCATATCCGTCTGCGCAAGAAGTTCCTGACAGAAAACGAACGCAAGCGCGCCAGCAAGAAGTAATCGCGCCGCTTTCCGTTGCCTCGATGCCCGCCTTCTGGCGGGCATCGTCGTTTGTAGCGGGACATCCGCCATATTGGCCGACTCGCCCCCCATGGAGCATTTATCAGCCTGGGCTTGATAAAGGAACTTCTCCGCCCATAAGCTGCCACAGGAGTATGGCTTCGGAGTAAGGGGTCCGTCGGCGACCCTGCCCCGACAGGTCTATGCTAAGGACAGAACATCATCTTTCGCGAACGAGGAGCCACGCGAATGCACAAGCATGTCGAATGGGATGATCCCGGCGCCGACAGCGTACAACGCTATTTTGCCGACAAGCCTGACGAGTACCCCACCGCCCACATCGGCAGCATCATTGCCGGCCGCTATCACGGATACTCGGTCAGGGTAAAAGTGGAAGCTCGGGTCGATGACGATACCGCGAGCATTGGCGACGTGGTGGCACTTATCTCGGTCAGAACCGGGGAGCGCACTCAGTCCATCGGTGACCTGTCGGTCGGTGATACGGTACGCCTGGGCGACGACCACCGCTCGCTGGCGCCGCGAGTCGGCAGCTAAGACCCCGACGGCTATCGTCGACAAGATGAAAAGCCCGCCACTATCACGCCCCACCAACGCCTGCTAAACGCACCCCCTCTAGTCAGGCATACGTTTGTATCGCAAAGTTGGCATGTGAGACCGGGCCATCGCCCGGTCAGTCCGACTGACAAGTCTGACATGTCGACGGATGCCCCATGAGCAGCGACAACATCTGGACCCACAAAGGCACCTTCCTGCTGGCCGCGGTTGGCTCAGCAGTGGGGCTTGGCAACCTCTGGCGCTTTCCTTATCTGGTGGGCGAGCATGGCGGTGGTGCCTTCCTGTTGGTGTACGCGCTGTGTGTGTTTGCCATCGGCGTGCCGATTCTGATCGCCGAGATCATGCTGGGCCGCAACAGCCGGCGCTGCCCGATCATGGGCATGCGCTTCCTGACACGCTGTCACAAGACCTCGAGGGCCTGGGAAATCATCGGTTGGCTGGGGGGACTCTCGGCGCTGCTGATCCTCAGCTTCTACTCCGTCATCAGTGGCTGGGCGATCCACTACCTGGGAGAGATGCTGACGGGCTCGCTACGAGGTGCCGACGCAGCAACCCTCGCCAGTGACTTTGCCAGCCTGATCAGCTCACCGATCAAGCTGACGCTCTATCACACGCTATTCCTGGTGATCTGCGCGTACATCGTGGCGCGCGGCGTCCACCGAGGCCTCGAAAGCGGCCTGCGCCTGCTGATGCCTACCTTGCTGGTGATCCTGCTGGTCGTGCTGTTCTATGCAGCTGCCGCAGGCGATATGCTCGCTGCCAGCGACTTCCTGCTATCGTTCTCGCTCTCCGATCTGAGCCTGGAAGGCTGGCTGGTTGCCCTGGGCCAGTCCTTCTTCACCCTGAGCCTCGGCATGGGGGCGATCATGGCCTACGGCGCCTATATGCCAAGCGAGACGTCGTTGACCCTCACGGCCTTTACCGTGGCCGTGATCGATACCCTGGTCGCCATTCTGGCGGGGCTGGCCATCTTCGCGCTGGTCTTCGGAGCAGGCCTGTCTCCCGATGAAGGCCCTGGACTCATGTTCGTGTCGCTGCCGCTAGCCTTCACGGCCATGCCTTCCGGCGCGCTGATCGGCGCCATCTTCTTCGTGCTGGTGCTGGGGGCTGCCGTCAGCTCTGCCATATCGCTGATCGAGCCGGTAGCGGCATATCTGGTAGAACGCTTTTCGCTGAGCCGGGTGACGGCGGTCCTGGTCGTCGTGGGGGTTGCCTGGGCGCTGGGACTGGCGACCGTCGCCAGCTTCAATCTTTGGGCCGAACAGAGCCCGTTCCATGATCTTTTCGGTCGCAACGCCTTCGAGGTGCTGGAACTGACAACGCATATCACGCTGCCCTTCTGCGGCCTGCTGATTGCGCTCTTTGCCGGTTGGTCACTGACCCAGACCGAATCCATGAAAGAGATGCACACGCGCGCTGGCTGGCTCAGCCTGTGGCGCTTTCTGGTGCGCTTCATCGCGCCCACCGGGGTGGCCTTCGTGTTCCTCCGCGCTCTGCCTTACGTCGAGGGCTACTGGCTACCGGCCATCGTCGCGATCGTCACGGTAGGCGCCTTCGCCGCCTACCGCACGCTGGGCGAGCACGAGGGGCATCACGGCGGTTGATCGCCGCCTGGGCGGCGCCCACCACGACAATAACGACAACGAACACAGCAGGTATCAGGATGTCAGCCATCATCGATGTGCGTCACGTCAACAAGGCCTTCGGCGGCCTGCGGGTCATCAACGACTGCTCCATTCAGGTCGAAGAAGGCTCGGTCACGGGCCTGATCGGCCCCAACGGCGCCGGCAAATCGACGCTGTTCAATATCATTGCCGGCGCGCTGCCGCTGGACTCGGGGCAGATCCTGTTAAGCGGTGAAGACATCACCAATCGGCCTGCCAACGAACTGTTCCACAAGGGGCTCTTGCGCACCTTCCAGATCGCTCACGAGTTTTCCCAGCTGACAGCGCTGGAGAACCTGATGATGGTTCCGCCCGCACAGCCCGGCGAATCCCTGGCCAAGGCCTGGTTCGCGCCGCGCGCGGTGCGCGAGCATGAGGCCGAGATCAAGCGTCGGGCTCAGGAAGTCATCGAGTTCATCGGGCTCAATCACGTGCGCAACGAGCTGGCGGGCAACCTGTCTGGCGGCCAGAAGAAACTGCTGGAACTGGGCCGCACCATGATGACCGACGCCCGCGTGGTGCTGCTCGATGAGATCGCCGCCGGGGTCAACCGAACGTTGCTGGGCGACCTGATCGGCAATATCGAACGCATGAACCGTGAGTTCGGCTACACCTTCCTGGTCATCGAACACGACATGGACATGATTGCCCGACTTTGCGACCCGGTCATCGTACTGGCCCAGGGCTCGGTGATGGTGGAAGGGTCGATCGAAGAGATTCAGAACAATCCGGAGGTCATCGAGGCCTACTTCGGTGCAGGCGCGGCCTGACCTCCTCCTCCTTGCGCGCAAGGGGGGCAATAACAACGACCGAGGCGCACTGAGCGCCCAATGCAGAGAACAGGACTATGCCTCTACTCGACGCACGCCAGGTGCACGGTGGCTACGGCGGGATGAACATCCTCAACGGGGTGGACATGACCATCGAAGCCGATGAAATCGGCGTCATCGTCGGCCCCAATGGCGCCGGCAAATCCACCATGCTCAAGGCTATTTTCGGCCAGCTCAACGTGACTCAGGGCGATATTCTGCTGCGCGGAGAACCTATCCACAACCTGCCGACTAATCGTCTGGTGGAGCTGGGCATGGGCTTTGTGCCTCAAGAGCACAACGTCTTCCCGAGCCTGACGGTCAAGGAAAACCTCGAAATGGGCGCGTTTCTCAAGCCCGGCAATATCAAGCGCATGCTGGCCAAGGCCTATGAGTTCTTTCCCCCGCTCTATGACAAGCGACACCAGCCCGCCGGCGAGCTGTCAGGAGGACAGCGCCAGATGGTCGCCATGGGCCGGGCGCTGATGGCGGAACCCGAACTGCTGCTGCTGGACGAACCCACGGCAGGTCTGTCGCCCAAGTACATGTACGAAATCTTCGACAGGGTAAAGGAGGTCAACGCGGCAGGCGTCGGCATCCTGATGGTGGAACAGAACGCCAAACAGGCACTTGCCATCGCCGACAAGGGCTTCGTGCTGGCCGCCGGCCAGAATCGCTTCACCGACTCGGGACAGGCCTTGCTGGCCGATCCCGACGTGGCCAAGAGCTTCCTCGGCGGCTGACGCCAGACACCAGTGCGGAGATATCGCCTTGAATGAATTCGTGTTCTTCATCAACAACGTGCTGATCGCCGGCAGCGTCACCGGGTCGATCTACGCCATTGGCGCGGTTGGGGTGACGCTGGTCTTCAGCATCATGCGCTTTGCCCACTTCGCCCACGCCGACATGATGACCTTCGGTGCCTTCATGGTGCTGTTGCTGGCAACGCTGTTCCCCAATGCCGGCGCGGCACTGGGGGTGCCGACGGCCATCGTCATGCTGCCGCTTGCCATGGTCTTGACCGCGGCCCTGGCGGTCGGCATCGACAAGGCCTTTTACAAGCCGCTGCGCGCCCATGGCGTCAAACCCATCGTCATGGTCATTGGCTCCCTGGGCGTGACGCTGATGCTGCAGGGGCTGATTCGCCTGTTTTCCGGCACCGGCGGACAGAGCCTCTACGTCGATGACCGCAAGGAAATCTTCCGCCTGGCCCTGCCGATAGAAGGCGTGCGAGTGCCGGTGGTGATCACCGAACCCCAGATCTACCTGTTTGTGCTGACCCTGGTCGCGGTCATTGGCCTGCAGCTGTTTCTGTCGCGTACTCGCCTGGGCAAGGCCATGCGCGCGATGTCAGACAACCCCGACCTGGCCCGCGCCTCTGGCATCAATACCAACACCATCGTGGCCGTGACCTGGGTCATCGCCGGTGGTCTGGCGGCCATCGCCGGCACGCTTTTGTCGATGGACGTCACCTTCAAGCCTGATCTGAGTTTCCATCTGCTGCTGCCCATCTTTGCCGCAGCCATCGTCGGCGGCGTGGGCCACCCCTTCGGCGCGATCGCAGGCGGTTTCGTGGTGGGGTTCGCCGAAACCCTGGCGGTATTCAACTGGAACGTGCTGCTCAGACCCTTCCGCGACAGCCTTCCCGAGTGGCTGGAGTTGCCGAACAACCTGGCCTTCGTCGGCACTGAATACAAGATCGTGGTGCCCTTCTTCATCCTCGTTGCCATCCTGGTATGGCGTCCTACCGGCATCTTCAAGGGCAAGGTGATCTGATGACGACCAACGACTTTCATCATCGTGATGACACCAATAGCGCGCCCCAGAGCCGCTTTCCGGTACGCGAGCTCAGCCTGCTGGTGGTGCTGGCCATTGCCGTGAGCGCGGTGTTCATGGTCATGGGCTCCGCTTACTCGACACGCATGCTGGTCGAGGCCAGCTGCTATGCCATCCTGGCCCTGGGGCTGACCATTCAGTGGGGCTACGCGGGCCAGTTCAACGCTGGCGTGATGGGTTTCGTGGCTCTTGGCGGCTTCTGCGCAATGACCTTCAGCGTGCCGGTCAATCCCGCCTTCTGGGACAGCTCCCTGCCGGGAGAACTGGCGCGAGTACTGGCCTATGTGGTCGCCGGCATTGCCCTGGTGTTCGGCCTGTCGCGCCTGACCCGACTGGGCTTGCCCTCCTGGCTCAGGACCGTGATCACCCTGGTGGTCGGTATGGTCGTCTACATGGTGGTCATCAGCGAATTCCGCGAGGTCACCGACGCCATCGAGAGCCAGATGGGCTTTGTCGGCGGACTGGGCCTGCCGGTCTGGGTCGGCTGGATCGTCGGCGGCGCGCTGGCCGGTGGGGTGGGCTATTTCATTGGCCACGTCTGCCTCGGCCTGCGCAGTGACTACCTGGCCATCGCGACGCTAGGGATCGCCGAGATCATCAAGGCATTCCTGAAGAACTCCGACTGGCTGACCCGAGGCACCGCCACTGTGTCGCCGCTGCCCTGGCCGGTGCCTGCCCCAGGCGAGGTCGGCTTCACCCTGGCCAGGGCGATGTACCTGTCGGTCACCGCGGTGATGATCCTGGCCATCTTCTTTCTGCTCAACCGCGCCTACAACGCCCCCTGGGGCCGCATGATCCGCGCCATCCGGGACAACGAGGTATCGTCTGCGGCCATGGGCAAGGACATCAACCGCCGCCGCCTCGAGATCTTCGTGCTCGGCTGTGTGCTGATGGGTATCGGGGGGGCGGCGCTGGGCAGCTTCAACAGCATCTTTGACCCCAACGGCTACCTGCCGCTCAACCATACCTTCCTGGTGCTGGTCATGGTCATTCTTGGTGGGCCGGGCAACAACCTGGGAACGCTGTTTGGGGCGGTGGCGGTCTACATCATCTGGATCATGTCGGAGCCGCTGGCGCTCTACGTGATGGAGCTTGCCGCGCATTTCGGTCAGGCCAGCTTCGGCTGGGAGGTCCCCAGTAGCCTCGAAAGTCGCGCCCTGCAGGCACGAGTGTTCGTCATCGGGCTGCTTATCACCATCGTGCTGCGGGTGGCCCCGAAAGGCCTGCTGCCCGAGAAGGTCAAGCACCACGACTGATAGCGCCACGACGACAGCTTGGCGTTACAGCACCTGACATGGGCGGCCTGCGGGCCGCCCTTGTCGTGTTATCTGTTTCGCTGGCAGGTGACGGTCCCTGAAGGAGGAGGCTCCCACCACACTGCTACAGGAGACCATGCAGGCCCAGGAGGCTAACGCCCCATAATGATAAAGCCCCCAACCAGATGGCCGGGGGCTTTCCTTAAGCGCCTCAGTTGCGAGCATTGGCGCGGTCATAGGGCGGAGGCGACCGCCCGGATGCAGCGTCGTCCGTCGACGACTCGCCTTACTTTACGTCAAGGCGGCTACTGAACAAAGCCCTTGCCGGTGAAAGTCCCGTTTTCCACGGTCATTTCCTGGACCACGCCAGGCACGTCACCGTTATCGTCAAAGTCCTGGGTGCCAGAAGCACCTTCATAGTTAATCTCGGTGCCGGCGGCGATCAGCTCCACCGCTTTCTCCCACTCACCCGGCAGGATGACTTCGCCTGGAGGCGACGACACGCTGCGCAGCGCGGCCGATACGCCCTCGCGCTCGGCGCTGCCATTCTGCTGAATCGCAAGCCCCAGCAGGAAGGCGGCGTCGTAGGCCTGGGCGGCAAATACCGCGGTGGGGTCAATGCCGGCGTTATTGGCCAATTCGGTGAAGATCTCGGTGCCAGGCAGGTCAGGACTTCCTGGCCGCGTCGCGATCATACCGTCGAGTACATCGGCACCGATGGCCTCGACCAGGCTGTCGCCCACCATGCCGTCGGCCCCGACGTACTGTGTGAACATGCCGCTCTCGTAGGCCTGACGCACCACGGTCTGACCCGACGTATCGGCGTAGGCCAGCACGACCAGAGTCTGTGCACCTGTCGCCGACAGCGTGCCCAGTTCGCTGCGATAGTCTGCCCGGTTGTCTTCATGGGCCAGGTTTTCCAGCACGCTGCCGCCGCCATCTTCAAATGCGGAGCTGAACGCATCGGAAAGACCACGACCGTAGTCGTTGTTGACGTAGGTGACCGCTACTTCCTCGATTCCCTTGTCGAGCAGCAGCTTGGCCAGCATTTCTCCCTGGAAGGCGTCGGACGGCACGGTGCGGAACACCAGGTCGTTGTCGTCCAGGTCGGTGACTGCTGGCGCCGTGGAGGCCGGCGATACCATGGTCACCCCGCCGGGGATACCGGCATTATTGGCCGCGGCAATCGTCGCCCCGGTGCACAGAGCACCGACAATGGCGGTCACCTGCTCGGTGTTGACCATGCGGTCCGCTGCGTTGGAGGCGGCCGATGCATCACCACAGGTGGTATCACCGGTCGGCATGACCACTTCCTGGCCATCGAGGATGCCGCCCTGGTTGTTGATGTGGTCCACGGCGAGCTGGGCACCGTCATAGATGGGGGGCGTCAGACTCTCGATACCGCCGGTGAAACCACCGAGAAATCCGATCTTGACCTCTGCGTGGGCCATGGAACCGACCGCCAGGGTGGTAGCGGCCACCGCGGTCGCCAGTACGCGCTTTTTCATGATTGTTGGTCTCGCTCTGGTTGTCCTGAGATGAAGCTGGAAGCGCAGCGACATGGATTGCACGCCTGGCCCCAGAGTCTTCATACCTCCAATCTGGAAGGAAGGCATTAAAAACTCAAGTCTGCCTTGCCAACGCTGTGGATGGATGACGACCCAGCCAGCGTCACCACACTGGCATCTTGGCGATCACTTCTATACTCATGAGTCGTGCGCCCTAGGCTCGACAGGCACCAAGCACGCAGCCAGGCGCGCTATTCCGACCACAAGGAGTCCGTCATGCCTCGAATTTCCCGTCTCACCCCACCCTTGATCAGCGTTTCCATGCTCCTGGCGGCGACGTCAGTTGTCGCGGGGGAAAACGTTGACTATCAGGTCGACGGAGAGTCCTTTCAGGGGTACTTCGCCCCCGCCAGCCCTGACTCGTCCAGCGCCAAGGGCAGCGTGCTGATCATCCACGACTGGGATGGCCTGACCGACTATGAGAAGCGCCGCGCCGACATGCTGGCCGAGGACGGCTATGACGCCTTCGCCATCGACCTTTACGGCAAGGGCAACCGTCCCGCCGAGATCGACGCCCGCAAGGCCGAGATGGCAGCGCTGTATGACGACCGCGAGCGCATGCGGGGCCTGACCCTGGCGGGGCTGGCCAAGGCGCGGGACGAAGGTGCGGCAACCGATACCGTGGTCATGGGCTACTGCTTCGGTGGTGCCGTGGTGCTCGAGATGGCCCGCGCTAATCCCGATGACGCCATTCACGGTTTTGCCAGCTTTCATGGCGGTCTCGACACCCCCGAGGGCCAGGGCTACTCCGCCGACACCCCGCCGCTGCTGATCGCCCATGGCGGCGCCGATGCCTCCATCAGCATGGATCAGGTGGCCGCCCTATCGCAGGAACTGGAAGCCGCCGGCGCCCCTTACGAGATTCAGGTGTATTCCGGTGCACCCCATGCCTTCACCGTGTTCGACAGCGAGCGTTACCAGCAGCGGGCTGACGAGGCATCCTGGGCCGCCTTCCACGACCTGCTCTCGCGGACATTGAGCAATGGCCAAGGCAACAGCGAAGGGTAAGGCGCACAGGGTAAGGTTCAGCAGCGAAAAACGGGGCTGCCCAATTCACGTCGCCGAGCGCTTGGGGTCCCAGGGATGAAAACGCGGCAGACGTTTTTTCGATAGAATCCGCATCCATCATGTCGATCGCCTGATAGGAACGGCCCAACGAGACTATCTTGCTAGGCCGTTCCGGGCGCCGATGCTCGATTCACCTTGAGGAGGCAGGCGGGTGTAGCCTCCCCCTTCCCTGGAGACGTTTCATGTCCCACACCAGCAGCTCCCCCGGCCTCTGGCGGCGCATTCCGCTGTGGCAGAAGATCCTTGTTGGTCTCGCCCTGGGCGTCCTCGTCGGCACCCTGATGGGCGAAAGTGCCAGCGTGTTCAAGCCCATCGGCGATATCTTCATCAGCGCCATCAAGATGCTGATCGTTCCGCTGGTGTTCTCCACCCTGGTGGTCGGGATCACCGCCATGCGTGATCCCCAGAAGATGGGACGCATTGGCGCCCGGACCATTGGCCTGTATCTGCTGACGACAGCCTTCGCCATCGCCATCGGCCTGGCTGCCTCCTGGCTGTTCGAGCCTGGGGTCGGCCTGGACATGTCCTTCGAGGCGAACCCTGAAGCGGCCAAGGAAGCGCCCAGCCTGATCCAGATTCTGGTCGGTCTGGTGCCCCAGAATCCCGTTGACGCCCTGGCCAGCGGCAATATTCTGCAGATCATCGTATTTGCCATCGGCCTCGGTGTGTCGCTGACCCTGATAGGGGAAAAAGGCGAGCCGGTGGTCAAGGTGTTCGAAAGCTTCGCCGAGGCCATGGTCAAGCTGACCAGCCTGGTGATGGCGCTGGCGCCCTTCGGCGTGTTCGGCCTGATCGCCCACGTCGCCGGCAGCTACGGCGCTGAGGTCCTGCTGCCGCTGGTCAAGGTGATCGGCGTGGCTTACCTTGCCAGCGTGGTCCATGTGCTGGTGGTCTACTCGGGACTGCTGTCGCTGCTGGGCCGTCTCAACCCGATGCGCTATCTGCAGGGCATACTCGACGCCCTGGTGGTGGCCTATTCCTCGGCGTCTTCTTCCGGCACGCTGCCGGTGTCGCTGCGCTGTGCGACCAAGAACCTGGGGGTCTCGGAGGGGGTTGCCGGCTTCGTACTGCCGGTGGGCGCGACCATCAACATGGACGGTACCGCCATCTATCAAGGGGTGGTCGCGGTGTTCATCGCTCAGCTGATCGGCGTGGACTTGAGCCTGGCAGACTACGGCATGATCATCGTCACCGGCACCCTGGCCTCCATTGGCACCGCCGGCGTGCCTGGCGCTGGCCTGGTCATGCTGTCCATCGTCATGGCCCAGATCGGCCTGCCCCTAGAGGCTCTGGCAGTGGTGGCAGGCGTCGACCGAATCCTCGACATGGCCCGTACCAGCGTCAATGTGGCGGGGGACCTGATGGTCACCACCCTGGTCGGCAAGAGCGAAGGCGAGCTCGACGAGGACGTCTACAACGCCGCCAACAAGACCTGAGCGTCGCCATAACCTGCTACGCTGACAGTAACCACACAGCGTCAGGACAGGGACGATGCAGCTCACTCGACTATCCGGCAGTCGGCTCGAGATCGGGCGAGAACATGGCCGTCAGCATCGCGAGGCGATCCTCGCCAGTATCGATGTGTATGATCGCCTGTTCCACGATCTGGCAGGACTGAGATGGCATGAAGCCCGGCGCGATGCCGAGCGCTTCATGCCGATGATCGAGTCACGCTTTCCCGCGATCCTCGAGGAAATGGATGGCATTGCCCAGGGGATCGGGGGAGAGCTGACAGATGTCCTGACCCTCAACTGTCGCAGCGAGATTTCGCTGACCCGTGCCAGCGGCGGCTGTTCGGCCTTCAGCCTGGCCCGGGGGGGACATCAATGGCTGGCCCAGAACTGGGACTGGCGCGCTGACCAACTCGACCACCTGGTCGTGCTGGATGTTCAGGCGCCGGGGGTACCTGCCTTCATCAGCATTGGTGAAGCTGGCATGGTCGCCAAGATCGGTCTCAACACTCAGGGCATCGGCGTCGGCCTCAATGCCATTCGCTCAGCCACCTGTGGCGAGGGACTGCCCATCCACCTGGCGCTGCGCAAGATGCTCGAGAGCGAAGACTTCGACAATGCCCTGGCCGTGGCCCAGGACGGCGTCTGCGCCCCGGCTCACCTGCTGCTGGCCGACGGCGATGGTCGCGCCCTGGGGCTTGAAGTTCATCCGGGCCCGCCGGGGCAGCTGTCTCCTCGCCGCGGTGCCATCACCCACACCAATCACCTGGTCAGCGATGCCGCGACCCACTGGGTCGAGGACTTTCCCAAGCCCGACTCCTGGTCCCGCTTGACCCGCCTTGATCAGCAGATCGACCACCTGGTAGCAGCGCAGCCGTCTGCCGATGACGATGCGCCAGGGCTCGATCCCGATCGTCTGTTTGACCTGCTGGGCGACCACTCCCCGGGGGAAGAAAGCCTGTGTCGCCACTTCGACCCCAGCGTGCCCGAGGCCGAGCGAATGGAAACCCTGTTCAGCGTGGTCATGGACCTGACCGACAAGGTGCTGTGGCTTCGTCATGGCAAGCCATGTCAGCCGCTGGCGTCCATGCAGTTGGCACCCCGTTCGCACTGAGCCGCTGCGATACTGCGCCGGGCAGACACTTCACGAAACAGATGCCTCACTTACCAGAAGCCCCCTTGCCAAGCTCACCCTTCAGATACTGTTCGGTGGTCAGCAGAAACAGTCGCCGAAATAGCTCGTGAATGGCCTCTTCGCGGCGCATGGCGGCGAGCTCTGGATCGGTGTCTGCGTTCGCCATCTCCTTAGGGTACTCCCAGGCCATACGCATGGAGCCGGAGCTGACGTCGAAGATTTCCAGCGTCGGATTGGCGCCGTGAAGTGCAGTCTTGATGCGATAGGACATGACGACCTCCTGCAGACGGACAACTCAAAACAATGAGAATCATTACCGTTTGCAATATGGTCGTGTTCTCAAAGACTGTCAAGAAAGCCATGATCTCCGTCCTGCCCACCGCCAGCAGTGAGCGATCACAACCCCCTCGCTGCTGATGGCCCCGCCATCCAAAGTCAACGCCATCCAAGGACAACGTCATCTAACGCCGCCATCCTGGGTCTCTCCCCCGGCTCTGCCATCGCCCACTCCAGCTGTGCTGAACCCACTGCCAGCTAACAGGCAAGGGAGATAGGCTTGTGCAAGGGAATGAGCATTGATATCTTATGCGAAGAATTATCATTTACAACGTATGAGATGATGAAACACCCCTTGAGACCCAGTACCACGCCCAGCCCCGCCCGGGAGTCTGCCGCCACGTCACGTCAGGTGACCGTGACCGACGACTATGTCTCGGCTGAGCGCCTGCTTGGTGCTGATGGTCGGTTGTTTATCGTTCTGGACGGGCGCCACTACCAGCTCACCAGGACACGTAACAACAAGTTGATCCTGACCTTGTAACGACCGAAGCCGCCAAGGCGGCGTAGTACCGTTCACACATCGACTCACCCATTTCTCTATCCGCTATCTGCCAGCCAGGGCCATCGCCCAAGCCAGCAAACTGACCAGGAAAGCCCATGAAACTTGTCTCGACGGGCGCTGGCTGGCTCCCCGTGCTCTTGCTGGCACCTACGCTTGCCCTCGCCGACAGCGCCGACGCGCCCACGCCGACCCGATCACCGCTATCGGCTCAGCCTCTCGTTTCCCCAACGAGTGGCAACGGGGAGGATCACCCTGCCTTCGATCCCATGGTAGTCACCGGTACGCGCCTGCCTGGCGACGTCCACCGGGCGCCGATGATCATTGACGTGATCGAGCGCGATGACCCGGCACTGTCGACGGCAACCCGCTGGGAAGACGTCATTGCACAGCAGCCGGGCGTTCATGTTGCCGGGAGCGGCCGCCGCAACGGCCAGTTCCTGACCATGCGAGGCTTCGATGAAAACGGCGTTCAGATCCGGCTGGATGGGGTGCGCCAGGACATCGATACCGGCCATATTGGCAACGTCTTTCTCGATCCCGGGCTGATCCAGCAGGTACAGATTGCCCGTGGCTCACTGTCCAGCCTGTATGGGGGCAACGCCATGGGGGGTGTGGTCAGCGTCACCACCGTCGACGCCGAGGACCTGCTCGCACCAGGGGAGGACAGCGGCGCTCGGCTGTCGGTCTCCGGCGCCACGGCCTCCCATGAGCTGGGCTCTCAGCTAACCCTGTTTGGACGGCAGGGTAGTGGTACAGGAGCGCGTCAGGGGCTGGTAGCCATCGGCTATTCCGACTCTGGCGACATTCGCCGTGCCGGCGGCCAGCAGGCAGAAGAAGATGCCGACTTGACCAGCCTGTTGGCCAAGGGCAGTTGGCAGTTTGCCGACCACCAGGA
This sequence comes from Halomonas litopenaei, assembly GCF_017303055.1. Lineage (GTDB taxonomy): Bacteria > Pseudomonadota > Gammaproteobacteria > Pseudomonadales > Halomonadaceae > Halomonas > Halomonas litopenaei_A. The sequence goes on along the minus strand of NZ_JAEKJT010000008.1, from coordinate 164,268 downwards.
GCTGTCCGCCAGCTGGCAGCATTACGACGAGGACAGCCGCCAGCCATCGAATCCGCAGGTCATCGATCCTGACCCCAGCAATCCACTGATCGACCGTGAGGTCACCAGTGACAACGCCCAGCTGGCCCACCGCTGGACACCCAGCGAGACAAGCTTCCTCGAAACACGCCTCAGCCTCAGCCGCCAGGACATCGATGACGAAAGTGATCGTACCCTTGAGCGCTATGGCATCCAGAGCGATGGCGTGCACCACCTGAGCCATGGATGGCTCGATCAAACCCTGGCCTTTGGCATCGAGTTCGAGCGCGCCGAACAGGACCCGTCAGGCGGTGCGACGGGCTTCCCCGATGCCGATATCGATACGTCGGCGGTCTATCTCGACGATACCTTGACGGTCGGGCGCTATGTGCACGACGGCGGCATAGGACAGTTCGATCTGGGCCTGGGCCTGCGCTACGACAGCTATGACGCCGAGGATAATGCTGGCCGAGATAGCGACGAAGACGAGCTTTCCCCCAAGGTTCGTCTGTCCTGGCGTCCGACCGACGCCTGGGTGATCTATACCGGCTATGCCGAGGCCTTCCGCGCCCCGACACTCAATGAGCTATATGCCAACGATCGCCACTTCGCGGGCTTTTGCGGTGGTCCTTTCTTCTGCGTACCCGACAATTTCTGGATTCCCAACCCCGACCTGGACCCTGAGACCAGCGATACCTGGGAGACCGGCTTTGGCTGGCAGCAGGGTGACTGGTCGGTGCGCGGCAGCTATTTCGATATCAAGGCCGACGACTTCATCGATACCAGCGTCGACCTGTTCGCCGGGACTACCCAGGCCGTCAACGTCTCCCGCGCGCACCTGTGGGGCTACGACCTGAGACTGGGCTATCAGCCCAGCGCCCTGCCGCCCCTGGACACCTTTGTGTCGGTATCACGCGTTTCGGGCAAGGACCGTGATAGCGGCGAAGACCTGGAGCGCCAGACGCCGCTGGAGGCCACCCTCGGCGCCGACTGGCACTTTTCCGATGCTGACCTGACGGTCGGCTGGCGAGGCCGCTTTGCCCGCGACTTCGATGACACCGGAGACGGCAGTCGCCTGCCTGGCTATGGACTCAACGACCTGCAGCTGGCCTGGCAGCCAAGTCACGCGATATCGACCTCGCTGCGTCTGGCCAACGTCGCCGACCAGCAGTGGTATCGCCCCGACGGCAGTCTCGGCGACGGCCGCAGCCTGCTCGCCAATATCAGCTATCAGTGGTAGGAGATGCGAAATGAGTGATGATCAACGCAACGCCATTCTCGATGCCTTCCGCGCACTGCGAGAGACCAACCCACGCACCCCGGCGATCAGTATGGCGGAGTGTATCGGCGTCAGCGAAGGCGCCCTGCAAGCCTCGCGTTTGGGCGAGGACGTCATGACCCTGCCCTACGCTGCGACCACCGTCGCCGGAATGCTGCACACCCTGGGCCCGGTCAAGGCGTTGACCCGCTCCCGTCTCGCGGTACTGGAACAGACCGGCGAGTACCCCCGCTTGCAGGGCGGCCCCCATGCGGGACTGCTGTTGGCGCCGCGTGGCCTCGACCTGCGCTTGATCTTCTCCCGCTGGCACTGGGCCTGCCTGATTCGTGATGAACTGCCGGAGGGTGAGCGCTGGAGCCTGCAGGTATTCGACCAATCCGGCCACGCCGTGCACAAGGCCTTCTCGGTCAGCGAACGTCATCTCTCGCGCTGGCAGGAGATATGGGAAGAAGGCACCAGCGACGCTCCCTGCTTCGTCGACGAAGCGACACCCAGCGCGAGCGAGATCCCGGCGGCCGCGCGCGAGGGCCTCAAGCAGGACTGGGGCAGCATGACCGATGTGCACCAGTTCTTTGCCTTGTTGCGTCGTCACCACCTCAGCCGCCTTGATGCCAACCGCCTGATGGAAGGGGAATTTACCCAGGCGCTGCCAACATCCAGCGTCGCTAGCCTGCTCGACCTGGCAGCGGCTGAAGCGCTGCCGCTCATGCTGTTCGTCAGCAGCCGTGGCTGTGTGCAGATTCGCACCGGCGATATTGTGCCCCCCCAACGCATGCGAGGCTGGCTGAACCTGTTCATGGATGACGCCACCCTGCACCTGAACGACACCTGCATCGACCAGGTCTGGACGGTGCACAAGCCCAACCGGGACGGCGGTGTGACGAGTCTCGAAGCCTTTGACCAGCACGGTGAGCTGGCCCTGCAGATCTACGCCGAGCGCAGTGAAGGTGAGCCCGAATCTCGCCTGTGGCGCACCCTGCTCGATCGCCTTGTCCATCACCAGGCCGCCTGAAGGAGCGCATCATGTTGACGCTTGTCCTGCCCCGGCGATTCTGCACCCTGTTGAGCGCAGCCCTGGTGTGTTGGCTTGGCGCCTTCAGCCAGGCCAAGGCGGAGGCCCCCGCCACCTTGGTGCTGGGAGGTGATGTGGCGGAGATCGTGGCGGCGCTGGGTGCCGGGGCGTCGATCATCGCTCGGGACGACACTGTCAGCTACCCACCCGCCCTCGCCGACCTGCCATCGGTGGGCTACCTGCGCAGGCTATCGGCGGAGAGCGTGCTCGGTCTTGGCGCCCAGCGCATCATCGCGGCACATGCCGCCGGCCCCGAGCAGGCCCTGGCTCAGCTCGACGCCAGCGGTGTCGAACTGATCCGCGTACCCGGCGAGCAGGGACTTGCCGGTATCGCCCACAAGGTAGACACCATCGCCACGGCGCTGTCCCGGGAGGAGCAGGGTCAACAGCTGACCCAGCAACTCGACAAGGACCTTGAACAACTGGCGGCGCTGCCGCCATTAAGTGGTCTCAAGGTGATGTTTGTACTGCATCACGGCGGCATGACACCCATGGTCGGTGGCCACGATACCCTGGCCCAGACACTGATCGAGGCGCTCGGCGCCACCAATGCCTTCGCCGCCATGTCCGGCTACAAGCCGGTCTCGGCGGAAGGCATCATCCCTGCCGCGCCGGATGTGGTCATCGTGCCCCAGGCGGGGCTCGATGCGCTGGGCGGCGACGAAGGACTATGGCAACTGCCGGGGCTCGCACAGACACCGGCCGGGCGTCAGCACCACCTCGTCGCCATCGACAGCAGTGCGCTGCTGTCGATGGGGCCGCGCACCCCTGCGGCGCTAGTGCAACTGCACGGCGCGCTTGAGTCACTCACGCCAGACCACCAGCCATGAGATCCATACCCTGGCGTACCGTCACCGGTGGTCATCGCAAGTCAGCGGTGACATCGGCCAGGAGCACCGCTGCCGTCACCCCGGCCCCGGCCGCCAGCGCGCCTCAACCAGGACCCCATAGAAACCCGCACCGGGCCATCACCGGCCTGGCCCTGGCCGTGCTGCTGGCCTTGGTGATCTTCTCCTGTACCGGCCCACTGGGGCTGTCACTGGACCAGCTGATACCTGCCGTCGATCAGCAGGCCCTGACCATCTGGTGGCAGCTACGGCTACCCCGGCTGCTGCTCGGGCTGGGGGTGGGCATGCTGCTGGCGGGAAGCGGCGCGGCGATGCAGGGCCTGTTTCGCAACCCCTTGGCAGATCCGACATTGCTCGGCATGGCCAGCGGCGCGGGGCTGGCGGTGTCGCTATGGATCGTGTTGCTGGAGGCTGAAGGCTCGCCCTTTGGCCTCTATAGCCATTGCATCGCGGGCTTTGTCGGTGCCTTCACCGTCGGCCTTCTGGTCTTCGCCATCAGTCAGCGTGGGTTGATGGGCGCGGCCTCCAGCAGTGCCCTGTTCACCCTGCTGCTGGCGGGCCTGGCGATCAACACCCTGGCCGCCGCCGGAGGCGGCGTGCTGGCCTTTATCGCCAACGATGAACAGCTTCGGCAGTTGAGCCTGTGGGGCATGGGCAGTCTGGCCAATGCCCTGTGGCCAGCGGTCATTGGCCTGTGGCTGGTGGCGCCGGTCGTCATCATCATACTTCTCAGAAGCGCCCGTGATCTGGACCTGTTGCAGCTGGGGGATATCACCGCCCACGCCGCTGGACTCGACAGTTCGCGCCTGCGTCGGCGGGTGGTGGTGGCCACCGCGCTGGGCGTCGGAGCCAGCGTGGCGCTGGCCGGCATCATCGGCTTCATCGGCCTGTTGATCCCCCACTGCCTGCGGCTGTGGCTGGGCCCAGGCCACCGGCTGTTGATTCCGGCCTCGATGCTGGGGGGCGCGCTGCTGCTTATCGTGTCCGACGGACTCGCGCGGGGACTGGCCAATCCGGCCGAAATTCCGGTAGGCCTGCTGACCAGCCTGATCGGCGGCCCTTACTTTCTCTGGCTACTGATCCGGGAGCGCCCCTCATGCTGACACTGCATGCTGCCAGCCTGACCACACCGCCACTGGTGGAACGCCTCAGTGACAGCGTCGCCAGCGGTGACTTTCTGGCCATTCTTGGGCCCAATGGCGCGGGCAAGAGTACCCTGCTGGGGCTGTTAAGCGGTTTTCGCAAGCCTGCCCAGGGCAGCGTGACACTGGATCAGCGCCCGCTAGATGACTGGCACCCCCACGACTTGGCCCAGCGTCGCGCCCTGGTGGCCCAGCAGGAAAGCCCGGTGTTTGCCTGGCGGGTGGATCAGCTGGCCGGCCTTGGCGCCCAATGTGACGAAGATGAGGTCGCGCGATGGCTCGAACGACTCGAGCTGAGCGACCTGGCACAGCGCAATGTGCAGACGCTGTCTGGCGGGGAGCGGCAGAGAGTGATGATTGCCCGCGCCCTGTGCCAGTTGGCGGGCCCCAGTCAGGGCACTCGCTACCTGCTGCTGGATGAACCCACCAGCGCATTGGACATTGGCCAGAGCCAGGCGCTGATGCGCTGCCTGGAGCGGCTGACGCAACAGCAGGACCTGGCAGTGATCTGCGTGCTGCACGACCTCAACCTGGCCAATGCCTACGCCGACCGGGTGTGGCTGATGGACAGGGGCACTCGCATTGCCGGTGGCGCACCGTCGGAGGTGTTGCGGGCAGACGCCCTGTCAGAGCTCTACCACGCCGAGCTGGATGAACTGGACCATAGTGGGGGCCACTGGCTGGCGCTCAAGCACTGACGTTGCACCCGGCACTCAGGGAGCCAGCAGGGCGCTGATGGCCACCCCGGTATGCATCACGTGATCGTGCATGCGCCGTCGCGCAAGATCCGGATCACGTGCGTGAAGCGCGTCGAGGATCGCGCGGTGCTCGTCGGTGGATTCCTGCCAGCGGCCAAGCTTATCCAGGGCGAGGTAGCGCGCCCGCTCCAGGCGACCGAGCAGGCGCTGATGGGTCTCCACCAGCACCGGGTTACGCGCCGCCGCGACCAGCAGTGCATGGATGCGGGTGTTGGTCGCGAAGTAGCCGTCCCGGTCCCCCTTGGCATGCTGCTTTTCGAGACGCTCCTGCAGGTTGGTCAGGCGCTTGAGCTCGGTCGCCGTCATCCGCAGGGCGGCCAGCTCGACGGCCATGGCTTCAAGCCCGGCTTCGACCTCGAACAGATGACGTAACTCGGCGCCGTCCAGCCGGGTCACCAGCGCATTACGATTACGCCGCAAGGTCACCAGTCCCTCACCGGCCAGCTGGTTCAAGGCATCGCGCAGCGGCGTGCGCGAGATACCCAGGCGACGGCACAGCGCAGGCTCCAGCAGGCGCTCACCCGGCGCCAGCTCGCCCTGAACAATCATCCCCTTGAGCAGTTCGTAGGCTTCATCCGCCAACGATGGCGCCTGTATCCTGCGCCGGTGAAGCGCGCTTGAGCGTGCTGGCGCGGTGGAGCTGTCATCCTGGGTCGCATCCATTGACCGATGTCCGAAGCAGGTGGAGAGATTGGCCGAGCGAGGAGTATAGCGAGCGACCCGACGCCAAGGCGAATGACGTCAGGACGCCCGAGGGGCTGCTGGAAGGCAGCCGCAGTGCTGCGCGCCCAGTCGGGCTGTCACGTCGGCTGCCGTCCGATCAGAGCCGTCATCGCGTCACCGAGCCCGAGGCTCGCCTTGCTCGGCGGCGGGGCATAGCTACCTGCCTTGGCGACACCACCCTTGCCCCGACCAAGCTCGACCAGCGCCTGGGCCTGGACGATGGCACAGCTCACTCCATCCAGGGCCGGCACAGGCAGTCGGTCGGCGACGTCGCGGGCCAGTCCGGCCAGCGGGGCGCCCGCCAGTATCAGGACATCGGCACCGTCGTCCCTGACCGCCCGTTCTGCCAGCTCGATCAGGCGCGTGCCCTGATCCAGCTGCACGTTGCCGATATCCGGCAGCGGCTGGTCCAGGGCGCGGATGCTGGCCAGCCGCGAAGACAGGCCGTGGCTCTCCACGGTCTCGCGATACCAGGCCTGAATGCGCTGGGAAATGGCGATGATGGAGAAGCGTCCCCCCAGCTGGCAGGCGCTCATCAATGCCGCCTCGGTCAATCCCACCACGGGCACTGGCAGCGCTTCACGCAAGGCGGCAAGCCCCGGATCACCAAAGGCCGCCACCACCACGGCGTCGTGGCCAGGGTAGCGCTCGGCGGCAACTCCCAGGGTCGCATAGCCGCCAATCAAGGCCTCTGCACGGGTTTCGATATAGGCCACGCCGAAGGGCGCGGTGGCCATGCTGAGCTGGGCGCCAGCCCGCAGGCTGAGGCGTGCTTCTCGCTCGATCAGCGTCGTGACGCTTTCGGAGATGTTGGGGTTGATGACCAGCAGTTTCATAGCAGTCTCTTGTTGTTGTCACGCATGGCCATGGCCACAGCGATCACCGGCAAGGGTGACCCAGCGTGGCCGTAGGCCGGTCAATAGCCCAGCGTTCGCGGCAGCCAGGTCACCAGGGAGGGGAAGGCGATGCAGGCCACCAGGACGACGTATTGAAAGACGATGAAAGGCCAGGCGCTCTTCATCAGCTCGTGCAGACTGATCTTGGAAATGCCGCACATCACGAACAGCAGCACGCCCACCGGTGGCGTCATCATGCCTACCACCAGGTTCATCACGAACAGAAAGCCGAACAGCAGCGGGTCGATACCGTAGGACAGGGCGATGGGCGCCAGCAGCGGTACCAGCATGATGTAGGCGGCGTTGGACTCGACGAACATGCCGACCAGGATCAATAGCCCCATCACCAGCAGCAGGAACATCAGCGGGTCGCTAGTCAGCCCCTGCAGCGCGCTGGTCAGGCGCATCGGCACCAGATCAATGGTGAAGGCAAAGGTCATGGTCGAGGCAAAGGCGATCAGCGCTCCCACCATGGCTGCCGTTACCGCGGCGTTGAACATGGCCTTGGGCAGATGCGACAGGCGTAGCTGTCGGGTGACGAAGAAGCCGATGAGCAAGGCGTAGAGCACCGCGATGCCGGCCCCTTCGGTGGGAGTGAAGGCGCCGGCCACGATGCCGCCCACCACCACGATTGGCATCAACAGGATGGGCAGCGCCCGCCAGGTCTGCACCAGCACATGTCGCAGGCCGATGACTCCCCCCGCCAACGGATAGCCCCGTCGCATCGACAGCCAGCTGGCCAGGCCCATGAACCCCAGCGCCAGCACGACGCCAGGCACGATACCTGCCATGAACAGCCCGCCCACCGAGACGCTGGAGCCCGCCATCAAGGCGTAGACGATCATCGCGTTGCTGGGGGGAATGATGGCGCCGAGATTGGCCGCCGAGGCGACCACCGCACTGCTGTAGCCCGTGTCGTACTGCTGACGCATGGACGGCACCAGCGAGCTGCCCAGGGCGCTGGCACTGGCGACCGCGGCGCCACTGACCGCTGCCAGTACCATACCGGCCACGATGGCCACATGGGCCAGACCGCCGTGCACCCGGCCGATCAGGGAGTTGGCGAAATCGACCAGGCGCTGGAGGATGCCTGCAGCAACCATCAGCTCCCCTGCCAGCATGAACAGCGGAATCGCCATCAGCGGAAAGCTGTCCACCGAATGCATCATGCGCTGGGGCAGCACCGCCAGGTCCATACCGCCCACCAGCAGTCCCACCAGCGAGGCCAGCCCCAGGGCAAAGGCCAGCGGCATCCGCAGTAGCGCGAGCAGCGCAAAACTCACCAGAATCGCTGTCGTCATGGGCGCGTCTCCTGATTCGGATCAGCCGATGAGCGCTGCCCATCGATCACCTGCGAGGGCTGCTCCGGCGACTCCCCTGGCAGCGCCTGCAGGGGCGTCAGTTCCAGTACCTGAGCCAGCAGGTGCAAGGCACAGTGGATCGCCGAGACCAGCACCGCGACGTAGAACACGGCTGCCGTGACCGGCATGGTGGGCATCAGCTGAGGCCACTTGTCGATCACGGCTCCCAGACTGACCACCCCCAGCACCACCATCAGCAGCACGCCGAGGGCGGCCATAAGCCGGCCCAGCCGGCGCTGTGCGCCGGTGGGGAGGTGGCTGACCAGGGCATCGATGCCGACATGCACGCCGCGCGGGATTCCATGGGGTATGGCCAGAAAGATCGCCCAGACAAAACACAGTCGCGACAGTTCATCGGCGGAGTCGATACTGGTGCCCAGCAGGTAGCGTGCCACCACCTGGGCACACACCAGGATCGTCATCAGCCCCATGGTCAACAGGATGGCGTAGTAGGAGCCCCGATCCATCCAGGCCAGCAGTTGCAGCAAGTGGCGACGGCCGGATGCATGGGCGTGGGCCTCCGGACGTTGCCAGGCCCGTGTCATGCCCCCAGCTCCTCGATGACCTTGTCGACCAGCTCGGCGCCGATCTTGTCTCTCAACTCGTCGACTACGCCCTGGCTCGCTTCGCGCAATTGCTCACGGGTCTCGTCGCTGATGGGAGTGAACTGCATGCCCCGCTCGATCAAGGTCTCACGGGCCTGGTCGTCTTCTGCCGCGGCGGTTTCACGCTGCCAGGCGACCGCCTCGTCCATGGCGCTCATCAGCATCTCGCGCTGGTCGTCGCTGAGGCCCTCGACCTTGTCACGGTTGGCGACCACCACGATGTAGTCATAGAAGTGTCCGGTGTCGGACAGGTAGGACTGGACCTCGTCCAGACGCTTGGTCTCGATAATGCTGTAGGGGTTTTCCTGACCGTCGAGCACGCCCTGCTGCAGGGCACCGTAGACTTCCTTGATGTCCATCGACACCGGGTTGGCCCCGATAGCACGGAAGGTATCCAGATGCGTCTGATTGGGCTGCAGGCGAATCTTCAGCTCGGCAAAGTCATCGATAGAGGTCAGTGGGTGCGCGTTGTTGGTGACATGTCGAAAACCAAGCTCCATGTAACCCAGCGCCACGAATCCCGCCTCAGCCAACTTCTCGTTGAGCAGGTCTCCGACCTCACCGTCGATCAGGGCAAAGGCATCCTCGCGGCTGTCGAAGGCAAAGGGCAGGCTCAGAGCCTCAAGTTCCGGCACAGTCCGTGACAGATACGAGATACCGATCCAGCTGCCCATGATGGCGCCGGAGCTGACCTGATCAAGGTTCTCTCCGGCACCCCCTAGCTGCATGTTGGGAAACAGCTGGGCCGTCAATTCGCCATCGCTCTGCTCAGCCAGGTTTTCGGCAAAGCGCTCCATGGCGCGGCTACTGGAGTGGTCGGTGGCAAAGTTACCGCCGAAACGCAGGTTGTCGGCCTGGGCCAGCAAGGGTGTGCACAGTCCCAGCGCGAGTGCGCCAGCGGTCATCAGGGGGGAGCGGAAGATCATCGACATCAGGCAATCCTTTTTATTGGCGTTATTGGCGTTATTGGCGTCATGCAGAAGCACGCTAGCGAAGCAGAGCCACCAGGCAGGCCCACCATGGAGCCTCCCGAGCGACCATGCTTTGACCTTAGTCGAATGTTTTTGAAAATTCCAAATCTTGAATACTATTTTTTTATATTTCTATATTTTTCAATTAATTACTGTTTTAAAAAATTAACCACTACACAGAACGACCCGGTTCACGGACGCCAAAGGGCCGCCATCCCGCAGACCGAAGAGACTGTCTGCAGGAGGCAGGGCGAACGGAGGGGGCGAACGGAGCTGGCCGTGAGGAGCTGGCCGTGAGGAACCAGGAGAGGAACCAGGAAATAGGAGCAGAAAGAGACAAGAAAACAGCGGACGCGCGACGACCGCGCTCAGGGGCTGGCGGGCAGACCTTGCAGGATGGCCTGGCCTGTCTTGCGCATATGCAGGCTCAGCGCCTCCGACAGTGCCTGGGCGTCCCGCGCTTCAAGGGCCTCGACAAAGTAGGTGTGCTCCCTGGCGGATTCTTCCCAGCGGGCCGAATCCAGATTGGCCACGTAGCGTGCGCGGGTGATGCGCAGCGTCAGCGACTGCTCAAGATCCTTCAGCACGCGGTTACCCGACAGCTCGGCCAGGCGAGCGTGGATCTGCTGGTTCAGGGCAAAGTACTGCGGACGACGGTTGGCGTTGAAGTGTTCCATCATCTCATCATGCAGCGCACGCACCTGTGCGATGTCCGTATCGCTGGCGCGCACCACCAGCAGGTTGCCCGCCAGGGATTCCAGCGCCGCCATCACTTCGAACAGGTCCCTCACTTCCTCCCTGTCCACCGTGGTCACCCGGGCGCCTCGATGGGGCAGCATCTCGACCAGTCCTTCACTTGCCAGCACCTTGAGCGCCTGTCGCAGTGGGGTTGGTGACACCCCGAACGCCTCGCACAAGGACTTCTCGGCAATGCGACTGCCCGGCGCCAGCTCGCCTTCCATGACCATGTCACGCAGGCGTTCTGCAACGGCCTCGTACAGGCTGGAACGCTTGAGTGGTGCGGCTCTTGGCGCCGACAGCACCTCCTTTTTCGCGGGCTCGTTCATGCTTACTCCTTGCATTGACAGCGGTCGACGTCACACATCACTTACGCCAGGACATCGCAGTGTACTTGCAAAAACTTGGCGTTGTGCAATGCTGAAAAGGTCGTAGAAATTTGGAATTCCGAATTCCTTAATGACTCTGAGTGTAGCATGTCGCGTCCTGACGGGAGCGCAACGCCAGATGCCAGACCGCATCCGCTGCTGCACGACAATAACAACACCTGGCAATCGCCACTCCCGGCAAGGAACCACCGCCCATGCACCGCACACTCCTGGGGATGCTGACCCCGTCGTCGAATACCGTACTGGAACCCTATACCAGCGCGATTCTTCACGACCTGATGCCCCATGTCAGCGCGCACTTTCAGCGCTTCACGGTCAAGGAAATCTCGCTGAGCGAAGCGGCCCTCGCTCAGTTCGACCCACAGCCGCAGCTGGACGCCGCCCGCCTTCTGCATGACGCCCACATGGACGTCATCGCCTGGAACGGCACGTCATCGAGCTGGCTGGGCTTCGACGCCGATCGTCGGCTATGCGAGGCCATCACCCATGCCACCGGCGTTGCGGCAACGAGCAGCGTGCTGGCACTCAACGAGGTGCTCAAGCGCACCGGCGTCACGCGGCTAGGCCTCGTCACCCCCTACCTGGACGATATCCAGGCGGCGATCGTCGCCAACTATCAGCAGGAAGGCATCGAGGTGGTCGCCGAGCGCCACTTGAACGATCGCGGCAACTTCTCGTTTTCCGAGTACAGCGAAGACACCCTTGCCGACATGGTGCGCGACGTCGCCAGGGCCAAGCCCGATGCCATCACCATTCTCTGCACCAATCTGCGTGGTGCCGGCATTGTCGAAGCGCTGGAGGCCGAGATCGGCATTCCGATCTATGACTCGGTCAGCGTCACGGTATGGAAATGCCTGGCGCTGGCTGGCCGCAACCCCGCCGACATCCGCGGCTGGGGCCAGCTGTTCCACGACCCTCGACTGCGCTGACGCCCGTCCTGCGAACCACCCAACACCCTATCCAACAACAACATTGAGGTGCTCCGATGATGACATTTCCCCTGGCAACACGAACCGGCCGGTTGGCGCTTGGTGCGCTCGTCGCTGCCCCCCTATGGATCGCCACCAGTCAGGCTCAGGCTGACACCCTGCTGCGTGTCGCCGGCAACTTTTCCGGCAACAAGCTTCACGTCGACAGCGTGGAACGCCCCTTCTTCGCCGAGCTGGACGCGCGTGACGACCTGACGGTCAGCTACAACCCGATGGATGCCATCGGAGTGGAGGCCGCCGACGCCCTGCGCAACATCCGCTCAGGCGCCTTTGACGTGATGTCGGTGCAGATCGGTATGGCCTCACGAGACGAGCCTTTCTTCGAAGGTATCGACCTGGCCGGCGTCACCGCCGATCTGGACCAGCAACGCGAGGCGGTGGACGCCTTCCGTGCCGACTTCGACGCCCGCCTGCAGGAACGCTTCAACGCCAAGCTGATGACATTGTGGCCATTCGGCCCGCAGATGATGTTCTGCAATGGCGACATCGACAGCGCCGACGACCTGGCTGGCAAGAAGGTGCGGGTATTCACCCCGTCGATGTCACGCCTGGTGGAAGGGCTCGGCGCGGTGCCGGTGACGCTGCAATTCAGCGAGGTCTACCTGGCCCTCCAGCGCGGCGTGGCCGACTGTGGCGTCACCGCACCCTCCGCCGGGAGCAATGGCAAATGGCCAGAGGTGACCGACCACTTCGTGCCGCTGCCGCTGTCCTACTCGGTCCAGGGGCATTTCATGAACCTGGATACCTGGAACGGCTTCGACGCCGAGCAGCAGGCTTCCCTGACCGAGGCCTTCGCCCGCCTGGAGGACCAGATGTGGGAGCTGGCCTATAGCGTCAATGACGATGCCATCGCCTGCAACACCGGCCAGCCGAGCTGCGAGAATCACACCGCCTACGACATGACCCTGGTGGAGATCGACGAGGACTCCCGCACGCGTATCGAGCAGATCACCACCGAGGCGGTACTGCCGGTGTGGGCGGACACCTGTGATGCGCGCTACCCCGAATGTACTGCGCTCTGGAACGCAAGCGTTGGCGAGGTCACCGGACTGACCGCTGAAGCCCCCTGACGCCGTCTCGTCATTGTCCTTTCCTGGTGGTGGGGCCGCCTGGCGGCCCCCAAGGAGCTCCCATGCCTCACCTTCGTCATGCTGATGCGCCAGCGTCGGACAGGTCCCAGGGCCTCGATGCACGCCTTGCCCGCCTGTCTCGTGGTGCCGCCCTGGCGGCCGGATACGGTGCCTTGGTGTTATCCGGACTGATCACCTTCGAGGTGCTGGCCCGCAAGTTCTTCGCCTTCTCGCTACAAGGGGTCGATGAGATAGGCGGCTATGTGCTGGCCATCGGCGTCGCCGCCAGTTTCGCCTTTGCCCTGACCCAGCGTGCTCACACCCGGGTCGACGTGCTGTTGACCCGGCTGCCCCAGGGCATGCGGGCGCTGCTCAACGCCGTCGCGCAGCTACTGTTATGTGGCTTTTCGCTGTTCATGCTGTGGCGCGGGGCCGCTACCCTGGGCGAAACCATCGAGTTCTCGAGCCTCGCCAGTACACCGCTGCAGACGCCGCTGTGGATTCCGCAGTCGCTGTGGCTCATCGGGCTCTCGATCTTCGCCCTGGTCACGCTGCGAGCCGCCGGAAAGGCGCTGTCCCAGCTGTGTCGCGGACGCTTCTCTCAGCTGAATGCGGACTGCGACCCGCCCAGCGCCGATGACGAGCTCGACCAGGCAAAGCGCCACTACGTGGACGCTGGGTCCGCAAGCAGTGTCGCCGCAGCAGGACAGGCTCAGCACAAAGGGCATTCCCCCCAGATCCATGACCGGGGGACACCGTCATGATATCCATCAGCGAAGTGCTGCTGGGCTTTGCCCTGATGATCACCATGATGGCAGTAGGTATCCATGTCGCCGTGGCCATCTTTGTCACCGCTGCCCTCGGTGCCCTGCTCTACCTGGGCACCCCGCTCCTCTATTCCTTCGGCGATCTGCTCTGGGGCACCCTCAACGACTTTATTCTTACCGCGATTCCGCTGTTCATCCTGCTGGGAGAACTGTTGTTGCGTGCGGGCATTACCGAACGCATGTACTCGGCCTTGTCGGTATGGCTCAACCGTCTGCCCGGAGGCCTGCTCCACACCAATATCGGCGCCTCTTCCGTGTTTGCCGCGATGTCCGGCTCGTCGGTGGCGACCGCAGCCACCATCGGCACCGTGGCGCTACCGGCCTTCAATGAGCGCGGCTACAGCGAGCGACTAGCGCTGGGCACCCTGGCGGCCGGGGCAACGCTGGGCATCCTGATTCCTCCCAGCATCAACATGATCATCTACGGGGCCATCACCAATACCTCCATCGGCGCCCTGTTCATTGCCGGTATCGTGCCGGGACTCGCCCTGGCCGCCGCCTTCATGCTGGTGATCATGGCCATCAGCCTGCTGCGTCCTGGCGTGGCAGGCAGCCGCGAAGAACGGGTGCCGCTGGCCCAGCGGCTACGCTCGCTGGTCGACCTACTGCCGCCGGCCTTCGTCTTTGCCATCGTCATCGGCAGCATCTACAGCGGCTGGGCGACCCCTACCGAGGCGGCGGCCCTGGGGGTCATCGCGGCCCTCGTACTGGCAGCGATCAATCGCAAGCTATCGCTCACCATGCTGCACGAGTGCTTTCTCTCGATGGCCCGTACCACCGCCATGATCATGCTGATCATCGCTGCGGCCTTCTTTCTCAACTACATCGTCGGCATCCTGGGCATTCCCTTCGCCCTGACCCAATGGGTGTCTGAGCTAGGTCTGACCTCGCTGGGGCTGATCCTGGCCCTGGTGGTGTTCTACCTGGTACTGGGCTGCTTCCTCGAGACGCTATCGATGATGATCGCCACCGTGCCCATCGTGGTGCCCATGGTGGTGCAGTTCGGGATCGACCCGGTGTGGTTTGGCGTCTTTCTGGTGATCATGATGGAAATCTCGCTGATCACTCCGCCCATCGGCATGAACCTCTACGTGGTGCAGGGAGTGCGCGGGCGCGGCTCCATCGTCGACGTGATGCTGGGCAGCCTGCCTTTCCTGGCCGTCATGCTCTGCTTTGTTGCCCTGATCACCGCCTGGCCGGCCATCGTACTGTGGTTGCCAGGGGTAATGGGGTAGCGATTTACACCAACAACAATGACCTTTGCCGACCCCGTCGGCCTCGGGAGAACGCAAGATGCAACGCCTCGATACCTTGATCACCAATGCCAACGTGATCACCGCCGCCGACCGTTTCAGCGCCGATATCGGCATTCGCGACGGACGCATCGTCGCCCTGGGCGAAGGGCTCGCCGCCACCGCTGAGGTGACCGGTGACACCATCGATGCTGCCGGGCTGTGGGTCATGCCTGGCGGCATCGACGCCCACTGCCACCTGGCCCAGCCCCTGGGCGACGGCGCGGTAATGGCCGATGGCTTCGCGTCGGGAACTCGCTCGGCCGCGGCGGGCGGGACCACCACGGTGATTCCCTTCGCCGCCCAGTTCAAGGGCCAGTCGCTGCGTGCCGCGGTGGACGACTATCACCGAGAGAGCGATGGCCAGGCGATGATCGACTACGCCTTTCACATGATCGTCACCGACCCCAGCGAGACAGTACTGCGCGACGAGCTGCCGGCGCTGATCAAGGAAGGCTACAGCTCCTTCAAGATCTACCTGACCTACGATGATCTGAAGCTCAACGACCGCGAAGTGCTGGAAGTGCTGGCGCTGGCCCGTCGCGAGGGCGCCATGGTGATGGTGCATGCCGAGAATGCCGACTGCATCGCCTATCTGACCGAGCTGCTGGAGACCCAGGGCCACACCGCCCCGCGCTATCATGCCGAGGCCCACTCTTCCATTGCCGAGCGTGAGGCCACCCACCGTGCGATTTCCCTGGCGGAGCTGATCGACGTCCCGGTGCTGATCGTGCACGTCTCCGGCCCCCAGGCCATCGAGCAGATCCGCTGGGCCCAGAGCCGAGGCCTCAGGGTCTATGGCGAGACCTGCCCCCAGTATCTGATGTTGACCGCCGACGACCTGGACCAGGATGGCTTCGAGGGCGCCAAGTGCGTGTGCAGCCCACCACCGCGCGACCCAGCCGCACAGCAGGCGGTGTGGGAGGCGCTGGAAAGCGGGGTCTTTCAGGTCTTTTCCTCGGACCACGCGCCCTTCCGCTACGAAGACGACAAAGGCAAGAAGCTGAACGGCGAGGATGCCAGCTTTTCCTGCATCCCCAACGGTATTCCCGGGCTCGAGACGCGCCTGTCTATCCTGTTTTCCGAGGGCGTCATCAAGCAGCGCATCGACGCCACCCGCTTCGTCGCGCTGACCGCCACCAACCCGGCCAAGATCTATGGACTGTATCCGCGCAAGGGCACCATCGCCGTGGGCAGTGACGCCGACCTGACCCTGTGGGATCCCGATGCCCGCGTCACCGTTCGCAACGCCGACCTGCACCACGCCGTGGACTACACCCCTTACGAAGGGCTCGAGCTCACCGGCAAGGTCGTCATGACATTGAACCGAGGCCGGATCGTAGCCCGCGATGGCAAACCCTGCGGCCCACCGGATGGCGGCGAGTTCCTGCGCTGCGACACCCCCACCCCGGCGCGCCCCAGAGGCCAGGCCAAGGGGTTTTGAGGGGGACGCGAAGCAACAGCCCTGGGCGTGTAGATGCGCTCCCGGGGCCTGTCACCGCTGCCGCACGTCGGCACGAGTCATCCGCCTCTTAGCCTAGCGCTTCCTCGACGATGGCGCGGGCTTCGTCGCTCATGGGCAGGCCCAGCGCCAGCTGATGGGCGGCGGGGGACATCTTCTTCCAGGTCATCTGGACGATGCGGATCAGGTGGTCGTGGTCGACCTGGCGGGAAAAGTCTGCGAAGTAATTCTCGAGAAAGACCAGGCAGGCGCAGTCCTCTACTGCCTGGGTACCAGGATCACGTCCCAGCCCCTGCTTGCGGATCATCCGCGCCACTTCGTCGGCATCGGCGTCGCTGTAGCCACTGCTGCGCATAACCTCGGCCGCCAGCAGACCTGCACGCTTGCCCTGGTCGCGGCGCCAGGTCAGGTAGCCGATACGACCTTCTTCGTAGTCGCTGCGCGGGACTTCCCAGCGTTTGAGGTGCTGGTTGCGAACCGCTAGCCGGACCAGCTCGGGGGCTTTGGGATCGAGGCGCTCGAGCCACGCCGACATGCGACCGGCGTGCCACAGCTCCTGCGGCTGCTGCTGACCGTCGACCTCGATGCGGCGAGAATCATCGGCATGCATGGCATCGAGTCTGGAACAGGCTAGGTCAAAGGGTGCAGGGCTCATGGGCTACCTCGGGTGACGTCACGACATTGCCCTATGGTAACGACGATGTGCCGATCTCAGTAGCCCTTGTGGCAGGACTGACCGCGCAAGTGGCGGCAGGCCAGCGCCAGTGGCAGCAGGAAGATGGCAAATACCCACATGACCACGGCTACCATCACCGCCAGCAAGGTCCGTAGCCATGACCGTTCCGTCACCGCCGACGAGATACCCAGGCTCTCCAGCAACAGCCCCAGCACCGCATCCATGCCGAACAGCAGCATGGCATTGCAAATCCCTACCCAGATCGCCACATCGACGACCTCTCCATGGGGGATCAGACCGATGATCGCCAGCAGCAAGAGAGCGCCGAGAGCCACCCGCACACAGACGGCGCGCAGCCGAGGCGCCCCAGTAAAGGAAGAGGGTGAGACAAGAAGCAGGCTAGCCATAAGGACACCAAGTGTGACGAGATACACACTGTATACTGAACGCTACCTACCCCTTTTGACTTAGACATTTGTGCGCGATCACCTACGCGGCTGTCAGCTTGATCCAGATCAAGGTTTTTTGCTGCTTGCTGCTTCCCCAACGCTCTCGCTGCGCCGTACAAGGCCCCCAGTGACGACCAACTACGGCGAAGGGCCGACGCTTTCGCGCCGGCCCTTCGTCAATTTACCGCTCGCCAGGCAGACAAGATGTGTCTGTCAGAACGTGTAGACCACGCTTCCGGTCAGCGTATCCACATGCCCGATACGATCCGCGTCGATGCGTTCCACCTCGAGTCGACCGGTCACATCGAACAGTTGAACCCTGGCGCCAAACCCATACACAGGGTCAGTACCGGAGTAATCCTTGCTCACCCCGCGGCCATTACGGTCGGCATCCCAGTCGGCCATGCCTGCCTTGCCGTAGACGCCGAAGGGGCCAAAGCTGAAGCCTGCGATACCCATGGCCTGCAGGCTTTCAATATCCAACGTGGCGGAGGTGCCATCGACATCGCCGTCGAGCTCGCTGCCGTTCAGGTACGACAGCTCCGCACCAAGGTCCAGGAAAGGCAGCCAGCCAAAGTTGTAGCCCGCAAATACCTTTGCCGCTGACGCTTCATCGTCAAAATCATCGTCGCCCTGAATCTGGCCTGCACCTATCCCCACGTAGAGGCCTGTACTGCCGCCCGCTACACAGTGAGTCGATGCCATCAGTGCCAGTCCCATGACCACCCCTGCCAGCATCATTCGCCGCATGATCCGTGACATGTCATACACTCCCTGGAACCCTCGCCACCCCAGGAGCACAGCGCGTGCGTGCTCGACCAGGTCTGCAGTGCGTCCTTTGTGCGAGGTCTCTCGCACATGACACCTTGTACAAGTTTATCGTGAGACGACATTCTTTGCAGTATCGATTCAGGGAAAGTTCCCTGCGCGGGTGTCGTCGAGGTGCCGGCATCCGGCGATCCAACGCGGTGAAGTCATGGAAACCGCGGTAGTGTTATGTTATACCCTCCAGCCGATTCCGCACGCCCGTCACCACTCCGGAGTTCCGCATGTCCCATCGCCATCGTCCCGAGGGGCCTTGCCATTTCTCATTGATGTCGCTGTCCATGAAGCGTCGCCTCGGCCTGGTCGCCATCCCCTTGCTGCCGCTGTGGCTGGCCGTTAGCTGGTCAGCAGGGTGGTGGCACTGATGTCGCGCCTGACCCTCCATGACCTGCAGCTGGCACGCGGCGGCCGAACGGTGCTCGAGCACCTGGAAGGCCGCTTCCAAGACGGTGCCATCACCGCGCTGATAGGCGCCAACGGTGCCGGCAAGAGCACCCTGATTCAGGCCATCATGGGCACACTGACGCCGGTCGCCGGACGAGTGGAATGTGACGTGCCCGCCGCCCGGCGCGCCTGGCTGCCCCAGCAGCTGGCACTGGACCTCAGCTTCCCGATGAGTGTCGAAGAACTGATCATGACCGGCACCTGGCCGAGCCACGGGGCCTTCAAGGGCTACTGTGGTGCGCACTACCGCAGGGGCCGGGACATCATGGAGCGACTGGGCATCTCTCACCTCGCACACCGTCCCCTCGGCGAGCTATCCGGCGGTCAGCGCCAGCGCGCCTTGATCGGGCGCACGCTGATGCAGGAAGCCGAGCTGCTGCTGCTCGACGAGCCGTTTGCCAACGTCGACGTCGACACCGTGGAAATGCTGATGACGGTGCTTCGCGAAATGGCCGATGCGGGAGCCACGCTAGTCATCGTCCTGCACGACATGACGCAGCTATCGCGCCTGGCCGATGACGTGCTGGTGCTGACCGAGGGACATGGCCGCTGGGCCACCCCCGACGCTCTGGTCGAGCGCCACACCGGCCAGCTGACGCGCCCACCGCGCCTGCCCCTGACGTTTCCTGGATCTGTCTGAATGTTTGACGCACTTGTATCGACCCTGCACACCTGGCTGATTGCGCCGTTTGACTATGCCTTCATGGGCCGCGCCTTGGTCGCCAGCCTGGCCCTGTCGCTGGCCGCACCGCCACTGGGGGTCTTCCTGATGCTGCGGGGCATGAGCCTGATCGGCGACGCCATGTCCCACGCCATTCTTCCCGGCGTTGCCCTGGGCTTTCTCATGGCGGGTTTCTCGCTGCCGATCATGAGCCTTGGCGGCATGCTGTCAGGATTGTTGATAGCACTGCTGGCGGGCAGCGTGTCTCAATTGACCGGCCATCGCGAAGACTCAGCCATGGCCAGCTTCTTCCTTATCTCCCTGGCAGCAGGGGTCATGCTGGTCGCCATGGGCGGCAGCAGCGTCGACCTCACCCATGTCCTGTTCGGCTCCATCCTGGCGGTGGACACCACCGCTCTGGTGCTGATCGCCAGTATCAGTAGCCTGATCGTGATCACCCTGGCCGTCATCTTTCGTGCGCTGGTGGTGGAATGCCTCGACCCGCTGTTTCTTCGCAGCCAGGGAGTCAAGGGCGGCCTGGTGCACGGGATCTTCCTGGGCCTGGTGGTGCTCAATCTCACCGCCGGGTTCCAGACCCTGGGCACTCTGATGGCGGTTGGCCTGATGATGCTGCCGGCCACCACGGCGCGCTTCTGGAGCACTCGCCTGGAAGGCCTGATGGGCCTGTCGGTGATCATTGCACTGGCTGCAAGCCTTGGTGGATTGCTGCTGTCGTACCACCTCAGCCTACCTTCAGGCCCTGCCATCATACTGCTGGCGGGGGTCGCCTACCTGCTGTCTGCGGTGTTTGGACGCCAGCACAGCCTTGCCGCGCGACTGCGACGCCGCGCCATGCCGCTGGGTGCCGACGAACGCGCCTGACCTGACCACGCCCATCCAACCGCCACCGGAGAACGACACTCATGCCCCTGTCACTGCCTCACGCTCTCATCAAACGCCACGCCTGGATGGCGTTGGCGGGACTCGCCCTCGGCCCCCAGGCCTTGGCGGCCGAACCTACGCAGGTGGTCACCAGCTTCAGTGTACTGGCCGATATGGTTCGCAACGTCGGTGGTGACAGGGTTGAGGTCACCTCCCTGGTCGGGACAGATAGCGACCCCCACGTCTACTCTCCTCGCCCCACCGATGCCAGAGCCCTGGCAGAGGCCGACCTTGTGGTGCTCAACGGCCTGCAGTTCGAGGGTTGGATGACACGCCTGCTGGACGCCAGTGGCTACCAAGGCACAACCGTTGTCGCCACTGAGGGCGTACCAGTGCTGGCCTATGGCGGCCAGTCGCTGCATCAACAGAGCGACCACGGCGAACACCAGGGTCATGACGACCACGCTGAGCATGCAGGCCATGACGAGCATGACCACGCAGAGCACGCTGGCCATGACAACCACGACGAGCATGACCACGCGGATCACGACGACCACGCTGGCCATGACAGCCACGACGAGCATGACCACGCGGATCACGACGACCACGCTGGCCATGACAGCCACGACGAGCATGACCACGCGGATCATGACGGCCACGCTGGCCATGACCATGGACAGTATGATCCCCACGCCTGGCTCGACTTGTCGGCAGGGCTGATCTACGTCGCCAATATCCGCGATGGCCTGATCGCCGTAGATCCCGACAACAGCGCCCACTACACCGCCAGGGCCGATAGCTACATGGCGGACATCAAGGCGGCGCACCAACAGGTGCTGACGCTGCTGGACGACCTGCCAGACCATGCTCAGGTCATTGTCGGCCACGACGCCTTCGGTCACTTTTCGCGTGCCTACGGGATCGACTTCCTGTCGCCGGTGGGCCTTTCCACCGAAGCGGAACCATCAGCCGCCGATATCGCCCAGATGGTGGACATCATTCGCGAGCGCCAGATCCCCGCGCTGTTCATTGAAAACATGTCCAGCCCGGCGCTGATGGAACAGCTGTCCGAGGAAACAGGGGTGCCCATCGCCGGTACGCTGTATAACGGAGCGCTGTCGGAAGACGGCATGACCTCCCACTACGTGGGGATGATCCTGCACAACGCCGAGGTGCTGCACCAAGGCCTGCTGCACCAGGATGCCTCCGAATCATCAGACCATGACCATGACCATGACCATGACCACGATCATGATCATGCAGCGCATGACGACCATCAGCACTGATCACTCTTGCGCATCCGCCAGCATGCAAAGGACCGCCCGAGGGCGGTCCTTTAGCGAGGCACTGAACGCATCAGCGAAGCGCTGAACACATCAGCCGGGCTTGCCGAGACGCCAGGCGCCCGCAGTCCAGCCAGCGCTATCAGGCGTCAGGAATCTCCAGCGCCTGCTGAATCACCGGCCAGGCTTCTTCGCCATCTCGCGTGGTCACTCCCTCGACGAACGACCGGGTCTGCTCGGGATGTTGCTGTAGCCACTCCAGCGCCACCTGCTCCGGCTCACGCTCTTCGTAGCTGAATCCACGAATCATCGCGCTCTGGTCATCGGCGCTGAAGACCAGTTGGTCCAGCAGGCGTGTGGCATTGGGATGGCTCTGCGCGAACTCGCGACGGACCAGTGTCCGCACGTCGCTGCGACCGCCCTCCGGCCCCCACATGTCGTTCGGATCATCGAGGTAGCGAACGTCGAACTCAATGTTCATCCAGTGCGGCGTCCAGCCCGCGAACACAATCCACTCTTCACGATCGATGGCCGCATCCACGGCACTGAGCATGCCGGGGGTGGAGGTTTCCGACAGCTCCCAGTCGCCCAGACCATAGCTGTCGTCGTCCACTGCGGCATTCAGCGAGTCGCTCATGCCGGAGCCGACCTCGATGGAGTAGATCGTGCGATCCAGACGCTCGGCAAACTCTTCCTTGTCCAGGTCTTCTGCCGATGTCAGACCCGCGTCGTACACATACGCAGGAACGGCGAACCCCAGCCGGGCGCCATCAACGTTGTTGCCGAGATCCTCAAGGGTGGGCTCGTCGCCCTCGAAGCTGGCGTCGTACATCCCCTGCTGGGCAGGCAGCCAGGCCGCCAGAAAGGCATCCAGCTCGCCTTGGCGCAGGGCCTGGTAGGTAATGGTGGAGCCAAGCTCTTCCTGTACGGGTTGATAGCCGAGCGTCTCCAGCAGGGTGGATGCCAGGGCCGTCTTGACCGTCACTCCCGGCCAGGCGGGAACGGAAAAACGAACCTGGGCATCTTCCTGAGTCGAGCGCTCTGCTTCCGCCTGGGCGGCCAATGGTGTAGCGGCCATCAAGGCAGCCAGCACAGCAGCAGACATCGTGTAATACGGCATGAAGCACCTGTAGATTGCGATAGAGGTCTCTACCATACCCTCTCAGCGCTGTGCCTCAAGGCGGCGCCTTCAACGGCCCCTTTGCTGGAGTTTGCCAAGAATGCCGGGCTGATCCAGTCTTAAGAGGAAACGGCACACTGGTGAAACGCCCCTCACCAAGAGCCCCGCCGGTCCCCTATATCCCCCCGTGGGAGGAGGCAAGTAGATGGCTGATATCGACTACACTCTCGAGCGCCAGATCACCATCAAGGCGCTAGCCAGGGCGCTGGCCCACGGTTTTTCTCCGATCGTCGAAGTCGAGTCCATGGATGGCATCTACACGGTGCGCTTCCACCATGCCAACGGAGCATCGGAGCTGGCCGACGACAAGGGCCGCACACGCACCTTCCTCGGCACCGGAGAAATTCGTGAGCTGCTGGGCGGCGTCGGCCTTACCCACGGCGTGCTGACCTGGTCGGATCAATGCGGCGATGAAATGATCGGGGTGGAAGGCAAGGCCATGACACCGGATGAGATGCTGGCCAACGGCACTCGTATTGCCTTCCGCTGAGGCGAGGCGTTGTCCGAGACGTCGAAGAGCGACGGTGAGGCAAGGAAAAAATCGTTGAGAAATAGCAGCTTACGCTATGCCAATGAGCACGTTAAGCCGATATTAAACGCCGGATCACCAGGTGCAGGCCCTTTTCAGACCAGCCCTGGACTATTGGCCTGCACGTCATGACAGAGTACCGTAAGCCTCATCATGTCTGTGCAGAGCACGCCGCAATGAGCGCATTGACGCCTTACCTGGCCAGATGGTCCCTGATGTGCACGCTGCTGTTGATACTGGCCGGCTGTGCGTCGCCACAGCTGGATACCAGCGGCGGCAACAAGGGGCTGTCCATGGAGCGTGCCCTGATCCTGTCGGAAGCCAGGGGCTCCCTGGGCACCCCCTATCGCTTTGGCGGCAATGACCCTCGCGGACTCGACTGTTCCGGCCTGGTGCAGATGGCTTACTCCCGGGCCGGCATCAGTGTCCCCCGGTCCTCACGGGAGCAATATCACCAATTGCCGGCGATTGACCAGCCACGCCCGGGCGACCTGCTGTTCTTCGCCACCGGCAAGGGCTCCGAGGTCAGCCATGTCGGCATCTTCGCCGGTAACGACGTCATGATTCATGCGCCGGGCCGGGGCCGCCAGGTCACCACGACATCGCTGACCCTCGACTACTGGCAAGAGCGTTTCGTCGGCGCCGCCGCCGCCGCGCCTTGAACGGGGCGCTGCGCTGACCTCTCTCTTCCTCTCCTTCTCGCGTTCTCCCGTTCTGCGCCGTCCGCCGCTCTGTTGCATGCGCCACCGTCCGACTTTATCGACCAAGGTCGCATCAAGACGAATGAACGCTATGCTGTTTCGAGCATCAGAAGATGTCACATAGTCGTCAACAAAGCTTAAGCACTCGTTAAGGTGGCGCCGCTACGATGGCATCGATCCTTTACCCAGCAACGATAAGGAACCGTCTTTATGCCTTTCCTGCAACAGGTCAGCAGATCCCACGCCCGCCTCTCTCTGCGCGGATGGCTGTCGGTCAGCGTTGCCATACTCGGCGGCATGGCCCTGATGGCATTCTGGTCGCCGATCAGCCTGTCGCTTGGCACGCTCAGTCTGATTCTGGGCAGCATGGCGCTGTGGCCGCGTTCCAGCGCCGCCCACACAGAGGCAGACCTGGATCGTGAGGCTCACGTTGCCGAGACAGCCCACGCCAAGACGACATTCTCGCTGACGCACCTGGCCCTCGCGGCGGTGGGTGTACTGGTCGCCCTGCAACTGCTGGCCTGATGACACTCCATCCAGCGGCGTAAGAACATCGTGGCTTTACAGCTGCGCGCCATGCCCGGATCATGAGGCCCTGGTTATCTGATTGCCGCAGCGTGCCCTGCATGCGCTGCGCAGCCGAAACAAAGGCCTCACATGACATCCGCCCTTGCCGGCGCCGATATTGGCGCCACGCTGACGCGACTGCGCCAGTCCACGCCACTGGTACATAGCATTACCAACTACGTGGCCATGAACCCCGCCGCCAATGTGCTGCTGGCCCTGGGCGCATCGCCCGCCATGGTGCACGCCGCCGAAGAGGCGGCCGAGTTCGCGGCGCTCGCCGATGCTCTGGTCATCAACATCGGTACCCTTTCCGCCCCCTGGGTCGATGCCATGTTGAGCGCTGCCGAATCCGCTCAACAACAACAGACCCCCTGGGTGCTGGATCCTGTGGCGATTGGCGCTACACGCTTTCGACGTGACGCCTGTGCCCGCCTGCTCGAGTTTTCTCCGACCATCATCCGCGGCAACGCCTCAGAGATCATCGCCCTCGCCGGCGACGCCCTGGGCGGGCGAGGCGTCGATTCCACCGCAGCCAGTGACGAGGCGCTCACGGCGGCGGTGGCCCTGGCCAGACGTCAGCAGGCAGTGGTCGCCGTCACCGGCGAGGTCGACCTGGTCACGGATGGCCAGCGATGTGTCCGCATTGCGGGAGGTCATGCCCTGATGCCGCGAGTCACGGCCCTTGGCTGCGCTCTTTCCGGAGTGGTAGCGGCCTTCGCGGCCTGTGAGAAGGACCCACTATTGGCTACGGCCTGCGCCCTTACCTACTACGCTGAGGCGGGTGCTCAGGCCGGGCAGACGGCGCCGGGGCCTGGTAGTTTTGCGGTGGCCTTCATTGACGCGCTGCACCAACTGTCTGCCGATGCTCTGGCCAACCGCACGCCCCTGGAGATCAGCACTCTCCCATGACCCGCTTTTCCCGCCTGCCACTTCACTCTTTTCAAGGATGCTGCACGTGACGCGATCTCCCCGCCGATTCGACCGACAGGCCCTGCGCCTCTATCTGGTGACAGACCCCGAGCTGTGCGCTGAGAGGGGAATCGAGGACACCGTGATACAGGCCGTCAACGGCGGCGTGACCCTGGTCCAGCTGCGCGACAAGGGGGCCAGCGATGAGGAACTGGTGGCCCTGGCACTGCGCTTGAAACCTCTGCTTGCCGAGCACCGCATCCCCCTGGTCATCAATGATCGGGTTCAGGTCGCCGTGGACGCCGAGGTCGACGGCGTACACCTTGGCCAGGACGATGGCGACGTGAGCGAGGCTCGCCGCCTGCTGGGCGACGAGGCGATCATTGGGCTGTCGGTTCAGCGTCCCGAACAGCTGACACAGCTGGATTTGCGGGCGCTGGACTATCTCGGCCTGGGCCCGGTATTCGCTACCTCCACGAAGCGCGACCACGCGACCCCGCTAGGCGTTGATGGCCTGTCCTCGCTGGTGGCGGCCAGCCCGCTGCCCAGCGTGGCGATTGGAGGGCTGAAGCGAGAACATGCCGCCGCCATACGGGCAAGCGGTGCCGATGGCATGGCCGTGGTCTCCGCCATCTGCGGCCAACCCGACCCGAGCCAGGCCGCCCAGGACCTGCTGGCGGCCTGGCAAGGGTAAGTCGCCCAGGGATCCGGCACGCCGCAACCACTAAGGTTGCGGTCGCCGACGCCCATGGACCATCGCCGCGATCAGGTTATCGCCTTGTTTGCGGCCTTCCAGCACCGCACCAAGCACATGCACAGGCACCAGGCAGAGAACGGCGGTCGCCAGCCCTTCATGCAGCTCCTCCATCCAATGCAGGTCGTGGAAGCGTTCGGTGTGCACCATCAGCATGCCCGTCGTTCCCAGCCCCAACAGCAAGGCGAGCAGGCTGATCATCATCAGCGCCCCCAGCGGCGTGTGGGTGATGCGACCGCCTTCTGCCGCGTGACCGCGAATCGCTGCCTTGAGTCGCGCTGGCGTCGGCCAGAAACTCGTCCAGCGCACTGACCAGGGGCCCACCAGGCCCCACAGGATACGAAGGCCGATCAACCCCATCAGGGTATAGCCGATATAGCGGTGAGGGCCTATCTCTGCGTAGTTGAGCGCAAATCCGAGCACCAGCGCCCAATGAAAGACTCGCACCAGCGGATCCCACACCATGATGCGCTGTGGGGTCGGGGACCTTGCTGCCGTTGTCATCTCGCTACTCCCGTCGAAGGTACGCGACATCGCGCGGAAGTAGGCTGGCATTCAACCCTTAAGCCTCGCTTACGCGGTGCGCCCTCGCGCGAGTGGGAGCAGACGAGTCGCTACCGATCGTTTTATGCCGTTGGGCGGCGCTTGAGGCTGGTGCGTCCTTCCTGGTAGGCAATCGCCAGGCCGCTGGCGATGATCAAGGTGCCGCCGACCCATACGCCCCAATCCGGCAGCTCTCCCCAGAACAGCCAGCCCAGCAGCACCGCCCATAGCATGGCGGTGTAGTCGAAGGGCGCGGCGATGGCCGCAGGGGCGTGACGAAATGCCAGCGTGATGAACGCCGTGGCACCCACCCCAAGCACACCCGCCATCAGAAAGGCCGGCCAGTGCGCCGCTTCCGGCGCCTGCCAAACCAACGGCAATGCGAGCCCGGTGATCACAAAAGGCACCAGGGTCATGTAGAACACCATCGCCCAGAGATGCTCACGAGCGCCGTAGCGACGTGCGGTGATCATCATCAGGGCGTAGAACACCGCTGCCCCCAACATGGCCAGCGCGCCCAGAGAGATGCCGTCGCTACCTGGCCGGACCACCACCAGAACGCCGACAAAACCCACCAGAGAGGCACACAATACGGGCATGCTGACCTTCTCACCCAGCAGCGGCACCGACAGTAGACTCACGAACAGCGGAGCCGCGAAGGCAATGGCGGTACCTTCCGCCAGCGGCATCAGGGTGAGCCCCAGCACAAAGCAACCCATCGTGCCGGTATAGATCAGCCCTCGCACCAGGTGCACACCAGGGCGACGGGTGGCCAGCGTGCGAAGTCCGCTTCCCCTCCACGCCAGCAGCATGATCATCGGCAGCGATACCAGGGTTCGGAAGAAGATGATCTGGACCGGCGAATGCACCTCTCCCAGCCACTTCGAGATGGCATCCCCCAATGCCAGGCACAATACCCCCAGGCACATGAACCCGATTCCCTTCACTGACGATGCCATTCGACCTCCCTGCTGGACTGAAAATGCGACGCTTGGATACCCGCCTGGATAGCACCCGTCACTCGTCACAAGCCGCCGGTCAGTCATCGCCAGTCACTCGCTGTCCGTCACCAACTGTCCGGTGCTCACTTTCCGGTACTGGCTTTCCGGTGCTGACTTTTTGTTACTACGGCGGCCCCCGACCCGGTGGCCGGCGGAGTGCTTATGGAAGAACGGGTAGAAGAACGGACAACAGTACGTAACGCCGTTCAGGCAGTGCTCATTAACGTTAGGGGGATAACGCTTTTGAGGCAAGCATCTTGCACCATGACTGTGCAAGTGCGTAGACACCGGGGTCACGCGCCATGCAAAAGGCCCGCCGAAGCGGGCCTCACTGGACAGGCGGGGCTTACACCAAGGTGCTTACAGACTCGCCTGCACCACCATGCAGTCCATGCCCTGCTCCATCAGGCGACGGCAGGCCGAACGCGCCTGCCCCTCCTGAAGGTCCAGGACCTGCGCGCGATAGATGTTGGCGTTATCCGCCCTGGCGACAGCCACGCGAGCATGAGACATCTCGCTTGCCAGGCGATTGGCCGCCTGGCTGGCCTGGCTGCGGGCGCTGTCCATGTCGCTGAACGCGCCCACCTGAACCCCCCAGTCGCCGGTCTGCGCAACGCTGGGTGCCGACGACGCCGTTGCCCTGGGCTCTGGGCGAGTCGCGGTCGGCACCGAGGCGGCGACAGGAATGGACGCCACCGCAGGAGCCGAGCTAGGGGCATCATCCATCAGTCGACGCAGCGGGTCCGTCTGGGGCCGGGTGCCAGAGATCACCGGCGTCGACGACTCGAAGCGCACGGGCGTCCCTGCACTCTGGCGACTGGCAACCTGGGCAGGCGGCACGATGGTCTCGACCCGCGACGGCTGCACCGCATTGGACGAGGTCTGGGCCAGGCGTGATGACGTTGGCACAGGGGCTGAGATCAATCCGCGCTGACGTGGTGCCATCAACTCGCCGCCAGATACATCGGTGCTGGCAAGAAAGCCGCGGCCATCCGACAGGGAAGCACGCAGAAAGCCACGATCCAGCACGCTCATCATCTGTTCATCCCGGGACGCGGCGGTATACCCCCCCATGACCACGGCCACCATGCGGCGTCCGTTGCGGGTCGCCGACGTCGCCACATTGAAGCCTGACGCACGGATGAAACCGGTCTTCAGGCCATCGGTTCCGGGGTACTTGGTCAACAGCCGGTTATGGCCGGTATGCCGTGTGCCGCGCCAGGTAAATTCCGTCAGCGAGAAGTAGGGGTAGTACTGGGGGAAGTCCAGCATCAAGCGCCGGGCCAGGATCACCATGTCCCGGGCGGTAGTCACCTGCCCTGAATCCGGCAGGCCCGAGGCGTTGCGGAAGGTGGTGTTGTTCATCCCGAGACTACGCGCCTTGCGCGTCATCATTTCCGCAAAGTGGGACTCGGTGCCGCCCAGCGACTCCGCCACCACCACGGCCACGTCATTGGCCGAGCGCACGATCAGCGCCTGGATGGCCTTTTCCACGGGAATGGTATCCCCGGGCTTGAGCCATAGCTTGGTCGCTGGCATCGACGCCGCATGGGACGACACGGGCAGCGGTTGCCCCAGACTCATGGACCGCCCCTCGAGCGACTCGAACAGCATGTAGAGCGTCATCATCTTGGTCAGCGAGGCGGGGTAACGCGACTCGTCGGCATGTTCTGCATAGAGGATCTCATGCGTCTCGGCGTCTACCACGATACCGGCGTAGCGCGGATTGCCGGCGTGAGCCGACTGTACCATCAGGCACGTCACCACCAGCGCTATCAGCATGGTCAGCGACCGCCACACGGAATACCTTGTGGTCACCATTATCCAAAACCCCTGCGATTTATCCGACTGCACTGACGGCATTATGACCCACTTACACCGACTGTACAGGCCCAATTAACGTGGCTTTGCCATCAATAGCGGTATGACATTGCCGATTTTGTGCAGGCGCCTTCGCCAGCCCTCAATCCGCAGCGTCTCCCTCGAGGCCCGCACGCACCAGCAGCGCCTGTGGATCCACCTTGTCCCACTGCCCCGGCTTGAGGAAACGCTTGGCAAAATCCCGATAGACTCGCTGCTCCAGCAGCAGCCGGTACAGGTCGGGGTCCAGATGGCCATCGCGCACCATGTCCGCCAGCAGCGCCAACGCCCGCGACAGCGTCATGGCGGCCTTGTAGGGACGGTCTGCTGCGGTCAGCGCCTCGAACACATCGGCCATCACCATCACTTTTTCCTCGAGGCTCGCTTCCTTCAGCTTCAGGCGCCGAGGATACCCTGTACCATCCATGCGCTCATGATGATTGCCGGCAATCGAGGGCACCTGGCGCAGATGCGCCGGCCACGGCAGCGCCTCGAGCATCATGATCGTCTGGATCACATGCTCCTGAATGCGAAAGCGTTCGACATCATTGAGCGTACCGCGGCGAACCGACAGGTTGTAAAGCTCGCCGTGATGACCCGCCAGCGGACAGGGTGACATGTCAAACTGCCAACGATTGTCCGGATCGCCGCGTTCCACCGCGGGCCGCGAGCGATGCCAGGGAATCTCGTGGCGCGGCAGATCAGCAAGCAGGCGCTCCTCAGCGGGCAGACGACGTACGGGCTCCCGCGCCATGCGTGCCAGCTCATCCCGAGACAGGCCCAGGCGATCGTCAAAGTGGCGCCACCAGCGCCACTCGGCGATCGTGGCCAGTTGCTCGAGCAAGGCGTCACTGATGGCTTCGCCGCCACGATTGGCCTCGGCTACGCACTCGAAGGCGGCGGTAAGCTCTTGCTGGCGGGCATGCCGCCGACGTTCGAGAATGACCGGATCACCACCGTGAGCCCGGCCCTGCCAATAGGCCACGTCGGCATCTCGCCACAACACGTCGAAGCGAGTGCGGATTTCATGAATGCGATCATGTCGGGCTTCCAGCTTGGTGGCCTTTTCCATCACCTCATCGGGAATGGCCAGCTTGCCGCAATCATGCAGCCATGCGGCCAGATGAAAGGCACTGCGCTGGCGCTGATCAAAGTGGACCTCGGCAAAGGCCCCCGAATCCGCTCGCTCTATGGCATTGACGATCAACTCCGCCAGGGCGGGGACCCGCGAGCAATGACTGCCGGTATGCGGTGACTTGGCATCGATGGCACGGGCCACCAGCTTGACGATGCCGTCCAGTAGACGCGCCTCGCCCTGGAGCAACCTGCGCAGGTCGATGGCCACCGCCGCCGCGGACGACACCTCCTTCACAAAGGCGCGCCAGTGCAGGTCATCGTCGTCGGTCGAACGCAAGGCCACCGCCAGCAGTCCCAGAATCGCCCCCTCTCGATTGCACAGCGGCTGCAGCAGATAGCCGTGCCGATCAAAGTCAGCCTCAAGCCGCGCCAGGGCACCTTCGGGGGACCCTTCAAGTGCCAGTGCAGGTGCCCTGGGGTCGCTGTCCGGGTCACGGGCCTCACCCGACTGCGCCACGCGTTCAAAGTGCCTCTCGTTATGTTCATCGGCCAGATAGATGGCGCCGGAGCGGCTGCCAGCACCCTGCAGCAAGTCTTCGAGGATACTGGTCAGCATCGGTGCCAGCTGCGGCTCGCTGTTGAGTACGCGGGTGATGCGCCCAAACCCTTCCACGCCCCGGGACAAGCGCCCCAGGGCCAGACTCAGCCCCCTGACCTCCGACACTCGCGAGCTCACTCCGTGGCAACCGGCGAAGTCGTAGCGGCCCAGCGCTTCCACCTGCTCGGACAAGCGCTGCAGCGGCCGCCCAAGACGCCGTCCCAGGACCAGCCCCAGCGGCAGTAGCGCTAGCGTCACCATGCCGGCCAGTACCGAGCTTTCGATGATCATCTGCCCCGCACCGGCGGACAGCTCCTCCTCAGGCACCACCGCCAATAGCTGGGTGGGCTGGTTCCCCAGACGCGCAAACGGCAGCACCAGCCCCCACCAATGACGCCCTTCGTGCTCTAGTCGCACAGGGCTTTGCTCGCCCGACGGTAGGTGCTCTCTCGTGTGTTCCAGCGCTCTCAACTTTCGTAGCACGGGAAAATTCAGCTCGTCGATCGATGCCAGGCGGCCATCCGAGACCGCCCTGCTCGACCCTGGCTGATCGAGCGGGGCAATGCCAGGCGTCGCGATCAAGGGCGAGCTGGAGGTCGTGGATGCGCTGGAGGAGGAGTTGGCTGGGTTGCTGGCTGTGTTGCTGGCAGGGTTGCTGGCTGAGGCACTGAGAGTGTCGTCTTCAGCGCTGTGGGTGGTGGTCGCCAGCGCCTGCCCCGTGTCCGTCACGATCGCCATGCGGGTGCCCGGAGTCAGGCGCAGGCTGTCCATTCCCAGGCCGAGGTCCTGGGAAGCCACATCGAGCCCCACCACCACCTCGCCATGACGTCGTGCCATGCTGATGCCGATCTCGCCGGTGTAGTAGAACGCGTAGGGCGCCGTCAGGTAAGACGTGCCTTCCCTGCTGGCCCGCTGAAACCAGGGACGTGTACGCGGATCAAAGAAGTACTGAGCCAGAGGCTCTCGTCCAAGCGGACTCAGCCGCTGATCGTACAGTCGCCATTCGCTGGCGTCCGCGGCGCTGGCATCCCCCGGCACGACCAACGCCAGGTAAGCGGCGTCGGGGTGATGGGCAAGCTCCGGCCGCACGCTCTCCATCATCCGCTCCACGGACCGAAACATCACGAAGTCGCCGTCACCATTGGCCATGTAGACGGCGTCAATCAGGCGGTGGGCGGCCAGCGCAGACGCCATCAGCGGACGTTGCTCCAGCCAGTCGCTGGCGCTACCGGTGGCGCCACTTGCCAGCATGTCGATGGCGACCTGGGACGGCCTGACCAGCGCCTGGGTATGTGCCTCCAGGGTGCTGACCAGCTGATGCGACGTTTCTTCCAGGGTCGCGCCCAGGGTGCGCTGGGACTGATGCCAGGAAAACCACAGCAGCGCGACCGCCATGACCGTCATGACGGCCGCGATGACGACGCCGATCAGCCACTGCATCGAGACGACGAAACGCTGACGGTGCATGATCGAGCCTCGTATGTACGCCGGGGCGGCTGCCTAGGGGGGATCCTCGCGCGCAAGGGCGCAACGGGCTCCTACAACTATATGCAGCATCGATACTTTTTGCCTGCTTACACCGCCATGAAGGGGGGCTGGGGGTCAGCACCCCAGGTGGGAGGACGCCGGTCGTGTGGCACGCGCCTTGATCGCCGCCAGATCGACATCATCGCGCTGTCGGCTCGCGACAAAGCTGTCGGCGTAGCGACGCCATACGCCGCTATCCAGCAGCAGCAGGAAGAGCTGGGCATCCAGGTGTCCCTCGCTGACCATGTCCGCCAGGATCTCCAGCGCGCGGGACAGGGAGAGCCCGACCTTGTAGGGACGATCAGAGGCGGTCAGCGCCTCGAACACGTCGGCCAGCGCCATGACGCGCTCTTCAATGCTGGCCTCGCTGAGCTTGACCTGGCGCGGGTAGCCGCGGCCGTCCATGCGCTCATGATGATTGCCGGCGATTTCCGGCACCCGCCGCAGGTGGGCCGGCCACGGCAGCGACTCGAGCATGATGATGGTCTGGATCACATGCTCCTGCATGCGAAAGCGTTCGACATCATTGAGGGTGCCGCGAGGCACGCTCAGGTTGTACAGCTCGCCCTGGTGCTCGGCCAGGGCTGGGGGCTGCATGGCAAAGCCCCAGCGGTTGAGGGGATCTTCCGGGTGCACCGGCGGACAGGCGCGCTGCCAGGCCAGGCGATGACGGGGCTGATCAGCGAGCAGCTGCTCCTGGGCTGGCAGCGGGTGCACCGGCTCATCGACCAGCTGGGCCAGCTCGGCCTTGGACAGCCCCAGCCGATCATCGAAATGCCGCTGCCAGCACCAGCTGCCGATCTCCACCAGGCGCTGCTGCAACGCTTCTCCCATCGTCTCGCCGCCCTGGTTGGCCCTGGCGACACAGGCGAAGGCATCGCTAAGCTCCTGGCGGCGCTGTAAACGCGTCGCTGCCAGGGTTGTCGCATCACGGCCCTCGGCCAGCCCCCGCCAATAGTCCACATCGGCGTCCCGCCACAGCACTTCAAAGCGGGTCCGCACTTCATGAATCCGGTTATAGCGGGTCTCCAGCTTGGTGGCTTTTTCCATGATGTGGTCAGGGGTGGTCAGCTTGCCACAGTCATGCAGCCAGGCGGCCAGATGAAAGGTCGCCCGCTGGTCATCGCTCAGACTGATGGCGGCGAAAGGCCCCTGGGTGGCCTTGTCCACCTCGTCGATCAGCATCTCGGCCAGCTGCGGCACTCGTGAACAGTGGCCTCCCGTATGGGGAGACTTGGCATCCGTGGCCTTGGCCACCAGCTGGATCATCGCATCCAACAGGCGAGCCTCGGCTTCCAGCAGGCGCCGCATATCGATCGCCACCGCCGCTACCGAGGAGACTTCGGCGACAAAGTTGCGCCAGCGACCATCGTTGTGATCGCGCCGTGGGCGAGCCAGCAACAGCACGCCCAGGCGCTTGTCGGCACGATCACGCAGCGACTGCACCAGATACCCCCTCGCCTCCAGCTGTTCGCGCACCTCGGCCAGTGGGCCACTGGCAGTGGCAATCTCGAGGGCCTCGGGCAGCGGCTCCGATGCGTCAGCGCATCCTGCTTCGGCGGTGGCCACGAAGCGATCAGCCCGAACCTCGTCGGCCAGATAGATCATCCCATGGTGGCTACCGGTCACGCTGAGCAGCTCCCCGAGTATCGCTTCGAGCATGGCATCAAGGCCCTGCTCGCGCCCCAGTATCCGGTTGATCTGCTGAAACTTGCCGGCCCGGTGCACCAGGGTGTCCAGAGCCCGGGACAGGTGCGATACCTCACTCACCCATGACTCCACGCCACGATAGGCCTCCAGGTTGAAATCCGAGATAGTGCGCACCTGCTGGGCCAGGGCCCGTAGCGGTCGTCCCAGGCGATGAGCCAACAGGATGCCCATCGGCACCATCAGCGTGACCAGACCAAGAGACAGCAACAGGCGATGCCACAGTGATTCCCGCATGCTGGCCATCAGCTCGGCCTCTGGAGTGGCCACCAGCAGCCAGGCCAGGCGACTGCCCAGCATGTCGAATGACAGCGCCAGCCCCCACCATTGCTGGTCGCCGTGAGCAAAGCGCACTGGCCGCTCAATGACATTCAGCGATCTCAGCGTCACCAACGGGGTATCGCCAAGATCGCTGAGCGTGGTACCCGGCAGCGGCGCCTGGCCCTGGTCGATGTCATGCGCCAACAAGAGCCCATCCGGCGTGGTGATGGCCAGACGAGACCCGGGCTCGGTGGAAAATCGCTGAATCTCGTGGCCCAGGTCCTCTGAGGTCATGTCGATACCCAGCACGGCCCGGCCACTGTGGGAACGTTGCGACAGGGTGACTCCCTGCTCGCCGTTGGTGAAGAAGGTATAAGGGTCCGACAGGTGCGGCAGAAAATCGGTTTCCGCGTCGCGATACCAGGGGCGCGTCCTCGGGTCGAAGCCGTAGTCGACCACCGGATACCGACGCATCTCACGCAGCTGGCCATCCAGCACCTGCCAGTAGCCCTCCTCCTGCCGGCGACTGGCCAACCCCTGCGGGGCCCCGGAGTCGCCGTGCAGGACCAGGGTCAGGTAGATACCGCCGGTCAGGTCAACCTCGGCAGGAATGGCCGTGGGAGAAATACGCTCGATCAGCCGCACCATCAAGAAGTCGCCGGTGTCGCTGCCGATGTAGGCGCTGCCGAGTACCTCCTGGGCCCCTACCGCGGCCGCCAGCAGCTGCAGCATATTGGCGCCGCTGGTGCTGTGGAACTTGTCCACGTCCGCTTCGCTGACCAGCACCCCGAGCATGGCGCGAGCGGGCTCCAGCAGAGCCTGCGTTCGCACTTCCACCATCGTCGACAGCTGCTGACTGGTCCGCTCCAGCGACTGCACCAGCGAGGCTCTCGCCTGGTACCACGACTGCCACAGCAACAGCCCCGCCAGCACCAGCATCATGCCGACGATGGAGGCAGCGATCAGTAGCTGTATGGGCTGTTCTCGATGGAAAGGCAGGCGCATCAAGACGACTCGAAAGAGGCTGTGGCTGGGTGACAGGAATCTATCACTCTATGCCAATTCGCCGTCCTGGGGGCCTGGAGAGACTACCTACTAGGCGGTATATCGCTCGCTTCTTTTGTCCTTGCAGGCACTGGGACAGAGCGCCCCAAGGGCCCCTGGGCGCCTTCATCGCTCACGCCAGCAGGCGCGACAGACCTAACCACACCAGGCGCAGAGACAGCGCCGTCAGCACCAGTCGAAAGCCATGATCGAAGCGATGCTCAGAGAGGCGGTTGAGCAGGCGCAGTCCCAGCCAGGTACCGACCACGCCCATGGCAACCATCGCGACGATCAACGCCAGCCAATCGGCAAACAGAAAGCCGGCCGCCCCGAAGACGAATGCCTTGGTGAGATGCTGGAAGGTCATGCAGGCCGCAAAGGTGGCCACGGTGGTCTGGCGAGGATTGCCATGCTGCTTGATGAAGGCCGCCACCATGGGGCCGCTGGCGCCGACAAAGCTGGACAACAAGGTCGTAACAGCGCCAGCGATGCCGGTACCCCAGCGCCCTAGCGCCCGCTTGGGCAGGCCGGGCCCCCACAGGGTGTAAAGGACGAAGGCGGCGATGGTCAGTTCCAGCAGGCCTGTCGGCAAGCGAATCAGCAGCCAGCTCGCGACCAGGGCCCCCACCCCCGCACCCGGGAGAAACGCCAGCAGCAGCGGCCAGTGGAGGTGACGCCAGCTCATGACCAGGCGCCCCCCATTGGAACCGAGCTGGACCATGCCGTGGACGGGAATCAGCGCAGCTGCCGGCATCACCTGCGCCATGGTCACGATCAGCAGCGTGCCTCCGCCTACCCCGAGGGAGGCGCTGACCAGCGAAGTGAACCCTGACAGCAGAATCAGCCCCAGGCTGACGAGCGGCGGCAAGGGCGACAGGACGGCAAGCCAATCCATGGCAAGGGACTCCAGCAAGATGAGGCAGGGTCCCTTAGCCTACCTTATATCGCAGGGTCGTGGCGCACGCCTCGCGAGTCAGCTCACGGCACGCCCATACATCGAACAGACATCGTGCAGGCACATCAAACGGCCAGATATCGATCGCTCAGGCATCAACGCCCAGGGCAGCCAAGGACGCACGCTCCCGGCGAGCATACTGGTCGAGCTCATCGATGACCGATGCCCCCAGCGCCAACTCGAACGCCTCGCGATTGGCATTGCCCTGGGTCACGGCGCTAGCTTCACCGCCCAGGTTGGACTGGAAGATGCCGGCCGCCGACACCGGCAGGAAGTCCTCGTAGGTCAAGGGGTCGGCCATGACCTTGCCGGCAGCGATCCACTGCTCGAGACCGGCTCCGTCGTCAAGCTCCGCCACGGCACGGTAGTGAAAGTAGGCCAGCCCCTCCCGGCGCAGCACGCTGTCATCGTCGGGGAAGTCCGCAAAGACCTCGGCAAGGCGACGCTGGTGGGCCTCGTTGTCCAATCCCTTTGTGGCCTCGCGAGACTCGGCCAACAGCCGGTCGTAGAGCGCCCTGCCCTTTGGCGTCAGGGCAATGCCTCGCTGCTCGATCTCGCCAAACCGCGCCGTATGCGCCCCTTGATCAGCGCCGAGAAAGTGCGTGGTTTCCTCCAGCGCCTTGAAACTGGTCTGGCGCAGCAGGATCGGCACCTGGCGCCGAGGCGGTCCCTCGATCACCGCCTTGGGTGTCATGCCATGGGCGGGCATCCGCCGCTGCGCCTCATCGATATCCAGGGTGCGGGGCGTCAGATGGTTGATGTGCGGACCGCGGAAACACACGACGTCTGCGATCAGACGATGTGCCGCGTGCAGGCGATCATAGGTGGCACGATCCACCGTCGCGTCATGATGCCAACGAAACGTCTCCAGCGCCTCAGCCACGAAGCGGTCGGCCTGGGCATCGGTCAGCCCGCCCTCGGCCTCGTGGATGGCGATCAGCTCACGCACGGCGGGGGTGAAGATATCTCGCCGGCTGAGGATATCGCTGGCCAAGTCCCTCAGTTCGGCGTCTTCGATCAGATCCAGGCGCAGCAGCGAGGTGAACAAGCGAAACGGGTTGTGGCTCAGGGCGGACTCGTCAATCGGCCGGAAAGCGGTGGAATGGACCGGCACCCCGGCCTCGGACAGGTCGTAGTAGCCCACCGGGAACATGCCCATTACCGCGAAAAGCCGCCTCAACGTCGCCAGTTCCTCGGCGGTACCCACCCGAATGGCGCCATGCCGCTCCACGTCCAGGCGCGACAGCTCACCGCTGGCCTCAAGTCTTGCGGCCAGTGCCGGGTCGGCGGCCAGGGTGTCCCGGTTCACCTCGGCCACCAGGGTCAGCAGGGCGCCATACTGTGGTACCTCTGCCTGATACATGTCCGACATGGCGCTGGCAAAGCGCTGGCGAATCTCGTTGGCGGTCACGATATCGGCTGACATTCCGGCAAGTCTCCTGACTAGAGCGATGGACCCTGCGATGAGACCAGAGACAAATAGCCGCGACAAACGAAAAAAAACGCTGCTAGCATGAAAAAAAGGAATGCAAAGCACCGCACCGCCCCCCCGATAGGGCGGTTGGCGGGCCATATCGATCCCGGCCATCGTCATGCTCGGCCTTGTCAGTCCAGAAACTTATGAAACCCAGACACCTTCCCTCTACCACGACCCTACTGTGCTTTGAAGCGGCGGCCCGCCATCTGAGCTTTACCCGGGCAGCCCAGGAGCTGGCGATGACCCAGAGCGCCGTGAGCAAACAGGTCGCCCAGCTGGAAACCCTGTTACAGCACGCCCTGTTCCGCCGTCTGCGACGTCAGCTGGTGCTGACGCCGGAGGGCTCGCTGTACCTCTCAGAGGTGCGCAAGATCCTGGCGCAGATGGAAATGTCGACCAACACCATCCTGACCTACCACGGTGCCGGGGACGTGCTGAAAGTCGCGACCCTGCCCACCTTCGGAAGTCGCTGGCTGGCGCCGAGATTACCTGACTTTCTGCAGGCTCATCCCGACATCACCCTGCATCTGAGCGACCGTAGCGAAGCCTTCGACCTGACCGGCGACGGTATCGATGTGGCCGTGTTTCACGGCCACGGGCGCTGGCCGGGGCTGGACTGCCACTGGCTCTGCGATGAGGAGGTGGTAGCGGTTGGGGCACCTTCGCGCTTGCCGCGTACCCCACAGCTGGATCAGGCTCGGCTGTTGCATCTGACGACGCGGCCTGACGCCTGGCATCGCTGGTTCGCTGACCAGGGCATCCACCGTCAGCGCAGCTACCACGGCGTACGGGTCGACACCTTTCATACCTTGATTCGGTTGGCCATCGAGGGCGCTGGCCTGGCGCTTATTCCACGCCTGCTGATCGAGCCGGAGCTCGCCGATGGACGCCTCGCCCTCGCCTCGCCACGGGTCATGAGCAGTGCCGACGCCTACTACCTGGTGACGCCGGAACCACTGGGCGAACTGGCCCGCGTTCGGTGCTTCATCGAGCACCTGACGACCGCCGCCGACGGCCGTCAGGACCATGCGGTGGGCGACCCCGTCAGTGACCCAGAATCTGGCTGAGAAATAGCTGGGTGCGCTCCGACCGGGGGTTGTTGAAGAACTCCTCGGGAGGTGCCTGTTCGATGATCTGCCCCTGATCCATGAAGATGACCCGATCCGCCACGGTCTTGGCGAAGCCCATCTCGTGGGTCACGCAGAGCATGGTCATGCCCTCCCGGGCCAGCTCGATCATCACATCCAGCACTTCCTTGATCATCTCCGGGTCCAGCGCCGAGGTGGGCTCATCAAACAGCATCACCTCCGGGCGCAGGCACAGGGCACGGGCGATGGCAACGCGCTGCTGCTGGCCGCCGGACAGCTGGCCGGGATACTTGTGGGCCTGGTTGGCGATCTGCACCCGTTCGAGAAACTCCATCGCGGTCGCCTCGGCCTC
Organism: Halomonas litopenaei; assembly: GCF_017303055.1. Lineage (GTDB taxonomy): Bacteria > Pseudomonadota > Gammaproteobacteria > Pseudomonadales > Halomonadaceae > Halomonas > Halomonas litopenaei_A. Next base: position 124,478 of record NZ_JAEKJT010000008.1, on the reverse strand, counting down.
GCGCCGGGGCTTCTTCTGTACCCAGGTCTGAGCGATGCAGCAGTTGTCGAGCACCGATAGATGGGGAAACAGGTTGAAGTGCTGGAACACCATACCCACGTGACGGCGAATCTGTTCGATACGCTTGACGTCCTGGGTCATGTGAACCCCACCCACCGTGATGCTGCCCTGCTGGTGCTCCTCCAGATGGTTGATACAGCGAATCAACGTTGACTTGCCGGACCCGGAAGGGCCGCAGATCACGATGCGCTCACCGGGTTTGACGCTCAGGTCGATATCCCTGAGCACGTGAAAATCTCCATACCACTTGTTGAGTCCGCTGATCTCGATCATCGGCGCATCATTGCTGGCTGCACTGGTCGCTTGGGCCGTCATGGCGGCGTCCCCCTGTCACTTGTCTTGGTATCGGCCAGGAGACACCCCATAGGTGCCTCCGGCCCGCTGTTGTCAGTGCCCGGTATGCAGGCGACGTTCGATGTACTGGCTGTACCTGGACATGCCGAAGCAGAAGATCCAGAACATCAACGCAGCGAACACATAGCCCTCGGTGGCAAAACCCAGCCAGTTGGTATCGGTGAGCCCGGCGCGAATGATCGCGAGCAGGTCGAACAAACCGATGATCAACACCAGGGACGTGTCCTTGAACAGTGCGATGAAGGTGTTGACGATGCCGGGAATCACCAGCTTCAGCGCCTGGGGCAGGATGATCAGCCCCATCCGCCGCCAGTAGCCAAGCCCCAGCGCCTTGGCCGCCTCTTCCTGGCCGCGTGGAATGGCCTGCAGACCACCTCGCACCACCTCGGCCATGTAGGCGCTCCAGAAGAACATGATGCCGATCAGCGCCCGCAGCAGCTTGTCGAACTCCACCTCGCTGGGCACGAACAGCGGCAACATCACCGAGGCCATGAACAGCACGGTGATCAACGGCACGCCTCGCCAGAACTCGATGAACACCACCGACAGGCTGCGCACCAGAGGCATCTGCGAGCGACGCCCAAGCGCCAGGATCACGCCCAGGGGCAAGGAGCCGACAATCCCCACGATGGCCACCGTCAAGGTCAGCATCAGGCCGCCCCACTGCCGGGTAGGGACGGCAGGCAAACCGAAGCTGCCGCCCAGCAGCAGCACCCAGGCGATCAACGGAAAGCCGACCAGGGCAAAGATCACGACCCAGCGCTTGGCCGGCATCCGCGGGATCACCAGCCAAGCAATGGTCGCCACCAGCAGCGCCAGGGTGATATCCACCCGATAACGTTCCGCCACGGGATAGAACCCATAGACGATGGTCTCGAAGCGAGCGCTGATGAAGACCCAGCAGGCGCCCTCACCGGTACAGGCGTCGCGGGTAGTGCCGATCCAGTCGGCGTCGATGATGGCCCACTGCACCAGCGGCGCCAGTGCCCACAGCATCACCACCAGGGTGATCAGCGAGACGACGGAATTCAGCGGCGTGGAGAACAGCCGACTGCGCAGCCAACCGCTGACACCGTGCCGCGACACGGGGGCTGGCCGGGCCGCGATCATGGTGTGCTCGGTGGAGAGCGCTCCCGGCACGAGCGAATCGTCGCTCGGCGGATGGATCGGCGACTGGGAAGGAGGCTTGGGGTGGTCCGTCATCTTAGCGCTCCTTCAACAGGGTGCGGGCGTTGTAGACGTTCATCAACGCCGACACCACCAGGCTGATGGTCAGGTAGACCGCCATGGTCATGGCAATGATCTCGATGGCCTGGCCGGTCTGGTTCAGGCTGGTCCCGGCGAACACTGCCACCAGGTCGGGATAGCCGATGGCGGTGGCCAGCGACGAGTTCTTGATCAGGTTCAGGTACTGACTGGTCAACTGCGGCACGATCACCCGCATGGCTTGGGGAATCACCACCTTGCGCAGGGTGATATTGCCTGGCAGGCCGATGGCCCGGGACGCCTCGACCTGCCCCTTGGGTACCGACTGGATGCCGGAACGCACGATTTCCGCGATGAACGATGCGGTGTAGATCGATAGTGCCAGCCACAGCGCCATCAACTCAGGAATGATGGTGACACCACCGGCGAAGTTGAAGCCCTTGAGGGCAGGCGTCTCCCAGCCGAGCGGCATACCGCTGGCGACAAATACCACCAGTGGCAGGCCGATGATCAGCCCGGCACCGAGCCAGTAGACGGGCAGAGCCTTGCCGGTGCGCTGCTGCAGGCGTTTGGCGTAGCGTCCCAGCACCACGACCGCAACCACTGCCACCAGCACAGCCAGCTGGGTCAGTCCAAAGCCCGGCTCCGGCACCGGTGCCGGCACGATCAGCCCTCTCACGTTGAGAAAGAAGGCCTCGAACAGCGACAGGCTTTGACGTGGGCTGGGCAAGGCCTGAAGCACCGCGAAGTACCAGAACAGGATCTGTACCAGCAGGGGGATGTTACGAAAGATCTCGACAAAGGCAGCGGCCAGACGGGCCAAAAGCCAATTGGGCGACAGCCTGGCGATGCCCACGGCAAAGCCGATAAGGGTGGCCGCAATGATCCCGAGCGCCGACACCAGCAGCGTATTCAAAAGCCCCACCACGAAGGTACGGGCATAGCTGCTGTCGCCGGAATAGTCGATCAGCGTCTGGGGAATCGAGAAGCCGGAGCGCTCGCCAAGAAACGCAAAGCCAGTGGTGATACCCCTGGCCTCTAGGTTGGTCAGGGCGTTGCCAATCATCATCGCGATCAGTGCCACAAGGCCTGCCAGCAGCAGCGCCTGAATGATCAGCGCACGAAAGGCGGGGCGCCGCCACAGCGGCGTCCGTTCAATAGGGGGGGTGGACATGGTGGCATCACTCGATCCGCAGGAACTCGGACGGCCCCGGCACTCGCCAGGGCCGCGTCGTACGGGGGGCTGAGCGAGGCCGTTCACCGCCCTCGCTCAGGGCGCTAGCAACCCCGCAGGGTCAAGACGGGCCTGGTCAGGCCCGCCCTGGTCTCAGCGGATCGGCGGCGCGTAGAGGATGCCACCCTCGTTCCACAGCGCATTCATGCCACGGCTGATGCCCAACGGAGAGTTCTCGCCGACGGTATCGGCAAACACTTCACCGTAGTTCCCGACCTGAGACACGATGTTGTAGGCCCAGTCATTGGACAGGCCAAGCTGCTCACCGTAGGTGCCATCAACGCCGAGCAGACGCGCCACCTGGGGGTTGGGCGGATCATTTTTCATTTGCTCGACGTTGTCGCGGGTGATCCCCAGCTCCTCGGCATTGACCATGGCGAAGACCGTCCACTTGACGATATCGAACCACTGATCGTCACCCTGGGCGACAACCGGGCCCAGCGGTTCCTTGGAAATCAGCTCGGTCAGGATTTCGACGCTGTCAGGCTCCGGCAGCTGCAGGCGCAGGGCGCTGAGCTGAGAGGTGTCCGAGGTGAGCACGTCACAGCGGCCGCTGGCGAAGCCCGACGCGGTCTGGTCCGGGGTATCGAAGGTCACGGTGTTGATGTCGATGCCCTTGGCCGGGAAGTAATCCGCCAGGTTGAGCTCGTGGGTGGTGCCGGACTGGATGCAGATAGAGGCGCCGTTCAGGTCCTCGAGGCTGCCGATACCCAGATCCTTGGCCACCATGAAGCCCTGACCGTCATAGAAGGTGGTGGTGGTGAAATTGAGTCCCAGCGAGTTGTCACGGGTCGCGGTCCAGGTGGTATTGCGCGAGAGCACATCGATTTCGCCGGACTGCAGCGCGGTAAAGCGCTCCTTGGCGGTCAGCGGGGTGTAGACCACCTTGTCGGCGTCACCGAATACCGCAGCGGAAATCGCTCGGCAGGTTTCTACGTCGAGACCCTGCCACTTGCCGTTTTCATCCGGCGAGGAAAAGCCCGACAGGCCCACGTTGACGCCACAGTGCAGCTCACCGCGAGAGGACACGTCGTCCAGGGTGGCCGCAGAGGCACTGCTGGCAGCGCCAAGCGCCATGGCAGCAGCTGCAGCAAGAGAGAGGTTCAGCAACGTCTTGTTATTGTGTCGCATGGATTCAGCTCCAGAGGTGTATGGAAGCCCGGCGTGAGCCGATGCACTGGTCACGCGGGGTCTCCGTGTGGGCGTAATGCACCTTTCCACTATCCGAGCCCGACCCTGGCGGGTCAATCCTGACTGCGACGATTGTTTTAAACGTTGGATTGAAGCAGGCACCTTTCGGCCAAGCCTGTCAGCCATCCGATCGCCGGCCCAGCGGCGCCGCCCGGCGCCGGCGGAGGGCCTGGCCAGTCAATGCGAGGTGCCCTCTTCGTAGTGGGTCTTGTTCCACACGTTGTACTTGCCCGATGGCTTGTCCATGGGAATGCGGGTGATTTCCTCCAGGGTGTCGGCGTCGTAGGCGATCACCGCGCCATCGCGCTCCCACAGGCTCAGCAGCAGCGTCTCGCCGTTGCGGTCGAATTCCACGTGGGCAGAAGTCTTGCCGGGCTCAGGGATCAGCGTCTCCACGATCTCGAGGCGATCCTTGTCGATCACGTGGACGCGGTCCCGGTTCGGGCCAAAGAAGACATCGGTCCAGGCGTAGCGGGAGTTGGCGTGACTGCGCATGAAAAAGCCGGGGCCGTCGGTATGCAGCGTCTTCACCAGGGAGTAGTCGTCCATATCAATGATCGACACTTCTGCCTTGGCCAGGTGGGGAATCGCCATCACCCGGCGACCGCCGGTCTCCCAGGTAATCCCGGAGCCCAGGTGCGGCATCCCTGACAGCGGCAGGTCGGCGAGCTTGGCGCCGCTGTTCAGATCGATGACCATGGCGCCGCTGCCGCCCCGGGAGGCACCGATCAGGCGCCGGTACTCAGGGTCAAAGAAGAAGTCGTCCAGGTAGTCCGGTACGGGAATCCGGCGCACCTCGAAGCTGTCCGTCGCGGGCAGGCCAGCATCACTGAGCGGTTCGGCCATATGGCCGGTAGCCACCACCGGCTCCGGAGCGACCGGCCAGGGGATTTCCCAGGCTTCCTTCACGTCCTTGAGCGCGGCGATGAAGCTATGACGAGGAGGCGCGGCATAGACGGCGCTGACCCGGGAGCCATGACCCTCGCTATCGACGGCGGGATAGACCCGCAACGGGTCAAGCTCGTGGGCATCGAACAGCACCAGATTGCCCGGCAGGGTGTTGGCGGCCATCACATAAAGGCCGTCGGCAGACACCGCGATATTGCGCATATTGATGCCTGCGCGCACTTCTGCCACTACCTCAAAGTGGTAGAGGTCGAACTTGGTGATCCAGCCATCGCGGGAGCCGAAATAGACATAGCGACCATCGGGGCTGTACTTGGGACCGCCGTGCAGGGCAAAGCGGGTAGGAAAGCGGGCCAAGCGCTCGAAGGTGTCACCGTCCAGCACGCTGGCATGGTGATCGCCGGTCTCCACCACCACAAACAGATTCTGGGGATCAGCGTCGAACTCGGGGCTGTCGTCGAGGCTCCCCAAGGGATGCGTCACCACCTGACTGGCACGGATGTCGTCCAGCGTCCAGTCCGGCGTTACCGGCGGATCACTGAGTACCCAGTCGCTCAGGGTATCGACCTGTGCGGCGTCCAGAACATCGGCAAACCCCGGCATCTGGGTGGCCGGGCGTCCCTCGGCAATCACCTGCCGCACTTCCTCGGGCTTGATCCGCCCCAGGTTCTGAGGCAATAGCGCCGGCCCCATGGCACCCAGGCGGTCGGCCCCATGGCAACTGGCACAGTGTTCCTGATAGAGCGGCGACGGTGCCGCACTGCCGGCGGTGGTCGCCGCCATGGCCAGCCCCGGCATCACACCCAGGAGCGCCGCACCGAGCAGCCCTGCGAGCTTCATGCCACCGCCTCCGCCAGACAGCCTGCGTCGAGGCGTGCAGCCAGTGACACCACTTCACCCACCACGATCAGCGTAGGCGGCGTCAGCGACTCGTCGCGGATGGTGTCCGGCAGGCGGTCCAGGGTCGTGATGATCCGTCGCTGCTGCGGCGTGGTGCCGCGTTCGATCAACGCCACCGGGAGCCGTGACGGCATGCCGTTGGCCAGCAGCTCTTGGCGAATCAGCTCGGCATTGGTCAGCCCCATATAGAACACCAGGGTGTGCCGACGACTGGCCAGCGCGGGCCAGTCCAGGTTCAGGCTGCCATCGGCACGGGCATGCCCAGTGACAAAGGTCACACCCTGCGCGTAGTCGCGATGGGTCAATGGAAAGCCCGCGTAGGCACTGCAGCCCTGGGCCGAAGTGATGCCCGGCACGACGCGAAACGGAATACCGTTGTCCACCAGCATCTCGGCCTCTTCACCGCCGCGACCGAAGATGAAGGGGTCGCCACCCTTGAGACGCACCACGCGCTTGCCGGTCACCGCCAGGCGTACCAGCAGCTGGTTGGTCTCGTCCTGGGTCAGGGCATGACAGCGCGACGCCTTGCCGACATAGAAGCGCTGGGCCGCCTGCGGCGCCAAGGCCATGACATCGGGTGACACCAGGCGGTCGTAGACGAGGCAGTCGGCCTGGTTGAGCAGGCAAAGAGCTCGCAGGGTGAGAAGCCCAGGGTCGCCGGGGCCTGCGCCCACGATAGCGACTTCTCCCGGGGAGAGTGGCGCTTCACCGAGTTGCTCCTTGAGGGCTTGGATAAACATGGTGGTCTCCCGTTCAGGCGGACGTCAGAATCATCGAGGAAGAGGCGTCAGCCACGCCGATCTCTTCGTTGCTGAGGTAGCAGCCCGGATCCTCGGCCCAGGCATCCCCCTGAGTCTTGAAGGCACGAACCCGCGTGTTGCCATTGCAGATGGCCAGGTAACGGCAAGCGCCGCAACGTCCCTTGAGCGGCCTTGGTCGGGTGCGGAACCCCAGCATCAAGGGGTCGTCGGCCTGGCGCCATATCTCGGAGAAGGGACGGCTGCGGACATTGCCGAGGTGGTGATCCCACCAGAAGGAGTCAGGATGAACGTTGCCGAGGTTGTCGATATTGGCGATGTATTCACCGCTGGCGTTGCCGCCCCAGGCGCGCAGGCGTGCCTCGAGATCGACCGCCCGATTCGGGTAGTGCTGGCTGGCCCAGCGCAGCAGGAAGGGCCCATCGGCATCGTTGTTGCCGGTGACGTACTCGCGGGTGATACCGGCGACCAGCTCATCCCGGCAGCGCTCGAACAGCCGCGTCATGGCATCCCGGGTCATGTCGTGCCAGGCATCGTGCTTGCGATGACGATGCCCGCGGCCCCCGTAGTTGAGGTGGGACAGGTAGAACTTGTCCACATCGTGATCGGCGGTCAGCGCCAGAATGTCATCGAACTGGGCATGGTTGTCCCGGGTCAGGGTGAAGCGCAGCCCCACCTTGATGCCGCGATCCTTGCACAGCCGCACCGCGGCCAGGGAATCGCGGAAGGCGCCCTTGCGCTGGCGAATCTGGTCGTGAGTCGCCTCAAGCCCATCGATGCTGATGCCGACGTAGTCGTAGCCGGCGTTCTGGATGGCGTCGATATTGTCTTCGGTGATCAGGGTGCCGTTGGTGGATAGCCCGATATAGAGCCCCAGCGCCTTGGCATGGCGGGACAGGGTGAAGATGTCCGGCCGCATCAACGGTTCGCCCCCGGACAGAATCAGCGCGGGCACATGGAACGCCTTGAGGTCATCGAGCACCCCCAGCGCCTCGTTGGTGGTCAGCTCGCCGGCGAAGTCGATATCCGCCGATACGGTGTAGCAGTGACGACATGTCAGGTTGCAGCGGCGAATCAGATTCCAGATCACCACCGGCCCCGGCGGCTGGCGCGCGGGAGGCAACGGTGCCGGATGCAGCAGGCTGTCGATGTAGCGGGTTACTCGGAACATGATGCCTCCCGTTGCCGACGCGTCAGCCTCAGTCCCGTCTTCTTGAGAATGCGGGTGCTGAACAGGATCTGATGGTCACGGCAGGCGTCTCCCATCAGCTCGCGCAGTTGCTCGGCCTGGCGCTCGACCTCCTCACGCTGATGGCCATGCAGCATCACGAACAGGTTGTAGGGCCAGTCGGGGCCGCGGCGGGGTCGACGGTAGCAGTGGCTGACGCCGGGCCATTGCGCCAGACGACGACCGATATCAGCTATCCGCGCGTCATCGATATCCCACACCGTCATGCCGTTGGCCAGGTAGCCCAGCCGGTAGTGGTTGGGCACCGCCGCCATGCGCCGCAGCACTCCCGTGAGCAGCAGTCGCTGGAAGCGCGCCAGCACTTCCTCGCCACACATGCCGATACGCTCCCCGACTGCGGTCCAGGGGTCGGCCACCAGAGGCAAGCCGTCCTGGGTCGCCTCGATCAGGGCAAGGTCAGCATCGTCCAGACGCCGGCCTGCGCTGGCCGCCGTGCGATCCTCAGACCGGTAGATGGAGATGGACATGGAACTCCTCCTCCTTGGGCAGATGAATGACCTCGTAACCGCTGGCACCTTCGATCTCCGTGATCACCTCGGCGGTACGCCCAGGCTCGTCACTGGCGATCACGAACCACAGGTTGAAGCGGTGTTCGCGCTGGTAGTTGTGCGCCACCTCGGAGCAGGCATTGACGATCGCTGCCACCCGCTCGACATCGTGCTCGGGCACCGCCATGGCGGCCAAGCTCAGCGCGCCGCCCATGCGTTCAGCCTGAAACATCGGCCCGAAACGACTGAGCACGCCGCGTTCGAGCAAGTCGCGCAGGCTGTCAAGCAGTTGCCGAGAGGTGATGCCAAGCTCCTGGGCCAGGTCACCGTAGGGGTCTGGCGTCAGCGGTACGCCCCGCTGCAGCCGGTTGATGATGTCGCGCTCTTGCTGGGTCAGCTTGGCCACCACATCAACGTGGGCACTGGTGGTTCCGTCCGTGGAGCCGTGATTCGAGGCAGTCATCTTCATGGCTCCTCCGGTAGTGGATGGGTCGATACCGCTCAGGGCATCTCTGGGGTGAAGCGACCGCCACGCTGGCAATAGGCGCGGCGGCTAAAAAGTATCTGGTGCTCGACGTGCTCAAGCGCGTGGCGCTGGATCAGAGCCGTAATCTGAGCCTCGACGCGCTCGCGTCGGACCCCGTGAATCATGCAGTACAGGTTGTAGGGCCAGTCCGGACGGCGCAGGCGCTGGTAGCACAGCGTGACCTGGGGCTCACTGGCCAGACGGCGACCTACCTCATCGACGCGTTCGTCCGGCAGATTCCACACCACCATGGCATTGGCGGTGAGGCCCAGGCTGCGGTGGCGTACCACCAGACCGACACGCTTGATCAGGCCACTGTGCTGCCAATAGCCGATCAGCGCGCGCACTTCCCCGACGCTCAGTCCCGTTTCCTCGGCCAGGGCCTTGAACGGCTCGGGCACCAGCGGCAGGCCCTGCTCCAGACAGGCTCGCAGCCTGGTGTGACGCCAGTCCTGCTCGTGTGGCGCCCCCGCCAGGGCATGTTCGCTCAGCCCTTCCAGCAGTTCTCGGGACAGCCCTTGGGACAGCCCTTGGGACAGCCCTTGAGACAGCCCCTGGAATCGCCCTGCGCTAGCCTCCGTCATGCGTCCTCCAGTTCTGTCCAGGGCAGTGCAAACGCCAGATCGATATGAAAGCTCTGCACCATGGGTAAGCGCAGCAGCGGCGTGTGCAGCTGGGCCTCGAGCCGCGTCAGTCTGAGCTCGAGGCTGGTGTCATCCGGTGCGGTGACCACGAACCACAGGTTGTAGCGGTGCTCGCGCCAGTAGTTGTGGTTGACCCCGGGGCAGGCGCTGATGATGGCGGCCACCGCCTCGCGGCGATGGTCTGGCACGGACACGGCCACCAGCTCACTGGCACCGGCCTGACGGTGATTGAACACCGCTCCTACGCGTCCGATGATGCCCATCTCGGTCAGCCGGGTCAGACGCTCGATCAGCGCCTGTTCCGTCACCCCCAAGGACTCGGCCATGGCCGCATAGGGTCGCTCCACCAGGGGCAGCCCGCGTTGATAACGATCAAGCAGTCGGCGATCGACGTCGTCCAGACATGCCACCAGGCCGTCGGATGTCATGGTCACCTCCCGAGCTAGGCTCAATGACAGGCGGGCCGCCATCACGGCGGCCCACCCTGACGTCAGTAGACGTCGTGCTGGGTGTTGTAGACGTTGAACTTGCCAGTCGGCGTGACCAGTCGCTCGTCCTTGATGACCGCCTCAAGCTCAAGCGTTTCATCGTCCACCACCACCAGGGCGGAGGTCTGATCGGCGGTGTTCCACACCGAGAACCAGACCTCGTCGCCAGCGCGGTTGTATTCCGGCTGAACCACCCGCTTGGGCCCCTCACCCAGATCGGCCCATTCGGCGATGGGCAGCACGCTAAAGCCCTCCTCCAGCGCATTGACGTCATACACGGCAACGCTCTGGCTGATCGCTTCGGCCGGGTTCAGCGCGGTGTCCACATACAGATGCTCGGACTCAGGATGGGTCTTGATGAACAGTGAACCACCGCCCTGTCCTTCCAGGGTGCGCACCACCTGCCAGGCCTGATCAGGGTGACCCTCCGGGTCGGTGCCGATCAGCGAGATGGTGTTGTCGCCCAGGTGGCTGGTCGCCCACACCGGCCCGAACTCGGGGTCGACAAAGTTGGCACCGCGTCCTGGATGCGGGGTCTTGCCCACGTCGACGATGGCTTCAAGCTCGCGCTCCTTGGCGTCGATCACCACGATCTGGTTGGATTGGTTGGCGGCGGTCAGGAAGTAACGACCGGTGCTGTCCCAGCCCCCATCGTGCAGGAAGCGAGAGGTCTCGATCTCGACACTGGAAAGGGCGTCCAGATTCTCGTAGTTGACCAGGCGAACCTTGCCGGTTTCCTTGACGTTGACGATGAACTCCGGGTGCTGATGGGAGGCGACGATGGCGGCAACACGAGGCTCCGGATGGTACTCCTGGGTACCCACGGTCATGCCCCGGGTACTGACGATCTTCATCGGTTCCAGGGTCTCGCCGTCCATGATCACGTACTGGGGCGGCCAGTAGGTGCCGGCGATGGCGTAGCGGTCTTCGAAGCCTTCGAACTTGGAGGTCTCGACCGACCGGGCTTCCAGGCCCACCTTGATTTCGGCAACGGTGGTGGGCTCTTCCATCCACAGGTCGATCATGTCGACCTTGGCATCCCGGCCGATCACGAACAGGTAGCGCCCCGAGGCAGAAATCCTGGAAATGTGCACCGCATAGCCGGTATCGATGACCTTGACGATCTCCTTGCTGTCACCGTCGATCAGGGCGATCTGGCCGGCATCACGCAGGGTGACCGAGAACAGATTTTCGAGGTTCAGGTCGTTCAGCTGCTCGGTGGGACGATCTTCCGGTGCGACGAATACCGTCCAGGTGTCCTTCATGTCCTGCAGGCCATACTCCGGGGGCACCGGTGGCTCGTGCATGACATAGCGGGCCATCATGTCGATCTCGCCGTCGCTGAGCTCGCCTGACGTGCCCCAGTTGGGCATGCCGGCGGGCGAGCCGTAGGTGATGAAGGTCTTGAGATAGTCGACGCCCCGTTCCCGGGTGATATCCGTCGTCAGCGGCTTGCCCGTGGCCCCCTTGCGCAAGACACCGTGGCAACCGGCACAGCGCTCGAAGTAGATCTCCTTGGCGTGTTCGAATTCCTCCCGCGACATGGCGGGGGCGCCCTCCTCGTCGGGCATCATCACCGCAGCAGGGTCGATACCCGATGGGCTGCCCTGATAAGCGGACTCCTCCGGGGACAGGGTCTTGTCGGCGCCGTAGGCGCTGCCCAGGCCGGCGATCACTATGGCGATCGCTGCGGCCAGGGGCTTGAGAGTCGTGACGCTGCTGGTCATCGTTTCACCTCGAGTCATGATCCACGTGTCTTTCACCCGGGGCCTCGGCTGAGCCACAAGGTGAAAATGTCGCCAGGTGTTTGCCACTCTTTTTGTGCGCGCTATTGCTCTTTTCTCGCAAAACTCTTGTCATCATTTGGTGCTATCAACACGCCGGACGATAGCCCTAAGGGCATCCGCCATCGGCGATGTTTCTCCTTGCCATTATGGAAACGTGCATTCCCGACAATTTCACTTGGTCTCTCGCTGACTCTTGATCCTCATCAACTATTTCCACCCCTTATGGCAGTCAGCCATATTTATATTTATTTTCAAAAGCTTATCGAAAAAATACCCCTCTATTTATTGTCGCAAAAAGATAGTTTCATGCCATTTCAAGCAAGATATTGACGCGTATCATCTAACCGTTTCCCTGGGCATCGACAGATCTTTAAAACTGGACTACTCAATACAACTTCTTTCCATCACTGACGCTTTCAATGGAAAAACAACGATCCATATCAATACATATTCTTGATGAATCAAGGACACTGGCGAACGCAACAGGTCCATCGCTGGAGGCAGTGTTTCCATGGCATTGCGATATGTTTTTCGCCACTTCACCCGGTTAGCGCCAGCTCGGTGCGGGGGGAGGGTAGTGCGACCCTATCCACATCAACGGTTGGTGAAGCACTGGGCGGCAAGTCGGATGTCAGCCCGCTTGGCGACAGCCGGTCTGATGGCAGCAGGCCTGCTGCTGAGCCCAACCTCCATGGTCGCGGCGGCGACGCCTGCGGCCGACGGTGTCGACCCCGCAGCCCTCGATAACCTGCTGCACCAGGACTGCGGGTCCTGCCACGGCATGACCTTGAAGGGAGGGCTTGGCCCCCCCCTCACCAGCGAGCGACTGTCTGCCTATGACACCGACACGCTGACCACGCTTATCCTCGATGGCCTGCCCGGCACCGCCATGCCGCCATGGCGTGGCGTGCTGTCCCCGCAGCAGGCCCACTGGATCGCTGAAGCCCTGAAGCATCAGCCTGCTGCTCCCCAGGAGTCTCCATGACCACCACGCTTTCCCGCTTCGGGCACGGCTCCCAACGTGACGCGAGCACCGTGACTGCGTCACCGGCGCCCACGTCACCCACCGCCCTGTCGCCCGCCTTATCCACCGCATGGCGGAGTTGTCGCGCCATGCTGTCGCTTGGTCTGATGCTTGGTCTGGTGCCTGGCCTGCTGCTGGGCTCGGGATTTGCCATGGGACAGGATCGTCCCGAGGACACCACGACGATCCACACGACCGACTCGCTTGGCACGTTACCTTCCCCCGCTGCACTGCCAGAAGACACCGACGCCTGCCAGCTGCGTGCCACCGGAGGACTCGGCGTAGTGGTGGAGCGGGCAGATGGCCGACTGGCGCTGGTGGACCGCCGCGCACACAAGGTGATTGGTCGCATCGAGGGGCTTGGGGATCTGTCCCATGCCTCGGTGAAGTTCTCAAGTGACGAGCGCTACGCCTATGTGTTCGGGCGTGATGGCGGGCTGACCAAGGTGGACCTGCTGTGCACTCGTATCGCCGCCCGGGTCATTCAGTCAGGCAACAGCATTGGCGGTGCGATATCCCAGGACGGGCGCATCGTGGCGGTGGCGAACTATGAGCCCGGCGGGGTCAAGCTGTTCGACTCGGATAGTCTGACGCTGCTGGCCGAGGTCCCGGCACGCTATCCATCAGGCGGTCAGCACAATGATCAGCACAACAGCGGTCAGCACAACAGCGGTCATGAAGCCCTGTCGAAGGTGGTCGGTCTGGTGGATGCGCCAGGACACCGCTTCGTCTACAGCCTGTGGGAGGCAGACGAGATTCAGATACTCGACACGACGCCCCTGGCCAGCGGAGACGCGCCCACCGTCACCCGCTTTACGCGGATCGGTGACCGACCCTACGACGCCTTGATCGACCCTATCGGCCGCTACTATGTGGCGGGACTGTTCGGCGAGGACCACCTGGCCCGACTCGACCTGTGGCATCCGGAGCGCGGGGTCGAGCCGGTGCTTTCCGGCTACCGTCAGGGCGACGAGTCACTGCCGGTCTACAAAATGCCGCACCTGGAAGGCTGGACCATCGCCAACGATCACGCCTGGTGGCCGGCGGTAGGCCGCCATGAGGTGCTGATGGCCAGTCTCGATGACTGGCAGCTCGAACGCCGTATCGCGGTACATGGCCAGCCAGTGTTTGTCATGAGTCGCCCGGACCAGCGACAGCTGTGGGTCAACTTCGCCTATCCGGATAACGACATGGTCCAGGTCCTCGACAGCGAGAGCGGAGATGTCATCAGGTCGCTGACGCCAGGCCAGGCCGTGCTGCATATGGAGTTCAGTCCCCGCGGCGAAGAGGTATGGATCTCGGCCCGTGACTCCGACCAGGTGGTGGTCTATGACACCGCCACCTTCGAGCTTCTAGCGACTCTCGATATCGCCTCACCGAGCGGCATCTTCTTCACCGACCGCGCCCACCGCATCGGCCTGTAGGCCCAGGAGACAAGGCATGCCGAGTCGCCCCCTGTCACAGGACAGCAACGATCACCACCCGCCGTCCGCCTCTCACTCGCAACAGCGTCGGGTTCTGCTGCTGTATGCCCTGATGCTGGGCAGCGTCATGGCGGTGGTGACGGCCCCTGTCTGTGCCCTCGTGGCGCATCTGTGGCTGCTGCTGCGACGCCCCGCCGCTGCCCTGCTCCTCAGTCATCTGCGCTTTCAGCTGGCGACCTTTTGGTATGGCGTCGCGGCTGGCCTGGTGGGGCTTGGCCTGTGGCAGCTGATCGGTACCGCCAGTGAGGCCCTGGCACTGAACGGACGTGTCGGCTGGGTCTATGGCTACGCGGGGATTACCCTGGCGCTGATCTGGATGGTGGGACGCTGCGCCCTCGGCATTCGCCGACTGTTGGCGCAGCAAGCGATTCCGTGCCCATGGTCGCCATGGCTTGGGGGCTGTCGCATTCGCTTCACCGACGCGCCGCCACACTGATACGTCATGGCGAACCTCAAGCGAAGGCGTGATATCGAAGGCCCCAGCGATAAGCGTCCCAGCGCTATGCCCAGCGATAAGAGTCCCAGCGCTATGCCCAATCCGGGCTGGGGCCCGCTGTCGGGCCTGCCTGGCAACCCGCTGATGTGGGTGTTGATCCTCAGCGAGCTGCTGGTCTTCGCGGCCTTCTTCGGTGTGTTTGCCTGGCACCGTGCGAACGCACCGCAGTCCTTCTTGCTCGGCCAACAGCATCTCGCGCCGCTGATCGGCGGTCTCAATACCCTGGTATTGCTCACCAGCGGCCTGGCCGCAGCGCTGGCCGTCGACGCCTCCCGACAACCACCCTCTGCGCGACAGCGACGCCGCACCCGTCAGCGGCTCTGGATCGCCATGGCGCTGGGTATCCTGTTCTGCGTGATCAAGGCTTTCGAATATCACCTCGAGTTCTTTACCAGCCCAATACCCAATAGCGTCACCTTCTTCACTTTCTATATCGGCCTGACCGGTTTTCATGCGGCACACGTCATATTTGGCCTATGCCTGCTGGCCATCGCCGCCTGGCGCCCACACCCCCATACGGTGGAGACCGTCGCTGCCTTCTGGCACATGGTGGACCTGGTCTGGGTGCTGCTTTATCCGCTGCTGTATCTGGTGAGATGACGCCAACGACACCCGTATCGTAGGGACCACGACCATGCACCACGACCTACAACGACGCCGCTGGCGGACCTGGGCGCTACTGATGCTGATGACGCTGCTGGCCATGGCCAGTGGCGCCCTGCATCGGGGCGAGTTGCCCTGGTGGGGCCTGACGCTGGTGATCGGCGCCAGCCTGATCAAGGCACAACAGATCCTGGCGAACTACCTCGACCTGCGTATTGCCCCTTCCGCCTGGCGCGGCGGACTCTTGATCATGGTCGGCGTGATGGGACTTTGCCTCGCGGCGGCGGGCTTGCTGCCGCGCTGGCTGGCAATGGACTGATGCGGCCTCGCTGCCAAGCCCCCCGCCAAAAACAGCCCCACTGAAACAGACCCGGCCGAAACAGACCTGCCCGAAACAGACAAAACACGACCAACACCCAAGGAGCCATGATGAACAAGGCCGTGGAAGTTGACATGACCTTCGAGGATGACCCGAGCGAGACCATCCGCCTGATCGCGGTGATCGACGAACACGGCGACCTGACCTCCGAGCAGGTCTACGGCTACGCTCGCGACCACGCAGAAGAGGCGCTGGTCACCTACCCCTTCGTGCTGGATCGCCAGAGCAATGACCACTACCAGATCCAGTGGGGTTACGGTGACTGCACCCAGAGTGCACTGAACTTTTCGTCCCCGGCGGTGCTGCTGGGACAGCGCGTGCTGAGAACCGACATCTATCGCCACGACAGCGCCCAGTTTGCCTACGAAATAGTGGGTATCCGGGACCTCGTCCGCTAGCCAGGGAATCGCTGCTCCAGATAACGCCACGCGTTAAGGGTCCACCAGATCACCACGGGGACCAGCGGCATCAGCAGCACTCCCCAGTCTCGGTGATGGATCAGCCAGGCCAGCGGCGTCAGCAACGCCACTGCCAGTGCCAGGCCGGCTACCAACGCCAGCCGATGGCGTAGTGAAGTCCCTCTGCGCTGGTTCCTGTCGTGGTGGCTGGCATCGCTGCGAACGTCACTCATTGCGCCACCAGCTGGCGATAGATGCCCGGCAGCGCAAGCGCCAGATGTTCCGGCCGCGGCACGATAGCGTAGCCCGAACGGCCGAAGATACGGCTCAGGTAGCGGCTCGCCTCGCGATCGATGGTCACCGCGAACACCCGTACCCCGTCGCGCATGGCCTCGCGCACGGCATGGCGGGTGTCCTCGATGGCGTATCGTCCCTCGTAATAGTCGGTATCGTTCGGCTTGCCGTCGGTCAGCACCAGCACCAGGCGGTGTCGACGAGGATGGTCCACCAGCCCCTTCGCCAGATGGCGGATTGCCGGTCCCATGCGGGTATAGTGACCCGGCGTCAGCGCCGAAATGCGGCGTTCGACACGCTCTCCCATGGGCTCATCAAAGCCCTTGAGCTGGCGCACCCAGACCCTGTGGCGGCGCTGGGAAGTAAAACTATGAATACTGACATCGTCGCCACAGTCGGCAATGCCATGTCCCAGCACCATCAGTGCTTCCTGGGCCACGTCGATGACCCGACGGCTATCGAGCCAGGCATCGGTGGAGAGCGATACGTCGATCAGGATCGACACCGCCAGATCCCGTCCCTGGGGCCTGGAATCGACGAACAGCCGATCGCTGGCCTGGCTCCCTGCCGCCAGGTCACAGCGACACCGCACCAGTGCGTCAAGATCCAGCTCGTCGCCCTCCGCCTGGCCTCTTAGCCACTCACGCCGCGGCCTGAGCGCCTCGAACTGTCGGCGCACCTTGCGCACCCGTCGAGACGCCTGCTGATCCCCTTGCCAGGGCTCGGCCTCGTCGGTGGCGGGCTCGACAATCACCCGGCAGTGGTCCGCTAGCAGGCACCCCTTGCGGTAGTTCCACTCGGGGTACAGCACCTCATCAGGCTGGCTCGCTACCAGCGCCTTGTCGGCAACGGCGTGGGGCGCCAGCTCAAGCGACATGTTCAAGCGTGACGCCGCGCGCCGCTGGTGGCGACTCAAGGTGATCTCGTCGAGCTGGTCGGCGGCTTCCCGCGCGGCCTCTTCGTCCTCATCCTCCAGCTGACGGTTGACGTTGACCATCTCCGCCCAGGACAGCATCTTCTCCGAGGCATTCAGCATCAGCGGATCGTCCCTCTCCGCCTGGTCCTGATAATGTCGCTCGGCCTTGCGCTTGGCACCTTCCACCTCGACCGCCTTGGGCAAGGCTGACGCATCGTCGCGGTCCTCATCGTCATCACTCGCCCCCGACAGGGTCATGGGGCTCAGTGCCTCGCCCCACAACGGCAGTGGCAGGTAGTGACGATAGCCCTTGGGTGCCCGCACCTCAGGGCATGTCCTTGCAGCGCCATCTTGGAGCCAGTCCCACCAGGGCGACGCCTCACCAGCGTCATCCCCCAGCAGGCGGCGAACCAGCGCCTCCACGGCGGCCTCTGCCGGTGGCAATCCACGGCGCTGAGGACGCGCCTTGAGCAGCGCCCGACAGAGTCGCGCGTGACGGGCGGCGAACCCCGGATAGCGCGCCAGGGTGGCCTCGGTACAGCGCCGGGCCTCAGCCAGCGACGCCAGGTCACGAACCAGAGGGTCGCTCGCGGCAGCGATGGGACGGGCCTCAGCCAGAAACATCACCAACCAGCGATACAGGTCCAGGTTCAGGGCACATTCGGGCAGCAGCGCCAGGCGCGGCGGCAGCAGCAGGTGTTCGCTATCTCGCCGCGCCACCTCCAGCGCTTCTTCATCGAAACCTAGCCGCTGTCGCCACGACAGCCGGTGGCGAGAGGCACGCTTGCCGATGGCCTCGATGGTCAGGCCCGGGTCTCCCCCGCTGGCGCGAAACAGCACCCCCAGCGGGCGAGACAGCTCATCGAGGTGAACCGCCGCCTCGGCATACTCCGGGTAGCTCGCCGCGCGGGACGCCCAGCGGTGCCAGCGACGGCCCACGAACTCCTCGACCTCAAGAAACTCCAGCATGACAGTGGCTACCCAAACGTGGCGGTGACGACATCCTCGATGCCCTTCAGCACATCAGGATCGTCACTGAGAGGTTCCAGCAGCGCTGCCCGGGCGGCGTCCAGCACCGGCATGCCGGCCTGGATCAAGCTGGCGCAGTAGATCAACAGGCGTGTCGAGACGCCCTCCTCCAGATCCTGGCCCTTCATCGTCCTGAGCCGGGCGGCCAGGCTGACCAGCGCCTCGCAGCGCTGACGGGGCAGGCCGCTCTCCCGGGCTACGATGTCGACTTCGATCGATGCCGCGGGAAAGTCCAGCGAGATGGCCACGAAGCGCTGGCGCGTGCTGGGCTTGAGGGTCTTGAGAATATGCTGGTAGCCCGGGTTGTAGGACACCACCAGCATGAAATCATCCGGGGCCAAAAGCTGCTCGCCGGTGCGCTCCAGCGGCAGCAGGCGCCGGTCATCGGTCAGCGGATGCAGCACCACGGTCACGTCCTTGCGTGCTTCCACCACCTCATCCAGATAACAGATCCCACCGCCGCGAACCGCCCGGGTCAGGGGGCCATCGGACCACTCGGTTTCCCCACCCTTGAGCAGATAGCGCCCGGTCAGATCTGACGCCGTCAGGTCATCATGACAGGCCACCGTATGCAGCGGCAGGCCAAGCCGCGCTGCCATGTGACGCACGAAACGCGTCTTGCCGCAGCCCGTGGGCCCCTTGAGCATCAGCGGCAGCCGCTGGCGATAGGCATGCTCGAACAGCGCGACTTCGTTACCCTGAGGTTGGTAGAACGGTACGCTGTCAGCGGCCAGGCTGCGCGGCTGTGGTGCGAGTAGTGGTGAGAGTAGTGGTGAGAGTGAAGCGTGAGTCATCAAGGGGGTCCTCCAGACATTCGAGGCCGCCCTAAGACGGCCTCGATGCGGGTCAGGCAGCAGACAGTGTCGAGCCCGCCGCCGTGCCACGGCGAATCGGCCCGAACAAGGCATAGAGCAGTAGCGCCGCGCCCACCACCACAGCGATACCGGTGCCCAGGCGCATGGCGTAGAACAGGCCGAGCTGGTCCTGCACCTCCATGTAGTTCATTCCCAGCACCCGCTGCAGATGGGTCTGCACCGCACCGGCAAAGGTCAGGGTGAAGGTCATGAAGCACATGGCCGACGTCAGAATCCAGAAGCCCCACATATTGAGCACCTGGTGGAAGGGCTGAGTCCGGCGCAGCTGCGGCATGGCATAGCTGATCACCCCGAGGATCAGCATCACGTAGGCGCCATAGAAGGCCAGATGGCCATGGGCTGCCGTCACCTGAGTGCCGTGGGAGTAGTAGTTGATGAAGGACAGGGTATGCATGAAGCCCCACACCCCGGCACCGAAGAAGGCCACCGTCGGGCATCCCATGGTCCACAGCATGGCCGCCTTGTTGGGGTGATTGCGCGAGCCCTTCCAGAACATCACAAAGGAGAACACCACCATGGCGAAGAACGGAATCACCTCAAGGG
The DNA here is from genome assembly GCF_017303055.1 of Halomonas litopenaei. Lineage (GTDB taxonomy): Bacteria > Pseudomonadota > Gammaproteobacteria > Pseudomonadales > Halomonadaceae > Halomonas > Halomonas litopenaei_A. The sequence goes on along the minus strand of NZ_JAEKJT010000008.1, from coordinate 104,646 downwards.
TCGAGAAGATGCTGCCGATGGGCTGCCAGTAGCTGGGGGTGCCGATCCAGTAGTAGTGGTGTCCGGTGCCGAGTAGCCCCGAGAACAGCGACAGACCGACGATGACGTACAGCCACTTCTCGATCACCTCGCGGTCCACCCCGGACATCTTGATCAGCAGATATCCCAGCAGCGACGCCATGATCAGCTCCCACACGCCTTCCACCCAGAGATGCACCACCCACCACCAGTAGACCTTGTCCACCGACAGGTTGCCCGGGTTGTAGAATGCGAACAGCCAGAACACCGCGGCCAGCCACAGGCCGAGCATCAACACCAGGTTGATGGTGGTCTTGCGGCCCTTGAGCAAGGTCATGCTGGTGTTATAGAGAAAGATCAGGAAGGACACCGTGATCAGCACCTTGACGAAGAACGGCTGCTCGAGAAATTCACGCCCCTCATGGATCCCCAGCTGGTAGCACGCCAGGGCGGCGACGCCCGCGACCACGAAGATGCCCAGCTGAAGATAGGCCAGCATCGGACTATGGATCTCCCGTTCAGCCTCTTCCGGCATCAGGTAGTAGGTACAGCCCATAAAGCCGATCAACAGCCACACGATCAGCAGGTTGGTATGGCTAACCCGGATCACGTTAAACGGCATGACCTGGGCCAGAAAATCAGGAAACACATAGACCACTGCGGCCATGATGCCAAACACGACCTGCAGGGCAAACAGCCCCATGGCGACCAGAAAGAAGGCGTAGGCCACCTTCTGCGTTTCATATTTCATGTTGCATATCCCTCCAGGATTATCCCTCTCTCGACCCCATCTCGTGACTGCCGACCACTGGCTGGCATAGCCAGAGGCTGCTACCCGGACTCATGGGGTGGCCAGTTCTGGTCATCGATGGCATCGGTCCATTGAAGGAAGTCGATCAACGACGTCATTTCTTCGTCGCTAAGGTCAAAGTGCGGCATCTTTCGACGACCGGGGATCGCTAGCGGCTGTGCGCGCATCCAGGCGGCCAGGCCTGCTCTAGCAGCCTCTGGGTTGTCACGTCCCTTGTAGCGTGTCCATACATTGGAAAGCTCTGGTGCGAAATAGGCCCCCTCACCCATAATGCTATGGCAGTTGATACACATGTTTTTCTCCCAGACATGCTTGCCTGCCCTTACCGAATCGGTGAGAGGGAGCGCACTGGTAGACTCCTTCACGATGTACCAGTGACTATGCGCCGTCAGAGCTACAAAGATCAGGAAGAAAAACAGTGAGCCACCATAGAAGATGTTGCGTGCTGCAGATTTTGTCAGACCCTCGGCCATGACGACGTCTCCTCATTTTTTTGGCCCATGGCGCCGAAAAGACAGACCTCCATGGCGCCGATATTCATTGTATGAAGAGGAGAGACTTCATACCTGACAAAAACACTCGGAATATGACGTGCATCACCCATTTTATTGATTGATTCGCCCTATCAACCACTTAATGGAGTGACGTTATTCACCCTTTTTTGGCAAAGAGATTTGCCCACTTCATGGAGACAATTCCGTCACCATAAACACTGAAAGAAAAGCATTGATACAGCTCAAAGACGAGCCGTCATCGGATCATGAAAATGACGAAAACCAGGAGAGCATGCTGTGGCGATGAGCCGCCCCCAGCATGTAGAGAAACACCACAAGAGCCAGTGAGGCAGCGACGCTGCGCGCCCAGTCAGGCAAGGAGGGACGCATGGCCAGCATTCCAAGCCCGATATAGGCCAGCAAGGCCGTCAGCTTGGCGGCAAGCCAGGGTGTCTGGTGAGGCCACTGGGATGTCGACACCATCAGCGCTACCCCTGCCGCCAGCAACAGGCTGTCCAGAACATGAGGGAGCTTTCTCATCGTGGGGGAGCCAACCGCTGGACCGGCCTGCATGGCGCGACACCAGCGCCAGGCGAAGAACAGCACGCTGAACACGGCCAGCGTCACATGCAGCGATTTCATGAACAGATAGAGGCTTGCCGACATGGTGCTAGCCCATCTGGCCGTCGAGGCGAGGTGCGCTCAGTATCGGCAGGTAGTGCAGAAGGAACAGTCCGTAGCCGGCGCACCAGCACACAATACTGGCGCTGTAGACCCAGTGGGTTACCGAAGGCCATAGCGCCAACAGCAGCGAGCGTGACAGTCCGGCGATGACCAGCAGCCCCAGGGCCACGCCGACCCCCGGCAGGCAGCGCATCGGACGGCCGGTATGTCCCAGCGACACGCGGCACATCATCGACAGCATCATGGTCCCCATGGCGCCCACCGTGATGGCGTGAATGCCCAGCTCCACGCGGCCGACACCGAACAGCCCGAACGCCCACAGCAGCAGTCCCAATGGGACAAAGGCATAGCTCAGGTGCAGACTCCACAACAGCGGCTCCCGCGCGGTGGCCACCCCTTGCCAGCGGATCAGACGCAGCGGGTGAAGCACTGCCGCCAACAACAGAATACTGGCCAGCAGGGCATCAGGCAGCTCAATGCCAAACGTCCGGGCCAGCTGCAGCAGCACCGCCACGGCCAGACTGCCCAGTGCCGCACCTTCCAGCCACCCCAGCGACGGTCGTCGCTTGAGTCCCATGCGGTTGGCGGTGAACATCGGGATGACCCTCCCCCCCAGCACGGCCATGATCAACGTGACCAGCATGACCGCCAGGTAGGAGGACTGACGTACCAGCTCCGGGTCTCCCCGAGCAACCCCCAGGTGACTGCCCAGATTGGCCCCGGCCAGAATCGCCAGCACCGGGATAAAGACCAGATTACGCCAGCGCCTGGCACGAATGACCATCACCGCCATCACTGCACAGACCAGCGCAAGAAAGCCGACGTCCAGCGCCACTACCAGGGGCTCGGGCAAGCCGGGAAACGCCAGCCCTAGCCTCGCCGCCAGCCACAGCGCTACAAGCCCGAGCAGTGGACCACCGTGCAGGCCACGCAGTCCCGTCCAGGTCTGCACCGCGGTCAACAGAAAACCCGAGACCACCGCGGCCACCACGCCAAACAGCATTTCGTGCTGGTGCCACCACAGCATGCCCGCCCGGGGCGACAGCAGGAACACGCCGTGCCAGTAGCCCAGCCACAGCAGCAGCGACAGCAGGCTGAATGCCGCCGCCAGCAAGAAGAAGGGACGAAAGGCAAGGCGTGCCAGCGGCAGGCGATCGGCAATGGAGGACATGACAAGTACCCGAGTAAAGCCGTTGGTCTTGTCCAGTCTGGCCCGCTTTGGCTATCGCCACCATGATGCACATCAAAGGCACTGCCGATGCCACGCCAACCTTCCCCCTGCTGGCCGCCTCCAGATAGCAGCCTCGCTAGTGCCTCCGGGCACCCCTCAGGCCTTCAGCCCCAGCCGCTTGGCCAGCCGGTGCAGGTTGCCCGGGTCCATGCCCAGCCGACGCGCCGTTCCGGCCCAGCTCTGCTCCATGGCCAGGGCCTGGCTGATGCAATCGCGCTGGAACTCGTCCGTCGCCTCCCTGAGCGGCAATAGGTCGTGTGCGGTCCCACGCTGAGCACTCACCTGCTCATCGAGGTGGGCGGCTGAGCGCGTCAGAGGAGGTGTCTTCAGTCCAAGGTGGACGGTATCGATACGCAGGCTTCTGCGTCGTGCATCCGGTGACGCCAGCCGGTCGACCTCGGCCATCGCCAGCAGCGACGCCCTGGCCAGCAGGGACTCCAGCTCACGCACGTTGCCCGGCCAGTGCCATGCAAGCAGTGCTGCCCGCGCCTGGTCGCTCAGACGCAGATTGCCGACGCCAAGTCGCACCCGGTTTTGCTCGAGAAAATGTCCGGCCAGCAACATCACGTCATCCAGGCGCTGGCGCAGCGGCGGGACCTCAAGGGGAAAGGCGCTGAGCCGATGATAGAGGTCTTCACGAAAGCGTCCCTGGGTCACCTCCTGGGCCAGATCCCGGTTGGTCACCGCTACCACCCTGACGTCGACATGGCGCAGCTGATCGCTGCCCAGGGGCTGAATCTCCCCTTCCTGCAGCACCCGCAGCAGCTTCGGCTGCAGCTCCAGAGGCAGTTCTCCCACTTCATCCAGCACGAGGGTGCCACCGTCGGCCATCTGGAAGTGGCCTTTGTGATCGCTCACCGCCCCGGAGAAGGCGCCGCGCCGGTGGCCGAACAGGGTACTTTCGATCAGTGACGCCGGTAACGCCGCACAGTTCACCACCACCAAGGGGCCCCCGGCGCGGCGCGAACCATGATGCAGGGCGTGAGCAATACGCTCCTTGCCGACACCGGTTTCCCCGTGCACCAGCACGCTCATGTCGGTGGCTGCCACCAGTTCGACCGACGCCATCAGCTTGCGCATGGTGGCGCTGCGCCAGCCCACCAGGCGCTGGTTGCGATGGCTCTCAGGAGCATGGTTCAGGGCCAGCTGCAAACGCGCACTGTCCAGACGCTGCGACAGGCGCAGGCAGGTGCCCAGTAGCTCGGCAGCGGCCAGCAGTCCCTCGTCATCCAAGTCGGCGAGGGCGCCCGGTGTCAGCGCGTCCAGGGTCAGCATGCCGATCAGCTCGCCACCATCGCGCAGCGGGACACCCAGGCAGTCATGCACCGGAGTCAGGCCGTCATCCAGCAGGCCATCATAGGGATCGGGTAACCCACAGTCGGCAGCAAAGCGACAGACCCCGGGCGCCTTGGCGATAGCGTCCAGGCGAGGATGGTCCTGGAGCACAAAGGTTCTGCCCGCGACCCCATCAGGCAGGCCCTGAATCGCCACGGGTCGAAGCCCTGGCCCGTGTACGACCAGCAAGGCACTGGCGTCCGCCGACGTTCTCGCCACCAGCGAGCGCAGCACGCCCTGCCAGGCCTCGGCGAGCTCAGGCCCCTGTTGGTCTCCCAGCCGCTGCAACAGTCCGCGCAGCTGTTGAAGAAAATCGACCACCCGCTTTGTCCTTTTGACATGACCAGTGTCAAAAAGATAGCAATAACCCTGTCGATATGACACTAGGCAACATTCACTCGCCCCTCGATCGCGCTCATCCTGCCCGCCCCAGCCTGCCCTAGCCCGCCCCAGCCCGCATCCTCGCTGGCGATCCTGCCAGGGCCGCGGCAAGTTGGCGCACCCATGACGCCTGGGCACGGCCCTTGCTCCTGAGACATCAGGCAGAGGGAGCCTGACGCGTCACCACGTTCTTGATCTTAAAACGCGCAGCGCTCTTGATCTTAAAACGCGCAGCGCTTCAGCACGGGCGCGAACGGCCACCCTCCGACCCGCTGCGACAGCCTGGCTGACCACCTCGCCAGGGCAACGAATAGTCCGCAGCGAGCCAAGCCTCCGATACGACAGCGCCAAGACGCCAAGATGAAGGATGCACGGCACCTTCGTCACCACCTTTCCCTGACAGGACCTACCATGACCACAGCTGCCCAAGACGCCATCATCGATGCTACCGCCCCGCTGGTCGCCGAGCATCTGGACGCCATTACTGCCCGCTTCTACCCGCTGATGTTCGAGCGCTACCCAGAGGTCAAGGCGGTGTTCAACCAGGCCCACCAGGCCGACGGCGGCCAGCCCAAGGCCCTGGCACGGGGAGTGCTCGCCTACGTGGGGCTGCGCCAGCAGCCCGAGGCGGTTCGCCAGCAGATGCAATCCGTCATCAGCAAGCATGTCTCGCTGGGCATCCAGCCCGAGCAGTACCCCATCGTCGGCGAGTGCCTGATGGCCGCCATCGGCGACGTCCTGGGCGATGCCGTCACCGCCGAGATCGCTGACGCCTGGGGAGCCCTGTATGGCGACCTGGCCGAGCTGCTGATCGCGGCAGAGGCCGAGCGCTATCAGGCCTTCGCTGGCCGCCCCGGTGGCTGGCAGGGCCTGCGCGAGTTTCGCATTGCCCATATCCAGCGCGAGTGTGAGGTCATTCGCTCCTTCATCCTGGCACCTTGCGATGGTCAGCCGGTCGCCGATGCGCTGCCGGGTCAGTACATCGGACTGCAACTGCGCATCGACGGCGAGACCGTCCACCGCCATTACAGCCTGTCCGGCAGCCCCAACGGCTGCGATTACCGCATCTCGGTCAAGCAGGAGCCAGGCGGACGGGTCAGCAACTATTTGCACCAGCAGATGCAGGTTGGCGACACCCTGGCGCTGTTGCCTCCCGCCGGAGAGTTGACGCTGGACAATAGTGATAGGCCGGTGATGCTGATCAGCGGTGGCGTGGGCCAGACGCCGATGCTGCCGCTGGCACGCCAGGCGCTCAGCCAGGGCCGCCGGCTGTGCTATGTCCATGCGGCAAGGGACATCCACCACCACGCCTTTCGCAGCGAAGTGGACGCCCTGGTGAGGGAGTACCCGACGCTGATGACGCGGATCTGTGCCTATGATCATGGAGACGACGGTGATATCACGGGACGCCTTGAACAGTCTCTGCTCGCCCGACTGCTGCCCGGTGCCGATACCCAGTGCTATTTTGTCGGCCCTGGGCCCTTCATGAGTGCCATCGACAGCCACCTGGCCGCCCTGGGTATTGCCCCTGAGCAGCGCCACTACGAGCACTTTGGTCCCTCGCGTCCACTGCACGCAGCCTGATCCCTGTTGATCTTCGTCACCGTCGCTTGAGCACCGTTGCTTTAGCGCCAAAGCGCTATCAACAAAGCTTCCTCTGCGACGCCGTCATCCGTAAAAAAGCCGCGCTCTGGGATCAGAGCGCGGCCTGCTGGCAGATGCAAGATGGCGATGGTGGCTGGACCAGCGCCTCAAGCGTGCTGACGAGCTTCCGGCTTTCTTATCACCATGAAGTAATAGAACACGCCGGTCAGTGCCAGGAAGAACAGACTGTCTGGACTGGTGAGGAAGATCAGCGGATTGCCGTCGGACAGCGACAGTGAGCGCCGACAATATTCCTCCAGGCTCGGCCCCAGCACAAAGCCCAGCAACAGGCAGGCCACCGGGTAGCCCTGGCGCCGCAGCAGGAACGCCAGCACGCCGAATACCAGGGCAAGGCCCATCTGGAACACCGAATAGGTCGCCACATAGCAGCCCACCAAGGCCACCACGGCAATACTGGCGTACAGCACATCGCGCCGGATGGAGACGATGCGCACGAAATACGGCCCCAGCACGTACAGGGTCAGGGGCACCAGCACCAGCGCAGATACCAGCAGGGCCATGAACATCGGTGCCACCAGCGCTAGCTGGCTGTCGAGGAACTGTGGCCCCGGCTGCAGGCCGTTGACCACCAGTACCCCCAGCACAATGGCGGTGGTCGGGTCACCGGGAATACCGAACGACAGCATCGGCACGAAGGCACCGCTGCACATCGCATTGTTGGCCCCTTCCGCGGCGGCGATACCTTCTACCGAGCCCTTGCCATACTTCTCCGGGTGGCGTGAGCTGCGCATGGACTCTGCGTAAGCCACGAAGGCCGCCATGGAGCCGCCCGCACCGGGCAATACACCGACGCTGTAGCCGATCATGGCCGACTTGAGATAGCGATAGAGACCGATCTCGCGCACCTCTTTCCACGGTGGAATAAAGTCACGGCGGCGAATGGCGCTGGCCTTGATCGCATCCCGCTCGACGGTACGCTTGGCACGATTCTGCGACTGTACCAACAGCTCGCTGACGGCAAAGGCACCGATGACCAGCGGCATGATGTCGATGCCCTGCATCAGTACCCCAGTACCAAAGGTGAAGCGGGTAATCGGCTGCATCACGTCGATGCCGACAGTGGCCACCATCACCCCCAGGGTGGTCGCGACCAGCCCCTTGGAGATGGCCCCGCGCTGAGAGATCACGATCACGATCAGCGCAAAGGCAATCAGCGAGAACTTGCCGGGGGTACGAATCAGCAGCGCGGCATCCGTTGCCAGGGGTGCCATGACCATCAGCAGCAGGGCCCCGATAGCGCCACCGATCATCGACGCCAGCGCCGCGTGCCCAAGCGCCTTGGCGCCCTGGCCGCGCTGCTGCAACGGATAGCCCTCGATCGCCGTCATCATCGAGGCCGGGGCGCCGGGAATATTGATGGTCGTCGCGGTGATGCTGCCGCTGCACATCCCGGCCATGAAGATGCCCGCACAGGCCACCAGCGCGGCGGTGATATCAAGGCTGTAGGTCAACGGCAGCAGCAGCGCAATGGCCAGCATCGAGGTCAGCCCCGGCACCGCACCAAAGAAGGTACCGATCAGGTAGCCACCGATCAGATAGGGCAGGATATCCGGCTGCATCAGCACCGCGAAGCCCTTGGACAGTTCGATCAGGTAGTCCATGCCGTCACCTCCACAGCGTCGGCAGACGCACCTGGAACACCAGCTCGAACAGGGCGTATCCCAGTAACGCGATGACCGCCGCCACCAGCGCCTTGAAGCCCAGGCTGCGAAGCGCAGGACGGCCCGCGCCAAAGATCAGCATCATGGCGAAGGCGTAGGCAAAGGTAGAAAGAAAGTAGCCGACGCTGGCAAACAGACTGATATAGAGACCGGTCGCCAGGGTCACCGCCAGGGCGCCCTGCCAGATTGATGCCGGTGCCTGCTCGCCCGCAGTAGCCGCTTGAGTCGCCTCTTGAGTCGCCTCCTGGTCAGACTCGCTCATCGGGGCCTCGTCCTCTGCGCTGTCACCGTCAGCGTGGCGGTCGGCACGCACGACGAAGGCCAGCGCCAGCAGCATGACAACGCCCAGAAGCACCGGAAAGAACGATGCGGTCAGGGCACCATTGTGCAGTGGTGGCGCAATCTTGAAGGCTTCTACCAGGTAGATCAGGGTCACTGCCAGCAGGCAGGCGACAACACCTCGCCGCCCACCCAGCCAACCTCCCGCCCGTAGCAGCAGTTTCATGGCAACATCCTCACAAGGGTTGCCGCCGGCGCCCGACGGCAACCGAGACTCACTGGCCAATCAGGCCGGCTTCCTTGAGCTCATCCATCCGCGCGAACAGCTCTGCCTGGGTATCTTCTGCCCAGCCCTCGACCTCGTCGGCACCCAGCCAGTTGGGGGTGACCCCTACGTCGACCAGCCAGGTCTGAAACTCTTCACTGTCATAGGCCTGCTGATAGGCCGCTTCCAGGGCCGTCAGGGCGTCTTCCGGCGTGTTGGCCGGCGCGGCCAGAATGACAAAGCTGCCCATCTGGATGTCGTAGCCCAGCTCACTGGCAGGGGGCACATCAGGGAAGCTCTCGCTCTGGACGTCGGTGAACTCCACCAGGCCCTTGGCGTTGCCGGCGGAAATCAACGACTCAAAATCGCCTAGGCTGGTCAGTGCAAAGTCCACCTCGCCGTTGAGCAGGGCTTCCTTCTGGGGCGCGGCACCGCCGGGATAGGACACGATCTTGAACGACACGTCGGCCTGGTCCTGCAGTTGCAGCAGGGTCAGGTGGGTACGGGAGCCCATGTTCTGAATACCCGCGCGCACCTCTCCGGGGGCCGCCTTGGCGGCGTCGATCAACGCCTCCAGGCTTGTATAGTCCGAGTCTGCAGGCACCACGATGGCATCGGGTTCACTGGTAATACGCGCGATCAGGTCGAGCTTGTCGATATCAAAGCCGGCCAGCATCCCCTGCCAGGGAATCGTCACCACGCTGTCGTAGGTCAGTGCCACCAGGGTGTAGCCGTCGGGCCGGGCTCCCAGCGTCTGGACCAGACCATTGGCACTCATCCCACCCTCGATGTTCTCGACATAGATGGTGCCATCGAGGGACGCCTCGGCAAGATTGGAGATCTTGCGGACGATGCCATCGGTGCCGCCGCCGGCGCCCCATGGCACGATCATGCGGATATCACGCTGGGGGTAGTCGGCCTGCGCGCTGGCACTGGCGACAACGATCAGGCCTCCCAGGGCCACGCTCATCAACTTGCGCATCTTGTTCACTCCTTGCCATTGTTGTTGGCGATTTGGGTCTGTTGGCATTGTGATTGCTGGCGGTGCGACTGCTGGCGTTACACTGATGGCCCTGCACCGAGGGCCGGTGGAAGCGGATACTGGCCTGCCCTGACAACATTGCCGCTTGGCGACGGCCGACTCATTGACCTCTTCTCAAGGCTCTTTATCTAGGAAGGGCGAGAACGGCCTGCCACAGGTCATCGGGCACGTCGAGCAGGCTGTCGTTGTCTGCGTGGCGCCTATTTCCGGTGGATTGTCCCGGCCAGCGGGGCGGCCGGCCCGCGTCCACCGGCACGGCGTCGGCCAGGTGGCTGGCAAGCCCTTCGACCAGCGCATTGCAGGCCTCGAGGCCGGCCAGCTTGCGCGGGTCGAAGACCAGAAAAACCTGGGAGGCGCCGCCACCGCTGCCGCGTCCCAAGGTATCGATATGATGGGTGGGGTTGCCCTGGGACAACAGCGCCGCCATCACGTCCAACAGCATCGCCAGGCCGGATCCCTTCCAGTAGCCCGCAGGCAGCAGGCGCCGCGACTCAGCGATGGCGCCAGGATCGCGACTGAGCTGTCCCGCCTGGTCGAAGCCACCGTCCACCGGCAAGGACTCGCCGGCCAGGGCCAGGCTGTTCAGCTTGCCGTAGGAGAACTGGGACATGGCCATGTCCAGCACCATGGGGCCCTGCTCGGCTGGCACCGCCATGACCAACGGGTTGTTGCCGATACTCTGGCTGGCGGCCCCCCAGGCGGGCATGCAGGATTCGGTGTTGGTCCACATGATCGCAGCATATCCCCGCTCGACCGCATGCCAGCCATAGCTGCCGCCGCGCATCCAGTGGGTGGTATTGCGCACGGCGACCAGCCCCATGCCATGCTCGGAGGCCAACTCCATGGCGCGCTTAGTGGCGTCGAGTGCGTGGCGAACGCCAATCCCAAAGTGGCCATCGAAGACTTCCAGGGCACCCAATCGTTGCACCAGGCTCAGCCGAGCAGCCGGATCGACCCACCCCTTGTTCAGGTAATCGACAAAACGCGGAATGCGGCCAATACCGTGGGAGACCACCCCGTCACGAGTACTTTCAGCATGAATGCGCGCGCACAGCTCGGCATCTTCCGGCGCCAGGCCCGCCGCATTCAGCACTGCGGCCAAACGCGAGCGCAGCTCGTCAAAGGTGACCTGAGTCATCGAACCTCTCCTTGAGGGTGGTGCCTCGCCGCTCAGGGCCAGCACCGCCGGCGAAAATTAAGTACTACATCATACAAAGTTGCTGTATGAGCAACATAGACGGGGCCACCGCACAACGAAATGCGACTTTAGTGAAGCAGCGACCAGCAACGACGTCCCTTCGGCAACCCCGCGCCCCGACCGGGCGGCGCTATTACCCCCTATCGCTACCAGATCGCTACCTTAACTCTGCTTTATCGCTAGCTTATCGCTGCTACGAAACACCCTTTCCTACCTTCGCTGCCTCCACCTTCCACCATGGTCGTACTCGCGCGAATTAATCATATGTACTACAAATATTGACAAATGAATGCCTCACCCATCGTGCCCCACCAGGAGATCCCATGATCGTCGACCACCGCACCTACACCATGGTCCCCGGCCGCTTGAACGCCTTTCTCGAGCTCTACGAACGCGAGGGTTTGCCCATCCAGCAGCGCCATTTGGGCAATCTGATCGGCTACTTCGTCACCGAGACCGGACCACAGAACCAGGTGGTGCACCTGTGGGGGTATGCCTCCGCGGCGGACCGGGAGCGCCGTCGCACGGCCATGGAACAGGACCCCGAATGGATCGCCTATCGCAAGAAAAGCGCCGAGGCCGGTAACGTCCAGCATCAGACCAACAAGCTGTTGCGCTCCACCCGCTTCTCACCGCTCTGAGCCAGGAGGTTTCATGACCCATCCTCACGGTGGACTTGCTCTGGTCAAGGCGCTGCAGCAGCAGCGGGTCGAGCGGGTATTCTGTGTGCCCGGCGAAAGCTATCTGGCAGCGCTGGATGCCCTCCACGACGCCGAGATCGAGACCATTGTCGCCCGCCAGGAAGGTGGGGCTGCGATGATGGCAGAGGCCGATGGCAAGCTGAGCGGGCGCCCTGGCATCGCCTTTGTCACCCGCGGCCCGGGCGCCACCAACGCCGCCAGCGGCGTGCACGTGGCCTATCAGGATTCCACGCCCATGGTACTGTTCGTCGGCCAGGTGGCGAGCGACCAGCGCGATCGCGAGGCCTTTCAGGAGGTCGACCTGGTCGCCATGTTCTCGCCCCTGGCCAAGTGGGTCGCCAATATCGATCGGGTCGACCGCCTGCCGGAATACATCAGTCACGCCTTCCACGTTGCCCAGAGCGGGAGGCCTGGCCCGGTGGTGCTGGGCCTGCCGGAAGACATGCTGTCGTCAGACTGTGATGCGGCGTCGGTGCCTGCCGCCACCCTGCCTAGCGGGCTCGCCGCGCAGCACGACGTGCAGGCAGTGATGCGCGCCATTGGCAGTGCCGAACGCCCACTGGTCATCGTCGGAGGCGGCGGCTGGTCGGCTCGCGCCGCCGAAGCGCTAGGCCACTTTGCACGCCTGTGCGAACTCCCCGTCGGCGCCTCCTTTCGCTGCCAGGACTACCTGGACAATCGCCACCCGAACTACGTCGGCGACGTGGGCATCGGCATCAACCCGGCGCTGGCCCAGCGGGTCCGTGATGCCGACCTGATTCTGGCCCTTGGGGCACGCCTGGGCGAGATGACCACCAGCGGCTACACCCTGCTGACGCCACCGCTGCCACGTCAGCGGCTGATCCACGTGCATGCCGATCCCAGTGAGCTTGGGCGGGTCTACCGTCCTGAGCTGGCGGTGGTCGCTTGTGCGGGGGCGATGATCGAGCAGCTGGCAGCAGCGGCCGAAGCGCCCAGCGTCGAGCGCGGCGCCTGGGTCCGCGCCGCCCGCGACGACTACGCCAGCTGGCAACAGCCGGAGCCCACGCCAGGCGCGCTACGTATGGAGAACGTCATTGCACGGCTCAATGAGGTGCTGGGTGATGACGCCATCCTGACCAATGGCGCCGGCAACTACTCCGCCTGGCTGCACCGCTACTACCGCTATCGCGGCTTTCGCACCCAGCTTGCCCCTACCTCGGGCTCCATGGGCTATGGCTTGCCCGCCGCCATTGCCGCCAAGTTGCGCCATCCCGAGCGGGATGCCATCTGCCTGGCCGGCGACGGCTGTTTCCAGATGGTCTCCCAGGAGCTGGGCACCGCCTGCCAGTATGGCGCTGCGGTGGTGATTCTGGTGATCAACAACGGCATGTACGGCACCATTCGCATGCATCAGCAGAAGCGCTACCCACGGCGGCCGTCCGCCACCGATCTGGTCAATCCAGACTTTGCTGCCCTGGCCCGCGCCTATGGCGCCTTCGGCGAAACAGTGGACCACGATGACGCCTTCGCGGACGCCCTGTCACGTGCCCTGGAGCATACCCGGCGAAATGCCACCCCGGCTCTGCTGGAGCTGCGCCAGGATCGCCAGGCACTGTCTCCCCGGCTGACCCTGGAACAGCTCAATCCCTGAGGCGAGCGTGCTGGCAAAGCCGACCGACGCGCTGACCCGCTGCGCGCCAACGGCTGGACAGCTAAGACCAAAGGCCCGGCCGTCGATCAGACGGCCGGGCCTTTGGCGTGCAAGGGACCCATCCAGCGCCGCCAACGCCCTGGAGGAAAAGGCGGTGGCTGAGGCAGGTCAAGCTCAATACCTGGATAAAGGCCTGGGTCAGGGACGCGGCGGTGTCAGGCGTGGCAGACGTGACTCCAGCAGCGCCGCCACCTGCATCACTCGGTCATCAGCGAACTTCGGCCCGACCAGGTGCAGCCCCATCGGCAGTCCCTGCTCGTCCAGCCCGCAGGGCAAGGAGGCGGCGGGCTGTTGGGTGAGGTTGAAGGGGTAGGTGAAGGGGGTCCAGTCCATCCACTCCCGGTAAGGCCCGCCCGGGGGTACGTTGTGTCCGGCGGCAAACGGCGAGATCGGCATGGTCGGAGTCACCAGCAGGTCATAGCGTTGATGGAACTCCCCCATGGCGGCGGTCAGCTCGCTGCGATGACGACGGGCGGCCAGATACTGCGACAGGGAAATTCCGGTGCCGCGTCGGGCGATCTCGAGGAAACCGGGATCCAGCATGGCCTGCTGCGACTCATCGAGTCTCTCCAGCACCTGGGAAGCCCCGGCAAACCACAGGGTATTGAAGGTCTCGATGGGATCGGCGAACCCCGGATCGACCCACTCGACACTGGCGCCCAGGTCCTGCAGCAGCGCTGCGGCGCGGATGACGCCCTGGCGAATGTCCGGCGCTACCTCGACATAGCCAAGGTCGAGACTGATCGCGACCCGAACGCCGCGCAGGTGATCAGGCCGCGGCGCCTGCCAGTCGATGGGGCAACGCGGCCCCGCATAGCCATCGCGGCTGTCCGGCTGTGCCAGCAAGCGCATCATCAGGGCACTGTCTTCCACAGAGCGGGTCATGGGCCCCAAGTGGGACAGGGTGCTCATGGCGCTGGAGGGCCACTGGGGCACCCAGCCAAAGGTAGGTTTGATGCCAAAGGTGCCGGTAAAGCTGCAGGGAATACGGATCGAGCCACCGGCATCGCTCCCCTGATGCAGCATGCCAAGGTTGAGCGCCGCCGCCGCCCCGGCTCCTCCCGACGAGCCCCCTGGGGTCAGACTGGTATCCCAGGGATTGCGACAGATGCCATGCAGCGGGTTATCGGTCACCCCCTTCCATCCAAATTCCGGCGACAAGGTCTTGCCGACGATGATGGCGCCGGCCTCGCGCAGAAAGCGCGATACCGGGGCATCGACAGCGGCAGGAGCATGGGCATCGCTGGTACGTGAGCCCAGCCGCGTCGGCATGCCCTGGGTCAACGTCAGGTCCTTGATGGTCACCGGCACGCCGTCCAATGGCCCGCACGGTCTGCCCTGTTGCCAGCGCAGGGTCGACGCCTCGGCGGCCGCCAGGGCATCGTCCCCAGCCACATGGGAGAAAGCGTTGACCCGTGGGTTGTCGCGGGCGATGCGCGACAGGCAATCTGCGATGACCTGGGTGGGCGTGCACTCGCCGCGGCGATAGGCCTCAAGCGCCTGGGTCGCTCCCAGATCAGCAAGCTCCGCCGCCAGGCCGGTCGTCACTGCAGCCTCATGGCTCATGCCTGGCCTCCCTGGTCAGCGGCAGCACTGCCATCACCGGCACTCTCGAGCATGGCGTGCAACAGCACATCGCAGCCGGCCTTGAGCTCCTCCGGCTTGGCATACTCGCTTTCGTTGTGACTGATACCATCCTTGCAGGGCACAAAAATCATCGCCGCCGGCGCCACCCGTCCCACGAAGATGGCGTCGTGGCCCGCGCCACTGACGATATCCATATGGCTGAGCCCGTGGGCCTTGGCACCGGCACGCACGGCCTCGATGCAGCTATCGTCGAAGGCCTCCGGCGGAAAGTCGGCGGTGGGCGTCAGTTCTGCCGCCAGACCATGACGCTGGCTGACCTCCTGCACCACCTCAGCCAGCTGGGTCGCCATCGTCTCAAGGGTCAGCGGGTCCAGGTGACGCAGGTCGACGGTCATCTTGACCTGCCCAGGAATGACGTTGCGCGACCCGGGATGGGGCTGCATCACACCGACCGTACCGCGCCCGTGGGGGGCCGCGTCGCGCGCCATGCGGTTGATCGCGATGGTAATCTCGGCGGCACCCACCAGCGCATCCTTGCGCAGATGCATGGGCGTCGGTCCGGCGTGGGCTTCGACGCCGGTCAGGGTCAGGTCAAACCATTTCTGGCCAAGTGAACCGATGACCACTCCCAGGGTGGTGTCGGTATCCTCGAGCAGGGGCCCTTGCTCGATATGCGCCTCGAAGTAGGCCTTGACCGCAGAGGGGTCCAGCCGATCGCTACCACGATAGCCGATGGCATCCAGGGCCTCGCCCACGCTGACGCCAGCGTCGTCCTGGCGAGACAGCATGTCGTCCAGACCCAGCTGGCCGGCATAGACTCCGGAACCCATCATGCAGGGCGGAAAGCGACAGCCTTCTTCGTTGGTCCAGGCGACCACGTCGATGGGCGCACGGGTGGTGATGGCATGCTGATTGAGGGTACGGACGACCTCAAGTCCCGCCAGCACGCCGAAGCAGCCATCGAACTTGCCACCGGTGGGCTGGGTATCAATATGGCTGCCGGTCATGACCGCCGGCAGGTCAGGTTCACTGCCCTCGCGACGCGCCACGATGTTGCCGATGGCGTCGATACGCACGCTCATGCCCTCCGCTTGGCACCAGCCGATAAACAGGTCACGGGCCTGGCGGTCGAGCTCGGTCAGGGCCTGGCGATTGACGCCGCCCTTGGGAGTGGCGCCCAGCTCTGCCAGGGACATCAGTGAGGCCCACAGGCGCTCGCCATCGCAGGCCAGGGTGGCAGTCGCTGCGGCTGCCGGGGAAGTGACGGTTGCTGTCATCAGAGTATCCTTGTCATTGTGCTGTTTCAGCGCCCCAGGGGAGCGGTGACGCTGGGTCCTGAGGGCGTAGCGTGGCCCCAGCCGAACGCAGCAGCCGGGGCGTCGCCAGGTCAGGCGCTGAGGGCCAGATAACGGTCACGTACCGCGGGATCGTCACGAAAATCATCGGCGCTGCCGGTGTAGACGATCTGGCCCTGTTCGAGGATGTAGTGGCGATCGGCCACCTCTTCGCAGACCCGCAGATTCTGTTCGACCAGCAGTACCGACAGTCCCTCGCCGCGAATGGCCTTGAGGATCTTGACGATCTCGTCGACGATGACTGGCGCCAGGCCCTCGGTGGGCTCGTCCAGCAGCAGGATCTGGGGATCGTTGAGCAGCGCCCGGGCAATCGCCAGCATCTGCTGCTCGCCGCCGGATAGAGCGTTGCCGCGATTGCGTCGCCGCTCCTCGAGGCGGGGGAACCAGCGAAAGATATCTTCCATCTGCCAGCGACTGCCGCGGCGAACGGCGATCTGCAGGTTCTCTTCGACGCTGAGAATGCTGAAGATGCCACGATGCTCCGGCACCAGCGCCACGCCCTGGCGAGCAATCTGGAACGGTGCCTGGCCAAGCAGCGGCGTGCCTCGCAGGCTGATGCTGCCGGTCGGCGTATCGACCAGACCCATGATGCTTTTCAAGGTCGTGGTCTTGCCTGCACCGTTACGTCCCAGCAGCGTCACCAGCTCGCCTTCACCGACCGTAAGCGATACCCCTTCCAGGACGTGGCTCTTGCCGTAATAGCTGTGAATATCCGTCAACTCGAGCATCAGGCGGCTTCTCCCAGATAGGCGTCTCTGACACGGGCATCATTGCGCACGCTGTGGGGGTCGCCCTCCACCAGCACCTGCCCCCGGTTCATGACGGTGATGGTGTCGCTGATCGACATCACGATGCTCATGTTGTGTTCGATCAACAGAATGCTGTGGTCTCGGCCCAGCTCGCCGATCAGCGTGGTCATGCTGGGGATATCGTCGATGCCCATCCCTGAGGTCGGCTCATCGAGCAACAGCAGGCGTGGTCGCGGGCAGATCGCCATGCCGACCTCGAGAATGCGCTGCTGGCCATGGGACAGCTCGCCCGCGGCCACCCCGGCACGGCCTGACAGACCAATGCGTTCGAGAATCTCGTCCGCTCGAGCCAGGTGCTCGCGACGCTTGTTCAGGCGTTGCCAGAAATTGAGGGCGCGCCAACCGTCGACCCCCTGGGCCGCCAGCCGCAGGTTCTCGTGCACGCTCAGCTCCTGAAACAGGCTGGTCACCTGAAACGAGCGCGACATGCCAAGCCCCACTCGGCCATGGGCTGGCTCGCGGGTGATGTCTCTCCCCTCCAGCAGGATCTTGCCAGCGCTGGGACGTCGCTCGCCGGTCAGGCAGTGGAACAGGCTGGTCTTGCCTGCCCCGTTGGGCCCGATCACGGTATGGATCTTGCCCTTGCCGATACGCAGGTTGACACCATCCACGGCGTGGAAGGCCCCGTAGGCGAGCACCAGGTCACGGGTTTCCAGCAGAGTGTCGGCGCCGGGACGCGAGGTTTGCGTGGTCATTGGTCGCCCTCCTTGCCATCGGTGCGCTTGCTACGACGTTCCAGCAGGCTGGAGAGGCCGCCCCACAAACCACCTCGCATAAAGATCACCACCGCGATCAGGGCCACCCCGAGCAGCAGCATCCAGCGCGGCCAGATCGATGACAGCAGATCACCCAGCAAGACGATCGCGCCGGCGCCCAGCAGTGAGCCGAACAGCGAGCCGGTGCCGCCGATGATGGTCATGATCAGGATCTGTTCGGACATCAACAGCTCGATGTTCGACAGCGGCACGAAGTTCAGCAGCATGCCGTAAAGGGCACCGGCGAGGGCGGTGATTCCCCCGGACAGCACGAACACCATGACCTTGAACAGCCGGGTGTCATACCCCAGCGCCGAGGCGCGCTGTTCGTTCTCGCGGATCGCCAGCAGGGTGCTGCCGAAGGGTGAGTCGGTGATGCGTCGTGCCACCACGTAGATGACCGCAAACAGCACCGCAACCAGCGCATAGAAGGCCAGCGGTGAGTCGAAGCTGATCAGGGTGGTGTCGCCCACTGCCAGGGGGGGACGTGGCACGTCGAGCAGGCCGTTGTCGCCACCGGTCCAGTCACTCAAGGTGTAGGCCAGGAAGTAGGCCATCTGGGTCAGGGCCAGGGTGAGCATCACAAAGTAGATGCCTTTGCGACGGATGCACAGCATGCCGACACCCAGCGCCAGCACGGCGCCCACCACCACCGCAATCAACAGGGCACCGACCAGCCCGGCATTGAGGTGGATCATCGCCAGGGCACTGATATAGGCCCCTGCACCGAAGAAGATGGCCTGGCCAAAGGACAGCAGACCGGTGAAGCCGAGCAGCAGATTGCAGGCCAGCGCGGCCATGGCAAAGATCAGAATCTCGGTCGCCAGGGTCGCCGACGGCAGCACCACCGGCAGCAGCACCATCACCGCCAGCATGGCCAACGTCGTCCCCGCTCCCAGGCGGCCCTTGAACCGGCTTGGGCGCGCGGCGGTGCTGGTAGGTTCCAGAGTCTTGGTCATCATCTCATGCTCTCCCGAACAGTCCGTGGGGACGCAGCAGAATCACCACCGCCATGGCGGCGTAGATCATCAGGCTTGCGCCTTGTGGCCACAGCGAGGTCATCAGGCTCTGCACCACGCCCACGATCAATCCCGCCACCAGGGCACCACTGAAGGAGCCCATGCCGCCAATCACCACCACCACGAACGCCAGCCCCAGAACCTCTGGGCCGATGAACGGATGGGCCCCGCGCAGGGGAGCCGACAGCACCCCGGCCAATCCCGCCAGGCCCACTCCCAAGGCAAAGGTGACCGAGAACAGACGAAAGATGTTGGAGCCCAGCAGCGACACCATCTCGGTGGACTCGCTGCCGGCCCGGACCAGGGCGCCGAAACGGGTCCGCTCCAGCAGCAGCCACAGCACGACGGCAACCAGGGCACTGAAGCCGATCAGGAACAGTCGGTAGTAGGGGTAGGCAAAGTTGCCGATGCGCACCACGCCCTGCAGGGCTTCCGGGGTGGGAATGCTCTTGCCCACTGGCCCCCAGATCATGATCGACAGTTCCTGAATGATCAGGGCGATGCCTAGCGTCACCAGGATCTGAAAGGTATGCGGCAAGTGGTAGATACGCTGGATCAGGCTACGCTCCAGCGCCCAGGCCAGCAGCGCGACCAACAGCGGTCCCGCCACCAGGGCCAGCCAGAAGTTGCCGGTCAGGCTGACCAGGGTGTAGCAGAGGTAGGAGCCGACCAGGAAGAAGGCTCCATGGGCGAAGTTGACGAAGTTCAACAGGCCGAAGATCAGCGTCAATCCCACCGAAATCAGAAAATAGATCATCCCGAGCCCCAGGCCGTTAAGGACCTGGAACAGATAGACATTAAGCATGGTCGCGGCTCCTGGAATGCCGAGGGCGGCGCCCCCGGCAGACGGACGAGGGCTGCCTTACAGCTGGCAGGGCGAATCTTCGGGGGCGACAAAGGACTGGCCGGCGCTGATCACGTCGGCATAGTCATCGTCATCGTCCATCTCGTCCTGAGCCTTGCCCTGGAGCAGGTAGTAATCCTTGATGACCTGATGGTCAGACGCTCGGATGGTTTCTTCGCCGGTCGGCCCTTGATAGGTGTACCCCTCCAGGGCTTCGATCAGTGCCGGACCTGTGCTGGCCCCGCTCTGGTCGGCGACCTCCAGCATCACCCGCGTCATGGTGTAGTCCGCTGCCAGCGGATAGGTGGGCGTGATGTCATAGGCGTCGCGCACCGCTGCCACCAGCTCGTTGTTGAAGGGTGTATCCACCTCGTGCCAGTACTGGGCGCCGAAGTAGATGCCTTCGACATTGGCGGCACCCAGCTCTTCGAACTGGTCCAGGCCCGCCGACCACACCATCAGAATATCCATCTGATCATTGAGGCCGAAGTTGCGTGCCTGGCGCAGGGCGTTGGAGGACTGGGCGCCAAAGTTGAGCAGCACCAGTACATCAGGAGAGGCCGCCATGGCGTTGGTCAGGTAGCCGGAGAATTCCTGCTCCTGCAGCGAGTGATAGCTGTTCCCCACGTGCTCGACACCGGCTTCCTCGAAGACGGCCTTGGCGTTGTCGAGCAGTGCCTCGCCGAACACATATTCCGGGGTGATGGTATAGAACCGCTTGGCCTCGGGCAGCGCTTCCATCAACGGCACCAGGGTTTCGCGAATGGCGCCGTAGGTCGGCACCGACCAGCGGAAGGTGGAGGCGTTGCACTCGGTGCCGGTCAGTTCGTCGGCGCCGGCAGGCGTCATGAACACCCCCTCGACGCCAGCCACTTCCTTGCCTACCGCCAATGCGGTGGAGGATAGGGTGGCGCCGTTGAACAAGCGGGCGCCATCCTGGTTGATGGCTTCCTGCACCTTGCGGATGGCCCGGCCGGCATTGCCTTCGGTGTCCAGGCTGACGTAGTCGATATCACGTCCCAGGGACGTTCTGGCTTCTTCCACTGCCAGGCGAGACCCCATTTCGGCGTACTTGCCATAGCTGGCGAAGGCGCCAGACAGCGACTTCACGCCGTAGAAGGTCAGTGGTTCCTGATCCTGGGCCAGCAACGGCTGGGCCACGAGTCCAAGGGCCAGGGCGGAAAGCAGAAGGGGTGTCTTGCGCACTGTCATTGTTATTCCTCTTGTCGACGTCATCGGAGTGGATGAGGGGTCGCTGACGTGGGTGGCTACATTGTTGTTATAAGGGACGCTGTTGTTGTTATAGGTCGCTGTGGGCCGTCGCCGGATCGGGCTAAACGGGATCAGCCGCTTTCGCCCAGCACCTCGGGCGACACCAGAAACTGGTTGGCCATCTCGCCTTCCAGGGCCGACATGTGGTGCTCGGCATCACACATGTGCTCGAACATAAGACGGCGCACCGCTTCACGGTCACCGTTGTCAAAGGCTTCCATCAGGGCGATGTGGTAGCGAATGTTGGACTCATCAAAGGCATGACGTTCCGGCCGATAGGCCTTCTTGATCACCACCAGGTCGCGCAGTAGATCGTTGAGAAAGGTGCTCATGAAACGCAGCAGCGGATTGGGGCAGTACTCCGCCAGAATGTTGTGGAACTCGAGCTCCAGCATGCGGTGCTGGCGCTGGCTCAGTTCATCTTCATGGGGCCGCTGGCAGTGGGCGATGTTGTCACGCAGCCGCTCACGTCCGGCCTCATCAAGATGATCCATGGCCGCTACCGCGACCTCCACTTCTACCATCCGACGCAGCTGATAGACCTGGCTGCCATCCACGTGCTGAAAGTGCAGAAAGTTGCGCAGGGCGCGGCAGGCCGGGTCGATGGTCACTTCTCGGATGATCGCGCCACCGCCTGGCCCCGTCTTCAGCACTACCAGCCCCTCCACCTCAAGCACCCTGAGGGCCTCACGAATCGTGCCCTTGGCGCATTCATAGCGCTCCATCAGGGCTTTTTCGTTGGGCAGCCGGTCCCCTGGCGACAGGTTCTCCATCACGATCTTCTGCTTGATGTCCTCGCAGATCAGGTCGGCGAGCTTCTGACGGCGCTGGGGAAAAGAAGTCGGCACGGGCATCTCGGTCATTTATTCGAATAAATATAAGGATTAGTCCCAATGCGCGAATTGGTCAAGTCAATTTATGCCAACGCCAGCAGACCCAATTACGTTTAGATTTACTTACCTAAGCGAAAACAGAGTGGTGTTTTATCAACTTTCTACAGACGCCATGCTGCCGTTATGTCACGACCATCCGGCTATCACCGCTCGGCGCTTAGCCTGACCTAGACAGTCCGGACAAGACAGCCCGGACAAGACAGCCCGGACAAGACAGACCAGATAAGACAGCTAGACCACGACAACGACAGGCCATGACAACCAGGCCCCGGCCCCAGGCGGCTGACAGGAGACCCACCATGCTGACCTTCGACACTCTGGAGACTCGCCCCGACGCCACCGCAGAGAAAGCGGATAACAGCGACCTGAACCATCACTACTGGATGCCGTTCACCGCCAACCGGGACTTCCACGCTCACCCTCGGCTGATCCACGGGGCCGAGGGTCGCTACTTCATCGACGATCGCGGGCGTCGGCTGTTTGATTCCCTGTCAGGCCTCTGGACCTGCGGCGCAGGTCACAACCGGGTCGAGATTCAACAGGCGGTGGCCCAGCAGCTAGGCAGCCTCGACTATGCGCCGAGCTTCCAGGTGTCCCACCCGCTGGCCTTCAAGCTGGCGGAAAAGGTCGCCAGTCTGACCCCCAAGGGGCTCGACCATGTGTTCTTCACTGACTCTGGCTCCGAGTCCGCCGATACCGCGTTGAAGATGGCCAAGGCCTACTGGCGCCTCAAGGGACGCCCGGAAAAGACCCGCATGATTGGCCGCGCCAAGGGCTACCACGGGGTCAATGTCGGCGGCACCAGCCTTGGCGGGATCGGCGGCAACCGCAAGCACTACGGCCAGCTGATGGACGCCAGCCACCTGCCCCATACCCTGCAACCGTCACTGGCCTTCACCCGCGGCCAGGCCGACACCGGGGCAGAGCTGGCCGACGCCCTGCTCGAGCAGATCGCCCTGCACGACGCCTCCAACATCGCGGCGGTGATCGTCGAACCGATGTCAGGCTCCGCCGGCGTCATCGTTCCGCCGAAGGGCTATCTGGATCGTCTGCGCGAGATCTGCTCGGCCCACGATATCCTGCTGATCTTCGACGAGGTCATCACCGCCTTCGGGCGCAGCGGTGCCCGTACCGGAGCCGAGGCCTTCGGGGTGACGCCAGACCTGATGACGGTGGCCAAGCAGATCACCAACGGTGCGGTGCCCATGGGCGCGGTGATTGCGTCCAGCGAGATCTTCGACACCTTCATGCACGCAGGCGGTGCCGAGCACGCCATCGAATTCACCCATGGCTACACCTACAGCGGACATCCGGTGGCCTGTGCCGCGGCCCTGGCGTCGCTGGAGCTGTTGGAGCGGGAAGACTTTCCCGGCCAGGTCAGGGCCATCGCCCCCGCATTCGAGGACCGTCTGCATGCCTTGAAGGGTCGCCCCCATGTGGTCGATATCCGCAACTATGGCCTGGCCGGAGCGATTCAGCTGGCACCAAGGGACGGAGACCCGAGCATTCGCCCAAGGGACGCACATCTGGCCCTGTGGGAAGCGGGTTTCTACGTGCGCTTTGGCGGCGATACCCTGCAGTTTGGTCCTCCTTTCGGCACCACAGAGGCTGAGCTCGAGCGACTGTTCGACGCCGTGGCCACCACCCTCGACCGCCTGGCGTAAGCACATTGAGCGCCCCAGGGGGCAAACATCAGCGCTGACGGGTGAGTGGTAAGAACGGTTATCCACGCCACATCGACAGCCTGTGGACAACCTTTACACCCATCATTCACAGCATTATCCACAGGCAGGTGTCATGCCTGCCTGTGGCCACTGTTCACACCGATATCGTCGCTGGACCCAGCGTCCAGACATCACCCTTCAAGACAAGAGGTCTTCAATGGAATACGTCAGTCACTGGATCAATGGCCAGGACCTGGAGTCCAGCCGCACCTTGCCGGTCACCAATCCCGCCACCGGCGCTACCATCCGCCAGGTGGCCGAGGGCGATGCCACCACCGTGCAGGCCGCCATCGAGGCAGCCAAGGCCGCCTTCCCGGCCTGGCGCGACACCCCGCCAGCCAAGCGCGCTCAGGTGATGTACCGGTTCAAGGCGCTGCTGGAGCGTGACGCCGAGCGTCTGGTCCAGCTGATCAGCGAGGAACACGGCAAGACCGTCGAAGACGCCATGGGCGAGCTCAAGCGCGGTATCGAGAACGTGGAATACGCCTGCGGCGTACCGGAACTGCTCAAGGGCGAATACTCCCACAACGTGGGCCCCTCCATTGACGCGTTCTCCAACTTTCAGCCGCTGGGGGTCGTCGCGGGCATCACGCCGTTCAACTTCCCGGCCATGGTGCCGCTGTGGATGTACCCGATGGCCATTGCCTGCGGCAACGCCTTTATCCTCAAGCCTTCCGAAAAGGACCCCTCCGCAGCGGTCGCGGTCGCCAAGCTGCTGGAAGAGGCGGGCCTGCCCCAGGGCATCATGAGCGTCGTGCAAGGTGGTCGTGAGACCGTGGAGGCGCTGCTGGATGCCCCCGACGTCAAGGCCATTTCCTTCGTTGGCTCCACTCCCATCGCCGAAACCATCTACCGCCGTGGCGCCGAAAGCGGCAAGCGCGTGCAGGCCCTCGGTGGCGCCAAGAACCACGCCATCGTGCTGCCCGACGCTGACATCGACAATGCCGCCAACACCCTGATGGGGGCTGCCTTCGGCAGCGCTGGCGAACGCTGCATGGCCATTTCCGTGGCGGTGTGTGTCGGCGATGACACCGCCGATCGCTTGATCGAGGCGATGACGCCGAAGATCGCCGCGCTGAAGATCGGCCCCGGCACCGACAAGGGCCTGGACATGGGTGCCCTGGTCACCGCCCAGCATCGTGACAAGGTGCTCGGCTATATCGAGAAGGGCATTCAGGAAGGCGCCGACCTGGTCGCCGATGGGCGCGACCTGGTGGTGCCAGGCCATGAAGACGGCTTCTTCGTCGGCGGCTGCCTGTTCGACCGGGTTACCCCGCAGATGACCATCTATGCAGAAGAAATCTTCGGCCCGGTGCTGTGCGTGGTGCGGGTATCGAGCCTGGATGAAGCCATCGACCTGACCAACGCCCACGAGTACGGCAACGGCACCTGCCTGTTCACCCGTGACGGTGAAGCGGCGCGCCGCTTCACCGATGCCATCGAGGTTGGCATGGTCGGCATCAACGTGCCGCTGCCGGTACCGGTGGCAAGCCACAGCTTCGGTGGCTGGAAGCGCTCGCTGTTTGGTGACCTGCACGCCTACGGCCCTGACGCAGTGCGCTTCTATACTCGCCGCAAGGCCGTGTCCCAGCGCTGGCCATCCTCCTTCGAGACCGCCAAGGCAGAGTTCAACTTTCCCTCCGGCGGACAGTAACCCCGGCATTCGATACAACAACGGGCCCTCAGGGGCCCGTTTTCTTTTGCCGTCACACGCTATTGTCACTCCACGCCGAGCGGCGAACAGATCCCTTGCACAGCCCTTCCACCGATTACCACACGCTTATTCACAGCCAGCCCGCACACTTATCCACACCCTTGTCGGCGCACTACCCTCTCGTCAGGCTTGCTGTTCGCTCGCGGAAAGCCACGTTCACCTGCTACCTGTCAGCGTCGCAACGGCGGCGACGGCCATGACGCCAAATGAGTCATGCCTGGTTTGGCTATAGTTGGGTCATCGTTTGGCCATACCTTGCTTTAGCCGCGCTTTGTTTAGCCGCACTTCGACTAGCCGCACTTTGACCAACCGCAGCCGGCGTAGCAGGTGGGGCAACCGTCCATCATGATCAGCTCGCCGCGACACTCGGGGCAGTGGCCAACCACCGCGGGGCCGGCGCCTTCACCTGCGCCATCCACGACGGGCTTGTCTTGCAGTGGCTCGACGGCGCCAGCAGCGACATCTTCTTCGACCTCGGCAGGGAACCAGCCGTGGCCAGAGGCCTGACGCTTGGCATAACGGCTGACCAGCTCCTCTACCGGAATCTGGTTGCCGTCGATATCGAGAAAGCCGCGGCGATAGAGGATCTGCTGGATCGACCAGGCAATCGCGGCAACCTCGGAGTCGTGGAACATCGGCTTGTTCCAGCGGTTCATGCCGCAACGCACCAGGCCCTTGTCCCAGGCCACCTTGCGCAGATCGGCCACCGCCTGGGTGACGTAGCCGCCGCGGGCGGCCAGCGACAGGCTGCGCATGGTGGCGGTGATCCACTGGTGTTCGCTGGACAGCTGACCGGAGGGAAAGAAGAACTCCACCGGGCGCTCGATGATCACGCGCTGTCCGTTCAGCACCCCTTCCACCGGCATGAACGACACCAGCAGGTAGACCTTCTTGCGGCCTTCGGCGCCGACGTAGGAAATCTTCTCGGACACCGCCTCAAGCGTCCCCTCGGGGCGCGAGGGAATGCGCATGGTCAGCGGGTTTTCTTCAGGCAGAGGGGGCGGCACCGGGGCCGCAGCGGCCTCTTCGCTCTTGACCCGGTAGCCCACGATCTTGGATGTGATTTCGACAGCCATCAGCAGGCTCCTCCACAAAGATGATTCAGACGCGATGCCCACAGGCGCCGGCCACTACGCAACGACCTTTCGCCCCAGGCGTTACCACTTGCCATAGGTCCCCTCCTTCAAGGCGTCGTAGAGGTTGGCGGCATTGTGCTCCTCGCCGTCGTAGATCACCGTCTCGTCGCCCTTGAGTTCGAGGGTCTCGCCGTTCTCCAGCTCGAACACGTAGGTGGTGTTCTTGAGGTCATCCTCGCGCACCAGCACGCCCTGGAAGGCCTCCGGATTGAAGCGGAAGGTGGTACAGCCCTTGAGGCGGCTCTGGTAGGCGTCCAGATACAGATCCTTGAACGCCTCGAAGGCAAAGTCGGTGGGCACGTTGACCGTCTTGGAGATCGCCGAGTCGACCCAAGCCTGGGCGGCGGCCTGCACCGCCACGTGCTGCTTGGGGGTCACCGCATCGGCGGTGATGAAGTAATCCGGCAGGTCGCTCTCTACCGCCTCGGCGTGCATGAAGTGACGATAGGCGGCCAGCTCGAAGGACACCACTTCGACCTGCTCCTTGGTCTTCTTGCCCGCCTGGATGACGTTACGGAAGTAGCGATGAGAGAACGACGGCTCGATACCGTTGGAGGCATTATTGCCCAGCGACAGGCTGATGGTGCCAGTGGGGGCAATCGAGGAGTGATGGGTGAAGCGCGCCCCATGCTCGGCCAGCTGCGCCACCAGTTCAGGCTCGACCTCGGCGATCTTCTGCATATAACGGCTGTAGCGGGCATGCAGGATGCGGCCTGGCACCTTGTCGCCGGCCTCGTAACCATCGCGGCTCAATTCTGGACGTTCACGCAGCATCCTGGGGGTCAGCTCGAACTCCTGTTCGAGAATCGGCGCCATGCCCTTCTCGCGGGACAGCTCCAGCGCCTGCTTCCAGCCCTCCACGGCCAACACCCGACTGACTTCCTCGGTAAAGACCAGCGATTCGGCGCTGCCATAGGGCATCTTGAGCATGGTCATGGTCGATCCCAGCCCCAGAAAGCCCATACCATGGCGGCGCTTGGCCTCGATCTCGCGACGCTGGCCGGACAGCGGCAGGCCGCTGATCTCGACCACGTTGTCGAGCATGCGGGTGAAAACGGCGACCACCTGGCGGTACTTGTCCCAGTCAAACCGCGGCGCCTCACCAAACGGGTCGATCACGAAGCGAGTCAGGTTGATCGAGCCCAGCAGGCAGGCCCCTTCCGGTGGCAACGGCTGCTCCCCACAGGGGTTGGTGGCGCGGATCTCTTCGCAGAACCAGTTGTTGTTCATGCGATTGACCTGGTCGATCAGGATGAAGCCAGGTTCGGCGTAGTCGTAGGTGGAACGCATGATGGTGTCCCACAGCTCGCGCGCCTTGATCACCTCGACCACGCGGCAGGCCACGCGGCCTTCGGCGTCCACCGTATAGCCGTCCTCGATCACCGGCCAGTCACGATAGATCAGGTCCTTGTCCTCGACATCGCCCTTCTCGCCTGAGTGCAGGGGGAAGGCCAACGGCCAGTCGGCGTCCTCTTTCACCGCCTCCATGAACTCGTCGGTAATCAGCAGGCTGAGGTTGAACTGGCGCAGTCGACCGGCTTCACGCTTGGCCTCGATAAACTCGCGCACATCGGGATGGCCAACGTCGAAGGTGCCCATCTGAGCGCCCCGGCGTCCCCCGGCGGAGGCTACGGTGAAACACATCTTGTCGTAGATATCCATGAACGCCAGGGGGCCATTGGTGCCGGCACCAGCACCGAACACGAAGGCTCCCTTGTGGCGCAGGGTGGAAAACTCGTAGCCGATGCCGCAGCCGGCCTTGAGGGTCATGCCGGCGTCCACCACGCTGTCGAGGATGTCATGCATGGAGTCGCGGATGGTGCGGGACACGGTGCAGTTGATCAGGCTGACGGCGGGCTTGTAGCCCTCGGCGCCGGCATTGGAGGTGATCCGGCCCGCCGGTACGGCACCGTTTTCCAAGGCCCAGCGAAACTTTGGCAACCAGGTGTCAGCGGCCTCGCCCTCTACAGCAGCCAGCGCCTTGGCCACGCGCTCCCAGGTGGCCTGGAGGTCGCCATCCACGGGCTGGCCGTGACGATCCTTCAAGCGGTACTTGGCATCCCAGATATCATACGAGGGACCCTGCATGGGGACCTCCTGCGACAGGGCCGCGGCCTTGGCGGATGTGGTCATGAACACATGTCTCCGATGAAATTGCCGGCAAAGAAACGAGGTAACAAGGGCGTCGACGCGCGTTACGGCCAAGGTCGAGCGCTCTACTAGATATAGTTAAATTTTTGGCCGGCGGCACAATATAAACGAAAAAACCGGACACGGAAGGCCCAGTTTTTAAATTGCCTTTGGCGCATAAACGGTCACGCCAGGACCGGCGAAGACCTGGCGGGGACGCCAACCGTCCGGCGCATCCTAGACGGTGCGGGAGAAGCGCCCACTTTCCGCCACCAGGTAGGCATCGAAGGCCATGGCCAGATTGCGCATCATCAGCCGGCCTGCCGGGCGTACCCTGAGTGCGTCCTGCTTGATCTCGATCAAGTCGTCTTCGCGCATCTCTTCCAGCTGGTTCAGCGCCGCCGCGAAGTGCTGCTGAAAGTGGATACCATGACGATCTTCAAACTCGGCAAAGCGCACCTCGCCGTGGCACATCAGGGCGGTAATCAGCTCTGCGCGCAGCTGGTCCTCCGCGGTCAAGCGGTACCCACGCAGCACCGGCAGCCGCCCGGCCTCAAGGTGCTCGGCGTATTCGGCGGTGGTCTTGACGTTCTGGCTGTAGGCATCGCCCACCTTGCCGATGGACGTCACCCCCAGGCCGATCATGTCGCACTGGGCATGGGTCGAGTAGCCCTGGAAATTGCGCTGCAGGGTGCCATTCTCACGGGCCAGACTGAGCTCATCCTCGGGCAAGGCAAAGTGATCCATGCCGATATAGACGTAGCCCGCCTGGGTCAGCCGCTCGATGGTCAGCTCGAGCAGTTCTAGTTTACGCCCAGGCGGCGGCATATCCTCGTCACGGATCAGCCGCTGCGCCTTGAACAGCGACGGCAGGTGAGCATAGCTGTAGGCGGCTATACGATCGGGCCTGAGCGCCACCACCTTGGCCAGCGTGGTATCGAAGCTGTCGCGGGTCTGTAGCGGCAGCCCGTAGATCAGATCCACCGACACCGAGGCGAAGCCCGCCTCCCGGGCGGCATCCATCAGCGCCGCTACCTGGGCCTCGCTCTGCAGCCGATTCACCGCCTTCTGTACCAGGGGGTCGAAGTCCTGAATGCCGAAGCTCAACCGATTGAAGCCCATGGCCCGCAATTCATGTATCTGCTGGGGCGTTACCGTGCGCGGGTCCACTTCCAGCGAAAATTCACGACGGGACACTGGGGCGAAGGAAAAGTGTTGCGCCAGGCTGTCGATCAGCCCAGCCAACTGAGCGTTAGTCAGAAAGGTAGGGGTCCCACCGCCCAGGTGCAGCTGAGCCAGTTCACGCTGGCCATCGAACAGTTCGGCCTGCAGGGCGATCTCGCGCTTGAGCAGCTCCAGATACTCGGCGGCACGCTCGCGATTGTGGGTAATGATCTTGGAGCAGGCGCAGTAGTAGCAGAGGCTTTCGCAGAAGGGCACGTGCACGTACACCGAGAGCGGCTTTGGCGTTCCTTGCTGGCTGCGTTGTACCGCCTGTCGGTAGTCATCGACACCGAAGTCCGCATGGAAATTCGGCGCGGTGGGGTAGGAAGTGTAGCGCGGGCCGGGGCGATCATACTTTTCGACCAGGCTGCGCTGAAACGGCAATACATCGGATGACATCGACAAGGCCTCTCGTGACACGACCGCCCGACGGCGGCATCTGTCGGCATTGTCTCACGTCATCTCGGCTTGGCTCCGATAGACGAAGCCAGACATGATCTGCATCAAATCAGTACCAGGACGTCACCCTCAAGCAGGTCGGTCTCTGGTGCTAGCGCATGACGGTCGCCACCGCAATGATGCCTGTCTCATTCCCTTGATCCCCATCAAGCATAGTGCGTAGCGACTACCTCTCCCTAGCGAAAGTTGACCAGCGTCATAGGGTATTGTCGCTGAGCGCTCCAATACTCGAGAGTCCCAAGGGTTGCCGGCAGCTCTGGCTTGCCGACACAACGACCCCGGACAGACTCGGCTGGCGGCGTGGCATGCTTTGCCCACGCTGCCCGTCCGCAGACCCAATCCCGAGGAGCGCTCATCATGAAATGGTTCCCCCTGGCCGCGCTTGGCGCCGCCTGTCTGTTCAGTGTTACTGCCCACGCCGCGGGCGACGCCGCCGCCGGTGAAACCAAGGTCGGGGCCTGCGCCGCCTGCCATGGCACCGATGGCAAGGCCACTGGCCCCATCTATCCCAACCTGGCAGGACAGAATGCGCCCTACCTGGAAGGCGCGCTGAAGGCCTACCGCGACGGCCAGCGCAGCGGCGGCATGTCCGCCATCATGGCCCCCCAGGCGGCTGCACTGTCCGATCAAGACATCGCCGATATTGCCGCCTACTACTCCTCACTGACGCCCTGACACCAGGTCTCTAGGCTGCTAGGCCACCCAGCGAAGCGTTCTCTCTAGCTTCCGGTGTCCTGCAGTACCGGCAACCCTCAGCCAGGCCGGGCTCTCGTGCCAGCACATGACGACCACCACCGCCATGATGCCTGCCTCACAATGGCGGCTATCACCCACGGCCTGCTGGCACATGGGCCTTTCGGGAGGCACGAGGCGGATAGCCATGCGGCGCAAGCCGCTGATGACCGTGTCGGGTGTCACAAAGAGACGTCATGACGCACGTAACATGCCCCCTGGCGCGTTATCTCCCCTGCTATGCCCGCGACGCTATGCTCACGACATGCTTCTGCGCCATTTATCAAGAGCCACGACTATCCAGACATACTTCAGCGAGATTTGCTCCATGGCGGCACGCCCGTCGATCCGCTTCCCAGGAGAGAGGCTTCCTTAAGCACTTTGCTAAAACACGCATTTCTGACCACACAATCATTGCTGGATATTCCAGAAAAATCATACATTTTTCTCGCTCTCGAGGTCTCTTCATCACATCCTGAAAATGTTACCTCGCCATCCCAATCTACCCCCTTTGATAGACACATTGCCGTCACGGTGGGTCAGTCAGATGTCGCGATTTAGTCATTTATCGACACCTAGGCGATGAAAAAAATAGTGACGCTTTACGCTGTATGGTAGTGAAATCCATCTGGAAAAGGCGAGACCACTGCGCCACAAGTGACTCATTCCCTTACCGACATCCCCCTTCGTACGGCGCCTCCAGCCCCTGCCTGTCCGGCTTTCTCTCTGCTCACTCGCTGATAGCCCAGTAGATTGGCCGGCCGAATAAAGTCTCAATCGTGGTAGCCACATCAGCAGACTTTCTTCCAAATACCCCGAACGAGGTATGAAAACTAAACCAATGCGGTCATCCGAACTCATTAATTCATGTTTCATCTATTTCAAGAAAAGTTCCATGCTACATTCAAATTATAGTGAGGTTTTGATGACATCAAAGATGATGAGAAATCTGCTCACGCTCGAGTAATTGATATAGGTCATGTGCTGTAGGTTTTTCCACGCATTACTTCACTTTCATGCTCCATACCTGCGTTAGTATTGCCCTCCCCTGATAGAGTCGAACCCGATAAAGATCTTCCTC
Source organism: Halomonas litopenaei (assembly GCF_017303055.1). GTDB lineage: Bacteria > Pseudomonadota > Gammaproteobacteria > Pseudomonadales > Halomonadaceae > Halomonas > Halomonas litopenaei_A. The sequence goes on along the minus strand of NZ_JAEKJT010000008.1, from coordinate 72,475 downwards.
TATCGCTTTCTAACTGCCGCCCTAGGGCGCCGGGATACGACCCATGCACCTCACACGTTTTACTGACTACTCTCTTCGCGTTCTCATGTACTTGGCAGAATCAGGTAATGAGCGCACCACCATCGCCGAAATTGCCTCGCGATTTGAGGTATCTCGCAACCATCTGATGAAGGTGGTCCAGGAACTCAGTCGCCTGGGCTATGTGTCCGCCGTCAGAGGAAAGCACGGAGGGCTGTCGCTCAAGCGTCAACCCGCCAGCATCCACCTGGGCACATTGGTAAAGGATACGGAGCACAGCCTGGCCTTGGTCGAGTGCGATGGGGACGACAGCGCCTGCTACATGGCACCCATCTGTCGCTTCAAGCAGATCGCCAACGAGGCCTTGGCAGCGTTCCTGGAAGTACTCGACCGCTATACGCTGGATGACCTGATGACCACTGACTGCCGCCAGCGACTGCACGCCTTGAAGCTGATTTCGCTGACACCGGAAGCCGAGAGCGCCTGATCGCACCGGCTAAGGCCGGGACAGAGACGCCCGTGAGTGCTAGCCTCCTGAGCTCTGTCTCGAGCGCTGTCAGGAGCTGTCATGCCGTTTTTGCTGTCCCATGCCTTTTCCGTTCACCGGGGTATTCGCCGTGGTGCCAGTCGTCTGCTTGGCATGGCGATCCTGGTAGGCGCGCTGACCAGCTCCCAAACCGTATTCGCCACCAGCTTCAATGTCGCCGACGGACAACGTCACCAACGCTGGCAGTCGCTGACGGCCTCTCTAGGCGGGGAGCGACATGTACGCGCCCTCGAAGACACCAGCTACAGCGATACGCTGCTCAGCATCAATGCCACGGCAGGGCGCTGTGCCATCCATTGGCTTGAGTTGAGGAGCAGCCTGGGTGAACGTCAGTCGCGCAGTGAAGTGGTCAACCGCGTGCCCGTCGATATTCTGGTGGATGAGCAGACCGCCCAGACCGGGACGGCAGTGCTCTCTACGCAGCGGGGCGATGATGGTCTGTATGTCCACGTCGAAGATCTGGACATGCCGCTGCTGGAGTCACGCCTGAGTACCGGCAGTACGCTGCATCTCCGACTGCGCATGACCGAGCAGGAAAGCGACTATTGGTTTTTACGCTTCTCACTGGCAGGCGCCGATGAGGCGCTGTCGCGCTTGAACCGGTTGTGCTCTCAGGAGGCAGGCGACTCCACCGGCTCGCCCTCTATCTCGCCATGACGACCTAGCCTGTACGATCTAGCCTGTACGATCTAGCCAGGACGATACCCTTCGGCGGACTCGGTCTCTGTCAGGGGTCCTCTGCTGGTCTCACCCATCAACCACTGCTGGGCGAACTCTTCGCTGCTCAGTGGACGCGACAGCAGGTAACCCTGGCCATGGTCGCACCCCAGCTCGCGCAGGGCCTTCAGCTGAGCGGCGGTCTCGATGCCTTCGGCGACCACGATCAATCCCAACTGCCGTGCCATGGCGATGATGGTCGCCACGATGGCGTGATCGTTGCTGTCTGTCAGCATATCGCTGACAAAGGACATGTCGATCTTGACCGCCTCCACCGCAAAACGCTTCAGGTAGGCAAGGGACGAATAGCCGGTGCCGAAGTCATCGATAGACAGCGAGAAGCCTCGCTGGCGGAGATCGTCGGTGATTCGCACGGCTTGCTCAGGGTCCTTCATGAAGCCGCTCTCCGTGATCTCAAGCCCAAGCTGTTGCGGCGAGATCCCATAGCGACTGGCAATGTCGGTCAACTGCTTGGCCAGGTCTGGGTCCTCAAACTGTGCGGCAGCCAAATTGACGTGCAGGCGATGCGGCAAGCGCGTCAGCGAAGCGTCCTGCCACTCTTTCAGCTGGCGACAGGCGCGCTCCATCACCCAGCTGCCCAAGGTCTCGATCATGCCACGCTCTTCGGCGATCGTGACGAACTCTGACGGGCTCACCCAACCCAGCTCGGCATCGAACCAGCGGCACAACACCTCGGCCCCAACGAGAGCCCCACTACCCAACGCCACGCAGGGCTGAAAACACAGTTCCAGCCGCTCTCCGGCCAGCGCATCATCGAGGCGCGCAGCCAGCACCAGGCGACGACGCAGGTCACGACCCATTTCCGGCGCGTAGAAACGGTAACCGCTGCGGCTTTCCTTGGCGTGATACATGGCAATATCGGTGTGTTTCAGCAGCTCTCTGGGCCCATCCCCATCCTCTGGGAAGAAGGCAACGCCGATACTCACCTCCACGTTGAAGCGATGACGGTCATGCACCACCGGAGCATTCAGCGCACTGAGCAGACGCCCCACGACCTGAGCCGTGCCGATTTCGTCAGCCCGCTCGACCATGACCACGAACTCATCGCCGCCCAGGCGAGCGAGGGTTCCCTGCTTGCCCAGGCAGGCGCTGAACCGTGCAGCCACTTCCTTGAGTACCTGGTCACCTACATCGTGGCCCTGACTGTCGTTGATTTCCTTGAACCGGTTGAGGTCCAGAAACATCAGCGCGACCCGGTATTGCTCGGTGCGCGCCAGGGCGATGGCACTCTGCAGACACTCCATGAAGTTAGCGCGGTTGGGCAATCCGGTACCGGGGTCAAAGAACGCCAGTCGGCGGATATGGGCGTCGCTGCGTCGCCGCTCCAGCTCCGCCGACGCGCCTGCGGCGAAGATGCGCAACAGGTGCGACACGGGCTCTGGGTCGTGCAAAGGCTCACGAAACAGCACGAATAATGTGCCAATGGCATCCCCGCTGGCGTCTTCCAGGCGGCGCCCTACGTAGGCCTCCACACGGAACCCGATCATCTCCTGGGCACGTGGGTAGCGGTCGCTTACCCCTCGCGCAATCACGTGCTCCAGATCACGAAAGGCATCGTCGCAAGGCAAGCCTTCAAAGCAGTAGTGAAACGGTGCCACCGGCTGACCATCCACCAATCCAGCCAACAAGGTAGCCTGTAGCGGGACACTTTCTTCCACCCGGGACACAAAGACACCGTCTGCTCCCAGAGCCTTGGCCAGCCGACGCACAAACTGAGAAAAAAAGGCGTCATCACTGCGGGCCGTGACCACTTCCGCCATATCCAGCACCGCCTGCTGTGTATGGCGTTGATGCTGGTGCGCACGCATGGCCTGCAGCCCAAACGACAGATTGCCCGCCAGCTCCCTCAATAGCGCCAGCTCACCGTCGCTGGCGCGATAGGGCGTGTCCATCAACAGCACCATCACCCCCCGGCGCCCACTCCCCAGATGCAGCGGCAAGGCGATTTCAGCCCTCACCCCGAAGCGCTGGACCCAGTTGGGGCGGTCTTCCATGTCGGCGTAATCGGCCACCAGGTGCTCTACGTCCTCGCGAAGGGCTCTCCCGCTCGGTCCCTGTCCGTGGCGTCCGTCAGCATCCCAGCTGAAGCTGGCATGGCGCAGCAGCTCATCGGCACCGCCGGCACTGGCCAGCGGCAGAATGCGATGGTCGGGTGCGTCCTGGGCCAACCCTGCCCAGGCATAGCGATAGCTCCCCTGATCAACAGCCAGTCGACAGACCTCTTCAAGTACGGCCATTTCGTCCGTCAACCGGATCACGGCACGGTTAACCAGACGCAGCAGTGTCAGGGCGCGATGGGTTCGCTGCAGCTGACGATTGGTGGCTTCCAGTTGAATCGCGGTAGATGCCAGCTTGCGCTCGGTGCGTTGATGGGAGAGTTCAGCGCCGCAGCGGGCACCGGCAATTCTCAGCACCTCCTCCACCAGATGTTGCTGGCGCAGAGGATGGCGGTACAGCGCCACCAGCACCCCGTGCAACTCTCCATCCGGCCCATGCATGGGAACGCCGGAGTAGGCCTGGGCCTTGAACTCACGCAACCATTGGTCGTCGGGAAAGGCATGACAGACGTCTTCGGTATAGCTGCAGGCGCCACTGACCATGGCGCCATGGCAGGGAGTCCCCGCCGACACGTATTCGATATTCGGCAGGCATTCGCCATCCACATACAACACCAGCGTGCGCAGCCTCGTGCCGTCCCCGACGGGCACCGCCACCACCAGTGCATCTGCGTTAAGAATCACCGCCAGGCGTTCTACCAGATGAACAAAGAAGTCTCCCCCCACTTCGCGAGAGAGGCTGTCGGCAAGGCGCTGAAAGGCTCGGCGGGCGTCCATCTTCATCGGCTGAGCGACCCATCCCTGAATCAGGCATTCGATGTATCGAGAATAGCTGAATTGGGGCAGACATCGCAGTGCGGGTTTCCACGCTATAGGCCATGGTGATGAAAGCTGACGATGCATCCTGTTCTGCCAGCGCCTATGCTGTTGGGTGACACGGCGATGTCACAGACGCTCGCCTACCCCACGCCGTTTCGAGGCAACGCCTCATGCAGCGGGAGCTACGCCCATGGCAGACGCCACTACAGTGGCTCTTCCTCACTGCCACAACCACTATCTGGTGATGCGCCATGGACATAGCCAGGCCAATGCCAGAGGACTGATCGTGTCTTCCCCCACCCACGGCTGCGAGGGCTATGGCCTGTCTGCCAAGGGCGAGGAGCAGCTGCAGCACCGACTCGACAGCTGGCATCTAGCGACACCGACACATATCGTGCACTCCGACTTTCTGCGTACCACCCAGACCGCCGAGCACGTCGGCGCGTATTTCTCGCTCACGCCCACGCCCGACCAACGGCTTAGAGAGCGTTTTTTCGGTGATCTCGACCAGGGTCCGGATAGCGCCTACGCCTCTATCTGGAGCCACGATGCCGAGAACCCCCATCACCACCTTCAAGGCTGCGAGAGTGTCGCGGACGTTGTCCAGCGTATGTTCGCGCTGATCATCGACCTGGAGGCCCGCTTTCACCACCAGACCATCCTGCTTGTCAGCCACGGCGATCCACTGCACATCCTGCTGACAGCCGCCAGCGGGCAGCCACTGTCGGCACATCGTGACCAGCCGCCACTGGCCCCGGCAGATATCCGTCCTCTGATCGTGGGCGCCGATGCCGCTGGCACCACCTCCTCCTGACGCCGTTTCCACGGGTCCCTGACGGGCGGGCGGCCCTCGCCGGTACGTCTCCCACGTGACCAGCACCCTCCCCGACCGGCAGCCCTGTCAGGCTCCTGCCTGTGCACAACACTGTGGACGACACAGAGATGTCCTGTGGAAAAGTCCCAGAAGCGCGATCAACGCCTATCCTGGCCGACAAAAGCTGTGCAGCCATCGGATAGAAGCAGCGACTGTCATGGATCTCGTACTTTTAGCGCCCGATTCTGCGAAGTTCGTACCAAATCGTCACTCGCCCGCATGATATGTTGCGAACCACACCTCTATCACACTCAGAGGCATCGCTCTCAGAGGCATCGTTCTCAGATGCCTCAGCCTCGGCGCAGCCAGCCAAGGCGTTGTGGTCGCTGCCAGGCGTTTCACTGACACAGGACTTTATTGGCTCGCATGATGGAACCCACGTCTCAGCACCGCGGCTTAGCGGTGGATGGCCAATCATCGCGCGCCTTGCTGTTGTCGACGAGTCACTGCCAGGACACGAGCGATCATCTCGCCCTCGGGCTGCGCCACCGATTAGAGCGGCCCGGCAGGTTAGGGGTGCCCAACCAATGACGCTGCTCAGGACTCGCCAGTTCCTGCTGCTACAGGGCCCCTGCTCACCGTTCTTCACACAGCTCAGTCGTGAACTGCTGGAACGTGGGCACGGCGTGCATCTGATAGACCTGTGCGGCGGTGACCTGGTCTACCGCTGGCGGCTGGGCAGTCGTCGGTTTCGCGGCGGGATAACGGACTTCACGTCACAGATTGCCACCTGGATGAGCCAATGGCGGATCACCGACCTTGTGGTGTTTGGTGATCAGCGCCCTCACCATCGAGCAGCGATCCAGGCTGCCCGGCAGCTTGCACTTCGCGTCCAGGTGTTTGAAGAAGGCTACCTTAGACCCCACTGGATCACCTTGGAGCCGGATGGCGTCAACGGCTGCTCCCGGCTCCCCAAGGACCCAGACTGGTTTGTGGAAGCCGCTGCCAGGCTCGGCCCACCGCCCCCTGCACAACACAGCCTCAGTCCCTTCAGGGTGCGTGCCACCCATGACGTCCTCTACCACCTGGCAGGGCTCTCCAATCCACTGCTGTTTCCCGGCTACCGCGGCCACGCTCCTGTCAGTGCACCGCGCGAATACGCCGGCTATCTACGGCAATTGACGCGCAAGCGTCTTGGCCGCGCCAGCGAAGCTCGTCGCCTGAGGGAGTTTCTTGGCCATCCTGGGCCTTACTTTGTGTTGCTGCTGCAGCTGGACAGCGATGCGCAGATTCGCTGTCACTCAGACTATCCCGACATGGTCAGGGTACTGCGCGAGGTACTGCTTTCCTTTGCTCAGTTTGCTCCTCCCGACGCTCGCTTACTGGTCAAGAATCATCCTCTCGATCCGGGGTTGAGTGGCCTTCGTCGGCATACCCAGAGCATGGCAAGGGAGTGGCAGATCGATCATCGCCTGCTGTTCATCGAGGGCGGCGACCTCAATCACCTGCTGCCTGCCGCCCAGGGAGCCATTACCGTCAACAGCACCTCGGGCTTTGTGGCGCTGGAAAATAACTGCCCTCTACTTTCCCTCGGGAATGCCATCTACAACCTGCCGGGCCTGACGCTATCTCGACGTCGGGTACCAGCAGACTTCTGGCATGCACCGCCCCGCCCAGACGGCAAGCTATTCCAGGCACTGAAAACAACATTGCTCCATACCGTTCAGCTCAACGGCAGTTTCTACTGCCGCCCAGGCATCGCACTGGCGGTCCACCACAGCACCCGTCGCCTGTGTACCGAACGCTCTCGACTAGAGGAGTTGCTGTCATGCGTGCCATGCGCTGCGTAGGCCTTGGGTCAGCCGCCGGGAACCGAGGGTTCGGCCAGGATGTCCTGTCATGATGACCTCCGGGCTGGATACACAGATAGCGAGAACAGCACTGTGCCTGGGGCTGCTTGGTCTTCCCCTCGGCACGCTGCTCAGCCTCGCCCTCGAGGCTTCCGATGAACGCGCGCCATCGCGCCAACGCCCTGCGTCCGCCTGGCTGGTCCACATGGGCTCATGGGGTCTTGTCTATTTGCTCTGGCTGGCCTTGGTACAGCGCGGCATGCTGGCCATGGTCATCACCCTTACCCTGCAGTGGGTCGTGCATCGCAGCCACCAGGCCAAATGGCAGAGCCTGAAGGAACCCTTCCTGCTGCAGGATTTCGAGTACTTCCTGGACGCGGTGCGTCATCCGCGACTGTATTTGCCCTTCTTCGGCATCACGCTGGCCATATCAGCGACCCTGGCAGGCCTCTTGGCCATCGCGGCGTTCTGGTGGCTGGAGCCCAGCCTGGTGTCCATGCTTGGCCCTCAGCAGAGCGTGCTGTGGTGGCTTTTCCTGGCCCTGGCGCCGTCAGCAGCTCTGGCGCTGGGCCTGACGCGTTTGCCAGGGGCCAGCCTGGATCCTGTTGCCCATCACCGCAGACTGGGGCTATGGGCAGGCTTCTGGGCCTTCGCGCGCTATCCAGACACACCGATCGATGTCTCTCGCGCCCCCATCTCATTGCGCCAACCTCGACGGATGCACTTCAACCAGCCATCGATCCCGCTGTCTCAGCACACGCCCCCCTTCAGGCCCTCGGTGGACAACCTGCCTCACCTGGTCATCGTCCAGGGGGAGTCGCTGTTCGACCCTCGTCCCTGGTATTCGCGGGTGCCTGCTGAGGTGCTCTCCCACTGGGACCACCTTTGCGCCAGCGCCTTGGCCCATGGGCGCCTTAGCGTGCCCGCCTGGGGCGCCAATACCGTGCGCAGCGAGACCGCCTTTCTCTGTGGGCTGAGCGCTGACGCCCTCGGCATGCATCGCTTCAATCCTTACCACCAGCTGGCTCGCCAACAGGTCCCCAGCCTGGCCAGCGCCTGCTCCCAACTCGGCTACCGGACCCTGGTGCTTCACCCCTATCCGGCCAGCTTCTATCAGCGAGACAAGGTGATGCCGAGGCTAGGCTTTGATGTCTTTGAAGATCTCGACAACTTCCGGCACGAGCGTCGCGACGGCCCCTACGTGGCCGATGCGGTACTGGCAGAGCGTGTCGAACGGGCGCTCCAGGATCCCGATCCCCGGCCGTTGATGGTGTTGGTGATCACCATGGAAAGCCATGGGCCCTTTCTGCTCGAACCTATGCCATCGCCGCTACGTTGGCTGACTCCAGACGCCCGGCGTCCGGACAAGGTAAGTCACGAGCTGGACATCTATCTGCACCATCTGGCGAACATCGACGCCATGATCGGCCACCTCGCCGAGGCACTGACAGGCCAGTCGCGCCCGGGACTGCTCTGTGCCTACGGTGATCACGTGCCTATCTTGAGCGCCAGCTATGACTGGCTCGGCGATCCAGATGGCAAAACACCCTTTCTGCTATGGAGCCCCCAGGGCGCCAGTATTGACCCACAGCCACCGGTGACGGAGCTCACCGAGCTGGCCGATGGCGTGCTGGATGCCGCCTCGGCCCTGGCATATCAAGATGCCGAACGACGATCGTCCGCATCGCCGCACTTCTCGCACGGCATTTCTCCCAACGTGTCTGGCCGCGTACGTCGGCAGAAGGAGTCGCCATGACCCGGCGTGTCGCCATTATCGGAAACGCAGTCCGCTTTCCACAACAGCCCGGCGAGTCTCTATGGCAGAGCCTGCTGGCCGGGCGTGACCTGGTCACGCAGGTGCATCCCTCGCGCTGGGATGCTCGTCGTTTCTATCATCCGCAGCGAGGCTCGCTGGGGACCAGCGTCAGCATGGCCGCCGGGACCCTCGGGGATATCAGCGGTTTTGATGCCGACTTCTTCGGCATTTCTCCCAGAGAAGCTGCCACCATGGACCCGCAGCAGCGTGTTCTGCTGGAATTGACCTGGGAAGCCCTTGAGCACGCCGCTATTCCGGTATCGACACTGAGAGGAACGCGCTGCGGGGTTTACGTGGGGATTTCCAGCCCTGATTTCGCCTATCGGCACACCGGTGACCTGGCGTCACTGGACAGCCTGTCCGCTACCGGAAATACCTTCAGCATCGCCGCCAATCGGCTGTCTTACCTGCTGGACGTCACGGGCCCCAGCATGGCCATCGACACCGCCTGTTCGTCATCACTGGTGGCGTTTCACCAGGCGTGCCAGGCCATTCGCAGCGGTGAGTGCGACACCGCCTTGGCTGGCGGAGTCTGTCTACATCTCCATCCCTTCGGTTTCATCGCCTTCTCGCGTGCGGGCATGCTGTCCCCACGCGGCCGTTGCCGCGTCTTCAGTGACGAGGCGGACGGCTATGTGCGCGCGGAAGGCGCCGGGGTCGTCGTGCTCAAGGCGCTCGACCGGGCGCTGGCCGACGGCGACCCGATCCTGGCAGAGGTGGCGGCGACCGGCGTCAATACCGATGGCCACAAGAGCGCACTTACGGTGCCGAGCGCCGACGCTCAGTCGCGTCTGTTGACCGAGGTCTATGCGCGCGCCGGAATCGCGCCGGCCCAACTCGACTACCTGGAAGCGCATGGTACCGGCACCCCCGTGGGCGATCCCATCGAGGTGTCTGCCATCGGCGAAGCACTCGGCAGGCATCGCTCAACGCCCCTGCCTATCGGCTCGATCAAGAGCAACATCGGTCATGCCGAGACCGCCGCGGGCATGGCTGGACTCTACAAGGCCCTGGGCTGCCTAAGCGCCCGCCGGGTTCCGGCCACGATCGGCATTGAACGCTTGAATCCTGCCTTGCGCCTGGATGACCACAATCTGGAGGTCGTTCGTCATACCCGAACGCTGGCTGCCAGTGGCCCGCTGACCATCGGCATCAACAGCTTCGGCTTTGGCGGAGCCAACGCCCACGTCGTGCTGACCTCACCACCACGCCAGACAGCGCCTACCCAGGTTGCCGTGGCAACTCATCCAATGCCCAACGCACAGCGCTGGCCGCTGGTACTGTCCGCCCATGACGAGCAGGCCCTGGCGGCGCGGGCCGCTCAGCTTGCCGACCACCTTGAGCACCATCAACCAGCGCTGGAGGCCCTGGCCTGGACCCTCACCCAGCATCGTGAACGGCTAAGCCACCAGGCCATCGCGTTGGTCAGTGATCACGAGCAGGCCATGACGGCGCTGCGCCAGCTGGCGGCTACGCCAGCATCAGGGGGCGACGACTCCCCCGATGTAGCGCACAGCGCTGCCGGCCAGCCGCCAGCGGTGTGGCGGCAGCCGCGTCTCGCGGCCCCCCTCGGGCCCGTCTTTGTCTACACCGGCAACGGCTGCCAATGGCTAGGCATGGGACGAGAGCTTTTTACCAGCAGTGGCGTCTTCCGGGATGCCATCGCCAAGGTCAGTGACTGCTTTGCACCACGCGGTGGGTTTTCGCTGTTCACCTTGCTGGCGGAAGGCGACGATGCTGAGCTGCTGAATGACACCCTGGTGGCACAGCCAGCTCTCTTTGCGCTACAGGTTGGCGTGACCGAATGGCTGCGTGCGGCGGGCATAGTACCGACGGCGGTGACCGGCCACAGCGTAGGCGAAGTGGCCGCGGCCTGGGCCTGTGGGGCCCTGTCACTCAGCGATGCGGTAGAGGTGGTATTCCAGCGCAGTCGCCTGCAGAGTCTGCTTCGCTACCGGGGCGGCATGACGGCCATCGCCTGTCAGTTGGACGATATAGCGCCCTGGTTGGAACAGCCTCGCTTCGCTGCCCTTGATCTGGCGGGGGACAATAGCCACGGCAATATCACTCTGGCAGGACCACTGGCAGCGCTGACGGAGCTGGAACATGAGCTTGCCGCCGCCGGTATTCGTCATCTTCGCCTGCCGCTGGACTATCCGTTTCACAGTGCCTTACTGGACGAACTGGAACCCTCGCTGCGGGATGCACTGGGGGACCTGGCCCCTACCCCACCCCAGTTGCCGATGATCTCGAGTGTCAGCGGAACGCTGATCGACGCTCCGCTGGATGCTGGCTACTGGTGGCGTAATCTGCGCGCCCCGGTAAGGTTTCGCGAGGTCCTCGATGTTCTGGTGGAGCGCGGCGACTCGGTGCTGCTGGAAGTTGGTGGGCATCCGCTGTTGAAACGCTATATCGAGGCCCAGTACCGGCTGCATGGTCAACCGGTCCTGCATGTCACTACCCTGGCGCGCACCAAAGATGCCTCGGCGACGCTCGAAGAAGCCTCCGCGAGGCTGTGGCTCAGTGGCGTGCAGGGCAGCTTCGCCGCCTGGTTTGATCGACGCCATGCCCCCGTGGAGCTGCCGCCCTACCCCTGGCAACGTCGCCACCACTGGCCCCGCCCAAGCGGCTGGGGCGACCACTCGCTGATCGCTCGAGAAGAGCATGTGCTGCTGGGCTACCGCCCAGATCCTACGCTGGCCGTGTGGCATCAACGCCTGAGCACTGCCACGCTGCCGTCGCTTGCAGACCACCGTGTCGGTGGCACGCCGGTACTCGCTGCCGCGGCTCAGGTCGAGATGGTGCTGGCCGCCGCTGCCGCACTCGAGGATTCCGCCTGTCTCGAGATCAACGACCTGGAGATCCTCGCTCCGCTGGTACTGGAGGACCCATTGGGACGTCTGACCCGGCTTGAAGTGGATGCCCAGCGTCGTGTCAGCCTGCAGACCCGAGGACTCGACGAGGCAGATCGGTGGACGCCACAACTGACGGCACGCCTGGCACCAAGCTGCCTGGGGCGCACGCTGCAGGAGCCAACTCCCGAGCTACCCGACTCCCCTTCCCAGCTTAGCGGCGAGCAGCATACCGAGCTCACCCAGACCATGGGACTGGACTACCACGGTGACTATCGCTGCCTCGAGCATATCTGGTGTCAAGGTGAGGAGGCCGTGGCCACGCTGGCCATGGTAGAGGACGACACCAACTGGGAGTTGCCTCCCGGTCTACTCGACGGCGCCCTGCAGCTGTGTCTTCCCTTGCTGGGAGAACCCCAGAAACGTGGCTATCTACCCGTGCGACTGTCGCGACTTCAGTTTCGTCGCGGCTCAGGCCAGCCGACACTGGCCAGAGCCGTCATACGTCGGCGCTCCCCCCATTCGTTCACCGCCGACCTATGGCTCTACAACGCCGGTGGCTGTGTTGCCGCCCTTGAGGCGGTGCGTTTTGCCGCCACGCCCTTGCCACGCGGAGTCTCTTCTAACGACACAGGCAGTGTGGAACGACTGACGTCGACCCTGGTCCCCGCGCCACTCTCGCCGCAACCGATCGGCCAGCACGGCAGCCGTCTAGCCGCTAAGCTCGAGGAGGTGATCAACGGCCGCCACGGGCTTGTGCTGGAGGAACTCAGCGTGCTGCTGAATCACCTCTGCGATCGCTGGCTTGCACAGGCCGCCGGCCAGGCTGCAGCCAGCGAGCCGAGGACAGAGCAAAGCGTCGGTATCACAGAAGACAGCGTGGCACACCGGCTCGAGGCCTTGCTCCCGACCACACGCCCCGTCTCAGGGGGTGACTCGCCAGAGCCCCTTTGTCAGGACAAAGCGCAGCTTTCGACCACCGCGGCTAGCGAAGATGGGCAACCTGCGCCCGTCGCGCTGTGGCGGCTACTGCTGGCGGAATATCCTCAGCAACTGGCGTTGCTAGGCCCGCTTGGACGCCTTGGCCAGCACCTGCCGTCGCTGCTGGTCGGGACGCACCAGGTCATCGACGACCTGACTCTGGAACAGCTCCAGCCTGCCGCGGCCAGTCTGATGGATGACGCTCTATGGGAGGTACTGCATCAGCAGGTCCGTGGGCTGGTCGACACGCTGCACCAGGAGCTTCCCTCGTCTCAGCCTGTACGCCTGGTGGAGGCGGGGATGGCGGCCCCACGCCTGGCGGAGGCGCTGCTGCCTGTGCTTCAGCCTAGCCGCATCACGCTGCAGATCTGCGTCTCGGACGAGCTTTCGCGCCAGCGCGCCCAACGTCTGACCGACGCCAACAGCGCCATATCGTTGGCGACATCCACGGCCGGGCCTCCGGCTCAACTGGCTTGGGTGGTCACCACACCCCTCGATCTCGATGCCAGCTTGAAGGCCATCGATCAGGCCAGGGCCCGTCTGGCCGAACAGGGACAGCTGATCATCCTGGCGCCCCCTCCCACCCGCTGGTGGCAAGCCCTGGGTGCACTGTACCCAACCGCTCGTCCGGCCCGACACGACGCCATATGTCGGTATCTCATCGACCATGGCTTTGACATTCTCAGCCCACCATCACGTACGGGTGCTCATCAACCGGCGATCATTCACGCCGTACTGGCAGAGCCCAACACGGCAGAGGCCGCTGCCAACTCCTCACCGGCACTCTGGCTCATCACCGATCAGCGTAGCCAACAAGCAGCGCAGCGCCTGCTGCCGCAGCTAGGGCAAGGAGAAGGGGAAAGGGAAGGAGCAAACCAAGCACACTGCCTGATGCCACGTTGCCTAATGGATAGTGACCTGGCGGCTGAGCTTGAACATCTGACCAGTGACGAGCGCACACGCATTCATCTCGTCGACCTGCGCGGCCTGGCCACAGGCGATCACCCAGCGCCTCTTGCGCCTGCTCCAGCCACTGGCGCTACAGCCACCAGTGCGCAGCAAGAGCCAAGCCTCCCCCTCGATACCCACCGTCGCTGTCTCGATCGGTTGGAACAGCTTAGCCAGCTCGCTCGATTGCCTGAGGTCGCAGCCATGACGCTGGTCACCTGCCAGCTGGCACCGTTGCTGAACGGCGCCACGCCAAGGTCGGCGGACGCGATGTGGTGCACGGCGGCTGATGAGATTGAGCAGGCCGCCGCCTGGGGACTGTGGCGCAGCCTGGCAAATGAACGGCCGAAGGTTCGCTGTCGCGCCGTCGATATTGTCCTGACCGATGAGGCGCTGGAGACGCTTGGCCGGGCACTTGAGCAGGACGATGGCGAAGAGGAAACCGTGATCACTGCCCAGGGAGATCGCTACGCGGTTCGCGTGCGCCGATGGCCAGAGCTCCCCCCGGCTTGCGGCAGGCCAGTGTCCGCGCCTGTGGCGACCGGCGCGAACGACCAGCGCCTGGCCATCAGCCATCCGGGACAGCTATCACGACTGACCTGGCAACCAGCGCTCACCAGCGGCCATGCGCCTGATGCCCTCGACGCCGATCAGGTCAGGGTCAAGGTGCTGGCCACGGGACTGAATTTCCGCGATGTCATGTATGCCCTCGGCATGCTGAGCGACGAGGCCCTGGAACAAGGGTTCTCGGGCGCAGGCCTGGGGCTGGAGTTCTCAGGCATCGTTGAAGCCGCGGGCAGCGGTGTCGAGGAACTGGCGCCGGGAGACCTCGTCATGGGGCTCGGCTCAAACGCTTTCTCCTCCCGCCTGGTCACTGGTGCTAGCGCGTTGACGCGGATTCCTCCTGGCGTCGACCCCATCGCTGCCGCCGGAGTACCCACCGCCTTTCTGACCGCGTTCTACGCGCTGGAACATCTGGCTCGGCTCTCTCCGGGCGAGCGAATACTGATCCATGGTGCCGCCGGAGGCGTCGGCCTTGCTGCCATACAGATCGCCCAGTGGAAGGGAGCAGAGGTCTTTGCGACGGTAGGCAGCCCGGCGAAGCACGATATGCTAAGCCTGCTTGGCGTCACCCACCTGTACGATTCGCGCAGCCTGCATTTCGCTGAACAGATCCTCGACGATACCCAAGGTGATGGCGTTGATGTTGTGCTCAACTCCCTGTCTGGCGAGGCGATTCACCAAAGCCTGCGGGTACTGGCGCCGTTCGGTCGTTTCCTGGAACTCGGCAAACGCGACTTCTACCAGGATACGCCGATGGGGCTGAGACCCTTTCGCCAAAATCTGAGCTACTTCGGCATCGACTCCGACCAGCTGTTGTCCCATCGACCCGCTCTCGCCGGAAAGCTGTTGGGGCAACTGATGGAAGGCTTCCATTCGGGTGCTTTTCACGCCTTGCCATGTACCGTCTTCACTGCAGATCGCGTGGTCGATGCTTTTCGCCACATGCAGAAGGCCGCACATATCGGCAAGATCATCGTGACCGCCCCTGACACGGCCCACCAGAGCGAGCTACCGGACAGCGCTGTCGCCACCGCTCCCGCCTCTCACGTGATCAGGACAGGCGTTGAGCACAGCGACCACGAGCCGGGCTCACTGGCAGAGGATGAGGTCAGTTCTGGAGAACCTTGGCTCGATGCAGCCGGCTGCTACCTGATCACCGGAGGGCTATCGGGGCTGGGGCTGGTGACTGCCCAGCGACTGGTGGACTGCGGTGCCCGCCACCTGATGCTGTTAACTCGATCAGGCGCCAGCAGCGCCGAAGCCAAGGCGGCAGTCGATCGCTGGCATCGCCAGGGCATTACCGTGGAGACTCCCTACGTGGACCTTGCCGATGGCACAGCGCTCGCGGCGCTGATCAAGGACCCGCAACAGCAGCGCCCTCCCCTGCGAGGGGTCATCCATGCGGCGGCCGCCATCGATGACGCCTTGGTGCACCATCTGGAGCGCTCCCACCTGGAGACAACGCTAGGAGCCAAGCTGCTGGGGGCACTGCATTTGGATCACCTGACCCGCGACTGCCCACTGCAGCTGTTCGTACTGTATGCCTCCGCCACCACCGTTTTCGGCAGCCCTGGGCAGTCCGCCTACGTTGCCGCCAATACGGCGCTGGAAGCCCTTGCCGTGAGACGACGTCGGGCGGGCCTGCCCGCTACCTGCCTGAGCTGGGGCATCATCGAGGACACCGGCTTTCTCGCGCGCCATCCCTCCCTTCAACAGTCACTGGCCAAGCGCATGGGAGGCAGTCAGCTGCGTGCCAGCCAGGCGCTGGACCATCTGCAACAGGCCATCAACGAGGATATCGGGGTCGGCGCGGTGATTGGCCCCGTCGATGGCTTGCCCGCCCAGCGCCGCTTTGACGACCTGCGCCAGCAGTGGCAACGAACGGATAGCTCGGAAGCGCCTCTCCCCCACATCGACCTGGCGACCCTGGACGAAAACGAGAGGGTGGAGATCGTGGAAAGCGTGGTACGTCAGCAGCTCGCCAGCATCCTGATGCTCGAGCCGGAGCGGATCGACGGCCACAAGCGTCTCTCTGAACTGGGGTTCGACTCCCTAATGGGGGTCGAGCTGGTGACGGCTATCGATCACCAGCTGGGTGTAACACTGTCTCCCATGGCCCTGGCAGACGCTGCAACGCTCAAGCGCACCGTCAACCTGATCTGCGAACAGGCGATGGGCCCATCCGACACGGTACACGACGAGCAGACCCACCTGGCCCACCGTCACGGTGCCTGCGCGGAGGCCGAGAAGGAGGGGTCATGACGCCTGACGAACGCAAGGCATTCAAGGGACAATGGCTCGATCAGGCCAGGCGGCAGGATGCGAGCCACAGCGAGCGGCCTGGCCGCCAGGATGCCCACCCAGACCTCACCGACTTCAGCACGCTGGAAGGTTACCGCCAGATCAGCATGATGCGCTCACTCGCCAGCGGGGCAGGTGTCGCCAGCCCCTTCTTCCGCTGTCATGACGCCAGAGCGGGGGCCATTAGTCAGCTACAGGGCCGCAATGTCATCAACTTTGCCAGCTATGACTACCTGGGACTGGCAGGAGACTCCAGGGTCATCGCCGCGACGCGTCACGCTATCGAACGCTATGGGACCTCCGTTTCCGCCAGTCGCATCGTGGCCGGCGAACGGCCGTTCCACCAAAAACTGGAGAGCGCGCTGGCCCAGCACTATCAGAGCGACGATGCCCTGGCCTTCGTCAGTGGCCACGCGACTAATGTGTCCACCATTGCCATGTTGGTCGGGCCACGCGATCTCATCGTTCACGATAGCCTGATCCATAACAGCGTGCTCGTCGGCGCCAAGCTATCCGGGGCCACGCGCATGAGCTTTCCTCACAATGATCCCGACGCCCTGGATCAGCTGCTTCGACGCCACCGCCAACGTTTTGAGCGGGTACTGGTGGTGATCGAAGGGCTCTACGGGATGGATGGTGATACGCCGGACCTAACCCGATTCATTGCCGTCAAGCGTCACCATCAGTGCTGGCTCATGGTGGATGAAGCGCACTCACTAGGGGTGTTGGGAGCGACCGGACAAGGGCTGTACCAGCATTGCCTCGTAGCTGCCGCCGGGGTCGATATCTGGATGGGCACGCTCAGCAAGGCACTGGCATCGAGCGGTGGTTACATTGCCGGCTGCCAACCGCTGATCGACACCCTGCGCTATCTGGCGCCAGGATTCCTTTACAGTGTTGGCCTGGCACCGCAGCTCGGGGCCCCTGCGATTCGCGCGCTCGAGCTTCTTGAGCAGGAGCCGTGGCGCGTCACCGCCCTGCAGCACAACGCTCAGCGTCTACTGGCAGGTTGCAGAGCGCTAGGACTAGAGACAGGACATTGCCAAGGCCATGCCATCATTCCCGTTATTCTGGGCGATTCGGCCAAGGCTACCCAGCTCTCTCACCGGCTGCTGGAGGCTGGCATCAATGTCCAGCCAATTCTCTATCCCGCCGTGCCAGAGCGAAGCGCCCGCCTGCGCTTCTTCGTCAGTAGCGAACATACACACGAGCAGATCGACGTCACCCTGCAAACGCTGGGTAGATTGATGGCGACATCGTCATGAAATGGTAGTGATTGAAGGATCCTGACCTTTGTCCCAGCAACGGAAAACCAAAATGATCCAACAAAGAAGCCACCCAAGCCTGTGAGCAGCAACAGCGTGAATGGGGAACCATCAACGTAGGGAGAAGCAGTAGAGGAGAGAGAAGAAAGGGGGAGAAAGCGAGGGGAGGGAAAAAGAGAGAAGAGAGAAGAGAGAAGAGAGATTGAAGTGAGCTTCCTAGGCTTTGTCCGAAAAGTCGACGAGCGAAGGTTAGACAAGGCAAAAATTGGTGAGAAAGCGCAGTTTACGAGGTGTAAATGAGCATTTTGACCGGGCTGGCGTACCAGCCGATTTTTAACGCCGTATCACCAAGCGCAGGCACTTTTCGTACAAGCCCTAGTCAGGCAAGCCTTGAGTATTGCAAACACTTTCCTAGCATTGTCGCTCGCGCCAAAAGGCTTCGTGCCTCGCCGGGTTACCTATATCCGCGGCCTTTTCCAAGGCACGCCTAGCCATGACCTGCATCTGTTCAGGGGACGTCAGCAACCGCTCCAGGGCTTCCTGCCAGGCGAGACCATCATCATCTACCAGCACACCATCCACGCCATCATCGACGATCTCTTGATATGGCGAACGGCGGCTGTAGACACCGACCCCTCCAATGCGAGCAATCTCGAGAAACTTGAGGTGTGACTTGGCGCTGTTAAAGGCTGATGGCCACAGCGGAGCAAGCCCTACGTGCAGGCGCGTCTGGCCGAGCCGTCGCCGATAGGCATGCCATTCCATGGGTGCAAGGATCATGACCTGCTTATGGTCGCGCAGCGGTTCAGGGGTAAATGCCCCCATCGCCACCTCCAGCGAGGCGCTGTCAAACGACGACAAGACATTGACGAGGGCTGGGCTGATCTTTGCAAGGTCCTCTCGGTGGGCTCGGGTACCGTGATATCCCAGCCGCCACTGCCCGTCACCCGGCAGCGGAGTCGCCGCGCCAGGCAATGAGCCTAGAGCCGGCGTCAACACCGTCACCGTCCCGTGGTGGCTACTGAGACGACGGGCCAACCGTTCACTTGCCACCACGACTTCATCAGCCAGGGCCAATAGCCGTGGCACGCAATAGCGGGACAGCAAGGCCATACGCTCGCGATAGGGCGGCGGTAGGCTGGCATCCTCCGCGGCTGCCCCGATGTCATCGTCCAGCAGATAATGCAGACTCGCCAAAAGGCCACGCTGCGACTCGAGCAGCTCAAGCCAGGGGCGAGGCAGACTTCTGCAGACAATGACCTGTGCCCCGGACAACAGGCGCCCGAGCCAAGGCCAACATAGTCTGGGGGTCACCCATCGTCGAGTATTCAATCGAGTCACGTTGGCGCCGGCCTTGCGCAACCCGGGCGCCGCCGTCGCCATAAAGTAGATATCCTCAGTGGGCAGCGCACCATCGCTAAGCAATAGCCATCTTGCTCGGGCGGCGCTCAGGCTTCCCGTTGCATGGCGCCGTCCGACTGCGCCTTTCAGATCATCAGCTTTCACACGCTGGGTTCCCCCCCCAGAAAAGCTCCAGCAGGAAATGCCACGACAGCCAACGTGCCCAGTGTCTCGCCTGACATCGCCCAGCGCCCCGATACGGCCACTATCAGCGTAAAGAGAAGTCTTCATGAACCAGGGTCAGGTTGGGGTTATAGGCGGGGTCATGATCGAGCTGCTCTTTCCAGGTGCTGCGCATATACAGCACCTCACCACTGGCTCTGGCCCGCTTGCTGGCGTTGTCATCGGCACCACGAGACTCAGACTCGTGGTGGTACAGCTCGGCATACGGCGTCCATACATTGCGATAACCGGCAGCGCGGACTCGCAAACAAAAGTCGACATCATTGAAGGCGATAGGCAAGTGGCGCTCATCCAGTCCGCCTACCTGATCAAACAGCGACTTTCGAACGAGCAGGCAGGCCCCCGTCACCGCAGAATAGTTCTGAGCCAGCATCAACCGCGAAAAGTAACCGTTAGCGTGACGACTGAAATACTTGTGGGCATGCCCAGCCACTCCCCCTATGCCAAGTACAACGCCCGCATGCTGGATCGTGTCGTTGGGATAGTAGAGCTTGGCACCGACACAGCCGATATCTGGCCTCACCGCGTGACGTACCATCTCATCTAGCCAATCTTCGTTGATCGGCTCGATATCGTTATTGAGTAGACCGAGCAACTCGCCCCGAGCATGGCGGGCGCCAAAGTTATTGATTCCCGAATAATTGAACGGGTGGTTCCACGCCACTACTCTGACACGCTTATCCGCCTCAGCGACGGTTTTGAGGTATGCCAGCGTTTCTGGACAGCGAGTGTCATTATCGAGAATCAGCAGTTCGAAGTGCGGATAACGGGTGCGCGAGAGAATCGCTTCAACGCAGGGCGCCAACAGATCGATACGATCCTTGGTGGGAACCAGCAGGCTGACCAATGGTAGAGGGTCAGGCAACGGCCAGCGAACTCGGTAGGTATGGGGCAACGGCCCTGGTTCTACCTCAGCCCCGCTGCGGGCCTGTTGCAAATGGTCTGCCACGGCGCGCAGTCCGGCATCGAAGGCGTACTGCTTGGCGTCGCTGCACAAGGCCGTAGAGCCGGGAGAAGCACGCCAGTGATAAAGCACGCGTGGGATATGGACGACGCGATCAGGATCCGCCGCAGCACACACCCTCAACGCAAGATCATGATCCTGGCTACCCTCGAAGCCAGGGCGGAAGCCCCCAAGTTGACGTACCAGTTCGATATCAAACACACACAAGTGAGCGATGTAGTTCTGTGCCAACAGCAGGTCTGGGTTATACCCTGGTTTGAAGTGTGGTTCGCAGCGATAGCCACGGGAGTCGATCTTGTCTTCATCGCTATACATGAGCAGTGGCGCGGGAAACAGGCTGGTAGCCTCAAGCACATAGCTCAAGGCGCACGGCGATAGCATGTCATCATGGTCTAACAAGGCGATGTACTGCCCCTTGGCCATGGATAGCGCCTTGTTGCTGGCTGCGCATACGTGCCCATGCTGCTCGAGGCGTGCGAGCTCGATTCTGTTGTCCCTTGCAGCAAACTCCTCAAGCAGGGCAATCACCTGAGGGTCCTGGGAAGCATCATCTACCAGGCACAGCTGCCAATGGGGGCTGTCCTGCCCCAGTACCGATTCAAGGCATTGACGCAGATGAGCCGGCACGGGGTCGTGGACGGGAACCAGAATCGACACCTGCGGTGTCGTAGGGTGACAGACTCTATGGGCGTCGGCTGCCTGGGCCGCACCAGGCACGTCCCGAGCGGAGAACCTGGGGCCGGCCTGTGAACGGACCAACCGCGACTCCCCCTGAACATCCATACGCCCAAACGATCTCTTGTGCTCCAGCATCACCCGCTGTCGACTGCGACTGTCATCGCGAGATCGCGCCCCCCCCGCCTTCCTTTTCGACTGACGGGTTCTTGAACGATCACGTGCGCGGGAGCCACGGAGCCCCTCGGTACCGGCGCGAATTTCCCCAAAATCGGCCTGTCGGCTGGTCGTCCGCCAATTCTGGCGATAGATGACCTCTCCAGCCTTTACCGCCTCACGCGCTGGCAGTGGAGGATGGGCATCTTGCTGCCTGACCGTCTCTTCATCCCGCCTTTCCGCCCGTCCATCCACCCTTTCGAGGTCATATAGGTTGCCCTCACCCATTAGCGTGGCGGACCGAGCCACAACACGATGAACAGGAGAAATCACTGGCCCAACAGGCCAAGAAGATACGCTAGTATCCTGCTCGTCTAGACGCTCCCACGCCTCCTCCCAGCCACGTTCGCGTAACCACTGGGGATAGCTTTGACCCGAACACATCCACTCAAACGTCTCTTCGTAGTCAGCCAAAGCCAATTCACGCCAGTGCCGCCGCTCCAACCTGGCGCGCTGACGACAGCCTTGTATCACACTTGCCCGTGGGACATTTCGCCAACGATGATGCATGTTCACCAGTCGCTGACTCAGACGATCATGGGCAAACCAGGGTGTCAGCCAGACGATACGAAAATGTCTGACGGCAAAGCGACCAGGCGAATCAAGAGGATCAAAGCGTAGGCGTTTCAGCCATCCTTTGACATACACGAGACGCTTACTGATGCGCCCGTTTCGCAAGGGCACTACGAGTGACTCCTCTTCACTGAAGCCACTACCAGTATCAAAATACAGACGTACTAGCGCGTGCCGCTGATCATGGTCCAGGTCGAGTTCAACCATATGCCACCCGGGAAGGGGCAAGTGCCTGCGCTGAAGAAACTGGGGATCATCATCCAGAGCCTCCCATTGCCAGTCGAGACGACCGTTCCCGAGCTTTCCCAAACCACTCCAAGGCCGCCAATACCGCTGAGGGTGGACGATAAAGTTCGCTCGCTCAAGAAGTCGTAACACCACCGAAGACGTACTATCCTCACTCATGCTGCGTGCTCAAGTCTGCAGATAGTCTTATGCTCCACGTCAATGTGGTGCCGCTATTCGGTAAGGTTCGATGGGGAAACATTGACCGGTATCTGCGACTCGACACTGCACTTCATCACCCGCTGATAACTTGATCGCCACCTTGAACCCTACACAACCGCTTCTCGGTGCTAACCAGTTCTGCACGTCATCACAAGGCTGCATAGCAGGCACCGTAACCGCTCGCTCGCCATTGACCAAAACATCAATCACCACGGGGTCATCCGCGTCCGTCTCCCACCAAGCCCAACCTGATACGCTCTCTGTATTACAACAAGTCATCTTACAATGGGAATAGCGCAGGTTACGCCGGTAAAGTTCCATACGCATGTCGAATAGTTTGCAACAGTGCTGATAGAGTTCTACCTCCTGCGCATTTATCTGATAGAAATCTCGCTCATCCTTGGGCTCAATCTCATGACGTGCTCCTAACTGACGACTAGAAAGGTTAGCCTCCTTAGGGGGGATATCTATATCGTAGCGGGTATTTATCAGTTCAAGACTTTCGGAATATCGCTCTGTCAATCCGATAACCCCCAACGCTTCAGGATCTACACCGTTAAGGATCGTCTTCTGTCGATTGACAAAACTATGCAAGCGAATGAACTCAGAAAAGGATCCCTTATACCGATCATGTCGCTGAAAATGCCAGTATTCAGAGGCGGCTCGTTGGAGGGGCTCACGAAGAAACGTCAAGGCCTGAGTCGCCCCGAAGACAGGAATGTATTTGGTGGCTTCAACGTGGCCAGCCACAACCTTAGCCTGTATATCGAGACACCCCCGATAAAACTGCCACGCATCCTCACGTCCTTCATAAATAAACTCACGAACTAGTGGGTGCGTAGTCAACGAATGCGAACCATAATCATATATAATTGACTGTTCACCAAGAGCCTGCTGCATCCCTAAACGAAAGCTAGTCCCTGCCGTCTTTGGTATGTGAATAAAAAATAACGGGCTCACAGCCACCTCTCTGAATACGAAGTATTTTCTCATGCAGCGTAAAACAGCACACATTATGCCATTGAGGAGGTAACGTGACATTCACCGGCAACCGGAAATAGTCATACCGCCTATCATCAGTATCAAAACGATGAACATGAATTTGTCAGTATTGACCGTCCTTATAAAATATTCAGTCATCGCCAATAACTACGTCACTACAGCCTGCCAGCTTCGACATGTTGGCATGAGGTTCGACGGTAACCCGATCTCCACACCCAAGTAAGCAGGGATGGGTCCAGCGAAAGCCGCAGTAGCCGTCAGCAGATTTACCCGACTGTAGTAGATCAGGACGAAACATGTCAGCCGAAACACGTGCCACATGCGCGCCATTGACAAATATGTTCACAAAAAGATCTTTCGCATACCCTGTGTCATCAGTGATCCAACCGATCACACTCTTGGCGTTTGATACTCCCACTGTGCCTGTCAAGGAGCGACCAAATGGCGTCTCGTTGTTAAGCCGCTGCTTGAAAGCAGACATTTCACGTTCAAGGCGGCTCAATTTCCCCGGTTCAAATAGAAACTTTGCCCCATTAACATCATGATAGTTAAAGTACTTATCTCCACGAGAAGGAGTTCCAGCCCTTGTTGCAGTCCCACGCTGACATTTAAGCAAGTACTCTTCCTTGCTCTTAACCACATAATGGTGCACCCGCAACGGACCCTGCCTAATAGAATCGGTCTTACCACTTCGAGGATCAGGCTTTCCCCCAATATCAGGACGATCCGAAAAATCCAACACATCCTCACCAGCGCAATCAATATATCTGAGGTCAGATATAAGCAAAGATGTATGAATACCTGCCTGCTGAACATGATTGACCTTAATCATGCTCTTTACATGCCGATCTGCTGCAAAGTCTGGACTGTCTGAGCAGTGAGTAAAACGTTTCAGAACAGGTTCTGGAGACTTACTTTCATGGCCACCGGAACCGAAACAGCGCCAATTAACACTTATACTACCAACATCGCCAGATGCAACCAGCTCCTCGAGCAATCTCCGCTCTTCTCCATGCCTCTGGCTTTCGTGGACTAAGAATTCGTCCGCATCAAGAAACATCACGTACTCATATCTACCTAATGCGATCTCCAGCGCCTTATTATAGGCGTGTACTTGGGTATTGCCAGCAACACTAGGTTGATATATAACACGGACGACACCTATCGTCTCAAGAGCCTCAAGTAGCGACCTTGTACCGTCGGTGGAAGAATTATCAGCCAAAATAATATTATTGAACCCGGCTAACTGATGCCAGGCTATCCATTCAATGATGTAATCGGCCTCGTCCTTCACGATACCCGCTAAACAGAATTTCTCCATGCTAACTCATCCTCATAGGCGAGTTTACCAGGTCAACAACATCATTCACTACCCTAGCCCTGACGCAATCACCAGGCAAAATCTTCTCATTCTTGGGTATGGTGAAGGAGAAACCACATGCTAAATTATCAGGACCTTCACCGCCGCGAACAGACTCATTGGCAGTAACGACACCTACCGAACGTTCGCCAATAAAAATTTCTACTTCAGCATGCTGCCTCTTGTGTACATAATGAGCCCAGCCACTGACCTGCTGCCCGTCAAAGGCAATCAGCCTACCCTCGGACTTGGTAATTCTGGTTGCTTCGATATAGTCCTCGGGCTCAGGATCGATGAAAGAAAGCGCAGCATCGCGCTGCTCGCGAGTAGGTTGAATCGAACAAAAATTCTCAAGCATGGAGAGAAAGACTTCGGGATAAGCAGTTGCTTTATCGTAAGAAACCAGCATAGCATGGATGGAATCACTACCTAGCAGCGTGAGTGTATTGTGATACTGTTTTAACGCTCGCTCCATCCCATGGGTGACTTCATCGAGCATAGAGATAGAATTCCGCTGAGCAATCGAGAGAATATCTTTATAAATAAAGATATATCGAGCACTAGGAGAAAGCAGACTATTGACTTCTGATAGATGATCAATGGTAGAAGGTCGCTTCCAACCCCAGTGAGTATGTTTCATCGAATACTCTTCGACAATATGCTTAAATCTGGCAATCTGCTTCTTTTCAAAGGCTTCTGACAGCCGTACGTCCTCATAGACCGGATGATTGGCACGGTCTCCCATGTACACACCGAGCCTGGACAACACACCCGCTACCATTGATGTTCCACCGCGTGCTGTACCGATTACAACAATAGGAGATACCTTGCTAGAATCCGGTTCTCCGACTATGACTATTCCCTTGTTGATCAAGGCATCATTCTTGGCCATCATCTCTCCACGCTCTGTTATTAGGTCGACAAGCACACAATATTAAGACTGGTATTATCATCCACCGATGGAGAAATCCTCGCGAACTTTGGTGAGACAGGGGTTATAGTTGGGATCATGATCGATGATATGACCCCAGGCGTTCTTCATATAATCGATTTCGGTATTGAACCTAGCGATCTTTTCGGGATTATCCTCAGCACCACGGCTAATAGACTCATGGTGATAAAGCTCAGCATAAGGTGTCCAGATATTCCTATATCCTGCGTCATGGACTTTCAAACAGAAGTCGACATCATTAAACGCCACCTTCAGTTCGTTTTCATTTAATCCACCGACTTCTTCATATATCTCCTTTCTTACTAGCAAACAAGCAGCCGTCACCGCCGTAACGGAGTGGACAATCTTGAGCCGGCTGAAGTAGCCGCCGGACTCTTTGGGAAAATACTTATGCGAGTGACCCGCAACACCGCCGATACCAACGACAACCCCTGCGTGCTGGATAGTATCATTACTATAATACAACTTGGCGCCTACACAACCGACATCTGATCGGCTTACGTGAGATACCATTTCCCCCAACCACTCCGGCGAAATAACTTCGACATCATTATTTATAAGACCCACAATACTACCTTTCGCCAAGGTAACACCAAAGTTATTAATAGCCGAGTAGTTGAAGGGATGGTCGTAACGCACGACGCTGACGCGTGAATCTTCTCGTTGAATCTCTTCGAAGAAAGTGTGTGTCGCGGGCTCAACACTACCATTATCAAGGATGATAATTTCGTAGTGAGTGTATAGAGTCTTATCTAGGATGCTTCGCACCGCTAACTCGGTAACCTCTACCTTATCCCGTGTGGGTATCAGAAGGCTGACTAGCGGCGCGGGATGAGGAATAGGCCAACACACGCGGTAAGTATTTGCTACCATCCCTTGCTCTATCGTAGCACCAAGACCATCCAGCTCAGCAAAATAATCCTTGAGAGCTTTTACACCGGCGGAGGTCGTATAGTCTTTTCCTCCCTGCGATAAAGCCGTTGAGCCTTCAATAGCTCTCCAGTGATACAAGACTCTAGGGATATGAAGAATTTGATGAGGGGAAGTATGCGGCAAACATCGCAACACAAGATCGTAGTCCTGAGAGCCTTCAACTCCTGTACGGAATCCCCCAATCCTCTCCAGTAACTCACGACGATATACACCAAGATGTGATATATAGTTCTGCGAATAGAGAAGATCTACATTCCAGTCAGGCTTAAAGTGGGGATCATAGCGTACTCCCGCAGAGTCAATCTTGTCTTCGTCACTGTAAACAATGAGTGCATCAGTGTTCTCATGTAATTCACGGGCCACAAAGTACAATGCATCTCTTGCAAGCTCATCATCATGATCCAGCAACGCCACAAACTCCCCAGTGGCAAGGGAAAGTGCGTCGTTCGTCGTCCTGGAGATATGCCCATTCTCCTGCCGGAGAAGTATCTTTATACGCTTGTCCCGTTCATTGTAAAACTTGAGAACTCTTGCGACGTGTGAAGAAGGTGATGCATCATCAACAAGGCATAACTCCCAATACGGATAAGACTGTGCGATAACTGATTCAATACATCTGGATAGCAGCTTCTCATCAGTATTGTAAACTGGCACCAGTATAGAAACTACTATCGGATTTTCCTGACCAGATACAAAGCTCTTTACACTCTCATCACTTGGAAGTGATGCAGCCTCAACCTCATAAATCCACTTGCGATACGAAAGCTCGGCCTCTCGATCGACAAACGTCTCAGCATAATCTGATAACAACCGCTCTACGACAATATCATGACTTTCGTCTGCCTGGAGCTGTGACTCCTGGTCCTCATCACATCCATGTAAAATTGCACCGCCATACCCATCGAAAGCATCCGCATTCATGGAACCTGCCCAAATATCGGATGTACTTAAACCTGAATACTCTAGCCTTTTACTTGAAAGCCTTGACGCAATCTCTTGCTGCGCCTCTTCCTCAGTGATATTGTCGAAACACAGTCGCTCAAGGCGAAATTTCCCTTCACGCTCCCATGGATCGAAACGGACATTCACAACATCGCCGGTCAGCCGTAGAATCCTGCTATTTGTGGTCCCAGATTGAAATGGTATCGGAAAGGATTCCTCTTCTGTAAAGCCTTGGCCATAGTCGATGTAGACTTTAGCGACTTCGTATTCATATTCCCCCGCAATAGTGAACTCTATTCGACACCATCCCTCAGTGAGCGGGTCATGACTACGACGTTGTACGGTAAATGCGGGATCTGTGCCATGAGATTGCCAATGAAACTCTCCCTCCATACAGCGCTCAAGCTGCTGAGCCTCTACCAATGTAACCGCACAGCCCTCACAACATTTGAGAAATCCCTCGATGCCTGACCACGGACAGTCCAGCTGAGGAGGATCAACACGTCTTAGTACTGGATTCTCTAGTCGAAACTCACCCGGCCGAGTCATGGGATCTAGGCGAAGACCTTGTAACCCTTTTGGTATATATAGTGTCAGGCGTTGTCGGCCTTGCTTGACGATGTTGCGGGTCCACACTACGTCAGGTTGAAAGCCGTCGCCGTAGTCCAAATAAAGGCACTGCTCCACGGGAAATCGTGCCGAAAAATCATACTCCAAATTAAACCAGCCCCCTTGACCTAGAACAGCCGGGTTTAGTGGGGTCAGCAGGAACTGTGGATCTTCTCCCACAGAAACCCATACAACTTTATTATTTTTTGTAATGAGTTGGAGCTCATGTATAGGCAATAGATCAACACGACTACTCTTTCTGACGTACTTCTGATACATTCCACCTAGATCGCGAAGTGGCTTGGTCGCGCGCCAGCTGAATGAAGTCTGCATGCGCCGTAATCGTGCTGACAGCGCCAGGTTCGTCAGGTCTTTATACTGTGGGGTGGCCTGCCCCTGCCCTGATTCATCATCCACTACTTCCACTCCCTATCTATCATCTAGTAGCCGGGGGCGTCGATAAATGCCAAGCCCCTGGCGTCCTTTTCAGACACACGCGGAGTACCGTCACCCAAAGGCCAGTCTATCGCTAGGGTCTTGTCATCCCAGCGAATCGACACTTCATCACCTGGGGCATAGTAATCGGTGCATTTGTAGACAAACTCTGCTTGATCACTGGTAACATAAAAGCCATGAGCAAAGCCCGGAGGAACCCACAGCATTTTCCGGTTATCCTCGTTAAGAAAGGCGCCCACCCACTTCCCATAGGTATCACTCTTACGTCGCATATCGACTGCCACATCAAACACCTCACCGCGGATGACGCGCACCAGCTTACCTTGTGGTTGTTTAAGCTGATAATGCAGTCCCCTCAGGATGTATTGCTCTGACCGGCTATGATTATCCTGCACAAACATCTGCTCGCCACAGTGCTCATTAAAGCGCTCTTGTCGAAATGTCTCCATAAAGAATCCCCTCTCGTCTCCAAACACCTGAGGGGTCATTAGCATGACATCGGGTATTGCCAGATTCTCTGCGTTCATCGACCCATTCCTTTCCTCTATGCTCGGCCTGTCAGAGCCCGACTGCCTTGGACGACACCAATTGTTTTAAATAAACTCCATAGCCCGTTTTCGCTAACCCTGCGGCCTGGTATAAGAGAAATTCGTCGCTAATCCATCCCTGAGTCCAGGCAATTTCTTCCAGGCACGCAATCTTTAGTCCCTGGCGATGCTCTACTGTCTGTACGTATTGAGCAGCCTCGAGAAGGCTGTCATGTGTCCCGGTGTCGAGCCACGCAAAGCCCCTTCCCAGGCGTTCTACGTGAAGTAGGCCACGGTCTAGATATTCATTATTGATACAGGTGATTTCCAGCTCTCCCCTGGCGGAAGGCTTCACACTTCTAGCAATATCCACAACATCATTGTCGTAAAAATAGAGACCGGTCACTGCATAGGATGACTTCGGACGTGTCGGTTTTTCCTCGATCGATATGGCACGGCCGTTTTGATCGAACTCGACGACACCAAATCTCTCGGGATCCTTAACGAAATATCCAAAGACAGTAGCTCCACGGCATTGATCCGACGCCCTCAGCAGCTGCTCTGAGAAATGTTGCCCGTGAAAAATGTTATCGCCCAAAACTAAACAGACCGGATCACTGCCGATAAAGTCCTCGCCAATGATGAACGCCTGGGCAAGCCCCTCGGGTTTCGGCTGAATGGCATAGTTAAGGGAAACACCGAATTTTTCACCGTTCCCCAATAGCTGACGGTATACGGGTAGATCCTCAGGCGTGGAAATTACAAGAATGTCACGTATTCCCGCCAACATCAGAACGGATAGCGGATAGTAAATCATTGGCTTATCGTAGACCGGAAGCAGCTGCTTCGACACGCCGTGGGTGATGGGATGTAGACGTGTGCCGGAACCTCCGGCAAGGATAATACCCTTACGATTCATGGTGAAGACCTCTGGGGATACTGACCACTGGGCACGCTATTTTTATAAGCGGGTTGACTATCATATTCAGTGAGTTGTCGACGACATACGGGACACGGTAGAAGCGCGACGGAGGGAGAGACTAAATTACATATCAAAGAAAGCAGTACACTATACTTCGACATGAAGTTAGACACACATAAAGCGGCCTTTCTAAACAACTTACGGACCAGTTAATTAATTTGCAATTTTTGCAATCGTTTAACCGACCCTCTAGCTCATCGAGCGATATCGACCATATAAAGGATCCAGTCTCGGAGTATTGTTGTAAAAAAACACATCTTTCAGCCGACGGAAGGTCGGAATGATAGAGTCTGGAATGAATCAGGCAAATTGAGAATGAGCGTTAGGGAAAGCTATACTCAGAGCCGCGAAGATACGCTCCCTTCCAAAACGCCAACAGCATTAACTTCGAACGCTTTCTTATTTCAGGTAATCTGTCAGCGTTAGCGCCAGCTGATCCTTCCAGTGTGGCATTTTTACACCGAACGTTTTCTCAATAAGGCTAAGACAAAGACGGGAGTTCGAAGGGCGCGTCGCCGCAGTGGGATATTCGCTTGTCGAAAGAGGCGCCAGTGCCGCCTCGTCTATCGCGAGCGGGATATTCGCCTCTCTCGCTAGACGAAAGATCTCGCGGGCAAAACCGTGCCATGACACCTCTCCTCTTGGGGCCAAGTGAAAAACCCCTGTCAGTTCCTGGTCATCCAGATAGCGCTGCCAAGCCCATACCGTCATGTCCGCAATCAAGCGGGCGGGCGTCGGTGAGCCTACCTGGTCATCGACCACAGATAACGACTCACGCTCACGACCAAGTCTCAGCATGGTCTTCATGAAGTTATTGCCCCTGGCGCTGTATACCCAGCTGGTGCGGAATATCTGGCTCCTACAGCCACTGGCCAGCACCGCCTCGTCGCCCGCCAATTTGGACTTCCCGTAATAGGACAATGGTCCTGTCAGGCTATCTTCCTTCCAGCAATGCTCTCCACCGCCTGGATACACATAGTCGCTAGAGTAATGCGTCAGTAATATGTCTCGCTCGGCACAGTATTTGGCCAGACACTCTGGTAACCCAGCGTTGAGCCGAAAGGCGAGCTCGGTCTCGGTCTCTGACTTATCCACTGCGGTGTAAGCCGCGGCGTTTATCACCCACTGAGGATGATAATGGGATAGATAGGCGCGCACCTGATCTATATCGGCGAGGTCTAGTTCGGATCGGGAGGGTGCCTGCACGTCAGCATGAATCGCCAGAGCCTTGAGCAACTCATGCCCTACCTGACCAGACACGCCCAGCAACACTACGCTCATGACAATACACCCAGCCGCTCGGCGCGGTAACTTCCATCCTGGACTGCCTTCCACCATCGCTCATTGGCAAGATACCAGGAGACGGTCTTGCGCAAGCCTGATTCGAAGGTCTCGCGTGGTGCCCAGCCAAGCGTCTGCTGTATATAGGAGGCATCGATGGCATAGCGCCGGTCATGCCCTGGACGATCATTCACGTAGGTAATAAGGTCCCGATAGTGATGTGTTGACGGCGCCATCTCCATCAAAAGGTCGCAGAGCATGTGCACCACTTCCAGATTGGTTTTTTCGTTATGACCACCAATATTGTAGGTGTCACCCACCACTCCCTCAGTCGCCACCTGCACCAAAGCACGGGCGTGGTCTTCCACATATAACCAGTCCCTCACCTGCCCTCCGTCACCGTAAACCGGCAGGGGGCTTCCCTTTAGCGCCTTGAGAATCATCAGCGGAATCAGTTTCTCAGGGAAATGGTAAGGACCATAGTTGTTGGAGCAGTTAGTGATAATGCAGGGAAGCCCATAGGTGCGAAGCCATGCTCGAACCAGATGATCTGACCCTGCTTTACTGGCCGAGTAGGGGGAGCTGGGAGCATAGGGAGTCTCTTCAGTAAAAAGGCTACCATCATCGTCCAGGTCTCCGTATACCTCATCCGTGGAGATATGGTGAAAACGAAACGCCCTGGCCTTGCCTTCCGCTATTTGCTTGGTGCGCTCCCAATACGCACGTGCTGCCTCAAGCAATGTCAGCGTCCCCACTACGTTGGTCTGGATGAACTCCCGCGGCCCATCAATGGACCTGTCGACATGACTCTCTGCAGCCAGGTGCATGACTACATCAGGCTGATATTGCTCAAAAATTCTTGCCATGGCGTCGTTATCACAAATGTCAGCTCGCTCGAAGGTATAGCGAGCGTCATACGCCACTGAAGCGACAGAGGCCAAGTTCCCGGCATACGTCAACTTGTCGACATTGATGACGCGATAAGAGGTATTGGCAATCAACTCTCTGACAACGGCCGAACCGATAAAGCCAGCCCCTCCGGTAACAAGAAAGGTCTTGGTCATATAGCGCCCCTGGTAGTCGTGTAAGTGGTCGGCCTGGCTCCGTGGACAGCATCCCTTCGGGATGACCACTGCTAGTCGAGAGAAGTTAGTAGTCGCGCGAATAACGCTGACCAGGCGTGATGGGCGACAAGCTATCATTCGCTTATCGCTCTATAGATGTTAGAGGTGTTCGCATCAGGACAGAATGCGTGTGACCAATGGTCGCGGCCACTCCTGGCTTAGCATTAGTCCCTATGATCCTGAATAATCATCCACAGCATACTAGCAATAAAGGCAATGAATATTGCAACTATGGTAAAGATCGAAAGATTATAAAGTCGTTCTGGCCGGGTGGCGTATTCTGGCAGAAGAGGACTCTGTAGCACACTCACTTGCTTCAACTTTCGAGCAGCCTCTATACGAGTCCCCTCCAGAGCCGTCAGTGCGCTAGAGTAGGTTTCCTGTGCAAATCTAGCGCGCAACTCAAGCCGCTGATATTCAGATGATAACCGGTTGAGGGAGTCTCCTGTTGCCTTGGCAAGCCGTTCCTGCTCCTGATCGATCTGTTGCCGTAGCGCTGTTATTTCACTCTCGACTCTGACCATGTCTGCTGAGCGTTGGCTGGAAAAGCTAGCCAATGCACTCCGTCGTGCCTGCATTCTGGCCAATTCGCCTTCCAAACTTGCTACAACCTGATTAAGGCTATCGACCGTCGATGTCGGCGATACCAGTCCATGTGTATTCTGATAATCGAGTAGATCTTCCCGACTCTGATCAAGTCGCTGAGAAAGACGCTCAACCTGCACCTCAAGAAAGCGCACCTGCTCTTCGGCAAGACGTTGTCCGATGGCGTTCATATGAGACTCGCCGGCCTCAAGCAGAAGAGACGTTAGCCGCTGAGCAAACTCAGGAGTAAACGCCTGTACTTCAATCTTTAGAACACCTGCATAGTCATCGAGTGACACCCGCACACGCTTTAAATAGTACTCGTGCATATCTTCTATCGGTGCATCCGCGTTCCATAACCTTGCTGGAAAATCTCCATGTTTACTGTAGTGGGAACGCAAATCTAACTGTCTGTCCGCTAATTTCAGCATGTCGACAGAGAGCAGATACTCTCTCAAAAGCAACATATCACTGTCGACATTCCCACCTGAAAGAAGACTCGACAAACTAAACGTTTGAGGCGCGATCTGAGGGCTTTCCAGCACCACAACGGCTTCTGAAACATAGCGATCTTCGGCCCAGATCAGCCAATAGTACGACATGATAACGATCGAAAAAAAGGCCAACAACCAGTGAGGTCGCCCTATAAGCCATCTCAGCATCTTGTTTCTTCCTTGGTAGCGATACCCCAGAGAAGATCACCCCCAGGGCCTGTCATCATGATGATGTTCCATGATCTTGATGTGCCGGATCCCTTGCCTGAATTGCTCGACGAATTTCGTGCAGACGATCCCTTGCGACATTGCGTCGAAGAATCAGGCTTTCCTGCAACTTTTCATCGCTCTTAACGTTACCGGAAGCAGCAGTTTCTTCCAGCTCGTCCAGACGATCCTGCCAACGCATCATCGTATGACGTCGCTTGCGCAGTAACTTTCTCAGATCTTCAAGTGCCATACGGTCAAGCCCCGCTGTAGGCTGCAGTGAACGGGGCGGTGTCTCACTAGGAGGCGATGGCTGACGTGCTACTGACTTCTGATCGCTGTCATGATGATATACTGTGATAGCATCATTAATATCATCAAACCAGAAGGCCTGGCCTTCCTTCAAATAGATCCCAGCCTGGCAGAGTTCTCGCAATATGCCCTCACTGTGAGACACCATGATCAGGCTTGAGCGTCCTACTCGTTCCTTGAAGGCTTGAGTGGCCTTGGCTCTGAAGGCCCGGTCTCCGACGGACGTCGCTTCATCCGATAGATAAACATCGAAGTCGAATGCGAGTGAAAGGCCAAAATTGAGTCGAGAGCGCATGCCACTAGAGTAGGTTCGAATCGGTTCATCAAAGGCTTCGCCAATCTCGGCAAATTCTGCAACCTTCTGAATGACATCACTGACATCCCTGCGCCCGCCATGAATGCGCGCCACGAACTTGACGTTCTGACGGCCAGTCAGGCTCGCCTGGAACCCACTCGCAAGTCCCATCGGCCAGGACACCCGGACGTGACGCCGTATGCAACCCCGTTCTGCCGTATCCATTCCCGCGATCAGTCGAAGCAGTGTGGACTTGCCCGCGCCATTCCCTCCCAATACACCCACGCTGACCCCGGTCGGGATCGTCAGGTGGATGTCCTTCAACACCCAGTCCCTGACCAAGTGATGGTGATATCGTTTGTAAAGGTGCTCTATCTCTATCATGGCGTCTTGGTCATTGCGCCACTAATTGATGCTTGAAGCGAAGATGCAATATCAAGCCAAGAGACATTAAGGCCAGCGTCACCAACCAGAAGTACACACTACTGCTACCCGGCACCTTTCCGTATGACGAGAAAAATCCCTCTCTTAGGAATTCAAGCCCGTGCACCACAGGATTCAGTAGCAGATATTTCTGTGCCCAGTGGGGGGCTACCTGAATTGGAAAGATCACGCCCGACAATATCATAAGTGGCATCATCACCATCTTCAGGACAATCGCCACTTCAGCTACCAGAGTGGCTAATACAGATACGACCAGCCCTAATGCCAGTCCCAGTAGCCACAGCGACAGCCACCAGGACAGTGCGATCAGCGCATCGTCTGGGGCCATAGCTTCTTCCTTGAGAAGTAGGCCGCCCACGATAAAGATAAGAAAGATAAAAGACCGTAATAGCCCCTCCAGGGCAACTCGCACCATCACAGGATCACTAGGCACGACTTGGCGATAGGCAAACAGTGCCTGACTCGCCCTGATGGCTCCCATACCTCTGGTCATACCCTCTCGCACAAGGAAGAACCCCATCAGGCCGACCACCATCCACGGCAGGAAGGGCGCGCCTATTAGCAGACTATCCGCATGAATAAAGCTTCGGATACCTACCATGATCAGCGTGAAGAGAACCGGTTCCGCCACCATCCAGAACCAGCCCATACGGTCGGTCATGGTGCGGGCTGTCGCCTCCCGCAGGAAAAGCGCATACCACACACTGCGGGTCACCACCCAGGGATGACGCGTTGCCGCACGACTCATGCCGGTACTCTCCTCCAAATCCGCTGCCACTCTACAGATCGACCGCTACCTTGGTAGCCACGGCAATCTGGTAGAGAATCTGCGTCAGGCTTGTCGCCAGCTGGAGATTCTTGGTCGGTACCTTGGGCATCACGAGAATTTCATCTCCAGGCTGGAGCGCGACATCATCCGCATTTCGCACAGCGCCGTTCTGCCTCACCACCAGAATATGGTCGTCATCCCCCCTCTGCGTCAGCCCGCCTGCAGCCTCAAGATAGTGATCAAGCCCAGCTCCCGTCTGAAAGACCATCGCCTGGGGAACGACGACTTCACCGCTGATCAGCACCGAGTCAGACGCCTCGGGCAGGGTTACCACATCACCATCCTGCAACCTGATGTCCGCAACCCCTTGATCGCTGGCCACCACGAGCCGCCCACTAGGCTCCAGCTGACGGGCACGAGCTACGAAGGTCTGAATCAACTCAGCTTCACGAACCCGTATCTGCGCTTCCTCGTCAGTAGCGGATGATGCTCCGAGATAGGTAGTTTCCAGACGACGCAGGCTATCTTCCAATGCCTGCTTCTGCTGGAGAGCGACACTCTCTCGGCGAATCGAGACATTGCCGCTAGCAGACAGGTTTCGCTGGACGGCGACCGCATCCAGCAACTCACCCAAGCGAGCGTCGATAGGGAGAGCAAATCGAGACGGCCCCATAAAGCTCCCTTCCAACGTCACCACAATGGTGTCTTCCTGATGATCAGCGCTGAAGATGACCTCATCGCCGGGCCTGATCTGGCGGCCCACAAATTCCGCCAGTGTCAGATACGTCGCCATCGGGCCGGTCGCTCTCTGTCCCCTGAGCAGTGCATGCGATACCCCACTTTTCAGACGTGCCAAGGTGACCAGCTCACTGCCACTCAACTGGTTCGTCAACAGCTCGTAGCGATAGGCACGCTCCACGTCTCCCGTTACCGCAATCGAGGGCCCACGCTCCTCAACCACGATAGTGTCGCCATCGCGGAGCTGGGGCCGAGCAATACTGCCGTCCAGGAGAAAACGATAAAGATCGAAGCTGGCTAAGTGTTGGCCTTGGCGCATCAGCTTGACCCGACGATAACTGCCAAGAGCGTTGTCGATGCCGCCGGCCTGATCAAGAAAGTACAGAATCGAGTCTGATGGTGTGCCTGCGTAGCGACCCGGGCTATGAACGTAGCCGGTCACATAGACGCCCACGGGCTGGACACCTTGAAGATTGGTGTAGACCTGCACATTGTCGGGATAGATGTTCTGAATGGCAGCCCGCACCCTGGCATCCAGCTCACCATGACTCAAGCCTTGCACCGCAAGCGGCCCTATCGAGGGCAGAAAGATATTTCCCTGCGCATCCACAGGTATCACGCGATCAAACTCTACCGCTCCCCATGCCCTCAATGTCACCTGGTCACCGGGCTTGATCCGGTAGTCGCGATTCAAGCCGTCCGCCATAGTGCCACGGAATCCTCCTGCGAAAAGGTTATCGCCAAAGGGCGGCAACAGGTCAACGCTAGGTGTTGTACTGGAGATAGACGAAGAAGCCACGGGACCATAGTGATCGTTATGCCAGTTTGTGCGTGGCCGGTCGTCGATCGCCTCAACACCTTCCTGCCGTTGAGCGCCTGGCAGAATGTCATCCGGCAGCACCAGGCTCTGTGCCATGGCGGCAACCGGAAGCAAAATAAGCCACACCAACATGATAAGAGACATGATGTGTGCCCGCAGGCCTACCTCGGTTCGACAGCTCCCCCCTTTGCGGTCTGCTTCAACTGTTCCAGCTCGTCCACCCAGCTCGCTTCCCCCATTCGTACCGTCCATGTACGCCATCACCAGGTCTCCGCTCCGTTAAACAGCGCTGTCACCAATCGATCACTGGTCCAGTTACCTTGCTCACCCCGGCAGGCCACCGCCACCATTCGCTCTGCGTTGGCGCGTCGTATCGTGAGATGACGGCAGATTCGCCGACTCGCAGCAAAGTAGGGGGCATCTGCCTGTACCTCGGCATTGGCTCCCCAGGGGCTGCTCGGCAAGACCGTGACGCTACCCGCACTAGCGTCTGTCAGAAACCGTGCCAGCGATGCATCTAAAGACCGCCCAGTCGGCGTAGCCATAATGCTGGCGTCATCACGGGTCGGTGCCATAGGCGAATGAGTACATCCCCCCAGGGTCCAAAGCAACAGCAGTGCTAGTGCAGACAGTCGTATCTGACTGCGCTGGAACACTGCCCTGCTGGCAGCACTTATTGCTCTTCCTGCCCCCAGCCCTACTATCATCCTTTTAGCATCCATCGCATCTACCTTTCGTCCCCTGCATTGTCCGGCCATGCTTCTGAGCTCGCGATAATCTCGCTTTCTGTGGCATATCTGCACAAGCAGGAAAGCGTGTTTAACAGAAATGTATAACCCCGACATCACCGTGACAAAAACACTGAGATTGTCTCGCCAAATGGCGTTAGGTAGACGCTTACATATATTTCAGCAACTTCGCAATAATGTCCTTCTCGCTCATCTTCTCAGTATCCACAACGATTTCGGCATCGACGGGTGCTTCGTAGGGGCTGTTGATGCCCGTGAAATCGGCAATCTTTCCCTCTCTTGCCTTTTGATACAGTCCCTTAGGGTCTCTTTTCTCACACACATCCAGGGGAGTATCCACGAACACTTCTACAAAACCATCCTGATCGAACAGGGCTCTAGCGGCTTCTCTGTCTGCGCGAAAAGGTGAAATAAAAGCCGTTATCACTATGACGCCGGCTTCTGCGAAGAGACGTGCTACTTCACCGACCCTCCGAATATTCTCTGCTCTATCTCTCTCATTCATCCCGAGATCTTTGCACAGCCCGTGACGGATATTGTCTCCATCGAGAATCATGGTGTGATAACCACGTCGATTCAGTTCGACTTCCAGAGCATTCGCCAATGTTGACTTGCCGGAGCCAGATAGACCGGTGAACCAGACACATCGGCCAGCATGCCCATTGGTTCGCTCACGCATGGCCTTGGTGACCGTGGTGCGATTCCAGACCACGCTGGCTTTGCTGTCATGATTGCGAAACTCATATGGCAGTTCGCTATCCACAGGGCTATGAATCATGCCTGCACCAACGGTCAGGTTGGTGAGCCGATCAATCAGTATGAAACACCCGGTGCCCGGGTAGCGGCGGTAGTCATCTACTGGCACCTCGGCTGTCAGCTCCAGGCGGCAGCGCGCAATGGCATTGAGATCGAGCTGTACACCATGTCTTTGCTCCAAGGTGTTGACATCGACCAGGTAATCAATGGCCACTACCTTCCCGGCCAGGTCCCGCGTAGCCAGCTTGATGTCGTAGAGCTTGCCGGGCTCCAACGGCGCTTCATGCATCCAGACGATATCGGCTTCGAAACCATCGCATAGCGTCACAGGGTCATCGGCAGCTACGATCCAGTCTCCTCGCGAAACATCGATGTCGCCAGCCAGAGTGACCATGATGGCCTGCCCCGGAAACGCAGCCTCGAGATCCCCATCCATGGTAACGATTCGCTTCACCTGGCTCGTGGTGCCTCGGGGCAGGACCCTGATCGTGGCACCCGCCGTCAAGATCCCGGACGTCAGCGTGCCGGCATAACCGCGAAAGTCCAGGTTAGGACGACTGACGAACTGCACGGGCAAGCGCAGGTCACGTAGATTCTGGTCATGCTGCAATTCCACCGTTTCCAGCAGCTCCAGTAGGCTCGGCCCGTCGTACCAGGGCATCTCGCTACTTGGCTCTACCACATTGTCACCCTTGAGCGCTGAAATCGGCATAAAGCGGATATCCCGAGCGCTGACGCGATCGACAACTGACTGATATTGTTCAACGATCTCTTGATAGCGCCGCTGGTCGTAGCCCACCAGATCCATCTTGTTGATCGCTACCACAAGATGTTGAATACCTAGCAGGTCACAGATGAAGCTATGGCGCCGCGTCTGGGTCTGCACACCATGTCGCGCATCTATCAGGATAATGGCAAGACTTGCCGTCGACGCCCCAGTCGCCATGTTGCGGGTGTACTGCTCGTGCCCAGGCGTATCAGCAATGATGAACTTGCGCCGGTCGGTGGAGAAAAACCGGTATGCCACATCAATGGTAATCCCTTGCTCTCGCTCGGACTGCAGTCCATCGACAAGCAGCGCAAGGTCGACCTCATCCCCCGTCGTCCCACTCGTCCGAGAGGCCTGAGTGATGGCCGCCAACTGATCCTCATAGATCATCTTCGAGTCATGCAGCAGGCGGC
Source organism: Halomonas litopenaei (assembly GCF_017303055.1). Lineage (GTDB taxonomy): Bacteria > Pseudomonadota > Gammaproteobacteria > Pseudomonadales > Halomonadaceae > Halomonas > Halomonas litopenaei_A. The sequence goes on along the minus strand of NZ_JAEKJT010000008.1, from coordinate 32,927 downwards.
CGATCAGGGTTGACTTGCCATCGTCCACGCTACCGCAGGTGATAAACCGCAGGAGGTCCTTGTTTTCATGCTCGTGAAGATAGCGCTCGATATCGCTGGCAATCAGCTCGGACTGGTGGGACATGCAGAATTCCTGTTGAAAGAGAGAATGCCGCCATGGAAAACGGCCGACGGGTAAACGCGGCAGCAACGCTGCCCAGACAGAGCCAACATCCACGGGTTGAGCACCGCGCTCAGGTGTCGAGGTGCCGTCATCTCGATGCTTGCAACCTAGAGCGGCGGCCTAAATCTGCTGCCAAGTAGACGTGTTGCTATGACGTGATGTCAGAAGTAGCCTTCGCGCTTCTTCTTCTCCATAGATCCAGCCTGGTCATGGTCGATGGCGCGACCACTTCGCTCGCTGGTGCGAGTCAGCAGCATTTCCTGAATGATCTCGGGTAGCGTCGAGGCCCGTGACTCGACCGCACCGGTCAGCGGGTAGCACCCCAGGGTGCGAAAACGTACCCAGCGCTGTTGAGGAACTTCATCGTGAGCCAGGGGGAGGCGTTCATCGTCCACCATGATCTGCATTCCGTCTCTATCGACCACCGGGCGTGGCGCAGCGAAGTACAGCGGAACGATGGGAATCGATTCGAGGTGGATGTATTGCCAGATATCCAGCTCGGTCCAGTTGGAGAGAGGAAATACGCGAATCGACTCACCCTTGTTGATCTTGGCGTTGTACAGACTCCATAGCTCGGGACGTTGGCTCTTGGGCTCCCAGCGATGGTGGCGGTCACGAAAGGAAAAGATGCGTTCCTTGGCACGGCTGGCTTCTTCATCACGCCTAGCACCACCGAAAGCAGCATCGAAACCATGCTGGTCCAACGCTTGCTTGAGTGCAGCGGTCTTCATCACATCGGTGTACTTGGCACTGCCATGGTCAAACGGGTTAATGTTGGCAGCGACGCCTTCCTCATTGATGTGTTCAATAAGCTGCATGCCAGACTGCTTGGCCATGAGATCCCGGAAGGCAATCATCTCCCGAAACTTCCAGGTCGTGTTGACGTGCATGAGGGGAAACGGAGGCGTCCCGGGAAAGAACGCCTTGCGAGCCAGATGCAGCATCACCGACGAGTCCTTGCCAATCGAGTACAGCATGACGGGCCGCCGAAACTCGGCCGCCACCTCTCGGATGATATGGATCGACTCAGCCTCGAGTTGTCTCAGGTGAGTCTGCCTGTCGGGTGCTAGATCCATGGAAGCTAATCCTCAAGAAAATAAGGGCCGGCCTATGCCCGCCAGAAATACGGTCGTAAAGGGGCATCAGCAAGGCGATGAGAGATGACATCGGAGGCACAGGCGGAACGGTTAGGCCATAACGCGTCGGCGAGACAGCTGGGGTGACGGTGGGGGACCGGCTGCCATAGCGAGAGGAGGAAAGTCAGAAGCCTCTAGGTCGAAGGAGCAGGACCGGCGGAGACACCGCCAGGAGCCTGAGGCGGCATGGAAACAGCAGGTCCGTGAACGCCATGCCAAGGTACCCTCCCAAGCCGTCTTTTTCTGACCCTGTTTTCTGACCCTTGCCCAACTGCAACAACTGCAACAACTGCAACAACTGCAGCCCTTATCTTGGTGCCTGTGTGATGGTGCCTTGAGTGTTAGGGCCTATGTGTTAACGCGTCGTTGCCAGACTCTGACGTGCCGATGGGACGATATATACGTGAACAATGCTAAAAGCACGCTACCGCCCCGGGGATGTCACGGACGTTTCCCCTCGCCCACCTCAGTGCCCAACAGCACTTTCTGCACATTTTTTCTGTTGCGCGGCTCTTCATACACTTTGAAACAAAAGAACCGTCTTACGTTACAACCGAGGATGTTAATGATCTTGTCTGTCATCATCCAGCCAACCCTGCCACTCACTACGAAAATAAAACGACTTCGGCATAATGAGTAATCCAACGACATACAATTATGCCGATACAAATAAACCCAGACTTCACGTCCCGATAAAGAAGGCAACTCGGCACCAAGAAGCGCATAAATATAGATGGAAAATATCAGCAAAAACAATAAGATAAAGAACCAATAGCAAGACGCGTCTTCGTAAAAGCAAAATAAGTATCTTATTACCTACGACTGTAGTACAGATAATGATTTCAGCGCTTTGCTGAATGGAACTCAACCATAGCTATGGCTAATAACACGGTGACATGGTATAGGAGAATTGAGGACGGTTTATTCGAAGATGATTATGCAAAACTGTCGGACAATTAAAAAAATCACATTGCGACACTACTATTTTAACGCGATACGATTAATATATTAATTTCTAAAGTCTTAAAAAACCCGTTCACTCTCTTGTCCTTAAGGACAATTATCGGACACACATTGGCTTTACGGCATTAAACGTAGGAAGTCGACGAAAGTCAGGCGCCAATGAGCAGGGGAAGCATGGAAGGGCCGCAGCCTCGATCGGCAAGCGCGAAATGACATCGACACGATATCGACACAACAGACCTTTAATACCTACATTTCTCATTCCCCCTGTGCACTTAGCCGTAAACCCGAGTCCTGAATGACCATCCCCTACGCCGGCGGCGGTGCGCCATCGACACTCAGCCCTATGCCTCAGTCACAAGTACGATGCCCATCGCTCCCCTGGCCTGGCGACGAACCCAGATGACCAGGGAGGCAACGGGCACGCTGGCCAATCATTCTCAGAGCACTGCGCCGTTAGAACAGCCCCCCTCGGAATAGGCGCTTCTTATAAGCATCGCTCCTCCGTAGGATGGTCAGGGGGCTGTCCTCAAGGGTTAGACGGCCGTAGCAGCGGAGCCACTAGTGGACGACGACAGATCAGGCATATGCGCCGGCGATGGCCCTCTGGTCTGGGTCAAGGTCGCGGGTGTCCCCAGGGTGAATCCCGAGACGAGCTGACCCAGCCGGTCTGCCTGCTCCAGCAGACGTTCGGTGGCGGCAGTGGACTCTTCGACCAGGCTGGCATTCTGCTGAGACATACGATCCAGCTCAGCGACGGCGATGTTGACCTGGGCGATGCCCTCGCTCTGCTCATCGGCAGCCACGCTGATTTCGTCAAGGCTCAGGGCGACGCGCCCCACCTGGTGAACGATTTCGTCCATGGTCTGGCCGGCCCGACGCACCAATTCCGTGCCACTGGCGACTCGCTCGCCGGACGTCTCAATCAGTCCACGAATTTCTCGTGACGCATCGGCTGAGCGAGTGGCGAGCTGGCGTACCTCGCTTGCCACAACGGCGAAGCCGCGCCCATGCTCACCCGCTCGCGCGGCCTCTACCGATGCATTCAGCGCCAGCAAGTTGGTCTGAAAGGCGATCCCATCCATGACCTTGACGATGGCGCCGATCTGGCTTGACGACTCGGTGATGGACTCCATGGTTGTCACCACCTCAGCGACTACCTCGCCACCCTTCTCGGCCACTCCGGACGCTTCACCCGATTGGCGCCGAGCCTCCCTGGATGATGCTGCAGTATGCGCCACGGTACTGGTGATTTCTTCGATGGATGCCGACGTCTGCTGCAAGCTCGAGGCCGTCGACTCGCTGCGTCGTGACAGGTCCTGACCGCCTAGCGCAATCTCGCCTGCGGCCACGCGCACGGACTCGCTGCTTTCGCGAATGGTGACCATCACCGCCTCCATGCGCGACACAAATCGATTGAAGGCGGCCGCAATCTGCGCCACTTCGTCCTTGCCACTTTCAGGCAGGCGTCGGGTCAGGTCACCATGGCCGCTGGCCACATTCACCATGGCATCCCTGGCGGTGGACAGCCGCTTGAGCGCGAAGCGAAGCAGCACACCCAGCACTACCAGTGCCACCAGGCCAACGATCAGCAGTGTCCAGATCGACGCCTGTGTCACCTGGGCGAGGCTGGCACCGGCTTCCTGGCTATCCAGGGCGATCACCAACTGCCAATCCGTGCCATCAATGGACGTGGCGTACAGCTTGCGCAGACGCTCATCGATCTCGACCTCGATCGGCGACTGCTGTTCACTCAGGCGGACCAGGAAGTCTGGCGTGAGACGCTCGGCAAGCTCGCTGGCCGGGACCAGGCTGAGCGACGCGTCGGGATGTGCGACCAGCTTGCCGTCCCCGTCCACCAGAAAGGCAAAGCTGTTGGGTGTGGGAGCGATCCCCTTCACGACATCGATCACACTCTCGATCATGATATCCCCACCGACTACCGCTTCCAGGCTCCCCTGACGATAGAAAGGTGTGGCAAAGGTCACCACCAGACCACCGGTATTGGCGTCTTGATAAGGAGGCGTCACCACCGTGGACTCCGCGGCCACCGCCTGGAGGTACCAGGGGCGTTGCCGCGGATCATAGTCCGCAGGCGCTTCCCAGCCATCGGAAAACACGGCATCGCCAGAAGCACTATCAGCAAGATAGGTGGTCAGAAAGCCACCCCCTGCCTGAAGCTGCAGTAGCGCGCTCATCGGATCCGCTACGGCCACCGCCGGCGCCAACGCCTCGAGCTGCCGGCCATGGCCGATGACCCATTCGTCGATGGCGGCTTTGTTGCCCTCGGCAACGGACGCCAGCTGTTCACCGACCTGGCGCTCCTGATGATGCTGAAGAATGCTGAAGTTCACTACGCCGTTGATCACCAGGGCCGCCAGGATGACGGCCACGGTGGTCAATAGGAGCCGAAATCTCAATGAATGAATCATGTCGCTCTCTGTCAGGGGGGTGGGCCTCGCGTGAGCGAGGTCGACAAAAAGCTCTATCGGCTATTTCACACTCACCTTTAGTCAACGCAGGTAGGGGCTCTGTTGACGGCCTAGCGGGCCGGTTCATCAAGACCCCCTTGAGCATTCTCCCTTAGAAGACGGCCCCTTGGAGCATGCCCCCTTGAGGTCGTCCCTGTGCCAGCACCCAGGTCATGCACTTCCAATGCCCTGAGGCTTGAGAGCTTGCCGGCGCTTGAACAGCGGCAGCCACCGGCGTTGTGTTCTTGCCGCTGACGTCGGCGGGGCCAGGGAGGAAGGCTCATCGTCGAGATGCGTGCAGGTGTCTGGAAGGCGCATGTGCGCATTGGCCTCGATCAACGCGACAGCCGTCTGCGTCAGGCGCTCGGCCTCTTGCCTGGAGCGCCTTACCATGTCGGCGTTGCGTTGGGTCACGCTGTCGATGTCGGCCATGGCCTGGTTGAGCTGATCCAGGCCCTGATGCTGCTCGCCAGCCGCCTGTTCGAGTTCCACCATGCGCGCCCCCAGCTCGACGATGGCACCGGCAATGCCTTGAATGGACGCATCAGCGTCACGGGACTGCCGGGCGCCGACTGCCACACTGGCACTGGACGCCCCGGTCAGATCACGAATTTCGCCCGCAGCCTCCGCACTGCGCGCCGCCAGACTGCGCACCTCTGCCGCCACCACGGCAAATCCACGACCGTGCTCCCCGGCTCGAGCGGCCTCGACCGACGCATTGAGGGCCAGCAGGTTGGTCTGGAAGGCAATATCATCGATCAGCTTGACCATCGCCTGAACCTGGTCCGCGTGACGCTGAATCTCGGCCATGGCCGTTGCCACCGCGGCAACTCCTTCACTGCCGCTGGCAGCACGCTGCCCCACGTCATCGGCCAGGCGATTGGCCTCACCGAGATGGGCCACCGTCTGCGCCACGGTCGTCGTCAACTGCTCCAGGCTGGCGACCGTCTGCTCCAGGGCCGCCGCCTGCTGCTGGGTGCGACGGGACAGCTCACGGCCATCATCCTGCATGCGTTCAGCGTTGTGGCGGAGGCTGTCGCTGGTCTCGCGCATGTCACGCACGTTCTTCACCAAGGCCAGACGCAGTGACTCAACGCCTTGGTACAACTGCCCTACCTCGTTGTTGCCCCGGTCTGGCAGTGGCTGCTCGAGCTGCCCCTGAGCCAAAGCCTCAAAGTGGCGCAGCAACGCCTTGAGCGGCTGAAGAACATGACGTCTCACGCCAAAGGCCAGCAACGCAGACACCAGCAGTGACAGCCCCAGCGTCGCGGCCAGCGCCATGTTCATGCTGTCCGCCAGGTGGCGAAAGCCCGCTGCGAGCCGGGCCTCCTGGGCCAGCGCCTCGGCCGAAAAGGCCTCCACACCCTCCACGAAATCGTGGCTCATGGCCGTCAGGCGGGACTGCCCCGCATCGTAGCCCCCCAGGTCGCCCTCCTTGAGCAGCATCAATTGCAGCTCAAGGCCGGTACCGACCAGCGAGCGAAAGTGCTGTTCCAGCGTTGACCTGTTGCTCGACAGGGCCTCACTGGCGTCCGACGCCATAAAATCGTCAAAGGCCAGCTTGGCATCCGTCAGCAGCGCCTCGGCCGCTTCGATGACCGGCCCCGGACGATCGAAGGAAGGGACCCGCGTCAGCCGCGCCGCCCGGTCCATCTCTACGCGTGAGCGAAAGACCTGGGTCTGAGCCAGGTTGAGCAGCCGAAATTGCTCGACATGATCCTCTCGCATCGTGTCGAAGGCTTCACGGCCTTGTTGGTTGGCATACAGGCCAAGCCCACCAAGGCCCGCCATAAGGAAAAAGAACAGCGCCAGCACCAGCAGACCGCCGGTGCGGATGGAAAGAAAGCGAAGAGGCGTCATCGGAGCAAGGTTCCCTGGTTGTCCCGTTTCTTGAGCGAAGGGGTGCGGCAGGAATACCAGCTATTGATGACAAGACTGTGTCGAAACGGGACTCGGCGCCCAAGGTAATGGCATACGGCTCACGCACAGCCTGCCTCGCGCCCAGGCGCCTCTCGGGCTGGGGATAGGGCTGGTAAGAGGCCAGCCTAGACTTGCATGTTCATGACGTCCCGATAGGCCGATACCAGGCGGTTGCGCACCTGCTGGCCCATCTGGAAAGCCACGCTGGCCTTCTGCATGTCGACCATCACATCGTTGAGCTCGACGCCCGGAACGCCAGCCTGAAAGGCCTTGGCCTGGGTGTCGGCCGTCTCCTTCAACTCATTGATGCGCTGTATCGAGGACTTGAGTGCATCGGCGAAGCCGCCGTCGGCTTCGGCCCCATCGCGCACGCCTGGAGGCTGTGACGCAGAAACCTGACCGGCATCACGGGCCATGGTGGCCATCTGGGCCAGAGCCGATTGCATCGCGGGTGTCGACATGTGAAGTCCTGGTGCTCGTTAGTCTGCAGGGAGTTCCCCGATCGTCGCAGGCAAGCCTACCAAGTCTTGCGTTCTGCTCATCGCCGTAAATGGCCGACAAAACATGGGCTATTTCAATCATTGGCTCGACCAGGCCTCGCGATAATAGGCATCAACACAGAACCGGGCATTGCCCGCGGCCACTCGACCAACGGACCACCGGTCATGCCAATGACTCGACTTTACACGTCTCTTCCGCACAGGAATCGTCCATGAGCGCCACGGCAGACGCCAAAGCCACCAGCGCGGGCCCCCTGTCCGGACTGACGTCAAGACTGGGTGGCAAGCCCTTGATTCCGCTGCTGCTGGCAGGGGCAGCTTCGATCGCGCTCATCGTCGCCCTGGTGCTGTGGGCCTCACGCCCGCAGTATCGCGTGCTGTTCAGCAACCTCGGCGAAGCCGACGGTGGTGCCATCATCACCGAGCTCGACAGTCGCGGCGTACCCTATCGTTTCTCCGCCGGCGGTCACGCCCTGCTGGTGCCGGACGATCAACTGCACACCCTGCGCCTGCAGCTGGCCGAACAAGGCCTGCCCCACGGCGGCAACGTAGGCCTTGAGCTGATGCAGGACCAGGCCTTCGGTATCAGTCAATTCGCTGAGCAGATCAACTACCAGCGGGGTCTCGAGGGTGAGCTCGCTCGCTCCATTGCCTCGCTGGGCCCGGTCGCCGATGCCAGGGTACATCTGGCGCTGCCCAAGGATTCGGTGTTCGTGCGCGAGCGCCAGCCGGCCAAGGCCTCGGTGGTGCTGACCCTCGAGCCCGGCAGGCGAGTCGGAGAAGGCCAGGTGGCCGCCATGGTCCACCTGGTGTCATCCAGCGTGCCCGACCTTGCCAGTGAAGACGTGACGGTGATCGACCAGAACGGTCGTCTGTTGTCGGCGGCCAGCCACAGCGGGCTGGGGCTCGACGGCACCCAGCTCGACTACATCGCCGAGGTCGAGCGTTCCTACCAGCGACGGATCGAGGACATCCTGGCGCCACTGGTGGGCCCTGCCAACGTGCACGCGCAGATCACCGCTCAGATCGACTTCTCCAAGCGTGAAGAGACCCAAGAGCGCTACGGCCCCAATCAGCCCCCTAACCAGGCCGCCGTGCGCAGTCACCAGTCGAGCCTGGACATCAATGGCCAGGGCGATCTGGCCAGCGGCATCCCTGGTGCCCTGAGCAACAGCGCCCCGACCACCGCCGCGTCGCCGATTGATAACGGAGAGACCGACCCGGCGGCCGCCGAGCAGCCGGGGAACGCCCAGGACACCGCCGGCGACGAACAGGCCAGCGCCCAGCGAGTTCGCCGCGATGACGTCACCAACTACGAGGTCGACCGCCAGGTCTCCCACGTACAGCACCAGCGTGGAGGCATCGAGCGCCTCTCCGCCGCGGTGGTCATCAACTATCAGGATGGCGTCGACGATACCGGAGAAGCCACCCGCACGCCCCTCTCCGACACCCAGCTGGCCGAGGTCGAGACCCTGGTGCGCCAGGCCATGGGCTACTCCGAGGAGCGCGGCGACGCCTTGTCCGTGGTCAACCGTCCGTTTACCCAGCCGGATGCGCTGGTCGAGCCGACCTGGTGGAAGGACCCCATGGTTCACCAGCTGGCCAAGGAGATAGGTCGTTACCTGCTGATCTTGCTGGCTGCACTGCTGCTGTACCTGCTGGTCCTGCGCCCGCTGATTCGCCGCTATACGGAAACCCCGCCAGCGCCTGCGATGCCCAGTGCCTTCTCGGCCCGGGTCGGCGACGAAGAGGCCGAAGGCGAGCACAAGGCTGATGGCGACAGCGAGTCAGGCGAAGACGAGGCGGCCACGTACAGCCGGGACAACCGACGCAAGCGCAAGGCCAATGCCTACGAACAGAATCTCAATGACCTGCGGGAAATGGCTCAGGAAGACCCACGTCTGGTCGCCATGATCGTGCGCAGCTGGATGAACGCCAATGACTAGCATCGAAACCTCGAGCGGCATTCGACGCAGCGCCGTGCTGTTGCTTGCCCTGGATGAAGATAGCGCTGCAGAGGTATTCAAGTACCTGAATGCCAAAGAGATCCAGCAGATATCGCGGGAGATGGCCCAGCTCGGCCAGATCTCCCACGAAGAGATGCGACGGGTCCTGCATGACTTCCACACCGAGACCGAGGAGTTCATCGGTCTCAACATGAATTCCAGCGAACACATCCGCTCGGTGCTGACAAAGGCACTAGGCAGCGAGCGCGCCTCGAGCCTGATCGAGGACGTGCTGGAAACCGCCGGCACCAGCAGCGGCATCGATGCCCTCAACCTGATGGAACCGGCCACCGTGGCCGAGCTGATCCGCGACGAGCATCCGCAGATCATCGCCACCGTGCTGGTACACCTGGAGCGCCACCAGGCCGCCGATGTGCTCGAACTGTTCGACGAAAAGCAGCGCAACGATGTAGTGCTGCGGATCGCCACCTTCAGCGGCGTTCAGCCAGCAGCGCTGCAGGAGCTCACCGAAGTGCTGACCAGCATGCTCGACGGGCAGAACCTCAAACGCAGCAAGATGGGTGGCGTACGTACCGCGGCAGAGATCCTCAACCTGATGAATACCAACCAGGAAGAGGCCGCCATCGACACGGTGCGCTCCCACAGCGAGGACCTGGCCCAGAAAATCATCGACGAGATGTTCCTGTTCGAGAACATCGGCGACCTCGACGATCGCAGCATCCAGCTGCTGCTCAAGGAAATCGAGACCAACAGTCTGGTCATCGCCCTCAAGGGCGCTCCGGAAACCCTCAAGGCCAAGTTCCTGGTCAACATGTCCCAACGTGCCGCCGACCTGCTTCAGGAAGACATGGATGCCCGCGGCCCGATTCGGGTCTCCCAGGTGGAAGCCGAACAGAAGGTCATCCTGCAGGTGGTGCGCCGCCTCGCCGACAACGGCGAAATTGTGCTCAGTGGAGGGGACGAAGCCTATGTCTAGGGGCGTGCACAAGACGCATGACAAGGGGGCGCGGGCATGAGCCATTGGCGTCGCTGGAACATGGGAGCCCTGCCCGAAGATGCAGACGAGGCGCCCGCGCCTGACGCACCGACGCGTAATGAGCTGGCTGCCGAGCGCCAGCGTGCGCGCGACGCAGGTCACCGTGAAGGCCATGCCCAGGGTCACCAGCAAGGCTTCGACGCAGGCCATGCCAAGGGCTATCAGCAGGGCCTGGAGCAAGGTCTTGCCGCAGGGCGTGCCCAGGCCGAGCAGGAAATCGCCGCCGCGATCGACAGCCGTAGCGAGGAAGCGCTGGCTCCCTTGGCACAGCTGGTCGAAGACTTCCAGGCAGCGCTGATGCAGCTCGATGATGCCGTGGCGGAGCAGCTGACCGACCTGGCCCTGGCCACCGGTCGACAGCTGGCAGGCGAGGCATTGAAGGCGCGCCCTCGCCAGGTCGTGGAGCTGGTGCAACAGCTGCTGCATACCGACCCGCCGCTGGTAGGCCGCCAACGTCTATGGCTGCATCCGTTGGACCTGCGACTGGTTGAGCGCCACCTGGGAGAGCAGCTGGAGACCGCCGGCTGGACACTGCGAGCCGACGAACGTCTGCATCGGGGCGGCTGTCGCGTCAGCGGCGACCAGGGCGATATCGACGCCACCTGGGAGCGCCGCTGGCAGGCCGTCACCGCCCAGGTCCGCCGCCGCGCCCCCCGCGAGACGGACGACGACGGCACTAGCGGCGAGGACAGCGCCCCATGAGCTCACCTCAGGCCCACCATCAGCACTGGCAGCGCGTGCTTCAGGCCGTCACCCAACGGGTTGACGGCCTGCCCGCTACGCGAGCCACCGGACGTGTCATTCGCGCCACCGGCATGGTGATCGAAGTGGTGGGTCTGCAGGTAGCGCTGGGTGACAGCTGTCGCATTGAACTCCCCGGTGAAGGCCCGCGCCAACCAGACGGTAGCCAGGCCAGCCAGTACGCCGAGGCGGAGGTGGTAGGCTTTGCCGGCGAGCGTCTGTTTCTGATGCCGCTGGGAGAGATCAGTGGCCTGATGCCTGGCGCCCGCGTCTTGCCCCTGGGTGAGGGTGGCGCCAATGCCTCGCGCCGCTTTCCATTGGGCGACAGTCTGCTGGGTCGCGTTGTCGACGGCACCGGCGCCCCCCTCGACGGGCTCGGCGAGCTCGACGACGCTCCCCGCGCACCGCTGGCCACCCCTCCGCTCAACCCCTTGTCGCGGGCCCCGATCGACGAACAGATCGACGTCGGCATCCGCGCCATCAACGCGCTGCTCAGCGTAGGCCGCGGTCAACGCATGGGGCTGTTCGCTGGCTCGGGCGTGGGCAAGTCGGTACTGCTCGGGATGATGGCTCGCTATACCCAGGCCGATGTCATCGTGGTCGGGCTGATCGGGGAGCGTGGCCGCGAAGTACAGGACTTCATCGATAACATCCTCGGTCCCGAAGGACGCCGTCGTGCGGTGGTAGTCGCTGCCCCGGCAGATACTTCACCCCTTCAGCGACTCAAGGGGGCCGCCTACGCCACCCGCCTGGCCGAAGGTTTTCGTGACGACGGCAAGAACGTGCTGCTGATCATGGATTCGCTCACCCGCTACGCCATGGCCCAGCGCGAAATCGCCCTGGCCATCGGCGAGCCCCCGGCCACCAAGGGCTATCCGCCCTCGGTCTTCGCCAAGCTGCCGAGCCTGGTCGAGCGCGCGGGCAACGCAGCGCCCGGCGGAGGCTCCATCACCGCTTTCTATACCGTACTCACTGAAGGCGACGACCAGCAGGACCCGATCGCCGACTCGGCGCGGGCCATACTCGACGGCCACGTGGTGCTGTCGCGAGGCCTGGCCGAGGCCGGCCACTATCCCGCCATCGATATCGAAGCCTCGATCAGCCGTGCCATGAACGCCATCGTCGACGACGGCCAGCGCCGCCAGGCACAGGGCTTCAAGGCCATGTTTTCACGCTATCAGCGCAACCGCGACCTGATCAGCGTCGGCGCCTACCAGCCGGGCCACGACCCGCGTCTTGATGATGCCGTGCGCCGCTACCCTGATCTGGAAGCCTTTCTGCAACAGCGAATCGACGAATGCGCCAGCCTGGAGGCCTCGCGTCAGGCGCTCTCGTCCACTCTGGGAGGAGCAGCATGAGCACCCCACTGGATACCCTGATCGAGCTGGCCCGAGATGCCCGAGACCAGGCCCTGCAGCATCTGGCCAGCGCCCGCCGCGACGAGCGCCAGGTGGCCGACCAGCTGACTTCGCTGGAGCACTACCGGCAGGAATATGCCGAGCGCCTGCACCAGGACATGCGCCGTGGCATCGATCCGGCCACGCTGCATAACACCCAGCGCTTCCTGATGTCACTGGATGACGCCCTGGCCAGGGCACGCGGCGCGCTCCAGCGGGAGCGTGACAAGGTCACCAGCAGCCAGCAGGAATGGCAGCAAGAACAACAGCGCCTGAGCGCCTACGACACCCTGGCACAACGCCGTGCACAGCAAGGCTTGCGTCATCAGGCTCGCCAGGAACAGCGCGTCAGCGATGACCTGATCAACAGCCGCCTGCAGCGTGGCAACGCCATTCCCGGCGGTTACTGAGCGATAAGGATATCCCATGGACCTGACTCTGCTGGGCCTCGCCGGCCCGTCCACGACCAACGGCGCACAGGCCTCGTCAGCAACGGATGGCCAAGCCTCCTCCGGCGGCGACTTCGCCGAGCACCTGGCCGCGGTGGCCGGGCTGGCTTCCTCGCCGACGCAGCCTGGCGTGCAGGGGTCCCACAATGGCGATCGCGGGGGCAGCGCAGCCTCGCAGGACGGCGATCAGAACATGGCTGGGGAACTCGTCGCGGCCCACCATCCTGATGCCGCGCTGCCTGGTCTCAGCATGGCCCCCATCGCTATCCACGGCGAAGGGATGCCGGCAAGCGGTGAGCTTGCCATGGCCATCGCCCGCGCATCGGCGATCCAGGCGCACACGGTGACAGCCACGACAGCCAGTACTGGCCAGGGCGCTGGTCTCGCCCGAGCCGATGTCACCAGCGCGGCCCAGCTCACCGCAGGTCAGGCCAGCCTAGGTTCTCATGCCGCCGGTCCGCTCACCCCCACTCTGACGGGCCCTTCTCTGGCCAGCGCGGCCCAGGGCGCGGGGGCGATGCCATCACTGGCAGGGGGCAAGCTGAACGCCGTCACGGTGCATCAGGCGTCAAGTGAAGGCGTGATGGGCGGCGCGTCGGACCGCGCAACGAACCGCGCGATGGCCACCTCCGTCGATCCTCTCGCCCTGCATCTGACGCCTCGCGGCGAGCATCCGACCCAGGCGACTACCAGCACGGGCCAGCCGTCATCGCCGCTCGCGTCAGCGCCGTCAGCGCCGGTCTCCGACGCCGCTCAGCCGCCAGCGCCAACGACCCTGGCCAGCGGCATGTTGCAGGGTGCCAGCGAGGCTGCCGATCAGCCTCGTAGCGAAAGCTCGCTTGAGGCTCGTGCAGCCACCGATGGCCTGGCAGCTCCGGCATCCTTGAACAGCCGCGGCGCGGCCCCCCTGGCGGCGTCAGCGCTTCCCGCCAGCGCCGCAGCACTGTCCCTCAACCACAACGCCTGGCCTCAGCAGCTCGGCCACACCCTGGCGCGTCTTTCCAGCCAGGCCGGCGATGCCGAACAGAAGATCGAACTGCGCTTGCATCCTGCTGAGCTGGGGTCCCTGGGTGTCACTCTCAAGCTCGGCGAACATGGCGCCCAGGCGCAGTTCTTCTCGGCCCATGCTCAGGTCAGGCAGACCCTGGAGCAGGCCATCCCACAGCTGCGCGAAGCGCTGGCGGAGCAGGGTATCCAGCTCGGTGACGCCTCGGTCAGCGACCAGGGCACGCATCCGGGCTCCCAGGGCAACGCCCAGGACAGCGCCGCTGGTGGGGGCCAGGCCGCACTGGCCAGCGCTCCCTCCACAGACACAGGTCTCCAGGAGGCCACTTCCCGGCAGGCGCCGTCACTGCCCCTCGGCGAGGGGCGTGTCGATCTCTATGCGTAACGCTGTCGAGGCCTAGAGCATTGGTAAAAGAGTGCTTTGGTGAAATAGAGCTCTGGTGAACTAGAGCGCTGGTGGAATCGCGCCTCGATGAAACAATATCCCAAGATAAGCACGAACTTGGTGCCTGTTCTTGCCATCGACACGCACCCTCAAACGGCATACTGAGGGTGCGGCACATCCGCGTGTACCCATATTTCCCGTACAGGGACAACAGGCTCAGGACTTCAGGACATGGCGAAATCTCGACGGCTCATCTGGTTGCTGGTGATCCTGGTCATCCTGGCATCCTTCGGGGCTGCAGCCGGCTTCTACCTGCTCTACCAGGAGAAGGCCAAGACGTCCGCTCACGCCAGTCTCGAAGATGCCATCGGCGACACTCTGGTGGATGCCAGCACCCCGGCACACCCTGCGGTGGCGCCCATCTATCTCAAGCTGGAGCCCTTCACCGTCAACCTGGCAGATGACGACGATATTCCGCGTCTTCTGTATGCCGGCATGACGCTTCAACTGACCGATGAGCAGAGCCTGGAAACCCTGGAGCAGCACCGCCCCCAGGTGCGTAACAAGCTGCTGCTGTTGCTGTCGGACCGGGACGCCGAGAGTCTGGTGACGGCGTCAGGCAAGCGCGCCCTGGCAAGCGACATCGTCACGACCCTGAAGGACGTGCTCGGCCCCGATCGCGCCCGCATTGGTATCGACGACGTGCTGTTCACCGAGTTCATCGTCCAATAGGTCGCGATCATGTCTCAAGACGATCTCCTGTCTCAGGAAGAAATCGACGCCCTGCTCAAGGGTGTCAGCGGTGACGATGACACCGATGGCGAGGAAAGCGCGCCCCGGGGCCGCCTGCGCCCCTTTGATCCGGCCAACCAGCAGCGCATCATCCGTGAGCGGCTGCAGGCGCTGGATATCATCAATGAGCGCTTCGCTCGTCACTTTCGTACCGGCATGTTCAACCTGCTCAGGCGTAGCGCGGATATCACCGTGGATGCCGTTCGCTATCTGAGCTACAGCGAATTCTCACGCAACGTTCCGGTGCCTACCAACATCAACATCATCGCCATGAAGCCCCTCAAAGGCTCGGCGCTGATCGTGTTTCCCCCCAGTCTGGTGTTCATGGTGGTGGACAACCTGTTTGGTGGAGACGGACGTTTCGTCACCAAGTCCGAAGGGCGTGAGTTCACCAATACCGAGCAGCGCATTATCCAGCGGGTCCTCAACCTCGCCATCGAGGGCTACAGCGAAGCCTGGAAGTCGGTCTATCCGCTGGATATCGGCTACCTGCGCTCGGAAATGCAGTCCAAGTTCGCCAACATCACCAACTCGCCCAACGAGATCGTGGTCAGCACCAGTTTCCACCTTGAAGTCGGCAGCCTGTCGTCCACCTTCCAGGTGTGCATGCCTTACAGCATGATCGAACCGCTGAAGGACCTGCTGACCAATCCCCTCAGCGAAAGCAGTCGTGACAAGGACGGCGCCTTTCATCGCCGCATGGCCGGCGAGCTGCGCCACCCTGAGGTCGAGCTGGTCGCCAACTTTGCCACGGTCGACTCACGAATCGCCGACGTGATGGCGCTTTCCGTCGGCGACATTCTGCCGCTGGACCTGCCCGACACGGTGACCGCTCAGGTTGACGGCGTGCCGGTGATGGAGTGCGAGTACGGTAGCCAGCGCGAGCAGCGCGCACTGCGCGTCCTGCGAATGTTCGATCACGCCGCCGGGCATCCCTCCGGCAATGCTTTCGTCAAAGGCACACGGCCTCCTTCCAAGGAATCAGAGCATGACTGACCCCAATAAGCCCGAAGACCAGGTCGGCGACGATGACTGGGCTGCCGCCATGTCCGAACAACAGGACAACGACGCCACCACGCCCGAGGACGATCCCTGGGCAGAGGCCATGGCGGAACAGCAGGCCGCCGACCCCAACGCTGACACGGCAACCGCCGCCGACAGCCCCACCCCCAAGGCCGCCGGAGACAGCGTGTTCCGGCCACTGGGGGACAGCGCCAGCGCCAGCGGCACCCGTGACCTCGACATGATCATGGATATCCCGGTCAAGCTGACCGTGGAGCTCGGCCGCACGCGCCTGACCATCAAGCAGCTGCTGGAACTGGCCCAGGGATCGGTGGTGGAACTCGAAGGCCTGGCCGGTGAGCCGATGGACATCCTGATCAACGGCTATCTGATCGCCCAGGGTGAGGTCGTCGTGGTCGAGGATCGCTACGGCATTCGCATCACCGAGATCATCACCCCCTCCGAGCGGGTACAGAAGCTCAACCGATGAACGAGACGACCACCAGCGCAGCGATCGACGGTCTGGCCCAGGGCGGCGACGGCCTGCTGGGCCTGGCGATGCTGGGCAAGACGGCAGCCGCCCTGGCCCTGATCATCGCCATCCTGTTCGGACTCTCGGCCTTGATCAAACGGCGCAGCGGAGGCCTGCATGGCCAGCCAGGCAGGCTCAAGATCATCGGCAGCACCGCCGTGGGCCAGCGTGAGCGTGTCGTGGTCGTGCAGATTCAGGATCGCTGGCTGGTGCTCGGCGTCGGCGCAGGCCGGGTCAATCGCCTCGACAGCCTGCCAGCGCCCGAGGAGCCAGAACTGCCGGCATCGTCCGCTGCAGCGGACAGCTTCGGCGAGCGCTTCGCACAAGCCCTCAAGACCAACCTCGGACAGCGACCGCATTGATGGGTATGGCGATGATCGACAGCCAGCTGCCCCACCCCACCGGCCGCCCTGACGCGGGTTATTTCTGGCAGCCTCTGACTCGACGGTCACTGGCGCGTCTACTGACACCGCTGCTGGCCGTAGTGCTGGTGCTGGCCTTTAGCGGTCTGGCCGCCACGCCGGCGGTAGCGCAGCAGATCCCTGGCGTGATCAGCGAACCCTTGGCCGACGGCGGCCAGAAATGGTCGCTGTCGGTGCAGACGCTGCTGTTGCTCAGCGCGATGGCGTTTCTGCCTACCGCGCTGCTGATGATGACCAGCTTCACCCGCATCATCATCGTATTGAGCCTGCTGCGCACCGCCATGGGCACCGCGTCCACGCCTCCCAATCAGGTCTTGCTGGGGCTGGCGCTGTTTCTGACCGCCTTCATCATGTCGCCGGTGCTCAATGACGTCTATCAGGATGCCTGGCTGCCATTGACCACTGATGCCATCGACTTCGGCCAGTTCATCGACATTGCCCAGCAGCCCTTCCGCGAGTTCATGCTCGGCCAGACCCGGGAGCCGGACCTGGCGATGTTTGCCCGACTGTCTGACGTCGGGCCTATGGCAGGCCCCGAGGACGTGCCCCTGCAGGTCCTGGTGCCGGCCTTCGTCACCAGCGAGCTGAAGACCGCCTTTCAGATCGGCTTCACCATCTTCATCCCGTTCTTGATCATCGACCTGGTCGTGGCCAGCGTACTGATGTCACTGGGAATGATGATGGTGCCGCCGGTAACAATCTCACTGCCGTTCAAGCTGATGCTGTTTGTGCTGGTGGACGGCTGGCAGTTGATCATCGGCTCCATGGCCGAAAGCTTCTACCTCTAGCACGCGCCAGCCACACCGCTTCAAGGAGATCCCCATGCACCCCGAGACCGTCATGAGCCTGGCCTATCAAGGAATGCGCGTGACCCTGCTGCTGGGTGCGCCGCTGCTGCTGACCGCCCTGCTCACCGGTCTGCTGGTCAGCCTGTTCCAGGCGGCGACCCAGATCAACGAGATGACGCTGTCGTTTATCCCCAAGATCCTGGCGGTGTTTGCCGTGCTGGTACTGGCGGGCCCCTGGCTGCTGGAACTGATCATCACCTTCACCCGGGAGCTGTTCAGCAATATCCCGGCCCTCGTGTCCTGACATAGCGTCAGTGAGCGGAACATGGCAAGTGACCGAATAGCAGGGAGCGCTGTGAAGATCATGACCACTGGAAACACTCGGCTCCCATGGTAGAGGTCACCTTCGACCAGCTACACGCCTGGCTCAGCCTCTTCCTGTGGCCCATGATGCGCATCACCGCGCTGATGCTGAGTGCTCCCCTGTGGGGTCACAGCGCAGTGCCGACCCAGGCCAAGATTGGCCTGGCGGGCGCCATCGCCATCCTGATCAGCCCCATGCTGCCCCCATTGCCCGATATTCCGATTGCCTCCTGGGCCGGCCTTGGGCTGGTGGTGGAGCAGCTGGTCATCGGGGTCGCCATGGGGCTGTGCATCAGGGTGCTGCTGGTCGTGGTGCAGGCCACCGGTGAATTCATCGGCCTGCAGATGGGCCTGGCCTTCGCCACCTTCTTCGATCCGTCCAGTGGCACCAATATGGTGGTGGTCTCGCGCTATCTCTACATGATCACCCTGCTGATGTTTCTGGCCATCAACGGCCACTTGATCGTGCTGGAGCTGCTGATCACCAGCTTCGAAACGCTGCCGATCGGCATCCAACGCTTCAATCCAGATGCTTTCATCATGCTGGCGCGCTACGGTGGCACCATCTTCGCCACCGGCCTGCTGCTGGCTCTGCCACTGGTCGCCCCCCTTCTGACCATCAACCTGGCGCTGGGCATCCTCAACCGGGCGGCTCCCCAATTGACGGTGTTCAACATCGGCTTTCCCACCTCCCTCACCGTTGGACTGGCGCTGTTGATGATGCTGATGACCGACCTGGGCCGCTTCCTGCAGCACCACTTCCATCAGGGTCTGAACGTTCTGCAGTCGCTGCTCGAGACGCTGGCCCCGCTGTCGAGCTGAGCCCTCACGACGCCTTCACCCTCTCTGCTGGCTGCGGCATAAAGCGCCGCCCTGATGCCCTTATCACCCTGATAGCATTAGCGACTGCTGCTCGACGGCAGCATCCTGAACACTCGTCCAAGGGGTAGAGGTCACTCATGCGTTCGCCACAGCTTCGTGACGCCACGTCGCCAACAGGCTGTGCGCTAACTGCCACCACCGCCCTGGCCCGGCTGCCGGCGCTGGCTCCCTGCCTGCCGGAGTTTTCTGATATCGTCCCCTGGCCACGCCGCCGCGGCTGTCGCGCGGACGCCGTGGTGGGTTGGGGGCAGCGCCCCACCACCGCCAGGGCCAGACAGTGGGCGCTACGCCACCAGTTGCCGTTCATTGCGCTCGAAGAAGGCTTCGTGCGTTCCTGGGGGCCCGCGGCAGAGGGATACGCCAGTCATTCACTGGTGGTCGATCACAGCGGCATCTACTACGACGCTTCAGCCCCCTCCGACCTGGAATCCCTGATCGAACATGGCCGTATTTCACCCGAGGACGAGCTTCGCGCCAGCGGTTTGATCGTGCGCCTGTGCCACTCTCGCCTGTCCAAGGTCAACCACGCCCCGGACATACCGTTACCGGCGAGCCCTCGGCCACGCGTACTGGTGGTCGACCAGACCCGGAACGACGCCTCGATCGTCGGTGGCCTGGCCGACCGTCAACGTTTTCACCAGATGCTCGACCATGCACTGACCCGTCATCCCGATGCCGACATCCTGGTAAAGGTGCATCCCGAGGTCATCGCCGGGCGACGCCAGGGCCATCTGGAACACGCGGGCCGCCACCCTCGCTGCCAACTGCTGGCCGATGACATCAATCCCTGGGCGCTGTTCGATGCGGTGCAGGCCGTTCACGTCGTGACCAGCCAGCTTGGCTTCGAGGCCCTGCTGGCGGGGCTCCCCGTCACCTGCCACGGCCTCCCGTTCTACGCGGGATGGGGCCTGACCACTGACCACCTCCGCTGTCCTCGCCGCCACCGTCGAGCCTCGCTGCAGCGTCTGTTCGCCGCCGCTTATCTGCATTACAGCCGCTACGCCAATCCCTATACCGGCGCCCCTTCCACCCTGGAGGACACCCTGGATCTGCTGGAAGACCAGCAGCGTCAGATCGACGCCGGCAGGGGGCATTGGCGGTGCCACGGCCTGTCACGCTGGAAGCAGCGGTTTGTCGGGGATTTTCTGGGACCCAAGGCGTGTGTAAGTCATCACTCACACGAGCGCATCAAGCCATCACCGCTGGCCACCTCCACGGAGCGGCAGCTTCTCTGGGGAAGCCAGACACCAGCAGCGACAGGGGTATCACGCATGGAAGATGGCTTTCTACGCTCCGTGGGGCTGGGCATCGACCTGGTCAGGCCGCTATCGCTGGTCATCGATCGCTGTGGCATTCACTACGATCCTGGCCGCCCCAGCGAGCTGGAACGGCTGATCGCCCACGGCCAGTTCAACCACCGCGAACTCGCGCGGGCATCCCGGCTGATCCAGCAGCTGCGACAGCTCAAGCTGAGCAAGTACAACCCTCACCACGAGCCTTCCCGCCTGCCTGAACTGCCAGGTGATCGACCGCTTCTGCTGGTGGTGGGCCAGGTGGAAAGCGATGCCTCGGTGCGCCTGGGCACCGGGCGAATCCGCACCAATGCGCAGCTTCTCAGGGAGGTCCGTCGGACGAGGCCTGACGCCTTCATTGTCTATCGCCCCCACCCGGATGTGATGGCGGGTGTGCGGCAAGGAGCGCAGGTGCCCTCGGACGACTGGGACAGGTTGGTCGCCGACGTCGATATCACGACCCTGATCGACAGGGTCGATGAGGTCCATACCATGACCTCCCTGACCGGCTTTGAAGCGCTGATTCGTGAGCGCCGGGTGGTCACCTATGGTATGCCGTTCTATGCGGGCTGGGGGCTGACCCAGGACCACGCACCGGCACCCGATCGTCGTGGCCGCAAGATCAGCCTGGAGCAGCTGGTGGTGGCCGCGTTGATTCGCTACCCCCGCTACGTCGACCCCCGCAGTCGTCAGCTCATCAGCGTCGAAACCGCCGTCCAGCTGTTGGCCAGGGCGCGCCAGAACCAGCCGGAACTCACCCTGTTTCAGCGCCTCTATCGCCTGACTCGACGCTACCTGCATGGACCCTACTGAGGACTTGCGAGATGACCGAGCCCCTTCGGCTGATCCTCATCACCGGCGCCACCGGGGCCATCGGTGGCGCCCTGGCCGAACACTACGCGGCGCCAGGCCAGCACCTGCTGCTACATGGCCGGCGGCAGGACGTCCTGGACACACTGGCCACACGCTGCCGCGCCAAGGGGGCCAAGGTAAGCCTGTCCAGCTTTACCCTGGAAGATGATCAGGCCCGTCGCGCCTGGCTGGACAGCCTCAGCGCGACGCCAGATCTCGTGATAATGGCAGCCGGCATGAACACCGGCATCCGCGACGCTCGGCTCGATGAATGCGCCGAGGCCGCTCGTCAGCTGATGGACATCAACCTGCGCGTGCCCATGGAAATGAGCCGCCAGCTCGCGACCGCCATGCGCCGCCGCGGTCACGGCCAGCTGGTCTTTGTCAGCTCCCTGGCCGCCTGGCATGGCCTGCCGGCCGTTCCCAGCTACAGCGCCAGCAAGGCGGCCATCAAGGCCTACGCCGAGGCGCTAAGGGCCCCCCTTGGCAATGACGGCGTCGGGGTCACCCTGGTCATGCCCGGGTACGTGGCGTCCGACATGGCGCGTGCCATGCCCGGCCCCAAACCCTTTATGTGGAGCGCGGAGCGCGCTGCAAAACGCATCGCCAAGGCAGTGGATGCCAATCGCCCCCGAGTCAGCTTTCCACTGCCGCTGTGCCTGGCGACCCAAGGTCTGACGCTGCTACCACCAGCATGGGCCCAGCGCCTGCTGCAGCTTTTTGGCTATGGGATATCGCGCAAGTAACCTTCTGGTCATGACCTGCACGGCGCCTCACCCTGACGGGCAAAGGCACCACCCTCGCTCACAGCGCCACGTTTTTTTCACAATATCCATTTACCTTTCTACGCCCACGTCCTTGCCTACACCCACTTCCTTCCCTGCATCCACGTCCTTCCCTGCTCCGGTCCCCTCACAAAGCCCCTGATGACTTGCCGAGACAGCGATGGGTCATTTATTCAGCGAACACTCACCAACACTGTGCTCTTAATTACCCTTTTCTGCTTTTTTGAGCACTCTTTCGCCATCCAAAAGATGAAATAGCAAAAAAATGCAATCCTAATTCCATTTAGGCACAGTATATACATTTAGTTACTTTCTAATGCCTGATACTGGATAACACCTCATCCTACATGCGCATTTTCAGCCAAGGATCGGATGAAATGGCTGATGTATTTCCCTTAATCAGCCGCCCCAAAGGTGTTTCTATCCCGAAAAGGCATTTCCATGAAACCGACCCAACCCCACCACCCCTCCGTGGCCCCGGCACCCTCACTATTGGCTCACTGCCTGTTGGTCCCCAGCCTGGCACTCGGCCTGATGCCTGCTGCAGGGCTGGCCCAGACGCTTCCAACAACCGCGGCAGCAGGCACGCTCTACACGAGCTTCGAGGGCCGCCCCCTCACCTTGCAGCACCTCCAGCAAACGGCTCCTGGCAGCCCGGACAACCGTGTGACGGCGGTGCTCAATGGTCGTCCCATTAGCCTTCTGCTGCCCCCCGGCACACCCCTGAGTGCAGTGAACTCCAACACGCCACTCTCCCTGAGAGCTGACGATGGCACGCTGCTGTTCAGCGGAACGATGGGCGAGCTAGATCGCGACGAGACCCTGGCACTAGCGTCCCGCCTGGGCATTCTCGACATCGATCAGAGCCTGTACGGTGCCCTCAAACAAGCCTTGGCACGCCACTTCCAGCCCGTCACCCAGCGCATCGACGCGCATATGCAACCGCGCGCTCAGCAAGCTCTGACAGGTCCGGGCATCAGCGTCTGGACGACCAGCGAGGTCGGCGATCTGGACGGGGAAACAGACCACACAGGATATTCGGGAGATACCAAGGCGGTGCTGGCAGGGGTGGACTACCGCCAACGGAACTGGCTCGTCGGCCTCGCCGCGGGCCACAGCGATATCGAACTCCATGGCGACCGTGGCGGCCGCACCGACCTGGGAGGAGAGCTGGTCATGCCCTATGCGGCGGTGGCCCTGCTCGATGACCGTCTGGTGCTGGATGCCACCCTGCTGTACCAGGACCTGGATGGAGAGGTACATCGGGACTATCTGGCCGCCCCCATCGACGTGGATGGCCACCGCTGGGGAGGGCGAGCCTCGGGCACCTACTATCTGCCGCGCTATCACCGGGTCGATACCGGCCTTACCCTGGGCGGCGCCTATCTTGAAGACGACCTAGACGGCGATTACCTGGGGCAGCGCACTGACTATGGCGAGGAGACCGGTGAGGTCTTTGCTGGCGCCAAGTTGAGCACCCACTTCAGCGCGGGACGGGTCTATGGCCACCTGTTCTATCACTACGACCTGTCCAGTGACGTGGACGACGACGCCGACCACCTGGATGGCAGCGATGACGACCGTTTCGTCCTGACCCTGGGGGGTGAACACCGCCTCGGCAAAGGCGTGGTCATGTCGCTGTCGGGACAGACCACGCTGGGCGCCAGCGACACCGAATACGACGTCATCAGTGCCTCACTGGCCTACACCTTCTGAAGCCGGCCGAACAGCGTGACTCAGTCCGCCAGTGCTGCGGCCAGGGCCTGTTCCCAGCGCCGGTCACGCTGGCCGCAGACGACGAAAAACGGATTGAGCAGTGACTCGCCACGATTGCAGCGCAGTGGCATCAACGTCTCGGCATCCAGCACCTCGCCTCCTGCGGCCGTGACCACGGCCTGGGCCGCGGCGGTGTCCCACTCGCAGGTGGGTGCCAGACGGGGATAGAGGTCCGCCTTGCCCTCTGCCACCAGGCACAGTTTCAGCGAGCTGCCCATGGACGTGCACTCGCTGGCGGGCAGGCCCGCACAGAAGGCCTCGAAGGCTTCAGCCCCGTGGCGCCGGCTGCCGACCACCACCCACGGCGCTACCGCGGGGTCCGGCAAGTCACGCACTCGAATAGGCTGGCGCACCGGCGCCTTGCCGCTGGGGGCCTGCTCGGTGCGCCAGGCGCCTTGCTGGCGATCACCGAACCAGGTCACCCCCAGCACCGGCGCGTGCACCACCCCGAGCACCGGTACACCGTGCTCGATCAGCGCCACATTAAGGGTGAACTCGCCGTTGCGATTGACGAACTCCTTGGTCCCATCCAACGGGTCCACCAGCCAGTAACAGTCCCAGCCCAGCCGCGTCTCGGCGGCGATCTCGCCGGATTCCTCGGACAGTACCGGCGTGCCGGGCGTCAGCTGTTCCAGCAGCGCCACCAGCGCGTGATGGGCGGCCAGGTCGGCCTCGGTCAGGGGACTGTTGTCATCCTTGTGCTCGACGTCGAAGTCACGCTGATAGATCTCGAGCACCAGGCGACCGGCGTCCTCGACACCCGCGACAAGGGCATCCTTGTGTTCACTGCTCAGACTTACGGGCACGGAAGGCTCCTCATGGGCCACCGCGACCAGGCGGCAGGCCAGCAATTCAGCGGGGAAGATCATCTTCCCCGAAGGTTCAGGCAACACAGCTTACCCTGGCCCATGCCGCGTTGCAGGCCCAGAGCCACTCAGCCGCCGATAGGTGAGCGGATGGGCACGGCTCAGAGGTTGGGATCACAAGCGGTCGCAATAAGATCTGACCATTAGTGATATCTCTTAATACAACCTGGCTTTAATAATCGGCTTGAGCAGATAGCTCAATAGCGATCGCTCACCTGTCTGAATATCGACTTCGGCCACCATACCGGGCCGAATGGCGAGGCGCTCGCCGTGGCGCTCCAGGTGGGCTTCATCGGTGCGCACCAGCACCTCGTAGTAGGACACCTTGCCGCGCGGCGTTTCCTCTTCGATCGTATCCTCGCTGATCTGCTCCACCGTGCCTTCCAGGTCGCCGTAAATGGTGTAGTCGTAGGCCGTGATCTTGACACTGGCCGGCATGCCCGGAGCCACGAACGCCACGTCCTCCGGCCGAATCCGTGCTTCGATCAATAGCTGGTCTTCCAGCGGTGTGATTTCCAGGATCGGCTCGCCAGGCTGTATGACCCCACCGGTGGTGGTGACCATGATGTCGTTCACCCGCCCGTGCACCGGCGACACGATCTCGGTGCGCTCGAGTTGGTCGCGACGCTGCAGCAATGTCTGCTCCAGCGTCGACAGCTCCGCCTGCTTAGTGGAAAGCTCAGCATAGGCATCCTGGACATAACTATTGCGCATCTCGGCCAGCTTGCCGGCCAATGAGGCCACCGTCTGCTGCAGTTTCAGGACCTCCATCTCGCTGACGGAGCGTCGCTCGACCAGCGGTTCCAGCAGTCTCAACTGGCGCCTGGCGATGGCCATCTCGTCCTCGATGGAGGCCTCTGCCTGCAGCAGGCGATTGCGCCGGGCCTCGAACAGCGCGCGTTCGGAGCGCGCCAGCTCGCCCTGCTCATCGATATCGTCGGGAAAACGAATGCTCTCCTGCTCCAACACCTCTGCTTCCAGGCGCGCGATGGACGCCCCGAGGACCTCGACCTGACTCATCGTTTCCAGGTAGGCGCTACGAAAGCGCGTATCGTCCAGCCGCAGCAGAGGCTGCCCTGCAGCGACCCGCTCGCCCCGCTGCACCAACAGGCGCTCGAGGATGCCACCCTCCAGGCTCTGTATCGTCTGCATGCGTGATAAGGGCACCACCTTACCGTCGCCACGGGTGACCTCGTCGATGGTGGCCCAGGACGCCCAGGCAATAAAGATCGCGATGGTGGCGACGCAGGCCCACAGAATGACGTGGGTACCCTGGGGCAGCGAGCTCCCCCCCTGCAGCTGCTCCAGCACCTGCCGCTGGCGTGATGTTGCACTGGCCATGTCACTGCTCTCCTGAGGCGCGGGCTGCGGTGGTCCTGACCTGATTGCCCGAGACTACCTTGTCGACGGGGCCATCCATGACCCGCCGGCCATCCTTGAGCACCACCGCCCGATGTGCCAGCGACAACAGCGACTTCTTGTGGGTCGAAATCACCACCGTCCGCCCCTCCAGCCAGCGCATAAGAAAGGCGATGACCCGCTGCTCGTTGGACTGGTCGTAGGCAGCCGTAGGCTCATCCATCAGCACGATACGCGGGTCCTGCAGGATCAGCCGGGCCAGGCCAACCGCCTGGCGCTGCCCCCCGGACAGGCTGGCATTGCCCTGAAGAGGCATATCCAGCCCCAGGGCGTGCCGGCGGACGAAGCGACCGAGGCCGACATGATCGAGCGTCTCCATCAGCTCCTCGTCGTGATAGGCGCCGCCATCCAGCATCAGGTTGTCGCGCAGGGTGCCGTGAAACAACGCGATGTCCTGGGGCACATAGCCGATGGCACGGCGACGATCCCCTGGCTCGATCTGGCTCAGGCTCACCTCGTCGAGCTGGACCGTCCCGTTCGCAGGATCCACCAACCCCGCCAACAGCCGCAGAAGGGTCGACTTACCCGCGCCATTGCCTCCCAGCAGGGCAATGCGCTCGCCCGCGGCGAGAGACAACGAGTCGAGCGCCAGGGCGGGCGGCGCATCCTGCTGATAGGCAAGCCCGACCTCACGTAGTTCGTAACGCCCCTGGACCCGTTCCTTGCGCACAAACTGGCGTCCCACCGGGCGTTCTGTCGGGGCGTCCATCAAGCCGTCCAGGCCTTCCATGGCGACCTTGACGTGCTGCCAGCGCGCCAGAATACCGGCCACCTGGGCCATCGGCGCCACCACCCGTGAGGTCAGGATGGTACAGGCGATCAAGCCACCGACGGTCAGTTCGCCGGCAGAGATGACGTAAACACCGGCGATGACCACACCGACATACACTAGCTGCTGGACCATGGAAGCGCCGTAGGTCAGCTTGGATGACAGCCGCCGATGACGGGTGGAGGCATCGGCGAGCTCCCCTGACAGGCTGTCCCACAGCCGCAGGTGGCGGCCCTCGGCACGACTGGCTTTGACCGATTCAAGGTGGTCAACGGTCTCTAGCAGTACCCCCTGGCGCACCGCCCCTTCTCGCAGGTTCTGGCGCGAAAGCCGCGCCAGTTTGCGCTGGGCCAGCAGGCCGGGCAACACCATCATCACGATGCCAGCCACCGGCACCCACACCATGTCACCACCGATAAAGTAGATGACACCCAGAAACAGCACGACGAAAGGCAAGTCGCTGATCGCACCGATGGTGGAAGACGTCAGGAACTCGCGAACGCTCTCGAACTCTCGAATCTGGCTGGAAAAAGCTCCCACCGACCCCGGCTTTGCCGCCAGGCGCAGGTTCATCACCTGTGAAAAGAGCCGCGACGATAGCTGTTGATCAAGCTGCTTGCCGGTGTTGTCGAGCAGACTCGCCCGCAGTACCCGCAAGCCAAATTCGAGCAGGATCGCCAGAACGACACCGCTGGCCAGGATCCATAGGGTGGAGAACGCCTCATTGGGCACCACCCGGTCATACACCTGCATGGCAAACAGCGCCGTACCGATGGCCAGCAGGTTGGCCATCAAGGCCGCCACGCCAACCTCCACCCAGGTTCCCCAGCAGCGACTCAGGGGGCCTTTCAGCCAGTGCTCCTGCGGCTCCTCGGCGAAGCCCCCGGCCCGATCATCCGGCTGAAGGTCCGGCCTGGCGACGATCGTCACGCCGGTATGCCTGGCACAAAGCTCTCGGGGGCTCCAAATTTCGGTACCACCACCGCTTTCACTCAGCAGTACCTGGATCGCGCCCTCTTCACGGGCCACCACCGTCACCCAGCGCTCGTCGTCCAGCTCGATCAATACCGGCAGTAGGTCATTGGCCAGCCTGTCCAACGGAACGTCGAGGCAGCGTGCCTTCATCTGTACCCGCCTCAGCGCGCGCGGTACCTCGGACACGGGCAACCTCCCCTGCTCCAGCGGT
The DNA here is from genome assembly GCF_017303055.1 of Halomonas litopenaei. Classification (GTDB taxonomy): domain Bacteria; phylum Pseudomonadota; class Gammaproteobacteria; order Pseudomonadales; family Halomonadaceae; genus Halomonas; species Halomonas litopenaei_A. The sequence goes on along the minus strand of NZ_JAEKJT010000008.1, from coordinate 5,068 downwards.
AGGCCATCGCCGAGTTCGGCGGTGGTGCAATGCCGACCCCACTGCTCGCACAGCACGACTAGCCCTTCTCGTAATGCGTCTCCAGTCACGCCTTGTGACGACTCCATCGCTCAGCCTCCCTGCGCGATATCCTGTTCCTCGAGCCTCGGCACCACGGCGGCCAGCGTTCCCAACTGCGAAGCGGCCCGGTACTGCAGACGCAGTTGCTGGATCTCCACGTCGATACGCTGCCTGGCCGCCTCGAACCGCTCGCTCTCGATACTGAGCAGATCGGCGATGTCCCTGAGACCGACGCTGAATTGGTCTTCGTAGGTCGTCAGGACCTCGCCGGCCCGATCGATCTGTTCCTCGAGCCCTTCCAGACGCCACTGGGTCACCTGATACTGCTCCTTCAAGCCGGCGATGGTGCGCTGAAGATCGCGCCGTGCGGCCCGCCGCGAGAATTGCGAAGACTCCACCCGCTGCGCGGCAGCATCAGTCCTACGCCAGTTGGACAGCCCCTGGATGGGCGCCATCCGCACACGCAGGGCGATCACCTGATCCTCTTCCATCACCCCGCCGACCTCACGCCTGAGCAGCGATCCTTCGAGGTTGAGCTGGGGCATCAAGGCCGCCTCAGACTCTTCCAGCTCAGCCTTCGCCACAGACACGTCGGCCTCGCTCTGTTCGAGCACAGGGGCGTCCTCGATCGCAAGGTCCACCTGCGCCGGTGCAGCCAGGCTTGCCAGATAATCCTCGGGGTCGGGCATCTGGGTGGCCAGGATGTCCCGTTGCAGCAACACCCGCAGTTCCTGCTGGGCCTCACTAAGGGCACCCCGCTCCATCGCCAGTTGCTCACGGGCACGGGCGATGTCCAGACGGCTGCGCTCGCTTTCGCTGCGATCGCTGTAGCCACCAAGATCCCGCTGGTCGGTCATCGCCGCCAGCGCCTCGAGCCGGTCCAGATAGCCCTCCACCTCGACCACGCGGAGCTGGGCCGCCACCACGTCGAGGTAAAGCTCGATGATATCCAGCGCCACTTCGTCGCTGGTCACCTTGAGCGAGGCCAACCGATGGCGGTATTCGGCCGAGGCCGACGCCACCTGCGACGCAATACGTCCCCAGTCATACAGCACCTGGGTCGCCGTGATGTCGTAGCCGAGCTCTCCCATCAGCGAGTTCTCCGGCCCCGCCGACACCTCCACCGAGGGCCAGTAGCTATCGCGCGCGATATCCACCTCGGTGGCGGCCACCCGAACGTCGGATTCCGCCGCCCGTACCTCGGGATTGACGGCCAGCCCCTGGACCACTGCTTCCGACAGACTCAGCGCCTGGGCCTGAAGGGCGCAGACCATCAGCGCCCCGCCAGCGATCCACCAACGGCACCTGGCCCTGCGTGGTCGACCTGACCTTGCTTGCACTGCGCCAGGCGCTACCCCCACCCTCAATTGACCTCCACATTGACGGTGTCTTCCACCAGCAGCGTGGTACTGCCCAGGCTGTACTCGACATAGGTGGTATCACCGCTGGTCTGCTCGTTGCCGGTGGCCACGGCGCCGCTAGCACTGAGCGTATCGCCGTCATCGCCTTCCACCGTCAGCAGGTTGTCGTCATCGGTCAGGGCGATGGTCTCGTCCTCATCGAGGGTCAGGCGCGATGCCCCATCGTCATCACCCAGGTCGATACGCTCGATATTGCCGATCGTACCGACAGACGCATCAGTCAGATCGAGGTCGATGCCGCCATCGAGCAGCAGCACATCCTCCCCGCTACCTCCGTCGATGGCGGCAAAGCCCGTCCCGGAAAGACGAATCTCATCGTTGCCGGCGCCACCATTGAAGGTGTCGCTGCCCTGACCATCGATCAACAGGTCGTCGCCACCGCCACCGTTGAGGACGTCGTCGCCTGTTCCGCCTCTCAGCAGATCATTACCTCCCCCGGCGTCGATGGTGTCGTTACCGGCGTAGCCGTAGAAGCGTTCATTGCCGATGCCACCATCCAGGTCGTTATTGCCTCCATCGCCTTCTTCGATGTAGGTGCTGCCGCCGAACAGCTGGTCCAACGCTTCGGCTTGCAACAGGTTACCGACCAGTTCGCTGCCCTCGAGTCCTTCGGTGTCGGTGGCGCTGATGCGAAGCGCGTTCAACACGCTGAGCTGCAGGTCAGTGCCAAGACCGAGCAGACCGCCGTCGCCATCGGTAAACCTCACGCTGCCCAGCAACTCATTGACCGCCAGATTGTCGATGGGACCGCCATCCAGTGCGGTGATGGTCAGCGAGGCCCGCGGCGCCACGAGCCCGAGGACGCCGCTAGAGCTCTCCGTCGAGATGCTCAGACCGAGCTCCTGAGCCATGGACTGGGATGCCGTCAGTTCGACCGAGTCGGTCAGATTGATATCGAGCAAGGGACGGAAGTCGATCGTGACCGACGCGAGATTGTTCTCGGCATCGGCAGCCACCAACGCCTGGCTGTTGAGATCGATGATGCCCAGCGCCGAGACATCCAGCAGCCCCAGCAGGCCGCTGTCGGCCTGCACGATCGGCGCGGTATTGTCCGGATCCGGGTCGCTGGGGACCGTCGGTTCGTCCAGTGTACCGGTCTCATCGACCGCCACACTGGTGGACGTGCTGTCGCCATCCCCGTCGGTCAGGGTCGCGTCGATCTCGGTGGACGACTTGAAGCCGCCGACCGCCGTCTCTCCCGCCTGGACCGTGGTGTCCACGGAGAGATGGCCACCCTCGAGAAGTTGCTGAATGATCTGCCAGTCGGATGCCGCATCGGTCCCCTGGCCGACCAGATCGACACCTTCGAGCAGGATGACCTGGTCCGTAGCACTGGCGTCGTAGCCACCCAGATAGCCACCGCTGGAGCTAATCTCGAGGCGGGTATCGCCATCCGCGGTGCGTACGAAGTGCAGGAAGCTGGTCAGGTTGCCAGGGTCGGTACCGATCCTGACCTCGTTCTGCAAAAGGCCCTGAAGGTCCAGAATATCGCCATCGCCGAGGGAGAAGTCAGTGATGGTATCGACGACCGGGCTACCGGCGGCCCCTGCGTTTCCGGCTTCAAAGCGGAATACATCGCGGCCTGTCCCACCCGTCAGGGTATCGGTACCGGTGCCGCCGATCAGCAGGTCATCGCCATCTCCCCCCGACAGGACATCGTCGCCGGCCCCACCCCGCAGGATGTCGTTGCCGGCGCCGGCGTTCAGGGTATCGTTGCCGCCGTAGCCATAGAGGCGATCGCTGTTGGCGGTGCCCGTGAGGGTATTGCCCGCATCGGGATCGGCCGATTCATCTTCTAACAGATAATCGGGAGCACTGTTACCATTGAGAAGATCTAGTTCGAGTATGTCGCCCCGAGACTCAGGGCCGACATCGTTACCCTCAACATCTATCGCGGAAATCGAGAGAGAGGAACCTAGACCAATTGAGGTCAAGCCTCCACTGTAGTAAATCGAACCCAAAAACTCGTTCCATTGCTGAGAACTCAGCCCTCCATCAGCTGCAGTTATCACAATCGATGCATTGTTATCCAAGACGCCCAAGCGATTCGAATTATCGACTGTAAGCCCAAACGACTGCGCCATTGATTCTGAGTATTCGAACCCAGGACTACCCAAAGAAACGGAAAGAAGCGACGTCAGTGCTACTGTAACACTTGCGATATCGTTGTCTGGATCATTGACGCTAAATGCTTGGCTTCCGCTAAAATTCACTAGGCCAAGAGCGTCTACACCCACGATACCCAGCAAACTCGCAGAATCACCCAACCCGACCGAAGGGGCCTGATCAGACATAAAGGCATCATTGGCGAGGCTGCCTTGTGTGAAGCGGTAGGTCCCGTCGGCAAGATTGACGTCAAAGGTCTCGCCTTTCACGGTGGTGACCGTCAATTGGCTGGACGTATCGTCGTATTGGTAGCCGGCGATCAGGTCGGACTGTCCCTGCTGCTCCACGCTACCGCTGTCCTGATCGTAGCGGAAAGTCACCCCATCGATCACGATGGAGCTGACCACACCACCATCGGCACCAAAGTCATCGACCAAAGTGCCTTCCACCGGCTGGGCCATCCCGCTGGTATCGATAAGTACAGGCGCCGCGGCGTCGGGCACGGCGTCGGTGAGCTGGATCTCCAGGCTGCCCTCAGCGCTGTTGCCGGCCGCATCCACTGTCGAGACCTGGAAGCCGAGCTCCTGAATGTCCGCACCAAGGGCCGGGTGATCCAGCGCCGCCAACTGGGTAAAGGTGTAAGCACCCGTTGCCCCGTTGATGACCAGCGTCGCGACGTCACCACCCGCCACCGTCGCCGTCATGGTGTAGTTCTGTTGCTGGGCATCGTAGCTGCCCGCCCAGGTGACATCACTGCCACCGGCGGTAAGTCCCTCAGGGGCCGTGACCGCGATCTGCGCCAGATCCCCCCAGTCATTACCGGCCAGGTTGCCCGACACCGTGGCATTCACCGCTTCATTCAGTGCCTCGCTGCTATCGGCGATCAAGGCACCGGTAGTGTCCAGGGTCGCAGTATCGGTCACGGTCCCGCTATTACCGGCGGTATCCTCAAGCGTCATGGTGACCGTCAATTCGCCATCGGCAAGCGCACTGAGGTCGAGCCCCGTGACGCTCACAGTGCCATCGCCAGCCACGGTAATCGCGCTTTGGTCGACAGTGATATCGGTGGTATCACTATCTCCATCACTGATTACGATACTGGATAGAGTGCTGTCAGCATCAATCTGCCCGCTGAGGGAAATCGCCGTGGCTTCCGCAGCACTCATCAATTCATCATCGAAGGCAATCGAGTTGTTCGGACCACTAGGCGCGGCCGTATCCACGTTGAAGTCAACGCTGCTGGAGGCAGCGGAGCTATTACCGGCAGCGTCGGTAATCACCGCTGCGACGCTATAGTCGCCGTCTTCCAGAGCATTGCTCGGAATCACCACCGTGGCGCTACCATTGGAGACGTCGTCCGCCGTCACGGTATACGTCACGTCGTCCGCGTTATCGATCTGCAGCGTAATGGTGTCACCGGCCTGGGTGCCGGCGGTCAGACCGACGCTGGCCTGAACCCCATCGGACAGCTCAGCAGCGTT
>NZ_JAEKJT010000007.1 GCF_017303055.1 Halomonas litopenaei | reverse complement strand
CCGCCATTTGGCCCGGCCGCGTTCTACCTGAAAGGGGTGGCGCCGCCGGAGATCAGCCTGAAAGACATCTTTGTGTCACTGCTGCCGTTCATCGCACTGCAATTGTGTGTGCTGGCCGCGCTGCTGATGTGGCCCGAGATGGCCATGTGGCTGGTCGATTGATTGACCTGAGAGGGCGGCCTTGGCCGCCCTTCGTCGTATCATGTGAAACCGTTATTTCTCCGTTGTCGACTCGATGAGGACTGCTGACATGAATGATGCCCAGCGCGCTGTGCTTGATGCTGCCATGAAGGAGATGCCGCTGGTGGCCATCCTGCGTGGTATTACGCCCGATGAGATCGAGCCGGTCTGTGGTGCTCTAGTGGAAGCTGGCTTTCGTCTGATCGAGATTCCACTGAATTCACCGCAGCCCTGGGACAGCATCGAGCGTGCCGTTGCCTGTAGCCCTGAGAACGTGCTGATCGGCGCCGGTACCGTGCTGGAAGCGGACGATACGGCCAAGCTGGCGTCACTTGGCGCACCACTGATGATCACGCCGAACACCGATCCTTCGCTGGTCACGCTGGGTGCTGAGCGGGGTCTTGCCCCGATGATCGGCTGCATGACGCCGACGGAAGCGCTGGCTGCCGCGCGCGCCGGTGCCGTTGCGCTCAAGCTGTTCCCCGCCGCACGTCTTGGGACGGGGTACTTGAAGGACATCAGCGCCATTCTGCCCAAGCACCTGCCGGTGCTGGCCGTCGGTGGTATCGAGCGTTCCAACATGGCGGAGTGGCATGCGGTGGGCGTGGCCGGGTTTGGTTTCGGCAGCAATCTGTACAAGCCAGGCCGCAGCGCAGACGAGGTCGGCAAGATCGCCCGTGAGCTGGTGGACGAATGGCAGAGCCTGGCCGGTAGCGCCAGTGCAGGAGCCGGGGCATGAGCGAGCGCCTGATTGCGATTGATTGGGGAACCAGTAACTTCCGTGCCTTTCTGGTCGATCGGCAGAGCGGAGAGTGTCTGGAGAGCGTACGTTCCGATGCGGGGCTGCGCTCGCTGACGACAGCCGAATTCCCCCATTACTGTGAAGCCCAGGTGGGTGCCTGGCGTGAGGGCGGCAAGGTGCCGGTGTATCTGTCCGGTATGGTCGGATCGGCGCGGGGCTGGAGCGAAGCACCGCAGCTGGAGGTCCCCCGTTCGGCGCTGGATCTGGCCGACAATGTGGTGCCCGCGCCGGGGCTCGACAACGCCTGGATCGTGCCCGGTCTCAAGGTGGTGCGAGACGATCACGTGGATGTGATGCGGGGCGAGGAAATTCAGGCGTTTGGTGCCTTCGCCCTGAAAGGACTCAGTAGCGGTGTATGCTGCCTGCCAGGCACCCACAGCAAGTGGGCCAGACTGGAAGGCGATCGCTTGGTGGATTTTTCGACCATGATGACCGGCGAGCTCTATCACGCCGTGCGCTTCCACACGCTGCCGGGAGAGCCGTCGAGGACGGCCGACAACAGCGGCGATGCCTTCGATGCGCACGGCTTTGCCCAAGGGTTAGCAGCAGCGGAACATCCCGCTGGGCTGATGCACGCGCTGTTCGAAGGCCGCAGCCGCCACCTGTACGCGGGCCTGCAGGCTTCTCAGGTGGGCAGTTTTCTCTCCGGAGTGTTGATTGGTGCTGAGGTGCTTGCCCAGCGCGAGCATCTGATCGAGCAGCAGGCCGGTGTCGTGCTGGTGGGGTCCTCGGGGCTCAACCCGCTGTATCGCCAGGCGCTGGAACGCCACGCTATCGCGGTGGATGAGGTAGACAGCGACAGCGCGACCCTGGCGGGATTGATCGCACTGGCGGAGCGTCATCGGCTGACGTAACGCGGGGGGAGTGGTGCTCGTACGCTCCCCCGGGGCGATTGCCCTGATAAACTGCTCTGACGACCTGCCCTGACGAATTGCCTTGGCGGATGACTATCGTCAGGAAAAGACCGGCTCCCATGGAGCCGGACTTTTTGTTTCTAGTGGATGGCGACTGACGGATAGTCTTTGTGGGACCGCTGTAGACGGACAACTCTGTCGCTTAGCCGGTCATTGGGCGGCATAGTTCCAACGGGACCAACGAGAGGCAGAAGCTGGCAGCCCCTCAGGACGGACGGAACTCGCCGCGGTAGTCGGCACGTGGGTCGGCGAAGGCTCCGTGGCCAATAAAGGTCATGCTATTGAAGTCGAGGACGTAACGTAGTGCCAGACCTTTGTCCTCCAAGCCATAGACAAAGATTCGGTGATCATCCACGGGTGTTGCGAGATAGGCGCAGCTGGTGTCGCTTGGCTGCGATGTGGTGGGCGAGCCATGCAGGCGATGACGCATGCGCGTAGCGTTTTCGAAGACCACGCCCCAGGTCTTGCCGTCACAGCTGAACTCAAACGTCTTGCCTACCATCGGATCGGACATGGGATTCTCCTTGTTCGACGATCGACTGCGAGAGCCGAGGTAGTGTTGGACATATCAACGGGAAAAACGCCTCATACCCCCCTTGTCGGTGACAAAGCTGACGGTCGGTGACAAAGCTGACGGTTAACGACATGGCTGACGATCAGCGTAGGGATGAGACGAAACATGACGACTAAGTGACAGAGTGTAAGGCGTTCATTACTGCTGCATTGGCGAGAAAGTATGCTCATGCAGGAAAGGGTAGGAGAAGTCAGCGTTTTCCACACCGCTGGTCATCCTTTTCAGCGCGCTGCATCCGGCGATGTCGCCAGTTCCGAGATAAAGCGGTCGATGATGGCGTCAGGGGTGCTCTCGATGTCACAACGAATCGCTTCGTCATCACCGGGCATCTCCAGCGTGGCCAGCTGGTTTCGCAGCATATGCTCACCAGCAAAGAAGTGCTGCCCGCGGCTGTTGAGGCGCGATAGCAGCAGTTCCTGACTGCCGTGAAGGTACAGGATCTTCAGGTCCGCGGCGCCGGCGCGCAGCAGGTCTCGGTACTGTCGCTTCAGGGCCGAGCAGCCGATCACCAGGGGCTGGCCGGTCTGACGATGTTCGCGATACAGGCCGGCCAGGGTGTCGAGCCAGCCCTGGCGATCTTCGTCGTTCAGTGGTTCGCCCCGGGACATCTTGGCGATGTTGTCGCGGCTGTGGTAGTCATCGCCGTCGATGAACTTGGCTCCCGTCCGCTCGGCCAGCAAACGCCCGATGTGGGATTTGCCTGAGCCCGAAACGCCCATGACGAGCATGCTCAGAGGGGGAGTGGACAGGCGAGGGCGAGAAGCTGTGTTCATGTAGAGGGGCGCGCCGATGTTCAGAAAGTGAAAGGCGATTCTAGCATTTCTGGCGCGCGTTTTCGCGGCAGCCTGACCCCGTGTTTTGCTAGCGATAGCCTGCCATCAACTCACGTATCAAGGGGCTGTCCGCATCTCGCAGGGTGGGCAGCTCGAAGCGCGCACGGGCGATGGCGGTGCGCGACAGTTCGGCGTGAATCAGCATTTCGCGATCCTCCGCCTCGGCCAAGGTGTCGCCGCGGGGCCCGAGAATCCGCGACCCTCCCCAGAAGTGACTGTCACCCTCTGCTCCGTATCGATTGGCCATCAATACCGGTGTGCCGTAGGTCATGGCGTAGAAACGCACATTCAGCACCCAGTTGTCTTCATTGGAGAAGTCCTCGGAGACGATGCCGGATGCGGAGTTGATCGGCGCGCAGAGGACGGCAGGCCGTGCCAGCAGGGCAGCATGAACCAGCGCTGGGTTCCACAGGTCGGCGCAGATCATCGAGGTGGTGCTCCATCCCGGACGAACCGGAACTTCCGTCAGGCGGCTGCCGTGGCTGAACCACTTGCCTTCCTCAAGACCGCCATAGGTGGGCAGGTTGAGCTTGCGATGCACGGCGGCCACTCGACCGTCCTGTAAAATGGCCAGGGCATTGTAGATCTCACCGGGGCTGGCTTCCTCGACGAAGCCGACGATGACCTGCATGCCGGCGGCCGCCTTGGCCAGCTGGATCAGCCGTGGGTCCTCCGATGGCATGGCCACCTCCAGCACCCTTGGGCCCAGGCCGTAACCGGTCAATGAGAGTTCGGGAAAGACCAGCAATTCCACGCCACGACGGCGGGCGTCGTGGATCACGTCGAGGTGATGGGCGAGATTGGCCTCGACGTCACCGAGGCGCGTGTTGATCTGGGCGCAGGCGACCTGTAGCTGTTCCTGGTGCTGCTTGGCCTGATGCTGCATGGCTGGGATTCCTGAGGGTGGGGGCAGGGCGCCACAAGGTGCCGTAATTCGCTCGGCGGATCAACGTTTGTCACGACTATCGCTGTTGTCTCTGGAAAGCCCGGGCGTGGCGTCGCGGGGGAGATCGCTTTGCTGGGGCGGTTGCAGCTTGCGCTTGAGCAGGCGAAAGCCGATCCAGTGGATGACGCCCAGCCCGATGAGGACTGCGACGATAAGAAGATAGAAGCGAGTGTCCATGGAGGAGGCTCCGTGTGAGGCCCCGGACCGCCCGGGGCAAAAAGTGCCTGACAGCACCATCTTCTATACGTCAACACGACAGACGGCGAGGCGACCTGGGTCAAGTCCCGACGAGCGCAGGCACTTTTCAGACAAGCCCTAGCGTCCTCCGGCGGGATCAATAAAGGTCCCCGTCACATAGGAGGCCGCGTCGGACAGCAGCCAGATGATGGCCTCGGCGACCTCTTCCGGTCGACCGGCACGCCCCAGCGGACAGCCGGGCCCGAGTTCGGCCAGCCGCTCCGGTCGGCCTGCCCGGGCATGGATATCGGTCTCGATCAAGCCGGGGCGCACGGCATTGACGCGAATGCCACGGGGGCCCAGTTCCTTGCTCAAGCCGATGGTCAGTGTATCCAGTGCGCCCTTGCTGGCGGCGTAGTCGACGTACTCGTTGGGCGAACCCAGGCGCGAGGCCATGGAACTGACGTTGACCAGGGCACCCTGGTCGACCAGCGCGCGCGCGGCTTCCCGGGCGACCAGCAGGGCGCCCAGCACATTGGTGTCGACCACCTGACGCAGGCGCTCCACTGCCATATCCGCCAGTGGCATGGAGGGCGCCACGATACCGGCGTTGTTGACCACCCCGGTGATCGGGCCCAGGCGTTGTCGCGTACTGGTGAACAGTGCCATCACCTGAGCCTCGTCGACCACGTCGGCCTTGACGGCCATGGCGCCGTCTTCACCGGTCAGTGCCTGACAGGCTTCCAGGGTGTCCCGGGCGGCGGCGTCATCGCTGCGATAGCTGAAGGCGACCCGCGCACCGGCACGGGCGCAGGCCAGGGCGGTGGCACGGCCGATACCGCGGGAACCTCCGGTGATCACTACCACGCCAGCTAGCGTGTGGGTCATATGGCATCTCCTGTGGTGGGTGGCGACAGCAGGGCCAGCAGGTCACCTACGGGACGCTGCTCCAGATCACCTATCACATGCTCGATCTTGTTGGCGCGATGGCCCAGCACCGGGCTCGCCAGGGCCTGAAACTTGGCAGAGATCTCGTCATCGCTCAGCGGATTGTGGGGGTTGCCGCGGGCTTCCATGGCAGGGCTCTGGATACGGCGACCATCGCGTAGATACAGCGTGACGCTGGCCCAGCGCTCGGCCGGGAAGCGTGCGTTGTAGTCATCGCATTCGGTGATCGTCACCCGCCGTGACAGTGCCACCAGAGCATCGTCGCCGAGATCGCGACTGATGGCGGCGACGTCGATGGTGCCGCGATCGAGGGCGCAGGCCACCGACCAGGGCAGGCTGTACTGGGCCTGTTCGGTGGTGGTCGGGGCGATGGTGTGCAGGCGCCTGGCCTCGTGGAAGGTGGTGATCTCGATGCGTTCGATATTGTCCACCTGGCGTTCGGCGGCGGGTATGGCGAGTACCGCCTCCACCGCCGGCTGGGCCCAGCGGCACACCGGATAGGCCTTGAAGTACTGCTCCGACAGGTAGTCGCGTCGTCCCAGATCGCCCCATACCGCGGCGTGCTGCTCGGCACACAGGGTCACCGCCGGGGCGCCGGTGAAGCCGTCCTCGGCCAGCAGGGTGGCCGCGACGCCTGCCTGGGCGCCCCAGCCGGAGCCATCCTTGAGCATGGTCGGGTGATCGATGCAGCGCATCATCTGGCTACGCGGACCATAGAATTCGGCGATGCCGAGGGCGTGTTCCAGCTGGGCCGGGGCGAGGCCCTTGAGGCGCGCCGTCACCGCTGCCACGCCCAGCGCGTTCCAGGCCCCCGAGGTGTGATAGTCGGGACTCGAGGCGTGCAGCGCGATGCCGGCCCGGGTGGCGATCTCGTAGCCCATCGCCAGCAGGCCGAGAAAGGCCCTGCCGATGACCTGCTCGATCTCGGGCAGCGCCAGCAATCCCGGCAGGATGGCGACGCCGGCGTGGCCCTTGGTCAGCACTTGGCCGTCGTGGGCGTCGAGTGCATCGATCAGCCAGGCGCCGTGCAAGGCGACGCCGGTGGCCGACGCCGTCGACGAGGAGAACAGCAAGGGGCGATCACCTGCGTGCTGCACCCTGACATAGCGGCGGGCGTGTTCGGCCAGGGCCGTGTCGGTGGCGCCGGCGGCGACGCCGAGAAGGTCCAGCAGGCAGCGCTTGGCATGGCGGCACTGAGCGTCATCTAGGTGGTCCAGAGGAGACGTGAGGATCCAGTGGATGACGTCCCGGGAAGTGCTCATGGGGAGGTCCTTTGTCGAACTGGGGGAGCCGCAGGGGGAGAGCGCTCACTGCACGCTGGTGAGGTAGGAACAAGGCCCCCGAACGGGGGCCTTGAAGGGTCACAGCAGGTCGTTGTCCTCGAGGAAGGATTCGGCGACGTCCTCGATGGTCTCGCGCTCGACGTCCACTCGGGCGTTGAGGCTGGCCATGGTGTCGTCGTCCAGCAGCGCTGAAAGCGCGTTCATCTGGTCGGCCAGCTCAGGGTTGGCGTCGAGGGTTTGCTGACGCACGACCGGGGTCAACGCGTAGGCAGGGAAGAAGCCCTGGTCGTCTTCCAGCACCTGGAAGTCAAAGGCGGGGATGCGGCCATCGGTGGCGAAGACCAGGCCAACGTCGACCTGGGCGTCACGCAGTGCCTGGTAGACCAGGCCGGAGTCCATGCGTTTCACGGCGTTACGAGCGACGCGAAAATCGTAGGCTTGCTGCAGCGGCCGCCAACCGTCTTCGCGGGCATAGAACTCGGCGTTCATGGCAAAGCTCAGTTCCTGACCGTCGTTGACCGCATTGGCCAGCTCGGACAGGCTGGTGATACCCGTTTCTTCCACGCTGTCTGCGCGCATGGCCAGGGCATAGGTATTGTTGGCGGCGGAGGGCTCCAGCCACACCAGGCCCTTCTCGGCGTCCAGCGACTTGACGCGCTGATAGGTTTCCTCAGCGCTGAGAGATTCGGTCACATCGTTGTAGTTGATCAGCGAGGTGCCGGTGTATTCCCAGTAAAGGTCCACCTGGCCGTTTTCCTGCGCCTGACGCAGCACGGCTGAGCCCATGCCTGCGCGCTTGTCGACGTCATAGCCCAGTCCGTCCAGGTACTGGGTGGTCATGCTGGCCAGCAGCTGTTGCTCGGTAAAGTTCTTGCCGCCAACCACCACGTCGTTGGCGCTCACGGCGGCGCTCGTGGAGACGAGGGCCAGGCCAGTCAGTGCGGTCATCAATGTCTTCATGCTGCATGCTCCAGTTGAGGTCTTGTGAGGGGAGTCAATGGGGGACAAGGGACGACGCTGCATCAAGCGCGCGCCGGATTGACGCCGCGTGGCACGATCACGAAGGCGATCCCCGCTATCAAGGCATCCACCACGATGGCCAGCATGGCCGTGGGAATGGCGCCAGACAGCATCATGATCGGATCGTACAGATCGATGCCGGTGAAGATCAGCTCGCCCAGGCCGCCTGCACCGATCAGAAAGGCCAGGGGCACGGTGCCAACGTTGATCGTCAGGGCGGTTCTGATACCCGCAAAGATCACGTACAGGGCATTGGGCAGCTCGACCTTGAACAGGCGCTGGACCGGCGACATGCCAATACCGGCAGCGGCTTCCTTCAGGGCCGGGGAAACGCCCTTGAGTCCGGCATAGGTGTTGCGCGTGATCGGCAGCAGGGTGGCCACGAACAGGCCAAACACCGCGGGCACGGTACCAATGCCAAGAAAGCTCATGGACAGCGCCAGCACCGCCAGGGTGGGAATGGTCGTGCCGACGTTGAGGACCTGCATCAATGACTCGGCGGCACGACTCATGCTCGGGCGTGATAGCCAGATGCCCAGCGGAATGGCGACCAGAATCGCGAGGCCCCCCGACAGGAACGTCAACCACAGGTGCTGGGCGGCTAGGTACTGGACGTCCGGCAAGTACCACAGAAAGTCATCGATGGCGCCGCTGGACTGGGCCCAGACGCCGAGCAGGAAGACAAGGATCAGGCCGAGAATGATGCCGGCGCTGGTCAGGCTACGAATCAGCATCCACTCACTCCTTTGGCTCTGCGGTCACTGTTTCGCGCTGTTTGGTGCGAAAGCGTGCGCCCAGGTGGTGGGTCATGGCCCGTTGGGTGATCTGGCCACATACGCGTCCTTCTTCATCGACGCAGGGCAGCCAGGTAATGTCCTGGGCAAACATTAGTGAAGCCACCTTGCGCAGGTCATCATCCAGGCTGACCGTTGCAGGCACGTTCTGGAAGTGATCGCGGCAATAGCCCTTGGTGGTTCTGGCCAGGGAGCGGCTGATCAAGCCGACCGGCTGGCGCTTGTCGTTGATCATCAGAATGGAGTTCTGGTAGCCGAAGTCATCGATGCGCTCCAGCGCTGTGGACAGCGTATCTTCCGGCTTCACCGTGCCGATCTCGTCGCTGACCACCTCGGATACCTTGACCAGATTGAGTCGTTTCAGCGCGCGGTCTTCCCCCAGGAAGGATTCGACGAAGGCATTCTTGGGCGCGGCCAGCAGGTCATCCGGGGTGGAGTACTGCACCAGCTTGCCCTCGCGGAAGACGGCGACGCGATCGCCCATCTTGATGGCTTCGTCGATATCGTGGCTGACGAACATGATGGTCTTGTTGAGTTCCTGCTGCATTTTAAGGAACTCATCCTGAATCACCGCACGATTGATCGGATCGATGGCGCCGAAGGGTTCGTCCATCAGCATGACCGGGGGATCTGCTGCCAGCGCACGGGCAACGCCGATTCGCTGTTGCTGGCCGCCAGACAGTTCAGAAGGAAAGCGCTTGAGGAAGGCATCCGGCTCCAGCGCGATCATGTGCATCAGCTCCCGCGCACGCTCCTTGTAGCGGCTCTTGTCCCAACCCAGAAGCTTGGGTACCACCGCGATGTTCTCTTCGATGGTCATGTTGGGAAACAGACCGATCTGCTGGATCACGTAGCCGATGTTGCGGCGCAGGTCCTGGGTGTTCATGTCGGTGGTATCGTCACCGTTGATGAAGACCCTTCCGGAGGAGGGTTTCACGATCCGGTTGATCATCTTCAGGGTGGTGGTCTTGCCGCACCCGGACGGACCCAGGAGGATGCAGATTTCGCCGGTGGGAACCTCCATGTTGATGTGGTCAGCGGCGACGACGGCGCCCTTGGGCGTATCGAAGACCTTGGTCAGATTTTCCAGACGAATCATCAGAAAGTCCTTGTGGCTAGTCGGCAGACGCGGGCGATGGGTCATTCAACATGCTGGTTGGATGACGGTGCCCGCTCTTTTTATTGGGGAACCAGGTTGTGGGGGGCATCAGGCAGCGCTGGCGGCGCCTTCCATACCCTTGGGCGTAAAGCGCTTCTGGATCGCCAGCAGGCCATAGTCGACGATGATGGCCAGCAGGCTGACCGCAATGGAGCCAATGATCAGCTGGCGCGGGTCGGACTGGGAGATCCCTCGACTGATAAAGGTGCCAAGCCCTCCTGCACCGATATAGGCAGCAATCGCCATGACGCCGATGTTAAGGACGACGGCGGTGCGAACTCCCGCCATGATCACCGGCACCGCCAGCGGTATCTCGACCATTCGCAGACGCTGACGGTGGCTCATGCCGATGCCGCGGGCAGCCTCGCGCAGGGCTGGGTCGACGTTATTGATGGCGGTGTAGGTGTTGCGAATGATCGGAAGCTGGGAATAGAGCAGTACGGCGATCACGGCCGGCAGATAGCCGATCCCCTGGCCGATCAGCGACAGCACCGGAATCATGATGCCAAAGAGCGCAATGGAGGGGATGGTGACAATGATGGACGCAGCATAGAGCACCGCTTGTGCGACCCTCTCGTTGCGCGTGATCGCGATGCCAATAGGAACGCCGGTCAGGGTGGCGATGCCTACGGCCACACCCACCAAAGAGATATGCTCAAGCGTTCTGGATAGCAGCAAGTCGGCGTTCGCTATCGCGTATTGAATCAGTTCCAAGGCAGTTGCTCCTGTTGAGCCGCGCAGCGTCGGTCACGTCGCGCTGTAAGAGGGCGGCGTGCTTTCAGCCCACGGGCAGTCAACTCGCCCGCTCAGGGCGAGGGCCTTCGTTCACTGGCCGTTGATTGGGCACAAGCTTAGCAGAATGCTCTATCTATTTGGTTTGATCATGAATGACGATATGCAATGAAGGGAATTGATGGATCTGATGCATGTCTTGCGGCACAGGTCGTACAAGATGGCTAAGCGTCATTGTTTTAGTGAATGAGAATGATTGTGTTTTTGTATTCATCTGCGTCGATCATGCCGAGATCCTGGCGGCTATCGGGTCAATAGCGTGGTATAGGGCGGCTCGGCTCTTCACATCGGGTTTATACAGGACTAAAATGGTCCCCAATCGAAGCAGGGGCTGAACTCTGCACCGACGAAGAGGGGAGTTCCCCGAGGAGAGGCGAATGCTGAAGCTGTCTCGCATGACAGACTATGCGGCAGTGGTAATGGCGCAGATTGCGCGCCATCCGCGCGAGCCGCACGCCGCGGGAGAGCTCGCCGACGCGGTGCAGCTGCCTCACCCTACGGTGAGCAAGACGCTGAAGATGCTGGTGAAAGCGGGGCTGCTGGTGTCGCGCAGAGGGGCCCAGGGAGGCTACCAACTGGCTCGTGCCGCCTCCGAGATCACGGTGAGCGACATCATTTCTGCCATTGAAGGGCCCGTCGCCGTCACCGAATGCAGCCATGCCGAGGGCGACTGCGATCTGGCATCCACCTGCGGCGTAGCCGACAACTGGCAGCGGGTGTCGCTGGCCATACGCGAGCTTCTGGACAGTATCACCTTGGCGCATCTGGCAGACAGCTCTCCGCTGAAAATGCCGGTTCGCCTGCCGATTCAAAGCGTTAGCCTGGCGGCGGAAGCCTGACCAGCGTCTCATCGACTTCATTACCCTGGGCGGGTGACGCCCGCCGACCGAACCGTCCGGGAGGGGACACATCATGGCAAGTCAGGAAATGGAACAGCTCGTCCGTCGCGAATATAAAGAAGGATTCGTGACCGACATCGAGAGCGACACGATCCCGCCGGGACTCGACGAAGATACCATTGCGTTCATCTCCAACAAGAAGGGTGAGCCGGCATGGATGCTGGAATGGCGGCTGGATGCCTATCGTCAGTGGTTGAAGATGACGCCCCCGTCCTGGGCACATCTGGACTATCCGCCGATCGACTATCAGGCGATTTCCTACTTCAGTGCCCCGAAGCGTGAAGAAGACAAGCCCCAGAGCCTCGATGAAGTCGACCCCAAGCTGCTCGAGACCTACGAGAAGCTGGGTATCCCTCTGCATGAGCGTGCCGCACTGGCCGGGGTGGCGGTCGATGCCGTCTTTGACTCCGTGTCCGTGACCACCACGTTCAAGGACAAGCTGGCCGAAGCGGGCGTGATCTTCTGTTCCATCTCCGAGGCGATTCGCGACTATCCGGAGCTGGTAAAGCAGTATCTGGGTACCGTCGTGCCCACCAGCGACAACTACTTCGCGGCGCTGAACTCGGCAGTGTTCACCGACGGTTCCTTCGTGTTCGTGCCGGAGGGCGTGACCTGTCCGATGGAGCTGTCCACCTACTTCCGTATCAACGCCGCCAACACCGGCCAGTTCGAGCGCACCCTGATCGTGTGCGAGAAGAAGGCGCAGGTGTCCTACCTGGAAGGCTGCACGGCGCCGATGCGCGACGAAAATCAGCTGCACGCCGCAGTGGTCGAGCTGGTGGCTCTGGAAGACGCCAGCATCAAGTACTCCACCGTGCAGAACTGGTATCCGGGCGACGAAGATGGCAAGGGCGGCATCTACAACTTCGTCACCAAGCGCGGTGATTGCCGCGGTGATCGCTCGCACATCAGCTGGACCCAGGTGGAAACTGGCTCGGCCATTACCTGGAAGTATCCGTCCTGCGTGCTGCGCGGCAAGGACTCCATCGGCGAGTTCTATTCCGTGGCGGTGACCAACGGTCGCCAGCAGGCCGATACCGGTACCAAGATGATTCACCTGGGCGAGGGCAGCAAGTCCACCATCGTCTCCAAGGGTATCTCTGCCGGCCGCTCCAACCAGTCCTACCGCGGTCTGGTCAAGGTGGGGCCGCGGGCCAAGGGTGCGCGTAACTTCACGCAGTGTGACTCGCTGCTGATCGGCGACACCTGTGGCGCCCATACCTTCCCCTATCAGGAAATCGGTAACTCCACGGCGACCGTGGAACACGAGGCCACGACCTCCAAGATTGGCGAAGACCAGCTGTTCTATTGCCAGAGCCGCGGCATCTCCGAAGAAGACGCGGTCAACATGATCGTCAACGGCTTCTGCAAGGATGTGTTCCAGGAGCTGCCGATGGAATTCGCCGTCGAGGCAGAAGCACTGCTCAACGTGACTCTGGAAGGTGCGGTGGGCTGATCGCCCGCGCCCTCCGCCAACCCTGTTAGTTACACCCCGTCGCCTGGAGCGGCGGGCACTGCAAAGGTGTCAACATGCTCGAAGTCAAGGATCTCCACGTCACCGTCGAGGGCTCTGAAATCCTCAAGGGTCTGACTCTGTCCATCCAGCCCGGTGAAGTGCACGCCATCATGGGCCCCAACGGCGCAGGCAAGTCCACCCTGTCTGCGGTGATTGCAGGCAAGGACGGCTATGAGGTGACCGCCGGAACGATCACCTTCGAAGGCCGCGATGTGCTCGAGATGGAGATCGAGGAGCGTGCTCAGGCGGGCCTGCTGCTCGGTTTTCAATACCCGGTGGAGATTCCGGGAGTCAAGAATATCTACCTGCTCAAGGCAGCGCTGAATGCTCAGCGTGAAGCCCGTGGAGAAGGCGAGATTCCCGCGCCCGAGTTCATGAAGCTGATCAAGGAAAAGGTGTCCTTCATGAAGATGGACAACAGCTTCCTGCAGCGCGCGGTAAATGAAGGCTTCTCCGGTGGCGAGAAGAAGCGCAACGAGATCCTGCAGATGCTGGTGTTGCAGCCAAAGCTGGCGATGCTGGATGAAATCGACTCCGGTCTCGATATCGATGCGATGAAGGTGGTGGCCGAAGGCGTCAACTCGCTGCGCAGCGAAGATCGCGGCATCCTGCTGGTGACCCACTACCAGCGCCTGCTGGACTACATCGTGCCGGATCATGTGCACGTGCTGGTCGATGGTCGAATCGTCAAGAGCGGTAATGCCGACCTGGCGCGTGAACTCGAAAGCCGTGGCTACGACTGGGTCGTAGAGGAGTCTGCTGCATGAACCAGACAGCAAGCCAGGGAGCAAGTGAGGTCCAGCGCTTTCTGGATCGTCTGAGCGAGCGCAGCGCACGTCGCAGCGGCGAGCCGACCTGGATCGCCGCTCGGCGCCAGGCGGGCGCTGCCCGCTTCGAAGCGATGGGGTTTCCCGATCGCCGCGTCGAAGAGTGGAAGTACACCGACGTTCGTGCCATCAGTCGCGGTGACTTCCAGCTGGCAGAGGATGCGGATTTTTCGCCTGCCAGCGCAGCGGCGCTGACGCTGCCAATGGATGCTCATCGACTGACCTTCGTTGATGGTGTCTTTTCCAGTGCCTTGTCGGACCTGACCGAACTGCCCGGCGGTGTTCAGGTGCAGCCGCTGTCCCAGGCGCTCGAGGAGAATCATGAAGCTGTCGGCGGTCCCTTGGGACGGCTGACAGGCGTGGAGTTCTCGGCCTTTTCTGCGCTGAATACCGCGTTCTTCGAGGAAGGTGCGCTGGTGCGTCTGGCGCCGGGTACGGTGGTGGAAAAACCCATCGTGCTGCAGTTCCTGTCCCGGGCCAACCAGGCGGCGGTGATGAGCCATCCGCGCATCCTCATCGAAGCGGCCAGTCGCAGCCAGGCCACCGTGATCGAGCATCACGTGGGTGAAGAGGGCGCCGCCAACTTCACCAACCTGGTGGAAGAAGTGATGCTGGATCGTGGCGCCCACCTGACCCATTACAAGTTGGTGGAGTCGCCGGAGCAGGACCTGCACGTGGCCAGTATCCACGTCGAGCAGTGTCGCGATGCCCAGTTCACCTCCTTCAACCTGACGCTGGGTGGTGGTCTGGTGCGTAACGACCTGATCAGTGACCTCAATGGTCAGGGTGCGGAAGTCACCTTCAATGGGCTGTTCTATGGTCAGAATCGTCAGCATGTGGACAACCACACGCTGGCCAACCATAACGCACCCCACACCTTCTCCCACGAGAACTACAAGGGCATCCTCGACGACCGTGCGCACGGCGTGTTCAACGGCAAGGTGATCGTCAAGCGCGACAGCCAGAAGATCGAGGCGGATCAGAGCAACGCCAACCTGCTGCTGTCCGATCGCGCCCAGATCGACACCAAGCCTGAGCTGGAAATCTACGCGGATGACGTCAAGTGCTCCCACGGCGCGACGACCGGCCAGTTGGATGAAGAGGCCGTGTTCGCCCTGCGTACCCGTGGTCTGGACGAGGCGACCGCGCGAGGCCTGCTGACCCTGGCCTTCGCCGGTGAAGTCATGGATCAGGTCGACCTGGATGCCGTGGCGGAGCGGGTCGAGCTGACCGTCGCCGGCAAGCTGCCCGAGCGCTTCCATCTGGCTGGTCTGGTCGAGGCTGCCGTCGCCCTCAACGAGGACTGAGCATGACCCACTTCAGCGATCTGTTGCTCGATGTGGCCCGTGTCCGCAGTGACTTCCCAATCCTTGATCGGGAGGTTCACGGCAAGCCACTGGTGTATCTGGACAATGCGGCGACCAGCCAGACGCCGCGGCAGGTGATCGAGACCTTTGATCACTACTATCGCCAGATCAACGCCAATATCCATCGGGGCTTGCACACCCTGGCGGACGAGGCGACTGCCGCCTATGAAGGCAGCCGAGAAACGGTCCGAGCCTTCATCAATGCGCCCAGCACGCGTCAGGTGGTGTTCACTCGCGGCACGACCGAGGCGATCAACCTGGTTGCCCAGAGCTGGGGTCGGGCGAACCTGGGACCTGGTGATGAAGTGCTGGTGTCCCAGCTCGAGCACCACTCCAACATCGTGCCGTGGCAGCTGCTGTCTGCCGAAAAAGGTTTCACCATCAAGGTGATTCCGGTCGATGAGCGTGGTGTGCTCGACCAGCAGGCGTATCAGGACCTGATCGGTGAGCGCACGCGACTAGTGGCGGTCAATCACGTGTCCAACGCGTTGGGGACGGTCAACCCCGTCGCCGACATGGCGCGCGTGGCCCATGACCACGGTGCCTTGATTCTGGTGGATGGCGCTCAGGCGGCACCGCACCAGCCCATCGACGTTCAGGCGATCGACGCTGACTTCTACGCGTTTTCCGGGCATAAGGTGTACGGGCCAACCGGTGCGGGTGTGCTCTATGGCCGTGAGTCGTTGCTTGAAACCATGCCACCCTGGCAGGGCGGTGGTGAGATGATCGCTACCGTATCCTTCGACGCCCCGACCACCTTTGCAGCGATACCCCACAAGTTCGAAGCGGGGACTCCCGCGATTGCCGAGGTCATTGCCCTTGGCAAGGCGATCGAGTGGGTCAACGGCATTGGTCTTGAGCACATTGGTGCCTGGGAGCAGCGCTTGCTGGAGCATGCCACCCTCAGTGTGGGGGCCATTGACGGTCTGCGCATCCTGGGGACGGCCCCTGACAAGGCCGGAGTGCTGTCCTTTGTGGTGGACGGTGTGCATAGCCAGGATATCGGCCTGCTGATCGATCAGTTGGGTGTCGCCATTCGCACCGGGCACCATTGTGCGCAGCCGTTGCTGGCGCAGTTTGGTGTCGATGCGACCTGTCGCGCCTCCTTCGCTGCCTACAACACCCCCGAAGAGATCGATGTGCTGGTCGAGAGCCTGGATCGCGTCATCAGCATGTTGCGTTGACAGGGTCATGGACCTGGGTGCGTCGCGCGGCCCAGGTCCATCGACCGGAGTGACTGGCATCGCCAGCTAAGGATGTGCATGAGCGAGTACGATCAGATTGCTCAATTGAGCAAGGGGCAGCAGCTGCCGCTGCAGCGAGACGTGGACGTCATCTCGATCCCTTTCGGCAAGACCGTAACACTCAACGAAGACAGTGTTGTCTCGGTAATGCAGGCCAAGGGCAGCACGGTCAGTGTCGCCTATGAAGGGCGTCTGTATCTCATTGAAGGCGCCAACCTCGATGCGGTAGGGCTCGAATCGTTGCCGCGACCGACCCTGGATCCCGCGGCGGATGATGACGCCATCGAGGCCTTCGTGTGGGAGCAGCTGCGTACCTGCTTCGACCCTGAAATCCCGGTCAATATTGTGGATCTTGGGTTGGTCTATGGCTGCCGCATAGAGCGGCTGATCAGCGGTGAGCGAATCGTGACCATTCGCATGACGCTGACCGCGCCCGGCTGTGGCATGGGTGACGTGATTGCTGCGGATGCGCGCAACAAGATTCTGGGGGCGCCTCAGATCTCGAAAGTGCATACCGAGATTGTGTTCGATCCCCCCTGGAGTCGTGAGATGATGACCGACGAAGCCAAGCTCGAACTTGGCATGTTCTGATCTTCGCCCCAGCGCTGGATCGGATCCGGGCTCCCGCTGTTACTTGGAACTGCCATGCGCGATTCGCTGCTGAGCATCTTTCGTCGTCTATTGCTGGTGCTTGGCAGCCTGGCACTGCTGCTGGCGCTGGCCTTCGTGGCGGCCAACGCCTGGATGGTCATGTCCACCCGCCAGCGGATCGCCCCCAGCCTGACAGAGTGTCGTCCCCATCAAGTCGGAATTGTCTTCGGCACGTCCCACTGGACCCGTAGCGGAGCGCGAAATCCTCATTTCGAGGGGCGAATGATTGCAGCGGCCCGGTTGATGAATGACGGAGTCTTGCGGCACCTGCTGGTATCGGGTGACAACTCGACGCGCTATTACAATGAGCCGGTGACGATGTGGCGAGACCTCAAGGAACGGGGTGTCCGTGAGGTGGACATGACGCTGGATTACGCCGGATTCAGCACCTTCGACACGCTGGCCCGAGCGCGTGACGTGTTCGAGGTCAAGCGCGCGCTGCTGATTACCCAGGACTGGCACCTGCCGCGAGCGCTGTTTATCGGCGATGCGCTGGGGCTTGAGGTGGCGGGGTGTCCCGCACCGGAGAGAGAAAATACCTGGTGGCTCATTCTCAGGGAGTGGGTGGCTCGGGTGGCAACCTTGGGTGATCTCTACCTGTGGGATCGGGAGCCTCGTTTTCTGGGCCCCCTGGAGCCGCTGAGTATCGTTCCCCCGGAAGCGTCACCCGATGCTCGAGATCTCCACGACATCATCGAGGATGCGCTGGAAGTCGGGATATCAGACGAGGAAGTGCCGGCACTGCTCAGCGAGCCGGCAGACACGTCTGGCGTCGATGCTCGCCGAACGTCTTCTGCCAGTTCCTACGCTGACGCTCATGTCGACCCCGTCGACCAGGCCGAGGAGTCAGCGCCAGCTGGGCGCTAAGATACGCGCTGGTGCATGACGGGACATCCGCCATGGGGGACAAGCGCTGAGCGATCAGCGCTTGCCCGGACGAGAGCCTGCGCGGTTGGGCTTGCGTCCAGTCTGACGGCGTGGGGTTGTCGACTTCTGCAGGTCGTAGAGCTCGCGAATCAGTGCGCGACAACCTTTCCAGATGCTGTCCAGCACCGGCTCGATGGGGGCCGGCAGGGGATGGGTGAACAGCGTCGACAGGGACTGCATGAGCACGCGCTCCTGCTCCAGCAGTTCGTTGATCAGGACCTGAGAATCGTTGCCGACAAAGCTCTTGAGGCGACTCCATAACCACATGTAGTCGTCGCGTTCCACGTCGGCATCGCGAGGCAGAAGATCCAGGTGTTCGCGGGCCAGGCTCTGTAGCTCGCGCATGGTCTTCTTACGCGTCTCGAAATGGGGCTCCAGCGCGTCGCGCAGCGACGGCCGCAGGCGCTCGAGGTTGTCCTGGAAATAGTCAATGCTGTCTGCCAGGGCTTCCAGCAGGCTGTCCATCGCCACCTGGCGATTATCGAGAAACATGCGCGTCACCTCCTCCGGTGACGCAAATTGTGGGGCTCTGACACGAGTTTTGCCACCCCTAATCTGTCAAATATTTATGATTCTTGCCGCGCTGCGCAATTGACTGCGACCTTCGTCTATCTTTGTAAGATATAGCGTCGACTATTTGCGGAAATGTCGCCTTTAGGGACGGCGAAGTCGGGCGAAATAGGTAGCCTGGGCGTCCTCGCGTGATCAAGGTGATCATGCTTTCGGCTACCCGGGATCTGGGAAGCGGATAACACAAGG
Organism: Halomonas litopenaei; assembly: GCF_017303055.1. GTDB lineage: Bacteria > Pseudomonadota > Gammaproteobacteria > Pseudomonadales > Halomonadaceae > Halomonas > Halomonas litopenaei_A. Next base: position 289,052 of record NZ_JAEKJT010000007.1, on the reverse strand, counting down.
GCGACCGCTGATGCGGTCGCCCTTGTGGTGCGCGGCGTTCAGGTCGTCATCGGCGTGACGTCCTCAGCCTTTCGGTTTGGCGGGTGCCCGTGTCCTCGGTCGTGCGGTGGCGCTCTTCTCGAGGTGTTCAATGACCAGGCCGGCGATGTCCTTGCCGGTTGCCGTCTCGATGCCTTGCAGGCCCGGAGAGGAGTTCACCTCCATGACCACGGGACCGTGGTTGGACCGCAGCAGATCTACCCCAGCGACGCGCAGGCCCATGGACTTGGCAGCACGGATCGCGGTGGAACGCTCTTCCGGTGTGATGCGGATGACGCTGGCACTGCCGCCACGGTGCAGGTTGGAACGGAACTCACCTTCGGCGGCCTGACGCTTCATGGCCGCCACCACCTTGTCGCCGATCACAAAGCAGCGGATGTCGGCGCCCCTGGCTTCCTTGATGTACTCCTGCACCATGATATTGGCCTTCATTCCCATGAAGGCCTGAATCACCGATTCAGCGGCTTGGTTGGTCTCCGCCAGGACCACACCAATTCCCTGGGTTCCTTCCAGCAGCTTGATGACCAGTGGAGCGCCCTTGACCATGGTGATCAGGTCGGGAATGTCGTCTGGCGAGTGGGCAAAGCCAGTCACCGGCAGGCCGATCCCCTTGCGGGACAACAGCTGCAACGAGCGTAGCTTGTCGCGTGAGCGAGTGATCCCGACGCTGTCGTTGAGAACGGTGACGTTCATCATCTCGAACTGTCGCAGGACCGCACATCCATAAAAGGTGACCGACGAGCCGATCCGGGGGATGACGGCGTCGAAGGGCTCCAGCTCTTCCCCCTTGTAATGAATGGAGGGGTGGTGCGAGGCGATGCTCATGTAGCAGCGCAGGGTATCCACGACGCGTGCTGTGTGGCCGCGCTGTTCGGCGGCTTCCACCAGACGACGGGTGGAGTAGAGATTGCGATTGCGGGACAGCAGTGCGATGTGCATGTGCGAGTCTCCAGAGCTGGGGCGGTGGAACCGTCAGGGTTCGCCGTGAAGGAAAGTGGCACCCGGTGCCACCAGCAGGCGGCGAAGGGCACGGCGTCCCAGAAGCATGGGGTGGCGCATATTGCGCCTGTCGGTCAGCGACAGCTCGACGGGAAACTCCAGGTCCCCCATCTGCATGCGTGTGCGCACGAAGTAGCGCCACTCAGCGTGACCATTGGAGCTGGTGACCTTGCGCCTGTCATGCAAGTGCATGCGGTATTGATGCGCCGGGCTATCAGGCCCGCCCGCGCGACTGACGAAGCTGACCCACAGAATATCGTCTTCCTCGAAGGACTCGATGTCCTCGGCATGCAAGGCTGATGTGCGTGCGCCGGTATCCACCTTGGCACACAGATGCAGGTGCAGGTCCGGCAGGATCACCATCTCGCGACGACCGACAACCGCTTGTGCCTGAAAGGGCAGGTCCTTCATATCGTCTCCTTGTAGGGGTAACCCGAACACACCAGTGGGCAGCTCAATGACCCTGGCGTCCCTTGACGATTGCCAGGCGGCTGGCAGTCGCTGAGCCCTCAGGTGCCTGGCGCAGGGTCATCAGCACCGGCAGGCGTAGCCGCGGGATCTGTGCCAGGTCCCTGGCGAGTGCCATAAAGTCAGCTTCCTCGTTGGCTGCCAGTCGCTCGAGAAAGCGGGGCAGGCGTTCGGCGTCCTCTAGATGTTGCCATCCGCGCGCGGCCATGGCCGCCAGCGCATCGGGACCGCAGGCATGGCGGTCGGCCAGTAGTTGATCGAACCAGTCGGCAGCAACGCGACGGGAACCTCCACCGACGGCCCTAATGCAGGCGCAGTAGGTCTCGATATCGCCGTCACGGGCAGCTTGCTCGCCCCGTTGCCGCAGGCTGTCTGCCACGGCCTCATCAATGGCGACATGTTCCAGACAGTAGCATAGCGATGTCAGTACTTCGCTGTGCAGCTGCGGGATTGCATGGCGCAGTTGACGCTCGGTGTCGGTGGACAGTCGCACCACGTAGTCGGCAAGGCCTTGCAGTCCCAGTGCCTGCCAATCATGGCCGGCCTGTCCGGCGAAGAAGGCCTCGACGGGCTCGAGGTGTTCGCTGGCGGGGCGCTCGAGCTCGGCGCTGGCGCGGGCGTGCAAGACTGCCTGGAAAGCCAGTGACGGCGTGAAGGCCAGCGGATTGTCCTTCATCAGGTTGTCAATCTCGTCCTCGGCCGATGCCTCTAGCTGCTCGGCGCTTCGCCCCAGGGTCGATAGCAGGCGCTCCAGAAAAGCATCCCGTTGAGCCGCATCCAACAAGCCTTGCTCATCCAGCGGAAGGGCCAGAAACCAGATCAGTGGGTCCTGCATGTCGCCAAGGCGGAAGACCATGGCCAGCCTGGCCTTGCCTTGCCAGGGTTCTGGCCAGGGCACATCGCCGGCCTCGAAGTCAGCCAGGGTGTCCAGTGAGCAAGGATGTACGCGACGCCCCATATGGTAAAGATGCACGTCGGCACCGGTGAGGCGGAAGAAGTCGTGAAGAGAGTGGATCGCTTGCATGGTCGCTCCGGAAGATCAGCGTGCACTCTATCGTGCAGCGGCAGGTCTGTCAGCCGTCTGACCGCTAAATTTACCGCTATGGAATACATGGTGGCACGATTCGCCGGCGATTTTTTGACCAGGTGCCGCTAAAGGCCGCCAGTAGCGCGCTGTGCCAGTCTGTTCAGCGGTTATCCACAGGGACATGCAGGGCTTCTGTGCATGAAAGCGTCGCTGGTCCCTGTGGGTGTCATGCCTGTTGCTGTCGCTGTTGATCGTGATAGCGATGGGGCTGCTCTTGCCGCCTAACCACTGCTGCCCGAGGCCCCATCAGGTGTCTCTTCACGTTTAGCTCCGCCGCTGTGATGTCCCAGATCCATGCTGTGGGCAGGACCGACCAGGCGATAGGCGTTGCCAGGAGGGCTGTCGTCTCCTGGTCATAGCCGCGAGCTATGGCTGCTAGGCAGCTTTTCCACTGCGTCTGCTATCTAAATGGAATATAATGGGGGTCGTTTATTCCAAATTATGCTGAGGCGAGGGTGGGCCGTTGGTTGAAATTGTTCAGGTTGCCTCCAACTGTCTCTCCCTTTGCTGTCCATTACTGTCTTGAAGGAGTCGTCCATGGTTCGCCAACTGGCCGCATCTCTCGCTATCGCTGGTGCTCTCGGTCTCGCCAGCAATGCCTACGCTGATCCGCTCAAGGTGGGCATGTCGGGTGGTTATTTCCCCTTCACCTTTGTCGAACAGGACACCCTGAAGGGATTCGAGGTCGACGTCATGGAGGCGGTGGCCGACGAAATGGGCGTTGAGGTTGAGTTTGTCACTGCCAATTTCTCAGGCCTCTTTGGCATGCTGGAGTCGGGCCGTATCGACACCATCGCCAACCAGATCACCATCACTGAGGAGCGCGAACAGAAGTATCTGTTCACGTCGCCCTATGTCTACGATGGCGCCCAGGTGGTTACCCGGGAAGGTAATGACGAGGTGACCGGTGTCGAGGACCTGGCAGGCAAGACGGTCGCCGTCAACCTGGGGTCCAATTACGAGCAGCTGTTGCGTGAGCTCCCTTTCGCTGACGAGGTGGACATTCGCACCTACGAAAGCAATATCGAGCAGGACACCGCGCTCGGGCGTGTCGATGCCTTTGTCATGGACCGCGTCAGTGCGACCCAGGTGATCAAGGAGAAACCGCTGCCGTTGGCCCTCGCCGGCAAGCCGTTTTCCGAGATTCGCAATGCGCTTCCCTTCCGCCAGGAAGACGAGGCACTGCGGGATCAGGTGGATCAGGCGCTCGAGACCCTGCGTGACAATGGCACCCTCGGCGAGATTTCACAGCGCTGGTTTGATGCCGACATCACCACGCCCTGAGTGAGGGTGGCCAGCACATGAAGCTCCTCGATCTCGATTACATGCTTGGGCTGGTGCCCATTCTGTTGAGCTATCTGCCGCTGACGCTAGGCATGGCATTGGCTGGAATGGTGCTGGCCCTGGCCCTTGCCAGTCTGCTGGCGGTGGTTCGGGTCCTCAAGATACCGGTGCTCAATGGATTGACGCTGTGGTTTATCTCGTTCTTTCGAGGTACACCGCTGCTGGTGCAGCTTTTCCTGTTCTATTACGGGCTGCCCCAAGCGCTGTCCTTTCTGACCGCTATTGATGGCATTACCGCGACCATCATGGGGCTGACACTGCATTTTTCCGCGTATATGGCAGAGTCCATACGTGCCGCCATTGTCGGCGTCGACCGCAGCCAGACCGAAGCCGCGCTGTCGATAGGCATGACCAATGGACAGCTGATGCGTCGGATCGTGTTGCCCCAGGCAACTCGCATCGCCGTGCCGACGTTGATGAACTATTTCATCGACATGATCAAGGCGACCTCGCTGGCGTTTACCCTCGGCGTTACCGAGCTGATGGGAGCCACCCAGAAAGAGGCGGCGGGCAGTTTTCTCTACTTCGAAGCCTTTATCACCGTCGCGCTGATTTATTGGGCCATCGTGGAGGCGTTGGCGTGGTTGCAGCGACGTCTCGAATACCGACTCAATGAGGCCTATCGGCGATGATCAAGATAGAACAGCTAAGCAAGCGCTTCGGTGATACGCGAGTGCTTGATGGCATCGACCTGAACATCGAGCAGGGCGAGATTATCGTGGTCATCGGGCCGTCCGGTACCGGCAAGTCGACCTTGCTGCGATGCCTCAACTTTCTTGAGCGGCCTGACGGCGGACGCCTTACCCTGGGCTCGCTGAGCCTGGACCTGGCATCTGCCAGCAAGTCCTCCATCCTGGAAGTTCGCCGCAGGACTGCCTTCGTCTTTCAGAACTACGCGCTGTTCGCCAACAAGACTGCCCTGGAGAACATCGCGGAGGGCTTGATTGTCGTCAACCGCTGGCCCAAGGCCAAGGCCCACGCCCGTGCCCGCGAGATTCTCGAGCGCATCGGCATGGCGGACAAGGCGGATGCCTATCCGGCATCGCTCTCTGGAGGGCAGCAGCAGCGCGTGGGTATTGGTCGTGCCATGGCCGCCCAGGCAGAGGTCATTCTGTTCGATGAACCGACCTCGTCGCTGGATCCTGAATGGGTAGATGAAGTGCTCGCACTGATGAAGCAGCTGGCCCAGGAGCGACAGACCATGCTGGTGGTGACCCACGAGATGGCATTCGCGAGGGACGTGGCCGATCGTGTGGTGTTCATGGAAGGTGGGCGCATTATCGAGCAGGGGCCACCCTCGGTGCTGTTTACATCGCCCCAGGATCCGCGGACCCGCGATTTTCTACGTAAGGTGCTGCCTGCGGATGACGCACTCTCCCCCGGCTAGGGCGGGTCGGTCCGTTGGCTTCAGAGCCCCATCCTTATTCATTTTTCACGACAGGGAGGCTGCATGCCGACCGAACCCACTGTACATGATGATCTTGCCGCAGCCCTGAGAGAGCTTCAGGCCACCATGAAGGCCGCCAACATGTGGCGCATGGACAAGCCTGAGCCGGCGGCATTCAACAGTCAGCAGCCGTTTTGTATCGACACCATGTCCCTGCCCCAATGGCTGCGCTTTGTATTCATTGCACGCCTTGAGGTGCTGGTAGATCAACAGGCAGCGCTGCCCGCCAGCTGTGATGTCGCTCCTGCGGTAGATGCCTATCTGATTCAGGAAGGGGCCAGCGCTCAGGATCGCGTGTTGCTGCGCAAGGTGGTGGAAGACATTGACCGTTTGATCACCGACAACTGAGACCGCACCAGCCTCGGCAGAGCGCGTATCGCCGGTGCGCACCGTGATGCGGATACTGTTCTAGATAGTGTTCTAGATAGTGTTCTAGATAGTGTTCTAGATAGTGTTTTAGGTAGTGGTCTAGAGAGTGTGCAGTAGGTCAGCCGACGCTGTCATGAACACTCACGCGAAGATGATGAGGAGCGTAACGTGCCCTGGTACTTTGCTTACGGCAGTAACATGAACCTTGCACGGGTCGAGGCCCGTATCGGAGAAACGCGACGCGTGCTGCCTGCGACCCTTGAGGAATACGCACTGCGTTTCAACAAGGCCTCGAAAGTACCGGGGATCGCCCACGCCAATGTGGTGCCCGCCGCTGGCAAGCGCGTTGAAGGGGCCCTGTTCGAGCTGATGGTGCCTGAGCAGATCGCGTCCATGGATCCCTTCGAAGGCTATCCCCATGAATACACGCGCCAGCGCTTGCCACTGCAGACCGCCGAGGGGGTGATCGATGCCTGGGTGTATATCGCCAGCACCGAGCGCCAGGGGGAGGGGCTCAAGCCCGCCCGCGAGTACCTCGAGCACCTGCTGGCCGGTCGTGACTTCCTGAGCGAGGGCTACCACCAGGCGCTGGCAGCGGTGGAGGCCGTCGAGCACCTCGATGATGCCACCCTGGGGAGGTTGGGACTTTCTCGCCACCATCCCCGCTAGAGCCGCTGCCTCGCTCGAGCCTCACGCAGGCTCAGCCACTGGCATTGACAGCACAGCGCCCGCGCCTGCCTGGCAGGAGCGGGCGCTGCATGTATGCGGACGTGCTCTGGATCAGAAGCGGTAGCTGATACCGGCCATGATCACGTAGGGGTCCACCTCGATTTCGCCGATGTCCTCGCCGTTGAGATCGACGTCGCTGTCGATATCCAGGTACCACACCGCCATGTTGGCCGCCCAGTGATCGTCGATCAGCAGGTCCAGGCCCGCCTGGCCAGCCCAGCCCCAAGACTCTTCCAGGTCCAGGTCAGCACCCTGAAGGTCGATGTCTTCATCAGAGAAGTGGGTGTAGTTGACGCCGATGCCGGCATAGGGCTGGACACGGGAAGCGGTGCCACCGAAGGGATAGTATTGCACGGTCAGAGTCGGCGGCAGATGCTCGACGCTCGCGCCAATATCGTTGCCACCCACGTTCAGGTCCACGTCGTGTTCGAAGGGCTCGGCGGCCAGCAGTTCGACGCCAAACTTGTCGTGGAAGCGGTAGCCGAGGGTGAAGGCAAAACCGTTGTCGTCATGGACATCGGTGTCCATGGTGCCGCCCATCAAGGAACCGTTGTCGGAGTCAGGCTTGACCTTGGCCACACCGACGCGTGTATAGAAGTCGCCCTTGCCATAGTCGGCAAGCGCTTGTGTGCTGACGAGGGCAGCGGAGCCAAGGGTGGCAATCAGTGCGGTAGTGACCAGGGGATGGCGCATGCAGTTCTCCTTGCGTACTGGCGAATGGGCGGACCCGATGTAAGCCAGTCTATGCTGTAGTGAGAATGCAGTTATTGACCTGCCTCAATACCTCTTTCGGTTCATGCCAATGGATTGGCCAACGAAAACGGCGCCTGGAAAGCCAGGCGCCGTCGTGTCAGCGATCGATGGAAATCAGACGCTGTCTTTCAATTACTTCTGGTTAGAAGCGGTAGGTGACGCCTGCACCGATGGTCATCGGATCGATTTCGGCTTCGCCGACGTCGCTGCCATTCACTTCGATATCGGAGTCGACGTCAGCGTAGCGTGCGTAGGTGCCCACCAGCAGGTTGTCAGTGACGCTCAGGTCAAGACCAACCTGTGCGGCTGCGCCATAGGAGCTATCCAATTCGGCGTTGAAGCTCTCGTCCGAGAAGTGGGTGTAGTTCATGCCCACGCCAACGTAGGGGTGAACACGGGCGTTTTCGACGCCACCCAGCGGGTAGTAGTTGAGCATCAGGTTGACCGGGGTGCGGTCCACGCTACCAATGTTGCCGCCGCCGACAGCAATATCATGCTCCATGGCTTCGGAGCCGTTCAGCTCGACGCCGAACTTGTCGTGGAACAGGTAACCTGCGCCATAGGCAAATCCATTCTCTTCGGAGACATCAATGTCCTGACCAGCGATGTCACCATTGTCTGAAGTGGGATCGGCCTTCTCGAAGCCACCGCGCACATAGAAGTCACCAGCCTGGTAGGCCATGGCGGACTGCGCAGCAAAAGCAGTGGTGGCGAGAAGAGCAGCGGTTCCCATCAGTCGTGTCATTTTCATGGTGGACCTCCTTGATGATCCTATGGCTTCGAAAGGTGAAGCTATGTTGTACAGGGCATAGTTTACGAACAGTGTTTCTAAATGTCTTGTAGAAATAAACAATCGAGTCGATAGGGGTAACTAGCGAAAAACTATGGAACTAACGAGCTGGTACCGTGTCACTGAATCAAATCTGTACAACTTTTTTGCACATTTGGGGTGTGTGACGGGCCAAACAGCGGAGTGCCACGAGACAAAAGCTGAGTCCACGGCGCAGGAGCGACGGCCCGAGGGGCAAACGCTAGAGGCCAGAAGTCCAGGTGCCAGAAGGCCAAGGACTGGAAGGCCAGGGGACAGCAGTGAGAAAGCCAACACGGGGCGGTCAATTGCCGTGGACGACGCCTCAGGCTAGCAGGGGACACCTGGGCAATGGCAACGGGTGGCCCACGCTAAACCTCGCTGAACGGACGGAAATCGTCTTCACTGTGAGGTAATCATCTACCAATGGCGGGGGCGGTATTGTGATCAGACGTAACCGAAGCCGGTTGCTGGGCGTCTCCAACGTGCCTTGGGGGATGGCAGCCTTGGCGCTGGGCGCCTCCGCCTTGCTAGCGGTGTGGCTGCTGCTGGAGCCCTGGCTGATCAGTGGTCTGACACTGCCTGCTCGTGTGTTGATGGTGGGGCTAGGGCTTTGGGTAGTCGGCGTCGGCCTGGCACTGCCATTGTGCTACCCGTTGGTCACAGCGCCCACTGTCGGCGCGTCTCGCATGCTCATGTGGCTGCGAAGAGCGAGCGCCGCGCCCTGGTACCCCTTGGCCCTGGCGATCTTCGTCACCTTGTTGTTGGCCCGCTCCATTGGCGTGATATAACGGCAACCGAGTGATGCAACGGCTGAGGCGCAGTGACCTGTGAGCAGTGACCAGTGACAGGCCAAATACCGCCCCATATGAGAAGGCCGTCCCATATGCAGAAGGCCGCCCATCTGGGCGGCCTTCTGCGTCACGGCTGTCATTCAGCGCTTATGCATCTTCCAGTGTATCGAACTCTTCGGTGATCTCGCGGCTAGGTTCCTGAGTGGCAAGACTCACCACCACGATGGCGATGTAGGCAAAGATCACGCCCGGTACGATTTCATACAGATCAAACAGGCCACCTGACAGTTCAGCCCAGGCCACGACGGTGACGCCGCCGACCACGATGCCGGCCAGGGCGCCCCACTGGTTCATGCGGCGCCAGTACAGCGACATGATCAGGGCAGGACCGAAGGCGGCACCGAAACCTGCCCAGGCATAAGACACCAGACCCAGCACGGTGGAGTCAGGGTTCATGGCCAGCAGGTAGGCGACGATGGCGATACCCACGACAGCCAGGCGTCCCACCCAGACCAGCTCTGACTGGCTGGCATCGGGGCGGAACAGCGCCTTGTAGAAGTCGTCGGTCAGGGCAGATGAGGACACCAGCAGCTGCGAGTCCGCGGTGGACATCACCGCCGCCAGAATGGCTGCCAGCAGAACGCCTGCGACCAGAGGGTGGAAGATGGCGTTGACCATCACCATGAAGATGGTCTCACCGTCACCCAGGTCACGGGTCATGTAGACCAGGCCCAGCAGGCCCACGGCCATGGCGCAGACCAGGCACAGTCCTGACCAGGTGACGGCGATGCGGCGTGCAGTGGGAATGTCCGCTTCGGAGCGAATGGCGGCAAAGCGCGCCAGAATGTGGGGCTGACCGAAGTAGCCAAGGCCCCAGGCCAAGGAGCTGATGATGCCGATGGCACTGAGAGTTTCGCCGGTGGAGGCATCGACGAACCAGCTCAGCATGTCGGGGTTCTCTGCCAGGATCTGCTGGCCGCTGGCACCGAGCCCGCCCAGCTCAGTCAAGGCGATGACCGGAACGATCAGCAGCGCGGCGGCCATCATCAGGCCCTGGATAAGGTCCGTCCAGGATACCGCCAGGAAGCCACCAAAGAAGGTGTAGGAGATGATCGCGAGGGTGCCGACGGTGACCGCGATGGTGTAGTCGAAACCAAATACGGTCTCGAACAGCTTGCCGCCTGCCACCAGACCAGAACTGGTATAGAACAGGAAGAACAGCAGGATGAACACTGCCGAGATGACCCGCAGCAGAGGCGCCTTCTCGCGGAAGCGTTTGGCGAAGAAGTCCGGCAGGGTCAGCGCATCACTGGCCTTGAAGGTATAGATGCGCATGCGGCGTGCGACGATGAGCCAATTCAGCCAGGTGCCGATCAGCAGGCCGACGGCAATCCAGGCTGCAGACAATCCGCTGACGTAAGCGGCGCCGGGAAGACCCAGCAACAGCCAGCCCGACATGTCCGAGGCACCCGCCGAGATGGCCGATGTCCAGGGACCCAGGGAGCGGCCGCCAAGAATGTAGTCTGACAGGTTGGTGGTGCGCTTGTAGGCGATGATGCCGATGACCAGCATCAGTATCAGGTAGAGCGCGAACGTAATGCCAATCGTGGCGTTATTTTCGACCATGGGGTGCGTTCCTTGTGGTTTTTGTCGTGGGTGAATGGCGTTCTCTCGTCACCGTCTTTATAGCAAGACCGATGACCCCTTCAGTGGGCGCGGTGGTCGTTCGCGTCCCTGCGGTGTGGTGGCCTTCCCCGGGGTAACGGAGAAGACCACCGATGCCAGCGGCCGTGGCCGACCGGTCATTCGTCTCCCAGTGCCAGCAGCGACGCATTGCCTCCCAGCGCTGCAGTGTTGTTCGTTACCGTCTTTTCGGTCGCGAAGCGCAGCAGGTAGTGCGGCCCACCGGCCTTGGGGCCTGTGCCGGACAGACCTTGCCCGCCGAAGGGCTGAACGCCTACGACTGCGCCAATGATATTGCGATTGATGTAGACGTTACCAACTCGCATTTTCCGCGCTATTTCAGCGGCAAAGGATTCGTTGCGGCTGTGAACACCAAAGGTCAGCCCGTAGCCACGGCCATTGATGGAGGCAATGACCTTGTCGAGGTCCTTGGACTTCCAGCGCACTACGTGCAATACCGGCCCGAACTGCTCGCGCTCCAGGGCATCGATGCTGTCGATGTTGAAGGCGGCGGGGGCGATAAAGGTCCCATTGCGGGTGTGCTCAGGCTTCAGCGGCGTCTCACTGATCAGGCGTCCCTCGCCCTTGAGCTTGTCGATGTGTGCCTGAAGGTTGCGAGACGCATCCTCGTCGATCACCGGGCCTACGTCAGTACCCAGGTCACGGGGGTCGCCGACGTGCAGCTCTGCCATGGCGCCATCAAGGATTTCCAGCACGCGGTCGGCAACATCGTCCTGCAGGTAGAGAACGCGCAGTGCCGAGCAGCGCTGACCGGCACTCTGGAAGGCAGAGTGAATCACGTCCGCAACGACCTGCTCTGGCAGGGCGGTAGAGTCCACGATCATGGCATTCATTCCCCCGGTCTCTGCCACCAGGGTAGGCAGTGCAGCGTTCTCACGCTCGGCCAGGGCACGATTAATGATCTGTGCTGTGTCTGTTCCACCGGTGAACACTACCCCGGTGATGCGAGGATCACTGGTCAGCACGCTACCCACGGTAGGTCCATCACCCGGCAATAGCTGGACGACGTGGCGGGGCATGCCGGCCTGATAGAGCAGCTCGACCACGCGATGGGCCACGATCGACGTCTGCTCCGCTGGCTTGGCCAGTACCGTATTGCCCGCAACGGCGGTAGCCACCAGCTGCCCACAGAAGATGGCGACAGGGAAGTTCCAGGGGCTGATGGCGGCGAATACCCCCTTGCCACCCATGTGCAGGCGGTTGGACTCGCCGGTTGGGCCGGGCAGATCAGTAGGCTCGGCAAACAGCTCTTCGGCGCGAACGGCGTAGTAACGACAGAAGTCGACGGCCTCGCGGATTTCATCCACGCCATCGGTCAGCAGCTTGCCCCCTTCGCGAGAACATAGCGCCATCAGTTCCGCCAGGTGCTCTTCCATCAGGTCGGCGAAGCGACGCAGGATATCGGCGCGCTGCTTGACGGGGGTGGCTTCCCAGTCGGGGAAGGCTGCCCAGGCAGCATCAATGGCTTTCTCAGCTTGTTCGCGGGTGGTCCACTGCACGCTGCCGACGGTCTTGCTGCGGTCATAGGGGCTGGTGACCTGATGCGTCTGTGCGGCGTCCTCGGCAATGTCGAAGGCCAGCAGGGGCTGGGCCTTGTAGGTGGTGTCCATGTGCGCGGACATGGCCTCCATCAGCGGCTGGTACTGACTGTTGATGGTCAGGTTGACGCCCTTGGAGTTGGGGCGATGGGCACCGTAGATGTCACGCGGCAGAGGGATCTGCGGGTTGGCGATGGTCTTGTACTGGCGCAGGGTCTCGATGGGGTGTACGCAAAGAGACTCCACCGGCACCTTCGGGTCGACGAGCTGGTGCACGAAGGATGAGTTGGCACCGTTTTCCAGCAGCCGGCGGACCAGGTAGGGCAGCAGGTCCTTGTGTGCCCCTACCGGCGCATAGATGCGGCAGTAGGTGCCTTCGGGCGCGCGCTGAAGTGCGGCATCGTATAGCGCTTCACCCATGCCATGCAGGCGCTGGAATTCAAACGGTCTGCGCGTGTGGTTGGCCTGCTCCAGAATGGTGGAGATGGTGTGGGCATTGTGGGTCGCGAACTGGGGAAAGATGCGGCCCTTGGTGGCGTCCGACAGCAGGAAGCGGGCGCAGGCGAGATAGGCCACGTCAGTGGAGGCCTTGCGCGTATAGACCGGGTAGCCGTCGACTCCCAGCTGCTGGGATTCCTTGATTTCAGTATCCCAGTAGGCGCCCTTGACCAGACGCAGGGGGATTTCGTCGCCCTGGAAGTCGGCCAGACGGTTGAGGTAGTGAAGGACCGGCAAGGCGCGCTTGGAGTATGCCTGTACGACCAGTCCGAAATGGCCCCAGCCCTTGCAAACGTCGCTTTCGTAGACGGCGCGGAAGACCTCCAGGGAGAGCTCCAGGCGGTCGACTTCCTCGGCATCGATGGTAACGGCGACGTCGTTCTCGCGGGCAAGTGCCGCGAGTTCCTTGACGGTGCCGACGAGCTCGTTCAGCACTTGCTCGCGACGGCCGAATTCGTAGCGGGGGTGCAGCGCCGAAAGCTTGATGGACACAGACGGTGCTGGGGTCTTGTCAGCCAGCTGGCGGCTGGTCTTGCCGACCTGACGGATGGCGGTGGCGTAGTCTTCGTAGTAGCGGCCGGCATCACGGCGAGTACGAGCGGCCTCACCCAGCATGTCATAGGAATAGGTGTAGCCCTTGTCGAACAGCGGCTTGGAGCGCTTGAGCGCTTCGTCGATGTCGCGGCCGAGGACAAACTGCTTGCCCATGACCTTCATCGCCTCAACCATGGCCCGGCGAATCACCGGCTCACCCATGCGATTGACCATCTTGTTGATAAAGCCGCTGGGCTTGCCATCCTTGGGCTTGTCCAGGCTGACCACGCGCCCGGTCATCAGAAGCCCCCAGGTAGAGGCGTTGACCATCCACGACTCGCTCTTGCCGAGGTGCGCTTTCCAGTCCGCGGGACCCAGACGATCTTCGATCAGCGCGTCCGCCGTTTCCTTGTCGGGGATGCGCAGCATGGCTTCAGCCAGACACATCAGCATGAGGCCTTCATGGGTGTCCAGGCTGTACTGCTGCAGCAGCTCGTCGATGGTATCTACCGCGGTGTCCATCTCGCGGACCTCGCGGACGAGTGACGCTGTCTTCTGTGCGACGCGCTCGATGTGCTCGTCCTTGCCATCGATCAGCGCGATCAGTTCACCCACATAAGCGTCTTCCGCGACCACGTAATGGTCGCTGATACGGGTAAAGAGGGTGTCCAGATCCTGCTGCCAGGTGGCGTTGTCGAGCATGTTGTTGGCGTTGAGCATGTCAGTCCCCAAAGAGTGAACCGCCAGGGGGCGGGAAGAGCGAATCGCGATCCGAGTCGCGAAACTTGGGCATGGTGGCAAGCCTAGGTGGCAGACATCTTTCATGCTTGCCATATCCACCGAAGGATTTGCTAAATCCCCGGTCCTTGTGTCTTAACCCTAGCCTTGTTGTGCAGTTTTGGCAGGCTGAGCCGTGTTGGCAGAGAGGTGAGCGTGATTCAACGCGGCAGCGCCGCTCAGGTGGCGTCGTGCTTGACTGGGCGGGTGACCAAAGTGCTTGCGGTAGGCACGTGACAGGGCGCTTTGATGGGCAAAACCCGTGAGGGCTGCAATCTCGGAAAGAGGCAGGCGGCTTCGCAGCAACAGCCGCTGTGAGGCCTGAAGGCGTCGGCGCATGACATATTGCCAGGGAGATAACCCTGTCTGGGCGCGGAAACGCTCGGTGAAGTGGGTTTCGCTGAGACAGGCGAAGGCCGCCAGATCAGCGACCTTGAAGCGCCTCGCCAGGTGATCATCGATGTAGCGGTCGAGGGCGCGCAGGTCGATGCGTCGGTGCTGGGCATTGGTTCCGCAGTCAGCCGCTAAGCGCGCATGAAGAGAGCCGAGAAAGGTCGTGGCGAGGCGCTCCTGGTGGAGCGCTGGCACCGGGCCTTCTTCGGCCAGATGGTCAAGCTCTGCCACCAGGAAATCCAGGTAGCGTCTCAGCGGTGCGTCCAGCGTAAAGAAGCGCGGAGCGTCGAATAGGCGCGATAGCTCGTGATGATGGCCGGTCAAGGCGAGGGCGTCATGGGGGAGGTCGACGATCAGTTGGCGGTTGTTGCCAGTGCCAGCGTAGTAGTGCAGGTGGTTGGCAGGAACGATGCAGCCACAGAAGGGCTCTATGGTGCCGCCAAGGCCCTCGATATCGAAGTCAGCACGACCGGCCAGGGCGATAACGATCTGGTGGTAGTCGTGAGAATGGTGTTGCGTCGCGGTGTCCAGGGGAATTCGCCTGATGGCGCTGCTCATCCCATGCCTCCCGCCTAGGCTCATGAAGGGGCTATCATAACTCATCGGTGCACAATTCTCATCGCACACCCGACTTTCGCTACGATCCTGGCTTACGGCTGCTGGCGGCGTTCCTGCAGACGTGTGTGAGCGGCCAGGTGGTCCCGCAATGCCCGCAGGTCCTCATGCCCAGCAGGGTCCAGCAGCGACTTGCCTCGACTGACGCGCCCAAACCGACCGTGCTCTTCTACCAGGTGGCGGGCCCGCCGTCGGATGCCTTCCAGATACTCGTCGTGGCGAATCGGATAGAGGATGACCGCGTTCCACTCATCTTCGCTGACTGTGCTGTCTAGGGCACGGTCGAACAGGTCCAGCAAGTGGCGGGGTTCCGTCCGATATCGCGGTGTACCCGATAACATCAGCACCGCAAGCACCGCCAGAAAGATAACCAAGCAGACGGCAAAAACGAGGAGAAACAAGGACAAGGTCATGGTGGAGCTGCGCAAGAGTGGTGGAAGCGAGCGACGCCGGGACAGCCTCTCATATCTTGGCGTGAATGTCCCGTGACGCGCCTACGCGCTGGAGGACTGTGGTACACCCATCGTGGATTGCATATTGTTACATGATGAATGAATGATCCTACGCAGGGCACATGCGTTGGCTCAGAGCGGCGGCATCACGGGAGACGGCCTGCCCGATGGATGACTCAAGGTTGCCTCTGTCGCATCCGTGGTGGGGATACCGAGACAACGAGGGGTGCTGATGGTCTTAGGGGTAACGCTGGTACTGGCAGTGCTGCTCGGTTGGCTGGCCCAGCGAACTGGGCTATGTATGGTCCGAGCGGTACAAGGCCTGCGGATGTGGCGCCCTGGACTGCTACTGACCATTCTGGGCTGTGGCGCCTGGTTCTGGATGATCAGTCCATGGTTGGTGCATTTTCCCCTGGGTGACGTGTTGATGCGGCATGCCGCCGGTTGGCCCTTCGTCCTGGGAGGAGGCTTGTTCGGCCTGGCAGCAGCGGTCAATCATGGCTGCTCCATCTCGACCCTGTCGGCGCTGGCCAGAGGCCAGTGGCATATGCTGGCCACTATTGCCGGCTGGATCCTGGGATGGTGGCTGTTGTATTGGCTATCCCCCGACATCTCCTATACCACTCTGAACATGACCTTCGCGCCTGCCTGGTGGGCGGTGATGGGGGGCGTCGCGCTATCACTGCTTGCGATCTGGCGCCTTTCTCCTGGTCATCGTCGTATCTATGCTGGCGTGGTGGTGTTTGGCGCTATTGGTGGCGTACTCGGCGCGCTCGAACCCCACTGGTCACCAAGTCAACTGATTCGCGATATCGCCCAGAGGCCATTGATGGAACACATGCCCATCGACTGGCCAAGCGTCTCGCGAGTATTGATCAGCCTGTTGATCGTGGCGGGAATGATGGCTGCAGCGCCGCGTCGTGGACGCAAGGAGACTGAGCCCTTCATGGTGGCGCGCTGGATGAAACACCTTGTCGCCGGGATGGGGATGGGGGTCGGCGCTGCGCTGGCGTTGGGAGGAAATGACCTGCAGCTACTGATCGCACTACCTGCCGGTTCACCCGGTGCGGTCGTCGCCCTCTTGTTCATGATTTTGGGGATATGGCTCGGATTGGTGCTGGAAGAGCGTTTCGCCCAGCGCTCCCGTTGAGGCGGCATACAGCAAACCTCTTGCCAGTGGCGGGTATGGGGAAACGTCTCAGGCAGTCACGTTGATACCTTTGACGGTAGGCCCAGGCCAAACAGACTACGTTCCTATTGATCATACGTGCGCCGCGCTACCGCCACGATAAACGGCCACCGACATCGCCAGCGCCAGCGCTATCGGCACTATCATCGCCACCGTTTCCCCAAGCCCCGCAATGCGGTTCAGAGGTGAACTATGACCACGACGCCAGGCGATACCTCCCAGAAGGATGTTGCGGATAAGCGCCAACAATTGATTCATGATGAGCTGCCTAAGGAGCATGAGGACCCCCTCATCAGTGCGCTGCATCGTATCATTCGCTTCGGTGTCAAGATCCTCGCTGTGCTAATGGTGTTTGTCATCCTCTGGGGCATTATTGATGTTGTCTATGTACTCTACCAACAGCTATCGTCTCCTCCGATACTGCTGCTGGAGGTCGGAGATATCTTTCGGCTTTTTGGCGCTTTTATGGTAGTGCTTATCGCGATAGAAATATTTATTAATATTCGCCTCTATCTGGGTACGGATGTACTTCCCATTCAGCTTGTTATTGCGACAGCGCTAATGGCAATTGCAAGAAAGGTGATTGTCATGGATTTCGATGCGGTCACTCCCCAGTATGTGTTGGCAACCGCTGCCGTCGTGCTTGCGTTGGGAGTGACACACTGGCTAGTGTCTCGAAAGTCTAGGTAAGTCCGTCCAACTTCCATGACAGCATTCGCCGCCGCTAACTCTTGGTGCACACAAGTTCTTCTAAGGGGCCATAGGCTGACAAATGTCCTGCAGACCTTCGCCGCCATGTCAGTAAAATTCGCTCCATTGTTGAAGTATCGGTGAGGTGGTCACGTGGAAATATGTGGAAGTTGTATTTTGTATAATACAGCTATTGGCTGGGCGTGAGAGTGTCATGAATCCCTATTCTTGTCGGTGAGAGCGGGCCAGAGGTGTGGGGAGGGAGCAAGCTTGTCGCTGGCCCGCTGCGCTGTGGGTCAGCATTGCAGTCGCATACAAGTTCGCATCAAGCTGCACATATCGTTTGGTGGAAGGAGTCTAAAAGCGGTGGCCAAGTGAGGTAACGTGGCGCTATCAACGTGGGCTAGTCAGCCTACCATCTTGCGCGTCATACATCGCTCTGATGGGCGATGGTTCGAATTCCTATGTAACACATCCCGTCAACAAGTCATCTTAGATGCATGGACTTTCAGCAACTTATCGCCTTGACGTGGCTGTCTCCTGGCCGAGCCCAGTGGTAGGTGAGTGTTATCTCATTGAAAAGTACAGCGTGCTTTACCTTCAGGGCTTTACGTCATCATGATGGCCAAGGTGGAATGAATATATCCTTTGCCTTTCAGAGGCTTGTATATCTGCGTCTTGGTATCGCACTTATGGATTGTTCGCTAACTGGCGTGCTGCCACCTGGGTAAGTAAAGGATAGATGTAGCTACCCTGTTAGTGGTGGTGAGGTTTACAGTGTGTATTTCGCATAATACATTTCAGAGTGTCGCGTTATCAATGCGACATCATCACCGTGAAGAAGTCGGTATGCCATTGTCAGTTGGGAAGAGTGTTATTGAGCATTGGAGGGCATATCTCTGAAGCACGACCTTGCCAGTTTAATGTTAACCATGGCCTATGAAGCTAACGGGCAATGGAAAGGTGTGGTGCTGGTTGAACTGGCCTGGCAATAACTCGCCTGGCACCGGCGAGAAAACGACATTCGCGCTAGCGAGAATGTCGGGAGCGTACGGAAATGGCTACACACCATATTGATAAACTGTTGTCTGAAGGATCTCCGATTATTGTTCGTGATACCGTCAGGGCGCCAGCGTCGGCGCGGGCGGTTCACGCCGGGACTGTCGAGGTAGGAGATATCGGTAGCGTATCTGTCACGACACCTGCCGGCGGCGTGCCAAGGACCTTGGCCGAGAGATTTCACGAGTACATCAATGTGAGGGACTACGGAGCCGTGGCTGACGGTGTGACCGATGATGGTCCCGCCATTGCAGCGGCCATTGAGGCCGCGGGCATCGGGCAAACGGTGTACTTTCCCAGTGGCGTTTACCTTGTCAGTGCGCCGCTGCTGATCAACAAGGTGGTCTCTCTTAAAGGAGATGGGTCACGTTCAACCGAACTCGTTTTCTTGCAGGGTGGGATTACCCTAGGCACAACGACAGATACGGGAAGGGATACTGCTGTTATCTCGGAGCTAGGGTTTCTTGCCAAGTCGAGAGGCATTCATACTGGCTTAACGCTAGTGTCACATGACCAATCTGGTCCGAAACCCCCAGCCTTCTTCCTCCAAAACCTGAAGTTTCATGGGTTTGATACGTCTTCAGTGGGTGTGAATAATTACGAATGGAAGACGGCAATACGGATGGAGAATGCCGACAAGTCTATTCTTAGTTCTGTCTTTATATATGGTAAAGAGCGCTCCAGTATTGACAACTATGATACCAACACTATTGGCGTAGATGTCTGCAGTAGTACAGGAGTAGTATTCTCTAAAGTCGATGTCTATCGGATGAAGACTGGGTTTTCAATATCCGGACAGAGTGAAGGAGATAATTGGGTCGATGGAGTAGTGGTTGCAGCTAATGTGGGAATTCACTTCCATGACCTGATAACGCCATCGAATAACTTTAGTATACGTGGTGGGCATTATTCCTGTGAGCAGTATGGCATTTGGATGGAGGCCTCTCAAGCAGGTCTACACCATATGAGCAAATACAATAATATCTCTAACTGCTTTTTTCTTCAGCGGAGGTGTGATGGTAGCAGGGCTAACAGCACCAATGGCAAGGCAATGAAGGAGTATTGTGCACTGTTAATGACGACAAGTTACAGTACTCTATCTGATGTGGTGGTGTTGAGTAGCCTTGGCGATGACTTTCGGCCTGATCTCGACCAAAATCGCGGCATTCAGCTGCAGGGCGGGGAATGTAATGTCCTGTCGAACATCGTGTGTGTTCGATCGGGTATATCGGTGGACACGATGGCGTCTAGAGATAATGTCATTACCAACGTGGTAACGGAAGGCGTTGTGGACTCAGCTGTCCAGGGAAATGCTCTGGAGCAGGGGCCCGGGGATGTCTCGCTGACACGCTCAGAGGTAAACGGGTGGTCGTTGTCTTCCCGTAATATTCTATTCTCAGTCGAAGCAGGGCCAGTGCTTAAGCTAATAAATGGTGCTGGAAAAGGGCAGGCAGTCAATCAGCTTGAGGCGTTTTCTACGGGGGCTGATAAGCGCTGGGTGGGTATCAGGGCAACGAGCACAGATGATGCCTATCCAGACCAGGATATCGCGCTCCTATCATCGGGAGCAGGGCATGTCAGGTTCGGGCGCTTTTCGCCAACTACCTCGGCGGCTATCACAGGATCCATCGAGATCAAGGATATGTCGGGAAGGGTCAGGAAACTGGCGGTCGTAGAGGATGTTCATTGACTAGACGGAGGGGCAGTCGCCACCTGACAGGTGATGGCTGCCCGCTGCACGTCTGAGGCATCTGGGTTGGACGAACCTCAGGAATATCAAAAATGGATGGAACTCATGATGCGGTGATGCTGCTTTATACCAGCGGCGCGGTAGCGCTTGGTTCCATCGTCAGATGGTTGGATAGCTTTCGCAAAAGAGACATTACCAAGTTAAATGTGCCTCTTGTTGCAACGGAAGTCTGCGGTGGGATCCTGTTAGTGGTCGTAAGTATAGGATTAAGTGATTACTTCTATCTCAAGAATTGGACAGAAATCGCTGTGGCGGTGATGTTAGGAAGAGTCGGTCCATCCTTTATCGGCCGGTGGGCGATTCATCTGATCGAGCGTATGGTCGTCAAGTAGTTTGCATGGTTAGCCATGATAACCGTCGACAGCCAATCTAGGGCTAACGTACTGGTGTCGTGTGATCGAGGACTTCCTGGTTACATGTTTGAAGCCGACGGCACACAGCGCAGTGATTGATGAGGTGATAATGTTCGAGTGGTACGGTAATGCTAAAAAGTGATCTTGAATGAGTTTTTTGTATGTAAGTGATACGGTGATAGCAGGTGGTGTCATGATGACGACATTAGAGAGAAATAGCAGAAATACCAAAGGAAGTAGTGACTACAACGCTGGGCAGCACGACAGGCCTTCCGGTTTTTCGCTTGGGAAGCGGAGTGTCGACAACCTTGCCGGTGTTCATCCTGACCTGCAAGCGTTGGTGTACCGCTGCATTACGCTAAGTCAGATTGATTTCTTTGTGAATGAAGGCGTTCGAACGCTGGAGAGACAGCGGGCGTTATTGGCATTGGGGGTGACGAAGACGCTCAATAGCCGGCATCTTACCGGGCATGCTGTAGATCTTGTGGCACTCAAGGATGGCCGCGCCTCTTGGGAGTGGCCCGACTATCGGGCGATTGCTGACGCAATGAAAGCCTCTTCCTCGCGGCTGGGCGTACCCGTTGAGTGGGGAGGGGACTGGAAGAGTCTCAAGGATGGGCCGCATTTTCAGCTTCCATGGGAGTACTATCCCTTATAGTCGTTACACGATAACGCGCCAGGGGCTACATGTGTCATGTCGCCCCTTTTCTCTGATCAATCTTGTCGATCAGCTCCAGAAACTGAGTCAGCTGTGAGGCGGTCAGCTCTTTCTGAAAGGATAGCAAGTAATAGCCATTCTCTGTGTTTCGTATATCAATCCACTCGGCGTGCGGCGCTTTTTCATCAGCCTGTGTAATGCCGGTGAGTTCGCCCGGTGTTACTGCAAGAACCTTTGCCAGACGTGTTGCATACTCACTACTGGGTATAGACTTTCCTCTGGCATAAAGGCTGATGCAATTTCTTGGCATATTTGCCTTGCGAGCCAGCTCTGCCTGACTCCAGCCATGGCGATGCATCGCATCAAGCACGAGAGCCTGTACGCGTTCACGAAGATGTGATCTGGCGTCTTTTATGTTTTGATCACTCATATCTTTCCCCTTCCGATAGGTCGTCATTCAACGTTGCCGAGAAAAGGTGTTGTCAAACATTGGTGTTATTGGATATTAAGAGACGGATTTTGGGAGAACAAGCATATAACGGAAGGGGGCGGCCAGCACATTTCTTGAATATGCTAGTCGAGTGGCAGGCATCGGTACGGTAGGAATGATGGGGCCTTCACTATTATTTGGTTCAAGGAACTGCCATTCGTTGCGAGGTGTTGCAGGGAAAGATGATGCATGCCAGGAAGATTGGCGACATCACAGCTGCCTGGGCGAGGGGACATTGATGACTCAATAATGCCGGAAAGGCGTTCGGTAGACACTGCGGAGTCGTGCAAACGAAGCGCTGCTTTTTGCCAATAGCGAGGTGTTGGTTAAACAAGGTAAGAGGTGGTGCGAGAGGACCGGGAGGACGAGGGCGCTGGAGCGGGTGAAGGGAATCGAACCCTCGTCTTAAGCTTGGGAAGCTTCTGCTCTACCATTGAGCTACACCCGCAAGGCGGTTTCGATAGTAAACTCAGTTGCTTAAGCCTGCAAGAAAAAGACGGGGCATGCCGGCTCCGGCCTATCATCACCGCGACCGCCTGGTCGCTATATGGCTGACGCGAGAGTCGCCTTTGTCGTCGATCTTGCCGCCGATGTTGCCGATATGCGGTCCTGTTCCAGCATGCAGGATGTGGCCCCTGAGGGTCCCTTTTACTGATGGGATGGCTGACAGAATGCCTGGCAAAGGGCTCAAGGCCGCTTCGCCAGGTTCTATGATGGTTAGAGCGCACTTACCGCAGTGGAAATGCGACGAGCACCCTCCATGATCTCCTCAATGACCTGCTGGGCGTCGCTGACGCTCGCTTGACTCGATTCACTTACACTGACGATCTCGGTCATCTTCTTGCTGGCGAGGCGTATCCGCTCGTTGTTTTCGTGGAGTACGTCGGCGATTCTCGATGCCGCCTGGGTAGACCCCTGGGAGAGTGAGCGAACTTCCTGGGCGACCACGGCAAACCCCTTACCGTGGTCGCCTGCTCTTGCGGCTTCCACGGCGGCGTTAAGGGCCAGCAGGTTGGTTTGATGTGCGATGGAGGAAATAGATGCCGTAATGGCGTTGATCGCTCGCGTCTGTTCCTCTAAAGCGATCACGATGGCCTGGGTTGCCTTGATATCCGAGCTGGCCTGCCGGGCAGCGGCTACCGCTTGCTGGAGCTGCTCAAGCCCTCCTGCGGCAATCGACTCGGTCTGCTTCGCCGTGACGCGAGCCGCTTGTGCAGCAGCTCTCGCAGCATCCTCGGTTGCCACCGCTCGGGTAATATCGGTGGCGAATTTGATGATGCGACATACCCTGCCTGCTGCATCGGTCACAGGGTTGTAGGTGGCCTCCAGCCAGATGGGCTGCCCCGTGGCAGTGAACCGCTGGAACCTTCCCTGTTTGTAGTGGTTGCTGCTTAGCTCCTGCCAGAAGTGTGGGTACTCAAGGTAAAAGGCGTCGTCACAGAACATGCGGTGATGCTGGCCCTGAATCTCCTCGAGCGTGTAACCCATTGCCGACAGGAAGTTGGTGTTGGCGTTGGTGATATAGCCATCGGGAGTGAATTCGATCATCGCCATGGAGCCATCCAGGGCGTCGAGAATGGCACTTTGGCCGGCCGCTGAAAGCCGTTGCCGAGTGACGTTGCTGGCGATCTTGAGAATGCGCTTCACCTTACCCCGGCGGTTCTTGATGGGCAGGTAGCTTGCCTCTAGCCAGAGCGTATTACCGTCGGCATCGATGCGCTCGAAGGTACCGCTGGCAGGCTTGCCGTTGGCCAGTGCTTGCCAGAACGCCTGATAGGAAGGCGATGACACCACACTGTCAGGACATAACATGCGGTGATGCTGCCCTTTGACCTGCTCGAGCCGATAGCCAACCGTGCTGAGAAAGTGGGCGCTGGCGTCAAGGATGGTGCCGTTCGGGAGGAAGGTGATGCAGGCGGTGTGGCTGTTGAGCGCATATCGCAGCGCGCTTGTTCTTCTTGCCAGAACCATGGGAAAGCCTCGGAAGCGAAAAGGGGATGCTTCCGAGGTATCGGCGGCAGGGCGCAGGTCTGAAGGACTTTTCTCTCGATATGTCAGTTATTTAGGGCATATCAGGGAAAAATCACGCGTAAACGTTGCAAACGTCATCGGTGGCGATGCTGTGACTCACGCTTTGGCTGTGCTGCTAAAGTATTAGATAAATGAAGTGATTCATGCTTAAGCATTAGTCATGGTTAGGAAGAAGATATAGGGTTGGCGTCAAGGCAGTGCGCTGCTTGGCCGACCGCGTTACAGCCCCGACAACAGTAACGTTGCGCCATAGGCCGCGACGCCCACGGCGACTGGCCAGCCAAGGGATCGAGTCCGACGCCAGGTGATCAAGGTCGCCAGGACTCCCAGCAGGGTAGCGGTCCAGCCAGCCAGGGTGTTCTGGCTCGGTGCAAGCGACACACCCAGCACGGCAGCGATCATCAGAGGCCCCAGTACAGACAGCCACTGTGGCAACGTATCGACGCCCGCTTCAGCGCTTGAACGCGACAGACGTTTGCGCATCCAGATGAGCGGCAGCATGCGCATCAGCAGGGTACCGACGGTGGTGGCGGCGACGGCCAGCCAGAGTTCCATGCTCATGCGCAGCGTCTCCGGGTGGGGGCATGCTTGACGGTGTAGAAGCACAGCGCGCCAGTCAAGGCGGCCAAGGGGATACCCG
This sequence comes from Halomonas litopenaei, assembly GCF_017303055.1. Classification (GTDB taxonomy): domain Bacteria; phylum Pseudomonadota; class Gammaproteobacteria; order Pseudomonadales; family Halomonadaceae; genus Halomonas; species Halomonas litopenaei_A. The sequence goes on along the minus strand of NZ_JAEKJT010000007.1, from coordinate 264,844 downwards.
CATTGGCAATCCCGCCAAGGGCGAGGGCAAGACCGGCAAGCACGGTAACAATGGTGGCGCAGGCCCAGCGAAAGTTGCTCATGCGGGGCGCTACCAGAACCAGAAACAGAGCCGGCAAGGCGAACGGCATTACCTCACCGAGCAATGGCCAGCGCTGGACGACCCACTCTCCTCCTATCGCGCCAGCGGCAGTTCCGGCAATCCAGGCGAACCAGGCGAGCAGCGCCGCACCGCTGTACCAGCCCAGCCTCTGCTCGCTGGGCAACTGTGGCAAGCGTGTCAATGCCAATGCAAAGACTTGATCGGTCAGGCCATGCATCAGCGCAGGCCACCATCGGCTGGAAGACATATGAGCCGCCAGATTGGGTGCGTAGACCACGTGGCGCAGGTTGATCAGCAGTGTCATCCCGACCACCAGCCACAGCGGAGCTCCTGCTGCTGCCATGCCGACAAAGACAAACTGGGACGCTCCGGCGTAGATCAGCGTCGAGATGGCGACGGCTTCCCATGTAGTGAAGCCAGCCTGTACGGCCACCAGCCCAAAGGAGATAGCGATGGGAATGTAACCACCCAGCAGCGGAATGGCTTCGCGTACCCCGACCAGCCAGGCGCTCGCGGTCAACGGGGGAGAGGTGGTCGTCATGTCGGTACAGTCCTTGATGGGTAGACGATGGTGACGATTGCCGAAGAGGCTTGATCCTCGGTGGCGTACAGGTGAGGGCCGTCTGCAGCAAAGCTGTGGCTGTCGCCGGGTGCTAGCGTCCTTGTCAGTGCCTCTGCGCCGGTGCAGAGGCTGCCCGAGATCACGGTGATGGTCTCTCTAACGCCTTTGGGGTGACCGAGACTCCAGCGTTCTACCTGAGCGTCCAGGTGCATCCAGTAGACATCGACACTGGGGCGGTCGTGTCCCTGGTCGATCAATTGGATCTGCACGCCTTGGTCGTCGAGTACAGCAGTGACGGGCTTGATCAGCGTGCCGAAAGGCACCTCCAACTGTGCCGCCAGTCGCCAGAGGGTATCCAGCGTGGGATTACCGTTTCCCTGCTCCAGACGGCACAGATTCGATTTAGCAATCCCTGCGTCGTTAGCGAGACGTGACAAGGACCAGCCTCGGGTTTCCCGCAACTGCTGAAGGTGGCGACCCAGGGCCTCAGCGTCGATAGAGGCTTCCGGCATGGGGTCCAGGCGGAGGTGGTCGTCAATCATGGGCGCGTTCCATTAGGCGATCGCTCGATGGATGGTTCACTGTGACGTTACAGTGTTCGCTCAACGAAGCGTTCGTCACCTGGGCGCTCGAAGGCTAGAGCGTTCGATAAATAGAACGTTCGATAAATGGAACATAGCCGTCTTTGTGCCGTGTCGTCAACCCTGGGCGCTGAGCCGTGTTCTGCCGCTGTGCGCTCCGCTCTGGGCGCCGGCAACGAAACGGCGCAGGGGGCGTCTCTGCCCGCCTGCGTTGATACCCACCTGTGTTAGTGCCCACCTGCGCTGGTGTTGGCGTCTCGCGATACGAACGATGGGTAACCGCCCGTCGCAGCGGTGGAGATCACCCCCCAGGAGCGTCGGCGGGTAAGCCCTTTATAGCGGCGTTGATGTCGCCATCTACCATGGTCTGAGTACGCAGTGGGAGGGGAGGGTGAGGTCCGTTCGTGCGTTTCTGTGCTGGTTTTGCCAGAAAGCAGGAAAAAAAAATTCTGGTGAAAGGAGAACTTTTCTGGTGACGACTGTCATATGTGGTACAGACAGCATGCGCGATGGCAGTCGTTAGCAGTGTTGATCTGGTTTGCTAAATCGATCGTTGCGCCCCATGGCTTCCATGGGGCGTTTTTTTTGCGCCAGCTGAGCTACGGGCGTGCGCCGACGGCAGGTCGACAGACACCAAGGTTGGCTGGCCAAGGGCTTATAACCAAGGGCCTGGCGCGAATGGCGGGAGACGAGGGGCGAGCAGCCTTCTGCGCACAGCCGGACGACAGGATAATAGACTGGTATGAGTCCTGCCATAAGACGTTGCTCAAGGCATCAGGGGCTGGTTTGGCGCCAAGGTCTGGGCGAGAAGGTCTGGGGGGAGAAAGGAAGGGCGAGAAACGAAGGGCCGAGCAAGCAGCACGCCATCTTTCGTGGGGCTGCGATGGGGGACTGAAACCCTCTCCCCCCACAGGGGCGACCCAGCAGGGGAAGAGGACAGTCAGCAAGTGCGTCAGGCGCTACGTTGATGACGACGCATCGATAGCACCGCGTTAAGCACGTCGCGACGTGTCACGATGCCGACGAGCCGGCCCTGTTCGGTCACCGGGTAGACCTTGGGCTTAGCACCGAGCATTTCCTGGGCCAGGTCGACGATGCTCTTGGTGGGTGACACTGAAAGGACTTCGTTGCGCATCAGTTCACTGACCAGCGGGGCTTCATGGTCCAGATACAGGCTTTCTATCACCTTGCCGAGTACGTCCTGCTCCGAAATGAAGCCGACAAGGTGGTCGCCGCTATCCACGACCGGTGCACCTGGCAATCGATGCAGCGCCAGTCCTTCCGCGAGGGTAGAGATGGACGTCTGGCCGCTGACGCGGTAGCAGTCCTTCGACATGATGTCGCGGACGATAGATGGAGGTGCCTTGTGTGGCATAGCCGCTCTCCTGTGTGCTTGACCGTCAAGCCCCGGGGCCGCATTCCAGGCAGCGCTCGGTGATGGCTGGACCTCTGCGCAGGCTGACATTCAGATCCCTCAGCGCAGTTCTCAGGCCTTCCTCCACCACCGGATGGTAGAAAGGCATTTCCAGCAGACGGTCAACGGTCAGTCGTTGGTCGATGGACCAGGCCAGCAGGTGGCCCAGGTGTTCCGCCCGAGGGCCGAACATTTCCGCGCCGAGGAGAATTCCTGTGCCGTGTTCAGCGTAGAGCCGCAGCTTGCCCCGGTTCTGACGCATCACTGTGGAGCGTCCCTGATCCTCAAAGGAGACCTCTCCGATGGCCACGTTGCTCAGGTGTTCATCCCGACGCTTCAATTCAGCGTAGCCCATCCCCGCGCTTGCCATCTGTGGATCGGTAAAGACAACTGCCAACGGTGTGCGTCGCCGCCCGGCTCGGATCTCCGGGTAGCGACCAGCATTGTCTCCAGCGATACGTCCTTCATCGGAGGCCTCGTGCAGCAAGGGCAGGTCCTGATTGGCATCGCCGGCGATAAAGATGGGAGCCGCTTGGCCGTCATCAAAGCGACACTGCATGGTAAGCCGGTCAAACAGCGGTACACCGCGCTCGTTAAGCTCGAGCCCCGTCTTGTGAAGGTCCAGGCGATCCACATTCGGTCTGCGTCCCGTGGCGGCCAGCAGGTAGTCGAAACGTTCGCTCTTTTCGGTGTCGCTGTCGCGGCAGTGGAAGGTCACCACCACCTGGTCTCCCTCACGCGCTACGCGTTTGACCGTGGCGTCCGGATCCAGCGGGAAGTCGTCATTGAAAGTCCTGTCGGCTACCTGCTTGAGCTCAGGGTCACCCAGCGGACCAATCGCCCCACCCACGCCGAACATGCGCACCCTGACGCCCAGATGACTGAGCGCCTGGCCCAGCTCAAGCCCGATGACGCCGGGACCAAAGACCACCACCGACTCCGGTAGATCCTGCCACTCGAACAGGTCGTCATTGATGATCAGTCGGTCACCTGCACCATTGAGGAAATCGGGCCAGGAAGGGCGAGAGCCGGTGGCAATGACAATGCGCTTGGCCTTGATGCGCGTGTGCTCGCCCACCACCAGCGTGGTGGCATCTTCAAAGCGGGCCGCTCCCAGGATGCGATCTTCGTCCTCGATGCGGGACATTGACGACATCACGCTGCCTACGAAGCGGTCGCGCTCACGTCTCAAGCGTTCCATCACTGCCCGGCCATCGACGCTGACACCGCTGACCTTGATACCGAAGCCTTCGGCGTCGTTGGCTTGGTGCGCCACATCGGCTGCCGATATCAGCAGTTTCGACGGCATGCATCCCACCCGCGCACATGTCGTGCCGAATGCCCCCGACTCGATCAGCACCAGCTTGTCGGTGTGCTGGCGGGCTGCGTGCCAGGCGCCGAGTCCGGCGCTTCCTGCACCGATAATTGCGATATCGACCTGTCTTTCCTGCATGATATGTCTCCTTGAGCGATGGCAGCCTGGGGTAAGGGAACCCATAGGCACAGCCTCTATCAAAAAGGTAGGACAGGAGGTACTCATTGCCCCATAGATCAGGCGTCACTGTTACATCAAAGCCTGCATTGGCACACTTGCACGATCAGACCCGTGACGGCCCTCGATGAGGTTGAGGGTGCTGGCGTGACAAAGGGCGGCGACACAGGCGCCTTGCCGCGTCGATCATTGGGCTCCCGTGCCGATGACCATGACAGAATGAGGAGGAAACGGATCCGTGGATGCGCGTGAATATCTAGCCCGTAAAGGGCTTGATGGCGAACGAGATCGAGAGCGCCCCAACACCCTGGAAGAAAAGGCCTGGGATCGTGCTCGTGAGTCCAACGACCACCGTCCCAAGGCGGGCACGCCCCATGACTGGGAGGACTGGGAGCGCTATCACGAGGTGCTGGCTGAGGGCGCGGATCGGCTGGAACAGAAGATCGACGTTGATGCCCATCGTCAGGCGTCACCGACCGAAGCCGATAAGCCATCGTCACAGGCGTCGGGGGTGGAGCAATACCTTCCCCCGATAAAGCAAGACGGGGGGGCCGAGGAAAAGACGTCGAGTGAGCCAGCCACAGATGACGCGGCCTCGAACACACCCACCGCAGAGGCCAACCAGCATGGGGTAAGTGATACGGACAGCAAGGCCTCGGGTAAGGCGACCAATAGTGAGTCCCAAGTGGCATCGGCCTTGATGGCGTCTCCGGCAGCCAGGCTCGCGCTGATGCTGCTGGTGCTGTTGGTCCCTCCACTGGCCGTCGCTGTCACTGAGGGTGGGGCGCGCCGCGTCTCCATTGCCTTTCTGCTGACCTTGCTGGGTTGGTTGCCCGGCGTGTTGTATGGCGCCTGGTGGCTGAAGCGCATCAATCACTGATGCCAGCTCACCGCCACACCCGCTGAGGCTAAGGCGACAGGCGATGACGTTCTAAACTGACAGCGTGGGCGCTGCGGCGCTGCGCTGGAGGTGTTGTGGACTTCATCGCGTTCGTCGGATCTGTTCAGCGCTTGCTGGGTATCGCGTATACTCCCGTAAACTTTTTAGGCGGAAGGAGTTTACGGTGGGCTATCTGGTCGTGGTCACTGTCCTTTGGGCATTTTCGTTTTCGCTGATCGGTGTCTATCTCGCCGGCCAGGTAGACAGCTATTTTGCCGTGATGCTGCGCGTCAGCCTGGCGGCACTGGTCTTTCTGCCCCTGCTCAAGCCACGCCTGCTGGCAGGTCAGCAGCGCCTGATCCTGATGGCGCTGGGTGCCGTCCAATTGGGCGTGATGTACATCTTCTTCTATCAATCGTTCTTGCTGCTGTCGGTACCTGAAGTCCTGCTGTTCACCATCTTCACTCCGCTTTACATCGCTGTTCTGGACGACCTGGCGTTTTCCCGATTCACCCCTTTTCACCTGGTCACGGCGGGCTTGGCGGTGTTGGGGGCGGCGGTCATTCGCTACCACGGCGTCAACGAGGACTTCTGGTTGGGCTTTCTTGTCGTCCAGGGGGCGAACCTCTGTTTTGCGCTGGGCCAGGTCGGTTACCGGCGGCTGTCCGCGGCGCTTCCGGAGGAACTGCCGCGTCACAGCGTGTTCGCCTGGTTCTACCTTGGCGCTGCCTGTGTGGCGCTGCCGGCCTTTGCCCTGTTGGGCGACAGCAGCAGCCTGCCCACGACCTTGACCCAATGGGGCGTACTGCTGTGGCTGGGGCTGGTTGCCTCAGGGCTCGGCTTTTTCCTGTGGAACCTGGGCGCCGTCAGGGTGGACGCCGGAGCCTTGGCCATCATGAACAACATGCTGATCCCCGCGGGCCTGGTCGTGAACCTGGTGATCTGGAATCGCGACGCTGACCTGCCGCGCTTGCTGCTGGGTGGCGCGATCATCGCCGCCTCGCTGTGGCTGAATGGTTGGTGGCAGCGGCGTCGAGGCCAAGCGTTGGTGTAAGCGTCAGGCCTCGTTTGCCCCGCCGCGTCCCCCTCGCCATAATGAGCGGTCGTCAAGGGAAGGATGCGTGGATGCAATCGTTCAAGAACATCGGGCTGATCGGGCGCCTGGGCAGCGCCAAGGTGGTCGAGACCCTGAAACGCCTGATTCGGTTTCTGGATGATGGCGGGTACCACGTCATCATTGAAGATCGCACGGCGTCAGCGCTGTTGGAAAGAGGCCATGCCGAGGCCAGTAGACGCATGCTTGGCGAGCTGTGCGACCTGGTGATTGTCGTCGGTGGCGATGGCAGTTTGCTGGGAGCCGCGCGCACCCTGTGTCGCAGCGGAACCTTGGTGCTAGGGGTCAATCGAGGCAGGCTGGGCTTTCTGACCGATATCTCGCCAGACGAGCTGGAAGCCCGGGTAGGGGAGGTGCTGGCGGGCCATTACGAGGTCGAGCAGCGCTTTTTGCTGGACGCCGAGCTGTATCGTGGTGATGCGTTGGTCGGCAGCGGCGATGCGCTGAACGAGATCGTGCTGCACCCGGGCAAGGCGGTGCGCATGATCGAGTTCGAACTGTTCATTGATGGTCAGTTCGTTTACAGCCAGCGTAGCGACGGTCTGATTGTCGCGACACCCACTGGATCTACCGCCTATGCGATGTCCGGTGGCGGCCCGATCATGCATCCCAAGCTCGACGTGGTGACCCTGGTCCCCATGTTTCCCCATACCCTGTCGAGTCGCCCCATCGTCATCGATGCCGATTGCGAGATCCGCTGTCATATCGGTGAGACCAACCAGACCTACCCGCACATCAGCTGCGATGGGCAGACCCGTGCCGTCGCCAAGCCCGACGATGTCCTGGTGATTCGCCGCAAGCCTCAGAACGTTCAGCTCGTACACCCCCTCGGGCACAATTTTTACGACGTCCTGCGCAGTAAGCTGGGCTGGAGCAACAGGTTGGGAGACTGAGGTGAGTCGACTGGACGGTTACGATCTGATCGGCGATGTGCACGGCTGCGGGGCGACCCTGGCAACGCTGCTCGAGCGTCTTGGCTATCACCTGCGCAATGGCGTCTATCGCCACCCCCATCGCAAGGTCATCTTCCTTGGCGATCTTATCGATCGCGGACCGCGTATTCGCCTGGCGGTCACCATTGCGCGACGCATGGTGGAGGAGGGCGAAGCCTACATTGTGCTTGGCAATCACGAAATCAGCGCCTTGACCTACACCCAGAAGGCGCCGCCAGGCCATGGCCGTGAATGGCTGCGTCCGCATACGCCTCGTCATAACCGCATCATTCGGGAGACGCTTGAGCAATATCGCGATCATCCCCAGGAGTGGGACGATGCTCTTGCCTGGTTCCGAGAGATTCCGCTGTATCTGGAGATGGATGGCATTCGTGTCGTGCATGCCTGCTGGGATACGGCTCTGGTCCAGGCCTTTCAGCAGCTACGGCCTGACGGGCGTGTGGATCAGGAATTTCTGCTTCGCGCCTCCCAGCATGGCACCCTCGAGTCGCGTATCCTTGAGCGCCTGACGCGTGGCGGTTCCATTCCATTGCCTGAGGGCATTGCGATTCATTCTGGAGACGGCTTTACTCGACGCAGTTTTCGCACCCATTTCTGGGCAAACAGCCCCGTCACCTGGGGGGATGTGGTGTTTCAGCCGGACAACCTGCCCGGCGATCTCGAGAGTCGTCCACTCAGCGATGCCGAGCGTGCCTCCCTCGGCTACTATGGGCCCGATGAGCCACCGCTGTTCATTGGCCACTACTGGTGCGAAGGAATACCGGCGCTGCCAGCCCCCAACGTGGCCTGCCTGGACTACAGTGCGGTGAAGTACGGACGCCTGGTCGCCTATCGCTACAGCTTCGAGTCGCGACTCGATGCCAACCATTTTGTGTGGGTGCCAGTGCCTCGAGATGTCAGTCAGCGACCCCTGCCGAGGGAGATTACTTTCGACTGATACAAAGCGTTACATTAAATTTTGCCGACGAGTTGAACCCTTTGGGCAAGTGGACGTCTGAATAGGTGTTCCCTTGAATGATCCCTTGCTCTTGTCCGGCGGCCCCCTCCGCCGGACTTTTTGTATGCGCAGCATTTGTATGGGGAAACCCGTACACAGGCATGACGTGCAGCGCGTTTATCGCCACTCCATGGAGACGCCATGTATCGGGTCTTGCTGATACCACATGAGATCGACACCCGCGAACTGCGTCAGGCGCTGTGGGCGCAGCGCATCAGCCATCGCATCACGCAAGACGAAGAGGGACAAACCCTGTGGCTGGCCGATCTCAAGCAACGTGATGCCACGGCCGAGCTGGTCAGGCGCTGGCAACAGGGTGAGGCGATGCCTCCGCCGACAGCCTCGAGGTCGCGTGGCCAGGTAGATTGGGCGTTGCTGTTGCGTCAGCATCCGGTGACGCTCGCGACGCTGGCGCTGTGCGTTGTGGTATTTGCAGCGATCGCCGTGTGGGGAGACATGGTGCTTGCCTGGTTGGCGATCGTGCCGCTGGGCATCAGTCAGGGCGCCCTTGCTGTCGGTACCATTCCTGACGCCCTGGCATCGGGGCAGGTGTGGCGGCCCTTGTCGCCGATCTTCCTGCATTTTGGCTGGATGCACCTGGTCTTCAACATGATGTGGTTGTGGTACTTCGGACGCCAGGTAGAGCGCCTGAATGGGCCAGGAAGAATGCTGATCATCGTCGTGCTGGCGGGGCTGGCGGGCAACCTAGCCCAGTATGCCACCGGCACGGTGCTGTTTGGTGGCATGTCCGGCGTCGACTTTGGCCTGCTGGGGTATGTCTGGTTGATGTCTCGGCGGGCTCCCAGCAGCGGCTTCTTCGTGCCCCAGATGCTGGTGGTGTTCATGCTGGGCTGGATGATCTTCACCATGACCGATCTGGCGGGTTTCGTCGGCTTTGGCAATGTGGCCAACGAGGCTCACCTGGGCGGATTGCTCGTGGGGCTGCTGCTGGGCTGGTATCATTCACGCACATCACGCCGACACTAGAGCGATCCCATGAGCGACATGACCTTCGAGCGAATGATTTCCCAAATGACGCCGGCGATCTATCAGAGCCTGAAACAGGCGGTATCGCTGCGCAAGTGGCCAGACGGGCGGATGCTGACCCCCGAGCAGACCGAGCTTTGCATGGAAGCCGTGATGCGCTACGAGCATGAAAATAACGTGCCCGAGGACAGCCGTATTGGCTATCTCGAGCAGCGTACCTGCGGTGCGGCTGCCAGTGGTGCGGGGGTATCCGCGGAGATGGCGGGGCTTGCCCGGGATGCCAGTCGTGACTGAAGTGCTTGCCCACGGTTGTCTGTCCAAGATGGGGGTCGAACCCGACTCCCCCGCGCGCTATACCCTCAAGGCTGGCGAGAACCGTCTGCCGCTCAACGACTACCTGGGCCACACCCTGCGCCTCGAGTGGAGTGGCGCCATCGCCTGCACCCACTGTGGGCGAGCCACCAAGAAAAGTTTTGGCCAGGGGCACTGCTATCCCTGCTTCAAGCGCCTCGCCCAGTGTGACAGCTGCATCATGAAGCCTGAGCTGTGTCACTTCTTCGCGGGGACCTGTCGTGACCCACAGTGGGGTGAACGCTTCTGTTTTCAGCCCCATGTGGTGTACCTGTCCAATGCTTCCGGGCTCAAGGTCGGTATCACCCGCGGTACTCAGGTACCTACTCGCTGGCTGGACCAGGGTGCCATTCAGGCACTGCCCATTCTCGAGGTCGATACGCGCCAGCAGTCGGGCTTCGTCGAAGTGCTGTTCAAGGAGGAAGTCTCTGATCGCACCAACTGGCGAGCCATGCTCAAGGGCCAGGTCGAGGAGCTGGACCTGGTGGCCGAGCGTGATCTTTTGCTGGAGCGGCTATCGAGCGGGCTATCGAGCCTGCGTGAGCGTTTCAGTGCTGATGCCATCCGGGTGCTGGATGATAGCGTTCGGCATTTTGCCTACCCTGTACTGGAACATCCCACCAAGGTGACGTCGCATAACTTGGATAAACATCCGGTGGTGGAAGGTACCTTGATAGGCATCAAGGGGCAGTACCTGATGTTCGATAGCGGAGTGATCAACCTGCGCAAGTACACCGGGTACGAGATTTCCCTCGCTGCTTGAGGTTCCTCTGCCGCCTTGCCAGGATCGCCCCAGTCAATGACGCGGTGGATGGTAAGAGCCAAGGAGAGGTGCCATGTACGTGCTGCATATTGCCAATCGTCAGATGTCATCCTGGTCACTGCGGGCCTGGATGACCCTGCGCCAGGGGGATATCCCCTTCGAGCTGGCCTTTCACCCGTTTGATGAGCAGGGCGACAGCTTTGACGCCTTTCGTCGCTTCTCACCCAGCGGCAGGGTCCCTTGTCTGCACGATGGCCATCAGGTCGTGTGGGATTCTTTGTCCATTGTCGAGTATCTGGCTGAGCGCCATCCTGGCGTCTGGCCCGCTGACCCCGGGGCTCGGGCCTGGGCCAGAAGTGCCTGCGCCGAGATGCACTCAGGGTTTCTCGCACTGCGCGAGCAGTGCCCAATGCACTGTGCCTTGCGCGTCAGGCTCCATCAGCTGAGCCCCGAAGTGTTGCGAGATATCGAACGTCTCAATGAGCTGTTTGAGGATGGCTTGGCGCGCTTTGGCGGCCCTTACCTCGGCGGCGGGGCGTTTTCTGCCGTGGATGCCTTTTTCGCCCCGATAGCCTTCAGGCAGCAGACCTACGATCTTCCCATGGAGGGTCAGGCGCGAGACTATCTTGAGCGCCTGCGCGCGCTACCTGCGATGCAACAATGGCAAAGCGAGGCGCTGGAAGAGCCCTGTCGCGAGCCGGAGCTTGAAGCGCAGATCCACGCCAGTGGAACCGTACTGACAGATCTGCGCTAAAGGACAGCTAGCGTGCCTGTGCTGACCGGATTGTATAAACCAACCTATGCTTACTCACCTGTGCTGGCCGGACGGATGCGTCAGTCTTTTGAATCGGGTTCGCTGGCCTGCGCTCTTGGTGGCATCAGGTGCTTGGGCAGGTTCTGGCGTCTGGCATCTGTCCTCGGTCCATAGTAGGTCGACAGGTAGTCGAGAATGGTGTCTTCCATTTCCGGGTTGAATTGCCAAAGGCCCTGGGTCTCCTGCATCCAGTCGATCAGGTAGGCCCAGTGGTCGCGTGAGCCGCGATTCTGGGTCACCAGGGCGGCCGAGTGACAGATGGTGCAGTTGCCCTTGACCGTTTGCCAGCCTTCGCCCATCACGAAGCCGCTGTCAGGATCGATACCAGGTCCCTCATCGGCAGAAGCCACCGCCGACGTCGCCGGTCCATCGTCCTGGGCGGCTGCCGGAGCCAGGCCCAACGGGCTAAACAGTACCGGGCCGACCAGCAGGCTGACCAGCAGTGGTCTGGCCTCCCTGCTCGCTAACGTGATACGTAACCCCATGCCTGTTCCCTCCCTCAGCCGACGTGAACCGCGATGCGATGGCAGGCGTTGTTGAGATAGCCCTTGGGATTCCATCCAGGGACCACCATGGGCTGCGACGCGCCGTGCTGGTCAACGGCCCTGGCCCAGACCTCGTAGTAGCCGGGTTCGGGGAACGCAACCTGGGTGCTAAAGCGCTGCCAGGCCAGGCGGTTGGGCGCGTCTCTCAAGCTGGCCTTGTGCCAGGTGGCGCCGAAGTCAATCGAGGTGTAGACCTCCGAGACGGACAGGTCACCGGCCCAAGCGTGGCCGCGCACCTCCAGCGGCTGGCCCTGTGCATGTTCGATGCCAGAGCGGGGATAGGTGATCAATGACTTCACCGGCATCGACTGGATGGTGACAAAGTCCTCCTTGGCCACCTCGGTGCCCGGGGCCACTGGGTTGGCCGGTATGCTGTAGGAAGGTGGTGCCATCTTGGCCCCATCGTGCTTCTGATTGCGCACGACGATCTGCTTGAGCCACTTGCCCGATACCGAGCCCGGCCAGCCACCGCACACCAAACGTAGCGGGTAGCCATTCTGGTAGGGGATATCTTCACCGTTCATGGCCCAGGCAATCAGCGACTCGTCCTCCAGGGCTTTTTTCATCGGCACGCCGCGAGAGATCGCCTCCTTGTCGGCGGCTCCGCTGGCATGGCGGTCGGCGCCGTAGTAGCCGATATAGACGGCGTCCTCGGCCACGCCGCAGGTTTCCAATACGTCACGCAGACGGACGCCGGTAAAGGTCGGGCAGGCCACCGCACCAGTGGTCCACTGATTGCCGCTGGCCCCAGGGACGAACTCGCTGCGACCGTTGCCGCCGCACTCTACCTGCAGTTGGTAGGTGTGTGCGGAGAAACGCTCTTGCAACTCGGCGATGGTAAAGGTGGTGGGGTTGAGGCATGACTCACCGCTGATTTCCAGCGTCCAGGTGGCGGGATCGATCTCGGCTCGTTCCGGGGGCAGACCGTTGTTACGCACGAACATGTAGCGGGCCGGGGTGATGTCGTCGTCAAGCAGGTGGGCCGGTGTCTCGGCGTTGATCGGTCTGTCGTTGAGAACGATCAGCCCCTCCTTGCCTTCAATCTCGAAGGCTTCTTCGCTCTGGGCCAGGGCGGCGGGAATCAGCCCGCTTGGCATATGCCTGGCGAAGGGGATGCTGGCGCCTAGTGCAGCGCTCATGGCCAACAGGCTGGACCTTCGCAAGAAACCTCGTCGACTGACAGGGTCCGTTTCACGGCCCCACAGAAGTCGGTCGGCTTGGATGGGGTCTTCTCGGTACAGGGCGTGCAGGCCCTTGGTGCGCCGGCGCATGGGGGCTCCTTATCGTTATTTGGTCTTTCGTTATGCCAGGGTGTTGTCAGAGTAGGCAGTCCCGTAGTGACCGGCCAGGCCAGTGGCGTATCGATGATGGAACCAGCATAGGACGAAGCGTCAGACGAAGCGGTTCTGCAGCACGAGGCGTTTGTGCAGCTAGAAGCGGTTCTTAAGTGAGGTCAGGCGAGATGGGCCGCGAACGCCGCCAGCAAGGGTGACATCGCAGAAGGTACGACAGTCAGAACAGTGACCCCTGCCGCTGGGGAGGCCTGAAGCTGGAGGTATCCAGCGTCGTTTCATCGCGCTGTGGCAGGCCAAGGCGACGGCAGGCCTTACGGTAGCGCTGATCGAGCAGGTCGGCGAAGACTCCTTGGCCGCGCATGCGGTGACCAAAACGGCTGTCGTAGTCCTGTCCGTTGCGACACTGGCGAATCAGGCTCATCACCTTTGCTGCGCGTTGTGGGTAATGATGCTCGAGCCACTCTGCAAACAGTGGGGCGACTTCATGGGGTAGACGCAGCAGCATCCAACCTGCACTGCTGGCCCCCGCGTCTTTCGCAGCGGTCAGCAAGGTTTCAAGCTCATGATCGGTCAATCCGGGAATGACCGGCGATATCAGGGCGCCGGTGGGGATGCCGAGAGCCGCCAGCTCGTGCAAGGTTTTCAGCCTTGCCTTGGGCGAGGCAGCCCTGGGCTCCAAGCGCCGTTTGAGATCGTCATCCAGGCTAGTGAGGCTGATCATGACCTTGACCAGCCGCCGTCGCGCCAAGGCCTGTAACACCTCCTTGTCGCGCAGGATCAGCGTGCTCTTGGTGATCAAGGTGACCGGGTGTCGGCATTCCAGCAGCAGCTCAAGTAACGCCCGCGTAGAGCGGTACTCGGCTTCGATGGGTTGATAGGCATCGGTATTGCCGGACAGGTTGATGGGGCGGCAGACGTACTGTGGTTTGCACAGCTCTTCACGAAGCCGCTCCACCAGCCCGGTTCGGGCGATCAGGCGTGTTTCGAAATCGATCCCGGGGGACATGTCCCAATAGGCATGACTTGGCCGCGCATAGCAGTAGATGCAGCCATGCTCGCAGCCTCGGTAAGGATTGATGGAACGGTCAAAGGGCAGATCGGGTGAGCGATTCCACGACAGGGCGCTCTTGGCGGATTCTGTTGCCGTTACCGTAGCGATGCGCTCGGGCATCGCCTCCTGCCACCAGCCATCATGCTCCGCTTCGCTGCGGGTCGGGGCAAAGCGGTTGGCCGGTGAGAAGGTGGCACCGCGTCCCTTGATCGGATCCATCGGGTCTGATCCTCGGCCGTTTTCGATGGTCATAGGTTAGTAGATAACTGTTTTTATATCCAGTGTTTTGGCGCTCGCGAGGGAAGGGGGTGCAACCGCAAGAGGCCGCCCAAGGGCGGCCTCTTGTTGGTTTACCAGGGAAGCGTTATTGCTTCGGCGTAAAGGAGCCGGCTTCCTGGCGCTGGGGGTATTCTTCAAAGGTGGCCATGAAGTCCGCCACGATCTTGCCTACCGGACCAAAGGCATACATGCGACGCAGCTGCCAGTCGTCATAGTAGGAAGAATCCAGCGGGGCTGCCTCGAAGGGGTCCGCCTGCAGGTCGATCAAGAGCGGGGCCTTGAGCTGGGTCTGCGGACGCCGCCATGCGTCCATCCCCTCGTGCTCCTGGATGCTGAAGTGGGCCTTGAAGCGATCGAAGCGCACGGCACCCAGCGAACCGTCATCGACGAAGGCGAAGAAGGTGTTGCGCGGCCATTCGCCGGCATCTTCGGCACCGGTAAGGTTAGGCAGCAGGTTGTAGCCATCGAGGTGGACGTTGAAGTCCTTGTCACCGGCGCTGTAGCCGTCGAGCAGCTTCTGCTTGATGTCGGGCTCACCCGCGGCGGCGATCAGCGTCGGGAACATGTCCTCCAGTGACAAGATCTCGTTGGAGACCTGTCCCGGTGCGATATGGCCCGGCCAGCTCATCATGAATGGAACGCGAATACCCCCTTCCCAGGTGGTCGCCTTTTCGCCGCGGAAGGGCGTGGTCCCGCCATCCGGCCAGGTAAACTTCTCGGCACCATTGTCGGTGGTGTAGACGATGATGGTGTTGTCATCAGCGCCCAGCTCTTCGAGCTTGTCGAGCAGGCGACCCACGAGAGCGTCATGTTCGACCATACCGTCGGCGTAGACACCCAGTCCGGTGCGGCCTTCGCTCTCATCCTTCAGGTGGGTGAAGATGTGCATGCGGGTGGTGTTGTACCACACGAACCAGGGCGTATCCGAGGCTTCCTGGCGCTCGATGAAGTCCTCTGTCGCGGCCAGGAATTCCTCATCGATGGTTTCCATACGCTGCTTGGTCAGCGGGCCGGTATCCTCGATCTGGCCATCGGCGGTGGAGCGAATGACGCCACGTGGGCCGAACTGCTCACGGAATTCTGGGTCACCCGGGTAGTCGGGGTTTTCCGGTTCTTCTTCCGCATTCAGGTGGTAGAGGTTGCCGAAGAACTCGTCGAAGCCATGATTGGTCGGCAGGTACTCGTCGCGGTCACCCAGGTGGTTCTTGCCGAACTGGCCGGTGGCGTAGCCCATCGGCTTGAGGATTTCGGCGATGGTGGGGTCTTCCGGCTGCAGGCCGAGGGGGTCCCCTGGCATGCCAATCTTGAGAAGACCGGTTCGCTTGGGTGACTGGCCGGTGATAAAGGCAGAGCGACCGGCGGTACAGCTCTGCTGGCCGTAGGCGTCGGTAAAGCGAATGCCTTCCTCAGCGATGCTATCGATATTGGGTGTGGTATAGCCCATCATGCCGTTGTTATAGGCACTGGTGTTGAACCAGCCGATATCGTCACCCATGATGACCAGGATGTTTGGCTTGTCCGATGAGTCGTCCTCTTCGGTAGCCGCGGCAGGCTGGATGCTTGCGGCAAGGCTGACAGCTGCCAGCGATGCCACCACGATGCCCTTCCAGGGCGTACTGGATACCGACGAATGCAATCTCATGATCACTCCTTTTCGTTAGCGTGTTTCAGTGCATGATGCGAAAACGGCTTGGTTACCGCGGTGGTGCTGCGGTATTTCCGGGTCTTGCGACGCCTCGCCGGGTCTGGCGTCTTGAAGCGTGAGGGTAGGGTCCTTGTTTGCCATGGGAGAGGGGGTCGCGTTTTCCTTAAACGCGACGCACTGAAGCATGCGTAAGGCATGCCTCAGTGCGTAAGGCGACTGCAGATCAGCATAGTTGCTGAATATCCTGTGTCGATATGACATTTCGGCAACTCCCTGATCATTATCAATGTTATGAGACATTTATGCCGGGCAGAGCGGCATTCCGCAGGCGCCAGCATCCACTCGTGCGTGATCGCCGTGGGTTCGCATGTCTTCCAGATGGCGTTACTGCCGTCAGCAGCCGTTCGGTGGTCAGCTGGCCGTTTGAACGTGCGCTTCCAAGGATTTCCGAGGCCTGCAGCTGGAGTCTGGTGGCAGCGTCTAAGGGATGCGCTCCCTCAAGAGGGGCTGGCTGGGCGGAGCACAGGAGGGAGGTCGACTCAGGGCGTTGTACACGCCACTCAGGTGATGCAGAAGCCATTGAGGCGATCTGCTAAGCTCGCCCTTTCGACTCCGCCGCTGTCGTCCGGCGAGCGGACCACTTGAAACGCCGCTGTATGCAGCGCTCCAGCCCACCGGATGATCTGACGTGCCCGAGCTGAACCCGCCCCCGACTCTCACCGAGCTGCTTGACAGCATTCCTCCTCTGGATCCTCTGGCACGGCAGCGCGCCTGCGCTCGTCTTGACCGTCTGACCAAGCCGCCGGGTAGCCTGGGCAAGTTGGAACACCTTGTGGCGGACCTGGCGGCAATGACCGGGCAGGCATTGCCGCGTGTCGACCCTCCTGCCGTCATTGTCTTCGCTGCCGATCACGGGGTAGCGGCGGAGGGCGTGTCGGCGTTTCCTGCCTCCGTCACGGCGCAGATGGTGGCCAACTTTGCCCAGGGTGGGGCCGCCATCAATGTTTTCGCCAGACGCCTCAAGGCTCGCCTGGAAGTGGTCGATGTAGGTGTGTCCACATCCTGCGCGGGAGTGGCAGGCGTTGTCGTTGATCGAGTCAGAAGCGGCACCGGCAATATCGCCAGGGAAGATGCCATGAGCCAGGATGACGTGCAGGCTGCCCTGAACGTCGGTGTCCGCGCCGCGCGGCGTGCCACCGATCAGGGTGCCGGGTGCCTGATCTTGGGGGAAATGGGGATCGCCAATACCACCGCGAGCAGTGCCTTGCTGGCCGCCTTTACCGGGCTCTCGGTGGATGCCGTGACCGGACGCGGCACGGGTATCGACGATCAACGTCTACGCCATAAGCGTGAGGTCATCGGCAGGGCGCTGGCCCGTGGAACCGGGCGCACTGCACTGGATACCCTGGCGCGGTTCGGTGGGCTTGAGATTGTGGCCATGGCGGGAGCCTGCGTGTCCGCTGCGGCCAGTCGCACCCCGGTGCTGGTAGATGGTTTTATCGCCACGGTGGCGGCGCTCGCCGCGACGCGCCTGGCCCCCGGTGTGCGCGACTACCTGGTGTTTGGTCATCGCAGCGATGAAGCGGGGCATGGCGAGGCCCTGGCCGCCCTCGGCGGGGAGCCACTGCTGGCGCTCGGCCTCAGACTGGGCGAGGGCAGTGGGGCTGCCTTGGCCTATCCGCTGCTGCAAAGCGCCTGCGACATGCTCGCAGAAATGGCGACCTTCGATGATGCCGGCGTCGATGCTGGCCAATGAGTGTCGATGGCAGCGAAGGGAGTCGGTGGGCCTCGATGAATGCAGCAAGCGAGTGGCAGGCGGTCCTTGCCGATAAGGCGCCGGAGGGCTTGTCCTGGTTTGAGCCGCTGGGCCTGGCCCCCTTCAGCAGTGTTGGGCTCATCGTGGTGGTGCTGGCGCTGATCCTGGACCTGTGGCTGGGTGATCCTCGCTGGCTGCCACACCCGGTGGTGGGGATGGGACGCTTGATTGCCAAGCTGGAGAGCGTCCTCAATCGTGGCAGCCAGATAGGGCGTCGCCTCAATGGCATAGCGCTGGTGCTGATCGTGGTGGGGCTGGTGTGGGCCGCATCGGCGTTCGCCCTTGGCCTGGCAGCCTCCGTCAGCCCCTGGTGGGGCCTGGCGCTGGAACTGCTGTTGATATGGACGTGCCTGGCCTGCCGAGGATTGGTGCTGGCAGCGCGGCAGGTGGCGGTTCCTCTGATGGCCGGCGACCTGGCGAGCGCACGCCTGGCGGTGTCGGCGATCGTGGGGCGCGATACTCGCGAGCTCGATGAGACCGGTGTGACCCGCGCCTGCGTGGAGAGCGTGGCCGAGAACACCGTCGACGGTATCACCGCCCCCCTGTTCTGGGCGCTGGTAGGCGGAGCGCCGCTGGCGCTGGCTTACAAGGCGATCAATACCCTGGATTCCATGGTCGGCCACCGCAGTGAGCGCTACCTGGCGTTTGGCTGGGCAGCGGCGCGACTCGATGACCTGGTCAACCTGGTGCCGGCACGGCTGACGGCGCTGGCCATGTGGCTGGTCATGTGGCTGTTCATGTGGCTAGTCCGGTGGATAGTGCCAGCGCCTCTGCGCGGCGACTATCAGGTGCATGGCAATGTACAGGGCGCGCTTGGTGCGACCCGCCGCCAGGCACCGTCTCACCCCAGTCCCAATGCGGGCTGGCCTGAAGCCATGGTGGCAAACCTGCTGGGCGTGCAGCTGGGAGGGACCAATCGGTATGGCGAGCAGGTCAGCCGGCGCGCCGTACTCGGCACACCGTTGCAGCCACTGAGGCCTGCACACATTGCGGCGGCGATTCACTGTCTTTACGCCGGCACTCTGGGCAGCCTGATAGTGATGTCGTTGGCGATACTGGCTCTGGGGAGTGTGGCGTGAATCAGCGAGGGACGAAGGCGGACTGGCCCGAACACGGCGGGCAGGGCGTGGCGTTGCTGCAGCGGCTCGGCCTGGCGGGGACCGAACCGCGGCTCGACCTCAGTGCCAGTCTCAACCCCCTGGGGCCTCCCGATTGGCTGGCCGATTGGCTGAAGGACAGCCTGGAGAGCGTCCGGCACTACCCTGATCCTGGCCACCCCGCGGCCTATGCGGCCTTGGCAGCCGCGTTGGGTCTCGGCGCTGATCGGTTGCTGTTGACCAATGGCGGCGCCGAAGCCATCCATCTTGTGGCCAGTGCATACCGAGGCGGGCGCGCGCTGATCGTCGAACCCACCTTTGGAGAGTATGCGCGAGCTTGCGCGCTCAACGGGATCGCCGTCGAGCGATATGAGCTGAATCCCGAGGGTGCGCCGCTGGATATCGAACGGTTGACGTCTCGCCTGGACGCCTCCGCCGACAAGGTCGATCTGATATTCCTCTGTCGGCCCAACAATCCCACCGGTGCCTGCATGGCCCGCGAGGACGTGGTGACATTGCTAGAGGCGGCAAGACGCCGTGGGGCTCTGGTGGTGGTGGACGAGGCCTTTGTCGACTTTGCCGACCCTGGAATGTCATTGACGGCGCTGGTGGACCAGGGGCTGCCGCTGATATTGCTGCGCTCATTGACCAAATTTTACGCCCTGGCTGGCCTGCGCCTTGGCTACCTGGTGGCGTCAGCGAGCTGCTGTCGACGCCTGCAGCGTCATCAGCCAGCGTGGAGCGTCAATGGACTGGCCAGTGCTCTGGTGCCGGCCCTTCTGGCGGATACCGACTTTGCCAGCAGGACGCGGGACTGGGTCATGGCCGAGCGTGCCTATCTGCCACCGGCGCTGGGCAGGCTTGGCCTGGTCGCCCTGCCGACCCAAGCCAACTTTGTCCTGTTTCGCCCGCCAGGGGCGCCATCCCGAGCAAAAGGTGAAGGCCTCGTCAGACACCTGGCGCGTGATGGCGTCTTGGTTCGTCACACCCACACCTTCGCTGGCCTCGACGGTGCCTGGGTGCGTGTGGCATTGCAGCAACGACAGGGGAATCAGCTGCTGATACGGCGGCTGGAAGAGTGGCGCGATTCGCCACAGGCAGAGCGGTGGGGCAGCGGCGCATGATCGTCTTTATCGCGGGAGGCGTTCGCTCCGGAAAGAGTCGTATCGCTGAACAGGCGGCTCTTGCGCTGCACGCTGACAGGCCCAGTAGCCAGCTCTGGTATCTGGCGACGGCTCGCTCCAGTGACCGCGAAATGGCGGCTCGAGTGGCCCGTCACCGGGCCCGCCGTGATCGCCACTGGCGCACCCTGGAAGCACCGCTGCAGCTGCTCGACCCCTGGCGTACCGTGGCTCCTGGCGATAGCGTCCTGCTGGATTGCCTGACCCTATGGACAAGCCAACGCCTGTTTGCCGACGGCATCGATCCCGGCCCAAGGCGCCAGGCAGCACGGCTTGCTCAGGCGGAGCTGGCGGCCGTACTGGCCGATGCGCGTCAGCGGGATATCCACTTGGTCGTGGTGTCCAACGACCTCAATGAGGAGCTACCTGCCCAGGATGCGCTGGTGCGCTGGTATGTGCGAGAACTGCAGCGGCTACATCGGCTGTTGGCACGTCGGGCCGACCGGGTGATCGAAGTGGTGGCAGGGCAGATGATTGAGTGGCCGGCAGTGGCAGGTAGTGGCAGGTAGTGGCCAAGACCAGTGATGCGACAGTGGCTCCCTGACGGCTGGGCCCGCACCTCTGACAGGACAGCGTGCAAGGAAGATGCGGCAGGAGAATCTGGTGAAAGACATGACAACACGCTGTGCGCCGATGCTGGCGGGTCTGGGGCTGGCGATCCAGTTTTTGACCCGGATACCGCTGCCGATCGCGATCGACTGGAATGACGCCAATCGGCGCTGGGCGGCACGTTGCTACCCGCTGGTGGGGCTCGCCATAGGCGGGCTAATGGCGTCGCTGGCGGCTGCCTCCAGTGCCTTGCCGGACCCGCTGAGAGCGCTGTTGCTGCTGACCCTGTGGGTCGGCGCGACCGGCGGGCTGCATCTGGATGGTGTCATGGACCTGGCCGACGCCCTTGGCAGCAACACCTCGCTGGAACGTCGCTGGGAGATCATGAAGGATCCCCAGGTGGGCAGTTTCGGCATCCTGGCACTGGTGTTTCTGCTGGCATGGAAGGGAGCACTGCTGTGGTGCTGGCTGGCGCTGGAGGCACCACTGTGGGGGCTTGTGGTACTGCCCGCCCTGTCCCGGGGGGCGGCGGTAGCGCTTCTGATCAGCGTACCCGCTGCCCGGCCCCAGGGGCTGGCCTATCAGTGGCAACAGGGGCTCTACTGGGGCGACCTCGCGCTTGCCTTGCTGCCCTGCCTGGCCTTGGTGCTGGTGGCTCCGTTGTTCGGGCTGCTGGGCATGGCGCTGGCCATGGGGGCCTTTACCTGGTGCTTTGGTCGCGGGATGATCCAGGCCTTTCGCGGTATCAACGGCGATATGCTGGGCAGCGCCATCGAAGGAGGAGAAGTATGGCTTCTGATAGTCGTCTCGAGCTGGTGGTGGTTCGCCACGGGCTGACGCAATGGAATCTCGACAAGCGGTATCAAGGTCAGCGGGATATTCCGCTGCTGATGCCCGACGCGCTTGGCGATATGGACCGCCTGCGGGACGAACTCGCCGATGAGGTCTTTGACGCGGTGGTGGCCAGCGACCTGACGCGCTGCTGTCAGACGCTCGCCCATATTGCCGAGGGGCGAGGCTGGCCCGCTCCACGGTTGGACCGGCGCCTGCGCGAGAATGACTTTGGTGAATTCGAAGGCCGCCAGTGGGAAGAGCTCAAGGATGATCCGGTGTACCGCGACTGGATCGAAAGCGCCGGCGAGCTGGCCCCGCCGGGGGGCGAATCCGCCCAGGATCTGCGCGAGCGACTGGCGCTGGCGCTTGATGCGATCTTTGATGCCGCCGTCGAGGCGGGGCACCGGCGAGTGCTGGTGGTCACCCATGGCGGCGTGATCCGTGAACTGAGACGTGAGTTCGAGGGCGTCCCGTTCTGGCAGGGCGTCGTTGGCCAGGCGGCCGGGCGACGCTGGACACTGACCCGACAGGCAGGGGAGATCACATGCACGTCTTCCTCGGCGGTGCCCACAGTGGCAAGCACCAGCGAGTAGCAGAGCAGTACCCTGGCGCCCGCTGGTGTAAGGCGCATGAGTGGTTGAGCGGCAGCGTCGACGCGCTGGGTTCAGCGGAGTCGCTGGTCGTCTGCGACTGGTTGGACTGGCTGACCTGGGCGTTGCCCAGGGCTTCCGATCAGGAGTTGCAAGGCCAGTGGCGCGACGCCTTCACGCGGCTGCGCTCGGGGGCTGGTCCGCGTATCGCGATCGTGCAGGAGGTCGGGCGTGGCATCGTGCCCGTCGACCCCGAACAGCGTCGGCTGCGTGACCTGATGGGCTGGCTTGGCCAGGATGCCTGCCAACAGGCTGACTCGGTCACGTTGGTGCGCCATGGTCTAATGATGCCGCTGTCCGGTGCCCTTCCTTGATGCTGGGGGCATGCCGCTTGATCTGTGTCGTTGACGCCCGTCACCCGGGTTGCTAGCTTACGTCCACTCTCAGGTGCCCCAACCAACGTGCAGGACGGCCCCGGCGTCAGCCTTCTTACTTCGCAAGGCGCGCGGGTCACGAACGTCAATAGACACGTGGGGTGAAACGGGAAGTCGGTGTGAACCCGGCGCTGCCCCCGCAACGGTGATCGAGTCAAGCGTGCTTCATCATGCCACTGTGCTGCCTCTAGACAGGCCACGGGAAGGCAAGCGCGCCAGAGCCACAAGGGTTCTGCTCGTAAGCCCGGAGACCGGCCTGAAGAGCCATGCCAAGGGGCGGTGGGGTCCCGGTGCACGGCATCTCTTGTTGCTGGCGCGTCTCGGCTGACCTCATGCCTTGACGAGCTGCCGGGTCATCGTCGTCAGCGACCGGCGATGATTCGACGACAGGCGTGCCAGCGCCACGTCAGGTTTCCCTCCCGCTCCTCGGCCTTCAAGGGTTCATGCCGTGCGGGGACGCGCGGCACCAAGGGATACACCGATGTCGTCTTCTTGCTCTTCTGCTGTTCCGTCAGTCCAGTGTCGTCAACGTTTGACCGCTCGCCATGCCGTGATGGTCGCTGGACTTGCCGCCGCCCCCTGGTTGCTGGTGGGGCAGGCCAACGCGCAATCGTCCACGTCTACCGTCTCCACAGCGTCTGCGTTCCCCGCTGTTTCTGCCGAATCTGCCTCTGCTGAAGCTGTCACAGCCGAGCTTGATCCTGTGGTCGTATCTGCGACGCTGGCGCCGCGCACGGCCAGTCAGTCGCTGTCCTCGGTAAGCGTCATCGATCAGCAGGCCCTCGAGCGGCGAGATCCGGTCAGCATCGTCGAGGCGCTGCGTGGCCAGCCCGGGGTCGACATTTCCACCAACGGAAGCTTTGGCAAGCAGGCCAGCGTCTATCTGCGCGGTACCGGTTCCTCTTCCACCGTAATGATGATCGACGGCATTCGCCTGCGTTCGGCCACCAACGGGGGGCCAGGCTGGCAGTATCTCGAGCCGCGCATGTTCGAGCGTATCGAGGTCGTGCGTGGCCCCCGGGGCACGCTTTATGGCGCCGACGCGGTAGGTGGAGTGGTTCAGCTGTTTACCGACAGCCCCGATGAGCAAGGGCCAACGCCCAGCATCGAGGTCGGCGGTGGCTCCTTCAATACGCAGCGGGCCTCGGCCAGCCTGTCGGGCCGTGACGGTGGCACTTCCTATCAGCTCAGCGCCACCCGCCTCGACAGTGACGGCACCGAGATCCGCGACGGCGGCGACGACAAGGGCTATGACAACACCTCGGGCCTGGTCAGTCTGTCGCACACCTTCGATAGCGGCACACGCCTCGGGTTTCTTGGCCTGCGGGCCAGCGGCAACAGTGAATACGAGGGCGGCGATTTGGACTACGTTCAGCAGGTGGCCGGAGTCTATGCCGAGGTGCCCGTGACCGAGGACTGGTCGTCCAGGCTGACCCTGAGTGAAGCGCGGGACGAACTGGAAGATCACGCAGAGCCGACCGCCTTCGGCCCGGCCACGACGACCATGTTCGACACCGAGACCCGCACGCTGCGATGGGACAACAGTGTGCGCCTGGGCGCCCATGAAGTGGTCGCGGGGGCCGAGTACCTGGAAGACAAGGTCGACAGCACCACGGATTACGAAGAGACCAGTCGCGATAATGTGGCGGTGTTTGCCCAGGCGCTGATGGACTTTCAGCCATTCTCGGTGCAGGCGGGGCTTCGTCACGATGACAATGAGGCCTTCGGTGAAGAAGTCACCGGTCACCTGGCGCTGGGCTACGAACTGGACCCTTCGCACACCCTGCGTGCCAGCTATGGCACCGCCTTCCGCGCGCCCACCTTCAACGAGCTGTACTTTCCCGGTTACGGCAACAGTGATCTGGACCCCGAAGACTCCGAGACCTATGAGCTCGGACTGCGCGGCCAGTACGACCTGTGGTTCTGGGACCTGGCCGTCTACCAGACCAACGTTGATGACCTGATCGCCAGCGAGCAGCGTGGTACCCGCTTTGCCCCCTTTAACGTCAACGAAGCGCGTATCCGCGGGGTCGAGCTGGCCGCCGGTGTCGAGCTCGATCAATGGAGCCTGGCGGCCAGCGCGGCCTATACCGATCCAGAAGACCGAGACACCGGCAAACAGCTGATTCGCCGTGCTTCCCAGACCCTGCGTGTGGACGCCGATCGCCAGCTGGGTGACTGGAACCTGGGAGCGTCCTTTGTCGCCCAGGACCATCGCTACAACGATGTGAACAACGACCAGCGGCTGGCCGGCTACGGCACCCTGGACCTTCGCGCTGGCTGGGCCTTTGCCCCGGACTGGAAGGCCAACCTGACCCTTGAAAACGTGTTCGACCGTGAGTACGCGACGTCCGGTGCGTCTGCCTTCCAGGGTGGCTGGGACTACGAGAACCCGGGCCGTGCCGCCTACCTGAGCGTCGGGTTTAACCTGTGAGCGTTGGCCGTCGATGTCAATGGCGTGGCCTGAGAGGGTACCGAGCTCGACTGACATCGGTGCCGGCTGCGCTGTGCCTGGCGTTGACGGCACTTGCTCCTGGATCCATGGCGCTTGCCGATGCCGCTCAGTCTCGCTGCGTGGTGGATGATAGCGGGGTCGAGCTGTGTCTGGCGTCGCCTGCCCAGCGCATCGTCGCGCTGTCGCCCAGTGTGACGGAGCTTCTGTTCGCCGCGGGAGCAGGAGAGCGGGTGGTGGGTGTCGTCAGCTTCAGCGACTATCCAGAAGCGGCCCGCGAGCTGCCTCAGGTAGGCAGCTACGACCGCCTTGATCTGGAGGCCCTGCTGGCGCTGGAGCCGGACCTGGTGGTGGCCTGGGCCGGGGGTAATCCCGGCCAGCAGGTGGATCGCCTGGAGGCATTCGGTCTGCCGGTGTTCCGCTCGGACGCCTCGGACTTCGAGCACATCGCCTCGACGCTGGAGCGCTTCGGCCGCCTGGCCGGTACCCAGGACACCGGAGATGCCGCGGCCCGCAAGCTGCGCGACTCGGTGGCGTCGCTCAGCGCGCGCTATAGTGACTCGCCGCCGGTCGAGGTCTTCTATCAGGTATGGGAGAAACCGCTGATGACCGTCAACGGCGAACACTGGATCAGTCGCGCGCTGGCACTCTGTGGCGGCGTCAATCTGTTTGCCAGCGAGGCGCCATTGGTGCCTCGCCTTTCACGGGAGGCGGTGTTGGCGGCGGACCCGGAGGTCATCATTACCGGAGGCATGGGCAAGGCCGATTCCACCTGGCTGGATGCGTGGCGAGCCTGGCCACAGATGACCGCGGTGGCTCAAGACAATCTGTTCTTCATCAATCCGGACCTGGTGCAGCGGGCCACGCCGCGGCTGGTCGAGGGAACACGCAGGCTGTGCGACCACCTGGAGACAGCACGTGAACGGCGCTAGAACGCTCAGCTCCCGCACCTCCCGACGGCGACCGCTGTGGGCTTTGCTGCTGGTGGGTGTGCTGGCTTTGCTGCTGGCCGTATCGGTGGGCAGTGTCGCGCTGTCGCCGCTGGAGTTGTGGCAGACCCTGCTCGGACACGGTAGCCCCCTGCACCACACGCTGGTGTGGGAACTGCGCCTGCCGCGTGCCCTGGCGGCCTTCGGGACTGGCGCGCTGCTGGCGCTGGCGGGTGCCTTGATGCAGGTGTTGTTGCGAAATCCGCTGGCAGACCCCTATGTGCTGGGTCTGTCGGGAGGCGCGTCAGTGGCTGCCCTTGGCGCCATGCTGGCCGGTCTTGGCGCTGCCCTGGTGTCGCTATCCGCCTTTAGCGGTGCCCTGATATCGATTCTGCTGGTGTTTGGCCTGGCCCACGGCAGCGGCAGCTGGTCGCCGGCAAGGCTGCTGTTGACGGGGGTGGTGATTGCGTCCGGCTGGGGCGCCATTATCACCTTCCTGCTGGCGGTCAGCCCAGTAGAGGAACTACCCGGCATGCTGTATTGGCTGATGGGAGACATGGCCTACGCGCGCAGTCCCTGGCCGGTACTGGTGGTGGCCGCGCTGGCCGGAGCCGTGCTGGTACCGCTGGGCAGGACCCTGAACGTACTGGCGCGTGGTGGCCAGCAGGCGTTGGCGCTGGGTGTTGCCGTGCGACCTCTGGAATGGGGACTGTATCTGGGCGCTAGCCTGGCCACCGCCACGGCGGTGACCACGGCCGGTGCGGTCGGCTTTGTCGGCTTGATGGTGCCCCATATGTTGAGGCTGCGCTTAGGCGCCGACCAGCGGCTGATACTGCCGGCCTCGTTGCTGGCCGGTGGCGCCTTGCTGACGCTGGCAGACACCCTGGCGCGCACCCTGATCGCCCCTCAGCAATTGCCGGTCGGGGTGATCACTGCGCTGGTCGGGGTCCCGAGTTTTCTGTATCTGCTGCATCGAAGCCGCGGCTGAGGAGCGCTGATGACCACCTCGAACTCATCTGCACAGGCCCACAGGTCAGCTCCGCGACATGAGGCAGGGAGGTCTGCGGACAGCGATGTCGGCAAAGGCCTGGCCTGTTCCGACCTGGTCATCGATGTGCCGGGGCGCTCGGGCGGCCAGCCCATGTCGATGGTGTTCGAACCCGGCAGTCGCTGGGGCATCCTCGGGCCCAACGGGGCCGGCAAGAGTACCCTGCTGCATACACTGGCAGGGCTGAAATCGCCGAGAAGTGGCAGCGTGGCGCTGGCCGACAAGGCCCTCCCTCGTTGGCGCCGCCGCTCCTTGGCCCAGCGCCTGGGCGTCGTCTTTCAGGAACGCCACGACGAATTTCCCGCTACGGTGCTGGAGACCGCCTTGATGGGGCGACATCCCTTCCTGCGCGCCTGGCACAACGAGTCCGAAGACGATATCCAACGCGCCTGGCAGGCGCTGGAGCGCCTGGACATCGCTCACTTGGGGGGGCGACTGTTGTCGTCCCTGTCCGGGGGGGAGCGCCAGCGGGTCAGTCTGGCGACAGTGCTGACGCAGGACCCGGATATCTGGTTGGTGGATGAGCCCACCAACCACCTCGACCTGCATCATCAGGTCGGCACCATGTCACTGCTGCACGAGCAGGCAAGCCATGGCGCCACGGTGGTGATGTGCTTGCATGATCTCAACCTGGCAGCACGCTGGTGTGATCACCTGTTGCTGCTCTATTCCGATGGCAGTGCCTGCTGGGGGCCAAGTGACGCCATGCTGGTGCCAGCCGCCCTGGAGCGGCTGTACCAGCAGCCACTCAGCGTTGTTGAAGTCGACGGCGCCTGTGTCTTCGTGCCTCGCGTTGCCTCTGCCCCATGCTCCTTGAAACCGACACAGGGAAGGCCCCATGAGTCTGACGACACCTTCATCACGACACGTTGATCCCGAGCGCCATGCCCGGCGCATGGAAGCCAAGCAGCGCATCATGAACGAGCGCATCGCCCGTGCCGACAAGGAGCAGGGCGTGCTGCTGGTGTTGACCGGGCCTGGCAAGGGCAAGAGTTCCTCCGGCTTCGGCATGCTGGGTCGGGCCCTGGGCCACGGCATGAAGGTGGCGGTGGTGCAATTCATCAAGGGCGCCTTCTCTACCGGCGAAGAGGCCTTCTATCGTCGCCAGCCTGGCGTCACCTTTCACGTCATGGGAGAGGGCTATACCTGGGATACCCAGGACCGACGCCGTGACGTGGCCGCTGCCGAAGCCGCCTGGGACAAGGCCAGGGAATTGCTGGCGGACCCTGATATCGCGCTGGTGCTGCTCGACGAGCTGAATATCGCGCTGCGCCACGGATACCTCGATCTTGACCGGGTACTCGATGACCTGCAGGCAAGGCCACCCATGCAGCATGTGGTGGTCACGGGCAGACATGCACCGCAGCCACTGATTGAACTGGCCGATACCGTGACCGAGATGAAGGTCGTCAAGCACGCATTCAAGGAGCAGGGCATCAAGGCGCAGAAGGGCATCGAATTGTAGGGTGGCCGAACCGCAGTTCCTGGGTGTTGTGGAAGAGTGCGTGGGAACGCTCGCGGGAAAGTGCGCGGGAAAGGAGAGGGAAAGGAGAGGGAAAGGAGAGGGAAGGGTGTAATGGCAACGTTGATGATTCAGGGCACCACGTCGGATGCCGGCAAGACCACAGTGGTGGCGGGACTATGTCGCGCGCTGGCCCGCCGTGGCGTCAAGGTGGCTCCCTTCAAGCCTCAGAACATGGCCTTGAACAGCGCCGTGACCGTGGATGGCGGCGAAATCGGCCGTTCGACGGCGCTGCAAGCCCAGGCCGCCGGAGTGGCCGCCCACTCGGACATGAATCCGGTATTGCTGAAGCCTGAGAGCGACAAGGGCGCTCAGGTGATTCTGGCCGGCCAGGTACACGGCAGCATGGCGGCCCTGGACTACCACGCGTACAAGAGCACTGCGCGCCAGACCGTGCTGGACTGCCACCGCCGCCTGTCCGAGCGCTTCGATGTGATTATTGCCGAGGGGGCGGGCAGTCCTGCGGAGGTCAATCTGCGCGAGGGAGATATCGCCAACATGGGCTTCGCTGAAGCCGTGGACTGCCCCGTCCTGTTGGTGGGGGATATCGATCGCGGCGGCGTGTTCGCTCAGCTCTGTGGCACCCTGGCGCTGGTCAGCGATACTGAGAATGCGCGTATCAAGGGGTTTGTGATCAATCGCTTTCGCGGTGATATCGGGCTGCTGGAGCCGGGGCTCGACTGGCTGTCCCAGCGTGAAGCACGGCCGGTGCTGGGCGTTTTGCCCTATCTTCAGGGGCTGTGGCTGGACGCCGAGGACAGTCTGTCCCTGGAACAGGCACTCGATGAACACGAGGGGGAAGCGCTCAGGGTGGTGGTGCCTGCGCTGCCACGCATCAGCAATCACACGGACCTGGATCCGCTGCGGCTACACCCAGGCATCAAGCTGAGCCTGGTGGGTCCGGACCAACCACCGCCTCCGGCCGATGTCATCCTGTTGCCGGGCAGCAAGAACACCCGCGCCGACCTGGCTTGGCTGCGCCGCCAGGGCTGGGAGGCGCGAATTCGCCGGCATCTTCGTTACGGTGGTCGAGTGCTCGGCATCTGCGGAGGCTTTCAGATGCTGGGGGAGTGGATCGACGACCCCGACGGAGTCGAGGGCGAGCCGGGCGGTGTCGCAGGACTCGGCTGGCTTGCCATGACCACGACCATGCTACCTCGCAAGCAGTTGAAACAGGTCAGCGGTCGGATTGAACACGCCGGTGGGCACCGCAGTATCCACGGCTACGAGATTCATCAGGGAGTGAGTCGAGGTCCGGCACTGTCCCGGCCCCTGCTGCGGCTGGAAGGCCGTGACGAGGGCGCCGTCAGCGAGGATGGCCAGGTCATGGGCACCTATCTGCACGGACTGTTCGATGGACCCGATGCCTGCGAGGCGCTGCTCGCCAGGCTCGGACTTGACCCGCAGGCCCAGCGGCATGTTGACCTCAATGCCCACCGGGAACAGCAGCTCGATCGCCTGGCGGATGCCATCGAACAGCACCTGGACATGGATGCCTTGATGCGACTGCTGCAGTAATGCGGGGCCCGGCGAATTAATCGCAGCCACCACCGCCGCTATCACCGCCACCTCCGCCACTGTCACCGCCGCCACCTGCGCAGCTGTCACCGTTGCTGCCTCCGCCATCACCGCCAAACCAGTTGGCGAAGAAGGAAGCCCCTGCGTCCCGGCGGATAGCGGTGTCAACGGCAGTATCAGAGCCTTCGTGGCGGCTGGGGTGGGTCTGCGATGTAGGCTGGGTCTGCGATGTAGGCTGGGTCTGCGATGTAGGATGGGGCTGTGAATGATGAGCGTGGCTTGTCGGACTGCTGTCGGAGCTCAGTTCTGCGACGCTATCGACATTCAAAGCCTGCTCGTCCCACTCCAGCTTGGCCTTGCGTCGGCGCTTCTGAATGACATTTCGAATGACATTGAAGAGATAGATAAGAAGGGGGATCGCAATCATCAGGGTGATGGCGATCTCAAGGACAATCATCATGGTGACAGGTTCTCGTTGTTGGAGACCCTATCCTAAACAGACGGAGAACACTGGATCAGCGGTAGATGGAAGGCGTTATCGAACGGGGTTAAAAGACAGCTGTCGATCAAGCGACTTGCCGGCGATGCCTCGGCGATACGGGGAAGGCACTCCGGTACGGTTCAGGACAAGGATGCTGCCGTTATCGCTCGATGCCCGGATATCAGCGTGATTCGTTCACAAAGGATGTGATGATCTCCAGCACCCGGTCGGGTTGCTCACGGTGGGGTACATGGCCGCATTCCTTCAGAATCTGCATCTGGCAGGGACCGGCTGGCAGTTCGGCGTAGCGGCGGGGCTGGGCTTCGGAGCCATACTCATCTTGATCACCGTGCAGAACCAGCACCGGACAGGTGATCTGGGCCAAGCGGTCATCCAGCGTCCAACCGCGGAAATCGGGATCCAGCCAGGTGTCGACCCAGGCGTCCAGCACCCAGCGGGCCTTGGCGCCATGGTACTTTTCGAGTCGTTCCATCTGGCCGGGCCGAGCGAAGGCATCGCGGGCCTCGCCAATTCCGGCAAGAGTGCGCGGTTCCACAAAGGCTTGCGCGGCCATGGTGATCAGCCCATGGCAGTCACGGTAGCGAGCCGCTATCGCCGCCGCCATGGCTCCGCCCACGCTGTGCCCGACAAGGATGAAGCCCTCCAACCCCAGTGCACGGTGTACCGCGGCGAAACCTTGATGCGCTTCGTCGGTGACGAAGCTGTGGGGCAACTGCCCAGGATGTGCGCTGGACTGGCCGAAGCCCAGGCGGTCGTAGGCGATGACCTCGCGACCGGTCTGCCGGCATAGCCGTTCGGGAAAGTCCCGCCACAGCGCGATACTGCCCAGTGAGTCGTGCATCAGCACGAGTGGCACCCCAGTGGTGTCACTGCCGGGATGCCAACGTGCTACCTCAAGACCCGCTGACTCGGCTGAGGAGGCGAGTGTATCGAGACCCTGGTGCAAGGGGATTGTCATACGTTGGCGGTGGAAGGTCTGGGGGCTAACGGGGGCATCGCTGTTGAGCATGTCGAGGCGCTCGCTGGTGGAAGGCTGGTCCTACCATAGCGAGCATGCCCCAGGTTTGCCAAGCAAGCGCTTGGTTGAGTCGTGCTCTCGTGACGTGCTCTCGCGTCGATCTCTCGTGACGTGATCTCGCGTCTTGCTCTCATGAGTCTCAGGCGACGCTCCCGCCGGTTCAGGTGGCGACAGGAGGACTCAGAAAACGGCCGGGATCATCGGAGATGACGCTGGTCACCCCCCAGTCCCAGTAGCGCTGGAAGGCCAGAGGGTCATTGGCGGTGTAGCAAAGGAGCGCGGTGCCGCTTTCTACCACCTCACGGGCGCGGGGTTCCTTCAATTTTTTCCAGTCGCAGTGAAGGCTGTAGGCCGTTATCGCCTCGACGTCTTGGCGCCACCCCTTGCCCACCTTGTCGGTAAGCACGCCCAGTGCCAGGTGTTCTGCTGAAGCGATGCTGCGGGCATGATCCAGCGCGGCCGGGCTGAAGGACGAAACCAGGCGCCTGTCGTAGGGCAGGGCTTCCATCAACCGGGGAATCACCGATTCGGCCAGCGCTTCGGGGTCGCGGCCGCGAGTGATCTTGAGCTCCAGGTTGACCGCCATGTCACGGCGATCCAGCAGATTGAGCATGTCGTCGAGTGTCGCCATGCGTTCACCGCGAAAGCGCTCTGCGTACCAGGCGCCCACATCGTACTCCTGTGCCTGCTCCAGTCTCAGCTTGGCCAGCTTGCCGCGACCGTTCGAGCAGCGACGCATTCCCGGGTCATGCCAGATCACCGGGGTTCCGTCGCCGAGCAACTGCACGTCGAGCTCCACCCAAGTAATGCCAGCCTCCCATGCCAGCTGCACGGCACTCAAGGTGTTCTCCGGAGCGTGGGCCGATAGTCCACGGTGGGCCATCTGGCGGGGCAGCGCCAGAGGCGGCAAGCTACGGTGAGTCATGGGCTCTCCTTGTCTGGCGTGGCGGCAAGACCATCGCAAAAGGCAGCGCCACGCAATGGGCCGATGATCCGCTGACGGCGTTGCCATCCGGCGTCGTCGGCTTGGTGCCAGGTCATCGTGACACATAAAGATGACCGATTGAGGAAGCCACCGGCCATGATCCTCGAACGCGGTCAGGACTCCAGCGAGAGCGTCAAGAATATGCTAGTCTCGCGGCTTTCGATGTAGGCTCCAGCCGTCCAGTCTTGCACGGTTGTGGCGCCCAAGGTATCAGCAATCAGAGGTCAGTGATGAAGGTCGTCAAAATCAACCAGCCCCAGCAACGAGAGGCCTGCCTGGCTCGCCTGTGCGCAGAAGCCTACGGGCACCAGGCGGGCATCGCACCGCTGGTGACCTTCGCTGGCGTGATCGGGGTCTTGTTCAAGCAGGAAGCGGCCCGGCTGATCGCGCTGGTCGACGATCAATCTCGCCCGGTTGCGCTGGCATTGCTGGTCAGTGACGAAGCGGGCACCAGCATGAACGTGGCACAGCTGACCTCGCTGGACCCGGACGCAGATACCGCGGGAGACAAGGGCGATGCGCCCAAGAAGAAAACCCTGAATCCGGCGCTGCGCCTGGTTGCCGAGCTTGCGCTACGTGCACCCCTGCGGGTGGATGTGGTCAGCGACGCACAGAAGGCGGAATTTACCGCTGCGGGGATCCAGCGTTGGTTGCAGGGCCCGGGTGAGCTGCAGATCGGACTGGGACCGAAGCATCCGGCGACCAGTCTGGATAATCTGCCGCGGACCTTGAGTGTGGACGACGCTTCTGTGGTGGCGAACTTCAAGCAGGACAAGGCCTTGTTCGAAGACTACAAGAATCGCTTTGTGCGGGGGCTTGAGAGCTTTCCGCAGACCCTGTAGCCAACTTGTCGGTTCACCCTAAAGCGAACGCTGTAGCGGGAATCATGTCCTGCACCCTCTGACGGGCGGGTCGGCGCTCACCGGGCAAGGTGGTTGTTGATCCGCTCACTGGCACCATGAACGGAGGAAGCCCGGGTCGCGCCGGCAGAGGCTCCAGGGTGGCCCTGGAGCCGGAGGCAGGCCGCTGTCGACGTTATGTCGCAGGCGCGCGGGCTTAGCCTTCGCTCAGGCTGAAGCTGCCCTTCATGATCGAAGAGTGACCGGGGAAGGAGCAGAAGAAGGTCAGGTCCTTGTCGTCCAGCCCTTCGGTGCTGAAGGTGATTTGCGTGGACTCTCCGCCGCCGATGACATCGGTGGCAGCCACAATGCGGTCATCGTCAGGCAGGTAGTTGTTGTCGAGCCCCGCCTGCATCCCCGCGGAGGCAATCTCCTGATAGGCATCGCTAGGTGCCAGCACCCAGTTGTGGCCCATGACATTCTTGGCCATGGTTCCGGAGTGCGTCAGCGTCAGGCTGACGGTCTCGCAACTCGCCGGTACGCTCATCTCGCTCTTGTCGTACTGCATCTGGTCGGTACTGTCGATCGTCAGCTGGCACTCCTCGGCCACCTCCGACTGGGCGGCGTCGTCAGCCCAGGCTCCACCCGCGACCGTCATTAGCGCGGCAGAGCAGGACAGCAGGGCAGCAGCAGAAATCAGGCTCTTCTTCATGTTAGCAATCTCGTCAGTGGGAGACGTCAGTGCGCCTTTCTCAGTGGACTGAACAGGGCCTGGCGGTCGTCGCATGAGGTTAAGGTCCATGAACGGCGATCCATCGCGGTGGTTCTGCCTCTGTGCAGCGCGTTATTCATGTATGCATTATAATGTCGATAATGTATACAGTTTGATGAGTGTCGATAACATCTATTGTCTTGTCAAGGCGAAGTGAGAGCGGCGCTTCGCTTTGCCCACACAACCTGGTGTGGGGTGTACCCTCAAATGCCGCCCGGCAGAGGAAGATGGAAGACATTGGGCTTGACCCCACTCGCGCATAGCGCTTGACTGGGCGTACATCCCGTTAGCAGTGTAAGGAATCTTTTCCATGGCCAAGCGGATTCAGTTCGCTCGTACCGGTGGTTCAGACGTACTGGAACTGGTGGATACGCCCACGTCGGCCCCCGGACCGGGTGAAGTGCGCGTTGCCAACGAGGCGGTCGGCCTCAACTTCATCGATATCTATTTTCGTACCGGACTCTACCCGGCGCCATCGCTACCCTCTGGGCTTGGCACCGAAGGGGCAGGCGTGATCGATGCCGTGGGTGAAGGCGTCGAGCATTTGCAGGTCGGGGATCGCGTGGCCTATGCCCAGGGGCCTCTGGGCGCCTACGCTGAGTTGCATACCCTGCCGGCCGACAAGGTCGTGGCCTTGCCCGAAGGCATCAGCTGCGAGACCGCCGCCGGGGCCATGCTGAAGGGCCTGACCGTGCAGTACCTGCTGCGCCAGACCTATCCGCTGCAGGGCGGCGAAACCATTCTGTTCCATGCCGCCGCCGGTGGCGTGGGTTCCATTGCCTGCCAATGGGCGAAGGCGCTTGGGGTCAAGCTCATCGGTACGGTCAGCTCCGACGAGAAGGCTGAGCTTGCCAAGCGTAACGGCGCCTGGGCCACCATCGACTACACCAAGGAAGACGTGGTGGAGCGTGTGCGTGAGTTGACGGGCGGTGCCATGGTCGACGTGGTCTATGACAGCGTTGGCAAGGACACTTGGGAGACGTCGCTCGACTGTCTGAAACCGCGAGGCTTGATGGTCAGCTTCGGCAACGCCTCGGGGCCGGTGGAAGGCGTCAATATTGGCATCCTCAACCAGAAGGGCGCGCTGTATGTGACGCGTCCCAGCCTCAATGGCTACGCGGATACGCCTGAGCGGCTGCAGGACATGGCGGATGAGCTGTTCGATATGATCGAGAGCGGCCAGGTGAAGATTGATGTGGCCCAGCGTTTCTCGCTGGCAGAGGCGGGCAAGGCCCAGGACGCGCTGGCCTCACGCAAGACAACCGGCTCGACGGTGCTGCTGCCCTGAGAGTCCCTCGCGCTTGACGGCGATCGTCGGGCGCAGGCAGCGAGTCCGCGTGGCGGGCTCGCTGGTCCAGCACTATAGTGATGCCCCCAACTCTCGGATCATCTTTTCTCGTCGTCTCAGCGCGGCCAGTCCTTCATGGCCGAGTCGGTCTGCCACCTCAGTCAGTAGCCCTTGCGCCAACAGGAAGAAGGCGCCCATGGCGTTGGAAAAGAACAGGCTGTCGTTGGGTACTAGGAAGCGGTGTTCTGCGACCCGTGACAGCGGTGACGATTCGCTGTCTGTCAGCGCAATGATCCGGATACCTGCCTTTGCCGCTACCTTCGCGGTTTCCAGCACGCTGGTGGTGTAGGGAAAGCAACTGACCACGACCAGCACGTCACCCGCGTCCAGTTGAGCAAGGGCATCGGCCACTCCCTGTCGCCCCGCATCGAGCTCGGCTGCGTCGGCACGTAGCATGCCCAATCCATAGGCCATGAACTGCGCAAGCGAAGCAAACTGGCGCTGGCCGTGGATTCTCACCCTGGGTCCTGTGGCCAGCAGCTCGACGACAGCGTCATAGGTGCCCGCTTCCAGCTGGTGCAACAGCGCGGCAAAGTTCGCGCTTTCCTGGCGGCCTAGACGTGCCAGTCGCGCCACGCCCTTGCCCTCGTCCTGGTCCGTCGACAGCTTCGCAGCGAGGTCGCTGTAGAAATGCTCCCCGCCGTCGGCTACTTCGCGACGAAAGACCCCTTGCAGCTCGCCGAACCCGTCGAACCCCAGTCGCTGGGCAAGACGTGTCAGCGTGGAGGGATTCACGTCGAGGCGCTGCGCCAGTTCGCTGATCGATGCCACCGCAGTGGACTGAGGGCTCTCGATCAGTGCCGTCAATACGGCCAGTGAGCGCCGCCCAAGACGCAGCGAGGAATGCCCCTCACGGATGCTCTCGGTGAGACGTTGAAGGTCAGCAAGATGGCGAGGCACCGGCGCGTTAGCAGGGGGAGAGGACGGCATCTTGGCTCCTTGTCTGAAACATTCGGCGATAGAGGCCATGTGAAAACAGCTGCTTATCTTGCCAGCTATCTCAGAAGACGCGTAGAGAAGGCGAGCTTTTGCAAACAATGCATTGAAACAATCTAAAAAGCATTTAATATTTGCATTTGTTGTTGGCGGTAATGATGTCGATGCCGTCCAGCCACTCGACCAGCGCCTGATCCTGAGCTCGTGCTCACCAGCAGATGTCTCGGTCAGATGCCCTGGCCGCCTCGACGCACGTGATCCGCCGTACCTTCTACCTGCCATGGGCCAACCACCCCGGGAGCCAGCATGAGCCGCGTCTTTCATCGCCATCTCACTTCTACCTACCCCACCGCGGTGGCCGGGGATGGTCCCTACCTCATTGATGCCAGTGGCAAGCGTTATCTGGACGCCAGCGGCGGGGCGGCAGTGTCCTGCCTGGGCCACAGCGATACCCAGGTGCAGCAGGCCATCGCTGAACAGGTCTCCAGGATGGCCTACGCTCATTCCAGCTTTTTCACCTCAGAACCGATGGAAGCGCTGGCCGATTTTCTGGTAGAGCGAGCCCCTGAGGGTATCGCCAGCGTGTACTTTGTCTCCGGCGGTTCCGAGGCGGTAGAGGCAGCATTGAAGATGGCGCGTCAGTACTTCCTCGAGATCGGCCAGCCGGAGCGTACCCAGGTCATCGCTCGTCGACAGAGCTACCACGGCAACACCTTGGGAGCCCTGGCCACCGGGGGTAATGCCTGGCGTCGCCAACCGTTCGAACCGCTGCTCAGCGAGACGACACATGTCAGCCCCTGCTATGCCTACCGCGGCAAACAGGCGGGAGAGAGCGACATCGCCTATGGCGAGCGCCTGGCACAAGAGCTCGAGCAGACCATCGCTCAGCTCGGCGCCGAGCGTGTCATGGCGTTCGTGGCAGAGCCTGTCGTCGGGGCTACGCTCGGCGCGGTGACCGCCGTGCCTGGGTACTTCCAGCGAGTCCGCGAGATCTGTGATCGTCACGGCATCCTGTTGATTCTGGATGAGGTGATGTGTGGCATGGGACGCACAGGCTCGCTGTTTGCCTGCGAGCAGGAGGGGATCAGCCCGGATATCGTCACCATTGCCAAGGGATTGGGAGGTGGCTACCAGCCGATTGGTGCGACGCTGGCAAGCCAGCGAATTCGCGACGCCATTGCCGAGGGATCAGGCTTCTTTCAGCATGGGCATACCTACATTGGCCACGCCACGGCATGTGCCGGGGCTCTTGCTGTCCAGCGCAGTATCGAGGACCGTGGACTGCTTGAACGGGTGCGTCAACAGGGTGAAGGCTTG
This sequence comes from Halomonas litopenaei, assembly GCF_017303055.1. Classification (GTDB taxonomy): domain Bacteria; phylum Pseudomonadota; class Gammaproteobacteria; order Pseudomonadales; family Halomonadaceae; genus Halomonas; species Halomonas litopenaei_A. The sequence continues at coordinate 227,332 of NZ_JAEKJT010000007.1, read as the reverse complement.
CAGCGCCGCCTGCTGGAGCGCTTTGGCGATCATCCCCAGGTGGGTGATGTGCGTGGCCGTGGCCTGTTCCTTGGCCTGGAACTGGTCGCTGACCGTGAGACCCAGGCACCGTTCCCGGCAGAGCGTCGACTGAATGCACGGATCAAGTCGGCTGCGATGTCCCAGGGGTTGATGTGCTACCCGGCGGGGGGCACCCTCGACGGTCGGCGCGGTGATCATGTGCTGCTGGCCCCTCCCTATATTGTCGAAGACAGGCACCTGGATGAGATCGTCGACAAGCTTGAGGCCGCCATCGACACAGCGCTGGTCAAATGCCTTGCCGGTGGTGCCTAGGCGTCGGCTGCGCGCTGTGGTGCTCACCCACTGTACCCAAGACTCCATTTGAGGAAACCAAGATGTCCATCCGATCCCGCCTGCCGGAGCTCACCGATGCCAGCATGACCGATGAGCAACGGCGCGTGCTGTCCGACATCCTCAGCGGACCGCGCGGCAACCTGGACGGCCCGTTTCTCGCCTGGGTGCATAGCCCGGAGCTGGCCGACAACGCCCAGCGTCTTGGGGCCTTCTGCCGCTATGGGACACGCCTGCCACTGCGCTTGACGGAGCTTGCCATCCTGGCAACCGCTGCGTGGTGGAAGTCCCAGGCCGAGTGGCAGATTCATGCCCCCATCGCGCTGGAGGCCGGTCTCTCCCCAGCAGTTGTAGAGGCACTGCGCGAGGGCCGGCAGCCGCCCTTCGAGGATCCCCAGGAGGCGCTGGTGCACCGCTTGGCCTACCAGCTCTACGACACCCGCCGGGTGGATGAGTCCACCTACCGTGAGGCGGTGGAGGCGTTTGGCGAAGAGGCCGTAGTGGAGCTGGTAGGAGTGCTGGGGTACTACGCGCTGGTGGCGATGACGCTGAATGTGTTCGAGGTGCGTCGAGGCCAACAGCCCCTGCCTTTTGAGGAACCTGCTACGTAACCCACTGATGTAGGCTACTCTCAATCAGCGTTTCGCTGGACACTGATGCAGTGTTTCGTAGTGCTCTGACCATGGAGGAGGCCGACATGGATGACAGTCTTCTGGTGTTTGTGGTGCTTGGGCTGACGCTGGCGGCCTTTGTATGGGGGCGCTGGCGCTTCGACCTGGTGGCTCTGGCATCACTCCTGGCGTCAGTGGTGTTGGGGCTGGTACCGGCTGACGACGCCTTTACCGGCTTCGGCCACCCGGCGGTGATTACCGTGGTGGCGGTGCTGGTGCTTTCCAGGGGCTTCGAGCACGCAGGCGTGGTCGACGTGATCTCCGCCCAGGTACTCAAGGTTGGAGATCGCCTGATCCTGCAGTTGCTGGCGTTGACGGGGCTGGTCACGCTGTTGTCCGGCTTCATGAACAATGTCGGTGCGCTGGCGCTGCTGTTGCCGGTAGCGCTGAGGCTCTCCCGGGAACACGATACCTCTCCGTCCATCTTGCTGATGCCCCTGGCGTTCGGGTCACTGCTGGGCGGCCTGACCACGCTGATCGGCACGCCGCCCAACATCATCATCTCCAGCTATCGCGCCTCGCTCTCGGGTGAGCGTTTCGCCATGTTCGACTTCTTGCCCGTGGGCGGAGCCGTGGCCCTGGCCGGAGTTGCCTTCATTGTCCTGCTGGGATGGCGTCTGGTGCCACGGCGCACTGGCCAGGCCAGCCGGGATGCCATGTTCGATACCGCTCACTACCTGGTCGAAGTGCGGGTCGGGGCGGATGCCAAGGCGCTCGGCTGGTCGTTGCACAAGCTCAGGCGCAAGCTGGACGACAACGTGCCGGTGCTGGCGCTGGTACGTGATGGACGGCGCTATGCGGGCCATTCCTTTTATGGGGTACTGCGACAAGACGATATCCTGCTGCTCGAGGCGGGCCCCGACGAACTGAAGGCGCTTGAGGATCAGGCCGGGTTGCGCGTTGGCCTGGCGCCGAGCGATGTGCCTACCCCAGAGGGCGACGACCTGCCAGAGGGCGCCGAAGGCGACGACCTGCCAGCCGGCGGCGACGACAACCTTGAGACAGCTTCTCTGGCGCAGCGCACGCGACATCTGCTCAGCCAGGACGAGGAGGCCATCGAGCGTCGCCAGACCCTGGACCGGGCGCGGGATGACGTCGGTAGTGACGAGGAAGGGACGCAGAGCGGAGCTCACTCGGGCAACTCGGCACCGCAAGACGAGGCAGAAGAGGACAGCCGCAAGGAGCGCTCCGAGGACGAGGACCTTCATCTGATCGAGGCCATTGTGCGCAATGACGCCGCGATCAGCGGTCGCACCGCGGCGGAGCTGCGCCTGCACCATCAATACGGGCTACACCTGGTGGCGGTGGCTAGGGATGGTGGAAGGCTGCAGCAGCGGCTCAGGGATATCCGCTTCCGCCCCGGTGATGTGCTGTTGCTGCAGGGCGATCCGGAGGGACTGGGTGAGAGCCTGACGGTACTGGGCTGCCTGCCCTTGGCGGATCGTCGGCTGACGCTGGGGCAGCCGCGTCAGCTGGCCCTGTCCATCGGCATCTTCGTGGCGGCCATCATGGCCATGCTGTTTGATCTGCTGCCGGCGGCGGTGGCGCTGTCCCTGGCCGCCCTGGTGACCCTGGTGGTCGGGGTACTGCCCCTGCGAGAGGGCTACCGGGCCATCGATGGTCCGGTGATCGTACTGCTGGGAGCGATGATACCGGTGGGGCAGTCGCTGGAAACCAGCGGTGGCGCTCAGTTGATTGCGGACACGCTGTTGGGGTGGGGCAGCCAATGGCCACCCTTGCTGGTGCTGGCAGGGTTGTTCATGGTCAGTACCTTGCTCTCCAACGTCATCAACAATGCCGCAGCGGCGCTGCTGATGGCGCCGATTGCTGCCAGCCTGGCCAACGGATTCGGGCTGTCACTCGACCCCTTCCTGATGATCGTGGCGATCAGCGCCTCCTGCGCCTTCCTCACTCCCATCGGTCACCAGTCGAATACCCTGGTGATGGGCCCAGCGGGATACCACTTCAGCGATTACTGGCGTCTTGGCTTGCCGCTGACGCTGGTGGTGATGCTGGTCGCGATACCACTCATCATGCTGGTATGGCCGCTGAAGTAGGGGCCACAGGGAAAATGCTCTTCACAACGACAACGCCCAGCGATTGCCGGGCGTTGTGGTGATGCAGTGCCGATGACTCAGGCGGTCGCGTTGTGCAGGTTGACCTTGTCCTTGTCGGTGACAAAGGCATCGAAGGCAAAGTCGTCCACGCTGAGCATATCCAGCACCTCGGCCTCACGCTTGCGCATGAAATCGGCGTCGTCTTCGTTGATCAATCCTTCGGCCAGTGCGGCTTCCAGACGCTCTTCCGGATGCAGGGCCTGCACCGGCAACTTGCCTTTGGCATAGGCGCGATTGATCTGGCGATACAGCGCCTCGGCGCGGTCCTGGGTCTCCAGCAGGGCGTTGTAGCGCGCCACTGGGTTGTCCTGCACCTGGTCGTTGCTGTCCCAGGCGCCCTGAAGCAGCTTCTTGCGCAGCGCCGAGCCCGTGGAAACGGACCTGGCAATGGCCCGGGCAAGATCGTCGTGAGGACGGGCCCAGCGCCGCCCCAGCGGCATGACCAGCACCTTCAATGTCTTGCCCAGGGCCTTGTTCGGCAAGTTGTCGAATACCTCGACAAAGGCGGTCTCGGCGCGGTTGAGCAGGAAGCGGCAGGCGTAGTGCATCAGCTCGGCTTCGCCTTCGACCTTGTCGCCCTCATGCCACTGCTTGATCACCATGCTGACCAGGTAGAGGTTGGACAGCACGTCACCGAGTCGTGCCGACAGCATTTCTCGCTGCTTGAGTTCGGCTCCCAGGCTTGCCATGGCCGCATCCGCGCACAGGCTGAAGCCAGCGGAAAGACGGCAGACCTCCTTGGCGTAGGGCCCAGCGACTTCATCGAAGGGGTTGGCAGGCTTGCCCAGGCCAAGTCCCATGGAGAAGGCGCGCGCCGCGTTGCCGAAGATCAGGCCGGCATGGCGGAAGAAGGCGCGATCGAAGGCCTTTGCATCGTCAGCATCCTTGGCCGCCAGCTCTTCAAGCACGTAGGGATGGCAGCGGATGGCACCCTGTCCGAACACCATCAGGTTGCGGGTCATGATGTTGGCGCCTTCCACCGTGATGGCCACCGGGTTCGCGCTGTAGCCAATGCCCAGATAGTTGCGCGGGCCCAGGGTGACGGCCTTGCCGCCATGAATGTCCATGGCATCGGCGAGAATGTCTCGCTGGAACTCGGTCAGCTGGCTCTTGAGGATGGTGGAGGGCACGGCCGGTGCATGACCGTGGTCGATGGTGTTGGCGGTCTGGTAGACCGCTGCCTGGGCGATGTAGGCCTTGGCGGTGAGGCGTGCCAGGGGCTCCTGGATGCCTTCCATCTCGGCCACCGGCACGTTGAACTGGCGGCGAATGCGGGCAAAGCCTCCAGCCCAGCCAATGGCGTAGCGTCCCGTGCCTGTGGCGCCGGAGGGCAGGGTGATGCAGCGACCCACCGACAGACATTCGATCAACATGCGCCAGCCTTCACCCGCCATGTCCGGGCCACCGATGATGGTATCCAGCGGGACAAACACATCCTTGCCGCGGATCGGGCCATTCATGAAGGGGCTACCGATGGGGTGGTGGCGGCGACCGATGTCCATGCCGTCCGTGTCTCGTGGCACCAGGGCACAGGTGATACCCAGATCTTCCTTGTCGCCCAGCAGGTGGTCCGGGTCGAACATGCGGAAGGCCAGGCCAACCACGGTGGCGATGGGCGCCAGGGTGATCCAGCGCTTGTTGAAGGTCAGGCGCAGGCCCAGTACCTCCTTGCCGTCGACCTCCTTCTTGCACACGATGCCGACGTCCGGCAGCGACGTGGCGTCAGAGCCGGCACGGGGGCCGGTCAGGCCGAAACAGGGGATCTCGCGTCCATCGGCCAGGCGCGGCAGGTAATGATCTTTCTGTTCCTGGGTGCCGTACTTGAGCAGCAGTTCGCCGGGACCTAGGGAGTTGGGCACGCCCACGGTGGACATCAGCGTCTCATTGACGGCCAGCTTCTGCAGTACCGCAGACTGTGCCTTGGCAGAGAAGCCGAGGCCGCCATACTGCTTGGGAATGATCATGCCGAAGAAGCGTTCCTTCTTCAGGTAGTCCCACAGCTCCGGGGGCAGGTCGGCGCGCTCGCGGGCAATGTCCCAGGCGTTGCACATGCCGGCGGCGACGGTGCACTGATGGTCGATGAAGGCACGTTCCTCGTCGCTGAGGCCATCGTCCTTGAAGTCGAGCAGGCGCTGCCAGTCGGGGCGGCCGGAGAACAGCTCCCCATCCCAGGCCACACTGCCTGCTTCCAGCGCGGTGCGCTCGGTGTCAGAGACCTTGGGCGCGACCTTCTTGAACATGGCGAACAGGCGCGGCGAGAGCCAGTGGCGGCGCAGTGCGGGCAGGCCACACGCGGCGATCACGGCAGCGCTGATCAACAGCAGCACGCCGACGACTTCGGCATCGAGCAGTAGACCGACGATACCCAGTACCGCAGGCAGAGCGGTCGCGGGGGCAGACCCTGCTTCACGGTGGGCGATGGCGATCAGGCCAACGACCGTGAAGACGAGCAGGAGCAGGCTGAGCATGGAGAGTCTCCTTGGCTGGCGATAGAGGCAGAGTGTTGCCGGTGATTGGAATAAAACGCCTGTTTGAATTCTTGCAGATTAGCCCATCGACTGGCAACCAGCCACTGAAAACGCCTGGTCTTGCACCATGGTCGAATCAAACGTCTCTGAGCTGCACAAAAAAGCCCTGTGATGAACACAGGGCCAGGGGGATGACGTCGACATGCTGCGTGTGGCAGCGGGCTTCGCTAGCCAGTAGGTGTCGAGCCGTCGGTGCCTGCTGCAAGGCGGCGCTCACCCTGGGTCGGGTGGGCGTCCTCGAGCCGGCGCTGCGGGGTGGCCTGGGCAGGGGCACCGTTGGCCACGTAATAGGGCGCGTCGCTCGGCGGCAGTGTCTGCTGGCCACGAATCTTGTCGGCCATTCGCTCTGCCAGCATGATCGTCGGCGCATTGAGGTTGCCAGTGGGAATCACCGGGAACAGCGAGGCGTCTACCACGCGCAGGCGTTCCACCCCGTGCACGCGACCTGCGCCATCTACCACGCAGTCGTCGCCATCTCCCATCCGGCAGGTGCCGCAGGGGTGGTAGGCGGTCTCGGCGTGCTGGCGCACGAAGGCGTCGAGTTCCTCGTCGGTGTTGACGTCCGGTCCCGGAGAGATCTCACGACCGCGATATTCGTCCATGGCCGGCTGGGCGATGATCTCACGGGTCAGGCGAATGGCGTCGCGGAACTCTTCCCAGTCCTTCTCGGTGGACATGTAGTTGAACAGGATGGACGGCGCCGCCTTGGGATCAAGAGAGGTCAAGCGCACGCGGCCCTCGCTTTCCGAGCGCATGGAGCCGACGTGGGCCTGGAAGCCGTGGGCCTGTACCGCACTCTTGCCGTTATAGCTGATCGCGATGGGCAGGAAGTGGTACTGCAGGTTGGGCCAGGTTTCCTCCTGGCTGGTACGAATGAACCCGGCTGCCTCGAACTGATTGCTGGCGCCGATGCCGGTGCCCTTGAACATCCATTCTGCGCCGATGGCTGGCTGGTTGTACCACTTCAACGCCGGGTAGAGGGAGATCGGCTTCTTGCACTCATACTGGATGTACATCTCCAGGTGGTCCTGCAGATGGGCACCGACGTTGTCATTGACCTGAACGGCCTCGATACCCAGCTCCTCGAGCAGGTCGGCCGGTCCGATGCCGGAGCGCTGCAGGATCTGCGGCGAGGCGATGGCGCCGGCACACAGCAGCACTTCGCGACGGATGCGCACCTGCTGGTCCTGGCCCTTGCGCTGATAGCGTACCCCGACCGCGCGCTTGCCCTCGAACAGGATCACATCGGTGGTCGCGCGGGTTTCGATGGTCAGGTTGGGACGCTGCTTGGCTTCATCGAGATAGCCCCTGGCGGTGGAGGCGCGACGGCCATTGGGGGTGACGAAACGGTCCATGGGACCGAAGCCTTCCTGCTGGTAGCCGTTGACGTCTTCAGTGGCCGGGTAGCCCGCCTGTTGGCCTGCCTCGATAAAGGCGTGATAAAGCGGATTGTTGCCTTCCTTCGGCGTGGTCACGCTGACCGGGCCATCGCCACCATGATAGTCGTTGGGGCCGATGTCACGGGTCTCGGCCTTGCGGAAGTAGGGAAGGCAGTTGGCATAGTGCCAGTCTTCCAACCCGGCACGCTGGGCCCAGCCGTCATAGTCCAGGGCATTGCCACGGATGTAGCACATGCCGTTGATCAGCGAGGAGCCGCCCAGGCCCTTGCCGCGACCGCACTCCATGCGGCGATTGTCCATGTGCGGCTCAGGGTCGGTTTCAAACGCCCAGTTGTAGCGCTTGCCCTGCAGCGGATAGGCCAGCGCGGCGGGCATCTGGGTGCGAAAGTCGAAGCGGTGATCCTTGCCACCTGCTTCGAGCAGCAGCACCTGGACGTCAGGATCTTCTGTCAGGCGAGTCGCTAGAACGTTGCCGGCTGAGCCGGCGCCAATGATGACGTAGTCGTATTCACGATGCTGTGGCATGAAACGCCTCCCGGGAGAATAAGTGAGATGTCGGGGTCAGGCGCGACGCGGTGTCGGATGGCCCGGAGGGCGAGCCATCAAGAGAAAGGGCAGGGGATTCCGCGCAAGCCTGTCACATGGGGTCGGGGTGGGGGCCCCGACCCTGGATGTGGTGAGGTTAGAAAACCGACTCGAAGGGTCCCATCTCGACCTGGACCGACTTGGTCTGGGTGTAGTGGGCCAGTGTCTCGATACCGTTTTCACGGCCGACACCCGATTGCTTGTAGCCGCCGACCGGCATTTCGGCCGGCGACTCGCCCCAGGTGTTGATCCAGCAGATGCCGGCTTCAAGGCGGTGGATCATGCGGTGTGCGCGGTTGAGGCTTTCGGTAAAGACGCCCGCCGCCAGGCCATAGGTGGTGGCGTTGGCACGCTGGAGCACTTCTTCCTCGCTATCAAAGCCGAGCACGGACATGACCGGTCCGAAAATCTCTTCGCGGACGATGCGCATATCGTCGGTGCAGTCGGTGAACACCGTAGGCGCCGCCCAGGCACCCTTGGCCCAGTCACCCTGATCCCAGGTCTCGCCGCCGGCCAACACACGAGCGCCTTCCTGCTGGCCCAGGGCGATGTACGACAGGACCTTCTGCTGATGCTCGAAGCTGACCAGCGGGCCGAAGTTCACGGCCGGATCCATCGGATCGCCTGCCTTGATTCGCGCTACACGAGTCGCCAGGCGCGCCTCGAAGTCCGCCTTGATGGCGTTATCGACGAAGACCCGCGTGCCGTTGGTGCAGATCTGGCCGCTGGAGTAGAAGTTGGCCATCATGGCGGCGTCGGCCGCACGGTCCAGGTCCGCATCACGACATACGATCAACGGTGACTTGCCACCCAGCTCCATGGTCACGTCCTTGAGGCTGGAAGCCGCCGAGGCAGACATGACCTTCTTGCCGGTGCCGACCTCGCCAGTGAAGGACACCTTGGCGATGTCAGGATGGCCGGTAATCGCCTGGCCCACCTCAGCCTCGCCATGGACGACGTTGAAGACGCCATCCGGCAGGCCGGCTTCGGTGAACACCTCGGCCAGGATCATGGTGGTCAGCGGGGTGACTTCGCTGGGCTTGAAGACCACCGCGTTGCCGGCGGCGAGGGCAGGGGCTGACTTCCAGCAGGCAATCTGGATCGGGTAGTTCCATGCGCCGATGGAACCGATCACGCCAAGCGGCTCGCGACGGGTGTAGACGAAGCTGTCTTCGCGCAGCGGAATCTGGCTGCCTTCGATGGCGGCGGCCAGGCCTGCGTAGTACTCCAGCACGTCGGCACCGGTGACGATGTCGACCGTGGAGGTCTCGCTGAAGGGCTTGCCCGTGTTACGGGTCTCGAGTTCCGCGATCTCATCGTTGCGCTCACGCAGCAGGGCCACGGCGCGGTTGAGAATGCGGCCTCGCTCCATGCCGGACATGGCGCCCCAGACCTTCTGGCCTTGCTGGGCGGCAGCCACGGCGGCATCCACGTCGGCGTCGCTGGCCACCTGGACGTCTGCCAGGTGGCTACCGTCGTAGGGGTTGGTGACGCTGAACGTCTCGTTGGAGGTGGCGTCTGTCAGACGGCCATTGATATAGAGCTTCTGGGTGTCGAGCGTTGCCATGACATCCTCCTATGGTGAGAGCGAGCTAATAAAGGTGATGGGGTGATCGCGGACGGCGCCATCGAGTGTGCCCTGACGTTGAGGCGCATGCCTCGCACGGTGATGGGGCGTCTCTTGATCCAGGCTAGGCTTTCTGCAGATGGTGGCAGGCGGCCTGATCAAGTGGATGCGCTACGTCCTGGCCGCCTGATCCAGTAGACGATGCAGGTACTCCCGCGCCAATTCACGCGCCTGGCGGGTGTCCAGCCCCTCGGGCGAGAGGGTGCCGCGAAGCCACAGGCCGTCGATCATGGCGGCCATGCCGTTGGCGGCGCGCTGTGCCTCGTCACGGGGCATCAGACGTTTGAACTGGTAGCAGAGGTTGGCGTAAAGCCGGCGATCGTTGATCTTCTGCAGGCGCTGCAGGTCAGCCTTGTGCATCGAGTTGGCCCAGAAGGCGAGCCAGGTGCCGGCCGCGCGAGCGTTGGTCTGGGATGAATCAAAGTTGCCATCGATGATGGCTTCCAGATGCGCTCTTGGGCTGTTGTCGGAGAGGGCTTTGCGACGTGCAGCGACCGCGTCGCCCAGGTCGTGCTGAATCTGCCGCATGGTAGCTTCGAGCAGGCCGTCCTTGCCGCCAAAATAGTGGCTGATGATGCCAGCAGACACGCCCGCGTGACGTGCGATACGCATCACGGTGGCATCCGCCAGGCCGACCTCATGGATGGCGGCCATGGTGGCTTGTATCAGCTGTTGCCTGCGGATTGGCTCCATTCCTACCTTGGGCATGACAGACCTCTCTACCACTGCCTCACGAGCCTTCAGGTGCTCGAGAGTTGAAACGGTGACTTGCTCCTCGAGGTGTCCCCGAGGTTAGGATGTAGAGAGTATGCCTTTTATTGATTGGACGTTCAATCAAAATCTGGTCGATTCAACGGCACCGTCGTGAACAGGCCACCATACTGCAACCGATAATCCGAATAAGGAGTGCATCATGACGACCCCGACGATTCCCGCTCTGTCCGTGCTGGCGGCTGCCATCGCCGGCCTTGCCGCCCCCCAGGCGATGGCCGCCGATGACAGCTGCCAGCCGGTGCGTTTCGCTGAAGTTGGCTGGACCGACATCACCGCGACTACCGCGCTTACCACCCAGGTGCTGCAGGCCATGGGCTACGAGACGCGCATCGATACGGTATCGGTGCCGATTGCTTATTCAGGCATGAAGAACGGTGACTTCGACGTGTTCCTGGGTAACTGGATGCCTTCCATGGCGTCCATCAGCGACCCTTACGTGGAGCAGGGTGACGTCGACCGCCTGGGTGCCAACCTGGAAGGCGCCAAGTACACCCTGGCGGTGCCTCAGTATGTGCACGACGCGGGCGTCACCTCGGTGGCAGATCTCGCCCAGCACGCCGACAAGTTCGACAGCGAGCTGCATGGCATCGAGGCCGGGAACGACGGCAATGAGTTGATCCAGCAGATGATCGACGACGACGCCTTCGGTCTCGGCGACTGGTCGCTGGTCGACTCCAGTGAAGCAGGCATGCTGGCCGAGTTGCGGGCTAGGGTCCCGGATGAGTCCTGGATGGTCTTCCTGGGGTGGGAGCCTCACCCGATGAATACCAATTTCGATATGGCCTACCTGGAGGGCGCAGACGATTACTTTGGTCCCGACCTGGGGGGCGCCACGGTCTACACCAACACACGTGCCGGCTACAGCGAGAGCTGCTCGAACGTTGGCGCACTGCTCGACAATCTGAGCTTTACCCTGGAGATGGAGAACCAGTTGATGGGATCCATCATGGACGATGGCGTGGCGCCGGAGGAGGCTGCCCAGGATTACCTGAAGGCGAATCCGGCACTGCTGGAGGCATGGCTTGAAGGCGTCAATACCGCCGATGGCGAGCCCGCGCTGCCAGCCGTCAAGGCGTCGCTGGGTATCGACTGACACCTTTTAGAGGTGGCGACAGCCCTTGTGAGTCTTCGTCGCTGAAAATTTGGCGGTCAGGCTTGCCAAGTCCTTGGGGGGTGTGCATAATTCACCCCCGTCGACACGGCGATGTTATTGCCTGACGGCCAAAAGGCTACGTAGCTCAGTTGGTTAGAGCACATCACTCATAATGATGGGGTCCCCTGTTCGAGTCAGGGCGTAGCCACCAGGATTTAGACAGCGCCCGCTGACTTCGGTCAGCGGGCGCTGTCGTTTCAGCATGCCTGGTTCCAGGGCGTCCGGTGTCAGCCGGTGTCGTCAGAGCGATGTCGCCGTGATGCTGTCGGCGTCAGGCGGGGACGCTATCCAAGGTTGTGAGGCGGATCAGCGAGTTAAGTCGACCTGTCTGGCAATAAACCTTCAGGTGGGCTTGACGATCTCGGCGTGATCCGTATACTACGCCCCGTGCTCAAGGCGATTCCCCGATAGCTCAGTTGGTAGAGCAAATGACTGTTAATCATTGGGTCACAGGTTCGAGTCCTGTTCGGGGAGCCAACCTCCAAGGTTGATCCCGCCTCTTGCACCGACAATTCAAGGTCATTCCCCGATAGCTCAGTTGGTAGAGCAAATGACTGTTAATCATTGGGTCACAGGTTCGAGTCCTGTTCGGGGAGCCATCTTGGCGCAATGTCACGATGCTCCGTACCTTGCAAGAATTGTCGCCCGGCTCAAGGTCGCTACCTGATGCCATATAGCGCTGCATCATTTAGCACTGCACATTGTCGTTCCCCGATAGCTCAGTTGGTAGAGCAAATGACTGTTAATCATTGGGTCACAGGTTCGAGTCCTGTTCGGGGAGCCAGTGCATTTGCATTCTGCGCCATCTAGCGACACTCCTGAGTTCGCTGCCTTTATTTCCTTCCTTGCTTTTCGTTATTGTCCTTGGAATTCTGGGCTTTCCTTGTCGGCTTTCGGTACCTGGCGTTAACGATCGCTGCGTTCGTTTCGTCCATTTTTCGTCTATGTGTTGTGTCCTGCTCGCGTTGCAGGCCTGTGGTGCTACCTCGTCTTGCTCCGCCAAACTGGCTGCCTCTATCCTGTTTTGCATACGGTTATTCTGGATACCAGGTTGCTCCCTCTCGCGCTGAAACGCGACAGGGCGCCGGACAACCACTGCGAAAGGGAAGACCCCATGACAACCACGCAACAGTCGTCGAAAACGCCCACTCTGACCCTGCACATCGGTCATGAAGAGCTGATCATTCGCCAGCGCTATGAGGTGCTCAGTATCGTCAACGACCTCTTAATCGGCACCTGGTTTATCATCGGCAGTATTCTGTTTTTCTACGAGTCGCTTGCCTATATAGGGACCTGGCTGTTTCTGATCGGCAGTATCGAGATGATGATACGCCCGCTCATTCGCCTTGCCCGGCGGGTGCATATCCAGCGCCTGCACCCTGAAGCGCCTGCCGCGGTGGATGCAGGCCATGACTATTGATCCGCCCTTGTATCGCTGCCTTGTTCGCTCCTTGATAGCGGGCCTGGTTGACGGCGGGCCTGATTGGCAGGGCGGTAGGCGTCTTGGCCCAGTGGGGTGGCCTTAGGCGCGGGTGCCCATCAGTAGAAGCAAGATCGCCCTCGCTGCCTGTGGCAGCGAGGGCGATGTCGTTTCTGCGTGGGGGGATGGGGAAGATTCGCCAGTGTGCGGCTTTATCCCCTCAGCCCATCGCCGCTGCACGGGTTCTGGCCCGCTTGCGCAGGGCGATGATGATGGTGGTGCTTAGCAGCAATACGGCAATCACGATCAAGCTGGCGCTGATCGGCCGCGAGAAGAAGATGCTGAGATCCCCCTGGGACATGGCCAGCGAGCGCCGCAATTCGCTTTCCGCGATGGGGCCGAGGACCAGGCCGAGAATGATCGACACCAGCGGGAACTTGATCTTCTCGAGAAGAAAGCCGAGGACGCCGAAACCCAGCATCAGCCACACGTCGAACATCGAATTGCGCACCGAGTAGGTACCGACGATGCAGCACATCAGGATGATCGGGCCGAGTGCCGAGTAGGGGACGTTGAGCAGGCGGGTGAACAGCTTGATGAACGGCTTGGAGAACGCCAGGATCATGAAGTTCACCACGAACAGTCCGGCGAACACCGCATAGATCAGATCGCTTGAGGTCAGCATGAACATCGGCCCCGGCTGCAGGCCATGCATGATAAAGGCGCCAAGGATGATCGCGGTAGTGCCACTGCCCGGAATGCCCAGCGCAAACAGGGGCACCAGGGCGCCCATGGCGGCGGCGTTGTTGGCGGCTTCCGGTGCGGCAATGCCCTCCGGGGCGCCCTTGCCGAACTTTTCCGGATGCTTGGACCAGCGCACCGTCTCGCTGTAGCTAACCATGGCCGCGGTGCTGGCGCCGATGCCGGGCAGAATGCCGATGATCACCCCAAGAATTGACGAGCGCGACAGGGTCACCCCGATCTTCTTCAGGATGGGGGCGTCGAAGATCTTGATCTTGACCTTGGTCAGCGGCTGTTCGGCATCCCGGGAAAGTGAACGCTTCATCACCTCGGACACCGCAAAAAGCCCGACGATGACGGGAATCAGGCCAACCCCTTCCGCCAGGTTGAGGTTGTTGAAGGTGTAGCGACTGGTGCCGGTAAGAGGGTCAATGCCGATGGTGGCGATCAACAGGCCGAGGGTAGCCCCGATCAGTCCAAGGATCAGTCTGCCGCCCAGTGAGGCGACCACGGTCAGGCCAAGAATGGCCAGGGCAAAGTACTCTGGCGATGAGAACTTCAGCGCCACCGAGGCCAGCAAGGGGGTGAAGATGATCAGCGCGATGGTGCCGACCAGACCGCCGATGGCAGAACTGAGCACGCCGATACCCAGGGCCTTGCCCGCTTCCCCCTGTTGGGTCATGGGGTAGCCGTCGAAGGCCGTCATCACGGCTTCCGGGGTGCCGGGTGCGCGGTAGAGAATGGCGGTGATCAGCCCCGAGAACACGGTAGAGCCGTAGATGGCCGTCAGCAGCATGAACGCCTGGGTCGGATCCATGCCATAGGTGACCGGCAGCAGGATGACCACCAGAATCACACCGCTTATGCCTGGCAGGGCGCCACCGATGAAGCCGATGAAGACGGCCGAGGTCAGAATCAGAAGGTTCATGGGCTGGAAGACCACGCCTAGCCCACTCAGAAAACTCTCCAGCATCGTCAGCTCCTGGGAAGCACGGGTAAAAGATCGTATCGACTGAGGGTCATGGCAACGGTATGCCCAGCAGGGTAGAGAACACGCCCTGTATCAGCACCGCTGCAATGACCACGGTGGCCAGCAGGGCGGCCCAGTGGCGCGCGCCGAGCAGTAGCGTGCAGGCCAGGGTGAACATGACGGTGGCCAGCAGGAATCCGGTGACGGGCATCAGCAGCGTGTAGGCCACGGTAGCCCCCATTACCCACCAGTGGCGGTGGGCCGCGATAACGCCTGACGTTGAAGAGGCTGCCGGCGTGTTCAGCTCAGTTGGCGCGACCAGTGGATCGTCTGCCGTGGCGTTGGGCACGTCAGTCGCTGACTCTGGGTCGCTTTCACGACTGAGGCCTTGCTGCGCTTCCTTCTTCTGGGCCAGTCGCGTGCTCACCAGCAGAGTGGCTGACAGGACAATCAACAGCAGCAGCAAGGACAAGGGCCACAAGCGCGGGCCGATGAAGGTCGAGACGTCCTCGGAGCTGGGGAAATTCAGGGTCGGTACCAGCGTGATGCCGGCAAGGACCAGCAGCAGGACTGCAAAGACGGTGAACTTGGTATGCATGGTGAGGCTCGGTTCACGATGGGGCAGAGCAGACCGCTGTCTCTGGCCCCGGGGTGGGAGCCGGGCATAGCCCGGCCCTCATGGGGGTGGCCGTCACGGCCCTGACGAGCCGTTGCGGCGCACACCCGGTGTACAGATCAGTTGTTTTCCAGCAGGCGCGTGTACAGCTCCAGGTTCTGCTCGAGCTTCTCGCGGTAGGCGTCGCTACCCAGCCAGCCTTCACGGTAGTGCAGGTTGACGCGCTCTTCGTACTCCTGGTACGTCTCGGAGTCGTAGACGCCCTTCAGGGTGGTCTCGAGTTTTTCGACGATGGCGTCAGGCGTGTCGGCGTGGACGAAGATGCCGCGCTCGTTGCCATCGGTCAGGTCCCAGCCGTTTTCCACCGTGGTGGGAATGTCCGGGAAGTTGCCCAGGCGCTCTTCCGCGAAGACCAGGATCGGCATCATCTCGCCGGATTCCATGTAGCTCAGGACCGAGCTGATTTCACCGAACAGGCCATCGATGTTGCCGCCCATGACGTTGGCCGCCACGCTGCCTTCTTCGTCATAAGGGATGAAATTGATGTCCAGGCCCGTGGCGTCACGGAATGACAGGAAGGCCATGCGGTCCGGGCTTGCTGCGTGGGTGCCGCCGATGATCACTTCGCCGGGATTGGCCTTGGCGTGCTCCATGAAGGCGTCGAAATCGGCGTACTTGTCCGGATCGACGATCAGGGTCATCACGTCGGACTGCATGCGCGCCACCGGCGTCAGCTGGTCGAGGCCAGTGGGGTTCTGACCGGCCGCCAGCGAGGTCACCAGGGTAGACGAGGCGAAGTCCAGGGTGTGGCCATCGGCGTCACCATTGGCGGTGCGCTGGTGAGCCAGTGCCCCGGATGCGGACGGCAGGTTGATCACCGTGACGCGGGTATCCATGGCCTCTTCGAGCAGCGGCTTGATGGTGCGCGCGAAGTTGTCGGTACCGCCACCGGCGCCGGCGGCAACCAGGAATTGCAGGGGCTTGGACGGAAAGTCCGCGGCGTCATCGGCGGCGAAGACAGCGGGACTGGCAGCAGCAAGGGTCAGGCCAAGGGCGCTGGCAGTAAGGACGAGATGTCGGCTAAGCATGGCGTTCTCCGGAAGGATTGTTGTGGTTAGGCGTGGGCTTTAGCCCGTTGAGTGCCAGTGGGTTCGGCCCGACGTCAGGCCGGCGACGAAATGTGTTCGGCAGTCGAGAAGAACATCGCATCCTGCTCACGGCGCAGCGTCAGCAGAGTCGACTCGGGAAGCGTCACATCGGCCAGGGTAATCAGCTGTCCTGCAGCGATATCGCGCTTCAGCGTGGCGCCTGGAAGCAGGTAGAACGGCACGGGCGTCTTGGCGACCAGGGCTGAGGCCGGGTGCACCTCTGGCTGAAGGCCTGCGATGTGTCGGTGGTGGCCCTTCATTTCCAGCGCCTGGCCGCCTTCCAGCGGAGACGTCGCCCTTGCGACCAGGTCTACTGCCGGGCGGGTCGCCTGACCGCCGCCGGAGGGCAGGCCCTTCAGCACGGCGTCAAGCAGGGAGATCGGTGCTTCGAGGCCAAGCAGGTGGCGCGGCAGATAGACCATGGCGCTCTTCTTGCTGCGACTCAGGATATGACCCTTGCCTTCCAGCACCTGCCAGGCGTGGTCATCTTCACAGCGAACGACGACAAACACGCCACCGGCAAAGCTCAACTCGTCCGGGCGGCGCAGGCAGTTGAACACCTCCAGGCGGCCACTGCCGGCGAGCACGCCACCATTGGCCTCCAGGTCCAGCAGCGTCGGCACTTCGTGAGTGCGCAGCACCAGGGCATGAAAGGCGGGGTCATCGGGCAGCAGGCCAGTGGCGTTGGCCACGTTGGTCATCTCGCACAGATCCGGAGCGGAGATCTGCGGAATGGCGTTGAGGTGTTCGCCCCGTGCACGCACCACGCTGCGTTCATCGCCTTCTGGCAGCGTCCACAGGTTGGCCATGTCCGGCGCGTCATAGCGAGTGCCGTTGCACCAGATCGCCTGGTCGTCCTCATCCCAGACAAAGTCGTATTCACTGCTCTTGCCGGCAGCGATGATGTCGAATCCCAGTGTCTGCGCCCAGCTGACCAGGCCAATCAACAGGCTCGGCTGGTCACCGTCCAAGGGTGTGAACAGGCGATTGTGACGATTGCCCAGGCGGGTCAGGTAGGGGCCGACCACGGATTCTGTTTCCTTGGTAGCAATACCGACATGCTTACCTGCCTTGAGTGCGCTGGCAGCGTGAGCCGCACCCGCATTTGGTATACCAGTGCTTTCCACCAGGATATCGAAATCCAGGTGTTTGACGATCTCCAGGTCGCCGGTCGCCAGATAGTGGCCAGCCTGCCACGCAGCCGAAGCCTCCTCGGCAGAATGGCATACCGCGATGCGCGAAAGCGGAATTCCCGCCTTTTCAAGGGCTTCTGCTGCTACTGCGGCGTTGATGTCGACCGCGATACGCGCATTCATGCCCGGCATCTGCTGGGCCTGACGGAGGATGCCTCGGCCAAAGTCGCCGGCACCGGCCACGCAGGCTTCGACGGTAGCGGCGGTGTCAAAGTGATGTAAGTAGTTCATGTAGTGAGGCATCTCCGTGCTGGCTGGCCCATTTCGCCCCGCTGTTGAGGGGCAGCCATGCTCGCTTCAGGCGGCGGGCTGGGTGGGGCGAGTGGTTCATGGATGCTGTGAAATTTAGTGGTATACCATTTTTAAGGTCAAACATTGGGCACCTAGACCTTGGTAGTAATTCCTGTATCTTTCAGTATAACCGCATGAAAAGCATACAATTAAAAGTTTGCGTCAAAACGCGGCCAAGTTTGATTGAGAATTTTTGGTATGCCATTCTTATCGCACCTCAGGATCATGATGGCGACGACGATGGATGAAGCGGCAATGGACCCACGGGAAGGGCTGGTAGAGAAGGTGGCGAACTACCTGCGCGAGCACATCGTGATGGACCATTTTCAGCCCGGGCAACGGCTGCCGGAGCGCAAGCTGGCCGAAGAGCTGGACGTCTCACGTACCCCCATGCGCGAGGCCTTCAAGATCCTCGCGGCCGAGGGCCTGGTCGTCATTTCCCCGCGGCGAGGCGCCGTGGTCGCCGACGTCAGCCCCCAGGACGTGCAGGAAAAGGCCTACGTGCTGAGCGTGCTGGAACAGTCCGCCGCGGAGCTCTGCTGCGCCAACGCCACCGACGATGACATCGCCGAACTGCAGGCCCTGCACTTCGAGATGAAGGCCGCCTTCCTGCGTCGCGACCGCCAGAACTACTTTCGCCTGAACCAGGCGATCCACAACCGCATCGTCGCGCTTTCCGGCAACAACTCACTGATCGAGATCCACGCCACCCTGAGCCGACAGCTCTATCGCGTGCGTTACCTCTCCAACCTGAAGAACGAAAAGTGGTCGGTGGCCATGGAAGAACACGAAGCCATCATGGCCGCCCTGGAAGCCCGTGATCCTACGCAGGTGGGTAATGAACTACGCAACCACCTGGGCAAGACCTGGATGAAGTACGCCAACCCCGCGGCTGAGGACCAGCCCCTCGCCGATGTCGATACCGATACCGAGAGCGGCCAGTAGCGGAGGGACAAGTAGGGAGGAAGGTACGGTAGGAGAGGCAGGCGGCGCCGCTAAGCCATGTTCGAGATAGCAAGGCGCTTGTAGGCAAGGTGTAGCGCAGATGGGGGAGTGACTCGAGCGAAGGGGCAGGGCCGGCTGACTAGCCGGACGAGTGGTGTTGTAGGGATAAGTCCATCGGCCAAGCCAGGGAGCCACATTACCGATGACTGCGGGGCAGGTGACGGGCGCGGAGCCGTGCCTTTCGTTCTTCCATCCGGGATTTAGCGGTGTCGTGATCGACAAAGGTCGCTGCACCGGCTTCGAGCTTGTCAAACGCACGCTGGACCTGTAGTGATAACCCGTTGTGGTATGACGTTGCTTGGCGCTGTTGCTCGGCGAGCTGTTCCACCAATTCCCTGCAGGCTCCACTGAGCGTACGCCCCTGACTCTCTGCCATCTGCTGGGCTAGGCGCCTTGTCTCTTCATCGATGCGAAACTGTATATGGGTATCCATCTGAAGGCCTCGTAGCTCATTCCGACGTGCACACAGATGTCAGCTCGTCTTGGTGTCCAAGTGGGCGGTCCAGGATCCTCTTGCAGCGGTGGGCGCGAAGACATCTCACGGCAGGGCTACCTCGGAAGCGGAGTCTCAGAAACCCGCGAAGCGGCTCCCGTCAACGGTGAATAAGTATCTTAGGCTTGATCTGCAACACATCGTGATTATCCGGCGATAAGGTGAACAGCCCATAACGCCGCTAGCCGTAGGTGAGTGATCGCTTGCTCATGTGCGGTGGCGCAATCCTATCAGCATAAATCTCTCTCCCCGATACTTATGTAAGAAGCTGCGTCCAGAAAGGATTTTTCGAATTTCAACAGCTTATAAGACATAAGCCAAAAAACGCGCAAATTCTTTCCCATTCCACGCATATTTTGTCTATTCTGCTCTTATTGGCATACACCAAGCCATAAAAGTGCCGTTTAGAGCACGATAAAACGATCATGCGCAGGGATAGGAAAGCCGACTATGGCCAAGGGATGACCAGCCAACGCTAATCTGACGTTAAATGCAGCACGGCGCCATCTAATTGGCGGGATGCTGCGTACCCGGTTACCCACACTGACTTCCCCCCTTCTCCTGATCGCACAGCGGCCTTCGTCGCCTGGGTGGTCATTTCCCGTGGCCGCCGTGGCGGTAGCGTGGATGGTTGGTGGTTCGTAGGTGAAAGGGGAGGTATGCCTTTCACCTGGTGACATGGCGTAGGTGCTTCTCTGCGTGCGGTATTCATACGCGTATACGAAACCAGACATAGGATTTAAAGGCGAGCTCGACACAATGCATCAGAGGGCGGGTTTATTGCGCACAGACGCTTTAAAATTACGGAAAAATTAATGGCTTTGCAATCGCTGATGATCGACTTTGGGCATTCGCACTTTGAAGATGAGCATGTGCGTTTTGTCCCGAGTTACACTGGCGTAAAGTAAGAAATTTGCGAAACAATTCAAAGGTATAGGCTGCAATCTAGGCAGCTTCGTGCGGAAGCGAAATAAGCATGCCTATGAATAAAAATGTTAGGCAGCAGGGGAAAGTTTATGGCAGAGGGCAGAGAAACGAGGGCAGTGATTGACTCGGAGACAGTTCGAGGCTTGCTCCTCATCAATGGTGGTGGCGCAGTTGCTCTACTTGCTTTTCTCTCCGGCATCATTGGCAAGTCAGAGTTCTCGACCCTTTCACAAGCTGTCATCTGGGCTACATTTCTTTTTCAACTAGGCCTGGCAGCCGCAGTTGTCCACAACCGTTTCCGCCGTCTTTGTTCGCTTGAGTACGCTAAGAAGCAAGAGAATCGGAAACCTTGCACTTTATTTGGTCGCGTGCGGAGGGAGCCGTGCATTTGCCATTGGAGCACTGGATTTATGTGGGCATCTATCCTCGCGTTTATTGCCGCGGGCGCTGTTGTTTTGGTTGCCGGCCTTTGTGTTATCAAGCAATCAACTCATTCTGCGGAGCCTCAAGCCGAAGCGTTAGGCGGCCTGCTGCCTAACAATTCATTCAAGTCGACACCGCTTCGCGGCGCGGCTTAATTCAAGCGTTAGGTTTCAAAATGAACTGTGATCCACATTGGACAGCATATATATCCGCTCTAACAGTGCCCACTATTGCCCTGTTCGGCGTATTGATTGCATTACTGCAATGGAATACGAACCGAAATAAACTAAAGCTTGATCTATTTGAGCGTCGCTATGAGGTTTATGCTGAAGTCACTAAGTTCTTAAGCTCAATAATGTCTAGCGGAGCTGTGAATGACCTACAACTACAAGAATTTCTTAGGGGCACTAGACAAGCAAAGTGGTTATTTTCAGATGAATTAGCGGAGTTCTTAGATAAAGAGATTTATCACTTGGCTGTTGATTTGCAGATGTACCAGTCACAAATGGAAGGTTTGCCTGTTGGTGAAGAACGCTCAAAAAATGTTCATGCAGCCGCCGACATAAAGAAAAATCTGCTAAAAATGTATTCGCCAGTTGATGAAAAATTTGGCAAATATCTTAGCCTTAAACACTAGAAACCTAACAAAACCATGCAGCCGACCCACTTTCCGCTACGCCTTCGGCTCCGCTCCAAGCGGTCGGCTGATGGTTGGCGTTAGGTGTGTAGTTTCAAGTCCCGAGAATTAATTCGCTCAGAAGCAGGGTGAGATATGAAAGTTCTTGCTATCGCAATCGTTCTTACTTTGGTTAGCGGCGCCGCTCTGGCCCACGGGGGAGGGTGCCGAAAAAGTTCGCCACCCGGGCAGTGTTGCCATATGGATAATAGTGTTGGAACGGTTCATTGCCATTAACTTTTAATAGCGGAGCACTCACTCTTAACAAGGCGAGGCAGGCGATGCAAGAACCCGCACGCCTGCTGGCGGGCGTTAGGCATCTAGGGATGGTCTATGCAATATGATGATGGCGATTGGAAGGAACTCAGAGGAAGAGTGGATTCTGTTGCTAATGCTGTTTTTCCTATTTCAGGCGGCGCTTTAACTTTATCAATTGCTGTTTTCTTAAGATTGAAAGAAACAACTATCAATCTCCAGCCATACGCTGATGATGCGGCTTGCTCTTGGTTTATGCTGCTTGGCTATATTGTTTCATTTGTAGTAGTAAAAATGGTTCTTATAGCTCAGGCTTTTTCACTTAAAATTATGAAGCCTGAAAAAAATAGTTCAACAGTCATCTACAGCAATATAGGCGGCTGGCTAATAGGCGTTCTTGGTCTTTTTATATTTGTTTTGGCATGTACTTGTTAGTAAATCTTGTTGTTTCAATCGCAAATGCCTAACAAGGTATTCAAGTACGTTCCGGCCCTACGGGCCTCCACAGGACAGCCAAAGCTCCGCTTTGCCTGCCCCTTAACACAGTGTTAGAGCGCTATGTACACGAACTAAACGAGGAGAACCATGCTTACGTTTTCGACCATTTTTCCTATCGCAGAGGGCGCCACCGTAGATCAAGTGGATTCGCTGATGCGGACATGGTTGGTGGGCAGCCAGCATTCTGCGTTCGATAAATCTCTTCTTGACGAGGGTAATGGCGAAAGCCAGTGGTCTTTGAACCTCGGCAGGGAACGTGTCGCAGGGATCAAAGTTTCAGATAGTGGCTCTAGTTATCTCGGACTTCGCTACGAAAAGGACGAAGACGATGGCGTTACCTGGACAACCGAAGTCACCTACCATGGCGCTGAATCATTAAGAAGGGTTGCGGTAAAGGTACATTGCGAGTCTGAAACTACCGCTTTGAAATTGCCGCCAGCCCGAAAGCCTTACATCGTGCGTCAGTTCATCTCCGAGCTTGGCGGCGGTTTAGACGGTTGGCAGAAGGTTTCTGACGAGCCGTTATGTTTAGGTAATAGCGACATCGAGCTAGCAGCGGATCTCATAAATGGAGCCTGTCGCAATGAACTCCCAATCGTTTACCTAAGCTCCTCAACCAGCAGAGGTGTCTCTGTTCGCCCGGAGAGTTTGGCCCATAGGCTTTCCGGAATTGCCCATGTAGTGACTGAGCCAAACCGTGAATTCTCATTTCGGCTGATGCATGAAGTTGGTCATAGAAATGCCTACGGTGGAGCAATCGGTATTTATTGGCCGGACCTTAGCGATCGGGAACTTCTTCTGCCCCGGGAATTCGATTATGACCCCAGATCGCTGGGCGGTGAAATTTCTCGTATCATCAGAAACAGAGCAATCAGGTTAAGGACACCCCGAGACTTGACTTGGGCCTTTCAGCGAGAACTGATTGCCAGACAACAAATCGAAAGGCTGCGCAAGGACGGCGCAGCTGACCTAACGGAATATGTAGAAAGTTTCGACGAAGAGCTTAAGGCGAAAGAGGAAGCACTCGATAGAGCGGAAGCTGAGATCCGACGCCTCACCGCGGAGGTGCATGGTCTTCGAACTCGAGGCAAAGCAGTTTCCGGCGTGCCGGTGCTTGCGCGAGGCTCAGAGTTAGACTTGTATGAGAACGAAACGGTCGAGCTGTTGAACGACGTGCTGGCAAAGGCGTTGGGAGATGCTCAAGACAACTCTCGCCGACAACACTTGCTGCAGAGTTTGGTCGCAGCCATTGAACCATCATCAAATCGAGATGAGCTCATAGCAAGGATCAAAGCGGCGCTCAGTCAGTATAGAAAGTTGGATTCAGCAATGTCGCACGAACTCGAAGAACTCGGGTTCGACATCGAGGCTGACGGGAAGCATTACAAAATGACATTCAGGGGTGATCAACGCTACACAATCACCATGCCAAAAACGTCTAGTGATCATCGCGCAGGGAAAAATTTAGTTAGCCAGATCAAGGGCGTACTTTTTTAGGGCGCGCTCTAAAAAATCGCTGAAGGTGACGTTTGATCCACCACCCACTTTTGCTTCCGCAAAAGCGGGCGTCGCCTCAAACGTACCTGAGCTCAGGCGTTACATGTTTGGATTGAAGAATAATGAAAAGTCTATTTAAAGGATTTTATAGGTTAGGTGAGGGCGATTTTGTCGCACTTTGGGATAACGCAATTTTCATTTTTGATACAAATGTACTTTTAAATTTGTATAGATATCAATCTTCTACTCGTGATGCCCTATTACAAGTTATTGAGAAGTTGTCTGATCGTGCCTGGGTTCCTTACCATGTGGGTCTTGAATACCAGCGCAACAGATTAACTGTTATCGCGGAACAGCATAAGAGATTCTCAGAGGTAAAGAATATCGTTGAAAGTGCAGTCTCCGGTATGAAGAACGAATTTGATGCTCTCCAGTTAAAAAAACGCCATAGCTACATCAATCCGGATGAACTCCTAGATAAATTCGACGAGGTTAAAAGTTCATTTGTAAAGGAATTAAGCAACCTTGAAGGCAACAGCATTAGTGTAAATTCAGATGATGAAATTCGAAATAGAATAGACGCCTTATTCGAGGGGAAAATCGGAAGCCCACCAAAGGATCAAAACGAAGTAGACGATATATCTAAAGATGGAGAGTTGAGATATAAAAACAATATCCCGCCGGGATTCAAAGACTCATCAAAAGATGACAAACAGCCAGACGAGTTTACATACGCCGGAATCACGTATAAACGAAAATATGGTGATTTGATAATCTGGAAGCAGATAATAAACCATGCGAAGGAAAATCAAATACAGGATGTAGTCTTTGTAACAGATGATGCGAAGGCCGATTGGTGGTGGAAGGTTGATAGCAACGGTAAAAAAACTATTGGCGTTAGACCTGAGCTAACCGACGAAATCAGTCGTGAAGCAGGGGTTGAGAGGTTCCATGTTTACAATACAGAGGGCTTTTTAAATTTCGCTAACGAAAAACTAAATGCCCAAGTCACAGAAGAGGCAATTGAAGAGGTTCGTGAAGTATCTGATCGAAGGCGTGAAATGGCTATGCGTAATATGCGTATCCATGAACTAGCAAGGTCAGCTGAAAAAGCAGTTTATGAATGGCTTTCTCACTTGTTCGATCAGCTTGAGCTTAATAGAAATGGCTTCCCAGATTTTGTTGGCTACCAAGAAGATCTGAAGTTTGGTTTTGAGGTCAAGCTAACAATGCACCCTAAGAACTTGATGAATCGCATGAATGAAGACTTTTATAGGTCGTACTATCTGCTCAAGGAGCAAGGGTTTCATGAGCTTGCAATTATTTTCGTGGTTCTAGAAGAAGAAGCTGTTCCTGAAGTTCTTCATCGAATTCGTAGGCGCTTACCAGAAATGGACAGTAATTTAAGAATAATCGTAGGTAAAGCTGATTTTGATGAGGATGCTGGATACGTTTATGGATTTACACCCTATGAAGATATCCATATTGGGCATCACATGTAACAAGCGCATGTTGTCGGAATGTTTTTCCGCTGCGCTCCAAATCAGCCGCAAATGCGGGCGTTATACGAACAAGGAGAGGGTGGTTCAACCATGAGCACACACACAGATTTCCGCGCCGTGTACTTCCCTTACTGCATCGAAAAGCAGGCAAATGGAAACTGGGTCGTACTGAACCGAAGCTACAAACCTGTTGGCTTCAACACGGATGATTTTGTGACGTATGAGCAGCATCCCGTTTCAGCTTGCCTTTCCGGTCTTGGCCCCGCGAAGCTGAAGAAACTGTCGTATTCAGGAGAAATCGAGGGAGATAGGGTGTATCTTTATAACGACGGTTGTGTTCCAACGAGCAGCGCTGCGAACATGAAGTTGTATTTAGAGAAGCTCAAAATCCTCGCCGGTCTAAGCCTTTCGCGGTGAACAGATGTTCGTACAACAAGGCACTCCAGACGACATCCTTGCCACCGCTTTGCGTCGCCGAGACCGCGGCTGAGTTTTGGCGTTAGGTGTGTAGTTTCAGGTCCCGAGGATAAATCCAATCAGAAGTAGGGGGAGATATGAAAGTTCTTGTTATCGCAATCGTTCTTACTTTGGTTAGCGGCACCGCTCTGGCCCACGGGGGCGGGTGCCGGAAAAGTTCTCCACCCGGGCAGTGTTGCCATATGGATAATAGTGTCGGAACGGTTCATTGCCATTAACTGTCAATAGCAGAACACTCACACCTAACAAGGCCAGGCAGGCGATGCAAAAACCCGCACGCCTGCTGGCAGGCGTTAGGCATCTTTACTAAGGAGGTGATATTGAGAGATTTCAATCCAGGTGATATACATGGTGATGTCACTATTAACGACAATTCTGAAAATAGCGTATATAAGTTGTTAATTCACTGCAATAATGAAGAGCTTTTACATGAAGAAGCGCATAGAAATCAACTATTAAGGGATGAACGCTCTCGAAAAAATGGTGTTACGTGGAAGTTTCTTGCATTTTTAGCATTGCTACTGCTTGTTGCTGCTGGCTGGTTCTATATTCAAGGATCAATGAATGCTGTAACTTTCCTTATAGGAGCTGCTAGTGTGATGACTGGTATCGCTACATTGCAACAAGCAGATAAGCAAACACCATTTGAGAAAAGACAAATTGCCACACTCAATGAAATTCATACGCTACTTCGAGAAAGAGACGTTCGATAATACCTAACAAGTCAATCAACTTCGCGCCTTCGCCGCTGGACAACTTACACTGCGCTCCGCTCCGTTCCAGCTGCCGGTTATTTGAGGCGTTAGGCATTTAAGGGGGTTCATGGGCATTAGCAATGAAATGATTGCACTCTGGGGTGCAGGTTTGTCTACCTTGTTGGCTTTAATAAAACTATGGGAGCTATGGAATTCTAGGCGACGAATGGAAGTCAGTTATAGTTTTGTTGGAGTGCTTGAAATTGGTAACGACATAATTGTAAGAAACCTATCAGGTACTCCCATTATAATTTCATACTGGGAATTACTGGTTTGTGGGAGTAAAGGGATAAAGTGGACAGCCTATCGTAATGAAAATCCAGCTGAAGATGCGCACGATTGACCTTCTCTCTGATGCAGGTCCACCCACAATGTGAGAAACCGCGCCTTCATGCACATCGCTGGGCATAGGCGACGGGCGGCATATCGTCCAGCGAGCTGTGCGGTCTGACATGGTTGTAGTGGACTCTCCATTGGTCAATTTCATGACGGGCATCGGCAAGGCTCAGAAACCAGTGCTGATTGAGGCAGCTATCCCGGAACTTGCCGTTGAAGCTCTCGATGGAGGCATTCGGCGTCGGCTTGCCTGGCTGGATGAAGGCCAGCGTGACCTTCCGCTCACGCGCCCAAAAGAACATCGCCTTGCTGGTCAGCTCGGGGCCGTTATCGCAGACAATCGATGCAGGCAGCGAGCGGTGTTGCGCGAGCTCGTCTAGGAACCTGGCCAAGCGACGTCCGGAAATGGACGTGTCCACCAGCTGACCAACACACTTTCTGCTGAAGTCATCCACGATGTTCAGCACGCGGAAGCGGCGCCCCGAGGCCAGCTGATCCGAGACGAAGTCCATCGACCAGCGCTGGTCGGGCCTGTCTGGACACGGCATCGGCGCTCTTGGCCGTACCAGTCGCTTGCGCCGCCGGGTGCGAACCTGAAGCCCAGCCTCACGGTATAGCCGGTAGGTTTGCTTGCGATTCACCACCAGGCCCTCCTGCCGCAACAGAGCGTGCAGCAACAGGTAGCCGTAGCGGGGGTAGCAGGTCGCCAAGGCGTTCGAAGCGGCTCATCGTCACGCGGCATCGCCTGGTAGCGGGCCACCGACCGTGGCAGGCCCAGCAATCGACAGGCATGTCGCTGGCTGAGCCAGCCGCCTGTCACCAGGTGCGTTACCGCCTGCCGCTTCGCTTCGGGCGTCACCACTTTCCCGAGACGATCTCCTTGAGCGCAGCATTGTCGAGAGCGGTTTCCGCCAGCAGCTTCTTCAGGCGAGCATTCTCTGCCTCCAGCTCCCGCAGACGTTTGGCCTCTGATACCTCCATACCGCCGTACTTGGCCTTCCAGCGATAGATGGTCTGCTTGGTCACGTCATTCTGCCGAGCCAGCTCGGCCACTGAGACGCCGCGCTCATGCGTCTTGAGGATGGTGATGACCTGCTCTTCGGTGTGTCGATTAGGCTTCATCGCGAGATCTCTGGCTATCAGGGTAAATGTAGCGGAAATGTCACATTGACGGTGGACTGGTTTCTGGGGGAAAGTTCATGAAGAACAAGGCGGGACGAAGGTGAGAATCCTACTCTGGTGTGTTGCGGTGCTGTTACTCGTGTTGATGCTGTTGAGCGGTGCTGGATTCTTGCAGGGCTCGCTGGAGCTGTTTCCGACCGAGGCGCATCAGCGTCAGGCTCGATTGGGCTACGGGGTGGCGTTTATTGGCTTTGCAGTGCTCGAACTCTTGGTCGTGATGTGGCTTTGGAGGGAGAGACGAGAGAGAAGAGAGAGAAGAGAGAGAAGGGCTGTTCGCCGTTAGGTTGTCGATGGCTGGCTTCAGACCGCTAGAACCAAAAAAAGCCGGGGCTTGATGCCCCGGCTTTTTCGTTCTGCGTGCAGCTATATGGCTCTGACTCTGCCTAGCCTTTCACCGTGTGCCGCCCGCTCAGGCCTGGCTTGGCGAAGTCGAGCAGGAGTGACGAGCGACGATCAAGGTTCTGCTGCAGCTCTTTACCCCGTGTTGAGGAATAGGGTGCCGCTGGCGGTGACCAACGGCCTTAGAAGGGCGCTCAACACTTGCTGATGGCTGTTTTCGTATGATCGTGCAACGCCGGGGCGACTGACGTGCCGCCATGTGCTTTTAGCCAGTCGCATGCAGTGACGATATCTCTAGCCAAGCCCTTGATGACGTTGCGGTTGAGATGGGGGCGCACCACGATGCGCAGACTGGTCACGGTTTCTGCGTTCGGTGGCATGGAATAGGCCGAGAGTACCCATCCACGTTCACGCACCTTGGCGGAGATATCAAACTCATTGAAGGTATCGAAGTTGTCTTTGAGCGTGAGCGCGACCACCGGAATTCGCTGTGTCTGATTCATGATGTCGAAGTAGCCGCTCTCCACCAGCAAGTTGCGCAGGTATTTAGCGTTCTCGACTGTATGTAGCATGATCTCGCGGTAACCGTCGTGCCCGAGGCGAATGAAGGTGTAGTACTGGTAGGCGATTTGGGCAGCGCTGCGGGAAAAGTTGAGGGTTGCCGTGGGCATCTCACCGCCAAGGTAATTGACGTAGAACACCAGATCCTCGTTGAAGGTCTCACGGTCACGGAAGATCACCCAACCCAATCCCGGAGGCACCAGCCCAAACTTATGGCCTGATGCATTGATGGACTTGACCCGGGCCAGTCGAAAGTCCCACGGGTAGTCGGGGTAGAGGAAGGGATTGACGAAACCCCCGGACGCGCCATCGATATGCATGGGCACGTTGTGGCCAGTGCGTCGCTCGTAGTCGTCCAGCCAGTCATGAATCGCTTCGATATCATCATCTTCACCCGTGAAGGTCTGGCCAGCGATGGCGACGACGGCGATGGTATTCTCGTCCACCAGTGCATCAAGGTGTTCGGTGGTCAGTCGATAATTGCCGGGCTTGAGTGGCGCAATCCTGGGTTCGACATCGAAGTAGCGCAGGAATTTCTTCCACACGATCTGCACGTTGCCCCCGGTCACCAGGTTGGGCCGCGACGTCTCCTTGCCAGCGGCCTCGCGGGCCTGGCGCCAGTTCCACTTGTGGGCCAGTCCTGCCAGCATGCAGGCTTCAGAGGAGCCCACCGTCGCCGCTCCATACGGGGTGGCCTCCTTCGGCCCGTTCCACAGGTCATGCAGCCAACGGACCATTCGCTGCTCTATAGCGAACAGCTGTGGGTACATGTCATGGTCAATAAAGTTCTTCAGAAAGTGCTGATCAAGCACCTTGAGAGCTTCGGGTTCGGTAAAGGTGGTGACGAAGGAGGAAAGGTTCATGACAGGCTGGGCGTCGGTCCAGGCCTCCGAGTTGACAATGGCCTCCGCCGCTGAGGCCGAGATGCTGCTTCTGGGAAAGTGATGCTCGGGTATGTCTTCGTTGTACTCGTTGACGAACAGGTCAAAGGGAGAGGAATGCTTCATGGTGATGCTCCTATGCGGGTGATGGAACACGTCATCAGTTGCCTCGGGCTGGCCTGTCCTCCATCTGGCGAAGTGCCTTCCTTCCCCGTGCCAGGTGTCTGTGGGTCCTTTTCGCCGTGGCTCCCTTTGGATGTGTTATGGCGAGCCTTCAGCAAGGCTACGCGTCGTGTATTCCTCCGATAGGCGACTATTGCTCTAAATCGCATCCTCCCGATCGCCAGATGGCGTGTGATATCGCTTCATGGTGAGCGCAGCGCTCTGCAACGCCACGCGCAGGGGCGCGTTCACCAGGCCGTAGTGGGGTGAGGTAGATGGAATGGGGTCAGAGCGCACTGAACAGGACGGAAGGATGGAGAAAGCCTTTCTTAAACGATATCTCGCAATACTGCCGGTCACATTGCTGAATACGTCACGTGCGTTCAGTAAGGGGTACTGTTGCCTGTCGCGTCGGGGAGGGTAGATAGCCTTGGAGTTGACGCGCTTCGACGGGACTTTTCCGAAAGATAACCCGCTTTAGATATGCAGCAGTTGTGATGTGGGCTGGCTGTTGTGGGGGCCAGAAACCAAAAAAGCCGGGGCGTGATGCCCCGGCTTTTTCGTTCTGCGTGCAGCTAGGTGGCTGTATCGCGACTTAGCCTTTTACCGCGTACTGCCAGCTCGGGCCGAGTTCGGCGAAGTCGAGCAGGATTTCCGCTGACTCTTCGACTTCGGCGCGGTCGACGGGCTGTTCCTCTTCGGCGTCTTCCTCGGCGGCCAGGTCGGCATCGTCACCGCTCTCGCGGGCATCGCCCCATTCCTCGAGGATATCGAGGCCGAGGGCTTCACGGCGCTCGTTCTCGAGCGACAGCATCTCGGCGTCCTGGGCGTCGGCTTCACGCTGACGCTGCTCGCGGTTGAGGCTGACGCTGGTGTGCTGCTCGCGCAGGCGGCTCGCCAGTTCTGCCCGCTGCTCCAGGTAATGGAAGTTGGGGTGGTCGTCGGCCCGCTGCTGGTGGCGTGTGCGCAGTTCCTTCAGGTACTGGCGCGGGGTGCCATAGCTGCGGTACTGAACGTCACGTACCGTGTCCCAGGGCAGGGCGTTGTCCAGCGCGCTCTCACCGATAATCTCGGGGTCGAGCAGGCTGGGGTACATGATGTCCGGCTTGACGCCGCGGTTCTGGGTACTCTCCCCAGAGATCCGGTAGAACTTGGCGCGGGTCAGCTTGATCTGGCCGTAGCTCAGGTCATTGAGGGTCTGCACGGTGCCCTTGCCAAAGGTGTTGGAACCCACGATCAGGCCACGGCCGTAATCCTGAATAGCACCTGCGAAGATTTCCGAGGCAGAGGCAGACAGGCGGTTGACCAGAACCACCAGAGGACCGTCGTAGAGGGTGCCGCTGTCGGTGTCACCGTACAGGCTGATGCGCCCACGGGCATCACGAACCTGCACGGTAGGGCCGCGATCGATGAACAGGCCGATCATCGAGTTGGCTTCCTGCAGGGCACCACCACCGTTGTTGCGCAGGTCGAGGACGATGCCCTCGACGCCTTCGGCCTTGAGCTTCTCGACCTCGGCGGCGACGTCACGGGTGGTGGAGCGGTAGTTCTCTTCTCCCGCCTGCCAGGCGTCGAAGTCCACGTAGAAGGCGGGCACCTCGATGACGCCGACCTTGTGCACGCCGTCTTCGCGCTGAACCTCGATGACTTCGCTGGAAGCCGCCTGATCCTCGAGCTTGACGGTGTCGCGGGTGATATCGACCACGGTGGAGCGGGTCATGTCGACGGCTTCACCGGGCACCACCTCGAGACGCACCTCGGAGCCTTTGGGACCGCGAATCAGCTCGACCACGTCATCCAGGCGCATGCCGACCACGTTGACGATGTCCTCGCCTTCCTGGCCGACGCCGATGATGCGGTCGGCAGGCTTGAGTGCGCCATCCTTCTCGGCGGGGCCGCCCGGCACCAGGCTGGCCACCTTGACGTATTCGCCGTCGGCCTGAAGCAGTGCGCCGATGCCTTCCAGTGACAGTCGCATCTGAATGTCGAAGGATTCACCCTGGCGCGGCGACAGGTATTCCGTGTGGGGGTCCACGGTGCCGGTAGCGGCGGCCATGATCAGTCCGAACACATCCTCTGAGTTGGTCTGCTCAAGACGGTGCTTCTGGGTCTCGTAGCGCTCGCGCAGGGTATCGATGACCTTGTCGTCGTCCTGTCCACTGATCGACAGCGTCAGGGCGGCGTTGGCCAGGCGCTTGCGCCACAGCTCGTCCAGGCTCTCCTGAGAGGCGGCCCAGGAGGCGTCTTCGCGATCCAGCTCCAGTCGACCCTGCCCATCGAAGGACATGTCGAGGTCATCGATCTCGTCCAGCATCCAGTCAAGGCGTGCTTCGGCGCGCTCGTGATAGCGCTGGTAGAGGTCGTAGGCCCTGGCCAGGGAGCCATCCAGCAAGGCTTCATCCATGCCGGTGCGTAGATCACCGAAGTCATCCACGTCGTCTTGAAGGAAGTAGGCGCGTTGTCCATCCAACACGTCGAGGTAGCGCTGGAAGGCGCGGTTGGACCATTGGTCGTCCAGCTTCACATCCGCGTAGTGGCCGTAACGCAGCGATTCGGCCACCTCCATGGCCGCCTGACGCTGGTCGTCGCCGGGCGTGGGAGTGGCCAGCGCCGTTGGGGCCGCGATCAGCAGGGAAAGCGCCAGGGCGCGACCCGCAGACTCAATCAGGCTCATCAATGAAGCACTCCAGGATTCGTGTACACTCGTCGGTCTGACACCGACTCGGTCGGCGGGTCCCTTGGACCGGATTCGCATTGTAGCAGCTTGCTGTCAATCCTTGTCCTTTACCGTGTTAACAGAGTAAAGGACAAACCTTGAACCATTACTATCATGCATCAGAGGACGCCCATGTCACAGGAGTGCTTGCCAAAGGATGATACCGAATGCGCCAAAAGGCTCAGTCGGTTGCTCGACTTTCTTCGCCGTTCACCCAGCCCTTGGCATGCCACTGCGAACATGGCTCAGCGGCTCGAAGATGCGGGCTACCGCCATCTGTTGGAGATCGACAGCTGGGAATTGGTTCCCGGCGACCGCTTCTATGTGACTCGCAATGACTCCTCCATCATTGCGGTGAACCTGCCCAGCACGCAACCTCTGTCATCGCTGCGTATGGTCGGTGCACACACCGACAGCCCCAATCTACGACTCAAGACCCATGCTGCCCAGCGTTCGGCGGGGTGGTTGCAGCTGGGCGTTCAGGTCTATGGCGGCGCGCTGCTGTCGCCCTGGTTTGACCGGGATCTGGGCCTGGCAGGCCGCATTCACGTCAGACTGCCGAATGGCCAGGTGAAAGGCGTGCTGATCAACGTCGAGCAGGCGATTGCGATCATTCCCAGCCTGGCGATTCATCTGGATCGTGAAGCCAACGACGGGCGTGCGATGAATGCCCAGACCCAGATGGCCCCGGTCGTCATGCAGGCCGATGAGGACGCGACCCTGGAGAGCCTGCTGCAGGAATGGCTGGCGCAGCAGCACGGACTCGGCGATGCCAAGGTGCTGGACTTCGAACTGGGCTTCTACGACCTGCAGCCGCCGTCACTGGTAGGGCTGCGCCAGGAGCTGATCGCCAGTGCCCGGCTGGACAACCTGCTGTCCTGCTTCATGGGGCTTGAGGCCATGCTGGATGCCGATGGCGACCAGGGCATGGTGCTGGTGGCCAATGACCACGAGGAAGTCGGTAGTGCCAGCGCTTGCGGTGCCCAGGGCCCGTTCCTGGCGGACGTGCTGAAGCGCGTGAATGGGCAGGTCGGTGAGGGGACGGAAGAAGGCTACATTCGCCTGATTCAGTCGTCGCGCATGATCTCCTGTGACAATGCCCACGCCCTGCATCCGAACTTCAAGGACAAGCATGATGCGCAGCACGGTCCAAGTCTCAATGGCGGGCCAGTGATCAAGACCAATGCCAATCAGCGCTATGCCACCAACAGTGCCACGGCCGCCATGTTCCGTGATCTGTGCGAGCAGGCGGACGTGCCGGTGCAGACCTTTATCACCCGGGCCGACATGGGCTGCGGCAGCACCATCGGGCCGATTACCGCGACTGAGCTTGGGGTGCCTACGCTGGATGTTGGCGTTCCGCAGTGGGC
Organism: Halomonas litopenaei; assembly: GCF_017303055.1. Lineage (GTDB taxonomy): Bacteria > Pseudomonadota > Gammaproteobacteria > Pseudomonadales > Halomonadaceae > Halomonas > Halomonas litopenaei_A. Next base: position 193,692 of record NZ_JAEKJT010000007.1, on the reverse strand, counting down.
CATGCACTCGATTCGCGAGACCGCGGGCAGCCAGGATGTCGAGCATCTGACTCGCGTACTGACAGCGTTTTTCAACCAGCCGACACTGGTCTGACCCTCGAGGGACCCAACGAGATAGGGGCGCTGGGCGGGCATGTGATATCCCGCATCACCGCCCGGCAAGATGCAGAGAGACGGCACGCCCTAGACAGTCGCGCCGTCATCTTTGTTTCCAGGCCTACCGGCCTCTGATGCTTGGGGGAAAGGTCAGGGTCCCTCGGCCTATCTCGTCACAACGAAAAAGCCCGTCGATCAGTGATCGACGGGCTTTTTCTGTATCTGGTGGCTACGCCCTGACTCGAACAGGGGACCCCATCATTATGAGTGATGTGCTCTAACCAACTGAGCTACGTAGCCTTTCAATGGCGCTGCATTCTACTTGGCTGACCTGGAATGTCAAGCTGGAAGGCGGCGGTGTGGCCGATTAGCGGCGCTGGCAAGTTGCTTGCCGCCCTGTGCTGATGTGCCGGCTGGGCCGAAAACCTGGCGCACAGCGACCGGTCTCTGGGTTACCGCCGGCAACGGGAAAATACTGCTACCTGTCTGAAAGATATAACGAAAACGTCGTTGGCACATGTATTGCTTTTCTCTTGTGGACCGTGAGCGTCGGCGCTAGCCATAAAGCCGTCCTGATCCCGCGCGATGGATACGCCATTGCCAGCAGGGTGACAAACGCCGATTGAAGATCGATTGACGACCACGACAGGGGAGTCGTTGATGATGGAACCCATCGAGACCTTTTACGACGTGATGCGCCGACAGGGAGTCACGCGTCGCTCGTTCCTCAAGTTTTGCTCTCTGACCGCAGCAGCGCTGGGTCTGGGGCCCGCCTATACGGCCAAGATTGCCCACGCCATGGAAACCAAGCCCCGCACACCGGTGGTGTGGGTCCATGGCCTGGAATGCACATGTTGCTCAGAGTCCTTTATCCGGTCGGCTCACCCATTGGTGAAGGACGTGGTGCTGTCCATGATCTCGCTGGACTACGACGACACCTTGATGGCCGCAGCGGGGCATCAGGCTGAGGCGGCGCTTGCCGACACCATCGAACGCTACAAGGGCAACTACATCCTGGCGGTGGAGGGGAATCCACCGCTCAACGAAGACGGCATGTTCTGCATCGTGGGAGGCCGGCCGTTCGTGGACCAGCTGCGGGAGGCGGCGGCCCATGCCAAGGCGGTCATCTCGTGGGGCTCCTGCGCCAGTCACGGGTGTGTTCAGGCCGCCAGGCCCAATCCCACCCGGGCTACCCCAGTGCACAAGGTCATCACCGACAAGCCGATCATCAAGGTCCCGGGCTGTCCCCCCATCGCTGAGGTCATGACCGGCGTCATCACCTACATGCTGACCTTCGATCGCCTGCCCGAGCTGGATCGTACCGGGCGTCCGAAGATGTTCTATTCCCAGCGAATCCATGACAAATGCTATCGGCGTCCGCACTTCGATGCTGGCCAATTTGTCGAGGCCTTCGATGACGAGGGGGCGAGGCGCGGCTATTGCCTTTACAAGGTCGGCTGCAAGGGCCCGACCACCTACAACGCCTGTTCCACCGTGCGCTGGAATGAAGGCGTGAGTTTCCCCATCCAGGCAGGTCATGGCTGTATCGGCTGCTCGGAGGATGGCTTTTGGGATAAAGGGTCCTGGTACGCCCGCCTGCAGGACGTTCACCAATTCGGTATCGAAGCCAATGCCGATCAGATCGGTGGTGCCGTGGCGACCGGTGTGGGCAGTGCGGTCGCCATTCATGCCGCGGTCACCGCATTGAAACGGGCGCAGGTCAAGCGCCAGTCATCCGTCAGCAAGGAGGAGGTCTGATGACACAGACGCGCACACCCAACGGGTTCGACCTGGATAGAAGCGGCCGCCGCATCGTGGTGGATCCCGTCACGCGCATCGAGGGGCACATGCGCTGCGAGGTCAATGTGGATGACAACAACATCATTCGCAATGCGGTCTCCACGGGGACCATGTGGCGCGGGCTTGAGGTCATTTTGAAGGGCCGTGATCCCCGGGATGCCTGGGCCTTTGTCGAGCGTATCTGCGGCGTCTGTACAGGCTGTCACGCGCTGGCATCGGTGAGAGCGGTGGAAAATGCCCTGGATATACGCATCCCGCGAAATGCTCACCTGATTCGGGAAATGATGGCAAAGGTGCTGCAGTGGCACGATCACGTGGTCCACTTCTATCACCTGCATGCGCTCGACTGGGTCAATCCCGTCAATGCGCTGCGCGCCGATCCCAGGGCCACATCTCGTCTGCAGCAACTGACCGGCCCCAACCATCCGCTGTCATCCCCTGGCTACTTTCGGGATGTGCAGAATCGTCTGAAGACCTTTATCGAGTCTGGCCAGCTGGGCCTGTTCAAGAACGGCTACTGGGACAACCCGGCGTACAAGCTGTCACCGGAGGCGGATCTCATGGCCACCGCCCACTATCTGGAGGCACTCGATCTGCAGAAGGAGATCGTCAAGGTCCATACGGTGTTCGGCGGCAAGAACCCGCATCCCAACTACATGGTGGGTGGGGTGCCTTGCGCCATCAATATCGACGGTGACCTGGCTGCCGGGGCTCCGCTCAATATGGAGCGACTCAATTTCGTTCGGGCTCGTATGGAAGAGGCCTTTGCGTTCTCCCAGAACGTCTACCTGCCGGATGTGATCGCCATTGCCAGCTTCTACAAGGACTGGCTCCATGGCGGCGGTCTCGCTGGCAGCAATGTGATGGATTACGGCGACTACTCCAAGGTCAACTACGACAAGTCCACCGATCAATTGAAGGGCGGTGCCATCGTCGGTGGTAACTGGGACGAGGTGCACGAGGTCGACCCCACCGATCCAGAGCAGATCCAGGAGTTCGTGGCCCATTCATGGTATCGCTATGCCGACGAGTCAAAGGGGCTTCACCCGTGGGACGGCGAGACGGAACACCACTACGAGCTGGGCCAGGCAACCGTAGGCACCCGTACCCACATCCGGGAATTGGATGAGTCGGCCAAGTATTCCTGGATAAAGTCGCCGCGCTGGCGCGGGCACGCCATGGAGGTGGGGCCACTGGCTCGCTATATCCTCAATTACGCCCAGGGCAACGAGTTCGTCATCGACCAGGTCGACAGCTCCCTGGCGGCCTTCAATCAGCTTGCCGGTACCCGCCTTACGCCACGCCAGGCACTGCCTTCGACGATAGGGCGCACCCTGGCGCGGGCGCTTGAGGCGCATTACTGCGCCTCCATGATGCTCGATGACTGGCACGAACTGGTGGCCAATATTCGAGCAGGTGACCTCGCCACGGCCAACATCGAGAAGTGGGACCCAGCCTCCTGGCCCAGTGAAGCTCGTGGGGTGGGTATCGTGGCGGCTCCCAGGGGCATGAACGGCCACTGGATTCGCATCAAGGACGGCAAGATCGAGAACTATCAGTGCATCGTGCCCACCACCTGGAACGGCAGCCCGAGGGATGCCGAAGGCAATATCGGAGCCTTCGAGGCCTCGTTGCTGGGGACCCCGATGGAAAGGCCGGACGAGCCGGTGGAAATCCTGCGCACCCTGCACTCCTTTGATCCTTGCCTGGCGTGCTCCACCCATGTGATGAGCGAGGACGGAGAAGAGCTGTCCCGCGTAACCGTGCGATAGCGGGGGAGGAATCATGTCTCAGCAATCCAAGACGCCGGATGTTGCGCAGACGTCTGCGGCTTCTGTTGACCCAGAAGTGTCGGGCCAGCCGGGCGCACCGCGCCAAGGGGGCGCCGGCAGTGCGGCCGGCGCGCTACCTGACTCCGTCAGGCAGACCTCGGTCTACGTGTACGAAGCTCCATTGCGGCTATGGCACTGGACCAATGCCCTGGCGATTCTCGTGCTGATCGTCACCGGCTACTTCATCGGCAAGCCGCTGCCGACGGTCTCCGGTGAGGCCAGCGATCACTTCGTGATGGGCTACATTCGTTTCGCGCATTTTACCGCAGGATACGTACTGACCATTGGCTTCTTGTTCCGTTTCTACTGGTCATTGGTGGGTAACCATCATGCCAAGCAGCTGTTCAGACTGCCGCTGCATCGCAGCGAATGGTGGCGTGAAGTCTGGTTCGAGCTGCGCTGGTACCTTTTCCTTGAAAAGCGTCCGCGCAAGTACGTGGGGCACAATCCCCTGGCGCAGCTGGCAATGTTCCTTTTTATCACCCTGGGAACGCTGTTCATGATCGTCACGGGTATGGCGCTTTACGCTGAGGGGGCTCTCAGGGGGAGCTGGCAGGACAGCCTGTTTGGTTGGGTTATCCCGCTGGTAGGGCAGAGCCTGGATGTTCACACCCTGCACCGGCTTGGCATGTGGGTCATGGTAGTGTTTATCATCATCCACGTGTACGTCGCGATACGCGAAGACATCATGTCGAGACAGAGCATTGTCTCGACGATGATCTCGGGGGAACGTACCTTCAAAGACGATGAACCCTTCTGATGCACTGATTCAGGAGGTCCCGAGGATTTAGAGGGTTCAAACGTTTCGGAAGATCCAGAAGGGCTAGAAGCAGAGGCCTTGTCGTATACACGCTAGCGGGCTATTTACAAACCCGCTAGCGATTCTTGTCAGTTGATAACGCCTCTAGATGTCAGGAAAAGGTGCCAGATTTTCCGTCCCATGTAGAAATAAGTGGCCGTTGATATATCTCGCCTTAGCCTGTTTAGAAAGCCCTGTCTCGAAAGCCTCTGTCTCGAAAGCTCCTTCTCGATATCCCCTGTCGCGAAATCTTATCTCTCGTGAAATCTTATCTCTCGTTAACGAGCGACTGGGTACCTCCTGGCTTATCTTGATACACCTTATCGAGACGCATCTCACCTATGTGTGCCGTGCCGGCGATGAAGTCGCCTGTTGATGGAAGAAAATGGACAGAGTGATTACCCCTTTTCCTTTAAATTGTGCTGGATCAATAGAGACATTTTTTCTTGATTACAGCCCGAGCTATTCTGCGACACTGAATTCTTGTTTGGTGAAGCGCTAGTGTTCGCTCAGTAATTCACTGTTTTTACATGCCTATATGTCGATACCGAGCACCTTTATGTTGTCTGCTGTTTACCGGTATCAGCGGCTGATATGACAGGAACTTAGCGCCTTTGAAGGTGGGAGCCGAATGCCTTTAGCCATGGATAACAATGACAGCCAAGCATCGTCGATATTGGTGTTGGGAATCGGCAATGTGCTCTGGGCCGATGAGGGATTTGGCGTTCGGGCGGTTGAAGCCCTCCATCGACGTTTTGATGTGCCCCCTCAGGTAACGGTGCTGGATGGAGGCACCCAGGGTCTTTATCTGCTGCCCTACATCCAGGCATGCAGCGAGCTGCTGGTCATTGATGCCATCGACTACGGGCTTCCTCCCGCGACGATCCATGTCGTGCGTGACGATGAGGTTCCGAGCTTTATGGGAGCCAAGAAGATGTCACTGCATCAGACGGGCTTTCAGGAGGTGCTGGCGGCGGCGCAGTTGCTGGGGTGGCAGCCTCGACACCTCACGCTGATCGGCGTGCAGCCGCAGGTCATTGATGACTACGGCGGATCGCTGCGCCCTGAGGTAGCCGCCCGTATCGATGAGGTGATCCAGCTGGCCGTGGAAGAGCTTGGCGCCTGGAAGGTGACGCTGCGTCCTCGTGAGGCGATCGCGGATCAGGGCGGACTGGCCGCACCAGCCCTGGCACTGGATCACTACGAAGGACAGCGCCCGTCGTCGCGGGACGCTTGCCGCCTTGGCGACGCGCGATTTCTCGTCCAGGCAAGCCATGCCGAGACCCTGACCGATACCGACAACGAGACCGACCCCAGTCCTATGGCGGAGCGGCAACATCATCAGCCCTCTGCGTCCCGCTCTTCGATTCAAGGGCCCACTTGTCTGGACACTACTGGCTGCTCCCGTGAGGGAGGTTCGCCATGAGGATGGGGCTGGCCACAACCGCCGATAGGCTGCCACCGCACGATAGGTGGCAGCCATGTGTGTAGGCATCCCGATGCAGGTGGTGGACGTATCCGGTTCGCTCGCCCTGTGCTGCCGAGCAGAGGGAAGCGCGGCTGAACAGGTGGATATCGCGCTGATCGGTGACGTGGAGATAGGCGATTGGCTGCTGGTGTTTCTGGGTGCGGCTCGGCGTGTGCTCGACCCGGAGGAAGCCCAGCTGATACGCAGCGCCTTGGACGCCGTGGCGCTAGTCGCCAAGGGAGGCGCCATGGAAGCAGGCTACTTCGCGGACCTGGAGGCAGAAGCCCCCAGGCTACCGCCGCACCTCGAGGCAGCCCGTAAGGCCGGAAGGACCAGCGGCTGAGACAAGCTGGAGCGTTGCGGCCGCTCGGGGAAAAACTCGGGGAAAAGCTCGGGGAAAAGTCGGGATGTGGGAGGACATTGGTGTGAAAAAGGATGTGAGAAAAGGTGCGAGAAAGGATGTGAGAAAAGATGCGAGAGTCGTTGGGAGAGAGCGATGACGGGACCCTTGGGGCGCTTGATCAATGAACTGGGCTATCCCTGCCTGGCCGGGGCTGAATTGCAGGCATTCATGGCAGAGGAGGGGGGGCACGTACTGCTGTTGAGTGGCGATCCAGAGACCAATCTCGAAACCCAGGACGTGGCTGCCATTCTCCCAGAGCTGGTGAGTGCCTTTGCCGGCAAGTTTATGCCCGCGGTTGTCCAGCGACAGGACGAGGACTTGATAAGAGAGCGCTTCCAGGTCTGGCCAGTGCCTTCTCTGGTTTTCGTTGAGCAAGGTCAGCTAAAGGGCGTGGTGTCGCGGGTTCGTGATTGGCAGGACTATCTCGAAGAGGTCGGCGCTATCGTCGAGGGAACATCGCCGCACGCCCAGTTGATCGCCAGGCAGTCATAAGTCGTCGGGGTGATTGGCGGGCCTATACAAGGAATGGATCATGACGCTGAACCACTTTTCTCCCTCCTTGGGTGGGGTAGGGCCCGGCAGTCAAGAAGGTGCCGAACTCGACTATCTTCCCATGCCGTCGGACATGCGCACCTTTCATGCCTCGTTGCCTGAAGTGGAAGACCCCGAACGCATTCGCCCGGCTCTTACGGCGTTGAAGGCCTTGGCCGCCGCCGCGTCTCGGTGGACGCCGGAAGGCGGCAATCTGGTGGTTGAGCTGCCACCGTTGGACGACGAAAACCGTCGGGTGGTGGCCGATACACTCGGGGAAGGAGAGGTCTCGGTGCGTGCGACGGGTGAGCCATCCTGCGATGTACAGGAGTCCATCTTCGCCGGGCTATGGCGAGTGACCACGGTAGGCAGTGGCGGGGCTTACGAGCGAATCGAGATCGGCAGGGTGCCCAGCGCCGCACTGAAGACGCCACCCAAGCGAATTTTCTGCCCACCGGAAACGGCGGCAGGGGTCGTCAATGGCCCCTTTATCGTCACGGAGCTGGTCGAGCGCTGTCACGCTCACCGTCCCGGCGATGAGCCTTACGCCATCAACCTGTCGCTCCTGCCCCATACCCCGGAAGACCTTCACTATCTTGAGCTGGCGCTGGGCCAGGGCGAGGTATCGATCCTGTCCCGGGGCTACGGCAATTGCCGTATCGACAGCACGGCGCTGGAGCATGTCTGGCGGCTGCGTTATTTCAATTCCCAGGATGCGCTGATTCTCGACGTCATCGAAGTGTCCGACATCCCTGAGGTGGCCTGCGCGGCGCCTGAGGACATCGCCGACTCTGTGGTCCGGCTTGAACAGACGCTGGAGGCCATGGCGTGATCCATTCCCAGTTTGAAGGGTCCTTCCTTGGCGACGCGGCGCGTCTGGACGATAACGCCCGTCTTGAATGCAAGATTTGCTGGTACTGCTATGACCCGGCATTGGGTGACAGCAGCAGGCAAATAGCGCCAGGCACGCCATTTTCTCGTCTTCCCGCGGATTGGCGCTGCCCCGGCTGCGATGGCGATAGGCAACAGTTTATGGTGCTGAGTGACGATAACGCTCCCGCCACCACAGCCATCATCGAGCCGAGCCTGGGTGAGCCGCCGTCCGCGGACGCTCGCGCTCAACCTGAGGACGCTCACGGGGGGACTAGCGTGTCGGGCGTGGCTCCCTTGGGTCCGGCAGAACCTGCGTCTGCAACGTCAATCGAGGCGTCCTTCCCTCAGGGCTCCAGCAGCACCCGTCACGGCGCCGCTAACGGGGCCGGCAGTCCGGCCAGTAACGGGACCAATAGTCAGGTCATCAGTCAGGCCAGCAGCCAAGTCCGTTCGCTGGTCGAGGCCTTCCGCGAGACCCAGGCATCGCGCATGAAAGATATGCCCTTCTGTCATCCAGGGCTTAGCGTCGCGTCGGTGGGCTTTCGGGAGTGGCAGTCCACGACATCGGAATGCCAGGGGCAGTTGGGCGTGTTGATCGCCCCCTGGCTGATGAATCTGGTGCTTATCCCTGCGACCGATGAAGTGACCGACCTGCGTTCAGGAGACAAGCGGATAGTGGCCTTTCCCTCGGGGGAGTATGAATTCATCTACAACCTGAGCGCGCCCGTAGGCGGTTTTTTTGCCTGCGCCCTGTTCTCGGACATGAGCGAGTTCACGAGCCAGGAATATGCGCTAGACGTTGCCCATGCGGTCATGGATGCCCTGTTCGATGCGACCCATCGCGCTGAAACGGATCGTCACGCGGATATCGCCGCCAGACAGCACAGCGCCCAGGACGACGAGGCTCCATCCACGGACGACTCCTCACCAGCGGTCCAGCAAGATCCCGATATTCAACAACCGCATCTGAGCGCTTCGCAGCGTCCGCGCTCACGTCGTGACGTGGTGACCATCGGCCTGTCTGGAAAGGCAGCATCCTGATGATGCCTGCTCTGGTCATCGACCATGACCCTCACCGGCCTGAAGGCGCCAACTCGCCTGTCTTTCGCGTTCGGCAGCGCGGCCGTCTGCCCACTCACTGGCTAAAGGACCGTCGTCCTGCCGAGGCTCTGGCCATGGTGGGATGTCTGTACAACCTCTGCGCCGCCGCCCAGACCGCCGCCGCAGCGTCTGCCATGGGGCTGGCGGTGCCAGCCGCCCAGCACACCGACATTCAGTGTGAAGTGCTGCGAGAGCACGCGCTGGTGATGTTGCGCGACTGGCCTGGGGCCATGGGGCATCCGGCGGCGGGCAACGAGCTGCAGGGGCTGGCCAGCATGGGGCTGGCTGACCTTGAGGAGTTTGAGCACCGGCTATTGGCCCAGCGGGCGAACCGGGTGCTCGCCGATCTCTCGGCGTGGTGGAACGCCTCACCCAGCCTGCCTGCTCAGGTACTACGGCAGACGGCTGACTGGCCGCCCGGGGCTGGACGCATGGAGGCGGTCAATGACCCCAGCTTCGTGCGACGCGTTGCCTCTGATCCTTCCTTGGCGCCGCTCATCGCCCGGCATGGCTGGAGCCTGCATGTTCGAATGCTGGCGCGCGTCGTCGAGGTGGCACGCCTGATCGAGGGTTTGCGTGGTGTCAGAGGTAACGCAGCTGGCGGCGATGGTACGTCCCGCAGCGGCACATGCCCAGCGTCGCCAGCGCGTGCCTGGTTCGGTCGATCCCGTCCCGGCGACGGCTGGGCAGAGGCTGCTCGTGGCCGGCTGTGGCATCAGGTCGATTGCCGCGATGGCCGGGTCATGGCGTACCGCATCCATACCCCTACCGATGCCATGCTCGATACACCTCTTGTAGATGGCCACGACGATGATGCGGGCGGGTGCCAGCCGGGATTTCTGGCGCGACTGCTCAGCTCTGCCTACGGCTCAGGCGACAGCGGTGCCCGGCAACGTGTGGCCATTGCCCTCAGCTGCGCGGACCCTTGTCTGCCGGTGGTGTGGCAGACGACGGATATGACCTGGCCTGCATCGCAGCAAGCTGTAGGAGACATCAACGCAGCCGGAGAGCGGGGTGGCCAGCATGCATGAGTTGAGCCTGTGCCAGGGGATCGTGGAGCTGATTGAAGAGCACGCCCGCAGCGATCCGTTCACCCAGGTCACCCGAGTCTGCCTGGAGGTCGGCGCCCTGGCGTGTGTCGAGCCCGACGCGCTGCGGTTTGGGTTCGACCTGAGCGCTCGAGGAACCCTCGTCGAGGGCGCCAGGCTTGAGATCGTCGAGGTGGCTGCCGTCGCCTGGTGCTTTGGCTGCAACCAGACCGTGACGCTCAAGCAGCGGGGCGATCATTGTCCGTGCTGCGCCAGCTCGCGCCTGAGAGTCACCGGCGGAGAAGAACTTCGCATCAAGGAACTGGAGGTAATCTGATGTGTACCGTATGCGGATGCGCCGGGACAGGCGTGCAGAACCGTCCCGGTGAGGACGACCACACCCATCATGACCACGCGCATGACCATAAGCACGATCACCACGCGCATCATCACGGACATAGCCACGACCAGGGTCACTATCGTAGCCACGCTCATAGCCACGACCATCACCACGACCATCACCACGATCATGGGCATGACCATCACCATGATCATAGCCATAGCCATGACCTTAGCCATAGCCAGGCAGGTTCAGCGGATGAGCAAGGCTCTCGGCATGCCATGGGCAGCGTCACCGCCGGTGCCGAGGCGCATCTGGACTGTGGTTCGGGACCCGCTGGCGTCGAGGTGGCGGGATTGTCGCAACGCCGGCTGATCGAGATCGAGACAGACGTGCTGTCGCGCAATAACCGGATCGCCGACAGCGTACGCCAGCAGCTGGAAGCGAAAGGCGTGCTGTCGTTGAACCTGGTGTCCAGTCCGGGCTCCGGCAAGACCACGCTGCTGGTTGAGACGATTCGGCGGCTGGGGCCTGATGGGCTGGCGGTCATTGAAGGCGACCAGCAGACGGCCAACGACGCTCAGCGTATTCGTGAGACGGGAGTCCCGGCGCTTCAGGTCAATACCGGAAAGGGCTGCCACCTGGATGCATCGATGATCGAGCGAGCGTTTCCCAGGGTGATGCCGGCGGAACTTGGGCTGCTGTTCATCGAGAACGTCGGCAACCTGGTGTGCCCTTCAGGGTTCGACCTTGGTGAAGATGCCAAGGTGGTCATCCTGTCGCTGACAGAGGGAGAGGACAAGCCGCTGAAGTATCCCCATATGTTCGCCGCAGCCTCCCTCATGCTGTTGAGCAAGATGGATCTGGCGCCCCATGTGGATGTCGATATAGAGGCCTGTGAAGCCTACGCCCGCCAGATCAACCCGGATATCGAGATCATCCGGCTGTCGGCCCGCAGTGGCGAGGGCATGGATCGCTGGCTTCAGTGGATCGCCCAGCGGCGAGAAATGCTGCGGCAGCGCGCGCTGGAGGCGGCACGACAACGCCTCGAGAAGCTGGAGCAAGGCGAGGCGCCAGGCCTCAAGGTCCTGTGACGTGTCTTCCCTGACGGAGCGCTCGGCGCTGGGGGCGGGCCTGGTCGCAGCGGATGCGCTTCCCGGTGTGCTGGTGGTGGGCCAGTCGCTGTATGAGTCTCTGCTCAGCGGGCTGTCATCGCCTGCGCCGGAGTGTCTGGTCGCGCAGGATTGGCCAGGGGCCCGGGAGCAGCTGGCGCGGCAATGGGTTGGGGTGCTGGTCGTCGATACCCAGGTGCCGTTGTCGCCGGGCTGGGTCCAGGAGCTGACCCAGCGCTGGCCTGACGTGCGTGGTCTTCTCGTGCTGGATGAGGCGTCTGAGGGGGAGTCCGAGCATGCGGCAGCGATGGTCAGGGGAGGCGACAGCGACGTGGCGCTGCCCGAGGCGTTTCAGTGTCTCTGTCGTCAGCATCTGCCGTGGACGCTGGTACGCGCCGTTGAGCATGCTCAGCAGCACTACTGGCTCGAGCGAGAAACACGTCGGCTGCGCGCCGAGCAGGCGCTGTCACAGCCGGTTGTTCAGGCGCGTCTGGCCGCGCATCGACAGCAGCTGCAACAGTCCCGCGGGTTTGAGCGAATCATCCGTTTGCCGGGGTCGTCCCTTGATGGCCTCTGTCATCTGGCTGCTCGGATAGCCGGCTTCGACGTCCCGGTATTGGTGACAGGAGAAAGTGGCACCGGCAAGGAGCTGATGGCGAGGGCCATACATTCAGCCAGCCTGCGCTCCGAGATGCCCTTTCTCGCGCTGGATTGCGGCGCGGTGTCAGACGAGTTGCTGGAAAGCGAGCTGTTTGGACATTGCAAGGGGGCCTTTACCGGCGCCAGTGCCCACCGTATCGGTATGTTGGAACGGGCGCAGCAGGGCACGCTGCTGCTCGATGAGATTGGGGACGCCTCGCCCGCCTTCCAGCTGAGATTGCTGCGCTTCCTGCAGGAGGGCGAGATACGTCCGGTGGGCACCAACACTGTGCGTCAGCTGGATGTGCGGGTGATTGCCGCCACCCACCGTGATCTGGCGGCAGAGGTGGCGGCGGGCCGCTTTCGGGAAGACCTGTACCATCGTTTGAACGTTGCCACGGTGGCCTTGCCGGCACTGCGTGAACGGCCTGAGGATATTCCTTCGCTGGCAGAAGTGCTGTTGATGCAGCTGGCCAGCCGTCACGGCGTGCGTGTCTCGGGGTTTGGTCCTGGCGTGCTTGACTGTCTATCGGCCCAACCCTGGAGCGGTAACGTGCGCGAGCTGGAAAATCAGATTACGCGCATGCTGATGATGACGACCGGCGCGACCATCGGTCTGGAGCTGCTGCCCGAAGCCCTGCGAACACCACCCCATGCCGGCATGTTCCGTGAAGAGCCGTGCCGTGAAGAGCGTGAAGGATGGGGTTGTGAAGAAAGGAACAAGGGGGCGGTCAGGGGTAAAGCCGGAGGTGCCGCCAGAAGTGACATCAGAGCAGAGCAAACAGACGGGGGCCTAGGCGCAGTGCCAGGAGAACACTGCGTTCGTGATAGCCTCCGGCAGAGTCACCCCGCCTCGACGACCGCTCCCGCGGCGACCCTGCGGGAGCAGATCGAACTGTTGGAGACGCGCTGCCTGCTCGATGCGTTGACCCGGCATGGCGGCAACAAGACACGTGCCGCCGAGGAGCTTGGGCTTTCGCGCATTGGGCTGCGTGCCAAGCTCAAGCGCTATGGAATCGACTATGGGATAGAGGGTGGCGACGCGGCGGGGCCCAGTGACGCCACCTAAGGCCGCGCTGCATAGATCATCAAGCGCTTGCGGTTCAACAAATCCTGGGGAGCTGCTCACCCACCAGCATGTCGACGATTCGCTGGCCCCCAAATAAGGTGCGCAGGGTAACCCGCCCGGGTTTGCCGGAGTAGGCGTGGCCGATCACGCTGGCGTCCCGGCCCAGGGGATGGCGCTTGAGCGCGGCCAGGGCGGCATCGGCACGATCCGCCGGTACCACGGCCACCAGCTTGCCTTCGTTGGCCAGATAGAGAGGGTCCAGGCCCAGTATCTCGCACATGCCCCTGACCTCTCGGCGCAGCGGCAAGGACGCATCCTGAAGTTCGATGGACAGTTGCGAGGCCTCGGCCATCTCGTTGAGCACCGTGGCGACCCCACCGCGGGTGGCATCGCGCAGGCAGCGCGTGTTCGGCACCGCCTCGAGCAGTGCTTCCACCAGGCCATTGAGGGCGGCGCAGTCGCTCTCTAGAGCCGTCTCCAGCGAGAGATCTCCACGGGCGGCCAGGATCGCTGCACCGTGGTCGCCCAGCCAGCCGTTGACGATGACCACGTCTGTCGCCTGAATCTGCTCGATGCTCAGGCGGCGCTCGGCAGGGATCACCCCCACACCGGTGGTGGTGATGAAGATACCGTCGCAGGCGCCACGCTCGACCACCTTGGTATCGCCGGTCACGATGGCGACCCCCGCACGGTCTGCCGCTTCCTTCATGGATCGGGCAATACGTCTCAGGTCTTCGACCGGCAGTCCTTCTTCCAGAATCACCGAGCAGGACAGATAGCGCGGAAGGGCGCCACCTACCGCCAGGTCATTGACGGTGCCGCAGACCGCCAGGCTGCCGATGTCCCCACCCGGAAAGAACAGCGGTTTCACCACGAAGCCATCACTGGTCATGGCCAGCCGATCCCCGGTACGGCAGAGGGGCTCCAGCGCCAGTCGAGCCTGATCCTCGAGGGTATCCTCAGGGGCGCCGAAGGCCCGAATGAAGACATCATCTATCAGGTCCTTCATGGCCTTGCCGCCACCCCCATGGGCCTGGGTGATGAAGGCTGCATTGACCGTGGCCAGAGTGCGCTTGTGGCTCATGGCGAGACCTCTTCATGCTGTTCCGCGCGGGGACCGCCATATTGGAAGTAAGCGGCGCAGGCGCCTTCACTCGAGACCATAAGGGCGCCGCAGGGGGACTCTGGGGAGCACTGGCTACCGAACAATTCACACTGCCAGGGCTTGAGATTGCCGGTCAGTACCTCGCCACAGCGCAGCGCCTCGGGGTCGGCCACCTGCTGGTTCGGGAGCGAGAACTTGCGCTCGGCATCGTAGGCGGCGTATGCCTGCCTGATCTGCATGCCGGAGTCCTCGATGGGCCCCAGGCCCCGCCACTCGCAGGACTGGCGGGATTCATACACCTCGTGGACAGCCTGCAGTGCAGCGGGATTACCGTCTCGGGAAACCAGCCGCTGGTACTGGTTTTCGACCTCGGCGCGGCCGTCGTGCAGCTGGCGCACCACCATCAGCAGAGATTGCAGCATGTCCAGGGGCTCGAAGCCGGAGATGACCACCGGGCAACGGTAATGTTCAGCGATGAAGCGGTAGGGCTCGGTGCCGATGATCATTGACACATGGCCCGGCCCGAGAAAACCGTCCAAGCGATGATCGGGATTCTCGAGAATGGCCTTCAGCGTGGGAATGATGGTGATGTGGTTGCAGAACACCGAGAAGTTGGTGATGCGCTGGCGCTGCGCCTGGGTGATGGTCAGAGCCGTGGAGGGGATAGTGGTCTCGAAGCCCAGGCCGAAGAACACCACTTCCCGTTCTGGATGGCGGATAGCGAGATCCAGTGCATCCATGGGCGAGTAGACGATGCGCACGTCGGCGCCTTCGGCCTTGGCCTGAAGCAGGCTCTTGCGAGAGCCCGGGACCCTGATGGCATCACCAAAGGTCGCCAGGATGACCTCGGGGCGTTCAGCGATCGCCAGGCAGTCATCTACGCGTCCCATGGGCAGCACGCAGACCGGACAGCCCGGGCCGTGGATCAGCTCCAGCTGCTTGGGCAGCATCGCCTCCAGCCCATAGTGGAAGATCGCGTGGGTGTGACCTCCGCAGACCTCCATGATACGAAGGGGGGCAGCGCGATCACGACAGATCCTCTCGACCAGCGTGGTGATGTGCTCCAGGGTCTGGCGGGCTCGCGTGTGGTCGCGGAATTCATCGATAAACTTCATTGCCGCTTCTCCTGGCTGTCGATCAAGGCATCGAGTTCGTGGGTATCACCGAGCATGTCCAGCATCGCCAGGGTACGTTCCGCGGCAGCAGCGTCGATCCGGTTCAGGGCAAACCCGACGTGTACCAGCACCCAGTCTCCCACGCAGGATTCGGGCGGATGGGCATCATCGATGATGCAGGCGATGTTGATCTGGCGGCGGACGCCACTGACGTCCACGGTTGCCAGACGGTTGTCGATATCATCGATCGTGATGATCTGCCCCGGGATTCCCAGGCACATGGGTACTCTCCTGTGCGTCGTCGTCATGGCCGTCGGGCACTAGACAAGGGTGTAATGGCGAGTGTGGTGGGTGCCCGCGGTGAGCACGTGCTGCGGCAATCAACGCCTGGCCAAGGGCGATGCCCCCATCATTGGCCGGTACCTGGCGGTGACTCAGCACCTTGAAGCCCTGCGCACCAAGGCGCTGCTCGACCAGCGCAAGCAAGCTACGGTTGTGGAAGCAGCCACCACTCAGGGCCACGGTGTCAAAAGGGTGGTCTTGCGAGAGTGTCGAAGCGACACGAGTCAAGGCGGTGGCCAGGCCCAGATGAAAGCGCGCCGCGCAGAGGGCCGGGTCGCAGCTCCTGGCCAGATCATCAAATAGCGCCGGCCACAGGGGGGCCGGGTCCAGCAGCATGACGCCAGTGTCAGAAACGGTAATGTCGAGGGGATAGCCTGGGGCGGTGCCGAGGTCGTGCACGGACATGCGGGCCAGTGTCCTGGCAGCCAGTGTTTCCAGCGCCATGGCGGCTTCGCCTTCGTGATGCTGGTGCTCGAAGCTCAGCTCGAGTGCCGCCGCGACGGCGTCGAACAGCCTGCCGCAGGATGACGCCTTGGGGCTGTTTAGGCCTGCCTTGAGCATGGCAACCAGGGCTGGCAAGGGCATGCCGCCAAGCCGCTTGACCACCTCCAGTTGGGGATAGCCTCCTAGCAAGGCGTCAATGCCAGGGCCGGCGAACCACTGGGCGACAAGATTGCGCCAGGGTTCTCGGGCGGCGGCTGCGCCTCCGGGCATCGGCACCGCCTTCAATGCTGCCACGCGCTGACACTGCTGGTAGTCCGCCAGCAGGCACTCTCCACCCCATAGCTCACCATTCAGGCCAAGACCGAGGCCATCCAGGGCGATACCCAGTACCGGCGGTGCAGACAGTGGTCGGCCATGTTCACCCAGGCAGGCGGCAATATGGGCATGGTGGTGGCCGACTTGGGTTATCGTCAGCCCCTCGCGAGCGGCCATCGCTGTGGCCAGGTGGCTCGTGTGGTAGTCCGGATGACGATCGCAGGCCAGCCAACCAGGACGATGATCGTAGAGCTTCAGAAAATCCTGCAGATGATGCTCAAAGTCATCCAGGGTGGCGGGATCGTCCAGGTCGCCCTGATGAGGCGACAGAATGGCGCGTTCTCGATCGATCAGGCAGAACGTGGCTTTCTGTTGCGGGCCAAGGGCGAGGCCAGGGCCAATATCCTCGAACCCCGGCGGCAATGGCAGCGACGTTGGCGCGAAGCCCCGAGCCCGCCGCAGGACGCGCAAGGCCCCCGCGGCGTCCTGAACCAGGCTGTCATCAACGCGCCTGGCGATACCGCGATCATGGCTCAGGGCGTGGCTGGCCATAGCCCCCAGTGCATCGCTGAGACGAGCATCATCGATCAGCTGCGGCTCGCCCGAGGCATTGCCACTGGTCAGTACCAGCGGTACGTCGATATGTCGAAACAGCAACAGGTGCAGGGGCGTGGACGGCAGCATCACCCCCAGCCGGTCGAGGCCTGGAGCCAGGTTCGGGGCGATATCTAGAGCCAGGTTCGGGGCGATGTCGGGAGCCGGATTCGGGGCGATATCTAGAGCCGGATTCGGGGCGATATCTAAAGCCAGGTTGGGGGCCTGGCTAGGCCTTTTGGGAGACATGGGCGTGCGTCGCTCCAGCAGGACGATCGGCGCCGCCGGGCTCTCTAGCGCCTCGGCCTCCCGCGGGCTGACGTGGCAGTAGCGGGAGACCATCGCGAGATCCGCCATTATCAATGCCAGGGGCCGCGTCGGTCGACGCTTCAATTGGCGCAGTCGTGCGACCACATCCTCTCTAGAGGCATCACAGGCGAGCTGATAGCCGCCGAGTCCCTTGATGGCCAAGATATGACCCGCGCAGATCAGCTCTGCCGCGGCCATGATCGGATCGGCATCAGGGCTGCTTTCAGGGCTGCCATAAGAGATATCAGCGTGGTTCTCCGGGTCGGTGGCGGGCACACCATGGTCGCGATCAAGGCGCACCAGCGAGACCCGTGGACCGCAGTCGGGGCAGGCGATGGGCTGCGCGTGGAAGCGCCGATCGGCAGGGGAGCGGTATTCCTGGCGGCAGCTGGCGCAAAGCGGAAAGGCCGCCATGGTCGTGGCTGCACGGTCGTAGGGCATGGCCCGGATAATCGACAGTCGCGGGCCGCAGTGGGTGCAATTGGTCAATGCATAGCCCGAGCGGCGCTGCATCGGATCGAGAATCTCGGCTTTGCACGCGGCGCAGACAGCGGCATCTGCCGCAATATCGGTGCGAGTTAGTCCGGGCCGACTGTCGATGATGGTGAAATCGGTGATCGATTCCACTTGGGGCAACTCGGACGATGCGATGCCTGTGATGGTCGCCAGCGGTGGCGGCTCACTGTCGAGCTGTGTCAGCAGCGTCGCCAACTGTGCCGGGGACCCCTGAGCGCGAATCACGACCCCCTGGCCATCATTGCGGACATTCCCCGTCACGCCAATAGCGGTGGCGAGCTGCCATACCCAAGGACGAAACCCGACGCCCTGAACGCAGCCCTGCACCCTGATCTCAAGCGCTGACATCATAAGGTCGGGGGAAGCGGGAAGGGGAGTGGTGGTCACTGGCGTACGCCTTCGGGCAGCAGGCAAATGTTCCGCACGACTATTCCACAGTCTTTTCCAGGCTGCGGTGAGCTGCGTCACGGTCTGTGTTCACCTTACTCCTCTTGTCCCGCCTTTCTCGGCGGAACCTATGCAGTGCTGAGCTCTGACGACAGACCCCATGTCACGCTGACTGCGTTGACGCCTTGACGACGTCTCAAGCCGTCATCGCTTGGCATTCCTTAAATACTGTATAAAATAACAGTATTCTGTTCAGCATGACTCGCATCACTTTCAAGGAGGGGGCGCCATGACAGCAGCACACCCCGTCGACATCACTCAACTAATGCAACGGGGAACGTTATGGCGCGCGGGCCGTGATCCTGCGCGGGACAGGGAGACCTCTCAGGCGGATGTTCTGGTCGTGCCAAGCGGATTCGCGACACTGGATGAGGTGTTGGGTGGGGGCTGGCCCCGTGGAGACCTGATGGAGTGGTTGCTTGACCATCCCGGTATCGGTGAAATCCGCCTGCTGGCGCCACTGATGACTCGCAGCCAGCGGATTGTCTTGCTGGATCCCCCTTGGATACCTCATGCCCTGGCACTGCAGGCGGCGGGCATCGGTATCACCAAGATCCATGTCATTCAGACAGGCACCACCAAAGAACGTCTGTGGGCCATGGAACAGGTGGTGAAAAGTGGCTGTTGTGACTTGGTGCTTGGCTGGTTTGGCGCCCTCCAGGGCAGCTGGTTGCGTCGCCTGCAACTGGCGATGGCGGGGGGCACCGGGGTCGGCGTATTGCTGCGCCCTGCATCGCTTGGCCAGCAAGGGTCTGCTGCACCCTGGCGTTTGCGCCTGGGGGGCAGCGCTAATGGTCGGCTTGAGGTGGAGGCCTTCAAGCGCAAGGGTGCCATACCGGCAAAAACGATCACCTTGGATCTGCCGACCTCGTCCCTGTCACCGGTGAACAGGGGGGCGCCATGAAGGGGTTATGGCTGTGCCTGCATGGTCCTCGCTTTGAGCTTGACGTGGTGGCTCTTGGCGACACGCAGCCCAAGGCGCTGGTATCGGCCAATGGAGAGCGTGTCCAGCAGGTATGCAGCAAGGCCCAGCGTCAAGGAGTGCGGCCCGGCATGACCGTGAGCACGGCGCTCAGCCTGGAGCCTGAGCTGCAATTGTTCACGGCGGACACGGCCGCATGTCGACAGCGGCTGGAAGGGCTCGCCCTGTGGGTGGGGCGTTTTAGCGCGCGTGTCAGTTTCGAGCCTAGCCTCGCTGGCGAGCCTGCCCGGGGCGTGGTGCTGGAAATTGGCTCGATGCTCCATTACTTCGGTGGTCTTGCCGCGCTGTGGTCCAGGCTGGAGAGCGAGCTGGCCGGTCTGGAGCTCGATCTCGTCTGCGCCACGGGGCATACGCCCTTGGCGGCGGTGCTGCTGGCTCGTGCGGGGGGCGTCCGCCCAGACGTTGAGGACAGCGCTGTTCGGGGCACTGGTGTTCGGGGCTCTGGTTTTCGGGGCTCTGGTTTTCGGGGCTCTGGTTTTCGGGGCAATGGTACTCAGAGCCCTGGAGCCGATGTTGATGGCCATCATCGGCGGCTGGGGCAGCTGTCGTTGTCCCAGCTGGCGCTGCCGCGTGCCCAATTGGCGCGTTTGCAAGGGCTAGGCTTCCAGCGTGTTCGCGATCTGCTGGCTCTGCCGACGGCATCTCTGGCTTCGCGACTGGGTCCCGATCTGACCCAATGGCTCAAGCGGCTGACCGGTGCTGTGCCTGACCTGCTGCCCGTCTTTGAGCCGCCACCGCGGCTGGAGCGTGAGCTCGAGTTGAACCATGACATCGAATTGGCGCCTGCGCTGCTGTTCCCCTTGAAGCGACTGCTGATGGAAATGGAGGGCTTTCTGCATGTGCGCTGTGCCAAGGCGCTGTCGCTGCAGCTGACGCTGTATCAGCGGGATGCAGAGCAGCACATCACGGTGGGACATGCCGGAGGAGAGCAGTCTGCCGATGCCTGGCTCGAGCTATGTCGGTTGCGCCTGGAGCGCTGTGAGCTCAATGCGCCAGTGCGCCGTCTGCGACTAGAGGTCAGCGAACTGACGCAGCAGGAGCAGCCCGCCCAGGACCTGTTCGATACGGCGCCCCCCAAAGAAACTGCCGACGCCCTGTTCAGCCGCCTGCGAACCCGGCTTGGTCAGAACAGTGTCATGCAGCCTCGCTGGCGCGAGGATCATCGCCCTGAGCGAGCCTCGACGCTTGAGCGGTGCACCCGCGCAGCGGCGCAGGTGTTGCCCCAGGGCCCGCGTCCGGCCTGGCTGCTGCCCACTCCGCTGGCCATGTCGTCGGCAGCGCTGTCGCAGCTGGAGTGGCTTGCCGGGCCAGAACGCCTGGCCAGTGGCTGGTGGGACGCCGCCCCGGCCCGGCGGGATTACTACGTCGTGAGATTTGGCGATGCCCGCTGTGGCTGGATCTTCCGTGACCACACCGGGCAATGGTGGCTGCATGGCTGGTTCGGTTGAACACTGCGAGCCCTCATCGGAGCACGCTGCCCCACGGATAGCGCCTGCAGCCGATATAGCCTCTGGGGCGCCGCCGCTGGCCTATGCGGAGCTCTATTGCCTGACGAATTTCACCTTTCTCAAGGGGGCCTCTCACCCCCACGAGCTGGTGGAGAAGGCGGCCTGCCTGGGCTATCGCGCGCTGGCTATCACCGATGAATGTTCCGTGTCCGGCGTGGTGCGCGCCTGGGAGGCCGCCCGCGATCTGGATATGACTCTGATAGTCGGCGCGGAATTTCGTTTTGAGGATCAGGCGGTGGTGGTGCTGGCCGAGAATCGCCAGGGCTATGCGCAACTTTGCCGGATAATCACCCTGGCCCGACGGCGGGCCCCCAAGGGCCATTATCGGTTGGACTGGGAGGAGCTAGCAGGGCTTGAGGATTGCCTGCTGCTGTATGACCCAGCGGGCAGTGATGATCGCTGTGCCTATCGCATGGCCTGGCTGAAGCAGCATTATCCTGGGCGTAGCTGGGTCATGCTGCTGCGCCACTTTGATGCCGGTGAAGAGGTGCGTCATCACCACACCGTCACCATGGCGAAACGTCTTGGGCTGCCCTTGGTCGCTGCCGGTGGGGTGCTGATGCATCAGGCTGCGCGCAAGCGTCTGCAGGACGTGCTGACGGCGCTACGTCATGGCACCAGTGTGCAGCAGGCGGGCTACCTGCTCGAGCCTAATGCAGAGCGCTGTCTGCGTTCGCTGTCACGCCTGGCCGAGTGCTTTAGCCGAGACATGCTCGATGAGAGCGTACGCATTGCCGAGCGCTGCCAGTTCGATCTTGGCCAGCTGCGCTATGAATACCCCGAGGAGCTGGTGCCCGAGGGCCATACCCCCATGAGTTGGTTGGTCCACAAGGTGGAGCAGGGACAGGCCAAGCGCTTTCCGGATGGAACGCCTGTCGAGATTGCCGCGCAGATTCAGCACGAGCTGTCGCTGATCGAGCGGATGCAGTATGCCCCCTTCTTCCTGACCATCGAGGATATCGTGGCCTTTGCCCGCGGACAGGGCATCCTGTGTCAGGGCAGGGGATCCGCCGCCAACTCGGTGGTGTGCTATTGCCTGTTCATTACCGAGGTGGATCCACGCCAGGTGCAGTTGCTGTTCGAGCGCTTCATTTCCGAAGAGCGTGACGAGCCGCCGGATATTGATGTCGATTTCGAGCATGAGCGGCGTGAGGAAGTGATCCAGTACATCTATCGTCGCTATGGACGGGAGCGAGCCGGGCTGGCCGCCACGGTGATCAGCTATCGTCCTCGTAGCGCGCTGAAGGACGTGGGTAGGGCGCTGGGCCTTCAGCCCAGCTACCTGAGCTGGCTCGCCAGCCGACTGGATCGACGTGACGGCGAACAGGCGTGGTTGACCGGGTTGCGCATGGAGCTCGCTCAGTCCGTCGCGGTGACGGCGTCGTCTTCCCCAGGGGCCGGATCGATCGAGCCGGGCAGCGAGGGTGGCGCGCGCAGCCTTCGTCAGCACCTGGTAGAGCTGGTCGAGCAACTGCTGGGCTTTCCACGCCATCTGTCACAGCACGTAGGTGGATTTGTCATTTCTCGGGGTCCGCTGCATGAATTGGTCCCGGTGGAAAATGCCGTCATGCAGGAGCGCACGCTGATTCAGTGGAACAAGGACGATCTGGAGAGCCTGGGCTTGCTGAAGGTCGATGTGCTGGCGCTGGGCATGTTGACCGCGATACGCAAGACTCTTGGCCTACTGGGCCAGCCACCAAAACACAGCCAGCAACAGGCCCGGCGGGAAAACTGCGACTCGCCATCTGACCATGGCGGTGACCGGGTCATTACCCCCATCGAGGCGCTCGCGGCGATTCCTCGGGAAGATCCGGAGGTCTATCGCATGCTGTCCCGTGGAGACAGCATCGGTGTCTTCCAGGTCGAGAGTCGTGCCCAGATGAACATGTTGCCCAGGCTAAAGCCCCAGAATTACTACGATCTGGTGATCGAAATTGCCATCGTCAGGCCGGGGCCCATCCAGGGCGACATGGTCCACCCGTATCTGCGCCGCCGGGACGGGTTGGAACAGGTCGAGTACCCCAGCGCGGATGTCAGAAAGGTGCTAGAGCGAACCCTGGGAGTCCCCATCTTCCAGGAGCAGGTCATCAAGCTCGCCATGGTGGCGGCGGGCTATAGCGGTGGCGAGGCTGACCAGCTCAGGCGCGCCATGGCGGCCTGGCGGCGGGCGGGTACCATCGCCGAGCACCAGCACAAGCTGACCGCCGGCCTGCGCGAGCGTGGTTACACCGACGAATTCGCGGCGGCCATCTGTCGCCAGATAGAAGGCTTCGGTCAGTACGGTTTCCCCGAGTCCCACGCGGCCAGCTTCGCCCACCTGGTCTATGTGTCCGCCTGGCTCAAGTGCCATCACCCCGCGGCCTTCTGCTGTGGACTGCTCAATAGTCAGCCCATGGGCTTCTATTCTCCGTCTCAACTGTTGCAGGACGCTCAGCGCCATGGGGTTCAGGTGAGGCCGGTAGACCTGCTGCGAAGCCGCTGGGAGTCGACGCTGGAGGTCGATGATGAGGCTCCCCCTGAGGCAGCGGACGCGCCAGGGCATCCCGCAGGGCCAGCGGTGCGGTTGGGGCTGCATCTGGTGAAGGGGCTCAGCAGGGAGGCAGTGCTGGCGCTTCTGGAGGAGCGTGACCGATCCCCCTTTACCCGTCTTGCCGATGTGCGCCGGCGTGTATCGATTCGCTCACAGGACTGGGAGGCGCTGGCCTCAGCGGGTGCCCTGGCTGGTCTGTCGGGACACCGCTATCAGGCCCGCTGGGATCTGCTGGCGCCTCAGCCAGGCCTGGCCCTGGGGGACACCGAGCTGCTCGATGACGACAGCACGGCGTTGATGCCGCCCCTTGAGCAAGATGACCTCGAGGCGGACTATCGCCACCTCGGGCTCAGTCTTGGGCGCCATCCCATGGCGCTGCTGCGTGAGTCCACGGCGGGGCAGCGGCAGGGGCTCGATGGCTGTCTGACCGCCCAGCAGCTGTTGACCGTGGATCACGGCTGCCTGGTTCAGGTGGCAGGGCTCGTGACCACGCGGCAGCGGCCCGGTACGGCCTCAGGTGTCACCTTTGTGACCCTCGAGGACGACAGCGGCAATATCAATGTGGTGGTGTGGCGAGACACCGCCAAGGCTCAACGTCAGGCGTTACTCAATGCGCAGATACTGAGAGTGACCGGCCACCTGGAGCGAGAGGGGAGTGTGGTGCATGTGATCGCTGGCCGCCTGGAGGATATCGGCGCCTGGTGGAAGGCGCTGAGCGTGACGTCGCGGGATTTTCGTTAGTTGCTGTTTCGCTCTGGTGCTACCAAAAACGGCACCGAGGCGTACCTCGGTGCCGTTCTGGTCATCGTGCTGGCCGGGCCTGCATTTCGACACCAGCGAGTGGTGGCAGGCCTCAGGCCCCGCTCAGCTCAGCTCAGCTCAGCTCAGCTCAGGCCCAAGCGTGTCGCGCCTGGATCAGACGTTGAAGCGGAAGTGCACCACGTCACCGTCTTTCAGCACGTAGTCCTTGCCTTCCAGGCGCCACTTGCCGGCGTCCTTCGCACCCTGCTCACCGTTGAGGCTGACAAAGTCTTCGTAGGCCACGACTTCGGCACGGATGAAGCCTTTCTGAAAATCGGTATGAATGACGCCAGCGCCTTCCGGGGCCGTCGCGCCGACCTTGACGGTCCAGGCACGCACTTCCTTCACACCCGCCGTGAAGTAGGTCTGCAGACCCAGCAGCGCGTAGCCAGCGCGAATCACGCGATCGAGGCCGGGCTCTTCCATGCCCATCTCGGCCAGGAACATCTCACGTTCCTCGTCGTCGAGTTCGGCGATCTCTGCCTCGAGCTGGTTGCACACAGGCACCACTACCGCGCCTTCCGCCTCGGCAATCCCCTTCACCACGTCGAGGTAAGGATTGTTGTCGAATCCATCCTCGTTGACGTTGGCGATGTACATGGTGGGCTTGAGCGTCAGGAAACCAAAGCTCTTGATCTGCTTCTTCTCGTCGTCAGAGAGATCGAAGCTGCGCAGCGGCTGGCCTTCTGCCAGGTGAGGCTGGATGCGGTCGAGCACCGCCTTGGTGGCGATGGCGTCCTTGTCGCCGCCCTTGACCACGCGAACCAGGCGCTGGATGGCCTTTTCCACGGTATCCAGGTCGGCCAGGGCCAGTTCCAGGTTGATGGTCTCGATATCCGCCGCCGGATCGACCTGGTTGGCCACGTGGATGACGTTGTCGTTATCGAAGCAGCGGACCACGTGGGCGATGGCCTGGGTCTCCCGGATATTGGCGAGGAACTGGTTGCCGAGGCCTTCACCCTTGGACGCGCCGGCGACCAGGCCGGCAATATCCACGAATTCCATGGTGGTCGGTACGACCTTCTCCGGCTTGACGATCTCCGCCAGC
This sequence comes from Halomonas litopenaei, assembly GCF_017303055.1. Taxonomy (GTDB): domain Bacteria; phylum Pseudomonadota; class Gammaproteobacteria; order Pseudomonadales; family Halomonadaceae; genus Halomonas; species Halomonas litopenaei_A. The sequence continues at coordinate 168,545 of NZ_JAEKJT010000007.1, read as the reverse complement.
TTATCGAGACGCGGATCCGGCATCGGCACGATGCCGACATTGGGCTCGATGGTGCAGAACGGGAAGTTCTCGGCGTCGATGCCGGACTTGGTCAGGGCGTTGAAGAGGGTGGACTTGCCGACATTGGGCAGGCCAACGATGCCGCAGTTGAATCCCATGGGTGATTCCTGAAATAAGGTGAAGGAAGTCGAGTCATCGCAGAAAGCGCATCAGTGTATGACGTCGAGTGGCAGAGTGACAGCCTGTCTCGACCCGCTGAGCGCTGCCGCGGGAGTCTGTCGTCAGGCCGAATGGCTGTGCAGGCGATTCATCGCCTTGGCCCAGTCGCCCGCCAGGGCCTGGGGCAGTGTCGCCAGGCACTCGATCAGCGCGCCGTCGATCGCCTCTCGCTCGCTCTTGCCGGGACGGCCAAGCACGTAGTTGGTGACCAGATTGGCACTGCCCGGATGGCCGATGCCGATGCGCGCACGATGGAACGACTTGTCATTGCCCAGTGCGCTGATGATGTCGCGCAGGCCGTTGTGTCCACCGTGGCCGCCGCCCTGCTTGTAGCGGGCGCTGCCAGGGGGCAGGTCGAGTTCATCATGGGCGACGAGCATCTCGTCAGGGGCCAGCTTGAAGAAATTGGCGAGGGCGGCCACGGCGGCGCCGGAGCGATTCATGTAGGTCGTCGGTACCAGCAGGTGCAGGTCTTGTCCTTCCACAAAGGCCTTGGCATAAAGCCCAAGAAACTTCTTTTCCGGGCGTAGCTCGGCAGACGCCTGGCGGGCCACTTCCTCTACCAGCCATGCGCCAGCGTTGTGGCGGGTCGCCTCATACTGGGCGCCGGGATTGGCCAGGCCAATCAGTGCCTTGATCCGTGTCATGCTCATGTCTCCGGCCGCGGTGCGGGCAAGCGCTTTGCTCAGGGCCTCGGCGGCGCGACGCTGGGCAAAGCGATCGATGAAAACGAAAAGGGCCACCGCAGTGGCCCTTGAATCAAGCGGACAGGGATTACTCCTTGTCGCCTTCTTCGCCTTCGTTCTTCGCTTCCTCGGCAGCGTCGGCGCTGGCATCAGCGGCGGCAGCTTCGTCCTCGGCAGCTTCTTCGTCGGACTGCATGGCCTTGGCCTTGGTCACGTTGACGATGGCCTGGTCATGGTCTTCGCCGTAAGTCAGCTCGACGATGGTGACGCCAGCCGGCGCCTTGAGGTCGGACAGGTGCAGAGTGCTGCCCAGCTCCAGGCCGGCGATGTCGACTTCGAGGTAGTCGGGCAGATCTTTCGGCAGGCAGCTGATTTCAACGTCGTTGGCCAGCTGGTGCAGTTCACCGTCCTGCTCCTTGAGCGCCTTGGACTCGTCCTGACCGACCACGTGCAGCGGTACGCGCATGGTGATCTCGTGAGTCGCATCGACACGCAGGAAGTCAGCGTGGGTCACCAGCGGCTTGTACGGGTGACGCTGGAGGTCACGCACGACAACCTGCTGGGCCTTGCCATCTACCTCAAGGGTGATGACGGAGGAGAAGAAGGCTTCTTCTTCCAAGGCCTTGTAGAAGGCGGTCTTGTCCACAGCGATGGGCTGCGGCGTCTTCTCTCCACCGTAGATGATGGCAGGCACTTGCTGGTTCGCACGACGCAGGCGGCGGCTCGCACCTTTCCCCAGGTCGTTACGAACGTTGGCGGTAAGTTTGTAGTCAGACATGGATTTGCCTCTTGGCTAAAAGTAAGGAAGCCACCGAGCCCGCGACCAGACCTCGATGGTTCCAGGTGCCCCGGAGACCGGGGCGCGTTACCCGCGCAATGTGCTGGCCTTTCGCAGGCTCAGTGGAACATCGCGCTGACGGATTCTTCATTGCTGACACGGCGAATCGCTTCCGCGATCAGGCCGGCCACGCTCAGCTGGCGAATACGCCCGCTGCGACGAGCGGTTTCGGACAGCGGGATGGTGTCTGCCACCACGACCTCGTCCAGAACCGACTCGGAAATGTTGTCCACCGCAGGGCCAGACAGGATCGGGTGGGTGGCATAGGCCACCACACGGCGCGCGCCGTGATCCTTGAGGGCCTCACCGGCCTTGCACAGGGTGCCAGCGGTGTCGATCATGTCGTCCACGACCACACAGGTGCGGTCCTGAATATCACCGATGATATGCATCACCTGAGCCTGGTTGGCCTGGGGACGACGCTTGTCGATGATCGCCAGATCAGCGTTCAGCTGCTTGGCGATGGCACGTGCGCGGACAACGCCGCCAACGTCGGGGGAGACCACTACCAGATCGTCGTAGTTCTGGCGCTCGATGTCGTCGAGCAGGATCGGTGAACCGTAGACGTTGTCGACCGGAACATCGAAGAAGCCCTGGATCTGATCGGCGTGCAGGTCCATGGTCATCACCCGGTCAACGCCCGCCTTGACCATCATGTCGGCGACGATCTTGGCCGAGATCGGTACACGGGCAGAGCGCACGCGGCGATCCTGGCGGGCATAGCCGAAGTAGGGCACCACTGCCGTGATACGGGTAGCGGAGGCCCGGCGCAGGGCGTCAACCATCAGGATCAGTTCCATCAGGTTGTCGTTGGTCGGTGCACAGGTGGACTGCAGGACAAAGACATCCTTGCCGCGCACGTTCTCGTTGATCTCGACCGCGACCTCTCCGTCGCTGAACTGACCGACCGTGGCATTGCCAAGCCGGCTGTCCAGGCTCTCGGCGACCTTACGGGCGAGTTCGGGGTTGGCATTCCCGGCGAAAACCATCAATTTTGACACGCGCAGCCACCTTTGCTGTGTTGGGTCTTCAGTGTGAGTCTGGGGGAGTGAGTCCAGGACTCAGAAGGAAGTTGGCTGGGGTAGGAGGATTCGAACCTCCGCATGCCGATACCAAAAACCGGTGCCTTACCGCTTGGCGATACCCCAGCAATAACGTCCTGCCTCAATCATCGGGCAGGGCGTCGAGGAGAGGCGATCGATTCAGGCCCTTGGCCTTGAAGGCGTGCCAGTCCGGTTGCTGCTGCTCTATTGCTTCAAGCAGCGCCACCGCGTCGGCTTCCGACGTCAGACGGGCAAAAACACATGCTCCGGTACCCGTCAACATCGACGGCGCCCGGGTGTTCAGCCAGTCCAAGGCACGAGCCACGTCAGGATAGCGCTGCCTGACAGTGTCTTCGCAATCGTTGCGCCAGCTCGACGCTCCCCCCTTGAGTGCGCGCGCCATGGTAATGGCGGGGGTGTTCCGTGTCAATTCTGGCGCAGTGAAGACCGCGGGGGTCGATACGCTGATACCGGGGTGCACGACCACAAACCAGGGGGTATCGAGGTCCACCGGGGTCAGGCGCTCACCGATGCCCTCGGCCCAGGCGGCGTGGGCGTTGACGAAGACCGGAACGTCGGCGCCGAGGCTGAGCCCAAGCTCAGCCAGCTGCGGGCGAGGGATGCCCAGACCCCATAGATGGTTGAGTCCTGCCAGCACGCTGGCAGCATCGCTGCTTCCGCCGCCCAGGCCACCCCCCATGGGCAGCCGCTTGGTTACCGAGAGCGTAGCGCCGAGGTGGCAGCCGCTGGTCTGTTGCAGGTGTCTGGCGGCGCGCCACACCAGGTTGTCCTGGGGAGCAACGCCGTCGAGGGCAGCGTCCAGCACCAGCTGGCCATCCTCGCGCAGCTCGATGGTAATGTCGTCGCCATGGTCGAGGAACTGGAATAGCGTCTGCAGCTCGTGATAGCCGTCGGCTCGACGGCCGACGATATGCAGCATGCGGTTTAGCTTCGCCGGGGCGGGCAAGGTCAGCCGCGTGGCGGTGGTGGGTGGCTGGGGCATGGCCATATTGCCTTTACTGGTCGTGCCGTCGAGCAGCCGCGGCTGCTCGAATGACTGCTGGAATGACTGCCCACATGACTGCCCTGGTGACAGGCCGAGCGATGGCGTGGGTGATGGCGTGGGTGATGGTTTGCGTCATGGCTTAAGCAAAGGTGCGCGTCATTCTTCGAGCGGTTGCCACTGATTGACCACCAGAGTGGCTCGCAGATCGTCGTAGGTCATGACCAACCGGCGCGGCAGCCAGGTACCAGACACATCTTCCCAACCACGATAGTCGATCTCCCAGCCGTCCTGTTCCAGGGTGGCAGGAAAGCCGAGCTCATCTTCTGTCATGCGGTGGTCGCTGTTGTCGGCGGGCAGTCCTCTTACCCAGTCGGTCAGACTGGACACCGGCAGTGACCAGCCCAGGCGCTGTTCCATCAGGGCTTCGGGGCTGTCGGCCTCGAAGCGCCCTTCGCTGGTCGTCAACGAGACGCGGCCGTCACGGCCTTCCAGGGTGCTGCGACCGGCGCCCATCGGTCCCGTCACCAGCAGGCGGTAGTGGTAGGGCGTCTGGCGCCAGTCCAGGTTGGCGCTGGTGGAGTCTTCAGGGGTGCGCAGTCCCACCTTGCCGGTCAGGTTCCAGGCGGTAAAGGCTTCCACCTGGGACAGCTGCGCTTCCCAGTCGCCGGCTTCGCGCTCGGTGCGCGGCTCGGTCACGCTCTGGGAGGTGGCGCAGCCAGCCAATAAAGAAAGGCTAAGGGCGATAGTGGGAAGTCGTAGAGAAGGCATCATCGCGGGGTCCTTGCGGGTCATCGGGAGACACACTATGAGAATAAAGGTAGAGCGTTGCGGGGGAGGGCGGTCACCTACCCGGCAGACGCCTGGTACTGTCAGGGGGCAATTTCAGGCCGTCGATCCAGCAGGTCGACAATCAGCGGGCGTTCCTCGAAGCGTTCCTGCGCCTGCTTGAGCAGGTCGCGGGCGCGTTCGCGCTCGCCAAGGTCCCACAGCACCTCAATCAGGTGGGCCGCCACTTCCTGGTCCGGAATCTGGCGCCAGGCCTGTTCAATCCAGGGTAGCGCGACCTCAGGCTTGCCTTCGCGATAGGCGATCCAGCCCAGGCTGTCGAGAATCGCCGGATTGTCCGGCGACAGTTCGTAGGCGCGCTGAATCAGTCGCCTTGCCTCGGCGAAGTCATCAGGGTCGCCTGCATCTGCCAAGGTATAGCCAAGGGCATTGAGGGCGACCGCATTGTCCGGCTGCTGTTCGACCAGAGTGCGTAGATCCTGTTCCGACGTGTCCATGTCTCCCTCGGTCCAGGCGCGCATGGCGCGGAAGTAGCGCAGGTCACCGTCTTCCGGTGTGCGGGTCAGTTCGCGATTGAGCAATGTCTCGGCCTGGGCATTCATGCCCTGCTGGTCGAGCAGTTGGACTTCGGTGACCACCAGGCCGGTATAGGCCTCATCGTGGCGCAGGCGTTCGACCCGCAGGAACGCGCGCGCATCCAGCAGTCGATCGGCCTCGATCAGCATGCTGGCCGCCCGCTGACGGGACAGCAGGAAGTCGGGCCCAGGGGGGACTCGCCGGTAGTACAGCAGGGCGTTATCGACGTCGCCTTCCTGCTCGGCGATGCTGCCGAGTAATAAATAGAGGGCGCTGGGCGCCTGGGGGTCATCGACCAGCGGCAGCAGCAGACGTCGGGCCGGCGCGCGATGGCCTTCTTCCAGGTAGAGCTGGGCCAGGCCGACCCGCAGCAGCGGATTGTCGCCGCGGGTATCCAGCAGCGTGTCGGTGTTCCCCTCGGCCGAGGTCAGGTTGCCCAGACGGATGTCGGCTCGCGCCATAAGAAGAAGGAAGCGAGGATCTTCCGGTGATTGGTCAAGGCCGCGGCGTGCGGTGCTGCGAGCCTGCTGGTAGCGGCCTGCATCCAGAGCGATGCGTGATTCCGCCAGCAGTCCCTGGGTGCTGTTACGGCTGCTGGCATCGAGTGCGGCAATTCGCCGCTGTGCCGCGTCGTGGTTGCCCGAGGCGGAATCGGTCAGGGCCAAGGCCAGCTGCAGGTCGTCCCGTTGGCGCGCGTCGCGCTGACCGGTGGTCAACGCCTCGTTCAATTGTGCCGCCAGCGCCTGAGGATCGGCGCCGCTGGACAGAGCGGTGTCGACGAAGCGGGTAATGTCGTCTTCCCCGGGGGCGATCAGTCGCTGCTGCAGCGCTTCTGTCCAGTTGCCGCGGCTGCCCGCCAGGTTGCCGAGAATCTGAGCCGCCACTGGAGCTTCTGGCGAGACCGACTGCCACTGGCGCGCTGCGCGTTCGATCAAGGCGGTATCGTCGGTAAAGCGTGCCGCCAGGGTGGCGCGCTCGACCAGGGCCGGCGAGCGATAGCGTTCGGCGGCGGCCAGATAGCCTTCGGTGGCTCGACGATAGTCGCCGCGCTGGCCAGCCATCTCCGCGATCAACAGGGTCGACAGGCCTTCAGCGTCGAGCCCCCGGGTGATCGGGGGAGCGCCCGCCATCGGGTCGTCGGATGCCATGTCATAGGCGCTGCCGCTGGGGCTATAGGAGACGCTTTGGCAGCCGGCAAGCCACGCTGTCAGCGACAGGGCAAGCAGGGTGCGGGCTGGCATTCCTTGGCGCGCGTTCGAAGGCATTGAGGCATCATCTTTTCCATCAGGAATCCCAGCATAACGGCTTGGCGTCTCTTGGCAAAGGTCAATACCTTAAGGCGGCGACAAGGGAGCGAGCTCGCCACACCCTATGGTAGGATAGGGCGCCTTGCAGGAGTGGTTCACTGGACCACCCCAGACACCCGCTGATGAAGACGTCGAACGCATGACCCTGCTCGCCCTTGGCATCAATCATCGAACCGCCGCCATCGAGGTGCGCGAAAAGGTGGCTTTTGGCCCCTCGCAGCTGACGCTGGCGCTCAGCGAGCTGCGCGCGCTGCCTGGTGTGCACGAAGCGGCGGTGCTGTCGACCTGTAACCGTACCGAGCTGTACTGCGTCACCGATGCTCGCGGCGAGTCGGATGTACTTGATTGGCTCAGCCGGTTTCACGCTCTACCCCGAGAAGAGCTGTTGCACTGCGCCTACCATTATCTGGATGGGGATGCCGCCCGACACCTGATGCGTGTGGCGGTAGGTCTCGATTCCATGGTGCTGGGTGAGCCTCAGATTCTGGGGCAGATCAAGGACGCCTATCAGGCGGCGCGCGAGGCGCAGGGGCTGGGGGGAGAGCTCGAGCGACTGTTTCAACATACCTTTGCCGTCGCCAAGCAGGTGCGTACCGAGACGGCCATCGGTGAGAACCCGGTGTCGGTGGCGTATGCCGCCGTCAGTCTGGCCAGTCGCATTTTCGATGATTTCGGTCGCGCCCGAGCGCTGCTGATCGGGGCGGGCGAGACCATCGAGCTGGTGGCCCGCCATCTGCACGAGGCGGGGGTGCAGCAGTTGACCGTGGCCAATCGCACCCGCGAGCGCGCCAGCGTGCTGGCCGGTGCCCTGGGTGGCACCGCCATCAGCCTCGATGAAATTCCCGAGGCGCTGGAACATGCCGACATCGTGATCTCTTCTACGGCGGCGCCGCTGCCGATACTGGGCAAGGGGATGGTGGAGCGGGCGCTGAAGCGTCGCCGTCATCGCCCCGTGTTCATGGTGGACATCGCGGTGCCGAGGGACATTGAGCCCGAGGTGGGGGACCTGTCCGATATCTTCCTTTATACCGTCGATGACCTGCAGGAGGTCATCGAGGAAAATCGCCGCCACCGCCAGGTGGCCGCGGATCAGGCAGAATCGCTGATCGAGCATGGCGTTACCCACTGGCACAAGGAGCGCCGCGTTCGTGGCGCCGGTGAAGTGATTCGTGACGTGCGTGCCAAGGGCGAGGCGCTGCGCGACGAGGCCCAGGCTCAGGCCCTGGAGCGGCTGGCCAAGGGGGAAGACCCTGAGGCCGTGGTTCGGCGGCTGGCCCACCAGTTGACCAATCGCCTGTTGCACCAGCCGACCCTGGCGCTGCGAGGCGCGGCGGCCGACGAGCGCCAGGAGCTGATGGATGCTGCTGTGGAGCTGCTGCTGGGCGAGTCCCATTCGCCGGGCTGATGCGCTCAGCACGGCCTGCGGCTGTCGGGTGTGCTGCTCCCTCTTACATGATTTCAAGGAATAACCGATGAAAGCTTCCCTGCGTGAGCGCCTCGATGCCTTCGTCGACCGCTTCGAGGAACTCTCTGCCCTGCTGGCAGAGCCCGATGTGATCAGCGACCAGGCTCGCTTTCGTGACTACTCTCGTGAATACGCTGAGCTTGAGCCTCTGGTCGAGGCCTGGCAGCGCTATCGCAGCATCGAAGAGGACGTGGCGACTGCCGAGCAGATGGCCGAGGACGCCGACGCCGATATGCGTGAGCTGGCTCAGCTGGAGCGCGAAGAAGGGCTTGAGCGACTCGAGGCGCTCGAGGTCGAGCTGAAGCAGCTGCTGGTGCCCAAGGACCCTGATGATGGACGTAACGTCTTTCTCGAGGTGCGTGCCGGCACCGGCGGTGACGAAGCGGCGCTGTTTGCCGGTGACCTGTTTCGCATGTACTCCCGCTACGCCGAAAACCAGGGATGGAAGGTCGAAGTGGTCAGCGCTAGCCACGGTGAGCAGGGCGGTTACAAGGAAATCATTTCGCGGGTCAAGGGCGAGGGAGTCTATGCACGGCTCAAGTTTGAGTCCGGGGCCCACCGCGTACAGCGAGTTCCCGCCACCGAGTCCCAGGGGCGTATCCATACCTCGGCGTGCACCGTCGCGGTGATGCCGGAGGCGGACGAGGTCTCCGATATCGATATCAACCCTGCCGATCTTCGCGTCGATACCTTTCGTTCCAGCGGTGCGGGCGGTCAGCACGTCAACACCACCGACTCTGCCATCCGTATCACCCACCTGCCCACCGGCGTGGTCGTGGAATGTCAGGAAGAGCGCAGTCAGCACAAGAATCGCGCCAAGGCGATGTCACTGCTGGCCGCCAGGCTCAAGCAATCCGCCCAGGACAGTCAGCGGCAGGAGCAGGCCGATGCCCGCCGTTCGCTGGTCGGGTCGGGGGATCGCAGTGAGCGCATTCGCACCTATAACTTCCCCCAGGGGCGGGTAACCGACCACCGCATCAACCTGACGCTCTACAAGCTCGGTGAGGTGGTATCAGGTGAAGGGCTGGATGAGGTGATCCAGCCGCTGATCCATGAGTATCAGGCAGAACAGCTGGCAGCGCTGCAGCAGGAGCATTGATGCGCATCGACCTGTTGCTGGGCCGCGCGGGGGCGAGGCTAGCCTCCGCTGGCAGCCCCACTGCGCGGCTGGATGCGGAAGTGCTGGCGATGAAGGTGCTCGGGGTCGATCGCACCTGGCTCTACACCTGGGGCGACCGCCCCATGGAACCGCTGGCAAGGGCGCGCTTCGAGGCTCTGGTCGCTGCCCGCGCCCAGGGCACCCCGGTGGCCTACCTGACCGGCGAGCGAGAGTTCTGGGGACTGACGCTGGAGACGGCGCCAAGCACGCTGATCCCCCGTCCCGATACCGAAACCCTGGTCACGGCGGCGCTGGAAAAGGCGCAGGCTGACGTCGGCCGTTTTCTCGACCTGGGCACCGGTACCGGGGCCATCGCCCTGGCGGTTGCCAGCGAGCGCCCGGCCTGGCATGTCACCGCGGTAGACCTGTCTGTGGATGCCGTGGGGCTGGCGCGGCGCAATGCGCGTCGTCACGGACTGCAGGTCCGCGTTCAGCAGAGCGACTGGTTTACGGCTGTCGCGGGCGAGCGCTTTGATCTGATTGCCTCCAACCCTCCCTATATTGACCCGGATGACCCTCATCTGGACCTGGGAGACGTGCGCTATGAACCGGCTTCGGCGCTGGTGGCCGCCGACCGAGGATTAGCGGACCTCTTTACGATTGCCGACCAGGCGCGAGAGCACCTTACGGTTGGAGGCTGGTTGATGATGGAGCACGGCTTCGACCAGGCGACGGCGGTGCGCGACCAGTTGATCGCACTGGGCTATGCCAATGCCAGCAGTCTTCGGGATCTGGCAGGACACTCGCGAGTGACGCTTGGGCAGTGGTTGCCGTAGCGCTCCGCCGTGCTTGGACCCAGCGGCAGGACAGGCGCGAATGACGGCGGTCCCCACGGGGATAGTGGTGCGCTGAAGCGGCCGCTGCGTTGAACCTCGGGGTGGAGTCCGTCAGAGGGCTGTGATACTGATAATCAGAAAAATACGTTGCCACCGCGCGGCGGGGCGCGAGAGATTGTTGTGAAATGCCTCTTTGTCAGGTCTTTTTTGGTCGATCTTTCCAGCTCACTGTCCCTGCCGCTAGATCATCAGGACCACAATGAAAACCAAGAACCGTTCCCTTGATCGTATTGATCTCAAGATCCTTCGCTGCCTCCAGGACAATGCCCGTGTGTCGTATGTGGACCTCGCCGCTCAGGTAGGGCTGTCCACCACACCGTGCCTGGAGCGGGTCAAGCGCCTGGAGCGCTCCGGCGTTATCCGCGGCTACAAGGCCATTCTCAATCCGCGCATGCTCAAGGCCAACCTGCTGGTCTTTGTGGAGATCAGTCTGGAGACACAGTCTCCCGCCGTCTTCGATGAGTTTCGCCGGGCGGTCTCAAAGTTGCCGCAGATCCAGGAGTGCCACCTGGTCTCCGGTCAGTTCGACTACATTCTCAAGTGCCGGATTCCGGAAATGTCGGCGTATCGCCAGCTGCTGGGCGATGTGGTCCTGACGCTGCCCGGAGTAAAGGAATCCAAGAGCTACGTGGTCATGGAGGAGGTGAAGGAAGACTTCGCCCTGCATGTGCCGGACATCGCAGAATTCGAGGACAAGTGACCGCGCCATGAATGATCAGCAACTGCTGCGTTACAGCCGCCAGATCATGCTGCCTCAGGTCGACATCGAAGGGCAGGAGCGCCTGCTCGGCAGTCATGCCTTGGTCGTCGGGGCCGGAGGGCTGGGGTCTCCGGTGGCGCTGTACCTGGCCGCGGCCGGAGTCGGCGAGCTGACCATCGCCGATGCCGATAGTGTCGAGCTGTCCAATCTGCAGCGCCAGATCGCCCATCGTCAGGCAGACCTGGGACGCAACAAGGCGAGCTCTGCCGCAGAGGCTGCCACGGCGCTCAACGAGGGCTGTCAGGTGCATATCGTCGAGCAGCATCTCGATACCGCCGCCCTCGCTGCCCTGGCCAGCAAGGTCGACGTCATCGTGGACTGCACCGATCGTTTCAGCAGTCGCTATGCGGTCAATGCCGCCAGCGTGGCGGCCGGCGTCCCGCTGGTGTCCGGGGCGGCGATTCGGTTCTCTGGCCAGCTGGCGGTATTTGATCCGCGCCAGGAGCAGAGTCCCTGCTACGCCTGCCTCTACCCCCAGGACGACCAGCAGGATGAGGCGCTGTCCTGCGCCGAGAGTGGCGTGATTTCCCCCCTGGTAGGGGTGATCGGCTGTTTTCAGGCCCTTGAGGCGGTCAAGCTGCTGGCGGGAGCGGGGCAGGCGCACCAGGGACTTGCTACCTTTGATGGCCTGTCCGGTGAATGGCGTCATTACCGGCTGAGCCGCGACCCTCACTGTCCTGAGTGCCGCCAGCGTCCCACCGAGTCTCAGCCGCAAGAGCAGACGCCGTGAGCCGACAGCGGCCAGTCACGGATTTTGATATCCGCCTGCTGCGGGTGTTCAAGGCCGTGGCCGAGTGCGGCGGCTTTTCCGCTGCCGAGAGCGAGCTTGGCATCAGTCGGTCGGCCATCAGTCTGCACATGGGGGATCTGGAAAAGCGTCTTGGGCTTAAACTCTGCCGCCGCGGCCGAGGCGGCTTTGCGCTGACCGAGGAGGGCCGCGAGGTTCTGGAAGGAGCACGACGTCTGCTGTCGGGGCTCGAAGCCTTTCGCACCGAGGTGAATGCGCTGCATCACAGCCTTCGTGGTGAGCTGAATATCGGCATCACGGACACGCTGGTCAGCTCGCCTGAGATGCGCATTACCCATGCCCTGGCCAGCCTCAAGACCCAGGGCCCCGATGTGCGCATCAATATGCATATGGATCCCCCGGGAGAGATTGCCAGGGGGGTGCTGGATGGCCGCCTGCATGTGGGGGTGGTTCCGGCGGTCAATCTTCCCACCAGTCTCGACAGTCATGCGCTCTACAGCGAGCGTTCCGGGCTCTACTGCGGTCGAGGGCACCCCTTGTTCGACGCAAAGGACGTGGCGCTGGACGCACTCACCGACTGGGACGCAGTGGTGCCTTCCTATCCTCTCCCGGATGACGGCCGCGAGCGCCATCAGGGGCTCAAGGCCAGCGCCACCGCATCCGACCGCGAGGGTGCGGCCTTTCTTATCCTCACCGGGGCCTACCTGGGATACTTGCCAGACCACCATGCCCAGATCTGGGTGGCCCAGGGGCGGCTGCGTGAGCTTTGCCCGGCACAGGCCGCCTACGAGACGCCGTTCGTCGCCATCACTCGCCGTGATCGGCGTCCGCATCGCGTGCTGGAAGTCTTTCTGGAGGCGTTGGGGCACGAAGCCCAATCAGCGCGAGAGCCCTGATGATGGCGTGCGTTGTGTGCTCGCGTATTTCTGCTAGTCTGCTTCGTCGCTCATCGTTGATGATGGCGATGTGAGCGTATTGGGCCTGGACCAGGTGTCGAGTTTTTTTACCTTGATGGTGCTAAGTTCTGCCAGCTGCATAACAGTATGACCGACGCGTTAACGATGTCTTTTGGTCGTCCGGGACGATATGAAGCCAGAAGCGCAAAGTCTAGGTGTCGTAGCTGGAGACATGTTCGTCAAGGCCATCAGGATGGCCATGCGTTAGGAATTACTGACCTTAGGGTTAGTAGGTTTGTGTTATTGGATACTTGACGCCTGGTGGCGAAAAAATGGCACACTGTCGTCATCACCTTGCTAAAAAGGTGTGAGATTCGATAACAACAAGCGTTTACGCAACCAACACGGATTCTCCCATGACAGATTCTTCCTCGTCCGCGGCGGCCTCCTGGTACCGCGACTCCATCAAGGTGGAGCTGGCGCCGACACCGGCACTAGAAGGCCAGGTGCATGCGGACGTCTGTGTGGTCGGTGCGGGTATTACCGGCTGCTCGACAGCACTTCATCTGGCCGAGCGTGGCTACAAGGTGGTGGTCCTGGAAGCTCAGGAGGTCGGCTACGGCGCCTCTGGTCGCAGTGGTGGGCAAATCCTGCCGGGGCTTGGCACCGACATGAGTACCGTGGAGCAGGCCCTTGGGCTATCGGCTGCACGGGATATCTGGGAGATGAGTCGCGAGGCGGTTCGTCTGACCGCTGACCTCATTAAGCAGCATGACATTCCTTGCGAGCTTGCCTGGGGTTACCTGCATGCAGCGGTGAAACCGCGCCACGTTCGCGAGCTGCGCGAGCACCAGGACACCATGGCACGGAAGTACGATTACCGTGCGCTTGAATGGCGCGAGGGTGCCGCACTCAAGGAGCATGTGGTGACCGACGCCTATCCGGCCGCCCTGTGGGAGTCGGAAGCGGGCCATCTCCATCCCCTCAACTACACCTTGGGTCTCGCCCGTGCAGCGCAGCAGGCCGGGGCCGTCTTCCACGGTTTCAGTCCGGTCTCGTCGATCGAGCAGGGCACCCCAGCGCGGGTGCTCACGCCACAGGGGCAGGTCACCGCAGACAGCGTGGTGGTCGCGACCAATGCCTACGGCGATGCATTGCTGCCCCGCCTGAGCGGGCGGGTCATGCGCTGCGCCAACTACATGATTGCCACCGCGCCCATGAGTGAAGAGCAGGCCGCGTTGGTGCTGCCCCGTAACGATGCGCTGTCCGATGCCAACTTCGTGCTGGATTACTATCGGCTGTCGGCGGACCGTCGCCTGATCTATGGCGGCGAGGTCAGCTACGATGGACGCCCTCCACGCGGGCTCGAGGCACGCATTGATGGCAAGATTCGGCGTCTGTTTCCCGTGCTCAACGATGTTCAGATCGACTACCGTTGGGGTGGCGACGTCGCCATCACCTTCAATCGGGCGCCGGACTTCGGGCGTGTAGCGGCCAACGTCTACTACGCGCAAGGATACTCTGGACATGGCATGGCCATGGCCGGCCTGGCCGGCAAGCTGATGGCGGAAACCATTGCCGGCCAGAGCGAGCGCTTCGATGTCTTTGCTGCCATGCCCCATCGCCGCTTCCCTGGCGGTCGTCTTTTGAGGACGCCGCTGTTGTTGCTCGCCACACATTTCTACAAGCTTCGCGATCGGCTGTAGCAACGCACTGTCATGCTTTATCGACCGCAGCGTTTCACTGATGTGCCGACCATGACGAGGATCCCCCTATGACCGAGATACCTTCCGCTCAGCGTGCGACCCAGCATGCGGGTGATTCCAGCGCTACGCCCGCGGACTCCGGCGAGGCTGAGCATGTTGCACAACCGCACGGTTCGTCACAGCACGAGCTGTCAGAGCATGGTCCTTCAGAGCACGACCGGCCCGCAGACGGCGGATCAGAGCGCAGCGCCTCGTCGATCCATATGCAGGGACTGCACAAGCGCTTCGGCAACAGCACCGTGGCCCTTGATGGCGTTGATCTCACTATTCAGGCGGGAGAATTCTTTACTCTGTTGGGGCCGTCTGGCTGCGGCAAGACAACCCTGCTGCGTATCCTCGCGGGCCTGGAAGAAGCCGATGATGGACGGTTGACCATCGGCCAGCGTGATGTCACCGACGTGCCGCCCCACCAGCGCAGCGTCAATACGGTGTTCCAGTCCTATGCCCTGTTTCCGCACCTTTCCGTGCGCGAGAACCTGGCCTTTGGCCTCAAGATGCGCGGTGTCGATCGTCAGCAGCGGGAAGAGCGGGTAGCGCGTATTGCGCAGTTTATCCAGCTGGGGGATCTCATCGACCGGCGTATCGATCAGCTGTCGGGCGGCCAGCGTCAGCGCATTGCCCTGGCTCGAGCGCTGGTGTGCGAGCCGGATGTACTGCTGTTGGATGAGCCTCTGTCGGCGCTTGATGCGGGCTTGCGCAGCCAGCTGCAGGTGGAATTGCTGAGGGTCCAGAAGCGGCTGGGCATGACCTTTGTGTTCGTGACCCACGATCAGGACGAGGCAATGGTCATGTCCGATCGTATCGCCGTGCTCAACGGAGGCACGATCCAGCAGGTGGGGCCTCCGCGTGATGTCTACGAACGGCCCGTCAATGCGTTTGTGGCGCGCTTCATGGGACATGACAACCTCTATCCCATCAGCCGCCGGGAGGGGGATCGGGTGACCACCGAGCTGGGCGAACTGGTGCTCGAACCGGGCACGGCGGGCAGCGATGAGCTGCTGTTGATTCGCCCTGAAACCCTGGACGTGCTGCCGGGAACGCAGCAGGGCGCCAATCACCTGCATGGCAGGGTGGTGGAACGCCTGTATCGGGGCAGTCACGCCGAGTTTCGCCTGGCGGTCGGCGCGGCCACGATCCAGGCCACGATCAACAACCGTGGACACCGGCTGCCCGAGGTGGATGACGAGGTGACCCTGGTGGTGGCCGCTGAAGATCTTGTGACCGTTGCTGCATGAGGGGACCGAGCATGAACGATACTGCTGTGCTCGGCCGTAGCCGAGCCATGGTGACCGAGACCAGGCATCTGCTGTTTACCGTCAGTCCCGGTGCTGCATGGATCATCCTTTTTCTGGTGCTGCCCAGTGCCTATCTGATGGGCGTGGCCTTCATGACCAACGGGCCCTATGGACTGCCCGAGATGCCATTGTCGCTGGAGTCCTTTCGCCAGCTGGCGGGATTCGGCTTTCTGGGCTGGAGCCCGGGCAACCTCTATACGCTGTTGAGGTCGCTGTGGCAGACCGTGGTGGCGACAGGGTTGGTGGTCGTCGTGGCCTATCCGATCGCCTACTACATCACCACCTGTCGAGCTCGCTGGCGCCCGATCATGCTGTTGCTGGTGGTCGTGCCGTCCTGGACCAATCAGGTCATCCGCACCTTTGGCTGGATGAATCTGCTGGCACCGGGGACGCCGCTGTCGGCTGCCGCCGAAACGTTGGGACTGATTGCCCCGAACATGGGCCTGTATCCGTCGAACTTCGCCGTCACTCTGGGCCTGGTCTACAACTTCCTGCCGTTTATGGTGCTGCCGCTGTACGCCGCCTTTGAAAAACTGGATACGGCGCAGGTCGAGGCGGCCCAGGATCTCTACGCCACGCCCATCAAGGCCTTCTGGCACGCGGTGTTTCCGCAGACATTGCCGGGACTGCTGGCGGGCGTGGTACTGGTGGCCATCCCGGCCTTTGGCATGTATGTGATCCCTGAGCTGCTGGGCGGTGGCAAGGCGTTGATGCTGGGCAACCTGGTCGCCAACCAGTTCTCGGGTGGCTCCAACTGGCCGCTCGGCGCCGCCGGCGCCATCTTGATGCTGCTGGCAACCTTTGCTGGGCTTTATGCCATGCGGCGTATTGGCAAACGCCTGGGCGGTGGAGAGGAGGTGGTGATATGAGAAAGCGCACCCTCAAGCGTGGACTGACGGGCTTCTGGTGGTTGACCCTGGTCTTCCTGTACCTGCCGCTGGCTGTGGTGGTGATGTTTTCCTTCAACGCCGCCAATAGCGCCGCCAGCATGACCGGCTTCTCCCTGCGCTGGTATCACCAGCTGTTTGCCAATGACCAGATCATGAGTGCCTTCGGCAATACCCTGGTGCTGGCGCTGGCATCGTCACTGATCGCCCTGGCGATCGGCTGTCTGATCGGGTACGGCATGTATCGCCACCGGCATCGCAAGCTGGGCTGGTTGATCGTGCTGATCTATCTGCCGATCGTGTTGCCGGATATCGTCTTTGGCATCTCCGAGATGGCCTTTTTCGTCAAGCTCCACGAGTTGACCGGCTGGTTCAAGCCTGGACTCGGGACGATGATCATCGCTCACGTAACCTTTCAGATTCCGTTTGTGGCGCTGATTGTCTACTCCCGTTTCGTGGGGCTCGACCCCACCCTGTTCGAGGCGGCCAAGGACTTGTACGCGACCCCGATCAAGCGGGTGGTGCACTTCATGCTGCCGACCATCAAACCGGCGTTGATATCTGCCTTCTTCCTTTCCTTTACCCTGTCGGTGGATGATTTCGTCATCAGCTTCTTCACCTCGGGACCGGAAAGCGCCACCTTGCCGATCTATATCTGGGGGGCCATCAAGAAGGGGGTCTCACCAGAGATCAACGCCATTGCCACCTTGATGATCGCTGCCGTGGCGCTGGCTGCTGTCGCCAGCCTTGCCATCAATCGGCGCAAGGCGTGAAGGACCGATAACCGATACCTGTTCCATGACCCAGGGCACCAGGGAGACCCACACCATGCTCTATCGCAACCGCATCGCCGCCGGCATCACCTTGGCCAGCGTCCTGTTCACGGGAGCCGCTCAGGCCGAAGAGGGCAAGCTGTACCTGTTCAATTGGACCGAGTACATGGACCCCGAGATCATCGAGGCGTTTGAGGAGAGGTACGATGTTGAGGTCGTGACCAACTACTTCAACTCGAACCCTGAAATGATCGCCAAGCTCAATGCTGGCGGCACGTCCCAGTACGACATTGTGGTGCCGTCGAACTATTACATTCCGCGGATGATCGAGACGGGTCTGGTGCAGAAGCTTGACCGTGCACTGATCCCGAATTTCGATAACCTGATGGACCAGTTCAAGGACCCCAGCTTCGACCCGGGTGCTGAGTACTCGGCGGCGTATCAGTGGGGCACCACCGGTATCGTGTATAACACCGAGACCTTCCCTGAGGCGCCGAAGAGCTGGTCATTACTGTTTGATCCGGAGGTCAATGGCGACTATCCGTTCTCGATGATCCAGGACGGCCAGGTGGCCACCGGCAGCGCCTGCGCCTATCTGGTAGGCAACTTCCAGTGCAGCAGTCTGGATGATTTGAAGCAGGCCGCGAGACTGCTGATCGAAACCAAGAACCGCGATAATTTCTCCGGTTTTACCGATGGCACGCCGACGCTGCAGCAGCTGGCGCGGGGCGTTACCCACGTCGGCATGTCCTTCAATGGCGACTATCTGTACTTCAAGGATGAAGACCCGGAAACCTTCGAGCATCTCGCCTTCATCATTCCCGACGAGGGTGCCGAGATGTGGGTGGACTCCATGGTCATTCCCGTGGATGCCCCCAACCCGGAACTCGCGCACAAGTTCATCGACTTCATTCTGGACGCCGAAATTGGCGCTCAGCTGTCCAATTACAACTATTACGCAAGCCCCAACGAGGCCGCGCGGCCTTACCTCGATGAGGTGCTGACGCAGCCGCCGACCCAGCCGACCGAAGACGATATGGAACGCCTTCGCTTCACCCCCAGCCTGTCAGGCCAACAGCTGCAGACCTTCCAGCAGCTGTGGTCCGAGGTAAAGGCTCGGTGATGCCACTGCCGCGAGGCGTTCAGCGCCTCGCGGCGTCGGCCCGGCCACGGGCCCCGGGACGGGGCTCGGCCACCGAGTGAGACACTCACGCAACGGAACACTCTCATGAGTAACCGCCAGGAAAGCCCAGCGCTTAGCGACTGGTTCAAACAATATGGTATTACCGAGGTCGAGTGCCTGGTCACCGATCTCACCGGCATCCTCAAGGGCAAGATCATGCCCGCGGGCAAGTACCTGAACGGTGGTCGGCCGCGCCTGCCGGACTCGATCTTCATTCAGACCGTGACCGGCGGCTACCCGGACGACGAGGATATCCGCTTCTGGAATCCCGCCGAGCGGGACATGGAGCTGGTCCCTGACCCCAATGCGGTGTTTCTGGTCCCCTGGGCTGACGATCCCACCGCCCAGATCATTCACGACTGTCACTACCTCACTGGTGAGCCGGTGGAGCTGGCGCCTCGCTACGTTCTCAAGCGCGTGCTGGAGCTCTATCAAGCGCGAGGCTGGACGCCCGTCGTGGCCCCGGAGGTCGAGTTCTTCCTGGTCAAGACCAATACCGACTCTGACTACCCCCTCGAGCCCCCGGTAGGGCGCACCGGTCGACAGGAGAGCAGTCGACAGAGCTTCTCCATCGATGCGGTCAACGAGTTCGATCCTCTGTTCGAGGAAATGTACGACTACTGCGAGGCGATGGATCTGGATCTGGATACCCTGATCCATGAGGAAGGCGCCGGGCAGATGGAGGTCAACTTCCAGCACGGTGATCCGCTGGTGCTGGCGGATCAGGTCGTAATGTTCAAGCGCGTACTGCGTGAGACGGCGCTGCGTCATGGCATGTATGGCACCTTCATGGCCAAGCCGATGGCCAACGAGCCCGGCAGCTCCATGCATATTCACCAGAGCCTGGTAGATCCGGCAACGGGTCGAAACCTGTTTGCCGGTGACGACGGTCAGCCCAGTCGCCTGTTTCACCATTTCATCGGCGGGCTGCAGCGTTATCTGCCCGCTGCCATGCCGCTGCTGGCGCCCAACGTCAATTCCTACCGGCGTCTGCTGCGCACCGAGACCTCTGGTTCGGCGCCCATCAACGTCGAGTGGGGCATGGATAACCGCACGGTAGGCCTGCGTGTCCCTGTGTCAGGGCCGGAGGCGACCCGGGTCGAGAACCGGTTGGCCGGAGCCGACGCCAACCCCTATCTGGTGATGGCGGCCTCTCTGGCCTGCGGCTACCTGGGAATGCTGGGCCAGGTAGAACCGCGTCCGCCCATGGTCGGGTCTGCCTGGTCGGGCGGTAACAAGCTGCCCGACGACATCGGCCCCGCGCTGGACCTGCTGCATGGCTGTGAGGCCCTGGCGGGTATTCTGGGGGAGCGATTCACCAACAGCTATCTGGCGGTCAAGCGTGCCGAGCACCGAGAGTACTTCCAGGTGATCTCCTCCTGGGAGCGTGAGCATCTACTGCTTCGGGTGTAGGTAGATGATGGTGTGTCGGCGTTGACATCGAGCCAGGCGATTGCCTGGCTCGATGCATATAGGAAGCTTTGAGTGGTGATTATTTGATGTCGCTGGGGTTGGTTTTGGCGCTTTTAACCGCGTAGAATGCGATCATATGTTGAATAAAATAACCATGTGAGAGGTTTTTATGGCCAGGTCAGCTTCTACGTCCTCTGCGGCGGCATCAGCCAACAGCGTTCATCACGCGGCCTCCTGGTATGCCGCTTCGGCCAATGAGAGTCCCCAGCGTCCGGCGTTGGCAGATGACGTGAGTTGTGATGTCTGTGTGGTAGGTGCCGGATTCACCGGTATCTCCGCCGCCCTGCATCTGGCCGAGAAGGGGCTGAAGGTCATCGTACTCGAAGCCGCACGTGTCGGTTATGGTGCCTCTGGTCGCAATGGTGGTCAGATCGTCAACAGCTATAGCCGTGACATGGATGTCATCGAGGACAAGTACGGGGCTGATACGGCTCGGGCATTGGGAGACATGGCCTTTGAAGGCAACCGCATCATTCGTGAGCGTATTGCCCAGTACGGCATCGATTGCGACCTGCGTGAGGGCAACCTGTTTGCGGCCTGCAACGACAAGCAGCTCAAGGGGCTGCGTGAACACAAGGCCTTGTGGGAGCGTTACGGCCACCATCAGCTGGAGTTGCTGGAAGGCGATAGCTATCGCCGTGAAGTCGGCAGCGACCGCTACAGCGGGGCGCTGGTCGATCATTCCGGCGGTCACCTGCATCCCTTGAATCTGGTGCTGGGGCAAGCGGCGGCGCTTGAGTCCCTGGGTGGCGTGATCTACGAGCAGAGCCCGGTGGAAGCTCTGGTGCATGGTCAGCCGGTACAGCTCAAGACCCGCCATGGGCGAGTCCACGCTGACAGGGTAGTCATGGCGGGCAACGCCTACATGAGCGGCGTCATGCCCGAGCTCGAGGCCAAGTCCATGCCCTGCGGTACTCAGATCATCACCACCGAGCCGTTGAGCGATGACCTGGCCCGCTCGCTGCTGCCGAACAACATGGCGGTGGAAGACTGCAACTACCTGCTGGACTATTTCCGGCTGACCCGCGACAACCGGTTGATCTACGGTGGCGGCGTCAACTATGGCGGCGAGGACCCCGCTGACATCGAGGCTGTCATTCGTCCGAAGATGGAAAAAACCTTTCCGCAGCTCAAGTCCACCAAGGTGGACTTTGCCTGGAGCGGGACCTTCCTGATGACGTTGAACCGACTGCCTCAGTTCGGTGTCATCAATGACAATGTCTACTACGCCCAGGGCTATTCAGGACACGGGGTTACCTGCACCCATCTGGCGGGGCGGCTGATCAGTGAGGTGATGACCGGTCGCGATGAGCGCTTTGATGCCTTCGCCGGTCTCCCTCATTTGCCGTTTCCCGGTGGACGCATGCTGCGCGTGCCACTGTCCGCTATCGGCGCCTGGTACTACGAGACCCGGGACAAGCTGGGACTATAGTCGGCGTCCTCTAGGGCTGTCGTCTCGGCGTCGCCAGTGGGGGTCACCCTTGTCGCGTCGGGACGACAGTACGACAAAAACCTTGCAAGTTGACCGAGAAGCCTTCGAACGCTGTTCGATAATGGCTAGGATGGTGTCATCAACCTACGCCAAGACGCCCATCACGGGGGATAAGTGCTCGTGAAGGAGCAAGGAGAACAGCATGAGCAAGTCGATCATTGTCGGTTCCACCCTAGCGGTCTTCGGTCTCGGTGGCTTGGCCTTTGGTGCCTGGCAGGTCCAGCAGGCGCCCCAGGGGCCTCAATTCGCCAACATTACCGCGGTGACGCCGGTCACCGAGACCGTCAGCACACCGCGCCAGGTCTGCGAAAATGTGCAGGTGTCGCGTCAGGCACCCACCCGTGACCCTCACAGTATCCTGGGCAGTGCCGCGGGTGCCGTCGTAGGCGGCCTGGTCGGTAACCAGATTGGTGGCGGTAGCGGGCGCAAGATCGCCACGGTGGCCGGCGCCATCGGCGGAGGCTTTGCCGGCCGAGAGGTTCAGCGGCACATCGAGTCCGGGCAGACGGTGACCACTACCGAGCAGCGCTGCCACACGGTCAACGATACCAGCGAGAAGACGTTGGGCTATGACGTGGCCTGGGAGTATGACGGTGTACGCCAGGTTGCTCGCCTGGAGAGCGCGCCGGATGGTGACCGGGTGTTGCTGGAACAGGGGCAGCCCCAGTGGGAGGTGGTGACGCAATCCACCGACCGCTCGTGAGGATGGCCGCCAAGGGATGATGAGATCCCTGCATCTCCAAAGGACGCCGGAGCCCGTCAGTGGCTTCCGGCGTCTTTTTTCTTTTCATGGGCTGATGCTTATGGGCCGATATTCATGGGCCGATGTTCATGTGCAAAGGGTAGGTTCGCAGTCAACGGCGTGACGGGGGAGGGCTCACTCCGACTTGCGGCTGTCCACTTCCTTGCCCAACGCATCAATGGGGCGACTCGACGGGAAGGTGTACGAGGCGTAGCGCACGGCCAGCACTGCCAATGCCAGCAGGAAGATGCCCCCGCACAGGTAGAGCAGACTGATATCCGGCTTGGGATGGTGGGAAATGTCCCCTATCAGGTAGCGGGTCAGGGCAGTAATGGCGACGTAGAGCAGAAAGCGAATCGGCAGGTGGTTGGTCTTGAAGTAGATGCCGACCATGGCGCCTAGCTCCAGGTAGATGAACAGCAGCAGAATGTCGTCTACGCTTGCATGCCCAGAGCTGATCATGGTGATGAACGTCCCCACCGAGGCCCAGGCGATCATTCCACCAATCACGAACAGCCCCAGGTAGTGGAAACCTTCCACAAGCAGGTTGCCAACGTCATCGGCGTGGTGGTGCATCTTGTCGCGGCTGCTGCGGGCCCATTTCACATTCCATTCCTCATTGGCGGGGTCTGATCTCACGCTATCCCGATGGCTAAGCGCTGACAAGTCGCTACCCCTTTGGTTCAGGCTGAAGTCTTGATCCAGACGCGCAGTTCTCGCCGCTGCCTACTTGCATACTCCTGTCTGGTGAGTGTGACGAGGAGACGGCAGATGGTGACGACGTTACCGCAGGCACTATTTCGACATTTCCTGGGGACTTCCCCTGACTGGTACAAGCTCTCGCTTCTCGCCTGCCTGGTGATCAACCCGCTAGTGTTCTTCTTGCTGGGTGGCTTCGTGGCTGGCTGGCTATTGCTGGCGGAATTCATCTTTACCCTGACCATGGCGCTCAAGTGCTATCCGCTGCAGCCTGGTGGACTGCTGGCCCTGGAGGCCGTCGGCATGGGCATGACCGATGCGCACCACGTGATGGATGAGGTCTCGGCCAATCTCGATGTATTGCTGCTGCTGGTCTTCATGGTCGCGGGTATCACCTTCATGAAGCCGCTGCTGCTGAAGCTATTCACCCGGCTTCTGGTCGGTATTCCCTCCAAGCGTGTACTGTCGCTGTGCTTTTGCCTGACGACGGCTGCGTTGTCGGCGTTTCTCGATGCGCTGACCGTCATGGCGGTGGTCATCAGCGTATCCGTTGGCTTCTATGCCATCTATCATCGCGTCGCATCGGCCCGCGGCCAGCACGACAGTCACGATCACGCTGACGATACGTGGCTGTCCGATATCAGTCGCACTGAGCTGCAGGAGTACCGTCGGTTCTTGCGTTCCCTGCTGCTGCACGCCTCCATGGGTACCGCCCTGGGTGGAGTCATGACCATGGTGGGGGAGCCCCAGAACCTGATCATTGCGGACCAGGCGGGCTGGGGCTTCGGCGAGTTCTTCTTGAGACTGGCGCCGGTGACCATCCCGGTGTTGGCGGCTGGGCTGGGTACCTGCCTGTTGGTGGAGAGTCGCCATCTGTGTGGCTATGGTCAGCGGCTCCCAGACACGATTCGCCAGATCCTGATCGAACATGATCGGCAAGACCGAGCTGGATGTGGCGTAAGTGAACGCGCTCGACTCTGGGTCCAGCTGGGGGTGCTCACCTGGTTGATGGTGGCGCTGGCACAGCATCAGGCGTCGGTGGGGTTGATCGGGCTGGCCGTGATCGTACTGGCAAGCTCGCTGTTGGGTATTACCGAGGAGCATGCCCTCGGGCATGCCTTTGAAGAGGCGCTGCCGTTCACTGCTCTGCTGGTGGTGTTCTTTGCCATTGTCGCGGTGATCGTCGAGCAGCACCTGTTTGCGCCGGTCATCGACATGGTACTCGAACATACCGGGGGAGAGCAGTTGGGATGGGTCTATCTCAGCAACGGACTGCTGTCGATGGTGTCGGATAACGTGTTCGTTGGCACGGTCTACATCAGCGAGATTCGGGCCGCGTTCCAGCAGGCACTGATCAGCGCTGAACAGTTTGATCTGCTGTCGGTCGCCGTCGCCACAGGCACCAACCTACCCTCGGTGGCCATGCCCAACGGGCAGGCCGCATTCCTCTTCCTGCTCACGTCCGCGGTGGCGCCGCTGGTGCGCTTGTCGTACCGACGGATGGTGTGGATGGCCGCCCCCTATACCCTGGCGCTTAGTCTCGGCGGATTTTTGTGTGTCCGCTACGGGCTTGAGCCCGCCAGTCAGGCCATGCAGACCCTGGGGTGGTTGTAGAAGGCAGTTGCAGGCGGCTCCAGGGCGACTCAGGCCCCTGGAGCGATACCTCTCTATCCTGATGACTGAGGAGTACCCTGCCACGTACAGCACTGATGTCTCGTCATGACGTGTTAAAGCGTGACTCCCTGATGGGTACAGAAAGAGCCAGGACCGGTCGCATCAGGGGGTGATGACATGGGGCAGGTACCTTGACGTATCCTGGGTGATAGCCGTGTCGTCTTCGCGAATGGAGAGCCCAGCAGGCTGGTCATCGATCAGCCAGGAGCCCACCAGAACATGGTTGTCTCCAAAGCGGGGAAGAGGGCAATACTGCTGGTAGATAAAGCCCTCATCGTTATAGGGCCCCTCGGTCTGGTCCAGCAGTTGACCGTCGACGTAGATCTGAATGTTGGCTCCTTCTCTGGAAAGGAGAGGTTTGCGGACGAACCTTCCCAGTGCCTTGGCGTTGCTGTCGCCCTCGAAGTAGGCGGGCAATAGATTGGGATGGCCAGGAAAGAGTTTCCATAACATCGGCAGCAGGGCCTTGTTCGAGAGAATGGCCTTCCAGGGAGGCTCCAGCCACTGGGTCCTGCCTTGAGGAAGATGAGCGCCATACTCCTCTCGTAACATGAATTCCCAGGGATACAACTTGAACATCCAGCGAATGCACTGGCTCTTGCTGTCAGTGAAGTCTCCCTTTTCACCAAGACCGATGTCGTCGACGTAGACAAACCGAGTGCGAATACCGGCTTCTTCGGCGCAATCCTGCAAATACTGAACCGTGCCTCGGTCTTCCTTGCTGTCCCGGCAGCAGCTCACATGTAGCGCCTCTCCCGGGCGCTCAAAGGAGAGCTCCCGGAACCGGTTGACGAGTTTCTCCTGAACGGAGTTGAACTGATCGACCTGGCGAGAGAGGTGTCCATTGTTGACCTGGTCTTCGAGCCATAGCCACTGCCAAAAGCCTGTCTCGTATAGGCTGGTAGGGGTGTCGGCGTTGTTCTCATACAGTTTGGCCGGGTTGATGCCGTCATAGCAGAGATCCAGCCTGGAGTAGAGGCTCTTGTCCCGTTGCGTCCATGATGCTCTGATCCAGTCCCTGGCGTATGTGGGAATCCTGAACACATCGAGCCAGCGTTCGCTGTCGATGACTCGGTCAACTGCTTCCAAACACATCTGGTGAAGCTCCTCGGTAGGGGCTTCGATATCAGACTCGACCTGCTCAAGGCTGAACTGGTAGTAGGCCGTCTCGTCCCAGTAGGAAGCACCATCGATGGTGTGAAATTCGAAGCCGAACTCCTGTGCGCGCGCCCGCCAACGTGGGCGCTCCTCTATGCTGACCCGAAACATGCTTGATCTCTTCATTCGTGATGATGTTCGAGGACGGTGGCGCCAGCAGCGTGAGGCCTTGGCCAACACCTATACCCCATACATAAGCTCTACCAGGGCTAGCTGCCAAAGCTCCAGCTAGAACTAGAGCTTGAGCGTGATTTGGCGACAACGGACGAGCCAAAGCCGCCGCGTGATATAGTGCGCGTCACGGCAGGCTTGGAAGAGAACACCGACTTGGGAGTGCTGAAGCGCCCGCCGCTAGGCCGTCCCAGGTCGCTACCATCGACGGTGGTGTAGCGTCCGTAGAGGGGTGACGTTGTCGAGTGGGAGACCAGCACCGCGGTAGAAGGATGGTAGTAACTGTTGTAGTGGTCATCGTCGTCAGGGTCCTGCAAAAGAAAGCCACCCACCCTGGGCATGTAGTAAGGGGGGGTAGAATCCGATGCTATACACTGATTGACGCCAAATTCGGCAGTGCAGTCGGCCATCTGACGATACCGAGGACCACTGCGACTGACTTCATCCAGTGCGTCCTCATACGCTGACGAGCATTGGGCTGCATGAGCGGGATTGTGCTTGATGCAGCTTGCAACATCCTGATAGAAGGCGGATTCACGAGAACCGCTACAGCCGCTCATGGTGATAGAGATTGCTGCTGCAAGCGTAAGCTTTGGCGGGAGGGTGGCGCCTGTCTTCCTCATGCGCTCAAGATTAATACGTAGTGATCGCTTCATGTCGCTGGTCTCCTAGTAGGTCATGCAGGCTGCATTGACGATGCCGACCGATATGGAAACGCCGCAGAGCACGATGCCAGCAGAAATCTCGTTGTCGATGATTCGCTGAACGATCTTGGGCATGAACAGGACGCGAAGAAGCGTAAAGGCGATCACCTGAGCAACGAGCGCAATAATCGCCCAGCAGAGAAAATCCACCAGTGAAATGGAATTGGCTGCAGCACCACCCAGGGCAATGGCAAAGCCAATAATGGCGCCGACAAGGCCAAGAGCGGCAGCCGCGTTTTTATTATCCTTCACGAGCTTCCATTCATCGTGAGGAGTGATGTAGGTATAGGCATACTTGAAGCCGACCAGAAAGATAAGTGATGCGGAAAAGTACAAGGTGAACTGAAGGATTGCCGTCAAACTGTTCATGTTACGTCCTGTTAGTTGATCTGTAAGTGGGCAGCGGTAAGGTCAAAGCCCGTTGCAATGACGAAGCATCGCGATAGCTGTCTATCCACTACCTTTTCCTCGGCTATTTTCAAGAGGTATTCCTGGCGTCCTGCCGTGGCCTCTCGTTCGTACATCATGGCAAACTGGTCTGTGTGGGTGGTGCTGCCGCTCTTGTGATAGGTCTCCTCTGTCATGGCGACGGGGGGACTAATGCCGCTTGTACCTGCCCAGGAGGGGGTAAAACGGTACCCGTCAAGCTCTGCTTCAGTGCAGCTGATGTTATGGTCGAGTAGCTGGTTCCACTCATCGTCGTTAGCAATAGCCATCGTCTGATAGAAATACCAAAGCCTGAGTGCCGCACTATGACTGTTGGTGTTGGCGCTCAGGTCTCCCAGCACTTCGAGAAAACCATCGTCGTCGGTATAGAAGCGGTACAGTGCTGATGATTCGTCCAGTTTCACCTTGCCGGTGGCCTCGACTATCTGAGTGGGCGACATGCCCTCGACGATAAGAGATGGCTCGATCAAACGAAAGAAGGTGGCATCAAAGTGGAGGGAGGAACCCATATAGATCCCCATGATTTCATGGGGGTGGGGCTTGGTCGAATCTCCTCTTCTCTTAAAGAGTTTGCTAATCATGCGCGATGCTCCAATCAACGCCGGAAATCCGCTCATCTGCGATGTAATAGATGCGATTGCCCTTCAGCACCTTATTGTCGAAGGAGGGATTGATATGAATATCCCCATCGTCTCCTTCGATGGCAATCAACGTCGCGTCATGGACTTGTTTCAGCCAACGAAAGGCCGTGTGTACCGGTATAGCGATATCTTGATCATAGATGCATGAGTACTGAGTCATACCCTGATCGACATTCAATAGCTCATAAATTAGCCGGCTGGACCCAGGGTCTACCGCTGACTTGGCGAACATCTCCGTGACGACAGAGGGCATGGTCTCTAGGCGAGGGAAGTGGCTTTTCATCAGCTTTCCCATCACCTTGTTGTTAAAGTGTGCAATCACATGGGCATCTGGGTTGATGCTGGTGATATAGAGGGCAGCTGCGGAGGTGGCATCATCATCGTGTCCATCGATGATGATACACGCCGCATCCTTTGCGGAGGCTCTCGCCATATCCTCGTGATGACTGAAACTGCTTACCCGGACGAGATGAACGTGATCGGGTAGTGGGTTCTCTATCTCCTCCTTGACGCACAGGACGATATCAGCATGGTCTTCCTGGTGTGGACGCTCTCTAATCAGCAACTTGAGAAGACTCTCTGTTCTCTCCTGATTCCAGCCCATGACCAGGATGTGATTTTCTGTCTTGATAGGACGCAGACCCATGATGCTCCTTCTCCAGTGAGCCACCAGGCCACCGATGATTCGACCCACAAGTACGCCGAACCCCATAAGGCCAATGGGGATGATGAATAGCGTCACGACCCATCTGCCAGCGGCGGTCTCAGGAGAGTAGTCCCCATACCCCACGGTAGATGCCGTCACCATGAGCCAATAGAAAAAGGTATCGGGCTTGGTCAGCTGTGGTTCCTGGCAGACCCACAGCAGCAGCCAGCTGATGCAGAGATAGGCAACACTGGCAATCAGAAGCCCCTTCCAACGAATTAGCCTGGCGAGGATAAGCACCCATTCTCTTGCTCGTGTGAATAGCGTCATTCCCTGAATCAACGCACTATCCCTTCAGTATTCTCGCCAGTTCGTCCTCTGCTGAACCTCCCCCTTTCTTGATGCCCGCCTCTCGTAGTTTGATTTCAAGATCGTGATCGTTCTCTTCAGCGCCAAGTTCATATGCGGCCTCAATTTCGGCCTGTCGCTGCTTCTGTTTTTCCTGAAGACGGACCAGGGATTCGGTAGCCGTCTTCATGCGATTGTTGCTACCGAGGCGGTGACTTGATACGGCCTCCTGGGCTTTCTGCACGGAGGCCGTTGCTTTCACAACATCCACCTGTTGCTCAAGGCTGCGAAGATTCTCTTTGGCCTTATAGAGATGTTGTTTTAGCTTCTGCTCCGAGTCGATAAAGAACGTGACTTGCGCTTCTTCCTGTTCTCGCTGGTCCCTGATGTCGGAGACCCGTCTCGCGCAGTCCAGGGCAAGGCTCTGGTTGCCAGAGGCATTGGCCTCCTTGGCATAGCGTTCGTACTCTTCGATAGAGGTAGCGAGGTCTGCTGCTTTCTGCTGTGCAATCTTGCGCTTGGCGACGACGCTGGTGATTGCCTGTTCAGATTTTCTGAGCTCAATTTTTGCATCTCGTATTTCCTGATCGAGAATCCGAATCGCCTGACTGTCGACGACAGTTTCTGTCGCTTCATTGACACCACCACGTAAAGCGGTAAAGAGTTTTTTCCAGTTGCTCATGCGGGCTCTCCGACGCGAATATGATCACTATAGGCACTGACAAACTTCGGGATATTGCTCATCAATACATCAATTTCATGAATAATGTCTTGTGATGACGATGTTGAGGAGAGCGCGCCGAACGCAATGTAATAATCCACTCCTCCAATGTTCTTGATGCCTACAGAAGAGAGAGGGAGTAGTTGATGGGTTCGCAGTATATGATCGTTCAGAGATGCTGAATCAATAACGGCATCGATTTCGAATAGCAAACTCTCGATAATGATCTGGTTGCCATGATGGGCCAGGTAAACATCGATGTCATCATCATTGGTGATGCGGATGCAGTCGTGCTGTAGATCGAGGTTCCACATAACGTGTTCCGCGATGTCATTTTTGATGCTGGTAATAGACGTCATACACTGCCTGCGTTGGTGAAGGTGACTGAGGTGCATGCTTGGTGCAGTGGCCACTGAGAGTGACGCAGGGTCTGGTCGACAAATGTTACGAGCCCCCTTAATCGTCCGGGAGCGATTAAATAACTTTGTCATCAGTATTTGCTGCGCTGATTTCACTCTTGGGTGGCTTATGCTTGGCAACTCTATAAATTCATGGCCGGTGACGTCACCCCCTTTTGCAGAGGAAATGCCGCTCAGTGCGCGTAGCGAGGTAATACGTCAGATATAGGAAAAATATCTGCGGGGCATGTTTTTTCCTCGCAAGCGTTCTTGCTTTCCAGAATAGAAGGCGCGATCTAGCGGTAGTGTTCGAAAGGGCGAGAGGTAAAAGGGGCGATGGCCAGATAGGGCGCAGACCGACATGCGTGAAGATGCCCTATGGTGTTTGGCGATAGGGGAGGGCGTTCGAGCAGTACACAATGTAGCGTCTCGCCTGTCAGAGAGTTTATGCAGTTCTTCCCTGGAGGCTGAGTAGTAGAGGAGGGGCGAGCGGGATTTGCAATGAGAACGCCTGTCCTCCCTGGCAGGCGCATGTGTCGCAGGGAGGACAGCGCGTTGAAGCGTGACGTTACGCCAGGCTATATCCCAGCACGATAAAGCCGAGGGTGGTGACGCTGGCACCGATCAGGGTGTAGGGCAGCTGCGTCAGGGCGTGCTGCATGGGCAGTACTCCGCTGCCCTGGGAGGACAGTACCGACGAGTCGGAGAAGAAGCAGGCATGGCTGCCGAAGCTCGAGGCGGACAGCAGGGCGCCGACTACCAATGGCATCGACACTCCCATATGGGCGGCCATGGGCACCACAATCGGGATCGAGATGACAAAGACACCCCAGGAGGAGCCGGTGGCAAAGACCACGACGGCCATGGAAGCAAACACGATGGCAGGCAGCAGTGCGGGGGTGATGTAAGGAGCCAGCGTATCGATCATGAACTGGGTCATGCCCAGTTGATCGTTGACTTCCTTGAGCATGAAGCCGACGGCAACAATGGCCAGGGGCAGCATCATGGTACGGAAGCCGTCCATGATCGAATCCATCAAGCTCGAGAAGGTCGACAAGCGCTGCACCAGGAACAGCACGATAGTGAACAGGGTGGCGGCGATGACGCCCTTGAGCAGGTCGATCTCGAAGTAGGCACTGGCGCCGATCAATACCGCCATGGGAGCAATGAAATTGAACAGGCCAAGCCAGGGGTTGCCGCGAGGGGTGTCGTCACTGAGCGGTTCGTCGGGGGCGCCATCGGGAATGGGTTGGCCGGCCTTGGCGCGACGCTCAGCGGCCTTCATCGGTCCGAGATCGGGCATCAACCCGATCGCGACCAGAAAGACCAGGCCCATGGCCACCCAGCCATACAGCATGTACGGGATCGATTGGATATAGAGCCACATGCCAGGCCCGTCGGTCGCGCCATTGGTCTCCAGCAATTCGGCAAAATACACCGCCCAGGTGGAGATCGGCACGAGCACACATATTGGAGCGGCCGTGGAGTCGACGATGTACGCCAGCTTTTCGCGTGATACCCCGAAGCGGTCGGTAAGTCGCTTCATGGCAGCAGATGTGGCGAGAGCGTTGAGGTAGTCATCGATAAAGATCAGCAGGCCGAGAACGGCGGTACTGATCAACGATTGCCGACGAGTCTTGACCAGGCGGCTCATGAAGTGGCTGAAGCTCAGGGTGCAGCCGGACTTTTCCAGCATCGCGATAAAGCCGCCCATCAGACCGCAGACCAGAATCAGCCAGGCGATGGTCTCGTTCATCATGACGTCGAGGGAAATGTCGGCCAGGGTCCCGATGTAATCGGCCGGCTCGATCAGGATGAGGCCTGACAGGGAGCCGATGGCCAATGCTTCAAGGGTGCGGTGGGTGGCGATGGCCACGACCAGTACGATCAGCGAAGGGACCAGACTTATCCAGCCAAATGGCGTTCCCGCTTCATGGTAGAGGGTGAGACCAGCCACCAGGGCGACCAATCCTGCGACCAGAAGGAAGACTCGGCCCTTGCCTTTCTGTGCAGGTTTGCCAGGAGCAAAGGGATGCGAGGAGGTGGAAGAGGGCGTGGTCATGCGATCACCTCCTGCAGATGAGGCTGGTGAGTGGCCAGGTTGACGAAAACGTCCTGCAGGCACGACGGGCGCTTGGGGCTTTTAGGAGTTGTGCGTGTCATAAGGGGACCCGTGTTGGTGTGTTGTGTTCGGGTTGACGTCGGGACAGGGCAACGCGACGGCCCCATGGGGCCGCTGCGTAGCAGGAATATCTGTGATGCTGAGAGGGTCAGGCGCCCTTAGACGTGGCGCAGATACCAGTCATACTCAAGGCGACTGACGCTTTGCATGGCGAGCTCGCGCTCCGCTCGACGGTTGGCCACGAAAACCTTGAGAAAGTCGCGGCCCAGGGCCTCGGCAAGGACCGCTGAGTCTTCCAGCAGATCCAGCGCCTGGCTCCAGCTATTGGTCAGCGTGGGCGTGAGCTGGCGGTAGGCGTTGCCGGTGGTGGCCTCAGGAGGCGTGAGGTCTGACGCCAGCCCATGCAGCACAGACGCCAGCAGCGTGGCCAGCAGCAGGTAAGGGTTGGCGTCGGCCCCCGCGACACGATGCTCGACTCGGCGCGCGGCGTTGGCACCGGAAGGGATGCGCAGGGCCACCGAGCGGTTGTCGTATCCCCAGCAGGGGGTCATGGGCACGTAGAGCCCTGGTTGAAAGCGGCGGAACGAGTTGAGGTTCGGCGCGAACAGCGCCATCGACGCGGGCATCAGCTCCATCAGGCCAGCGATGGCGTTGCCCAGCAGGCGGCTGCCATGGGGATTTTCGTCGGGGTCTGCGAACACATTGTCGCCATTCTGGTCGACCAGGCTCATGTGCACGTGCATGCCATTGCCCGCTTCCCCGCCGTAAGGCTTGGCCATGAAGGTGGCTTCAAAACCGTGGCGCAGCGCGACCCCTTTGATCAGGCGCTTGAGCAGCACGGCGCTGTCACATGCCTTGAGCACATCATCGCCGTGAATCAGGTTGATCTCGAACTGCCCCGGGGCGCACTCTTTCAGTGCCGTATCGAGAGGCAGCTGCTGTGTCTTGGCCGCGGCGTGAACTTCCTCGAGAAAGTCGGCGTATTCATCGAGTTCACTGATGGAATAGAGCTGGCTCTCCTTGGCTCGTTCGCCGCTGGTGGGGGACTTGCAGGGCTGCGCCATGCCGAGTTCATCGCGGGCACGATCGACCAGATAGAATTCCAGCTCCAGTGCCACGACCGCCTTGAAACCGCGATCCGCCAGGCGCTGAACTTGGGCCGCCAGGACATTGCGTGGGTCGGCAAAGAAAGGACCATCGTCGTCGTCGCGCATGCTCATGAGCAGCTGGGCATGACGGCCGTCTCGCTGCCAGGGGGCCACCATCAGGCTGCCAGGAACGGGACGACAGATCTGGTCACGATCCCCGATGTCGAGCCCTAGCCCTGTCTCTTCCACAGTGTTTCCGGTGATATCGAGGGCGAACACAGAGCCCGGTAGCGCAATGCCGCTGACAAAGGCCTTTTCCAGGTTGTCCGTCGGAATTCGCTTGCCGCGCAGGACGCCATTGAGGTCACTGATCAGCAGGTCCACGCTGTCGATCTCGGGATGGCGCTGGAGAAAGTCGCGGGCTTCATCGACGCCGGGGGTGCTCATGCGGTCACCTTTGTTGGTTCGTTGTGATCGGCATAGTGTTTCGCTGGGCAAGCGGTGGTGTCAAATTATTTACGCGCGGCCATCACTGCATCGCACAGAGTGAAGTCCGGCTGTTTGCGTTGTTTTGTTTCATAAACAGGTGTTTATAGATTGTTGTCTGTGGTTTGATTCAGCCAGGGTTGGCAAGAAAATGCGACCAATGTATGTTGAGCAAACCATAACAAGTGAACGTTCAAGAGGGAGAGCATGAATATCCGTCCCCTGGTAGGAGTCATCGCGTGTCGCCGTGACGTCGAAGGTCATCCGGCGCACATGGTCACGGACAAGTACGTAAGAACGCTGCGTGACTACGGTCTCGAGCCGGTCGTGCTTCCCGTCTGGGAAGAGCAACGCGACGAGGACGTGAGTGCCTTGCTGGCACGCCTTGATGGTCTTTTGCTCACCGGCAGCTACACCAATGTCTTGCCCGAGCGCTACGGTGCGCAGCGGGCCCCGGAAAACACTCGCGATGACGTGGCACGGGATGCTGCTGCCATGAGCTGGATTCCCCTGGCGCTGGAGCGCTCACTGCCGCTGCTGGGGATCTGTCGGGGCTTTCAGGAAATCAATGTGGCCTTCGGTGGCAGCCTGCATCAGGCCGTGCAGCGTGTCCCGGGGATGCTGGATCACCGGGAGCCCGAGGGACACAAGCAGCAGCAGTATGCTCCCGTGCACGACGTGACGATCGAACCGGGAGGCCAGTTGGCGGCGCTGTTCGACGAACCTGTAGCCAAGGTCAATTCACTGCATCAACAGGGCGTCGATCGCCTGGGTGAAGGCTTGCGTGTGGAAGCCCTGGCCCCTGATGGCCTGGTGGAGGCAGTTTCTGTAGCGCAGGCACCGGGCTTTACCCTGGCTGTCCAGTGGCACCCTGAGTGGGAGTCTGCTTCCCATCCGCTTTACGACGCCATCTTCCGAGGGTTTGCCAAGGCTTGCGCAAGTCGTCGGTAATATCGTCGTTAGATGGATGTTATTGACTCGTTTTGATGTAAGACATGGATTACATCAAAGGCGGTGACGCTGAGCTGACGCGGGTTTTCGCCAGGACAACGGTGAGTGCTGGGGGCGGCGGAGTCGATGTTGATGCCTCGACAGGCATAGAAACTACATTAAGCTGACATCGTGGTCATGCTCCCGGGGAAGTGGCCCTTCCCCATTGCAGTTCCAGGGCTGCCCGGGAGAATTCTTTTGAGAATTCGCAAGGAGAGAGCGATGGTGCTTAAGCGTGTGTCTGCGATGGGTATGCTGGCGGGCTCAATGCTGCTGTTCGGGGCAGGTCTGGCCGTGGCTGAATCGTCGTCAATGTCCGGGGAGCAGTCTACGGCAGAAGAGGAGCTGCGCCAGGCGTTGGAGGAAAGCCACGCGGAATCTCAGCCGGGCGAAGGCATGATGGAGCAAGATAATGCCACCATGCTGGAAGGCAGCGCTGCTGCCACCGAAAAGCGGCAGGAGATGCTCGAGCACGCTGATCCTGGGAGCACTGAAGGCGCCATGGACGGCTACAACAGTGACATGCTCGAGGGTAGCGAGGCGGCCAACGAAAAACGTCAGGCGATGATGAACGAAGAAGGCTAAGCCATATCGGCTCGGCGTTTTCGCCGGTCTTTTATCGCCATGTCTTTTCGTAGGTAGACGATCAGCGGCACCGTCTCAGGACGGTGCCGCTGTCGTTGGTGGATAGCGTTCGTAGCGAGTCGAGTGCAGCCAGGCAGCCGCCTGGCATGCACGGTCAGCCGAGGGAGAGCGTCGGTGTGCTTGAGGGAACCGTCGCGCGTTGGCCCAGCAGGTAGAGGCAGGCGGTCAGCGTAAGCGCGCCTGCCCCGAGCCCCAGCCACCAGGGGAGTCCCAGCCCGGTCATGCCGGCACCGAAAATCAGTGCCACCAGCCCTACCAGCAGCGCGTAGGGCAGCTGTGTGGTGACGTGTTCGATCAACTCACAGCCGCTGGCCATCGCCGCCAGCAGGGTGGTTTCGGCCAGTGGAGAGCAGTGGTCGCCCCACACTGCTCCGGCCAGCACGCCCGCCACGGACGCGTAGAGCAGTGGCATGCCTTCCGCACTACCGGCCATGTCGTGGTGGTCAAGAACCGCCCAGGCCAGCGGCACCACCAGAGGCATCATGATGCCCATGACACCCCATGACGAGCCGGTAGCAAAGGCGGTGAAACCGGCAAGACAGAAGATCACCGCCGGCAGCCACTGTGGCGACAGGCTCTCGCCCAGGACAGACACCAGGTAGTCACTGGTATGCAGCGCGTCATTCACCCCTGCCAAGGCCCAGGCCATCATCAGGATGGTGATCGGCAGCAGCATCGACTTCACGCCCTCGAACCAGTAATGAAGCGTCTCCGTCATGCGCATCAGCCCCTGGGCCAGGGTCAGCACGACGGCGCATAGGCAGGCCGCAAGGGAACCCCACATCATGGCGCTGAACGAGTCGCCTTCCCCGAAGACGTCGCGCAGCAGATGTGGTCCCTCGCCCAGCGACGCCAGTCCGGTGGTGTAAATCCCGCCGAGGGTGACCCCGACCAGGACCAGCATGGGCACAACGGCGTTCAGTGCGCGATGGGGGATACCTTCCTTGGTGGCGATGTCTGCTTCCTCGACGATCGCCTCTCGGCTGCTGAGGCCTTGGCGCTCCCCTGGGGATGCCAAGGCGCGTCGCTCGGCTTTCAGCATCGGGCCAAAGTCGCGGCCGGTCCAGGCCACCAGAAAAACGAAGACCAGCGCGAGAATGGGGTAGGCGTTGTAGGGAATGGCGTTGACGAATACCGAGTAGGCCGAGGCATCCCAGCCATCGATACCCGCCATCGCCTCGCTGATCAGGCCCACCTGAAACCCGATCCAGGTCGTGACCAGCATGATGGCGGACACCGGCGCCGCAGTGCTGTCGACAAGGTAGGCCAGCTTGGCGCGAGAGACGCATAGCCGATCGGTGATATGTCGCATGGTGTTGCCGACGATCAGAGCATTGGCGTAGTCGTCGAAAAAGATGGCGAGCCCCAGCAGTGCGGAGGAGCTTTGGGCTTGGCGACGTCCGCGCACCACCCGGGAAATGCGCTCGGCAATGCCGCGGGTCCCGCCGTTGCGGGAGATGATCCCCACCATGCCGCCAATCAACAGGCAGAACAGTACGATGGACATGTGATCGCTGTCGCTGGCGGCGTTCAACACGTGCACATTCACCGAGTCACCGAAGGCGTTGAGCAGCGCGGTTGGATGCATGCCATGCAACACCCAGCCGCCCAGCAGCAGGCCAGTGAACAGCGCCACGATGACCTGGCGAAAGGCCAGCGCCAGCGTAATGGCGCTGAGTGCTGGCAGCAGCGATAGCCATGCAGGAATCGGGTCAAGCACAGCAGTGGCCAGGCTGACGTTGGCTGCGTCCACGAGCGAGACGGTGTATGTCTCCTGGCCGAGCACCAGCTCCAGGCTGGCCTGGCCGGCGTCGTCGGCAATCAACTGACGCTCAGGGAGCCGTCTCTCGCTGCCGGAAGGGGGAGTGTGGCGTGTCTCGATACGGTAGGAGGCGCCCGGTTCCAGACCACTGGCCTCGATGTGAGTCGGGACCTCTGCAAGGATGAGTTCGGCAGTGGAAAGGTCAGGCTGTGCGTGTGCGGGTGACGCCAGGATGGCGGCAAAGGCCAGGCAGATGGCCCAGCAGCAGGCGCGCCCAAAGCACTGGCGCAACAACGGGGTAAGGTGATGCATAGGGACTCCCGGCAAGTGATTGGAATGGTTGTTGGTCTGGGGAGAGTTGTGTCAATGAAAATTGGTCTATGTTGATTGGGTCGTCAAACAAAAAAATTAAGATTTACATCTAATGTCGACATTTTCTTACGGTCATTAACCATATAACAAAGGGTTAGCTTCGTGTTGGGCGAAAGGATGATCGATCTCTTGGCAAGAAAGCGTATGGTGGTTATGTTGAATAAAACATAACGTTTATCCTCTGCCGTTTTGGGAGAATCGGCCATGACCCTGAAGGACAGCACCACCCTCAAGCAGCTGGACAGTGCTCACCACCTGCATCCCTTTACCGATTTCAAGGCGCTTGGGGAGGAGGGCAGTCGCATCATCGTCGATGCCCAAGGCGTGTACATACGTGATGCCGACGGCAACCGAATACTGGATGCCATGGCGGGGCTGTGGTGCGTCAACCTGGGGTACGGTCGTAAGGAGCTGGTCGACGCCGCCACCCAGCAGCTGACTCAGCTGCCGTACTACAACAACTTCTTCAAGACTTCGCACCCACCGGCGGTGGAGCTGGCCGCGACCCTCTGCCGTCTCGCCCCGCAGCACATGAACCGGGTGTTCTTCACCGGTTCAGGCTCCGAAGCCAATGACACCGTCGTGCGTATGGTGCGGCGCTACTGGGCATTGAAGGGGCGTCCGCAAAAGCACTGGATCATTGGTCGCGAGAACGGCTATCACGGTTCCACGGTGGCGGGGATGAGCCTTGGGGGCATGGCACCCATGCATGAGCAGGGTGGGCCCTGCGTACCGGGGATTACCCATGTTCGTCAGCCCTACTGGTATGGCGAGGGCCTGCCTGATGCCAGCTGTGAGGACCCCGAGAGCTTCGGTCGTCGCTGCGCCGAGGCGCTTGAGGCGCGCATTCAGGAGCTGGGCGCCGATCAGGTGGCGGCATTTATCGCCGAGCCGGTACAGGGTGCCGGTGGCGCCATCATCCCGCCAGACAGCTACTGGCCGGCCATCAAGGAGGTGCTGGATCGGTACGATATCCTGCTGGTGGTGGATGAGGTGATCTGTGGGTTTGGTCGCCTGGGAGAGTGGTTCGGCAGTGTTCACTACGATCTGACACCCGACCTGATGCCGATCGCCAAGGGGCTGTCGTCAGGTTATCTGCCTATTGGAGGCGTGCTGGTCGGTGACCGTGTTGCCGAGACCCTGATCGAGGAGGGGGGCGAGTTCTATCACGGCTTCACCTACTCAGGGCATCCCGCCTGCGCCGCTGTGGCGCTGAAAAACCTGGAGCTGATGCAGGCCGAGGGGATCGTCGACAAGGTCCGCAACGAGCTGGGGCCGTACCTGGCGTCACGCTGGAAGGCGCTGGAGGCCCATCCATTGATCGGCGAGGCACGCTCGCTGGGGTTGATCGGCGCCCTGGAGATTGTCGCTGACAAGGCCAGCGGGCAGCGCTTTGACAAGGCCCTGGCCGTGGGCAATCTGTGTCGTGACATCTGCTTTGAAACGGGGCTGGTGATGCGCTCGGTGGGTGACACCATGGTCATCTCACCCCCCTTGGTGATCAGCCGTGACGAGATCGATGAGCTGGTGCGTCTCGCCGAGCGTGCGCTGGACGAGACCTTGCGGCGGCTCGAAGCGCAGGGTGTCAGTATTGCGTCCTGCGAGCAGGTGGAGTCATGACGCGTCTCCAGCCTGTGATGAGCGCGTAACGTCCAGTGAAAGCGCCTTGCCCTGGATAAGGGGCAGGGGAAGAGGTCACGCCTGGCGTGGCCTCTTGTTGTATCAAGGGAGGGGTGGGCGAGAGGAGACGACGGCTGCTAGAACGTGCGGGCAGGGGTGGCGCAGCTGACCAGTCGGCAGGCCTCTTTGCCGGGATTGCGGAAGCGATGAGGCACATTGGTGTCGAAGTAGTAGGCTTCGCCGGCAGCGAGCATACGGGTTTCAGCGCCAATGGTGATTTCGATGGCGCCCTCGAGGATGACGCCCGCTTCCTCTCCCTGATGGGTAATCATCTCGCGCCCTGTATCACTGCCTGGGGGATAGGTCTCGATCATGAACGACAGGGCCCGGCTATCACGATTGGCGCCAACCAGCTTGAAGATGACGTCGCCACTACCCACGTCCGTCAGCTCATCGGCACTGTAGAAGACCTGATTCTTGCTCTCGAGGTCCATGGTGAAGAAGTCGCCGACGCTCATCGGAATGGCGTCCAGGATCTTCTTCAAGGAGCTGACGGAGGGACTGACCTTGCCTTGTTCGATCAACGACAGGCTGGAATGGGTGACGCCGCAGCGCTTGGCCAATTCCCGTTGAGAGATGCCGCGCAGGGTTCTCAAGGCCCGTAGTCGGGCTCCGACATCGTCAGACATGGTGACTTCCTAGGCCGCTAGTGGACGAGAGGCCCCGGGACAGCCCTCGCTGTCCCGGGAAGGCGTGCGTCAGTTTCAGCACAGAGCGTCGAGTTTTTCCTTGAGCAAGCCGTTAACCTGCTGAGGGTTGGCGGTACCGCGAGACGCTTTCATCACCTGGCCGACAAAGTAGCCGATCATCTTGCCGCGCTTATCAGGCTCTGCATCCCGGTACTGGGCGACCTGGGCGGGACTTTCGCTGATGACCTGATCCACCATGGCCTCAATCGCCCCGGTGTCGGTGACCTGCTTGAGTCCCTTGGTCTCGATGATCTGGTCGGCGCTGTCACCTTCCCCATTCCACAGGGCCTGGAAGACCTGCTTGGCCGCCTTGCCGTTGATGGTCGAGTCGATGACGCGCTTGATCAGGCCGCCAAGCTGTTCGGCGCTGACGGGGCTGTCGGAAATGTCGAGCCCGTCGCGGTTGAGCGCCCCGGACAGTTCTCCTTGCACCCAGTTGGCCGCCTGCTTGGCGTCGCCGCAGAGGTCCTTGACCTGCTCGAAGTATTCCGCCATTTCACGGCTGGCCGACAGCACTCCGGCGTCGTAGGCGGACAGGCCCAGTTCGTCCTGGAAGCGCGCGCGCTTCTCCGCAGGCAGCTCGGGCAGGCTCTCGCGCAGGTGGTCGACGTAGGCGCAGTCGAGCACCACGGGCAGCAGGTCGGGGCAGGGGAAGTAGCGGTAGTCGTTGGCTTCTTCCTTGGTCCGCATGCTGCGTGTCTCGTCGGCCTCCGGGTCGTACAGGCGGGTTTCCTGCACCACCTTGCCGCCGTCCTCGATCAGCTCGACCTGGCGCTCGACTTCATAGGCAATGGCGCGCTCGACGAAGCGGAACGAGTTGACGTTCTTGATCTCGGCACGGGTGCCGAACGCTTCCTGACCCTTCGGACGTACAGAGACGTTGACGTCGCAGCGCATGGAGCCTTCGGCCATGTTGCCGTCGGAGATGCCAAGGTAGGTGACGATGGAGTGGATGGCCTTGAGATAGGCCGCGGCCTCCTTGGCCGAGCGCATGTCCGGCTCGGAGACGATTTCCAGAAGGGGCGTGCCCGCGCGGTTCAGGTCGATCCCGGTCATGCCGTGAAAGTCTTCGTGCAGCGACTTGCCGGCATCCTCTTCCAGATGAGCATGGTGAACCCGAATGATCTTGCTGGTGCCGTCGTCCAGCAGGATCTCCACTTCACCAGCGCCGACGATGGGGTGGTACATCTGGCTGGTCTGGTAGCCCTTGGGCAGGTCGGCGTAGAAGTAGTTCTTGCGGTCAAACACCGACACTTCGGGAATGTCGGCATGAATGCCCAGGCCGAACTTGAGCGCCATGGCCACGGCTTGCTCGTTCAATACGGGAAGCACGCCGGGCAGCCCCAGGTCGACAGCGTTGGCCTGGGTGTTGGGCTCGGCACCGAAGGCGGTGGACGAGCCGGAGAAGATCTTGGAGCGGGTCGCGAGCTGTACGTGCACCTCGAGACCGATCACGGTTTCCCATTCCATCAGCGGTTCTCCTCGGTCATCGCGGGACGCTTGGTATGCCAGTCGGTGGCCTGCTGGAACTGGTGTGCCACATTGAGCAGGCGGGTCTCGGCAAAGTGTGTGCCGAGAATCTGCAGGCCAACCGGACGCTGGCCGGAGAAGCCTGCCGGAACGCTGATGCCGGGAATGCCGGCCAGGTTCACCGCGATGGTGTAGATATCCTGCAGGTACATGGAAACCGGGTCTTTCTGGGCACCCAGGTCAAAGGCGGGTGTCGGCGCGGCCGGCCCCATCAGCACGTCGACCTCTTCGAAGGCGTCGAGGAAGTCCTGACGGATCAGTCGGCGCACTTGCTGCGCCTTCTTGTAATAGGCATCGAAGAAGCCTTCCGACAGGGTGTGGGTGCCGATAAGGATGCGACGCTTGACCTCTTCGCCAAAGCCTTCTGCACGAGAGCGCTTGTACAGATCGATCAGGTCCAGCGGATTGTCGCAACGGTGGCCAAAGCGCACGCCGTCGTAGCGTGACAGGTTGGACGAGGCCTCTGCCGGCGCGATCACGTAGTAGGCCGGAATGGCGTACTGAGTGTGCGGAAGGCTGACCTCGCGCACGCTGGCTCCCAGCGACTCATAGACCTTGATGGCCTCGTCGATGGCCTGACGAACACCACTGTCCAGGCCGTCACCAAAGTACTCGCGGGGCAGGCCGATCTTGAGGCCGGACAGCGGTGCTGTCAGTTCCTCGGTGTAGTCGGGGACGCCGCGAGCCACACTGGTGGAGTCGCGCACGTCATGGCCGGCGATGGCATTCAATAGATGGGCGCAGTCCTCGGCGCTGCGGGCCATGGGGCCGCCCTGATCCAGGCTGGAGGCGTAGGCGATCATGCCGTAGCGCGACACACGGCCGTAGGTGGGCTTCAGGCCGGTGATGCCGCAAAAGGCCGCCGGCTGGCGAATCGATCCGCCGGTGTCAGTGCCCAGCGCTGCAGGCACAAAGCCGGCGGCGATGGCAGCGGCGCTGCCGCCGGATGAGCCGCCGGGGACAGCGTTCAGATCCCAAGGGTTCTTGACCGCCCCGTAGAAGCTCGAC
Organism: Halomonas litopenaei; assembly: GCF_017303055.1. Lineage (GTDB taxonomy): Bacteria > Pseudomonadota > Gammaproteobacteria > Pseudomonadales > Halomonadaceae > Halomonas > Halomonas litopenaei_A. Next base: position 126,630 of record NZ_JAEKJT010000007.1, on the reverse strand, counting down.
TCGTTGGAGGAGCCCATGGCGAACTCGTCCATATTGGTCTTGCCAAGGCTCACGCTGCCCGCGGCCTTGAGCTTCTCGACCACGCTGGCGTCATAGGGCGCGACGAAGTTGTCGAGCATTCTGGAGCCGCAGCTGGTGCGCACGTCCTTGGTACAGAAAATATCCTTCAGCGCCAGCGGTACGCCGGTCAGCGGTCCTGCCTGGCCGTTGGCCCGCGCCTGATCTGCGGCGTCGGCGGCGCTCAGCGCCTGGTCGGCGGTCACGGTGATAAAGCTGTTGATCGTCTTGTCGTGGCGATCAATACGTCCGAGCAGATCCTGGGTCAGCTCGCGGCTGGAGATGGTGCCGGCAGCAAGTGCCTGGCTGATCTCTGTCAGCGTCTTGTCATGCATGGGCCTGGCTCCCTGTGTGCGTGAATCCAGTGTCGAGAAAAAAGGGGCGAGGCGTCATTCGACGACGCGCGGCACCAGATAGAGGCCGTTTTCGACCTGAGGTGCGCAGCGTTGAAAGTCGTCGCGTTGGTCAGTTTCGGTGACCTCGTCGGCGCGCAGGCGCTGGGTGGCATCGAGGGGATGGGCCAAGGGGGCGACGCCCTCGGTATCGACTGCCTGGAGCTGGTCAACCATCTCCAGGATCCGGCCGAGATCATCGTGGTAGTGGGCAGCGTCATTCTCTGAAAGGTCGATCCGGGCCAGGTGAGCGGCACGGAGTACCTCGGCGTGTTCAAGCGCCATGATCAATTCCTCGACGGAAGGGTCCATGAAATGACCGCAGAAGGTACCACATTCCGGGGCGCTCGGGCAGGTCTGCCCGGTCAAGTGAGACGCGCAACACGCTTGCCGCTAGGGGGGGTCAGTGATACCGTTTGCGTCCGCACAGGGTTTCCGGTCTGCACTAGGTATCTTTTCCATGTTCAAACGTTTACGAGGTGTGTTTTCCAGCGATCTGTCGATCGATCTGGGGACGGCCAATACGCTCATCTACGTGCGTCATCGCGGGATCGTCCTGGATGAACCCTCCGTGGTTGCGATCCGACAGTCTGGCAACATGCGCAGCGTGGCGGCGGTGGGTGCCGATGCCAAGCGCATGCTGGGCCGCACCCCGGGAAACATCACTGCCATTCGTCCGATGAAGGACGGCGTCATCGCCGACTTCACCGTGACCGAGCAGATGCTCCAGTATTTCATCCGCAAGGTGCATCAGAGCACCTTCCTGACGCCTAGCCCCCGGGTTCTGGTGTGCGTTCCCTGCATGTCTACCCAGGTCGAGCGCCGTGCCATCAAGGAATCCGCCGAGGGGGCTGGTGCCCGTGAAGTCTTCCTGATCGAGGAGCCGATGGCGGCTGCTATCGGCGCCGGGCTGCCGGTGGAGGAAGCCCAGGGTTCGATGGTCGTCGATATCGGTGGTGGTACCACAGAGATCGCCATCATCTCGCTCAACGGCGTGGTCTACTCCGAGTCGATTCGTATCGGCGGCGATCGCTTCGACGAGGCGATCAGCTCCTACGTGCGTCGCCACTATGGCAGCCTGATCGGTGAGGCGACCGCCGAGCGCATCAAGGAAGAGATTGGCTGTGCCTATCCGGGTGGCGAGCTGCGCGAAATCGACGTGCGTGGCCGTAACCTGGCGGAAGGCATTCCGCGCAGCTTTACGCTGAATTCTCACGAGATTCTGGATGCGCTGCAGGAGCCGCTCGGCTCGATCGTATCAGCGGTCAAGAGCGCCCTTGAGCAGTCTCCCCCCGAACTGGCCTCTGACATCGCCGAGCGTGGCCTGGTGTTGACCGGTGGTGGTGCACTGCTGCGCGATCTCGACAAGTTGATCGCCGAAGAGACCGGCCTGCCTGTGGTGGTCGCGGACGATCCGCTGACCTGCGTCGCCCGTGGCGGCGGCAAGGCCCTGGAAATGATTGATCAGCATACCTTCGAGCTGCTCTCCAGCGACTGACAAGGTGTGGCCCAGGATCTCCAGGGAGTCGGCCTATCAAACCGCTGTTCTCGCATGGCTCCGTCCCCGGGTATCGCATGTTGTTGTGTGCGGTGCTCGCGGGTGGGCTGATGTTTGTCGATACGCATTTCACCCGCATGGAGTCGGTGCGTGCCCAGCTGTCGACGCTGGTTGCCCCTATCCAGTGGGTCGTGAGCCTGCCCAGTGATGTGCTGAATTGGGGGGCTTTGGCATTGTCCGAGCAGCGTTCTCTGGTCGAGGAGAACGCGCGTCTACGTGAACAGCTGCTGACGCTCTCCCATCGGGTCCAGCGGATGGCCAGCCTGACCGCGGAAAACGTCCGCCTGCGCGAGCTGCTCGATGCCGCCCGAGACCATGAAGTTCCCTACCTGACTGCCGAGCTGCTGTCCCTCGATCCAGACCCCTTCACCCATCAGATGGTGATTGACCGTGGCCGTCGCGATGGCGTCTATGTGGGCCAGCCGGTGATGGACTCGTCGGGTATCGCCGGGCAGGTCAGCGAATTGTCCGCCTATTCCAGTCGCGTCCTGATGCTGACCGACGCCAGTCACGCGCTGCCCATCCAGGTCAATCGCAACGGTCTGCGCTTCATCATTCAGGGAACGGGCAACTACGATGCCCTGAAGGTCCTGCATGTACCGGATACCGCAGATATTCGGGTCGGCGACCTGCTGGTCAGCTCCGGCCTGGCGGGACGTTTTCCCGCAGGCTACCCGGTGGCCAGGGTCAGCGACGTGGGTCATGATCCCGGCGAGCCGTTCGCGACGGTCAGCGCGGCGCCGGTGGCACAGCTTCAGCGCTCGCGGCATTTCCTGCTGCTGTTCCCACCGGAGCCGGCGCTAGAGGTGTCTCGCGGCCGCTGGCACCCTGACCTGGATCCGGTTGCCATCGAGTCGGCTCGCCGTCTTGGCGAGCTACTGCTGCCACCCGAGGACGACACCGAGGAGGACAACTGATGGCTGCCACTCCACGGGCCAGTCTGTTGCTGGTGTGGCTGACACTGGCCTTGTCGCTGTGTCTCCAGGTCATGCCCATGGCCGATGGTTGGCAGGTTTGGCGACCTGACTGGCTGGGACTGATGCTGCTGTACTGGTGCATGACGCAGCCTGATCGCGTGGGCGTGTTCCACGGCTTTGCGCTGGGGCTGTTGCTCGACCTGATCGAAGGGGCGCCGCTGGGGCAGAGTGCCTTGACCTTGTCGCTGCTGGCCTTTCTTGGCGCGCTGGTCTATCCCAGATTTCGCACGTACTCCCTGGTTCAGCAGGCGGTACTGATCTTCGTGCTGCTGGGACTGGTGCAGCTGGTAGAACAATGGCTGCGCACGTTGTTCGGGCCTTTTTCGATGCATCTGTCGTTTCTCATGCCCTCGCTGATCGGGGCCGCCCTGTGGCCGTGGCTGGTCACGCTGTTCAAGGCCCTGGGCCGGCGTGCGGTCCGCGAGTAACCTGGTCAGGAGTCTGTGCATGCCTTCCGCTAGCGACCTTCCCTTGTCGAACACGCTGCTTCTGGCGTCGGCCTCGCCGCGTCGACGGGACTTGCTGGCGAGTATCGGTGTCGAGGTCGAGGTCTGCCCCGTGGACATCGATGAAACGCCGCATCCGGGTGAGCAGGCCGTGGACTATGTCGCGCGCCTTGCCCGGACCAAGGCGACCGTCGGTCAGCGTGCAGGACTGGCCCAGCCGGGGGCGGCGAGTGAGGACCGGGTCACGCTGGGATCTGATACCGCGGTGGTCCGCGATGGGCAGATTCTTGGCAAGCCAGCGGATGCCGCAGAGGGGTTTGCCATGCTGCGCTCGCTCTCCGGGCGTGATCATCAGGTGATGACGGCTGTGGCAGTGACCGGGCCAGCGGGTCTGCTGGAGGTCACGGTCGTCACTGACGTCACCATGCGGATGATCGAAGACGCCGAGATTCATGCGTATTGGCGCAGCGGTGAACCCCAGGACAAGGCCGGGGGATATGCCATCCAGGGGCTTGCCGCGGTGTTCGTCGAGCGCATTGCCGGCAGCCATTCGGCGGTGGTGGGACTGCCCTTGTTCGAGACGGCCGCCTTGCTTCGACAGCAGGGCATGGCGCTGTGGTGTGGGGCCCTTCCCTAGAGCACTGCGTTGCGGTGAATCGCTGTGCACGGGAGGGTGACAGGCGTCGTCGACATGGATGGCGCAGCGTTGAGGCCGGCCCATCTGGCGTCATCTGTCGCTGCGCGATGGCAAGCGGGTCGAAAGCGCGTATGCTGCATCAATCCGTATGGCCAGGATGGCCGAGACAGGCATCGTCGCAACGGTGGGTGGCTATGTCATAATGGCGCCAGACATCAAAGGACAAGGACAGCCGCATGAGTGGTGAAGTACTCATCAACCTGACGCCGATGGAAACCCGCGTAGCCGTGGTGGAAAATGGCGTGCTCCAGGAAGCCTTCATCGAGCGGGCCAGGCGGCGCGGTATTGTCGGCAATATCTATCAGGGCAAGGTCGTTCGAGTGTTGCCCGGCATGCAGGCCGCCTTCGTCGATATTGGTCTGTCACGGGCGGCCTTCATTCACGCCCACGACGTCGGTGATCACGCCGCCAGTGGCGAAGAGCAGCCGTCCATTTCGCATCTCCTGCACGAAGGCCAGTCACTGGTCGTCCAGGTGACCAAGGACCCCATCGGATCCAAGGGGGCTCGCCTGACCACCCACCTGTCGGTACCCTCCCGCTACCTGGTGTACATGCCAGATTCGCCCCATAACGGGGTGTCTCAGCGTATCGAGGACGAGACCGAGCGAGAACGTCTGCGAGAGCTGGTCGAGGCGGCCCAAGCCGAGCAGCAGATCGACATCACCGGCGGTTTTATCGTGCGCACCGCTGCAGAGGGTGTGACCCTCGAGGAAATGGCGGCGGACATGCACTTTCTGCTGCGGCTATGGCGCAAGGTCAGCGAGCGCAAGATCACGGCCCCGGCCCCCAGCGTCATCTATGACGACCTGCCCCTGTTCATGCGAACCCTGCGCGATGTCATGCGTGATGACATCGAGAAGGTGCGCATCGATTCTCGCGAGAACTTCGTCAAGCTGGTCGAATTCGCTGAAGAGTTCATGCCGACCGCGGTCGGGCGGATCGAGCACTATGCCGGCGAGCGCCCCATCTTCGATCTGTACAGCGTGGAAGATGAAATCCAGAAAGCGCTGGCACGCAAGGTGCAGCTGAAATCCGGTGGCTATCTGGTGATCGACCCCACCGAGGCGATGACCACCATCGACGTCAATACCGGCGGCTACGTGGGCCATCGCAATCTGGAAGAGACGATCTTCAAGACCAATCTCGAGGCCGCTACCGCCATTGCCCGGCAGCTGCGCCTGCGCAACCTGGGTGGCATCATCATTATCGATTTCATCGACATGGTGGACCCCGAACATCAGCGGCAGGTGCTGAGAATGCTCGAGAAGTCTCTCGAGCGAGACCACGCCAAGACCAAGTGTACCGGCGTCACCGAGCTTGGGCTGGTGCAACTGACCCGCAAGCGGACCCGTGAGAGTCTCGAGCAGACGCTGTGCGAGCCCTGCCCATCCTGCCAGGGACGCGGCACGCTGAAGACGCCGGAATCCGTATGCTACGAAATCTTCCGGGAGATCCTGCGCGAGGAGCGAGCCTACAACGCGGAGACCTACGCAGTGCTGGCCTCCCAAGCCGTGGTCGATCGTCTGCTCGATGAAGAGTCGGCGGCAGTGGCTGATCTGGAAGAGTTCATCGGCAAGACGATCCGCTTCCAGGTCGAGACTCACTATTCCCAGGAGCAGTACGACATCGTGCTGATGTGATGTGATGAGGCCGATTCGCCTGCTGACTCGCTGGTTACTGACGCTGGTGGCGGTGGTGCTGGCCCTCGCCGCACTGCTGTCGGTGGTCCTGCGTCTCTCCCTGGGCCAGGTGGATCGGCTGGAAAGCACGCTGATCGACATGGTCGAGTCTCGCTTCGAGGCCGAGGCCCACCTGGTCGAAATTAACGGGGCGCTGCGGGGGCTTGACCCCGAGCTGTCCCTGGATGGCCTGCGCCTGGAAGCGCGCGACGCCCTGGGCAGCTATCCGCTGCTGGAAGTCGAGCAGGGGGAGGTGCGCCTGGACACCCTGGCCAGTCTTCAGCAGGGTATTCCCGTCGCCGACAAGGCGCATTTTCAGGGCGTGACTCTGCATCTTTACCAGGACCGTGAGCGTCGCTGGTTGTGGCCCAAGCCTGCCCGGATTCCCCCCGAACTCATGCCTGATGGCGAATTCAACCTGCAGCGCCTGGACTTCTGGGTCGGCGTAATGCTGCGTCAGCGGGCCTGGGTCGATGATCTACGCGTGGTGCTCCACGGGCGGCGGGAAGTGACCACCCTGCATGCGCCCCGGCTGTTGATGACCGGGAACGAAACACGCACCCACATCGAAGGCGAGATTTTCATCGAAGACCGCTCCATGGAAGCCATGGAAGTGGTGATGGCGCTGACCCCGGGCACTCGGGATGCCGGCAATTTCAGTGCGGCGCTGCAGGGCACCATGCAGCTCGACAGCCTGACCGGACTGTCACGCTTGATCGGCATCGAAGACGTGCTCAGGCTGGATGAGGCCAGCGGTGATGCCACGGTATGGGCCCGTTGGGATAACGGACGGCTGGCGGATGTGCGCCTGGATGTACGGGCGCCGCGTATCGCGCTGAACCAGGATGATCATGGCCCATCGTCGGTAGCCCCTGAGGCACCCGCGGCAGAGCATGGCGGCATCGTGATGACGGGGGCCGAGCTGAGAGGGCAGTGGCTGCGGCGTGGGGTCGATGACTGGGAAGCCTGGTTCGAAGGCGACACTGAAGACGTGCTGTGGACGGGCAACGACGGTGAACAGGCCCCTGAGGGCAGCGCGCTGCCGCGTTTCTGGCATGTGGCCAGTCGAGAGGATGGCTGGTGGGCCAACGCCAGTGACTTCGAGCTTGGGGCGCTGGCCCAGTGGCGGGAGAGGGTGCGCCTGCCCGAAGGGCTGTCGCGTGCGGTATCGGCGTTGCAGCCAAGAGGACGCGTCACCGGGCTAGGTTTTGGCAAGCGCGAAGGCGAGTGGCGGGCCCGCGTCAGCGCCGAGGGCGTCGAGGTGGATCCCTGGGAGGATGCGCCAGGTGGGGGCCCCCTCGATGTATGGGTCGAGGCCGACGGCACTCGAGGAAAAGTCGACTTTGTCGATACCGGTGCAGCGTCCATGCACTTCCCTAACCTGTTCTCGGCACCGATGGCACTGGACTACGCCACCGGCCAGGTGCAGTGGTCCTACGATGGGCCGCGCAGCTACGTCAGTGGGCGAGATCTCAGGGTAGGCTGGCGCGGTGCCAAGGTCGACGGGGAATTTGGCCTGGCGATTGCCGGAGACCGGCGCGGGGGCTTCGGCCTGTCACTCGATATGCGTGACGTCAACGCCCGCGATACCGCGCTCAGTGAGTGGCTGCCGATGCCGCTGCTGCGAAACGATGTCGACCCTGAGCTGGCCGAATGGCTCGCCAGCGGCCTGGCGGGGCGGGTGCCCCAGGGACAGCTGAGGTTGCACGTGCCCCTGCGTGAGCAGGACAGCCTCGACAGCGATGCCGAGGGTGGTGACAGGTTGGACACCACGCTTGGGCTTGAGCTCGACATTGTCGATGGGCGCGTGCCCTACGCCGATGGCTGGCCAGCGCTGGAGCAGGTGCGCGGACATCTGTCCGTCGAGGACGATAGCCTGGAAGCCCGCGTCGATCATGCTGAAAGCCTGGGAGTGGTCACAAATGATGCTCGCGTCAGCTTGCAGGACCAGGTGCTGAGCGTAGATGGACCGCTGACTGCGTCGTTGACTGATCTACTGCGGTTCCTGGGCGAGATGCCGGTGGATGGCGTCGACGCCGCCAGTGACTGGCAAGGCGAGGGGCAAGTCCAGGGTGAGCTGGCCTTGCGTATGCCGATGGACGACCCTGACGGACTGTCTCTTAGCGTCGAGGCCAATGCCGAAGCGTCATCGGTCACCCACCAGAGCACCGGGCTTTCCTTCGAGAATGTTCGCGGGCCGCTGACGTGGCAGCAGCAGGGCGACGATGGCGGCCTGTCGGGGCGACTGGATGGTCGCGTGCTGGGCGGTGACGTGACCGCAGAGCTGGAAGGCAGCAACGACAGCGTTGCCCTGTCGGGGCGTGCCGAGGCGCCTGCGCTGCTGGACTGGGCGGGACTGCCTTCGGGGGCGTTGCTGTCCGGTGCCTTTCCATGGCGCGGGCGCTTGAACCTGGAGGCTCAGCGCTTGCAGCTCGACAGTACACTGGAGGGCCTGACGATCGAGCTGCCGGCCCCCCTGGGCAAGCGTGCCGCGGAGCGTGTACCGCTTGCGCTGGATCTACGCCTGGGTGAAGCCATGAGCCTGAGTGCCGAGTACGGCAACAGTGTCGGCGCCAGGTGGCGCGATGCCGGTGGTGGCCAAGGCCAGCTGTGGATCGGTCGGTCGGCGCCTGCCGCCTGGCCCAGGGAGCGGGGCGTGGCGGTGTTGGCGCATCTTCCAAGGCTGGATCTCACGGCCTGGGCGGATGCCCTCAAGCCCCTGGCCGGCAGCATGCCGGGTGGTGGTTCCGGCAGTGGCAGCGTGGGTCTGGCCAGGGTCGAGGCCCGCAGCGACTGCCTCAGCGACGGCGACCGCTGCCTGGGTTCCCTGGTCATCAATGCCAGTCCCGAGCAGGGCGGCGGCCAGCGCTGGAACGCCTCGCTGGACGGTAGCCTGCTCAGTGGACAGATGCGCTATCGGCCCGGCACCCTTCAGCCACTGGTGCTGGATCTCGACCGACTGACCTTGGATGACCTGATTCCGGCGTCTTCAGGGCAAGCGGTCGCCGGGGCCGAAGCCGGTTCACTGTTTGGTGAGCTTGAGGTGGCCGAGGAACCCGCCGAGTTTCCTGCCCGCGTGCGAGATCTGCCTGACGGGCGGCTCGACATCCGTACCATCCAGTACAAGGGCAATCGGATGGGCCCTTTCAGCGGCGAGTGGCGGACCCAGGATGATCGTCTGTCGGTAGACCCTGTCGCCTTGACCCTCGGCGAAGTCAGTGCCAATGGATCACTGATCTGGGAAGCCTCTGGCAGCAGCCACAGCCTCACCAGGTCCCGGCTGGCGTTGACCGGGGGGGATCCTGGTAGCGCCCTGGCTGCGCTGGGCCAGGAGGTCTCGGTGCGTGCCGAGCGTCTGGACGTGGACAGTCAACTGGCCTGGCCCGGCGCGCCCTGGCAGTTCGCCCTGGCCCGTTCGAGGGGTAGCCTTGAGGTGAGCATGCTGGACGGTGCCTTCGCCAACATCAGTTCGCCATCGGCCAAGGTGGTGGGGCTTCTTAATGTCGATAACCTGCTGCGTCGACTGCGCCTGGACTTCACCGACGTCACCGGTTCAGGAACCGCCTTTGACCGTGTCAGCGGTAACGCAACCCTGTATGGTGGAGTGCTGGAAACCGATGGGCCGATCCGCATCGACGGACCGGCGACCGACTTCACGCTGGACGGCTCCGCCGACCTTGCCAGGCGTCAGCTGGACCTGATGCTCGGCGTCACGGTGCCCGTCAGCAACAACCTGCCACTGGCCGCTGTGGTCGCGGGCGCTCCCATCGTCGGTGGGGCGCTGTTCGTGGCCGACAAGCTGTTCGGTGACGTCATCGATCGGGTGACGCGAATTCACTATCTGGTGCAAGGTCCATGGACGTCGCCCCAGATCACTCTGGAAAGTGCCCAATGACATCACATCCTGCGAGCCTCGAAGAGGCGGTTGCCACTCTGTTGACCCCCGGCGGGCTTGACCTTGGCGGACTTGATGCCGGTCTGCGGCATGCCCTCGGGCCGGGCATCGACTATGCCGACCTGTATTTCCAGCGCGCCTGGCACGAAGGCTGGGTGCTGGAGGATGGCGAGGTCAAGGAAGCCAGCTACAACATCGACGGTGGTGTCGGGGTGCGTGCGATGGCCGGTGAAAAGACCGGCTTTGCCTATTCCAACCAGATTACTGCGGATGCGCTGGCGGAGACCGGACGAACTGCCTCGGGCATCGTGCGAAGCGGCGCCAGCCTCAACCAGGCGCCCCGCATCGTGGTCAGTGCGGAGCCCCGCTATGCGGGCATCGACCCCTTGTCGGGGCTGTCGGCCGAGGACAAGGTCGCGATGCTGAAGCTGGCCGACCGGGTGGCCAGAGCAGCCGACCCCAGCGTTACCCAGGTCAGTGCCTCGCTGTCCGGCGTCTATGAAGTGGTCCTGGTCACGGCCAGTGACGGCACTCTGGCGACCGATGTGCGTCCGCTGGTGCGCTTCAACGTGAGCGTGATTGCGTCTCGCAATGGGCGTCGGGAGCGGGGCAGCGCGGGAGGCGGTGGTCGTTACCCGATGGCGCGCCTGCGTGACGAGGGTGTCGCCGAAACTTATGCCAAGGAGGCCGTGCGCCAGGCGCTGGTCAACCTGGAAGCCGCGGATGCGCCGGCCGGGCAGATGCCCGTCGTGCTGGGGGCCGGGTGGCCTGGAATTCTGCTTCATGAAGCGGTGGGACACGGGCTTGAAGGTGACTTCAATCGCAAGGGCAGTTCCGCGTTCGCCGGCCGTATCGGTGAACGGGTGGCGGCGCCAGGGGTCACCGTGGTCGATGACGGGACGCTGATCGATCGGCGTGGTTCGCTGTCGGTGGACGATGAAGGAACGCCGAGTCAGTGCACCACTCTGATCGAGGACGGCATCCTCAAGGGCTACATGCAGGACAAGTTGAATGCCCGCCTGATGGGCATGGCACCGACTGGCAATGCTCGCCGCGAGTCGTTCGCGCACATGCCGATGCCTCGCATGACCAACACCTACATGCGGGCCGGTCAGGACGACCCGGAAGACATCATCAAGAGCGTCTCTCGCGGTCTTTACGCGGTGAGTTTCGGTGGCGGTCAGGTCGATATCACGTCCGGCAAGTTTGTGTTCTCTGCCAGCGAGGCGTATCTGATCGAGGACGGGCGCATTACCGCGCCGGTGAAGGGGGCTACCCTGATCGGTAACGGGCCCGAAGCCATGGGCCGAGTGTCGATGATTGGACACGACATGGCGCTGGACACCGGTATTGGCGTCTGCGGCAAGGAGGGGCAAGGCGTTCCTGTCGGCGTGGGTCAGCCCACCTTGAAGCTGGATGAGCTGACGGTTGGCGGCACCCAGTCGTGAGCGCCGCCTGACACCTACCCATGGGCGCGAGGTTCAGCGCCTTGGGTGGTGCAGGTATGGATGTCTCAGGTCGCGGTTTTTTCAGTTCTGAGTTTTCAGGACTGAGTTTTCAGGTCGTGCTGTGTAAGCCGACCCGAATGGCCGCCGCAAGGCAAGATGGCACCCGGCGGGGCTAGAGTCCCGCCGTGTCGCGCAGCAGTTTATAGAGCCGTTTGGCGTTGGTCGGCGGCTTGTTCTGCTCGCGCTCCTTGCGGGCATTGCGGATGAGCTGGCGCAGTGCCTGACGGTCGGCGTGGGGGTAGTCCGCCAGGAAGGGTTCGACTGCGTCGTCGCCTTCCTCGATCATCCGGTCGCGCCACTTTTCCAGGCGCAGAAAGGCATGGTCGCGCTGCACCTGGGCCTGTTCGATTTCATCGAAGACGGCCTGAATGGCGTCGAGGTCTTCCTTGCGCATCAGTTTGCCGACGTACTGCATGTGGCGCCTTCTCGCCTCGCGGGCACGGATGCGATCGGTTTCCTCGATGGCGCGCAGCAGGTCGTCCGAGAGCGGGAAGCGTGCACGTTCGTCCGGCTTCATGGCGATGAAGCGTTCGCCCAAAGCCTGCAACTCGTGCATTTCGCGCTTGAGTTGTGACTTGCTGGGGCGGTCGTCGGGGGAGAGGTCTTGCTGGGTCATACCGGGTCCCTGATGAAGGCAGCTGGGGCAGCGAAGAGGCGAACGCCAACAGGCGGCGCCCGCCAAAGCTCAGGAGTATACCAGCCCGAGCCGACATGAGCGGCAAGGGATGACAGTCTCAAGCGGTCGATCGGGCCGCAGAAGGAGTAGAAGATGACACAGGCGTTTGATGCCACAGCCCAGCAGAGATTGCTGGAAGGGCGCGCCGAGAGCGCTGTAGCACTGGCCCGGCGGCTAGGAGCTGATGCCTGCGAGGTAGGTGCCAGTGTCGATCAGGGGATCGGTGTCAGCGTGCGTGAAGGCGATGTCGAGTCGGTTGAGCTGTCCCGTGATCAGGGCATTGCGGTGACCGTCTATCTCGGTCAACGCAAGGGCAGTGCCTCCTCCACCGACGCCAGCGATGCGTCGATCAAGAGCGTGGTCGAGAAGGCTATCGCCATCGCCCGCTACACCGGGGAAGATCCCGCTGCGGGCCTGGCCGATGCGCAGCTTATGGCGACCGAACTGCCGGATCTCGATGTCCACCATCCCTGGGCGCTGGAAACGGACGAGGCCATTCAGCGAGCCCTGGCCTGCGAAGCCGCCGGACTTGCTCGTGAGGGCATTCGCAGCTCTGACGGTGCCAGCCTGTCCAGCGGTGAGGGGGTGCGTGTCTACGCCAACAGCCACGGCTTCATGGGCAGCCAGCGCGGCAGTCGTCACTCATTGTCGTGCATGCTGATCGCGGAAGACGCCTCCGGCATGCAGCGCGACTACGATTACACCAGTGCCAGGGACCCCAGGGCCCTGCGCGATCCTGCCGAGGTCGGCGACAGCGCTGCCGAACGCACCCTGCGTCGTCTTGGTGGCCAGACGCCGCAGACCGGCCGCTTTCCGGTCATGTTCGACCCGAGTCTGGCCAGTGGCCTGGTAGGACACTTGATGTCGGCCCTTGCTGGAGGCGCGATCTACCGGGATGCATCGTTCCTGTGCGGGCGCCTGGGTGAGGCGTTGTTCCCGTCCTGGTTCGGTCTCGGTGAGCATCCGATGCTGGTGGGCGGCATGGCGAGCAGCCCGTTCGACGGTGATGGCGTGCAGACCCGTGACAATCGCTTTATCGAAGATGGCCGCATCGCCAGCTACATGCTGTCCGCCTACAGCGCGCGGCGCCTCGGCATGCAGACAACGGCCAACGCCGGTGGTGCGCGCAATCTGCGCCTGGTCGGTGCCACCACGCCCCATGGTGACATGCTGGCGCAGATGGACCGTGGGGTGCTGGTGACCGAGCTGATGGGGCAGGGGGTCAACGGCGTCACCGGCGACTACTCCCGTGGCGCTGCCGGTTTCTGGGTCGAAAATGGACGGATCCAGTATCCGGTCGAAGAGTTTACCATCGCCGGAAACCTGTCACGCATGTTCCAGGGTCTGGTGGCGCTGGGGGACGATGTCGATACCCGCGGCAGTATTCACAGCGGCAGCTGGTTGATCGATGAGATGACGATCGCTGGCAGTTGAGGCCCGAGAGCTGTGCCCATCACAGCCGATACCCTGGCCCAGGGTTGACGTAGGATGTGGAATGCGGCGCTATGCTGACAGTAATGATCGAGTCAGGCATGGGGAGCGTCATGGTGTGGAGACAGTGGGGTGGCTGCCTGGGGGCGGTGATGTTGACGCTAGCTTCCGTTCAGGCGGACGAGGGGGGCGGTACCGGCGCTGGCGATGCCGTTACCCTCGATACCTATATCAGGGCCCAGACCGACCACCATTTTCAGCGCTACGCTGATGATGGTTACTTCGGCACGCTACGCCATGATCGCGCGCCACTGCCTGCAGACGCGGACGTGCTGCGCCCCAATCGAGATGTGTTGCACAGTGTGGGTCTATTCGACCTGAGTTCTCCGGTAACGATCTCGACCCAGGCGGATCCCACCCGACTGCAGTCACTGCAGGTCGTGAGTCAGGACCATTTCACTCCGCTGATGGTCTATGGGGGGCGTGAGATCACTCTGGACCAGGACACGGTGGGGTCACGCTATGCCCTGGTGATGGTCCGCACCCAGGTCGATGCAGACTCGCCCGAGGATATCGCCAAGGCCAACGCCCAGCAGGACGCCATCGAGTGGTCCCAGGCCGAACAGGGTGAGATGACACTGCCCGACTGGGATGTGCAGGGTCTGGCTGACGTGCGTGAAACGGTATTGGGCTTGTCACCCTTCCTGTCGGGTAGTCACCGCATGTTTGGCGCCGAGGGTGATGTCGACCCTGTGCGCCATCTGTGGGGGACCGCTGCCGGTTGGCTGGGCCAGCCCATTGAAGAGGCGTATTACGTCACGATCAATCCGTTGCACAACGACGGCGACACCCCTCAGGTGCTGATGCTGCCGGTCGATGTGCCGGTCACCGGGTTCTGGTCGGTGACGGTGTATGACGACCAGGGCCGCTTGATCGACGGCGCCGACGGCGCCCAGTCGGTGACCAGCAGCACCGCGGATGCCAACGAGGATGGGTCGGTAACGCTGCATTTTGGCGGGGATCCCGACGTGCCGAACTATCTGGCGATTGAGCCTGGATGGAACTACACCCTGCGCTTCTACCGACCTACCGAGGCGCTGACGAAGGGGGAATGGCTGCCCCCTTCGCCGACTCCGGTTGGCTTGCCCGTGCCTGCTTCCAACTAGAACCATGCTCCCACGTCAGGCGTGGGAGCATCGATCATGCTTGTGAGGCAGACAGCGCCTGGTCGAGGTCGCTCAGCAGGTCATCGATGTGCTCGATGCCGATGGACAGTCGGACCATGTCGGCGCTGACACCGGCGGCGGCCAATTCCTCGTCGTTCAACTGGCGGTGGGTAGTGGCGGCCGGGATGGCAGAGCAGGTCTTGGCATCGCCTATGTTGACCAGTCGAAGGATCAGGCCGAGAGCGTCATAGAAGCGTGCCCCCGCATCGCGCCCGCCGTTGATACCGAAGCTAAGAATGCCTGACGCTTTGCCTTGCAGATAGCGGATCGCGAGCCCGTGATCCTTGTGGTGTTCGAGTCCTGCGTACTTCACCCATGAGACGGCGGGATGCTGCTCCAGATATTCCGCGACCTTCTGGGTGTTATCACAGATACGCTCGATTCGAAGCGATAGCGTTTCCAGGCCCTGTAGCAGGTTCCAGGCAGCCTGGGCGCTGAGCGCCGCGCCCATGTTGCGCAGTGGCACGACGCGGGCCCTGGCGATGAAGGCGGCCTCACCAACGTCACGGGTGTAGCTGATACCGTGATAGGACGGGTCCGCTTCGTTGAGCAGGGCAAAGCGCTCGGCATGGGAGGCCCAGGGGAAGCGTCCGGAGTCGACGATGACGCCACCGACGGTGGTGCCATGGCCGCCAATGTATTTCGTCGCCGAATGCACCACGATATCGGCGCCGTGGTCGATCGGGCGACACAGGAAGGGGGTGGCCACGGTATTATCGACAATCAGCGGTAGGCCATGGTCATGGGCCAGAGTCGCCAGCGCGCCAAGGTCGACGACGCTGCCCGAGGGGTTGCCGATGCTTTCGCAGAAAATGGCTTTGGTACGGGCATCGATGTGGCCGGCGATGGTGTCCAGGTCGTCCTTGTCGGCAAAGCGGACCTCGATGCCCTGACGAGGCAGCGTGTGGGCAAACAGGTTGTAGGTGCCCCCGTACAGCTCGCTGATCGAGATGATGTTGTCGCCGGTTTCGGCGATGGTTTGGATGGCGTAGGTGATTGCCGCCATCCCTGAGGCCACCGCGAGTCCGGCAATACCGCCTTCCAGTGCCGCTACCCGCCCCTCCAGCACGCTGCAGGTGGGATTCATGATGCGCGAGTAGATATTGCCTTCGACCTTGAGGTCGAACAGATCCGCGGCGTGTTGCGCATTATCAAATGAAAAGGACGTGGTCTGATGAATGGGCACCGCCACGGCATTCTGGTTGTCGGGCGTGTAGCCGTGATGCAGTGCGATCGTGTCCGGCTTCATGGGGGCTCCTTATTGTGGTTGGGGTGGACTCAGAATAGTGGGCCGACCGTTCGCTGTCCTCAATATATTGAAATGTTCTAATTTATGGAGGCGCCCAAGATGTCCATAGAACCCACCGATGGCCAGGTCATGGTCGAACACGCACGTGTTTTCGCGACGGCTGCCCACTGTGCCATTGGCCAACGCCGCAAGTATCTGGAGACTCCCTACATCGAGCATCCTGCCGCGGTTGCCGCCTTGGTGCGCGAACATTGTCCGAGTCGGCCGGAGCTAGAGGCCGCGGCGTGGCTGCACGACGTGCTGGAGGATACTGAGGTCAGCGAGATGACCCTGCGTGAGTTGTTTCCTGCTGACGTGGTGGAACTTGTGGTGGCCTTGAGTGACCTTGAGGGGCCAGAGGTCGGCAATCGCGCCGCGCGCAAGCGGATCTCGCTGGAACGGTTGGCACGCGCTGGTGGGGATGTACAGACCGTCAAGTATGCAGATCTGATTCACAACACCGGCTCTATTGTCGAGCACGACCCTGGCTTCGCGCGGATCTACCTCAAGGAAAAGCGAGCGCTACTGGAGGCCATGGACCAGGGGCAGGACTCGCTCAAGCGGCTAGCCTGGGCATCGTTGGAGCAGGCCGAGGCCCGTCTGGGCAGGCGATAGAACGGTCCGGTACAGGCATCAGCAGGCGTCAGCCTAGCCGCGAATCAGGCGGGCGCCTGGAGGCACTTGGTCATACAGGTCGTTGCAGTCACCGGGAGGAGGCTGGCGGTCTGGCGTCAGATCCAGGTACCAGATGCGGCATGCACCTGGCGGGGGGAGCGCGTCTTCCGGTAACTGCAGGCTGTCGAGAGCGTCATACTGTCTGTCGCCTCGGCGCTCCGTCAGGCCGTCCGCGGGGGACGTGCTGGAGCAGCCGCTGACCAGGCAAGTGGCGAGTACGAGCACCCCCAGCAGCATGCCCGCAGATGGAGTGGTACCGGCCGCACTGCGCCGAGCGCCATAAAGGCGGAGATGTCTCATCAATGGCTCCCTCGTCAACCTCGGACCATGGCACGCGGGGTCATGGTTCCACGTAGGAGAAAGCCTAGCATGACTGGCGCCGCCGAGGCCGGGACGCGCTTCGCTATGGCGTGCACTCTGCTCGTCTATTCGTTTGCTCTTCTGCTCGTTTGCTCGTCTGTTTGTTTAATACGGGCGTCAGTGCACGGTCACTACTCGGCAGCGGGCGTGATGACTGACCTTGCGTGACACGCTGCCTTCGATCAGGGCCTTGAACTTGCCCATGCCGCGATGCCCCATGACGATGGCGTCGACGCCGTGCTCACGGGCCGCGTCGAGGATGACCTGGCCTGGGCTGCCGTGGCGCAGCAGGATCATCGGTTTGGGAACCCCCAGGCTAAGCGCGTCACGCCCGGCGTTGTCGAGAATCTCTCTGCCGATGGCCTCTCGCTCATCCAGGGCAGCACCAGCGGCGATGGCGGAGACGCCCCAGACGAAGGCGGGTTCCGAACCGAGCTCTTCTGGCACGTGCAGCAAGACTAGCTGGCCGGCGCTTGCGTTTCCGGCGGGCGAAGTATCGTCGCTGCGATGGGCATTGAGCAGCGTGCAGGCCACCTTCAGCGCTTCACGGGAGTAGCAAGAGCCGTCTACCGGTACCAGAATCTTGGTGAACATCGCCGCGGTCCATGTGGTGACTGATCATGTAGGAATTGTAGGATCAGAGCGTCCGCCAAGTTCTTGATTTGGATCATGATGGTCAGCGTTTACGGGCGCCCAGGGCTATTGTTGGTGCTTCAGCCGTCTGGCCTGCAGCGGCGCAGCGCCCAGCAAAAAGCCCCGGGCGTCGGTAGGGACGCCCGAGGCTTGGCTGCGTCGTTTGGCGTCAGTGATCCAGATAGAGGTAGTGCTGCCAACCGAGCATGCGAAGGAGCACCTTGCGCATGATGGCCACGTGATGGAAGTGCTCGGTGTAGACCGCCGCCTGGGCGCTGATGCCCAACGGCAGGTCGGGCACGTCCTGGTCCGGCAGCAGCCGCAATGTCACCAGCGCCGGGGCATCCACTGTCTTGAAGGCGTCTGCGCCCAGCAGGCGATCTCCTGCCGCGACCTGAGACTCGGCGATGGCGGGAAGCACCTCGATGACCTCTGCGCTGAACACCTGGCCAGGCAAGGCCGTGAAGGTCAGCTCTGCTTCGTCACCCTGCTGGATGCGGTTCAGCGCCTGCTGACGGAAGGCGCCAGTAAAACGACCTGGCTCATCGTGCACGAAGACTCCCATCGGCTTGAGCGGCAGCGGCACCGCCATCATGCCGGGGCGTACCGCCAGCTGGGTAAGATACCCGTCTGTCGGGGCGCGGATAATGGTGTTCTCCAGGTCGTACTGGGCCTGGGCCAGTTCGGCCCGCTTGGCGATCACCAGTGGGTCCTGATCATTGGCATCGGGACGCTGTTCCGCTTGAGCTCTTTCCAGTGCTGCCTGGGCCTGGGATACCCGGGCGGCGGTGGTCTCGGCGACCTGGGCCGCTTCATCGATCTGCTGTCGACTGAAGGCCGATGAGGCCGCCTGGTAGCGTGCCAGGGTGCGCTGGGCCTGGTTGCGATCCGCCTGGGCGGCCAGCAAGTTGGCTTCCGCCTCAGCCACGCCTGCGGTGCGGCTGTCAGAGTTGCGCAAGGTGTCTTCCAGCTCGGCGGTCAGACGCTCCACCTTGGCTTCGAACTGCCGTGCATCGAGGGTGAACAGCGGGGTGCCGGCCTTGACCAGGGTGTTGGGGGATACGTTGACCGATGTGACGCGGGCTCGTACTTCCGAGACCAGCGGCGTGACGGCGTAGGCCTGACGCACCTGGCGAGTGAAGGGGTGGTTGTAGTTCATCAACAGCACCAGCGTCGAGACGACAATCACGCCGCCCAGAAAGGCGGTGGGCACTGTCCACTTGTTCAGTGGGATGCGAAACACCTTGAAGATGACGATGCAGATGGCGGCGTAGGTCAGGACGATAAGCAGATCCATCAGGACTGGCCTCCCTGCTGGGTAGAGCTGACGGTCTCGGCCGTCGGGGTAGCCTGCCCTGATTCCTGCCGATCAAGCCGCTGCCTGAGCTGCTCCAGCTCCGCCCTCAGTTGATCGATCTCGTTGCGTTCCCTGGCCTGTTCCTGCTCGATCTGCTGAAAGCCCCAGCCGCGATCATCGCGATACAGGGTGGCCCAGATCCACAGGAAGGGCCACAGCACATGCAGGGTGAAGAGGCTGACCCAGCCCGCTACGTGGATAGCATCCTGATGAGGATGATTGCGCTTCTTGGCGATGCCATAGGGAATGTCGTGAATGACGATAACCCCGTAGAACAGCGTCAAGGCGACAAAAAAGAGAATGCCAAGGGCAAAGTAGTTCAGCATGCAGGGGCCTTTTTTCTTGAATGCTTTTGGAAGAACGCACATCCCGTACCGTTCGCCGCTAAAGATAGCACGAGCGGTGGTCCGATTCGTCGCGGCTTCGTGGCAGTTGTCAACGCGCCGGTGGCCACAGCACAGCGCCGCTATGCCAGAGCGTGATATGCGACGAGAGGGGTGAGGCGAGCGATGTCCTCAGGCATGTGAGCGCGATGACTATCGCTGCGATAAAGCGATCAAAGAGGATAAGTGGGTGTCATCACTGAGCGCCTGGCGAGGCACGTTCCTAGCACCTTCTGAACATGTTCTGAAAGAGTGACGTCACGATTCGGTCACGTTCGATAATCTAGTGCGTCGAGACAACGTGGTCGGGATCGGGAAAAGCTGAGGGATATCAAGATGGTGCGGATGGGGAGACTCGAACTCCCACGCGCTAAGGCACTAGAACCTAAATCTAGCGTGTCTACCAATTCCACCACATCCGCATGCAGGTGAGCGGTGCATATTGTACGTTGCTTGACCGGCAAGTCAACTTTTTCAGCTGTTGGGCGACGCCGCAGCCATCAGGGCCCAGGCGGATGGCGATGGGCCCTTGGTGACAGGCCGCTCATGCCTGAGGCGAAGGGAGCATGCCGGAGGCAATGAGCGCTAATGCAATAAGAGCTAATTCAATAAGAACAAAGGCAGCGAGACAAAAAGGCAACGAATCAAGCGACGCGATAAAGCCAAGGCCTAACCGGGGGGAAGCGTCAGGTACTCGGCGGCCTGCTGCGCCAGCTCCTGGTGGTCGCTGCCTTCCAGGCGGGGAATGATGCCCAGGCAAGGCCCCGGTAGCCGCGCGGTCAGATGGGCAAGGTTGTCCTGGTAAAGGGTTTCATCTGCCGCAAAGTCAGCGTCGATGAGGTTGCCAATCCAGCCAGCGCAGACCACGCCGTCACGGGCCAGCGCTTCTGCGGTCAGCAAGGCGTGATTGAGACAGCCCAGCTTGAGGCCAATGACAACAATGACCGGCAGCCTAAGGCGAGGGGCCAGGCCTGCCAGGTCTTCCTGCTCATTCAGCGGGACGCGGTAGCCGCCAGCGCCCTCGATCAGCGTCAGGTCGCGGCCCAGCGCCAGGGACGGCGCAATGGTCCGTTCCAGCCTGGCCAAGGTCAGCTCGGCGTCGGCGTAGCGCGCTGCCAGATGAGGGGCAATGGGGGGCTCGAAGGCATAGGGATTGATCGTGGCGTAGTCGACCTCAGGCCGACTCTGGGCCTGGAGCGTCAAGGCGTCGATGTTTCTCAACCCTGCAGCCGTAGCTTGGCAGCCAGACGCCACCGGTTTCAGGCCCAGGGTGCTGAGGCCCTGGCGTCTGGCGAGCGCCAAAAGCGCGGAACTGGCGAGGGTCTTGCCGGCATCGGTGTCGGTGCCGGTCACGAAATAGCAGGTCATGGCACGGGTCCATCTTGCAGAAATCTGAGGGTCATGGGGGAGCCGGAGAGCGCTCAGCGGGTGAGTACCAACGTCAGCTGGTGGTAGGTCACGGGAAGTCCCTGTGGCGTGCGCAAGCGCTCGTAACGCTGCTTTGCCTGGGCCAGTTCCCGGCGGGTCAGGCCAGCGCCAGGCCGCGCCACCTGGGCGCCGACGCCCTTGATGGAAGCCATCACTGCGTGAATGTCCGGGTAGTGAAAGGTGACCTCGCGGGGCCGCAGGACGGCATCCTGCCAAGGGCTCTGATCGACCCGCTGCTGATGCTGAGCCAGGCTGGGAAACACCAGCACTCCGCTGGAATGGCCGGGACGCTGCCATGCGCTGGCCACCTCATGCAGGGTGCCGGGCAGCAAGGTGTTGATCACCGCCCGGCCGCCCGGCCGCAGGACGCGATGCACGTTTGCCAGTACCTGCGCCAGGTCAGGACACCACTGGATGGCCAGGTTGGATACCAGCAGATCGATGCTGGCCGTCGCCAGAGGCAGGGACTGGGCATCTGCCTTCAACCACACAGGAGACGATGCCCTGGCGCTGCAGGGGCGTGAATCGTCCGGACGGGCAGCATGACGGCGAGCTTCAGCGAGCATTGCCAGTGACAGGTCCAGTCCTATTACCTGGGCGTTGGGATAGCGATCGCACATCTGCCAGGTGAGATCCCCTGGGCCGCAGCCCAGGTCCAGGACGTTTTGCACGGGCTCGTGATCATTTACCGTATTCTGGCGAGCCTGGGCGTGCCGTGGCGGCAAATCGTCGAGCAACGACTGGGCCATGGCGAGCTGCGCGCGGGCAAGCTGCCGATAGTGTGGGGCTGCCCGCGAAAAGGCCCGATCCACCCGTTGCCGCCAGTGGCTGGCGGAGGTCTCATCACCGAGTGGCGCGTCCTGTGTCAGCGTTGCCATGCTGCCTCCCTCGGGTTTGGTCGGTCGCGCTCGGGCCTGGATGTCTGACGGGGGTCGCCGTGTCCTGGTGACTGGCGGTGCGCCAGCAGGCGCTGTGCCTGTCGCTCCACCGCCTCGACCAGCCGCTGCGGTTGGCTAAGCATGGGGCAGTGTCCGCTGGCGGCGATGCGCTCATCCGCGGCATGGCGCACCGCGGGCGCCATCAGCGGGTCGTCGTGTCCGCACAGGGTGGCCGTCGGGCAGGGCGGCTTGAGGAAAACGTCGTGAATATCCTCCTGGGCCAGCGTCGAGAGTCCTTGTGCGAGAGTGGCGTGATCGGCCTGTGCCTGCGGTCTCAGCAGTGCCTTGAGCGACGCCAGTGACGGGCGAGGCTCAGGCTCTGCCGATAGCTGCCAGCGTAGGAAGTGCTCGACTGCCCGGTCTGGGTCACGGTGAAAGGCGCTGTTGAAGTCGGCGAGTGCCTGTTGGCTGACCCCTGCGGGGTGGCAGAAGGTCGGGCCCATGCCGATCAGCACGAGCGCATCAGGAGGCCCCATGACACGTGCCAAGGCGGCAGCCTGGAGAGCTCCCAGCGACCAGCCCACCCACACCACCGAGGTATCCTGGTCGGGCAGCAGCTCAGGAGACATGGCCTCGGCAAGCTGACTGATGGAGCCCGGGTCAGCCAATGGGGACGACGACTTGGTGCCCATGCCCGGCCAGTCAATGGCATGCACGTCCCAGCCCTGGGACCAATGCGGGGCGAGGGGGGCAAAGACACGGGCATCGATGGCCCAGCCCGAGAGCAGTACCAGGCGGGTCATGCGCCAACCTCTTCCATGCTGTCGGCCGGGACCAGCCGCTGACAGCTGGCCAGGGCGTCAAGCAGGCGCTGGATGTCGTCGTGGCTGTGGCCGGCGGTTAACGTGATGCGCAGTCTGGACTGGCCATTGGGCACGGTGGGCGGGCGAATCGCTCCGACCTTGATGCTACTGGCTTCCAGCAGCCGCGCCCACTCCAGGGTGCGTGACTCATCTCCCAGCAATATCGGTTGGATCGGTGTGCGCGATGGCATCAGTGGCAGGCCCAAACGCGACGCCTCATCCCGGAACAGCTGCACCAGCGAATGCAGGTGCTGCCTGCGCTCGGGTTCCGCGTCAAGCAGCTCCAGGGCCTTGAGCGAGGCTGCGGCCACCGGGGGCGGCATGGCGGTGGTGTACACATAGGGCCGGGCGAACTGAATCAGGTGCTCGATCAAGGCATCGTCTCCGGCGACAAAGGCGCCGCCAGTGCCGAGCGCCTTGCCCAGAGTGCCGACAAGGATCGGCACCTGCTGGCTGTCGTAGCGCTGACCCACACAGCCGTCACCACGCTCGCCCAGCACACCAACGCCATGGGCATCATCGATCATCAGCCAGGCCCCATGGCGCTGGCACAGTCGGGCCAGTTCCCCGACGTCGGCGCAGTCGCCGTCCATGCTGAACACCCCGTCGCTGATGGCCAGAGCCAGGGACTTCTCCGGCGCACGGGTCATCAGCCGGTCGAGGTCGGCCAGGTCGAGGTGGTGGTAACGGCGTGAGCGGGCGCCCGCCAGTCGTGCCCCGTCGATCAGCGAAGCATGGTTGAGACGGTCCTGATACACCTGAACATGGGGATCGCACAGGGCTTGAATGACCCCAAGGTTGGCCATGTAGCCGGTGGAGAAGAGCAATGCTCGCGGCCGGCCGGTGAGTCGTGCCAGGGCCTCCTCGAGGGCCTCATGCAGCTCACCATGGCCGGTCACCAGATGAGAGGCTCCCGCGCCGCTGCCGTAGCGACGAGCGCCGTCGCTGGCCGCTTCGGCCAGGCGTGGGTCGGTGCGCAGGCCCAGATAGTCGTTGCCCGCCATATCGAGCAGCGCGAGATCCCGCCGCTGTGTCTGGCGTTGGCGCCAGCGCTGGGCCTGCCGGCGTTGGTCGGCGCGTAGCCTCAGGTAATCGTTCCAGGTCTGGCTCATGGTGTTCTCTGTGCCTTGCATTGCCCCCGCTTGGCATCGGCAATCAGCCGCAGGGGCAGGCAGGCGAAAGGCATCTGGGGCAGCGTCGTTAGACGGCGGCGTCGTAGTACTGCTCGCTTTGGGCGACGCTGGCCTGACGTTTCACCTCACGGCTGAGGGCCTCCGCCTGCTGCTCGTCGGTGGCGCAGCTCTCGCGCTGTTCCGGGTGCAGGCCGAGCTTGGCAAACAGCGCCTTGTCGCGTTCCACCTGGGGGTTGCCGGTGGTCAGCAGGGTGTCGCCGTAGAAGATCGAGTTGGCGCCTGCCATGAATGCCAGGGCCTGGGTCGACTCATCCATCTGCTCGCGCCCGGCGGACAGGCGGACATGGCTGGTCGGCATCATGATGCGGGCGACAGCGATGGCCCGCAGGTATTCGATGGGGTCGAGGTCCTCGACATTCTCGAGCGGGGTGCCGGGCACCTTGACCAGCATGTTGATGGGCACCGATTCGGGGTGCGGCGACAAGTTGGCCAGCTGCCTCAGCAGGCCTGCGCGATCCCGCGCGGACTCGCCCATGCCAAGGATCCCGCCGGAACAGATCTTCATGCCGGCATCGCGCACATTGCCGAGGGTGTCGAGGCGGTCGGCGTAGCTGCGCGTGGTGATGATCTCGCCGTAGTACTCGGGAGAGGTATCCAGGTTGTGGTTGTAGTAGTCGAGACCAGCATCCGCCAGCTGGCGCGCCTGATCCCCATCGACCATGCCGAGCGTCATGCAGGTTTCAAGACCCAGCGCCTTCACTTGCTTGACCATTTCGAGCACGACGTCCAGGTCACGCTGGCGCGGGCTGCGCCAGGCGGCTCCCATGCAGAAGCGGCTGGCGCCAGCGTCCTTGGCGGAACGGGCCTGGGCGACAACTTTCTCGATCTCGAGCAGCTTCTCCTTGTCCAGACCGGTGTTGTAGTGGCCGGACTGGGGGCAATACTTGCAGTCTTCCGGGCAAGCGCCGGTCTTGATCGACAGCAGGGTGGACACCTGTACCGCATTGGCATCGAAGTGCTGGCGATGGATCGTCTGTGCCTTGAACATCAAGTCGTTGAAGGGCAGTGCGAAGAGGGCCTCGATTTCATCAAAGGACCAGTCGTGGCGCGGGGTACTGTCCAGGGCTAGGGTGGAAGAAGAGGTCACGGTGGCCGACATGGAGTGTCTCGCTTTGGTCAACTTTTTTAAAATAGGTAAGTTGACGGACAGGATAGGGCGTTTGACCCGCCTGTCAACCTGCAGGCTCGCTGAAGTTGACCACATGCTGGCCAGGTGGTTGCCGCAGCGCTGCCCCTGGTGCTTGGCGCCGAATCTGGCCGTTGAGCCAGGAGCCGGACCCCGGATGCCGTTGTGCCGACGCTGTCAGGCCTGCCTGGCGTGGAACGTGGCGCCCTGCGAGCGTTGTGCAGAACCCTTGGCGCCAGCCCTGGAGGCAAGGCCAGCCGGGACCCGCCTGTGTGGGCGCTGCTTGACCACCCCCCTCGCGCTGGACACGGTAGTAGCGCCACTGATCTATCGTGACGAGATTCGCCGGTTGGTCCAGCGCTTCAAGGCTGGGGCCCATCGGCCAAGCGCACATCAGTTGATCGCCCTGTTTCTGTGGGCCCTGGAGGCACGCGAAACGACGGTTCCGGATGTCTTGATGGGAGTGCCGAGACATCGGCAGCGGGCGCGTGAGCAGGGCTTCGACCAGAGCGAATGGTTGGCTTTCGAGCTTGGTAGGCGCTTGGGCGTGCCGGTGACCCGTGGTCAGCGGCGGCGCAATGACCCGCCTCAGCACACCCTGACGGCGAGTGCCAGACGACGTCAGGTGAAGGGCATGTTCGACGTGGCGGGTCCCATGCCTCGCCATGTGGTGCTGGTCGACGACGTGATGACGACGGGCGCCACTCTCTCGCGCCTGGCCAGTGCGTGCCGAGACGCCGGTGCCGAGCGAGTCGATGCCTGGGTAATGGCCAGGACGCCGCCACCCTGGCTCTGTTAAGCTGCCGCGGTCGTTTCCCACCTGCGCGCTGGAGTCTCCATGAGTACCTCGACCCCCTTCCATGAACTGTCGCCCCAGCGCGTCGTAGACGCGATCGAGTCCCTGGGGTTCTGGCTATCGGGTGAGCCCTTCGCGCTGAACAGCTACGAGAATCGCGTCTACCTGGTCAGAGATGAAGAGGGCGGACGCTGGGTGGCCAAATTCTACCGCCCCGGTCGTCTCTCATCGCAGGCGATACAGGAAGAGCACGCCTTTCTGGCAGAGCTCGAGGCGGCTCAGGTGAACGTCGCCGCGCCCTGGTGCGATGATGCGGGTAATAGCCTGCACGAGGTCGACGGGCAGCGGCTGGCACTGTTCCCCCACCTGCCGGGTCAGGCACCCGAGCTGGAGAATCCTGATCATCTGTTCGCGCTCGGAGAATTGATTGGCAGGGTCCACGAGGTGGGGCGCCGCGGACGCTTTATGCACCGCGCACAGCTGGTGCCATCGACCATGGCGGAGCAAGCCCGCGAGACGATTCTTGGCAGCGACTGGTTGAGCCAGCGTCAGCGCGACAGCTATGCCTCGGTAGCAAAGACGCTGGTAGCCACCCTGGCGCGCTTCGATGATGCGGCAGGGGCTGCGTTGCGCGTCCATGGCGACTGCCATGTCGGCAACATGCTGGGACGAGACGATCACTTTGCCCTGGTCGACTTCGATGATGCGCTGATGGCGCCGGCGGTACAGGATCTGTGGATGTTGTTTACTGCCCAGGCTCCCGAGGAGAGGACGCAGCAGCTGTCCGAGGTGATCGAAGGGTACGAACAGGTGTTGCCGTTTGAGCGTGGCGAACTGGCGTTGATAGAACCGCTGAGGACGCTGCGCGTGATGCGTCACAGCGCCTGGCTGGTGGGGCGTTGGGAAGACCCGGCCTTTCCCAGAGCGTTTCCCTGGGTGGCGGATCACGGCTACTGGGATGAGCATATCCGCCAGCTGGAGCAGCAGCGCCTGGCGCTGTCCGACAAGGAGCGCTGGTTGGCCGGAGGCTGACGGCGTTGTTCGGTCGGCAGGCGCGGGAGCAGTGATGCCAGCCTCCCGCGCTTTACGACGGTGGCGGAGGTGAGGTCTAGTCGCCGGTCTCGTTGTTGCCTTCGGCTTCGCCGTCGGCCTCAGTACGGGGGCCTGTGCGGCGTCGCTCGGCATTCAGCTCGGCTGAAGGGTTGGGCATCTGCTCGATGTCGAGGGCGTGGGTGAGTTCCAGCTGGAAGACGTGGTTCGCCTCAAGCTCACAGCCGTTGTCATCACAGGCATCGAGCCCGAACTGGCCGTCCGTGTCATAGGCGCCCGCCACCAATTCTCCCGAATAGATGTGGCTGTCTCCCCCCTCGGTCTCCACGCAGGTCAGCGCCTGTGTAGTGATTCTCAGGCGATCCCCGTCACGCTTGGCATCCCCCACCAGAACACAATAGTGCGGCAGATCGGTGCGGCCGCTGGCGTCGCTTGCAGGGGTCAGCATGACGTCGTGAAGCTGGTCCTGGGCGCCGTCCAGTGCGATGCCGTCGATCGTGGTGACGTCGATGCGAGATTGGGCGGGCAGGGCCAGACTGTCGGCCTGGGCGGTGGCGGCAAGCGCCATGCCGACGCAGGCGAGAGATGACAGAAGGGCAATAGACAATGATGAAGGCCGGGACTTCAGGCGGCGGCAGGACATAGGCGTTTCTCGCAGAAGATCGTACAGGGCAGGCACTGTACTCATAAGCGCACCGTGATTGATCCAGAACCGCGCTCGCTACCTAACCTTGCTCGCTAACGAGCCGCGATGGGATCAAGAACCGTGCTGACGAAAGCATCTTTCCGAAGAATGAGTCTGAGCGAAGTGGTCTCTGGACGTTGGCCTGTCCCAGCCACCCCACACGGCGGTTCGACGATAGCACAGCGCTGACAGCGGGGCAGCCACCACGACCGTTACGCGACACTGTGTCACGTTATCGGCGCCGGCAATGACGAGCATCCGGGCACCTCGACGCTAGCGGGTCGCGCAGGCCTGGGCTGTCGTTTGGCGTCTCCCCGACGTCATGCATCGTGGATATCGAACGGTAGGTTTGGCGAGCGGCCATCGCGAACTGCGACGAAGCGCCGGCTGCGGTAGACTTATGGGCACGAATCGGCAATAGTTGTATTTTAAACATTCAACGTACAGGTCTTGTATAGTTGGGAGCGAAACTCCCGGCATGCCTGGGCGTATCCCCTGAAGGGCTGGATCATGACTGAAGCACTCGCCAATCACTATCGACACATCATTGAGGAGCTGGGCGAGGACCCGGAGCGGGAGGGGCTTGTCGACACGCCCAAGCGAGCCGCCAAGGCGATGCAGTTTCTCAATCGCGGCTACACTCAGTCGCTGGAAGAGATCGTCAATGGGGCCGTGTTCTCCTCGGAGACAGATGAGATGGTGCTGGTCAAGGATATCGAGCTCTACTCGATGTGCGAGCACCACTTGCTGCCCTTCATCGGCAAGTGCCACATCGCCTACCTGCCTCAAGGCAAGGTGCTGGGGCTTTCCAAGTTTGCCCGGATCGTCGACATGTATGCTCGACGCATGCAGATCCAGGAGAACCTGACACGTCAGATTGCGGATGCGGTCCAGCAGGTGACCGGTGCCAGGGGGGTGGCAGTGGTGGTGGAGGCCCGCCATCTGTGCATGATGATGCGTGGTGTGGAAAAGCAGAATTCCAGTATGACATCCTCGGTGATGCTCGGTGCCTTCCGCGAAAAGGCCAGCACACGCCAGGAGTTTCTGACGCTGGTCAGTGGCCGCTGATACCAGCCGCCGTCGTCAACCTGCCTCGAACACGGGAGGGGCCATGTCTCTGCACGTTCTGGGGGATCAGCATCTAGATCACGATCTCGCCACCATTCGCATCAAGAATCTGCGGTTGCGCACCTACATCGGTATCAAGGAGGAGGAGATCCTCAATCGCCAGGATGTGGTGATCAACGCCGTCATTCGCTACCGTGCGGACAAGGCCGTTGCGTTCAACCACATTGAACAGGCCTTGAACTACCGCACGATCACTAAGGAAGTCATCGCCCTGGTGGAAGGCAATCGCTTTCAATTGCTTGAGCGCATGACCCGTGAGGTGCTCGACCTGATCATGAGTCACGAGCAGGTGTTGACCACCCAGGTCGAGATCGACAAGCCCCACGCGCTGCGGTTTGCGGACTCTGTTTCGATCACCCTGTCAGCATCCCGCGCCGCGGATGAGACGTCGGCGTGATGCCAGTGTGATACGGGTTGGCGATCCGCCGGTGAAGCGCTTAGCATGAAAGTGATGTTCCTTTCGCCATATCGCCAGGAGGCTAAATGAAAGCCCTACAGGAAATGCCGCTGTATCGCCCCTTCGCCTACATTGATGGCAGTTGGGTGGCAGCCGACAGCGGGGATCAGATCGAGGTCGTCAATCCGGCCAATGGCGAGGTCATCGCGCAAGTGCCACGTCTTGGCCGGGCCGAGACGGAGACCGCTATCGGAGCAGCCGAGGCCGCCTTGCCGGCCTGGCGGTCGCTGACCGCACAAGAACGTGCGGACATCCTGATGAAATGGTACGAGCTGATGCTCGAGCATCAGGACGAGCTTGCGACCATCATGACCCTTGAGCAGGGCAAGCCGCTCAAGGAAGCCGCTGGTGAGATCGTCTATGCCGCCAGCTTCCTGCGCTGGTTTGCTGAGGAAGGCCGCCGCGTCTATGGCGAGACGATTCCAGCGGTGAAGTCCAGCCAGCGCATCGTGGTCACCAAGCAGCCGGTAGGCGTCTGTGGCGCGATTACTCCATGGAACTTCCCGGCCGCCATGATTACGCGCAAGGCCGGGGCTGCCTTGGCGGCGGGATGTACCATCGTGGTCAAGCCGGCCAGTCAGACCCCCTTGTCGGCCACTGCGCTGGCGCTGCTCGCCGAGCGTGCGGGAGTGCCGCGTGGCGTGTTCAATGTGGTGCCGGGTTCGGCCAGCGAGATCGCCGCTGCGCTGACCGAGTCGCCGGTTGTGCGCAAGATCACCTTTACCGGGTCGACCGAAGTTGGCCGTACGCTGATGGCCCAGGCGGCCCAGAATATCCAGAAGGTGTCGCTGGAACTGGGCGGCAACGCGCCGTTCATCGTGTTCGAGGATGCGGATCTGGACGCTGCGGTCAGTGGTGCCATGGCGGCCAAATTCCGAAATGCCGGTCAGACCTGCGTCTGCACCAACCGCTTCCTGGTCCAGTCGAGCGTGGTGAACGCGTTCAGCGAGAAGCTCGCGGTGGCGATGAACAGCGAGCTTCAGGTTGGCGACGGGACCGAGGACGGCGTCAATATTGGTCCGCTGATCGACGAAAATGCCGTCAGCAAGGTCAACGAGCATGTTCAGGATGCGGTCGACAAGGGCGCCGAGCTGTGGATTGGCGGTCATCCTCATCCCTTGGGCGGCAACTACTTCACACCGACCCTGGTCAGTGGCGCCAGCAGCGAAATGAAGGTGGCGCGAGAAGAAACCTTCGGCCCATTGGCGGCGGTGTTTCCCTTCGATGACGAGGAAGACGCGGTTGCCCTGGCCAACGATACCGAATTTGGGCTTGCCGCCTACTTCTACTCGAAGGACCTGGGCCGCGTATGGCGGGTTGCCGATGCACTCGAGTACGGTATGGTCGGCATCAACACCGGCTTGATTTCCAATGCTGCGGCCCCGTTTGGCGGAGTCAAGGCGTCAGGTCTGGGGCGCGAAGGCGGTCACCAGGGCCTGGCCGAGTTCCTCGAAACCAAGTACCTGTGCATGGACATCGGTGAGTGACGTCGATCTGAGCGGCCGTGAGCGATAGCGGCCGCTTCCCTGACGCTTAATAAAAGGGCCTCGACGCATGCGTCGAGGCCCTTTTATTGAGTGCAGGCAGGCACCGTTGCCGGTGCCCGCGTAGCGCCCGCCACCCGTTGAGGTAGCGGGTAGCTGCCTTCAGTGGCGGAAGTGACGCATGCCGGTAAATACCATGGCGATGCCGGCCTCATTGGCGGCGTCAATCACTTCCTGGTCGCGCATGGAGCCGCCGGGCTGAATGACCGCGGTAATGCCGGCACTGGCGGCGGCATCGATGCCATCCCGGAACGGGAAGAAGGCGTCTGAGGCCATGACCGAGCCGGGCACTGAGAGTCCTTCGTCGGCCGCCTTGATGCCGGCGATACGAGCGGAGTAGACGCGGCTCATCTGGCCTGCGCCCACGCCGATGGTCTGACCATCCTTGGCGTAGACGATGGCGTTGGACTTGACGTACTTGGCCACCTTCCAGGCGAAGGCCAGGTCACGCATTTCCTGCTCGCTGGGCACCCGCTCGGACACCACGGTCAAATCGTCGCGCTCGACCATGCCAAGGTCACGATCCTGGACCAGCAGACCACCGGTGACGCGCTTGAGGTCGTGGGCAGCGAGCTGCTCGCCGGGCCAGTGAGCGCTGATATCCAGCAGTCGCACGTTCTTTTTCTCGGCGACGATGGCGATGGCGTCGTCACTCACCCCTGGGGCGATGATGACTTCAACGAACTGACGATCGATGATCGCGCGGGCGGTGTCTGCATCCAGCGGCACGTTGAAGGCGATGATGCCGCCAAAGGCGCTGGTCGGGTCGGTGGCGAAGGCCTTGTCATAGGCTTCGCGCGCGCTGGCGCCTACGGCCACGCCACAGGGGTTGGCGTGCTTGACGATGACACATGCAGTGTCAGCAAAGCTCTTCACGCACTCGAGTGCGGCGTCCGTGTCAGCCACGTTGTTGAACGACAGCGGTTTGCCCTGCAGGGTCACCGCGGTGGAGACGCTCGGCTCGCTGGCGTTGTCTTCCACGTAGAAGGCCGCCTGCTGGTGAGGGTTCTCGCCGTAGCGCATCGACTGCTTCTTGGTGAGCTGCAGGTTGTAGGTGCGCGGGAAGCCGTCATCGCTACCTTCGACCAGGCGTCCCAGGTAGTCGGCAATGGCACCGTCGTAGCCTGCGGTGTGCTCGAATGCCTTGACGGCCAGGTCGAAACGCGTGGGCTGGGTGACGGCCCCTGCGTTGTCGCGCATTTCAGCAATCACTCGGTCATAGTCCGCCGCGTTGACCACGATGCTGGTATGGGCATGGTTCTTGGCGCAGGAACGCACCATGGTGGGGCCACCGATATCGATGTTCTCGATGGCATCCTCGAGACGACAG
Source organism: Halomonas litopenaei (assembly GCF_017303055.1). Taxonomy (GTDB): domain Bacteria; phylum Pseudomonadota; class Gammaproteobacteria; order Pseudomonadales; family Halomonadaceae; genus Halomonas; species Halomonas litopenaei_A. Next base: position 94,914 of record NZ_JAEKJT010000007.1, on the reverse strand, counting down.
TCCGGGCGGGCGATCGTGGCAGCGAAGGGGTAGAGGTTGACGACCACCATGTCGATAGGGGCGATGTCATGCTGTTGCATGACGGCATCGTCCTGTCCGCGCCGACCCAGGATGCCACCGTGAATCTTGGGGTGCAGCGTCTTGACCCGGCCGTCCATGATCTCCGGGAAACCGGTGTGCTCCGAGACTTCCGTCACGGCAATGGCGTTGTCGGCCAGCAGGCGGTAGGTGCCGCCGGTGGAGAGCAGTTCGACCCCCATATCGGACAGGGCGCGGGCGAAATCGACGATGCCGGTCTTGTCCGACACGCTGATCAGGGCGCGGCGAACGGGGAGGGGAGAGGGCTGGGCCATGGGAAGGTCTCTATTGCGAGGAAAAACGATAGGGCGAGAAAAGGGAGCCGTCAGGCTCCCTCGAATCGGTCTAGATCAGGTCGTATTGCTTGAGCTTCTTGCGCAGCGTGCCGCGGTTGAGCCCCAGCATCTCAGCCGCCCGGGTCTGATTGCCGCGGGTATAGCTGAGTACCGAAGACAACAAGGGAGCCTCGACCTCCGCCATCACCATGGCATGCAGGTCGGTCACGGTTCCCCCATCCAGGTGATCAAAATAGCGTTCCATGGCGGCAAATACGGCTTCGCGCAGAGGGCGCTCATCGGCGGCCTGAGCCGCTGTCGGCGGGAGGCCGTCGATGGACCGCTCTGAGGTGTCGAGTGGCGAGGCAGATGCCGACTGGTCGATGGGTGGCTGGCTGGTCATGCGGCACGGGTTCCATGGTGTGCCACGGCCCTGGCCACACGCTCCGCGGCGGTAGCTGGGTCGTGACGAAAAAGTTCGTCGATAAAGTCTTGCTGGCCCTGGACCGACGTCAGGCCATTGAAGGTGGCCTTCAGCGCGCGGCGACTATCGTCCTCCAGGCGCTGATCGCTGGACAGGTACCATCCCAGGTGCTTGCGCGCGATTTTCACGCCCATATGCTCGCCGTAGAAGGCGTGCAGGGCGTTAAGATGCGCTCCCAACACCTCCCGGCGCTCATCATCGGTCGCCGGTGGCAGTAGCTCGTCATGCGCCAGATAGTGAGCGATTTCGCGGAAAATCCAGGGGTTGCCCTGGGCACCGCGGCCAACCATCACGGCATCTGCACCAGTATAGTCGAGCACGCGGCGTGCCTTTAGCGGGTCGGTGATATCGCCATTGGCGAACACCGGGATGCGAATCCTCGATGCGACCTCGGCAATGGTGTCGTATTCCGCGTCGCCCTGGTAGCGCTGCTGACGATGGCGGCCATGCACCGCCAAGGCCTGGATCCCCGCGTTCTCGGCCAGCGTCGCAATGCGTACCGCATTGTTGCTGTCCTCGCACCAGCCGGTGCGGATCTTCAGGGTCACCGGTATGTCCACGGCAGCGACCACCGCGTCGAGAATCTCGGCCACCAGCGCTTCGTCTCGAAGCAGGGCTGAGCCGGCAGCCTTGTTGCAGACCTTCTTGGCCGGGCATCCCATGTTGATGTCGATGATTTCGGCACCCTGCTCGGCATTCAGCCGAGCGGCGGTAGCGAGCATCTCGGCGTCGCCTCCAGCGATCTGCACCGCCCGTGGTCCGGGTTCGCCGCGGTGATCCATGCGCAGCCGTGACTTTCTGGTATGCCACAGGTTGGGGTCAGAGGTGACCATCTCGCCCACGACCAGGCCTGCTCCCAGCTGTCGACACAAGGCACGAAAGGGCCTGTCGGTCACGCCCGCCATAGGCGCAAGAATCACCGGGCTGGCCAGCTTGTGCGGGCCTATCCAGGTGTCCTGACGGGGCGTGGTCCGGCGAGCTGAAGGCTGGCTGACCTGTGGCTGGTGACTGGGACGTTGGTCTGACATGGGCGTTGCCGTCGTTCCGGGGCTGCATATCATACGCCTCGAAGGCGCCTTGGTGAAGGCATCAACGAGGCGTTTTCCTGATCAAACGCTGGGAGTGACCAGGGTCATCAATGTTCAGCGAGTCTCTGGGCGATAACCGGTCAGGCGTACCCAGCCGTCGCGCAGCTCAGGATCGTCCATGTAGAGCCCTTGATCGCGGTAAGCGTCGATGACCTCATCGGCCTGGGCCTCAAGGATGCCGGAGAGCGCCAGTCGGCCTCCGGGAGCGACATGGCCTGCGATGGTAGGGGCCAGCTCGACCAAAGGGCCAGCCAGGATGTTGGCCAGCACCAGCGGAAAGGTCTCACCCCCCATCTGTTCCGGGTAGCGCAGCGTCAGGCGTGAGGCCTCGATAGCGTTACGCTCGGCGTTGTCGCGGCTGGCGGTCAGCGCCTGGGGGTCGATGTCGGTGGCCACGGCACTGGCGGCACCGAGTTTCAGGGCGGCAATGGCGAGGATGCCTGAACCGCAGCCCACATCCAGCAGTTCAACGTCGTCCAGGGCGCCATCAACGGCCAGCCCGTCGAGCCATTCGAGGCACAGCGCTGTGGTGGGATGGGTGCCGGTGCCGAAGGCCAGTCCGGGGTCGAGGTGCAGGTTCACCGCGTCATCCTCGGGTGGCTGGTGCCAGCTGGGGACGATCCACAGGCGCTGCCCCATGCGCAGAGGCTCGAAGCTGTCCATCCATTCTCTTTCCCAGTCACGATCATCGATCAGTTCGTGAGTGATCGTCGGGCAAGGCTCATCGGGCATCGTTTCCGCCCAGGCGCCGGCCAGCCGCTCCAGCATGTCGGCGAGGCCATCCAGGTCGTCGTAGAGTCCGGTCAGGACGGTGTGATCCCACAGCGGGGTCGTGCCCCTGTCGGGCTCGAACACCGGGTCGTCTTCGCCGTCCTGCAAGGTGATGGCCGTCGCACCTTCTGCGAGCAGCAGCTCCTCGAGCAGCTCGGCGTGCTGGGGAGGCACCTCGGCCTTGAGTTGGAGCCAGGGCATTGGGGTGTTCCTCGATGTCAGGTAAACGTCAGCGGGGCGGCCGAAGCCGCCCCGCTGTCGCTTGACGTGCGGCGCTAGCTGCCCGTCAAGCGATGGAAGGCCTGGAGTGCGCCGGCCTAGGCCAGCGCTCGCTTAGAGGCCCAGTTTCTTTTCCAGGTAGTGGATGTTGACCCCACCCTGCTGGAAATACCCGTCGCGCACCAGATCCTTGTGCAGATCGGTATTGGTCTTGATACCTTCCACCAGCAGCTCGTCAAGCGCGTTGCGCATGCGTGTCAGCGATGTCTCGCGGTCGGCACCCCAGGTGATCAGCTTGCCGATCAGGGAATCATAGTGCGGCGGTACGGTGTAGCCCGTGTACAGGTGCGAATCCATGCGCACCCCGAGACCACCCGGGGGATGGTACAGGGTGACCTTGCCAGGAGATGGCATGAAGGTGCGTGCATCCTCGGCATTGATCCGGCACTCGAAGGCGTGGCCGTTCAGCTCGACGTCTTCCTGACGGATCGACAGCGGCAGGCCGGAGGCAATGCGCAGCTGCTCGCGGACGATGTCCACGCCGGTGACCATCTCGGTGACCGGGTGCTCCACCTGGACGCGGGTGTTCATCTCGATAAAGAAGAACTCGCCGTCTTCGTACAGGAATTCGAAGGTACCAGCGCCGCGGTAGCCGATCTCGATGCAGGCCTCGCGACAGGCGTCGAGTACCTTGGCCCGTGCATCGGGGTCGAGGCCCGGGGCGGGGGCTTCTTCCAGGACCTTCTGATGGCGCCGCTGCAGCGAGCAGTCGCGATCGTACAGGTGGATGGCGTTACCCTGACCGTCTGCCAGTACCTGGACTTCCACGTGACGCGGCTTCTCCAGGAACTTCTCCATGTAGACCGTGCCATCACCGAAGGCGGCGTGCGCTTCGGTGCGAGTCACGGTCACGGCGGAGACCAGGTGAGCTTCGGTGTGGACGACGCGCATGCCGCGGCCACCGCCGCCAGCTGCGGCCTTGATGATCACCGGGTAGCCGATGCGGCGAGCGGTCGCGATAAGCTCGCCTTCGTCGTCGCTCAGCGGGCCATCAGAGCCCGGTACTGTGGGCACGCCGGCTTTCTTCATCGCGTTGATGGCGCTGACCTTGTCGCCCATCAGGCGGATGGTCTCGGCTTTCGGGCCGATGAAGGTGAAGCCGGAGCGTTCGACCTGTTCGGCGAAGTCGGCGTTCTCGGACAGAAAGCCGTAGCCGGGATGGATCGCGCTGGCGTCGGTGACTTCGGCCGCGCTGATCAGTGAAGGAATGTTGAGGTAAGACTGGGCCGAGGAGGCCGGGCCAATGCACACCGCCTCATCGGCGAGACGCACGTGCATCAGCTCGCGGTCCGCCTTGGAATGCACCGCGACGGTCTTGATCCCGAGCTCCTTGCAGGCGCGCAGGATGCGAAGAGCGATCTCGCCGCGGTTGGCGATTAGAACCTTGTCCAACATGGTGGTGTCCGCCGAAAGTGAATGGTCAGGGAAGGCCAGGGCCTTCTCAGGAGATGACAACCAGGGGCTGGTCGAATTCAACCGGCTCACCGTCTTCGACCAGGATGGCCTCGACGACGCCGTCACGGTCGGCTTCGATCTGGTTCATCATTTTCATCGCTTCGACGATGCAGATGGTGTCGCCCTTGCGCACGCTGGAGCCGACTTCCATGAACGGCTTGGCGCCAGGAGCGGGGGAGCGGTAGAAGGTACCGACCATCGGCGAGACGACCGCCTGGCCCTGATAGCTGGGGCCGCTGTCGGCGCTGGCGGCCGGGGCCTCGGCAGGCGCTGGCGCAGGGGCAGCTGCCGGTGCCGGAGCGGCGGCAGGCCAAGGCTGAGCCGCCGGGGCCGGCTGCCAGCTGCCACCCTGGGGATGACGGCTGATGCGGACCGACTCTTCGCCTTCCTGGATCTCGATTTCGCTGATGTTGGACTCTTCCAGCAGTTCAATCAGCTTCTTGACTTTACGAATATCCATGACGTTGTCTCGATCGTGTGAAGTGTCTGTCAGGCGCTGTAAACCTGACGCAAGTTGTTAGAGATCGCCGCACGTTACCGTTTAATGGCGCCTCTATCGTGTCAGAATTCAGAGTAGTGCGGAGTTTGCCGAAAATTGCGCGGGTTGTCCAGCGAGGCCGAACGGTGTTCGTTCATGGTCTTTCGGCGTCGCTGATGCCGACGCTGCGGGTGTCGCAGTCAGCAGTTCGGTGACCGCGTCGAGGTGCTGTGCGAGGGAGGCGGCGTCAAGCTCGCCCTGTATTCTGGCCTGCCGGATTTCTGTTCCGTTGTGGAAGAACAGCAGGCTGGGAGGGCCGAACAGGCCCAGCTGGTCCAGTAGGGCTCGGCTGTCGGCATTTGACTCGGTCACGTCCACATCGATCCAGCGATAGCCGTCGAGCGCTGCCTGTACCTGCGGATCGGGAAAGACGTCACGCTCCATGATCTTGCAGGAAATGCACCACTCTGCCGTCACGTTGACGAATACGGGCCCCTGGTCCTGGGCAAGGCCTGCCTCAAGCTGATCGAGCCCGGTCACGACCTGGTCGGCGTGGGCCAGCGCTTGTGTACCTCCGGCACTACCTGCGTTGGATGGGGAGGTCAGACCCTGCAGCGGCCTGAGCGGGTCGCTTGCGCCGCCGGCAGCACCGACTACCAGGGTGATCCCCCAGACCAGCAGAATGATTCCGAGTCCCTGTCGCACCCGCGGCCAGCCCGTGGGTGAGCGCATGTCCAGGGCCCCCAGCGTCAGTGCTGTACCGGTCGCCAGGCAAGCCCACAACAGCAACGACGCGGTCGCCGGCAACAGGCGTTCCACCAGCCAGATGGCCACCCCCAGCAAGAGAATGCCGAAGGCGGTCTTGACCCCGTTCATCCAGTTGCCAGAGCGTGGCAGCAGGGACGTGCCAAAGCCGCCGACCAGCAGCAGAGGAACACCCATGCCAAGGCCGAGGGCCAGCAGGGCCGCACCGCCCACCAGGGCATCGCCGGTGGAGGAAATGAAGACCAGGGCGCCAGCCAGGGGGGCTGAAACGCAGGGAGACACGACCAGTACCGAGAGAGCGCCGGCGGCGGCCAGGCCGAGCGGCCCGCTTTGCTGGGCTCGGCTCTGCCAGGCGTCGATGCGCGAGCCCAGGCGAGAGCCGACACGCAGCTCAAATACGCCGAACATGGCCAGCGCAAACAGGGTGAACAGAAGGGCAAAGACGATCAGTACCGGAGCGGACTGCAGTCTCGCCTGGAGGTTGAGCCCGGCCCCGAACAATCCCATCAGGACGCCGACCAGGGCATAGGTAAAGGCCATGCCTGCGACATAGCTGGCCGACAGCACGAAGGCCCTGCCGCGCCCTGGGTTCTGGCCAACGATGATGGACGACAGAATCGGGATCATCGGCAACACGCAGGGGGTGAAGGTCAGGCCCAGTCCAGCGAGGAAGAACAGGCCAAGCATCAGGGGCAGGCTGGCGTCCTGCATCAACGCACGGAAGTGGCCGTCCTCGCTGAGCGGGGCACTGGCAAAGGCGTTGTCGTCTGCGGCGCTGACGTCGGCATCCGAGGCGCTGGCCGACGGAGTGTCCGCTGACGGAGTGCCTGTGGCCTTTACGGCGTCGGCAAAGGCCGGCGGTGGTTCGGACTCCGGGGCGCTCAAGGTGAGGGTTTCGGGCGGGTAGCACAGCCCCGCATCGGCGCAGCCCTGGAAGGTCAGGGACAGCGGCAGCGGGCCCTGTTGGGGAGCGTTCAGCGGCGCGCTGAAGACGACGCTGTCATAGAAGACATTGACGTCACCCAGAAACTCATCGGTCTTGGCTTCCCCGGGGGGGAGTGTCAGCTCGCCCAGTTCGCCCGAGCCGTCTTGCAGGGCAAGGGCAAAGCGATGGCGGTAGAGATAGTAGCCGTCGGCGTTTTCCATGCCGACATAAACCCGCTCGCCGTCATGCCATGCAGTGGCGCTGAATGCCTCGTGGACGGGCAGGAACTCGTCGGAAGAAGAAGAGAAGAACTGTGCTTGCGCGGTCCAGGGAACCAGTGACAAGCAGATCACGATGAGTAGGCGTGTGGCGAGGAACACGTCGAATCCTTGTTGACGGTGAGGGTGTCGGGCGCACGTGACGAATGATCAACGGCGGGAGAGCGGCAGCCTCCGCGGTCTGCTCATTCACCCGGCCCAGCAATAATGTCTTGCTACCAGGCCCATTGACGGTGCTCGCGAACTGGCCTGCGATGTGTGCTGGTGCACATACGTGGTCCTCGCGGCTTATCGTGGCCACGCGCTCCGCTTCAGACCGTAGAAGCACAGCAGGGTTCCCGATACTGTCGCGCTATGGTCTGATGCATGTCTGGGGTCGGGGCTATTCTACCACTGGGGCGATGACTTTCCTCCAGCGGGGAAGTCGCGAGCGGTGTTCGAGGGGCGACAAGGAGAGCAAAATGAGCAGTCGACGACAGCGTGCAGAGCAGCGCCGACAGGAGCTGGAAACACCACGCTATGGCTGGATCTGGAAACCGTTGGTGATCCTCCTGGCCATATTGGTCATGGTCGCCGTGGGTCTCAGTATATGGTGGAGCGTTGCGCCTTCCCGGTTCGACGTGGAGACCGCCACCCAGCAGCAGCGTATTTCCGCCGCGCCGGCCGCTCGCGGTACCGTCAGTGTGGCCACTCTGGCGACCTTGATCGATACCCTGCAGGACAAGCCTGGGGGCTACGTGCGTAATGACCTGCTGCCCCCTGGGCTGTGGATGGACAATATGGCGGCCTGGGAGACCGGTGTGCTGACCCAGGCGCGGATCATGGCGTCGAGCCTGTCACACTTCGATACCCAGTCGGGCGCTGCGGTAGACGAGCTGATCGCTGCCCTCTATCAGGACGCGGATGATTGGCTGGCACCGTCCATGGAGGATCATCTGGCATTGGCGGGTCAGGCGGCTCGGGAGTACCTGGCGCGCTTCGATGATGGCGCTGGTGCGTCGTTCGGCGAACAGGGGGTAGGTGCCGCTAGCTATCTTGAGTCAGTAAGGGAGGCCTTGGCGGCATTGCGGGAGCGCCTGTCGTCGGCCGTGGCGGATACGGAGCGGCTCACTGAACTTGGCATTGAGGTGCCACGGGAGGCCGAGGTGCCCTGGTATCGAGTGGACGATGTCTTCCATGAAACGCGTGGCCAGACCTGGGCGCTGTATCAGTTATTGGTGGCGCTGGAGCGAGACCAGGCCGACAGCATCGCCGCCGCGGGGCTGAGCGATGATTATGCGCGGGCCTTGGCCGAGCTGGAGCGCATGCAACGCCAGTTCTGGAGCCCGATGGTGTTGCGCGGTAGCGGCCTCGGCATCTTTGCCAACTATCCTCTGAGCATGGCCCACCATCTCAGTCGTCTGGACAGCGTGCTGCTAAGCCTGACAGAGGGACTGGCCAGTGAGGGCGGAGGTTCAGCAGCAGCCTCGGCTTCCACTCAGGAGGCGGATGCGGCAAGCGGTAAAGCTGCTGCAGTGAATGACGAGGCGGCAGATGACGAGGTAGCTGACGAGGTAGGCGAAGCCTCAGCGGACGATGCCGCTCCAGCTTCGCCGGAGGATGATGGCGAGCTGCCTGACGACGGCGCGTCGTGACCGTCGTGTTATTGCCATAACGCAAGAAGCCGCCTCAGGGGCGGCTTCTTGCATCAAGGCGCTTGGTTCTCTACGTAAAAACCAGACTACGTAACAATCAGGCCTTGGCGTAGGCGGCGGCGGACTTTTCGATGGCCTTGCGCGCTGCTTCGACGCCTTCCCAGGACTCGACCTTCACCCACTTGCCTTTCTCGAGGTCCTTGTAGTTCTCGAAGAAGTGAGCGATCTGCTGACGCAGCAGCTCAGGCAGGTCGGTGACTTCCTGCACGTCGTCGTAGAGGCTGGACAGCTTGGGATGCGGCACGCAGACCAGCTTGGCGTCTTCGCCCGCTTCGTCGGTCATGTTGAGGATGCCGACGGGACGCGCACGCACGATGCTGCCCGGTGCTACCGGATACGGTGTCACGACCAGCGCGTCGAGGGGGTCGCCATCATCGGCCAGGGTGTGGGGGATGAAGCCGTAGTTGGCCGGGTAGAACATCGGGGTCGCCATGAAGCGATCGACGAGCAGGGCGCCCATGTCCTTATCAATTTCGTACTTCACCGGCGCGTGGTTGGCGGGAATCTCGATCGCCACGTAGAGATCGTTGGGGAGATCCTTGCCGGCGGGGATGTTGTCGAAGTTCATGCTCGTGTCCTTCGTTGGGCAGATGTCCGCCTGACTGGCGGAAAAAAATCGGTCGAATTATACGAACCCCGGAGCGGGATTACCAATCGTTGGGCGGTATCTTGACGCGGTGCAATAATGGGCGCAAGTGGTCTGGCCGTCGGCGACAAGCCTGTTGTCACACATAAGCGCCACATGATGTGTATCATACCGCCCAGAATGGTGGTGGTCCCTCGTTCGCCGGAGTCGTACCGCCAATGCTGGAGCCACAGGAGGTGATCTTGGCCACTGCACGTCTTGCACTGAGTTATGGACAGGCCTTTGTTGCCCCGGAGCGGCATCGCCAGCGTAGCTCGATGTCGGTGCGCCTGCCGGAAGAGGGGGAGCCCAAGGGTGCATGCGCGTTGATCAGCGACTCAGCGTCCGGGCATGCGCTGGCCAAACAGGCCGGGGACCTCAGTGTTCGCGGGTTTCTCAATGACTACTACGCCACACCCAGCCACTGGACCGTCAAGGCGTCGGCCCAGCGCGTCATTCGATCCCTGAATGCCTGGTGTCACGGCATGACGCGACAGATGGACAGCGGCAGCTACGTGTCGTCCCTGTCTGCCGTGGTGTTCAAGGAGCGTAGTGCCCACCTTTTCCATGTTGGTGACACCCTGGTCTTTCGTCTTCGAGGGGCTGAATTCGAGCAGCTGTCGCGGGACCACGTCACTGACCTTGGCGGCTACCGCTACCCGGCCAGGGCGCTGGGCATGGATGTCGGTATCGATATCGACTATACCGAGTGGCCACTCAAGCAGGGCGATATCTTTCTGTTTACCACCCAGGGGGTGCGGGGCACCTTGCTGCCGTCGGACTACGTGCGCCTGATACGCGAAGACGCCAGTGACCTGGACGCCGCCTGTGAGCGGCTGGCTGCCGCGGCCGGGGCCAGAGCGGGGGAGCGCGGCTACGGCAGCGATCCGTTCTGTTTCCAGCTGGTCAGGGTCGATGAGCTGCCCGACGTGTCACCGGATGCCCCCAGCCGTCTGTACGGCGACCTGCCGATTCCCCCGGAGCTTGCTCCAGGCAATCAGATCGACGGTCTGCTGATCGAGGAGGTGCTGTCACGGACAGCCCACTCTCGCGTGTACCGGGTGCGTGACCTGCAGACCGATCGCATCTGCGTGCTCAAGGCGCCGAGCCCTGAGTTGTCGAATCGAAACGCCTACCTGGAGCACTTTTTACTGCAGCAGTGGGTGGTGGAGCGCGTGCATTCGCCTTTCGTGGTCAGCGTGGTGGAACCGTCCCGCCAGCGTCGTCATCTCTATTACCTGATGCGGCACGTGGAAGGCATGACCCTGTCCCAGTGGGTGGCGCGCTTTCCTCGTGCCAGCCTTGGGCAGCGGCTGGACATCGCGCTGCAGCTCGGCAAGGCGATCCAGGCGCTGCACAATCGGGACCTGATTCATCAGCAGATCCATCCGGATAATGTGCTGATCGATGAGCATGGCCAGGTAGTGTTGGCCGACTTCAGCGCCTGCCATCTGCGTGACGTCGATGGTCATCGGCGCTCACGCCGTCTGGTGCAGCAGGTCGGGCTCAACGAACACAGTGCGCCGGAATATGCGCTCGATGACGAGGTGGGGCGGCGCAGCGATCAGTACGCGTTGGCCTCGACGGTGTACTGGCTGCTGAGTGGGCAGCTGCCTTACGACATTCCGACCCACCAGTTACGCAGTCATACCGACCTGGAGCAGCTGAGCTACCGCAGCGTGCGCAGTCGTCGTCCGGATGTCAGTCAGGAGCTGGATGAGGCATTGAAGCGCGCGCTGGATCCGCAGCGATCATTGCGCTTCCGTCGGCTGTCCGAGTTCCTGTATAGCGTGAGGCCGAGCCGGCAGCAGCCCAAGGAACAGGCGCCGAGGTCCATCCGCGCCTGGCAGGAGCCTGCCAACCTATGGCAAGGCATTGCCGGTGTACTGCTGGTACTGCTGGTGCTGTCGTGGTGGTTGCGCTGAGCCTAGCCAGGCGTCGGGATGGGGGCTATCAGGGTGGGAGCTGTCGTCGTGGGGCCTGTACCCACCCCCTTTCTGTGCCTGTCGGCGCCGGCAGGCTGACGGTGCAGTCATGCCCCGCCAGCCTGTCGGCGCCGGCAGGCTGACGGTGCAGTCATGCCCCGCCATGGACAAAGGTGGACGATAGCTCCTTGGTGTTGGACCCGCCCGATGGCCGCACCACAGCCGGTACTGTCCGCAGGGCGGGGACCTCAGGTGCGCTCCAACTCTCGCTTTATGTGGATGATAAGTGTGTGCCAAAGAATGACGTCAGTGTATCGAAAGGTATCCTGTCGAGTTGATCGTAAAGGTCCACATGGTCTGCGTTAGGCACGATGACCAATTCCTTCGGTTCGGAAGCTACCCTGTTGACGTCTTCAGAGTAATAGCGCGAGTGAGCGTTTTCGCCGGCCACCAGAAGAATGGGACGTGCGGACATCATGTCGATGTTTGCATATAAGGGAAAACTGAAAAATGACATGGGGGTCGTCGCTGTCCATGCCGTTGTCGAGTTGATCCCCCTGGGGTGGAAGCCTCGCGGAGTACGGTAGTAATCGAAGAATGCGGCCAGCACCGAGTCTGGATTCTCGGGCAGGGATTCAGGCAATACGCGCTGGCCTTTGATGATGTTCCCGTTTTCGTCGAACGGGACTTCGTGATAGCCCAACCCATAGCTACCGTTTTCCGCATCTACCCACCGCTGTTGGCTAAGATAATCAATGACCTGATGGCGCTGCTCCCGCGTATAGCTATCTTTATAGCTGCGACTCATGCTGCGGGACATGTCATACATGGAAACGGTGGCAACCGCCTTGATGCGTGAGTCACTGGTCGCGGCAGTCAGTGCCATACCGCTGTAGCCACAAATGCCGATGGCTCCAATGCGGTTGCGGTCAACGCTCGGTAACAAGCCAAGAAAATCGACAGAAGCGCTGACATCCTCAGTGTTGATGTCCGGTGAAGCGACATTGCGCGGTTCACCACCGCTTTCTCCTGTGAAAGAGGGGTCGAATGCCAGCGCGACAAAACCGCGTTCGGCCATGGTTTGCGCGTAAAGGCCAGATGACTGCTCTTTTACGGCGCCAAAGGGGCCGCTGACAGAAATCGCTGCGAGTCTGCCACTTTTGTTTTTCGGCTGGTACAGGTCTGCTGCCAAGGTGATCCCGTACCGGTTCTTGAAAGTGACCTTGCGGTGATCGACGTTTTCACTCCTGGGAAACGTCTTGTCCCATTCCTGCGTGAGTGACAGGCCGGTGGCTTCATCTGTGCCGGACGTTGCGTTGGGACGGGAAGACGCCGCTGCCGGAGCTGCCGGGTAGCCGAGCAGCGCCGCTGACCCAGCAGCCAGTACGGCGCCTTGGATGACGCTTCTACGGGTGACAACGTACTCGGCGTCTTTGGTCTTCGGGTTGGATTCGTGCATGGTGTTCTCCATTATGCAAGCCCGGCTCACGACGCAGTCGAGAGGGTCCCGTTGTCGATGACGAATCGATATTTGACGTCGCCCCTGAGCATGCGCTCATAGGAGGCATTGATTTGGTCTGCGCTGATCAGTTCGATGTCCGCCACGATGTCGTGCTTGGCACAAAAATCGAGCATTTCCTGGGTTTCGGGAATGCCGCCGATCATCGAGCCAGCAAGAGTTCGGCGCTTCGACACGAGGTGGAATACCTGTGGTGACGGGTGAGCTTCAGCCGGTACGCCTACCAGTGTCATGGTCCCATCACGCTTCAGCAGCGCCATGAAGGCATCGAGGTCATGTGGGGCGGCAACGGTATTCAGGATGAAGTCGAGACTTGCCGTGTGCTCGGCCATCTCGCTGGCGTTGCGTGAAACGACAACGTCGTCAGCGCCCAGGGCCTTTGCCGCTTCGCGCTTGGAGTCGGATGTGGTGAATGCGACGACATGGGCACCCATCGCATGGGCAAGCTTGATACCCACGTGGCCCAGGCCGCCGATACCCACAACGCCGACCTTCTGGCCCGGTCCGATGTTCCAATGACGCAGCGGCGAATAGGTGGTGATGCCTGCGCATAGCAGTGGCGCCACGGCAGCAAGTTGCGACTCTGGATGGCGGATGCGCAAAACATAGCGCTCGTTCACCACGATCTGTTGGGCATAGCCGCCTAGCGTCCAGCCTGGAGCATCAGGCGTGGGAAAGTTGTAGGTGCCGATCATGGCGTCGCAGTAGTTCTCCTGGCCGACATCGCATTCCTCACAGTGCTGACAGCTATCGACGATGCAACCGACGCCCACAAGGTCTCCGACCTGGACATTCGTCACCTGAGTGCCGACGCTGGCCACACGGCCAACGATTTCGTGACCCGGTACGCAGGGAAAGTGAGTGCCCGCCCATTCGGCACGTGCTTGATGCAAATCGGAATGACAGATGCCGCAGTACGCGATGTCGATCTGCACATCCTGAGCACCCATCGCCCTCCGGGTAATGTCCATGGGTTCCAGAGGTTTGTCGCCCGCAGGCGCGCCATAGGCTTTGATCATCATGAGAACTCCTTTTGACCGATTGATGTCAGATGTCACTACCCAATTGTCATGTCGTCTTGAGCAGCCGTTGGCCAGATCCGACCAGCAGGAAGGCGATCGCCGACAAGATGGCGCTGCCAATAAAGGTCGCGCCGATACCGAAATGATCCAGAAGCGTGCCGCCGAGGGCGGCGCCCCCCAGGATGGCGGTCTGGATGGCTGCGACGATCAGGCTTCCGGCGGCTTCGGGAGCGTCGTCTAGGTTCTGTGTGAGCCAGGCCATCCAGCCGATTGACATCGCGGTGTTCATGACGCCCCAGATCGCCAGCAACAGTGCCGCCACGACAACAAGCTGGCCAAACCCGAGCAGTCCGATCGTCGCCAGCCCCATCACCACCGGCAGCACTTGCAGTAGACGTATGACCTGGCCGTCGGCGAACTTGCCGCCCGCCCAGGTGCCGAGAAATCCGGCGCAGCCCAGCACCAGGAACAGTTGTGACAGCTCGGTCACAGTGACGCCGGTGACGGTTTCCAGGAACGGCCGGAGATAGGTGAACATCGTGAACGCACCCGCGAAGGTGAAGATCACGGCCGCGATACCGCGGGCAAAGTAAGGGCGCCTGAGGAGCGAGATCAGCGCGCGGATGGACTGTCCCTGTGCTGCAGGCAAGGACGGCAGGGCGATGAGCTGCCAGACCAGGTTGAACGCCACTATCGGTACCAGCACCCAGAAGGCGCCACGCCAGCCAATCACACCGCCGAGATAACTACCGACCGGCGCTGCGAACGCCGCGGCGAACGCCTGCCCGGTGTACATCACGGCCAGCGCAGCGGCGGTGCGTTCAGGAGGCACCAGGCGCATGATGACCGCGGTTGCCAGCGCCCAGAAGCCGCCGATGCAGATGCCAAGTAACGCCCTTGCCAGCATCAGCACTGCCAGACTGGAGGCAGTGGCCACCATGATCAGCGAGACCAGCATCAGCGCGGTCATGATCACCAACACCCACTTGCGATTGAGACGGCCCGCTGCCGTGGTAATGACGAGGCTTGCGGCCACAGCGAAAAAGCCGCTGACAGAGATCGCTTGGCCGATCTTTCCCGCGCTGGCACCCAGTCCATCTGCGATAGGCGTCAACAGGCTTACTGGCATGAATTCGGCGGCGATCAGCATGGCGACACATAGCGACATGGAGAACACGGCGCCCCAGGTACTGGTCTTTGTCACGGAGTCATTAGACAGGTGTTGAGCGGTCATCGGTCTCTCTATGCGATATCAACGTCGGTGTGTGGCAAGGCCAGTGACAGGTAAAGGCCCCGGTGCCCACAACGCCTGGATTGCCATATTGCGTAGCAGTACCGTCGAGACGGTAGATGGATTGGCCAAGGTTCTTGCCTGATACTCCGAGTTCATGGAACACGGTTCGACTAGGAAGGGTGGTCGAGATATCGTCGCGGAAAGAGGCGCAGGGAGACCTTCTATGCCAGTTCAACTTCACATCGAGCGACGCGACATGGGATCGCTTGACGCTATCCACGCAGACCTGGCGGGCTTGATTGGGGGGCGTACGCTAGGGTTGGAGGACTGCGCGACCGAGCTTGAAAGCCTGGCGTTGTTCAGGCGTGAGGCCCTGACCGAGCCCTGCGCCTGTATGGTGCAGCCCAGCATTGTTATCGTCGTCCAGGGGGCCAAGCAAATGCTGGTCGGCGAGCAGGCCTATGCCTACGACACCAAGCGCTTCTTGATCAACTCGCTGGATCTCCCCGCTCGATCGCAAGTGCTGGAGGCCAGCACGGACATGCCGTGCCTGGGGCTATCCTTCAAGCTCGATCTGTCTGTCATGACGGAGCTGATCTCGCAGATCCGGCTGCCGCCACCGCGTGCTCGTGCCAGCGAGGCGGGCACGTCTATCGGCACGCTCACCCCTGAGCTGTTGGAGCCCTTCAGGCGTCTGCTCGGGCTACTCGACGAGCCCGCTGACATGGCGGTGCTCGCGCCACTGATCGAGCGTGAGATCCACTACCGTCTGCTTAAAAGCGATCTGGCACCACGTCTGTGGCAGATTGCGTCGGTTGGTAGCCAAAGCCAGCGGATTGCCAGAGCCATTGATTGGTTGAAGGCGAATTACACACAGCCGCTGCGCACCGCTGAGCTCGCGACCCAAGCGCAGATGAGCACATCGAGTCTGCACCAATATTTTCGTCAGCTGACGGGGATGAGCCCCTTGCAGTATCAGAAGTGGCTACGCCTTAGCGAAGCCAGGCGCTTGATGCTGAACGATGCTTATGATGCCGCCGCCGCCGCGTTTCAGGTGGGTTACGAGAGCCCGTCGCAGTTTAGCCGCGAGTACAGTCGGCTGTTTGGCGCACCTCCCAAACGCGACATCGAGAGCTTGCGGCACCGGAGTTTTGCTGGCGCTGACAACCCCCCAGACGCGGCATCCTAGGTTGAGGCTGGCAAGGGCTGAGCTGCGATCAGACGCCGTGGCCTCACGCCACAGAACGTCACGTTTCTCTGGGGGAGAGAACGAACGGCATTGTCCAGGTGCTAGACGGAGCCCTTAGACAAAGAAGCGACTCAGGTGGCACCGAATCGTGCGCACAAAAAAAACCCGAGGCAGAGCCTCGGGTGTGTCTTGGGGCGTGGCTTAGAGGCTGAACTCTGGCAGGCGCTTGGCGACCCGGGCGAGCTTCAGCTTGGCCATTTTCGGCAGCCCATTCTCGAAAGGCGGGAAGTCTTCGCCCTGGATCAGGGGGGCCAGGTAGGTGCGACCCGCTTCACTGATGCCAAAGCCGTCCTCGCGAATATAGTCGCGGGGCATGAATTTCTCGCGGTTGGCTACGTCCGCCAGGGGCGCGGCCTCGATGTCCCAGCGGTAGGGGTTCTCGCTGACCCGCTTGATGGCGGGCATCTGGGCATTGTGGCCGTCCAGCGCCAGTTCGACCGCCTTGACTCCGACAGCGTAGGCCTGCTCGACGTCAGTCTTGGCGCCAAGGTGGCGTGCTGCACGCTGCAGGTAATCTGCCACGGCCCAGTGATACTTGTAGCCCAGGTCCTGCTTGACCATGCCGGCCAGTGTCGGTGCCACACCGCCCAGTTGGCGATGCCCAAAGGCATCCGTGTTGCCGGAGTCGGCAAGGAAGGTGCCGTCTTCGTAGCGTGCCCCCTCGGAGACAACAATGACGCAGTAGCCGTAGTTCTTGACGGCGTACTCGACGCGCTCCATGACCTGGCGACGGTCAAAGGGGATCTCGGGGAAGATGATGAGGTGGGGCGGCTCGCCTTCCCCTTGTCCCGCCAGGCCGCCTGCGCCGGCGATCCAGCCCGCGTGGCGTCCCATGACCTCGAGTACGAACACCTTGGTGGAGGTGGCGCACATGGAGGCGATGTCCATGGAGGCTTCCAGGGTGGAGGTGGCGATGTACTTGGCGACGCTGCCAAAGCCCGGGCTGTTGTCGGTAATGGGCAGGTCGTTATCCACGGTCTTGGGAACGTGGATGGCGGTCAGCGGATAGCCCATTTTTTCAGAGAGCTGCGACACCTTGAGGCAGGTATCGGCACTGTCGCCGCCGCCGTTGTAGAAGAAGTAGCGGATGTCGTGGGCCTTGAACACCTCGATCAGACGCTCGTACTGGGCCCGGTGGCTCTCGATGTCCTTGAGCTTGTAACGGCAGGAGCCGAAGGCGCCGCCCGGGGTGTGGCGCAGCGCAGCAATGGTGTCGTCTGACTCCTGGCTGACGTCGATCAGATCCTCGGTCAGGGCGCCGATGATGCCATTATGGCCTGCATAGACCTTTCCGATACGGTCGCTGTGGCGGCGGCAGGTCTCGATGACGCCGCAGGCGCTGGCGTTGATGACCGCGGTGACGCCACCGGACTGGGCGTAGAAAGCATTGTGCTGGGCCATGAGGCGTGGGGCTCCTGGGTTGCTAGGGTCGGAAAGAAGGATGATCCCGGGACAGGCGGAGGCCGTATAGCGTCCTTGTCGGGCCGTGGTTGGCCGCCGTCTCCGAGTGCGACATGCACAGCCTGAGGTGCAAGCGCTGTGGCGTGGGTCGCCGGCATGGTCGGCGATTTTATCCGATCACCCGGTCCCCTGCACCCTGAGTGCGTGCTGCTGTGGCAATAGGTGCCATCGGTGCCAGTCCATCTGGCTGGCCCGCAAGGGATCACCCCTGGCGCGTACCCCCTGGCGCTGTGACTGGCCAGGGCGTTGCCGGATCGAGGGCGACTGTAGATCGGCGGTGACGCGCTGCCAAGGGTGGGCGAGGGCAACACAAAGTAAATTGGTGGGTGACAGGCAACACGCCCCGCTGTCTGGGTGGCTCTGGAGGCCTTGGTCACGGCGTGCTAGTCTGCCGCCAACTTAACGTCGCCATGGCGCTCCCTGAGCCTTGTGGGCGGGGATCGGGGGAGTCAGGCGGAGCGATGGAGGCGACATGCATCTTCACATCATCGGTATCTGTGGCACCTTCATGGGTAGCCTGGCGTTGCTGGCCCGTGAGCTGGGCCATCAGGTCAGCGGCTCGGATGCCAATGTCTATCCGCCCATGAGCACCCAGTTGGAAGCAGCAGGTATCGCGCTGCAGAACGGCTTTAGCGGGGATCATCTGACGCCTGCACCGGACCTCGTGGTCATTGGCAACGCTTTGTCGCGGGGCAATCCTGAAGTCGAGGCGGTACTGGATCAGGGCTTGCCCTACGTGTCAGGGGCGCAATGGCTCGCCGAACACGTGCTGCCGGGACGTCCTGTGGTGGCCGTGGCAGGGACTCACGGCAAGACCACCACCGCCAGTCTGCTGGCCTGGTTGCTCGACAGCGCAGGGCTCGAGCCTGGGTTCCTGATCGGCGGTGTACCGCGCAACTTTGGCGTGTCCGCCAGGTTGGGCGAGGCGTCGGCCCCCTTTGTGGTGGAAGCCGATGAGTACGACACCGCCTTTTTCGACAAACGCTCTAAGTTCGTGCATTACCGCCCATTGGTCGCCGTGCTCAACAACCTGGAGTTCGATCACGCCGACATCTTTCCTGATCTGGCGGCTATCGAGCGGCAGTTTCACCACCTTGTGCGTACCGTTCCCGGTCGCGGCCTGCTGCTGGTCGGCGACGACAACGATGCACTGGAGAGAGTGCTGGCGGCAGGGTGCTGGACGCCGGTGGAGCGCATGGGCCAGGCCACGACGTCGCCTTGGCGAATCGAGCTGGAGCGCGAAGACGCCAGCCGTTTCCGGGTCATTCATCGCGACCCCCAGGGTGTCGAGGAAGACGCGGTGGTCGACTGGGGGTTGACCGGCAGCTACAACGCACACAATGCGCTGGCAGCGCTGGCCGCCGCCCGCTACTTCGATGTCGATCTTGCTCGTGGAGCGGCGGCACTGTCTCGCTTCGAAACCCCCAAGCGGCGCCAGGAAGTGCGGGGCGAGATCGCCAATATTCAGGTCATTGATGACTTCGCCCATCACCCCACCGCGATAGAAGCCACCCTGTCGGGGTTGCAGGCGTCCACCCAGCGCGGACGGCTGCTGGCGGTGATCGAGCCACGCTCCAACACCATGCGTCTGGGCACCCTGCGCGACCGCCTGGCCGCCAGCGTAGCCTCGGCCGACCAGGTCTGGTGGTATCAGCCCGCGGGGCTCGACTGGTCGCTCAACAGTGTGGTCGAGGCGTCACCGGTCACCGCCCACCTGGCGACTGACATCGAGGCTCTGGTCGCGGCACTGGTCGCAGAGGCGCGGCCTTATGATCGTATCGTTGTGATGTCGAACGGTGGGTTTGGCGGCATTCATCAGCTGTTGCTGGATGCGTTGGAGCGCGCTCATGGCTGAGGACTTCAAGTCGCCCGTCACCGTTGCCATCACGGGTGCCTCGGGTGCCCAGTACGGGCTGCGGTTGATCGATATGCTGGTCAGCGCCGGGCATGAGGTGTGGGTCATGATCTCCAAGGCGGCGCACCTGGTGATCGCCACCGAGACCGAGGAATCGCTGCCGCCACGTCCAGCGTTGCTGGAGGAGGCGTTGACCTCGCGCTTTGCGGCGCAGAAGGGGCAGATTCGCTGTTTCGGGCGTGAGGACTGGATGTCGCCGGTGGCCTCCGGATCTGGCGCCAGTAGTGCCATGGTGATCTGTCCCTGCTCCACCGGTACGCTGTCCGCGGTGGCCTGTGGTGCCAGCAACAACCTCATCGAGCGTGCCGCCGATGTGGCGCTGAAGGAGCGCCGCAAGCTGGTGCTGGTCCCTCGCGAGACGCCGCTGTCTGCCATTCATCTCGAGCATATGCTGAGCCTGACGCGCATGGGGGCCATCGTGCTGCCAGCGGCTCCCGGGTTCTATCACCAGCCACAGAGCATCGATGATCTGGTGGACTTTATCGTGGCGCGAATCCTGAATCAGCTAGGCATCGATCATCGCTTGATGCCGCGCTGGGGCGAGCCAACATCCGGCGATTGAAGGTCCGCCTGTTCTTTGAATCCTATGGGAAAGGAAACCCATGCCCAGCCTTTCGGTACTTTCTGTCTTCATCCCTACGTTTTTCCTGGTCTCGCTTACCCCTGGCATGTGCATGACGCTGGCGATGGTGCTGGGCATGACCCAAGGCGTCAGGCGCGCGCTCTGGATGATGCTGGGTGAGCTGGTCGGCGTCGGCCTGGTTGCGTTTTCGGCCGGTGCTGGCGTTGCAGCCCTGATGCTCAAGCTGCCGGCGCTGTTTGCGCTGTTCAAGTGGCTGGGTGGCGCTTACCTGGTCTACCTGGGGGTGCTGATGTGGCGCTCCCGCGGGCGCATGGCGATCCCCGATGAGATCGACGCGGCGGCCCCTCCGGCGCGACGGGAACTGGCGATGCAGGGCTTTGTCACTGCGGTAGCCAACCCCAAGGGCTGGGCCTTCTTCGTCGCGCTATTGCCGCCGTTCCTTGAGCCTTCACGTCCGCTGATGGGGCAGTTGGCGGGGCTTGTGGTGATTATTCTGAGCCTCGAGTTCAGCTGCCTGCTGCTCTACGCGAGTGGTGGCAAGAGCCTTCGCCACCTGCTGGCACGGGGCGGTAGCGTCAGGCTGCTCAATCGTATTGCCGGGACCTTGATGATCGGCGTCGGCTTCTGGCTGGCGCTGGGGTAGCCGTCGTCGGTGATAGACGTGCTAATGGCCAGCGGCAATGGCAAGCGCTGACACAGACGCCCTGTTTCTCAGGCAGCTCGCTCCTTACGTTCCTGGCTATACGGGCGGCAGCCACAGCATCCGGGCGCTGATCAGCACAAGGGACGCCAGCCCCAGGTATGCGCCTGGGCAGCCCGCAAAGCCAGGCCTCTCGCGCCTCAGCCATGACAGCTGCACCATCGCGCACACCACCAGACCCAGCAGGGCGCCGCCGATCAGGTCGCTTAACCAGTGTACCCCCAGCACAATACGTGACAGGGCCATGGGAACGATGATGGCAATCGCCACCCAGTAGGGCCAGAAGCGCCGATGGTGGGGGAGTCGCTGGGCAATGAAGGCAGCGGCGAGGCCGTAGAGCACGACGGCCGTGGAGGTGTGGGCGCTGGGGTAGGACAGGGAGTCCGCCAGATAGTCCGGTGCATCCGGGCGCAGTCGGCCAATGACGCTCTTGCCCAGGGTGTTGAGCAGGCCGATGCCCGCAAGCCCGGCGGCGATGTGGCTCAGCGCCGCCCAGCGGCGACGCCACAGTAGCCAGCCCAGCCAGGGCAGCGCCAGAACGATGACCCCGAGCGTGTCGCCTGCCTTGGCCAGGCTCGTAGACAGGGTGGCTAGGTGGGGGATGTCGAGACTGCTGACCAGTGCGTTGAGGCGTTCGTCCATGGGCAGTGGGCCGTCTGCCTGGAGCACCACCAGGGTCCAGGCGCACAGCGCGGTGAGGCTGCCCAGCAGCAATAGCCAGGTAGCCAGTGGTGGCTCGTCCTCGTGGGTCGGGGCGAGCCAGCGCCACAGGCGCTGGCCACCCGGCAGGCGCAGGGTCAGCCAGGAAAGGCTGCGAAAGAGGAACCCTGGCGGTGACGCATGGTGGCGGACCAAGGAGAAGATGATGGCGAGCGCGACAACCGTGATGCCCAGAGCGGTGAGCCAGGGATGCAGGTCCTGGGGCAGGGCAAGCCACTGTTGCCAGGTACGCCCCAGCAGATAGCCAGGCAGGATGTAGGCTGGCGCCCACAGTGCGGCCGAGCCTACGTTGGCCCAGGTGAAGGTGGCGGGTGGCATGTGCAGTATGCCCGCGACCAGCGGCACGATCGGCCTTACGGGACCGACGAACCTGCCCAGCAGTACCGATAGTGGGCCGTGGCGCTGGAAGAAGCGGGCGCCCCGTGACAGCCATTCCGGATGGTGGGACAGTGGCCACATGGTGGTGACCTGCTCCCGATAGCGGTAGCCAATGGTATAGCTGACCCCATCGCCAACGATCGCGCCGGCAAACGCGCACGCCATGACCCAGCCCACCGCGATTTCCTGATGGCCTGCAAGCGACGCTGCTGCGGTGATCAGAACCACGCCTGGCACCACCACCCCCACCAGGGCCAGTGATTCCACTAGCGCGATGGCGAACACGGATAGCAGTAGCAGGCCAGGCGAAGGCGCCCATTGAATCAGCCAGTCCCCGGCATTTCCCACCCTTACTCTCCTTTGCTTGGCGGCGAGGCGGCATGATGCCACAGTCGCGAGCCGCTGGGCATTGGCTGACCGGTCAGTCCGCCGTCATGGTCTGGGTGCGTCGCTGCAAGCGCTCCAGGAAGACCTGCCAGTCCTCTTCCGGCTTGAGGGCACACAATTGCGAGCGAAGGGTCAGCGGACCCAGGTCCGCCAGGCGAACCTCGGATAAGGCCTGTTCGAGTCGCTTGGTGACCAGCAAGGCGCCGCTTTCCGTGGTGTTAGGGAGGATCAGCCAGAAGGTGTCGGCGCAGTGCCTGCCCAGGATGTCGTGGTCGCGGCAGTGCAGGTGGACCGCACGACAGAGCTGATCGAGCTGTGACAGCTGTAGACGTGAGCCGTGCTGCTCGCTGGCTACCTCAAGCTGAGGCAGATGCAGAATGACCACGGCGAGACGCTGGTCCAGGTGCTGGGCGCGTTCAAGCTCTCCGGTCAGACGCTCGTGCAGGGTGGCGTGATTGAGGGCGTCGCAGTCGGCATCGCTCGGGTCGGTAGCGCGAGCGAGGTCCCGTTGGCGTAGATGCTCCCAGCTAGCCAGGGTGCAGCACGCCAGGAAGGTCAGCATGCTGATGACCTGGGCCACGTCCGGGGTCATCTGACTGTGGATGAATAGCCAGAGGGGAAGGGCCAGGCACGACAGCACCAAGGCGGGTCCCAGTGGCAGCAGCAGCAAGACCAGGGCAATCGGCAGACTCGTCCAGATCGGGTCGAGGGTTGAGTGGATGAGTGCCTGGTCATACAGCATCAGGCAGGCGCATATCAGCAGCAGGTAATGAGTAAGTCGCGAGTTGCGCCGGGCATCCAGGTAGGCGATGACGCCGACCAGACAGCACAGCACGGCAGGCAGCAGGATGTATTCGTACTGACCGATCAGGTAGTGCCATAGCGCGACGGCGGCAAGCAGCAGGGCAGCGAGCAGGTCGGCGAGCAGACGCCAGGAGCGTCGCCAGTGCGGGTGTTCAGTCATGCGCTTCCTCCACCACCTGGGGGGAAGGACGCTGTTGGCCGAGGGTCTCCAGGATTCGCGGCAGATTATCCAGTCGCGTAAGGGGCACGGCGCGTGACTGCGTGGGTGCGTCGATAGCATCCAGCAGCTCCTGGCGGCGCTGTCTTGCCTGGTCTGCGTCGCGGCTGGTCAACAGCACGCCGAGAGTTTTCTGGTCCAGCTGGTAAGCGTTTTCGAAGGACTTGATCTGGCTGCATACCTCTTGAGCGATGCGCCACAGCTGCCGTCCCTGGACGTGGATCAGCAGCAGCTCGGCGTGGACGTCGTCACGGGCGGCACGGCTATTCTCCTTGACCAGATCGCGCTCGAGCTGCTCTGCCGACCACAGCGCCAGGCCTGGCGCCAGCCGGGCTCGCTTGCGTACCAGCCGCAGCGAGTGCCCACCAGGCAATGAGCGGCTGATGGCGAATAGGCATAGGCAGGTGAGCAGGAGTCCTACCAGGATCCAATGATGAGGACTGAGTCGGTCGATCAGGCTCCACCAGCTGAGGCCGGCGAGGGAAGCATTGAGCAGCTGCATCCAGCGCGGCTGAGGCAGTGCGAGCAGGCACGGCCAGGCCCATAGCCAGGCAGCGTTGGTATGTCCTGGCAGCATGACCAGGGCCGCCAGCAAAAGGCTGGCGACCGCGAGCCAGGGGCGGTAGGCATGCCGCCGATGGCTGAACTCCAGGGCCAGGCCGGTCAGGGCAAACCACAGGGCGGCCAGGCTCAGCAAGATGCCGTCCCAGGGTTGGTCGGACAGCAGCGCGCAGGCTGCCAGCAGCCCGGCAGCGGCAAAGATATTCAGCTTGAACAGTCCGACTTTGTACTTGATCCGCATGCTGTCTTACTATGGCCTCTTCAGTGGTTCCTGACCCGCCCCACGCTTTCCCCTGCCCCCTAGCTGGTGTCCAGTTCGGGGGTGGAACACGTCAAGGAGAACTTCCCATCGTGTCCGACTCTGCCAGCGCCACCTCCGCCACCATCGACGATGTCAGTGCTTACATGAATGCCGTCGGCCAGCGTGCCCGGCAGGCTGCCTCTGCCATGCGCCGTGTGACTCCAGCCGCCAAGAATCATGCGCTGAAGGCCATGGCGAAGGCACTGGATGAGGCGCGACCAGAGATTCTGGCGGCCAATCGTGATGATATGGCGCGTGGTCGTGACAAGGGGCTCGATGACGCGCTGCTCGACCGCCTGGCGCTGAACGATGCGCGTATCGATGCGATGATCGAAGGGCTGCACCAGGTCGCGGCTCTCCCTGACCCGGTCGGCGAGATCAGTGATCTGTCCGCCAGGCCAAGTGGTATCCAGGTGGGCAAGATGCGCGTCCCCCTTGGCGTTATCGGTATCATCTATGAATCGCGTCCCAACGTCACGCTGGAAGCGGCCAGTCTCTGCCTCAAATCGGGCAACGCCTGCATTCTTCGTGGCGGTTCCGAGGCCAGCGCCTCCAACCTTGCGTTGGCGCAGTGCATCGCCAAGGGGCTCGGCGAAGCGGGCATGCCGGACGCTGCGGTGCAGTGTGTGGCGACCACTGACCGCGCTGCGGTGGGTCATCTGATCAGCATGCCTGACTACGTTGATGTGATCATACCCCGCGGTGGAAAGTCCTTGATCGAGCGCATCAGTCGGGAGGCCAGGGTGCCGGTGATCAAGCACCTGGACGGTATCTGCCACGTCTACGTGGATGCCCATGCGGATCTCGACAAGGCCGAGGCCATTGCGGTGAATGCCAAGACCCATCGCTACGGTGTGTGTAACGCGATGGAGACCCTGCTGGTGGACGTGGCAGTGGCCGACGTTCTGCTGCCGAGGCTCGCGGGTGTCTACGCGGAAAAAGGGGTGGAAGTGCGCGGCTGCGAGCGTGCCCGCGAAGTGGTGGACAGCTGGTTGCCTGCCAGCGATGAGGACTGGGCGACCGAATATCTGGCGCCGATCCTGGCGGTCAAGGTGGTCGATGGCATCGACGCTGCGATGGCGCATATCGAGCAGTACAGCTCCGGACACACGGAAGCGATCGTCACCGAGAACTATACCCTGGCGCGGCGCTTCCTGGCCGAGGTTGACTCAAGCTCAGTGATCGTCAATGCGTCCACTCGCTTTGCCGACGGATTCGAGTACGGGTTGGGTGCCGAGATCGGCATTTCCACCGACCGCTTGCACGCCCGCGGCCCCGTCGGTCTCGAAGGCCTCACTACGCGCAAGTACGTGGTGCTGGGTGATGGTCAGATTCGCCAGTGAGTGAGCAGGTGTCGTTTTCCATCACCGATGGGCCCGCACGCATCGGCATG
Organism: Halomonas litopenaei; assembly: GCF_017303055.1. GTDB lineage: Bacteria > Pseudomonadota > Gammaproteobacteria > Pseudomonadales > Halomonadaceae > Halomonas > Halomonas litopenaei_A. The sequence continues at coordinate 69,350 of NZ_JAEKJT010000007.1, read as the reverse complement.
CTGGGGGGGACCTTCGACCCGGTGCATCACGGTCATCTACGCACGGCGGTAGAGCTGAGGGACGTGCTCGGCCTGGACGGCGTGCACATGATTCCGGCGGCCCAGCCGCCCTTGAGGGGCCGTCCACAGGTGTCGGCTCAGGAGCGCCTGGCGCTGCTGCGGTTGGGGATCGGAGACACCCCGGGTCTGCTGGCGGACCCGTGCGAGCTGGAGCGAGAAGGGCCGTCCTACAGCGCTCTGACCCTGGCATCATTGCGACAGCGCTACGGTGAAGAGGCGCGGATCGTCATGGCGCTGGGACATGACGCATTTTTGAAGCTCGCGCAGTGGCATCGGCCCGAGCAGCTGTTCGACCTGGCCCATGTGGTCGTGATCGACCGTCCAGACCATATCGGCGCGTTGCCGGCGGCTCTTGAGGAACTGATAGCCGGTCGTGAGGTCAATGACTGCCAGGCACTGATGGAAGAGGCCCAGGGCCGTTTGCTGCGGCTGTCGCTGCCATCACGCATGGCCATATCCGCCACTTTTGTGCGTGAGCGCCTGGCTCAGGGCGAGAGCGTGCGTTATCTCCTGCCCGAGCCGGTGGTGCAGCGTATCGAGTCCCGGGGACTGTATCGGAATCCAGCGATTTTCGGCGCTGAGTGAGAAATTCGTGGAAGCGCTGGAATCGCACTGCCATAAGGCGCGTCAGCGGGTACAATAGACGGTCGATGAATACCCAGTGATGAGGGGCTATGCAGATTGAAGCATTGAAAGCGCTCGTAATCGAGTCGCTAGACGATATCAAGGCGAAGGACGTCGAAGTGCTCGACGTGTCGCGATTGACCAGCGTGACGGATTGGATGGTGGTGGCCAGCGGCACCTCGACACGGCATGTGGCGGCCCTGGCCAACAGCGTGATTACCAACGCCAAGGAGCAGGGTGTGCAGCCGCTTGGCGTGGAAGGCGACAACGGTGCTGACTGGGTGCTGGTGGATCTCGGTAGCGTGGTGGTGCATGTGATGATGCCTGACACCCGCGCACTGTATGACCTAGAGCGCCTGTGGTCAGACTTGCCCAGCGACAGCCCGGCACCAGAGGAAGAGGCCAAGGCATGAGGGTCCGCCTGCTGGCGGTCGGTACACGCATGCCAGGCTGGGTCACTGATGGCGTCGAGGAGTACCGCAAGCGTCTCCCCAAGGACTTTCGCCTCGAGATTGAAGAGATTGCCCCGGGGCATCGTGGCAAGAATGCCGATATGGCACGCGCGATCACCCAGGAAGCAGAACGTATCGACGCGCGCCTGCGTGGAGACGAGCACCTGGTGGCGCTGGAAGTGCTGGGCAAGCCCTGGACGACGGAAGTCCTGGCAGAGCACGCCGATCAATGGCGCCACGGTGGGCGTGACGTCGTGTTGCTGGTAGGTGGTCCTGATGGTCTCGATCCCGCGCTGTCGGCGCGGGCTCATCAGCGCTGGTCATTGTCCCCCTTGACCCTGCCTCACCCTCTGGTTCGGCTGGTACTGGCCGAGCAACTCTATCGTGCCTGGACGCTGATGGTGGGGCATCCCTACCATCGGTGACGGCTTCTGAGCCAGACAAGGATTGCCCCTCGCATGCGTAAGCGTCGAGACACCCTAAAGAATCCCGAGCAAGCGCTACGCATCTTCCGCATGCGAGCAAGCCTCGCTGGCGTCGTGGTGGTACTGCTGTCGGGCCTGCTGGTTGGCCGCCTTTGCTACCTGCAGATCGTTCAGCACGAGGTCTACAGCACGCGTTCCGAGAAAAATCGCGTCAGGGTCGAGCCCCTGCCGCCCACGCGGGGCCTGATCTACGACCGCAACGGTCAGCTGCTGGCAGAAAACCGTCCCACCTATAACCTGACCCTGGTGCGCGAGCGGGTGGACGATCTCGACGCCACTCTCGAGCTGTTGGTCGACCTGCTGGATCTGCCGGCAGAAGAGGTCGAGGCGTTCAAGGTGCGCTCACGTCAGCGGCAGCGGCCCTACCAGCCGGCGCTGCTGATGAGTGATCTGACGGAAGCGCAGATTGCGCGACTGGCGGTCAACCGCCACCGCTTGCCAGGGGTAGAGGTCCAGGCGCAGTTGCTGCGTTTCTATCCTGATGCCGAAATCATGTCCCACGCCCTGGGCTATGTCGGGCGAATCAATGCCGAGGAGCTGGAGTCTCTTGACCCGGGCAACTACGCCGGGACGCACTTCATTGGCAAGACTGGCGTGGAACGGTTCTACGAGGACCAGCTGCATGGGCGAGCGGGACTTCGCAAGGTGGAGACCAACGCCCGCGGCAGGGTGTTGCGCGAGCTTGGGCACACCGATCCTGAACCGGGGCAGGACCTGACCCTTACCCTGGACATGGACATGCAGCAGCTCGCGGTGGACCTTCTGGATGACCGCCGCGGTGCCATCGTCGCGATTGCCCCCCAGACCGGCGAGATCCTGGCCATGGCATCGGTGCCGGGCTTTGATACCAATCAGTTCGTGACCGGTATCGATGTCGCTTCCTATCGTGGCCTGCAGAACGATATCGATCTGCCGCTGTTCGACCGGGCCACTCGCGGCAGCTATCCCGCCGGCTCCACGATCAAGCCGTTCATGGCCATGGCCGGGTTGATCGAGGGCGCCGTCACGCCAGATGAAGTGATCTACGATCCTGGCTATTACCAGCTGCCCAATGATGAGCGCCGCTATCGCAACTGGCTGCGCTGGGGCCACGGTCGGGTCAATCTCGAACGTGCCTTGGCGGTGTCCAACAACACCTACTTCTATTCCCTGGCACACGAGCTCGGCATCGATCGGATCGACGCCAACCTGGGCGCGTTCGGCTTCGGTACTCGCGTTGCCGCCGATGTGGCGGGCCAGGGTGATGGCCTGCTGCCGTCCCGCGACTGGAAACGTGCGCGCTTCAATCAGCCCTGGTATCCCGGGGAGACGCTGTCGGTAGGCATTGGGCAGGGATACCTGCAGATCACGCCGCTACAGCTGGCGTCGGCCACCGCGGTACTGGCCAATCGCGGGCATTGGGTACGCCCGCGCCTGGCCAAGCGCATCGGCGCGGAAGATGTGCCGGTCGACTTGCCGGACACGCCAGCGGATATCGATGCTCCCGATGCCTATTGGACACGGGTCTTCAATGGCATGGAGAAGGTGCTGTCCGGTCGCGAGGGCACCGCCCGGCGCACGGGGGCAGGGCTTCAGTATCGCATGGCCGGCAAGTCCGGCACCGCCCAGGTGTTCTCGCTGGGCCAGAACCAGAAGTACAACGCCGCCGAGCTGCGCGAACGTCTGCGCGACCATGCCTTGTTCATGGCCTTCGCTCCGGTGGAAGACCCCCAGATTGCCATCGCGGTGATCGTCGAGAACGCCGGCGGTGGCTCGACCCACGCCGCCGGTCTTGCCAGAGCCATGGCGGATGCCTGGATCCTGGATCACAACGCCGGCAAGCCGGTATCCGACGATAGCGATCCGCTGCAAGATGACCCAGAGGAGGCCGACTGATGGCCGTCGATTTCGTGCGATCATTGCGTGGTCATCCGGTACGCCCCCCCGCCAGCGGCATCGCCAGGCGCATTTCTCTGTGGCAGCGGCTGCATATCGATCCGTGGCTGCTGGCGATGCTGCTGCTGCTGATGGTCAGCGGCCTGGCGGTGTTGTATAGCGCCAGCGGCGAGAACATGCGGGTGGTCACCGCCCAGGCAATTCGCTTCGGTGTGGCCTGGACCGTGATGCTGGTGCTCGCTCAGTTTTCTCCGGCGACCTTGATGCGCTGGGCGCTGCCCGCCTACATGACCGGTGTGGTCATGCTGGTGGCGGTCGAGATTCTCGGTGACATCGGTATGGGAGCGCAGCGCTGGCTGGTGATTCCTGGCGTGGTGCGCTTCCAGCCCTCCGAAATGATGAAGATCGCCATGCCGATGATGATCGCTGCCTGGATCAGTCGGCACGAGTTGCCCCCGAACTGGAGGGTGCTGGCGGGCTGCGCATTGCTGATCGCCTTGCCGGTGGGGCTGATCGCCCGTCAGCCCGATCTTGGTACCTCGTTGCTGGTGGCTTCGGCGGCGGTGTTTGTCATCTTGCTGGCGGGCCTTTCGTGGAAGTTCATCGGTGCCATGGTGGCCCTGGCGGGGGCCGCCTTACCGCTATTGTGGATGAACATGCACAATTATCAGCGGCAGCGGGTATTGACCTTTCTGGACCCCGAGAGCGATCCGCTCGGCGCTGGTTGGAACATCATCCAGTCGACCACGGCCATCGGCAGCGGCGGTATCTGGGGCAAGGGCTGGCTAGAGGGGACCCAGTCGCAGCTCGAGTTTCTGCCTGAGCGACATACGGACTTTATCGTCGCGGTGCTGGGTGAGGAATTCGGCCTGGTAGGCATGCTGGCCTTTCTGGTGCTCTACCTGCTGATTGTTGCGCGGGGGCTGTGGCTGGCTGGCGCGGCGCAAGACACCTTTGGCCGTTTGCTGGGCGGTGGCATCATGTTGACGTTCTTCATCTATGTGTTTGTGAATATCGGCATGGTCAGCGGGATTCTTCCCGTGGTCGGCGTGCCGCTTCCTCTGGTCAGTTACGGAGGGACGTCCAGCGTGACCTTGATGGCCGGTTTCGGTATTCTCATGGCGGTCAATGCACACCGTCGACTGCTGCCTCGATAGCGTCGATGAACAGGCTTACGGGTTCATGCCAGATCGCCGCCAGAGAGCGCACATGGGCGTGCGACAGCCGTCGCCACCCTGTTCGCCATCGCATTTACGATAGTGCTGGCAGGCGACACGGCGTGTCCCAAGGGAGAAGATTGATGACAGTACCCCTGATCCAGGGAAGGGAAGGCGTTGGTGCGACACGCCGTGGCTGGCTGGGCAGCGTGTTGGGCGGCCTGCTTGCGACGCTGTCGCTGTCGGCGGCGGCGCAGGACTTCGCGACCCCCGACGTCAACGACATGATGGGACGCCTGGAGCGGCAGGGGATCTCCCGGGAATGGCTTGAGCAGACCATGGCCAGCGCGCAGTTCCAGCCGTCGGTGCTCGAAGCCATGAGTGGTGCCGCCGAGCATCATATGACCTGGGAGCGCTATCGCAATATCTTCCTCGGAGAGGAGCGCATCAACGAGGGTGCCGCCTTTATCGAGACCCATCTTGATGCCTTCGAGCGGGCCGAGCAGCGCTACGGAGTCCCACCGGAGGTCATCGCTGCCATCATTGGCGTCGAGACCCGCTATGGCAGGATTACCGGCGACCACCGAGTGCTGGACTCCTTGTCGACGCTGGCCTTCCACCATCCGCGTCGGGGAGAGTTCTTCGAGGGCGAGCTGGAGGCCTTTCTCGATATCGCCTACGAGCAGGGCGTGGATCCTGGCAGCCTGAAAGGCTCCTATGCCGGTGCCATGGGCTATCCCCAGTTTATTCCTACCAGCTATCAAGCCTACGCCGTGGACTTTGACGGCGATGGGCATCGCAACCTGTGGACCGACCCCGTCGATGCCATTGGGAGCGTTGGCAACTACTTTGCCGAGCACCGTTGGCAGCCCGGCGGCGAGGTGTACTGGGAAGCGCAGGGTCCTGCGACCACACCTGCTGCGATCAATTTCAATCGTACCCAGCGCCCTTACGTGCAGGTCTCCGCACTGGAAGCCCAGGGCATTCGCCCGCAGGAGCAACTGGCGGGCGATCGCAAGGTGATTCCGCTGGCACTCGACAGCGAAGATGGCAGCGTGCGCTATCGCCTTGCCGATACCAATTTTTATGTGATCACCCGGTACAATCACAGCCATCTGTACGCCATGGCGGTGACCGAGCTTGCCGAGGCCATCGCCCAGGTGCGTGACCTGGGAAAGCGCCAGTGGTGGAATGCGCTGGAGCTGGAGGCGACCACATGAGCCTGCGATCGCGCTTGCTGCCCACCATGTCGCTGTTGGTCGCCCTGGGCGGGTGTGCCAGCGGTGGTCCCGGCAATGCGCCAAGTGCGGACGGGGCGGCCACCCAGAGTGAGGCGCCCAGTTCCAGTGGTGGCCGCTACGCCATGAGTGGTGATGCGTATCCTCAAAGCCCACCTGATGTCAGTCAGGTGCCGGACGCGGTACCGCGCAAGGAGCCGCGCTCCCGTGCAGGCAACCGGTCGACCTATGAGGTGTGGGGCAAGACCTATCACGTGATGGACGACCCGAGCGGGTATCAGCGCGAAGGCACAGCCTCCTGGTACGGCCAGAAGTTCCATGGCTATGCCACCTCAAACGGCGAAATCTATGACATGTACAAGATGACCGCCGCCCACAAGTCACTGCCGCTGCCGACCTTTGCTCGCGTGACCAATCTGGATAACGGTCGCTCGGTCATCGTGCGGGTCAATGACCGTGGTCCGTTTCATGATGACCGCGAGATCGACCTGTCCTATGCGGCGGCAGCGCGCCTGGACATCCTCGATAATGGCACTGGTCGGGTGCGCGTCAGTGCCATCGATGCTGGTCAGTGGCAGGCCAACGGTGGGCGAGGTGCTGAGGCGTCGTCCGGGGCTGTTGCGTCCCAAGCCCAGGCTCGGCAAACATCCGCTCAGCAAACATCAGCACCGCCAGCTGCGACGCCGTCCCGGTCTGCGGCACAGGCTCCCGCGGTAGCTCAGCGTGGTGCCCGACAAGAGGCCCCAGCGCCGGCGAGTGCGGGTGCAGCCGAGGGTGTCTACATTCAGGTGGCGGCATTGGGTTCCGCGACCAGCGCTCGAGACCTCAAGTCAGACCTGGAGCAGCGCTTGAACCAGGATGTGCGGGTGGCCAGTGACGCTGGCCTGCACAAGGTGCAGGTCGGACCGTTGGCCAGTCGAGGCCAGGCGGAGCCGATCAGAGAACGCTTGCGCCAGGCCGGTTTTGAGCAGACCTTTGTCGTCGATGGGCGCTAGCCGTGGGCGCCGTTAAACCGGCGCCACGGTGAAGTTCGCGGGTATCGATGTGTGATTAAAATTGTGCGGCGACGTTTAACGCCGCTTTCCCCGACTGTTGTAACGAGACGTTCACCATGATTTTCAAGTCATCTCTTTCTCGCCGCTATTTGCCAGTTGCTTTTGTGTGCGCGGCCCTGGTGGCTCCCTTGACCAGTGCCCAGCAGCCTGACGCTCCCACGCCGGACATGCCCGAGCCCCAGGTCATGATTCCTGCTCCGCCGCAGCTCGCTGCAAAGTCCTGGATTCTGATCGACGCCAACAGTGGTCGCGTGTTGGCTGAACACAACTCTGATCAGCGTCTGCCGCCGGCCAGCCTGACCAAGCTGATGACCGCCTACCTGGTCGAACGTGAACTCGACCGCGGTAATATCCAGGGCGATGACATGGTGCCTATCAGCGAGAAGGCGTGGCGCACCGGAGGTTCCAAGATGTTCGTCGAGGTCGGCACCCGGGTGCCGGTGGAAGAGCTGCTGCATGGGATCGTAATCGTCTCCGGCAACGACGCCAGCGTTGCCATGGCCGAGTATCTGGCCGGCGGTGAGGAGCCATTCGCCGACCTGATGAACCAGCATGCCACCCAGTTGGGTATGGAAAATACCCACTACGAGAATGCCACCGGTCTGCCCGGCGAAAACCATTACTCGTCTGCCCGTGACCTGATGCGTCTGGCCCGTCACATCATTCTGGACTACCCGGAACACTACGCGATCTATAGCCAGAAGCACTTTACCTACAACGGTATCGAGCAGCCGAACCGCAACCGCCTGCTGTGGCGCGACCCGAGTGTCGATGGCCTGAAGACGGGCTGGACCGAAGAAGCCGGCTACTGCCTGGTGTCGTCGGGCAAGCGCGATGACATGCGCCTGATTTCTGTGGTGATGGGTACCAACTCCGATGAAGCGAGGGCACAGGAAACGCAAAAGCTGTTGAGCTACGGTTTCCGCTATTACGAGACCCTGAAACTCTATGATCGTGGCGCGGTGCTCAATACCCCGCGTGTCTGGGAAGGTGCGACCAATGAGCTCAAGGTAGGCGTCGACAATGGCGTCTACATGACCGTGCCGCGTAACCGCAATGGAGAGCTGACTGCGCGCCTGGACATCGACAGCGGCCTGGTGGCGCCGATTGCTGCGGGGCAGCGGGTTGGCACCATGGAAGTGCGACTGGGCGACGAAGTGGTTGGCGAGCGCGACCTGGTGGCCCTGGAGGCGGTCGAGGAGGGTGGCTTCTTCAAGCGCATGATCGACAAGGTTCAGCGTTTCTTCAGTGACCTGGTGGGTGGCTGGTTCGACTGAAGCTGTCGCGATCGAGCAGGTGACCCGATCGGTGAGCGGGCAGAGTCCGCCGCCGACGGGTGGTCAGCCGGGTGCGATGCGCCCGGCTTAGTTAAGTCGCCCGGCTTAGCCGAGTCGCCTGGCTTGGTCGAGTCGCCAAGGTTGAGTAGAATAGTCGGGTATCCACTCAAAGGGTCATCGGATGAACGATCGAACCTTCCGGGATCTTCGCTCACAAGCTGGGCCTGATCCGACAGATGTGACCATCACGTTTCCCTGTGACTACCCGATCAAGGTGGTCGGTGATGCGTCTGAAGACTTTGCCGCGACGGTGAGTCAGATCGTGCTCAAGCATGATCCGAGTTTTACCGGGAACAGCCTCGAGGTCATCGATAGCCGCAACGGACGTTTTCAGTCTGTGCGCTTGACCCTGCGTGCCACGGGTGAAACCCAGCTCAAGGCGCTGTTCGAGGAGCTCAAGGCGACCGGTCGCGTGCACATGGTGGTGTGATGGAGCCCATCGAGGTCTATCATCTTGGGCTAGTGCCCTACCAGCCCGTATGGCAAGCAATGCGTGAGCTGACCGATCAGCGGGACGGCACGACGCCCGACCAGATCTGGGTGGTCCAGCATCCCCCGGTGTTCACCCAGGGACAGGCCGGCAAGGCAGAGCATCTGCTGATGCCCAGCGAGATCCCTTTGGTGGAGACGGACCGTGGTGGTCAGATTACCTACCATGGGCCGGGTCAGTTGGTGCTGTATCCCCTGATCGACGTCAAGCGCGCGCGACTGGGGGTAAGGGACCTGGTAAGCGCGTTGGAAGACAGCGTTGTCGATGCCCTGGGGCAGCATGGCATTGAGGCTCATGCCCGGCCAGATGCACCCGGTGTCTACGTCGGGGAGCGCAAGATTGCCTCCCTGGGGTTGCGGATTCGGCGTGGCGCGAGTTTTCACGGCATTGCCGTCAATCTGGACCTGGATCTGACGCCGTTCAGCTTCATCAATCCCTGCGGCTATGCGGGGCTAGAGATGACTCGGCTGGCCGACCTGACGTCTACTGATGTGGATGCCAGGCTTGAGGCGCAGCGTCTATTGGATGCCTTGGCCCTTCGGCTGGGGCAACGTGAACTGGTTGAGCGTTCTGGTCAGCCAGAGGCTTTCCACGGCCAACATTTTGATTGATCGCCCTGGAGTCGTGACGGCGATCTTCCACAGGATAGAGACATGACTGACAGCTCCGCCATCCAGGCGGCGGCCGCCGCCGCCAAGGCCAAGAAAAGTGCTCGCAGCGAAAGAGGTGTCAAGCTGCGTGGTGCCGAGAAGGTGGCCCGGATTCCGGTGAAGGTGATTCCCACCGAGGAGATCCCGCGCAAGCCCGACTGGCTTCGGGTTCGCATGCCGGTATCCAAGGAAGTCACCCGCATCAAGGACACGCTGCGTCGCCACGGCCTGCACACGGTCTGCGAAGAAGCGTCTTGCCCCAACCTGGGGGAGTGCTTCCACGGGGGCACCGCCACCTTCATGATCATGGGCGACATCTGCACCCGTCGTTGTCCGTTCTGTGATGTTGCCCACGGCAGGCCCAATGCCTTGAATGAGCGTGAGCCGCGAGAGCTCGCCGAGGCGATCGCCGAGATGCGACTGAAGTACGTGGTAGTGACCTCGGTTGACCGTGACGACCTGCGCGATGGCGGTGCCCAGCATTTCGCCGACTGTATTCGCGAGATTCGCCGCGACAGCCCGAGCATCGAGATCGAAGTGCTGGTGCCGGACTTCAGGGGGCGCATGGAGGTCGCGCTGGATATCCTCGAAACCACGCCGCCCAACGTCTTCAATCACAACCTGGAGACGGTGCCCAGCCTGTATCGCAAGGTGCGCCCTGGTGCCGACTACCAGTGGTCTCTGGATCTGCTCAAGGGCTACAAGGAGCGCCGTCCGGAGGTCATGACCAAGTCTGGCCTGATGCTCGGGGTGGGTGAAGCCGACGAGCAGGTGATCGAGGTCATGAAGGATTTGCGAGCTCACAATGTCGATATGCTGACGCTGGGTCAGTACATGCAGCCGTCTCGCAATCACCTGCCAGTGGACCGTTGGGTCCCGCCGGCGACCTTTGACTGGTTTGCCGAGCAAGGCCGAGCCATGGGCTTCACCCACGTGGCGTCTGGTCCTCTGGTGCGGTCGTCCTATCACGCCGACCAGCAGGCCCATGGCATCGAGGTCAAGTAACGGTTCGATGCGCAGCGTTAGATGAAAGCAATGCCCGGTAATGCCGGGCATTGTGCGTTTTAGCTTACGTGTTTTTGCGCTTACTCCTACCTTATGTGCCGTGGCGTGGTGCGGGGGCTTCGCAGTCCCAGGAGGAATGCGCTATATTGCAGTGCAACAAGTGCGCAGGCGCACGGATCGCCTCCTGCGCGTCACGCAACCCCAGGAGTCCCTATGAATGCGTTGATGCCTGGCGCTGCCGCGCCGCTGTTCGCGATGGCGGAACCCTTTGCACCGTTGCTCGATCCCTTTGGTTTCGGACGCGCCGCCGCCGATTACTGGCGCGACAGCGTCGAGCGCAGCATCCTCTATTGGGATGTGATGCGGCAGCGCGGCAACGAGTACCTCGAACATATCGAAAAGACCCGTCCCTCGGTGCTCGGCTTCGATACCGACATCGTCATGCTCGGGGAAGAGCTGCCACGTCCCGTCAACTACGAGTTACTGCGCGTGCATCCCCCGGAAGGCGTCGAAACGGATGAGCTCGCACGTCCCTTCGTGGTGGTCGACCCCCGCGCAGGGCATGGCCCGGGGATCGGTGGCTTCAAGCCTGACAGCGAGATCGGTGTGGCGCTGCGGGCTGGCCATCCGTGCTACTTCATCGCCTTTATGCCGTACCCGATTCCGGGGCAGCGGGTCGAGGACGTGGTCGAGGCCGAGGTCACCTTCCTGCGCCACGTCAACGAGCTTCACCCTGACAGCGAGAAGCCGATGGTGGTCGGCAACTGCCAGGCTGGCTGGCAGATCATGATGGCCGCCGCGCTGGAGCCGGAAGTGTTTGGGCCGATCCTGATTGCCGGGGCTCCACTGTCCTACTGGGCCGGTGAGCGCGGCAAGGCGCCGATGCGCTATACCGGCGGCATGACCGGAGGCAGCTGGGCGACCCACATGCTGTCGGACATGGGGGATGGGGTGTTCGATGGTGCCTGGCTGGTACAGAATTTCGAGCGGCTCAACCCGGCCAACACCTGGTGGGACAAGCAATACCACCTATATGCCCATGTCGATACCGAAGCCGAACGCTATCTTCAGTTCGAACGCTGGTGGGGCGGACACGTGGTACTGGGGGGAGAGGAGATCCAGTACATCGTCGATAATCTGTTCGTCGGTAATCGGCTGTCGACGGCGCAGCTGGTGACGTCAGACGGTCGTCGCATTGATCTGCGCAACGTGCGCTCCCCGGTGATCGTGTTCTGCTCCCAGGGTGATGACATTACGCCGCCACCCCAGGCGTTGGGGTGGGTGCGTGATCTGTATGGCGGTGTCGACGACATCATTGCCAACGAGCAGACCATCGTCTACTGCGTGCACGATAAGACGGGTCACCTCGGCATCTTTGTCTCGGGCAGCGTGTCGCGCAAGGAGCACGCCGAGTTCACGGCCAACATGGACTACATCGACGTCTTGCCGCCAGGGCTGTATGAGACCACGGTATCCAAGGCCAGCGACCGTCCTGATGCGGAGCTTATCGAGCGCGATTACCTGCTTGAGTTCTCTACCCGCGACCTGGACGACCTGGACGAGGTCGTCAAGCCACAGCCTCAGGATGATCGTCGCTTTGCGACGGTGGCCAGAGTGTCCGAGATCAATCTTGGTCTGTACCGTCAGTTCCTGCAGCCGTGGATTCGGGCGCTTTCCACGCCGGAGTCTGCCCATTGGATGCGTCGGATGCATCCCAATCGCATGGGCTATCGCCTGCTGTCGGACCGCAACCCGCTGATGGCGCCATTGCCGGTGTTGGCAGAAATGGTGCGCGAACGTCGCCGTGCGCTTAGCGACGACAACGTTTTCCGGGTGTACGAAGACATCGGTTCAAGCCTGATCTCCCGTAGTCTTGATGCCTGGCGTGTGCTGCGTGACCGTTCCATCGAGAAGGCATTTCTGGATATCTATGGCCAGCCCCTGTTGCAGTCTCTGGTCGGCTTGCGCGGTGCCGTGGACGCGGATCGAAGGCTGCCGGGCGCCGAACCCGAACGGCGTCGTTTCATCCAGCGTCGTCGCGACGAAATCCGTGCTCAGGTCGCCCGTGGTGGAGCTCATGAAGCGGTCATGAGGTCGATCATCTTCGTCCTTGGCGGTGCTCCGGCCACCGATGGACGTAATTTCCGCCGGCTGCAAGCCTCCCGGAGCGAGCTGGAGCCCGAGCTTCAGCTGCAGGACTTCAAGCACTTGATGCGCGATCAGTTCTTCATTCTGAAACAGGATCGTGAAGCCGCCCTTGAGGCAGTGCCTGCGTTGCTTGAGGGCCTTGATGCCAAGGAAATTGACAGCCATATCGAGCATATGGAGCACGTTCTGGCGGCCAGCGGTGACTTGAGCGAGCACGCGGCCGCTCGCTTTGAGCGAATCAAGTCGTTGTTCCTCAAGGCGAGGCCGGCCAGCCGTCGCAGGTCAACACGGTCGTCATCCTCTGATGGCGGTGCGGGTGGGAACACCAGCGGCAGTGGCAAGGTGCCCAGCGCGTCCAAGACAACTAGCGCTCCCAAGGCATCCAGCGCTCCCAAGGCATCCAGCGCTTCGAAAACGCCCAGCGCTACCAAGGCGTCCAGCGCTACCAAGGCATCCACTGCCTCCAAGACGCCCAGCGCTACCAAGGCATCCAGTGCTTCCGAGACGCCCAGCGCTTCCAAGGAGCCGAGCACGACGAAGGCATCCAGCGCTTCCGAGGCGTCCAGCGACACCAAGACGTCCAGTGCTTCAGGCGCCACTACCTCGGCGTCCGGCACGAAGGCCGACAGCACGAAGGCCGACAGCACGAAGGCGGACAGCACGAAGTCCGACAGCGCTGGAGCTGCTGCAACGACGTCAGAGCCTGCGGGGGCGGCCAAGCCCGAGGGCGCAGAGGCGACACCTGCGGCTTCGCGTCGGCGCTCGACCAGTCGCTCGCGGGGACAGACGCGGCGCTCGTGACTATGGCGCTGCGCTGATCGCCACGTTCGATCGGCCCTGTGGCGTATTGTTGCTATGTCCTTGCCCCCGCCCAGCGGGGGCAAGGTCGTTATGTGGCCGCTGCTTGTCGGACGACGGGGTTAAGGCTAGTCTCTTGCCCATGCGAGTCGGGCGCCGTACAGAAGGCGCCGCGTGATCCGTGACACGACCAGCACTGTTCCAGGGGCAACCGTCGATGTGACTGGCGCGATGTTCGGCACTGGGTTAGGGTAAGCGCATTTTTCCCCGTCAAGCTTCGGCGGGTATGTTACATACTGGCGTACGCCAAGGAGCGCGGCGCCCTGACTTTCGTGGAGTACTATGGGCAAGTCTCTGGTCATCGTCGAGTCGCCTGCCAAGGCCAAGACGATCAATAAATATCTCGGCAACGATTTCATCGTGAAGTCGAGTGTGGGCCACATCCGTGACCTGCCGACCAGCGGCTCTGGCAAGGCGGCCTCCGATCCTAAGGAGCGGGCTCGCCAGGCGGCCGCGACACGCAAGATGTCGGCGGAGGAGAAGGCGGTGTATCAGCGCCAGAAGGCGCATACGCAGCTCATCCGGCGTATGGGTATCGATCCTGACAATGGCTGGCAGGCCAATTATGAGGTGCTGCCAGGCAAGGAAAAGGTCGTTGCCGAGCTCAAGAAGCTGGCTGAGAAAGCCGATACCGTCTATCTCGCGACCGACCTTGATCGCGAAGGAGAAGCCATTGCCTGGCACCTTCGCGAGACCATCGGAGGGGATGAGCAACGCTATCGTCGAGTGGTGTTCAACGAGATCACCAAGAATGCCATCCAGGAGGCGTTTACCGATCCGGGAAGCCTGAATATCCCGCGAGTCGAAGCCCAGCAGGCACGGCGCTTCCTCGACCGGGTGGTGGGCTTCATGCTGTCCCCGCTGCTGTGGGCCAAGGTGGCGCGAGGCCTGTCGGCAGGGCGCGTTCAATCCGTCGCCATGCGCCTGATCAGCGAGCGTGAGAGCGAGATCCGGGCCTTCGTGCCGGAGGAGTTCTGGGATGTGCATGCTGATCTGGTGACGCCAGAGGGCGAGGCGATTCGCTTCGAGCTGGTGCGTCAGGACGGCAAGGCGTTTCGCCCCACCAGTGAGGCAGAGACCGAAAAGCGGATCGCTGCGCTGCGCAAGGCAACCCTTGCCATCTCGGCCCGTGAAGACAAGCCCACCCGTTCCAAGCCGAACGCGCCTTTTATCACCTCGACCCTGCAGCAGGCTGCCAGTGGTCGCCTGGGCTTCTCGGTGAAGAAGACCATGACGCTGGCTCAGCGGCTCTACGAGGCGGGCTACATCACCTATATGCGTACGGACTCGACCAACTTGTCCAGAGACGCGGTGGAAAGCGTGCGCGAGTACATCGGCAGCGAATATGGTGATCGTTACCTGCCCGAGGCGCCGAATCGCTACTCGAGCAAGGAAGGGGCCCAGGAGGCCCACGAGGCGATTCGCCCCTCCGAGGTGACTCGCAGGTCTACCGACCTTGCTGGCATGGAGCGCGATGCAGAGCGTCTGTATGAGCTGATCTGGCGTCAGTTTGTGGCCTGTCAGATGACCCCTGCCGAGTACTTGTCGTCGACGCTGACCGTGGCGGTGGACGGTTACGAGCTCAAGGCCAAGGGTCGTGTGCTCAAGTTTGACGGCTATACCCGCGTCATGACGCCCATGGGGCGCAAGGAAGACGATCAGGCCTTGCCTGACCTGGGTGAGGGTACGCCGATGGCGTTGGACGCCCTCGACCCGAAGCAGCACTTTACCAAGCCGCCGGCACGCTACACCGAGGCGAGTCTGGTCAAGGAGCTCGAGAAACGCGGCATCGGTCGTCCGTCGACCTACGCGGCGATCATCTCGACCATTCAGGATCGCGGCTACGTGAAGCTGGAGAATCGGCGCTTCTATGCCGAGAAGCTGGGTGACATTGTCACCGAGCGTCTCAAGGAGTCCTTCCCTGACCTGATGGATTACTCCTTCACCGCGCGCATGGAGGATAGTCTCGACGAGATTGCCGAGGGCGAGCGCAGCTGGCGCGAGCTGCTGGATGCGTTCTATCAGGAGTTTCGTGAGGAGTTGGCGAAGGCGGAAAGTGAGGACGGCATGCGTCCCAACCAGCCCGTGCCGACGGACATCGACTGTCCCAGCTGTGGGCGCAAGATGCAGATCCGTACCGCGTCCACCGGCGTCTTCCTTGGCTGCAGTGGGTATAACCTGCCGCCGAAGGAGCGTTGCAAGACCACGATCGATCTGCTTCCCGGCGAAGAGGCCGTAGCGGCCGACGCGGGTGAAGAGGCGGAAACCGACGCGCTGCGCGCCAAGGAGCGCTGTCCGTTGTGTGCCACCGCCATGGACAGCTACCTGATCGACGAGGGCCGCAAGCTGCATATCTGCGGTAACAGCCCGGACTGCGAAGGCTACAAGATCGAGGAAGGCAAGTTCCGGATCAAGGGCTATGATGGTCCTGTCATCGAGTGTGACAAGTGTGGCTCCGAGATGCAGCTCAAGTCGGGGCGCTTCGGCAAGTACTTCGGCTGCACCAATGACAGCTGCAAGAATACCCGCAAGCTGCTGCGCAACGGGGAAGTCGCACCGCCAAAGATGGATCCCATCCCGATGCCCGAGCTGGCGTGTCAGAAGGTAGAGGACCATTACGTGTTACGCGATGGCGCGAGTGGCCTGTTCCTCGCGGCGAGCAAGTTTCCCAAGAATCGCGAAACGCGCCCGCCGTTGGTCAAGGAGCTGAAGCCTCACGCCGAGGAGTTGCCCGAGAAGTATCACTACCTTCTTAGCGCGCCCGAGCAGGATCCCGACGGCCGCCCCGCGCAGATCCGTTTTTCACGCAAGCTCAAGGAGCAGTTCGTGATGACGGATGGCGATAACGGCAAGGCCAGCGGATGGAAGGCAAGCTGGGACGGCTCCTCATGGCAGGTCGAGGACAAGCGCAAGTGACCCCCAGAGCGCGAACCAACCAGTTGTTGTACCAGGTGGAGTTGCTGCTTGCGACACCGGTCCGGGACGATGAACATCATGACGCCCACCGGCGCGCCTGCGAGGAGGGCGCGCTGGCGCTATTTGGTTTGGCGCTGGATGCGCTGCTGCGTGATGTCAGCGAGCATGCTCATCTGGTCGAGCACGACTGGCATACGATGCTGGTGGGCGATCGTTATCCCGACATAGCGGAAGTTCGTCGTTTGCGTGAACTCGCCAATGATCGTGACAGTTGGTTAGGTCGATTGATCTCATATCTGGACGCGCTGGAGAGTGACGGGGGAGCAAGTCAGGGAACTCCCGTGGGACCCCCTGGCGTTATTGCTGTCGGGGGGCGGCGCGATCTCCGACAGGATTTGAGAGATTGTCTAACGATGGCAAAGGCAGAAATAGCGACGCTAAGGCAGACGAGTGAGGAATGGTAAAGGCGATGTGTCGCCACAGGGAGACGCCGGGCCTGGGATGAATAGGCAGGGGATGTCCTGGTTGGCCATGGCGCACTAGTGTCTGCCAGATAGTTGATGATGCCTCGCAGAGCGTGGTTTACACTCAGTCACCAATCATTTCTTTTACACACAGTGAGTCTTGTCATGTTCCAGCGGGGTCATCGTCGTCGTTTTATCCAAATGATACTTGGTGCCTGGCTGCTACTCCCCACCGCAGTCCTTGCCAGCTTCGATATGGTCGAGGATCAGCTTAGGCGAGCCATCGTGCCCGATTCCTCGAGTGAGGTGTGGGTGCTCATCGACAATCAGGAGTCACGTCTCACGGTCTATCGTGGTGGGGTGGAACTGGCCCGCTACTCGCCGATATCGGTGGGTAGGGGTGGTGCAAAATCACAGCGAGTGATGGGTGACAAGACGACGCCGCGTGGGGAATTCCACGTCGATCGCTTCAATTTCGACAGCAAATTCGACATCTTCATCGGGCTGGACTATCCCACCCCGACCCATGCGAGAATGGCGCTTGAGTCGGGGCTCTACTCTCAGCAAGACTACGACGAGTATTTCGACTACTATCGGCGGCATCGCAGCCCTCCGCAGCAGACGGTTCTCGGTGGCTATATCGGGATACACGGTGTCGGCGATGGAGATATGGATATTCACCGCAACTTTGACTGGACCAACGGATGTGTCGCCGTGACCAATCAGGAAATTCGAGAACTCTCTGGCCTGATTGGTGTTGGCACTCGCGTCGTCATCCGCTAGTCTTTAGGGGCGCTAGGGACGTTCAAGACTGTGGACTAGGGACGTTCAAGACTATGGACAAGCGCCGTTGTGTATTATAAAACAGCGTTTGACTCCTGTGCTTAGCAGCACAAGTCGCTGCAAGAAAGGCCTGCCTTTGCAGGAAGCCTGATGGATGCATTCCCCCAAGGGGCATGTAGACGTCATAATCGCAGTACCAAGGAAGACTCAAGGAGAACACCATGACTCTGAAGACTACCCTGAAGCTGACCGCCGCCGCCGCTTCTCTGGCCGTTCTGGCTGGCTGTGCTTCCTCCAGCGCTCTGGAAGAAGTTCGCATGACTGCTGAGTCCGCTCAGGCCGACGCTGCTGAAGCTCGCAGCATCGCCACTCAGGCTCAGAACACTGCCAACCAGGCACAGCGTGACGCTCAAGCGGCTCTGCAGCTGTCTCAGCAGAACCGTGAAGAGATGAACCGCATGTTCGAGCGCTCCATGCGCAAGTAATCGTTTCCTTGCCCCCTCGGGGGACGACCTGAACGGTGCGGACATTGTCCGTCCGCCAGGTCGTGAAGCGATAGGCTGAGGCCCAACCGAAAGGTTGGGCCTCAGTCGTTTTTGGGTCAGTGTCACGGCTCTGCATGGTGAAGGCATGCAGCAGCGGCAAATACCTTGATCGACGATGGCAATGGCCGTTTTGGGACCTGCGTGCTGGCGCAGGACCTCCTGCATCAACGTCATACCTGCAGGCGCTGGTAGGCGCGGCTCGGCGCCATGTGGTGGCGTTAACGGGGGCTGCTCGATGGGCCACTGGCAGGCTGAAAGGGGCAGGTGTAGCGCGCTCACTAAAGCGCCGCTGGCCTAGGTGAACGCTGACGAAAATGGCTCTGATGTCCCTGCGCGCCAGGCCTTATCCGCGTCTCAGGTGCGCAAGTCGCCGCGCCTGTTCGATCTCATGACAGATGCAATAGCAGCCGCGTGGCACCCAACTCTGTCGGTCACTTTGCTCAGATGACCGAGCCTGATGAGAGCGAAAAAAAGGCGCCACAAGGGCGCCTTTGGACGGACATGCAGGGAGCGGAGGTTTTACTCTCCCTGGCTTGCCTGGCTAAGCAGCGGGGGTTCTCCAGCGACCAGTTCGATGTGGTCGTAAAGACTGCCAGGCAGGGGAGTCGGGCGTTCCGGTGCTGTCGCCTGCATCGCTACGGGCAGTCCGCTGGGGGTCTCCATGGCGGCTCTCAGGCGTGCAAAGTCGACGCTGTAATCCTTGTCCTCGACGGCGGATTCCACTTCTTCGATGGCGGCAGTCATGTCCTCAATGGGCGCGCCTTCTTCCTCGTCCAGATAGGGATACGCCTGCACATACAGGTGCTCATCAGACCAGCCAAGCTTGAGAGGCTCGTTGACCAGGCGTACACGCGTACCGACGGAGACCTGGTCAAACAGGTTCTCGACGTCATCGGGCAGCATGCGAATGCAGCCGTGGGTGACGCGCATGCCCACGCCTTCAGGCTTGTTGGTGCCGTGGATCAGGTAGCCAGGAATACCTAGGCGCATCTTGCGGGTGCCCATGGGATTTTCCGGACCTGGCGGTACCACGCCGGGGAGCGGGTTGCCGGCTTCAGCGTGCTCGCGGCGAATGGAGGCGGGCGGGTACCAGGAAGGATTCTTGACCATCTCGGTGATGGTGGTAGAGCCCAGCGGCGTTTTCCAGTCCATGCGCCCGACGGCGATCGGGTAGGTCTGGACCGTGCGCGGTTCTCCCTCCTTGGCCGGAGGATAGTAGTAGAGGCGCATCTCGGCGACGTTCACCACGATGCCCGTGCGCGGTGCGTCGGGCAGGATGAACTGGGCGGGAATGACGACCTCGGTGCCTTCTCCGGGATACCAGATGCTGACGTCGGGATTGGCGCGAGTGATCGCATTGAAGCCAATGCCGTGGTCGTGACCAATATCGATGAGGGTGTCGTCTTCGTCCGCTTCCACGGTATAGACCTCGCCGATAAGGTCCCCGTCTTCGGGCAGCAGGTAGTGTCCCCTGGGCAGTTCGTCCGCCGCCACCAGAGGAGTCGCCAGCACCCCGAGCAGGCCACACAGGGTGGCGGCGCGAGCTAACGGTCGGCGAAGTGAAATCGAAGTCATTGCAACAGTCTCGATGTTGTGTGAGGGCCGGGGATCACCCGGCCACAGGTGGCAGTGTGTCGATAGCTATAGATTGCCCGCTAATGCGTCTTTGCGCCAGTCTTTACAGAGCAAATGTCAGGCGGCCTGAGCCTTTCGGTTGAGCCGTTCGAGCAGGGCTTCGATCGCTTCGAAGCGTGCCTCTTCGTCAGCCATGTCGACGCTGAAGCGAAGCGTGTCAGCACCCTCGAGTCGATACCTCTGGGGGTCGCTTTGGATGAGCTCGACCAGGGTCAGGGGGTCCACGGCGGTCTGGCCGCCAAACAGGATCCTGCCGCGCTCGGCGCCGGCTTCCAGGCGAGTGATGCCCAGTCGTTCAGCGCGTTGTCGCAGGTGGGTCTGGCGCAGCAGTGTCTTGACCGGCCCCGGCAGCAGGCCAAAGCGATCGATCATTTCGACCCGCAGTTCCTTGAGTTCCGCCTCATTGCTGGCGTTGGCAATACGCTTGTACATGACCAGGCGTTGCTGCACGTCGTGCAGGTAGTCGTCGGGAATCAGCGCAGGCAAGTTGAGGCTGACTTCCACGCCGTCCTGAAGGGGCGACTCGATGTTGGGTGTGCGGCCCTCGCGTATGGCCTTGACGGCGCGGTCCAGCATTTCCATGTAGAGGCTGTAGCCAACCGCTTCCATCTGACCGCTCTGCTCGTCACCCAACAACTCGCCCGCGCCACGGATTTCCATGTCGTGGCTGGCCAGGGTGAAGCCAGCCCCCAGATCCTCGGCCTGGCCAATGGCTTCCAGGCGCTTTACCGCGTCTCGTGTCATCGAACGTGGGGGAGGGGCCAGCAGGTAGGCGTAGGCCTGGTGGTGACTGCGGCCAACCCGCCCACGCAGCTGGTGGAGCTGGGCCAGGCCGAACTTGTCGGCGCGTTCGATGATGATGGTGTTGGCGCTGGGCACGTCGATGCCGGTTTCGATGATGGTCGAGCACACCAGGACGTTGAAGCGCTTGTGATAGAAGTCGGACATCACGCGCTCCAACGAACGTTCCGGCAGCTGGCCGTGAGCCACCGCGACGCGAGCCTCCGGCACCAGTTCTCGGACCTTCTCGGCGGCGGTCTCGATGGTCTTCACTTCGTTGTGCAGGTAGTAGACCTGGCCACCGCGCAGGATTTCACGCAGCAACGCTTCCTTGATGACGGCTTCCTCGCGTTGCTGGACGAAGGTCTTCACCGATAGTCGTCGGGCAGGGGGCGTCGCGATGATCGACAGATCGCGAATGCCGCTCATGGCCATGTTCAGGGTGCGGGGGATAGGGGTGGCGGTCATGGTCAAAACATCGACCTCGGCGCGCAGGCTCTTCAGGCGCTCCTTCTGAGCGACGCCGAAGCGGTGTTCCTCATCGATGATGACAAGACCGAGCTGAGGAAAATCGAGCTGACGGGACAGCAACTTGTGGGTGCCGATGACGATGTCGACCTTGCCCTCTCGGATACGCTTGAAGGTCTCGGTCTGGCCGCCAGTGCTGGTAAAGCGAGACAGTAGCTCGATATCGACAGCAGTATCGGCGAAGCGGTCACGGAAGTTCTCGTAGTGCTGGCGGGCCAGTAGCGTGGTGGGCACCAGCACCACCACCTGTCGTTGTGACTGGACGGCCAGGAAGGCGGCGCGCATGGCCACCTCTGTCTTGCCGAAGCCGACGTCGCCGCAGACCACACGGTCCATGGGGCGTGGCGCGGTCATGTCTTGAATCACCGCCTGAATGGTCACCCGCTGGTCCGGCGTCTCCTCGAACGGGAAGTTGGCCACGAAGCGGGCGTACTCGTCATCCGGGGGCGCGCAGGCAAAGCCTTCGCGGGCCTCTCTCCGGGCATAGATGTCGAGCAGTTCTGCCGCGGTATCGCGAATCTTCTCGGCGGCCTTGCGCTTGGCCTTGTCCCACTGCTCCGAGCCCAGGCGGTGCAGGGGGGCCAGCTCATCGTCGGCGCCGGCATAGCGGGAGATCAGATGCAGGCTGTCGACCGGCACATAGAGCTTGGCGCCGTCGGCGTATTCGAGGCTGACAAATTCGGCGGCCTGGCCGCCTGCCTCCAGGGTTTCCAGTCCACGATAGCGACCAACCCCATGGGCCTGGTGGACCACTGGCGCGCCTGCCTTGAGCTCGGACAGGTGGCGGACCGCGAGCTCATTGTCGTCCGTCGCCTTGGCCTGACGCCGGGTCTGGCGCACCACGTCACCGAACAGCTCGGTCTCGGTGATGACCGTCAGCGCCGGTTGCTCGAGGAGCAGCCCGTTGGCGAGCTGACCTTCAGCGATAGCGAGTGCCATGTCGCCATCGAGGAATTCCAGGAAGCCGGTGCTTGCCGGCAGCGCGCCGGTGACCGGCGCCAGGGTGTCTTCCAGGGCTTCTCGGCGACCGCGTGACTCGGCCACGAACAGCACGCGCTGTTGCGAGTGCTGTTCGAGAAAGTTCTTTAGTGCGGCCAGTGGCTCCTTGGCGCGCGCGTTGATGGCGACGTCGGGTGCGGCCTGTGCCTGGCAGCGATGGGCATGGGGGTGATCGGTGGCGTCGGTCAGTTCGATCCGAGGGTGGGCCTTGATCAGCGCAAACAGCTCTGCCTCGGGAATAAAGGCCCGATGGGGGGGCAGCAGCGGACGGGTGGGGTCCACGCCGAGGTTTTCATAGCGACTGCTGATGGACTGCCAGTGGTGCTGAGCAGCGTCGCGGCAGCCAGCCATCATGACCACGTGGGTGCCGTCCGGCAGGTGGTCGAACAGGGAAGCCGTTGTCTCGAAGAACAACGGCAGGTATTGCTCGAGTCCCGCCGACGGAATGCCCTTGAGGGCATCGACGTATAGCGGGCACTGGCGCGGGTCGACGTCGAAAAGCGTCTCGAAGCCCTCGCGAAAACAGGCAATGGCAGAGCGCGACAGCGAATATTCGTGAGCCGGTAGAAGCTCGATGCGCTCTACCTTGTCGAGGCTGCGCTGGGTGTCTGGATCAAAGCTGCGCAGCGTGTCGATCTCATTGTCGAACAGATCGATGCGCAGGGGATGCTCCGCGCCCATGGGGAAGAGGTCGATCAAGGCACCGCGCAGGGCATACTCGCCAGGCTCGAAGACGGTCTCGACCGCGCGATAGCCGGCACGGGACAAGGTTTCTCGAAACGCCTCTCGCTCCAGAGTGGCGCCCACTTCCAGTGTCAGTACGCGGCCAGCAATGTAGTCGACCGGCGGCAGGCGCTGCATCAGCGTATTGATGGGGACCAGCACGATGCCGTGCACGCCATCCTGAAGCTGCCTCAGGGTTCGCAGTCGCGAGGAGACGATGTCCTGGTGTGGCGAGAAGCTGTCGTAGGGCAATGTTTCCCAATCGGGAAAGGGCAGTACCGGCACGTCAGCGAAGAAGGCCAGCTCCTGTTCGAGTCTCAGCGCTTCAGCGGTGTCCTGAGTGACCACCAGTAGCGGCTCCCGAGAGGCCAGTCGCGCCAAGGCAAGCGCGGCAGCGCTGCCTGGAGGCGTCGTCAGGAACAGGGTGTCGCGAACTCCTTGAGGCAACGGCGGATCAAGCGGCGAAAAGGTAGGCATAGACGTTGTCGTTTCGCTGGCGTTCAGTGGGCGAGCAGGCATCATACCAGCCCCATCTTGGTCGTGTAGTCAAACTGGGATTTCTGTAACGAGCCTACATGGAGTGCGACCATACAGGCATTGCCCCGCCTCATGGGGGCGCAGATAATACTCGCGTTTCCCAACAGACTTAGAGGTCTCTCGTGAGCCAGCAACCCGACATCGTCTTCCAGGAGTGGCACGACAACCAGGCCGTGGCCGAGCAGATGATCCCGCTGATTGGCAGCCTGTATCGTCGCAACAACGTGGTGACGACCATGTTCGGTCGCTCCCTGTTCAACCGTAGCGTGATCAGAATTCTCAAGGATCATCGCTTCGTGCGGAAGATTGAAGGGACTGAGCTGTCGGTTCAGGACACCTTCCCGCTGGTTCAGGCGATGACCCAGCTCAACCTTGGGCCGGCGCACGTTGACGTGGGCAAGCTCGGGGTGGCGTTCAAGAAGCAGGGTGGTGGTGACGCCCTGGCCTTCATGCGCGAGCAGCTGGCCGACATCGTCGACAGCCACGACCCGGATGCGGGTAACGGCGAACCCAAGGACGTGGTGCTGTACGGCTTCGGTCGTATTGGTCGCATTCTGGCGCGCGTGCTGATCGAGAAGGCCGGCGGCGGCAACCTGCTGCGGCTCAAGGCCATCGTGGTGCGTGGGCGCGGCGATATCGCCAAGGATCTGGAGAAGCGTGCCAGCCTGCTGCGCCGCGACAGCGTCCATGGTCCGTTCGATGGCACCATCAGTGTCTGCGCTGAATCTCGCACCCTGACCGCCAACGGCAACGTCATCCAGGTGATCTACGCTGACTCGCCGAGTGATGTCGACTACACCGCTTACGGTATCAACAATGCGGTCGTCGTGGACAACACCGGCATCTGGCGCGATGAGGCCGGCCTCGGCCAGCACCTGCAGTGCAAGGGGGTGTCCAAGGCGCTGCTGACCGCACCGGGCAAGGGTGACCTCAAGAACATCGTCTACGGCATCAACCACTCCGATATCACCGCCGATGATCGCATCATCTCGGCTGCTTCCTGCACCACCAATGCCATCGTGCCGGTGCTGAAGGTGATGAACGACGAGTACGGCATCGAGCATGGTCACGTGGAGACCGTTCACTCCTACACCAACGACCAGAACCTGATTGATAACTATCACAAGGGTGACCGTCGCGGGCGCAGTGCTCCGTTGAACATGGTGCTGACCGAGACCGGTGCCGCCAAGGCAGTGGCCAAGGCGCTGCCCGAGTTGGGTGGCAAGCTGACCGGCAACGCCATCCGGGTGCCGACGCCGAATGTGTCGATGGCGATTCTCAACCTGTCGCTCAAGCGCGAGACCGATGCCGCGTCGCTCAACGACTACTTGCGTCGCATGTCCATCGATTCTGCTTTCCAGAAGCAGATCGATTACGTCGACTCTCCAGAAGTCGTGTCCACAGACTTCGTCGGCAATCGCCATGCGGGCATCGTCGATGCCAAGGCCACCATCGCCCAGGGCCGTCATGCGGTGGTCTATGTGTGGTACGACAACGAGTTTGGCTATAGCTGCCAGGTCATTCGTATCCTGCAGCAGATTTCCAACGTGTCCTTCTGCAAGCTGCCGCGCAGCCACGCCTAAGCCGCGTCGCGCGGGCGGAACGGCCCGTTTTGAGGTATCTCAATACCCCCTTGCCAACCTTGTTTGGCAAGGGGTTTTTTCTTTCTGTCGGGGCTCTGATCTGCCGAAACAGTCATTTCTGCTACGTTCGATCATGTGGTCAATTCACTGGCTTGTCTTTATAATGCTGGGGATTTTTCGGGGTGGTTCGATGTCGCCTCGGCGTGACTGGTGATGCGTGGTCAATAACAAGAATTCCTCTCATTTCCACCGAACCTCCGTCCATTATCTACGATCCATCAACTGGGCGAGTCTATGATCGAAGTCAAGAAAGGCCTGGATCTCCCCATCACGGGAGCACCGGAGCAGCGTATCGAGGATGCGCGACCGGTGCGCCACGTGGCGCTCCTGGGCACCGACTATATCGGCATGAAGCCGACTATGGAGGTCAAGGAGGGGGACAAGGTCAAGCTGGGCCAACTCCTGTTTACCGACAAGAAGATCGACGGTGTACGCTTCACTTCCCCGGCGGCCGGTGAAGTGGTGGCGATCAACCGCGGTGAGAAACGCAAGCTGCTGTCGGTGGTGATCAAGGTCGACGAGAGCGAAGAAGCCGAAACCTTCACGGCCCATGGGCGTGATGCGCTGGCGTCGTTGGAACGTCAGACGGTGGTCGACCAATTGGTGGAATCCGGCCTGTGGACCGCGTTGCGAACTCGCCCGTTCTCGCGGACTCCGGCGCTGGATGCTGAGCCAACCGATATCTTTGTCACCGCGGTGGATACCCAGCCGCTGGCTGCCGATCCGGCCGTGGTCATCAACGAGCAGGCGCAAGCCTTCGAAGATGGCCTGACGGTACTGTCGCGCCTGACCAAGGGCCAGGTGTTCCTGTGCACCGCAACGGACGCGCAGATTCCTGGCACCAAGGTCAAGGGCGTCAAGCACGAGAGCTTTGCTGGTCCCCACCCGGCTGGCCTGGTCGGTACCCATATCCATTTCCTGTCCCCGGTGTCGCTGCAGCGTCGCGTCTGGCACATCGGCTATCAGGACGTGATTGCGTTCGGCAAGCTGTTTGCAGAAGGCAAGCTGGACATGAGTCGTGTGGTGGCCGTCGCAGGTCCGCGTGCAGAGCGTCCGCGTCTGGTTCGCACGCGCCTGGGCGCCAGCACCGATGAGCTGCTCGATCATGAAGTGAAGTCTCCGGACGACACCCGGGTGATCAGCGGTGGTGTGTTCTCTGGCTTCACTGCCGAGGGCAGCCTGCGCTACGTGGGCCGTTTCCACACCCAGCTGAGCCTGCTGGAAGAGGGTAACAAGCGTGCCTTCATGGGCTGGCTGTCCCCAGGTGGCAACCGTCACTCGGTGCTCGGGATCTACCTCTCCAGCCTCAAGGGGCTGAGCAACTATGCACCTACTACCTCTACCAACGGCTCCGAGCGCGCGATGGTACCGGTAGGTGCTTACGAGAGGATCATGCCGCTGGACATCATGCCCACGCAGCTGCTGCGTTCGCTGATCGTCGGTGACATCGAGACTGCCATGCAGCTGGGGTGTCTGGAGCTGGATGAAGAAGACCTGGCGCTGTGCACCTATGTGTGCCCGGGCAAGTACGAATACGGTCCCATCCTGCGTGACAACCTCACCATGATCGAGAAAGAGGCCTGATGATGGGTATTCGACAGACACTCGACAATCTCGAGCCGCACTTCCACAAGGGCGGCAAATACGAGAAGTTCTATCCGCTCTACGAGGCGGTAGACACGATTTTCTATTCTCCCCCCAGCGTGACCAAGACCACGGCTCACGTGCGCGACGGTATTGACCTCAAGCGCATCATGATCACCGTGTGGTTCTGCACCTTCCCGGCCATGTTCTTCGGCATGTGGAACGCCGGCTGGCAGGCCAACGAAGCGATCGCCGCGGGCTACGACTCCATGGGTGGCTGGCGTGAAATGATCCTGCTGACCCTGGCCGGTGGTCATGACGCAGGCAGCCTGTGGTCGAACTTCGTGCTTGGTGCGACCTACTTCCTG
Source organism: Halomonas litopenaei (assembly GCF_017303055.1). Lineage (GTDB taxonomy): Bacteria > Pseudomonadota > Gammaproteobacteria > Pseudomonadales > Halomonadaceae > Halomonas > Halomonas litopenaei_A. Next base: position 42,411 of record NZ_JAEKJT010000007.1, on the reverse strand, counting down.
CCCATCTACCTGGTGACGTTTGCCATCGGTGGCTTCTGGGAAGTGCTGTTCGCGATCAAGCGCGGCCATGAGGTCAACGAAGGCTTCTTCGTCACCTCCGTGCTCTACGCCCTGATTCTTCCGGCCACCATTCCCCTGTGGCAGGTCGCACTGGGCATCACCTTCGGTGTGGTGATCGGCAAGGAAATCTTCGGCGGTACCGGCAAGAACTTCCTCAACCCGGCGCTGACCGGTCGTGCCTTCCTCTACTTCGCCTATCCGGCCCAGATCTCTGGTGACTCGGTTTGGGTCGCGGCAGACGGCTATACCGGTGCCACTGCACTGTCCACGGCCTATCAGAGCGGCATGGCAGCTCTGCAGGATCAGTACAGCTGGTGGGACGCTTTCCTCGGCTTCATCCCTGGTTCGGTGGGTGAGACCTCGACCCTGGCGATCCTGATCGGTGCCGTTGTGTTGCTGGGCATGCGAATTGCCTCCTGGCGCATCGTACTCGGGGTATTCCTGGGGATGGTGGCGATGAGCTCGATTCTCAACCTGATCGGCTCCGACACCAACGCCATGTTTGCGATGCCCTGGTACTGGCATCTGGTGGTGGGCGGCTTTGCCTTCGGCATGGTGTTCATGGCCACTGACCCTGTGTCTGCGTCCATGACCAACCCGGGTCGCTTCCTGTTCGGTGCCCTGATCGGTGTGATGACGGTCCTGATTCGCGTGGTCAACCCGGCCTTCCCGGAAGGCATCATGCTGGCGATTCTGTTTGCCAACCTGTTTGCCCCGCTGATCGATCACTTCTTTGTTCAGGCCAACATCAAGCGTCGCGTCAAGCGCACGGCGGTTGTGGCTGAGGAGACCACCTGATGGCACAAGGCAACAATTCCATCAAGAAGATCCTTACGGTCGCCTTCTCCCTGTGTATCGTTTGCTCGATCATCGTGTCGACGGCGGCAGTGGGGCTCAAGGCGCGTCAGGAACGCAACCAGGAGCTGGACCGCAAGTCCAACATCCTGGCCGTGGCGGACCTTTACGAGCCCGGGATGGACGTCGGCAAGGAGTTCTCCCAGGCCGTGACCGCCAAGGTCGTCGACCTGGAAACCGGTGAATATACCGACGCGGTCGACCCCGAGACCTATGATGGCTTCCAGGCGGCCAAGGATCCTGCACAGTCGCGTACCCTGTCCGGGGAGCGTGACGTCGCCGGTATCGGTCGTCAGGAAAAGTACTCTACCGTCTACCTGGTCGGTGACGAGGAGAACCCCGAGCAGATCGTGCTGCCGATCCGCGGTCAGGGCCTGTGGGGCCTGATGCGTGGTTACCTGTCCGTGCAGGGCGATGGCAATACCATCGGTGGCATCACCTTCTATTCCCACTCCGAGACACCCGGACTGGGTGGCGAGGTCGACAACCCGCGCTGGAAAGCGCAGTGGGAAGGCAAGGAAATCTACGCCTCCAGCGACTCCATGGATCCGGCCATCGAGCTGGTGAAGGGTGGCGCCAGCGATTCCACTGAGGTCGACGCACTGTCCGGTGCTTCCCTGACCAGCCGTGGGGTGACGCATCTGGTGCAATTCTGGCTGGGCGAAGAAGGCTTTGGCCCCTACCTGGAGCACTTCCGCGAAGGTGGTGACAGCCAGGCGACTGCCAGCGCCAGCCCCTCTGACGACAGCGAAGGAGTCTGACGATGTCCGCACCGACAACCAAGGGCGTTATCCTGACGCCGATCTTCAAGAACAACCCCATCGCCCTGCAGATCCTTGGCATCTGCTCGGCGCTGGCGGTGACCTCCAGTCTCAGCGTATCTCTGGTCATGAGTCTGGCGGTTATCTTCGTGACGGCATTCTCCAGCATGTTCGTCTCGCTGATTCGGAATCATATTCCGTCCTCTATCCGTATCATCGTGCAGATGACCATCATTGCGTCGCTGGTCATCGTGGTGGACCAGATCCTCAAGGCGTTTGCCTATGAGATGTCCAAGCAGCTGTCGGTCTTTGTTGGCCTGATCATCACCAACTGCATCGTGATGGGTCGCGCTGAAGGCTTTGCCATGACCAACACGCCTGCGCTGTCGTTCCTGGATGGCGTGGGTAACGGTCTTGGTTACGGCTTCATCCTGATGACGGTCGGCTTCTTCCGTGAGCTGTTCGGTTCCGGCAGCCTGTTTGGCGTGACCATCCTCGAGACCGTGCAGAACGGTGGCTGGTACGTACCGAACGGCCTGCTGCTGCTGCCGCCGTCTGCCTTCTTCATCATTGGTCTGATTATCTGGGTGCTGCGTAGCCTCAACCCGGAGCAGGTCGAGGACAACGAGTTCGTGATGAAGGAAAACACCCAGCCGAAGGAGGCCGTGTAAGATGGAACACTATCTGAGCCTTTTCGTTGCCTCGGTCTTCGTCGAGAACATGGCCCTGGCGTTCTTCCTGGGCATGTGTACCTTCATGGCGGTATCGAAGAAGGTGTCCTCTGCCATCGGCCTGGGCATCGCGGTGGTCGCGGTTCTGACCATCACCGTTCCGGTCAACAATCTGATCCTGAAGTACCTGCTGGCGGAGGGAGCCCTGTCCTGGACAGGTATCGCCGGTGCCGAGAACATCGATCTGACCTTCCTGGGTCTGCTGTCCTACATTGGCGTTATCGCCGCTCTGGTGCAGATCCTCGAGATGTTCCTGGACAAGTTCGTGCCCTCGCTCTACAACGCGCTTGGCGTCTTCCTGCCGCTGATCACCGTGAACTGCGCCATCCTCGGTGGCACCCTGTTCATGGTCGAGCGTAGCTACAACTTCGGCGAGTCCGTGGTCTATGGCCTGGGCGCTGGTGTTGGCTGGGCACTTGCCATTACTGCGCTGGCTGGAATTCGTGAAAAGCTGAAGTACAGTGACGTGCCTGCCTCGTTGCAGGGGCTGGGCATCACCTTCATTACCGTGGGTCTGATGTCCCTGGGCTTCATGTCCTTCTCCGGCATCCAGCTCTGAGTGAGACGGGAAGGGTGCCAGAGCACTCTTCTCGGTTCCGAACGCTAGCAATAGGAAACCGACATGGTTGATACAACAGTCATCGTGCTCGGCGTCGTCATGTTCACCGTCATCGTCATCAGTCTGACGGCGGTGATTCTGGCGGCCCGCTCCAAGCTCGTGAGCTCGGGCGATGTGACCATCGAGATCAACGACGATCCCGAGAACACCCTGACCACCCAGGCCGGCGGCAAGCTGCTCAACACCTTGGCAGCCAACGGCATCTTCCTTTCTTCCGCCTGCGGCGGCGGTGGCTCCTGTGCCCAGTGCAAGTGCCGCGTCGAAGAAGGGGGCGGTTCCATCCTGCCCACGGAAGAAAGTCACTTCACCCTGCGTGAGAAGAAGGTGGGCTGGCGTCTGTCCTGCCAGGTGCCGGTCAAGCAGGACATGAAGATCCAGGTCCCTGAAGAGGTCTTCGGCGTCAAGAAGTGGGAATGCGAGGTCATCGAGAACCCCAACGTCGCCACCTTCATCAAGGAGCTGAACCTCAAGCTGCCTGAGGGCGAGGAAGTTGCCTTCCGCGCTGGCGGCTATGTGCAGCTGGTGGCTCCTGCCTACGATATCAAGTTCTCCGACTTCGATATCGAGGAAGAGTACCGTGGTGACTGGGAGAAGTTTGGCCTGTTCAACGTCTCCCACAAGAACACTGAGGAGGTCATTCGCGCCTACTCAATGGCCAACTATCCGGAAGAGAAGGGCATTCTCAAGTTCAATATCCGGATCGCCACGCCGCCGCCCAATTCCAGTCACCCGCCCGGCCTGATGTCCACTTACGTGTTCAGTCTCAAGCCTGGTGACAAGGTGACGGTGATGGGGCCGTTCGGTGAGTTCTTCGCCAAGGACACTGACGCCGAGATGGTCTTCATCGGCGGTGGTGCCGGCATGGCACCGATGCGCAGCCACATCTTCGACCAGCTCAAGCGTCTTGATACCTCGCGCAAGATGACGTTCTGGTACGGTGCACGCTCCTGGCGTGAAACGTTCTACAACGAAGAATACGACAAGCTGGCTGAAGAGCATGACAACTTCGACTGGCATCTGGCATTGTCAGATCCCCAGCCCGAGGACAACTGGGAGGGGCCGACCGGCTTCATCCATAACGTGCTCTACGACATGTACCTCAAGGACCATCCGGCGCCTGAGGATTGCGAGTACTACATGTGCGGGCCGCCCATGATGAACGCTTCTGTCATCAAGATGCTGCTGGACTTGGGTGTCGAGCCCGAGAACATCATGCTGGATGACTTTGGCGGCTGATGCCTTGCCTGCCATGGCATGTCGAAAACCTCGCCCTCGTGGCGAGGTTTTCGTTTATCGGTCCCGCTGACGCTGGTAAAGCGTCTTGAAGGCGCCGTGAAAGTGCCATGAAAGAAAGCAAAGGGCAGTAGGCGCCATGACGGTTTCTGCCCAGAGGATAAATCTGGCATAATCCTTTGGTCGACAGGGCGTACGACTCGACGGCGTCAGGGCGGTCGGTCGTGTTGCTGGGGCAGGGCCCGTGTGCCGAGCATGTGACGGCTGATCCCAGACCGATGCGGTGCAAGGTTCACGCCGCTGTGTGCTACTCACTTCGGCAGGCCTGTCGTTCCATCAAGAGGACACTCGTATGACCACCTACCTGATCGTATTTGGCGCCATGTTGCTGATTATCGGCGCCATGGCCATCGGCGTCATCCTTGGACGCAAGCCGATCGCCGGCTCCTGCGGCGGGCTTAACCAGCTTGGCCTCAAGGATGGCTGCGAGATTTGTGGCGGTAAGGACGACGTGTGTGAGGAGGAGTCGAAGAAGCGCGCCGCCAGCGCACGTCGCCGCTCCGATGAGAACCGCGGGCTTGATCTGGGCTACGACGCCACCCGCCGATAAGGCGTTGCAGCGAGAAGCCTGCGCCTACCGGTATGCGTGACGCATGCCGTGGTTTGCCTGACCGTGACGGCGCCCTGTGGGCGCCGTCTGCATGATGATGCTGTCCCTTGTACGGTCGAGGGACTTTTCCAGGATAAGGATGACACGATGGCAGTGCACAACTACGACGTAGTGGTGATCGGTACAGGCCCCGCCGGCGAAAGCGCCGCGATCAACGCCGCGAAGCACGGTAAGCGAGTGGCAGTGATCGAGAAGCAGGCGCGCGTGGGCGGTAACTGCACCCATTGGGGCACCATCCCGTCCAAGGCGCTGCGTCATCAGGTTCGCCAGATCATGTCGTTCAACACCAATACGATGTTTCGCGACATCGGTGAACCCCGCTGGTTTTCCTTTCCCAAGGTCCGCGAACGTTCCCGGGTGACGATCGATCAGCAGGTGGCGATGCGTACCAACTTCTACGCGCGTAACCGCATCGATCTGTATCACGGCATTGCCCGCTTCAAGGACGAGCATACCTTGACGGTGCGCGGGCAGGGAGACAACCAAGAAGAACTGATCGCCGACAAGGTGATCATCGCCACTGGGTCACGTCCTTACCGCCCGGCGGATATCGATTTTCGACACCCGCGGATCTACTGCTCGGACACCATACTCAGCCTTCAGCATACGCCGCGCACGCTGATTATCTTTGGCGCTGGAGTTATCGGCTGTGAATACGCGTCGATCTTTTCCGGCCTTGGGCTCAAGGTGGACCTGATCAATAACCGCGGCAGCCTGCTGTCGTTTCTGGATGACGAAATCAGTGATGCGCTGTCCTACCACCTGCGCAAGCATGGTGTGTTGATTCGTCATAACGAAGAGTACGAGCGCGTCGAGGGTGACGAGCATGGGGTTACCGTTCACCTGAAGTCAGGCAAGCGGTTGCGCGCGGACGCCTTCCTGTGGGCCAACGGACGCACCGGGAATACCGACCAGCTGGGGCTTGAGAACATTGGCCTCACCGCGAATGGTCGTGGACAGTTGCAGGTCGATGAACACTATCGCACGGCGCTTCCGCACATCTATGCAGCGGGCGACGTGGTGGGCTGGCCGAGTCTGGCCAGCGCGGCTTACGACCAGGGGCTGAATGCCTGCGACGAGCTGCTGGATCGGGATTTCCGCTATGTGACCGAGGTGCCTACCGGTATCTATACCATTCCGGAAATCAGCTCCTTTGGCCGTTCCGAGCGAGAGCTGACGGAGGCCAAGGTGCCCTACGAGGTGGGACACGCCTTTTTCAAGGATACCGCTCGTGCGCAGATCACCGGAGATACGGTGGGGATGTTGAAGATCCTGTTCGATCAGGACACGCTCGAGATCTACGGCATTCATTGCTTTGGTGACCAGGCGTCGGAGATCGTGCACATTGGCCAGGCCATCATGCAGCAGGAAGGCGAGGCGAACACGCTGAAGTACTTCGTCAGCACCACGTTCAACTACCCGACGATGGCCGAGGCCTACCGGGTGGCGGCTCAGAATGGTTTGAACCGAGTCTTCTGACGCCAGCGGCCATGACCAGAAAAGGTGCCAACAGGCACCTTTTTTTGGGTCTACGGGATGCGCCTGCAGGCGGGGTTCGCCCCGCATGGGCTGAGCGGGTGCCGGCTAGTCGTTGTCGCCAAGCAAGTGGGCCATGCATGGCGGCGACGCTGGCTCGAGGTCTTCCCGGTCTTCCTGCTGCAGGGCTTCCAGCAGGCGCTCGCGCAGCTGCGCCAGATAGGAAGCGTCGAGTTCACGGGTGGCTGTCAGCAGCGTCAGGCGTCCGCGGCGTGCCAGTCGCATCAGCGGCAGCAGTTTATGCGGGTGGTCCCGCAGCTCGCCGCGATAGCGGATCTCGAACACCGCACGGCTGATCTCGCCTTGATGGTACTGGCGGCGCAGAGCCTGGCTGGGGGAGGCCTCTCGATACCAGTCGGTTAGCGCCAGTGACTCCCGTCGACATCCTCGAGGCCAGAGTCGGTCGACCAATACCCGCGCGCCGTCGTTGTCGGCCGGGGCCTGGTAGACGCGCTTGATGACGATGTCGTAGCGCATCATGGTGTGCCCTCCAGCTCGATCAGTGCCTCCTGTGCGCTGGCCTGCCAGGGTCCAGGCAATGCTGCCGCCCGCTGCAGCGCCTGTACCGCCTCCTGAGGTTCATCTTGAGAGGCCAGGGTGAGACCCAGGTTGAGCCAGGCGGGGGCGAGCTCCGGGTCGTATTGCGTCGCAGCCCTCCAGGCATCGATGGCATCTTCCCACCGGCCTTGCGCGTGATAGGCGTTCGCTTGGCCAAAGCGCGCCATGGCCGCGTCCGGGAAACGCTCCACGACGGCCTCCCAGGCCGGTAACGCATGGCCAGCGCCCTGCACCCGTTCAAAATCGGAGGTGGCCTGGATCGCCTCGCTGGCCGAGAGGGAAACCGGCAGCTGGCCTGGCGGCAGGGCAACGAAGGCCCAGCGTTCGGAACGCTGCCAGGTGGCGTCAAAACGCCCAAACTCGGTACTGTCCTGGCGCGTCACGCCCGTGCGTAGTCGCAGCACCTGCTGATTCAGGTCGTAGCCATTGACGATGGCGAAGTGCCACAGAGGAAAGGCGGGTAGTGACAGGTTCTGGAGCACCACCACGGGATGCCCGGCGTCGACTTCCTCAAGCAGAGACTCCAGGCGCGGTGCCAGCACAAAGGGGATGCGCCCATGGCGCCGCGTTGCGGCCAGCATTTCCGGCTGGTAGCTGCCCTTGCGAGCCGGAACGTAGATATCCGGGATCAGATCGTCGACGCTGACATCGACGCCAGTATGGTTGAGCGACATGGCCAGGGTCGCCGGTCCGCACTGGTAGTCACGCTGGGGGTGAAAGGGAACGTCGTCCAGCAGTCGCTGGGCCGACAGTGATTGCGTGCGGCTGGTATCCAGGTCGGGTGTGGCGGCACAGCCTGAGAGCACAGCCAACAACGCAAGAGCGCCCGCCAGGCGGGCGCTCGACATGATCACGTGCGAGACAGACATGGGCTTACCGCGTGAACGGATAGACGTCTGTCAGGCCGAGGATGTCAGTGACCAGCAAGATCACGAAAACCGCAAACAGCACACCGATAACGCTGGCGCCGGCAGGCATCTGGTCAAGCTGGTCAGCCATTTGCTGGGCTTCCTGATCGGACAGGGCGGCGACACGCTGTTCGACATCGGCAGGATCGACACCCTGCAGCTCCAGCTGCTGGCGGACATCGTCACGGGCCAGCACGCTGTGGATGCGCTCGCGGGCATCTTGTGTCTGCTGGCTTGCCAGCACGTCGCTGGTGGAGGCCATTGAGACGGCAGTGGCGGCACTGGCGCTGGCGGTGCCAAGGGTCAGGCAGACCATCAGGGCAGTACACAGCAGTCGGCGAAGTGTAAGGGTCATAGCGGCTTCCTTGTAGGGCTGGGTGTCTTGTTGAGCGTTCTGTGATGGCGACCGATAGCGACGAACCTCCTGTGCGTCGATATCGCGCGACAGGGGGAGTATAACCAAGATGCACCAGTTTTTTCATGTGGCTAGGAAGGATGAATTCCACGCCCAGGCAACGCCAGTCTGTGCTCAGCGTGGCAAAGCGGAGTCCGTCATGCCCCCGTCAAGGTAAAGCGGTCGTCGTTGCTGACAGCGGCGGCACGCTAGCCCAGGCGAACGCAGTTTCTGCCTTCCTGTTTGGCGCTGTACAGAGCTTGATCAGCACGTCGATACAAGGTGCCGAAGTCGTCGTCGCGATGGCCAGACACCGCAATCCCGATGCTGACGGTCAGCTGCATGCGGTGGGCAGGTTCGGGCAGGGTAAATCGTTCGGTCTCGCAGCGAATGCGTTCAGCCACTACCTCGGCGCTGTGGGCATTGCTGTTGGCGAGCAGCAGGCCAAATTCCTCGCCACCAAGACGCGCCGCCAGGTCCCCGCGGCGAGCCAGGCGTTTGAGCATGATGCCAAAGGCCGCCAGGACATTGTCCCCCGTGGGGTGTCCGAAGGTATCGTTGACCTGCTTGAAGTGGTCGAGGTCGAGCAGCAGTAGTGCCACGGGGCTATCCGGTGGTTGACGCATGGCGAGCTGCCGGTGCACCTGACCCAACCACTGGCGGCGATTGCTGAGCTGCGTCAGTTCGTCGGTCATGGCCAGCTGGCGCAGCGAGTGGCTGTAGCGTCGCAGCCGCAGGCAGGTGATGAGGAGGCCCATGCTAACCGCCAGCACCATGCAGACCAGTAAAATGACGGCCAGCGCCAGGTCGCGATTGGTTTCGATCAGGTGGGCGCCACTCTCGTGCAGGCGTTTGTCCAGCTCGGTGTAGATATCTTCCAGCGCCAGCTCCAGGCGCTCGGCCAGCATCAGGGTTTCCGGCGTCAGGGTGTGTGCCTTGAGGGTATCTGGTGTCAGCGGCTCCGGCGGATGAGACAGCGCCTGGGCCAGACGTTGCTGTAGCCCATCGGCCTCACTGAGTTGATCGCTCAAGCTCGAGACGTGGAGGGAGAAGTCGTCATCCTGGGGGGCGGCGACCATGGACATGGAGTCACCGAGTCGATGCAGCCGATGGCCAACCAGGACCACTACCTTTTGCATTTCCTCGAAGTAGCTGACGTCGTCACTATCGCGAATATTGAGCAACGCCCGTAGCCGGATCGCTTCTTCCTGGGCCCTGGCGACGTCGACCATCAGGGCATTGTGGTTGGCCCCCAGCAGCTGTCGATTTTCGCCGAGGTGCCAGATCAGCAGCAGAGCGGCCATCGCCAGGACCAGGGTGGCGGCGATGGTCAGGGGCATGATGACGGCCCGCTTGAGGGAGGGGGCGGGAGAGTTCATACGCTGGCGGACCGCTGTTCAGTGGGCAAGAGGGAAGCGGGAATTGCCTCAGTCTACGCCTTCTGTGCCACGCTGCGGGCCACTACCTCTTTTGGGCCTGAACCTGTAGCCCCCAGCGGCGACGTCAGTACCCATCACAGTCGCGACCACCAGCATTGATGCAGCGGGCAGGCCCGATGCCAGCATCGACGACGCTGACAACAGAACGGTCAATAGATCTGCCAGCAGACCGGTCAGACGATCTGACAGCCGTCTGGCAGCGTCGAGGTGCCCGCAAACGACTACTGCGCTACCCGGTAGGCCCAGGGCATTTCGGCCAGCAGGCCACGTCCGCCGGCCAGCGTCAGGGTAAGGTCCTGAATGCCTTGCTCTAGGGGCAGGTCCGCGGCGCCCTTGATGGCCAGGTCAAGGCGCTGAGCGAACATCAGCAGCTTGTGAAGACGCTTCAGCGGCAATCGTCGAATCGCTTCCTGATAGGCGGGTCGTCGACGGTCAAAGATGGGGGGCTTCTGCGCCTTGCAGGCGTGTTCGAAGCTCTGGCCCTGATCGAGGTGCTGATGCAGGGAGAGGAGCGTGCGAATTTCCCGGGTCAGGGCCCACAGGATGATGGGGGGTTCAGTGCCCTCGGCCGCCAGGCCAGCCAGGATCCGCAGCACGCGTTCACGTTCTGCCTTGAGACAGGCATCCACCAGGGTGAATACGTCGTAGCGGGCGCTGCTTTCGACCCCTCCAGCCACCTCCCGTGGCGATACCTGTGTGCCGGCGGGCAGGATCAGGGCGAGCTTCTGCAGCTCCTGGTCTGCTGCCAGCAAGTTCCCTTCGGTGCGCTCGCCCAGCAGCCGGGCGGCGTCCATTGACATGGACAGGCCGTGTCGCTGGGCGCGGTCCCTGAGCCAGAAACCTAGACGGGAGGCATCAACCGGCCACACCGGTACAAACAGACCCAGCTTGTCGAGGGCCTTGAACCAGGCGCTTTTCTGCTCTCTGGCATCGAGCTTGGCACAGCTGACCAGCAGTATGTTGTCACTGCTCTGGGCCTGCTCCGCGTACTCCTTCAGCGCCTTGCCACCTTCCTGACCGGGCTTGGCGCTGCCGAGACGCAACTCGATCAGCTTGCGCGAGGCAAACAGCGACATGCTGGCAGCAGATTCGATCAGCCGACCCCAGGCGAAATTGGCTTCCACGTGGAGCACGTCGCGTTCCTCGACGCCGCTGTCCTTGGCCTTGGCTCGTACCAGGTCACAGGCTTCCATATGCTGCAGAGGTTCATCACCGGCGACGATGATCACCGGGGGAATGGATTTTGCCAGGGCGTCAGGCAGCTTGTCGGCGAAAACCTTCATGAACGACTCAGATTTCCTCGATGGCGCGCAGGCGATCAATCATCTGACGCACGGCCTCGCGGCGGGCATCCTCGAGAGCATCGTTACGCAGTTCGTCCTGGGACAGCAGGTTGTCGTCGGTGATCGAGAATTCCTGGATCACTTCCACCGCCTGGCGGTCCGCCACGTAGGCGCCGTCGCTGGCTCGCTGGATGGAGTATGGCACTCGCAGGACAAGCTCCTGGTCCTGTGAGCCGGTATCCAGCACACCCACCTGACGGGTGATGATATCTTCCCCACCCAGGTTGAGGCGCAGCGGGGCATCGGCGTCGATGCGAGTGCCGAGGTTTTCAAGGCGCGAGGCCAACTGCTTGGCAAAGTCAGTGTCGGCACCTTCCAGCGCCAGGCTGTCGAGTGCCAGCACCTCGCCGCCGACGCCCCTGAGGTGAAAACCGCAACCGGCCAACAAAAGTCCTGCGCCTGAGGCCAGAGCCAGGCCGAGGAAGTCGCGTCGTTGCATGTGAACTCCTTGTCGCGATACGGAGAAGCCGGGGCGGATGCCCCGGCGGTCTGCATTTAGCGTTGAGCCCCGTGCAGGACGGAGCCAGTGCATTCAATTGGCAACGATATTCACCAGCTTGCCAGGCACGACGATGACCTTGCGCAACGTCTTGCCATCCACGTGACGCTGCACGTTGTCGTTGGCCAGCGCCAGGGCTTCAACCTGGGCCTTGTCGGCGTCTGCGGGCACTTCCAGGCGCGCTCGCAGCTTTCCGTTGACCTGTACCACCAGCTCGATGCTGTCGCGAGTGAGGGCGCTGTCGTCCACTTCAGGCCAGCTGGCGTCGATGACGGCGCCTTCGTGGCCCAGTGTCTGCCACAGGGCGTGGCAGGCATGGGGGGTGATCGGCGCCAGCAGCAACACACAGGCCTCGATGGCCTCCCGCTCCACAGCCAGGCCGGCCGGGGAGGTGTCGTTGAACTTGGCGAGCGCGTTGCTCAGCTCCATGACCGCGGCGATGGCGGTGTTGAAGGTGGTGCGACGACCAATGTCGTCACCGGCCTTCTTGATCGTTTCGTGGGTCTTGCGACGCAGTTCCCGCTGGGTGTCATCGAGCGTCTCAAGAGTGGCCTGGTCAAGCGTGCCTGGCGCACCGGCGTCCAGGTGTTCGGAGACCTGGCGCCACAGGCGCTTGAGGAAGCGGTGTGCGCCCTCAACGCCAGAGTCGGACCACTCCAGCGACTGCTCCGGTGGTGCGGCGAACATCATGAACAGGCGCACCGTGTCGGCCCCGAAGCGATCGATCATGGCCTGGGGATCGACACCATTGTTCTTCGATTTGGACATCTTTTCGATGCCGCCCATCTGTACTGGCTGGCCGTCGCTGATCAGGGTGGCGCTAAGCGGACGGCCCTTGTCGTCGCGCTTGACCTCGACGTCGGCCGGGTTGAACCATTCCTTGCCACCGTTGGACTGGGGTCGATAGAAGGTTTCTGCGATGACCATGCCCTGGGTCAGCAGGCGCTGGAACGGCTCGTCTGAGTCGACCAGGCCAAAGTCGCGCATCAGCTTATGGAAGAAGCGCGCGTACAGCAGGTGCAGGATGGCGTGTTCGATGCCGCCGATGTAGAGATCGACAGGCAGCCAGTAATTGGCCCGTTCATCCAGCATGGCCTCGGTGTTGTCGGCACAGCAGAAACGGGCGTAGTACCAGGACGACTCCATGAAGGTGTCGAAGGTGTCGGTTTCCCGGGTCCAGCCGTCGCCCAGGTCGCTGAAGGCGGGCATCTTCTTGAGCGGCGAGCCTGACGCGTCCACGGTGACTTCCAGCGGCAGGGCGACCGGCAGTTCGTCATCGGTGAGCGGCACGGTCTGGCCTTCAGGGCCGTACTTGACCGGAATCGGGGCGCCCCAGTAGCGCTGACGAGCGACGCCCCAGTCGCGCAGGCGGTAGTTGGTCTTGACGTTGCCACGACCCTCCTGCTCGAGGCGAGCGGCGATGGCATCGAAGGCGGCCTGGAAGTCGAGGCCATCGAACTCACCAGAGTTGATCAGAGGGCCGTGCTCGACCCAGGCGCCTGCGGACAGGTCGGGGGCGTTGCCGTCAGCGTCGGCAATCACCGCGCGGATCGGCAGCTGGTACTTGGTCGCGAACTCCCAGTCGCGCTGGTCGTGGCCAGGCACGGCCATGACGGCGCCGGTGCCGTACTCCATCAGCACAAAGTTGGCCACGTATACCGGCACGCGATCGCCGGTCAGCGGATGAATCGCCTCGTAGCCTGTGGCCATGCCACGCTTTTCCATGGTGGCAAGCTCGGCCTCGGACGTTCCCCCCTGGGCACACTCTTCGATAAAGGCGGCCAGTTCGGGCTTGTCGCTGGCTGCCTTGATGGCCAGCGGGTGACCGGCGGCCACGGCCACGTAGGTCACCCCCATCAGCGTGTCAGGACGGGTGGTGTAGACGCGCAGCGGGTCGTCGCCAGCCACATCGAAGGCCAGCTCCACGCCGCGGGACTTGCCGATCCAGTTGCGCTGCATGGTCTTGACCTGCTCAGGCCACTCGACCTTGTCGAGGTCTGCCAGCAGTTCATCCGCGTAGTCGGTGATCTTGAGGAACCACAGCGGGATTTCCTTGCGCTCGACCGGCGCGCCGGAGCGCCAACCGCAGCCATCGATGACCTGTTCGTTGGCCAGGACCGTCTGATCGACCGGATCCCAGTTGACGGTGGACATCTTCTTGTAGACCAGGCCCTTCTCGACCAGCTTGGTGAAGAACCACTGCTCCCAGCGATAGTAGTCGCTGTCGCAGGTGGCGAACTCGCGGTCCCAGTCGTAGGCGAAGCCCAGCGCCTTGAGCTGTGCCCGCATATAGTCGATGTTCTCGTAGGTCCACTTGGCGGGGGGGACCTGGTTCTTGATCGCGGCGTTTTCGGCGGGCATGCCAAAGGCGTCCCAGCCCATCGGCTGCATCACATTCTTGCCTTGCATGCGCTGGAAGCGTGTTACCACGTCGCCGATGGTGTAGTTGCGTACATGCCCCATGTGCAGCTTGCCGCTGGGGTAGGGGAACATCGACAGGCAGTAGAACTTTTCCCGGTTCGCGTCCTCTAGTGCCTTGAAGCACTGATTGTCGTTCCAGAATGTCTGAGCGTCGCGTTCGATTTCGTGGGGCTTGTACTGGGCGTCCATCGCGGTCTTCGAGTACCTTGCAATCAAGGCGCGCCCAAGGCGGCGCGCAGGGTGTGGGTATCGTCCGGTGGCAGGGTTGTGCAGAATCAACAGTTAGCGCGGCGACCACCGGCGCGGCAATGATGCACGCAAGGATACCCCAGCTGCCTGGGGTCCGGCTATGGTGGGCCGCTTGTGTTGCGCCTGGTAAGCCCGGGCAGCAACGTTCATCTCAAGGAGGATACGGTCATGAGTGAACAGCATTCCAATCCAGGAGAGCATCGGCTGAGGGACGGCTATGAGCGGATGCTTGCGCGCCTCAAGGAAGGCGCCGAGGACCTGACCTGGGACAACCTGCAGAAGGATCTGGACGACGCGGTCGAGTTCGAGGCAGAGCTTGAGGAATACACCAAGGATGAGCTGGCGCTGCTGCGAGCCTGGGTCGAGCGTGACTTGAGAGACATGCGCCGCTACCTGGCCGCCGGGGGAGAGGGGGTCGCCAGCTGGTTGGGGATTGACCTGACCATTCTGTCGAGAAAGGTGGTGGATTCGCTGTTGTCCATTGCCGACCGCAGCGTCATCGAGCGCGAGAGGCTTGAAGACGACCTGGAGGCGTCCCGTGCCGACTATACGGCGGGCGAACTTGCCGCGCCGGGACGGATGTCCTGCGTGCACTGCGATGCGGCGGTCGAGCTGCACGGCGTCACGCGCATTGAACCATGCCACCAATGCGGGCATCGCTATTTCGTGCGCGCTGCCTGAGGCGTACGGGTGTCGGGTGACGATGCTTGGGCGAAGGGGCGTCGGCCCCTTCGCTGAGTGAATGCGCGCCCTTGCGACCTGGACCGGGCTCAGGCCGCCACGGCGTGGCCGAGCCAGGCGATGGCGGCCAGCACCAGCAGTGACATGACCAGCGCGTAACGCAAGTTGTGTCGCATCATGCGGTAACCGCTGACCCCGTAGCGTCCCTGCAGCGAGAGGTTGATGCCCGACAGTGGGCCGACGCTGGTGCCTACGGCCCAGGAGGCAAGCGCGACAAAGCCAAATAGGGTCTGGTGGGGGCCGTCCAGTTCCAGCATGGAGGCCAGTACCGACACGCCAATGATCGGGTGCAGGCCAGCGATCGCGCTGATGACGATGGCCAGGTAGCTTGAGGCCGCGGCGAGCGCGCCAAACTCCGGGAAGAGCGTCCAGTTGCCCGCCGTTGCCGCACCCACCAGCACCGACAGTCCCTTGGTCAACAGACCGGCACAGAGAAACAAGGTGATCTCCCCGCGCATGCCCGGCAGTCGGTAGTGGAAGTGCCGGACCATGCGTTCGCGGGCCGCGCTCAGACCCCGTGCAAGATTCGTCACAATAGCCAGTAGAGGCATAAGAAAGGTGATGATGCTGACGATCGTCAGTGACGGTGTCACGACGAAGTGGAACAACATGACCAGGGCGGCGATGACGGCCGGCATCAACAGGCTAGCAGGTGATAGTGAGAAGCCTGGCACCGTCGACACGTCGAAGCGACGTGACAGTTCAATCACGCTGTAGAGCCCTCCAGCGAAGGCCAGCGGAAGGCCAACGCTGAGCAGGGTGGTGTACTGGAGTGACGGCGCCAGGGACAGCACGACACCCATGGCGGCGAAGAAGGGTGACCACAGCGCTGCGCTGGACAATCCACGGTTGAGCCCAAGCAGTTGAGGCTCCGACAAAGGGCCGCGCCGCTCAAGGCGATCACCGACCATGAACACGGTGGACAGATTGAGGATGCCACCGAGCAGATGGACCCCTAGCCAGGTCCCGATCAACCCCCTGCGGCCCGTGACGGGCTGACTAGTGGGCTCACGCGTTGGCGGACGTCCGATCAGCGCGATGAAGCTGACGCCGGTCAACATGGCCACCACGAAGGCATTACCGTCCAGCAACGTCATCAGTGGTGGGCGCGCATCGAACAGCGTCATTGCCACGGCCAGAAAGAGGACCCCGAGTAGCGCCAGAACACCCGCCTGCCACTGGTTTCGC
The DNA here is from genome assembly GCF_017303055.1 of Halomonas litopenaei. Taxonomy (GTDB): domain Bacteria; phylum Pseudomonadota; class Gammaproteobacteria; order Pseudomonadales; family Halomonadaceae; genus Halomonas; species Halomonas litopenaei_A. The sequence goes on along the minus strand of NZ_JAEKJT010000007.1, from coordinate 26,206 downwards.
CGAGGGATATCCGGCCATAGCAGGGCGCTGGCGAGCCAGAACGGGAGGCTGACGCTCACGCTCGGCAGCCATGGTGCCAGCATGCTCGCAACCTGCATGGCCAAGCCGGTAAGCAGCAGTAGCGCCGCCAGGCGATGGCGCAAGGGGGGCAGCGGAGGCGTGTTCGCGGCGGATGAGGTGTGCATGCCTGGGTCCCTTTGGCGTTGGTAGTCCTGTTGGGTCGAGTGACGAGTTCGGTCTGGTGGCAAGGTGCGCTGTCATGAAGGGAGGCACCTTACGACGACCAGGTGTCAATCGGCAGCGGCAGCAGGCGTTTCTGCATGCGTGTCGAACAGCTCCAGCAATGAGCGGGCCGCATTGGAGAGCGTCCGGTCCCGGTGGGTCAGGTAGCCGAGGGGACGATGGATAGGCTGGGCGTCTGGCATCAGTCTAACGAGCCGTCCATCGACAATCTCGCGCCTGACCATGGAGTCCGGCAAGAGGGTCCAGCCTAGCCCAGCGGTAGCCATCATTTTCAGCGTTTCCAGATAGTTGGTCGACTGTCCTACGGTAGGCACCAGGCCATGGGCGGCCAGCCGCTCGAGGATCAGCTGTCGGGTGAAGGTCAGCGGGCCCGGCAGAAGTGCGTCGTGGCGTGCCAGGGACGCCAGGTCCAGCGGGTGCTCTCGAGACAGCGGATGTTCAGGAGACGCGACAAAGCTCAGCTCGTCCGTCCACAGTTGGCGAGCATGCAGCTGGCTGTCTGGCGCGGCAGACAGCGTGACCAGTGCGACCTCGATGTCGCCGTCCAGCACGCCCTGATAGGCCTGCTCCGAGTCCAGAAAGCGCAGGTCCAGCCGCACCTTGGGAAAACGCCTGACGTAGTCCTCCAGAATAGGCGGCAAGCGATGAAGGCCAATGTGATGGCTGGTCGCTAGAATCAGGGCGCCCGAGACATCGCCGGTAAGATTGCCAAGCGCCCGGCGACTGTCATCGACCATGACCAGGATCTGGCGCGCCCTGGGCAATAGCAGGCGTCCCGCTTCGGTCAGGCTGACGCGCCTGCCGATACGGTCGAACAGACGCGCACGGGTCAGGGTTTCCAGGGTGGCGATGCGCTTGCTGACAGCCGGCTGCGTCAGATGCAGCTGTTCCGCGGCGCGAGAGAAGCTGCCGCTGTCCGCCACCGCCAGGAACGCCTGCAGACTTTGCGTATCCATGACGGGCTCCAGAAAAAGATGTATTCCATACAGGAATCGTTTGAATAAATAACATGAATTGATTTTATTGGCGAGTGGCGCGAGACTCGTTCTATCGCCAGCGCGACGTGCCCGGCTAGCCCAGCAGAATGACCCGGTAGAATGACCCGGCAGCATGACCCGGCAGGGCACCTGGTGGCGATGACCCGACCCGGTCACAGCACAAGCCACTGGGCAGTGGCACTAAAAAGATCAGCGATACCCTTACACCGTGGCAGCACGCAGAGAGGCATGACACACGGATGCCGAGCCAGCCGACATGGCGGTCCGTGGCAAGCCTCCGCAACGCTTAGACAGACCTTGACGCAAACGCTCGAGGCAGGACTTGAGGCAGGAGATTCCGCATGGCAGGCCAGACGCTTTACGACAAGTTGTGGCAGCAGCACTTGGTGAAAGAGCGCGACGACGGCACGGCGCTGATCTACATTGATCGGCAGCTGCTCCACGAGGTGACCTCGCCCCAGGCGTTTGAAGGGCTCAGGATCGCCGGTCGCCAGCCCTGGCGCCTGGATGCCAACCTGGCAACCCCCGATCACAACGTGCCGACGACCGTAAAAGAACGGGCCGAGGGCAATACCGGGATCAAGGATCCGGTGTCGTTGATCCAGGTCCAGACGCTGGATGACAACTGCGATGCGTTTGGCATCGAGGAATTCCGCATCAATGATCCGCGCCAAGGCATCGTGCATGTTGTCGGCCCTGAGCAGGGTGCAACCCTGCCCGGCATGACCGTGGTGTGTGGTGACTCTCACACGGCCACCCACGGCGCCTTCGCCGCGCTCGCCCACGGGATCGGCACCTCTGAGGTCGAGCACGTGCTGGCGACCCAGTGTCTGCTGGCGCAGAAGATGAAGAACATGCAGGTGCGTGTCGAGGGCACCTTGGGTCAGGGCGTCACCGCCAAGGACGTGGTGCTTGCCATCATCGGCGAGATCGGCACCGCTGGCGGTACCGGGTATGCGATCGAGTTTGCGGGTAGTGCGATCCAGAGCCTGACCATGGAAGGGCGCATGACAGTCTGCAACATGGCCATCGAGGCAGGAGCACGGGTTGGGCTGATTGCCGTCGACGATACCACCATCGACTATCTCGCCGGACGTCCCTTCGCACCTACCGCCGAGCAGTGGGAGGCAGCGGTGGCTGACTGGCGCCAGCTGGTGTCTGATGCCGATGCCGCCTTCGACAAGGTAGTGACCATCGCCGCCGAGAGTATCGAGCCTCAGGTCAGCTGGGGTACCAGCCCGGAAATGGTGACCGGAGTCAGTGGCGAGGTGCCGGATCCTGCTCAGGCGGCAGACGACACCGCACGCACCGGCATCACCCGTGCGCTGGAATACATGGGCCTTGCGCCGCGTCAGAAGATTACCGATATCCGGCTCGACAAGGTGTTCATCGGCTCCTGCACCAACTCGCGCATCGAGGACTTGCGCGAAGCGGCCAAGGTGGCCCGTGGCCGCAAGGTAGCGGACAGCGTTCAGCTGGCCATGGTCGTGCCCGGCTCCGGTCTGGTGAAGCGTCAGGCCGAACAGGAAGGTCTCGACAAGGTATTTATCGAGGCGGGCTTTGAGTGGCGCGAGCCCGGCTGTTCCATGTGCCTGGCGATGAATGCCGACAAGCTGGGTGCGGGAGAGCATTGTGCCTCCACCTCCAACCGTAACTTCGAAGGTCGCCAAGGGTATGGCGGTCGCACCCACCTGGTGAGCCCGGCTATGGCCGCCGCCGCTGCGATCGCCGGACACTTTGTCGACGTGCGCAGCTTTGATTCCACTACCGCTCGCCAGGAGGCCTGAGCCATGCAAAAGTTCGAACGCCTCGAAGGTCTGGTGGCGCCAATGGATCGCGCCAATGTCGACACCGACCTGATTATTCCCAAGCAGTTTCTCAAGTCGATCAAGCGCACCGGCTTTGGCGTCAACCTGTTTGACGAACTGCGCTACCTGGACGAAGGGCAGCCGGGTCAGGACGTCAGTCAGCGTCCCTTGAATCCGGACTTCGTGCTCAATCAGCCGCGCTACCAGGGGGCCAAGGTGTTGCTTGCGCGCCGTAACTTTGGTTGTGGGAGTTCGCGCGAGCATGCGCCCTGGGCGCTGGAGGACTTCGGCTTCCGCGTTGTCATCGCGCCGAGCTTTGCCGATATCTTCTACAACAATGCCTTCAAGAACGGCATCCTGTTGATCACGTTGGGTGAAGATCAGGTGGATCGTCTGTTTGCTGAAGTGCACGCCAACGAGGGGTACTGCCTCGATGTGGATCTTGAGCACCAGCGGGTGACGACACCCAGTGGCGAGATTCTCGAGTTCGAGGTAGATGCGTTCCGTAAGCACTGTCTGCTTGAAGGGCTGGATGACATTGGCATCACCCTCCAGGATGAAGACGCCATCGCGGCCTTTGAGTCTCGCCATCGGGCCGCTCGTCCGTGGCTGTTCCGCGAGCCCGCCAAGGCCTAGGCGATTTACCGCCCGGCCTGGAGCAGGCCGGGTGACTGTTTGCACTGTCTCAGGAATACATGGTTATGACCCGCAAGATTCTTGTCCTTCCCGGTGATGGCATCGGACCGGAAATTACCGCCCAGGCCACTCGCGTGCTGGACGCCCTGAAGGCGAAAGGGCTGGACGTCGAGGTCGAGCAGGGGCTGGTGGGTGGTGGTGCCTATGATGTGCATGGGGTGCCGCTGCCTGACGAGACGCTGTCCAAGGCGCGACAGGCCGACGCCATTCTGCTGGGGGCGGTGGGAGGCCCTCAGTGGGATACCATCGAGGACCTCAGCAAGCGCCCGGAGAAGGGGCTCTTGGGCCTGCGCAAGGAGCTGGGCCTGTTCGGCAACCTGCGCCCCGCGATCCTGTATCCGCAGCTGGCAGAAGCCTCAACGCTCAAGCCTGACGTTGTGTCTGGGCTCGACATCATGATCGTGCGTGAACTGACGGGCGGGATCTACTTCGGTCAGCCCCGTGGTGTCGAAGAACGTGGCGGTGAGCGGGTTGGTTTCAATACCTATGTGTACAGCGAAAGCGAGATCGAGCGCATCGGGCGTGTCGCGTTCGAGATGGCTCAGAAGCGCGGCAAGAAACTGTGCAGCGTGGACAAGGCCAACGTGCTGGAAGTCACCATTCTGTGGCGTGAGGTCATGGAGCGTCTGGCACCAGAGTATCCCGATGTCGAGCTGTCCCACATGTACGTGGACAACGCGGCCATGCAGCTGGTGCGTGCGCCCAAGCAGTTTGATGTGGTGGTAACCGGCAACATGTTCGGCGATATTCTGTCGGACGCCGCCGCCATGCTGACGGGATCCATCGGCATGCTGCCTTCAGCGTCTCTCAATGAATCCGGTCAGGGCATGTATGAGCCTTGTCACGGTAGTGCCCCGGATATCGCCGGCAAGGGCATCGCCAACCCGCTGGCCACGATTCTGTCGGTGGCGATGATGTTGCGCTACTCTCTTAATGAGCCAGCCATGGCTGAGCGCATCGAGGCGGCGGTGGGCAAGGTGCTGGATCAGGGGCTTCGCACGGCGGATATCGCCTATCCGGGCACCCGCCAGGTCAGCACCGCCGAGATGGGTGACGCGGTGCTCGCCGCACTGGACTGAGCGAGAGCGGAACACAACGCTGAGCGAGGGGCCATCGGCGTCTCGCGAAGGTGAAGCGGAAAGCCTACCGGCAGCATCTGAAAGGTGCTGCCGCTTTCTGTATAATGATTGTCTCACTCGATTTCTAGAGGACTTCACATGTTGAAAGTCGGTTTCGTCGGTTGGCGTGGCATGGTGGGTTCCGTGCTCATGCAGCGGATGGTGGAAGATGGGGATTTCAACGGCATCGAGCCGGTGTTCTTCACCACCTCCCAGGTTGGTCAGGCCGGCCCCGACGTAGGTGTGGACGTGCCTCCGCTGAAAGACGCCTTCGATATCGAGGCGTTGAAGGCGCTGGACGTGATCATCACCTGTCAGGGCGGTGACTACACCAAGAAGGTCTATGAGGACCTGCGTGGCGGTGGCTGGAAGGGCTACTGGATTGACGCTGCCAGCACCCTGCGCATGAGCGATGATGCCACCATCGTGCTTGATCCGGTCAACCGCAAGGTGATTGACGCTCAGCTTGATGCTGGCGCGAAGACCTTTGTCGGCGGTAACTGCACCGTCAGCTTGATGCTGATGGGCCTTGGCGGTCTGTTCGAAGCCGATATGATCGAATGGATGACGTCCATGACCTATCAGGCGGCGTCAGGCTCCGGTGCCAAGCACATGCGCGAACTGCTCAACCAGATGGGCGGATTGCGTGACAGCGTGGCCAGCGAGCTGGCCGATCCCGCCAGCGCGATTCTGGATATCGATCGCAAGGTCACTGCGGCCATGCGCTACGGCGAGATTCCGACGGACAACTTTGGTGCACCGCTGGCCGGTAGCCTGTTGCCGTGGATCGACTCCAAGCTCGACAACGGTCAGAGCCGCGAGGAGTGGAAGGGCTTCGTCGAGACCAACAAGATTCTCGGTCGCCAGGACACGCCGGTTCCGATCGATGGTCTGTGCGTCCGTATCGGTGCCATGCGCTCCCACAGCCAGGCGTTCACCATCAAGCTGCGCCAGGATGTGCCGCTGGATGAGATCGAAGAGCGCATTGCTGCCCACAACGAGTGGGTCAGCGTCATTCCCAATGACAAGGACGCCACCATCGACGGGCTGACGCCGACCGCGGCAACCGGCACGTTGAACATCCCGGTGGGACGTCTGCGCAAGCTGAATATGGGCGGCGAGTATCTCAGCGCCTTCAGCGTAGGGGACCAGCTGCTGTGGGGGGCCGCCGAGCCGCTCAAGCGGATGCTCAAGGTGCTGCGCGAACGCTAAGACTGGCGTCAAGGCAGTGGATAAAGGTAGCGAAACGTATCGGGGCACCTCAGGGTGCCCCGATGTCGTTTCTCGGCTGCATCGTCACGGTCTGGAGTGCCCTGGTTGGTCGACCAGACGGACGCTCCTCGAGCAAGATGCGCTGGTCGCAGCGCCTGCCTGTGGCAAGGCTGGTCGTCACCGAGCGGTTAAGGGATAATGCACCTCTCATTCGCGCAGATTCCTGCGTGGCCACCGCTTTCTTCGGCTTGCAGGTCGTATGTCCTTCTTTCATCACCTTGACGAACGTACTCCCATGGAGGGTCGGCTCGCGCTCAGCGTTGAGTACGATGGAACCCATTACTGTGGCTGGCAGCGGCTCAAGCACGCGCCCTCTGTTCAGGGCGCAGTAGAGGCGGCGCTGGCCAAGGTGGCGGGCGCACCGATCACCTTGCACTGCAGCGGCCGCACTGATTCTGGCGTGCATGCCACGCGGCAGATCGCCCACTTTGATCCGCCTGTGCAGCGTTCGGAAAAGGCCTGGGTGTTTGGCGGTAACGCCAACCTTCCTCGCGATATCGCCATCCGCTGGATTCGTCAGGTGCCGGATGAGTTTCACTCCCGGTTCAAGGCCCTGGCCCGTCGCTACCGTTACGTGATCTTGAATCAGCCCAGTCGGCCGGTGCTGGAGCGTGCCAATGCCACCTGGTGCCGTGACCCTCTGAATGCGGACGCCATGCACGTGGCTGCCCAGGCTCTGGTGGGCGAGCATGACTTCTCAAGCTTTCGCGCGGCAGGCTGCCAATCCAAGACGCCCTGGCGGCACTTGCACTTCATAGAAGTCCATCGGCATGGCCCGCTGGTGGTGGTCGACCTGCAGGCCAATGCGTTCCTGCATCACATGGTCCGTAACATCGTTGGCGCGTTGGTCACCGTTGGACGTGGCGAGCAGGGCACCGACTATATTCAGCGGCTGTTGGCGTTGCGCGACCGCCAGAAGAGTGACGTCACCGCCCCCGGCTGCGGCTTGCACTTTGTCGACACCCTGTATGATGAGCAGTGGCAGTTACCGGCGGAGCCTCTGGGGCCCAACCTACTGGCCTTTCTGGGCGAGTGGACCGGTGAGCGTCCCTTGCCGGACTGTCCGATGGTCGAGTTCCGACGTGGCCGCCCGATTGCCGAGACACGCCGAGCCGTTCGCGCCGAGGAGCTGGATGGAGCACCGTCCAAGACGTCTGAGGAAAGGTCATGACAGCACCAATGCAGCGTACTCGGGTCAAGTTCTGCGGCCTCACCCGGGAACAGGACGTCGACGCCGCCGTGGCGTTGGGTGCTGATGCCATCGGTTTCGTACTGTGGGCGGGCAGCAAGCGGGCCGTCGACGTGGATCAGCTGGCGCGCTTGGCGGCTCGGGTGCCGGCGTTCATTGCGCGGGTGGGGCTGTTTGTCGATGCCGCCCCGGAAGAGGTGAGTCGGGCCCTGCCATGGCTGGACCTGCTGCAATTTCACGGTGATGAGTCCGCCGCCGAGTGCGAGCGCTATGATCGTGCCTATATCAAGGCCCTGAGAATGCGTGACGGGCTGGATGTTCACGCCGCCGCACGCTGCTACGACAGCGCCCGGGGGCTGCTGCTCGATGCTTACCGCCCAGGTGTGCCGGGTGGTACCGGTGATACTTTCGACTGGAGCCGAATTCCACCAGGGCTGGGTAAAGCTGTTATCCTCGCGGGCGGTTTGTCCGACGACAACGTCAGCCAGGCGATCCGCCAGGTGAGGCCCCATGCGGTGGATGTGTCGGGGGGCATCGAAAGTGCTGCCGCGATCAAGGATGCTGGGCGGATGCGTGCCTTCGTCAATGCGGTGGCATTGGGCGACAGGGTCGCGAACCAGACAAGCGTCTAGGAAGGGCGCTCAAGACGGGCGCTTGCTTGGGGGCAACAGTCGTCGCCGAAGGGGCGGGGGCGTTGCTACATGCCAAAGACGCAGAGCCCAATAGACAACTCTGAAGGAGTCCGACATGAGCAAGTTCAGTGAGCTGTCCCGCTGGCCAGATGCCAGGGGCCATTACGGGGCCTACGGCGGGCGTTTCGTATCCGAGACCTTGAGCTTCGCCCTGGATGAGCTGGACCGCACCTATCAGAGCCTCAAGAACGACCCTGATTTTCAGGCTGAGTTCGATCATGACCTCGCCCATTACGTGGGGCGGCCGTCGCCGCTGTATCACGCCCGTCGCTGGTCGCAGCAACTGGGTGGCGCACAGATCTGGTTGAAGCGCGAAGACTTGAACCATACCGGCGCCCATAAGGTGAATAACACCATCGGCCAGGCGCTGCTGGCCAAGAAAAGCGGCAAGCCAAGGGTGATTGCGGAGACCGGGGCAGGCCAGCATGGCGTGGCGACCGCTACCGTGGCGGCGCGGCTTGGGCTGCGCTGTGATGTCTATATGGGCGAGGCTGATACGGAGCGGCAAAAGCTCAACGTCTATCGCATGCGTCTGCTGGGGGCCAACGTGATCCCGGTGACGTCGGGCACGCGCACGCTCAAGGACGCCATGAACGAAGCGTTGAGAGACTGGGTCACCAACGTCGACGATACCTTCTACATCATCGGCACCGTGGCAGGCCCTCACCCTTATCCGCAGCTGGTGCGCGACTTCAACGCCGTGGTCGGACGGGAAGCCAGGCAGCAGTCGCTGGACGAATTTGGCCGTCTGCCCGACGCCCTGGTGGCCTGTGTAGGCGGTGGCTCCAATGCGATGGGCCTGTTTTATCCCTTCGTCGAGGATGATGGCGTGCAGATGTACGGCGTCGAGGCGGGTGGCGATGGCCTGGACAGCGGCCGTCATGCGGCGCCCCTGGCATCCGGCGCACCTCGCGGCGTACTCCACGGTAATCGTACCTACCTGATGTCCGATGAAGGAGGCCAGGTCAGCGACACGCATTCGATTTCGGCAGGGCTGGATTACCCCGGTGTCGGTCCCGAGCACGCACTGTGGAAGGACGTGGGCAGGGTCAACTATGTAGCCGCCAATGACGACGCGGTGCTCGAGGCCTTTCGTGAACTGACCCATGTGGAAGGCATCATGCCAGCGCTTGAGTCGGCCCACGCCCTGGCCCATGCCAAGGTGTTGGCGCCGACCATGTCACCCGACCAGAATATTGTGGTCAACCTGTCCGGACGCGGTGACAAGGATATCCTCACTGTCGCCAAGATCGACGGTATCGACCTTTAAGGAAGCACAAGGGGATCCCATGTCTCGAATCGAACAGCGGTTTCGTTCTCTCGCCGAGCAGGGCCGCAAGGCGCTGGTGCCCTATATTACCGGGGGCGACCCGGTGCCTGGCGTGACCGTGGACTATATGCACGCACTGGTGGAGTCGGGTGCCGATGTCATTGAGCTCGGCGTCCCATTCAGCGACCCCATGGCCGATGGTCCGGTGATTCAGAAGGCCTGTGAGCGGGCGTTGAAGCATGGTACCCGCCTGGTGGACCTGCTGGAGATGGTCGCTACCTTCCGCCAGCGTGACCAGGAGACGCCGGTGGTATTGATGGGGTATCTCAATCCTATCGAGCGCCTCGGGATCGAGCGCTTCGCACGGGAGGCACGTGCCGCCGGTGTCGATGGCGTGTTGGTGGTCGACATGCCTCCGGAAGAGGCAGACGAGCTTGGCCCGCTGCTGGAAGCTGAGGATTTGTCGCCAATCTTTCTCGTCGCCCCTACCACTTCACCTGAGCGTGCCGCTACAATATGCGCCCACGCGCATGGGTATCTCTACTATGTGTCGCTCAAGGGAGTGACTGGTTCGGCGCGACTCAATGCTGACGACGTAGCAGCGCATCTGGCGCCCCTGCGGCAGCTGACCGATCTGCCGCTGTGCGTCGGCTTCGGCATTCGGGATGGGGCCTCTGCAGCAGAGGTGGCCAAGGTCGCCGATGGTGTGATCGTCGGCAGCGCCCTGGTATCGCGCATTGCTGAACACTGTGACGCTCCTCATGACGCCATCGCCGAGATTAAGGCGGTGATGACAGAGATACGCCATGCCCTGGACGCCTGACAGGCATCCAGGGTAGAGATTCGACCCTGTCGTCGGCCATGGCCGGCGGCCGTTGCAACGGAAGACTTCTGACATGAGCTGGCTAGACAAGATTGTGCCCTCGGTGGGCCGCATTCAGCGCAAGGATCGTCGGGCGAGCGTGCCGGATGGCTTGTGGCGCAAGTGCCCCAAGTGCGAGTCGGTACTGTACTTGCCCGAACTCGAAAAGCATCACAATGTGTGCCCGAAGTGTGACCATCATCTGCGCCTGACGGCACGCAAGCGCCTGGACTGGTTCCTCGACAAGGAAGGTCGCGAAGAGATTGCCGCTGACCTGGAGCCGGTAGATCGTCTCAAGTTTCGTGACTCCAAGAAGTACAAGGACCGCCTGGCGGCGGCCCAGAAGGATACCGGCGAAAATGACGCCCTGATCGCCATGCGCGGTTCGTTGGATGGCATCCCGGTGGTGGCGGTGGCCTTCGAGTTCACCTTCATGGGCGGGTCCATGGGCGCCGTGGTGGGTGAAAAGTTCGTGCGTGCCGCGACCATTGCCCTGGAACAGGGCCAGCCGCTGGTATGTTTTTCTGCCTCCGGCGGTGCGCGCATGCAGGAAGCGCTGTTCTCGTTGATGCAGATGGCCAAGACCTCTGCCGCTCTGGAGCGCCTGAAGCAGGCGGGTGTGCCTTACATTTCGGTGCTGACCGATCCGGTCTTCGGTGGCGTGTCTGCCTCCCTGGCCATGCTGGGCGACCTGAACGTGGCCGAGCCTAACGCGCTGATCGGCTTTGCCGGGCCCCGCGTTATCGAACAGACCGTGCGCGAAAAGCTGCCTGAAGGCTTCCAGCGCAGCGAGTTTCTGCTCGAGCACGGCACCGTCGACATGATTATCCATCGCCATGACATGCGGGCCCGTATTGGTGGAGTACTGCGCAAGCTGACCCATCAACCGGCGGCAGGCTTGCCGGACGAGGATGCGCCCGACCTGGTGGATGCCGCCGAGGCAGCCGAGCGCAACCTGGCCATGGCCGACGCGCCACAGTCAGAGGCCCTGCGTGCAGTGGACGATGAGGATGTCGGGTCTGCGTCGGAGGACAGCCACGCTGACCGTCCCCAGGACGCTCCGCGCTGATTCATGGACGAGCACGCCCTTCCCACCACTCTGGACGCTTGGCTGGCTCGGCTGGAAGCTGCCCATCCTGTGGGCATCGACCTCGGTCTCGAGCGTGTTGCCGCGGTCGCCGGCAGGCTTGGGCTGACCGCGGAGCCCATCGCCGAGGCGGTGATCACCGTGGCCGGCACCAACGGCAAGGGGTCCACTGTGGCCATGCTGGAAGCCTTGGGGCGGGCCCACGGGATGACGACGGCGGCGTACACCTCGCCGCATCTGGTGCGGTACAACGAGCGCCTGCGCCTCGACGGGCGTGAGGCCAGCGATGCGGTGTTGATGGAGGGGTTTGCTCGGGTCGAGCAGGCCCGGCTGTCGCCAACGCCGGTCAGCCTCACCTATTTTGAAGTGGGAACCCTGGCGGCGCTGTGGACCATCGCCCAAGCCAAGCCTCAGCTGGCCGTTCTTGAGGTGGGTCTGGGAGGGCGGCTGGATGCCGTCAATGTGGTTGACCCGGATGTGGCCGTGGTCACCACCGTGGCCCAGGACCATGCCGCGTTTCTCGGCAACGATATCACCGTGATTGGCCGCGAGAAGGCTGGGATCATGCGTTCCGGCAAGCCCGCTGTGCTCGGTAGTACCGCTCTACCCGACAGCGTGGCGGGGCATGCTGCCCGCATTGGTGCGACAGTCTTCGCCCTTGGCCAGGCGTTCCAGCACGCCTCGTATCTGTCGGCTCCCCAGTCGCCCTCTGGTTCAGTCACCCAGCAGGACAGCGATGCCAGCTGGTCCTGGCAGGGCACTGCGTTGGACGGCGCGACGGTTCGCGTGGGAGGTCTGCCCGACCCGGGCTTGCCGCGGGATAATGCCGCTAGTGCGCTCCAGGCGCTGTGGCTGGCACGGGGCAGTCTGGAGGCATCGGCCTGCCGCACCGCGTTTGCCCAGGTATCGCTACCGGGGCGCATGCAGTGGCAGGGTCGCTGGTGTCTGGATGTCGGCCACAACCCTCATGCCGCCGCCTACCTGGCCACTCGTCTCCACAGCCGTCGACACGCCTTAGAGGGTGACGAGCCAAGCGGGCGCCTGTGGTGCCTGATCGGTATGCTGGAGGACAAGGACGCCGATGGCGTCCTGGCTGAGCTGGCGCCGGTGGTCGATGGTTGGGTCCCGGTGACTCTCGAGGGGGCGCGAGGTCGCCCCAGCCAGGACCTGGCCGCGCGCATTGAACAGCTGGGGGGCGTCGTGATGCACCAGGCTGACACTCCTGACGCAGGGGCGGACTGGCTTGAATCGCGCTTCGGCGAAGCGGATGACGTTCTGGTCACCGGTTCCTTCTTCACCGTTGCTGCCATACTGGCGAGGTGGGAGCGTCAGAGGGAATGTCAGGGGGAGCGTCAGAGCGACCGACAGACCGGAACCGGCAATGCCTGCGAGGGAGCGACATGAAATACGGAATGCGCGAGCGCGTTAGCGGAATCATCATCGTGGTGGCCTTGGGTGTCATCTTTATTCCCCTGTTGTTCGATGAGCCAGAGTCAGAGCAGCAGCGGCCCGAGCCGGTGCTGACCATTGACCCTCCAGTGGACGTAGAGCGCCGTGACGTGGCGGACCCCACGCCGCCCAGCACGCTGGGGGCCAACGAGTCGGCCTCATCGGGTGAGCAGCAGAACAGCGGCAATGCGTCCAACCAGTCACAGGTTGACGCGGGGCCCGCAGAGCAGGTGACTGCCGGCACCAACGCCGACGCCGGTCGCCAGAATGGGGCAGGCCAGGGCGCTTCGTCCTCTGATTCCACCTCGTCTTCCTCTACCGACTCGCCGCGTCAGGAACCTGCCGAAGATCCCATCGCTGCCTTGGCGCGCCAGGCGGATCAGCGAGAGGGGCGCGCCGCCACGTCCGCGGTGCAGGGCGGTGAATGGGCCGTTCAGGTGGGCAGTTTCGGTGAGTCCGCCAATGCTGATCGACTGATGAACAAGCTGCGCGATCAAGGTTATCCTGCCTACTCGCGTGCCCGCAGCAACTCGCTGACAACCGTCTACGTGGGGCCTTTTGCGGCCTCGGAAGATGCCGAGGGGGTCATGGGCGAGCTCAAGTCTCGTGAGAACCTTCAGGGCTTGCTGGTCAAGGTGGATAGCTGATGCTTGCGACCTGGGTGGACTGGGTATTTGTGGCGGCACTGGCCTTGGCAGTGGGCGCGGGCTTCGTGCGTGGCTTGGTCAGGGAAGCGCTTGGCCTGGCGAGCTGGATCGTGGCCCTGTTGGCGGCGCGGATGTTTTCCGAGCCCGTTGCCGATCTCTTGGGCAATTGGATAGAGAGCCCGGACGGCCGCCTGATCGTCGCCTTCGTGTTGATCATCATCGTTACCATCCTGGTCGGGGGTATTCTGATCCGCATGGTGCAGGCAGCGGTGGAGTGGGTCGGGGCGGGGTTTCTTAACCGACTCACCGGCGCAGTGTTTGGCGGGGTGAAGGCGACAGCCGTGCTGACCCTGGTGACGCTGCTGATCGGATTTACTCCGCTGGATCAATTGAAGGCCTGGCAAGACGCCAGCGTGCGCCCCCATTTCGAGCAATTGCGTGACTGGGGGCTGGGGCAGCTGAGTGACTTTGACGGGCGCTTGCCGGACTTCCCCGAGTCTCTGCGCGAGCTTCCGCAGCCAGACATGCAGACGCCGTCTCAAGGGCACTCTCAAGGACAATCCCCGGTACCATCTTCGCCGTCTTCGGGCGGTGAGGCAGAAGGACCTGCCATCGACGATGCGAGCAGAGCAAACGCTACGGCGCTCTGACTTCGGCAGTGACAGACGACTCTTGCGCTGGCCTTGCGGCCGGCGTTTCACGGCAAATGAGGTAAGTTGAATGTGCGGTATCGTCGGCCTGATGGCCAAGCAGGCGGTTAACCAGGCAATCTACGACGCTCTGACGGTGCTACAGCATCGCGGTCAGGACGCGGCGGGCATGATGACCTGGAACGAAGGCCGTTTCCTGCTGCGCAAGAGCAATGGTCTGGTTCGTGATGTGTTTCACACTCGCCACATGGCGCGGCTCAAGGGCAATCTGGGTATTGGCCATGTCCGTTACCCCACCGCTGGTTCTTCCAGCGAGGCCGAGTCCCAGCCGTTCTACGTCAACTCTCCTTACGGTCTGGCGCTGGCTCACAACGGTAATCTGACCAACTCCGAGCAGCTCAAGAAAGAGCTGTTCTCGTCGGACCTGCGCCATATCAACACCAGCTCCGATTCCGAGGTTCTGCTCAACGTGTTCGCCCATGAGCTGGGCAAGCAGGGGCCGCACCTGGAGCCTGGCGATATCTTTGACGCGGTGCGTCGCGTGCATCGGCGTTGCCGCGGTGGTTATGCCGCGGTGGCGGTCATCAACGGCGTTGGCCTGGTGGCGTTCCGTGATCCTCAGGGTATTCGTCCCGTGGTGTTTGGTACCCGTGACCAGGGTGACGGCCAGGAAGTCATGATTGCGTCCGAGTCGGTTGCGTTGGACGTGGGTGGCTTTGAGCTTGAGCGTGACCTGGCGCCGGGCGAGGCCATCTTCGTGGACATGGACGGCAACTATCACACCCAGCTGTGTGCGGACCGTCCGGTGCTGGCGCCTTGTATCTTCGAGCATGTGTATCTGGCTCGCCCCGACTCTCTGCTGGACGGTGCCTACGTCTATGGCACGCGTCTGCAGATGGGCCGTAAGCTGGCCGATCGCATCAAGAGCGAATGGCCAGAGCACGATATCGACGTGGTCATTCCGATTCCCGACACCTCCCGCACCTCGGCGCTGGAGATGGCACAGCACCTGGGCGTGACGTACCGGGAAGGGTTCATGAAGAACCGCTATATCGGTCGTACCTTCATCATGCCGGGGCAGACCCAGCGCAAGAAGTCCGTGCGCCAGAAGCTCAATGCCATCGATGTCGAGTTCAAGGGCAAGAACGTACTGCTGGTCGATGACTCCATCGTCCGCGGGACCACCTGCAAGCAGATCATTCAGATGGCCCGCGACGCCGGGGCCAACAAGGTCTACTTTGCCTCTGCCGCACCGCCCGTGCGTTATCCCAACGTGTACGGCATCGATATGCCGGCGGCCAACGAGCTGATTGCCCACGGGCGCAGCGAGGCCGAAGTGGGCGAGCTGATCGGTGCCGATCGCATCGTCTACCAGGATCTCGAGGACCTCAAGGCAGCCTGCCGTGAAGTCAATCCTGCTCTGGACGAGTTCGACTGCTCGGTGTTTGATGGCAAGTACATTACCGGAGACATCGACGAGGCGTACCTGGCCGAGTTGGAAGCGTCGCGTAATGACGGTGCCAAGCAGGAACAAAGTGCCGGAGATCACGCACTGGTCGGCATGCACAATCAGGACGATATAGACTGATAGCCAGCGCAGCGGGCCGGGTCGATTCCTGACCAGGCCCGGTGTCGGGGTCGTCGGCCGTCAGTCAGGGAGAGCAAGATGCAGGATTCGACGCAGGATACGTGGAACATCGACACCCTGGCGATTCGCTCAGGGCACGATCGCACCCACGAGCAGGAGCATGGTGAGCCGATTTTCACCACCTCGAGCTTTGTCTACGGCAGTGCAGCCGAAGCGGCGCGCAAGTTTGGTGGTGAGGAGCCGGGGAATATCTACTCGCGCTTCACCAACCCTACGGTGCGCACCTTCGAGCGCCGCCTGGCCGCGATGGAAGGCGGCGAGCGCTGTGTCGCGACCAGTTCTGGCATGGCAGCCATTCTTTCCACGGCGCTGGCATTGCTGTCCTCAGGCGATGAGATCGTGGCCTCACGCTCCTTGTTCGGGTCGACGGTCAGCCTGTTCGACAAGTATCTGGGCAAGTTCGGCATCAAGACCCGCTACGTCGAGCTGTCGGATCTGTCTGCCTGGGAAGCGGCCATTACGCCGGCGACTCGCCTGCTGTTTGCCGAGACTCCGTCAAACCCTCTCTCCGAGGTGGCGGACATTCGTGCACTGGCAGACCTGGCCCATCGTCACGATGCATTGCTGGCCATCGATAACTGCTTCCTGACCCCTGCGCTGCAGCGTCCACTCGCACTAGGTGCGGACTTGGTGGTGCATTCTGCCACCAAGTATCTGGACGGTCAGGGGCGAGCGATTGGTGGGGCTGTGGTGGGCCGTGACAAGGAGCTCGAGGAAGTCTTTGGCGTGGTCAGGACCTGTGGGCCTTGCCTTAGCCCCTTCAACGCCTGGATCTTTACCAAGGGCCTTGAGACCTTGAGTCTTCGCATGCAGGCCCACGCAGCTTCTGCTCTGGCACTGGCACAGTGGCTCGAAGCCCACCCTGCAGTGGAGCGCGTGCACTACAGTGGATTGGAAAGCCATCCCCAGCATGAGGTCGCGCGTGAGCAGCAGCAGGGCTTTGGCGCGGTGCTTGGGGTCGAGGTGAAAGGGGGCCGCGAGCAGGCTTGGTCAGTGATCGATGCGACCCGCATGCTATCGATCACCGGCAACCTTGGCGATGCCAAGACCACCATCACTCACCCGGCCACCACCACGCATGGGCGGCTGTCCGATGAGCAGAAAGCCATCGCCGGGATTTCCGAGAATCTGATTCGCATTGCGGTCGGGCTCGAACATCTTGACGATATCAAGGCTGATCTGGCTCGCGGCCTGGACGCGCTGCGCTGATCGTTTTCGCTCTTGCGGGGGTCGCCTGGCCCCCGTAAGAGCAGATCCACTTCCGTCTCGTGGACCGCTGATGCTTCCTTCCTGTCTGCGTCACCGTCCGTGTTTTCCAATGCTATTCGTTGAGCGGTGTTCACGGCTCTGCCGTCCTTGTTCAGCCGTCCTTGTTCAGCCGTACTCTATCTAGCGTCGTTCTATCCAGACGAACCCCATCGCGCCTACTGGCACTCCGTCCTTACCATCTCTGGCTCCAACGTCGGAGCTGGGGCCTGGTCTGACAGCCATGGGGAGAGCCGATGGTGCTCGCAGCGTTTCTGTGTAGCTGTCCGATCTTTGCGCAAGCGATAACGCCGACGCAGCGTGAGGGCTCAGCCCCACGACAGACTCAGTTTTATTGAACCAATCATTCGGAATTTTTCCACGGATTGGCGCCTCAACATGAGTTAAGCTCGATTTCATCGATGAATCAGAGGACGCCGTCATGTGGCGCAATTCACCAAGGGGCTGGGGGCTTCTCGCCATTGTGTTGCACTGGAGCAGTGCGGTAGCCATCTTCGGGCTGTTCGCCCTGGGCTGGTGGATGACGGGACTCGACTACTACAGTGAGTGGTATCACCTAGCACCTTGGTGGCACCGCGGCATCGGCGTTCTGGTCATGCTGGTGATTCTGGGCAGGATAGCCTGGCGCCTGGCACAGCCGACGCCTGCCGCCCACGGGTCGCGGCTGGAACGTCGGGCGGCCTCCTGGGGGCATCTGGCGCTTTATGTACTGATGTTGGCGGTGCTGATCAGCGGGTACTTGATCTCTACCGCGGATGGCAAGGGCATCGAGGTGCTCGGCATGTTCACGCTTCCCGCGGTGATCAGTGACTTGCCTGAGCAGGCGTCACGGGCTGGGGTGGTGCACTGGTACAGCGCTGTGGTGCTGATCATTCTGTCGGCGGGCCATGCACTGGCGGCCTTCAAGCACCACTATGTCGACCGTCAGGACACATTGCGGCGTATGCTCGATCCTCGGCTGTCTCAGCAAGGACGACATGCGGCCGAATCGAAAGGTCGTTGAACGCGTTACGTCACTCAAGCACGACTGACGTCATCACAAGGAGAAAGACATGCTCAAGAAGACCGCTATTGCCGCACTGGCCGCTGGCTCTCTATTGCCCCTGGCGCAAGCTCAGGCCGCTGATTACGCCATTGATTCGGAGGGGCAGCACGCCTTTATCCAGTTCAAGATCAGCCACCTCGGCTACTCCTACATTCTCGGCAGCTTCGAGTCGTTTGACGGCACCTTCAGCTACGATAGTGAAGACACTGCCAGCGCCTCGGCGCAGCTCGAGGTCGACGTGACCAGCCTGACGACCAATCACGCTGAACGTGACAAGCATATCCTGAGCGGCGACTTCCTTAACGCCGACGAGTATCCGACGGCTACTTTCACCTCAACCGGGTTTGAGTCCACCGGCGAGGGAGAAGGCGTGTTGACCGGCGACCTGACCCTGCATGGCGTGACCAATACCATCGAAATGCCGGTGACCTTGCTGGGCGAGGGTGAAGATCCCTGGGGTGGCTACCGCGCAGGTTTCGAGGGCTCGACCGAGCTCGCGCTGGGCGACTACGACATCGACATGAGCAAGTTCCCCGAAGCGATGCGCAGCCTTGAGCTTTACGTGACGTTCGAAGGCATTCGCCAGTAACACGCGGCGTCACGCAGGCTGTACGACGACCCCGGGCCAAGGCCCGGGGTCTGTGGTTGCGGGATAGGGTGAGCGCGCTGCGGCGTTGCTATACCATACGCGGCCAGACCTACCAATCGGAGATACCGTGCACCTAAGTTCCGACTCCAGCGCCTTAGGGCCAACCCTGTGGCGCAAGACCTGGCCGATGGCGATCGGGGTGCTATCGCTGCTCGGCTTTCAACTCGTCGACTCTGCATTTGTGGCGCGCCTGGGGACAGCTCCCCTGGCGGCGCAGTCCTATACCTTTCCCCTGTCGTTTCTGGTGATTGGTGTCCAGGTTGGCATGGGGATCGCCATTGCCGCCCTGATATCGCGCGCGCTGGGGGCGGGCGAGGCGGTGAGAGCACAGCGCCTGGGAAGCCTGTCGCTGATGATGGGTACGCTCGCCATCGGGGCGTTGGCGCTGCTGCTGTGGGTCCTGCAGACCCCGATCTTCAGTGCCCTGGGGGCTGACAGCGATGCGCGAGCGCTGATTCGTGCCTACTGGGCGCCACAGCTGATCGCGGCCTGGCTAGGCGCCTTGGTGTACTTTGGCTATAGCCTGTTTCGTGCCCACGGCAATACCAGCCTGCCTGGCAGCATGATGGTTCTGACCAGCCTGGTGAACCTCGCCCTCGACCCGGTGCTGATCTTTGGTATCGGTGACTGGCAGGGGCTGGGGCTGCCCGGCGCTGCCTGGGCAACGGTACTGGCCTTCGGCAGCGGTCTTGGCGTCTTGGCCTGGCAGCTGAAGGGGCGCGAGTGGCTCGCGTTAAAAGGCCTCGGCGAGGAGTGGCGAAGCTCTGGCAAGGCCTTTGCCAGTGTTGCCTGTCCCGCCATGATCAGCCAGCTTATGCCGCCGCTTGCGGCCATGCTCGCCATCTCGACCGTGTCGGGGCTGGGTGATGCGGCAGTGGCGGCCTGGGGCCTGGCCAGCCGCCTGGAAACCGTGTCGTTGATGGTGGTGCTGGCGCTGACCATGTCGCTGCCACCTTGGCTCGGACGCTGCTATGGGGCGGGGGACTGGTCTCAAGTTCACCGCCTGATGCGGCTGGCATTGAAGGTAGTCGTGGGGTGGCAACTGGCCCTTGGTATCGTCCTGGCGTTGGCCGCGCCATGGTTGGCCGGCATGCTGGCCGGGACGGAGGATGTCAGCCAATCACTGGCGACCTTGATGCATTTCATGCCACCCAGCTACGCCGCCTTGGGAGTCTGCATGCTGGTAGTGTCCGCCGGTAATGCGCTTGGCTGGCCGATGCGGGCGATGCTGCTGTCCGCGGCCAGGCTGTTTGTGTGTTATCTACCCTGTCTGTGGCTCGGGGTGACCCTGATAGGCGGGGTCAGCGGTCTCGGCATGGGAGCCGCGCTGGGTAACTTGCTGGCGGGCCTTGCCGCTTACCTGCTGTTGCGCCGCACCCTGTCGCGACCCAAGCGCTGCGGCACTGCTGTTTGAAGGGGTAGTGGATATTGCTTTTTTTATGTCGTTAATCGATTGATGCTCCTGCTAGCTAGGTAAAAAACGTTTTACTGTCTCGCACATTAGGGTGAAAAAAGAATAAAACACTGGTTTTGCCCCTCTATACTCGCGTCATGTCGAGCCGCAGCCCGTAGCTGCGGCTCATTGCATCAACGGCTGGCATGACAGCGCCCCTGACGGGCGTGGCACCAACAATGAGAATAGAGGAGCGGCGACATGAAGGTATTGGTTCTGGGCGCAGGTGTGGTGGGTGTAACAACGGCCTACTATCTGGCACGTCAGGGTCATG
Source organism: Halomonas litopenaei (assembly GCF_017303055.1). Classification (GTDB taxonomy): domain Bacteria; phylum Pseudomonadota; class Gammaproteobacteria; order Pseudomonadales; family Halomonadaceae; genus Halomonas; species Halomonas litopenaei_A. The sequence goes on along the minus strand of NZ_JAEKJT010000007.1, from coordinate 5,890 downwards.
AGGTCCGGGTCGTGGACCGCCAGCCTTCCGTTGCCATGGAGACCAGCTATGGCAATGCGGGCCAGGTGTCCTTCGGCTTCTCTTCTCCCTGGGCAGCGCCGGGCATTCCACAGAAGGCCGTGAAGTGGATGTTTCAGGAGCACGCTCCGCTCAAGATCCAGCCCAAGATGGACCCGACCATGGGTCGCTTCATGATGCAGATGCTCAGCAACTGCAACCCCGAGCGCTACGCCATCAACAAGGAACGCATGGTACGCGTCGCCGAACACAGCCGTGCCTGCATCAATGCCCTGCGTGATGAGACTGGCCTTCGTTATGAAGACCGCCAGAAGGGGCTGTTGCAGCTGTTCCGCAGTGAAAAGCAGGTCGAGGCCGTCGGCAAGGACATGAAGGTACTCGAGCAGTGCGGTGTGCGTCATGAGTTGCTGGATGCCAGTCGCATCGCTGACGTCGAGCCGGCGCTGGCGCGGGTGCCCGGCAAGTTCGTGGGTGGTCTTCACCTGCCCGATGACCAGACCGGTGATTGTCACCTGTTCACCAATCGTCTGGCGGACTACTGCCGGGAGAAGCTCGGCGTCGAGTTCCTGTTCAACACCACCATTGAGCGGCTGACTCGCGTGTCTGGCAAGGTCGAGGCAGTGCACACCAGTGCCGGAGAGTTGACCGCAGATGCCTACGTCATGGCGTTGGGTAGCTACTCGCCGTTCCTGGCGCGGGACCTGGACATCCGCCTGCCCATCTATCCGGTCAAGGGCTACAGCCTGACCTTGCCAGTGGTCGATGATGGGGGTGCGCCCCAGTCCACGGTGATGGATGAGACCTTCAAGGTAGCCATTTCGCGCTTCGACAACCGTATTCGCGTTGGCGGTACCGCGGAGCTTGCCTCCTACGACCTCAGCCTGGCGGAAAAGCGTCGTGCGACGATCTCCATGGTGGTGCGCGACGTGTTCCCGGAAGGTGGTGATCTGGCCAAGGCCGAATTCTGGACGGGACTGCGTCCCATGACCCCGGACTCCACACCGATCATCGGTGCCACCAAGTACGACAACCTGTGGCTCAATACCGGCCACGGCACCCTGGGCTGGACCATGAGTTGCGGCAGCGCTCAGCTGTTGTCTGACCTGATCGACGGTCGTGCACCCGCCATCGACCCCAACGGGCTGGCCGTGTCTCGCTACGCGGCGTGAAGCGACAACCCGCAGATGAAAGCCAAGGCAATACGATAGGAAAGATCCTACCGATAGACCGCCAGGGCAGGCTGGTGGCGTAACACGCTACCAGGCACAACGCCAACACCACGACACCCCGACGGGCAACGCCCGCCGGGGTGTCGTCGTTTGTGAAGATGACGTATTTCGGTGCAATGGCGCCTTGTGCCCCTAGCTTGAAAAGGGCAACCGCTGCCGACAGAGGTGAAGACAGGGCTCGAATCCGCGATCCCGTCGGTATAAGCTGAAAAGCAACAACTAAACTTAGCCGGAAAGGCAGGGCATTCAGGACACCTCGTTCACGCGAGTCGACGTCATGTTGATGTCGAGAAAGAAGGTGACGTCCGTCGCCAGGAGGGGCGTGTCTGTATGACATTCTCCTGCGGTAGCCTGGCTGAAGGGTAATCGGCAACCAGCATATCCACTCAGGGCCCGTTTCGACGCTATAGCAGACCCAATGGGCTGAGCGATGGGCCTACGCCCTTGCGACATCCTCGCGTTGCAGGGACAAGGCCATCTGCATCTGCTGGGTCAGTGCAGACGTCAGGGACGTGCTCAGCAAGGTCCTGCGATCCTTGCCGCTGACGACGGTCAAGGCTTTTGTATCGAAATCGATGTCCTTGACACGAAGCCGTAGACATTCCGCGATATGTAGCCCACTGCCATAAAGGAAAGAGAAGACCAGCCAGTTTCGTCCCGACAAACATGACAGGATCGCCGCGACCTCGGCACGCGTCAGTACCGTGGAAAGCCTGCGATGTTGGCGAGCATGCTTAAAATCGAGGGGGCCCAGCTCGACACCAAGAAACTTGTGGTACAAAAATGCGAGAGCATTCAACGCAATCTTCTGCGTGTTGACCGAGACACCATGATTATTGGCGAGCGATGTCAGGAAGGCGCGCACCTCGGCTGCACCCATCTCAGTAGGGTGTCGACGCTGGTGATACAGGATGAACCGCTTGATCCAGTGCAGATAGGTTTTCTCTGTTCGAATACTGTAGCCACGCAAGCGTAGATCTCGGCGGATTGCCTCCAGAAATGGGCTCTTGCTCATGTGCAACCTCCCGAATACGATAACTATTCATTCGTACAGTATATTGAGAAGCGTCCAGCCACCGTGCCTGGAAAGCAACAGAAGAAGGCAAGACTTGTCTGCACAGAGTCAACAAAAAATACGGTTGATCCAGAATTTATGAGATCAACGGAATGGAATGTCGTGCATACCTTCTCAGGAATTCGAGCATGCCCGTACTGGCACGCAAGGGAATAGAGTGGAACTTTTAAAAATATGAAGAAGATATGAGGTGTGTGGGCCGGTTCGCGCAGCGACAATTTCAGCACGCATACGATTAAAAATGTTATGATTACTTTCTTAGCAAAATAAGATCATTAGGAAAAAATGAAGATACATATTGATACAGAAGTAGATGATGTTGTATTTCTACAAAAAAAGACAACTATCCAGTTTGTCTTAAGTGAAGCTTTAGTTTACTTGTCGCAAATCATGGTCTTCTTTTGGGTAGCTTTTTTAGTTTCTGGGTCGCTCACAAATGAAGAGAAGCTTGTAAGATTTTTGGATTCAAAAATTCACGACAATTCTCTTTCTGAGGTCGGGCATGTAATTCTTGCCACAATCATCACATTTGGCATAGTTTTAATGATTGTTAAAGTTTCACCCACGTCACGTTGGCTCGAAGAACTATCGGATGATATTTTGGCCTCAATTTCAAGAACAATATACTTTTTTGGCAGCAGTGTAACTGGTTCTATTTTAGCGGTAGCGCTTTATTCCAATCTAAATCCTACCAAAGATAATCCTGCTCCTGAGTTTTGGCTTGGGCTTTCTGCTGTTTTCGGGTTCGGGGCATTCCTCTATGGCTGTGGTACAAGCTATGCATTCAAGTATAAGAAATACATTGCTAAATCCCGCCCTAACAAATCAAAGCAGGCGGACGCCGATAAAACGGGCGCCGCTGTTTGAGGCGTTAGATTCTTATGATCACATATTCAGATTTTGCGGGCTGGCTGAACAACAATCAGGGTGTGCTGACGCTAACTATATTCTTAGCTACTATCTTTTTGGGTTGGGTTAGCGGAATATTTACAGCGCTGAGGCGAAAACCAAAGTTCAGCGTAAGGGTTATCGACGGGCCGACCTGTGCATGCACATTTCTAACAGGTAGGTCGAAAGGGCAATTTGAGATCCACCGTACCTGTATAGCTCTTTATCTCAGTGTATCAAATGTGGGCTCCTCTCCATCTAGTATTGAGTCCGTGTCAGTCGGCTATCATTGGAATATTAAGCCGCTCAGTCTGCTATGGTTAAAGAATTCTGTAGGATGGTTTTGGTTAAATGGCCAGGCTGTAGCTTTGGAAAATTTTCAATCAAAAATTGGCGATTCCATAAAGATATATCCGTTTCTATTTCAATGTCCAGGATTGGGTCTAAATAAAACGGAAACGTATCTTGATATAGGGCAATCGACAAATGGGGTGATTTATTTTGAACAGCCTGATAGTTGGGGCGGGTGCTTTCCTAAAGCGAAGAATGGGCAAGTCATGGTTAAGGTAAAGCTCTCAGATACCTTTGGAAAAACGCACACAAAGAAGTTCAAAGTTCCGATGGTTTCTCTGGAGTGCGCTCGAAAATATAATCCCTCTTTTGGAAAAACTCTTTCGGCTCTTGACAGTGCAGAGCTTTCGCTTGACCGTTTTTAACGCTGACAGTCGGCTCCACTGCGACCGATTTTCCGCCGCTTCGCGGCTCCAAGTCGGCGCGCGCGTTAGCCGTCTACGGATGATTGAGCATAGTAAAAAGGAGGTTTATATGAGTACATTGGATAAAAAAGAGATATTTCGTGTAGAAGAATCTAGTTTGACATTTGATCAATTAGTTAAGGAAGCAGCTCCTGAGATATCCTATGGCTTGAAGGAGAAAAGTGTTGTAATTCTCCCTTCACATGGTCATGATGATGTGTTTTACGCGGGCACATTAGATACATTGGACTTCTTAAATGAAAATGGAATCAACACAGATGTATATGCTTCTGATGAAGAATATAGAGAACTAGGATTACACGGGGCAGATTTTTGGCTTGGTACATTCATAATCCAAAGTATTGTAGTTCCAGTATTTTGCGGTGTGATTTCTTCATATATCCACGAAAAATTAAAAGCTAAAGATGATGACAAAATTGCATTAAAATTTCTTGTAGAAAACAAAGAAGGAAAAACCACCGCTATAGAGTTTAATGGTAAGGTAGAAAATTTAAAGAAAGCTATAGATGCAGTGAAGAGTTTGAGTGATGAAGATTGAACTAATAACCATAGGCGACACTGAAAATAGAGAATTAAAAAAAGTTATAGAGTATCTTGAGGCGGAGAAAAAATCTGCTATTGCTAACGGTGATGAAGATAAGGCTAATAACTGTTGGCTACACCTAGAATCTCTGGATCTGAATATACTATTTATTAGAGCGTTCAATAACATAAAGCTTAAAAACTATAGGCAAGCGTGGTATGAGCTAGAGCAGTGTGAAATAAAAGAGAGCTATATTCGAGAAAATTCATACAAAGATCATATCGTCGCTTCAAGGTTGGATTTTATTAAGAGCAAGGTGTCTAAATGGCAATCTCTCTATCCATATTGTTTATTTTTTAGTCCAGGGTTTAAAGTTGGCTATTATTCTTGCAGTATCTGTGGTCATAAAGTAAGGCCTAGATCTCGGTGTGAACATAAGAAAGGCAAGGTATATAGTGGGCAGTTGTGTGTACATGAAGCACACGATATGGAGGTACTTGAAGTTTCGATCGTAACAAAGCCTGTTCAAAAATCTTCAGTTATGCACGATGACTCAAGCTTAGACTTCATGCTTTTGGAACGTTTATCTAGTTGCTTAGATAATGCATTTGAAGATTGGGATGTACGGTGGACAAAAATGAAATTCCCTATTGCAAGATTTAGCAAAGTTTCTAAGAAAGATAAATGCCCTTGCAAAAGTGATAAAAGTTTTGAAGTATGCTGCATGGGTAAGAAGGAGGTTGAAATTCCCCATGTGGACTTTCTTTTTTCAAAACCATTATCGAGTGATGCAGAAAATATAGTGTTCCCATATGACAACGGCTAATAATCTTTTTAAGAGTGGTTCGCAACGCGTGGAATTTTCACTATACATTTGTGAAATGACCCCTTAGCCGCAAATTCTGAGTGAAACACCTGCCCTAATCGGTAAGGTGTTGTATTTATGGCCTACTCCGAACTTTTTATGGAAGACCGCGCGTCGAACAATGCTTAAGCAGCTGGAAGATGGCGGCTGTTCTCCTGTGCACTCCGTTGGCGATGAGTCCAGAAATACGTCGAAACGGCTCGCCCGATGTGTAATGACCCCCTGGTTTCTGCACACCCTACGCCGCTAATGCCGGGTGTGCTCGGGGTGCCACATAGCCTAGAGACTGATGTGGCCGCTCTTCGTTGTAGTAACGGATCCAGCGGCTGATTACCGCTCGGGTGAAGTGACCCCCTCCCGAGCTGCACAGGCTATAGTGCAGCCATCAGGAGGACAGAATGACTGACGACAACCCCATCAAGCGATGGACCGCGAAGCGCAAGGCCTCCGTGGTCATGGACATCTTCAAGGGCAAGACCACAGCAGCTGAGGTGGCCCGCCAATACGATCTCACCG
>NZ_JAEKJT010000006.1 GCF_017303055.1 Halomonas litopenaei | reverse complement strand
GTGATCATCGACTGTTGCACCCGAGAGATCCTTGGTTGGCGATTGTCGGACAACGGCAGCAGCAAGACGGCTGAAGCCGCGCTGGAAGAGGCTCTGGTACATCGATTCGGCGCACTGGGCCGGATTCATCAACCGCTGGCTCTTCGCTCTGACAGCGGCCTCGTCTTCAGCAGTCGGCACTATACGGTGACAGTGAAGGCCTACGGGCTCACACAAGGGGTCAAGAGCCCTGGCCCTCGAAGCCTCTATTAGAGCCAGCATGATACCTATCGTCACGTACAGGCGCACTCGTGCGCTTCACGCTATCATTGATAGCATTGTAATCATATGGAGAGTCTGGCATGGCTTCGATCACGATCCGCAACTTGGATGAGCAGTTGAAGGCTCAGCTTCGCATGCAGGCGGCAAGGCATGGCCATTCCATGGAAGAGGAGGTCCGCATCATTCTACGTAGTGCCTTAAACCAGCCTCAGGCAAAGGGGCTGGGGACTCGCATACGTGAGCGATTCGCAGACGCGGGAGGCATCGAACTGGAAGTGCCGCCTAGGTCTGAGCCACGTGATCCGGGCTTCGGCGCATGATTGTTCTCGATACCAACGTGCTATCCGAGCTGATGCGGCCTGTGCCAAACGCTCGGGTTATCGACTGGCTGGACAGGCAGGATGCTATTTCCGTGACAATTTCCGCTATTACAGTCGCTGAAATTCTCTATGGCATCGAGCGCCTGCCCGACGGTAAACGCAAACGTGGTTTCGCAGCCATGGCGGCGGCAATGTTCGAGGAAGATTTCTCTGGCCGCATTCTATCGTTCGATAGCGGGGCTGCGATTCACTACGCAGAGCAGGTCGCTGCCAGCGAGAGTGCAGGAAGGCAGGTTCACATGGCCGATGCCCAAATGGCGGCTATCTGCATCCAGCATGGAGCGGTGTTGGTGACTCGCAACGTAAAGGATTTCGAGACGTTGAGCGTCGAGACGACCAACCCTTGGGAAATGGGCTGATATCGGTACACTAACGGTACAGTGGTTGGTTCGGGAAGGTGATACTAACTTTCGCCAAGCTTCTGATATTTCTATTTTTATAATCCTTATTAGGTTGCGGTAGATTTCGTGGAATGTTGAGTATATTATTGATTTAAGAGCGAATTCATAACGCCACGGTCGTAGGTTCAAGCCCTACTGGGCCCACCGTTCAGACCAGCGTATTACGACTTCCCTCCCGTAAGTCCCAGCATCCTAGGGATCCGTTCCAGTAGTCAGTTTCAGTAGAGCGCCGACCCCTCAGCCCCTGGGGCTTTCATGGCCACCATCGTCAAGTCCTCCTCTGATAGTTGGACATCGGCCATCCGCCATATTGGCTGGCTTAGCAAGGCGCTCTCCCAGCAAATATTTTTGCATCAGGCGCAACGTGATGATGGGGCACGCTCGACGGTATATCGTAGCGCAGGATCTTTATGTTTCCGCGTCGTAGCCTTCACCATAATTAAGATGACCGCTCTGTTTTGGATGGAAGAGTAACTGTAATATTGTGTGTCGCTTGCAAGTTAAGCATCTGATATTGTTGCATTAAAGTTCGAATCGTCTGGTTCCTATTCTTACATTCCTCTCCGTGAACTGGTTGGTCTAGGACAAGATCAAAACTCTCGACTACGCTGTTTTAGCAATCGCTATTCATAAGCTTTTCGTGCCTATAGGTGCGGAGTGCCACTAGTCTTGCTAAAGCAGAGAAGGGAAAAATGTCTTGGACGTTGAAGCTACTGCTCGGTTCTACTCTCATGACGGTGGCTATTTCACCCGCCACCGCTCAAGAAATGGGGCAAGTACCAGCGCCCCAAACTTCTGCAGATGTCCCAATACCAGTGAATGGAGCGCCGCTTAGCCCTGAGTACGCCGCAGCAATAGGGCGGACCGCTTATCTATGGGCCTGGCCTCTTGTCAACATGCACAACCGGCAGGCGTTGTTCGCAACGGCTCCTCATCCTGGACTTTTAGGAGGCGTGTTACCGGTCGCCCCTTTGAACCAGGTGAGCATGCTGTCCGACTACCTTCGTCCGGAACAACGCTTTGTCACCTCGCCAAATCAGGATGTGGTGTATGGAGCGGGCTTCCTTGCTCTCGATGAGGATGCCGTGGTCGTGCAAGTACCGGACTTTGGAGACCGGTTCTGGGTCTATCAGGTTGTGGACCAGCGATCTGACTCGTTTGCAGAGTTGGGTCTCCAGTATGGCACCGAGGCGGGGCACTATCTGCTGGTGGGGCCAGAGTGGGATGGGGAGATACCTGAGGGGATCAACGCGGTCTATCGGTCACAAACCAACCTAGGCGCTGTCTTCCCTCGTATCTTCATGGATGATACTGAGGAAGACCGTCAAGCCATCCAGCCCCTGATTGATCAAGTGATGGCCTATCCGTTGTCTCAATATACCGGTGAGCAGCAGACGACGGACTGGTCTGAGTCTCCCACGATCCCGAATCCGAATGAGGGCGGTGACGGAGAGACACAATGGGTAGACCCAACATCGTTTTTCGAGGTCTTGCCAGAAGTGCTGGCCGAGACACCACCCCTACCTGGTGAAGAGGCTATCTACGCAACAGTGAATCAATTGCTCGATGCTGCGGCAAGAGACCAAGACGTAATGCTGGCGTTGACTCAGGCCGCTGAAGAGACCGAGGCGAGTCTCATCGGCCATCTTTTTGAATTTCGAAATAATGGTGTTGACGCTGGTAATGGATGGCGAACCCAGTTGAATGCGGCCCGTTTTGGTTACGACTACTTCCAGCGTACTGCCACCGCCAAAGGCAACATGTTCTCTAATGTACCGAGTGAGACGATGTACTTCGGGGCGGATTTCGACAGTTCCGGCGAGCGACTTGATGGCACCCATGAATATACCGTTACGTTTCAGGGCGACGAACTGCCTCCCGTTGACGGTTTTTGGTCGTTGACGCTCTATAATGAGCAACACTTTTTCTATCCAAATGAGCTGAATCGTTATTCACTAGGGACAAAAAACCAATCGCTGGTGATGGGAGATGACGGCAGTCTGACGATTTATGTGCAGTCCGAGAACCCAGGACCACAGCGTGAGGCAAATTGGCTGCCTTCTCCAGATAAGGAATTTTCATTGTATATACGCGCTTATTGGCCCAAGGACGCTATTGTAAATGGGGACTGGGTTCCGCCTTCAATAGAAAGAAACGATTAGGGAAGATATGAAAGGGAGTTTTCTGAACATGAAGAATTGCTGCTTGATACTGTTGTCATCCTCGGTGTTCGCGCTAAGTTCTCCTGCCGTGGCTGATATTGCCGAGGGATTTGACGTTACGACACCGTCGAACTTTGGTGTTTCTGACTATGTTTATAAAATTTCAGAGAGTGACTTTAACTTTAAGCGAAGCCTAGCAAAAGCACCGATAAACGAATGGGCCTATCAAAGTGATCTTAGTCGAGTAGATACCCAGCAAGTGATTCGTGAAAACCAGGACGGTATCTACGCCAGCGCTGTAGTGGATATCAGTGAAGGCGCGACGTTTAGCGTCCCGGACGGGAGTCACTACCAAATTATTCAAGTGATCGACATGCAAAATTATGTCGCTGGAGTGGCGTATGCAGGAGATAGCATCACGATCACGCCAGACGATGTCACTTATGGCGAGCACGTGTATCTGAATATGCGCGTTCCCATTCTGAGTGATGAAGAAGGAGGGATAGAAGAAACTTTGCGCTTACAGAAACTGGCTACTATCGAAGCCAACTCCGCGCAAGCATATGAGTCGCCTGAGTTTGTTCTTCCTCTGGAAAAAACTGAGGAAATACGAGCAGCGTTGATCCAAGATGTAAAAGATGGTGCGCTAACTCATACTAAGTCCGTTAATGGCACGCCGTACACCTCACGCCCACAAGACCACTTGTATGGAACCGCCTATGGATGGGGCGGGTTAGGTTTACCTGACGCAGCATACTGGCCCTTCACGAACAAGAGCGAGATTATCGATGGAGAAATACAGCCATCGAAAGCCACTTTCACTCCTCCAGACATCCAGGAAGAACGTGGTGGCTTCTGGTCTGTGACGATATACGATGAGGAGGGCTGGCTGGCGAAAGACATCTCTGCGATATCCAACACCCAGGCTGAGCCGAATGAAGACGGAACCTACACGATTAACTTCAATCGTCCTGGCGCGAAGAACAACCTGGAGACATCGACTCCCTTTTCGGCCTTGTTTCGCTTCTACCTTCCAGACTCAAGAGCGTCTGCTGTTGAATATATCGGCGAACATGCAGGTGAGCTAGTCATAGAGTAAGGGATGGCTATCAGTTGACAGCACTTTTTTAAAGCGTTGAGGTGTCTGTAGGGATGCCTCTCGTTTTCCACCGATGTTGGCGAGAGGATATGTATGTATAAGGTTGCGAGTGTTATCACAATGGTCTGTCTGTTGATTTCGTCCGAAGCATACTCCCAAACCGGCGAACAAGATATCTCGCAAGCGGCTAGTGATCCCACCGCATCGCTTTCTGCCTATCTTTTACAGAATTTTTATACATCTCGTTACCATGGGGCAGGAGGTGTGGATGGAAATAAGGTTCAGTTTCGAATAGCCAAGCCATACACATTGGGCGATACGTCTAATATCTTTAGGCTGACGTTGCCCTATGTCACTGATAATCCTGAAAATGAGACGGGTCTTCTAGACGCTACCGTTTTTAATTTAACGACGTTCAATCGGCATTGGGGGCGCTTCGGTGTAGGAGCTGTCGCTCTTCTGCCTACCGGAAGTGATGAACTCACGACAGACCGTTGGGCACTGGGTCCTGCAGCCGGTTTTGTCGCCCAATCCCACTGGGGCATATGGGGTCTGTTTAATCAGAACTTGGTAGATATAGATGGTGATGCCTCTCGTGACTCGATAAATTTATCAGTCGTCCAGCCCATAGTGAATGTCTCACTTGTCGATAACTGGTCGGTGGGTACTTCCGATATGTCGGTGACCTACGATTGGGATTGCGGTAAGTTTGTTAGCCTTCCGCTTGGCGTTCAAGTGAACAAGCTAATACATGTGGCGGGAGCCCCCGTTCAGCTTGGGCTTAGCTACGAATACAATTTTTATGATGAAGGCATCAGCCCAGAATCGGTTATAGGATTGACAGGTAAATTACTGGTTCCATGATGTCGTCATCTCGCCTGTCTGGCTGGGCTTGGTCATTGAGACCCCCACAACTCACGCTTGCTCGCTGGATAGTCGTCCAGAGGGCATAGTCCTATGGGTGCGGTATCCTGACTTTTGATTTTTTTAGAGTGACTGAAACGATACAACGTGTACCATCTCCACCGCTGTGTCTCTATTGTTAGCTTTGCTCAATGATTGTCCATACATAATTGGCGGAACTAAACGCTACGTCCGCTGGGGATGCTGGCTATACACGGAGTCATCGTGGCATCTTGATGGATAGGCGAATAATGAATGCCTTTGTCCTCGTTCAAGTCCTTCTGGCCTCGCCACTCAGATCAGCAACTTGTGATTTTTCCTTAATGTGCGCCAGCGTTCAATCGGATCGCTTGGGTTCCCCCATGCAGTGGATGCGTCGACGCTATGAATGGATCCATCAACCAGGTCAAGCTCTCGGTAGGTAGAGCCAGTCGCTGTCTTCTCGCTCCGCGCTGTCGTCGCTGGGAAGGGGGCTCGCAGAGGGAGCGCCGTGGCGTTCCTGGCCAGCGCTGCTCTGAAGGTGCCGAAGTGCGGCAGCACCACTTTTCTTTGACGTAGGCTAAACGAGAGCACATGACTAATGTCCGTGCAGCCATGTGCGCAAAATGCCGTTAACATGATTGTTAGTGCACAGGATGTGAGATTGGTAGCTCGTGGCAGTATCGCCGTACTGCGGTAGGGGAGAAGATCATGCACTTCGGGGAAGCCGGTAGAGCCGACGATATGCTGTGTCGAGTGACACACCAGCCTCTGCTGCTGCTTGATGGTAAAGGGCGGGTCTGTCGTGGCAGTGAGGGCGCGTGGAGGCTATTCGGCGTCTGCGAGTCGGACGTTATCGGACGGCAGTTCAGTGAAATCCTGCCGCGTAGCGAGCCCGTTTCCCAGCATGACGGCGATGCACTGCTGGAAGAGGCCAGGCTTAGCCTCAAGGCCGTGAGCGATTACCGCTCTCGACGCCACAGTGATGGCCGGTTGCTTTGGCTGGACATGCACATCGAATTCCTGTCCGCAGAGGATGGTGTCTCCACTGGTTTCGTGGTCACCATGACGGATGTCAGTGAGCATCACCTCGCCGAGGAGCAGCTTCACGACAGCTTGCGTATGCTCCACGATGCCGAGCAGGCGGCAGGATTGGGTCATTGGCGACTGGACCTCTTGTCCGAGGCGATTACTTGGTCTCCGGGGGTCTACCATATTCACGGTTTTGATCCAGATCAGCAGGTCGAGCTGGAGGAGGCGCTCGATTCCTATATTGCCGAGGACAGGCCTCATATCGAGCAGCTGATCGCAGATGCCATCGCGAGACGCCAAGGGTTTGCCTTTCGCGCTACCCTGCGCCGACCAGATAACACCCTGCGTATGGTCGACGTGAAGGGCAGCGTCGAAGCTGACGACGAGGGGCGCGCCCTTGCTCTATTCGGGGTTATCCATGATCGTACCGCCGAAAATCTGGCCACTCGTCGGCTGATCGATGCGCGTGATGAAGCGGCCAGGGCGGCGGAGGCCAATATGATGCTGCTGGCCACCATGAGTCATGAGATCCGTACTCCTCTGAGTGGCATCATCGGCATGATTGACGCCCAGCTGTCGGATGATGGCAATGAGGACCGGGAAGTGTCGCTGCGTGCCATGCAAGCTGCTTCGCGCAGCCTGATGGTCTCACTCAACGATGTGCTCGATCACGCTAGGATGACGAGTGGTCGATTCGAACTCGATAGCACGGTGTTCGATATGGCCGAGGTGCTGCACGCCACAGCCGATCTGTTCCAGGCCAGCGCCAAAGATAAGCAGCTGTTGCTGGAGCGTGAGGTTCACGGCGCTCTGGGTGTCATCGGTGATCCCGCAAGGCTGCAGCAGATCGTCTCGAACTTTCTCAGTAATGCGATCAAGTTCACCTCAAGTGGTTCAGTCCGGCTGTCGCTCAAGGAGGAGGCCGATGACCGATTGCTGATTGAGGTGAGTGACACAGGGATAGGCATTGCTCCCTCGGTTCAAGAGACTCTGTTTACTCCCTTTCAGCAGGCCGATCGTTCCATCTCGGGTCGCTTTGGGGGTACTGGATTAGGCTTGTCTATCTGCCGCCTGCTGGCTGAAGCCATGGGCGGTACGGTGGGAGTGGAGAGCCAGGTAGGGGTTGGCAGTCGCTTCTGGTTGCGCGTAACACTGGAAAGGACAGATCTGCCCCTGGTCGCACAACCCGATCTGTCACGTGCGGAGGTGCTGCCACGCGTCGCGGGACGATCCCCGCATGTGCTGGTGGTGGATGACACTCAGACCAACCGTCTGGTGGCTGAAGGGTGCTTGAGGGCCATCGGCGCAACCACTGAGGAGGCGAGCAATGGTCTCGAGGCTCTTCAGAAGTTGTGTGCGACGACCTTCGATGCGGTGTTGATGGATAGCGCCATGCCGCTCGTTGACGGTGGCACCTGTCTTCGGCTGATGCGCCGACTGCCACATCCCTTCGCGCATGTACCGGTGTTGGGGTATAGCGCCGGATGTGAAGAAGGAGAGGTTGGTGTTCTCCCGGCAGTCGACGGGGTACTGGGCAAGCCACTCGAGCGCGAGCGCCTGCTGAATCTGCTGGCTCCGTTGCTCGAGTGTTGGGCGGGGGATCACGGCGTTGCTGATGTAAGGCTTACGTTTGATGCGGCGGCGGCCTTCAGCCGGTGTCTGGACGCGCTGGGCCAAGCGTTGGCCGAGGAAGACAGAGAACAGTCGCAGCAAGCCCTCGCAGAGCTGGCTCAGCTGTCGCAGTCGTCTCAACAAGTGGCGCTGCAGCAGTGGGTAGCGTTCATTGAACACTGCCTGCAAGAGCTCGACGCTCCTCTGGTGCAGGTGTTGATGCCTTCCATCGAGCAGCTTCTGGTGCGCCTTCAAGAGGCAAATCGCGGCTTGAGTGGAGAGGTTAGCGCATGACCGGTTGCCCTTCAGACGCTGAGACAATCAGACGACTTGAGCGCCGTTTGCGGCGCTCTGAGGCGGCGCGGGAAGAGGCCGAGGCAATACTCGAACGTCGCAGCCGCGAGCTTCTCCAGGCCAACGAGCAGCTGATGCTGCGCGAAAGCGAGCTGCAGCGTCGCTTGGATCGAGACAGCCAGTTCCTGCTGCGCGCACAGCGTACGGCTCGCATTGCCAGCTTTCACCGAGATCGTGGCCGTCGCCTCGCGACCTCGCCAGAATTTCACCACCTGCTGGGGCTAGCTCCCGGGATCAAGCCCGACGAGCAGACGCTTATCAGCCATATTCATCCTCTGGATCGCGACCGGGTTAGACGTCAGGAAGCCGAATTTCATGGGTCGGCCGAACCTGGCATTGAGCATGGATATGAATTTCGCATCCTGCGCCATGGAGAGACGCGCTGGATGCGTTGGAACATCATTCGTGAAGATGATGAACATGGGCGCTTCAAGTCACTGCTTGGCACGGTGCAGGACATTACCGAGCAGCGCGCATCGGATCGACGGGCTCGCGCCTTGGCGCTGATTGCTGACCGTCGGGTTCGTCAGCTGGTGCGCCTGAGCAAAGAGCTTCAGGCAAGTCGGCAGGCCGTGGAGGAGGCGTTCTACGCCAAGGCCGACTTCCTGGCGGCCATGAGTCACGATATCCGTACGCCGCTCAACGGGCTTTTAGGCATGATCGACCTGCTGTCGTTGGGCGAGTTGAACGAGGCACAGGCCGAGCGCCTTGGCATGGCCCGAGAGGCGGCTCATCAGCTGCAACGTCATATCGAGCAGATCGTCGACATGGCTCATGCGGATGACGGTGGGCCCGTGGCATCGGCCCAGCCGGTCGATCTGCGGCGTTATTTCGACACGCTCCTCCAGTTCTGGCGCTACGGTCATGAGCGTATCGGTCGGCGCCTGCGACTGGAGCTTGATGGGTCGGTTCCGGAAGTGCTGACGACCGACCCGACCCGCCTGCGCCAACTGATGGACGCTTTTATCGAGCGACTCGGTGAGGGTGAGGCACCAATCAGCCTGCGCGTCACGGTCCAAGGCGACTGCCTCTGCATCGACATCGTCAGCACCGCTACAGGGCAGATGCTACGCGAACGCAGGGATCGCCGCCGAGCGCTGCTCCAGCGCTGGGCTGCTGCTATCGAGGCAGACATCACGCCCTGCCAGGCTGAGGGTGTGTCAGGGTTCACGCTGCGTCTCCCTCTACGCCAGGAGGTATCTGACGCCCACTACTGTGTGCCAGCGGCTGAGCAGCAACTTCCTGACAGGGTGTTCAATGAGGAGAACAGACCGCGCTTACTGGTAGTGGATGACATCGAGACAAACCGGGTCGTGCTGTGCCAGATGTTGGAGGTGATTGGCTGCGACAGTGATATCGCGTGTGATGGCCGCGAGGCCGTTGACAAGGCGCTCAGCGAGCGCTTCGATGGCGTGCTGATGGATATCCTGATGCCGCGGATGTCGGGTCTCGAGGCTGTTGCCGAACTGAGGCGGCAGCCGGCAGTTGCCACCTTGCCCGTCGTCGCGATCACCGCACACACCAATCGAGAAGAGCTTGGCGAACTAACGCGCCAGGGATTTTCCGCGGCCCTGGCCAAGCCGGTGAATCGCCAGCAGCTGGCCGCGATTCTGCTGGAGTTGCTGGACGGCGAGCGCAGGCGAGCCGAAGAACACTCCCCGGCTGTCACTGGCTCCTCAGTGACCAGCCTATCGCCGCCTGGCGTCGAAGCCATGCCATCCTCAGCCCCGGCCGTGGACGAGGAACATTTTCGGGCGATCTTCGCGTCACTTTCCCCGGCGCGGCGGCAGATGTTACTTCAGGCGGCGGTCGACGATATTGAGCGCCTCGTGGCGGAGGTGGTGTCGGCTCATCGTCGTGGCGAGCGAGAGCCGCTTCAGCGCGCGGCCCATAGCCTCAAGGGGGTCGCTGGAAATTTCGGCGCTTTCCCTTTGATGGCAACGGTCAATGCGCTTCGCCATGCTGAGGATGAGCGGACCGACGACTTGTTGAAGACCCTCCAGCAGCAGAGCACGGACGCTGTCACCAGCGCCCGCGAACTGTTTCAGTCCCTGTCGACGTAAGCGTCAGTAGGCGCCGCGACTCGTCAATACCGCCGGAATCGTGCGCAGCATCAGCGCCAGATCGTGAAAGAGAGATTTTCGGCCCAGGTACTCGATGTCCATGGTCACTTGGCGTTCGAAGGGGATGTCGGCGCGTCCCGATACCTGCCACGTGCAAGTGATGCCCGGCTTGCCCGCCAGACGCTGCCAGCTACTGCCAGCATACGTCACTACCTCGTCGGGCAGTGCGGGGCGGGGCCCGACGAGAGACATGTCGCCGCGCAGTACGTTGACCAGTTGCGGCAGTTCATCCAGCGACGTCTTGCGCAGCCATGCGCCGATTCGCGTGATACGTGGGTCGCGTTTCATCTTGAAACATACGCCATCTCGCTCGCTCCTGGTCAGTAACTCAGCACGGCGGGCCTCGGCGTCCAGCACCATGGACCGGAATTTTAGCATCGTGAACGGTTTGCCTTGGGCGCCGATGCGCTGTTGCGTAAACAGCGCCGGGCCACCATCTTCGCCACGGATAGCCATAGCGATCAGGGCCAATAGGGGCGAGAGCAGTAGCAGGGCGCTGCCGGAGATAGCGATGTCCAGCACGCGCTTGCCGGCAGCATGGACGACGTGGGTAGGACGGTGCGCCGCGAGTCCTTGGCTGATGGCGTGGGCTATGAAGGCGACGTTGCCGAGGAGGTAGCGCCTTGCGAGTCGTCGCGGCTCTTGCGCCAGCCGCCAGGTCCACTCGCAGCCCAGGCGGCGAAACAGGGCGGGAGCGCGAGAGACGTTGCCCGCAAAGTAGTCGAACAGACCACCGACGCCAAGCGCCACGGGAACAGCGAGGGTCGCGCGATGCTTGGCGATCCACTGCTCTTGAAGAGGCACACCGAAGCCGACGAACAGCAAGGCGGGTCGGGCTGAGTTGATCTGGTCTAGGACCCGCGAGGTCTCTGAGGCGCCGAAGTACCCGTGCTGGGTGCCTGCGATGATCAACCCGGGATGGCGCCGCTGCATTTCCTCGGCAGCGCGGCGGGCGGTTCCGGGACGGCCTCCCAGGAGGTAGATGGGAAGCCCGTGTTTTGCAGCCTGTTCGCACAGCAGCGGGAAGAGGTCCGTGCCATTGAGATTATCGCCGAGGGAGGCACCTGTCAGCCGGGAAGCTATGCGTATACCCGCCCCATCGGGGAGCAACAGGTCGGACTGCTGCAGGTGAGCGCGGTACTGGGCGTCGGCTCGGGCGACGTTGACACAGTGGGCGTTGACGAAGTTGACGATGGCGCGACTCGGTTGGGTGGCGAGCGCGATGATGCGAGACACCACCTGAGCGCGAGTAGCGTTCACCAATGGCAGCCCGAAGAGAGTAGTAGTGGCAAGGGCCTCCGGTGTGGGGCAGGCAAAGTCATCAACTCCAGTGTGAGCCGTGCGGATATCGAGATGGCGGATGGTGTCGGTTAGAAGGCTCATGATGGGCTCCAGCGCGTCGTGGTGTGGAATGCCTAATCCATGTCAAGAACCGTGCCAATTTTTTTATCCCTTTATTATCATATATTTATCATTTTTCATGTGTTCTCGATTGAAGGGTTTTTGCAATTTGCAACAAAGAATGCGATGTCACGTCGCAATACGCGATCTTCGCAGAGATGCTATCCGGCAAGTTGCTGTGGTTTTTTATTAACGTATTGATTAAAGAGAAAAAGGTAAGGTTGGCCCGAAAATTGATAGGTAGGTTAGGCCCCTGACTCCCTGGAGAGAACCATGAACCTTGCTCACCTGATATCTCGCTGGCGCCGTGCTGATGTAGGGCAGCTGTTGAGAGGACTCGCCGCTTTCGGCGGCGCCGAGGTGGCAACGCGGCTTATCCGTATCCTTAGCGTTGTGGTCATCGCGCGGCAGGTATCGCCAACCATCATGGGCGTTGCGGCCTTGGCGCTTAGTCTGTTTGAGGTGGTGCGGGTGCTGGCCAACGCCGGTATTGGCCAGCGCATCATCGCTGAGTCCGAAGACCAACTGGCGGCGACCTGTAACACCGCCCATCGCCTTTTCTGGTTCTGGTGTTGTGGGGTGAGCCTTATTCAGCTGGCATTGGCGGCCCTACTACACCTCTTCGGTATGGGAGAGATTGCCGCGATGCTGGCCGTGCTCTCTGGGGTCTATCTTTTCATGCCAGCCGGACTGGTCCAGGTGTTCCTGCTGATGCGGGGCGGCTGCTTTGGCATCGTCGCGCGGATCACCGCCACTCAAGCCATCGCCGATCAGCTGCTGACGCTAATCTTTGTGCTGCTGTGGCCCAGCGCCTGGGCCATTGTCCTGCCGAAGCTCGTCACTGCTCCACTGTGGCTGCTGCTGGTGCGCAGGGCCAAGGCCTGGCGACCTGTGCCGGCGGCGGGGTTGACGCCGTGGCGATCATTTCTCGGTTTCGCCGCTGGCGTGCTCATTTCCGAGCTAGTGAATGTCGCTCGCACGCAGCTGGACAAGCTGCTGGTCGGAGCCCTGTTCGGTGTGCAGGCGCTGGGTATCTACTACTTTGCATTTAACGCTGGGCTTGGCATTACCACATCCTTTATCACGGCCCTGGGGCAAGTGCTGTTCCCCTACATCAGCGCGGCAACGTCAGCCTCGAGCCGCGCCAGCCGATGCCGCCAGGGACTTTGGCTTGGGCTGGGGGCTTTCCTTCCCGTGCTGGTGCTGCAGGTAGGCCTTGCGCCCTGGTATGTGCCGCTGGTCTTCGGGGAGCAGTGGCGAGGAGCAGCCCCCCTGGTGTCAGTGCTGGCGCTGGGGGCGGTGCCGATGATCTTCGCCGCTGTGGCCAGCGCCTGGCTCCGTGCTCACAACCGTCCCGCTGTCGAGGCGCTGCTTAACAGCATCGCGACGGCTGCGGCGCTAGGAGGGTTGACGCTGTTTGCGGGTCTCGGGCTCATGGCTGCGGCGTGGGCCTACGTTGCCGGCTTGGCGCTGGCGCTGATACCCGCATCGATCCATCTCCTTTCGGGTCGTGAGGGCATCGCGACCCTGGCTGATTTCCAGAGGGTATCCGCATGAAGACGCCAAGGTTTTCCGTGATCATTCCTGTTTTTAATGGTGGGGAGGCAATAGAGGCCACCTTGGCCAGCGTAGTGAATCAGAGCGAGACAGACTTTGAGGTGTGGCTAGTCAACGACGGCTCGACAGATGACACCCTCGAAAGACTCACTCGCTGGCAGCGGAGCGACGCGCGGATACAGGTTATCCATCAGCCCAACGGCGGTGTGGCCCGCGCCCGCAATGTCGGTGCCGCGCACGCCCGTGGCGAGTTGATCGCCTTTCTTGATGCGGATGATCTGTGGGCGCCCGATAAGCTTGAGGCGCACGCAGCCTTCCATCAAACGCATAGCGGAGCTGATATCAGCTATGCCCGAATCGCTTTCCTGCATCCGGATGACCACTGCCTGGACGCCGCCCAGACCCATTCGACGATTCCGGCCGGAGCGCTAGCGCTTGAGCAGGCGTTGGGAGAAAACCCGGTCTGCACCACGTCCAATCTGGTCGTCACCCGCGCCTTCTGGAATACGTGCGGGGGCTTTCGCGAGGGCATGCAGCACGCCGAGGATCAGGAATGGATCGCGCGCGCAGTGGCCGGTGGTGCGCGCGCATCGGGACTGGAGCGTGTGCTGGTGGGGTATCGGCTTTCCATAGATGGGCTATCGGCAGATCTTCCTGCCATGTATGCCGGCTGGCAGCAATTGAGCCGCGAGTACGCAGAGAGCTTTGACGTAGCGGGGGCTCGGGCGCTCTACTGCCGCTATCTTGCGCGCCGCGCACTGCGCGCAGGAGGCTCCTCCGCCCAGGCTTTACACTTCGCGCTTGAGGGGCTCAAGAGTTCTCCTGGAGCTTTCCTGAAAGATCGACGGCGGGGCGCTTTGACCGTAATGGGAGCGCTGGTCAGCCCAGTGCTTCCCAGGGCGGCGCGCATGCGTTTGTTCGCCTAGCTCGTGACCTCTTCAGGTCTGGACGCGGACGACCGTTGCACTTTGCAAAGACGTGACTCGGCTGATTGCAGTTTGCATTGCATTGTGCTGAAAACCCAGGCAATTAGCGGTCTTGGTCAATCTTAAGATATTGATTTTAATGTTAAAGTAAAGTTGGCACAGTTTTTGGAATAAGGAAGGAGAATCTCCCAGCTTTTCCCTTTTCAGGAGCCTTCCCATGAGCCATCCCATCTTCTCCGTAGTGATGCCGGTCTATCAGGTTGAAGCCTTCGTCGGTGAGGCCATCTCTTCCGTACTGGAACAAACTTTTGGTGATTTTGAGCTCATCATTGTCGACGACGGAGGAAGCGATGGCAGCATGGATATCTGCCGCGGTTTCAGCGATGAGCGGATCCGTATCGTCACCCAGAAGAACCGTGGGCTTGCGGGTGCACGCAACACGGGCATCGCTGCCTCCCGTGGTGACTTCATCGCCCTGCTGGACTCAGACGATCGCTGGCATCCCGCCAAGCTCGCGTTGCACTTTATCCATCTCAGAGCCAGTAGCGATGTCGACGTCAGTTACGCTGGCTCGCGATTGATCGATGCGGCGGGATGCTTCCTGGGAGTTGAGCAAAAGCCGCGCCTGACCGCGGTCAAGCCTCACCATGTGTTGATGAGAAATCCTGTGGGCAACGGCTCGGCGGCGGTGATTCGGCGCTCAGCGCTGGAGCGTGTTGCGTTCCCGCATCCCCGCGAGCCTGAGCGTACCTGCTGGTTCGACGAGAGTTTCCGGCAGTCCGAGGATATCGAACTATGGCTGCGGATGAGCGCTGGCGCAGGGTGCACATTCGAGGGTATCGAGGGATGTCTGACCGACTACCGCATTCTTGGTGGAGGTCTGTCGGCCAACATGGTGCGCCAGTTCGAAAGCTGGGAGCGGGCCATCGACAAGGCGCGCGTCTATGCGCCAGCCCTGTTGTCACGTTACGGCCGTCGCGCCAGAGCCTACCAGCTGCGTTATCTGGCACGCCGCGCCGTGCAGCTTGGCGATGGCGGCTTCGCCGTATCGTTGATCGGCCAGGCCTTCGCCGCCAGTCCCTCGATTTTGCTGCGGGAGCCGCGCAAGACGCTGGAAACCACTCTTGGGTCTTTGGCAGCGCGCTGGCTGCCGCGCCGCGCCTTCAAGGCGCTGGCGGCGCGGCGCCTGGGTGCGGGAGCGGTCGCATGAAGCCGCTCAGGGTGATACACCTGCTGGATGATGTCGCCCCAGGTGGGGTCATGCAGGCGCTGGCGATCTACGATCATCCGGGACTCACCGATCTACAGACATCGCGAGTTGTTCAGGTCATGCCTGACCGGCCCTGGGCACCGCGACTTGAGGCTGACGTCATTCTGACCCACTTTCCGCCGCGCTGGCGCGCTCTGCCGTTTCTCGCTGTGCTGCGAGCCCGCAACCCCCAAGCGCGTTTGATCCACGTCGAACACAGCTATACAGGGGCCTGGGAGGCACATTGTGTGCCACATCGTCGGCGCTTTCGAACCATGTTGCGACAGGCCTATCGGCTGTTCGACGATGTGGTAGCGGTCTCCCACGGACAGCGAGAGTGGCTGGAGCAGGCGGTGGGCATCTCGCGTCATCGTCTCAGGGTGATCTCCCCCTGGAGCGATGTACCTGACCTGGCGACCATCGCACCGTCGGATGGGGCTTGTCGTCGGCCTCTGGTGGTAGGAGCTTACGGGCGTTTTGCCGAGCAAAAAGGCTTCGATCGGTTGATCGAAGCCTTTCGCGAGCTTGATCCACAGCGCTACACGCTGCGGTTGGGTGGCTTTGGTCCCCAGGAAGCTGCGCTGAGGGCTGCAGCGGCGGATTTGCCCCACGTTTGCTTTGTCGGCGCAGTATCAGATCGTGCGGCCTTCCTCGCCCAGTGCGACGTCATCGCAGTGCCGTCGCGGTGGGAGGCCTTCGGGCTGGTGGCTACCGAAGCACGCCAGGCCGCGCGGGCCCTGCTGGTGGCTAATGTGGATGGCCTCCCCGAACAGCTTGGCGAGGCGGGAGTGCGGGTAGACTTTTCCTCTCCATACGGGCTAAGGGATAGCCTGGCTGCATTGGATGAAGGGTCCTTGACGGAGCTGGGCAGGAAGGCTCGCGCCTCGGTTGTCGGGCTAACCGAGGCACGTCTAGAGGCATGGCGCCACCTGTTGAGCGGTGATGCTCGATGACACGACGTCAGGACACCGGTGTTGAATCTGCCTGGGCGGTAGCGGCGAGTTGGCGTTTGCGGGAGGCGGCGCGGGCGGCAGTGCCGACCAGCAGCAAGGCCGGCCAGTAGAGGTAACTCAGGATTTCGAGGTTTTCGCCGAAGCTGTAGAGCGTCAACAGTAGTAGCATCGATAGGGCGACACGACCAATGGGGTGAGTCAGCGAGAGTCGCGCCGCCATCCAAAGGCTTGCCAGCAAGGGAAGGAGGAGAGCGAACAGGCCGGTGATGCCCTTGACAAAAAGCAGGCCGAACCAACTGTGGTGGCTGCCAATAGGCATGTACTCGACGAGATGTGGGCCATTTTCCACTACGCCGTGACCGAACCAGGGCGCCTCGTTGCGCCAACGGTCAACCGCGATTCTTCCCAATGCAGCGCGCACCCGACTCGAGTCGGCCCGCGCACCCACGAAACGGGCAATTGCCTGATCCAGCAACATTTGCAGCTGCGGTGCGAACAGCCCCAGGCCAAGCACTGCAGGGGCGGCGGTAAACCAGGTCCAAGGCCTGCGCAGCTGGCTGATGCCGAAGGCCAGCGGCCAGACAATGGCAAGCGCGACCAATGCCAGCCGAGACTGACAGAGCAGCGCCATCATCAACCCTGCTCCGACCCCTGTCATTTTCCATCCCAGATGCTTGTCTTCCATGGCACAGAGAATGTGTACCACCGCGACCATGCCTGCAGCCGGGGCCCAGGGGGCGAAGAACTGCCAGCGCGGCACACCGGTGCCAGGCTCCAGAGTGTAGAGGATCACGGCGAAGTACTCAGGGCCCGAGCCGCCCACGATCTTCAGCGGCGACACGTACAGCAGGCCCGGCAGACCGATGAATGGCGCCACGAAAAATAGCGGGAGCAGAATGAGGGTCTGTAGTCCTAGCCGACACACTGCTCGGTAGATGATCTCTGGGCGGATGGCGAGTACCGCGCCGGCAAAGGGAAACAGGGCGATCAATGCCCAGCCCTTGGCCCAGCCGATGGAAGACTTGATCGTCTTGCCAAGCCCCAGCCCGTTGAGCACATGGCCGATGACCAGGATCAGCAGCATGGCGAGCATGCCAATCAGCCACAGGACGATGGCAGGATGCAACGGCGGGGGACGTTGGTGCTGGGGTAAGGCGGGCCCGAGATAGAGGGTGATAGCGGCCATCAACCCCAGGATCCAGGCCAGAGCGGGCCCGGCGATGTAAAGACCGCCGAGTGCCCAGAGCAACCAGGTGCTCTGGATGGCTACCGAGATCAGCTTTTCGGCAGCATTAGCTGGATAAGGGGTTGGCGAAGCCATAGCAGGAGGAAGCCCATGATGACAAGGATCGAGGCTACCACCGCGCCGGCCACGGCCAGCAGGGTGGATGGCGAGGAGGGGGACCGCGGCAGTGAGGGATACTCGAAGGTCTGCACCAGGGGATAGGAGGCGAAGGGATCTGCCTTGTTGGTGTCCAGGCGCGCCAATGCGGATGAGAAGACGGCCTCAGCAACACGCAGTTCGCGCAGCAGGTCCGTCAGATCAGCGGCCTGTTCGACCAGAGTATCGGTTTCGTTGCTCTGTTGAGAGATCTGCTCCCGGACCTCTGCAAGAGCTGCCTGGGCGCCTGCACCGTTGCCCGCTGTGCGCATTAGCTCGTCGAGCAGCCGCTCGCGGCCGTCGCTCACCGAGAGGTCGGCGAAGCCGAGCAGGATCTCCGCTGACAGCGGAGTCAGGGCCGTTCCACGCTGCACCAGCGACTGGCGCAAGGTTTGGCGCTGGGCACTCAGTTCGGTCAGCGTCAGGTGCTGCTCGCCCAGAGTGGCGCGAGCTTGGGTCCAGTCGGCCAGCACGCTGGCATAGCGTTGCAGCAATGACTGGAACAGCGGATCAGCGCGCAGCAGCTGGGCGCTGCGGGCTTCGTCAAGAGTAATATCGAGCATCTCGCCGAGCCTGTAGGCCTGGGCCTCACTGCGCCTTACTGCTTGGCGAAACTCGCGCTCACTGCCCTGCAGATCGTCGACCACGCTCAGGCGCTGATGGAACTGGTCCAGAGTCGCAAGCCCGGTCGTGCCCTGAAACTCGAGGACCCGGCGTTGAGCCTGCTTGAGTTTCTGCTCCAGCTCATCCAGTCGCGCCAGATCGGCGGCCTCTCGCTTTTCGGCCTCGTCTTGACGCAAGCGCTCTAGTCCGGACAGAAAGGCGAGCCTGAGGGCTTCCAGGCGAGCCTGTGCCTGCTCTGGACTGGCCCCGCGCATTGACACCATGATCAGGTTGGTCTGATCGACCAGCTTCACGGTCGGATCGGGCAGAATCTCATCATCTAGACCGGCCGCACCCTGGCGCAGGATCAGGTCTGCGCCTAACAGACGCTTATAGTTCTGTGTCGGGCTCAGAGAGGGGCTCGAGAAGGCCGAGGTGGTCTGCGACGTTGCCTGGCCGATGGATTCGAGATTGATGGAACCGCCCGCACCGGAGCCAGGCAGAACCAGCGTCATGGAGCTTTTGTAGCTGACGGGCGCGAGTATGAGGTAAAGCGCTACCAGACCCCAGATGACCACCAAGCAGGGCAGCAGAGAGCAGGTATAGCGTCGATATCGGCCAGCGGAGGGCAGACCATCCCGCACCAGGTACCAGAAGCGCTGCAGCCGACGAGGCTGTGTCGAGGTATCTACGCTCATTGTGCTAGATCATCAATGAGGATGGCCGTCGCAGCGGAGCCAAGTGCTTCGCCGAACAAGGTGATGGCGTCGCGAGCGTTCATGGCTCGACTGTCGTAGCAGGCGACGGCGTCATTGGGCATAAGGTAAGGGTTGATTCTGTCGCGCTGGGCATTTTCCAGCATCGCCTCGATATCGCGTTGAATCACGACGCTGCGACCGTTCAATGGGTTCTCGGAAATCAGCACGGCCTGACGATGCGCGTTCATCGCTGAGCCTCCCACACAGTTGGCAGAAGCGAGCCCCTGCAGCAGTCGCGTCCCGTAAGGTAGGCTGCTGGCCTCTTTGCCGATAGCGGAACTGGCATTATTGGCAGCGGGTCGAGATAGGTTTGACAGGTAGACACGTATGCCGGGGGGCGTAAGGGGGCTCGGGCGCACCAGTCGCTCATCGAAGCACTTCGTACTTGGCACGATAACGTTGTCGCCCTGAGAGAGCCGAAAGTCTCCCAGCCGCGTTCCGTCGAGCAGTCCACTGAGGTCAAGTTCGGTCCAGCGCTGGCCTCGCACCACTTGGATACGCGTCAGGTCGGCATCGGGCCGCACGCCACCGGCGGCGCGAATGGCAGCTGCTAAGCTTCGCTCTCTGTTGGCATCGCCGCTGGCGGGGCCTTCACGCTGGCCGACCAGCGTTTCCCTCTCGCGCTCGCCAATGCGCACCGTACCAGCCTGGAAGACAGCGCCGCTGACCGGTACCGAGATGCCTGCGCTTTCTAACAGCGACACGTCGACGACCCTGGGCAGCGGGCGAACCAGTCCCGCCGTTACCAGCCTGTCTCCCAGTGCCGTCTCGACCTGGCGGAGGGCCTTGCCTTGGGTGTCCAGTGGTGCGAGGCCTGGAAGCGTAAGCTGGAAGTAGTCATCAATCACGTAAACCTGTGACAGGTGACCGTCATCGCCCACCACCTGAATACGCAGTCTATCCCCGGGACCAAGCTGGTCCCGTTCCTGGCGAAGTTCAGCGGCCGAAACGTAGTTGATTGCCGGCTCTGCCAGGGTAGCGCTGTCGGGCACGCACTGTTGCTGTGATGCCTCAAGCTCCGCCTGCTGAGGCATCCAGCGAGCCTCTGCTTGGTTGTCAGGGGTCGGCGCCGAGGTACAGCCGGTGAGGACAAGACCGAGGATGATCGTGCCGAGGATCGCTCTAGCTTGGCAGACGCTATTGTCCATGAGCTTTCTCCCTCCATTAGAAGAATACTGTAGTAGATTGAATACAAGATTCGGGCCAAGAGTGAAGAAGTTTCTCCTCTTGTGTAGTTATCGACGCAGTGAAAGCGCGGTGGATGGAGAGGGGCGGTGGCATGGTCTGCAGAGTGACAGGAACATGAAGCGCCAAGTGGGTCTGTTCGCTGTGCCATTGCATTTTGCAATAGAGCTCGTTGCAGAATGCATTCTTTTCGTTGCAGTTTGCGATAACTGAAGGCGATATTCCGGCATGGAGGGGTAATATGGCCTGGCATCTTTCTTGCTTAGTTAATGACATGTATCACGTCACCGGAGACAAGCGGGGCGTCGAGTGCCGCAGAGGCGCGATGTGTACTCCAGTCTTTCCCGGTCGGTTTACCTGTTAAGCGAGCGACTGCCATGAAAGGAATGATCTTTGTCGAGCTGATGAACTTTATGGATGAGAGCTTCGGTCCAGACTTCACCGAGCGCGTCGTAGAGCAGGCCGACTTGCCCAATCAAGCTGCCTTCACAACGGTGGGCAACTATCCAAGCGAATACGCAGGAGCCCTCGTTGGCGCGGCCTCCACCCTCGCTGATGCAGACGCCGCCGGCATCTGTGAGGCGTTTGGACGTTATCTGTTTCAACGCTTCGAGGTGCGCTTCCCGCACCTGCTTAATCGTTACGCCTCTGCTCGGGAATTGCTTGATCACGTTCAAAGCCATATCCATGAGGAGGTAAAGGTCATTTATCCAGGCGCGACGCCTCCATCGGTCACGACCCATGAGTGCGAGGATGGATTTATCGTGGCGTATCGCTCCCACCGCGCCTTCGCGCACATCGCCTTCGGCCTGGTTCAGCAGTGTATTGTTTTCTATAGTGAGAACAGTCGCGTGGAGTGGTGTGCTGACAACGTGTTGAATCAGGCTCGCTTCATCATTCGTCCAGGGACAGGCAGCGATGCGATATGAGTGAAGGTACGTATGTGCTGATCATCGAGGATACTGTGTCGCTGGCGCTGACGTTTGCGGGGCAGCTTGAGGCAGCTGGATGCACGGTGGAAATGGCCGACTCAGGGGCCGAGGCACGTCAGCAGCTGACGCGATCGCAGCGGCCTTTCGACGTTATTCTGTTAGATCTCAATTTGCCAGATGGGGATGGATTGGAGCTGCTGGAATCGACGCCGCAGATGGCGCGAGACTCCAGTGTTGTCGTAATCACTGCTGATGGTTCCATCAGTCGCGCGATTCAGGCCATGCGCTCAGGCGCCTATGATTTCCTGGTGAAACCGGTGGCACCGGAGCGTCTTACCACAACGGTGGTTCGCGCAGGCCAGCACCGAATGCTTGAGCGTGAAGTTCAGGTGGCTCGCCGGATCAAGAAGCGTGATCGCTTCCAGGGCTTTGTCGGCGGCTCCGATGCCATGCAGGTGGTGTATCGCGCCATTGAAAACGTGGCGAACTCCAAGGCCACGGTATTCGTCACCGGGGAAAGTGGCACCGGCAAGGAAGTAACTGCGGAGGCGATCCATGCCATCAGCCAGCGCAGCAAAGGCCACTTTGTGGCGATCAATTGCGGTGCCATTCCTGAAAACTTGCTTGAGTCAGAGCTCTTCGGCCATGTGAAGGGAGCCTTTACCGGAGCCCTGGACAACCGCGTAGGGGCGGCCAAGGAAGCTGATGGCGGCACGCTGTTTCTCGACGAAATTTGCGAAATGGAGCTGAAGCTTCAGGTCAAGCTATTGCGCTTCCTGCAGACGGGCATGATCCAGCGGGTTGGGAGTAGCCGTCCCGAGGCAGTCAACGTGCGAGTCATTTGTGCCACCAACCGCGACCCCATCGCTGAGGTGCAGGCCGGCCGCTTTCGTGAAGATCTGTTCTATCGGTTATCCGTGTTGCCGATCGAGCTGCCACCCCTGCGCGAGCGTGGCGATGACGTCGTGCTGTTGGCACAGGTGTTTCTTGATCGTTTTGCCGCCGAGGAGGGCAAGACGTTTGATCCTCTGGAGGCTGCCGCCATTCGACGACTCCAGCGCTACGGCTGGCCTGGCAACGTGCGGGAGCTGCAGAACATGATGCGGCGTGCAGTGGTCATGAGTCCTGGGCCGGACCTCTCGCTGGCACCACTGTTGCCTCAGGAAGTCAGCTCTGCTCCTCAGGCCTCCCCCCCTAGTCCGGTTGGGTATGGCGCCGCGCAGGCTGCCGAACCTCCTTCCCCAGGCGCGAAGCCCGTTGACGTCGAGGCCTCCTTCGATGGCATGACTCTGGCCCAGATCGAACGGCTGGTGATCGAGCGGGCTATTTCGCTAAACCACGGTAGCGTGCCCGGCGCTGCACGCGCCTTGGCTGTCAGTCCTTCCACCCTGTACCGCAAGCTTGAACGCTGGTCGAGCGAGGCGACCGTGGATGGTTGAGTGGCGCGGGCAGTAAACCTTCGGCGCAGACGGGGGGAGTGATGCATGACGACGGAGCATAGCAGCAAGGCCAGAGTGCTGGTGGTGGGAGGAGCCGGCTACATCGGCTCGCACATGGTCAAACGGCTGAGGCGTTCGGGGTACGCTGTCACCGTGCTCGACAATCTCTCAAGAGGCCATCGCGATGCCGTGATGGACGCCGAACTGATGGTTGGAGACCTCGGTGACAGTGCGCTCCTCGACCGTCTTCTTGCATCGCAGGCCTTTGATGTTGTGATGCACTTCGCAGCGTTGATCGAGGTTGGTGAGTCTGTGCGCGATCCCGCCGCCTTCTACCACAACAACGTTATGAAGAGCCTAGTACTATTGGATGCCATGGTCAGGCACGACATTTCGCGCCTCGTCTTTTCCTCGACCGCCGCAGTCTATGGTGTGCCCGGAGAGGGAGATCTCGACGAGAGTCGTGACTGCAACCCGATCAACCCCTATGGCAATACCAAGCACCTCGTCGAAAGGGCGCTCGAGGATTATCGGCTTGCCTATGGCATGCGGTCCATCTGTCTGCGCTACTTCAATGCTGCCGGCGCGGATCCCGAGGGTGTGTTGGGGGAGAGGCACGATCCGGAGACTCACCTGATTCCTCTGGTACTCCAGGCAGCCTCCGGGAGACGCTCGCAGATCCAGGTGTTCGGCGACGACTATCCGACCGCTGACGGGTCCTGCATACGCGATTTTGTGCACGTAGAAGATCTCTGTCGTGCCCATGAGCTGGCCCTGGAGCGCCTGCTTGCGGGAGGGAGCAGTGAGACCTTCAATCTTGGCTGTGGTGTTGGCTACAGCGTATTCGAGCTGATTCGGACCGCAGAGGAGGTCAGCGGTCGCAAGATCGAGACATCGATCTGCCCCAGGCGCCCTGGCGATCCAGCCCGGCTGGTGGCCAGTATCTGCAAGGCCCAGGAAGTGCTCGGCTGGGCACCGACCTATGACTTGCGTGACATCCTGACCCACGCGTGGCTGTTCGAGAACCGCCACTTTCTGGGGCACCCGCCATAATCCCGCTGGACGGAAGAAGAGGAAATAGACACCAGGATGATGCACTTAAGGCCAGGTCGGCAGCGCAATCGTAAGACGTCGTTTTCGATGACGTGGCTTTCTTTTGCCATCCGCCCCGGTGAAAAAGGGTAAGCTCATACCCTTATCGGTGAGCCTTGACGAAGGTGTCACAGACATAGCCCTGAACACGAACGGTCACCTCGGTCTTGAAGCCGGGTGGCCGTTCGCGTTTTCTGCAGCGCTTTATGGTTGCTGGTTCAGCTCTCGAAGATCATTGCTCAACGATGTCGAAATCGCCATTGGTACGCACGTAGAGCAGTGTCTCGCCGTCGGCACCGGTGGCGATGTCATGGGTGATCTCGCCCTGTGAACCGAAGTAGCTGCCGGTCGTCAGGTGCTGACTGTCGTTCTTGCCTTCGGTCTCGTGGGTCAGGTCGCCCTTGATGACCACGGCGCGGAATTCGTCGGCGTGGCTTGTGATCTCAACCGAGAAATCGGCTGGCAGTTTCACCAGACGGCCACTCATCTGTCCGGCGTCCGGGTTGCCCCACAGGAAAGCGGTCTTCGGGCCTTGTGCGGCGTCGTCGCTGCCCGGGAGGCTGATCCAGCGAATGTCATTGGCATCCAGCCATACCAGGTTGTTTTCGGCGACATTCAGCGGCTCTTCGTCGTTGTGGAAGGCCTCGGATTCTGGCTGTACCAGATAGGGCCCTTCATCGATCTCGATGTAGGCCATATTGACCTCGTCACGGGCTGCAGTGATATGAGATTCCCCCGCCGGCTGGATCCAGAACGAGCCTGCGGGCAGCCACTGCTCATCGGCGTTCTTGTCATCGTTGTGAACCTCGCCCTGGATGACCACACCACGATAGGTGATGTTGTGGATGTGAGGCGGTGAGGAGAAACCTTCATTGAACTTCACCAGGAAGCCGGAAGCGCCATCCTTGGTGCGGTCGCCCCACAGGTCACCTGCGGCCGGGCTCTGGTCACCGCGCAGCGGATTGAGATAGCCCCAGTCGATATCGGATTGCTGGACGACTTCGCTGGTTGGCGTGAGCGAGGACTGGCCATCGGCGTGGGCGGTGATGCTGGTAACGGCGATCGAGAGGCCAAGTAGAGCAAGGGAGAAAGGACGTTTCATGATGGCTGCCTGTCTGTCTGAGCGTTGAAAGGAAAGGCGCATCGCCGATGCGCTGGCAATCGACGCGGTGAATTTTGGAAGGCACAGGCGGCGTGATAAAGCGGCAAAGGGGGGAAACACTATTCGTCAGAACAGGACAATCTGGCGCTGATGCTGGGCGTGGTGCTGTGGATCGACGCTAGGGTGAAGCCACGACATGCGTCGTTTCTTCTACCTAGAGTCGATGAGAATTCCTCGATAGGCCACGGCGGTGCGCCATCAACACCGTCTGGCATTGCGGGTGAAAGCTGGCCTGGGGCAGTTCCCCTATCTCTGGCTATTGGCTATTAGCGATGTGGCGAGATGGGGGAAGCCTTCGTCTCGACTATTGAATTTCCAGCGGATTAAGCGTCAGCGCGTGCTTTCTCACGACTTCCAGCATGGCGGTGGCAGCGGCGGACTGTAACGAGCGCGCTGGTGTGATGATTCCCAGCGTGCGTGGAACGGTGGGGTGGGTCAGTGGACGCCACTCTAGCCCCTCAGACGAGATTTGTTTAAAGCTGAGGGAGGGTAGGGCGGCGACGCCTTGTCCGGCTGCGACCATGCGTCCTGCTGTGCCGATCTGACTGACTTCGCACATGACGTCCATCTCCGCATCGAGGTGTTGCAACACCTCGTCGATGGCCTGCCGGGTGCTCGAAAGCCGGCTAAGGGCGATGACGGGATAGGCGATCAACTCCTCCCACTTCACCTCGTCCTGGTTCAGCAGGGGATGTCCATGGGGGCAGACCGCAACGAAGTGGTCGTCCACCAGCGATTCGAAATGTATGGCCTCTGCCCCGCTGGGCTTCACCGAAAAGCCGATATCCGCTCGCTGGTCTCTGACGAGTTCATCCACCTGGTTGGCCAGGACATCATGGACGTTGATGGCGATATTGGGGTACTGCCGCCGGTAGTCCGCCAAGACGGCAGGGAGGAAGCCGGCCGCGAGGGTCGGAAGGGCGGCTAGCGTCACCTTGCCGCGTTCCTTGTTGAAGAGTTCGCCGATATCTCCCAGGGCCTCGTCCCAATCACTGATCAGGCGCCTTGCGATAGGCAGAAAATAGCGACCTTCCGGGGTCAGCTGGATCCCCCTGGGCGAGCGGTTGAAGAGCATGCCCCCGACCGACTCCTCAAGCTTGCGGATGGCAATGCTCAAGGCCGGTTGAGAGAGGTGCAGGCGTTCGGAGGCCTCTATGAAACTGCCGTGTTCTGCGACGGCCACAAATGCCTTCAACTGTCGGATAGATGGTTGCATAAAAAAAGTAAAAGTCTCGTTCGGTTAAATATATTAGACAAATACCGTCATTCTTTCCAAGGTGTGGAGGTCGCACGACACTCGTCTACTGGACGCCAATAATAGATAACACCAGAGAGAGCTACGCCATGTCCTCATACAAGACGCCGCTGCTGGCTGCCATCCTCAGTGCCGGCCTGATGTCCGCTGCTGCCCAGGCGGAAGATCAGCTGCTTATCGGCTCCACCTCTACCTCCTCCAGCCAGTACGGCTATTTCGTGGCCGTCGGCCAGATCATCAACCAGAAAGTCGAAGGGGTTCGCGCATCGGTCGTCGAAACGGGAGCCACCGTCGACAATCTTCGCCGGATTCTTCGCGGCCAGCTCGATATGGGGCTTGTCACCACCAATGTGGGCTATCACGCCTACTCGGGCGAAGGTGAGTTTGCTGATCGGCCGGTAGATAACCGTCTGCTGTGGGTGTATTCGGCAGCCCCGCAGAATGTGGTCATGCGCGAGGATGCCGGGGTGTCGTCGTTGACCGACCTGAACGGAGTTGGTCTTAACCCAGGTATTACCGGGTCGGCTACCGAGGCGACAACGCTGGCCGTCATGGAGACCTTGGGCATCTCACCCGACTACGTGCGAGGCTCCACCACCGACGTCGTGGCCGGTGTGAAGGACAATCGCATCGCCGGTTACGTCAAGTCCGGGGTCGGCAACAAGCTCGACGGATCCTCCATGGACGTCGCGACCTTTACGCCGATTCAGGTGTTGTCACTGGACGAGGATCAGGCGAACACCCTGCGGGAGCAGATGCCTGACATCTCCGTGGTAGATATTCCAGAGGGCGCGGCCGAAGGTATGCCTGCCTACACCACCTGGAGCTTCGGCCTCGCCATGCATTCATCGCCGGACCTGGATGAGCAGATGGCGTATGACATCGTCAAGGCGGTCATGGAGAACCCAGATCCGCAGGTGAGCGCATTGGCCAACCTGGCGAATGTAGACATCGCCGAACTCACGTTGGAAAGCGGCACGGTTCCCTTCCATCCAGGCGCCGCTCGCTACTTCGAAGAGCAGGGCTACGAGATTCCTGACCACCTGCAGCCGGTGGAATAATCTCAGGAGCCCGGTCCCATGCGTAATAAAAGCTTGATGTTGGTCGCCCTGGTTCTCGGTGGCTTCATTTTCTACACCTCGGCAACAGGGCCATTCGATAGCCTGGTACATCGAAGCGTTTTTCTTGCGCTGGTGATTGGACTGGGCCTTCTTAGCTTCCCTCTGGGCGCAGGCAAGTCATGGCGTCCAGTTGGGATCATCGTTGATGTCATGCTTGCCATTGGTGCCATCACGTCCTGCCTCTATGTCACGGTAAAGGCAGACGAGATTCTGTCGACGCTGCCCTGGGCGACCACTCAGGACAAGCTCATGGCAGCGACGCTGGTGCTCACCATCCTGGAAGTCGCGCGGCGTGCCATCGGCTGGATTTTTCCCATGCTGGTAGCGCTTGGCATTGCCTATGCGCTGTTCGGCAATCTGCTGTCTGGCCCGTTGAGTCATCGAGGTTTCGACACCGCTTTTGTGACCGAAACGCTTTTCCTTGGTGACCTGGGAATCTGGGGCATGCTGCTTGGTGTGGCGGCGACCACGATCGCTGCGTTCGTCTTGTTCGGATCATTGCTGCTGCATACGGGAGGGGGCCAGACCTTCATTGATCTGTCGATGCGCATTGGAGGCCGAAGCCAAGGTGGAGCAGCCAAGATTGCCACGGTCGCGTCGAGCCTGTTTGCCATGGTGAGTGGCAGTGCGGTGGCCAATGTCGCGACCACAGGCAACTTCACGATTCCGATGATGAAGCGCTTGAAGTATCCCGCCGCTTTCGCCGGAGGCGTCGAGTCGGTGGCCTCGACGGGTGGTCAAATTGCACCGCCCATTCTGGGAGCCGCCGCATTCATCATGGCCGAGATCCTGGGCGTCAGCTACGTCACTATCGCTCTGGCGGCGCTGCTGCCTGCCGCTCTCTTCTATGTGGCAGTGTTTTTTACCATTCACGTGGTGGCGGTGCGGCGTGCGCTGCCGCTGGTGCCCGAGGCCGACTTGCCACGCTGGCCGGATGTACTGCAGTTCAGACGAATTGTGCCCATTCTGGCGGCCTTGGGCGGCCTGTTTGGTGGCGTACTGACGGGCTACTCCATCCAGTACTCCGCATTTCTGGGCATAGCGTCGCTACTGCTGTGCTATGTGACCTTCGGCATTCTGGACCGCACACCGCCCGCGCAGATGATGCGGATGCTCATGACCGGGCTTGAAGACGCTGGCAAGGGCATGGTCATCATCGGTGTCCTGCTGGCAGGGGCTCAGATACTTGTCGCAATGCTCAACATGACCGGTATCGGAGTGACGCTATCCACCCTGGTGGTGAGCGTGGCCGGCGAGCAGCTTTTCCTCGTGGCGCTGATCGTTGCCGTTATCTGTCTCATCATGGGGATGGGCATTCCCACCACCGCGGCGTATGTCCTGGTGGCCGCTGTTCTGGCTCCGGCCTTGACGCGTATGGGCGTTGAGCCGCTGGTCGCCCATCTCTTTGTCTTCTATTTTGCGACGATCTCGGTGATTACCCCGCCGGTGTGTATCGCGGTTTTCGTCGCGGCAGGCATCGCTCAGGCGGGATGGTTGAATGTGGCCGGTCATGCCGTACGGCTTGGCGCCGCCACCTACATTATTCCCTTCCTGATTCTGGCCTACCCCGCATTGATTGGCATGGGCGGTGCGTGGGAAATCACCACCGCAGCCCTGCGAGCCCTGGCGTTTGTCCTGGCCTTCGCCGGAGCCTTGGGTGGAGCCCGATTGACAGGGCGTCGCTGGCTGGATGCCGCCATTCTCCTCATCGTCGGCATTCTAGCGGTCTTGCCGGGCCTGGCTCCGGGCTTGGTTGGCGTCATCGGGCTGTTTGCCCTGTATGGCTGGGCTTGGAATGTGGCACGTCGTAACCAGCTGCAGGGAGCATCATGATGAACGATTCCGAGTCTGTGATAACGCGCATTGCGATAGTGGGATGCGGCACGATTGGCATCTGTTGGGCCGCCTATTTCCTTTCGCGTGGGTTAGAGGTCAGTGCGTATGACCCGGACGCTTCTGCAAGAGCCGCTTTTGCAGATCTTGTGGCTGCCGACATGGAAACACTGGGGGGCTCTCCACGTGAGCCCAAGGTATGTGGCGCTTTAGCTGAGGCCGTCGAGCAAGCGGACCTGGTGGTGGAGAATGCGCCGGAGTCGGCAGAGATGAAGCGTAGGCTGCTGGCGGACATTCAACGGCTGGCCCCTCCGTCGGCGTTGATCGTCAGCAGCACGTCGTCGATGCAACACTCCGATATTGCCTTGGATGCACCGGAACCGTCGCGAATCGCGATTGCTCATCCCTTCAACCCTCCCCATCTGGTGCCGCTTGTCGAGCTCTACGGGACGGATGCAGAGGTTGTCGACAGGCTCGCCACCTTTTACCGAGGCATCGGCAAGCAGCCCGTGGTGATGAAGAAGGAAATGGTGGGGCACATCGCTAACCGTCTGACGTCTGCGGTGTGGCGCGAGGCGCTGTACCTGCTGCAGGAAGGGGTCGCCAGTGTCGAAGACATCGACCGGGCGGTGACCGCGGGCCCGGGAATGCGCTGGGCGATACAGGGCCCTTTTCTGACATATCACCTGGGGGGTGGAAAGGGTGGAATCAAGCACTACTTAGAGCACCTGGGTCCGAGTCAGCAATATCGCTGGGCCAGTCTGGGCTCCCCGACGGTGGATGAGGCGCTCAAGAGTCGTGTCGTCGCTGGTGTCGAACAGGCGGCTTGCGGTCAGTCACTGAGCGAACTTTCTGCTCAGCGTGATGCCCAGTTGGTGGCGCTGCAGCAAGCCATCGAGGCTGCACCTCAGTCTGCACAACCGCCCGCACACCAGCCCGCAGATCAGCCCGCGGAGGTGAAGTCATGACATCACCTTGCTTGTTGATGGTCGCCCCCAACGGCGCTCGACGTACCCGGGTCGATCACCCGCAAATCCCGCTGACGCCAGAGGCGCTAGCCGCCGATGCGCTCGCCTGCCGTGATGCGGGGGCGGCCATGGTGCACTTGCACGTGCGTGAACCTGATGGCCGTCATCTATTGGATGTGGCTGCCTATCGAGACGCGCTGGGCATGATCCGTGCAGCTGTCGGCGATGACATGGTGCTGCAAGTCACCAGCGAGGCGGGTGGGCGTTATGACCCACAGGCCCAGAGGAAACTGCTGGAAGAGCTTCGTCCTGAATCCGTCTCGGTAGCCGTGCGCGAGCTGTTTGGCGACCCTCAGGAGGTCGCAGCGAGTGGCGCCGTTTGCCGTAACCTTCAGGCCGAGGGGGGCAGTGTGCAATACATCCTCTATTCCGTTGAGGATCTGCTCCACTTCAACCAGCTTCGCGATGCCGGAGTCTTGCCATCCGGCAAGAGCTTTCTGCTGTTTGTCCTGGGACGCTATGAGACACCGCCGGTGGCGGATCCGGCTCGCCTACCTGAATTTCTGGAAGCCCTGACACCGGGTGATAGGTGGGCCGTCTGCGCCTTTGGGCCGACGGAAGCCGAGTGCATGGGGTTGGCAGCAGCGCACGGTGGGCATGCCCGTGTGGGTTTCGAGAACAACCTCTGGCGCCCCGATGGCACTCTGGTGAAAGACAATGCGGAGTTGGTGCGCTTGACGCGCGAGAGGATTGAAGCCAGCGGCCGCAGCATCATGAAGCCTCGTCAGGTGAGAGAATTTCTTGGTTTGCCCTTGGTGAGATCCGGGAGGCTCGCATGACTGTTGTCGTAGGCTGTGGGGCGGGTTTCTCGGGCGACCGTACCGACGCGGCCGGGCCATTGGTAGAAGCTCTGCTGCACTATGATGCGCCGCGTGCCCTGATGTTCGAAACGCTGGGAGAGCGAACCCTGGCGGCCGCTCAGTTGGCGCGTCTGCAAGACCCCAGCAGAGGGGTAGAGCCTTTGCTGGAGGCATTTCTTGCCCCGGTGCTGGGTGATTGTTTGCGCAATGCCATTACCGTGTTGGGAAACTTCGGTGCGGCAAACCCGGAAGCCGCAGGTGACCAAGTGGCAGCGATGGCACAACGGGCTGGCGTCAAGGATGCCCGCATCGCGGTGATTCAGGGGGATGACGTTCGCCAGCAGATTCACTCGCTTGACTGGCAGCCGTGGGAGGGCGAGCACCGCGAGCTGCCAGACAGCAACGACGTGGTGGCGGCCAATGTGTATCTGGGGGCGGATGCACTGGTCGAGGCACTGGCGCAGGAGGCACAGGTGGTGGTTACTGGACGTGTCGCTGACCCCGCCTTGGCCCTGGCCCCTCTGCGCTACCACCACGGATGGGCGCGTGATGACTGGGACCGGATCGCCGCGGGGACCTTGGCGGGCCACCTGATTGAGTGTGGTGCACAGGTGACAGGAGGGTACTTTGCCGATCCCGGGGTCAAGGATGTTCAAGGCATGCACTGCCTGGGATATCCCATCGTCGAGGTAGAACGTGATGGCAGTCTGATAGTGACGAAACCTCCAGGTACCGGAGGCTTGGTGACGGAGCAGACGGTCAAGGAGCAGCTTCTTTACGAAATTCATGATCCCGCCGGCTATGTGACACCGGATGTGGTGGTGGACTTGACGGGCGTTGAGGTGCGGCAAGTGGGCCGTGATCGCGTATCGGTCAAAGGGGTGCGAGGGCATCCAGCGCCGGACAGGCTCAAGACGACCGTCAGCTTTCTGGATGGTTATCAAGGGGAAGCGGAAATTTCCTATGCCGGGCCTAACGCAATGGCTCGAGCAAAGCTCGCCCAGGATACGTTGCAGCGGCGGTTGGCAACGCGCTGCCCCGCTGACATGAGGACTCGCTTCGATGTCATTGGTATCTCCAGCGTGTTCGACGGTGATGCAGCAGTGTGGCGAGACAGTCCAGGAAGCTCCTCCGAAGATATTCGGCTGCGTCTGGCGGTCGAGCATAAACAACGTGCGGTGGTCGAGCTCGCGACACAGGAGTTGCTGGCGCTGTATTGCTGCGGCCCCGCTGCAGGTGGCGGTGTGCGTCGACACCTGAACCGCCGGCTCAAGACGGCCTCGTACCTGGTTCGCCGCCAAGATGTCACACCCAGCGTCAGCATCCGCAATGGGAGTTGAGGATATGTCTCGTGAACGACGGTCTCTTTATCACTTTGCCCATGCTCGCGCTGGCGATAAGGGCGACCGACTGAACCTGGCCGTTTTCGTCTACAAGGACGAGCACTACCGCTGGCTACTGGATCAGGTGACCGAGGAGGGGGTGTATCAGCTCTTCGCTCATCGTGGTGTCACCGGGGTGAAACGCTATCCCATGCCTAACCTTGCCGGGATCAATCTTGTCCTGGAAGACGTCCTTCAAGGGGGCGTAAATGGCTCGCTCAACCTGGATGGCCACGGTAAGACGCTCTCTTCTCTGCTGCTTTCAATGACGGTCGAGAGCCCCGTTTCGCGATAAATGGGACGTGCGACTGACAAGGTTGTTACGGCTACCTTCAGGGGGAACGTGGAGGACGTGCCCGAGGTCCGCTGAGTGGGCAGCCAGGTGCAGGCGACGGTGCGGCTTGCGAAGCAAAAGTGGGGCGAAGGGTGTTGCTCCCTGTCGCATCGTCTAGTGCTGCTGTGCTTTACAGCGGGGAAGACGTCAGGCGGATGATCACTCCGCCTGACGTGATTCGAATAGCTACGTCAGTGCTTGATCATGACATGTCTGACACAGGTGTAGTCTTCAAGACCGTACATCGACATATCCTTGCCATATCCAGATAGCTTCTGGCCGCCGTGCGGCATTTCGCTGACCAGCATGAAGTGCGTATTCACCCAAGTGCAGCCGTATTGCAGCCGGCTCGAGAGGCGATGGGCGCGCCCAATGTCCTGGGTCCATACAGAAGAGGCGAGGCCATAGTTGGAATCATTGGCCCAGGCTAGCACCTGCTCTTCTTCTTCGAACGGGGTCACGGAGACCACTGGGCCGAATACTTCGCGCTGTACAATTTCGTCGTCCTGGCGTGCACCCGCGATAATGGTTGGGGCGAAGAAATTGCCAGACCGGTCGAGGGCCGTCCCGCCGCTGACCACTTCAATATGCGGCACGGCTGCAGCTCGCTCTACAAAACCTTGTACGCGCTTCAGGTGGTCTGCAGTGATCAGGGGGCCCATTTCGACGTCTTCTTCATCCTGGGAACCGACCTTGAT
Source organism: Halomonas litopenaei (assembly GCF_017303055.1). Taxonomy (GTDB): domain Bacteria; phylum Pseudomonadota; class Gammaproteobacteria; order Pseudomonadales; family Halomonadaceae; genus Halomonas; species Halomonas litopenaei_A. The sequence goes on along the minus strand of NZ_JAEKJT010000006.1, from coordinate 362,687 downwards.
CTGGCCCACCGCGTCTTTCAAGCGGGACACAAAGTCTTCATAGACGTTTCGTTGGACATATAGGCGGCAGGCAGCGGTACAGTCCTGGCCAGCATTATAGAAGGCGAAGTTGCGGATGCCTTCCACTGCATCATCAAGGTCAGCGTCGTCAAAGATCAGTACCGGCGCTTTGCCCCCTAGCTCCATATGCATGCGCTTCACGCTGTCTGCAGTAGACGAAACGATAGCACTGCCCGTACCTACTGAGCCGGTCAGAGATACCATGCGTACCTTAGGATGACCTGTCAGGGGTTCGCCGACCGTGTTGCCTCGTCCATGGACCACATTGACGACCCCTGGTGGAAAGATGTCGGCCATGGCACTGGCGAGTGCCAGGCTCGTCAAAGGAGTGTGCTCGGACGGCTTGAGTACTACGGTATTACCCGCAGCAAGGGCCGGAGCAAGCTTCCATGACGCCATCATCAGCGGATAGTTCCAGGGTGCGATGGATGCCACTACTCCCAGTGGGTCTCTGCGGATCATGGAGGTATGCCCCTCCATGTACTCACCTGCAGCAGACGCACTCATGCACCTTACCGCGCCGGCGAAGAAACGAAAGACATCAGAGGCACCTGGAATCTCGTCTTCAAGAGCCTGCCGATAAGGCTTTCCGCAGTTGTCTGACTCCAATCGGGCTAGCATTTCTTGGTGAGAATCAATCCAGTCAGCCAGTGCCAGCAGCTTGGTAGCGCGAAATGCTGGTGTCGTCAGCGACCAGCTGGTGAATGCTGCATCGGCGGCTGTTACGGCTTCCTCAACCTGCTCAGCAGTTGCCTCATTAAGCGTGCACAGGACTTCATGATTGGTAGGATCAAGAACGTCCAAAGGAGCGCCTTTACCTTGACATAAAGTGCCGTTGATCAATAGCGAGTAATCCATGGAATATCCTTACGCGAGAGTGGTATCAAGGCGTTGACCAAGCAAGCGGCTAAGCCCTTCGATCTCTTTGCCATTGAGTTTAACGAAGTAGTGCATGGGCGGGACGAGCGTCCAAATAAAGCAACCTGGTAGTGTGACTAGATGCACAGTTGCACTGGAGTCAGAGACTCCCCGCCGGTAAGTTGCCATTTCAATATCAATCAGCGATGACAGCGTTGACAGCTGGGGATGCTGAGCAAGCCAGTCACTGGCAGCCTGCTCACCAGACCATTGCGTTCCCTTTTTCCAGTACGCTTCACCGAGAGGCGCCTCAAGGTTGTCAATCTTCAGGGTGATGTCTAGCTTGTAGATTCTAGAAAAGAAACGGCGCTTCTCGACGTAGCGCAAGATCATATCGCCACCATCGAAGCTTCCCGATCGGCTCATAGGGCCGATACGTTCGCTGCAACCTAGTTGCTTGGCCATGAATTCGAACGCCATGTTTGCGCGCGTTTCGATGTTGGAGAAGAGTCTCATCGAGCGGAAGCCTCAGTCACTGGAGCGCTGTCTTCGGGACTGGTGGTATTGTGTTGGGCGTATAGTGATCCCAGAGGCGTCGGTGTGAACAATGGAATCTTCTTGAACTTTAACCAAGCCACTGCGTAGACAATGATAATGGTCATGAAGCCCCCTGCGATCGCGTAGATCTGGGCTTTCATCGCTCCTTCGGGATGAATGGTAACGATCATGTAGATACAGGCCGCGATACCCACTATTTGGGGAATCGGAAAGAAGGGGGTCGAGAAGGGCCGATGTACATCGGGATACCGCTTACGCAGGATCATGACGTTGATCTGGGCAATAACGTAGGAGAGCAGCCATGTCACGCAGGACGCCAAAATCATGGTAGCGATAAGGTCCATGCTGATGCTCAGCATGAAGGGGATGCATAGTAGAAGAAATACGCTAAAAATGCCTACCCAAGGAGTACGGAAGTGGGGGTGGACATAGGTGAAAGCTCGAGGCAGTAAGCCCTCTCTGGCAAGGCCGTAGAGCATGCGAGGTACAGCAGCCATGTGCGAGTTGATGGAGCTGGCACTGGCGAGCACCGTAATCATGACCATAAAGATCTTTCCAGCCTGCCCGAACAGCGCCCCGGCACCATCAACCTGAGGAGCCGTAGAAGATTCGAGCACGTCGAGGGGAACGTAACGCGCGATAGCTTGGCCGAACAACATATCAGCGACAAAGATGGTCAGAAGGCCAAACAACATGGCCTTGGGAATCGTCTTTTCCGGCTCTTTGACTTCTTCCGCCATGGGAGCGACGTACTCGATGCCAACAAATAGCCAGATACCGAGTGCTAATGACTGAAGTACGACTTCCCACCCTTTAGGGTTGAACGGAACCTGAGTGGGATCTGTGTGAGTACCCCATTCCATCAAACCAAGTACACCCATGACTGATGTACCTATGATCATGGAGCCGGTCGTGAATACCTGGACGGAGCCGAATACCCCGACTCCCACCAGGTTCACGGCAAGGAAGAGCACCAGGAGAACGACCGCGACGAACGTGGCGCTGATGCCAGGGACCAAGCTTTGTGCCGCGAGCCCTGCAGTGATCGACTCCATGGCTCCGGCAGCCGACACCAGTACAATGTAGCCGCCAAGAACACTGACAATTGCCATGAAAGGGCCCATGGCTACCATCGTATAGTCGCCGATCATCCCCGCTCCGGGCATAAAAGATGAAAGCTCAGAGTAAGAAAAAGATACAAGGATACTCACGATCATCGCGATAAAGGCACTGACGATAAACGCTGGGCCCACCAGGCCCATGCTATAACCAAGTGTCACCATGGTGGTGCCAGCCACGACCAGCCCGGTACAGGTGGAGAAAGCTCTCCAGAAGCCTAAAGTTCTTATAAGTTCGTTGCTCATTTTTGTCGTTCCACTGTGATGGATATTATAAGGCAGGGCTCGTTGTTTTATTGAAACACTGCATTCAGGAGCTCAAGATGTGACGCCCGCATCAAATAGTGATGTTGGAATCTTGATGGTCAATATCTGAGCGGTCGCCAACGATTTTTCGTAGCGGTAGACGAGAGATAGCGTGTTTTCGTGTACGTTTAATTGATCAGTAGTAAAGCGTCCTAGTAGTTATATGCCTGGCGGATGATGTCTAAGTAACTGTCGACCGTCATTTCTTTGGCATTACTAGCGTCTGAGATATTCTGTTTTGATTTTTCAGCAATGCTATGAAAGTCCGCTTCCTGGACGCCGGCTACTTCAGAGAATTTCGGGATGCCGAGCCGTTGGCTCATGTTGAAAAGCACGTCGACGGCAGCCCTGGCGGCATCTGCTTCGCCGAGTTGCGGGTCTACCCCCAGGGCAAAGGCTACTTGAGAATGCCGTTCCAGATCCGCGTCACAGTTATGTCTGAAGATAAAGGGCAGGAAAATGGAGTTCGCAACTCCGTGAGGAGTGTCGTACATGCCTCCGATGGCTTCTGAAATGCAGTGCACGCTGGCGATGTCTGCATTGCCAAAAGCCATACCTGCGATCAGGCTGGCGACCATCATTTGCTCGCGCGCGCCATGGTTATCGCATTCTTCTACCGCAGGGAGAAGGTTTGAACTGATCAGGCGAATGGCGTGCAGCGCTAGAGCGTCACTGATGGGGTTAGCCATCTTTCCGGTGTAGGCTTCTATCGCATGTGTTAACGCGTCCATTCCCGTAGCTGCCGCGATTGCCGGAGGTAGTTGGGCAGTGACCTCCGTATCGAGTAGTGCTAACTCAGGAGCTAGCCTGACGTCCAGCAGGCTCATTTTATACTGTCGTGCAGAATCGGTGATCACCGAGAAAAAGGTGACTTCGCTCCCCGTACCCGCTGTAGTCGGAATAGCCACTAGAGGAAGAGGGTCGGTGACAAGGGTATTCTCGCCTTCATAGTCCTCGATAACTCCTTCATGAGTCATCAAGACCGCGATGGCCTTTGCGGCGTCAATAGCGCTACCACCCCCTACCGCCACAAGGCCCTCGATATCTGCACCCCGATACTCGTTTGCTATGCGATTACAATCTTCGCTTCGAGGATTGGGCTTAACCTCAGTCGTTACCTTAAAGCTGATGCCCGCATGTTCAAGGCTTGCATAAATAGGAGAGAGAAGCCCTGCGGCTTCGATGCCCGGATCAGTGACAATCAGGATGCGTGTCAACTGCATTTCCTGAAGGTGTTGACCTACCTGTGAGCGCAGGCCCGGTTCCATCACAATTTTAGTGGGTAGCACAAAGGGAAAGTTCATGGTGTCTCCAGAGCTGTTATTATGCTAGGGGCATGGACGGGCATTCGCATGCCATGAAGTTGTCAGTCAAGTGGGGAATGTCTAGCCATGATGTGCCTCACCACGCTGTAGTCTTGGAGCGAATCACTCGAAAGCTCCTTTCCATAGCCGGATCGCTTCAGTCCGCCGTGAGGCATTTCGGTAGCTAGCATGAAATGGGTGTTGATCCACGTGCAGCCGTATTCGAGTCGGCTGGCAAGATGCATTGCCTTATCCATGTTTGTGGTCCAGACGGAGGAGGCAAGCCCATACTCGGTATCGTTCGACCAATCCAGGGCCTGAGATATTTCATCAAAGCGTGTGACTGTTACGACCGGGCCAAAGACTTCACGCTGTACAATTTCATCCGACTGAAGACAGCCAGCAAGCAACGTTGGCTGGTAAAAGAAACCGCTCCCGGAAGGAATTGCCGCGCCCGTAATGCGTTCCACGTGGGGTTCTGTCAATGCCCGTTCGACGAAGCTGGCGACGCGATCACGCTGGCGTAGGCTGATCAAGGGGCCCATATCGTTGTCTTGATCGTTGCGCTGGGCAAATCGGAGCCGTGAGACGGCGTCGCCCAGCCGCTCCACCAGGCGGTCATGGATACCTGATTGGACGTAGATGCGGCACGCTGCAGTGCAGTCCTGCCCGGCATTGTAGTAGCCGTGTCGGGTGATGCCTTCGACCACGAGGTCCAGGTCAGCATCATCGCAGACGATGACGGGAGCTTTGCCACCAAGCTCAAGGTGGGTGCGCTTGAGTGAATTGACCGCCTCTTTCAACACCTTTTGGCCCGTGACGATGTCTCCGGTGAGGGAAATCATCCGAATATCGGAGTGTCGGGCTAGCAGGCTGCCTACGTTCTCACCACCACCACAGACGATATTGAGGCACCCCGCGGGGAGTATGCCTTCTAGATGGGTGGCCAGTTCAAGAATCGAGAGTGGCGTGTGCTCAGATGGCTTGAACACAAGAGTATTACCCGCTGCAAGCGCAGGAGCGATCTTCCACGCCGCCATCATCAGTGGATAGTTCCATGGGGCGATGGATGCGACGACACCAAGTGGTGCTCGCTGAACCATGCTGGTATAGCCGGGAACGTACTCAGCACTGAGTTGCCCATATTGACAGCGGACGGCCCCTGCGAAGAAACGAAAGACGTCGATGGCTGCGTTCAGGTCGTCGTTCAGTGCCTGATGCAGAGGCTTGCCGCAGTTCAGTGATTCTATTTGTGCCAGGGAAGAGGCCCTTTCCTGAATCAAGCTGGCAATATCGAGTAGAGCTGTCGAGCGCTGCTGTGGCGTCGTGCGTGACCAAGTTGCCTGGGCGCGACCGGCAGCGGCGATGGCCTGCTCGACTTGTTCCATGCTTGCTTCCCGGACCTCAGCGATCACCTTCCCAGACGTGGGATCATGGATGCTTTCAGCTCGGCCCTCACCTTCGACGAGACAGCCATCGATAAGGAGCTTTGTAGTGAACGAAGGGTATGGGACTGAGGTCATGAGATTCTCGCTTGCAAGGATGGGAGCCGAGTCCAGCGACGCGCTCTTTTACGCAGTTCGGCAAGACTAAGCGGGAAGCAAAGTATCGACAATTTCTTATTTTCGAGGGTAGGTATCGATTTTTCTGTGGGCTCGAGGATCAAGAAGGACTTGAGGAAGTAACCGGTGCACTCAGCGTCTGGTGTCACCGTGACCGCCGCGAACGACGGACAGGAAGGCATCAACGAGGGCTGGACGCTGTGATCCCCTGCGCCAGGTAAGGCCAACGTCCAGGGTGTCGTTCAAGTCATGCAGTGAACGTGCCTCGATGATGTCGCCCTCAAGCGACCAGGGACGGTATGTCATGTCGGGCTGTATCGAGAGTCCAAGGCCAGCAGCAACCAGGCTACGTACTGCCTCGGTTGAGCTGGTTCGCATGGTGATGTTCGGGGGAGTGCTAAGGCGTTGCCAGAAAGCACGGGCGCTATGCTCCATTTCATCCACGTTCAACTGAATTAGCGCCTCTGCCGCGACGTCAGCGAGAGAAATGCTGTCATGCTCGAGAAGAGGGTGTCTCGCGGGTAGCCAGAGACGGTAAGGAGAATGCACCAGTACTTCGGTTTGCAGTGCCTGGCGATTGGACAGGTTGGAGAGTATCAGCACACCGACGTCAATTTCCCCGCTGACAAGCAGGTGTTCAACATAATGCCGCTCGTCTTCGACCACGGTGATCTCGACTCGCGGGTAGGCCAGCTGAAAGCGCGTTAACAGGTCGGCCAGGAAGTACCCGGCGACGAGACTTGTCACGCCGATGACCAGCTGGCCGGACTCTTGATGCGTCGCTTCCTGTAGATTCCTCTTGGCGTTTTCTACAGTGCTCTGAATCAGGTGCGACTGGCGCAGGAACTGATGACCTTGATGGGTTAGCGTCATACCCTTCGCGCTGCGGGAAAATAGCGACACTTCGAGCTCTTCCTCGAGCTGCTGGATGGCCAGCGTCAGAGTCGATTGAGAGACGAATACTGCCTGGGCTGCCGCTGAGATGGATCCCAGTTCAGCGATGGCGATGAAGTAGCGTATTTGCTTTAGGGTCATGGTCTAGTATTTAAAAAAACGATGGCGTGCTTAGGGTATAGGGTTTTTCTGCTTGGTGTCAGATCACGGACCGGTGAAACGTTGGAGAGCATGACGTCCTGGACCCAACAAGCTGTCTCGTTCATGGAGGTGGAGAGCCTATAGCAGGAAGGCGAGTGGGCTGAGAGTCAGGATTTTGGTCCAGATGGCGTTCGCCGTTTGGCTGCGCGAGCGATCTTGGCTAACAGAGCTCAACCTCCATCAGGAGAGGCGAATGGGTCCTTTGGGTAGCGAGGCCAGCGCTTCGTTGAGACGGTACCCACCGAGTCGATCCGTGTGGTGCACTGTGCCTATCTGTAACGATGTAAGGGGCTGGAGAGCAATTTAAAGGCCGAACGTTCTCTCGAGGGGTCAAGCTCGGGCTTGCCGACGCTACCCCGGTTTACAAGCGCATGTCTCTGTAGTGGACGATTTTCCTTGACAGTCAGGTAGTCATTCATCGAGCTTGTCCCATGTCCTAGGACGCGGGACAGTGGAGGATGGTGGCACTATGAAAAGTCAAGATATTGGCCTGCTTTTGAAGCTGGTGGCCTTGAGCCGTAAGGACGGCCGCGGCCCCGATACTCACGCTGGCAAGGGAGAGAAGGCGCTGCCAGACGACTGGAGGGACTGGGCACTCGATGACATTGACGGGGTGCGCGAGAGCTTGCCTGGACTCGAGGACGACCAGTTGCAGGCACGCTACAGTGTGCGGGCCTTGGCCGAGGAAACCGGCATCAGCAAAAGTCAGGTTAGCCTTGCCCTTCATAGGTGTCTGGAGGTAGGTCTGATTCGCAAGGATCACCGAACTGGCGTGCCGCGCGCTAACGCCCGGGCTCTGTTCAACTTCATCATGCATGGTGTGCGCTACGTATTCCCGGCTAAGCCAGGTGAAATTACCCGTGGGATTGCGACGACCTTTGCCGCGCCAGTGCTGGAAGGCCAGTTATATAGCCCAGGTGAACTGCCGATGGTATGGCCAGACGCCCGAGGCAAAAGCAAAGGCCAGGCCGTGGACCCGCTGTTCAAGGGCGCTCCCTACGCGGTGCGTCGCGATCGCGAGTTGTATGCCATGTTGGCTCTGGTCGATGCCATTCGACTTGGTCATCCCCGCGAGAGCAAGGTCGCTGCGAAGCGGCTGGCAGAGTATCTGGAGTAAGCGATGAGCTTGTACGACGATCAGCGCGCCATGTCGCGCCGGGTGGCCGAGGCCCTCGGGGATGAATTGCGTGATCAGGTAGCTTTCGTTGGGGGCTGTACGACGGGACTACTAGTTACCGATGCCTTAACTCGAGAGCAGGCATGCTCACCGCTATCCGATACCGAAGAATCAGGTGAGCCCTAGATGTCAGACCCGTTCAAGCAGCTCCGCGATGCGATGGACCAGTTCGCCACCGAGCGCGACTGGGACCAGTTCCATTCGCCCAAGAACTTGGCCATGGCGCTGACGGTGGAGGCAGCTGAACTGCAGGAGTGCTTCCAGTGGCTGACCGAGGCGCAGTCCAGGGAACTGGATGAGCAGCAACTGGCCGCCGTGCGCGATGAAATTGCCGATGTTCAGCTCTACCTGATCCGACTGGCGGGCAAGCTGGACGTGGATATTGAAGCGGCATGCCGGGCGAAGATGGAGAAGAATGCGGAGAAATACCCCGCTGACCAGGTGAAGGGAAGTACGAAAAAGTACACGCACTATCAGGATTGACGTGATGTGTCTTCGCCTGTCGGTGCTGTTTGACCGCTGAGTACGACGCTGGCCCGAATTCCCCGCCATCTGGCCGTCAGGTGGCGGGGCTTTTGCATCATGCCTTTCGTCATGAGCGGGCTGGTGTTACCTGTGATAGCTCAGGCGCTGCGATTGTCGCGCTTGAGAAGATAGGCGGCTAGGTAGAGCACCGTGAAGACTAGCCCTAGAGCGGCCGCGGTTCCGAAGACATTGCGGCCATCGCCCGGAACAAGTTCCAGGAAGGACGTCAGGAACTGTCCCAGGAAGATCGCCATCGTCAGGTAGGAGAGATTGCGACCGCGAACCGAGGGATGGCTGCGTTCCACTGTCATATGATTGAGCAGCGGGATGGAGAAACCGAAGCCCAAGCCGGCTAGCAAGGCCCCGACATTCATCAGGGGCATGCTCTCGGCCTGCTGGAAGATGAACAGGCTGGCGGTATAAAGCAGAAAGGCCAGCACCAGAGTCGGCATTTCGCCCAGCGCACGCGACACCTTCGGCATCAGCATTGCGGCCACCACCGCGACCAGTGAGATTGCCGCCAGGAAGATACCGGTGGCTGCCTCATCCAGCCCGAGAAGATTCAAGCGCATGGGCAGCATGACGATGGCCGTGAAGAATAGCGTCATCGAGATGGCTGCTGCCAGATAGGTGCCATTAAGCGAGGATGACGGCGCGGCGGCCTGATTTTGCCCGGGCTCAGCCTCAGGGGCGGATGGGGACTGTCTCGGCACCATTATCCACAGCATGGCCAGTAGCCCCCAGGCCAGCAGGTAGAGTAGGAATGGCATCTGCCAGGCGATACCCGCCAGTACGCCACTGACGAGCAAGAAGATCACCCCACCAAGCTCGATGGACATGCCCTGCTGGGCGATCATCGCCAGACGGGCATGACCGTGATACCACTCTGAGATCAGGGTGGTGCCGCCTGCCATCACCACCGCCGTCACGCCACCCAACAGGATGCGATCGGCAAACACGGCGACGGTGCCCTCCAGCAGCGCCCCGCCTGCTCCCAGCAGCCCATACAGCAGCAGACCACCCACAAGCGAGGGATAGGCACCGATGCGATCTATCATGCGCCCGGCAATCGGCGCGAACATCACGGCACCCAACGATGGCAAGGTGATCAGCCAGCTGGCATGGCTTTCCACCTGCAGGGCAGAGGCGATGTTCAGAAGCCCGGGGGCTACTACGGTTCCGACCATGATGGTCAGGCAGGCAATGGCCAGCAGTGTGAAACGGCCACCGTTAGAGAGAGTTGGCGAGGACTCGCGTGCACCCTGCGCGACGAGTCCAGTGGTTGATGTCGTCATATAGGCTCCACTCGTGTTCAGGGCCTCCGTATCAGCGGATGCGCGTCACGCGTAAGAGGCAAGGAGGGACGCGAAAGGCAACAGCTGATGGAGGAAGGCTTAGCAGGCCCTCAGATTAACGAGTACAGACTTATAGTAGAAATGACGATAATCGATATGACTTATACTATCTGAGCATCAGTAATCCTTGAGGGCAGTCATGGAACTCCGCACTCTGAAAACCTTCGTCTCGGTGGCGACGCACAGAAGCTTCTCGGCCGCTGCACGTGAGCTGCATACCGTGCAGCCCGCTATCAGCCGTCAGATAGCCGACCTCGAAGCCGAGTTGAACGTGAGTCTGCTGTGGCGCAATACCCGGGAAGTTCGTGTCACGGCGCCGGGAGAGGCATTGCTGGAGGAGGCGCAGCGCATGCTGGCATTGGAGGCGCAGGCACGCAAGCGCGTGGTGATGGCAGCCAGCGGCCAGACCGGCACGCTGCGTATCGGCTATATGAGCTCGGCCTGCGCGAGCTTCGTGCCCGGATTGATGCGCGATTTCGCCGCCACCCACCCAGAGGTGAGTCTGACCTTGAATGAGATGAGCGCTCAGCAGCAGCTGGATGCATTCGGACGTGACGAGATTGACATCGGACTGTCGCGTCCGCTCCCTGTCGAGCACCGAAACGCCTTGGCTACCCTGCCTGTCTACGAGGATCGTCTGATGGTGGTTGTGCCGGAGGGGCATCGTCTGGCGCACCGCAAGCGGCTCGCCCTCAGCGAGCTGGAGCAGGAAGACTTCGTGCTATTTCAGCGCAAGCATGCGACCGGGTTGTTCGACCAGATCATCAGTGCCTGCGGCGATGCAGGCTTCTCGCCGCGCATCCAGCGCCAGCCAGCCTTGATGCAGACACTGCTCAGTGAGGTCGCGGCTGGGGTGGGAATCGCCATCGCGCCCGGCTGCATTCGACGATTGCAATGTGATGGCTGCCGGTTTATCCCATTGCGCCCGGCACTCGGGGCAGTGCCGCTGGAGTTGCACTATCCGACGACACCGGGACGACCGGTGATCGACGCCTTCGTCGCACTGGTCGAAGAGCGCCTCCCCGCCATCCGCCAGCAGATGGCGTGAGGCTCAAGCGGGGGCAAGGACGGGCTGGCCGTTGGTATAAACCTCAGGCCACGGAGGCCCATGGCTACTGAAAGTGGCAGCCGCTTAGCTCGCCGTTAGTGTTTCGGACTAGGCGCCGGATGGCAGGGCCTTCCTGATGCCGCTTGAAGCTCTCTACATGTTTAAGAGGCTTCCTGCCAAGTACCACAATCACACAAGGTGAACGAACAGGCTTGTCGACGCCTGCCAGCAGCGAGTAGACGCTTGTATCTTGAAGCACTTTTCTGAAGTGTTTAAGCGCTAGCCTATGACGCATCATTACTCCAAGCGCAGGGTATAACGCGACGACCAGCAGAGCAGGGCGACCTGTGCTTTGTAATCTTCACGCGCCATCAGCTGCCTCCGTGATGGCAAATTCTTCCGGCACCATGATGCGGTAGCGCGGGTGTATCTTGCCGCCTGTGAGCAGTGCCCGGTCGCCGCTTCCCAGGTTGAATTCTTGCGGGTCAAGGCGCTTACGCCACGGGTGGTTGTGGCGGTCGGCAAAGACGAAAAACAGCCGCGTAACCTTAATCTTCCTACAGCTATGCAACAACGCAGAAAGCGTGCGTGGGCGAAGGGTTGTTAAACTTTCGAAGACCATATCGAGGTTGTGGAAGCTCTCATTGGCGGGTAATTCGTCCATGACTTCCAGGACGGCCCTTTCAGGCGATGACATTTTTAGTTGCCAGTCCCAGGGTAGGGCCCTTGAAGTGTCGGACTCGTCATTGGTAAGGCCGAGCGACGGGTCAGAGAAGAGGGGCGTTGTACGTATCTTGAGCGATGCGTTTAGCTGAAGCCTGGTCAGCCAGCTTGGTATCTCTTCACCATAGACCCAGACCTGGGCATTCCCGCCCAACGGTAAATAATGGCTATAGCCTTGCAGGGCGAGCGCAGCCATGCCGCCGACATGGGCATCGTAGGCCATGATGTGCTGCATCGAGAGCAGACAGGTTTTCCAGTCGAGTGCGTGGAGTTTGCCTGTATCCGGTGCCGGGCGCAGGAAAACGCCGCGAGTCACCCGCTCAAGCCAACCGCGATCAACGTATTTGCGCGCGAGGAAGCGGCTGACCTCGTGGCGCTCCAGCCAACCAGAATCGACGATGAAGCCGGGAGGGACAGCGTCAAGGATGCGCTTTAGCTTTTCTGGTTTATGTGCACTCATAGGTCACATATTGTCATGAGTTCAAAGAAAGTTCACAGCATTCTTTGATTTAATAGTTTTTGGTGAACCAATAGGGCACAAAAAATGCAAAAGGCAAAGAGGCCGATGTTCGCAAAGGCAGGAAGCAGGCGACCCTCCCTGAAGGGGAACATACCTCGCTGCCCTCTCTGAAGCGTCGACGTTTATCTTTGCACAGCTTGGGGAAGTACTGCATGAATGTCTGGGCCGACGATTCGCTGCGTTGCGCGCTGCTCGAACGCCTCACCTATACCGCATAGGCTCCTGGTTTTTCGCTATGGGCGCTTAGTGAACTGGTCCCCATCTTTCAAGGGGCCGGTCTCAAGCTACAAGGGATGAGAAGGTAGGCGCCGGGCTGTGCCTCGCAAGCCCAACCAGGCGTTGATGAAGAGGGTCAACAGAATCAATGAGCCGCCGAGCAGGGTCGCCTGTGGTGGCTGCTCATCCAGCCAGTACCAGACCCACAGCGTGCCAAAGACTGCTTCAATCAAATAGAACAGTGCCACTTCCGCCGATGGCAGGTGGCGGGTTGCGTTGTTGATCAGTGCGGTGGCCAATGGCATCTGCAATAACCCCATCAGCGCCAATACGCCGTAGCTTTGAGTTGTCAGGGCAAATGGGGTTGCCATCGGCCAGGCAATCAGTGCCGATAGGCCGCCGCCTATGGCGATAAGGGGGAGTCTGTCGAGCTTCGGGTGACGGCGCAGCAGGGTGAGGTTGCCCCCGACAGCCGCCGCCGCGATCACCGCATACATATCTCCCAGCAGTCCTTCGCTGGAAAGCGACCCCGCGAAAACGATCAGCATGCCGGCCATGGCCGCCAAAATCGCTAACCAGGTCCGCATGGCAACCGCCTCATGCAGAAAGCAACGCGTGAAGATGGCAGCAAACAGCGGGGCGGCACTCAATATGACGACAACATTGGCGACCTTGGTGTTCATGACGGCGAGGACAAACAGACTGGACGTGATCGCCAGCGTGATGGCGGAGCACAGGGCCGCGGCGGGATTCTCTTTCAGTGTTGCCAGCCGTCGGCCGCTTAGGCACAGCAAGCCGAGCGAGAGTGCCATCAAGGCGCCTCTCCAAAAAATGATGTTCCATCCATCCGTCGCCGCCAGGCGGACCAGCAGACTGTCGAAACTGAGAACGGTGACGCCTGCCGCCGCCATGGCAAGGCCGCGTCCGTGGCCATGTAGAGGGAAGAACATTCAGTGGGCTCCTGCTGGGGTGTGCGTAGGTCCTGGGGTCAGTCTGGGGTGATGGCGACGATGTCACAACGTCCCAGGCAGGATACGAGCCCTGCGCCTGGCGAGCTGTTCTCTTTACGACAGCATGGTTGTTGTCTTTTCCCCAAGGGCAGCCGCGATCAGCCAGTCCCTGAACAGGGGCGGGGCGCTAGCAAGCGGGCGACTGCGGTCGCGCACGATGTACTCAGCAAGGCTGGTGTTGTCGCTATACTTGTTAACACGCACAAGCTTGCCGCTGGCAATGGCGTTAGCGGCCATGAAATGCCGCGCCCCTCCCGTCGAGCTGAGCGGGCTATAGGGCAGGCCATGCGGCGGGCGTCCGCGCAGCCACCCGGAGAACACAATGAGCGAACAACGCCCCAAGCCCGAGGCCGGTGGCCCTGCGCTGGAAGGCCATGCCGTCGAGCAGATTCCCGCTAAGACACTCCGCCCCCGCGAGCCTGCGGTGCGCTGGCTAACGCCTGATGAGCTAGCCGACTTACGTCGTGATATGGCCGAGTCGTCGGCCTGGATGCGCGCTGAACTCAAGCGTCGTAGGGCGCGTAGGCAAGACCAGTAGCACGTTACGGGGTTGGAGCTTGCTCCTGTCGTTCCGGCTGACGAGTGGTTGTGATTCAGATGAGACCACGGTGGAGGCGCTGTCGTGGTCTAGTGGGTGCCGTGGTGTGGTCGGTTGCTGAAGTGGTCCAGGGGCAGGCAGTGACAGGTGCTCTTCGTCTTTTCCCCAGTTGCCTTCTAGGGCTTGTCTGAAAAGTGCCTGCGCTCGGTAATACGGCGTTAAAAATCGTCTGGTACGCCAGCCCGGTCAAAATACTCATTTACACCACGTAAACTGCGCTTTCTCAACGATTTTTTCCTTGTCTAACCTTCGCTCGTCGACTTTTCGGACAGAGCCGAGTCACCCGCGTTCTTTCATCGCCGGTGGCGAGTAGATCTGCTGCTGCTTTTCATCATTGTCTACGTCGTTTCCTCCAGTAACCACCGGGCGAACAGCTGCGTTGGGCGATGGGGCAGGCGCTGCCGGCGGATGGCAACGTAGTAGGCGCCACACACCATCGCTGTGCGGGAGGCCTGTACCAATTGGCCCTTGGATAGCTCGGCTTCGACAAAGTAGGCGGGAAGTACTGTCGCGCCGAGGCCATGTTCGGCGGCATCGAGCAAGAACCGGAAGTGCTCGAAGTGCTGGCCTGGAATCGACTTTATGGCCTCGCCATCGAGCCCGGCGCCTTGTAGCCAAAGGTATGTGGAAGATAGCTGAGGGGTGGGAGCATAGCTGCCGTGGTGCAACACCGGGTAGCGCAGCAGGTCTCTGGGGTCGTCTATCGGGCCATACCGCTCGAACAGGGCCGGGGTGCATACGACCACCAGCTCGCCTTGAATCAGGAAGTGGCTCTCGAACTCTGGCCATTGTCCGTCCCCGTAGAGAATACCCACGTCAAAGTCTTCGCTACCGTCGTAGAGGTGGCGAAGATCATTCATGATGTCGGTAGTCACCTCAGGGTGCTTAAGCTTGAAGTCCCCGAGTCTGGGCAGTAGCCAGCGAGAGGTAAAGGAAGGCTCCGCGCCGACGGTGACCAGGTCAGACGTTCCACTGCTGAGCGAGCGTGTCACGCCGTCGATCTGGTGCAATGCTTTCGATACCACGCTCAGGTACTGCTGGCCACTGTCTGTCAGGCTCAAGCGCTGCTTCTCCCGGTGAAACAGCGCGCAGCCAAGCTCGCGTTCCAACTTCTTGATCTGCTTGCTGACAGCGCTCAGGGTCAGGTTGAGCTCTTCCGCCGCCTTGGTGATGCTGAGATGACGGGCCGTCGTCTCGAAGCAACTGAGCGAGATCATGGTGGGCAGCTGACGACTCATCGGCGCGGTCCTGAAGGGTCATTCCGTTTTGGAATGATCTATGGAAAATAGATCGATATCACGTATCTGACAAGTTCCTTACTCTACCCGAGTCGGCCCGAATTGGGGCTCGTCTAACGGTAGAACAGGAACAAGACATGGGACATCAGGACACGCGCGCGGCGTTGCGAACCGATCTGGCGGCGGCCTATCGACTTTTGGATTACTACGGCTGGAGTGATCAGATCTTTACCCATCTGTCAGTTCGGGTTCCAGGTGACGAGCCGACATTTCTGATCAATGCCTATGGTCTGTTACCCGAAGAGGTAAGCGCATCCAACCTGGTGGAGATCGATGCTTACGGTAATAAAGTTGGAGAGGTGGATAGTGAGGTCAATCCCGCCGGGTTCACCATACATAGCGCTATCCATCTCCACCGGCATGACGCAGCATGCGTGATGCATACTCATACCATGGCCGGAATGGCCGTGTCGGCGTTGGAAGAGGGCCTGCTGCCGATCAATCAGACGAACATGGCCTTTTATCAGCGCTTGGGATACTACGACTACGAAGGCATTCCGTTGGACCTGTCCGTTCGGCAGCGCATCGTCGAAGCGCTTGGCAGTCACCAGGCGATGATCTTGCGAAATCATGGCCTTCTTACCGTAGGTCGCAGTATTCCCGAGGCCTTTTTCTACATGTATTACCTGAACCAGGCCTGCGAAATCCAGCTCGAGGCGATGAAAAGCGGTCGTCCGCTGGCCCTGCCCTCGCATGATGCCTGTGAGTTCACCGCCCGACAGTTCGAGCACCCCGACTATCATCAGGAAGGTGTTGACCTGGTCTGGAAGGCGCTGCGGCGCAAGCTGGACCGCATGGATCCGAGCTACCGGCAATAGTCCCTGGCGAACCGTGGCACGTCGTTCCAGACGACAGTGCCAGACAGGCCGTACCGGGACGTTGGCCTGATACCACAATGGAATCCTGAAGCTGGATAACTATAACAAGGTGGCACCCATGCAACATAAATCCGAATCCTCGGCCGTGACCGATGAGACAACGCATCGCTCCCATCGCTATAGCGCTGCGCAACTTGCCAAGTTCCTGCTGCCCACTCTTCTTGGCGTGCTGTTGTTCCTTACTCCCATCAGCGTCGATGGCCGCCTGACGGTATTGATTGCTTTCGTTATCGACTATATCAATGACGTGATAAAGCCATTGATGGTGCCGGTAACCGTTGCCGTTGCGGTCATTCCCAGCGCACTGACGGTGCTGGTCACGTTCAGCTCGCTAAAGGAGCATCCCAATCGCTTCGTGCAGCTGCTGAATCCTGGAGTCGGATGGACGCTTATCAGGGTGGTAGGAGCCACACTGATGCTGATGACCTACTTCCAGTGGGGGCCAGAGTGGGTATGGCACCGCAACACCGGGGGCGTATTGCTTTACGACGTCGGGCCCGTGGTACTGGCCATCTATTTCCTGTCGGCCTTGCTGCTGCCGCTGCTGACCGATTATGGGCTAATGGAGTTCGTCGGTAGCCTTCTGTCTAGGGTTTTCGTCAAGCTGTTCGGGCTGCCGGGGCGTGCCGCTATCGACAGTCTTGCCTCCTGGCTGTCAGCGTCCGCCGTGGGCATTATCCTGACCACGCAGCAGTACCGACAGGGCTTCTATACCAGTCGAGAAGCCTGTGTCATCTCGACCAATTTTTCGATCGTGTCGATCGCTTACTCGTACCTGTTGCTGAGTTTGATCGGAATGCAGCATGTATTTCTACCGTGGTATGCCGCCGTCGCTTTCACCGGCATTGTGTGCGCCATCATCGTGCCAAAGTTACCGCCGTTGCGGGGTAAGCCCGATGCGTACCATCCCGTTGTGGGTCAGCAACTGGTGATGGACAAGCAGGCAGGGGAAGGGCTGTTTGCGATGGGGCTGCGTCGAGCAGTAGAGCGTGCGGCCTCGGCTGCGCCACCGTTGGAACTGTTCAAGCGCAGTGTGCATGTCAGTCTCGATGTGGCGATCTCCGTATATCCCACGATGATGATCATTGGCTGTACCGGATTGGCGTTGATCGAGTTCACCCAGTTCTTCCACGTGCTGTCATTGCCTCTGGTGCCATTTCTCGAACTGCTGCAGCTGCCAGAAGCTGACAAGGCCGCTCCTGCGCTGCTTGCCGGCATTGTGGACAGCATCATGCCGCCGTTGCTCGGTGCCGGTATTGAAAGTGAGGTTACCCGGTTCGTGCTGGCAGGTGTCGCGGTCAACCAGATCATCTTCTTCACCGAGGCCGCGATCGTCCTGATTCGAGCAGGGATTGGTTTGAAGCTGAGGGACCTCATCGTGATTTATCTGCTCCGCGTACTGATCTCCTTGCCGATCCTGTCTCTCCTGGGCCACCTGATCCTGGGATAAATCTGCCAACGCCTGCGGCTAGCCTGTGTCATGTCACTGCGCTAGTCGCTGGAGGCATCTTCCGGTTTGAAAGGGCTACATCATGGACGTTTCTCGTCATTATCTGTCTTCCAATACCCGTCCTTCTGCAGCAACTGCCGAGCTGGTCTTGACCAATGGCCGGTTCTACACGGTGGATGACGCGACGCCCTGGGCTGATGCTGTAGCGATCTCTCAGGGGCGCTTCATCGCCGTCGGCAGTGCCGACCAGGTTGCCGCCCATATCGGCGAACATACTCGTGTGGTGGATCTGGGTGGTCGCTTTGTCATGCCTGGCCTTTACGACATGCACACCCATCCTGACCTGGCGCTGGCACCTGGCTACGCAGGATACCTGGATGTCGGACTCGAGGATCCGACGCCAGAGCAGGTTAGCCAGGCGATCTTGAGTTACGCCGACCAACATCCGGGGGATGGCTGGATCTATGGCGCCTATTTTGTGCGGTATACCTTCAAGCAGGCGGGTATCGTTCCGGATCGAGCCTGGCTCGACAGTATCGTGTCGGATCGCCCGGTAGCCATTCTCGACCGCTCCTGGGGATGTATGTTGGTCAACTCGATGGCGCTGGAACTGGCCGCTATCGATGTCAACACTCCGGACCCTCGTCATGGTTACATCGAACGTGACGGTATCACTGGGGAGCCGACGGGCATCCTGGTCGATGGTGCCTACGCGATGATTCATGCCGCCATGCCGCCCACACCGGCACATGCCCTGCAGCGAGCCTATCGTGAGGGCGTGCAGTTCCAAAGTGGGCGTGGGGTGGTCGGCACCAAGTTTGTCCATGTGTGCGAACACCGTCTCGATGCGTTGCGCACCATCGACCAGCAAGGACAGCTGACAGTGAGGGTCGAGGCGGCGATCAGCTGGCAGGATGACATCTTCCCCGTGAAGCGCCGCTGGGAGCTGATAGCAGGGGAGCGGCACTTCTATCGCAGTGCTCGGCTTAATGCCAACGCTGTCAAATTTCACTTTGACGGGACGCATGAGTCGCGGTCGTCGTACTTGTCGACCCCCTGGGCCGAGGGCAGCGCCTGGCGCGGTCACCTCAACCTGACGCCTGAGCATATCAACGACATGGTCGCGGATATGGATCGCAAGGGCATTCGCGTGATTGCGCATTGCACCGGCGATGGCGCTTCTGATCTGTTTCTTGATGCGGTGGCCGAGGCTCGGCGTCGCAACGGTGGCCAGGGCATGCGCCATCAGTGTGCCCACAGCACCACCTTGCTGGATGCCAACTTGCAGCGCTTCAGCGAACTGGATGTCATTGCCGAGTTTTCCCCGGTGGGGTGGTTCCCCTCTTCGTTTGCCTATGCTCGTGCTGTGTTTGGCGAGGAGCGCATGCAGCGTGCCTACAACTTCAAGGGCGTGTTGGATGCCGGCGGCGTGGCGGTCATGGGCACCGACTGGCCGGTATCGAGTCTGGACCCCTGGATCGGCTTCGAGGCAATGGTGACCCGAGAGAATCCCTGGGAGGAGACGGACGCCAGCTTCTATGGCGAGCCGATCAGCCTGGAGCAGGCTATTCGCGTAATGACCATCAATGGCGCCTGGGCGATGGGAATCGAGCATCAAGCCGGCTCGATCTCGGTCGGCAAGTCGGCTGACTTGATCGTGCTGGACCGCAACCTCTTCGAGGTTGCCCCACGAGGCAATATTCACGCTACCCAGGTAGACCTCACCATGCTGGAAGGTGAGTTTGTCTGGGACGCACAGGGAGAGTTTTCCGGCACGGTGCGCGAAGCCGTATGGCAGCGCGATATTCCTGAATTTTGAACCGCCCAGTCTGAAGGGATGAGTCCGCATGAAGCATCAGCATTTCCCCCCTGTTCCGGTCACCATCGTGTCGGGCTTTCTGGGCGCCGGCAAGACGACCTTGCTCAACAAGATTCTCAACAGTGACATTGGGTTGAGGATGGCGGTGATGGTCAACGACTTCGGTGCGATCAATATCGGCCGTGACTTGATCGTCAGTGAGACGCAGACCATGGTCAGCCTTGCCAATGGCTGTATCTGCTGCACCGTAGAGAGCGACTTGATGGAGCAGGTGTCCCGCTTGCTGGCTCTCAGGGAGCAGCGTCCGGAGTACATCCTTATTGAGGCCAGCGGCGTCTCCAACCCAAGCAAGATAGCCGGGACATTGCGTTATCCACAGTTTCAGGACCAACTGGTGATCGACAGTGTCCTCACGGTGATAGACGCAGAGCAGTTTGATCAGCTCGAGGGTGAACTGGCGGCCCTGGCGATGGAACAGCTCGATATTGCCGACATCGTGGTACTCAACAAGTGTGACCTGGCGAGCCCTGCGCAGGTGAGGGCGATGAAGCAGCGCTGGCTATATCCCGGAGTGCGACTGCTGGAAGCGCGCTTTGGTGAAGTGCCGCTGGAGCTGGTGCTGGGCGTTGGGGCCTTCGATCCTGTGCGCCTGGAGTCCTCGCATGAGTGCGGTGCGCACTGCACGCACGCAGATCACGCTCACCAGTTTGAAAGCTGGAGCTGGAGCAGTGATCGGCCGCTGTCATTGGCGGCGCTGCGGAGGGTGCTCGAATCGCTGCCGTCGAGTGTCTATCGCGCCAAGGGTATCTGTTGCCTGGCAGAGCTGCCGGATCGCCGTGCAGTGCTGCATCTGGTGGGCAGTCGCAGTGAGCTTGAGCCCGGTGCTCCCTGGGCGGAAGACCAGCCCATGTCGCGCGTTGTGGTCATCGGTGAGCGCGGACAGCTGAGCCTTCCTCAGCTGGAAGCGGCCTTCGAGGGGTGCGTGGCGTGAGCGCCTGTTAGGCCAGCTCGCTGGCTGATAATTGAAGCGCCTCCCCCGGCAACAACAGGTCGTCGCCAGGGGAGGCCTCCGGTTCGTCAGCTATCAGACCTTATGCCTTCAGGCTGTCGAGCAACAGCTCGGCGACGCCCTCAGAGGACATCGGGTTCTGGCCGGTGATGATCAACCCGTCCTGAATCGCGAAGGCGGTGAAGTCGGCCTTCTTTTCGTACAGACCACCTTGCTGCTGTAGGCTGTCTTCCACCAGGAACGGCACGATCTCGGTGAGGCCCACGGCGGCTTCTTCGCCATTGGTAAAGCCGGTGACGCGCACGCCATCGACGAAGGGGGTGCCGTCTGACTTCTTCGCCTTCAGCAGCACCGCAGGGGCGTGGCAGACCGCGCTGACGGGCTTGCCTGCGGCGTGGAACTGCTCGATCAGGCGAATGGAGTCTGCATCATTGGTCAGGTCCCACAGCGGGCCATGGCCGCCCGGGTAGAAGATGGCATCGAAATCCTCGACCTTCATCTCGGACAGCACCGCGGTGTTGGCCAGGTCACGCTGGGCTTGCGCGTCCTGGTCGAAACGGCGAGTGGCGTCTGTCTGGAAATCTTCGCCTTCACTGGCCGGGTCGAGCGGTGGCTGACCACCCTTGGGAGACGCCAGCGTGACCTCGACACCGGCGTCTTTCAGCACGTAGTAGGGGGCGGCCAGCTCTTCGAGCCAGAAGCCTGTCTTCTTGCCAGTGTCTCCAAGGGTATCGTGGGATGTGACAACAACCAGTACCTTGCTCATGGGGCTCTCCTTGATCGTGCGGATGTATCCGCAGGACGTGATGATGGGGTTGACGCCTAGACGTCGTTTAGCGCGTTGGCATCAGGTGCACTTCACGGATATTGGCTCGCGGCGCTGCTTGGATGGCGTACAGCACGGCGTCGGCAACATCCTGCGGGTGCAGCTTGTCCGGCTTGGGCTGGTCAAAGAAGGGCGTGTTGACCATGCCTGGGGTAATCGTGGTGCAACGGCCCTGCCACTCGGCCATTTCCAGCGCCAGGTTCTGGCCAAAGCCGTAGGCGAACCACTTGCTTGAGCTGTAGATCGACCCCGCATGGGTGTCACGCCCCGCCACCGAGCTGGTGAGGATGAAATGCCCCTGACGCGCTCTCAGGTGGGGCAGAGTGGTGTGGGCGGTCCACAGCAGTGCGTTGATGTTGATATCGATGACGCGCTTCCACTCTTCCGGGTCTCCCTGCTCCGTACCCGCTTGGCTGATGCCGGTGCCAGCGTTGGCAAAGGCAACGTCCAGGTGGCCGTAGTGGGCCACCGCACGCGCCACGACGTCAGCCATCTGATCGTAGTCGGTGGCATCGGCGGCAATCGCCAGCACCTTGTCGTGACCCAGCTCCTCGGCCAGGGCAGCAAGTCGCTCTTCGCGGCGCGCCGTGACGACCACCTTGTGGCCAGCTTCCACCAGCGTGCGCGCTGTGGCCTCGCCAATGCCGCTGGATGCACCGGTAATCAGTACGATCTTTTCGCTGGCAGTGTCTGTCATCTGTCCACCTGTCATGATGGGCTCCTGTGAGTCGAGTGCTGAGTTCACGTGTGGTGTCACGGTAACGTCTGCTCGACCATCGTCATAATCGATAGTGCGGATAGCTGCTATTATCGAGACAAATAGTTGGTGGCTCGCCGCCACGTCAGACGCTGCTGTGGGTGCCCTGGATGAAACTCAACTACGACCTCAACCTGCTGCGGACCTTCCATGCGTTGTACCTGGAGCAGAACGTCACCCGTGCGGGAGAACGTCTACATCTCAGCCAGCCGTCGGTGAGCGCTGCCTTGGGACGCCTGCGGGAGCTGTTCAATGATCCGCTGTTCATACGTGATCGCCAGCGCATGCGTCCGACAGAGAAGGCGGACCACCTCTTTCCCGTCATCGAGGCAGCGTTGACCGATCTGGATGGCCTGATTACCAGCGAGCGGGACTTTTCACCGGCCACCGAGCAGCGCCATTTCGAGATCGCGGCCAACGACTATTTCGAGGTGTTGATTCTGCCCGCGCTGGCCGGGGTCCTGCGCGAACAGGCGCCAGGCATCACCTTGCAGGTGCGTCGCCTGTCACAGGACATGAGCGAGGCTGGGGTCATGAGCGGCACGACCGATCTGGCGTTTGGGCGCCAGGTCGATCCTCCCGATAACCTGGTCGTGCGCGAGGTCATCCGCGAAGGGATCGAGTGTCTGGTCGGAAATGGGCACCCGCTGCTGGAGCGGCTGGAAGGAAGTGGGCAGATGGCCAGGGACGATTTCGAGCGCTATGCCCATGTCCTGGTGCAGCCCCATACGCGCTTGAAAAGCGGTATCTTCAAGCAGCTCGAAGGCCAGGGCTTGAGGCGTGAGGTGGCGTTGGCCGTGACCTACTTCATGGCGGTGCCCGCGCTATTGGAGCGGTCTTCGCTGATCGCCAGCCTGCCCACGGGGCTTTGCCAGCATTTCCAGCGACAGTTTGCGGTGACCCCGGTGGCGCCGCCGGTGGCCTTTGACGCCTTTCCCTTTCATCTCAGCTGGCATCGCCGCTATCAGAAGGACCCGGCACACCGCTGGCTGCGCGAACAGATCATCGCGTGCTGTCGTACGCTGCCTGATCAGGGCGAGCTAATGTAAATGCGTATGCATCAGCCCGGCTTTCCATCCTTCGCGCTAGCGCCTCACGCCAGCTGGCGATACTGGCCCTTGAAGTACATCAGGGGGTCACGTGGGGAAGCCTCGCCCTGGTTGAGTCGGAGCGCCTTTACCTCGCCAATCACGATAAGGTGATCCCCGGCGACGTGCTCTGCGTGAATGTCGCAATCGAGCCAGTGCAGGGTATCCGGAATCAACGGGTTGCCTAGCGGTGATGCTTGCCACTCGATACCTTGCCACTTGTCGGCCCCCTGGCGGGCGAACTGATTCGAGATCGGCGCCTGTTCAGCGGACAGCATGTTGACCGCGAAGCGACCGGCCTGGCGGATCTTGGGATAGCTGTAAGAGGTCGATTTGACGCTGAAGGAGACCAGCGGCGGATCCATCGATACGCTGTAAAAGGACTGACAGGTAAAACCGATCGGCTCACCCTCAGCAAGAGAAGAGATCACGGTGATTCCGGACGCATAGTGCCCAAGGGCCTCGCGTAAGCGGGCCGGCTCGATCACATCCCTCGGCATGTGAACTTGGCCGGTCCTTGCCGTAGCGGGTGAGCCAGAAACAGCGGGTGAGCCAGAAACAGAGGATGAGCCAGAAACAGCGGGTGCAGCGGGGTCTGAAACAACGCCTGAAACAACGTCAGAAGATGGGGCAGGGAACGACATGGTGACTCCGGAAACGTCAGACGGCATGGCCGCCGCGAGGCGATCACGGCGGCCATGGGAAAGAACGGAGGGTGCGCGCCTGGTTTAGCGTGTCAGCTCCTGGCGGACAATCGCTGCCCCCTGACTGAGGGCATCCATCTTGGCCCTGGCGACCTGGCGGGACAGCGGCGCCATGCCGCAGTTGGTGCAGGGATAGAGCTTGTCGGCGTCGACGAACTGAAGTGCCTTGCGCAGGGTGTTGGCCACCTCTTCCGGGGTCTCGATGGTATTGGTCGCAACGTCGATGGCACCGACCATGACCTTCTTGCCACGAATCAGCTCGATCAGCTCCATCGGAACCCGCGAGTTGTGGCATTCCAGAGAGACAATATCGATGTTGGACTGCCTGAGCTTGGGGAAGACCTCTTCGTACTGGCGCCACTCGGAGCCCAGACTGCTCTTCCAGTCGGTGTTGGCCTTGATGCCGTAGCCGTAGCAGATGTGAACGGCCGTCTCGCACTTCAGGCCCTCGATCGCTCTTTCCAGCGTGGCGATGCCCCAGTCATTCACTTCATCGAAGAAGACATTGAAGGCCGGTTCATCGAACTGAATGATATCGACCCCGGCAGCCTCCAGTTCCTTGGCTTCCTGATTCAGAATCTTGGCAAATTCCCAGGCTAGTTTTTCCCGGCTCTTGTAGTGACCATCGTAGAGGGTATCGATCATGGTCATGGGGCCGGGCAGTGCCCACTTGATGGGTTGATCGGTCTGGGCCCGCAGGAAGGCGGCATCGTCCACGAAGACGGGCTTCTGGCGGGAGACGTCTCCGATGACAGAGGGCACGCTGGCGTCGTAGCGATCGCGGATGCGCACGGTCTCGCGCTGTTCGAAGTCGACGCCATTGAGGTGTTCAATGAAGGTCGTGACGAAATGCTGGCGAGACTGTTCACCATCGCTGACGATATCGATGCCGGCATGGCGCTGTTCGTGCAGGGCCAGGCGCAGCGCGTCCTGCTTGCCTTCCACAAGCTCGGCTTCCTGAAGTTTCCAGGGGGACCACAGCACTTCAGGTTGTGCGAGCCAGGAGGGTTTTGGAAGGCTGCCGGCCGTCGATGTCGGGAGCAGTGTTGTCATGATGGATAGCCTTGTCAGAAGTGAATCAGTGAGCGTAATTGGCGGACCATTGTTCAAGAATCGCGCGGTAGGGTTTGATGAAGCACTCTTCAACAAACTTCCCTTGCTCGGTCGCGAGCTGGCTGCGTTCTTCTCTGTCGTAGACGATCTGCGTCAATGAATAGTCCTGCTGCTGCAGGCTCGGCTGGTAGGACTTCCCAGCAGCTGAGTTGGCGTTGTAGATCTCCGGGCGATAGATCTTCTGGAACGTATCCATGGTGCTGATCGTGCTGATGAGCTCCAGGTTGGTGTAGTCGCCCAGCAGGTCGCCCATGAAGTAGAACGCCAACGGTGCGACGCTGCCCGGGGGCATGAAGTAGCGAACCTTCATGCCCATCTTGTTGAAGTACGCATCCGTCAGCGAATGCTCCTCCTGCAGATACTCGACACCCAGCACGGGATGATGATTTTCCGTGCGGTGATAGGTCTTGGTGCTCGACACGCTGATGCAGATGACGGGGGGCTTGTTGAAATGCTCCCTGTAGGTGTCCGAGTTCACGAAGGCCTTGAACAGGTTGCCGTGCAAGACACCGAAGTCATCGGGAACGCTGAAGGTGTCCTGCCCCTTGTTGTGTTCCTTCAGCACCAGGCTGAAGTCGTAGTCCCGGACATAGGACGAGAAGTTGTTGCCCGCGATCCCTTCGATGCGCTCGTTGGTGTGCGCATCGATGATGCGGGTCTTGAGGATTTCAATCAGCGGCAGGGCACCGTCACGGGTGGACGCATCCACGGCCATTTCTACCGAAATGATCTCCAGTTCCAGCCTGTAACGGTCACCCTTGGGGTTGTCCCAGTCAGCCAAGGCATTAAAGCGGTTGTCGATCATGCGCAGGGTGTTGCGCAGGTTGTCCTCGCGCTTTTCCCCTCTGGCCAGGTTGGCAAAGTTGGTGGTGATACGAGTGCTGTCCGACGGTTGGTAGTGTTCGTCGAAACGAAGGCTCTTAACGGTGAATGCAAAGTCGTTGTTCATCGTGGGTGCCATCCTGGTTCCTGAGAGGTGAATCCAAGGCGTCTGGAGATCCAGTCGTCCTTCGACGGTGCCTTTCGGGTCAAACGGTTGATCTCGTCAAGGTTTGCTAGCTCACCGGTAGCTTGCGCGCTGGTCGTGACGAGCTGGTCGTGACGAGCTGACCGTGACGAAATAGTGATGACGATTATCAAGACACTTCTAAGATGAGGCAAACTGAAGTTTCTCATTGTTAACTTCAAATTTATTCATGTAGGTGAGATCGATGCAGCAGCGTGCAAGAGTGTCTTTATGTTCGATAAAACCGAATGGTCTATCGGATTTATGTCGCTTTTTTTCGATATTGTTGTTGTTTTAATCTTTCTTCAACGCGACAGAGACGCTGATCGCGACACCCACTACACGGTCATGAAGAGAGACACACCATGAAACTCAAGCCCGCACTGTTCACTCTGCTTTTCGCCACTGCCCCTGTCACAGCAGCCCTCACTGCCCCTGCAATCGCTCAGGCAGGTCAGGCTTCTGCCCTCACCGCGAGATTGCATGAGCCGCTCTCCTCTCAGGCGCAGCCGCTTAGCGGTACTGCCATCGAGGCGAATGCCACTAAGGTCAGCATGGAAGGTAGCACTGCCATGGTGCAGGCCCGAGCCAACCTGCAGGCACGCCACCTGCGCCACACCTCGGCGACTGCAGACAGCAATGGGCTGCAGCTGAGCCTTGACGCGACCAAGTAATCCGGAAAGGCGTCGGCCTGGAGGCTTGCGCAAGATCGACCGAGTGCTTCCCTCGGTCGTGACAATACGAACACCGTCAGTGCCACATCCATCCGCTGACTCACCGAGAGTGGAATCGCCGGGATCGCGTTCGACTCTCTATGGCAGCCGCCCGGACCCCCGTGCTGTGGCAACCGCACGAACACTCTTGGAGATATCATGAACACATCAGTCGTTAGCCGCGTCATTAGCAGTTCAGACAGCCTGGCCCCCCTGGCCCTGCGTGTGCCCGCCGGCATCATTTTCATGGCACATGGTGCCCAGAAGCTCTTTGGTTGGTTTGGCGGCTATGGTCTGGAAGGCACAGGACAGTGGATGGCCTCCATCGGACTTGAGCCGGGGTACTTGATGGCGCTGGCGGCTGGCAGCGCAGAGTTCTTTGGCGGTCTGGCGCTGTTGATAGGGCTGCTGGTGCGCCCGGCAGCGGTGGTGCTCGCGTTCACCATGCTGATGGCGATCTTCAGCGTCCACGCTGCAAACGGACTGTTCATGAGCAATAACGGCTATGAATTCGCCCTGTCGTTGTTGGCGATTGCTACCTCTCTCGCGATCAGCGGCGGTGGACGAGCCTCACTGGATGCGGTCATGGCTCGTAAGGTGTCCTGATTACCGTTGTCCGACTTTTCGACGCCCCATACCCGACCTATCCACGACTTGATCATGACCTTGATGCGTCGCCACGCGTGATCCTTTTGCGGCGGCTGCGCTTCACCAGGTGCTGCCTGTAGGAGGCAATATGAGACTTCGACATGCCCATGAACGCGGACGTGCCAACCACGGCTGGTTACGCTCTCACCATACTTTTTCGTTTGCCAGCTACGTGGATCCACGACACATGGGGTTCAGATCGCTGCGAGTCATCAACGAAGATCGTGTGACCGGTGGTGCAGGGTTTGGCACCCATCCCCACGAGGACATGGAAATTATTTCATACGTGCTGTCGGGGACGATGGCGCACCAGGACAGCATGGATAATGGCTCTACCATGCGGCCTGGAGACGTGCAGCGGATGTCGGCAGGCACGGGAGTGTTGCATAGCGAATTCAACGCTTCACCCAGTGAAGAGCTGCACTTCCTGCAGATCTGGATAGAACCTCGAGAGCGAGGCATCGCTCCCAGCTATGAGCAGCGCTCGTTCCCGCCGGAGGATAGACAGGGCCGCTGGCGCCTGGTGGTCTCACCGCAGGGGCTGGACGATTCCGTCAGCGTGAATCAGGACGTCAACCTGTATGCGGGGCTGTTCGATGCGGGCGAAAGCGCCGAGACGCCGGCAACACGCCACGCATGGCTGCATGTGGCCAAGGGCGAGGTTGCGGTCAACGGGCAGCTTATGTCCGCAGGCGATGCGGCGGCGTTTGAACCGGGAGAAGAGGTCAGGGTCGTCGGCATCGCGGCGGCTGAGGTGCTGCTGTTTGACCTTGCCTGACCTGACCTGACCTGACCTGACCTGGCCAGACCTGGCCTTGGACGGCCACCACCCTGCATGCCGTGGCTAGAGACCCAGGCCGACGTCGTCGCTCGCGACGTCAGCCTGGGTCGCGCCGACATCACCGTGCGGCTCAAGACCGCTTCAGACAAGCTGCGAGGAATGGTGGCCAGTGATCTTCCATTCTCCTGCGATTTCTTCAAAGGTGAACAGGAAGCGCGCGGGAATGGTGGCCATATCACCCTTTATGAGATAGCTGAAGACGTAGTGGCCACCGATGACGACGGTGCCCAACTTGCGACTGACACGGCGAGAGAATTCGCCGAGCTCGCAGCTAAGGTCTTCGTTGGCGAGAAAGGCATCGAAGTAGGCCTGCCTGGCAAGTCGGTCTTCTCTCACGTCGTTGGCGACAGTCGGCACAAGAATGGCGTCTTCGGCGTAAAGCGCCAGCAGGGTCTCCTTCTCTCCACGACTGACGGCAATCGCCCATCGCTCCAGCGTTCGGGTGGCCGCGTCAAGGCAGAACTGCGCATCCCGTTCAGTCAATGGCGGGGAGGTCGGGTGGGGCATGGTGAATGGCTCTCCATAACAGTGTGGGAATGAACAGACGCCGCCGACAGGGCGGGTGTCGGCGACGTCAGGGCAGAGGAGTGGCTCGTTTGACGCTCACTCCTCGAGCCCTAGCCCTAGCCCTTGGTGCAGTCGGTCATGCCGTCTGCCAGTCGCTGCAGCAGCTGTGAATAGAGACCGGGTCCCAGGTCCAGGTCGACACCGAGGGGGTCCATCACGATGGAGGTGTTGACCTCTGTTCCCTCGAACACGCTGTCAATCAGGGCAGGGTTGAACTGGGGTTCGCGGAAGACGCATTGGATGTTGTCGTCGCTGACACGGGTCTGGATCTCGCGAATTCGCGCCGGGCTCGGGTCTGATGCATCGCCAAGGGAGATGGCCCCGGAGGCGGGGACAGCGAAGCGGTTCTCGAAGTACTGGTAGGCGTCGTGGAACACGATGAAGCGAACCCCACGTGCGTCATCCAGTTGGTTATCCAGCCGCTGAATCAGCTCGTCCAGGTCAGCCTGGCCGTTCGCTGCGTTCTGGCGATACGTAGCGGCGTGCTCTGGGTCCAGTTCTGCCAGGGTGGTCGCAATCGTATCGAGCCATGCCTTGGCATTGACAGGATCAAGCCAGCCATGGGGGTCCATGCCGTCGTGTGCATGGCCATGTTCGTGATCATGAGCGGTATGCTGTTCGTGATCGTGGTCGGCATGGTCATGATCTGCGTGCTGATCGTGATCGCCATGTTTGTGACCAACATGATCGTGATCTTCGTGATCGCCATGATCATGGGCTTCAAAGGTGGCGCCTTGGCGATATGCCAGTGTCACCGTGCCGGGAGCTTCCATCAGCTCCACTTCGCGAGCGCCATCCGCCAGGGAAGTCCTGGCTCGCTCAAGCCACGGCGTCAGGCTGTCACTGACCCAGAACACGGCGTCGGCGCTGGCCAGTGCCTGCGCTTCGGAAGGGCGCATGGAATAGCCGTGGGGCGACGCACCGGGCTGGATTACCAGCTCTGGCGATCCCAACTCTCCCATGACCTGGGCCACCACCGCATGCACCGGTGGGATATCCACCGCCACGTTGGGCACGTCAGCGACGGCAATGGCCGGTGTCAGCAGCCATGGCAAGCAGAGCGGACGCAGTAGCGGTTTTTTCATCGTGTTCTCCCGGAAGGTATCGACGTGGACAGCTGACGTGGTGACGCCACGCTTGTGGAATAAAACGTTATATTATAACATTTACTGCTTGGTCAATGAGAGCCTCGTCAATAGCGCCCGCCCTGGTACGGGGTCGCGTGCACGGGGTCCGCGACAGCTCATCCTTCTCCCGCGACGGCGCGTCCCAGACAGCGCGTCCGTGCGAGTGGCCAGAAGAGCCGTCATGCCGCGCGCGCCGCGCACGGTGGCTGTGAACATCATGTCTCTGCGCGTGAGCGGCGCAGCAATAGCCAGTTGGAGAGCCTCCATGCCCTTGCTGTCCATCGACAATTTGTCTGTCGCCCTAGGGGGCCATAGCGTATTGGAGGGTATCGACCTGAGTGTCGATCGCGGCGAAATCGTGACCCTGGTGGGCCCTAATGGCTCCGGAAAGTCGACTCTGTTGCGCGCCATCATCGGTGCAGTAAGGCCATCGCGGGGGCGTGTGACCCGGGAAGCTGGGCTGGTCATCGGCTATGTACCACAGCGGTTGGCCATCGACCCGACGCTGCCGTTGACCGTGTTTCGCTTTCTTAATCTGCCGCGCCGGCATTCGCGTCAGGCGCTGGCTCAGGCGCTGGTGCAGGCGGGAGTGCCGGAGCTCGGGCAACAGCAGGTTGCGGACCTGTCAGGAGGCCAGTTTCAGCGAATCTTGCTGGCGCGAGCCCTGCTGGAAAAGCCTGACCTGCTGTTGCTTGATGAAGCGACTCGTGGCCTCGACCACCGCGGCACCGCGGACTTTTATCGGCAGATCGCCAAGGTTCGCAGCGAGCTTGAATGTGCGGTAATGATGGTCAGCCATGAACTGCATGTAGTCATGCGGGCGTCGGACAGAGTGGTGTGTCTCAATGGCCACGTGTGCTGCCAGGGCACCCCTGAACGCGTGCTCGCATCACCGGTTTACCGCCAGCTGTTTGGCCCTGACACCAGTGATGCGTTGGCGTTTTATCGGCATTCGCATCCACAGCCGTCGTCTTCCCAGTGCCCGGCCCCAGAGGACGCGGGGGCCGAGGCGCCGCCGACCACTCCAGCGAAGGCGGCAAATGACAGGCTGATGGAGGCGTCTCGCTGATGTTTGACGATTTTCTTGTGCGAGCCGTGTTGGCCGGTCTGGGAGTCGCCCTGGCGGCTGCGCCGCTCGGGTGCTTTGTTGTCTGGCGACGGATGGCGTATTTCGGCGACGCGACGGCGCATGCTGCGATTCTTGGGGTGGCTCTGTCGTTGCTGCTGTCCACCTCCATGTTGGCGGGCGTACTGGCCGTCTCGCTGCTGATGGCGGTGGTGGTCTCTCAGCTGAGTGGACGGGGCTACGCCATGGACACCCTGCTCGGCGTCATGGCGCATTCGGCGTTGGCCTTTGGACTGGTCGCGGTGTCCTTTGTGTCGGGTGTGCGCATCGACCTGATGGCGTATCTGTTCGGCGATATCCTTGCGGTGGGCAAGAGCGACCTGATGATCATCGCCGCTGGCGCGATTCTGGTGGTTAGCCTGGTGGGATGGCGCTGGTCGGCGCTGTTGACCGCCACGCTGGATGAAGACCTCGCCAGGGCCAGTGGTATCGACCCGCGGCGGGAGCAGCTGGTGCTGACGCTGTCGCTGGCGGTGGTGGTCGCGGTGGCACTGAAGGTGGTGGGAGTGCTGCTGATTGCGGCGCTGCTGATCATTCCGGCTGCGGCCGCGCGCCCGCTGTGTCGTACCCCGGAAGCCATGGCGCTGGCGGCGGCGAGCATTGGCGCCTGTTCGACCACTGGCGGGCTCCAGGCCGCCTATTGGCTGGATACGCCGACAGGGCCCACCATTGTCAGTCTTGCTGCGCTGATATTCGTTGTGACCAGCGTGGTGGGGCGTCTTTGCTATTCCCGGTCTAGGGCCGTGGGTCCCGAGTGACGACGGCTTTCAGACGGCGGCTCTCACACTGCAGCGCACGCTTGGTGGTTGACCAAGCGTGCGCTGCAGCATGTGCGCTGGGTGCTTAAACGTCGTTGCCCAGGGTCTTGAGTTGCTCGGGGCTCAAGGCCAGGTCGTCATTGCGGTTGACGCCGATGCCCTGGTCGATGATGGTGCGCGCGATCTCCTGAGCCTCTTCGAGGGAATGCATCAGGTAGGTGCCGCACTGGTGCTCGTTGAGCTCAGGAATATCTTCCATGCGCTTCACGTTGAGCACGTCCTTCATGGCCGCCTGCCAGGCATCGGCGACGGCTTGCTCGCTGGGGCTGCCCAGCAGGCTCATGTAGA
The DNA here is from genome assembly GCF_017303055.1 of Halomonas litopenaei. Lineage (GTDB taxonomy): Bacteria > Pseudomonadota > Gammaproteobacteria > Pseudomonadales > Halomonadaceae > Halomonas > Halomonas litopenaei_A. The sequence goes on along the minus strand of NZ_JAEKJT010000006.1, from coordinate 330,578 downwards.
AACCGGTGCGGCAGCCCATCGGCGAAATATCGATGATCTCGACGCTGTCGCCGTTCAGGTGCTGGCGCATGAAGCCGGCAAACAGGTGCTCCAGGGTATGAATGCCCTTTTCCCCCATCATGCTCTCGTTCGGCCGGTTGAAGCGCAGGTCGAACACCGTGATGGTGTCGCCCGAGGGCGAGCGCATGGTCTTGGCCACGCGCACTGCCGGGGCATTCATGATGGTGTGGTCAACGGTAAAGCTGTCGAGAAGTGGCATGTTGGCTCCTGCATATATAACGCAAGGGCACGACGTCGCGCGTCGCGCCCATTGCAAGCATGATGCTCAGGCCTCCTGGGGGAGCGTGGCGCAAGCCAGGCGCTCGAGGCGCAGTGCCTGTTCGCGGCGCTGAGCGTTGTGGTCGGGAGCCTGACATTGTTCTTCGAGCAGGGCAATGGCTTCTTGCACCGGCATGCTGCCAAGGTCGCTGCCGTCACGCAGGCGCACCGTGACCTTGCCCTCGGCGGCTTCGCGATTGCCGACAATCAGCAGGTACGGGATCCGGCTCAAGGTCTGCTCCCGGATCTTGTAGCCGATCTTCTCGTTGCGCACGTCGGCATTCGCCCGTATCCCTGCTCCCTTCAAGGCATCTGCCAGCAGCTCAGCGTAGTCCCGCTGGGCCTCGGTAATCGACATGACCACGGCCTGCTGTGGCATCAGCCAGGCGGGAAGCTTGCCCGCGTGATGTTCGATCAGGATGCCGATGAAGCGCTCGAGCGAGCCAAACAGGGCTCGATGGAGCATGACGGGCCGCTGTCGTTGGCCCTGCTCATCCACGTAGTCGATGCCAAATCGCTCGGGCAGGTTCATGTCGACCTGCAGGGTTCCGCACTGCCAGTCGCGGCCGATGGCATCGCGCAGCACGAACTCCAGCTTCGGTCCGTAGAAGGCTCCTTCGCCCGGGTTGAGGGTGTAGTCCAGCGCCATGGCGTCGAGTGCTGTCGTCAATGCTTGTTCAAGGCGATCCCAGACAGCATCGCTGCCCATGCGGTTGTCGGGGCGGGTCGACAGCTTGATGTGGACGTCATCGAAGCCGAACTCCCGATAGATATCCAGCACCAGCGCGACCACCTGCTGACACTCCTCGTTTATCTGCTCCGGCGTGCAGTAAATGTGGGCGTCGTCCTGGGTGAAGTGGCGCACCCGCAGCAGGCCATGCAAGGCACCGGATGGCTCGTACCGGTGTACCTTGCCGAATTCACCCATGCGAATGGGCAGGTCACGGTAGCTCTTCAGTCCGTGGCGATAGAGCAGCACGCTGCCGGGGCAGTTCATCGGCTTCAGCGCAAGATCTCGTCCGTCCTCGGTCTGGGTGGTGAACATGTGGTCCTGATAGTTCTGCCAGTGCCCGGAGGTTTCCCACAGACTGCGGTCCATCATGTCGGGTGTGTTGACCTCGACATAGCCGCTACTGGCCTGGCGGCGACGCATGTAGGCGATCAATGTCTGCAGCACCTGCCATCCGCCTGGGTGCCAGAACACCGCACCGGGCGCTTCTTCCTGGAAGTGGAAAAGCCCGAGCTGGCGTCCCAGGCGCCGATGATCACGACGATCGGCTTCCTCAAGACGCTGGACATAGGCCTTGAGTGCCTTGCGGTCCGCCCAGGCGGTGCCGTAAATCCGCTGTAGTTGGGCGTTGCGAGCGTCACCGCGCCAGTAGGCACCCGACAGCTTGGTCAGCGCGAAGTGCTTGAGAAACCGGGTATTGGGAACATGGGGGCCACGGCACATGTCCACGTATTCCTGGTGGAAGTAGAGGCCCAGGGTGGCTTCCTGCGGCATCTCCTCGATTAGGTGAAGCTTGTAGCTTTCGCCGCGCTCGCGAAAGATCTCTATGGCCTGGTCGCGGGGCAGGCGGCGCTTGATGACGTCGTAGTTCTGCGCGATCAGTGACGTCATGCGTTCAGCGATGGCTTGCAGGTCATCAGGGGTGAAGGGCCGTTCGTGGGCGATGTCATAGTAGAAGCCGTCTTCGATGACTGGCCCGATCACCATCTGGGCGTCTGGGTAGAGCTGTTTGACCGCGTGCCCCAGCAGGTGCGCGCAGGAGTGGCGCAGGATATCGAGCCCTTCGGGATCGCTGGGGGTGATCACCTGGACCCGGGCATCCCGGTCGATGGGGTCGCAGGCATCCACTAGCACGTCGTTGACGCGCCCGGCCAGGGTTTGCCGAGCAAGCCCCGGACCGATAGCGGCGGCGATATCTGCGACGGTGGTAGGCGAAGGCAGTGTGAGCTCGCGCTCATCCGGCAGTGTGATGGTGACGTGCGGGGCGGCCGCGGGGGCGCTGTCATTCATGTCGGTTCTCACGATGAAACGTCGTGGCGGTAGAGAAGCCCGGGTTCAGATCGCGCCAGCGCGGTGACCCAGGAGGAGGCTGAGAAGGCATGGGGGTGGCCTGTGGGTGGCATAGGACTGGCCCCAGAGGACATCACGCTTGCTCTCGCCAATTCCACTGGCTACGAGCCACGGCGTCATGGGCATGCAGGCTTTCTGCGTGCACCACCTTCAGATAAAAACCGTCGATACCGGGCTGGTCCCGCAGGACCTGGTGCACGCGACGAGCGGCATCCTCGCAGAACATCAGGTTCTGTCCGTTAGCGAGGGCAAAGGCCTGCTCGTCAACCCGTTTGACGGCGGTCTGCAGGGCAGTGCCGAGGGCCTTTTCCACCCGATCGACGATGGTCTCCAGCGGCAGTTCCGTAAGCTCTGTCGACAGGCGCAGCGACAGGTGCGCCTGACTGCGCTGGCTATGAGGGGTGGCCAGGATGCCTTGCTCACTGCCGAGCCAGGCGTGTACCGCCTCTCGGGTGACGGGGGTATCGGTGAAGTCTTCATCGAACGCCTGCTGAATCAACTGGCGTGCCAGCGCCGCCGAGCAGGGGCAGGTCGATGAATAACCGATGCTGACGTCGAGCACGGCGCTGATCTGGTCACTGGCGCTACGTCGCATGCGCAGCGCGAAGGGATAGGTCTTCCACCCTGACAGCGGGCTGATCAAGGCGGGGCGTCGCAGCAAGGCCTCGCCCTCCAGGTCCAGATAGGCCTGCTGCGAGAGCTGCTGGTGGCTGTCCAGAAAGTTGTTGAGGACGTCGTTGACGCGGGGCAACGTCAGCGGCACGTCCTCAAGCTCAGCCAGTGCCAGGTACAGGCGTGACATGTGGATGCCGCGAACCGCGGGATCGTCAAGGCTGACACCGGCCGATGCGCGGCCCGCAATGGTCTTGCCGGCGACCTGCAGTGGCAGGGCGATGCCCTCCATGCCGACCCAGTCCAGGGGAACTGAGTGAGTTGCAGGGGCGGCGGCGATATCTTCCAGAGGGTGCGATGTCATAGAAAACTCAATGTGTGACTAGGTGGCGTGGGCCATGGCCTCGTGCATCTGCGGGTGGTGCAGCTGGGCTAGCTATCGAAGTAGGTGAACAGCTGCGTCACCGTATCGGCGGCCACACCACTGGTGATGAATACAAAGCGAGACACGCCGTCCGGACAGGCGTCTGGCGGCAACGGGACGGGAGGGTGAAAGATATGCTGGACGCCATGCAGCGCCAGCGGCTGGTCTCGGTTGGCCACGTTAACGATGGCCTTGATCCGCAGCATTCTGTCGCCCAGCAGGCTCAGCAGAAGGTCCAGCCAGTCCTCCAGCACTTCGGCTGCAATCGGCGTCTCGACAGTGAAGCAGAACGAGCGAATCTGCTCGCCGTGGCGGCTTACGGGAGCGTCGTTGGAGACGCTGAGCATGGGCGTCGGCGCGCCGCAGGCGCCAGTCCCGATAGAGACGCTGGCGCCAGTCCCGACAGAGACGCTGGAGAACGAGCTGACCTGTAGATAGGCGCCGGCCCCGAGCCAGCCCTGAGCCTGCGGCGCATCCTTGGCCGACGCTGGCAGACGCCGGGCGGTGAGGCGTGCAGCATCGATTTCGCCATTAAGGACCTCGATCTGCTCGGCGGCAGGGTTGATCTCGGCCAGCTGCCTCGATAGATCGTTCAGGCGTGTCCCACCCACCAGATCGGTCTTGGTCAGCAGCAGGCAGTCAGCGACCGCAGCCTGGCGCTGTGACTCGCCATGGGCATGAAGGGTAGAGAGACCATTGGCTGCATCGACCAGGCAAACAACGCCGTCCAGACGGAAGCGCTGGGCCAGCCAGTGATCGGTCATCAAGGTCTGGAGAATCGGCGCAGGATCGGCAAGCCCGGTAGTCTCGATGATCATTCGGGACACCGGGCGCGCCTCGCGTTGGTTCAGCTGCTCCACGGCTTGCTGCACGCTGCGACTGAGGTCGCCGCGAATCGTGCAGCACAGACAGCCACTGCTCATTTCGACGATGGTGTGCTCATCGCCCTCTGCCACCAGCCGGTGATCCAGGCCGATGTCACCGAACTCGTTGATCACCACCAGCGCATCGCTCATGGCCGGCTGGCGCACCAGATGATTGAGCAGTGTCGTCTTGCCGCTGCCAAGAAAGCCGGTCAGCACGGTCACCGGGATAGGTTCGGCATTCTGCATGGTTTACTTCCAGGCGGGGAAGGGGTCGGGCAGCGTTGCCCAGGCGTCCTTGCCCTCCAGCAGCAATGACTCGCTGATCAGGCAGTCATCCAGCGCTTGGCGGATACGCGCTTCGTCGAGGTTCTGGCCGATGAAGACCAGCTCCTGTCGCATGTCGCCGAAGGGCTCTTCCCAGCGTTCCATGATGGAGGCGCGATAGTCGGGGTCTTCGGGCCAGTTGATCTCAGGGATCGCCTTCCAGAACATGCCGGCAAAGCCGTAGTGGGCGATACCCCCAGCCTGGCTCCACTGGCCGGCAAAGGTCGGCCGCGTGGCCAGCCAGAAGAACCCCTTGGAGCGCAATAGCTTGCCGCCAAACCAGTTGCTGTGCAGCAGCTCGAAGAAGCGCTGTGGATGGAAAGGACGTCGTGCGTGGTAGGCAAAGCTGGAGATGCCGTATTCCTCGGTCTCTGGCACGTGCTCGCCGCGCAGTTCCTTGAGCCATCCCGGCGCTTGCTGGGCCCGCTCGAAGCTGAAGCGCCCGGTATCCAGCACCTTGTCCAGGGATACCTTGCCATGGGCGATGGGCAGCAATTCGGCCTCGGGGTTGAGGGCGCGCAGCACGCTCGTCAGCTCTTCAAGTTCGGCCTGGCTAAGAAGGTCAGTCTTGCTGATCAGCAGCACATCGCAGAATTCGATCTGGTCGACCAGCAGGTCGGCCACATTGCGCTCGTCGTCTTCTCCCAGGCTTTCCCCGGCCTCTGCCAGGGATTGGGCCTCGCGATACTGGCTGAGGAAGTTGGCGCCATCGACCACGGTCACCAGAGTATCCAGGCGGGCGACCTCGGACAGGCTACGACCTTGCTCGTCGGCGAAGGTGAACGTTTCGGCGACGGGGAGTGGTTCGGAAATGCCGGTGGACTCGATCACCAGCGTGTCGAAGCGCCCTTCCTCGGCCAGTCGTCGTACTTCGATCAGCAGATCCTCGCGCAGCGTGCAGCAGATGCAGCCGTTGCTCATCTCTACCAGCTGTTCTTCGGCCCGGTTGAGAGTGACCTCGCCTGCCTGGTCTGGTGCACCCCTGACCAGGGCCGCGTCGATATTGACCTCACTCATGTCATTGACGATGACCGCCACTCGGCGACCTTCGCGATTGGCCAGGATATGGTTGAGCAGGGTGGTCTTGCCGGCGCCGAGAAAGCCGGACAGAACGGTCACCGGAAGGGGGGCGGCTGAGGGGGTCATGCGCTTTCTCCTCGCATCTTGCGATAGTGGTGTTCCCGTTGCTCCTGGCGTTCCTTGGCCTCAAGGGTCAGCTTGGCGGTAGGGCGCAGCAGCAGCCTGGGGATGCCGATGGGTTCGCCGGTTTCGATGCAGTAGCCGTAGTCTCCGGCATCGATCCGACGAATGGCTGAGTCGATATTGGCGATCAGGCGGGTTTCGCGATCGGCCTGACGCAGCTGCAGCCTCAGCTCCTCTTCAAAGGCGGCCTGGTCAAGTTCGTCGCTATCCCGCTCGTGGGACGCCATATTGGTCCGTATTTCCCTCAGGTGGGCCTCGATCTGGGCCCTCTCCGACAGCAGCCGCTGGCGGAAAAATGCGAGCTGCTCTTCATTCATGTAGTCGTCGTCCGACATGGCCAGAAGACGGGTCTCTTCAGGAGACGACATCGCGGTGTTCTCCAGCGATAGGGGTGAATCACGGTGTGTTGGCAGCACGCGTTGGCTTGGCTTGCGTCGTGATCACTGGCTGATCATCTGTACCGACCGCCAGGCGTTGACGCCACGGTGTGGATTCGAGCTACCACAGCTCGTCGCGCCCAAGTCGTGGGTGCAAAGTTATAACATAACAAAAAGAGGTTGCGAAGCAGGGCCGAGACGGTCGAAGTACACATGAGGGGCAAAGACGGATAGCGCGATGCTTGGTGTGGTGTTTAGCGCGAGATGGAGGAGAGGGGGAGGCGAGAGGGGGGCGAGAGGGAAGCGAGAGGGAAGCGAGAGGGAGGCGAGCCCCCCGCTACACCAGGCACCCTGAGAGGTTAAAAGGACTCGCTATGGAGGCGAGCGGCGGGGACGCCGTAGCTGATGAGATCATCGGTCAAGTTCGCTACGAAAGCAGAGGGGCCGCACACAAGATAGTGTGTTTCGGGATGACCAGCGGTCTCGAGCACGGCAGTGGCGCTGAGGCGTCCAGCAACGTGGAAGTCATGTCCGAGGCGATCTTCCGGGGCCGGCTGACTGTAGAAGATGCGCTGGTGTAAGTGGGCATGACGAGCCACCAGTTCGTTGACTTCCTGGCGCAGGGGATGTTGATTGCCTCGGCGAGCTCCGTGAAGGTACCAGGCGGGGCGTCCTTGTCTGGCCGCCGCGTGAAGCATGGCGACCATAGGGGTGAGACCAATACCCGCACTGATCAATGCCACCGGTGTCTCTTTGTCAGGCAACACGAAGTCGCCGGAGGGCCTGCCTGCCTTGATGATTGCTCCTTCGCCAATGACGTCGTGCAGGTAGCGTGATACCAGGCCGTAGGCCTCGCGCTTGATACTGAGACGGTAGTGTTGGCTATCGGCAGGATCACCTGACAGCGAGTAGCTACGCGAGGTGGTGCCAAGCTGTCCTGGAACCTGCATGTCCACGTTGAGGTGCTGGCCTGCGGTGGCCGGTACTAGGGGATGTTCGTCGACAGGTGCGAGGTAGAAGGAGGTGACGTCCTTGCTCTCGCGTACCTTGCGCTTGATCGTGAGGTCTCGTGTGTGTTGAAGATCTCGCTGCCAGCGAAGTGACAGCACATGGCGGCGTTCCAGTATGCGTTCGATAGTGACGTGTATAAATCGTCTGGCTTGTGGGTCGGAGGACGCCCCCGGGCTCCAGTCGATTCGTGCGGTGCCACTGATGTGCAGCAGGCTGCCTTGGTTGAAGTCCACGAAGACCAGACCCACCCGTGGATCCTTGAGCAGATTGCCGATGGTGTTGAAGAAGTTGTTACCCGCATAGTCCGGAATGACCAGCTCTTGCTCGCTCTCTACCTTGACGAAGCCCGGCGCGCCCCCACGATGCGAAGCGTCGAAGCCGTTGTGATGTGCTTCGGAGTGATGGTGATGGCCAGACCCCATAAACATCGTGTCGGCGCGTTCAATCCAGTGAATGTGGTCGCGTGTCAGCTGGCTGAAGCGCTTGAGCGTGCCCGGCGCGTCGGCTTGGGTACGCGATAGTGTGCGCTGTTGAATGTACTGGGGGCAGTTGCCAAAGGACTGCTGAACGTCGATGACGTAGCCATCGGAGGACCGTGAAATTCGCCCGTTGAAGCGATTCCTGCGTCGGCTGGCGAGATCGATGCCCAGCACTCCCACATCACCGCCTGAGAATAAGCGCTCGGCTAGCGGATCACTCGGCTCTGGCTCGGTACGGAGGCTCAGCTGATAGGGCGTGGGAGAGTGCAGAAATCCGTCGGCCCCCTCCAGCACAGTGACCCAGGTACGACCGTTCAGGTCGCTACCTGCCATGACCAGAAAGGGCAGAGCAGTGTGGAAATCTCGATGCTGGTCGGGCAGAAAGTCTCGAATAAAACCGCCTGCCCAACTGGCAACGTCGCCGACACCCGCACGATGCTGGGCCTCGCGTTCGCCCTGATGAAAGGGAGTGGTGGGCACTTGCGTCATGGATATCCTCGCAGGATCTTGGAGGGGAACTGATTGATGGAACTGTATTTAGGGTCGTCGATGAGCTCTGAAATATGACGGTTAGGCCGGGCGCAGCTCTGGCGCCACCACCGGTGACGATGCCATGGCCACGAAGCCAGGCAGTGCGCGCACGCGCTGCAGCCACGTATGCACGCTCGGATAAGGCCTCAAGTCGACGCCGCCTTCTGGGGCATGGGCGATATAGCTGAAGAGCGCTACGTCTGCGAGCGTCGGTCGCCCAGTGGCGAGCCATGCTCGAGTGGATAGGTGAGTGTCCAGGATACCTAGCAGGTCGTGAGCCTTTTCTACTGCTGCCGAGTGATCCAGCGGGACATCGAATACCTTGACGAGGCGAGCGGCGCAGGGGCCTGCAAACAGGTTGTCGGCAGCAATGGTCAGCCAACGCTGCACTTCGGCCGCGTCCTTGGGTGAGGCGGGAAGCCAGTCGCTGTCCGCTGCATAGTTCTTGACCAGATAAACGAGAATGGCGTTGCTGTCCGAGAGTGTATAGCCGTTGTCGTCGATGGCCGGGACGAGACCGAAGGGGCTGATCGCCAGGAATTCGGGTGCTTTGTGCGCGCGATTGGCCATATCAAGATCGACTGTCCGATAGGGCAACCCGAGCAAAGAGAGCATTAGCTCTACCCGGTGGCAGTGACCAGACTTTGGCGTGCGGTATAGGGTGATGGGGTGCGACATGATGGGTGCCTGCTGTGGAAGTGTGAGCTTAAGCCTCGGTAATGACGAGCATTGGACGGCCACTGTGGCGGGCCTCACTGCTTGATGAGCTTATCTCCCTTCGTTTTATGAATTAATATGGCAAAAAAGAAAGGCACTATTTTATGAAATGGAGGTAATCGGCGAATGGATCGGCTGCAAAGCCTAAAGGTCTTCATTGCGGTGGCAGAAGCCGAGAGCTTCGCGGAAGCCGCTCGCCGACTTGGCATGAGTGCGCCCTCGGTGACGCGAGGGGTGAATGCCCTTGAGGCTCGTCTAGGTACGCGGTTACTGATCCGCACCACCCGTCGAGTGCGATTGACAGAAGTAGGTCGCGCCTATCTGGAGGATGCCCGTCACGTGCTGGCGCAGCTGCAGGCCGCTGACGATGCCGCTTCCGGCGCGGCCATTCGTCCGCTCGGCGAGTTGCGACTCACCTGTCCCAATGAGTTCGGCCGGCGATATATGACGCCCATGCTGGTGGACTTTCTCGACGCCTATCCGGATGTGTCAGTGGATGTCGTGATGCTCGACCGAGTGGTCAACATGGTGGAAGAGGGCTTTGATGTGGCACTACGTATCGGTCCTCTTCCGTCATCAGAACTGGTCGCAGTCAGGTTGGGGGACGTGCGACGAGTGATCTGTGCAGCACCTGATTATCTAGAGCGCTGGGGCGAGCCTCAAAAGCCTCAAGAGCTAAAGGATCATCGCATTGCCGCGGTCTCTGCCTTGAGTCCAATCGTCGAATGGCGCTTTGGACGTGACGAAAAGGACACCGTGAGGATAAGTCCTCGGCTACGTCTGAGTAGCGTGGCTGCGGGGATCGAGGCAGCGTGTCACGGCTGGGGGCTGACGCGTGTGCTGTCGTATCAGATCGCGGATGAGCTGGCCTCGGGCCGTCTGCGCGTGGTGCTGCAGGATCACGAGCCCGCTCCTTGGCCGATTCATCTGGTGCATGTCGAGGGCCGGCGTGCGCCAGCGAAGGTGCGTAGCTTTGTGGATTTTGCCCGCGATCGCCTGCGTGCTCGTTTGGCAGACATGCTGGAGTGAGCGTGGCCGCAGCCGCCCTGCGGATAGTCTGACGATTGCAGCCCATTGCAATGAGACTGGCATGCGGGCTTCTGGTGTCGTCACCGATGAGTTACCGGGCCAACCAAAGCCCAATGATCACTGCGATGGCGACGGTGAGGAAGAAAATGCGGTTGCGCTGACGCGTATCACGACGGGGCTTGGAGGACACGTGAAATACCTGGCTGATGAAAGCGAATGACGAGGCTTCAGAAGCGCCGGTGGTTGCCATGAGACAGGTGCTAAGAGGACAAGACTCCACGGTGGCGACCGAAGGCCTACGTCCCACTGCCGGCAAGCCACTTGAGCACGGCGCTGACTCGCCATAGGGTAAACTCGTTAGCCTGCTGACGCTACCGGCGGCCGGATTGCCGCTGCCCCTATGATGATGAGCGAAGGACAATGACCGAGTCACACCGCCCGACCTTGCTGTTTGCCCACGCCAACGGGTTTCCCGGGGGCAGCTATCGCAGTCTGTTGGCTCCACTGAAGGAGCGTTTTGTCATCCAGCCACTGGACCGGCTGGGGCATCATCCTGACTTTCCTGTTGGTCACAACTGGCTGGCCTTGCGCGACGAATATCTGGACAGCACGCGTGATCTGCCGGGCCCCTTTATCGGCGTGGGGCATTCCATGGGCGGCGTCATCACCGCCATGGCAGCGCGTCAGGCTCCTGAGCGGTTCCAGGCAGTGGTGATGCTCGACCCGCCGCTGATGCTGGGGTTGGACGCAATGGCCATGCGCCTCAGCAAATGGCTAGGCATGGTGGATCGGGTGACCCCGGCGGGCAAGAGCAAAGGGCGGCGCGCGCGCTGGGAAAGCCGCGATGCCATGCGTGCCCAACTGCGGCGCAAGGGGCTGTTTCGGGCCTTTACGCCGGAAGCCCTGGACGACTATATCGAGGCAGGCACGACGGTATTGGAAGACGGTAGTGCCGTACTGAGCTATGACCCGGATATCGAGGTCGAGATATTTCGTCACCTTCCTCACCACCTGGATCGTCTGCCCCGCGAGGTGTCGGTGCCTATCGGAGTGTTGGCGGGAGCGTCGTCGGATCTGCTGACGCCGTCGCGCTGCAGGCGGCTTAGTCGCCGCGGTATCGTGCTGGAGACGGTGCCGGGGACGCATATGTTCCCCATGGAGCAGCCGGATGCGACGCGAGAGGCCTTGCTGTCCATGATCGATCGCCTGCTGGCACCAGAGGGGGCGCGTAAATGACCCGGATTCCGACGACGGCAACCGCCATGACCTCGACAGGCGCTGCTCTGGGTTTGGCTGAAGGGCGCCTGGCTGAAGGGCGTTTGGCTGCGCTGGTCTGGGGGGAAGAGGGGGCGCCCACCTGGCTGGCGCTGCACGGGTGGCTCGACAACGCGGCCAGCTTCAGTCGTCTCGCGCCGCTGCTGGCACGTCGCCTTGGCATACGCATCGTGGCCATCGATATGGCGGGCCACGGGTTGTCACGGCCACTGGCCGGGAGTCTCGATTACGCCATCTGGGACTACTGCCATGACCTGCTGGACGCCATGGACGATCTGGGGCTGGAGCGCGCACCGCTGCTGGCGCATTCGCTGGGGGCAGGGGTCGCCTGTCTGCTGGCCGCTGCGTTGCCCGAGCGGGTCGAACGCCTGGTATTGATCGACGGCCTGGGAGCTCTCACGACCGCACCGCAAGAGACCGCCCAGCAACTCGGACGGTCGCTCAAGGCGCACCGTCGCCGGCGGTCCCGCTCCCCCCGCTATGCGGATCTCGACAGCGCGGTGGAGGCACGTGTCGTCGGTGGTGCGACGCCCGTGGATGCCGAGACGGTTCGTGACATTGTGGCGCGCAATCTGGCACCAGCGGACGATGGGCAGCTGCAGCTGCGCACTGATCCACGCTTGCTGCGACCCTCTCCCGTCAGGCTGACCGACGAGCAGGTCGCCCACCTGCTTGAGGCTATTGCCTGCGAGGTACTGCTGATCGAGGGACGCGACGGTATCCTCGGCGACAGCCCCCGCGGCATTGCGGCGCGGGCACGGGTTCGCCAGCTGACACGGCACGTGCTTGAGGGCGGGCATCATCTGCATGCTTCGCCCAGCCATGTGCAGGCGGTGGCAGACACCATCGTCAGTGCCTTAGGCGACCCCGGGGGTCCCGCCGCTTCATCCTAGCTGGCCCGGCAAGCTCCGGCATGGGCATGGCGTGGGGCGTCAGCCGCTCGTACCAGATGCCGGCCTCGAAGCGGCTGCGCCGTGATCAGCGGTGTAAGTGTTTCCACGCAGGGGTGGACTAATCTGATAGACAGGTTCGAGGCAGCCGTATTCGCCAGAGCCTGTCAGATCATCGTGCGTCGGCAGGACGGTCATTGCCCAGCCCTCGACCTTGCCGTGGACTCGGGGACGACCCGCCGACATCAAGCGGCAGGAGGGCCACGCCATGACGACCTATCGCCACGACTGTCCGCCGGGCTTGCCCGGCAAGCGCATCGCTCTGACCCTGGGCAGCGGCGGAGCCAGAGGCTACGCCCACATCGGTGTTCTGCAGGAGCTGGCCGCGCGCGAGTACGAGATCGTCGCTATCTCGGGGTGTTCCATGGGCGCTCTGGTCGGGGGGATCTTTGCCGCGGGCAAGCTGGAGGACTATCGGCAGTGGGTGGAGGAGCTGGGCTCGTTCGGGGTGCTGCGACTGCTCGACATGTCTTTCACTTCCATGGGCGCCATGCAGGGCAAGAAGGTCATGAGCAAGATCGAGTCCTTCATCGGTGATGTGGCCATTGAAGATCTGCCGATACCGTTCACTGCGGTGGCCACCGACCTGGTGCGCCAGCGCGAGGTATGGTTTCAGCGCGGTTCGTTGCTGAAGGCTATCCGCGCCTCCATTGCCATCCCGGGGGTGTTTACCCCGGTGGAGGACGGGCCACGCCTGCTGGTGGATGGCGGCCTGCTGAATCCCTTGCCGATCATTTCCAATGTCTCGGTACACGCGGACCTGGTAATGGCCGTCAACGTCACGGCCAACAGTCCGCAGCTGGTCACCCTGGAAGAACTGTTGCCGACCCATTGTCCCAGCTGTGACGAGTCACGTGCTGGGTCGGCGTCCCCTGCGTCTTCCCCCTCGAAGGACGAACGACGCAAGGGGGATCGAAGACACGAGGCGAAAGGGACGCCGCTGGTACGTCGGCTGCTGGACAGCGCCAATACCGAGGCCGAGGCGGATCGCGCCGAGCGGGGCACGGCGGCGCTGGGTCCCAAGGACTGGGGACGCCTGGCCACCATCCTCACCTCATTCGATATCACCCAGGCGGCCCTGGCGCGCTACAAGGAAGCGGGATACCCGCCCGATATTCTGGTGGAGGTGCCCAAGACGGTGTGTGGGTCGTTTGAGTTCCACCGGGCCAGAGACCTGATTCGGCTGGGACGTCACCTGACCTGCCAGGCGCTGGATCGTATCGAGACCTGTGGCCTGGTGGAGCATGCCGAGGTGCGTCGCTAAGCGCATCACTGGCGATTACGTGGCGGCGGATCGCCAGCGCAGGCAGTGATGCGGTGTGCCCCAAGGAAGCGCCGCAGAAATGTAGCGAGCGATGGCAGGTCGGCTACTGCCGGAACGGAAAGTCCGGAGTTTACGAGCGGTTAAATGAGGATCTTGAGTAACGCCAGCCGTCGAGATGTCGAGCGCAGCAATTTATGCGGCGTTTTCCTACGGGGTGTGGCCACGTCTGCGCAGGAGCACGTACACCGCGCCGGTGCCGCCCTCGGCATCGGTGGCGGAGCAGAACGCCAGCACGCTTGGCCACTCCCTGAGCCAGGCATTGACGTGGCTCTTGATCACCGGGTAATCCGCGGTGGCGCCCCAGGCCTTGCCATGGACGACAATCACGCAGCGATGGCCGCTGGCGACGGAATCGCGCAGAAAGCTCTCAAGTTCAGCCCGGGCTTCTTCCAGGCTGTAGCCGTGCAGGTCGAGCCCACCCTCCCACTGGATCAATCCGCGCTTCAGCTGGCTGCGCGTCCGGTAGGGCAGGTCAGGCAATGCGAAATCGAGATACTCGGAAGGACGTACCGGCTCTACCCGACCGTCGGAGGTGCGCCCCGTCGCCACGTCATCCCCGGCACTGACCGCGGCCGCGCGTCTCGCGGCGGCGGCCTGGTCCCGCTGTGGATGCGATGTGGTGCGCGGCTTGCCGGTATCAGCGCGATTGTGCCGGATGCGACGGACTCCCGCCTGTTCCAGGGCCTGGCGAAACGCGTTGATGTCGTCGTCGGGCGGTGGCTGGCGGTGGCTCATCGGGGCCTCAAGTGCGTGAATGGGGCGGTCAGTATACCGCGCTCGTCGTGGCAGTGAACCGCTGGCGCGGATACAATGCCGGACAGTCCATTTCGCTACGCCGATTGCCTGTTGCAGCGCGTGCTGCAAGGCCGGATAGCCCCATCGCGAACCCGCTCGACAGGATTCCCCCTTGGCTGATTCTTCTTCTGCCCCCTCATCCACGCGCCTTCCTGCCCAAGGGCGCGACGCTTCCTCCACGCTGGTGCTCGCCGACGGCGAACTTGCCGATGGTCTGATCACCCTGCGCGACTGCCTGCGCTGGGCCACCAGTGAGTTTCATCTGGCCGGATTGACCTACAGCCACGGCACCGATAGCGCCTGGGATGAGGCAGTAGCGCTGGTGCTGGGCGCGCTGCATCTACCCTGGGACGTTGATCCCAGCGTGCAGGAGGCCCGCTTGCTGCCGATGGAGCGCGAGCGCATCGTGGCATTGGTCCGCGCGCGTATTACCGATCGCCGGCCGCTGCCCTATCTGCTGGGCGAGGCATTTTTCGCCGGGCTGACCTTTGCCGTGGATGAACGCGTGCTGATTCCGCGCTCGCCCATCGCTGAACTGATCGAGAGCGGCTACCAGGCGTGGTTCCCGGAAGAGCCGCCGCGACGCATTCTGGACCTGTGTACCGGCTCTGGCTGCATCGGTATCGCCAGTGCCGAATATCTGCCCACTGCAGAGGTCGATCTGTCGGATATCAGCCAGGATGCCTTGGCCGTGGCGCGGGCGAACATCAATCGCCATGATGTAGGGCGTCGGGTGCGCGCGGTGCAAAGCGATGTCTTCGATGGCCTGGAGGGGCAGCGCTACGACCTGATCGTATCGAATCCGCCCTATGTGGATCTGCGGGACCTGACCACCATGCCTGAAGAGTTTCGCCATGAACCCGCGCTGGCACTGGGTGCCGGCAGCGACGGGCTGGATATCGTCCGGCGCATCCTGCGCGAGGCGAGAGCACACCTGACGGACCAGGGCGTGCTGATTGTCGAGGTGGGCAATTCTGACCATCACCTTGAAGCGGCCTTCCCCGAGGTGCCGTTCCTGTGGCTCGACTTCGAGCGCGGCGGTCAGGGCGTGTTTGCCTTGACCGCCGATGAACTCGACGCCCATGCGGCGTCCTTTGCCTGAGTTCGCCTAACACTTTCGCGATACACACAGAGGAGCGCCCATGTCCGGCAATACCTTCGGCAAACTGTTTACCGTCACCACTTTCGGCGAGAGCCACGGGATCGCGCTGGGCGCCATCGTCGATGGTTGTCCTCCTGGCATCGAGCTGAGTGAAGCCGACCTGCAGGCGGACCTCGACCGCCGGCGTCCCGGCACGTCCCGTCATACCACCCAGCGGCGCGAGCCGGACCAGGTCAAGATCCTGTCCGGCGTGTTCGAGGGCAAGACCACCGGCACATCGATCGGTCTGTTGATCGAGAATACCGATCAGCGCTCGAAGGACTACTCCAAGATCAAGGACCAGTTCCGGCCCGCCCACGCGGACTACACCTATCACCACAAGTACGGCGTGCGCGACTATCGCGGTGGCGGTCGCTCCAGCGCCCGCGAGACCGCGATGCGCGTCGCTGCTGGCGCGATTGCCAAGAAGTACCTGGCCAGTCAGGGCATTGTGGTGAGGGGCTACATGAGTCAGCTGGGTGAGCTGGCCATCGAATTTCGCGACTGGGCCTCGGTAAACGATAATCCGTTCTTCTGCCCTGACCCAGAGCGCGTGCCGGAGCTCGAGGCCTACATGGACCAGCTGCGTCGTGATCAGGACTCGGTCGGTGCCAAGATCACCGTGACCGCGGAAGGCCTGCCGCCTGGCTTGGGCGAGCCGGTGTTCGACCGTCTCGATGCTGACCTGGCCCACGGCTTGATGAGCATCAATGCGGTGAAGGGCGTAGAAATCGGTGATGGCTTTGCCAGCGTGTCACAGCGTGGCAGTGAGCATCGCGACGAGATGACCCCGGAAGGCTTCCTGTCCAATCATGCGGGCGGTGTGCTGGGGGGGATTTCCAGTGGTCAGACCTTGATCGCTCATCTCGCGCTCAAGCCGACCTCGAGCATCACCATTCCAGGACGCTCCATCGATGTGGACGGCAATCCGGTAGAGGTGGTGACCAAGGGACGTCATGACCCCTGCGTCGGCATTCGTGCGACGCCGATTGCCGAAGCGATGATGGCGTTGACGCTGGTGGACCACCTGTTGCGCCATCGCGCACAGAATAGCGAGGTTTCCGTCAGCACCCCACGGTTACGCTGAATCGCGGAGCGTGACAGGACTGCTACACTCAAGATGGCGTGAAAGGAAGATGACGAAGCAAGGCATCTTTTGCTTATTGCGTCTTGTGCTTGCTGCGCAGGGTGGCGCTGGTCAGGACAGTCGCCGTCGATATCGCTGATGTGATATTCCCCTAGCGCCGACGCAACGTCGACATATCGACCAGGGAGTAAGAGGCCAGCATGAAAATCAACGTCGAGTTCGATCTGACGCCAGAAGAATTCCGTCAGGCACTGGGGCTTCCCAATATCGAGGCCTTCCAGCAGGACCTGCTTGATCGCATTCAGCGGCAGATGGAATCCGGTGTCGAGGGCTATGACCCCATGAGTCTGATGCAGCCCTTCCTGCAGCAACCTGCTCTGCAACAGGGCTTGTCCCAGGGTCTGGCCAGCTTTGGCAACTATCAGAAAATGATGATGGATATGCTGACTCAGGCGGCTCAGAGTGCGCGCAGTACATCGAGCTCCTCGAGCGACTCGGAGCAGGAGTCGGGATCGGCGTCGCGATCCAGCAGCACCGCTCGGTCGAGCAGTGCGTCTCGTCGGACAGGCAGTGCCAGTGCCAGGTCCGGCAGCAAGGACAAGGGCTGACGGCTTGGCCATGGCAACAGGCGCGGCGATGCCGGTGACGAGTGTCCCATGCATATTCGCGCAGCTCGAGGGGATGTCATGGCACTGTCATCCTGTGTGTGCCAGACTGACCTTTGTTGCGTTGCAACAATGATGCTGATGGCGCGCGCCAGGAGCAACGTCAGGCTGGCCTGCAGTTGCCATGCAGAGCCATGGCGGTCGCCTGGAACGACAGGCGTCATGTGACTTCAAAGGGGCGCAATGCCCCCATGAGGAGTCCGCATGAAGAGCCTGCATGAAGAACATCCGGTGCGCTGACGCGACGGCGTCATTGACACGAAATGCTGAATGAACAGGCTGTTTGGACAGGGTTCATCGACAGGACTTCCAGGAGGTTTGGTCATGCAAGACAAGATGTTCGACAACTTCAGCGAGCAGACTCGTCAGTTCTTCGAGCCGATGCGCAAGCTTAATTCCCTGATGCTGGACAACATGGAAAAGATGTCCCAGTACCAGATGGAATCGATGAAGCGCTATAGCCAGATGGGCACCGAGCGCATGCGTGATGCCACCGAGATCAACGATGCCGAGGGGCTGCGCGACTTCTCCACCCGTCAGGCCGAGATGCTCAACGAGCTGTCGGCGCAGATGCTGGAAGATGCCCGCGCCATGAGCCAGCTCAGCCTTGAATTCAAGACAGAACTGGAGACGTTGTTCGCCGAGTCCGGCCAGCAGCTTGCCGAACAGGCCACCCAGGCACGGGACCAGGCGACGTCTGCCGTGGAAAAGGCCACCCAGCAGGTTACCGAAGCGGCGGAAAAGACCGCCCAGCAAGCGTCGCAGGCAGCCTCCAGTGCTACTGCATCTACCAAGTCGACAGGCACCGCCAGGGCGACCTCGAGTCGCAAGCGCACGTCCTGATCGCGGTGTCACCCTGGCGGTCGGTCAAGCGACAGCCAGCAAAGGGCAGGGGTCCGGTGGGCCCTTGCCCTTACGCATCAAACAACCATGACAAGATGAGGGTGGATACCGCGATGCCGGCCGGCGAACGGTGAGCCATCCTGTGTGCGGGGCAGTGGAGAGGAGGTCGCCATGGCGGCAGGTGAGCAGGTAATGGACAACCCTGAAGAGTGGGGCAGCCAGTTGTCAGTGCTGAGCGCAGAGTACCAGGCACTGATGGAGGACTTTCTTTCACGCATGGTACCGAGTGATGCAGCCGACTCGGTGATGGAAGATATTCGCAACAGCTTCCAGGCGGGTGCGGAGTCGCTGATGCGTAATCCCACCTTGCTATGGGAGACCCAGACGAAGTTGATGCAGGATCAGCTGGCGCTGTGGCAGCAAGCCATGTCTGCCGCCAGCGGCGGCGCCCTGGAGCCCTTGGTGACTCCCTCGCGGGGGGATCGCCGGTTCAAGGATGAGGCCTGGACCAGCGACCCGGCCTATAACGCCATCATGCAGCAGTATCTGCTGTTCTCCAGCACTGTGGAGAACCTGGTGGACCGGCTGGACGATCTGACCCCTGGCGAGAAGCGCAATCTGTCGTTCTACGCTCGCCAGATGGTCAATGCCATGTCACCGACCAACTTCGTCTCGACCAACCCGGAGGTCATGCGCAAGACCCTGGAAACCCGCGGTCAGAATCTGGTGGATGGTCTGGCGCGACTGCGCGAAGACCTGGCCAACTCTGCCGAAGGTCTGAACGTGACCATGACCGATCGCAGTGCCTTTGAGGTCGGCCGCAACATCGCGGTGTCCGAAGGCGCCGTGGTCATGGAAAACGAGCTGATCCAGCTGATTCAGTATGCGCCCACCACGGAAAAGGTGTTCAAGACACCGCTGCTGATCGTTCCTCCCTGGATCAACAAGTATTACGTGCTGGACCTGCGCCCGGAAAACTCGCTGGTCAAGTGGCTGGTGGACCAAGGGCATACCGTCTTCCTGATTTCCTGGCGCAACCCAGGCCCCGAGCAGCGCGACCTGACCTGGGCGGACTACATGCAGCTGGGGCCCATCGCGGCGCTGGATGGCATCGAGCAGGCTACCGGAGAGAAGTCGGCCAATTTCCTCTCCTACTGCATTGGCGGCACCCTGACCGCGTCGACCATGGCGTACCTGACCAGCACCCGGCGCGGGCGCAAGGCCAAGTCGGTCACCTACATGGCGACGCTGCAGGACTTTCGTGATCCTGGGGAAATCGGCGTGTTCCTCAGCGAGCCGGTGCTGCAAGGGATTGAAGCCAAGCTCGAGCAGGACGGTTATCTTGATGGCCGGGTGATGGCGTATTCCTTCAACCTGCTGCGCGAGAATGACCTGTTCTGGTCGTTCTACGTCAACAACTACCTCAAGGGCGAGGACCCTGCCGCCTTTGATCTGCTGTACTGGAACACGGACGGTACCAATCTTCCGGCGGGCACTCACGGCTGGTATCTGCGCCACCTGTACCAGGAAAACCTGCTGGTTGAGCCGGGCGGGATCGAGCTGGACGACGTCAAGATTGATCTGCGCAAGGTATCGACCCCCAGCTACTTCGTCGCCACCCGTGAAGACCACATCGCCAAGTGGAACAGCAGCTACTACGGGGCCTTGCTGCCCAAGGGGCCCGTCACCTTCGTGCTTGGTGGCTCCGGGCATATTGCCGGGATCGTCAACCCGCCCCACAAGAACAAGTACGGTTACTGGACCAACAGCGAACTGCCCGACAACCATGACGACTGGCTGGCTGGCGCCGAGGCCCACGAAGGATCCTGGTGGCCGCATTGGCAGCAGTGGATGTTGGACGGTGGCTATGTGGATGCAGACAAGATGGTCGAGGCCCGTCAGCCCGGAGGGGGAGAGCTGGCCTTGCTGGAACCTGCGCCAGGACGTTTCGTGAAGATCTCGATTCCGGAGGTACTGGGCGAGTCTCCCGAAGACGAACCGTCCTCCTGAGACGCGCTCTGACGAGGGCTGTCACGACAACGCCGCAAGGGCCTTGGCCCTTGCGGCGTTTTGTTTGCGGGTGCTTTGTCTGCCGGTCTTTGGTAGCGATTGGCGCTTGTTGGGGCGATAGGCCTTTAGCGGCTGATGCCACCGGTCAGCTGCGCATCACCCTTTCGTTAGGCGGTGCGGCGGCGCCAGCCGATCCCGACCAGCAGCAGCAGGGCGGCCAGGGCCCAGGTGGGCCAGCTGCCGGTGCGCGTGAAAGGCGTCAGGCCTTGCATCGGTTGCACCTCGCCGTCCAGCCTGGCGGTGGTGAATTGTGGCAGCTGGTCGAGGATCTCGCCCTGGTCGTCGATGATCGCCGTAATCCCGTTGCTGGTGGCACGGATCACGTAGCGGCCGTTCTCCAGGGCTCGCAGGCGGGCCATCTCCAGATGCTGGTGCGGGCCGATGGAGTTGCCAAACCAGCTATCGTTGGACACGGTCAGCAGCAGTTCGGCGTGGCGAGCTCGCTGGGCTACCAGGTCGGCATAGATGATTTCGTAGCAGATCGCGTTGCCGATGGTATGCCCCGCGGCCACCATCGGGTCCTGGCGATCGGGACCCGGTGTCATGGCCGGCATCGGCAGGTCGAAGAAGGCGATGGCGCCGCGCAGCACACTCTCCAACGGCAGATATTCACCGAAGGGCACAAGATGCGCCTTGCGATAGCCGCCGCTGGCGTTGCCGTAGGCAGATACGGCGTTGTAGAAGCGGCCGTCTTCATCCCGCTGCAGGATGCCCGTCAGCAGTGCCGTGTCGGGTGCCAGGGCAGCCTGTGCGCGGGCCATGATGGGTTCTGCCTGGTCTTCGAACATCGGCAGGGCAGCCTCCGGCCAGATGACGATATCCGGCTCGGCTGGACGGCTGGCCTCCAGTTCTCCCGTCATGCCGAGATAGGTGTTGACGGCTTGACGCTGACCTTCAGGCAGCCACTTGATCTCCTGGGGCAGGTTACCCTGCAACAGGCTGACCTTGAGCGGCTCGCCAGCAGGTGTGGTCCAGTGGCTTGGCAGGACGACGGCCACGGCCCAGATCAGGACCAGTGACAGTGCTGCCAGATAACGCCTTTGCAGCAGCTCTACCAACAGGGCACCACTGGCGGCAACGGCTAGCGACAGCAGATAGACGCCGCCCAGGGGAGCCAGCGTCGACAGCGGCGAGTCGACCTGGGTACTGCCCAGCAGCAGCCAGGGAAAGCCGGTGAATAGCCAAGTGCGAATCCACTCCATCAGCACCCAGAAGCCGATAAAGCCCGCAAGCCCCGCGACGACGGTAGGGCGTGCTGGCATCAGGCGCCGGAACAGGCCCAGAGGTATGGCGACGAACAGGGCCATGCTGGCAACGAACAGCGCGGTCAGAAAGAAGGCCAGTGGAGCGCTGGTGTAGCCATAGTCGTGGATGGACACATAGACCCAGGAGGCGCCGCTGCCAAATAGCCCCAGGCCATAGCTCCAGCCGCGCAGCAGCGCCTGACGCGGCGACGTGAGGTAAAGGCCGGCGTAGACCAGCGCGGGGGAAAGGAGGGCCAGCCACCACCAACCAAAGGGGGCAGCCGCCAGGGTGGTCAGGCCACCGGCAAGCAGGGCAGCAAGGTAACCGAGTCGGCCACCGAACAGTCGCTCGAGCATGGAACGTCCATCCTTGGGTCACGAAAGATAGGAGAGGGGCGATGCCCCTTGCGGGGCATCGGGGATCATTCGCTTTCGGCGTTGGCGGGCTCGACTTCCAGCAAGCGAATGCGTCGGTTGTCGGCGTTGAGCACGGTGAAGCGCCAACCGCCGATCTGGGTATGTTCACCGCGAGCCGGAAGGTGGCCGAAGCGTTGCATGACCAGGCCGCCAAGGGTGTCGAATTCGTCATCGGAAAAGCGGGTATCGAAGCGCTCGTTGAAGTCTTCGATGGGGGTCAGGGCTCTGACGGCGTAGCGATCCTCACCCAGCTGACGAATGTCCTCTTCCTCGTCGGTATCGTGTTCGTCTTCGATGTCGCCGACGATTTCCTCGAGGATGTCCTCGATGGTGACGATACCCGCGGTGCCGCCGTATTCATCCACCACGATGGCCATGTGATTGTGGGTATCGCGGAATTCCTTGAGCAGGCTGTTGAGCCGCTTCGACTCCGGGACGAACATGGCCGGACGCAGCACTTCCTCAAGCTGAAAGGGGCGTTCCTCGCTGTTGTTCTGCAGCAGGGGCAGCAGATCCTTGACCAGCAGGATGCCCTTGACCTCATCGAGGTTCTCGCCGATGACCGGATAGCGCGAGTGGCCGGTTTCCAGAATGATGGGCAGGTAGTCTTCCAGCGGTTGTTCGAGCTCAAGCGCAGTGACCTGAGAGCGCGGAATCAGCACCTCCCTGACCTGCTGATCGCTGATGTTCAGGGCGCCCTCGATGATGGTCATGGCGTCCTGTTCCAGCCGTAGACGGCTGCCTGCCTGGCGCAGGAATTCACGGAGTTCTTCCCGCGAACTGGGCTCGTCGCTGTCGTTGGACAGCGCGCTGAAGAGTTTGTCGAACCAGGACTTGTTGGCCTGGCTACTCGATCGGTCTTCGCTCATGCGTCGGCTCTCTCGTCCTCGCTATCGGGATCTGGAGATGGGGCCGGCGGGGCGTAGGGATCAGAAATACCCAGGCCGGCAAGGATACTGCGCTCGAGGTTTTCCATGACCTCGGCTTCATCGTCCTCGATATGGTCGTGGCCGAGCAAATGCAAGGTGCCATGGACGACCATATGAGCGTAGTGATCGATCAGCCGCTTGTCCTGCTCCATCGCTTCGCGCTCGACCACCGGGTGACAGACCACCAGGTCTCCCAGCAGCGGCAGGTCGAGGCCGGGCGGGGCCTCGAAAGGAAAGGACAGAACGTTGGTCGGGGCATCCTTGCCACGATAGTCGCGATTGAGGGCCTGGCTTTCGTCGCTATCGACCAGGCGTATCGTCAGTTCGGCATCTTCACGGCCGGGAAAGTGTTCCAGCACGGCATCGACCCAGCGTTGAAGCTGGGCCGAGTCGGGCAGCGCTTCGGCGTGGCTGGCGATCTGGCGATCGACGCAGGCGCTCATCAGTTGGCGTCTCCGTTGCTGCCATTGCTGAACTGGAGGCGATCGGCACGTTCCTGGCGGCGTTCTTCGGCGCGGGCCTCGCGGCGCGCGCGCTCCTCGGCTTCCTGGTTGGCTTCGAACAGGTCATAGGCCTCGATGATGCGCTGGACCATCGGGTGGCGGACCACATCCTTGGCGGCGAAGTGTGTCACGCCAATGCCGGCGGTGTCCTTCAGCACGTCGAGCACCTGAATCAGGCCTGAGCTCTGCCCGCGCGGCAGGTCGACCTGGGTCACGTCACCGGTGATCACCGCGGTCGAGCCAAAGCCGATACGGGTGAGGAACATCTTCATCTGTTCGCGAGTGGTGTTCTGGCTCTCGTCGAGGATGATGAAGGCGTTGTTGAGGGTTCGTCCACGCATGTAGGCCAGCGGGGCGATCTCGATCACCTGGCGCTCGATCAGCTTGGCAACCTGCTCAAAGCCGATCATTTCATACAGGGCGTCGTACAGCGGACGCAGGTAAGGATCGATCTTCTGGGCCAGGTCGCCAGGCAGGAAGCCGAGTTTCTCGCCGGCTTCCACGGCTGGGCGTACCAGCAGGATGCGGCGCACCTGCTGCTGATTGAGGGCCTCTACCGCGGCCGCCACGGCAAGATACGTCTTGCCGGTGCCCGCCGGGCCGATGCCGAAGTTGATGTCGTGCTGGCGGATGCTGGTGACGTAGCCCTGCTGGTTCAAGCCGCGAGGCTTGATCAGCGTACGCGGCGTACGGATCAGCACTTCGCCGTCGCCGATCTCCTCTTCGGTCTCTTCCTCAAGGGCTTCGATACCGGATTCCTGCAGGAACAGGTGAACGCTGTCAGGGGTCAGTTCGGTAGACGCGGTCTCGCGGTAGAGATGCTCCACTAGGTTGGAGGCTGCCTTGACCCGGGGGCCGGGGCCCGCCAGCTGGAACATGTTGCCGCGGTTGCGCAGGGTGACGCCGAGCCGGCTTTCGATCAGCTTCAGGTGCTCGTCGCGCTGGCCGCACAGATTGGCGAGACGGCGCGGCTCGTTGGGTTCAAGGTTGAGCGTGATGATGCGATTGGCCTGGGTCGATGGCTGGCTCAAGGCGAGAAAAATCCGTGGTTGATGACTAGAGGGTGTTAACAGTTCCGTCAGCTTACTGCCCCGGCGTAGGCCAGGGCAATGATCCGAGGCGGTGTCGATGCGTGTTGGACAGCCACCTCGGGTCGGCTGCGTATCAGTAGCGCTCGCCAGAGGCGAGTTCGCCGCGCAGTGAATTGGGCAGCGCTTCGGTGATTTCCACGTCGACAAAGTAGCCAATCAACTCGGTCGGATTGGCCGCGCGGAAGTTGACGACACGGTTGTTCTCGGTGCGGCCGGACAGCTGTCCCGGGTCACGCGGCGAGAAACCGGATACCAGCACGCGCTGGGTAGTGCCTACCATGCGACGACTGATCTGCATGGCCTGCTGGTTGATACGCTCCTGCAGGATGGCCAGGCGCTGCTTCTTGACCTCTTCTGGCGTGTCGTCCTCCAGCGCCGCTGCCGGAGTGCCCGGTCGCGCGGAATAGACGAAGCTGAATGAGACGTCGAAGCCGATCCGGTGAATCAGGTCCATGGTCGCTTCGAAGTCTTCTTCGGTTTCACCGGGGAAGCCGATGATGAAGTCGGAGGAGAAGCTGATGTCGGGACGCAGCGCGCGAATGCGCTCCATCTTGTCGACGTACTCCTCGACCGTGTGACCGCGCTTCATGGCCGCCAACACACGGTCGGAGCCTGCTTGCACCGGCAGGTGCAGGTGGCTGACTAGTTCCGGGATGTCGGCGTATGCCTCGATCAGGCTGTCACTGAACTCCACCGGGTGGGAGGTGGTGAAGCGGATGCGGTCGATGCCATCCACTGCCGCCACGCAGGCAATCAGCTCGGCCAGGTCAATCTCGTCGCCATCGTCGTTGATGCCACGGTAGGCATTGACGTTCTGCCCCAGCAGGTTGATTTCGCGAACGCCCTGGTCGGCCAGGTGGAAGACCTCATCCATGACGGCCTCGAAGGGCCGCGAGACCTCTTCGCCGCGGGTGTAGGGCACCACGCAGAAGGTGCAGTACTTGGAGCATCCCTCCATCACCGAGACGAAGGCACTGGCACCATCGGAGCTTGGCTTGGGCAGGTGATCGAACTTCTCGATCTCGGGGAAGGTGACGTCCACCACCGAGATCTGATTGGCGCGGCTGGCATCCAGCATGCCCGGCACGCGGTGCAGGGTCTGCGGACCAAACACCATATCCACGTGGGGAGCACGCTTGCGGATGGCATCGCCTTCCTGGCTCGCCACACAGCCGCCGACGCCGATGACCAGGTCGGGGTTCGACTGCTTGAGTTTTTTCCAGCGGCCGAGCTGGTGGAAGACCTTTTCCTGGGCCTTCTCGCGAATCGAGCAGGTGTTGAGCAGGATCACGTCTGCGTCTTGCTCGTTGTCGGTCAGCTCCATCTGATGAGATTCGCCGAGCAGGTCCGCCATGCGGGCGGAGTCATACTCGTTCATCTGGCAGCCGTGGGTCTTGATGAAGAGCTTCTTCGTCATAACGGTGGTCGGGCTCCCGGCCCGAAGTGCATCAGGCAGGCCTGGTTACGTGAATGTGGGTAATCGGGCGCGAGACTGGCGGCCGAACGGCCGTGGCGCATGGGGGCATATTATACGCACCGACCGGGGATGGGGCCAGTGGGCCCCTGTCTGCCGGCACGGCTTGGGCCGCGCTGTGGCAGGGGCTGCTCACGGGAGGCGAGAGCCCTGCGATGTGGTAGTCTTGCCTGCGAGCCAGACAGGCGGGTGATTATTTTGTGACCGTTTTGAGTCAAACCCAGGCGACGCGCCCCGGGCGCGGCGATGTCCAGCGGTTTTCCCGACAGTTGTCCACAGCTGTTGTGGAACGTTTTTCACCTCGTCGCTGTCCTGTGTCGAGTTGCCAAGAAAGCCCTTGAGAGCCTCCTTGGCAAGCATGGCACGCGCCGGCACGCCGGCCGCGCCGCACAGCGAGCGACCCTATTCTCATTGCGCGCTGGTGAGCTGGCAGGATGCCAGTGCAGCGCCACAAGCGTCGTAACCGAGCCCAGATTAGTCAGGAAAGACGGCATGAAAACGCAATTTCTCAAGACAGTGACCCTTGGCCTTGCGCTCGCCAGCAGTGCCTTGCCGGTGATGGCCCAGGACGATGGCAACGCCAGGTGGGTCACGGATGAACTGACCACCTATGTGCGCAGCGGCCCCACCGATGGCTACCGCATCGTTGGCACGCTGACGGCGGGCCAGCCAGTCAGTCTGCTCGACACCTCCGGTGACTATTCACAGGTGCGCAGTTCCAGTGGCGATGTGGTGTGGGTGCCCAGCAGCGAGCTGCAGGAAACGCCCAGTGCCAGCGACCAGCTGCCTCAACTCGAATCGCGAGTGGAAGAGCTGACGGCAGAGCTCGACGGCATTAATGAAAGCTGGGAAGAACGCACCAGTACCATGACAGAGACGCTTAAGGTGCGTGAGCAGCGCATTACTGAGCTGGAGGCGCGCAATCACGAGCTGGAGAGCTCCTTTGACGAGATCAGCGAAGTCAATCGGGATCTAGAAGCGCGTCTGGAGACCCGCAAGGAAGACCTGCTGATGCGCTACTTTATGTACGGTGGCGGTGTCGCCGGTGCTGGCCTGATCGTCGGTTTGATCGTTCCGCACCTGCCCCGTCGTCGCCGCAAGCGCGATCGTTGGTTCTAAGCGAGACCGCCCATGCAACAACACTGGCTGAAGCGCTGGGAGGAAGGCCGGATCGGCTTTCATCGCGATAGCGTGCACCCGGCGCTGGTACGGCACTGGCCGCTTCTCGGCGCGACACCGGGTACCAAGGTACTGGTGCCTTTGTGCGGAAAGAGCCTCGACATGCGCTGGTTAGCCGAGCATCAGCACCCGGTGCTGGGCATCGAGCTGGCCGAAGCCGCCCTGGCCCAGTTTGTGGAGGAAGGACCGGGTGAGGTGTCGCGCTATCAGCAGGACGGATTTTCCATCCAGCGCCAGGGCAGCATCGAGCTCTGGTGCGGCGATTTCTTCCACTTTCACATCGCCCAGGCGGCGGAGATTGGTGCCTTCTACGACCGGGCCGCCCTGATCGCCTTACCCGAGGCGACGCGTCAGCGCTACGCCTTCCACCTGGCGCAGTTGATTCCGCCTGGAGCACGAGGGTTGCTGGTCAGCCTGCGACGAGATGGCGAGGACGGGCCGCCCTACAACGTCAGCGATGAGGAGATTCGTCGCCTGTTCGACCCGAATTTCATCGTCACCCACCTGGAAGATGGTGAGCGTGAGGATAACGGGTTTCAGGAGTCGGTGTGGGCGCTGGTGCGGCGGGGGCCTGTCACCGACGAGCCAGCGCAGCATCGGTAGGTCGTTACGCTAGCGCACAACGAAGGCGCTTGCCGGCCACTGGACCGGCAAGCCTGGACCGGTAACCGGCAATGACAGGAGGGCTTAGCGAGCCAGCAGCTGGCCCAGTTGGGGGTCGGCGAAGGCGCGATTGAGTCCGTCGGACAGCAGGTCCGTGACCATGCGCTGATTAGTCGCCTTGTCAGGTTTTACCGCGTAGCTCTGCACGCGTCGTGAGGTGTAGGTGCCGGTGTAGGTTTGACCATCGTTGGTGGCCACCGCTTCGATCACGCTCTCCAGGCGAGCTTCGTCTACCAGTGGCTGGCTCTGGCCGCGCTGGTAGCTGAGCTGCTTCAGCGTCAGGGTCAGGGTGGGACGTCCCGGGGCCGGTTCAGCGGTAGGGGCGAAGCCCATGTCGCGCACGGCGCGCTCCGCCTCGGCTTGCAGCCGCGGCACGATCTCATGGGGGCTGACGGTGATGGTCGCCGTCGAGCTGGCGCTGCCGGTTC
Organism: Halomonas litopenaei; assembly: GCF_017303055.1. Lineage (GTDB taxonomy): Bacteria > Pseudomonadota > Gammaproteobacteria > Pseudomonadales > Halomonadaceae > Halomonas > Halomonas litopenaei_A. The sequence continues at coordinate 302,529 of NZ_JAEKJT010000006.1, read as the reverse complement.
GCGTGCCGAGCACGTCGGAAGGACGGTCATCGGCGGCAATTACGGTGACTGCCTGGCCAGAGCCGGACGCGGGAACGGCCACGCTGCGCTGGGGATCAGGCTGAAGCTGGTGGGGGCTGGAGCAGGCGGCGAGGGCAAGCAGCATGGCCATGCCAGCTGCGCCCTTCAACAGGCGACGAAGCATAGGGGTGAACTCCTTGTCATGGTATCTGAAAGTCGCAAAAACGCGTCGGCCGGTCACGCCGCTGCAGCAGCAGCGTGTGTCCGGGCTGCGCGATGATACGCCTATCAGAAGGGCAAGCGCAGGGAAAAGTTCCTTTAAGGCGCCTGATGGCGTCAGGCGCTAACCTGCTGCGGGCGCACCTGGGTGCCAGGGGCCTCCTGGGCGTCGGGATAGTGATGCCAGCGTCTGGGCAGGGCGTGCACGCGCATGCCGCGCTTGAGGGACAGGCGCTCGGCGTCCTGGTGGCTTAGTGTGGCCATCCACGGCTCGCTCATCCAATCGGCACTGAGCTCTACACGGACTTCTGCACCCACCGGCACTATCGACATCACGCTGGCAGGCAGGTGGGCATCCGCCTGTGCCTGCAGGGCCACCTGAACCTCGTGGGGGCGCAGCAGCAATTCCTGGCGTCCGTCCTCGAGGTCGACCGCCAGGCGGGCATCACCGCAGGTCAGCACGCCGTCCTGGACGACTCCCTCCAGATGATTGACGTCGCCGAGGAATTCGAACACGAAACGATTGCGGGGCGCCCGATAGAGCGTATCCGGCGTGTCGACCTGCTCGATACGCCCATTGCTCATCACCACCACGCGGTCGGACAACTCCAGCGCTTCTTCCTGGTCATGGGTCACGAAGACGCTGGTAAAGCCGAGCTCATCGTGCAGGTGCCTCAGCCAGCGGCGCAACTCCTGACGAACTTTGGCATCCAGCGCACCGAAGGGTTCGTCCAGCAGCAGGACTTCCGGCTTGAGCGCCAGGGCGCGAGCCAGAGAGACACGCTGCTGCTGGCCACCGGACAGCTGCGCGGGAAACCGCTCTGCCAGGTGCGACAGCTGGACCATCTCCAGCAGCTGCATCACCCGGGAGCGAATCTCGGCACTGGAGGGGCGCTCGGCGCGGGGCAGAACGGTCAGGCCGAAGGCGACGTTGTCGAAAACGCTCATGTGGCGGAACAGCGCGTAGTGCTGGAACACGAAGCCGATGCGGCGATCGCGCACATGGACCTGGGTGACATCGCGCTCGCCGAACAGGATGCGGCAGTCTCGATGGTCATCGGGGGTCTCGAGGCCGGCAATGATCCGAAGCAACGTGGTCTTGCCGGAGCCAGACGGGCCGAGCAGGCCGATCAGCTCACCGCTGCGGATCTCCAGGTCGATAGGAGACAGCGCCTGGGAGCGTCCAAAGTGCTTCTGGATGTGGCGCAGATGAATGCTCATGTCAGGGCCTCCCGGCGCGTGGCGCGCCATTCAAGCATGGCCTTGGCGGCCAGGGTGAGAAGGGCAATCAGGGCTAGCAGGGCGGCGCTGGCGAAGGCGCCTACCGTGTTGTAATCCTGGTACAACAGCTCTACGTGAAGCGGCAGGGTGTTGGTTTCACCGCGGATGGCGCCAGACACCACCGATACCGCACCGAATTCACCGACCGCCCTGGCATTGGTCAGAATCACGCCGTAGAGCAACGCCCAGCGAATGTTGGGCAGGGTCACCCGGCGGAACAGGGTGAAGCCTCTGGCGCCCAGTGTGACGGCGGCTTCCTCCTCACGGGAACCCTGTGCCTGCATCAGCGGAATCAGTTCCCGCGCGACGAAGGGGCAGGTGACAAAGATGGTGACCATCAGGATGCCAGGCCAGGCAAACATCAGCTGAATGTCGTGGGCATCCAGCCACCCGCCGATCCAGCCGTTGCGACCGTACAGCAGCAAGTAGACCAGGCCAGCCACCACGGGGGAGATGGCAAAGGGAATGTCGATCAGTGTCTGCAGCAAACGGCGTCCCGGGAAGGCAAACCGGGTGACCAGCCAGGCCAGCATCACCCCGAAGACGAGGTTGATCGGAATCGTCAGCAGGGTGACGAACAGCGTCAGGCCGATCGCTGCCAGGGTGTACTGGTCTGTCAGGTTGGCGATGAAGGGACCGACCCCCTCGGCCAGTGCCTGGGCAAAGATGGCGACCAGGGGCAGCAGCAGGAACAGTGCCGACAGGCCCACGGCCACCGCAATGAGGCTGCGTCTGAGCCATGGCGCATCACCGATACGTTGCATCAGCCACGTCCTCCATGCAGGCGGCGGATAAAGCGGCCTTGCCACAGGTTGATCGCCAGCAGCAGCAGCAGCGAGGTCAGCAGCACCACGGAGGCAATCGCGGAGGCACCGACGTAGTCATATTCCTGCAGCTTGACGAAGATCATCAGCGAGGTGATTTCCGTCTCGTAAGGCATGTTGCCGGCGATAAAGATAACGGCGCCGAATTCGCCGAGCGAGCGCACAAAGGCAAGGCCGGTGCCGGTCACCAGGGCGGGCCACAGGTGCGGCAGGATCACCCGACGAAAGGCGACGCCATCTCTTGCTCCCAGGCTCATGGCGGCCTCGTCGATTTCGCTGGGCAGATCCTCGAGCACTGGCTGCACGGTCCGCACCACGAAGGGGATACTGGTAAACGCCATGGCCAGGGCGATGCCGACCCAGGTGTAGGACACCTGCCAGCCCAGCGGCTCCAGCAACTGGCCCATCCAGCCCTTGGAGGAGTAGAGCGTCGCCAGGGTGATGCCGGCCACTGCGGTGGGCAGGGCAAAGGGCAGGTCCATCAGCGCGTCCAACAGACGCTTGCCGGGGAAGTCATAGCGCACCAGCACCCAGGCCATGAGCAGGCCAAAGACGGCATTGATCAGTGCCGCGACGAAGGCGCCGCCGATGGTGGTGACGTAGCTGGCCACGACCCGTGGTTCGGTGATGATGAACCAGTATTCGGAAAGGGACAGCCCCTTCAACTGGCCCACCAGGCCGGTCAACGGCAGCAGCAGCACCAGCGAGACAAAGGTCAGGCTGATGCCCAATGACAGGCCGAAGCCCGGCAGCACATGGCGCCGGGCTTTGCGGGCTAAGGGCAGGGAAATGGCCTTCAGCATGGGGGCAATGGTTAACCTTGACGTTTAACGGCGCTGCAGCTGGTCCAGCTCGCCGCCGCTCTTGAAGTGGGTGTCCATGGCATTGTCCCAGCCGCCAAACACGTCCTTGACCTCGAACAGCTCGGTGGCAGGGAAACGGTCTGCGAACTCTTCCTTCACCGCCTCGTCATGCACTCGGTAGTTGAAGCCAGCCAGCTGGCGCTGGGCCTCCTCGGTGTAGAGGTATTCCAGGTAGGCACGGGCCAGGTCCAGGTTGCCGTTGCGCTCGGCGTTCTCCTCGACCACGGCCACCGGGAATTCTGCCAGGATGCTGACAGGCGGGACGATCACGTCGTATTCGTCGCTGCCGTATTCGTCACGGATGTTGTTGACCTCAGACTCGAAGCTGATCAGCACGTCACCAATGCCGCGCTCGATAAAGCTGGTGGTCGCGCCGCGGCCGCCGGTATCGAACACCTTGACGTTGCCGAGGAAGTCGCTCATGAACTGGCGAACCTGCTCTTCGTCACCGTCGAAGTTACGTTCGGCCGAACCCCAGGCAGCCAGATAGGTGTAGCGGCCGTTGCCGGAGGTCTTGGGGTTGGGGAACACCAGCTCGACGCCCTCGGCTGCCAGATCTTCCCAGGTCTCGATGCCCTTGGGGTTGCCCTTGCGGACCAGGAAGGCGGTGGTCGAGTAGTAGGGGGATGCGTTGTTGGGCAGCTGGCTCTGCCAGTCTTCCGCGACCAGGCCTGCATCCGCCAGGACCTGAACGTCGGTGACCTGGTTGTAGGTCACGACATCGGCCTTGAGACCCTGCAGGATGGCACGTGCCTGAGCGGATGAGCCGCCGTGGGACTGCTTGATCGTCAGGGTGTCGTCGTGCTCGGCCTGCCAGTGTTCCTGGAAGGCTGGGTTGATGGCGGCAAACAGCTCGCGCGCGATGTCATAGGAAGAGTTGAGCAGCTCCTTGTCCTCGGCCATTACCGGCGAGGCCATGGTGCCACCAAGGCCTGTAGCCAGGGCGAGGGACAGGGCGGTACGGCGAAGGATCGGGGACAGCTTCATGTCAGGCTTCCTTGACGTCAGAGAATGTCGCGAGTCCTTCGAGAGCCGTTCGATAATGCTTGGCGAGGACTGCGAGAGGGTGCGCGAGGGTTGCGCCAGTGCCGTGCCCGGGGATGCAAGAGCGTTGCAGGAACTCCGGGAACGATACGCAGGCTAAACCTAAATTTTGGTAATGACAATCCTTCTGCTTAAAACGTTTGGCTATATAAGGCGATAAGATGTGAATAGGTTGCAAGCCATGACGGCGCTGTTGCGGCGAAGGATGTCATTGGTTAACGCTGCCCTGCCACGGCCCAGCTGCTAGAATGCGATTTTCGTCAGGTGGCGGCACCCTTGACCGCTGTGCGGCGCCGCTCGCTTTTTGTCTCTTGCCAGCAGGGATGTCATGAACGATTTTCTGATTGCGCCTTCCATTCTGTCCGCCGATTTCGCCCGGCTGGGGGAGGAGGTGGACAATGTGCTTGCCTCCGGCGCCGATATTGTCCATTTCGATGTCATGGACAATCACTATGTGCCCAATCTGACCATTGGCCCCATGGTCTGTGAGGCCCTGCGCAAGCATGGCGTCACTGCCCCGATCGATGCACACCTGATGGTCAAGCCGGTGGATCGCCTGATTGGCGACTTTATCGACGCCGGTGCCACCTACATCACCTTCCACCCGGAAGCCTCGGAGCACATCGATCGGTCGCTGCAGCTGATACGTGACGGTGGTTGCAAGGCTGGCCTGGTGTTCAACCCGGCGACGCCGTTGTCCTACCTTGATTATGTGATGGACAAGGTCGACATGGTGCTGTTGATGAGCGTCAACCCCGGCTTCGGCGGCCAGTCCTTCATTCCCGCGACACTCGACAAGCTGCGCCAAGCGCGTCAGCGGATTGATGCCAGTGGTCGTAACATTCGCCTGGAGGTCGATGGCGGCGTCAAGGTCGACAATATTGCCGAGATCGCCCGCGCCGGTGCCGATACCTTTGTGGCTGGCTCGGCGATCTTTGGCGCCCAGCGTAGCGACGACCCTCACGGCTACGACAGTGTCCTCGCCGATTTCCGGGCACAGCTGGCCGGTGCGCGTTGAGCGCTGAAGCGGACTATTCTGGCTCAGGGTGGGCTGGCTCTGACGGGGCTGATCCTGACGGGACTGACCCAGCCCAGCTCGACCCGACGCAGCGTGACTCGAGCGGGGACGAAGCAGGCAACCAGGCCGACCTGCCGCAGACGTCCGCACGCTGGTACCTGTACGTGGTGGAGACGGCCGCTGGTGCCCTTTACACCGGCATCACCACGGATGTCCCCAGGCGACTGGAGCAACATCGCAGCGGCAAGGGAGCCAAGGCGCTGCGAGGCAAGGGCCCCCTGACCCTTCGCCATCACGAGGTGGTGGGTTCGCGCAGTGAGGCGAGCCGCCTGGAAGCTGCCGTAAAGCGCATGACGGTGCGCAGCAAACGACAGTGGCTGACGGCCCGGCGGGACAGCGGTTTGCCCGTCCTGCCGGCGGAACAGGCCCAGCAGCCACCCCCATAACGAAGAAAATGCCAAGCAAGGAGAGGGATATGGACGTTCTGGATAAGCTCAATGTGGATGCTCTGGTGGCATTTGCCTCCACCACAGGGCTGCAATTTCTGATCAACCTGGTCGCCGCTGCGGCGATCTTTATCATTGGCCGTTGGGTGGCCAAGGCGGTACACCGCGTTGTTATCAAGGGCATGGAGCGGGCGAACGTCGAGCCGCTGCTGATCAAGTTCCTTGGCAACATCCTGTACGCCTTGCTGCTGATCTTTGTGGTGCTGGCAGCGATCAGCCGCATTGGTATTCAGACGGCGTCACTGATTGCGGTGATCGGTGCAGCAGGCCTGGCGGTCGGCCTGGCATTGCAGGGGTCATTGGCCAACTTCGCCGCGGGTGTGATGGTGATCATCTTCCGCCCCTACCGCATCGGTGACTACGTGGAGGCAGGCGGCGTCAGCGGCACGGTGGAAGATGTGCAGATCATCAGCACCGAGCTCAGCACCCCTGACAATCGCAAGATCATCGTCCCCAATGGCCAGATGATGAGTGGTGCCGTGGTCAACTACTCGGCCCATGCCACACGTCGTGTAGACCTGGCGGTGGGTGTCGGCTACGACGACAATATCGATACCGTTCGCCGTGTGCTGGAAAGCGTGGTGGCCGACGATCCCCGCGTGTTGAGTGAGCCCAAGCCCAATATCCGCATGAATGCGATGGGGGATTCCTCCATTACCTGGATTGTGCGTCCCTGGGTCCAGGCTTCCGATTACTGGAGCGTCTACTGGGAAATGACCGAGGAGATCAAGCGCCGCTTTGATCGCGAGGGCATCAGTATTCCGTTCCCCCAGCGCGATGTGCATCTCTATCATCACGCCAAGGAAGAGAGCCAGGCCAACGGCTAAACTCGCCGTTTATTGACCTGTTGCCAAAAAAAGGCTGCCTTCCCAGGCAGCCTTTTTTCTGGAGTGCGCCAGGCATGGCGCCTGGCACACCAAGGCCCAGGATCAGTGCAGCTTGAGGCGTGGTTTCAAGAACCGGTTGAGGCCATCGACCACCACCATCATGGCGGTCTTGATGGAGCCATGAATGGTGCGCTGGTGCATCCGGTACAGCGACGCATAGAAGAAACGTGCCAGGTTGCCTTCGATAAACAGGCTGCGAGCGGAAGCGGCCCGCATGAGGCTGCCGATGGCATCGAAGTGTGCCAGGGAGATCAGCGACCCTCTGTCACGGAACACGAATTCCTTCAGTGGCTTGTCGTCGATCACGGCGCACAGGTTCTTGTACAGGACGCTGGCTTGCTGGTGGGCGGCCTGAGCCCGTGGCGGTACCACCTTGCCGTCTGGCTGGGGACAGCTGGCACAGTCACCGAAGGCGAAGATGTGCGGGTCATCAATGCTCTGCATGGTCGCGGCCACCTTGATGCGATGGTTGCGCTCTGTCTGCAGGCCCAGCTCCGAAAGAAAGGCGGGTGCCTTGATGCCGGCGGCCCATACGCCGAGGTCGATGTCGATGCGCTCATCATCCGAGGTGGTGATCGCATGTTCGTCGACCTTGGTCACGCGGGTATCCACATGGACCTTGACGCCCAGTTTTTCCAGCTCCTTGTGCACGGCCTGACTGATGCGGTCCGGCAGGGCCGGCAGGATCTTGGGTGCCGCCTCGATCACATGTACCCGCAGATGCTCACGGCCGAGCTCGGTGAATCCGTAGCTCTTGAGCATGCGTGATGCATCATGCAGCTCAGCGGCGAGCTCGACCCCGGTGGCCCCGGCACCGATGATACCGACGGTGATGCAGGGCGGTTCATCGTTGGTCATCCGGGTGCTGTAACGCATGAAGGTATTGAGCAGTGCCTGACGGAAGCCTTCTGCCTGGGCCGGGCTGTCGAGAAAATGGCAATGGTCGGCGACGCCCTCGGTACCGAAGTCATTGCTGACGCTGCCAACGGCCATGACCATGTAGTCATAGGACAGGCGCCTGGCAGGCAGGATCTCGTGTCCATCGTCGTCAATGATGGCTGCCAGGGTCAGGGTTCTGGTGTCTCGGTCGAGATCGCACAACGTACCGCGCTGGAAACGGTAGCCGTTGCTGGCGGAATGGGCCTGGTAGGAAATCTCGTCCTGGCCGGAGTCGAGCACGCCGGTGGCGACCTCGTGCAGCAGAGGCTTCCAGATGTGCGTGGAATTGCGGTCCACCAGCACCACGTCCGCCTTGCCTTTCTTGCCCAGGCGTCTGCCCAGGCGGGTGACGAGTTCCAGGCCGCCGGCGCCACCGCCGACAACAACAATGGTGGGTTTGCTCATTGCAGAGCTCCATAAAAGGGGAGGGGAGCGCCATCATAGGCAGATAAGTGCTTGGCTGACCACGGTGGTTGCGCCAGAATGTGCGCCTCGCATGTACATTCCGTTTTCTGCATAGTGAAGGGGATCGTGCAGGGGACGGTGCAGGGCATAGAGCAGGGGATAGTGCAGGGACATGGTGAACGACGGTTGGAAAATGCCTGTGGGCGAGGCCCTGGATGGGTCACAGTTGGTGGCCTTTGACCTGGATGGCACCCTTATCGACTCAGTGCCTGACCTGGCCGCGGCGGTCGATGCCGCGTTGCTCGACGTGGACCTGCCCATGGCGGGTGAGGCGCGCGTGAGAGACTGGGTGGGCAATGGGTCGTGGTCGTTGCTGGAGCGGGCGCTGACAGATGCCTTGGGCGAGGCCCCCAGTGAGGTGTTGTGCAAGACCGCCCACGAGCGCTTCCTCGAGCACTATCACCGGCACCCCTGCGTGCATACCCGCCTCTATCCGGGGGTCGAGACCGCCTTGTCTCAGCTGTTTCGCCGAGGCTTGATCCTGTGCCTCGTCACCAACAAGCCCGAAGCGTTCATTGGTCCCATTCTCGAGCACCTGTCGATCGACGGCTACTTCACGGTGTGCCTGGGAGGCGACACTCTCCCTCGTAAGAAGCCGGACCCCATGCCGCTCAGGCACCTGTGCCAGCAATTCGACGTCAGTCCTTCGCAGTGTGTGATGGTGGGCGATTCACGCCATGATATTCAGGCCGGCAAGGCCGCTGGGTATCGGACCATTGCGGTGCCCTATGGCTATAATCACGGCGAACCTGTCAGCCTCAGCGAGCCCGATCTGATAGTTGAATCGCTTGAGCAACTCGTTTAGGGTTTTTCGGCATGACGCTATGTCATGGCGTTATGCCGATAGGCTCTGGCTATAGCCAGGACGACCTCGCCGAGGCGTAGTCGTGTTGCCTTTTCACCCCCTGACTTGCTGCGATGGATTGCCCATGGCCCAGCCTTTTTCTTCCTTGATGACCCTCCCGCACTGCTCGATGTCGGCGACACCGGCGCGTTGCGGTTGGCGATGGTGACGCTGGACCCTCTGTCACCCACTTTTTCATTGAGGACCTGGGCATGATGACCCCCGAGCGTTTTGCTGAGCTGGCCGACGCTGGCTACAACCGTATTCCCGTTACCCGTGAGCTGATGGCCGATCTGGACACGCCGTTGTCCACCTACCTGAAACTGGCCGATCAGCCCTGGACCTTCCTGCTCGAATCCGTCACTGGCGGCGAAAAGTGGGGGCGTTACTCGATCATTGGCCTGCCCTGTCGTGAGCGCATCGAAGTGCGCGGCCATCTGGTCAAGCACATCGTCGATGGTGAAGCGTCCGGGCTCACCGAGGCCGAAGATCCGCTAGCCTGGATCGAAGAGTTCCAGAGCCGCTTCAAGGTGCCGGTGCTGGATGACCAGCCGATCTTTGACGGTGGTCTGGTGGGCTATTTCGGCTACGACACCATCCGTTACATCGAACCCCGCCTCGCCGGCGTCGAGAAGGATGATCCCATCGGCGTGCCGGATATTCTGCTGATGGTGTGCGATGAGCTGGTCGTGTTCGACAACCTTTATGGACGCTTGACCCTGTGGACCCACGCTGACCCGGCGACGCCTTCCGCCTATAGCGCCGCGCTGTCACGACTGGAAGCGCTAGAGGAGTCACTGCGCAGCCCGCTGGCGCTGCCTTCCCGGCTGCCCGGCCAGGCTCGACCGCAGGTCGAGGAGGGGCACTTTACCTCTGGGTTCACGGAAGAAGGGTTCAAGGCCGCCGTGGAGAAGATCAAGGACTATGTGCTGGCCGGAGACGTGATGCAGTGCGTGCCGTCCCAGCGTATGTCCATCGACTTCGAGGCAGAGCCGCTGGATCTGTATCGTGCCCTCAGAAGCCTGAATCCGTCGCCCTACATGTTCTTCTTCAATCTTGATGATCACCATGTGGTGGGCGCCTCGCCGGAGATCCTGACGCGGCTGGAAGATGGCATGGTGACCGTGCGCCCGATCGCCGGGACCCGTGTGCGCGGCAAGACCGAGGCCGAGGACAAGGCGCTGGAAGAGGACCTGCTGGCAGACCCCAAGGAAGTCGCCGAGCATCTGATGCTGATCGATCTGGGGCGCAATGACGTGGGCCGCATCTCCGAGACCGGTAGCGTCGAAGTGACCGACCAGATGGCCATCGAGCGTTACTCGCACGTCATGCACATCGTCTCCAACGTGACCGGCAAGTTGAAGCCTGGCTACAGTGCCATGGATGTCCTGCGTGCCACCTTCCCAGCGGGTACCTTGTCCGGCGCGCCGAAGATTCGTGCCATGGAGATCATCGACGAGGTCGAGCCGGTGAAGCGCGGCGTCTACTCCGGAGCTGTGGGCTACCTGTCCTGGCACGGCAACATGGATACCGCCATCGCCATTCGCACGGCCGTGATCAAGGATGGCCAGCTGCACGTGCAGTGCGGCGCAGGCGTGGTGGCGGACTCGGTCCCCCAGTCGGAGTGGGACGAGACGCTGAACAAGGGCCGTGCCCTGTTCCGCGCCGTCGCCATGGCCGAGCAGGGTCTCGACAAGCCGGGTGGGCGCAGCCGCTGAAGGCGAGTGGCAGACGCGCCAGGCTTGACAGTCCTGAGGTCGACACACACTATAAGCCCATGATGAATATGAATCCGACAACATCCCGTGATCGCCAGCAGTGGTGGCGCCCCTTCAACTGAAGAGGGCGGAAGACCCCGTGCCAGCCAACGGGATGTCGTGACAGCAGAAGTGCCGCCCATGAGGCGGCATTTTTGTGTGGTTCGTCTCGATGGGTGAAGCCAAATTTTGATTCTGGAGCCAACATGATCTTGATGCTCGATAACTACGATAGCTTCACCTACAACATCGTGCAGTACCTGGGGGAGCTGGGAGCCGAGGTGGTGACGCGGCGTAATGACACCATCAGCCTGGATGAGATCGAGGCCATGGCACCGAGTCATATTGTGGTGTCGCCGGGACCCTGTACCCCCAACGAGGCGGGTATCTCGCTGGACCTGATTCGCCACTTCGCCGGCAAGCTTCCGCTGCTGGGTGTCTGCCTGGGACATCAGGCCATTGGCCAGGTGTTCGGTGGCAAGGTGGTGCGAGCGCCCCAAGTCATGCATGGCAAGACCTCTGACATTCGCCACTCTGGCCAGGGCGTGTTCAAGGGACTGGATGACCCCCTGTCGGTCACGCGTTATCACTCCCTGGTGGTCGAGAGAGAAAGCTTGCCCGAGTGCCTGGAAGTGACCGCCTGGACCGATACGGACGACGTGACGCCAGGCTTGATCATGGGCTTGCGTCACAAGGAGCTGCCCATCGAAGGCGTCCAGTTCCACCCAGAGTCGATCCTGTCCCGACAAGGCCACGAAATGCTGGCCAACTTCCTTGAGCGCCACTGAACCGATCAGGAGACTAGCATGCAGATGACCAATGCCATCGCGGCGGTGATGCGCCGGGAAAATCTCGGCCGCGAGCAGGCTTACGCAGTGATGAATACCATCATGACCGGCGAAGCGACCGACGCTCAGGTCGCCGCCTTTCTGATGGGCATGGCCATGAAAGGGGAGACCGCTGAAGAGATCACTGGCTGCGCCCAGGTGATGCGCGATCTGATGACCCCGGTCCGCTTGTCCTGCGAAAACGTGGTGGACATCGTCGGTACCGGCGGGGATGGGGCAAACCTGTTCAACGTCTCCACCGCGTCCAGTTTTGTGGCGGCCGCTGCCGGGGCCCATGTGGCCAAACACGGCAATCGCGGCGTGTCCTCGTCCTCCGGCAGCGCAGACCTGTTTCAGGTGGCGGGCATTGGCCTTGATCTGGATGCTGAGCAAGTGGGCCGCTGTATCGAGGAAGTGGGTGTTGGCTTCATGTTCGCGCCGAACCACCACCCGGCCATGCGTCATGCGATCGGGCCGCGTCGTGAGATGGGGGTGCGCACGCTGTTCAATATCCTGGGTCCGCTGACCAATCCGGCTGGGGCGCCCAATCAGTTGTTGGGGGTATACCATCCGGATCTGCTCGAGCTGATGGTCGACGTACTGAGGAAGCTGGGTAGCCACCACGTTCTGGTGGCCCACGCCGAGGATGGACTGGATGAAATCTCTCTGGCCGCGCCGACCCGGATTGCCGAGCTCAAGGATGGTGAGATTCATCGCTACACCCTGACCCCGGAAGACGTGGGCATCGAACGACAGTCCCTGGATTCGCTGAAGGTCAGTAGCGCCGAGGATAGCCTGCGCCTGGTGGAAAAGGCGCTGACCGGTGAAGGGCCCGCCGCTGACATTGTCGCGCTCAATGCCGGTGCTGCCTTGTACGCCGCCGACGTGGCGGACTCCCTCAAGGAAGGGGTACTGATGGCCCAGGATGCCCAAGGGACGCGACTGGCGCTGGAAAAAATGAAGGAGCTGGCGCACTTCACGCGAGTCTTCGCGCAGTGACCGCGACGGCTTGGACGTCAGTGACGACTGTTTTGACGCCGTAATGGCATGCCCGCAGGGGCCGCAAGGAGAATCACAACATGGCCAATGCCACCCCGACGATCCTCGAGAAGATTCTCGAGCGCAAGGATGAAGAAGTTGCCAGCAGGCGCCAACAGGTGAGTGAGCAGGCGCTGCTCGAGCGGGCTCGCGAGCAGGATGCGCCGCGGGGGTTCGTGCGCGCGCTGGCAGAGCGCATCCGTGAAGGCGATCCCGCGGTGATTGCCGAGATCAAGAAGGCATCGCCATCGAAGGGACTGATCCGCGAGGACTTTCGTCCCGCCGAGATTGCCGAGCAGTACGCTCGTGGAGGCGCTGCATGTCTCTCCGTGCTGACCGATGCAGACTTCTTCCAGGGACACGAGGACTACCTGGTGGCGGCCAGGGCTGCTTGCGACCTGCCGGTGATCCGCAAGGATTTCATTGTGCATGGCTATCAGGTCAGCGAGGCCAGGGCCATCGGAGCCGACTGTATCCTGCTGATCGTTGCTGCGCTGGACGACGTGAAGATGCAGGACCTTCACCAGCAGGCCGGTGAGCTGGGCATGGACGTGCTGGTGGAAGTCCATGACGCCCATGAACTCGAGCGGGCGCTGGCACTTAACCTGGCGTTGGTGGGGATCAACAACCGCGACCTGCACACCTTCAACACGCGGCTCGAGACGACCCTGGACCTGCTGCCGCGGATTCCGCCGAATGTCACCGTCATCACCGAGTCGGGGATTCACGATCGCCATGACGTGCTGCGCATGCGTGAGCATGACGTCAACGGCTTCCTCGTGGGCGAGGCCTTCATGCGTGAGGAGGAGCCTGGGGAGGCGCTGAGGCGGCTATTCTTCTGACGCTCGCCCGAGCGCACTAGGCTCGGTCTGCTGGGGTATTTGCCCCACCAGCAGGTGTCCCGCATGTCTTCCCATATGACTTGGGCCGGTCGTTTGACCGGCCCAAGTTGTTTTCAGGTGAGGGGCGTTTTCAGGTAAGGGGCGTTTTCAGGCGAGAGACGTCTTCGGGCGGAAGGTGGCCTCATGCAAGAGGCGGCTGGCTCAGGTGATGTCTCCACCGGGCATGACCAGCCGGATGACATGATCGCCCTTGCGCGGGCTGAGCGGTGCATCCGCACTGGCAATCCTCGGTCGCCCCGACGAGCCGATGCAGATGAGAGGCGCTGTGCGGGTACCGGGTGTGCCGATGGGGGGCGCCGCCTTCTCGCCCGAAGGCCTCAGCACCTGACGATGGCGTGGGGTTTCCGTCAGTTTCTCGACCTCGAAGCGGGCGCCTCGCTCAACCAGGCTGGATAGCTGGGCAAAGGTCATCTCCCTGCCGAACAGGTAGGGCACGTGTTCAATGGCAGTGGCATGCTGGCGTCTGGCCTGGCGGCCCAGGTTGACAGCCAGGCGAAACACCTGGCCCTGGCCGAGCAGGTGCTCGAAGTGCAGTGCCGCCAGGTCGTTGAGCTCGCGGTAGGGAGACAGCGGCACGAGGTAGCCGATGCCGGTCAGCTCCATGTGCTGGGAGGCGTGTTCCGACAGCGGATCACCGTAATAGGCGGACAGCTTTTCGGCGCGCGCCGCTTGCACGGCATCCCAGCTTGAGTCGGTCAGCAGTACCCCAAGGCCTGCCTGGCGCAGGCAGTGTGCCATCTGGCGGGCCACCGGGTTGGCGCCAATGATCAGTACGCCATGGGCGGAAGGGCGGCGCACCTTGAGCCAGTCTCCCACCGGTCGAGCGAGCAGGCTCTGTGACACCACTGTTGCGATGATGACCAGAAAGGTCACCGGCACCAGCCGATCGGCGCCGGGCACTCCGATCTCTTCGAGACGCAGGGCGAATAGCGATGCCACGGCGGCGGCGACGATACCGCGAGGAGCAATGAACGCCAGCAAGCCTTTCTCGCGCCAGTCCAGGCCACTGCCAATAGTGCATAACCATACCGCCAACGGACGGACCAGCAGCAGCAACACCGCCAGGAAGGCCCAAGCAGGCCATCCCAGCAATGCCAGCTGCTCCACGGTCAGGCGCGCTGCCAACAGGATGAACAGGCCAGAGATCAGCAGTACTGACAGCGTTTCCTTGAACTCGATGATCGGCCGTGTCGGCACCCCGCGCATGTTGGCAAGCCAGGCCCCCATCACGGTAACGGTCAGCAGCCCCGATTCATGGAACAGGGCGTTGGATACCGTGAAGAGCCCCAGCATGGTCATCAGAGTGCCAAAGCTGTGCAGGCGCTGTGGCAGCAAGTGCTGGCGCAGCACCTGGCCCCACAGGTAGCCGCCGGCCACACCGAGCCCGAAACCGACCAGCGCCGTCTGGGCGAACAGCGCCAAGGTATGCGGTAGCGCCTGGGTGCCGGAACCCAGTGCCACGAATTCATACACCAGTACGGCACCGATGGCGCCCACCGGGTCGATCAGAATACCTTCCCAGCGCAGGATCTGGGTCAGGTGTTCACGGGCCCGCAGCGTCTGCAGTAGCGGCAGGATGACCGTCGGTCCCGTCACGACCAGCAGCGCACCAAGCAGACTCGCCATCTCCCAGCTCAGCTGCAACAGCCAGTGTGCCGCCAATGCACCGCACACCGCAGTGATCAGGGCGCCCCAGGTCACCAGTCGTCGCACCGTGCGGCCATGGCCGCCGAGCTCGCGAAAGTTCAGGGTCAGGCTGCCTTCGAACAGGATCACCGCCACCGCCAGCGACACCAGCGGAAACAGCAGGTCGCCGAACAGCGCGTCGGGGTCCAGCAGGCCCGTGACAGGGCCGGCGGCGATGCCTGCAATCAACAGGGTCAGGATGGCGGGAACCTTGAGACGCCAGGCCAGCCACTGTGACCCCAGTGCCAGCAGGCCCACGCTGGCCAAGGTGAGTCCGGCATGCTCCATGATCGGTTGACTCCGAAAAGAGAAAAGCCGCGCAGACTAGCGGCGCGGCGTCCATCATGCAATGCATTCGCCTTATAGACGTCAACGATGGTCTGACTGTTGCTCGATGGGAGCCACCGCATCTCGCTGCCGCGGGTTCTCTCTGCTCCCGGGGCAGCGCCTCAGCTGGCGCGGCGCAGGGCCTCCAGCAGAGCCTGCAGCGGGTGGGGCAACTGCAGGTCCGAGAAACGCTTGGTCTGGCTGCGGCAGGAATAGCCGGTGGCCAGCAGTCGCCCCTGGGCGCCATGTTGCTGCACGACGGGCTCCCACGACTGAGCATAGATGGTGCGTGACGTCGCCAGGTTGCGGGCTTCATGCCCGTAGGTGCCGGACATGCCACAGCAGCCGGATGCCAGCGGTGCCAGGTCCAGCCCGAAGCGCTCGAACAGCTGTTGCCAGGCCTTGGGGCTGCCGGGCGCCTGGGTCTTCTCGGTGCAGTGCGACAGCAGCTGGAAGGGCGCCTCCTGGCTCAGGTCCAGTCCGCTGGGGACCAGGCCATTGCCAAGGCTGAGCAACCATTCCTGCAGCATCAGCACCTCGGGAACCGCGTCCGCCCCCAGTGTCTTCACGTACTCCTGGCGGTAAGTCAGGGTCATGGCGGGGTCGATGCCGACCAGGGCGACGCCACTGCTGGCCAGCGCCCTGAGTTCCCGAGCACGGCGTCGGGCGGTGCGCTCGAAGGCCCCCAGGAAACCCTGCACATTGAGCGGCTTGCCGTTGGGCTTGAAGGGCGCCACGAAGACGCGGATATCCAGTCGTGACAGTAGCTCCACCACATCGGCGACCAGCCTGGCTTCGAAGTGGCTGGTAAAGGCGTCCTGTACCAGGATCACACTGCGTGCCTTCTGGCGCTCGCTGAGCCGGCCAAGGGTCAACGGCGTCGCCTGTGGCACGCCCCAGGCCTTGAGCTGCTTGCAAAGGCGTGCTTGCGACAGGCGCGGACTGTCGACCATGCCCAAGCCGTTGCGCAGCAGCCGATCCACCAGTCGATGGTTCAGCGCGGTGTTATAGGCGGGCGCCAAGGGAGCCAGTGCCGGCAGCATGAACTCCAGTCCGCCGATCAGGTAGTCCCGTAGCGGACGCAGATAGCGACCGTGATAGACCTCGAGAAACTGCGAACGGAAGGCGGGGACATTGACCTTGACCGGACATTGGCCAGCACAGGACTTGCAGGCCAGGCAGCCGGCCATGGCGTCGTAGACCTGGTGGGAGAAATCGTCCTTGCCGCGCAGACTGTTGCGCGCCCGTCCGGGCAGGTGCTTGAGCCATCCCAGCAGCGTTTCTTCTCTCTTGCGTTGCGCTTCCTCGACCACATCGATGCCGGCCTGGCCCTGCAGGCGCAGCCACTCGCGCATCAGGCTGGCTCGCCCCTTGGGGGAGTGCACCCGGTCCCGCGTGGCTTTCCAGGACGGGCACATGGCGTCATTAGGGTCATAGTTGTAGCAGGCGCCGTTGCCGTTGCAGTAGACCGCATCTGCGTGGGCCTGCCAGACCCGCTCATCGATCTGGCGATCGAAGTCCCCACGCATGGGCACCTTGTCAATCGCCAGCAGGCCCGGATCGGTGGCCGTCACCGTGGTGTCGCTGCTGGAGTCGTCGACGCGGTCAGCCCCGAGGGGCGTGGCAATCTTGCCGGGGTTGAGCTGGTTGTGGGGATCGAAGGCACCCTTCAGTCGGCGCAGGCTGGGGTACAGCTCACCGAAAAAGGCCGGCGCATACTCTGAGCGAACCCCCTTGCCGTGCTCGCCCCACAGCAGGCCATGATAGCGCTGGGTGAGGGCGGCCACCTCGTCGGAGATCTCCCGGATCATGGCCTGCTGCTGCGGGTCTTTCATGTCCAGGGCCGGGCGCACATGCAGCACGCCGGCATCGACATGGCCGAACATGCCGTAGTCGAGACCCCGGGCGTCGAGCAAGGTACGGAATTCGGCAATGTAGTCGGCCAGGTGCTCTGGCGGAACGGCGGTATCCTCGACAAAGGGCAGGGGCCGTTTCTCGCCCTGCACGTTGCCCAGCAGACCCACGGAGCGCTTGCGCATGGCATAGACGCGACCAATCGCCTCGCGGCCCTCTGCACGGGTGTAGCCCAGCCTTGTGACGCTGGTATCGCTGTCCAGAGCCTGGCAGAACTCGGCGACCCTGGCGCTCAGGCGATCCGCGTCGTCGTCGTTGAACTCCACCAGATTGATGCCTTCGATGGTCATGCCCGCTTCCACCGGGAAGAACTCAGCGACCGCGTCCCAGACGAAGTCTTCCATGGCCAGGCTCAACACCTTGTCGTCCACCGTCTCGATCGACGTGGGACGCAGCGCCTGCTGCGAGTCCGGTGAAGCGCCACCGGCCATCAGCGCCTTGGCATCGGCCAAGGCATCCATGAAGCTTGGGTAGCGGATGTTGACCAGCACCGCGTGGCGAGGAATCGGCAGCACGTTGAGCACCGCTTCATTGGTCAGCGCCAAGGAGCCTTCTGCGCCGCACAGCACGCTATTCAGGTTCAGTCGACCGTCTTCGCTGCGCAGATGAGCCAGGTCATAGCCCGTCAGGCAGCGGTTGAGCGGTGGAAAGATGGCGTCAATCTGAGCGCGCTGGTGATCGATGATCTCTCGAGCCACCCGGTAAGCACGTCCCCTGGCGGTCTGTTCCTGGCACAGTGCGGCCAGTTCGCTCTCGTCCACGGGTCCCGTGACCAGCCGCTCCCCACCGATCAGGATGCTGTCCAGTTCGAGTACGTGATCACGCGTCTTGCCGTAGGTGCAGCTGCCCTGGCCACTGGCATCGGTGGCGATCATGCCGCCGATGGTCGCCCGATTGGAGGTGGATAGCTCAGGGGCAAAGAACAGGCCGTGGGGCCTCAGGGCAGCATTCAGCTGATCCTTGACCACACCTGCCTGAACCCGCACGCGGCGGTTTTCCACGTCGATCTCGAGAATCTGGTTCATGTGGCGGGAGACATCCACCACCAGGCCGTCGCTCAAGGATTGTCCATTGGTGCCGGTACCGCCCCCACGCGGCGTCAGCGTCACCTGGCGGAATTCATCGCGCCCGGCCAGCCGCCCCAGCAGCACCAGATCGTCAGCGTGGCGTGGAAAGACCGCGGCCTGGGGCAGGCGCTGGTAAAGGGAATTGTCAGTGGCCAGCACCGTCCGACTGGCATAGTCGGGAGCCATCTCGCCCTCGAAGCCTTCGTTCTTCAATGTCGTGAGGAAGGTGACATAGTGCTGGTCAAGGTCGGTCGCGGTGTCAACAAGAGGCAGGGAAGCGATCATGGTCTCGGTCGAAGCTGGCCCCGCGTTGGCGAGTTGTAGCGCTCGCGACAGGGCGGAAGAATGAGGTGTGCCTACTTTACCGCGACTTTGGCTGCGATACATCCTGAACCCGGCTGTCCCTCGTGTCCGGTAACGCCAGCATCTGCCAGGCCGGTGATGTCAGCCCGGGCCAATGGCGTCGCCTGCGGGATTTGCCTACAATGACTGGCCTGCGCGGAGGGCGCCCGAGCCGAATGCCTCCACCTGTGGTGAGTCATGGCTCGTTGGCGATGCAGTATGTCGGCCCACGGCGCCTCCGCACCAGACTGATACGTCATCTCCATTTCCTACATAGCCGACGGACCCGATTCCATGCTCGATCCGAAACTGCTGCGCGGCGACCTCGACACGGTCGCGACACGACTGGCCACCCGCGGATATACCCTCGACAGTTCAGCGCTGTCATCGCTGGAGGCCCGGCGCCGTGAGCTGCAGGCCGAGACCGAGCGCCTGCAGAACGAGCGTAATACACGCTCGAAGGCTATCGGCAAGGCCAAGGCGGCGGGAGAAGATATTCAACCGCTGCTTGATGAGGTGAGTGATCTGGGCGAGCGCCTGGACGCGGCAAAACATGCCCTGGGCGGCGTCCAGGGGGAGTGGGACGATATCGTGGCGGGCATTCCCAATCTGCCCCACGACAGCGTGCCCGCGGGCAAGGATGAAAGTGACAATGTCGAGGTGTCCCGCTGGGGAACCCCGGCTGAGTACGCCTTCGAGGTGCAGGATCACGTCGACCTGGGCGCCAAGAAGGGCGACCTGGACTTCGAGGTGGCCGCCAAGCTCACAGGCGCTCGCTTTGCCGTCATGCGAGGCCCCATCGCTCGGCTGCACCGTGCTCTGACCCAGTTCATGCTCGACAAGCAGACGCTGGAGCACGGCTATGAAGAGTGCTACGTGCCCTATATGGTCAACCGCGATTCGCTGTACGGTACCGGCCAGTTGCCGAAATTCGGCGAGGACCTGTTCAAGCTCGATGACGAGCGTGAGTTCCACCTTATCCCCACCGCCGAAGTGCCGCTGACCAATCTGCTGCGCAATGAAATCGTCGATGCCAAGTCGCTGCCGCTGAAGCTGACGGCGCATACACCGTGCTTCCGCAGCGAGGCGGGCTCTCATGGTCGTGATACTCGCGGCATGATTCGTCAGCATCAGTTCGACAAGGTCGAAATGGTTCAGCTAGTGGATCCTGCGACCAGTTATGACGCCCTGGAAGAGATGCGCGGCCACGCCGAGGCCATCCTGCAGGCGCTGGAATTGCCGTACCGTGTGGTGACTCTGTGCACCGGCGATATGGGCTTCTCCGCGGCCAAGACCTACGACCTTGAAGTCTGGCTGCCCAGCCAGGCCACTTATCGTGAAATTTCTTCGGTATCCAACTGTGAGGATTTCCAGGCACGACGCCTGCAGGCTCGTTTCCGTGCCCAGGGGGAAAAGAAACCCCAGCTTTTGCATACCCTGAACGGCTCAGGCCTGGCCGTGGGCCGCTGCCTGATTGCCGTGATGGAAAATCATCAGAATGAAGACGGCTCGATCACCGTGCCCGAGGTACTCAGGCCGTATATGGGTGGCGTCGAGCGCATCAACATCTAGAAAGCCCGGCAGCAGCGGTGATTCCAGCGCTGCAACAAAGCCCCCGGTAGGGACCACTACCGGGGGCTTTGTCGTGTTGAGCGCGGGTGGTCCACCCGCCGCTTGCCGTCAAGCCATGTGGCTGGCGGCTTGGTCGCTGCCTTCAGGGACTGGACGCGGTTGCCGCCTGACTGTCCGGGTGATCGGCCGACGGGCTTTCCTGTCCTGCCAAGGCCCAGCGCACCTGGACGCCAGCGTCGATGGTAATGTTGCCGGGGCTGTAGTCTGCCGCACCGCCGCTTTCCGCCATGTCGGCGCGCATGGCCATCATGCGTGGCTGGAACACCGGGGCGTTGGTCTCGCTGACCTGAACCACGTCACCCAAGGTAACGCCCAGGGTATCGGCCATCAGTTCGGCCTTGGCACGAGCACGCTCCAGCGCCTGAGTTAGTGCCTGATCGCTGGCAGCATCGCGATCGGCGAGGTCGTAGCTGACCCCATCCAGAGCGTTGACGCCTGCAGACGTCAGCGCGTCAAGCAGGGTGGGCAGGCTGTCCAGGTCGCTGATGGAAAGACGGATCGGTCGTTCGAGGCGGGTGCGTACCATGGGGGTCGGGTTGTCGCCATTCTGGCTCGCGCGATGCAGCATTTCCTGCTGCACACGCAGCGATCCGGCGTTGATGGCATCACGCTCAAGCCCGGCGTCCTCCAGCGCGGCGATCAGCTCAGCGGCCCTGGACTCCAGCTTGGAGCGGGCCTGACCGAGGGCCTCTGCGTGATCGCCACTGTCTTTCTCCTGGGCAATAGCGGGGGTCAGCTCCCATAGCCGTGCGCTCAAGGTCGCCTTGTCGGGAGCCACCTGGAGCTCTGACTGCGCCTGAATATCCAGGTAGCGCTGCGGCGCCGGTTCGCTGGCCAGCAGGGGACCGCTGGCAAGTGCCAGGCCAAGCCCGAGCCCCAGCAGGGCGGCAGGGGAAAAGCGGCGGCGGGGATGGGTCAGTGCCATGATGTGCTCCTTGGGTGTTCCCTTTCCTATGGTCTTGTGTGCCGGGTGGCAGCTATCCGAGAGACAGCCTTGGTGCGACGGTTGTGGCTCGACCCGCACGGTGAGACTGGCCTTCCGCCGGCCCCGGCGATTCAGTCCTTCGACGTCGCCAATGGCGATGCGTTCCTGGCCTGGCAAGAACGTCCATGATAGTTGCATGGTTGCAGTCGCGTTCAATGACGGCATGGCCGAGGGCGATGGACATGGGCCTCCCGCTCAGAGCCCAAGGCCTTGAGTTTACGTACCTGGGCCCAAGGGCCCGGGCCTGCAACGTATTGTGGTAGCGGTCATGTTACTTTGTGCTGAAATGATTGGCAGGGCAGTATGTCGTGCGAGCCGGATGCGGCCTGGACGGGAGTGTGGCCGAGGACGTCATTGTCTCGGTGGCGTGTAGGCCCGTCAGCAAGCCCACGGCATACGTTGAGTCGCTGCCACCCCAGTCAAGGACGACCTGACCTACCTGACAGAGGAGTACAGGTGCATGGAAGACGATGTCAATGCGCAGGAAGAGCGCAGACTTCCCCTCAACTTGACCCTGGCGCTGGCGGCGCTGGTGGTCATTGTCGCGGGGATGCGGGCCGGCTCCGATCTGCTGGTGCCGGTGTTGCTGTCGCTGTTCATTGCCGTGGTGTGTACCGCTCCGGTGCAATGGCTGCACGAGCGTGGCCTGGGACTGCGCTCCTCGGTGTGGCTGACGCTGGTGGTCATCGGGGGCATGCTCAGTCTGCTGGCGCTGTTGCTGGTCAATACGGTCAGCACCTTCTCCGAAGCGCTGCCCGGCATTGAAGAGAAGCTCTACGAATATTATCTGCGCCTGCTGGATGGTCTGGCGAGCATGGGGCTGGCCATCGATACCCAGCGTCTGGCGGGTTTTCTTGATACCGAGCAGCTGGGCGAGTGGATCCCTGCGCTGCTCAGCCAGTTGGGCAACCTGATGATGCAGAGCATGGTGGTAGCCTTGCTCGTGGTATTCATGCTGTTCGAAACCCTGAATTTCCGGGACAAGGTGTCGCGGGCGCTGGCGAATCCCGCGCCTAGTCTCGAGCGGTTCAACGAGTTCAGCCACACGCTCAAGCGATATCTGGCCGTCAAGACGGTGATCAGCCTGATTACCGGTGCTCTGGTGTGGATCGCCTGCCAGATCGTGGGAGTAGACTTCCCGCTGTTGTGGGCAGTGTTGGCCTTTGCGCTCAATTACATCCCTAACATTGGCTCCGCTATCGCTGCGATCCCCCCGGTGTTGCTGGTACTGGTCTCCCCAGAGGGTGGCCTGGGTGATGCCTTGCTGCTGAGCCTGGCCTACCTGTCGATCAACTTCGTGATGGGCAACCTGATCGAGCCGCGGGTCATGGGGCGCGCCCTGGGCTTGTCTACCTTCGTCGCGTTTCTGTCGCTGGTCGTGTGGGGCTGGATCTTCGGCGTCACCGGCATGTTGCTGTCGGTGGTGCTGACCATGACGCTGAAGATTGCCCTGGACAGTCATCCCCAGACACGCTGGATCGCACACTTGCTCGGCCCGGCCAAGGGGGGGCCGGTGGAAGACGCCAGCCGACCGCTGGCCGAGCGCGTGCGCATGGCCAAGCTGCACCGCCAGGCCATGCGCAAGGGAGTGCGAGGACTGATGTCCCGGGAGCCGTCCTCGAAGGACCAGGCTAGCTCCAACGATAGCTGAGCCGTCAGGCAGGACCTGCGAGCGCCGAGACGCCTGGGTCCTGCCTGCGCGGGCAGGTCACGGCGCCTTGTCGGGCGGAGGAAAGGTGACCTCCATTCCACGGGCATCGAGCTGGCGAATGTCGTCCGGGCTTCCGTCCTCGGCCAGCGTGATCAGACCGATGCCTGGCCCATTCCATAGCCGCTCGCCTGCCTTGGCGTGGTCAGGGTCGCGCGGTTCGACGGCCATTGGACGGCGCTGGGTAAACCAGTTGAGGGGCGAGCGTGGGGAATACAGCCAGCGGTTGAGCCGATCGAAGGTATCCAGCAGGGTGTCGGGAAAGCAGTTCTTGATCCCGCTGGAGGTCACCTGCCAGATCTTGGGCCCCTGGCGACGATGGCGAATCCGAATGTCATAGACAAAGGAGTAGTGCACGTCGCCGGAGAGAATGACGTAGTGCCCCGGGGTTCGGGAGTGGCGAAAGATGTTGAGCATGACGCTGGCGGCGCCGCGGTGGGCCATCCAGTTTTCCGCGTCCACCATCAGGGGTTTACCCGCCAGGGTGAAGAGCTTCTGGATCGCTTCGATCAGCTTGACGCCGAACATCGGGGCCGGTGACACAATGACCACCGATGGGGCATCGATCAGTTCCTGTTGAAACTCTGACAGTGCCTCCCAGTCCATCAAGCCCGACGGACGGTGGGGCTTGCGCCCATTGCGCCAGCGGCGCGTGCGGGTATCCAGGACCACCAGGCGGGGCGTCCCCTCGACCTGAAACTCCCAGCCCTCGAAGCGGAAGAGTCGCTCAAGGCAGGCATCCTGATCGGCAGCCGACAGCCAGCCCTGGCGCTGGCGCGCGTCCTCGAGCAAGGCCTGGGCGTCGTCCAGGGGAGTCTTGAGGCGATCTGGATCGTTGCCCCAGCCCTGGCACAGCAGGTAGGCCATCAAGGCATTGCCGATGATTCGCTTGGAGAAAGGATGCCCATAGGCCGTTTGCTCCCACTGGGCGGTCAGATTCCAGTCATCGGTGACGTCGTGATCGTCGAAGATCATCAGGCTGGGCAGATGCGCCATGACCCTGGCCGCGGCGGGCAGCGTCTCGACAAAGTCATCAATGACACGGGCCTGTTCCTGGTAGCGTTCGCGATGCTCGTCATCGAGTTCGGGGCAGGTCAGCTCGATGATGCGCCAGGGAGTCGGGGACCACACCAGCAGGTACATGGCCATCATTTCGGCGAAGGTCATCAAGTGATTGGCGGCGCTGGCCGAGGTGAACACCGGCTTGCGCACGCCGCCGAAGAAGCGATCCTTGAGGTCATCGGTGCTCTTGACGTTCGGCAACAGCTCTTCCCTGCGGTAGTAGCTGGCAGCGCTTGCATAGAGCGCCGGGCTATCGTCGATCACCGCGCCTTCGAGCACTTCATCGAATAACCCCAGGCGCTTGATCAGTGCGTGGATGGCCACCAGCATCGGGCCAGCGACGTCATCCGCGTAGACCTGATCCCCGGTCATCAGTAGCCAGGCGGGCATCGCCTCGGGGTGGTCAAGCTGCCCGGCCAACCAGCTGTCCAGGTGCGCCAGACCATCGGGGCCATCGTAGTGGGGGCGGCGACAGGAGCCATGCAGCAGCCGTCGATGACTGGAGGCCAGGACGAAGCGGGGGGCGGACTGGCCGTCGTGGCAGAGGTGAGGGGCCCATCTTGCAGCACCTTGTCCAAGGCTGTCCGGGGCATTCTGCTCCACGACCTGAAGGTCATAGGCGATCAGAGTGTCCTGCGGAAGCGGGGCATCCACGGCGGCGTCGATGAGATACAGCCAGGCATGGCGCCCCAGGGGAATCTTGCGGTAGTCGTCGTCGCCGAGCACTCGGCGGTGAGGCGCTTCATCCTGCGGCGTAAGCTCCAGCTTCAGCGTCAGCTCGCGACTGGTGACCAGCCATGCTCGGAATCTCTCGCGCGTCAGGCGTCGCAGGATGGGCCCGGCAAGGATAGCGGGCAGGTCATGGTCTGACGTTCCAGTGTCGTTCATGGCGATCCTGTCGATGTCGTCGTGCTGGCAACAGCATGATGAGGTTCAGATACTGCAAAGAATATCATCGCTGCTCGGCACTGAAACCCGGCTCACGCCTCCTGTGGCTGCGGTGGTCGTGGTGGTGGTGGTGGTGGTGGCAGCAATAATGATCGTCGGTGCTAGTGACCACCGGACGGGTGCAGGCCGAGGCCTAAGAGTGGACATGATATGCTGAAAGGGGTTCCGCCACCGGGTGAACAAGGCATCAATGCCGGCGCGAATGCCGGCGCGGACGAGTCGCTGCCCTTTAGCGCCTAGCCATGCTCGGGGGATGTGTCGGCACCTGCCTGCGCTGTGAAGCCTCTCTGCTGCCCTGCATCCGCAGCGTCGCGAGCAGGCTCAACAGCGTGAGCGCTGCGACAGTAGATAAAGGAAGGGCCGCCGCGGTATCCGTGTGAGGGAGTGGGCCTGGTGCGACCAGCGGCGGGGAGTATACAGGCCTTTCGCGTCATGAAAGGCCCGTAAGGCATCAAAGCAGCTTGGTTTGCCTGAGACTTTGCAGCGCGTCAGGTGCATCGAAGCTATTGGCGTTCGCCAGGTCCCAGAACTCACGATACAGCGGGTGGTCCTTGGCGCCCCCACGCAGCAGCTCGCCTGGCGCCAGGCTATCTATCAGGCTGATGTAAGGCAGAGCCTTGCCGTTATCCAGGCGGCGGATGATATGTTCCGGGCCCAGTTCGTCGGGATGGTAAAGGCCAGCGGCTTCCAGCATTTCACACAGGGCGAACTTGGTGTTGGCATGGAAGTTCTTGACTCGCACTGCCTTGTCATCCACATCCAGGCGGCTGCCACGGGCCTTGTCCTGGGTAGCGATACCGCTGGGGCACTGGTCGTTGTGACAGCTCTGGGCCTGGATACAGCCGAGCGAGAACATGAAGCCCCGGGCCATGTTGACCCAGTCTGCGCCTAGCGCGAGGGTGCGTGCGATGTCGAAGGCGCTGATCAGCTTGCCGCTGGCGGCGATACGGATGTCGTCGCGCAGGCCTGCGCCCACCAGGGTATTGTGAACCAGGATCAGGGCGTCGTTGAGGGGCATACCCAGGCGATTGATGAACTCCAGCGGGGCCGCGCCGGTACCTCCCTGTCCTCCGTCGACGACGATGTAGTCGGGATGATCGCCACATTCCAGCATGGCCTTGACGATGGCAAACCATTCCCAGGGATGTCCCAGCGCCAGTTTGATGCCCACCGGTTTGTCACCGGACAGCTCCCGCAGCTGCTGAATGAAATGAATCATCTCGCAAGGGGTAGAGAACGCCGAGTGGCGAGAGGGGGAGAGGACGTCCTGGCCTTCCGGGACACCGCGGGTGGAGGCGATTTCGGCGGTGACCTTGGCGCCGGGAAGAATGCCGCCGTGGCCGGGCTTGGCCCCTTGGGACAGCTTGATCTCGATCATCTTCACTTCGTCGCGGCGAGCGTTGTGGCGAAACTTCTCGGGATCGAACCCGCCATCTTCCCTGCGGCAGCCGAAATAGCCGGAACCGATCTGCCAGACCAGATCGCCACCACGCAAGTGATAGGGCGAGATGGCTCCTTCGCCGGTGGTGTGATAGAAGCCGCCTTCTTTCGCGCCCTCATTGAGGGCGCTGATGGCGTTGGGTGACAGAGCGCCA
The DNA here is from genome assembly GCF_017303055.1 of Halomonas litopenaei. Classification (GTDB taxonomy): domain Bacteria; phylum Pseudomonadota; class Gammaproteobacteria; order Pseudomonadales; family Halomonadaceae; genus Halomonas; species Halomonas litopenaei_A. The sequence continues at coordinate 275,849 of NZ_JAEKJT010000006.1, read as the reverse complement.
AAGCTCATGGCGGAAATGTTGATCACGCTGGCCCGGTAGGGGTGGGCGCGCTGCTCTCCGACCACAATGCGAAAGTCGTGATCGGTGATGTCCACGGGTGACAGTGACGGGCCCATCCATTCATATCCCGGGGCACTCATGTCTCTCAGTGAACCGAAGGGTTTCTTGTCGCTGGTGCTCTTGGCACGGCGATAGACCAGCGAGCGCTGTTCCCGCGAGAAGGGCGCCTCGTCGGTGTCGGACTCGATGAAGTACTGGCGAAACTCAGGACCGATGGACTCCAGAAAGTAGCGGATGTGGGCAAGAATAGGGTAGTTGCGGCTGACGGTGCGACGTCGCTGCACGATATCGTAGATGCCCAGTGTGGTGAGGGCACCGAACGCCAGCACGCCGGCCAGCCACCAGGCCGAGGACGTTCCGACGCCGATCAGGCTGACGATGAGGCCTGCAAGGGCGAGGTAGAACGCGCCGAAGCGAGTCGGAGCGTGGCGTGACAGTAAAGAGGCCATGAAGAGCTCCCTGCAGCTCAGGTCGAAGGAAAACGCATGCCGACCATGCAAGCACATAACCCTGCTTGGGCATAGTATGCCGGGCCCGCCGTGACGACTTGGCACACCGCATGACGCAGCGGGAGCGGGAGGGGCCGGACGGGTTAGGTAAATTTAGCCGGCACCGTCATCTTCTCGTCATCCAGGGCAAATAGTGTTTGACCTTGGCGCCAAGACGGCGCATGCTGCTGGCAGTTGGTTAGCAAGTTGAACGTCTCAGAGGTCATCGAAGCATCCTAGCGTCGATTGCCCGGGGAAAGGTTTCTTGTTTTACCCACTGCAACTCGGGTATCTCCCGGTCAATAAACACGCTAGTCGAGGATTCGATCATGGCAACTGGTACAGTCAAGTGGTTCAACGACACTAAGGGCTACGGCTTCATTTCTCCGGACGACAACGGTGACGACCTGTTCGCTCACTTCTCCGAGATTCAGGCTGACGGCTTCAAGTCCCTGCAGGACGGCCAGAAGGTCTCCTTCGAGGTGACCCAGGGCAAGAAAGGCCTCCAGGCCTCCAACATCAAGGTCATCGACTAAGTCGATCGCTTGATGGCCGCGTAAGCGGCAGCGTCCTTCGAGGACGCGATGATAAAGGCTCGCTTCGGCGGGCCTTTTGCGTTTTTGTGCCTTTAAAAGCCTTCTGGTTGTCAGCCTCTTCTCAGAGTGATGATATTGCCGGCGAGCTATTCTGCTGCTGCGGCTGATAGACACGAAAGTGTGTAGGGATGGGGAGCTGTCCTGGAGAGATGTGCACAAGAAGTCTCTATATGCCTGAAAGTGATAAAAAAATAATACATTGTAACTATTTAGCATAAGTTAAAGCAGGCACAATGAGCGCTGTCTCACCAGCAAGGCCACCCCATGTCTCTGGATGCCTGGATCGCTCTCTCTGTTGCTTGCGCTGTCTTTCCGTTGATGGCGCTCACCCGCGCCGGGCCAGACATGGTCATGATGGGCGCGTTGGTGGTGCTGCTCAGCCTCGGTGTCATCGATGCCCAGCAGGCGCTGAGCGGATTTTCCAGCAGCGGCCTGTTTACCGTGGCTTTCATGTACGTGCTGGTGGCCAGCTTGCGCGATACCGGGGGTATCGACCTGATCATTCGGCATGTGCTGGGGCGGCCGAAGGGCGTGCGTCATGCCATGGCGCGGCTGATCTGGCCGGTCACGGCGGTCAGCGGTGTGCTCAACAATACCCCGGTGGTGGCCACCTTCATTCCTGCCGTGATCAGCTGGAGCCGTCGTTTCTCCATCGCTCCCCAGTATCTGCTGATGCCCTTGAGCTTCGCGTCCATCCTCGGCGGCACCGTGACCTTGATGGGGACCAGTACCAATCTGGTGGTGCATTCGCTGATGCTGGAGCGCTTTCCGAACCTGCACCTGGGACTGTTCGAGATTGCCCTGGTGGGCGTGCCGATGGCGCTGGCCGGTGTGGGCTATCTGCTGTGGGCGGGGCCGCGCATGCTGTCTGGCCATCCCGGTAGCGAAGCCGCTTTTGCCAACCTGCGTGAGTTCACCATCGAGATGGAGGTAGACCCGCAGGGGCCGTTGGTTGACCGCACGGTAGAAGACGCCGGGCTGCGCCACCTGGCCGGTCTCTTTCTGGTCGAGATCGAGCGCGGTGGCAACGTGGTCAGCGTGGTGGGGCCTGGGGAGACCCTGAAAGGCGGCGACCACCTGGTCTTCGCCGGGACCACCGATGGTGCGGTGGAATTGCAGCAGATTCGTGGCCTGCGCCCCTCTCGGCTGGGTGAGTCCCACCTCGAGAAGGAATTTCGAGAGCGTCGCCTGGTCGAGGCGGTGGTCTCCGATCAGTGTCAGTTCATCGGCCAGAAGATTCGGGACGGACACTTCAGGACGCTGTACGGCGCTGCCGTGCTGGCGGTCTGCCGCAATGGGCGCCGGGTGGTGGGAAGCCTCGGCCAGATTCGCTTGCAGCCCTCGGATGTGCTGCTGCTTGAGGCTCGTCCTGCCTTCGTGGAGCGTCATCGCCAGTCCCAGGACTTTCTGTTGATCAGTCAGGTCAATGGTCAGGCGCGCCCCGCCTTCGACCGCGCTCTGCGCGCCTGGGGCATATTGGCGGCGGTGGTGCTGGTGGCCACCACGGGCCTGATGAGCATGATGAATGCGGCCATGCTGGGGGCTGCCGCGGCACTCTTGAGCGGCTGCGTAAGTGTGCGCAGCGCCCGCCGAGGCATGGACACCCAGGTACTGTTGACCATCGCTGCCTCGTTTGGCCTGGGGGCGGCACTGCACACCTCCGGCGCCGCCGATGCGGTGGCGGCCGGGCTACTGGAGCTGGTGGGCAATAGTCCCTGGGCCCTGTTAGTAGGCACCTACGTGGTGGTGGCCTTGTTGACCTCGCTGGTGACCAACAATGCCGCCGCCGTGATCACTTTCCCCATCGCCATGGCCGGTGCAGACAGCCTTGGCGTCAGCCCGTTGCCGTATGTCGTGGTGGTCATGTTCGCCGCCTCAGCGAGCTTCCTGACCCCTATTGGCTACCAGACCAACCTGATGGTCATGGGGCCTGGCGGCTACCGCTTGAGGGACTATCTGCGCCTGGGGGGGCCTCTCAACCTGCTGACCGCTGCCGTGGTGCTTGGACTTACCCCGCTGTTCTGGCCGTTCTAGCTGCCCAGAGCTGTCCGGTTTAGTAGCCCAGAGCTGTCCGGTTTAGTAGCCCAGAGCTGTCCGGTTTAGTGGCCCAGTGCTGTCCGTTCTAGCCGCCGTTGTCGCAGGAAGGGGCGGCAGTGGTGGCAGTGGCAGCAGTGGCGGCAGAGGAAGAAACAGGCCCTTGGGCGGTGCGCCCTGCGACCCACGTCTCGTTATGCTCGCTGCTGTTGCCAAGCTTGAGGCTCGTTCCTGAGCGTATAGTGCGCTAGGGTAGCGACGTATTCCCTGAAAGCTGCGTGCGTTGCCACCTACCTGCGCTGCACTTAGAGCTGAAACACAGATAGAGACCCGCCCATGAGCAATAACGACCAGTTGGTCATCGAACCGCGTGGCGATGCACCCGCTGACGCCTGCATGATCATTCTCCATGGCCTTGGCGCCGACGGTCGGGATTTCGAGCCCGTCGTGCCGATGCTGCCCAGGCCTGACTATGCCCAGGTCCGCTTCATCCTGCCCCACGCGCCCCGTCTACCGGTGACCATCAATGGTGGCATGGTCATGCCTGCCTGGTACGACATTCTCGAGATGAGCCTGGATCGCCGCGTCGATGAGATGCAGCTGCGTCTTTCGGCCGAGCGTATCAAGGGCGTGATTCAATCCCAGATTGATGCTGGCATCGATAGTCGACGTATCCTGTTGGCTGGCTTCTCCCAGGGTGGGGCAGTGGCCTATGAAGCAGCGCTAAGCTTTGATCAGCCGCTGGGCGGACTGCTGGCCATGTCGACCTACTTTGCCACGGCGAACTCGATCGAGCTGAATGACGCCAACCGCGACCTGCGTGTCGAGGTGCATCACGGCAGTATGGATCCGGTGGTACCCGAATCATTGGGTCGGGCAGCCTTCGCACGGTTGGAAGAGCTGGGCTATCACACGGTGTATCGGCAGTACCCCATGGCTCATGCGGTATGTCCCCAGCAGATCGGCCATATTGGCGAGTGGATGAGCGAGCTGCTCAGCCGCTGAGCCCCGTTCCTGCGGCGGCCCATCGACGGGTAATGAGATTTTTCATCCAGCACAGGTAGGACGGTTCTTCTAAGCTTTTTCTTACAAAATTTTAAGAAATTGACTATGGGAACATGGGTATGTCATTGCTGGCATTCTTCCGACGTCGATGGTCCGCCGGAGTGCTTGAGCCGCCAACGGGCGCGGCTTTCAGCACTGAGCTCGACGCCTTGCTGGGGCAGGCTCCGTCGATGGCGCTAAGCCTAGGCGCTGATGGTCTGGTCGTCTGGGCTAATAGCAGCCAGTGCCAGCAATTGGGCCTGCCGCTGGAGGCGCTGGTCGGGCAATCGCTGTCCCAGGTGTTTTGTCCCGAGGCTGCGAAAATACTGGAAACGGCCCTGGACCACTGCCGCGCCAGCGGAGCGGGCTGGCAGGGAGTCGTTATCTGCAGCAAGGGGCCGCAACTGCGTCACCTCAGTAGCACCTTGCATCCCGTTCGCCGGGAGCCAGCCTGCTGGCTGTTGATGTCCCAGGATATCACCTTGCTGCAGCGCCAGGCCGCCTCGGCAGAACGCCTGAGTGAATCCATCGAGAGCAGCGTCGCACGGCTTCCGGGGGTCGTCTTTCGCCTGCATCAATCGCCGGCAGGCCAGCTATCGTTCGGTTATCTAGGACCCGGTTTCGAGGCGCAGACCGGCCTGTCACGGGCCCAGGCGCTGGAAGACGCCGAGGTGGTGCTGTCGCGCCTGGCCGAGGAAACGCGGGAGCAGCTGACGTTGGTACTGGCCCAGTCGCTGGTCAGCCTGACGCCGTGGCATCTGGATGTGAGGCTTGCGCGGCAGGGCGATGACAGTGGCGAAAGCGAGCGCTGGTTCGAGGCAAGAGGCACTCCACAGCGGTTCGAGGATGGTGCGGTGGTCTGGGATGGGCTGCTGCTGGATGTCACCAAACGCAAGCAAGCGGAAAGGCGCATTGCCAAGCTGGTGAGTACCGACGTGCTGACCGGGGTGATGAACCGCAGGGCGTTCTTTGAAGCGGGTGCGGGGGCCTTGGCCCGGCTTCGGCGACGCCAGGAGCCCGCCGTGCTGGCCATGCTCGACCTGGATCATTTCAAGGCACTCAATGACGCCTTTGGCCACTCCGCGGGGGATATGGTGCTCAAGGCATTTGCTGATACCTGTCGCCTGAGCCTGCGCCCCTATGACGTGCTGGCGCGGATTGGCGGTGAAGAATTCGTGGTGCTGCTGGCCGATGTAGTGGCCGAGGATGCCTGGGATATTCTTGAGCGTCTGCGGCGTAACGTTGAGACCACCACCTTGAAGGTGGACCATCGTGCCCTCAAGGTAACAGTGAGCATGGGGGCCATCAGTGTCGGCAAGGAAGAAAGTCTCGACATGGCGATGCGCCGAGTGGACGCAGCGCTCTACGAGGCGAAGCGAGCTGGGCGCAATCGTCTCAGTGGCCTCCTGCAACGTTTCGATGAAGTCAACGGTGGGTCGCAGCAGGCCCGTGAGTATTCCAGCATTCACAAGGAGTTGAAGATGGCGTTGAGCGAAGATCTGCGAATCCCGAAGGCCTGTCCTAACTGTGGCAGTCATAACATGCGCGTGCCCGCTACCAAGAACCCTGATGAGAAGGTGCACTGTGCCTCCTGCCAGAGCTACGTGTGCCTGTACTCTGAAGCGGCGGAAATGATCGAGAAGACGCCCAAGAGTGAAGAGGAAGCCTTGATCGAGAAGGCGATGAACCGCGACAAGTAAGCCGGGCGTGGGGCGGGTCGCCGCTTCGCTGCCGTTCAGCATGTAGACAGCGCCCCCGCCTTTGCAGGCGGGGGCGCTGGTGGTTCAGGGTGCCGCTAGGGGCGGGTCACTGTCGCACGACAGTGTTCGACAGAGCACGACAGAGCACTACAGCAGCTCCTCGCCGGCGAGGGCCAGGCGGGAGCGTTCCACGCTCTTCAAGGTCACGTGTCCAGCGTGGGGCCAGTTCTTGAAGTTCTGAACGACGGCAGCCATGCCGCAGGTGTTGGCGGTCAGGTAGGGAGTGTCGATCTGACCGACGTTACCCAGGCAGACGATCTTGGTGTTGCGCCCGGCACGGGTGATCAAGCTCTTGAGCTGTTTTGGGGTGAAGTTCTGCGCCTCGTCGATGATCAGGAAGGTGTCGTTGAGCGTACGACCGCGCATAAAGCCCGGCGCACGAATCTGCACCCGAGACGCCAGCAGCTGGCGCGTGGCATCCTGGTTCCAGGTTGAACTGCCGTCGTGCTCGTCTCTCAGCAGGTTGTCCATGTTGTCGTGGAAGGCGCCCATCCAGGGTGACATCTTCTCCTCTTCTGTCCCTGGCAAAAAGCCGATGTCCTCGCTCATGGAAATGGGGGCTCGGGTAAACACCACGCGCTCGAAGCGTTTGCTGTCCAGGGTCTGTTGAAAGGCTGCCGCCAGGGTCATGAAGGTCTTGCCGGTGCCCGCGCTGCCGGCCACCGTGACCAGATCGATGGCATCGTCCATCAACAGGTTAAGGGTAAAGTTCTGACGGCTGTCGTGGGCATGGACGCCCCAGACGCTGGCGCCGTGACGGTAGTTGGTCAATAGCTCCAGGGTGGCCTGGTGCGGGGCCAGTTCGCGCACGATGGCTTCGAAGCTGGCTTCGCTGTCAGCGTCGGAGACCAACATGCCAAGGTGCCAGTGGGCGGGGATCTCTCCGCTCAGGCGATAGATCACCTTGTCCTGTTCACGCTCCACCTTGACGTCCAGAGCCATGGCGTCCCACAGGTCATGACCGGCATCCGGGTAGACAGACACGCCATCGGTCATGGCGTCGGAGTCGTCAAAGGCACGGTCGGTCAGGTAGTCCTCGACGGGCACGCCCAGGGCGGCAGCCTTCACCCGCAGGTTGATGTCCTTGGTGACGAGAACGACCGATGCATCGGGTCGCTCCTGACGCAGCCGGCAGGTTTCTCCCAGCAGCCGGTTGTCAGGACTGTCCTCCAGGTTGTCAGGCAGGGTCAGGTCGGAGTAGCACAGCAGCCGGAGTCGGCCTTCCGGGCCGCTGACGCGGGTAATCGGGATGCCCTGGCGAATCTGGTCGATATCGACATTGGCGGTGAGGTCAGAGAGGGTCCGGCTGACTTGCCGGGCGGTGCGAGCAATTTCTCGGATGCCGTTCTTGTGCTTGTCGAGCTCCTCGAGCACGGTCATGGGGATAACCACTTCGTGCTCTTCGAACTGGTAGAGGGCGCTGGGGTCGTGGATCAGTACGTTGGTGTCCAGCACGTACAGTCGGGTGGCCTTCTTGTCGATGCGTACCATCGGCGCAGCTCTCCTGATGATCACCTTGGGCGTCAACATGACGCCTCGATGTCGACACTCTCAGCGCAACGTGTCAGAGATGTGACAGAGGCCGAGGTGTCGGCTTGCTCGCGTGGGGGTCCTCCTGTGGTGGCTGGGGCGACAGCCGCTCGCTGACGGCGTCGCTGTAAGGTCGTTGAGAAGGGCGGCAAAGACGGTCCTGCTCATCCTTTTGACCGTGATGTTCTCAACTGGTGCCTTCGACCTAAGCATGGACGATGACAGAAATGCTGCAAGGGCGAACAGTTCAACGCTTGATGACGGTTTGCTGGCGGCGGCCCCGACGATCCTTGCCGGAGCCCGCCAGGCAGTCTGGCCAGCCCAGAGGCTGACGACTCAGGTGGCGATCATGACCCTGTCCTGGTCGAAGGCCACCGACCAGGTACGCAGTTGGATACCGGGATCTTCCAGGCACTGGCCGTCGGCCAGTCGGTAGTGCTGCTTGTAAAGCGGGGAGGCCACCATCGGCTCCCCCTGATGGTCGCCCAGCAGACCGCGAGCGATCACATTGGCTTGGGCGACCGGGTCGTGGTGGTCGATGGCAAAGAGCTCCGTGGGTTGGCCCGGCAAATAGAACAGGGCGACCTGGTGGGCGCCGTCACTGCTATCGCACCAGGCAGCAACGCCGGAGTACGCCACCAGATCGCTGCGTTGGCACAGCACGGTCCAGTGAGCCCCGTGCGCGGAGGGAGAGAGCGAAGCGTTTGGACAAGAAAGCGTCATGGTGGGTCCTCGGTATCCTGGATGGCGGGGTGGATCATGCCGGGCGCAGCTGACCGCGCTCCTGGGTGACGATGATGTCGGGGTCGGCGCGGTGATCGTTGACATAGCTGCGAAAGCGCTTGAGCTTGTCCGGGTCGGAGAGGGCGCCAGCCCATTCGCACTGATAGCTGTCGATGACCTGTTGCATCTGGCGCTCCAGCTCTGCACCGAGGCCGAGGCTGTCGTCCAGGATCACCGCCTTGAGATAATCGAGCCCGCCTTCCAGCTGCTCCCGCCATACCGAGGTGCGCTGCAGTCGATCGGCGGTCCGCACGTAGAACATCAACAAGCGGTCGATGGTCTGGATCAAGGTCTGGTCGTCCAGGTCAGTGGCGAACAGCTCTGCGTGGCGTGGACGCATGCCGCCATTGCCGCAGACATACAGGTTCCAGCCGTGCTCGGTGGCGATGACGCCGATATCCTTGCTCTGTGCTTCGGCGCATTCCCGTGTGCAGCCCGACACCGCGAACTTGAGCTTGTGCGGGGAGCGCAGGCCCTTGTAGCGGTGCTCAAGCCGCAGTGCCATGCCGACGCTGTCCTGAACCCCATAGCGACACCAGGTGCTGCCGACGCAGGATTTCACGGTACGCAGCGACTTGCCGTAGGCGTGTCCGGTCTCGAAACCGGCCGCGATCAGCTCGCTCCAGATGGCGGGAAGGTCCTCCAGGCGAGCCCCGAACAGGTCGATGCGCTGACCGCCGGTGATCTTGGTGTAGAGACCGTATGTCTTGCCCACCTGCCCCAGCACAATCAGCTTGTCGGGAGTGATCTCGCCCCCGGCAATCCGCGGGACCACGGAGAAGGTACCGTTCTTCTGCATGTTGGCCATGAAGGTATCATTGGTATCCTGCAGGGGGATGTGTGCTGCGTCGGTAATCGGCTCGTTGAAACAGGAGGCCAGGATCGAGGCTACCGCCGGCTTGCAGATGTCGCACCCCAGACCCGGCGATCCATCCGGGCGCGGCGTACCATGCCGTGACATCAACTCACTGAAGGTCTTGATGCCTTCCACCCGGACGATGTCGAAGAGCTGCTGGCGGGTGTGGGCAAAGTGCTCGCACAGCGAGGTATCGACGTCCATGCCGCGAGCTGACAGCTCATGATCAAAGACGCTTTTCAGCAGGGCAGCGCATCCTCCGCAGCCGGTGCTGGCCTTGGTGGCATCCTTGACCGCTGACAGGTCCTCGCACCCCGCATCCACGGCTGCGCTGATCGCTCCCTTGGTGACGTTGTGGCAGGAGCAGATGGTCGCCTCCTGGGGCAATGCATCCGGCCCCAGTGCCGGCGCAGCCTCGTTGGATGGCAGGATAAGTGCGGCCGGGTCCACGGGCAGGTCAAGGCCGTTGGCGTAGTACTGCATCAGGGTGTCATAGGGGCCGTTGTCACCGACCAGCATGGCCCCCAGCAAGCGCTTGCCATCGGCGGACACGACCAGCTTGCGATAGATCTGCTGCAGCTGGTCAAAATAGCGGTACTGCTTGGCGCTGGGGTGACGGTTGCCATGGGCGTCGCCGATGGCGCCCACATCGACGCCCATCAGCTTCAGCTTGGTGCTCATGTCGGCGCCAGTGAAGGTCAGTTCGCCGCCGCTCAAGGTGTCTGCAGCCGCCTTGGCCATCTGATAGCCCGGAGCGACCAGGCCGAAGATGCTGTTGTGGTACAGGGCCACCTCACCCACTGCGAGAATCGCTGCATCGCTGGTGACGCAGTGATCGTCGATGACCACTCCGCCCCGCTCGCCGATCTCAAGTCCACACTCCCGGGCCAGTTCATCCCGGGGACGAATGCCCGCGGAGAACACGATCAGGTCGGTCTCCAGCACCTTGTCATCCTGGAACACCATGCGCAGGCGGCTGGCCTCGCCAGGCACGATCTCGCGGGTGGCGCGTTCGGTCAGCACCTGAACCCCGAGACCCTCGATCTTTTCTCGCAACAGCTCGCCGCCCTGATCATCGACCTGCATGGGCATCAGGCGGGGGGCGAATTCCACCACCGCCGTATCCAGGTCGAGTCCACGCAGAGCGTTGGCCGCTTCCAGCCCGAGCAAGCCCCCTCCGACCACCACGCCAGTGGTCGCGGTGCTGGCGGCATGGCGTATCGCATCCAGGTCATCCAGGGTGCGATAGACCAGACAGCCATCCCGGTCATTGCCCGCAATGGGCGGCACGAAAGGGGTCGAGCCCGTTGCCAGCACGAGCCGGTCATAGGCGTGTGTACCCTGCGGGGTGCGGACCTGCCGAGAGTCGCGATCGATAGCGGTGATGGCTTCGTCGAGGCGCAGCTCGATGCCGTGTTCGTGGTAGTAGTCCGCGGTCGACAAGGCCAGCGAGTCGGCGTCTTGACCGGTGAAGTAGTCGGATAGGTGGACACGGTCATAGGCGAGGTGGCGTTCTTCGCCGAATACCGTGATGCGGTAGTGATGGTGCTGGCCGCGTTCGACCAGCTGTTCGATGAGGTGATGGCCGACCATGCCGTTGCCCACCACGATCAGGGTGGGGCGGGTGTCACGGGTGGCGGAGTCTGAACGTGTGGTCATCAGGCGGCATCCTGGTGGTGTGAAGAGTCGGAGTGAGGCGCTGCGTGGGCGCTGAGCAGAGCGTCGGTGTCGGCCTGGCCGAGCAGCAGGGAATGACGCACGCGGTCCAGACACGTACCTTGTTCGGCCAGTGAAAATAGCCATGGACCCATGCGCGTGTCGCCGTACAGTACGGCGCCCTCGAGCTTTCCATCGCGCAGCAGCAGGCGACGATATTCGCCGGTATCGTGATAGCTCAGCACTTCGTGGTCGCTGTCTGGCTCGGTAGGACCGAAGGCATACAGGTCGACGCCCGACACCTTCAGCTTGGTGGCGCAGGGCTTGTCGCTGTAGGCATTTGCGGCCTCGCCGCTGAGACGGGCGGCGAGTATCTCGACCTGGCGCCAGATGGGCTCTACCAGGCCGTAGGTGCTGTCACCGAACTGGCAGCATTCACCCACCGCCGAAATGCGTGGATCGGATGTGGCCAGGCCGTCATCCACATGGATGGCCCGATCGCAGTGAAGGCCCGCCGCTTGGCCGAGGTCGATGTTTGGCGTAATGCCTGCCGCAATCACGACGCAATCGGCCTCCAGTGCCGTTGGCTGTCCGCTGAGGCGCACGCCACTGACCTTGCCCCCGTGATCGCCGATGATGGCGTCGAGACGAGCCTCAGTGTGCAGCGTGATGCCGCGCTGACCGAGTTCGGTGGCCAGCATGCTGGCGGCGACAGCGTCCAGCTGGCGGTTCATGACCCGCGATGAGCGCTGCACAACGCTAACCTGCATGCCTCGCCCGGCAAGCCCTGCCGCTGCCTCAAGGCCAAGCAGACCGCCGCCCACGACCACGGCGGTGCCGCCGGCTTCAGCGATGGCCGCCAGCCGGGCAGCATCGTCCAGGTCACGGAAGCCATGCACGCCTTCAAGGTCGATGCCGGGAATCTCGGGCATGGCACTGCGCGAGCCCGTGGCCAGCACCAGCTGGTCATAGCACAGTACTTCACCATCATCGCACTCGACGCGCTGGCGTCGACGGTCGATGTTTACCACCCGGGTGCCAAGGCGCTGGCCGACGATCGGAAAAGGGTGGTCATCAAGCGACAGGGCCATGCTTTCGCGCTCGATGTCTCCGGCAAGCCAGCTGGACAGCAGTATGCGGTTGTAGGCGGGGTGGGGCTCGGCGCCGATGAGGGTGATATGGCTCGGTGCCCCGGAACGTCCCTTGAGGCGTGATACCAGCCGATGCGCGGCCATGCCGTTGCCGATGATCACGAGGTGACCTGTCGTGGGGCTTGCCTCAGTCGAAGGTGATACGGTGCTCGGGTGTGCGGTATCCGCTTGCGTCTCGCTGGACATGGTAAAGGCTCCAAAAACGCCAAAGACGTCTCTCACTCCCCCAGCATTGGGGGGTGAAGAGACGTCTTTGTCTGAGTCGATGCGATCGCCGTTGATCGCGGCCGGCCAGGGCCGGTGTCATGTCAGTGAGTATCCAAGTTTCGTGCCGGGATACGCGGTTCTTCTTTTTTTACAACGTCTTGCTAAAAGATGAGGGTGCGTGGTGCAACACCACGACGGAGAGTACTACGGGGTGATGGCACTTGGTTGGTGCAACGCCTCGTCGTGATGCACGCTGCTGTAGCAGGTCTCCAGCGTGACGTCGTCCAGTTCCCGCCCTCTGGCCATCAGTAGCGGTTGGAGCCGCTCGGCCATGCCGTAAAAGTCGCTGGGGTGAGGGCGCAGGCCTTCACTCAGCAGAGGATAGCCGGGAGCGCAGCCCACGGGCAGTTCGTCGAGATGAGCGACCGCCTCATCCAGGTAGGGGGGCAGTGCCAGCCATTCCAGCGCCTGGCGGCGGGCGCCTGCCGCGCTGTCCAGCCAACTGGCGGCGGCCCGCAGCGCACGGATGAGGGCGGCCAGCGTGTGGGGGTAGCGACGCGCCCAGGACGCGGTGACGCCCAGCACCTTCTCGGGATGGCCCGGCATCATGTCCGCGCCGCTGGCGATGACCTTGCCGACCTGTCGAAATTCGGCCTGGCTTCCCCAGGGCTCGCCCACACAGAACCCATCGATTTCGCCCTCGCGCAAGGCGTCCACCATTCGGGGAGGCGGCAGCGCGACCAGCTCCACCTCGCTGTCGCTGTCGATAGCGCCGAGGGAGAGCCATTCACGGAGCAACAGGTGCTGGCAGGAGTAGGGGTAGACCATGGCCAGCCGAGGCTTGGCCAGACCCCGGGTCAGGCAGTCGCGCAGGGCCAAGGCGGAGCCTTGCGGGCGGGGCAGGTCGCTGCGCACATCCAGCGCATTGGCCAGCCGCTGGGACAGCACCAGGGTATTGCCCTGGCGGCCCAGTACCATCGCGGCCAGCGTTTCGCAGGGCGCCCGTGACAGACCCAGGCTCATGGCCAGGGGCATGGGCGCCAGCATGTGGGCTCCATCGAGGAGTCCGGCAGCGACCTTGTCGCGCAGTGTCGACCAGGCGTTCTCTCGTGACAGGCTGACATCGAGGCCCTGCGCGCTGAAAAAGCCGCCTTCCCTGGCGATGATCAGCAGTGCCGCGTCCAGCAGCGGGACGAAGCCAAGGGTCAATCCTGCGAGCTCTGGTGCGCTGGTCGATGCCTGAGTGGCCTTCCCTATGCTCATGATCCCTGCTCCAGTGGTTTGAGAATATCGATGACGTTCTGGGCGACCTGGGCGATGCGCTGGCCGCGGTCCATGGCCAGCTTGCGCAGCATCCGGTAGGCCTGTTCTTCATCGCAGCTCTGGTGCTTCATCAACAGGCCCTTGGCCTGTTCGATGCGCTTGCGGTCGGCCAGCTGATTGCGAGCCTTGTCGAGGTCTCTGCGCATGCCCTGAAAGGCCTCGAAGCGGGCGATGGCAACCTCGATCACGGCCTTGACCCGGTTGGCGGCCAGGCCATCGACGACGTAGGCGCTGACCCCCGCCTTGACCGCTGCCTTGAGGGATTGCGGATCATGCTGATCGGCAAAGAAGACTACCGGCCTGGGATTTTCCCGTTGCAGCAGGGCCATGCTCTCCAGGGTGTCCCGGTCGGGGGATTCCATGTCGATAATGACCACATCGGGCTGATGCTGGCGCACCATGTCATTCAGGCTTGCCGGACTCGATAGCCGGCAGACGACCCGATGGCCATCGTTGGCCAGGGCCTCTTCGACCATGGCCGCGCGCACGATCTCATCGTCGACGAGCAGCACACTCAAGGTGTCAGGTTCAGGCATCGGCATAGAAGGCATGGCTCTTGTCGGGCGCTTGGTAAAGGTAACGGTGTGGTTGGAGGTACTGGGTAGTGGCAACTTGCCTCTGGTGTCAGCTGACAGCTCAGGACGCCGTCTAGGCTTCGCTGGCGGCAATATGTGTTCCACCTGGCTAACTATCTTTTTTAATCAGAGTGATAGCGATGCACGGCTACGGTGCAGCGGGGGGGGAAGGGATGGGCAAGCAGGCAAGGGGCACGAATTGCACCGGATGGGTGCGAAACAACGCTTCGCGGTGAACGTCGTGGTGCATGGCCGCCTCGTTCAGCCGCAGGCAATGCCGTGGCGTGCCCAGAGCGTGAGCGTTCACGCAACAGCCAGGCGGTCGCCCTCGGGCGGAGCGGAAAGCCGGTGTCACTGGGCGCACCTGCCCTGGCTGCCGGCAACCTGGAAGGGGGTTCCTGCCAAGATGGCACGAGGTTTGCTTCTGTAGTGGAAAGCGCAGACATCGGACAGCGACAGGTCTGCGCGCAACGGAAATCCAATGTGGGGTTTCCTCGGCAAAGACGCCCATTCAGCTCCTGGCCATGTCAGGCGCTGAGTGGGCGTTTTGCGTGATGGCTCACAGGAGAAGGGGATGACCCAGACAGATCATGACGGCGTGCCAGCCCAGCCAATCCTCGACCATGGCGACGGCAAACAGGCAGGCACGCTGACCACCTGTCCCTACTGCGGTGTTGGCTGCGGTGTCGCGCTGAGTGCAAAGGGGGGGAGCGCCGTGGTCGAAGGCGATACCTCTCACCCCGCCAACTTCGGGCGTCTGTGCGTCAAGGGAACCGCGCTGGCAGAGACATTGGGCCATCACGGCCGCCTGACGATGCCGCGGGTCGATGGTCACGAGACCCGTTGGGAGCAGGCGTTGGATACGCTCGCCGAGCGCCTGCTCAAGATATGCGAAGCCGCGGGGCCGGGTGCCATCGCTGGCTATCTGTCGGGACAGCTGTTGACCGAGGACTATTACGTCGCCAACAAGTTGTTCAAGGGGTTCATCGGTACCCCGCACCTGGATACCAACTCGCGTCTGTGCATGGCCTCTGCTGTCGCCTCCTACAAGCGGACCTTTGGTGCCGATGCGGTGCCCTGCAATTACGAGGATCTCGAGGAGGCGGAGCTGGTCGTGCTGGTGGGGTCCAACCTGGCCTGGAACCACCCGGTGCTCTACCAGCGGCTGAGGCTGGCCAAGTCGCGTAATCCCCTGTTGAGGGTGGTGGTCATCGACCCACGCGTCACTGACAGCTGCGAGATCGCCGATCTTTACCTGGGGCTTCGCCCAGGCTCGGATGCGGCGTTGTTCAACGGGCTGCTGGCGTGGATGGCGCGCCATCAGCGACTGGACAGGGTGTACCTGCAGCGTCATACGGACGGCAGTGACGAGGCGCTGGAAGCGGCCTTGGTCGATGCTCCCGATATCGATGCGGTCGCGGCGGCGTGCGACCTGGACCCTGAGCGCCTGGAAACCTTCTACTACTGGTTTGCCACTCAGCTGCATGTGGTGACCCTCTACTCCCAGGGGGTCAACCAGTCGACCAGCGGTACCGACAAGTGCCAGGCCATCCTCAACTGTCACCTGGCCGGCGGCAAGATTGGGCTGCCCGGGGCGGGACCGTTCTCGATCACTGGGCAGCCCAACGCCATGGGCGGGCGTGAGGTCGGTGGCCTGGCCAACCAGTTGGCGGCACACATGGATTACCACGCGCCGGGCGCGAGGGAGAGGGTGGCACGCTTCTGGTCGACTCAGACGGTGACCGCCACGCTGCCCGAAGGTCCAGGCTACAAGGCGATCGAGCTGTTCGAGGCGCTGGAGCGGGGAGAGATTCAAGCGCTATGGATTATCGCCACCAATCCTCTGGTCAGCCTTCCCAATAGTGATCGTGTTCGCGCCGCCATCGCCCGCTGTCCGCTGGTGATCGTGTCCGAGTGCATGGAGGATACGGAGCTGGTGGCGCTGGCGGACATCGTTCTTCCGGCCAGCGGCTGGTCGGAGAAGGACGGCACCGTGACCAACTCCGAGCGGCGCATTTCACGCCAGCGTGGTCTTCTTCCGCCGCCCGGAGAGGCACGCCATGACTGGTGGATCCTGTGTCAGGTGGCCGCCCGCCTGGGTCTGGGGGAGGCCTTCGCCTACACCCATCCGGCCGAGATATTTGACGAACATGCGCGACTGTCAGGTCTCGACAACGACGGTCAGCGCGCTTTCGATATCTCGGGCCTGGCGGGACTTACCCGGCAGCAGTACGACGCCTTGGCACCCATCCAATGGCCGGTCACCCGCTCCGCTCCGCGGGGCACACCGCGGCTGTTCGAGGATGGTCGCTTCTTCACCGAGACCGGCCGAGCGCGGCTCTGGCCGGTCTATGCCAAGGCGCCACATCAGACCACCAGCCAGCAGTTCCCGCTGCGCTTGAACAGCGGCCGAGTGCGTGATCAGTGGCACACCATGACCCGCACCGCCCGAGCCAGCCGGCTGATGAACCATCGTGCCGAGCCCTTCGTCGAGGTGCATCGTGACGACGCTGCAGCACTGGGCCTGGTCGATCAGGCACTGGCGTCGATCCGTTCACCCACTGGAGAAATGCGGGCTCGTGTGCGGGTCGCCCCTGGCCAACGCCGCGGTGAGGTGTTCGTGCCGATTCACTGGACCCGGCGCTTCAGCCACTCGCCGCAGGCTGGCGCACTGTTCGGCGGGGTTACCGATCCGCTCTCCGGGCAGCCGGAAACCAAGCATGGTGCGGTGATGGTTTCTCCTCTAGTGCATAGCTGGGAAGCCACCCTGGTGCTCGGTGACGATGCCTTGCGCAACATGGGCGATTCACCACGAGACGCGATGGCCAGCCTGGTCAAGGGCACCGAGTACTGGACGCGAGTACCGATGGCGGCTGGCGAGCGCTGGCAGTTGGCGGGGGGACTGCAGAGTGCCAGCCGCGACTGGCTGGCCTGGGCCCGCCAGCACCTTCCCGGTGAGGTGGGCCCGGTGCTGCAGGATCCGTCAGGCTGCCGCTGGCGCCTGGCCGGGTTCGATCAGGGGCGGTTGTGCTGGTGGCTGATGGTGGGACCGATGACCGAGCTGCCCGGGTTGGGCTGGTTGTCGCAGCGCCTGATGGAAGCAGCGAAGGGCGAGGTGATGGCCCAGCAGGATCGTCGCCGCGTGCTGGCGGGTTGCGATGATGGTGCCGCCGATCAGGGACCTATTGTGTGCAGCTGTCACCAGGTTGGCCGCACCCCGATTCAACGCGCGATACGTGCCGGAGACGACTCGGTGGAGGCGTTGGGGGCGAGGTTGGCGTGTGGCACCCAGTGTGGCAGTTGTCTGCCGGAATTGAAGAGCCTTGTAGAAGAGGAGAAGAGCCGTGGCGCCATCAAGCCCCCGCAGCCAGTATCTGCATGCTGAGAACCCGTCCCCAGGGGCATCGAGCGTCAAGGCGTCCACCGCTGGTACGTGGCGCAACAGCCCTGTCTGGCCGCGATGGATAGGGCTAGCCGTGCCGTTGTTGCAGCGCCTCGGTGGAAGCCGTCGCAGGCTTCGGCGCAGCGGTCAATCTGCGATGTTCGATACACCGGCACGAGCGCTGTCGCTGCTGTTGGCGCGGCTGGCGACGCTCTGTCAGCGTGGCGCCGATCGCCTCGACAGGTCCGTGCCCATAGCGGCCACTGGCCCACGTCAGGGGCAGGTGTCGCTGGTGGGGGCGGGCAGTGGAGCCGGCGAGTTACTGACGCTGCTGGCGCTGGAGCGACTCAAGCACGCTGATGCCGTCGTCTACGACCGGCTGGTGGGGCCTGGCGTTCTGGCGATGATTCCGGCCGGAGTGGAGCGGCACTATGTCGGCAAGGCCCGCGGGCATCATAGCCTCGACCAGGCCAGCATCGGGCAGATGCTGGTCATGCTCGCGCGCCAGGGCAAGCGTGTAGTGCGATTGAAAGGAGGCGACCCCGGTATCTTCGGGCGTCTGGGAGAGGAGCTGGATGCGCTGGAGGCAGCAGGGGTGCCCTGGGATATTGTCCCTGGCATCTCGGCGGCGGCCAGTGCCGCTGCCGCCATGGGAATTCCCCTGACTGAGCGGGGCCATGCCCAGAGTCTTCGTCTGGTGACCGCCCAGCAGTGTCGCGAGGGCGGCGAGCCGGACTGGAGATCACTGGCGCGCCAGGATGAGACGCTGGTGTTCTACATGGGCCTGAACAAGCTCACTGCGATCTGTCGAGGCCTCATCACAGCAGGGCTCCCACGAGACTGGCCGGTGATGCTGGTGGCCAACGCCAGCCTGCCCGAGATGGCGTCAGTGGTGGGTACGTTGGCGGATATCGACAGCCGTCTGGCAGCCAGCCCGCTGCCGTCTCCGTGTCTGATCATCGTCGGCAGTGTGGTCAGCCGGGCCAAGCTGAAAGAGGCGCTGGTGGCAGAGCCTGCTATCACTGAGTCCGCCATCTCGGATCACCTGTAGCCGCCGCCGGACGCCGTCCTCTTTGCACAATCCTGGGGGATGGCGCTGCTTACTGTCAGCTGCGCCAGGTCGTTTCTGCGTGAGAGCCATGTGGGATGAGATGTCGGCATCACTTTGGTGCCAGGACGACCGTGGCGTGGCCGTTGGCGGTACCTGGCTCGACGTCACCGGTTTTCACATAGCGTGCCAGAAAATCGAGCATCAGAACCTCACCGCTGACCGCCTTCAGGTTGGTGTCGATCCAGCGGTAGGCGCTGTAGGCACTGCCCTCCGGCGTGATCGGCAGAGGCGCAAGGCTGCCGCTGTGCAGCAGTTGTATACCGACGCCCTTGGCATTCTGTGCACCGCTGTCCAAAGCGAGAATGCCCGCATCTCCGCTCGGATCGTACTCATGAATGTCGCCCAGCACCGCCCATTCGATATCACTGTCAGTGTGGCACCAGGCTGAGACGTGTACTGGTGTGTCAGGCACGTTTTGCGGGGGCTGCCCGAGTTCAGTGAAGCGGTTGGTACCGACCTTGCCGAGCGAGACAGTCACATTGCTGAATCCGTGGCAGGGATTCATGCGCACCTTGAGGGGTTGGGCGAAGGTCAGGCCAGTGAGACTGAACAGGTCAGCATTGTGGGCAGGCGGGGTGCTGAGGTCATTCATCAGGGAAAGCAGACTGTATCCCTCCCAGGCCGCATGGGTGAGGGTGACACCATTGACGCCAGGGTCGCCCGCCAGCTTGTAGAGGGTGACCTTGACGTAGAACGGCGGCATTTGACGCCAGTTGACCGCAAACTCGGCGTCTGGACACACGCTGGTCATCGGGGGATATCCCGCTGCGAGCCCAGTGCCGGCCTTGGCGTCTGTGCAGGGAATGCCATGCACGGGCTCGTCGAAGGGAAACAGGTTGAAGGCTGGATTGGTGTTGGTCCACTTGAAGGGCAGTGCCTTGCCTTCCACCATCAACTCTGTGGTGTAACCGACGCTGCCGCTTCCGCCCCCGCCGTAGGGATTGCCGGTGCCGCTATCGGTCATGACGTACATGCCTTCATCTGCTGCATCCGAGGTGATGCCAGGAATCGGCCAGTACCCCGTCGTCGCGGAGTAGTGCTGCCACAACAGCCAATACTTCACGGTATCTGGTGCGTACAGACAGCGAGCGACCCAGCCGCCGTTGATGGCATACAGTTGAGACGCGGGCAGTATGCCCACCCCGATGGGGGTGCCAATGGCCGTCGTGCTGTCCACCACGATCTCCGACCCGAAGTCGATCGGCAGGGGCCGGTTGTCCCATGGAGGGATGATTTCGAAGCAGTGCGCGCTTGCCCCGGGTGAAAAGAGGGCGGACGAGAGAGCCAGCAGCAGGCAGAGTCCTGGAAGCCAGCGACGGCAGAAAGGCAGGTAGCGGTGTTGAGGTGCCATCATCTCACGAGTTCCTGAGTCGGGTTGGGTGGGTGGGGCATACACTCCACTTCGACGATAGGGATGTCCGCGCTGCCCTTCGCAGGCATCGCCCAGTCGGGCTTGGCCCAGCAGCGCTGGCCCTGGCCAAGCTCGACCGCCAGCACGCTTAGCGGAGCAAGGTCGCGTACCAGCAGCATGCCGCCAGCGCCGACTTGTCCAAGAGCTCGCCCGCCTGCCGTACTGACCTGGGAACCGAGTGGTACGCCACGCCCTTGCTGCTGCAATACCACGACCACCGGCTGCCCGGACTGGGTGGCAAACTCGATAGGCACCATGGCGCCCGCATAGGGGGCAACACGAACGTTGGTACGCTGAAACTCCACCGCGGTAGAAGCACCGCGAGGGTCGAGTTGAACGTCGTTGATGCGATAGGGCGACAGGAACGGCACCAAGGCCTCTCCGTCGCTATCCAGCGTAAGATTGGCGGCGTTGGTCACCCGTGCTCCGGCTCCGCCCTCGGCTCGCACCAGGCCCACGGTGTCGCCGGTGCTTTGGCCAAAGGTGATGCCATGGCGGTGCATCAGTACTGCGCCGTTGGCCCCAAACGACATCTGTTCGTAGTCATCACTGTGGGAGCCCGACAAGGTGTATTGTCCCACCGACGTGTTGGTGGACAGGTTGGCGCCGTAGGAGCGCTGATCGTAGCCGTTCCCCGTGGACTGGCTAGCGTGTATTCCGTAGGCCACGGATCTCTCGGCGCCCAGATTGCCGGATACATTCAGGTGGTGAGTATCGTTGTTAGCCGAATCATGGCTGGACGACACCGTCATGCGAGGGGCAAAGGCGTTGTTGGATAGCGGCAGAGAAACGGAGACCAGTGCCCTGTTCTCGCTGTCGCGATCGCCGTTTTCGGTGCGCGATAGGCTCAAATTGACGCTTACCCTGCCAAAGGTGCGTGTCAGGCCGAGTTGATAGGTCGACTCCGATCCGTCTCGATGCCAGTAGTCCGCCACGGACCCCGTAAATGACAGGCGGGAGCGCTCACCCAGTGGCTGGCTGATATTGAACTGCAGTCGGTTTCGCTGGCTGGCGTCGCTGTGGTAAACGCGCTCGTCGTACTGGTCATGTCCGTAGGTGGTCGGGGCGTCTTTCAGATAGGCGGCGTCGCTCAAGGACAGGTAGCCGGAGCTGGAGTAGCGATAGGCAGCCAGGTTGATATCGGTATCGCTGGTGATCAGGTGCCGACTGTAGGAGGCCTGCAGGCTCCAGCCATGGCGATCCTCATCGCGCAGGCGGGCATCCGAGTACTGGGCATCGACCCCCACGGCGCCGAAGCGGGTATTGAAGGCCGCGCCAATCAGCGGCGACCAGTAGTCCTCGCTGGCTTGCAGTCCGGTGTAACCGGTCAGGGCATTGTTCAACCCACGTCGATAGCCAACCTCTGCCAGCAGTGGAGCATCATCGATACCGTCGCTATTGAGCTGCCCTGCGGCCAGATAGAGCCTGGAGTGTCCGGGCCGCAGCAGTCCCGGCAGTGCTGCGTAGGGCACGCTGTAGCGCTCTATGCTGCCGTCTGCCTCGGTCACTTGAACGTCGAGGTCGCCTCCGTACCCGGTCGGGTAGAGGTCGTCGATGACGAAAGGACCAGGGGGAACGCTGGTTTCGAGCAGGCGCTTGCCTTGTTGAGTGATGGTGACCTTGGCCTGAGTGCGCGCTGTTCCTGTGACCACAGGCGCGTAACCGCGCTGGCTATCGGGCAGCATACGGGGCTCACTGGTCAGGGTGACGCCCAGTACCGGGACAGAATCGAATAGCTCGCCCCGGGTGTTGACCTCGCCAAGACGCAGCAGGCGTTGCTGGTCGGCCAGCGGACGCTGCACATAGTGGTGCAGACTGTCCCAGTCGACATGGCCCTGGTCATCCCGGGTGGCATTGAAGTCGCTGCGGTACTGCCATAGCCCCAGATTGGCAGCAATCGAGGCGCCCAGAAAGGTACTGTCGAAGTGCTCCCCATCAATGCTGGATCGATAGCTGTTGAAATGGTAGTTGGTCAACACAGCGGCCTCGCCGACGGCCCAGTGCTCTGCATCTACCTGGCCCCGAGGTCGTTGCTGGATCAAGGCCTGGGGCACGCTGAGTCGAGCGCTGAGGGAGCCGCGATCCAGCGTCAGGGTGATGCCAGACGCGACGGAGGCGGCGTCGATGTAGCAATCATCCAATGGCTTCGATAGGCAGCGCTGCTCGAGGGCTCGGCCAATCTCTCTATTCAGCGGGACTTGTTGCCAGCTCGACAAAGGCAGGCTAAGCGGTTGTTGCCCGTCTTGACTTTCCTCTATGCGCAACAGGTGGCGACCCAGCGATTGCTGGTTAACGCTCAGCTCAACCGAGTAGTCTCCCGGTACCATATAGTTGGCCTGGGAAAAGCGGCTGATGTCCAGGCTGGCATCTTCCAGAAATACCGGGTTGAACTGCACCTGGTCGGCGAAGGCGAGGCAGGGCAAGACCCACAATCCCAGTGCCACGCAGGTAAGAGGTCGTGCCCGCCGTTGCCGGTGAGGACCGCGGCAGTGTGCTGCCTTGATGGGCATCCGCTGAATCAGATGTGACCAAGGCGGCAGGAGTCGTGTTGTCATGGAACACACGCCTGATCAGTGTTATTCGAGCTCCGCCTGACGAATCACCACGGCGCCATAGTCATTGACAGCCTGGTACCACAGCGATGTGTGGTGAGCGTCAGCAGCGGTCATTGGCCAGCTGGCCTGGCTGTGAGGGGCGATCATGTCCAGCGATATATCCGTCGTCGCTGGATCCTGTTGCCAGGATGCCGATAGCAGAGAGACGTGCACGTCGCTGGGATTGGTGCATTCCAGCAAGGTCTGGCCGTCACGTTTCAGGATCCGCCACTGGAGTCCTGCAATCGCTGCTGTCGCACTGACCTCCAGGTCGGCGGGACGATAGAACAGCTTCAGGCGCGTCAGGATGCCGAGCTGCAGCAGATTGCTGGGTTGCTCGGACATTGGCGGAACTTCCTTGATATTGAGCCAGTAGAGCGATTCCTCCTGGGTCTGGGTCACCGGACGAATGCGCAGAATGCGCAGTGTCTGGCTTTGGCCAGGATCGAGGCGAAAGACGGAGGGGGTGACCAGGAAGGGCGAATCGGCGTCCCTGGCGGGGCGCGACCCAGCCACCTCGTCCGTCCATGCCTGGACCAGCACCGGCACGCTGTCCTTGTTGTCCAGGCGAATGGTCTGCTCGTGCAGGTCTTCGCTGTAGACCACGCGGGTACCGTTGATGGAGACGCTGGCCAGGGCCTGCGTAGCGGTCGACAGTGCCACCAGGCAAAGTACGGCCAGGCAGAGTAGACCGCTTGGTGCAGATCGCCAGGACCTCAACACGCCCATGGCGTTCATTGATAGATGATCTCGATAGCACCAGTGGCCTTCACCGTGCCTGCGGTAACGGCAGCAGCCGTGGATTGGTACCAGGCGGTGAGCGGAATGACTGTCGTGCCTGTGCCTGCGACGATATCGACAGGTGGCGTGCTGTCATTGTTGGCGGCTTTGACCCAGGCATCGTTGGCGTCATAGACGGCAATCCCCACGTTCTTGGCCGTGCTGGTGGCATCCAGCAGGAACAGGCCGGTGGTGGGATCAACCTGGCTGTCATCTCCGGTAAAGCGTACGGAGACTTTTTGTGCGCCGGTCGTGCCTGCCGTGCAGGTCAGCGCCAGTTGAAACGCCTTCTGGCCCGCCCGTGTGCCGGCGGCGCCAAAGGCTCCGGTAGAAATCTTTGGCAGGGTGACCGAGGTATCGGCGGTAGGAATGGTGCAATTGGCAGCGACGATTTCGCCATTGAAGGTAATGGTGCCATCGGCTGCCTGGGCGTTGAGCCCCGTGACCAGCAGGGCGGCCAGGCTGATGGGAGCGACGAGCGACAGGCGGGTAGACATGAGAGATCTCCTGAGAGGGAAGGAGCGCATGATGTACCTCGTTAGAGAGGGATCAGTGCGTTCAGAAGTCGTACATGTCAAAGAATATTAACTACAGGTAAATTAGTGTTGAGCTAAGTCAATTTTTGGTATTTTCTTTATCTTTGGTTTCTCAAATGTGTGAATTTGTTAAGTTTGTCCTAAGACCTTAAGTAACTTTCAATGATGTAGGTGTGGATTGGAGCTAGAGAGAGGGATATAGAGGCGTTCTTTTAGGACTTTCGCTATTCTGTGCCGATCAACACAGGACACACGGATTCCATCATGCGCGCGTGGCTTCACTCGTTCAGGGCAGGTCTGATCTTGGCTTCGGCCATCACATTGACGGCGTGCAGTGGCCTTCCGCCATTGGAGGGGCGAAGCGAGACACGCTATCTGCCCACTGATGACGCACGACATACGGCACTAGGGGAAATGGTGTCCCCGTATGTTGACGCTCATCCCGGCAAGAGTGGCATCCATCCGTTGCGCAATGCGCACGACGCCTTCGCCGCTCGCCTGTTGCTGGCGGAGTCGGCGGAGCGGACGCTGGACGTGCAGTACTACATCTGGCACGACGACATCACCGGCTCCATGCTGTATCAGGCATTGCTGGATGCGGCGAATCGCGGTGTGCGTGTCCGACTACTGCTGGATGACACCAATACGGCGGGCCTGGACGACAAGCTGGCGGCTCTGGACGCCCACCCCAGCATCGAAGTGCGGCTGTTCAATCCCTTTGTGGTGCGCTCGCCACGCCTGGTTGGCTACGTGACCGACTTTTCACGGGCCAACCGCCGCATGCACAACAAGTCGCTGACCGTAGACAACCAGGCCACAATCATCGGTGGGCGCAATATCGGTGACGAGTATTTTGGCGCGGGTGACAACGTGATGTTCGCCGATCTCGATGTGGTCGCTATTGGCCCGGTGGTAGAGCAGGTGTCTGCTGACTTCGATCGCTACTGGGCCAGCCAGTCATCCTATCCGGCGAGTCGTGTCATCGATTCGGTGGGGCGTGAAGGGCTGGCGCAGCTCGAGCAGTCGCTGGCCGTCGCCATGGGCTCAGACGATTCCAAGGAGTACCGGGAGCTGCTGGATGACAGCCAGTTCATGTCGTCGATTCGGGAGGGCAGCCTTGAGCTTGTGTGGGCCAATGCCTTGATGGTCAGCGATGACCCGGCCAAAGGGCTTGGGCTGGCAGATGACGAGGACCTGCTGACAGGGCGCATTCGCGGGTTGCTCGGGCCACCTCGCGACACCGTGCACCTGGTGTCACCTTATTTCGTGCCGGTAGAGAAAGGCACTCAGATGTTCGCCGACCTTGAAGCCCGTGGGGTAGAGGTCACCATCCTGACCAATGCGCTGGAGGCCACTGATGTGGCAGCAGTGCACGCGGGATACGCCAAGCGTCGTCGTGAACTGCTGGAAGCCGGCGTCAGCTTGTTTGAGCTGAAGCGTGCTCCCGATGCGCCAGGGCGCAGCGACGCGGCAGGCCCCTTTGGCAGCTCCGGCGCTAGCCTGCACGCCAAGACCTTCGCGGTAGATGGGAATCGTCTTTTCGTCGGTTCCTTCAATTTCGATCCGCGATCCGCCAGGCTCAACACCGAGCTGGGCTTTATCATCGAGAGTCCCGAGCTCGCGCAGGAGATGGAGCGCGTGTTCAACACTGACGTGCTGGACAACGCCTATGAAGTGAAGCTGGACGAGGACGGCAGCATGTACTGGCTCGAGCGCACCCCGGAAGGGGTGGTGCGTTACGAGGGCGAGCCGAATGTCGGGGTGTTGCGGCGTGCGGCAGTGTCGCTGATCTCGATCTTGCCGGTGGAGTGGATGTTGTAACGGCACTGTGGGTGGATGGCGTTTGACCGGCAACAACGGCCAGCACCCTGCTGGCCGTTTGCGTGAAGGGACCCCGCGGTGGGGGTGTCCTTCAGTCATCGCCGCCGAAGGCGTCAAATACCTCCTGGCCGGTCATGTCCTGAGTCTGGTTGCCAAAGTGGTACCAGGCTGGCTTCTGGTCGATGAAGATCTGGTGGTCGAAGTGCCAGTCCTGTCCCTGATCGATCAGCCCTGCCGGAATTTCGTAGTGCTGACCGTCTTTCAAACGGTAGAAGAGGTGGGTGCCGCAATGCCGACAGAAGGCGCGCTCGGCCCACTCCGAGGAGGCAAAGATGGTGATGGCGTCTTCTCCCTCCAGCTCGATGGGGCCGGCTGGCTCCACGGCGAACAACGGACCGCCGCCCCAGACTCTGCACATCCGGCAGTGGCAGGCGGCCACCTGGTAGGAGGCCAGTGGCAGCGAGAGAGTCACGGCACCGCACAGGCAGCTGCCACTGACGCGGTGGGATGGCGTTGATGCGGTATTCATGTCGCGTGCTCCTGCAGGCGGGATGCCTCAAGCCTAGCAGAAGCGCGTGGTGGGGCACGTCTGGACCGACGTCGGAATGCGGACGCCTACCGGCCATGAGAGCTGGCCTGCAAGCGCCCGTCGCGCTGGTGTCGCGGTGTCCTAGAGTGAGGCCAGCACCGTCTCCGCGCTCGACGCCTCAATCACGCCGCGCTCGGTATCCACGCCCAGATATTGCACCACGCCGTCGTCGGCGATCATGGCGTAGCGCAGGCTGCGCACGCCCATTCCGGCGCCGCTGGCGTCCTTGTCCATGCCGATGGCTCGGGTGAAGTCCGCATTGCCGTCGGCAAGCATCGTCAGCGCCTGGGCATTTTGATCCTGCTGCCAGGCGCCCATGACGAAGGCGTCGTTCACCGACAGGCAGGCAACGGCGTCCACCTTCTCCAGCAGCTTGTCGGCATTGACCACGAAGCCAGGCATATGGGTGTTGGAGCACCCGGGCGTGAAGGCCCCAGGAACGGCGAACAGAACCACCTTGCGTCCGTCAAACACGTCGCGGGTAGAGATGGCTTCCGGCCCCTTGGCGCCGTTGGTGTAGAGCGTCACATCTGGCAGGCGATCGCCGATGGCAATGGTCATGAAAGTACCTCAGGTCAGGGAAGTAAAAGGGGGATGCAGGGACCGTCAATCAGCGTCCGTGATGTCGTCCTGCAAAGGTGGGGTGGGACGCACGAGAATCTCGTTGACGTCCACGTGGCGCGGCTGGGAGATCGCGTACATCACGGCGTTGGCCACATCGCGGTCTTCCAGCGCGTACTCCGGCGGTTCGTCGAAAAATGGGGTGTCGACCATGCCGGGTTCTATCAGCGTCACGCGTATACCGCTGCCGCGAAGCTCCTCGCGCAGGTTGTAACCGATGCCTGAAACGGCCCACTTGGTCGCCCCGTACATGGAGCCAGGAAGTGTGGTTCTGCCTGCCGCAGAGCCGGTAAGGAGCAGGTGGCCCCGGCTGCGCCGCAGGGCAGGGAGGCAAGACTGTATGGTCAGCCCAAGCCCGTACACGTTGGTCATCAGCATGGCCTTCCACGTTTCCGGGTCTGCCGAGCTGAAGCCGCCAGGTGAGCCACCTCGGCCCGCGTTGGCAAACACCGCATCGATGCGGCCAAAGCGCTCAAGCGCTTCCTCGACCATCATCTTCTGGGCCTCGGGATCGGTCACGTCCATGCCAACGGTCAATACATTTTCGGGGCCCAGCTCCTGAGCAAGGGCCGTCAGGCTTTCCTGGGAGCGGGCTGCAAGGACCAGATGGTAGCCTTCCCTCGATGCCGCTCGTGCGGTGGCAGCGCCGATGCCGCTGGACGCTCCGGTGATCAGCAACACTCCTTCTCGCATCGCATCCTCCTGGTGGCTCGGCTCCAATCGCGTCGGTGCTCGTTTCAGCATGCGTGGCTCCGGCGCATGTTGCAAACCTCTGGGCACAGGGGACGTCTTTCAAGGGCAAGCGTAAGGACCAGGAGACACAGTAAAAGCCCGGCGCAAGGCCGGGCGGTCATGCAGTGACGTTGGCCGCGCCTCCAGGCAGGCGGGCCGGGACGACTCAGCGTAACGACAATGCGCTACCACGCTCGCCCTGGGCAGCGTCCTCGTAGGCTGCCGCTTCCTCGGCCTCCACTTCAGGGCTGAACCTGACCAGCAGGGCGCACAGGGCGGCCAGGATCACTGCGGCGCCCAGGTAAAACAGGCCCTGCTGATAGCTGATCGTCTCGGAGCGAAACAGGAATCCCGCGGCCACGGCGCCCGCATTACCACCGGCACCGACGATCCCCGCCACTGCGCCAAGAGCACGCCGATTGATGAAAGGCACCACGCCGAAGGTGGCACCCTCGGCCATCTGCACGAACAGGCTGAACACCAGCATCATGCCGATGGCCAGTGCCAGCACGTGCATCTGGGAGAAGAACATCAGCGCCACACCCTCGCACAGCAGCGCGATGAAAAGCCAGCGAACGCGGCCCTTGAGGCCAGCGTTACGCGCAAACAGATCCGAGAAGATACCGCCCATGGTACGTGCGAACAGGTTCATCAAGCCGAACAGACCGGCGATCATGCCGGCGGTGGCCAGCGTCAGGTCGAAGTTATCGAAGAAGTAGATGGCGGCGATGTTGTTGATGGTCAGCTCCACGCCGAAGCAGGCCGCGTAGACGACGAACAGTGCCCATACGCGAATGTCTCGAGCGGCGGCGCCGAAGGTGCTGGCCATGCTGCCTTCTCCCGACGCTTCCTCCAGTTCACCGCGGGCACGCAGCTCCTTGAAATTGCCGTCGGGGGCATCCTGGGTAAAGCGGTAGTAGCAGAGTCCAGCGATAAACATCACTACCCCGGGAACGACCATGGCCAATCGCCAGCCCAGGGTCTCGCTGACCCCCAGCATCAACAGCCCAGAGAAGATCAGCGGCATCAGGATCTGGGTGGTGCCGCCCCCCAGGTTGCCCCATCCGGCAGAGGTGGCATTGGCGGTGCCGACCACGTTGGGAGCGAACATCACCGACGTGTGGTACTGGGTGATGACAAAGGAGGCGCCGATGGCGCCAATGGCCAGTCGTGCCAGCAGAAAGGATTCAAAGCTGTCGGCGAAACCAATGCTCATCACTGGCAGGGCGCCAAGGCATAGCAGCCAGGTGTAGGCCAGCCTAGGGCCAATGCGATCACACAGAACGCCAATGGCCAGCCGGACAATGACCGTGATGGCGACCGAGGCAATGATCGTATTGCCTATCTGGGTCTTGGTCAGGCCGAGGTCGTCTCTGACCACCGCCATCAGCGGGGCGATACCAAACCAGCCGAAAAAGCAGAGGTGGAACGCGAACCAGGAAAAGTGGAAGGCTCGCATTTGCGGAGTCGAGAAGGAAAACAGGCGGATCCTGTTGGCCTTGTGGCGCAGATTCATGGAACAGTCCTCCAGGGTGGACGAACACGCGAACTTGTTTGGCCTTCGCCATTGAAGGTCGGGTCCGACGCACTCGTACCCCCGAGGGGTCTGGTCCACGTCCGGCACACACTGGTTGATGCGAAGCAAGTGAAATGCCGGTGAAGGATAAGCGCAGCCTAATCAGTCGTTTGTGATTTTTTGCGCTGCTGGCGTGCAGGGGGTGGCGACCCGCGGTGCATCGATGCGGTGCATCATTAGCCGCCATGCATGGTCGGAGTGCGCCTTGCGGGTGCCCCCAGCGGGATGCTGGGCGCCTTGAGACGAGCCTATACCGCACTCGCCATGACGTGGATGTTGCTCGGCGAGATGCCATGGTCGCTGTTGGCTGCAGTGGGGTAGAGGAGGTAGAACAGGTAGAGCAGGGGAAGAGAAGGAGAAGGAAGAGGAAAAGGAGGCTAGGGAAGGGAGGGCTGAAGAGGCATAGCGCTTCAGATCGAGGTGGGTGTCACGCGGGACAAGTGGGCCTGTGCGCCATCGAGAGCCACGGCACGGAAACTCCGTGCCGTTGGCATCCTGGGCAGGCGTCATCAGCGCGACAGCGCAGCGACTTGCTGATCTTGACGTGGGCAGCGCAGGTAGGCGGAGCTGTTCAGCCAACGCTGGTCCGGATAGTAGGTGAACAGATACTGGTTGTCGCGAATACTGTTGATCAGCGGCACGGCGACCTCGTTGCGGACTGCCGGGCAGCCGTGGCTGCGACCGATTCGACCGGTTCGCTCAATGAATTCCTGGCTGACGTAGTCGGCACCGTGCATGACGATGGCGCGGTCGTAGGCGTTGTCGTTGACCCCCGGCTCCAGTCCTTCCAGGCGCAGGGAATAGCCATTGCTGCCGACATAGCTGTTCATGGTGCGAAACAGTCCGATGCTCGACTGATAGCTTTCGGGAATGTTCGAGAACATGCTGGCCACGGCGTCGCCAGAGTTCTTGCCGTGGCTCACCCATTCGCGAAAGATCAGGCGGGGCTGCTTCAGGTCGAAGACCCATAGTCGGCGTTCGGTGGACGGCAGCGAGAAATCGATCACGGCCAGGCGCTCTGCATCAGGATCAGCGCAGTTGATGGCGCGAGCGGCGAGACTTAGAACCCCCGGGTTGGCCTTGGGTGCCAGGCGCGCCAGGGTCTGCTCGAGGGAGTTGTGGTTCCAGTGGTCCTCCCGGGTGGCGTCGCGAATAAAATCCTGAGCGCTGGCAGGAGCCGCAAAAATGGCGCACAGGGTCAATACTAGAGCATGGGTGAGACGTGTCTTCATGCGATGGTAGGGGGCTGAACAATGGGTCGACATGCTCATCAAGGCTCCGAGGACATACAGTGGCGTCGGTGGTGATCGTAGCTCGCTGTTCTGCTGCAGGCGTCGTGACAGGAGCCAAGAGACAAAGGCTGCGGTGGCCGGCCATGGCCTCGGTGCATTGCGCTATCTCAAGGCGACACGCCATCGCTGTCGCAGCGTCGCAAGGTGTCATGACGTAAGGTCGTGTAAGCGGTACGCTTAACTTTATGACGATACGCTGTCGTCGTGACACATGCTGTAAAACAGGTCGGGTCGGTGGAATACCGTACCGACGACTCTATTATGACAATACCGCCCGGGATGGCCAGTATTGACGTCAAGTTGCAGGGAGTTCAGGTCATGTTTAACCCAAATGTGGTACGGCGGCTAATGCCAGGGAAGGGCATTGCCGCAGCACTTTGTTACGCCATGCTGGTGTCTCCGGCGTGGGCGGCAGTAGACGGTGATGATGGCACCGGCGAGACGGGTCCTGCCGCGACGGGACTTTCGTCGGCATCCTCCACGGCGGAAGGGGGAAGCGTCGAGGAAGCGTTGCAAGATGTCGGCGGCGTAGTGCCAGGCCCACTTGCGGGCCGCCTGATCGGCGCATCCGAGATGGCCCAGCGCTTCTATGGACTGCGTGGCCAGCGCGCTGTGTGGACGGATATGGAGCGGGTAGATGCCCTGGTCGCGGCGCTGGAAGACCTGGATGACGACGGCCTGACGCCGCAGGATTATGCGCCGGCGGCATTGTTGAGCCAGGCTCAGTCCAGTGACCTGTCGACTCCGGGGGCTTTTGAGGTCAAGGCAACCGAGACGCTGCTGGCAGCCATGGCACACCTGCAGCGAGGCAAGGTCGATCCGCTGAGGATCGATAACGACTGGGAAGTGGACGTCGATCCCCCTGCCTTTGACCTGGTGAGGCTTTCCCGTGAGCTGGACCGTGGCGATGTTGCTGCCGCCCTCGAGATGGCACGCCCTCCGTTCGAGCCCTATCGCCAGCTGCGCTCGGCTCTGGCGCGCTACCGCAACATCGAGCGCTTGGGAGGCTGGCCGCTCTTGCCTGCACGGGAAACGCCGCTGCGTCCGGGAGACCGGGACGCCGATGTGGCGCTGTTGAGGCAGCGCCTGGCCATGATCGGTGAACTGGAAGTGATGGCGGCAGATACTGCCCACTACCCGCAGCTTGATCTGCAAGCGCCCGAGGCGGAAGTCTACGATGAGCCCCTGGCCGCAGCGGTGCGTCGCTTCCAGCGGCGTCATCTGCTGACCGATGACGGGGTGGTCGGACCGAATACCCAGGCCGCGCTCAACATGACCGTGGGCACCCGCATTGACCAGATTCGCGCCAACCTGGAACGGGCACGCTGGCTGCTGCATGGCTTGCCTGAGTCCTTCGTGCTGGTGGATATCGCTGGGTATCGGCTGAGTTACTTTCGTCCCGATGGCAACGTCTGGCGATCTCGCATCGTCGTGGGTCAGCCCTATCGTCGGACGCCGACCCTGCGCTCCGAGATCACTCACCTGACCCTCAATCCGACCTGGACAGTGCCTCCCACCATCTATCGTGAGGATATCCTGCCCAAGGTGCGGCGCGACCCAGGTTATCTGGCGAGCCGGGACATGGTGGCCCTGTCTTCCTCCGGCCAGCGCCTTGATCCCTATTCAGTGAACTGGTCGAGCCCCGGTGGAGTGATGCTGCGCCAGGGAGCTGGACCACGCAATCCGTTGGGTCGGGTGGTGATTCGCTTCCCCAATGACCATCTGGTCTACCTTCACGACACCCCTTCACGGGGGCTGTTCAACCGTACCCAGCGGGCCTTGAGCTCCGGCTGTATTCGGGTGGAAGGGGTGGCTGAGCTCGCCCAGCTGTTGTTTGATGACTCCAATACGTCGGCTAGCGTCAGCCGCCTGATCGGCGATGGCAAGACCCGCAATGTGTCGTTACAGCGACGTATTCCCGTGGTGCTTAATTACTGGACCGTGCAGCCGGAGGCCGATGGCCACCTGGCCTTCAGGCCCGATATCTATAATCGTGATCGTGCAGTGGTCACGGCACTCGATGCTCCGGTGGTGCTGTAGCGGCCCTGCGCACACATCGTCTGTTGCCGGCCCCTTGGGCGTGTTTCCACGTTTCTCGGGGCTCGGCAAAAGGTGTATTGCAGTGACTTGTTAGACGGGTAATGATCTGGGTTCACCCGTCGACGAGTCCTGTTTCATGTCTTTCCCACGTCTGCCTGCCTCCAGCCTGTGGTTGATTGTCAGCGGCTGTGTCTTGCTGATGATGTCCTTTGGGCTGCGCTCTAGTTTTGGACTCTTCGTCTCGCCGATCACCGAGGCCAACGGTTGGGGCCGAGATACCCTGGGGTTGGCCCTGGCGATTCAGAATCTTGCCTGGGGTGTCATCGCGGTGCTGGCCGGCGGGCTGGCCGACCGTTTTGGCAACGTCAAGGTGCTGATCGGCGGCAGCGTGTTGTATGCCGCGGGCATGTGGATGACCGCCGGCGTATCCGAGGTGTGGGCGCTGCACACGGGTACCGGGCTGCTGGTAGGCGCTGGAGTGGCAGGCACCGCCTTCGGTATCGTGCTGCCTGCCTTGGCAAGAGCGGTGGCTCCCCATCAGCGTCAGCTGGTGCTGGGCGTCGGTACCGCAGCAGGGTCCATGGGACAGTTCTTGCTGGTACCGGTGGCCCAGCAGTTGATCGGTGCCTTTGGCTGGGCTGGGGCGCTGCATGTCATGGCGCTGATGGCCCTGGCCATGGCGGTGCTGGCCATGCCTCTGGCCTCGTCCCGGGCCACGTCCGCTGCCGCCCAGGTCAGCCCAGAGCTTGCCGAGCGTGACTTCCGCGCCACCCTGGGGCTGGCGCGGGGCCACCTTTCCTACTGGTTGCTGACCATCGGCTTCTTTGTCTGCGGCTACCATGTTGCCTTTATTACGGTACACATGCCGGCGTTCCTGACCGATGCAGGCTTCGCACCTGAGGTGGCTGCCTGGTCCATTGGCCTGATTGGCCTTTGCAATGTGGTGGGATCGCTGGCCTCGGGCATGTTGTCGGGCAGGTTCACCATGCGCGGCGTGCTGATCGCCATCTACGCAGGTCGAGCGGTGGCAATCACGGCGTTTATGCTGCTGCCGCTCAGCTTGGGGTCGGTGTGGGTGTTCAGCTGCGTCATGGGACTGTTGTGGCTAGCCACGGTGCCTCCCACCACGGGCCTGGTGGCGACCATGTTCGGTACCCGATATATGGCTACCTTGTATGGAGTGGTCTTTCTCGGTCATCAGGTCGGCAGCTTCTCGGGAGTATGGCTGGGCGGGTGGCTGTACGAGACGACCGGAAGCTATGCAGGCTTGTGGTGGAGTGGTGTGGCCATGAGCCTTGTCGCCATGGCGTTGCACTGGCCCATTCGCGAGAGCGCCGCCCAGCCGCGTGCGGCAACCGCCATCTGAGTGTAGCTGCTGAATGTAGCTGCGTAGCAGGGGCCGAATCCGGCCGGGCAAGGAGAGGGAAGGAGAGGCCAGTGCCCGAGTACCGTTGTCGTTATCAGAGAATTCATGAAGACTGATATACCGCAGGGGGTCGGCGGTGCAGTATAACGTTGACGATGCAGTGGAGATGAGGCGACGTCCTCGATCTTCGACGCTGCCATCTGCCACACCTTGATCTGTACACCTCACCTTGAATAACAACGAGGCAATATCATGCAGCGATGGATAGCACTGGCGGCCTTGGGCCTGGCAAGTACTGGAGTGATGGCGCAGGACAATGACAAGCTGTACCTGTTCAACTGGACGGAGTACATGGATCCGGCCCTGATCGAGGCCTTTGAGCAGGAGTTCGAGGTCGAGGTCGTGCAGAACTACTTCACCTCCAATGCCGAGATGTTCTCCAAGCTGGCCGCTGGCGGTGACGCTCAGTATGACGTGGTGGTGCCGACCGACTATTACGTGACGCGACTGATCGATGCGGGACTGGTGCGGGAGTTGGATGACGAGCGCATCCAGGGACGTGAGCACTTGATGGAGGCCTTCCGTCACCCCTCCTATGACCCCGACGAGCGCTACAGTGTGCCCTACCTGTGGGGCGTCACAGGGATCGTCTATGACACTCGAGTGTTCGAGGAGCTGCCGACGTCCTGGAGCGTGCTGTTCGACCCGGCGGTCAACCCGGATCAGCCTTTCGCCCTGCTGGGCGGCGATCCTCAGGTGTCGTTGGGCATGGTCTGTGCCTACCAGGGTGCCGGTTTTGACTGTACCGGCAAGGAGGCCTGGATCGACGCCGCCAAGCTCGCCGGTCAGACCCTTGAGCGTGACAACTTCACGGGCTTTGTCGATAGCACGGCGGCAGTGGAGCAGGTCGCTCGCGGCGTCAGCGCCATTGCGGTGACCTACAGTGGGGATGTGGATTACCGCAAGGCGGACTCCCCCGAGATCTACGGCGACCTGGCCTTCTTCGCACCGGAAGAAGGCGCTCAGCTTGGCGTGGATACCTTCGTGGTACCCGCACGAGCCCCACATCCCGAGCTTGCCGAGGACTTCATCAGCTTTATGATGCGTCCGGAAAACGCCGCCAAGGCAGCCAACTACGCGTACTACAGGACGCCAAATGAAGCCGCGCTGCCGATGGTGGATGAAGCGCTGCGCGAGGTGTCCCAGCTGGATGCGACGGCCAGCGACCACCTCGTGACCACCCCCTTGATCGAGGGCGAGGCACTGACGATGCTGCAACAGCTATGGACCGAAGTGCGCTCGCGCTGAGGTATTTCTGAGGAGCTGCCTGCAAGCGCCTGCGCTCGTCGATTGCTCGGTTCGGACATGGAGGAGGCTAGCGCCCAGAACGTCTGGGGCGCCGCCTCCTGTACAGCCCTCTTGCTACTGCCTGGCCTTGATGCCCTCGTGGCAGCCCTGGGACACAGTTCCGGCAAAAGTCGCGAGGGCGGCGGCAGCTGCCTCTCCGTTATCTTTCCACCAGAGCCAGCTTGGCACTCAAGGCAACGAAGGTCCCCGCGAACAACCGCCGAAAGGCGGTCATTACTCCAGGACGTTGCTCGACATGGTGTCTGATCCAGGCGGCCCCCAGCCCGTAGGCTGAAAAGACCATAAGGGTCATCAGCATGAAGATGCCTCCGAGGCCAAGCATCTGTTCGAACACCCTCTCTCCAGCGGTGATGAACTGCGGCAGAAAGGCCAGGAAGAAGACCGACAGTTTGGGGTTGAGGACATTGATCACGGCACCGATGATACCGATTCTGACAAGCGATAGCTGGCACGGGGACTGGCCGGAGAGTTCCAGGGCACCCCCCTGTTTCACCAGGCAAAGGGCCATGTAGAGCAGGTAGATCACGCCGAGGATCTTGAGCACGGAAAAGGCCAGGGCGCTGGTATGCAGGATGGCGGCAACGCCGGTGATAGCAGCAACCAGGGATGGCACAATGCCGAGTGTGCACCCAAGCGCTGCTGCCAGGCTAGCCTTCTCACCCCGCTCGAGACCGGTCGCCAGGGTATAGATGACCCCTGTGCCGGGGACAAGCACTACGACAAGACTGGTAAGCAGGAAGTCGATCGACATCCAGACGCTCCTTCATCCGGTGGGCGTTGACGGCAAGCAGGCGGCCAGGCGACCCTTTCAAGGTAGTCTGGCCGCTCGCTTTTTTCTGGAAGTTTCCGCGCAAGGGGCTCGCTCCAGGTTGCTGTCAGCCCTTCAACTGGTTGCCCACGGGCAGGGTCCTGATGCGCTTTCCGCTGGCGGCGAAGATGGCGTTGGTCAACGCCGGAGCCACCGGTGGGAGGCCTGGCTCGCCCACTCCGCCCATGGGCGCATCGGGGTTGTCCACCAGATGTACTCGAACGTCCCGCGGCGCGTTGGACTGGCGCGGCAGCAGATACTGGTGGAAGTTGTCCTGCTCGATGCGCCCGTCCCTGGCGCTGATCTCGTTGAGCAGGCCAATGCCTATCCCCATGACCACCGAACCCTCCATCTGGGCGCGGATACGCTCCGGGTTGACCCTGGGGCCACAGTCGAAGGCCACGTCGGCCTGATGAATGATGACGCTGCCCTGTTCGCTGACCTCCACCTCCAGCACGATGGCCGTGTAGGAGCAGAAACTGTGGTGCACCGCTAGGCCCTGGCCGCGTCCCTCGGGCAGTGACTTGCCCCAATCGGCTTCCTCTGTCACTCGTTCAATGACCCCACGCAGGCGTCCCACGTCGATGGTGTAGCGTTCCGGGTCCTCTCCATAGTTCCAGCTGGCGCCGACCGACATGGGATCGATCTGGCGTGCCGGGCCCAGCAACTCCAGCAGGTAATCGCGATGGTCACGACCCGCACTGGCGGCCAGTTCAGCGACGAAACTCTGGATGGCGAAGGCGTGGGGCAGGTTGACCACCGAGCGGAACCAGCCGATGCGCTTGTGGGCCGGCGCTTCACCGTTTTCCAGTGACAGGTGGGGGATGTCGAAGGGCAGCGGGGTCAAGCCCATGCCGAGCTCGTAGGTCGCCTTGTACTTGGGGTCTTCCTTGAAGATCGACATGATGGTTGGCGCCAGCGTGCGATGGCGCCAGCCCTGAACCTTGCCGTCGGCGTCCAATCCGGCCTCAAGCCGGTCGATGGACAGGGCGTGGAAGTAGGTATGGTGCAGATCGTCCTCGCGGGTCCACTGGAGCTGCACCGGGCGGCCGTCGAGGGCGCGGCTCAGGTGGGCGGCCTCGACCACGAAGTCTGGCTTTGCCTTGCGTCCAAAACCGCCGCCCAGAAGCGTCTGATGCACACTGACGTTGGCGCCGTCGATGCCGAGCTGCCTGGCCACTTCGTCCCTGGCGCTCTGGGGATCCTGTACCGGAGCCCAGGTATCGACCGCTCCATCGACGACCCGGGCGATGGCCACCGGTGGCTCCATGGTGGCGTGGGCCAGGTGTGGCATGAAGTAGGTGGCAGTGTGGCGCGACTCGGCGTCGGTCAGCGCCGTCTCGATATCACCGCTGGCCCTGAGCACCTTGCCGGGGGAGTCGGCTCGTTCCTCGAGCATCTCGCGATAGCGATCGGTATCGTAGCCGGCGTTAGCCTCGACGCCGTCGGTGTCCCACTCGATCTTGAGCGCCTTGCGTCCTTCGATGGCGGCCCAGGTGTTGCTGGCAATGACGCCGACCCCGCCCAGGGGATGGAAGGCCGATGGCTGTGACGTACCGTCGAGGGTGACGGTCTTGATCACACCCGGGATCTCCAGGGTGGCGCTGTCGTCGACGCTGGCGACCCTGGCGCCCAGCACGGCGGGCCGGGCGATCACCGCATAGGCCATGTCGGGCAGCCGGACATCGCCGCCGTAGATGGCCTTGCCGGTCACGATGTCTTCTCCGTCAACGGCGGGGGCGCGCTCGAGCTGGTCAGGGTCACCATCGTGGCTCGGCCCCATCGACTTGCCTATCCATCGCCACTCGCTGGCAGGCTTGAGGGTGAGGCTATCCCGCGCGGGAATGTCCAGCTCGCGGGCGGCGGCGGCCAGCTCGCCGAAGCCAAGTTCGCGACCGCTGGGCCTGTGGATCACGACATGGACGCCTGCTCGGCACTCGTCCGGGGGAACGTCCCAGCGTGCTGCCGCGGCCTGTTCGAGCATGGTGCGTGCCGCTGCTGCAGCCCGGCGCATGGGGTCGAACCAATGGCGCATGCTCCGCGAGCCGTCGGTGTCCTGGTTGCCAAATCGCTCGGAGTCCCCCGGGGCCTGCAAGGCCTTGACCCGGCGCCAGTCGGCGCCCAGCTCGTCGGCGGCCACCATCACCAGGCTGGTGCGGATGCCCTGTCCCATTTCGGCGCGGTGGTTGGTCACGCTGACACTGCCATCGTCATCGATCTGGATAAACACATTGGGATTGTCGACCCAGCCGTAGGGCATCGCGGCGGCGCCGTACTGCTGCTCGTCGGCGGACAGGGCAAGGTCCCAGCGAGCCGCCAGTACCAGGGCGGTGCCTGCCGACAGCCCTTGCAGAAAGCGGCGGCGCGAGACGTTGGCCAGTAGCAGGGTCGCGGCGGTCTGGTTCATGCCTGCCCCCTCTCGTTGCGAGACGCCTTGGCTGCTTGTTGAGGGGAGCCGCTGTCGGCGGCCCGGTGAATGGCCGTGCGAATGCGGTTATAGGTACCGCAACGACAGATATTGCCGCCCATGGCGCTGATGATCTCGTCGTCTGAGGGGCTGGCGTTGTCCTTGAGCAGCGCGGTGGCGCTCATGATCTGGCCTGCCTGACAATAGCCGCACTGGGCGACGCCTGCGTCCAGCCATGCCTTCTGTACCTCGCGACCGACCGGATCGGTGGCCATGGCTTCGATGGTGGTGACCTGCTTGTCCACCGCAGCAGACAACGGGGTGACGCAGGAGCGCACCGCCACCCCATCCAGGTGTACGGTGCAGGCGCCGCACAGGCCCATGCCGCAGCCGAACCTGGTGCCGGTCAGTGCGACCACATCGCGCAGCGCCCACAGCAAAGGCATCTGTTCAGGAAGATCCAGCGAGTGTTGCTCGTCATTGATGGTCAGGGTAATCACGGTCTTCTCCTCGGCGTCTTGTTATGGCGTCTTGTAATGGCGCCTCTTTAAGGCGTCACGGAGGGGATCAGACAACGCCTCCAGAGGAACAGGATAGGCAAGATTCCGCTGATGTTTTGTGCCACTTTCGCTCAAAAGAAGGGCGCAATGACCGCCGTGTTCAGGAAAGTTCGACGAGCCTGGGCGCGGAGGGGCCATGAAGATGGCAAGGCGAGCGCGCGACGGGGTCAGAGCAAGGCGGGGAAAAGCATGCGCTCAGCGGCGGACGTAGCGGGACGGGGTGATCGAGCGGGGAAGGTGGCCCGGCACATCACCCTGACACCAGAGTGATGTGCCGTGTCGATCGATTGGCCCCATAGATCGGGGCGGGCAATCAGTTCTGGTCGACGCGGTCCTTGGCGGCGCTGAAGCCCATCAGCGACACGTTCAGATCCTGGCGCTGTCCACGCGGGTTGACGATGCTGACGGTCGCCGAGTTACCGGCCTTGAGCTGGTTAAGCAGCTGCGGCTGGAGAGGAATATCGGCGCGGCAGCCCTGCGGCACGCAGACCTGATACGGCATGCCAACGGGCTGGTTGGAGTCGACCTGGAGCTGCAGACCGGGGGCCAGACGCACGCCCAGGGGCACCAGGAAGGTCATGGCGGAGCTATCCAGCTGCGCAGGGTTACCCACAACAACGCGCAGGACGGGCTCCCCGTCGGCGCCATCGACCAGCTGGGTCATGGAGCAGGCGCCGTCAGCACGGTTGACCGGGCAATTGACTTCCCAGGACTGAAACGTCTCGGTGTTGACGGCGGGTCCGGCGTTACCGGTGCTCTGGGCCGCGGCCAGGGGAGACAGGGCCATCAGGCTGAGGGCACCGGCGGTACGCAGTCCGGACGCGAGGCGATTGAACATAGAAGGCAGGCTCCTTTCCAAATCCATTGGCAAACAAAGGGTCGGGGCATAGTTCAACACGGAATGCCCCCCGTTGGCGACTGCTGCGAGGGGGCAGCGTGATGAAAAACAGGGAGGTGCGCCGAATAAAGGACAATGTGTTGGAAACGACAGCGAGGTTTGGCCGGGTGCCACCGCACCTGCTGGACATGGGCAGCGTCGGTTCAGGGCTGTAACGGTGCCAAGGCCTCGTATTCAGCGTCCAGCTCGATACCAAAGTGTTGGCTCAAGGCGGACAGGTAGTCCTCGCCAGCCGCCACGGTGGATTCGTGAAGGATGCCGTGTCGATGTTCTCGCAGGTTGAAGTTCGACAGGGTGACCAAGCCCTCCTGGGTGACAAGGGACGCCATCCGTGAGGTGGTGAAATGCAGTCCCGGCCAGGTCGAGGTGAAGTGATTAGCGATCTGAATATCGCCGGCGCAGACGGTCGACAGGTCGCTACTGTAGAGGTCCACCCACTGGCCATCGAGCTGTGACTGCAGCATCACTCCAAACTGGGGGTCCTCAAGCAGGCGCAGAGACTGGTCACCGTGCTGTTGGGTCAGGCCAGGCTCCAGGCGGATGGGCGCTCTGGGGGTGTTGGCGCCAAAGCCGGTATCCACCAGCCATTGCTGCTTGCCCAGCGAGACCAGGGCCAACTGGTGGCTGCGCCCTGTCGGAGTCCCTGACAGGTGGACTCGCGCCAGTATCGCTCGGGCGCGGAAACCGCAGGCGTGAAGTGCCATCAGCAGCAGGCCGTTGAGCTCGAAGCAGTAACCTCCCCGTGGCTGATGCACCAGCTTGCGGACGATGGCGTCCGCGCTGACGTCGACGCCACGGCCCAGGCAGATATCGAAGTTTTCAAAGGGCAGGTGGGTCACCTGGGCACGCTGGATGTCGGCCAGGAAGTCTTCCGTGGGGGAAGCGCTGGCTGCCAGTCCCACTCGGTCGAGGTACTGATCCAGTGGAAACTGGCCGGGGTTCATGTGCTATCCGTCATGGTTGAGGGTAGTGCCTCAGCCTAGCGCTCCCCGAGACGCCTTGCTATGCGGTGTCTTGTGCTGCTTCGGGCGTTCGCCAGGGGGCGTCTGCTGAGTTGGACGCTATGTACCCTTGGACAAATGTCACCGTGGCCTTCTGCCAACCCTCTTGATGTTATAACATCGCGAAAATTTTTGGCCTGCAAACACGAAGAGGACGCATTCATGCTGCGGAGTTCACGATCGAAGGAGGGGCGAACGCCTGTTCTCAAGATGCTGGCTGGTGCCGGAAAGGCCTCAGGCTTGCTCGCTGCCAGCCTGTCTGCGGCTGCGCTGAGCACGGCTCAAGCGGCCGATGGCCGGGTGGATGTAGTAGCCCCCTGGGAAGTGGGCAGCATCGAGCCGACCCAGTCGGGCCACATCTTTGGCCGCATGGAGGTGGGCGAGACGCTGGTTGATGTTGCCCTTGACGGTGAGTTGATCGCTGGCCTTGCCACCGACTGGCAGGTCGATGACAGCGGCCTCGAGTGGCGCTTCCGTCTGCGCCAGGGGGTGGAGTTTCACGATGGCAGTCCCATGACGCCGGAGACCGTGGCCCAGTCCCTTGAGCGCACTCTCGGTGAGCCGGGGGTGCTGTCTCAGGCGAGCATCAGCCAGGTGGCTGTCGACGAAGACGAGCTGGTATTGACGTTGGATGCCCCTTACGGCGCGCTACCTGCCCTGCTGAGTCATTACTCCACCCAGATTCTTGCGCCATCTGCCTATGACCAGGACGGGCGGGTGGTGGCCTACGTGGCCACTGGCCCCTACCAGGTAGCGACCGTCGAGACACCACAGCGCCTGACCACGACTCGCTTTGACGCGTACTGGGGAGAACCACCGAGCATCGCCGAAGCCAGCTATCTGGCGGCGCCACGAGGTGAAACACGCTCGCTGATGGCACAGTCGGGCGACGCGGATATCGTGCTGACCCTGGATGCTGCCAGTCAGGCGAGGCTGAGCCGTGCGCCCAACGTCGAGGTCATGGCGGTGCCGATTCCTCGCACCGTTTTGTTGAAGCTCAACGCTGCGCGTCCTGGCCTGGATTCCCCGCAGGTGCGGCGGGCCGTCAGCATGGCGATCCAGCGTGAGGGCATTGCTCGGGGCATTCTGCGCAGTGACGATGCCATGGCCAATCAGATGATGCCGCCGGGCGTGGCGGGCTGGCATCTGGACGGACTTGCCCCCTTGACGCAGGACCTGGACGAGGCGCGACGGCTGCTGGCGGAGGATGGCTGGACACCAGGTCAGGATGGCGTTCTGACCCGAGACGGCGAGAGGCTGGCGCTGACGCTGACGACCTTCTCCGATCGCCCGGAGCTGCCCTTGATCGCTACGGCGCTGCAGGCTCAGCTCGCAGAGGTGGGGATCGAGGTGACCGTGGATGTCGCCAATTCCAGCGAGATTCCTTCCCGCCACCATGACGGCAGTCTCGACATGGGGCTGATGGCACGCAACTTCGGTCTGGTGCCCGATCCCTTGCCCATCATGCTCCAGGACTACAGTTCAGGCCAAGTCGGCGGAGACTGGGGGGCGATGAATTGGTCCAGTCGTACCCTTGACGTGCTGCTCGGCGAGATGCAGGCGGCCACCGATGGCGCTACCTGGGAAGCGCTTGCCGGTCAGGCGGCTGAGGTACTGCATCGGGAGCTGCCAGTGATTCCGATCGCCTGGTACGTGCAGACCGCCGCCGTCAACGCAGCTCTTGAAGGGTTCGAGCTGGATCCGTTTGATCGTAGCTATCGCATCAGCGAGTTGGAGTGGGCGCAGTGATAGTGAGTAAACCGCTTGACCTGCCCGCCGTGTCGCTGGGCCCGGTCTCGATCTTCGCCGAACCGACACGCTTCGCCGATCCAATACGCTTCGCTGGGCCACTGCGGGGAGGTGCTTGATGGGCAGAGCGATTCTCTCGCTGCTGGGACAGCGACTGGTACAAGCAGGGCTGGTGGCCTGGGTCGTAGGGAGCCTGACGTACCTGTTGACGCGGGCTCTGCCTGGCGACATGAGCTTTCGGATTGCCGCAGGACGCTACGGCTATGAGCAGGTCAACGCCGAGGCCGCGGCGGCCGTTCAGCAGGAGCTGGGCCTTGATCAGTCACCGCTGGCCGCCTATCTCCAGTGGCTCATGGATCTTGCCTCCTTCGATCTTGGCCGCTCTCTGGTCAGCGGTGAAACGGTTGTGCAGGAACTGTCTCACCAGCTTGGCCACTCCCTGTCCCTAGCCCTGACGGCGGTGGTCATGGCGTTGGTGCTGGGCCTGCCGCTGGGGCTGGCCAGCGGGTTGCGCCCCGGGCGCTGGCTCGATCGAGTCAGCCTGGCGCTGGCGCTTGGCCTGCGCTCGCTACCGCCCTTTGTCGTCGGCATTGCACTGGTGGTGCTGTTCTCGTTGACCCTGCACTGGTTGCCCGCTGCTGGCCACGGCAGCCTTAGCCACCTGTGGCTGCCGTCGTTGGCGCTAGGGCTTGGCCTCGCCGCGGTATCGAGCCGGGTGGCGCGCAACGCGATGGCCGATGTCGCTGGCTCCGAC
Source organism: Halomonas litopenaei (assembly GCF_017303055.1). Classification (GTDB taxonomy): domain Bacteria; phylum Pseudomonadota; class Gammaproteobacteria; order Pseudomonadales; family Halomonadaceae; genus Halomonas; species Halomonas litopenaei_A. The sequence goes on along the minus strand of NZ_JAEKJT010000006.1, from coordinate 232,390 downwards.
TACTACGCGTTTTCACGACTGAAGGGACTCACCGGGTGGCAGACCCTGCGCCGGCATGGCCTGCGCAATCTGAGTGTCCCTGTGGTGGCGTTTCTCGGCGTGCAACTGGTGTATCTGATCGAAGGCGTGGTGGTGATCGAGTCACTGTTTGCCTGGCCCGGCATCGGTCATGCGCTGGTCCATGCCGTGGTCGCTCGCGATGTGCCGATGATTCAAGGTACCGCTCTGGTGCTGGGCCTGGGCTTTGTGCTGCTCAACACGCTGGTGGATATCGCCACCTTGTTGCTGGACCCGAGGAGGCGGCTGGCATGAAGACATTGACGAGACAAGGTCCCATGACTCCTTTGCTGGCGCTCCGCCGTCGTTTGCCGGCGTCGCGGATGTTGGGGTTGTGCCTGCTGGTCGGGCTGATGCTGTTCGGTTGGGGCGTCCCGCTGCTGGGCGGTGCTGATCCCTATGCTCAGGATTTGATGCACACTCTCGAGGCCCCGGGAGCTCTGCATCCGCTGGGTACGGACCACCTTGGGCGAAGCTTGCTGGCACGCACGGCCGAGGCGGTTCGCCTGTCGCTGGGCCTGGCGTTTCTGAGCGTGGCCAGCGCGGTCACGATTGGGCTGGTGCTTGGCGTGGCCGCCGGCTGGCGCCGGGGCTGGGGCGATCGTCTGCTCGGCGCCCTGGCTGACTGTGTGCTGGCCTTGCCTGGCCTGCTGCTGGTGCTGATGCTGGCGGCCATTGCTCCTGGCAGCTTCTGGACCCTTTACCTGGGGATCTCACTGGTGCTGTGGGTCGAGGTGTTTCGCCTGGTGCGCAGCGTGACCCAGGGCCTGATGGCCTCGCCGCAGGTGCAGGCCTCGCGGCTGCTCGGGTTCGGCCGGGTGTATCTGTTCCGTCGTCACCTGTGGCCTGCACTGCGGCCTCAGGTCATGACGCTGGCTGCCTTTGGTGCTGCCACCGCGATCCTGGCGGTGTCGTCTCTGGGGTTTGTCAGCATCGGGCTGCGGCCACCCACGGCGGAGCTGGGGCTGATGATGACCGAGCTCTTTCCGTACTACCAGGAAGCGCCCTGGGCCCTGGCTCAGCCGGTACTGGCGCTGTTCCTGATGGTGCTGGGGTTCATTCTGCTGGCAGGGGAGGAGCCGAAATGAGCACCATGATGACGGTCAAGGAGCTGTGCGTCACCACCGCTGGGGATGCCCCGGAAGTGCTGCTCGAGCCGATCTCGTTTGCGCTGAAGGCCGGCGAGCCATTGACCTTGATCGGCCAGACCGGTTCAGGCAAGAGCCTGCTGGCCCAGGCCTTGATGGGTAACCTGCCGGGCAGTCTCGAGGTGTCGGGAGAGGTGTGGGTGGATCAGCAGGATGTCCTGAGCCTGCCACTGTCCGAGCGGCGTCGCTGGTGGGGGCGTCGGCTAGCCATGCTGCCCCAGGAGCCCTGGAGTGCGCTGGATCCGATCATGGCGATTGGCGAGCAGATCGGTGAAGGCCATCGGCTCGTCGGCGGACTTACGACCGTCGAGGCTGAGCAGGCCACGCGTCGAGATCTTGCCCATCTGGGGCTTGAGGACAGCTACGCGCGGCTGCCGATGCAGATGTCGGGAGGCATGGCCCAGCGTGCCGCCTTCGCTGCGGCGAGAACCGGTAACGCCCCGATCGTGATCGCCGACGAGCCGACCAAGGGCCTGGATCGCGGCCGTCGTGACGAGGTGGTGGCGTTGTTGCGGGAGGCGTTGGGCAGCCATGGGGCGTTGCTGACGATTACCCACGACTTCGAGGTGGCACGTCAGCTCGGGGGCAAGGTCATGATCCTGCGCAAGGGGCGCTGCCTGGAGCAAGGAGATGCCGATAGCGTGCTGAGCCAACCCACCAGCGGCTATGGCCGCGAGTTGATGGAGGCGCAGCCGGAACGCTGGCCGGAAGCGACAGCCGCGCCAACCGACCCGCAGCGCAAGCAGGCTGCCATCGAGCGCTCAGCTCCAACGCTCTCGTGCACGCCGCCGCCGGGGGCCGTCCTCAGTGCCAGTGCCCTTGGCAAGTCCAGAGGGGGGCGCGTGCTGTTCAAGGACCTGAATCTGGCGTTTCGCCGAGGCGACATCGTCGGAGTGAGCGGCCCGAGCGGTAGCGGCAAGAGCAGCCTGGGGGATGTACTGCTGGGGCTGGTGGCACCGGATGAGGGCGAGCTTTGGCGTGATCCCTCGGTGCAGCCGAGCCGTTTTCTCAAGCTGTACCAGGATCCTCCTGCAGCCTTTGCACCGTACTGGACAATGGGCACGCTGATCGACGACGTGTGCCGACTGCACCGCCTCGACAGCGCAAGAATTGCTCCGATGCTTGAACGACTGGGGCTGGCGCCGGCGTTGCTCGATCGCAGGCCAGGGGAAATGTCGGGAGGAGAGCTCCAGCGTTTTTCCATCCTGCGTGCCCTGTTGCTGGATCCCGTCTTCCTGTTTGCCGACGAGCCGACGTCGCGTCTTGACCCGGTGACCCAGCGCGAGACGGTGGCGCTGTTGGTCGAGCTGGCCAAGGAGCGTGATTGCGCCCTGCTGCTGGTCAGCCACGACGAGGCCCTGGTGACCAAGAGCTGTGACCGTATCGTCAGTCTTTAGCCGACTGTCACGTCCAGGGCGGTCTGACCGTCACACCCGGCCGCACGCCCGAAGGCCTTCCGGATGGAGGCTTTCGGGCAGCCTGGCTCATGCTTGTCCCGCACCTTTTCTCTCGGCCTTCTTGGCTCTCAGACCTCTCGGTCCTCTCGGTGCCTTGATCTCCACACTCCTATCCCCAGCGTGAAAGCGCCACCGTCATCTCGACGGTACGCACAACGTTCATGGGATTGACATCTTTGTCTCGTATATATGAAATTTCATATATGAGGAGGCGCCTCCATGTCATTGTCATCTACGTCAGGTAAGCAGCGTGTGCTGTTTCTTTGCCACCAGAATTCTGCTCGGTCGTTAATGGGTGAGGCGTTGCTGCGGCATCTTGCCGGTGAACATTTCGAGGCGTTCAGCGCCGGAACCGAGCCTGACGAGCCACACCGCAAGGCAATGGAAGCGTTGAGAGAGCAAGGCATTGCGACCGAGGGGTTGGCGAGCCAGTCGCTCAGCAGTTTTGCAGGTCAGCACTTCGATACTGTCATCGTATTGTGCGACAAGGCACAGGAAAGCTGTCGAGACTGGCAGGGCCGCCGGGACGAGCACCTGTATTGGGATATCCGTGATCCCAGGACTATCGAGCGTGACAATGCCTACGCGCAGGCGCTGCAGGAGATACGAGTGCGCTTGATGCTCTGGCTGCAGCTCAAGGAGCGTGATCGTTCTGGCCAAGCAGCCCACCGCTGAGGCTAGCAGGAAGCCTTGGAATACGCAGGCGCCGGAAATGACGGACCGCCGTCAGGTCTGTCGAGTCTTCCAAAATCCGCTCTGTAGCAACGTTTAGCAGCGGTACTTTTTAACGCTTCACAAGATAGCGAGTCTCTTATGACTTTACGTATTGGTATCAATGGCTTCGGCCGTATTGGCCGGCTGGTAGTGCGCAGCCTGTGGCCGCGAATTGTCAGCGGCGAGGTGACCCTGGTGAGGGTCAATGACCCGGGTGGGGATGCGGAGACCTTTGCCCATCTACTGGAATTTGACTCGGTACATGGACATTTCTCGCCGGGCACGGGGGTCCTGGGGCAGGAAGACGAATTGCGCCTCGATGGACGGCCGGTGGCCTTCAGCCGCGCGCCGACACCCCAGCAAGCCGACTGGTCCGGTTGCGAGGTGGTGGTAGAGTGCTCGGGCAAACACAAGACGCGGGATACGCTCGACGCCTATCTCGCCCAGGGCGTCGCGCGGGTGGTCGTCAGTGCGCCGGTCAAGGAGCAGGGCGTTCTCAACGTTGTCATGGGCGTCAATGATCACCTGTACCAGGCGGACAGTCATCGCATTGTGACGGCGGCAAGCTGCACCACCAATTGCCTGGCGCCAGTAGTCAAGGTGGTGCTCGAGCGATTTGGCATTCGCCATGGCAGCATGACCACCGTGCATGACATTACCAATACCCAGACGATTCTGGACGCTCCTCATAAGGATCTGCGCCGAGCGCGTGCCTGCGGCATGAGCCTGATCCCCACCACGACGGGCTCGGCCAAGGCCATCACCGCGATCTTTCCCGAGCTGGAAGGAAAGCTCAATGGGCACGCCATTCGCGTGCCGCTGGCCAATGCCTCGCTGACGGACATGGTGTTTGAGCTGGAGCGAGAGGTGACCGTCGAGGAGGTCAACGGCGCACTCAGGGAAGCGGCCGAGGGGCAGCTGAAAGGCATCCTGGGGTATGAAGAGAAGCCTCTGGTGTCCATCGACTATCGCACCGACCCGCGCAGCTCGATCATTGATGCGCTGTCGACCATGGTGGTCAACGGCACCCAGCTGAAGCTCTACGCCTGGTACGACAACGAGTGGGGATACGCCAACCGCACCGCGGAGCTTGCCCTGAAGGTGGGACGTGGCTGATTCGCTGCTGTCTCGGCTGAGAGCGCTGCCGTTCGAGGTTCGCCAGTATCTGCTGATCACCGGCAACTACTGGGCCTTTACCGTGACCGACGGCGCCTTGCGCATGCTGGTGGTGCTGCACTTTCACCAGCTCGGATATTCGCCCCTGGAAGTCGCCCTGCTGTTCTTGTTTTACGAGGCCTTCGGCGTGGTGACCAATCTGGTGGGGGGCTGGCTGGGCGCTCGCCTTGGGCTCAATCGCACGATGAATATTGGTCTGGGGCTCCAGATCGTGGCGTTGGCCATGTTGATGGTGCCTTCAAGCGCCTTGACCGTTGCCTGGGTGATGGCGGCTCAGGCACTGTCAGGCATCGCCAAGGACCTCAACAAGATGAGTGCCAAGAGTGCGGTCAAGGTGCTGGTGCCGGCAGGCCAGGGGGGCAGCGACTCCGCCCTGTATCGCTGGGTGGCGCTGCTGACCGGGTCCAAGAACGCGTTGAAGGGGGCAGGCTTCTTCCTGGGTGGAGTGCTGTTGACGCTCATCGGTTTTCGCGGCGCGGTGATCACCATGGCAGTGATGCTGCTTGCCGTGCTGGGGCTGTCGCTGCTCAGGCTAAAGGCCGACCTGGGGCGCTCGACGCGCAAGCCAAAGTTCACCGAGATGTTCTCTGCTTCCCGCGCCATCAACGTGCTGTCGGCGGCGCGTCTCTGTCTGTTTGCCGCTCGTGATGTGTGGTTCGTGGTCGCCTTGCCAGTGTTTTTGTACGATCAGCATGGCTGGAGTCACTGGACCGTAGGGGGCTTGCTGGCCATCTGGGTGATGGGTTATGGCGGGGTGCAGACCCAGGCACCCCGGTTGACGAGGATGGTGGCCCTTGGGCAGCGCTGGACAACGGTGCTGTGGGCCCTGGTGCTGGCAGCTTTGACGGTTGTGCTGGCGCTGCTGCCGCTGGCCCAGGTGGGTTGGCTGGTCGCTGGATTGCTGCTGTTCGGTGTGTTGTTCGCCATCAACTCAAGTTGGCACAGTTATCTCATCGTGCATTACGCCCGGGCCGACGGCGCCTCCATGGACGTGGGTTTCTACTACATGGCTAACGCCATGGGCCGTCTGCTGGGTACGCTGTTGTCGGGTTGGCTGTACCAGGTGCAGGGGCTTTCGGCCTGCCTGTGGGTAGCGGCGGCACTGGTACTGGCCAGCGCCTTGATGGCCTTGGCGCTGCCTGACAGAGGCAACACGGCAGGCGTGGCCGCGGCATGATCGGGCGTGGCGGGGCGCGCTTCAGGGGCAAAGCGTAGCTCCTGGAGCGAGCGTAGCGCTTGAATCAAACTGTGCTCTCGGAGCAAGCGTAGCCCCATGGCAGCGATGGGCACGGCACATCGCTGACCGTCATGCACTTATCACCGACATCAGCGCCTGAAAGGAGCGTGTTCTGGACCGCATTAGCCATCAGGAGAAAGGATGACGCCGCTTGATCCCCTTAGCCTCTACAAATGTCTGTCGGAGGAAACCCGTCTGTCGGTGATGTTGCTGCTGCTTGCTGAGGGCGAGCTGTGTGTCTGCGAAATGACCGCGGTCCTCCAGCTCTCCCAGCCCAAGGTGTCCCGGCACCTGGCCGAATTGCGTCGCTGTGGTTTGCTGGCCGATCGTCGCGACGGGCAGTGGGTTTACTATCGGTTGAGCGATGACCTGCCCAAGTGGGCCATGACCTGCCTGAGGGCCGGGTATGAAGGGCGGCAGCCAGCGATGAACGCCCTCGGGGCAAGGCTGGCATCCATGGGAGACAGGCCCCAGCGGCGCGACAGCTGGTGTTGATGGGGGGGGTGAGAGGTGATGACGGTGGATGACAGCGGATGTCAATGCAGGATGACGGGGCCATGTGGACGACCGGAGATGCGAGCTAGCCGTCAGGTATGACAGAAAAGACGTCATTGACTGACTCCTTTGTCAGCGTCCGTGCCTACACTGTGTAGTGGACCTGGCATGTTAATTTTCACGCTAATCAATTAACATGCCGCCCACTTACACGATTCAGCGCAAGGACCTTGGATCATGATCATTGTTTCCCTCATCTTCGCCTTGGTGGGGCTATCGCTCCTGGGGGGCGGCGCCTGGCTGATCACCCTGGGCGGAAGCTGGTATTACGCTCTCTCAGGTGCCGTCCTGCTGGCGGTTGGCGTCATGCTGCGTCGCCGTAGAGTACAGGCTCAGCTGTTGTTTGCCGGTCTGCTGGTGGCGACTGCCGTGTGGGCGCTGTGGGAGTCGGGCTATGACTGGTGGCCCCTCGCGACGCGCATGGGCCTGCTGATGCTGCTGGCCATTCCGCTGCTGTGGCCCTCTCGTGCCGGCAAGCGTGTTGGTACGGCGGTGCTGCTGCCGGTATGGGCCATTCTGGGTGTCGGCCTTCTGGGCAGCATCGCGGTGGATGCTCACCGCATCGACGGTCGTCTCAATGAAGACGAGGTCGTGCAGTCTCCTGACCTGGGCGACTCTCCCGAGGCCAGCTGGCATGCCTACGGGCGTAACAATCTTGGTCAGCGTTATTCGCCGCTGAACCAGATCACTCCCGAGAACGTGGGAGATCTGGAGCTGGCCTGGCAATATCAGACGGGAGACCTCAAGGGCCCTGACGATGTTGGAGAGACCACCTACGAAGCCACGCCGCTGAAGATTGGCAATGGCCTTTTCCTGTGCACGCCTCATAACTGGCTGGTAGCACTCGATGCCGATAGCGGTGAGAAGCTGTGGCAGTACGACGCCAAGGTTCCGGCGGAAAGTTCGCGTCAACACCAGACCTGTCGTGGCGTTTCCTATCTGCCGCCAGCCAGCGGAGATGAAGACGCTCTGGATGTGGCGGTGATGGACGCTCCTTCCGAGTCCCTTGAGCCAATTCAGTGCGACGCTCAACTGTTCATGCCGACCTCTGATGCTCGCCTGCTGGCGGTGGATCCGGCGACCGGTGCACTGTGCGAGAACTTCGCCGATAACGGTGAGCTGGACCTGATGCACAATATGCCGTTCAAGCAGTCTGGCTTCTATTACTCCACCTCACCCCCCGTAGTGGCCAATGGCCTGGTGGTGGTCGCCGGCGCGGTCAACGACAACTATGCGGTCAACTCACCCTCCGGTGTCATCCGTGCCTACGATGCCAGGACCGGTGAACTGCGTTGGAACTGGGATTCCGGTAATCCACAGGAGACCGCGCCGATCGCCGAAGATGAGACCTACGCCACCAGCTCGCCCAACAGCTGGTCGGTGGCCAGTGCCGATGAAGAGCTGGGCCTGATCTACTTCCCCATGGGTAACCGCACGCCCGATCAGCTGGGCCAGTTCCGCAGCGAGGCGGAAGAGACGTACGCCACCTCCGTGGTGGCACTGCGTCTCGACAGCGGTGAGGTCGAGTGGGTGCAGCAGTTCGTCCACCACGATCTGTGGGATATGGACACGCCGGCGCAGCCGAGCCTGGTCGATCTGGACACCGACGAGGGCATGCAACCGGCCCTGGTGGTACCGACCAAGCAAGGTGATGTGTATGTATTGAACCGTGCTACGGGCGAACCGATCTTCCCGATCACCGAAGAGCCGGCCCCTCAGGGCACCATTGAGGGTGACTTTGCGGCCCCGACCCAGCCCAAGTCGGCGCTCAACTTCCGTCCGCCGACGCTGCGCGAGGCAGACATGTGGGGCGGTACACTGGTCGACCAGATGATCTGTCGCATCCAGTTCCGTTCGCTGCGCTATGAAGGGCAGTACACGCCTCCGTCAGAGCAGGGCACCATCGTGTTCCCCGGTAACTTCGGTGTCTTCAACTGGGGCAGCGTCGCGGTGGATCCGAAGCGTCAGGTCATGTTCGGCATGCCGCTGTATCTCGCCTTCACCAGCACCCTGGTGCCGAAGGAAGGTGCCGACCTTGGCGAGACCAACCAGGGCGAGCAAGGCCTTAATGAAAATGCCGGAGCGGACTACGCGGTAGAAATGAAGCCGTTCCTGTCGCCGCTGGGTGTGCCTTGTCAGCAGCCTCCCTGGGGCTATGTGGCGGGCACCGACCTGCGCACCGGCGAGGTGGCCTGGCAGCACAAGAATGGCACCATCGAGGATATGACCGCGTTGCCGCTGCCCTTCAAGATGGGGGTTCCTGGCATCGGTGGCCCGGTGATCACCGATGGCGGCGTGGCGTTTCTGGCTGCGGCCGTGGACGACTACTTCCGCGCTTACGATCTGACGACGGGAGAGCAGCTGTGGGAGTCGCGTCTGCCGGCCGGTGGCCAGGCCACGCCGATGACCTATCTCAACAGCAAGGGGGAGCAGATGGTCGTGTTGGTCGCAGGTGGCCACGGCTCCATCGGTACTACCATCGGTGACTATGTGATGGCCTACAAGCTGCCCGAGTGAAGAGCGCCTGGGCGAGCGCTGTAGCGCGCTCGCACCGCTCGCAGAGTTGCGATAGCCCCCGTCGGTCTGCCGGCGGGGGCTTTTGCGTAAAGGGCGCCGTGCCGCTCTCTGGTGGGATGTCGAACGAGCGGTTGCTGGGTGCGAGGTGCTTGGTCTAGATGCTAGGTCTGGGTGCCAGGTGTCTGTTGCCAAGTCTAGGTGCGGCAAAATAGCCAATTCCGCCTGGCTGGATTGATTCTCATAATGTGAATCTTTGGACCATCATGGCCCATCGCGAGGCTGTCTTGGCCGGGTCTGCCATCCACTGAGGAATCCCGATGTCTTCCATTGCCCTGTACGTGGCGATCTATCTCGCCGTTCTGCTGTCGATCTACCAGGTGTATTACATCTACTACGAACAGCACTTCGCCGACTTCGAGAAGCGTCCGGGGTTGGATGAAGAGGGGCTGGCGGAGTTATCGGGGCTGGCTCGTCAGGTAAGGGAAGGCGGGGACCGCACAGCATTCGAGGCGGCGGTGCGCTCGCGCCTGGGGGATCGACTCGACCCCCGGGTCGTGCTCGCTGCCTTTGCTCGGGAAGGAGAGCCGGTCAATGCGGCGCAGTTGCTGCGGCGGCGTCGGCAGATTGTGACCAATGGCAGCATCATGGTGCGCCATCTTGCCCGCTGGAAGACAACGCCTCCTGCGCGGGATATTCGCGGGCTGATGATCCTGGTGATTACCGTGCTGTGCCTGTCAGTGCTGGCACTTGGGGGCCTGGCGATCTACACCGTGGGTTACCAGCTGGCATCACCCTCTCTGGCCTGGGCCAACGAGCCGGCGGTGCTGCTGGCGCTGATCGCCGGACTGATCGTCGCGACTCATCTGGTCTACAAGCTCGATGTCTACCTGCACGATCTCTACCAGATCGGTCGCTTGAACTTGCACTTCCAGTAAGCGACATGCGCTGCTGGCCCTCGCGGGCCAGCAGCGCCTGACTCATGGATCAGTCGTCTTCCAGTACCACCAAGCCGTAAGTTCCGAGGGTCGGCAGTCCGCCTGAGCGGTCACGCAGGGACAGGCTGCCATTTTCGGCAACGTCGAAAGCCAGCACCTCTCCGGTATTGCCCACCAGTTGGTAGAGTGAGTCTCCGGCAGGATTCAATGCCATGTCGGAGAAGAACAGGAGCTCGCCATCCTCCTTCTCGGTTCGCCCCAGCGCTTTCTCAGCCCTCTCTCAAAACCTCTCAACAACCTCTCAGTTCTCCTTCAGCTCCAGGTCCGGCACGTCGTGCTTGAACATGCGGGTCAGGTAAAGCAGGTAGGCAAAGCCCACCGCCACCCAGGTCAAGCCCACCTGGAAGGTATGCCCTGAGAGGCTCGACCACAGCCAGATGGTCAACAGGAAGCCGACGCTGGGCATCACGCCGTAACGCAGCAGGTTCTTGGGTTGCAGCAGGTGCTCGTCGACCAGGTAGTGCTTGATCACCGACAGGTTGACGAAGGAGAACGCCACCAGCGCACCGAAGCTGATCATGGTGGCGGCGAGTTCAAGGCTGATGACCAGCGCCATCATCGAGATTCCACCGACGATCAGGGTAGAGCCCAGCGGCGTACCGTAGCGCTGGCTGACCTTGCCAAATACCTTGGGCAGCACCTTGTCTCGTCCCATGGCGAACAGGATGCGCGAGACGCTGGCCTGGGCCGCCATGGCCGAGGCAAAGCAGCCAGCGACATAGGCGGCGGTGAAGAAGGTCACCAGGAAGCTGCCGCCGGCGCGGCGCATCACGTCGACGGCGGCCGAGTCGACACTGCCGAAGCTCTGGTAGTCCGGGAAGACCAGGTGGCCCACATAGGAGGCGAGGATGAACAGGCCGCCACCGATCAGCGTGCACAGCATGATGGCGCGCGGAATATCGCGCTTGGGCTCACGAGTTTCTTCACACAGTGTCGATACCGCATCGAAGCCGAGGAAGGACAGGCACAGGATGGCAGCGCCGCCAATCACGCTGGCCCACTGGAGGCTTTCGCTGTGGAAGGGGGCCAGCAGCGAGGGTGTCTCGCCGCTGCCGATCACCTTCAGCGATATGGCGATGAAGGTCGCCAGAAACACGAACTGGAAGGCGATGATGATCAGGTTCATCTTGGCCACCAGCTTGATGCCGAGGATATTCAGTGCTGTGACGGCCACGATGGCGCCCAGCACCCAGACATGCTGGTCGACCGCCGGGAAGTATTCCTTCATGTAGATGCCGATGACCAGGTAATTGATCATCGGCAGGAAGATGTAGTCGAGCAGCAGTGCCCAGCCGACCATGAAGCCGACGCGTCCGCCGAAGGAGCGGCGCGTGTAGGTATAGGCAGAGCCAGCGGTAGGATAGTGCTCGACCATCTTGCCGTAGCTATAGGCGGTGAAGAACATGGCTGCCAGGGTGACGATATAGGCCATGGGGACATGGCCCGCGGTCATGTCGGTGACCACGCCGTAGGTCGTAAAGACCGTCAGCGGGACCATGTAGGCCAGGCCGAAGAAGACCAGGGCGGGCAGGCCAAGAATGCGCTTGAGCCCACTGTCCTGGCCGTCATGGGCTTCGGGAAGGCTGGAGGAGCGTTGCTGTGTCATAAGCCGGATCCTGTTGTCATTGCTGTTGTGGGGGCTTGGGCTTCTACGTGTGTTGTTGCTTGGGAGTGTGATCGTGACGGTGTCGATGTTCCGGAGTAGAGGCGCAGCAGGCCGAGTCGCCGGTCCTGGCCGCACACTCGCAGTGCCGTTGGCCGGGGTCATTTGGGACTAGAGCGCATAGAACCAGAGCGATTGAGGTCGGCGCGGTTTGGCGCGTAGGTGAGGGCATCCTTGGGTGTTCTGGCGACACCGGTCCGTGTGGAGGCTGGCGTTGTCAGTGGCAACCGACTGACGGTGCATGTCACTGTTTTGTCATCATTCACATAGTATGCAGAATGCTTTGTGAGGCGCCGCCGGAGGCGCGCGAAAGTCGTTAGCGTTGCGCCCCGGCGTACAGGACAGGGTTGAATGTCCTCCGCGTCCTCTTTCCTGAAGGCTTCCTTACGTCTCTGCCTTGGGCTGTCGCGCTATGCGGCATCGAAGCCTTTCAGTACGTTCACCGCGTTGATGCCAATTTCCTCCACGGCATAGCCGCCTTCCATGACGAACAGGGTCGGCAGGCCCAGGCGCTTGATTCGCGCACCGATCTCCAGATAATCCTCGCTTTTGAGGGTAAAGGAGCTGATCGGGTCGTTTTCGAAGGTGTCCACGCCAAGGGCGATGATCAACAGCTCCGGGGAAAAGTGGCGCACCTTGCCGGAGGCATCCTCCAGCGCCTGCAGCCAGCTGGGGAAGTCGGTGCCGCTAGGCAGCGGGTAATTGACGTTGAAGCCGGTGCCTTCGCCGCGCCCCGTTTCGTTGGCAAAGCCGAGGAAATAGGGGAACTCGTCCATGGGATCCCCATGCAGCGACAGCGTCAGCACGTCGCTGCGCTCATAGAAGATGTCCTGCGTGCCGTTGCCATGGTGAAAGTCGATATCGAGAATGGCCACGCGCTCACATCCGCGATGGCGAGCCTGCTGCGCGGCAACCGCCACGTTATTGATAAAGCAGTAGCCACCGTACTGGTCGCGGGCGGCATGGTGACCGGGAGGACGACACAGCGCGAAGGCTGGCTCGCCGTGGGCAAGCACATGGTCCAGTGCGGTCAGGGCAATGTCCTTGCTCAGCAGTGCCGCTTCGAAGGTCTCCGCGGTCAACGAGGTCTCGCCGGCCAGCGCATAGTAGCCCAGGCGCCCTTCGATATGGCGAGGAATGGGGCCGCCTGGCATTCGCCGAGTGGGCCATATGTTGGGGATGGCTTCTCCTTCGTAGCCGGCCGCCTGCCAATCGCGCCAGGCGACTTCCAGGAAGTCGATGTATCCCTTGTCATGAATGGCCAGTACCGGCTCGAGCCCATGGCTGTCTGGCGGCCTGATCTCGCCCAGCTGTTCGGCCCTGGCCCGGTCGATGATGTAGTCCACTCGTTCAGGACACTCGAAGGGGGCAACGAGCTGCCCGGCAAACAGCTCCGTCCTGGTGCGACGGTGGCGAGTAGCGTCACTGTGGATGATCAGCATGGGGTTCTCCTGTCGGAACTACTCGATCAACGAGGCAAAGGTATCGTTGAGTCGAGCGAGAGCGGGGCTTACCAAGGGAAGATGGCGCTGTCTGGCCAGCAATGCCTCCTCGGCGGCGTAGGTCAGAGTAATGCCTTTGGCGCCGAGCCAGCGCAGCGGCTCTGGCTCCCAGCGCTTGAGCAGCGAGGTTAATGCGCCGTCACAAACCCACGGTGCCCTGGTACGTGGCGTATCCAGCGTGAGTATCCGCTCCGCCAGCGAGCGGGCCATCAGGTGGCTGGCGGCCACGCCTTCGCCGGCATAGCCCCCCAGGGTGGCGATGCCCTCGCGACGATCCATGATGGCGTGGGGGCGAAAACTGCGCGAGAGGCCGAGGGTTCCCCCCCAGCCGTGGCTGATGGTCACCTCGCCAAGATCAGGAAACAGCGACTGCAGCAGTGCCTTGCGCATGGCAATGTCAGCGCTGCTGATGGCGGTCTGATGGCGTGGCAGTGCCTTGTAGGGATAGTGCCCCCGGGCGCCGAAGATCAGTCGGCCGTCGCGGCTGCGGTGACCGTAGTTGATCAGGCGGCTGGCGTCGGCGAAGGTGGGGCGATCATGCAGTCCGATGGCTTCCCACTGGGCCGCGCTGAGCGGCTCGGTGGCAATCACCAGGCTGGACACCGGCACCAGGTGGGGGCGCAGCTGTGGCAGTGTGTTGTAGCCTTCGGTGGCCACTACCGTCATCGCCGCGGTCACGCTGCCGCGGGATGTGGTCACACGGCCACCGTCAATCTGGTCCACCGGGCTGTGCTCGTGCAGCGTCACGCCCATGTCGGTCAGGCGCTGTGCCAGTCCACGCAGCAGCTTGCCGGGGTGAAGGCTGGCGACCTGGCGGTGAAAGAGGGCGCCAAAGGGCCGCTGGAAGCGCGCCTTGGTCTCGAGTTCCTCCGCCGTCAGCCACTGACAGTCCTCGGCCCGATGGCCGAGTGCCAGCATGTGCTCGCGGTAGTCCCGTTGCAGCGCCTCCTGAGCGGGGTAACGGGCAGCCACATAGAGCGCGCCGCCCTTGTGGAAGTCGGCATCTATCCCTTCCTGGGTGAGGGTCGCGCCGATGGCATCGACATTGTCGGCCAGCAGGTCGCACAGGGCCTGTCTCTGCTCGGTGGAGTGTCCCGTCAGATGGCGTCCCAGTCCGGCCAGGCTGCCGATGGCCCAGCCGCCATTGCGGCCCGAGGCTCCGTGCCCCACATGGCGCGCTTCCAGCACGCGAATATCCATGTCCGGGGACAGCGTCTTGAGGTAGTAGGCCGTCCATAGCCCGCTGAAGCCTCCCCCGATGATCACTACGTCGGCCTTGGCATGGGTCTCGAGCGGTGGGTGATGTGGCGCCCCCTCAAGAGCGCCGGACCAGAAACTGGTGGGAGATGGTGTCGTCACATGAACCCCAGTGCCAGATAGAGAAGGCCGGCCAGCATGCCCGCCAGTGCGGCGTAGGGCAACTGGGTGAAGGCATGCTGGAAGGGCGTGCAGCCACTCGCCTGAGCGGTCAGTACCGTGGCATCCGAGTAGAAGCAGGCGTGGCTGCCGAAGGTACTGGCTGACAGGGTGGCCCCGATCACCAGCGTCATGTCAGCGCCTAGGTTATGCCCGAGCGTCGTGACGATGGGCAGGATGATGACGAACACCCCCCAGTTGGACCCCGTGGCAAACGACACGAAACCCATCAGCGCAAAGATGACAAAGGGCAGAATCTGGGCGTTGATCAGTGGCTCGACCGTGGTGATGATGTATTCATTCAAGCCAAGCGTGGTGTTGACGTCATTGAACATGAAGGCGGCAACCAGCACCGCCAGAGCATCCAGCATCGACTTGAAGCCCTCCAGGATATTGTCGAAGGTTTCCCCCGGTGACAGCTTCTTGAGGCCGATGAAGGCGACAATCATGCCGGCCAGGGTGACGAAGATGCCCATCAGGAAGTCGAGGTCGAAGTACCAGGTAAAGAACGCCAGGGAAGCCATCGGCAGCAGGAACATCCAGATGCTGCTGCGAGTCTGGTGCTTGGCCTCCAGGTGCCCGATCTCGTCATCGATGTGCTCAGCCCCAGGCGGTACGCACAGGCCCTCATTCTGGGCGCGCAGCTCGGCTTTCTTCATCGGGCCAAACAGGGGGATCTTGCCATAGGCGACCAGCGGCACCATGGCCACGGCAATCCACGGATAGAACATGAAGGGAATCGCTTGGATGTACTCCCACACGCCCTGTCCGTCCGGGGCCAGGCCGTTCTTCTCGATCAACGCACCAAAGAACACTGCCCAGGTCGAGATGGGGATCAGCACGCTGACCGGGGCGGCGGTGGAGTCGATGACATAGGCCAGCATTTCGCGAGATGTCTTGAAGCGGTCCGTCACCTGACGCATTGAGGTACCGACGGCCAGGGAGTTGAGGTAGTCGTCAACGAACAGCACGATACCCATGAACCAGCAGCCCAGCAGCGCCCTCGGCTTGTTGGTGATGAAACGCAGCAGGCTATGGGCGAAGGAGCGGGAGGCCCCGGACTTCAGCAGCAGCGCGATGATCGACCCCATCAGGCCGCACACCGCGATGACCCAGGCCACGTCCTCGTCGGTAAGTACCGTCAACAGGCTGTCTGCCAGGGTGGATAGTGCACCGGTCGGCTGAATCAGCAGAGCGCCGACGAAGGCGCCTGCCACCAGCGGTTCCAGGGCCCGCCGACTCCATAGCGCGAGCAGCAGAACAACGACGGTGGGCAGCAGGACTAGCCAGCCGTCAGCGGGAAACAGATCTTGCATGGGGAGCCTCCTGGGCATTCATTGTTGTTGGTTCAGGAGCGTGGCGTCATGGCATCGTTGTTTTGTGGGGTAGGTCTTAGGTCTTAGCGAAGTCTCTCGCGGAGCTGGTAGTACCACATGCCGGCCGCCAGCAGGCCATTGCCGATACGCTCGCTGACCGGAATACGCCAGTGGCGCATATTGGCAAACAGATCGAATTCTTCGAGCTGGCCGCTGACCGCTGCTGCCATGATGTTGCCGACGATGTGCGAGGTGGCGATGCCGTGGCCAGAGTAGCCTTGGGCATAGAACACATTGGG
This sequence comes from Halomonas litopenaei, assembly GCF_017303055.1. Classification (GTDB taxonomy): domain Bacteria; phylum Pseudomonadota; class Gammaproteobacteria; order Pseudomonadales; family Halomonadaceae; genus Halomonas; species Halomonas litopenaei_A. The sequence continues at coordinate 216,338 of NZ_JAEKJT010000006.1, read as the reverse complement.
AGACAGTCTTCCCAGCTGGGGAATGCGGTTGATGACGATGCCGGCCTGGCCTTGCCACTGGTAGTCGAGTGCTACCCCGGCGAGCTGCGGGAAGGTGTGTTCGAGGCGCGGCCGTAACTCTGCCCCGATGTCCTGGCTTGCCTTGCCGGAATAGTTGGCACCGCCGCCGAACAGTAGACGGCCGTCGGCGGTCAGGCGGTAATAGTCGAGCACAAAGCGGGTGTCATAGACGGCCAGGTCCTGAGGATTGATGGCCTGGCGCTGTTCGGCGCTAAGCGGCGCCGTTGTGACGATGCCCAGCGACGCGGGAAACAGCTTGCCCTTGAGCGCTTTGCGCTCGAGGCGGTGGTAGGCATTGCCGGCGAGCACCACGCTGGCGGCATGGACACGTCCGCGATCGGTGATCACGCAAGGGGTATCGCCGTGCACAATGTCGGTCACCTGGGAGCCCTCGAACAGCAGCCCACCCAGGGATTCGATGGCCCGCGCCTCGCCCAGGCACAGGTTGAGAGGATGCAGGTGCATGTTGTAGTCGTTGCGCACGGCGCCGTGATAGAGCGTCGTACCAACGAGCTGACGTGTCTGCTGTGCATCCAGCAGCGACAGGTGCTGGGCAATGTCGTGGCCCTGTGAAGCGTCCACGTCACGCTTCAGCTCGTCCAGATGGCTTGGCTGATAGGCCGCATGCAGGTGGCCGAATTTAAGGTCGCAATCAATGCCATAGCGTTCGACGCGTTGGCGCAGGATGCGATGACCGCGCCAGCGTAGATCCCACACGAAGTTTTCGGCCTGCTCACGCCCAAGGGGGCCGCTGAGTTGCTTGAGCATGGCGTCCTGGCCGGAGAGACTGCCAGTGACCTGGCCGCCGTTGCGACCGGTGGCGCCCCAGCCGATCTTGTTGGCTTCGATCACTGCCACCCGGTAGCCGCGCTCCGCCAGTTCCAATGCCGTGTTGATGCCGGTAAAGCCGCCGCCGATGATCGCTACATCAACGCTATGCTCCCCCTCCACGACAGGGTAGTGGGTTTCCTGATGGAGGGTTGCCGAGTAGTAGGATGCGCAGCGCGGTTGTGCCATGGGGCCTCCGGGGACGTCACGGTGTCATTGTTAGTGTGATCACATGGTGTGATCACACTAGCAGCAAGCTCCACAGCGCACAAGCAAGAGGCGTGTGCATCACGCCTTCCTTCTCCTCTGTTGCTACTGGCTAATGACGCTTCGCCAGATCTCTGCGCGGCCTAACGTTGGTGGTGGCTCGTCCTCCTGGGCCAAGCGGTGGTAGGCGGGCGCGCTCGGTTAGGCTAGGCTGGACGACGATAGCTGTGCGGCCGCCACTTCGCCGCCATCACGACCGAGGAGCGCCATGAATCAGGCTCGGCCTGCAACACCGACAACGGCAGACATCGTTACTGGGCCCAGCCCTGTGGGCGCGTCGGCGCCTGCGTTTCAGCCGGACACGGCCTCGATGCGCATCCATCAGGATTTGCGTCGTCGACTGTGCGAGGGGGAGTTCGGTCCCGGCGATGTCCTGTCGATACGTGGGGTTGCGGCCTGCTATGACACCAGTGCCATGCCCGCCCGTGAGGCCGTGCGCTGGTTGGTCAGCGAAGGTGCGCTGCAATTCGTCGACAGTCGCAAGATCATCGTTCCCTACCTCAGTCGTGAGCGCTTTGTTGAAGTGCTGTTCGCTCGCCGCAGTCTTGAGAGCGAGCTTGCCCGCCAGGCGTTTCCGTCTATCGATAGCTGCCACATGGAGGCGCTGGAAGCGCTGGATGACAGCATCAATCGCGCCATTGAGGCGGGTGATCTGCGGCGCTACATGCGGGGTAACCACGCCTTTCACTTCTTGATCTATCGGCTCAGTGGATCTGCGGTGCTGCTGCCGTTGGTCGAGCAGCTATGGCAGCAGTACGGACCGAGCATGGGCTTCATCTGTACCCGCTGGGGCGGCTCGGGTATCGCCGATGACCACCATCGCGAGATGACGCAGGCCCTGCGCGAGGGTGATAGCGAGGCATTCTGCCAGGCGCTGACGGCGGATATCGAGCAAGGCATGCAGCTGCTGGATGATGATGCGTTCAGCCAGCCCCCACCGTCCGTGGGCTTGAGCGGATAGAACGACACGGGACGCTGGCGCCAGGCAGGACGCCATGTGCCCGTCCCGCGCCGGCGGCGCGGCAACTCCCAATGACCCGCAGCAGGGGAGCAAGACCATGTTCAGTGATGTTCAGGGGCCCTACGTCAGTGAGCCCCAGATGTTGCCAGGCTTTGGCGAGAAGAGCGGCATTTTCAAGGTATTGGCGGCCAGTCCCCAGTGGCTTGGACGGTCTGGTCTGACAGACGATAGCCAGGCCAACCAGGTGGATCATGGTGGAGAGGATCGCGCGCTTTGCCACTACGCCGCCGATCACCACCAGCACTGGTGCGAGCGATTTCCCGCGGCCCGTGAGATGTTCCGGCCAGGGGTGCTTGGTGAAAACATCTCAAGCCAAGGCGCCGACGAGAGACAGGTCAGAATTGGCGATGTCTATCGCATCGGGGAAGCCCTGGTTCAGGTGTCACAGCCGCGCCAACCATGTGCCAAGGTGGATGCTCGCACCGGTCAGCCTGGCTTGGCACGAGCGTTCATGCGGGATGCCCGTATGGGATGGCTGTATCGAGTGCTGGAAGAAGGCTGGGTGCCGGCCCAGCCACAGATCCATGTGGTCGAGCGGGGACCGCAGGCGTGGACAGTGGCGTCCTGCTGGCGCGTGCTGGAAGACCGTCGAGCGGCGCTGGAGGTGATGGCTGAACTACGCCAGGTAGAGGCGCTGGCACAGCACTGGAAAGATCAGCTGACGCGGCGAATGGATTACTGGCGCGGGCGTGGCTAGGGGCAATGCTGCTAGGGTCATTGCTGTCGTGACGACCGATGCCTGTTGATGCATGGCACGTCGCTAGGGTTGGTGCGGTGATGTTCGATACGTCCCAACGACAAGGCCCTGCCTAGGAGGCAGGGCCTTGTCGTATTCAGAGCATTTCCTTAGCTGTCGTTGTCGCTCAGCTCTTCTGCCAGGGCGACCTCCGAGCCTGGCTTGGCGGTCTCGAGGGCTGCCAGGGTGGGGCCGGTTTCCTGCTGGAAGGCGGCCAGGGCCTGCCCGGACAGGCTCTGGTTCTCCGGCAGCGCCACGCGCATGGCGTCAACCTGGTTGTTGCTGACCATCACTTCATAGTGCAGGTGAGGGCCGGTGCTGCGTCCGGTGTTGCCGGACAGCGCAATGCGCTCGCCCATGGTGACGCGCTGGCCGGTGCTGACCAGCGGGCGCGACAGGTGCAGGTAGCGCGTCTTGTAGCCATTGTCGTGACGAATCACGATGTAGCGACCAGCGGCGGGGTGGTTACCGACCTTTTCGACGCGACCATTGGCGGGAGCTTCGACGCTGGTGCCGATCGGCATCGCGAAGTCGGTGCCCTTGTGCGGGCTGATGCGCCCTGTCACCGGGTGGTGGCGACGCAGGTTGAAGTTGGAGCTGATGCGATAGCTGCCCGAGAAGGGGTAGCGATTGAAGGCCGGATCGAGGCTCTGGCCCTCAGGCGTATAGAAATTGTTGTCTTCGGGGTTGCGCACCAGGGTCAGATCCATGCGCTCGCCGGAGTAGGAAACCGCCAGGACGCGGGGGTCGAGGCGCTGCCCATCGATGATGTCGGATTCCACCAGCACCCTGAAGCCATCCCCACGACGCGTGTCGCGGCGAAAGTCGAGCTTCTTCTCGAGTACCCGTGCCATTTCGGCGACTTCGGCGCGGCTGAGGCCGGCGGCTTCGGCAGAGCGTGCAAAGCTGCCGCTGACGGTGCCCGCGTAGAGGCGCTGGGAGGACTCTCCCGCGCGCTCGATCGTGGCAACGTCAAACCCTTCAGCCTCGCGCTCAATCAGGTAGCCGTCGCGCACGTTCTTCATGATGCGCAGAGCCTGCAGGCGACCATCTTCATCGAGCTGGTATTCAAAGGTATTGCCAACCCGCCAGCGGGTCAGGACATTCTGGTCGGGCAGGTCTTCCAGCAGCGCCATGACCTCGCTGTAGCCCAGGCCCAGCGTCTTTTCAGCCATTTCTGCAAAGGTATCGCCCTGGCGCACGCGGTAGGTCTGCCAGGTCGGCACGAAGGGTTCGTTGGCCGCGATTTCCTCTTCCAGCACGATCGGGCCTTCATCGAACAGCTCCAGCTCGTCTTCGCTCACGTCTTCGTAAGAGGTGGCGTCGCTGGCGACATCGAGTGACTGCTGTTCCAGCATCCCGCTGGCGACGGTGCCCAGCACCACCGCGATATGCAGTGAGCCTTCGTCGAGCTTGAAGGCCGGTGCCTGCTCGGGGCCTTCCAAAGCAACTGGCGCCGCGGTTGATGAAGCTGCGGCGCCAGAGAGCGAGCGGGTGGACTGTAAGGACAGCGGCGGTAGCCCCGACGATGAACGCATGGCGTTTTCAAACTTGACGTCAGCGTGGGCAGTATCGACGAAGTCGATGTCGACGATTTCTGTCGCCTTGAGCTGTGAAATCGGGATGTGCTGGCTGGTGGCGTCGAGTGCGAGGTCGATGGCTTCGGCGACAGGTGTTCGCTCGAAGTCCAGAGACGGCAGCCCTGGGGTGGCGCTGCTGTCGAGGGGAACCAGGACAGACTCCAGCGACTGGTTGTCGCGCTGGACATCTTCGTAGGTGGTGACGATCTTGTGGGCGCCCAGCACTGTGACCATGGTGGCAACGGGTAAAAGCAGCAGCTTGTGCGTGCGGGGCAGCGAATGAAGGATTCGCATCATGGGTAAAAGGCCATAAAAAAAGTGATGAAGGTAAATATATATAGGCTATCGCACCATACCCCATGGAAGGCGGTATCGCTAGACTGTATGGCCATACAGGAAGGGCGCTTAGGCTGGGACTTACTGTGCCCAGAAGCGCTTATAGGAGGAAAAGCAGCGGCCGCATTTTTCTCGAACGCTGTTTATTAACTGCTGTCTATTGGACCCTTGCTACAGAAACTTTGCAACCCCCCGTAAAGTCGTAGTTCTTTATGCCGTGCCGGGCGTGATGGTCTTCTTCATACCTCAAGCCATCAAAACGGCGGAGAAGAGCGCTTGATGGTACCAGCCGTTGCCATACTGGCGGCCAATGTCGGGTGTCCAAAGTTGACTGAGTTGCAGGAGGGTTTCGCTGGCGACCGAGAAAGCGAATGTTGGTGATCCATGTCAAAAAGTCATGGCGGCTGGCATGCTTTGTACCAACGACGAAACATAAGGTGCCAGGATGTCCCGTGTGACGCTTGCTCAATGGCAGATGCTCGCCGCCGTTGTTGACCACGGCGGTTTTGCGCGCGCAGCTGACGCCATTCACAAGAGCCCATCAACGCTGAACCACGCCGTACACAAACTGGAAGAACAGCTCGGTGTGAAGGTGCTCGAACCGGTGGGGAGGCAAGTCAGACTGACCGAGGAGGGCGCGCTGCTGCTACGCCGCGCCCGGCAGCTGCTGGAGGGATCGGATGCCTTGGCCGACATAGCAGCGCGACTGCGGGAGGGACTCGAAGCGGAAGTGGTCCTGAGCATCGATCAGATCTATCCCCCAGAGGCACTGGCGCGCGCCATGGAGGCGTTTTCCGACGCCTTTCCTCAGGTCAGGCTGCAGTTGCATGAGTCGGTGCTCAACGGCGGCGTCGAGATGTTGCAGGATGGACGTGCCGATCTGCTGGTCTCTGGCCTGCCTGCACCCGGCTACCTGGGGGAGCCGCTGGTCAGCGTGCCGTTCATCGCGGTGGCCCACCCCGACCATCCCTTGCATGGGCTGGACAGGTTGCTGGACCTGCGCGATCTGGAACATCACCGTCAGGTGGTCGTGCGGGACTCCTCCCAGCGTGCCGCGCGAGATTCGGGCTGGCTCAAGGCCGAGCAGCGGTGGACCGTGAGTCACATCGCCACGTCTCTGGAGATGCTCGAACACGGCTTGGGCTTCGCCTGGTTGCCCGAGACTCGTATTCGCCGGCAGTTGGATAGCGGCAGGCTAAAGGCCCTGCCGCTGCAGGCGGGGGGCGTGCGAGATGTTCCCATTCAGCTGTTCCATCGAGATGCGGATCGTGCAGGACCTGCCACCAGAGCCATGGCAGAGCATCTACGGCGGGCGGTTCGCCGCTGTGATGGGGCCTCCGATACGCACGGTCATTCGAAAAAATCGGACGATTCGCCGTAAAAGCTGCGCTTGTCGTCGACGCAGTGCGTCGTAAGCTGCTGCCATGTGACACCATATCGAGGAGAGATGGCGATGGGCTTGCTGGTCAATGGCGTGTGGCGGGATCAGTGGTATGACACCGACAGCACCGGGGGCGAGTTTGTGCGGGAGTCGGCCAAGTTGCGGGACTGGGTGACCGCCGATGGTAGCCAGGGTCCACAGGGCGTCACGGGGGTACCGGCTGAGTCGGATCGATACCACCTGTACGTTTCGCTGGCCTGTCCTTGGGCGCACCGTACCTTGATCATGCGACAACTCAAGGGGTTGAGGTCACTCATTGGTGTGTCGTTCACCAGCCCGCTGATGCTCGAGAATGGCTGGAGCTACAACGAGGCGGAGGGATCCAGCGGTGACTCGGTCAATGGCGTGAGCTTTCACCATCAGCTTTACACCCTGACCGACCCACACTACACCGGTCGAGTGACCGTGCCTGCATTGTGGGACAAGCAGCAGGGCAGAATCATCAACAATGAGTCGGCAGAGCTGGTGCGGATGTTCAACGGCGCCTTTGATGCGCTGACCGGCAACCGCAACGATCTCTACCCAGAGTTCTTGCGCGACACCATCGACGAGATCAACGCCGACGTCTATGAAAACGTCAACAATGGCGTCTACAAGGCGGGATTTGCCACCGATCAAGCGGTCTACGAACGCCAGGTCTCGGCACTGTTTGCCTGCCTGGACCGGCTGGAATCACGCTTGGCCAATCATCGCTACCTGGCGGGCGCCTGGTTGACCGAGGCCGATATTCGCCTGTTTACCACCCTGGTTCGGTTTGACGCGGTCTACCATGGCCACTTCAAATGCAATCTCTATCGCATCGAGGACTATCCGAACCTGAGTCACTACCTGCGTGAGCTCTACCAGTGGCCGGGCATCGCCGACACGGTCAACATGGAGCACATTCAGCGCCACTACTATATGAGCCACGTCACCATCAATCCCAATCGCATCGTGCCGAAGGGACCGGCCCTGACGCTGGATCGCCAGCATGACAGGGCACGGCTAAAGGGCGAAGGCATCTACCAGCGCGGATAGTCCTGCTCAAGCGCCGCCTGCTAGGGCCTGGCGTGACGTGCCAGCCAGCGGTCCAGCGCGTTGGCGAATTCGCGCCGGTCGGTGTCCGAGTAACCTTTGGGGCCTCCGGTGTGCTCGCCACTGGCGCGCAGGGTTTCCATGAAGTCCCGCATCTGGACCCTTGCCTTGATGTTATTGCGATCCAGCGTCTCACCACGGTTGGTCATGACCATGGCACCCTTGTCGAGCGCCTCCAGGGCCAGGGGAAGATCCGCCGTGATCAACAGATCGCCTGGCGCAATGCGGCTGACAATTTCGTTGTCGGCCGCATCGAAGCCGTGGCTGACCGCCATGGCCTTGACCCACTTGGAGGGCGGTAGCGGGATCTGGTGGTTGGCCACGAACCAGGCCTGGGTAGCCGTGCGTTCGGCCGCGCGCACGATGATGTCGCGAGCGACTCTGGGGCAGGCGTCGGCGTCGACCCATAGGTGGGGCATCGATGTCTCCGAAACGGGAATTAGGTGAATGGCTCACAAAAGATGTGGCAAGAACCATTCGCCGATGGTAGCATGCGCGCTCCTCGCATGTGTTGACCCCACCATCATGACGCAGCGACCTCCGATATCCACGGATATCGCGAGCACACAGATGCTGCAACGCGCCAAGCGCGTTCGAATTGTGAAGATGGAGCACTCGACGTCGATTCCGACGGCCGCGGTGCAAACGGTCGCCACGATGGTTCTTGAACGGACGACGTGTCCGTTGCTTGAGCCGATGCCAGGTGCGACCGGCGTCCCAGACTCCGAATGCTGACAACTGACATGTTGACCTTGCTCTGCGTTGCGTAGAGCGACGTCGTTCTGTTCGCCCCGAAATTGGGCGTGTCAGGGACGCCAACCACGTTTTTTTGCCGGTAACCCCGGCCTACCAAGGTGTGATTCATGACCTCGACGACTGTCGCTTCACCGTCTTTCGGTGATCTGGCCCTGCTGCCTGCCGTTCTCTCCGCCATCGAGACCCTGGGCTATGAGACTCCCTCGCCCATTCAGGCGCAGACCATTCCAGCCCTGCTGGAAGGCCGCGACATGCTGGGCCAGGCCCAGACCGGCACCGGCAAGACCGCTGCCTTCGCTCTTCCCTTGCTCTCGCGCCTCGAGATGGATCGTCGTGAGCCTCAGGTACTGGTACTGGCGCCAACCCGCGAGCTGGCCCAGCAGGTAGCGGTGTCGTTCAGCAAGTACGGCCAGAACCTGAAGGGACTGGAAGTGGCAACGCTGTGTGGCGGTCAGGAATATCGCGAGCAGCTCAGCGCATTGCGCCGTGGTGCTCAGGTCGTCGTCGGCACGCCTGGCCGTGTGATTGACCACCTGGACCGTGGCAGCCTCAAGCTGTCTGGTCTCAGCGCCCTGGTGCTGGACGAAGCCGACGAAATGCTGCGCATGGGCTTCATCGACGACGTCAAGCGTGTCGTTGCCGACACCCCTGAAGATGCCCAGCGCGTGTTCTTCTCGGCGACCCTGCCCAACGAGATCGAGCGCATCGTCAACCGCTACCTGGTGGATCCGGTCAAGGTCACCATCGAAGCGCGTACCACCACCGCGGAAAGCATCGAGCAGCGCCTGGTGCGTGTCGATGGCGGCGCCAAGCTGGAAGCACTGTCGCGTATCCTCGAGGTCGAGCCGGTCGACGCCGCTATTGTGTTTGTGCGTACCCGTGCCGCCTGTACCACTCTGATGGAGCAGCTGTCTGCCCGTGGCGTCAACGTGGCCAGCCTGTCCGGCGACCTCGATCAGAGCCTGCGCGAGCGCACCATCACGCGCCTCAAGCGTGCCAAGGTCGACGTGCTGATCGCCACCGACGTGGCCGCGCGTGGTCTCGACGTGCCGCGTATCACCCACGTCATCAACTACGATCTGCCCCAGGATGCCGAAGCCTACACGCACCGTATCGGTCGTACTGGCCGTGCGGGTCGTGACGGTGTCGCCATCACCTTTGCCGGCTTCCGTGAAGGCCGCAAGGTGGGCTGGCTGGAGCAGGCCACCGGCCAGAAGATGCTGGCCATGGAGCTGCCCGACGAGGCCGCTATCCGCGCCCATCGTGACAACGTCTTCCACCAGCGCGTGATTGCCGCCGTCACCAAGGGTGCCGAAGAGCAGCGTGCGCTGGTCGAGCGTCTGGTCGAGGAAGGCTATGACCCGATCGATCTGGCTTGTGCCTTCTCGGCTCTGGCCCGTGCTGATGAGGCACCGATCGGTCGCCTGCAGGCTCCGCGCAAGGAGCGCAATGATCGCGCCCCACGCGATGGCAAGCCGCCGCGTCGCCGCGAGAGCCGCGGACCCAGCGAAGGCATGACCCGCTACCGCGTGTCCGTCGGTCACAAGGACGGCGTCAAGCCGGGTCAGCTGGTCGGAGCCCTGGCCAACGAAGGCGGTATCGAAGGTGCCCGCATCGGTCGCATCGATATTCGCAACGGCTTCTCCACGGTTGAGCTGCCCAACGGCCTGCCGGCCAGCATCCTGGCCAAGATGGCGCGTGCTCGCGTCGCCGGTCGCCCGCTGGAAATCAGTGAAGATCGCGGTGGTGATCGTGGTGGAGACCGTAATGGAGACCGTACTGGAGAGCGCAGCGGTGACCGCGCCCCGCGTCGTCGTCGCGATGACGATGCGCCGGTACGCCGTCAGTCCCGCGCCTGAGCACCTGCGGCCACCGCCAGGTGGCCGCAGGTAGCGGTCGCAACGTCAGTGCTCGGCTGATGCCGCAGCGACAGCCATCTGACGCGATCTAGACAGAAGTCATGTCGACAACGCAAGAAGGCCGGTGGATATCCACCGGCCTTCTTGCGTTCGCAGACGATGTTGTCGCAGTGCATTCGGCTCGCGACCCTGGCAGGGCCCACGGGGCGACGGCTGGGGGTCACATCGGCGGCTAGTCGCTGATCACCATCTTCAGCGCAAAGGCGTCCAGCAGGCTGCTGGCCTCTGGTGTATCGCGCAGCCCCTGGTGCAAGGCGTCAGGATCTTCCCCCTGGTCGGCGAGCACCTCTCGTTGGTGGGCCAGGTAAGCGGCGGTCACGGCGGGGGTGAACTCCGGGTGAAATTGCACGCTGTACTGGCGCGGACCATGACGCAGGGCTTGATAGGGGTCGTGGTCGTTGGCGGCCAGTATCATGGACTGCGGCGGCCGCGTCAGGGCGCTCTGAGCATGGGTCAGCTGGGCGTTGAAACGCTCGGGCAGGCTGGCGAACAGCGGATCCTTGCGTCCCTCGTCGGTCAGCGTCAGCAGCCGGGTGCCGCATTCACGACCAGACGGGTGATAGCCGGCCACGCCGCCAAAGGCATCTGCCATCAGCTGATGGCCGTAGCAGACCCCGAACAGCGGCAGGTTCGCCTGCCAAGCACGACGTAGCCAGGGTTTGAGCGCCTCGCTCCAAGGTGCCTGGTCGGAGACCATGGCGTGGGACCCGGTCACGATAACACCGTCCTGGTCAGAGACCGCCGGCAGCGAGGCGTGGCGCACGTCGATGACCTCGATGATGCCGCCCTGTTGGCGAAAGCCTTGCAGGCGAGCGATGAACAGGTCCTCGAAATCACCGTGGTGCTGGACCACGTCACTAAAGCTGTCCCCGGTCTTGAAGATGGCAAGACGAGCCGGCCCTGAGCGCGATGTCTGGCTCATGGCTGGCGCTTCCTCAGGCGTTCGCCGAGAGCGCTCATGAAGTCGCTGCCAGCCTCCAGCTGGGAGCGTTCAATGTACTCGTCCGGCTGATGGGCCTGGCTGATGCTGCCGGGGCCGCAAATGACGGTGGGCAGTCCGGCCAGCTGAAATTGACCGGCCTCGGTGGCGTAGGCCACGGCGGCGCCGTCAGGGCTGTCGCCCAGCAGTTCGCGGCATAGGGTCAGGGCCTCGCGATTGTCGCGGTCGGCCAGGGCAGGCACGGTCGTATTGAGGCGCTCGGTGGTGATGGACGCCTCGGGAGCGCGTGCCTGCATGGCGCTCTCCAGGGTGCGGGCGGTGGCCTCGACACGGGCCAGCAGTTCCTCCGCGTCGTCGGTGGGCAGGTGGCGTATTTCCCACTCGAAGGTGCAGCGGCGGGCCATGATGTTGATGGCGGTACCACCCTCAATCTTGCCGACGTGCAGGCTGGAGTGGATCACGCTGAACGCTTCATCCACACGTCCTTCTTCCTTCAGCTCTGCCATCACGTCTTCGATGCGCGTGACCAGACGAGCGGCCACGTGAATGGCCGAAACGCCTTGATACACCTGGCTGGAGTGAGCCTCGCGTCCGATCACGGTCGTGCGGAAGTTGGTGGCTCCCTTGTGTGCCACCACCGGTGACATCAGCGTCGGCTCACCCACCACGACCGCAGCGGGGCGGGGGTGTTCGGCCATCAGTCTTTCGATCATGCGCGGGGCGCCAACGCAGCCGACTTCTTCGTCGTAGGACAGGGCCAGCCAGATCGGCACCTCAAGTTCGAGCTGGCTCCAGCGCGGTACTTCGGCCAATGCGCAGGCAATGAAGGCCTTCATGTCGCAGGTGCCGCGACCATACAGGCGCTCGCTGTTGGCGCCTTCACCCGCGGTCAGGGTGAAGGGGTCGGTAGACCAGGGCTGGCCGGTGACCGGCACCACGTCGGTATGGCCCGACAGCACGACCCCGCCAGGGACGGCTGGACCGATGCGTGCCAGCAGGTTGGCGCGGGAGCCGTCGTCGCTTGAGACCCGCCAGTGCTCCACCCCGTGCTGGTCGAGCCATTGCTCGACGAAGGTGATCAGTTCGAGGTTGGACTGTCGAGACACGGTGGCAAAGCCGACCAGGGTCTTGAGCAGGTCGTAAGCGGTCATGGGGGCTCCAGGGGCGGGTGTGGTGAAGGCGCCAATGTATCATGGGCGGTGTGCTGGCCCCAGCATGCGGACGCCTTCCTGTCGTGGTGGATGTCTCGGCTCCCGGCAGCATAGGGAGCTAGTCGGTGAGCACAACGCGACTTTCCCCATTGCCGCCAGGCATCACCTGGATCTGCACGGGAATGCGTTCATGCATCTCCTGGACGTGGGAGATGACACCCACTCGACGGCCCTGAGCCTGCAGCCCGTCGAGGGCGTCCATGGCCAGGGCCAGGGACTGCGGGTCGAGGCTGCCGAAGCCTTCATCGATGAACAGTGACTCGATGGCAAGCTCCCCCGAGGCCAGGGAAGCCAGCCCAAGAGCCATGGCCAGCGAGACCAGGAAGGTTTCCCCACCGGACAGCGAGTGCACCGAGCGTCGCTCGTCCGCCACGTCGCGATCGATGACCAGCAGCCCCAGCGGGCTGCCTCCTCGCACCAGTCGGTAGCGACGGCTGAGGCCGGCCAGGTGTGCGTTGGCCTCGTCGATCAGACGCTCCAGGTTCCAGGCCTGGGCGATGCGGCGAAAGGTCTTGCCGTCGGCGGCGCCGATCAGCTCGCTGATCCGGCCCCAGCGGTGGAGTTCGGTGCGGGCGGCCTCGAGCGCTTCCAGTCCATCGCGCTGACGCTGGCGGCGGCGATCATCGTCATGCAGGCGGTGCAGGGCGGCGTCCCGGGTCTGCTGGGCGTTGGCGACTCGCGGCTGGCATTCGTGTTGACGGGACGCCAGATCCTCGCGGCGTTGCGCCAGGCGGTGCTCGGTGTCGGTGTCGAGCAGGGTGTCCGGATCCTGGTCAGGCAGATGACGCTGGCGCCAGCCGCGCCAAGCTCGGCGTCGCTCCTCAAGGCTGGTGCGGGCGGTCTGCAGCGCATCGCGCGCGCTGTCGATCCGGCGGCGCAGCCCTTCGATGTCGGCGTCGCTGCGCTCGAGGAGTTGCGCCAGCCGCTCGTCGTTCAGCTCCGGCTGCTGGCTACGCCAGCTGGCGAGGTGCTGATCCAGTGCCGCCTTGTCATCCTCGAGCTGGCGAAGGGTGTGGCGCTGATGGGTGAGCTGCTGATTGAGGCTGATGACCTTGCGTTGCCGCTCCTCCACCGCCTGGCGAGCCTGCTCGTAGTGTTCGCGGCTTCGCTGGACGTGTGCCTCGAGGCGTTGCTGCCAGGCGTCGACGCTGGTGTCATCGCCCAATAGGGTCGACAGCTCCGCCTGATGGCGCTCAACCGCCTGACTGAGTGTTGGGCGACGTTCATCGAGTCGCTGGATCTCTTCGGCAACGTCGGCCATCCGCGCTGCCACTGTCCTGAGGTCGGTTTCTGTTCTGGCGATGGTCTCCGCCAGGGGGGCCAGCGTGCGCTCGGCCTGTTCAACAGCCGCAAGACGTGTCTTGGCTGCTTGATGACGCTGCTGCTGGCGCTGGGTTTGCTGCGTCAGCCAGTCCTCCACGTCCTTGGCGGAGTGCTGCAGTGCGTGCAGGCTCGCGTCGAACAGCGGGTGGGCCTCAAGCTGGGTCGATGCCTGGTCGCCATGCGGGGCCAGCTCCGCCAGTTGGGTCTCCAGTTGTGACACCCGCTCGTCGAGGGTCCGGTAGCTTCCGAGCAGCGTATCGCGTCGCTGGCGACAGTCGCTCAGCTGCACTTCCGATGCCGCCAGCTGGCGATTCTCTTCGGCGATGGTGGCTTCGAGCTGGGCGCCCTCGGCACTGGCCGGGGGGGAGTCACGCCATGGATGTTGAAGACTGCCACAGACCGGGCAGGGATGATCCGGCGCCAGGGTGGCGCGCAGTGCATCCACTCTGTCGCTGCGTACGGCACGCAGCCTTTCGATGCTGCGGCTGAGCGACTCGTGAGCCTGGGTGGCGGCATCCAGGTCTTGCCGTGCGGCCTTGCCCTCTTCCAGCAATTGGTCGCGCTGTCGTCTGGCCTGCTCATGTTCGGCAGTCACTTGGCGCTGCTGATCATCGAGTTGCTTGGCCCTTTGCCAGCGTTGGCGCAGCTCTCCGAGATCCAGCAGGCGTTGCCCCGCATCCTCAAGGCTCTGCTGGGCCTCGGTTCTGGCGTCGGCCACCCGTTGGTCGGGGCCCAGGTAGTGCGCCAGGGTTTCGGTGGCGCTGTCCCGTTGCTGGCGCTGCTGCTGCAGCGCGCTGTCGGCTGCCTCACGTTGCTGACGAAGCTCGGCGTGCTGTTGACGACGACGCCTCAGCTCCTGCTCGAGGGCCTCATGCTCTCGCTGGTGGCCGTGAAGTTCGCTGGCAATCTGGTGCGCCTGCTGGATGCGAGGACGCGCTGCGTCGCGCTCCCGTTCGGCAGTGGACAGCGAAGACTTGGCGGCCGCCTGCTGTTGTTCGTGCTGCTGCTGATCGTCGAGGGTGGTCGCCAGGCTGTGCTCGAGCTGTTCGAGGGTGTGGCGGGCATCGGGCAGCTGCCGAGCCAGCTGGTGTTGACGCTGGAACTGGCTGCGCTGCGGGGCCAGACGCTCGAGCCACTCAAGCTCGCGGCGCTGTGCATCCAGCTCAGCCCAGGACTGCTCTGCCTGGTCCAGAGCCTGGCGGGCTTCAGCGTGGCGTTCTCGATACTGGACGTCTTCGGTCAACCAGCTGGCTTCCTGCTCGAGCTGGCGCAGTGCCTGCAGCTGCTCGGCGAGCGCGGCTTCGGCCGAGCTCAACTCGGCCTCCATGGCCTGGCGCTGATCGCTGTCGCTGGGAGTGTCCTCATCCAGCAGCGCTTGCTGCCGCGCCACGGCGTCCCGCGCTTCCTTGGCACGCTGGTAGGCCGCCATCGAGATCAGCGAGTATTCAGCGGTGTCGGTCAGCTTTTCCAGCAGGTCCGAGCGGGCGTTGTCATCGGCCTTGAGGAAGGCCGCAAACTCGCTCTGGGCCAGCAGCACCGCACGAGTGAACTGATCAAAGTTCAGCCCGAGCCGGTCTGGCAGCAACTCTGCAAACTCGCGCTTCTGGGCGGTCAAAAGACGCTCGTCCTCCAGGTCCTGCAGCGACTGCTCGACGGCCTGGAGCTTGCCGGTGGCCTTGTCCCGGGCGCGGCGGACGGCCCAGCGAGCCCGGTAGCGGCGACCGTCGCGGCCAATGAAATCGACTTCGGCGTAGCCGCTGGCGGCACCGCGGCGCAGCAGGCTGCGAGGGTCCGAGGTCAGAATGCGTGAGCCGTCCTGGTCATCCAGGTGGGAGTCTCGGCTCGGCGCACCGCGCAGGCGTGGCGTATTGCCGAACAAGGCCAGGCACAGTGCATCCAGCAGGGTGCTCTTGCCGGAGCCGGTCGGGCCGGTGATGGCGAACAGGCCGGCCTCGGCCAGCGGGGGCTGGCTGAAATCCAGCTCTAGCGGGCCCGGCAGTGAGGCCAGCTGGGCGAGTCGCAGGGCAAGAATCTTCACGTTGATGCTCCTTGGCGGCTGGCGCTTTCGGACGCATCGTCATCCTGAACCTGCTGACATAGTCCGTCGAAGTCCGCCAGGACGTCCTGCTCCGGCTCTTCTCCCCAGGCCTCGCGCCAGGTGCGCGTGAACAGCTCCCGCGGCCCGATGTCCTCCAGTCGCTCGCCGCGTTGGGGGGCTTGCTCGGCGCTGCTGGGCAGCTCGCGCTTGAGACGCAGCAGGCGCACGGCCTTGGTCGCCAGTGCCTGCTCGACGCGCGAGCGTAGCTCCGGCATTGGCGCCTCGAGACGCACATTGATCTCCAGCCAGTCCCAGCGCTCGGTGGGACCGGACCCTTGGCGCTCGGGCAGATCGTCGATGGCCTGCAACAGCTCATCCAGGGGCGCCGGTCCAAGCCGTCGCATGGTCACGGCGCGTGGCACGGCCAGGGGCTCGACCTTGGCAAGCGTGCCGTTGTCCAGGCTCAGCAAGAGCACCTGGTGGGGGTAGTCGACCTCACTGAAGTCCAGTGGCAGCGGGCTGCCGCTGTAGCGTATGCGCTCCTCGCCCACACGCTGGGCGCGGTGAAGATGGCCGAGAGCAACGTAGTCGATATCATCGGGAAACAGCGATGCAGACAAGGACTCCTCTCCGCCGATCACGATAGGCCTCTCGCTGGCCTCCGAGACGGCGGCGCCGCGCAGGTGGGCGTGACTCATGGCGATCAGCGCCTGACCGTCGGTGCGCTTGTGGCGGGCCGCCTCGATCAGCTCTCGGTGAACCCGCTCGACGCTGCTGACGTAGTCATCGTGGCGATCGCTGTGGTGGTCGCTGGTGCGTCGGCGACCGGTGATTTCCGCCGGCCTGAGGAAGGGCAGGGCGAGGCACCAGGCGCCCACCTCACCACGGGCATCGGTCAACGGCACCAGCAAGCGCTCGCTATCAATGTGGCCGTCGTCGATGAACTCGACCCGTCCCAGCGCGTAGGTCCGCAGGTGGCGCATCAACGGCGCTGGCAGCTCGATACGGCTACCGCTGTCATGATTGCCGGCGATCAGCACCAGGGTGAGCGCTGGGCAACGCTGATGAAGTTCGACGATGAAGTCGTACAGCATCTCCTGGGCACGCAATGAGGGGTTGACGACATCGAAGACATCGCCGGCCACCAGTAGGGCATCGGCAGCGTGATCCTCGGCGACCTGAATCAGCCAGTCGAGGAACGCCTTGTGTTCTTCATGGCGCTCCTGGCCGTGGAAGCTCTGGCCTAGATGCCAGTCCGCAGTGTGGATGATGCGCATCCGTCCTCCCTGATGGATCGTTGGGCCGACCAGTCCCGCGGCTTGTCGTTGCCCGTGGCGGAGGCATAGTCTACCGCGAGCAGATGGCGACATCAGCCACCCATGGTCATCGACAAGGAGGCGCTATGACCAAGCTGCATTGCGCGCCCCGCCCGGCGCTGCACGACTGGGCACTGGCACCGAGGGAAGCCATCGCGCTGCAACGTTCGTTGGCCCAGCGGCTCGAGCGTGAGGACCGGATCGCTGACGTCGAGCATATTGCCGGCGTCGACATTGGCTTCGAAGAGGGGCAAACGACGACCCGCGCCGCGGTGGTCGTGCTGGCCTGGCCATCGCTTGAGGTGGTCGAGCAAGTCGTCGCCAGGGAGCCGACGCGCATGCCTTACATTCCGGGGCTGTTGTCCTTCCGCGAGATTCCGGCAGCGCTGGCGGCCTTCGACAAGGTACAGCATCGTGTCGACCTGGTGATGGTGGATGGACACGGTATCGCCCATCCGAGGCGCTTGGGCGTTGCCGCTCACCTCGGTCTGTGGCTGGACCTGCCGACACTGGGGGTGGCGAAGAAGCGCCTGACAGGACGTCATGGTGATGTGCCCGAGGCTCGAGGTGGGTCCTGTGACCTGCTTGACGGGGACGAGCGCATCGGTGTCGTGCTACGCTCTCGCGCCGGCGTCAAGCCGGTGTTCGTATCCCCTGGGCATCGGCTGACGGTAGATACCGCCGCTGCCTGGGCGGTGGCCTGCCTTGGCCGCTACAAGCTTCCTGAGCCGACCCGGCTAGCCGACAGGCTAGCGTCAAGGCGCTGAACCGGCCTTGCTACTGAACCTGCGAGAACCGCCCATGTCCGACACTGCTCTGTCACCAAGCCTTGCCGCTACCGCGACCTGGGTCGAGGAATTCGTGGTCCGACTGAACGTCTGCCCGTTCGCCGGTCGCGAGCTCGCGCGGGACACCATTCGCTATGTCGAGGTGGACGGGCGCGCCCTCGAGCCGGCGCTGATGGCCCTGATGGACGCCTGCCACCAGCTGGAGGTGGCGCCAGAGGTGGAGACCAGCCTGCTGGTGTTCAGCCACGGGCTTGCCGACTTCGATGACTACCTGGACGCCCTGGCCATGGCCGAGGCGCTGCTGGTCGATCAGGGCTACGAAGGGGTCTTCCAGCTGGCGAGCTTTCACCCGGACTACGTGTTTGACGGGGTCGAGGACGATGACCCGGCCAACTTCACCAATCGCTCGCCGTGGCCCGTGTGGCACCTGCTGCGAGAAGAGGGGCTGGAGCGGGCGCTGGCCCACTATCCCGACCCCGAGGCGATTCCTGAGCGCAATATCGAAAAGCTCAGGGAGATCGGCAGCGCGGCGCTGGCGTGGCAGCTCGAGGAGCTGCGCCAGCGCTTCTGCTGAGCCATATACATTAGGAAAGTGCTGAGTAAATGTAGCGAGCGATGGCAGGTCGGCTACTGCCGGAACGGAGAGACCGGAGTTTACGTGTGGGTAAATGAGGATCTTGAGTACCGCCAGCAAGCCGAAATGTCGAGCGCAGCCATTTATGCAGTGCTTTCCTAGACGATATCCAGGGGTACGTGTGTGCTCGGCGCCGGATACAGCTCGTCCAGGCGCGCAAGCGTAGCCTCATCCAGCGTTACCTCCAGTGCCTTCGCATTGTCATCGACGTGGTCGGGAGAGGCGGCCTTGGGAATGGCGATGACGTCGCGACTGCCGTCGATGGGGCGAATGGCCCAGGCCAGCATCAACTGAGCGGGACTCAGTTGATGCTCTGCCGCCAGGGCCTGGAGCTCAGGGTCCCGCAGTGGATCTGGCCCGACGCCACCGGCTTGCGCCAGTGGACAGTAGGCCATCATCGGGATGCGATGCTGTCGCTGCCATGGCCGCAAGGCCACCTCGACGCCGCGGGAAGCCAGGTGGTAGAGCACCTGATTGACCGCGCAATGGCTGCTACCGGGGACGCTCGACAGCGCCTGCATGTCCTCCACATCAAAGTTCGAGACGCCAAAGTGGCGGATCTTGCCGGCGTTTGTCAGGCGCTCGAAGGCCTCCAGGGTCTCTTCCAGTGGAACGTTGCCGGGCCAGTGCAGTAGGTACAGGTCCAGGTAGTCTGTGTTCAAGCGCTTGAGGCTTGCTTCGCAGGCAGCGATGGCGCCGCTGCTGCTGGCATTCCAGGGATACACCTTGGACACCACATAGGCCTGGTCGCGCCGCCCTGCCAGGGCCTCGCCCACGACGCTTTCGGCCTCGCCGTCGGCATACATCTCGGCGGTGTCTATCAGTCTCAGACCGCGTTCGAGCCCTCGCTGCAGGGCGGCGATTTCACGTGATCGCGGTGCGCGCCCTTCACCCATGAACCAGCTTCCTTGGCCAATCGCGGTGAGGGTGTCGGCATCATGGGGGCCGAGGGAAACGGTAGCGAGACTCATGAGAAAGCGGACTCCTTGTGGCTTTCGTGGACACTCAACAGGACTATCGTAGCCGAGTCCGCCGTCGCCAACGCAACAGGGGGCACAAGGCTGGACACTGCTTGATGGAAGATGCACTGTGGTGACATCAGTCTTGGTGGCGTGCCACGAAGACTGCCCGCTGACGCCGCCGCTGGTTCACATTGTTGCCAAGGGGTGTTCAGCGTGCGCCACAGGGAAAGGCGCAGAGGTGATCGTCGAACTCGATCGAAGTCTCAGTCTGTCAATGGAAAGGAGTCGATATGAGCATTACCAATACCGCATCAGCGCAGTGGAAAGGCAATCTCAAGCAAGGCAAGGGCGTAGTATCGACCAACAGCGATGCGCTCAACGACGTGCCTTATGACTTCAAGCAGCGTTTTGAAGGTCAGGCCGGTACCAATCCAGAGGAATTGATCGGTGCCGCCCATGCCAGCTGCTACTCCATGGCCCTGTCGATGATTCTGGAGGGGTCCAGCCTGGAAGCTGACAGCATTGACACCAGTGCTGACGTCACCCTGGAAGAAGTGGACGGCGGTTTTGCAGTGACCAAGGTGCATCTGACCGTGCGTGCCAGCATTCCTGGTGCCGAGGAAAGCGTGTTCAATGAGGCCGCCGAGAAAGCCAAGGCGGGCTGCCCGATCTCGAAGCTGCTGAACGCCGAGATCAGCCTCGATGCCAAACTGGTGTGATCGTCAGGGAGCGTCATCGTCTGGGCGATGGCGCTCCCTGCCGGCTAGCTGGATAGAGCTTGCCGCATCAGTAAAAGCCTGCCGCTGGCAGGCTTTTTTGTGCACTGGCGTTGCCTCTGGTGTGACGTTCATGACGCAGGCCATGGCCAGACGCCATGAGTGACTACAGCGGATGTTCGGCCGCTGCCGCGCGTTGACCGGCATTCCGACTGGCCTTGGCGGGCGGGCGACGTTCGCAATGAGGCTTGCATGAGGCTTTCACCAAGGCCTTGATCAGCCGCTGCTGGGGGCGGTTGAACACCAGAAACTCCGGGTGCCATTGCACCCCGAGCAGGAAGTCATGGTCCCGCGATTCGATTCCCTGGACCAGGCCATCCCGGTCCCTGGCGACGATGTCGATGCCGCGCCCTGCCTGCTCGACGGCCTGGTGATGAAGGCTGTTGATGCGGCACCAGCTGACCCTCAGCAATTGGTGCAGGCGACTGCCCTCGACGATGTCCACGGTCTTGCGCGGCAGCACGGTGCGACGGCGCTTCAACCCTTCGTGGGTGGTGTAGATATCGCTGTCCAGGGTCCCGCCGAGGTGAACGTTGATCAACTGGGAGCCACGGCAGATGCCCAGTACTGGCGTGTTCCGCGGAATTTCCCGGGCCAGCAGTTCCAGTTCGAGCTCGTCTCGCTGGGGATCGACGCGCACGTCGAGCTGCATCTCTCCTCCGTAGAGATGTGCCTGGATGTCATCACCACCGCCCACGATCAGCCCATCCAGATGCTCTGGCCTGGGCCGTGACGGAGACAGTCGCAGTGGCCGGCCGCCATGCCGCCAGACCGCGAACCAGTCGAACCACCAGGCCAGCAGGCTCTTGTGGTCGGAGGTGGATATGCCGATCAGTGGACGCTCAGCCATCCTTGGCATCTCCTGTCAGCGTGTTCTTTACCTTTTGCCATAACGAGCGGTCGAGGTGACGGGCCCGGTACTCCGCCATACGCTCACTCAAGGTGTCCGGTGCGCAGGCGAGACGCTCGACTTCCAGCCAGCGATTCCACTCGGTGACGGCTCCCCAGTCTGGCTCGGAGAGTTGTGCGTTGGGCAGGCGGTAGTGAAAGGTCGGGCGCGGCTGGACGAGCTCCTTGCGAAACAGCTCGTGGGGGTGTTCTGGCCGCAGGTGCGCAAACAGCGGCAGCATGTCCAGATCACGATTGCGGGTCGGGTTGTCGGCCAGGTAGTCATCGATCAAGGTGTCGATGTCGGGAGCGTAGTCCGGGTCGAACAGTTTGAGGCAGTAGCGCTTGTGAAAGGGATTGGCGTGGGGCAACACCTCGCGGGTGATGTCGACCCGAATCTGTTCCCTGAGCCAGTTGGCCGAGAGCAGATAGGCACGCAGATAGCGCAGGATATCTGCCGCCTCGAGACTCGGCAGTTCAGGGTTGAGGTGCAGTCCGAAGCCGTAGAGCAAGCTGGCCTCGGTGCCCTTTGCGCCATGTTGACGCAGGGCGTCGAACAGGGCGTCGAGGGTGTCCAGCTCGTCCCATGGCACCGGGGGGCAGACGATTTCCGTCGGCACCACACCGGTCACCATATCGCCCAGCAGCTCCCGCGACCGGCGATCGATATCACGGCGCATGCGCTCCCAGTCATCCTGCTGGGCGGACTCCTGGGCGGCGTCAGGATGCACGTAGTGTGAATCAAGCTCGATCTTGAAGTCGCCCCAGCGGGTGTCGCAGACCTTCATGCGATGTGCACTCTGGACGTCGATGCGTCCTTCGAACAGCGACTGGACCAGCTTCGTCGTGGCCATGGCGTCCAGGCCAGCGAATTCGATTTCGACCCCCACCTTGCGGGTTGCTCCGTCCGAGGTGGTGGGCTCGGGTGGCGCTTGGGCTTTCATGTCGGCATCCTATTGAGGCATCAACGGTGCATTTCTTCGCAGACTACCACAGGCGGTCAAGGTTCATCCGCGAAGGCATCGATTCGTACGTGGCGAGGAGCACGAATGGTTCGGTTCAGGCAAAAGAGGTGGTACGTGTTTCAAGGGGTTAGCTTCCTCGCGCTTCTATTACTCTGTTTTGTGCCTATTCAGGCGTCGGCGCAAGGTGTCGGACTGACGGCCTTGGCCGGCAATAGCGGTAATGGTGGTGCCGCCCAGGAAGCCTCTCCCGAGGAGCTGCAGCGCTCTCTCGATACCTTGATCCAGACGCTGGAGAGCGATCAGAGCCGCCAGCAGCTGGTCGACAGCCTGCGCTCCTTGCGGCAGGCAGGTCAGGCAGAGGTAGAGGCGCAGGGCAACTCGCAGGGGCTGTTGGGAGCGCTGGCCGATACCTTCAATGAGCTGGGGGAAGAGGCCGAAAGCGCCAGGTCGCCCATGGTCCAGTGGCGCGCCAAGTTCTTCGAGGGCTGGCAGGATATCGACGGCCTGGTCAGCGGCACCGAGCACAGTGACCTGGCGCGCTTTGCGGTCGAGTTCAGTGTGTTGATGGCCACCTGGGGGGGCATCGTCATCATCCTGGTGGCGTTGGGTCGGTTGGTCGGTCGTCGTCGCGGGTGGCC
Source organism: Halomonas litopenaei (assembly GCF_017303055.1). GTDB lineage: Bacteria > Pseudomonadota > Gammaproteobacteria > Pseudomonadales > Halomonadaceae > Halomonas > Halomonas litopenaei_A. The sequence goes on along the minus strand of NZ_JAEKJT010000006.1, from coordinate 193,841 downwards.
CATGGACCTCCCTCGAGACCCCAAGGCGTGGCTGCTGGCAGCGCACTTTCTGCGACGCATGTTGCCCTGGGCGCTGGGGTTCCTGTCGATTCTGGGGGTGCTGCAGCTCGTCCCGGAAAGTGCGGCAGCCACGGGCGTATCGGTGGTGGCCTATGCGGCCCTGTGTGGGCGCATTCTATCGGTGGTGGTAGAAATTGTGGTGTCGGTGTTTACCAGCGGCCATCGCTATCCTGCGGTGCGCCTGCTGCAGCAGCACGCGCTGCGTCCGCTGTTTGTGATTGGCGCCCTGATCGCCCTTGGTGATGCCTTCAAGTCTGAACGCCTGGTGGAGTTGCTGGGCTTCGATCTGGCATCGTTGGCCTCGGTGCTGGCCAACATTCTGGCCACCGCATTGACCTTCCGCTTCATCGTGCGTTTCAAGCGCCCGATCAAGCACCTTATTCGCAACCGCAGTTACAGCATTCGCAAGGACTGCAACAGCCACACCGAGGTGACGCGGGTCATCGGTCGACTGTGGCATATCCCGGCCTTGCTGCTTGTCGGCGCGTCGCTGGTAGCGATTTTCGTGACCGTGGGAGACGTGGGAACGGCGCTGGCGCGATCGATCATCAACGCCGCCTTGCTGGTACTGACGCTGGTGGTGACGGCGCTGCTGCGACGGCAGAACGAACGACACGACCACTCCCGCGGACGCCACCGCCACCACAGTGAGTACCGGCGCCGGCTGGAACGTTTTGCCTATACCCTGGGACACGTGTTGGCCTGGCTGGTGTTTGCCGAGCTGTCGCTGCAGGTCTGGGGCGGCTCCCTGGTGGGCATCGGTCGCGAGGGGGTGGCCAGCGTGCGCATCGGTCAGGCCATCCTGGCGATTGCCTTCACCGTATTGCTGGCCTGGCTGGCGTGGATATTCGCCGATACTGCGATTCAGCGGTCGCTGATGTCATCGGCACGGTCGCGAGGACGTCGGGTCAACCAGGCGAGGGCTCAGACCATTACGCCGATGATTCGCAATGTCGTCTTCGCGACGATCGTGGTGATTGCCTCCATCGTTGGACTGGCCAACCTGGGGGTCAACGTCACACCGTTGCTGGCGGGTGCCGGGGTCATCGGCCTGGCGCTGGGTTTTGGTGCCCAGACCCTGGTCCAGGATCTGATTACCGGCATCTTCATTCTGGTGGAGGACTCCCTGGCGGTAGACGACTTTGTTCGCATCAATGGTCATATGGGCACGGTGGAGGGGCTGACCCTGCGCACCGTTCGTCTGCGCGATCTAGACGGTATTGTTCATATCCTCACCTTCTCGAAGATCGAGTCGATCCATAACATGTCACGCCAGTTTGGCGTGGCGTTGATGAAGATCCGCATTCCCTTCGACATGAAGATCGACGATGCCACTACCATGATGCAGGAAACGGCGCGGGACCTGCGTCAGGATCCGATCATGCGTCACCACATCTGGTCACCTCTGGAAATGCAGGGTATCGACCGCTTTGAGGATGGCTGTGCGATCCTGCGGATGCGTTTTCGGACCTCCCCGGAGATGCAGTGGGATGTGGCGCGTGCTTTCAACATGCTGCTGAAGCGTCGCATGGAGCAGGTAGGCATCGAGCTTGGTGCGCCACGCATCAGCGTCAGCATGGAAGGTCGCGGGGGCGGTCGTCTGGATGGTTCTACCCGAGAGGGCGAGGCGGACTATCAAGGCGCTACCTCAGGCACCCAGAGTGATGCCAGCGGTCGTCGTCCGGGCCAAGCCGGAGTGGCCGATCCGCAGCATCAGACCAGTGCCACGGGGGCGTCGCCGGACCCCGCGTAAGACCTGGGCTAGACGACAAGGGGGGCGAAGGGCAATAGCCCTCGCCCCTTTTTGGTGTGTTGCACTCGACATGGCTGTGCTCACTTCTTGGGAAGCACTGCATGAATGCCTGCGCCGACGACTCGCGGGGTCTCCCAGTGTGCCGTGGCGTGCATCCCCATCCAGGGGCATAAAGTGGCTGTCAGGATGCGTCAGTCGGTGACACTAAGGTAACAAGTCGGGCGGCGGCAAGGTCCAGCAACAGGGACGCGGCGTCGCCTGCACCACTTGATACTGATGGCTTCCTGACCGGTTGACGATACGTCGCCACACGGGGAGGTCGTCCGGTGATAACAGTGTGCCTAGCGCACCACCAGAGGGATAAGACATGACGATTGCCAAGGATCTCGCGCTCTACCACTTTGCCCATTGCCCGTTTTGCGCCTTTGTACGGCGTGAACTCGACAAGCTTGGCGTCCAGGTTGATATCCGGGATGCGGGGGCGGATCCCACCCATCGCAAGGCGCTGAAGGAAGGCGGCGGCAAGGTTCAGGTGCCGTGCCTGCTGATCACCGGTGATGATGGCAGCGAAACCTGGCTTTACGAGTCCATGGACATCGTGGCGTATCTGAAAAAGCGCTTCGGCAAGGAGAAGGTGGCGTAGTTTAGGTGTGGTGTAGGTGTGGCTCAGGCGTAGCGTGGGTGGCGTGCAGGTCGACCGCCCAGTGCGCCCCTGGAAACTACGATGGTGTTACCGGATTGGGCAGAAAACTGCATTGCAGGAGAGATGAAGCTCAAGACAGGTGAAGTTCAAGAGACGTGAAGTGCAAGAGAGGTGAAGCTACTGCATCAAGCCTGACGTGACTTTCAGCAAGCTAGTGATTGGGGCCACCTGGAGTGGCCCTTTTTTTGGTCTGGATATCCGTTCGAGTGGCTGATGCAGAGCCCAATGGCGGCGGTTGTCAGCTCCCGTAAGCGGAGCCCTTGCCGAGATTTTCCGGGCCGAAGGAGTCGGGCAGCAGCTCATCCATGGTATAGCGCTTGAGCAGCTGACCATCGGCATCCACCACGCGGATGACAGTCTGGGGAGAGGCAAATTCCCGCAGCCGCTGGCGGCAGTCGCCGCAGGGCGTGCACAGGTGTGACCCAGGTCCAATGACATAGACCTCCTGCAGTCGCGTTTCGCCTGCGGAGATCATGGCGGCAATAGCGGATGCTTCGGCGCAGAGTCCCTTGTAGTGGGCCACTTCGACGTTGGCGCCGACATAGCGATTGCCGGCTTGAGTGATCAGCAGGGCACCCACCGGATGGTCGGAATACGGGACGTAGGCGCGTCCCCGCACCTCGATAAGTGCCGCGACTATGTCGGCGGGGACGGCGGCTTCAGGGGCGTGATCCGTCATGAGTGTGTCTCCTGAGGGGCGTGGCGGCGATCGTCCTCGAGCACGGCGTCCAGGGCAATGCGCATCATGTCATCGAAGCTGGTGGCCCGCTCGTCGCTGGACAGGCTGTCACCATTGACGATGTGATCGGAAACGGTGCAGATCGTCATGGCTCGGGCGCCGAATTCGGCGGCGACGCCGTAAAGACCGGCGGCCTCCATCTCGACACCGACGATGCCGAAGTTACGCAGGCAGTCGATCAGCGCCGGATCGGGGTGGTAGAACAGATCCGCTGAAAAGATGTTACCGACCTTCACTGGCACCCCGTGACGTGCGGCCGTGTCGACCGCAGCGCGAGTCAGCTCGAAGTCCGCAATGGCGGCAAAGTCCAGCCCGCGAAAGCGCGAGCGGTTGACGCCGGAGTCGGTACTGCCGCCCAGGCCAATGATCAGGTCCCTGACCTTGACGTCATCGCGAACGGCTCCGCAGGAGCCGACCCTGATCAGGCGTTTGGCACCGAACTCGGTGATCAGCTCCTTGGCATAGATCGATACCGACGGGATGCCCATGCCGTGGCCCATGACAGAGATGTCGCGGCCCTGGTAGCGTCCGGTGTAGCCGTACATGTTGCGCACATCGTTGACCAGGCGGATGTCTTCCAGATAGGTCTCGGCGATGTAGCGTGCGCGCAGCGGATCGCCAGGCATCAATACGGTGTCGGCGAAATCACCGGGTTCGGCCTTGATATGGGGAGTAGCCATCAGGATTCCTTGTACTGTCGAAGCGACGTCGCCAGCGGGATGGCGCCCGCTGGGGCGGAGTCGAGCTGGCGGCGCTGGTCAGTTGGACCGCGGCGCTAGCGGTTTGGCAAAAAGCTGTCACCGTCGTCCATGGGAGCCAGACCAAAATGGTCGGCCAGGCTTTGACCAATGTCGGCAAAGCTGTGACGACGCCCCAGCGAACCCGACCTCAGGCCCGCGCCGCGGCTCAGCACCGGGATGTACTCGCGAGTGTGATCCGTGCCATGCCAGCTCGGGTCGCAGCCATGGTCGGCAGTGATCACCAGCAGGTCATCCTCCGTCAATCGGGAGAGCAGCTCCGGCAACTGACGGTCGAAGGCTTCCAGGGCAGCAGCATAGCCGGATACATCGCGGCGGTGGCCATAGACCATGTCGAAGTCGACAAAGTTGGTCATGATCAGCCGTCGATCGTCGGCGCTGGTGGGCTCATCCATGGCCGCCAGGGTGGCGGCCATCAAGGCGTCATGTCCCGAGGCCTTGACCAGACGGCTGATGCCACAGTGGGCGTAGATGTCGGCGATCTTGCCGATGGCGACGACCTCCCCGCCGCTGTCGTGAAGCTTTGACAACACGGTGGGAGAGGGGGGCTCGACGCTGTAGTCGCGGCGATTGCCGGTGCGCTGGAAACTGGCTGCATCCTGGCCGACGAAAGGCCGCGCGATCACCCGGCCGATGTTGTACGGCTCGAGTAGACGCCTCGCCGTTTCACACAGCTCAAGCAAGCGCTCCAGGCCAAAGTGATGCTCGTGGGCGGCAATCTGAAACACGCTGTCGGCGGAGGTGTAAACGATGGGTTTGCCGCTCTCGCAGTGTTGCTCCCCCAGCCGGGCAATGATCTCGGTGCCTGACGCGTGACAGTTGCCGAGCACACCGGGAAGGCCGGCCTCGCTGATCAAGGCGTCAAGCAAGTCCTCGGGAAAGCTGTTGCTATGGTCAGGAAAGTAACCCCAGTCGAAGCGCACCGGTACTCCCGCAATTTCCCAGTGGCCGGAGGGAGTGTCCTTGCCGGAGGAGACCTCTGCGGCGTGGGCGTAGGCACCATCGACGTCTCCCAGCGTGATCCCCTCGGCAACCTCGCTGGTGGCTTCCTGATGCGCATGGAACAGCCCCAGGCGAGCCAGGTGGGGAAGCACGAGCGGGCCGGTGCGCCCCCTGTCGTCGGCCTCGCCTCTGGCGCAAGCCCTGGCGATGTGGCCCAGGGTATCGGCGCCTGCATCGCCAAAACGATCGGCGTCGGGCGCCGCACCGATACCGAAGGAATCCATTACCAGCACGATAGCGCGTGTCATCGGAGGTCTCCTGCCAGGGAAGGGTCGGGCAAGGTGTCATGGACCAGTGGCAACGCGGGGGCCTGGTCGGCGACGGTAAAGGCGTCACGCAGCTGCGCGGCCACCCGCTGTGCATCATCATCACTGGCGGCGTGGATTCTGGCCACCGGGCGTTGATCATCGACGGCCTGGCCGATGCCGGCGATCTGGTCAATACCGACGCGGTGGTCGATGGCATCGCCTGCTCGGCGACGGCCACCCCCCAGCGCAACGACGGCCATGCCAATCGCCTTGACGTCCTGGGCGCTGACCACGCCCGGTTGCTGGGCAAAGACGTCACGCACCACGGGGGCACCAACAAGATGCGCTGGCGCCTGCGAGAGCAGGTCTGATGGGCCGCCAAGGCCCGCCACCATGCGCTCGAAGCGCTCAGCCACCTGGCCGTTGGCCAGACAGGCATCCAAGCGTGCCGCGGCGGTTTCCCGGTCCTTGGCGATGCCGCCCACCAACAGGGTTTCTACCGCCAGCCTGCGCGTCAGCTGAAGCAGGCGCGAGTCGCGACGTTCGCCACGCAGGATCGCCAGGCATTCGTGCACTTCGATGGCGTTGCCTGCGCTCTCGGCGAGGGTCTGATTCATGTCGGTCAGCAGCGCGGTGGTCGGCGTCCCTGCCTGGCGAGCGACGTCCGTGATGGTACTGGCGAGTTGCCGGGTGTGTGCATCGCTCTCCAGAAAGGCCCCGTTGCCGATCTTGACGTCCATGACCAGGCCGTCAAGGTTCTCGGCGAGCTTCTTGCCGAGGATCGAGGCGACGATCAGCGGCAGCGAAGAGACGGTGGCGGTCACGTCGCGCACGGCATACAGGCGCTTGTCGGCGGGCGCCAGGTCTCCGCTCTGGCCGACAATGACGACGCCAACGTCCTTCAGCAGGCGCTCGAAGGTCGCTCGCTCAGGCGTGACGTTATAGCCGCCAATGGCCTCCAGCTTGTCCAGGGTGCCGCCGGTGTGGCCCAGACCTCGGCCGGAGATCATCGGCACGTGGGCGCCACAGGCGGCCAGCCAGGGCCCGAGAATCAGCGACACGGGATCCCCGACGCCGCCAGTGGAGTGCTTGTCGAGTACCGGGCCCGGAAGGTCCAGGCTGCGGTAATCGAGACGACTCCCCGAGTCACGGGTCGCTTCGGTGAGGGCAACGGTTTCGTCCAGTGACATGCCGTTGAGGTAGGTCGCCATGGCGAAGGCGCCAATCTGCTCGTTGCCGGCGCTGTCGTCAGCGATCGCCATCACGAAGTGCCGGATCGCCTCCCGCGACAGAGTCTGTCCATCTCGCTTGGCCGCGATGATGTCTTGTAGCAGCATCAGTAGCCCCCAGCCTGGCCTCCGTCATCGACGCCAACCCCGGCGGTCATCATCAGGTTGTCGAGCAGGCCTGATGCGCCGAAGCGGAAGGTCTGCGGGGTCGCCCAACCCGGGCCCATGATGTCCGCGGCGAGGTCCAGGTAGACGGCGGCGTCTTCTACGGTGCGTACACCGCCAGCGGCCTTGAAGCCTACCGGGCGGTCGGCGCTACGGATCGCTTCAAGCATGACCTTGGCAGCTTCAGGCGTAGCGTTCACGGTGACCTTGCCCGTCGATGTCTTGAGGAAGTCGGCTCCGCCGGCGATGGCCTGCTCGCTGGCTCGGCGAATCAGGGCCGGGTCCTTCAGTTCACCGGTCTCGAGGATGACCTTGAGGGTGCGGTCACTGGCGGCCGCCTTGCACATTTCCACCAGTTCCTGGCCGATCGCGTCGTCGCCGGCCAACAGCGCGCGGTAGGGAAAGACCACGTCCACTTCGTCAGCGCCTGAGGCGACGGCTTCGCGTGTGGCGCGTGCAGCCGCCATGATGTCGTCACCGCCATGAGGAAAGTTGGTCACGGTAGCAATCTTGACCTGCCCGCTGAGGTTGTGGGCAGTCAGGGCGCGGCGTGCCGGCACCACGAACTGGGGGTAGACGCAGACCGCTGCCACATTGCCCAGTGGCGTCTTGGCACGCTGGCACAGGGCTTCGACGACGGCATCGGTATCGTCATCATTCAGGCTGGTCAGGTCCATCAGGGAAAGGGCTTGACGGGCAACAAGATGGGGATTGAAGGTCGGGGTGGACATGAAAACGTGCTCCTGAAGCCACCAGGACCGCCATCGCGGCGGTCGGGGCATGAATGAAGGGAGAGGATCCGTCAGGCGTCAGGCGCCCAACGTCATGAAGAAGCCGGCGATGCAGGCCGACATCAGGTTGGAGAGGGTGCCGGCGAGGACGGCCTTCAGGCCCAGGCGGGCGATATCGTGCCGCCGACTGGGCGCGATGCTGCCCAGGCCCCCTAGCAGAATGGCGATGGAGGACAGGTTGGCGAAACCGCACAACGCGAAGGACAGTACCGCCGCCGTGTGGGCACTCATGGCCTCGCCGGTGGCAGCGACCATTTGCTCGCCGTCGATGTATGGCGCGAGGTTGATGAAGGCAACGAACTCGTTGACCACCAGCTTCTGGCCGATGAAGGAGCCTGCCAGCGTCGCTTCCTCCCAGGGAATTCCCAGCAGGAAGGCCAGCGGAGAGAACAGCCAGCCAAGGATCATCTCGAGGCTCAGACTGCTCATCCCGAACCAGCCACCGACACCACCCAGGATGCCGTTGAGCAGGGCAATCAAGCCGATGAAGGCCAGCAGCATGGCCCCCACGTTGGCGGCCAGCTGCAAGCCGGACGAGGCACCACCGGCAGCAGCGTCAAGCACGTTGGCGGGCTTGTCGTCTTCTTCGATGACGTCGGACACGCTGTCCGCCTTGTCCGCATTGGGATCTGTCTCGGGCATGATCAGCTTGGCAAACAGCAGGCCGCCTGGGGCGGCCATGAAGGAGGCGGCCACCAGGTATTCCATTGGAATGCCAAGCGCGGCATAGCCGGCGAGCACGGAGCCCGCGACCGAGGCCAGTCCACCGCACATGACGGCAAACAGCTGAGACGTTGTCATGTGGGCAATGAAGGGGCGGACCACCAGCGGCGCTTCCGTCTGGCCGACAAAGATATTGGCGGTAGCGGACAGCGACTCAGTGCGTGAGGTGCCCAAGAGCTTCTGCAGCGCACCGCCCAGTAGCCGGACGACCCACTGCATGATGCCGAGATAGTAGAGAACCGCGGTCAATGACGAGAAGAAGATGATGACCGGCAGCACCTTGACCGCGAACACGAAGCCCACGCTGTCCACGTTGGCGAGCCCGCCGAACAGGAAGGCGATGCCGTCATTGGCGTACAACACCACCTGGCTAACGGCGTCGGATACCGTCTTCAGCACCTTCTGACCCACAGGGACATACAGCACGAAGGCACCGAGGCCTGCCTGGATAAGGAAAGCGCCACCGACGGTTCTCAGCCGGATGGCACGACGGTTGTGGGAGAACGCAATGGCGATGGCAATCAGCGTGACCATGCCGACCAGGCTCATGAGCAATGTCATAGGTGTTTACGCCTTGGAAAATGTGACTTGGACAGCGCGATGGAAAGGAGCGGTCGTTGTCCTAACTCTCGAGCCTTCCATAGAGAGTAGATCATCGCACCGGCCGTCACGGGCGTGGGTTTGCCGCTGAGACAGATGCAGGTCATGAGTACCCTGAAGGGCCCTGGCATGCCATTGCCATGGCGGCGAAGAAATGACCTGGGTCACCGCTTGCCGCACCTGAGTCCAGAAGTTCGCGATGCATGATGATGGATTGGCCAGGCGCCGCTGCAGCGATCTGGCTGTCAATGGGATCATGTTAACATTTAATGTGAGAAAATTAACATTTGTGCAGTGGCGTTTTCTTCAACGCCGATCGCTGGCTGAACCCTGTAGTTCAGTGCATGCTTATTGAAAAACCATAACAGAAGGGCACGATGACGGTCCGCGCGGGGGCAAACGTAATGAATCAACGAAGTGTGCAACGGCAGGAGCGCTTGCTGCAGGCGCTGGCTGGCGGTGGAAGCCTTCGCTTGGCCGATGCGGCCATGCTGTGTGGCGTTTCGGAAATGACGTTGCGTCGAGACGTCTCCTCCAAGGGCAGCCCCTTGATGTTGATGGGCGGGCATCTGGTGCGTCGTGACGATCCGCACTTCTCTCCCGTATACGACCTGGAGACCCAGCGGGATCGCGGTGTCGATATCAAGACCCGGCTGTGCCAGCGTGCCAGCAGCTACGTCCAGGATGGCGATACCCTGTTTATTGACTGTGGCACCACCTTGGTACCTATGGTGGCCGAGCTGGGGCAACGCCGCCATCTGACCGTGGTCACCTATGCCTTGAACGTGGCCAACGCGGTCAGCCACCTCGACAGCGTCAGGCTGATTCTGCTGGGAGGGCTCTATCAGGGCGTCTCGCAATCCTTCGATGGTGAGGATGTGGCCCGCCAGATACGCAGCCTAGGCATCAATCGCGCCTTTCTGTCGGCCGCCGGCGTGCACCTCGAGCGGGGGCTCAGCTGCTTTCACTTTCATGAAATCATTCCCAAGCAGGCGGCCATCGAGACGGCGGCCCAGCGCATTCTAGTGTTCGATGACAGCAAGTGGGGCGTTCTGCGCCCGGCTTTCTTCGGGACGTTGTCCGATGCCGATATCATCGTCACCCACGGGGAAGCTGCTGCCGCAGCGTCGGCATCCCCGGAGATCGCGGCGCGAGTCGACAGCCCGCGCTGATCCTCCATGCTCCACCACGCAGCGTCGACGGCTTTGTCAGCCAACGGCACCCGCTGCCGCCAGTCTTGGGACTGGTAGTTGCCGGCTTAGTGTGCCGCAGGTGGCACTCGGCAAGTACCCAGTACCCAGTACCCAGTACCCAGTACCCAGTACCCAGTACCCAGTACCCAGTACCCAGTACCCAGTACCCAGTACGAGTGCGACTACGAGTGCGAGTGCGAGTGCGAGTGCGAGTGCAAGAGTGAGGGTAAGGGTAGGGGGAAAGGTAGGGTTAAAGGCAGAGGTAAGAGTCAGGGCCAAAGGGCATCGGACAGCGGGTCCCGTCAGATGGCCTCCCTGATGACAGCTGTCCGCCGTGGTGGAACCATTAACGCCTTTCCGCTGTCACTTGCACGGCACCTTGCGGTCACGCGCGTTGGTCTTCGTGGCAGCCTTTCTCTCTCGCCCTCGCTGGCCTTGGCTCTCGGCTTCTCACTCGCCTTCTCTCTCGCCTGCTTGCGCGCGTTTTCCCTCGCCTTCCTACGCGGGCACCTTGAGGCCTGTGACGTGAGGTCGCATCCTCTGTGATCTTCGTCAAAGCTATGGCCCGAAGGCCGTGGCCTCGAGACATGACCCTGAACTGCATCAAGGAAAGGTGCGACACCCTGCGGCAAATCGTCGCTTCTCAAGTCGGGCTCTGCTGTCGACAATACGCACCGGTCGCGTTCCATCTCCTTTTTTGTCCTCGTAACGATCTCGTGTCGTGGTACTCGGATGAGTGGGGAGCGCGAGTTTCTGCGGGTTTCGATTGCGGATCGGCACATTTCATGCAGCTTTTGTGAAAGATGCATGCAATGTCTCTCCTCGTCGGGCCTGCATGTCCTGCGAGCCTGGGCTCGCTACCTATGGTCTTCCGCCGCCCTGACGAGGTTGCTACATGAGAAGAAAGTCGTACCTGCGCGTGCTCGGCCTAGTGCTGTTGCTGGCGCTGCCCCTGCTGTTGGCGGGCTGTGAGTCGGCGCTGCTCGACCCGAAAGGGGAGATCGGCCGTGAACAGCGTACCTTGATCCTCACCGCCTTCGGTCTGATGCAGATCGTGGTGATTCCGGTCATCGTACTCACTCTTTGGTTTGCCTGGCGTTACCGCCGTGGCAACACCGATGCCACCTATTCACCGGACTGGGCTCATTCCACCAAGATTGAGGCCATCGTCTGGTTTATTCCCTGCGTCATCATCGTCTTCCTGGCGCTGCTGACCTGGTACACCTCCCATAGCCTCGACCCGCACAAGACCCTTGAGGCCAAGGAAGGTCAGAATGAACCCATGGAAATCCAGGCAGTATCGCTGGACTGGAAATGGCTGTTCATCTATCCGGAGCAGGGCATTGCCACGGTCAATGAGCTGGCCTTCCCCGAAGATACCCCCGTGCGCTTCCGGGTGACGTCGGGTTCGGTGATGAATGCCTTCTTCATTCCGCGCCTGGGCAGTCAGATCTATGCCATGGCGGGTATGGATAACGATGTCCACCTGATCGCCGAAGAGCAGGGCGTCTACCCCGGCCGCTCCACCAACTACAGTGGTGCAGGTTTCTCCGGGATGACCTTCGATGCCCACGTGGGCTCTGAAGCAGACTTCGAGGAGTGGGTCGAGAAGGTACGTTCATCCTCTCAGACGCTGACCTTCCCAGAGGAATACTACGACCTGGCCACGCCCAGCGAGGACAACGAGGTCGAGTACTTCTCCGAGATCACCCCGGCGCTCTACGAGCGCATCATCAAGAGCTTCCTGGCGGGCGGCAAGCACGCCGAGTTCGTCGAGACCTACGGCGGCGTTGTTCATGGTCATGGCGCAGGTGGTCACGGCGATGAGGACGAGTCCCATGGCGAGTCGCATGGTGAGTCCAGCAGCGCGGAGGCAGCGGAGTAAATCATGTTTGGAAAACTGACGTTAGATTCGATTCCGATCCAGGAACCCATCATCATGGTGGTGGCGATCGGTATTGCTCTGGGCGGCATTGCCGTCGTGGGCGGTCTGACCTACTTCAAGAAGTGGGGCTATCTGTGGCGCGAATGGATCACCTCCGTCGACCACAAGAAACTGGGCATCATGTATTTCCTGGTGGCCCTGGTGATGCTGATTCGCGGCTTCGCCGACGCCATCATGATGCGGACCCAGCTGGCCATGGCATCTGCCGGGGCCGAGGGGTATCTACCGCCTGACCACTATGATCAGATCTTCACCGCGCATGGTGTGATCATGATCTTCTTCGTCGCCATGCCCATGGTCATCGGCCTGATGAACCTGGTGGTGCCGCTGCAGATCGGTGCTCGCGACGTGGCCTTCCCGTTCCTGAACAACCTCAGCTTCTGGCTGTTCGTTGCCGGCGTCATTCTGGTCAACGTATCGCTGGTGGTGGGTGAGTTTGCCGCGACCGGGTGGTTGGCCTACGCGCCATTATCGGGGATAGAGTACAGTCCAAGCGTCGGCGTGGATTACTGGATATGGGCATTGCAGATATCCGGGATCGGCACGACCCTGACGGGCATCAACTTCTTCGTCACCATCCTGAAGATGCGTACCAAGGGCATGACCCTGTTCCGTATGCCCATCTTCACCTGGACGTCGCTGTGCGCCAACGTGCTGATCATCGCGTCTTTCCCGATTCTGACCGCCACCATCGCGATGCTGACGCTGGATCGTTACCTGGGGACGCACTTCTTCACGAACGACTTTGGCGGCAACATGATGATGTACGTCAACCTCATCTGGGCCTGGGGCCATCCTGAGGTGTACATCCTTATCCTGCCGGCCTTCGGTGTGTTCTCCGAGGTGATCGCGACCTTTGCGCGCAAGCGTCTGTTTGGATACGGCACCATGGTGTGGGCAACCATCGCCATCACCTTCCTGTCGTTCATCGTTTGGCTGCACCACTTCTTCACCATGGGAGCAGGGGCCAACGTCAACGCCTTCTTTGGCATCATGACGATGATCATCGCCATCCCCACAGGGGTGAAGGTGTTCAACTGGCTGTTCACCATGTACCGCGGTCGCCTGGAGTTCACCTCCCCGGTGCTGTGGACCATCGGCTTCATCATCACCTTTACCCTGGGTGGCATGACCGGTGTGATGCTGTCGGTGCCTGCGGCCAACTTTGTGCTGCACAACAGCCTTTTCGTTATCGCGCACTTCCACAACGTCATCATCGGTGGCGTGGTGTTCGGTATGCTGGCGGGTCTGACCTACTGGTTCCCGAAGGCCTTCGGCTTCATGCTCGACGAGAAGTGGGGCAAGCGCTCCTTCTGGTTCTGGATTACCGGCTTCTATGTCGCCTTCATGCCGCTGTACGTGCTGAGCTTCTTCGGCGCCGTGCGTCGCATGCAGTCCTATGACAATGGTGCCTGGCAGCCCTGGATGATCATCGCCTGGGTCGGCGCCGTGCTGATCCTGTGTGGCATTGCCTGCACCGTGATCCAGTTCTACGTCAGCATCCGTGATCGCAAGAAGAACCAGGACGTCACCGGGGATCCTTGGGACGCGCGTACCCTGGAGTGGGCAACTTCCTCTCCGGCGCCGTTCTACAACTTCGCGCATCTGCCGGAGATCAAGGACATCGATGACTTCTGGAACCAGAAGCAGGCCAACGGTGGCAAGGCTGGCGTGTCCAAAGGGCCGTACAAGGACATTCACATGCCCAAGTACACCTGGGAAGGTCCGGTGATCGGTCTGATTTCCGCGGTCTTCGGCTTCGCTCTGGTGTGGCATATCTGGTGGCTGGCCATCGTGGCCGCACTGGGCATGTTCGCTACCTTCATCGCGCGTGTCTTCAACACTGACGTCGACTATTACGTGCCCGCTGCGGAAGTCGAGCGTATTGAGCGCGAACACCAGAACCGTGTGGAGATGCAGGCATAACCATGGCTACCGATACACTCAATCAGCAAGGTCATGCCTCCGGGCATGACCATGATCACGACCACGATCATCACGATGCCGCGGGCACCAAGGTCTTCGGTTTCTGGGTCTACCTGATGAGCGACCTGGTGATCTTCGGATCACTGTTCGCCACTTATGCCGTGCTCCTTCGGGGCACGGCGGATGGTCCGACGCCGGGCGAGATCTTCGAACTCCCGTTCATTCTGGTCGAAACCTTCCTGCTGCTGTTCTCGAGCTTCACGTACGGCATGGCCGTACTGGCCATGAACGCCAACCAGACCCAGAAAGTGCTGAAGTGGCTGGGGATCACCTTCCTGCTGGGCGCGGCCTTCGTAGGCATGGAGATCTACGAGTTCGCTCACCTGATCCATATCGGCTACGGTCCTGATCGGTCGGGCTTCCTGTCCGCCTTCTTCACCCTGGTCGGTACCCACGGTCTGCACGTGACCTTTGGTCTGATCTGGATTCTGGTGATGCTGATTCAGGTGAAGCAGCGCGGTCTCGACGATATGGTGCGCCCGCGCATCATGTGCTTGAGCCTGTTCTGGCACTTCCTGGATATCGTCTGGATCTGCGTCTTCTCCTTCGTCTACCTGATGGGAGTCCTGTGATATGAGCGGACACGCCAACGACCATCACAGCCATGGCAGCGTCAAGTCCTATGTGATTGGCCTGATCCTGTCCATCGTGCTGACTATCATCCCCTTCGGGGCGGTGATGACCGGTGCTTTCGACACCGGGGCGACCCTGATCCTGATCGTCGGTACCGCGGTGGCTCAGGTGCTGGTGCAGCTCGTGCTGTTCATGCACATGAACACCAAGGCCGATGAAGGCTGGAACTTCATGTCCTTCGTCTTCACCGTGGCGATCCTGGTTCTGGTCATCGGAGGTTCCCTATGGATCATGTACCACCTGCATCACAACATGATGATCGGCTGACGCCGACACCCATGATGTTCAGGGACACTCTTAAGGACTACCTCACGATCACCAAGCCGGGCATTATCGGCGGCAACGTGATCTCGGTACTGGGCGGCTACTTCCTGGCCGCCCAGGGCCAGTTCGATGTGGTGGTGTTTCTGTCAGCGTTGCTGGGCCTGGCCCTGGTCATTGCCTCGGGCTGTGCCTACAACAACGTTATCGACAAGGACATCGACGCCTTGATGGAGCGCACCCGCACCCGACCCCTGGTTCAGGGGCGGGTGAGCGAGGCGGCCACGCTGCGTTTTGCCACCTTGCTGGGTCTGGCCGGGTTCGGCCTGCTGGCGTTGGGGACCAATGCGCTGACGGTCGGTCTTGCCGCTTTCGGCTTCGTTATCTATGTAGGAGCGTACAGCCTCTACATGAAGCGTAATTCGGAATTCGGCACCCTGGTCGGCAGCCTGTCCGGGGCCGTACCACCGGTCGTGGGCTACTGCGCGGTGACCGGTAGCTTCGATACCGGCGCCCTGACGCTGCTGGTGATCTTCAGCCTGTGGCAGATGCCGCATTCCTATGCGATTGCGATCTTCCGCATGGAAGACTACAAGGCGGCCAATATTCCGGTACTGCCGGTAGTTCGCGGTATCGGCACAGCCAAGCACCACATTCTTGGCTATATCCTGGCGTTCATCGGCGCGGCGCTGTCGTTGAGTCTTGCCGGCTATGCCGGGCCTGGCTACTTCATCGTGGCACTGGTGCTGGGGGTCTATTGGCTGTATATCGCGGCCAAGGGCTACCGCACGGACGACAACGTGCGCTGGGCCAGGCAGGTGTTCGGCATCTCGATCCTGACCATCACGGCGCTGAGTCTGATGATGTCACTGGACGCCACGCTGATGCCCAGCACGCCCATGTGGACCTCGCTGGCTGGCTAGAGCGATCCTCTGAGCCAAGGGCTGACACCGGTCCTTATGTACGTCTCAATGCCCCGCATCACATCAGTGATGCGGGGCATTGTCGTTGATGGAAGAAGAAAAATATTAGCCACAACTTGTACAGTATGTGTACAGGATGTACCGTTGATCGGGTAGCGAACCGAAAATTCGGTTCTATACTGCAAGTTATGGACAACGGAGACCCGTGGATCGAGCACCGATGCCGGGGCTCATTTCAGCGGTAGCAGGGGGGAGTCAGTATGCTGACACATGTCTGGGGATTGATGGCCCATCCGAATCGCGAATGGAGACAGATCAAAGAAGAGAGGGAGACGATAACGCATCTGTATGCGCATCACGTCCTGTTGCTGGCCGCCATACCGGTGATCTGTTCGTACATTGGTACGACGCAGGTGGGTTGGAGTCTTGGAGGTGGGACCACCATCAAGCTCAGTTACCTGGATGCGTTGGGGGCGGGTATCGCGTTCTACATCGTGATACTGGCGGCGGTGTACATCGTCGGCAAGACGATACGCTACTCGGCCAAGCGCTTTCCCAAGACCCCAAGCCAAAGCCAGTGCATCATCTTTGCCGGCTATGTGGCGACACCGATGTTCCTGAGCGGTATCGTCGCGGTCTATCCGATCATCTGGCTGTGTCTGTTGGCCGGGGTGATTGGCCTGTGTTACACCGCCTATCTGCTGTATCTGGGGATTCCCTCCTTTCTCGACATCAGCCGGAAGGAAGGCTTCGTGGTCTCGAGCACCACCCTCGCCGTCGGTGTGCTGGTGCTGGAAGCGCTGCTTGGCATGACAGTACTGCTGTGGGGCTACGGCGAGCGCATCATCCTGTCGTTGATCGGCTGAGAGTCGACCCGTGCAAGACCGCAGTGAGCACAATAGAGAGCAGCATCAAGAGGGCGACGCGGCGGCGTCGCCCTCTTGCGTTGCCCTATTACGTTGCCCTCTTGCGTTGCCCTATTACGTTGCCCTCTTGCGTTGCCCTATTACGTTGCCCTCTTGCGTTGTCCTGTCGGGAAAGCCAAAAGATGAGCGATGGCTGACCCGTGGGCCAAGCCCTATCCCTTGATGCTGTCGAGGGCCTGCCGCAGGCTGGCGATGCTGCGCTCGGGCCGGTGCAGCTTGTCGAGGCCAAACAGGCCGATACGGAAGGTCTGGAAGTCGTCGCCTTCATCGCACATCAGAGGCACGCCAGCCGCTACCTGAAGGCCAGCGCCGGCAAATTTACTGACCAGGGCCGGGTCATCGTGATAGCAGACGACGACGCCGGGAGCCTCGAAGCCGTTGGCAGCAACACTCTTGAAACCATACTCGGCCAGCAGCGCGCGAACGCTCTTGCCCAGGGCCCACTGTTCTTGCTTGACCTTGTCGTAGCCATAGGCGTCGGTCTCGCGCATGATCTCGCGCAGGCCTCGCAGGCTGTCCGTCGGCATGGTGGCGTGGTAGGCATGGCCGCCTTTTTCGTAGGCCTCCATGATGGTCAGCCATTTCTTCAGGTCTGCCGCAAAGCTGGTGCTCTGGGTCTCCTCGATGATTTCCCGCGCCTGGGCAGAGAGCATGACCATGGCGCAGCAGGGGGAGCCACTCCAGCCCTTTTGAGGCGCGCTGATGAGCAGGTCGACCCCGGTGGCTTCCATATCCACCCACACCGTTCCAGAGGCGATGCAGTCCAGCACCATCAGGCCGCCGTAGGCGTGCACCGCGTCGGCGACGCGTCGAATGTAGTCATCCGGCAGGATCATGCCTGATGATGTTTCCACGTGTGGTGCGAAGACGATATCGGGCTGCATCCGCTCGATGGCTTGCTCGACATCTTCGATCGGGGCCGGTGCAAACGGTGAGGTAGGGTCGTTGTCGTCGAGGCGGCGGGCCTTTTGCACGTTGAGCTCTGCCGGGATGTTGCCCATCTCCAGGATCTGATGCCAGCGATAGCTGAACCAGCCATTGCGGAGCACCAGAGCGCTGCGGTTCTGGGCAAACTGGCGTGCCACCGCTTCCATGCCGAAGGTCCCGCTACCGGGCACAATCACGGCGCTATGCGCGTTGTATACCTGTTTCAAGGTGGTCGAGATGTCGCGCATCACGCCTTGAAAACTCTGCGACATATGGTTCAGGGCGCGGTCGGTGTAGACCACGGAAAATTCCAGCAGGCCATCGGGATCGACGTCTGGGAGCAGGCCAGGCATGAGGCACATCCTTTGAGTGGGCGTTGAACAAGCCGGGGCGCAGGGAGCCCGCGGTAGCGGCACCGGTCGACGATGCTCCGGTGCTCATTATTCTTCACAGCATACGGTCAAAGCGGGTCGACGACCAGTGGCCACAGGCACCACAGAGGCCCATGGCGACCGACCGTGCGCAGTGATTCAGGCACGGTTATTCCATCCCGTGCTTTTTATTCTGCCTATCGGTCTAGCAGGGATTTCCGTCCAGTTATCAGCTGCTTCGCCGTTCGGGGCCGGGCACTGGGCAGGGTGCGGCTGGCGACCAAAGCAAACTTTGATCATGCTCAATGAGGCCGTGGAGGGGGATGAGCGGGGTTGAGCGGGAATGAGCGTGAGTCCAGCGGCGGCCCCACAAGCGTCACCCACATTGCGATGGCGATGGCCCGAAGAGCTCGTCCTTTTCGCTTGGTGCGTATTCCTCCTTTGGCCTGCGCAAGACCAGGATCGTCGGCACCGCTGAAAAGCATGACGATGCCGATGAAGTGGACGCATCAGATCGAGGATGTCGATCATGAACGAGACACTGACATGCGCCTGTGACCATGGCGATCCGTCGTGGGAGGCGCTGGAACGACAATGGGTGGAGTGGGGACGGCGAAACCCTGAGCAGGCGACAAGGCTGCTGGCCAAGATGGGCGAGCAGACATCGTCGGGCGAACAGGGCCTGCAGGGAGCAACGCCGCCTGAAGATCTGGCGGCCGCAGGGCTGGGACCTGACGGAGCGCCGCTGGTCGGCGCATCACCCGACGTCATGCCGCTGGCTCGTGTCGAGCTGAGTAACGGCAACACCATCGAGTTTGTCGGGGTGCGCGGTGACAGCAAGGAACCTGAAGTAGGCATGCGCGAGCTGGGACAGCTCGACCGTGCCACCGGCGCGACCTTCGCTGCCGAGAGGGACGTGACGGCCCTGGAACTTTATCTGCGACTTGCCCCCAAGGATGCCCCGGTACCCGACATGCTGCTGGAGCTGAATCCTGCGGTAGAGCGCAAGGCGTTCAAGCATCGCACGGTGGAGAGGGTCGAGGACGCCATCGAGGTGGACCTGGATGAACTGGGGATTGCGCCGGACATCGCCCGGGCCGGCCCCTCCTCGGGGGGCGGCCCCGGGCAGGCCTACTGCGTGCCCGGGGATGGCTATGACCTGTTTCGCAACCACAACTGCGAAACGGTGTCGTTTCCCAGTAATACCTGGTGGTGGTGCGATCCCGCTGCCCATTACTATCACCGGGATCGCTGGACTTCCAATCACAAGCGCCGCAACTCTGTCGGCGTCACCAGCGCATGCCACGGACCGGCAGCCACCCTGCACTATTACAAGAATGCCTTCGGCAACTGGAGGCACTTGCATACCTGGCATCTTGCTTCAGGGTACTGGCAGTGGACCCGTTACGAAGGCTTGTCCAAGCGCGATCGCTGGATTCGCCATCGCTGCGTGACCGGCGGCGGCAGCAGCTTTGTTCGCTGTGTCAGTTTCTTCTTCAACTGACGCCTTAGCCCCACAACGCTGGGCACCATCTAGGGTGTCCAGCGTCTTGCTGGCGGGCTTGTCCAAAGCCGACTTCGCTCACCATCAGGCTATCGGTTGTCGGTGCTCTGTGGTGTCCTCGCCGGTGGCGTCCGACTCCGGCAAGGCGCCCTGATTGATGCGGGCAATGGCGGCGGCGGCGCGCTCCAGGGCGGGAAGGCAGTCCAGAGCACGCTGGCGGTCCATACGCATGACCGGGGCCTGAATGGCCAATCCCACATTGGAGACCCCGGCCGGGTTCGGGGCAAGCACCGCGATGCACAGCAGACCTGGAAGAAACTCCTCATCATCGAAGGCGTAGCCGTCACGCTTGACCTGTTCGATTTCGGCTTCGATGGCATCGATGTCCGTCAGGGTGTTACGGGTGAAGGCCTCTAGGGTGGCATCGGCCAGCAGACGCCGTCGCTGGGATGCGCCCATCTGGGCCAGAAACAGCTTGCCGCTGGCAGAGCAGTGGGCCGGCACTCGTGAACCTGGATGCAGGTAGAAACGCAGCGGTGCAGAGGTCTCGACGCGATCCAGGTAGAGCACCTCGCTGCCGGACAAGGCGGTGATGTTACAGCTTTCTCCCACCTCCCTTACCAGCTCGGCCAGCACCCCGTGGCGAGCCCCCTGGACCGTGTCGTTCAGCAGCAGCGTTTCGGCCAGACGGCGTAGGCGAGAGCCCTTGCTGTAGTGACGGTTGTCTGCCTCCCGCTGCAACATGCCGGAGTTCTCCAGCTGCTGAAGCATGCGATGCAGCGTCGGCTTGGGCAGACCTGTTTCATCTACCAGGCTTTGCAGAGTGAAGTACTGGTCTTTTTCCGCGATGACCTCGAGCAGTGCCAGCAGGCGCTGAGCCGGGGTATCGCCTTCAATGATGCGCGTGTCGACGCCGAGTGTGGTCATGGCTGGCCTCCCTATGCCGTGAAGTTTATCTGTTTCTGAAAAGAACGCAATTCGTACCGTTTTTTGAAATTCGTGTTGACTCCTCACCACTCGGCGGCTACCTTTGCCTCAAGTTCTAGAAAACGGAACTTATCGTATCGAAAAGCTTGATTTGGCTATCCAGAGCCTCGAGCCAAGACACAGGCCGCCAAGGCCGCCAGCACCCATTCTGTTCCCTGGAGGAGCTCCATGAGTCACAACGACAACACCCAAAACCGCCAGGTTGTGAAGGGCAAGCAGAAGATGACGCCCTCGGAAGCCTTCGTCGAAACCCTCGTTGCCAACGACGTGACCGACATGTTCGGCATCATGGGCTCGGCCTTCATGGACGCCATGGATATCTTTGCCCCGGCCGGGATCCGTCTGGTTCCGGTGGTGCACGAGCAGGGTGCCGCCCATATGGCTGACGGCTATGCTCGCGTTTCTGGACGCCACGGCGTGGTCATCGGCCAGAACGGTCCCGGTATTTCCAACTGCGTGACGGGCATCGCGGCGGCTTACTGGGCACATAGCCCGGTGGTCATGATCACCCCGGAAACCGGCACCACCGGTATCGGCCTGGGCGGATTCCAGGAGTGCAACCAGCTGCCGATGTTCCAGGAGTTCACCAAGTACCAGGGCCATGTGACCCATCCTGCGCGCATGGCCGAGTACACCGGTCGCTGCTTCGATCGCGCCATGGCCGAAATTGGCCCGACCCAGCTGAATATTCCGCGGGACTATTTCTATGGCGAGATCGAGGCCGAGATTCCCGAGCCCCGGCGTATCGACCGCGGTCCCGGTGGCGCCCAGTCGCTGGACGAGGCGGCTGCACTGCTGGCCGAGGCCAAGTTCCCGGTAATCGTCTCCGGTGGCGGTGTGGTCATGGCCGACGCGGTGGAACAGTGCAAGGCCCTGGCCGAGCGTCTTGGCGCACCGGTGGTCAACAGCTACCAGCACAACGACTCCTTCCCGGCCAGTCATCCGCAGTGGTGTGGTCCGCTCGGGTATCAGGGCTCCAAGGCAGGCATGAAGCTGATCTCCCAGGCTGACGTGGTGCTGGCCCTCGGCACTCGCCTTGGCCCGTTCGGCACCTTGCCGCAGCATGGCATGGACTACTGGCCCAAGGACGCCAAGATCATTCAGGTCGATGCCGATCACAAGATGCTGGGGCTGGTGAAGAAGATCTCCGTGGGCATTTGCGGCGATGCCAAGGCTGCTGCCATCGAGCTGAGCCAGCGCCTTGAAGGCCGCAACCTGGCCTGCGATGCGTCCAAGGACGAGCGCCTGGCCAAGATCAAGGCCGAGAAGGAAGCCTGGGAGAAAGAGCTCGACGAGTGGACCCACGAGCGTGATCCGTTCAGCCTGGATGCCATCGAAGAAGCCAAGGACGAGAAGCCTTTCTCCGGCGGCGAGTATCTGCATCCGCGTCAGGTCCTGCGTGAGCTGGAAAAGGCCATGCCGGAAGATGTCATGGTTTCCACCGACATCGGCAACATCAACTCGGTGGCCCACAGCTACCTGCGCTTCGAGAAGCCACGCAGCTTCTTTGCCCCCATGAGTTTTGGTAACTGCGGCTATGCGCTGCCCACTATCATCGGAGCCAAGACCGCTGCGCCTCATCGTCCGGCCATTGCCTACGCCGGTGACGGCGCCTGGGGCATGAGTCTGATGGAAACCATGACCGCCGTGCGTCACGGTATTCCGGTGACCGCCGTGGTGTTCCACAACCGCCAGTGGGGTGCCGAGAAGAAGAACCAGGTCGACTTCTATAACCGTCGCTTTGTCGCCGGTGAGCTCGACAACGAGAGCTTTGCCGAGATCGGCCGCGCCATGGGCGCCGAGGGTATCACCGTGGATCGCCTGGAAGATGTAGGCCCGGCCCTGAAGAAAGCGGTCGACATGCAGATGAATGAAGGCAAGACCTGCATCATCGAGATCATGTGTACCCGCGAGCTGGGCGACCCCTTCCGCCGCGACGCCTTGAAGAAGCCGGTCCGTCTGCTCGAGAAGTACCAGGACTACGTCTGATACCGGAGGCGGCGGACCCTGGAGTCTGATCGCCAAGCAAGACTCTCTCGTCCGGTATGACGACATTGCCCTGGCCTGGTGCCAGGGCTTTTTTTCATGTTCGTGATGCGCCACGACCGAGTCTGTCGACCCCTTTACCCCTGGGAGAGCGGTTGCGATGAAAGCGCTGAACCATATTCGTGAGATGGCCCGGCAGGACCCGAAACGCATCGTCTTGTGCGAAGGCGATGACCCCCGAGTGCTGAGGGCCGCCCTGACAGCGAGCGCAGCAGGCTACGCGCGCATTCAGCTGGTGGGCGAGCATAAGGTCATCCAGTCCCGGGCCGAAGCCGAAGGGCTTGAGCTGGATGCGATAGAGCTGATTGACCCCGCGGATTCCGAGCACACCGAGCGCCTGGTGGCGCTACTGCTGGAGCTGCGAGGGGCGAAGGGCATGACCCCTGAGGATGCCGCCACACGGGCGCGGGATCCGTTGATCTTTGCCAACCTGATGGTGCGCGCCGGGCTTGCCGACGGCAGCGTGGCTGGTGCCGTCCACACCACCGCCGATGTGGTTCGCGCCGCGATCCAGTTGATCGGCATGGCCCCTGGCGCCACCCTGGTATCCAGCTTCTTCTTGATGATGCTGTGCAAGGAGTTCCACAGCCTCAAGGGCGGCATGATCTTCTCTGACTGCGGCTTGGTGGTGGACCCGGATGCCGGGGCGCTGTCCGAGATCGCCATGGCGGCTGCCGATAGCGCCGAAGCCCTGCTGGATGAGCCGGCCAGGGTAGCGATGCTGTCCTTTTCTACCAGTGGCAGTGCCCATCATGCGGCGGTGGACAAGGTTGTCGAGGCGGCGCGTCGGGTCAAGCAGGCGCGCCCGAGCCTGGCCATCGATGAAGACGTGCAGCTCGATGCTGCCATCGTGGCGGAGATCGCCGAGCGCAAGTTGCCGGAGTCCAAGGTCAAGGGCAATGCCAATGTGCTGATCTTTCCAGACCTTGAGGCAGGCAACATCGGCTACAAGCTGGCGGAACGCATCGGCGGGGCCGAGGCCATCGGGCCGCTGCTGCAGGGACTGTCGCGGCCTGCCAACGACCTGTCGCGAGGCTGCAGTGAGCAAGATATCGTCAACGTCATTGCGGTGACCACCGTCCAGGCCCAGCGCCTGTCGGTAGCGTAAACGGTATGGGGACGGCCAAGGAGGGTAGATGACACTGGTACCTGAGGGAATGGCGCTGTCCAGTCTTGCGGCGGTGGTATCGATCACCTTGCTGGCCGGCTACCTGCATACCGTGGCTGGCTTTGGTATCGGCATGATCATCATCGGAGTGGCCAGCGGTCTGGAACTTGTCAGCGTTGCCACCCTGGTGGCCGTTGTCAGCCTGATTACCCTGGTCAACAGTGCCGTGGCGCTACCTGGCAAACTGCATCACCTGGATGGGCGCCACGTGCTGGCGCTGGGTCTTGGCATCGTACCGTCCATCGGACTTGGCGTGTGGGCGCTGAACTGGCTGAGCGTCAGCGCTGAAGCTCTACTGATGCTGATGCTGGGGGCACTGGTGTTTTACGGAGGTCTCAGCGTTGGCCTCAGGCCCCGTCCGCGCGCACAGGTCTCGGCTCCTGCCGGCTTCGCGGTCAGCGGTGCGATGACGGGTCTGCTGGGGGGCATGTTCGGCATGCCGGGGCCGCCGGTCATCTACCACTGCTACCGCCAGCCGTTGCCCCGCGAGACGATTCGTCTGCTGTTGATCGCGTGTTTCGCCATGACCTCCGGGGTGCGCACCCTGTATGTCGGTGCCGGCGGCGGGCTCGACGCTCAGGTGTGGCTGCTGGCGCTGTGGACCCTGCCAGCGGCGGCACTGGCCACCTGGGCAGGGCGCCGCTATCCACCACCCTGCAGTGCTGAACTGCTGCGGCGGGTGGCGATGCTGACCTTGATGATCATCGGCACTGGGCTGGTGATCGATGGCGCCATGGCGCTATGGCAGTACTGAATCGATGCCAGAGCTTTGCCCTGAGCCGACGGCATCCATACATCTATCGAATGCATCTGGAGCTGGCCTGTGAGAGCCAATATAGAAGAGGCGCCGCTGGGGGTGCTGTGCCTGGATTCGTCCTTTACCAAGCCCCTGGGACACCTGCGCCATCCCGATAGCTTCCGCCATCCGGTGCGCTACCGCGTGCTCGAGGGCGTTGATATTCCCAGGCTGCTGCACGCGCCCGGCGACGCCTTGCGCGACCTGTTGCTTGAGCAGGCACGCCAGCTGGAAGCGGAGGGGGTGTGCGCCATTGCGGGCAGCTGCGGCTTCATGGCGCGGTATCAGGCTCAGGTCGCCGAGGCAATGTCGGTGCCGGTGGTGCTCTCCAGCCTGACCTTGTTGCCCTGGCTTGCCGTCGTGCACGGGGGCCTTGGGCGGGTGGGGGTGCTGACGGCCGACGCAGGGGCATTGAAGGCGC
Source organism: Halomonas litopenaei (assembly GCF_017303055.1). Taxonomy (GTDB): domain Bacteria; phylum Pseudomonadota; class Gammaproteobacteria; order Pseudomonadales; family Halomonadaceae; genus Halomonas; species Halomonas litopenaei_A. The sequence goes on along the minus strand of NZ_JAEKJT010000006.1, from coordinate 168,983 downwards.
AACATTTCCTGGGAGCGGGCTGGCAAGGGTCTCTTCCCGCGCTTGAAGGTCTCCAGGACGGGAGCGAGTTTCGGCAGGTGATCCTTGAGGGACAGCGTGATGATCTCGACATGGCGGCGATGGCGGAAGAGGTCGCGACTGCCACGCGACGGCTGATGCGCAAGGTCACGCTGGATGCCATCGTGCTTGAGTGCACGGACCTGAGCGCCTTTGTGGACGTGGTGCGCCGGGAGGCGCGCTGCCCGGTCTACGATATTGTCCCGGCGCTCGATCTGGTCATTCGGGCCTGTGGCGGCAGCAGGTGAATATGCTTAGCCCGGTGTGCACCGTTCCGGCACGCCACGGTGCCCCTGCTCAGGCGTGAAGGGGCGCCAGGGCGCGCTTATGCCAGTGGGCCAGCCCCTTCTCGAGATAGGGCAGGAAGCGCTGGCATTGACGGGAGCTTGGATGAAAGCGCGGGGTGATGATGGCGATCTCCAGGTCGATGGCCGGCTCGAAGGGCACGATGGCCACGTCACAGTCCCGGCGCAGCAGGAAGCCCGCGGCAGAAACCGGGTCCACCAGCGCATGACCGATGCCAGCGCGCACCAGGCTGATGGCAGACGGAAACAGGTGTGTCTCGGCGGCGACATGCCAGCGGGCATCGGCCTGGCGTAGTGCCTGCTTCAGCTTGAGCGTGCTCTGGTGGTGCTCGTCCAGGGTGATCAGCGGCATCCCGTCAAGGTCCTTGGCCCCGACCACGGTGGCGGTGGCCAATGGGCTGTTCGCCGGTACCGCCAGATGCATGCGCAGGGTCAGATGCTTGACCTCCAGGTCACTGAGATCATCCTGACGTTCAATGACGCCCACATCGAATTGGCCTTCGGCCACCCAGTCGCGAATCTTGCCTGAGCTGAAGGTCTGCAGGGACAGCCGCGTATCGGGAAAGTCACTGAGATAGTCCGCCATGATCTGGGGCAAGGCGCTCGGTGAGAGCCCCGGCATGCAGCCGACAATCAGCTTGCCGGCGCGGCCCTGACGCAGACCTTCGGCCAGTTCGTCCAGATGTGACACCGACGCCAGCACCCTGTCGACGCCCTCCATCAGGTAGCGAGCCTCCGGCGTCAGCTCGGTGCCGTAGTTATTGCGACGGAACAGCAGAAAGCCGGCCTCCTGCTCCAGGTTGGCGATGGCGGAGCTCACCGCCGGCTGGCTGAGATCGAGTCGTCGTGCGGCCTTGCTGAGACTGCCGGTGTGCACGACCTCGCGAAATATCTGCAGCTGACGAAGAGGGTAGCGCAGCTTCATTCAGGGACTCCTGGGTAGGGTGGTGGAGGACAGGCTTCGCCGCGATGCGGCATGGGCCGACGTAGCTTCGCTTGTACTGCTGTCTGCGGTGCTGTCTGGGGCGTCGTTCGCGGCGACATGGTTTGGGCTCTTCCGCGGGAGGCGAGGGCCGCTAAAGTGCACGCGATATGGTCTAAGTTTTATCTATAGGTTCATAGGTAGATCAAAGTTGTTTTTAGGACAAGGGTCGTCGAAGCTGACACCACCCCCCTACAACCATAACGAGGGTAGTTGCATGAATCCGATCGACCTCTGCGGACTGCTGCTGTACTTCGCGATACTGATCTACATCGGCTATCGCAGTGCCAAGAAAGTCTCTGACAGCGCTGACTTTGCGGTTGCCGGCAACAAGATCATCTGGCCGGTATTGTTCGCCACCTTGGCGGCGTCCTTTCTTGGTGGCGGTGCCTCAATGGGCCGTGCCGGCAAGTCCTTTGATGAAGGCTATGCCTTCATGTTCGCCGCTTCTGCGTTTCCCATTGCCACGGTGCTTGCCGGACTGTTTATCGCGCCCAGGCTCAAGCGCTACGTCAATGCCCATACGGTTGGCGACATCATGGCCCAGCACTTTGGCGCCAGTGCTCGCCTGTTTACCGGGATCTTCTCGCTGGTGTTCTGCGTCGGCATTCTAGGGGCTCAGGCCCTGGCCGTGGGCACCGTGTTCAACGCCATACTCGGCATCGACGTTGCCACTGGTATCTTGATCGGCATGGCCGTGGTGCTGGTGTATTCCACCATCGGTGGAATGTGGGCGGTCATCCAGACCGATGTAGTGCAATTTCTGATGTTGGCGATCTTCCTGCCGGTCACCATGCTGATTGGGCTGCATGACCTGGGGGGACCTCAGGCATTGATCGAGCGCCTGCCGGAGGGCCACTTCAGCCTGATGGGTGACTATTCGCTGGGCATGTTCCTGTCGATCTTCATTGCCTTCCTGCTGGGCGAAACGCTGGTTCCCCCCTACACCCAGCGAGCCCTGTCGGCGCCGGACTCCCGCCATGCACGTATCGGCTATTCGGTGGCCGGTGGCTTCGGTTTCCTGTTTTATCTGGTCAGTGCCACCATCGGGCTGGTGGCGTTGGTGCTCTATCCAACGATCTCACCTGATCAGGCCATGCCGACGCTGATTCGTGATGCCCTGCCGGTGGGCATTACAGGGCTGGTACTGGCATCGCTATTGGCGGTGGTGATGTCGACCGCCGACTCCTACCTGAACTCCGCCGCAGTGATCTTCGTCAGTGATATCTACAAGCCCTTCATCGAGCCCACGGTCAGTGAGCAGAAGCGGCTGTGGATCGAGCGTCTGGTCAACCTGTTGATCGGCCTGGGTGCGGTAGTGTTCGCCCTGTACGCGACCTCGATCATCGATGCGCTGCTGCTCAGCTATGCGCTGTGGGCGCCGACCATTCTGCTGCCGTTCGTGTTCGCCGTGCTGTTCAACTTGCGCTGCACCCGCTCAGCTGTGGCGGCGATGCTAGCGGGCGCGTCGGTCACGATCCTGTGGAAGTGGGGGCCCTTTGACCTGCAGGCGGCTACTGGCTTGACCGCTCTGATCGCCGGTGTCATCGCCAATGTCTCGGTGTTTGTACTGGTCTACCAGCTGTTCCGGTCGGCTCCCGATGCTCCCGTCGTCGCCAAGACTCAATAAAGGAGACTCCCATGACCCTGTACGCTCTTGCCCTGTATGCCGTCAGTGCCGTCAGCATCCTTACCGCGGTAGGGGTGGGGATCGCCTCCTGGCGCTTCTACCGCGATAACTGAATCCCCGCTATCCACGCTACGCGCGTCCGGCCTGAACCACGGGCCGGACGTCAGTGTCCCCAAGGAGACATTGCATGAACACCATCGCCGTTGTGGGGGCAGGCATTGTCGGTCTGGCCGTGACGAGATCGCTCGTTGACGCCGGCTACCAGGTGCAGCTCTTCGATCCGGGAGCACCGGGGGAGGGCACCTCCCTTGGCAATGCAGGACTGATTGCCAACTACGCGACCTCGCCCATGGCCAGTATCGAGACCTTGAAGGCCCTGCCCAGGGAACTGGTCCGGCGTGACGCATCGTTATCGATTGATCCCCGCTATCTGTCGCGGCTGGCCAGTTTTGGGCCGCGTTTTATCCAGGCCGCCACACCCTCCCGCTTTGCCCGCCACAAGGCGGATCTGGTGGCGCTGATACAGGACGCCGTCAAGGCGCAACACCGCTTGCTCGAATCGCTTGACGCACCGGGCCTGTACGCGGATACCGGCTGCCTGCAGCTGGCGTATCGTGGGGATGCGCTGTCTCGGTCGCTCGAGGCCTCAGCTGAGGCCAAGCGGGCCGATGGCGTCGACTGTCGCGCGCTGACGGCCGCTGACGTTCGCGACCTGGAGCCTGAGCTCAGCCCTGAGCGCCTGGAAGGTGCCTTGTTCTTTCCCTCCACACGTCACCTGAAGGACCCCTTGACCGTCAGTCGCACCCTGTGGCGCCGACTGGAGCGCGCCGGTGCGGTATTGCACCGTGCGCGCATCGAGGGACTGGCGCCTTGTGTCGATGGCGGGTGGCGTCTGGTCAGTACGCTGGGGGAGCACCATGCCGATCAGGTGGTCATGTGCGCGGGCATGGCTAACCAGGCGTTGATGAAGTGGCTGGGGATGTCGCTGCCGGTGGTCAGCGAGCGTGGTTACCACGTGCGGCTCGACACGTCGGTCTCGCTGACACGACCTACGGGCTGGCTGGCCCACCATTTTTACGCCACACCGATGGAGGGCGGTGTGCGCCTGGCGGGCACCACCGAGTTTACCGCGCCGGAACGGCGTGCCGACCAGCGCCGCTGGGACCGCCTGAAGGGGTGGGGAGACGCCATGTTCGGTCGCTCTCTGACGCTGAGCGAGCGCTGGATGGGCGTTCGTCATTCCACCCCGGATGGTTTGCCGGTGGTCGGTCCCGTGGCCGGCAGGGAAGGGCTGTATCTGGCCTACGGGCACGCTCACCTGGGGTTGACCCTGTCCGCCCAGACCGGTGAGTTGATCCGCGCCATGATCGATGGCAGCCCGCTGCCTGACTACGCACAACGGCTGTCACCGGCGAGGTTCTAGAGAGGGCGCTCGTTTCCGTGAGCAGTGTCGATGGACACAGAGATTTTTTCTGGGAAATTTCGCGGTAGCCGGGGTTCGATACTCTTGGGCGAAGTTCTGAGGAGGTTAGTGTAGACCGTAGCCTTCGAACGTGATTCGCCTGTTGTTCCGCTGCGCTTCGATTTCAAGGCTAGTCAGGCGTCTGGGCAGGCTTATGGATGAGAATTCACTCCATAAGCTCCTGTGGACAGAGTGCTGCCCGCTTGACGTCCGCATCAGCATGGTTGGTGTAGATCAATCCATGAACCTGATCTCAAGGCTTGTACCGGCTGGATAAAGCGGATCTGCGGGGAGCTACTCGCACGAACATTGCAAAATGTGTCTAGTACGAGGGCTTTGGTGCCGAATGGCGGGGGGAAGAGCCAAGCGGTCATCTCTCGCTATCACCAAGTAAGTTAATCCCGAGACGTCTATGAATGACTCGAGGGTGAAATCGCGAGGAAGATACTAAAGTATTAGGAGATAATTTATATGACGGTTTTACGTGACTGTTGGTAGCAAGGTCGTGAGAGGATCAATTTGTCATGATGAGGCAGGTTACGACGTTGAAACTATGACGCGTGAGACATCGCCTGTATATGGCTGGTGCGTCTTGCATAGACGAAAAGACGTTAAAAGCTGAACTCATGTCGAGTAATGCTAAGCATTTTAATTCTGTGTAGTGGTGAGGAGCCACTAGACGGGTTCACCCCCCCCTCCGCTTACTTGATTTGATTTCTGGGATAGAGGAGGGGTGCGATCTTTTACATGGTGTTAGAAGTGTCGATTTACATTTTAACTTCAGAGGTCGCTTCTCGTGAGGCAGACAGCGTTACATAGGTTGGCGGTGCGTCTAGTAGGTTAATGAGAGTCCCACTATAGTGATTTTCGTACGCGAACAATAGGTAGTTTATCTGCGGTTTTCGGCTTTGAAATAGTGATTTTTACATCTTGTTGTTAAGGCAATGAGCGCAGTGATAGTGTTGCTCGAAGGCCGCGCCGCTCTGATCTCCGCCGCCGTCACCGGAAAAATCGATGGACGTTGCTGGCGAGCCGGTCAGTATGTGTACCACCTCAAGATTGCCATGGCGGCCATAGCGCGAGCCACTGACTGTTAAGACAAGGAGTCGGCTAATGAAGTTTGAAACCTTTCAGGCAGGGCAGTGGCTGCCCCAGTATCAGTACAAAAGCTTCAGCCCGGTGACGGTGAACAGAGAGTGGAGCTGGGAGGCCCCCTAGATCAACACCTTGCTGGAACGCGCTTCCCGCGCTTTGGCGGAGCTGGATGCCTTTACCTTGATCGTTCCGGATGTGGATTTATTCATCCAGATGCACATCACCAAGGAGGCCAACAACTCTTCTCGTATCGAAGGCACGCAAACCGAGATGGATGAGGCGGTACTGGATAGCAGCCAGTTGGCACCCGAAAAGCGCGATGATTGGCACGAAGTACAGAACTACATTCAGGCGATCAACGAAGCGGTCGAGGAGCTGGAGCGTCTTCCGTTATCCAACCGGCTACTCAAGCATACTCACGCCATCCTGATGCAGGGGGTACGTGGTGAGCACAAGTCTCCCGGGGATTTTCGTATCAGTCAGAACTGGATAGGTGGTAGTAGCTTGGTGGATGCAGCCTTTATCCCGCCTCATCCCAGTGAGGTGCCTGAGCTGATGGGGGATCTGGAACTCTTTTGGCACAACGATAGTGTCAACGTGCCGGAGCTGATCCGGATCGCTATAAGTCACTACCAATTTGAGACCGTCCACCCCTTCCTGGATGGGAATGGCCGTATCGGGCGGCTGCTGATCACCCTCTATCTAGTTAGCAAGGGCCTGTTACGCAAGCCCTCGCTGTACCTGTCAGACTTCTTCGAGCGCAACCGAGCCAGCTACTACGATGCGTTGACTCGTGTGCGGATGTCTAATGACATGGTCCATTGGGTCAAGTTCTTCCTATCGGCCATCATCGAGACCGCTGGTAAGGGCAAGGCCACCTTTACCGGGATCCTCGAGCTGCGCCAGGAAATGGATCGCATGGCCTTTGGCTACGGCAAGCGGGCCGAGAATGTACAGACTTTGCTCAGACACCTCTACAGGCGTCCTGCGGTAACGGCAGGACAGGTCAGCGAACTGCTGGAGGTGACGCATCAGACCGCCTCTGCGCTGCTCAACAGGATGGTCGAGGATAAGATGTTGAACGAGATAACTGGCTACCAGCGTAACCGGATATTTGTCTTTGAGCGTTACCTGCGGCTATTCCGGTCATGACTCTTCGAGAAAGTGTTTGTGTAACGCAGCGCCGACAAAACTGATAGACGTGACTCCATGTGTAAAGGTGCCAGCTTTTTCTTTACATATAACTGGCATGTGTAAGGCGAGGTGAAGTTGCTTCGCAGAGGGATGCCTACTCTGGGCATATCAAGGCCGCACACCCTGATAGCGGAGACGGGGTGGCCCGGGGACGTAGCAGTTGGCTCTGCCAGTTGGATGACACGCCCATTAGCCTGATCTTGTCCATCAACAGCGTGCACTTCTTGATTGGCGTTGAGCTATTAAGGACGACGCTTCAGGCTTGAAACTCGGTGACCACTTCACGCTGACCTCATCGCTTAAGACGGACGGGGATGGTTTCGCAAGGCCTTACCTGGCGCTTGTCCCCCAAGACTAATACCGCCGCTTCGACAGCATCAGCTCCACCACGTCATCCAGCAGGGTATTGTCCAGGGTCTGACCGATGTCGATGACTCGGTGTCTCGGATAGTAGGGGCTCAGGTCGAGACCGACGCCGAGGCCAACGATATCGATGGGGCCGGAACGACGACCGTTGCCGCCGCTGTACGTCGCCACCACCGAGCGCAGGTGGTGGTCGAGGTAGTGACGATCGTTGGCCAGGTTGGTGGCGCTATCCGAGGGGCTGCCGTCGGAGATCACGACCAGCAGGCGGCGGTTGACGTCGGCGCTCATCAGCCGCTGACAGGCCCATTGCACGGCTTCGCCGTCGATCCCTTCCTTGTAGATATCGGCCTTGAGCAGGGCCGCCAGTCCCAGCCGGGCGCGGCGCCAGGGCTGGCTGGCGTCCTTGATGATCAGATGGCGTGCCTCGTTGAGGCGTCCCGGGGCCGCGGGTCTGCCTGACCTGAGCCAGTCCCGTTGGGCACGGCCCCCATTCCAGGCGCCGGTGGTGAAGCCCAGCACCTCGCTGCTTACCCCCGCCATGTCCAGCGCCCGGGCCAATAGCTCCACCAGGGTAGCGATGGCTTCACCGTGGACCTTCATGGAACCGGAGCAGTCGATCAGCAGGCTGACTTGAGCATCGCTGACGGGTCGATGGCGTTCGCGGAGAAAGACGCGGCGCTCCTGGGGCGATGTCACGATCTGCGACAGTCGGCGCCCGTCGATCACGCCGCTTTCTTCGCCGTCGTTCCAGCCATCTCTCTCCACCACCGACAGATGACGCCGAAAGGCCCGGGCCAGCCGGCGCACGTTGACCTTCTGGGCGGCGAGCCGCTGATCCAGACGGTCGCGGTACTCCACCAGCAGCGCGTGCCGGACCAGGCTGTCGGCACGCCTTTCGCTGTCATAAGCCGTGGTGAAGGCGCGGTAGCGGTTGGCGTCATCTTCCAGTAGACGGCTTTGCCCGCTGAGCGCGACCGGGATCTCTTCCTCCAGGTCATCTTCACTGTCCAGCAGCAGGGCCAGGGCACGGCGAGGATCCTTGTCCTCCTGCTCGCGATCCTGCTGAGGCTCAAAGCCTTCCAGCTGGGCAGCTATCCAATCGGCGATGGCGTGGGCGTGACGCTGGAAGGCCGCTTGATCGTGACGCTCGCGTCGCAGTCCCGCCAGGGCGTGGCCGAGGGCCGGTACGATATTGGCCCGGGTGGCCTCCAGCATGTCCTCGAACGCTTCCAGCATCGGTGCCGCCATCAGCCGCGAGCGACTGATCTGAATCACGCAGAACAGCAACAGTCCGAGGGCAGTTTCGGTGAATTGCGCGTGATGGTAGTCCAGCGACCACTGTCGGAAGCGCTGTTCGAGGTTGCTCGCCATGCCCGGTGCCCCGGGGCCCAGCAAGGCTTCCACGCGGCACTGCTCCAGCCAGTCGTAGATCAGCCGTGGTTCGGGCTCTGCTGGCCGTAGGTGCTGGTGAAGCGCGTCGTCGCTGAAGCGCTCGCGCAGGGCCAGGGCATCGCTGACCGCGCGATAGCCCGTAATCGACAGGCAGTCATCGGCAAGCTTGAGGTGAGGGGCCCGCAGGGGGACTCGTCGTTGCCCGTGGTAGAGACGACGGCTGGCGTAGAACCAGCGGCTGTCGCCGGTGTGGGCTCGCAGTACCGCCGCCTCGATGTCTTCGAGATATTGCTGGCGCCGTGTTCTGGCCAAGGCGCTGGCGTGGGTCGCATCGCCTGGGGTCGTCATGATGCTTCACTGCCACCGTCGCCGCTGGCGATGGACTCGCTCAGTTCCTCATCGAAGCAGCGTTGGTAGAACTCCGCGACCAGAGCGCGTTCATGCTCGTCGCACTTGTTAAGAAACGACAGACGAAATGCCAGCGCAGGATCGCGGAATATCTCGCAGTTCTCGGCCCAGGTAATCACCGTGCGTGGCGACATCAACGTCGACAGGTCGCCGTTGGCGAAGCCCTTTCGGGTAAGTTCGGCCACCGCCACCATGGCGTCGACATGGCGCCGGCCACGCTCGTTGTCCTTGCTCGGCACCCTGGCGAGCACGATGTTCACTTCTTCGTCCCGCGGCAGATAGTCGAGCTTGGCGACAATGTTCCAGCGATCTACCTGGGCGTGGTTGAGCAGCTGGGTACCTTGATAGAGGCCGTCCTGGTTGCCCAGGCCCACGGTATTGGCGGTGGCGAACAGGCGAAACATCGGGTGTGGACGGATGACCCGGTTCTGATCGACCAGGGTGAACTGGCCATCGCGCTCGAGGATGCGCTGGATGACGAACATGACGTCGGGTCTGCCCGCGTCGTACTCATCGAAGATCAGGGCGACCGGCCGCTGAAGTGACCAGGGCACGATGCCCTCCTGGAATTCTGTGACCTGCACACCGTCTCGGATCACGATGGCGTCCTTGCCCACCAGGTCGAGGCGACTGATGTGACCGTCCAGGTTGACACGTACGCAGGGCCAATTGAGGCGCGCCGCGACCTGCTCGATATGGGTCGACTTGCCGGTGCCATGAAGCCCTTGAACCATCACCCGACGGTTGCGGGTAAAGCCCGCCAGGATCGCCAGGGTGACGTCCGGGTTGAAGCGGTAGGCCTCATCCATGGCGGGCACATGATCGTCTCGCTGCGTGAACACCGGCACCTTGAGGTCCGAATCGATACCGAAGATCTCCCGGGCGCTGTGCCAGTGCTGGGCGGGGAGGCTGTCATCGAGCAGGGAATGGGCATCGGCCATGGTCGTGTGTCCTGGTGCGCTGCTGTGAAAGTGATGACACTATAGACGTGTTTTAAAAAATAACGCAAATTGTATCGAAAAATGAGATTTCAATGGGTTCTGGCCACCCTGGGATGAGTGGGGCGCCGTGAACGAGGGGGAGAAGCATATGCGGGATGTGATCGTGGTGGGTGGAGGCGTCATCGGCATGATGAGTGCCTGGCGTCTGGCACAAGCCGGCCTGACCGTGACGCTGGTAGAGCGGGGTCGTTGCGCCGGAGAGGCTTCCTGGGCCGGTGGTGGCATCGTTTCGCCGCTGTATCCATGGCGCTACAGCGCGCCTGTCTCTGCGCTGTCAGCGTTGTCTGAAGGCGTCTATCCGGCGCTGTGCCGCCAGCTATATGACGAGACCGGGGTCGACCCGCAGTTCACCCGGCATGGCCTGTTGTATCTCGCGGTGGACGATGCCGAGGACGCGCGACAGTGGGCGCAGCGCTTCGGCAAGCCATTGGAGGACATCGACGCCGATGCCATTTGCTGCCTTGAGCCAGGGCTCGCCGAGACCGATTGGCTGCGTCGGCAGCAGGGCGGGTTGTGGATGCCCACACTCGGCAGCTTGCGTAACCCGCGCCTGGGGCGTGCCCTGCGTGCGCGGCTGGAACGGGATCGCCGGGTCGAAGTCCGGGAGGACTGTGAGGTCATTGGATTCAGGCGTCGAGGCGATGACGTGGTCGGGGTAGAGACCGTGCAGGGTCGCATCGATGGGGGGCGCATACTGGTCTGTGGCGGGGCATGGAGCGGCGAACTGCTGCGGCGAGCCGGGGTTGGCCTGGCAGTCAACCCGGTCAAGGGACAGATGATGGTGCTCAAGCCCCCCTATGGTACTCGACCGCTCTCACGGGTGGTGCTGGCGGATGGGCGTTACCTGATCCCGCGTCAGGATGGACGCATTCTGGTGGGGTCCACCCTGGAGCACCAAGACTTCGACAAGACCACCACCAGCGCGGCACGGGTGTCGCTGTATCGCAGTGCGGTGCGGCTGTTGCCAGCGCTTTCCAGGGCCAGTATCGAGCATCACTGGGCCGGCCTGCGACCTGGCTCTCCTGGCGGCATTCCTTTTATCGGGGAGGTGCCTGGCTGGGCTGGACTCCACGTCAATGCCGGCCATTTCCGCAATGGTCTGGTGCTGGCGCCCGCGGCGGCTCGACTCGGCGTGGAGTTGCTGTTGGGTGAGCGACCCTGCGTGGACCCGGCACCCTATCGGCTTGGGCACGACGCACACCATGTGCAGGATTCGGCGTCACCCGCAGGGCTGGCCCAATCGACAGCGAGCAACTGGTGCTAAGGGACGAGCGCTCGGGGCCTTTAGGCTCGGGGGTAGACGAGGCCAAGAGGGCCTCGCCAACACAATAACGATACTGCTCTAGGCGCTCAGTCGCGCTGTGAACAACAAGGAGAACCTCCATGAGCCAACCCGACGCCCAGTTTCTCGCCGATTTCGCCGATGCGCTCAACCGTCACGATATCGACGCGGTGATGTCGATGATGACCGACGATTGCGAATTCCATTCCGTGGCTGGCCCAGAACTGCTGGGCAAGACCTTTCATGGTCAGGAGCAGGTTCGCGCTGGACTCAGGGCGGCCTGGGAAAATGCCCCGGATGCCCAGTGGCTTGACGGGGTGCATCAGGTGATTGGAGATCGCGGCTACAGCGAGAGCACCTACTGTGGGACCACGGCCGATGGTATGCGCTCCGAGGCTCGCATGATCGATGCCTTTACCTTCCGCGACGGCAAGATTGCGGTGAAGAATGCCTTCCGCAAGCAGCGGCCGGCCACGCCGACTCGTCAGGGCTGAGGGTACCCCATTCGCGATCCGGGAGGAGCGACATGCTGGAGCTAAAGACCGCGGAGCAGCGAGCGTTGGAGGCCACCGGCCAGGGGCCGCTGCAAGGCAAAGGTGCGGCGACGTCTGCGCGCGCCCCTTATGATCCTGCCTATGACCCGCTGACGGCGAAGCAGGTGGGTACCGGCTGTGACTATGCGCCCACTTACTGGGTCGCCACCGCCGGCGAGCCACCTGCCGACGACGGCCCCATTGAGTGCGATACCGATGCCGACGTGGTCATCGTTGGCTCGGGTTTCACCGGGCTGACCGCGGCGATCTTCCTGGCGGAGCGCTATGGCATCAAGGCCACGGTACTGGAAGCCAATCGGGTGAGCTGGGGCTGCAGCACGCGCAACGGTGGCCAGGCTCAGTGCGCCTCAGGGCGCCTCAAGCGCTCCCAGTGGATTGCACGTTACGGTCTCGATACGGCGCTCAAGCTGCATCGGGAATGCGTCGAGGGCATGCAGACGTTCAAGTCCCTGATCGCCGACATTGACTGCGATCCACAGCCCGGCGGGCATCTGTATATCGCCCACAAGGATCGGATGATGCCGGGCCTGGAGAAAGAGGCGCGACTGCTGCGAGACACCTTCGACTACGATGCGCGGATCATCGATGGCGACACCGTCAAGCGTGAGTGGGTGGGGGACAGTGAGGCGGCAGGCGCCATGCATGAGCCTGAGGGCATCGGTATTCATGCGGCAAAGCTGGCCTTTGGTTACCACCGCAAGGCACGTGCTCTGGGCGTCAAGGTACACCCGGCAAGTCCGGTTCTGGGCTGGGAGACCCGCGGCGACACGCACTACCTGCGCACACCGGGCGGTCTGGTCAAGGCGCGGGCGGTCGGGATTGCCACCGGGGGCTATATCACCGGTCAGCTCCACCGTTCGCTGCATAATCGGCTGCTGCCGATCCTGTCGAATTCCATGGTCACTCGCCCATTGACGTCCGACGAGATCGAGGCGACCGGGTTTCGCACGCGCCAGGTGCTCACCGACACGCGCATCCTGCGCCATTACTACCGACTGTTGCCCGACAATAGGGTGCAGATTGGCAGTCGCAGTGCGATTTCAGGTCGTGATGCGCCGAAAGAACGCTACGCCGCCATGCTCAAGGCCGATCTTGAGCGCAAGTTTCCGGCGCTGGCCGGTATCGAGATCGACTACTCCTGGTGGGGCTGGGTCGATGTCAGCCACGACATGATGCCGCGGATTCACCAGCCTGATCCCCGGGAAAGCGTGTACTACGCTCTCGGTTACGGTGGAAATGGGGTGATGTACTCGGCCCAGGCCGGCAAGCGGCTGGCACAGTGGATCGCAGGTGAGGGCGCTACCCTGGAGTTGCCGATCTTTACGTCCAAGCTTCCGTTTCCCAATCTGAGAGAGCGCATCGAGTCGCAGGCGTTTGCCCCTTTCCGCCGCGCTGGCCAGCGTTTTCTCTACCGCTACTACTACGTCAAGGATGAATTGCTATGACGACATTCGGCGACGCCGGTACCACGCTCTTGTAACGTGCGCTGTTGCCTCGCTGGGTTAAGGGAGCCAGGCCGTGCCCATCGGGACGGCCTGGACGTCGTTGTGATGTGGGGCGGCGGACTCGCCATCCCGTTCGCTCTAGAGTGGTCGGACGCGTAAGGCGTCGAACCCTCAATGCTCTGGCGGCAGCTGCTTGTCGAGCCGCTGCAGAAAGGCCGTTTGTACCGGCGTCAGCTCCCCTTCGCGCCAGGCCACTTCCGTGACCAGGCTGTGTTGCACGCCTTCCAGGGGCACCATGGTTACCCCCTTGCGCAGGTAGTTGCTGGCGCACTCCAGATGCACGGTGACGCCAAAGTCGCAGGCCACAAAGGCGAAGATCGTCTCACTGTTGAAGGTTTCCTGCGCCACCTTGGGCTCAAATCCCGCCTCGCGGCAGATCAACTCGAGCTTTTGACGGAAGTGGTGCCACATGCTGTGTGCGCCGAGAATGAACGGCTCGTGGGCGAGCTCCTCCAGGCGGATACTCCGGCGCTGTGCCAGGGGATGATGCTCGCTGACCGCAGCAATGAAACGGTCGCGCTGGATAGGACGTGAGCACAGGCCTGGGGTCAGCACAGGCCCGGTGACGAAGCCGAAATCCAGATGGCAATCCGTCAGATCCTGTAGCTGTGATGCCGTTGAACCGAAGTGCAGGTCAAAGTGGATATCCGGGTGCAGCCGGCGAAAGTCATCCAGCAATGCCGGCAGTTCCCCGGTGATGGCAAAGTCGGTGTAGCCAATGGCAAGGCGTCCCAGCTCCCCCCGTCCCGCTCGCTGTGTCTTGAGCACCGCCTCGTCCAGATGGCGCAGGATCTGGCGACTCTCCTCCAGCATGACGCGTCCGGGCTCGGTCAACCTGACCTGGCGGTTGTTGCGTAGCAGCAGGGTCTCGCCGATGGCCTCTTCCAGCTGAGCAATGGTGCGGCTGAGAGCAGGCTGTGCAACGTTGAGCCGCTCAGCGGCATGACGAAAGTGCAGGCAGTCAGCCACGGCGACAAAAGCGGAGAGATGGCGAAGTTCTATGCGCATTGATGCCTCATCGGTATCGCATGAAACCTAATTGATATTATACGAGCAACGACGGTGGTCCTAGGCTGAGAACATCCGCTTCACTTCCAATAACAACCGTCGGGTGACTCCATCATGCAAGATTCCTTTCACGGGGTAATTGCCTTTGCGCTGCTGGCCTTGATGCTATGGCTTGGCAGTCAGCTGCGCAGCCGCCTTGGCTGGCTGCGAGCCTCGCTGGTTCCCGCCAGCATTGTCGGTGGTCTGCTGGGTTTCTTGGCGCTGTCGCTGGGCCTGCTGCCTGGCTATGAGCCAGGCGATTTCACCGCGCTGACCTTTCACTTTTTTACCCTGAGCTTCATGTCCTTGTGCCTGACCGGAAGCGGGCGCCAGAGCGAGGCCGGCGGTGGCAGCATCTTTCGCGGCGGCATGTGGATGACCCTTGCCTGGAGCATCAGCCTGGGCCTTCAGGGCGTGATCGGTTTCCTCGTGGTCAGCGGCTACGACGCGGTGACCGGCAGTGAGATCAGCGCCTTTCTCGGTGCCATCGTCACCCATGGCTTCACTCAGGGGCCCGGACAGGCGCTGACCTACGGCACTATCTGGGAGAGCGAGTACGGCATCGCCAATGCCGCCCAAGTGGGACTTATCTATGCCTCGCTTGGATTCCTGATGGCCTTCGCACTGGGCGTGCCGTTGGCGCGACGCTATCTGTCCAAGGGACTGAACGCCAACCGCGCCTCACGCCTGGACGACAACTTCCGTCGCGGCTTCTTCACCCGTGCCGGCGAGGCGGCCGACGCGACCTCCTTGCCATCGATGGGGCGCATGATCTCCCACCCTGGCAATCTGGACTCCCTGGCCTATCACCTTGGTCTGCTGGCGATTGCCTATGTCGTCACGCACCTCTGGCTGACCTTTATCCAGGGGGTGATCGGTGACGCCACACCCTTCGGCATCAACGTGGGGGTGCTGTTCAGTCACAACCTGTTCTTCCTGCACGGCCTGGGCGTCTGCGTGCTGATGCGTATGCTCATTGACCGTCTTGGCCTCGCTCATCGGGTCGATGATGAGACGCTTAAAAGAATTACTGGCAGCTCGGTGGATTTCATGGTCGTGGGCACCCTGATGAGCATCCAGTTTGCGGTGCTTTACGCGCTGCTGGTGCCCATCCTGCTGGTCACGGTGGCCGTCACCTTGTCGACGCTGCTGGGGTGTCTGGTCATGGGGCGGCTGAGCGGCGAGCTAGGGCCGGAGCGAACCGTGACGTCCTTTGGCTGCTGCTGCGGTTCCACCGGTACCGGCCTGCTTCTGCTGCGAATGATGGACGCCGACTTTTCCACCTCCGTGCCCAAGGAGCTGGCCTTCTTCAACCTGGCCATCGTGCTGGCGACGCTGCACCTGCTGATGATCTTCGCGCCGATCGCGCCGTCTCTGGGGGCAGGCACTTATCTGCTGGCCTTTGGTGGCACGGCGCTGGCCCTGGTCGCCTGTATCCCGCTGATGCTGATGTGGGGCCGCCACGGGCGAGATAGTTCGCCATCGTCAGGTTGGGCCGCCAGCGTCGACCAACCTTCATACACCAGCTCACCCGCCAGCCTTTCATCGACCGTGACCAAGGGAGCGTCTCGCTCATGAGTATCGTTGTCTATCCTGCTCGCCGCGTGCTGACCATGAATCCATCCCAGCCTCGGGCCACCCACGTCGCCGTGCACGATGACCGAATCCTGGCGGTGGGCGGCGCCGAGGATATGCCGAGCCATGCCCGCACCGATGATCAGTTTGCCGACAAGGTGATCCTGCCGGGCTTCGTGGAAGGCCACAGCCATGCCCTGGAAGGCGCGATGTGGGACTACCTGTATCTTGGATTCTTCCCGCGCCAGGATCATCTTGGGCAGCTATGGAGCGGCCTTGAGACCATCGCCCAGGTGCAGCAGCGCCTGCGCCAGCATGCGGCCACGTTGGACGAGGGGGAGCCGCTGATCGCATGGGGGTTCGATCCGGTCTACTTTCCAGGGCAGCGTCTGAGTCGTCGAGAGCTGGATGAGGCCGTCGCAGACCGGCCGCTGGTGATCCTCCACGCCAGCTTTCACAGCATGACGGTCAATAGTGTGATGCTGGAGCTGAGCGGGATCGAGCAAGGCCCGAGGGTGGAAGGGGTACGACTGGATGACCAGGGACGGCCAAACGGTGAGCTGCAGGAAATGGCGGCCATGTTCGTGGTGTTCGATGCCATCGGCAATAACCTGTTCAATGCGGTGGCCTCGCCCCAGGCGCTCAAGCGATACGGGACGATCGCCAGTGCCTGTGGCGTGACCACCATCACCGATCTTTACAACCCGATGACCGACGAGGCCATCGAGGCCATGCGGGAGGCGACCCAGGCCGCCGATTTTCCGGTGCGGCTGGTGCCTGCCATGGGGGTATTGGGTTGGTCGGCGGAGGAGGGGATCGCGCGTCTACAGCGTGCCAAGACCTACAGTCATGACCGACTGGTGTTCGGCCCGGCCAAGCTGATGACAGACGGCTCGATTCAGGGCTACACCGCCCGCCTGAAATGGCCCCACTACCATGACGGCCACGCCAATGGCATGTGGAATGCCGACCCCGCCGCCTTGACGGAGCTGGTACAGGCGTACCATCAGGCGGGATTGCAGCTGCATATCCATACCAATGGAGATGAGGCCGTCGAACTGATGCTGGAGGCTTTGACCCAGGCGTTGACGTTGTGGCCGCGCCCCGATCATCGCCATACCCTGCAGCACTGCCAGGTCATCGACCATGCTCAGCTGCGACGTGCTGCCCGGCTTGAGCTGTGTCTCAACATGTTTGCCAACCACATTTACTACTGGGGCGACATCCATCTGCAGCGCACCCTGGGTCCGTCTCGCTGCCAGCGACTGGAGCCACTGGCGTCTGCGCGACGCCTGGGCATCATGACCGCGATCCATAGCGATGCGCCGGTGACCCCTTTGGGGCCACTGTTTACTGCCTGGTGCGCGGTGAACCGCACCACCGCCAGCGGCCGTCAGCTTGGTGAGCAGGAGGCCGTCAGCGTTGAGGCCGCCCTTGAGATGATCACCCTGGGTGCCGCCTTCACCCTGGGGATGGATGATCGCGTGGGCAGCCTGGAAGTGGGCAAGTTTGCCGACATGGCCGTGCTGGATCAGGATCCGCTTGAACAACCGGCCGAAGCCCTGCGAGACATCAGGGTACATGCCACCTTGCTGGGCGGGCGTATCCACCAACGCAAGGCAAGCCACACAGGATGAAGGTTGCTGACTCCGTCGCTGGCGACAGGGTGCCCGGCAAGGGCAATAGAGCGCAATGGATACGGCCGCCTGCAATGGGCATCAACAAAGGTAGATGAGATGGTCCATGACGATCTGGCAAGTGGTCCCATGGGGGCTGAGAGGATAGAACGGACTGAGGGAATAGTGCGGGCTGAGAGGACAGAGGAGACCGAGAGGACAGAGGGAGGCGAAAGGATGGCGGGGACTGAGGCAATGGACGTTGCCAGGGACAGTCTTGAGCCCGCAAGCATCCGTCCGCAGGGCTCAGCGCAGCGCAGTGCGCTCGAGGCGGTGCCGGTCACGGTCATCGCCGGTTTCCTGGGGGCAGGCAAGACCACCTACATCAATCGACGTCTGGCGGCGGGGGACGTGGTGGATGCGCTGATCCTGGTCAACGACGTCGGCAAGGTCAATGTGGATGTGGCATCGATCGACTACCGGGACGATCGCGTGCTGTCGCTGGCCAATGGCTGCGTCTGCTGCACCCTGGGCGGGACCCTGGCAGAGCAGCTGTCCCAGGCGCTGCGGCTGAAGGCCAGGCCCAGTGAGATACTGATCGAGGCCAGCGGGGTCGCCAACCCCTGGCGCATCGGCGACATCGCTCGACTGGCGCCGGGCTTGAGCCTTTCCGATACCGTGGTGCTGGTCGATGCCAGCCAGGCCCGGCGCCTGGCTCAAGACGTTCAGGTCAGCGATCTCTGGCACGCTCAGTTGTCGTCGGCGCGGCGCTTGTTGGTGAATCGTCTACCTCGGGACGAAGAGGATAGAGAACGCCTGCTGGCCTGGTTGGGAAAGCTGGCGCCAGGAGCCACCCTGGTATCGGAAACCGGGGCCTGGGACGATGGTGATGTCGCCGCTCAGTCATGTGGCGGCGCTGACAGCCAGCTTGACCGCACGGTGGCGGGGTCTTCTGAGCATCCGGCGGGCGCCGACGCGTCAGGGGGCCAGACAGATCACTCCGGGCTGAGGCAGCGTACCCTGCACTTTACCGGAGCGGTGGCGGCCGATCGCCTGGTGACGGTGCTGGAGCGCTACCGCGACTGCCTGTATCGGGCCAAGGGCTTTCTCAGGCAGGCCGGGGACGAAGGGGGCTGGTACAGCCTCCAATACAGCGGATCGCGAGGTCGTTGGCGCCCCCATGGCCGTCCGGTGACTGGAGCGGTGTTGGTCTGTATCGGTCGCCAGAGCGAGCCATTTGACGGTCTGATCAAGGAGATTGAACAGCTCGAAGAGCCGCTTGAACATCTGTTCGACCATCCATAGATCGCCCCGCGGCCAGCTCGCCAGGGGACACCTGAATCAATGGCTGCGCCGCCGATTCGCTGCGTTGCGGGCGCCTAGCGCCTCATACTGCTCGGCTGGTGTAATCAGCGCTGCCCTAAGGGGCGATGGCGTGGGGCCGACGCTGAAGCGGATGTGCGTTCAGCCGCGATGCACCGGTGTGCTTGCCTATTGCCGCAGTGAGGGCAGCAGTGAGGCCAGACGCTCGATGCCGGCTTCGATGCGCGACTCGTCGATGGCAGAAAACCCCAGGCGCAGCGTGGGACGCGTCGGCTGGGTAAGGAAATGCACGTCTCCCGCTTCAAACAGCACGCCTTGCTCCTGGGCCAGACGCTTGAGCAGCCCGACGTCGGTGTTCTCGGGCGCTTCCAGCCAGAAACACGAGCCGCCAAAGGTGGAGCGGATCTGGAACTGAGGAAGGTGCGCTTCCAGGGCATCCCGCATCAAGTGCCAGCGACGTTGATAGGTCTGGCGTATCTGGCGCAGCAGAGCGTCGTGATAGCCCCGGTCGAGAAACAGCGCCACACTGCGCTGATTGTTGGTCGCTGGATGGCGAAGCATGAGGCGACGCAGGGCGCGCGCTTCAGCGATGAAGGCAGGGGGCGCCACCATGTAGCCAAGCCTCAAGCCTGGCGCCAGCGTCTTGGACAGACTCCCCACATAGATGACCCGACCGCTGGTATCCAGACTCTTGAGGGCGGGGGTCGGGTTGTCGATGAAATTGGTCTCGCTCTCGTAGTCGTCTTCTATCACCAGGAAATTGTCGCGGTCGGCGCGTTCCAACAGCTGTCGGCGACGCTCCAGCGGCAGGGTGACGCCGGTAGGGGATTGGTGGCTAGGCGTCACATAGGCCAGATGGCAGCCGGCAAGTCGGTCATCGATCACCAGCCCCTGGTCGTCCACGTCCACCGCCAGAATATCGTCGGTAAAGGTGCGCGCAATGTTGACCATGTCGACGTAACCGGGGTTTTCCATGGCAAAGCGTCGCTGAGGCCCCAGGGTCAGCATCGCGCTGATCCACAGCGCCTGCTGCGCGCCCACCGTCACCAGGATTTCCTCGGGTCGTGCCCAGACGCCGCGGCGTGGCAGCAGGCGTTGATGAATCTGTTCGACCAGCAAGGGGTCGTCTTCACTCAGGTGGTCGGCAGACCAGCGGCGAATCGCCGGCACGCTCACCGAGTCACGACTGCACTCGCGCCAATGCTGGGTAGGGAAGAGGTTGGGATCGATCTGACCGTAGAGGAATGGGTAGTCGTAGTCGAGCCAGTCGGTCGGCTTGGTGATGCAGGGCTGCTGGGCGAGCCGGCGCGTCAGCAGTGATTCCCAGGGCAGCTCGGGTGCGGCCGCAGTGCGTGCGGCAGCGTGATTGTCGGCCCCGGTGGCGGCAACGCGCCCGGCCAGAATGTCAGGATTGACGAAGTAGCCGCTGCGTTCTCGGGCCACCAGATAGCCATCATCCAGCAGCTGGTCATAGGCCAGCATGACAGTATTGCGCGCGACGCCCAGCTCCTTGGCCAGGCGCCGGCTAGAGGGAAGCGCTTCTCCAGTAGGCAGATGGCCTTCGATGATCGCGCGGGCGATCTGCTCGCGCAGCTGGCACTGCAGGCTTTCCTTACGGTCGGCGTTGAGTCGAAACAGGGGGGCGCTCATTCCGCTGGTGCATTCCTGATAGTCATTATTGGCATTGTGGGGCGACGAAGAGATTCGCTACCGCTGCTTACGATCCTACAGACAACGCACGCTGTCGAGAGGAGCCGGGGGGCTGGCCCAAACGATGGCGGCGCGTTGGTCCTATGGGGTGCGCGTTTGTCGATAGAGAGTAAGCATCATGGTGAGGCGGCGAAGCCAACATGCCGCCGACCGCCCCTGAAATGAAACACCCGACACAATATTCCGCTCGATGCGGTACAACAATGATGGGAGTTCCTCATGCATAACCAGGCACCCTATACGCACCCCAAGTCCTCACGCGTTCTGCCGCGCGGGCTGGTTACCGGCTTGTCACTGGCGCTGCTGAGCGCTGGGACCACTGTCCATGCGGCGACCTGGAAGATGGCGCTGGGTGATGCCGCCGGTGGCACCCAATATGAGCTTGGATCGACCTTTGCCACCCTGATCGAGGAAAAGTCAGGGGGTGAGATCAACGTCGACCTGTTCCCCAACGGTCAGCTTGGCAGCGAGCAAGATACGGTCAACAACGCCAGCATGGGGCTGCTCGACCTGTCGGTGCTGGCGATCAACAATATCACCCCCTTTTCGCCAACGGTGGGGGTAATGACACTCCCCTATGTCATTCAGAGCCCCGAAGATGCCCGCACCCTGACCCAAGGCGCGATCGGCCAGGAAATGGTGGAGAACACCATTCGCGATGCTGGCGTGCGCATCCTCGGTTGGGCCTATTCGGGATGCCGACGGCTGACCAATTCGTCCCATCCGGTAGCAACCCCGGACGATCTGGATGGGCTGGTCATTCGCGTGCCCAAGAACGAGATCATGATCGCGGCCTATCAGGCCTGGGGCATCAACCCCAATCCTCTGGCCTGGTCGGAGACCTTCACGGCGCTGCAGCAGGGCGTGGTCGACGGTCAGGACAATCCCTACATCACCATTGATGCGATGAAGTTCTACGAGGTCCAGGATCATGTGACCGACAGCTGCTATGTGTTCTCCATGGAGCCGCTGATCATCAGCGAAGGCAAGTTCCAGAGCCTGTCCGAGGAACAGCAGCAGTGGGTGTTGGCAGCGGCTCAGGAGGCCACCGACCACAGCTATGACTACCTGCTTGCCCAGGAAGACGCCATCAAGACGCGCCTGGTAGAAGAGCACGGCATGGAAATCACCGAGCCTGCCGATGGCGAACAGGCCTGGATCGAACAGGCCACTGCCATCTGGCCCGACTTCTACGACAGCATTGGCGGCAAGCAAAAACTGGATGCCGCCCTGGCCGCTCTAGGACGTGAACCCGCTCCCTGAATAGCGTCCCTCGCCTGAATGTCCTTGAACCCTCCTGGTGCCCGGTGTCGGGCACCATGGCCGCCGACTCCACTGGCAGGGTCGGCGGCGACTGCTCGGAGGTCGTCGTGATGAAATGTGTCTGGAAGGTGGTGGACAATCTCGAGAACTGGCTGTGTCAGTTGCTGCTGGTGACCTTTGTTGTTCTCCTTTTCGCGCAGATTCTGCTGCGCAATCTGTTCAGCTACTCGCTGCCCTGGGCCGATGAGCTGGCGACCTACGCCTTTGTCTGGTTTGCCTATCTGGGCGCGGTGTACGCCGCCAAGAAGTCTGCCCATAACCGGGTGACGTTTCAGTTTCGCTTCCTGCCCAGGTGGGTGGGGCTTGCCTGTGGTGTGCTGACCGATCTGATCTGGGTCGGCTTCAATCTGGTGTTCATCTGGCTGAGTTACGACTTCGTGTTCCATCGGATGAACGACTTCTGGAAATCCCAGACCCTTGGGGTGCCGATGAAGGTGTTCTACCTGATCCTGCCGCTGGCATTCGTGCTCATGACGCTACGTATCGTGCAGAACAACTATGTGCGCTTTGTTCAGCATCGGGAGCCGGAAGACCCGGAGGCCGAAGCCATCGAGGAAGCACGAATGGCCGCACTGTCACCCTCGGCCGAGGAGAAGTAGCGATGGAAACCAGCCTGATCTACGTGCTGTTTGGCGTATTCTTTCTGCTGCTTCTGCTGGGGGCTCCGATTACGGTGTCGCTGGGCGTCGCCGCCCTGGCGACGTACCTGTGGCTGGGGGAAAACCCCATGGCCTTCGTCCAGATCGCCTTTACCTCGGTAGGCTCATTTCCGTTGATGGCATTGCCAGCCTTCATACTGGCGGGGGCATTGATGGAGGCCGCCGGCATATCCCGACGCCTGGTCGATATCGCGGAAGCCTTCGCGGGTCCGGTGACGGGGGGGCTTGCCGCCGCCACGGTATTTGCCTGCATGTTTTTCGGTGCCATCTCCGGATCGGGGCCTGCCACCACCGCTGCGGTGGGCATGCTGATGATCCCTGCCATGGCCAATCGTGGCTACGACCGCGGCTATGGTTCCGCCATCACCGCCTCGTCCGGTGGCTTGGGAGTGGTCATTCCGCCGTCGATTCCGATGGTGATCTTCGGGATTTCGGGCATGGGGCTGCAGCCCCCCGCCGAGGCCGTGGCGCAGCATGGCGCCTTCCAGAGTCTGTCGATTCCGAAGCTGTTCATCGCCGGTATCGTGCCCGGCATGGTCATTGCCGGTTGCCTGTTGACCATCAACTATGTGATCTCAAGACGCCGTGGCTATTCGGGGCTCAGTGATACCTGGTCCTGGGAGACCATTGGCCGCAGTCTGAAGCGCGGTGTGTGGTCGATTCTGGCACCGCTGATCATTCTGGGAGGTATCTACAGTGGACTCTTTACCCCCACGGAATCCGCCGTGGTGGCCATTGCCTACACCCTGATCGTCGGCATCTTCCTGCACCGCGAGCTGAAATGGAAACCCACGCTGAAGACCCTGGAGACGACTACCTGGATCACTGGCCGGGTGCTGCTGATCCTGTTCACCGCGACCGTCTTTGGACGACTGCTGGTCGAGCAGCGGGTTCCTGCCGTCATTGCCGAGGGCATGCTGGGATTGACCGACAATCTGTATCTCATCTGGGCCATGGTGATCGCCTTCCTGCTGTTTGTCGGCATGTTCATGGAAACCCTGGCGGCCATCATGATCCTGACGCCCGTTCTGCTGCCCATCATGTACATGCTGGGCATGGATCCGGTGCATGTGGGCATCGTAGTGGTGTGCGCACTGGCCATCGGCTTCCAGACGCCGCCTCTGGGGGAGAACCTGTTCGTAGCGTCAGGTATCGGAGGATCGTCGATCGAGGAAATTTCGCTGAAGGCGCTGCCATTTGCCGCCGCATCGGTATTCGCGCTGTTCCTGATTGCCTACTTCCCGGCACTGTCGCTGTGGCTACCCGGGCTTCTTGGCTATTGACGTCGTGCAGGTGCCGCCGGGTCATGGCGGCGTCGCGGGCGCCAGTGTGAGTGTCGCCCTCTGAACTAGCCCTCTGAACTAGCCCTCTGAACTCGCCCTCTGAACTCGCCCTCTGAACCTCGCCGGGAACCGCCACGCCAGCGTCCCGGCCTGACACCCCATAGAGAGGTTGCCATGCCTACCACCATCTCACGTGTGCTGTGTTGCCTTGGGCTCAAGGATGACTGCCGTCAGGTTCTGGCCCATAGCCTCAGCCTCGCCAGCACCTGCCAGGCAGAGGTTCACGTGTTGCACGCCGTCAAGTCACTCTCTGACGATGTGATGCAGACCCTCAAGGCCAACATTCGCGAGCGACGCACTCTGGATGCGTTGATGGAACAGCGACGCGCCCAGGCGGCACAGCGACTCGATGAGTTTATCGAGGCGCTGCAGCAGGATTGGCTGGGGAGTCACCCAGCAGACAGCGAACAAAGCGGCCGACAGCGCGGTGACAAGGTATCCGCCGACGCGCCGAGCCAGATGAGCCTGATCACCGCTCGTGCCGTGGTGGAGGGATATCCGGCGTCGGAAATCATCCGTTATGCCACCCGACATGATTGCGACATGATCGTCATGGCCACCAATAAACGGGGGTTCAGCGCGTCCTACGCCGGCAAGGTCACCAAGGGCGTGATCAAGCGTGCCAGCGTTCCAGTGGTGGTGGTGCCACCGGTGTGATCCTGTGGAAACAACCTGTTTAAAGAGCTCGTTAAAAAAGCCCTTTAAAAGAGCCCGGTGCAGCGTCACGTCACGTCGAGCAGCGTCGGGCTCTTCATGTCGTCGAGCCCAGGGCGTCTCAAGATGAGACGCTTGATGGGGCGCTGCTGGACCGCTTCTCAGCGCTGAAACGTTTCTTGCAGCTGGCCGGCGATACGGCGCATCAGCGGGGCCCACTCCATCAGCGAATCAATGGTATGGCGCAGTCGCGGGGCGTGGATGGCGAGCGTCGCCTGGATACGGCCCGCTGTGTCGTAGATGGGCACCGCGATAGCCACCATGCCCTGAATGAACTCTTCGTTGTCGGTGCTCAGCTCGTTGGCGGCGATATTCTCAAGGCGGCGTTCGAGTTCGTCGGCGTCGGTGGCGGTGTAGGGCGTGTAGGCCTCCAGCGGCAAGTGCTTGAGCAGCTGGCGGCGTTGGTTGGCGCCCATCAGGGCAAGAAACAGCTTGCCGCTGGCGGTGCAATGCAGCGGGATGCGAGAGCCAGGGGGCAGCTGGATGCGTACCGGCCAGTTGGTCTCCACCCGTTCGTAGTAGAGCACCTCGTGACCCTCCAGCAGGGTCAGGTTGCAGGTCTCGTTGACGTCTTCGGCGAGACGCTTGAGCAGCATCCGGCGCGGAGCCTTCAGGCTCTCGTTGGCGAGGACCCCCATGGCCATCTGATGCAGGCGATCTCCCGGCAGCAAGTGACGGCCCTCTGGGTCCCGCACGATCAGATCCTGTTCCTCGAGCTGCTTGAGCAGTCGGTGGAGCGTCGGCTTGGGGATGTCCAGCTGGCGTTCCAGGTCGGCGGCACTGACGCCATGCACGGCGGTGGCGATGCTCTCGAGCAGCATCAGACCGCGTTGCAGCGTGGAATTGGTCGTGTTGCGGGAGCTGTCGTTGGTCGGCATAGGCGATCCTTGGCGACGTCGAAATGAAAAACCTGACGTTCATGATAACGCGGCAAGCCCGGAGAGGCTTGCCGCGTCAGCGTGCACCGGTTCAAGCGATGTCATCCCACCAGCATCAGCGACAGGGCAGGCCATAGCGAGATAGCAATCCAGCAGCTGATCAACGCGATAAAGTAGGGAATAACGAACTTCACCAGTCTGAGGTAGGGAATGCCGGTGATACTGCTGGCGACGTACAGGTTGAGACCGAAGGGCGGCGTGACGAAACCGATGGCGGCACCGACCAGGAAGATCACCGCGAAGTGTATCGGATCGACCCCCGCATTCTGGGCGATTGGCGCAAGAATCGGGGCCAGGATGATGGTCACCGGCAGACTCTCGAGAATCATGCCCGCCAACAGGATCATCAGCATGCATGCGCCGAGGATGACGTAGTAGTTGCCCAGCCCGCTGAGCAGGGTCTCCAGCGCCTGCCCCGCACCCAACACCGACAGAAGCTGCTGCATGACCACCGAAATAGCGATCAGCGGTGCCAGCATGCCGGCGATCTGGCCGGAGCGCAGCATGATCGACGGCAGTGCCGTAAAGCGGATCTCGCGGGTGATCAGCAGCCCGGCAATCAAGGTGAAACCGACCGTGATCGCTGCCGCCTCGGTGGGCGAGAACTTGCCCGAATAGATGCCGTACAGCACCACCCCGATAGTCGCGAAGCCCAGGTAGGCGCGGCGTGCGAAGCGAGCGCTTTCTCCGCCCTTGAAGGGAATCAGCGTGCCCCAGCCGTGGCGCCGTGCGACCAGGTGGCAGGCCACCATCATGCCCAGCACCATCATCGCTCCGGGAATCATCCCGGCGATGAACAGATCGCTGATCGACAGGTTCATCATGAAGCCGTAGACGATAAAGATGATCGAGGGGGGGATGATGATACCTACGGTGCCGCCAGAGGCCGCGGTGGCCGCCGAAAAGCGCTCGTCATAGCCGTTCTTGACCATCTCAGGCTGCATGATGGAGCCAATCGTGGCCGTTGTACCGGCGTTGGATCCCGAGATCGCCGCAAACAGGCCGCAGGCGCCCAGGGTCGCCATGCCCATGCCGCCGCGCAGCCAACCCAGTACCGAGTAGGCAAAGTCGGACAGCCGCTTGGCAATGCCCGCGGCATTGATCAGGTCGCCGGTAAGGATAAACAAGGGAAGCGCCAACAGCCCGAAGAAGCTGAGCCCCTGGAACAGGGTGACGCCGATGTTGGCGAGGGTGAAGTCGATGATCAGGCTGGTGCCGACCACCCACAGTCCGATCACCAGGAAGATCGGGACCCCCAGCAGAAAGATCGTGGTACAGCCCGCCGTGACCAGGCCAATAAGCATGCCGTCAGTCATCACGCTTCTCCTAGTCCATGATGGACGGTTGCAGGTTGAAAGGTTCGCCTCGGCGGAAACGTGCGACGTCGGTCGCCAGATTCTGGAGGACGCGGTAGATGATCAGCACCCAGGCCAGCGGCGTGGCCAGGTAGAACCACCACTGCATGACATTGTCGGTGCCGGGCACGATGGCGAAGTTCATGTGCGCCAATTGCACCTGGATGACGGTGAAATGGATGACCAGGGCGCCGAAGGCGATCCACAGCACCGCATCGAGGACCTGACAGGCGAACTGGCCTGAGTAGGGCAGGCGCATGCGAATCTCGTTGAGCGAGAGGTGGGTACGCTGCTTGACGTTGAGCGACGCGCCGAACCAGGTCAGCCACAGGAACAGCAGCACCGGAATACTGGTACTCCAGGGGGCTTGCAGGCTGAAGAAGAAGCGGCGGATGACCTCGACGAAGATGATGCCTGCCATTCCGCTGTAGGACACCAGAATGATGACCTTCTCCAGGTTGGCATCGATCCACTTCAGAGGCAGCAGCCAGGCGGGAGTCGAGCTGTTGGCGACGTCAGACGACGTCGCCTCAGCCGCGGTGGCCTTGTGATCGGTCATTACGCCCTCCACCAGCGCTTCGGCGCTACATTGACAGCCGCCATATCGCGGGGGATTTCGCGAGCAATGGTGTGAATCTCCTGGTAGATATCGATGTCGCCCGCCCAGCCATTCAAGCGCTCACGCCATTGCTCCCAGGGGCCCGGGTTGAACTCCGGCGCACATAGCTGCTCGGCCTGGGCGCGAATCTCATCGGATAGCGGCGCGACTCTCACATTGTTTTCTGCAAAGACGGTGCCCGCGGCAGGGTGTTCACTGGCGCCGACAATCTGGTAGCGACCGGCCTCGTTCATGCCCTGGGTAAAGATCTGCGCGGTATAGGCAGATTCCATCACTTGCTGCTGAAGTTCTGCGCCGAGGCTTTCGAACTTGGACAGATTCATGGCGGTATGCTCGGTGCCCGCAAAGAAGCGCAGGTCGACCGCTTGGGAGACCACTGGCGCCATGCCCGCGTAGGCCACCGCACTCATCCAGGTTTCCGCCCCATCCAGCAGTCCCTGCCGCAGTCCGTCCAGGGTCTCTTCCCAGGCCACTGGAACCGGATTGAGACCAAGCTGTTCCATGGCGATACGCCCGAGCTGAGTGCCTGTCACCCGGTTCTTGGTGCCTTGCAGCACTTCCAGGCTGTCGACCAGCGGACGGTCCGCCCAGCTCTGGCCCATCATCAGTCCGCGCAGGTCGCAGTGTGTGAACAGGAACTGCAGGTTGTGGCGCTGGCGCATCGGTTCGCGCAGCAGGGCCTCGCTGCGGTGGTCGTAGAAGAAATGGAACATCGAGGCGACGCTCGGGAACATGTAGGCGAAGTCCAGCACGTTCAGGTAGGGCGCGCCGCCGGCGGAATTCTGGGTCGATGCCGAGAAGATGTCGACGATGCCCTGCTGTGCCTTGCTGACACAGTCGAGCTGGTTGCAGACCTCGTTGGACCCCATGAATTCGACGCGAATAGCGCCGTCGGTACGCTCCTCGAGGTCCCGGGCAAAGAACAGCTGACCGGATTTCTGAATATCCAGGTTGCGCTCATTGAAGCCGGAGGCGCCGAAGCGTAGCTGGAACTTTGGCTCGCTGGCGTAGCGGCGCTGCTGCTCGGACTCCGCGGCGCGGGCAAGACTCGATGCGGTCAGGCCCGCGCCGAGGCCGCTGGCGGCCAATAGGGTAGACGTCATGCCGAAGCGACCGGAGATGTTGAGGAAGTCACGGCGAGACAGACGTGAGGGGAGAAGGCGTGAACTCATGTGTTGCTCCCAATGTTGTGGTTGGTGTCGGGATGCAGAAGGAGGCAGGCCATGGCGGGGCAATGCCTCCGGGCCGTTTTTCGGCCTTGACCACACCATAGATCGCCTTTTGGGTGTTGGCAATAAAATTGATTCTATTTGTCTCGATGTTGATATTTTTAGAAATGGGTCTACGATGTTTTGAGACAAAACGTCTCGTTTGAGTGAGAGCCATGACAACGACAACACCATCGTCAGACGTCTTCGACTACATCGTCGTGGGAGCTGGTTCCGCCGGCTGCGTACTGGCGAACCGTCTCAGCGAAGACCCGGAGGTTTCCGTACTGCTGCTGGAGGCAGGGGGATCGGACTGGAACCCTTGGATTCACGTGCCGGTAGGCTACTTCAAGACCATGCACAACCCGGCGACCGACTGGTGCTACCTGACGGACCCGGATGACGGCATCGATGGTCGGCGGCTGCAGTGGCCCAGGGGCAAGGTCCTGGGGGGATCGAGCTCGTTGAACGGTCTTCTCTATATAAGAGGGCAGCGTCAGGACTATGACGACTGGGCGGCCATGGGCAACCAGGGGTGGGATTACGCCTCGGTGCTGCCCTATTTCAAGAAGTCCGAGTGCCAGGAGCGCGGGGCCAATGCCTTTCATGGCACCGATGGGCCGCTCAAGGTGTCAGACCTGCGACTGCGTCGCGAGATCGCCGAGCGCTTTATCGAGGCCGCCAAGGCGGCGGGTATCCCCGAGAATCAAGACGTCAATGGCGAGACCCAGGAAGGAGTCGGCTACTTCCAGCAGACATCGTACAAGGGCTTTCGCTGCTCCACGGCCAAGGCATTCCTGCGCCCCGCGTTGAAGCGCCCCAACCTGACCCTGGTCAAACGGGCCCATTGCCAGCGCCTGCTGCTGGAAGGAAAGCGGGTGGTCGGCGTCGAGTACCGCCAGGGTAATGTGCTTCGTCGGGCCAGCGCCACTCTTGAGGTGCTGCTGTCGTCGGGTGCCATAGGCTCGCCGCAGATCCTGCAGTGCTCGGGTATCGGTGACCCACAGCACTTGGCCGATGTCGGCGTCGACTGCCTTCACCAGTTGCCTGGTGTGGGGGAGAATCTGCAGGACCATCTGCAGATTCGCCTGGTGTTCAAGACGCGTTGCCGAACCCTCAATGATGAGGTGCGCCATCCACTCAAGAAGCTGGCGGTGGGCACCCAGTATGCGCTGACCCGCACCGGGCCGCTGACCCTGGCCGCCAGTCAGGTGTGCATTTTCACCCAGTCGCGGGAAGGGCTGGACCGCCCTGACATCCAGTTTCATATGCAGCCGCTGTCCGCCGACAAGCCGGCGGAAGGGGTGCATCCGTTCTCGGCCTTCACCTCATCGGTGTGTCAGCTCAGGCCGACGAGTCGCGGACGCATCCGTATCACCAGTCCGGACCCGGCGGTCTATCCCTCCATTCAGCCCAACTACCTCAGCACCGATGAGGACTGCCGAGTGGCAGTAGACGCCATCA
The DNA here is from genome assembly GCF_017303055.1 of Halomonas litopenaei. Taxonomy (GTDB): domain Bacteria; phylum Pseudomonadota; class Gammaproteobacteria; order Pseudomonadales; family Halomonadaceae; genus Halomonas; species Halomonas litopenaei_A. Next base: position 138,856 of record NZ_JAEKJT010000006.1, on the reverse strand, counting down.
AGGTCGCCCGGCGTATCGCCGAGCAGGCTCCCCTCGCCGATGTGATTACTGACGAGTACGTGCCCGGACGTGCCTATCAAAGCGATGAGCAGTTGCTGGACGCCGCTCGCCGCTATAGCCAGACCATCTACCACCCGGCGGGCACCTGCAAGATGGGCAACGACCCACTGGCGGTGGTGGATGATCGCTTGAAGGTGCATGGGCTCCAGGGGATCAGGGTCGTCGACGCTTCGATCATGCCCATCATCGTGTCGGGGAACACCAATGCACCGACCATCATGATCGCCGAACGCGCGGCGGACATGATCAAGGCCGACCGCCAGGCAAGGACGCAGGTCGCCTGAGTACGGCGCGCCGCCAGGGCGCCTAGCTGGACTCATGCAAGGCCCGGCGCTGGTCCTAACTCCACCGCAGCGCCTGGGACAGCATGTGCTGCATGCAGTGCCGGCCGCAGCGGTCCCCGTATTGCTCACACCATGAAGACGCTGCCACGACGTGGCGATATCAACGACAACAGAGGACACGTCATGTCCCAGCCAACGACCCACGCCCCGAGCGACGCCCCAGACAGTGGGTGGAGGCGGCATCTGGAGCCCGCCAGGGCGCGTATGCCCGGCGTACTGATCTGTATCACCATCGCCCTCGCGACGACCTTCATCGCTGATCACTATGGTGGTCCAACCCTGCTGTACGCGCTGCTGTTCGGCATGACGCTGCACTTTCTCAGCGAGCAGGGCCCCTGTCTGCTGGGCGTCGAGTTCGCGGCTCGCACCATCCTGCGCCTGGGCGTGGCCTTGCTGGGCGTGCGGATCACGCTGGAACAGGTGGCCGAGCTTGGCATCGGTCCGGTGGTAACGGTAGTGGCCGGGGTCATCCTGACCATCGTCGCGGGTGGGGTGCTGGCGCGGCTGCTTGGCCTGCGCAATGACCTGGGCCTGCTGACCGGGGGATCGGTCGCCATCTGCGGTGCATCGGCAGCCCTGGCGCTGTCGGCGGCGATGCCTCGTAACGAGGTGGCCGAGCGCAATACCATCCTGACGGTGGTTGGCGTGACCACGCTATCCACGGCGGCCATGGTGCTGTATCCGCTGCTGGTGGGAGCGCTGGAGCTGAGCGACACCCAGGCGGGTATTTTTCTGGGCGGCACGATACATGATGTGGCCCAGGTCGTCGGTGCCGGCTATATGATCTCGGACGAAACGGGCGATATCTCGACCTTCGTCAAGCTGCTGCGGGTCGCTATGCTGGTGCCGGCGGTGATGGTCTTCATGCTGCTGTTTCGGCGTGCCCGGATGGCGGAAGGCGGTGCGGATGGCGCCAAGGTCCCCATGTTCCCGAGCTTCCTGATTGCGTTTGTGGTGCTGGTACTGATCAATAGTCTCGGCGTGATACCCCCGGTGATGGTGGAGGGTATGACGGACCTGTCGCGCTGGTGCCTGGTGACGGCGATTGCCGCGCTGGGGATCAAGACGTCGTTTCAGAAGCTGGCCGTGGTGGGGTGGAAACCGGTCATTCTGATGATTGCCGAGACGCTGTTCCTGCTTGGCCTGGTGCTGGTGTGCCTGTATACCGGTATCGCCGAGTGGTGACCGTGGAGGCAGGCGTGGCAGACAACCTAGCCCCGGCAACTCCGGGGCGAGGTGGTATCAGCGCCGAGATGCGGCGATCAGGACGCCAGTGGCGGCATTGATGTGACGGGAAACGTCGGCGGGCCGCTATTGCCCAGCCTGTATCGCCGTCAGCGCAATCGTGTAGACGATGTCTTCGACCAGGGCGCCCCGTGACAGATCGTTTACCGGCTTGTTGAGGCCCTGCAGCATGGGGCCGATGCTGACCACCCGGGCACTGCGCTGGACCGCCTTGTAGGTGGTGTTGCCGGTATTGAGGTCAGGGAAGACAAACACCGTAGCGCGCCCTGCCACTGGCGAGTCCGGTGCCTTTTGCCGGGCCACGCTGGCGATCGCCGCAGCGTCATATTGCAGAGGACCATCGATGGGCAGGTGTGGGGCTTTCTGGCGGGCGATTCGGGTGGCTTCTCGGACTTTGTCAACGTCAGCACCGGTGCCTGACTCGCCGGTGGAATAGCTGATCATGGCGACCCTGGGCTCGATGCCGAAGGCCTCGGCGCTGGCCGCACTCTGCAAGGCAATCTCGGCCAGCGCGTCGGCGTCCGGGTCAGGATTGACCGCGCAGTCGCCGTAGACCACCACCTGATCGGGCAGCAGCATAAAGAAAACCGACGACACTTGAGCATATCCGGGGGCGGTCTTGATCAGCTGAAAGGCCGGTCGAACGGTGTTGGCGGTGGTGTGTATCGCCCCTGATACCAACCCATCGACCTCGCCTTCCGCCAACATCATGGTGCCCAGAACCACACTGTCGTGAAGCTGGGCCTCGGCGGTCAAGGGGGTCAGCTTGCCCTTGCGCCGTTCCACCATGGGGGCGATGAAGCGGCAACGTTCGCTGTCGGGGTCGAGAATCTGCAGATCATCGGGCAATTCCAGGCCGCGGGCCTTGGCCACTTCCAAAATGGCCTGGCGCTTACCCAGCAAGACGCAGTTGGCGATGCCGCGGCGTTGGCACAGGATGGCTGCTTCCAGGGTGCGTGGCTCATCCCCTTCGGGCAGCACGATGCGCTGGCGCTTTTGCTGGGCCATGCTGACCAATTGATGGCGAAAGGCCGCTGGAGACAGTCGGCGCTGGGTCTCGTCGTCCATCAATGCCAGCAGCCATTCTCGATCGAGGTGATCCGCCACAAAGGCGCTGATGGCCTCCGCCCGTTCCTGGTCATCCACCGGAATCCCACCGGGGATGTCGGTCAGTTTGGCCACCGTGGTGAAGCTGTCGGTATCGACGGACAGGACAGGCAGGCCGGAGGATAGTGCTGGTTGGCAGACGTCGATCAGCTGCTTGCTGGGGGTTTCGCCGTGGGTTAGCAGGAGGCCCGCCAGGGGCACCCCGTTCATGGTGGCGAGGGCAGCAGCCAGCAGGGTGTCGTCGCGATCACCAGGGGACACGATGAGTTCGCCCGGGCGCAATGCATACAGCAGATGCTCGGCGCTGCGGGCACCCAGGGTGGTATGGGCGACGCGACGTCTATCAGCATCACCGTGATGCAGGATCCTGGCGCCGAGGGCGCGGGCCACATCCAGGGTCCGCGGCGCGGTCAGCGCGGCGCGATAGGGTACCGCGGCCACTACCGGCAGGCTCTGCTCGGATGCCGTGGCCAGTTGGTCCTGCCAGTGCTGGCGGTGGGCGCTGGCTTCACGATCACTGACGGAGGCCAGGGTCTGATCGCTGGCCGAGTCATCGCCGTCACTGGGCAGGCGCATCAGAATGGTGCCGAGGGTACGCCTGGAACCCACCGCGTCGATGCTCTGGCGATGGAAGGCCAGGCTCTTGGCCAGCTCCTTCAGGTCGCTCGTCTGGCCATCGGCGACCAGAATCACCTGGGCGTCCAGGGCGCTGGCAAGACGTACATTGAGATCCAGGGCGTAGGCGTTCTTGCGCAGGGGGCGAATGCCTTCCACGACGATGAAGGCCGGCCGCTTGCCGGTCGCCGGTTTGGCGACCCGTGAATGGCGTTCGACGGCAAGCTCAAGCAGACCGTCGCTGTCATTTCTGCCCAGGTAGTGCTCCACGTCTTCCCGGGGCACTGGACGAGGCGAGCCGATGCCCAGGGTGCTGGCGACCAGCGAGCGAGCCCTTTCGGCGCTGTTGCTATCGTCATCGATGCCCTCTGCCTGGCTGAATGGCTGCAGGAAGCCTGCCTCCAGGCCCAGGGTATCCAGTGCGCGCAGCATTCCCAGCGCCGCAGAGGTCAGGGCGACCCCCTCATCCACCGGGATCAACAGCAGGGTACGGGGTTGCAGGCTCATACGGCTTCCTCGGACCTGTCGGCCAGTGCCAGACGGGTGATCAGTGCTCGGGTCTGGCTGGCGATATAGCCTTCTTCATCGGTGGGAATGACGCGGATTTCCGGCGAACCGGACTCGCTGGCGTCATGGATGGCACCTTCGCTGCCGCGCGCAAGAGCGCTGTTGGCAGCGCTATCGAGATGCACGCCCAGCGCCTTGAGGTGGCCCAGCGTGCGGGCCCGAATCAGCGACGAGTTTTCTCCTATGCCGCCAGTGAAGGCGATGCCATCGACCCGAGGAAGCGCGCAGGCGAGACCGGCCAGGGTCTTGGCCAGGCGATAGCAGAACACTTCGATGGCCAGGGTCGCGCCGGGGTGTCCTGCGCCTGCGGCCTGCTCCAGCTCGCGCATGTCATTGGTCAGGCCAGATACGCCGAGAAGGCCGCTCTTCTGGTTGAGCAGCAGGTCAATCGATTCCAGCGACATCCCTAGCTGGCGGGCCAGATGGAGGTGCAGGCCCGGGTCGACGTCGCCACTGCGTGTGCCCATCACCAGCCCCTCCAGGGGCGTCATGCCCATGCTGGTGTCCTGGCTTTCGCCTTCCCAGACTGCGGTTGCGGAGCAGCCATTGCCGAGATGGGCGATCAGCCAACCTCCGTGTCCCCGCTCGCTGACCTCGGCCAGGCGCTCGCTGACGTAGGCGTGACTGGAGCCGTGGAAGCCGTAGCGCCGGATGCCATGGCGCTGATACAGGTCTTCGGGAATCGCATAGCGGTAGGCGTGGGCCGGCAGGGTCTGGTGGAAGGCGGTATCGAATACCGCCACCTGGGGCAGGTGCTCGAACAGACGTCGGGTGGCGGTGATGCCATCCAGGTTGGCCGGGTTATGCAAGGGTGCCAGGCTGACGGTCTGGCGAATGGTGCGGACTACCGTGTCGTCCAGCAGCGTGGCGCAGGTGAAGCGCTCGCCGCCGTGGACCACCCGGTGCCCGATGCCGACGGGACGTTGATCACCCAGGTGGTCGAGGATGGTCTTGAGCGCCAGGGCGTGGGTGGCTCGAGGTAGCGAAATGTCACGCCGGTTGCCGTGCTCTTCTTCCAGCTTCAGGCAGGCATCGTGGCTGCCCAGGCGCTCAGCAATGCCTGATATCCGAGGTGCGCCAGGGGGCTGATCGACCAGCGCAAACTTGATCGAGGAGGAGCCGCAGTTGATCACCAGTATCGGGGCTTTCATGCCATCTCCAGAGAAAGACGCCTTGTTAAGGCGTGTAAACGGGGGGGATGGCGGCGAATCTAGCACCGCGGCCGGTGCCTCATAATTGTCCTGGGGAGGTAGGGAGGGCCAGTTGCTGGTGGAACAGCACAGCTTGTGACGACCATCAAGTGACAGGGTAAAGAGGTTAGACTTTGGTAACAATTTGTGCGGTGCAGCGTGAAGGCTGCCGGCGGCCCTGAATCTCCGCCGCAGCATTCGCTTTGCGGCAGCCTCCTTCCCGCCCGCGGGGCCGCGGGCGGGAAGGAGGCCGTGATGGGCTTGCGTCAGACTTCCTTGTACAGGGCACCGCCTTGCTGGCGGAAGGCTTGTGCCTGCGCCTCCATGCCCGCCATGACCGCCTCGCTGTCGCCGTCCACGCCGTTGTCGCGGGCATAGTCTCGGACTTCCTGGCTGATCTTCATGGAGCAGAACTTGGGTCCGCACATGGAGCAGAAGTGGGCCACCTTGGCCGCGTCCTTGGGCAGCGTCTCGTCGTGGTAGGCGCGGGCCGTGTCCGGGTCCAGGCCCAGGTTGAACTGGTCCTCCCAGCGGAACTCGAAGCGTGCCTTGGACAGCGCATTGTCCCGGCGCTGAGCGCCGGGGTGCCCCTTGGCCAGATCCGCCGCATGGGCGGCGATCTTGTACGTGATGATCCCGGTCTTGACGTCGTCCTTGTCGGGCAGGCCCAGGTGCTCCTTGGGGGTGACGTAGCAGAGCATGGCGCAGCCGTACCAGCCGATCATCGCCGCGCCGATGCCTGAGGTGATGTGGTCATAGCCGGGAGCGATGTCGGTGACCAGCGGGCCCAGGGTGTAGAAGGGCGCCTCGTCGCAGTACTCGAGCTGCTTGTCCATGTTCTCCTTGATCAGGTGCATGGGCACGTGGCCGGGCCCTTCTATCATCACCTGCACGTCGTGCTTCCAGGCAATGTGGGTCAGCTCGCCCAGGGTCTTGAGTTCGGCCATCTGAGCTTCGTCATTGGCATCTGCCACGGATCCCGGGCGCAGCCCATCGCCCAGCGAGAAGGCCACGTCATACTGCTTGCAGATCTCGCAGATCTCCTCGAAGTGGGTGTAGAGGAAGCTTTCCTGGTGGTGATAGAGGCACCACTTGGCCATGATCGAGCCCCCCCGCGAGACGATGCCGGTGACTCGGCCAGCGGTCAGCGGCACATAGCGAAGAAGCACACCGGCGTGGATGGTGAAATAGTCCACCCCCTGTTCCGCCTGCTCGATCAAGGTGTCGCGAAAGATCTCCCAGGTCAGGTCCTCGGCCACGCCCTTGACCTTTTCCAGCGCCTGATAGAGTGGCACGGTACCGATCGGCACCGGTGAGTTGCGGATGATCCACTCACGGGTTTCATGGATGTTCTGTCCAGTGGACAGGTCCATGATCGTATCCGCCCCCCAGCGAATCCCCCAGGTCATCTTGTCCACTTCCTCTTCGATGGAGGAGGTCACCGCAGAGTTGCCTAGATTGCCGTTGATCTTCACCAGAAAGTTACGCCCGATGATCATCGGCTCGGCTTCGGGATGATTGATGTTGGCCGGGATGATGGCACGTCCGGCGGCCACTTCCTGGCGCACGAACTCGGGGGTGATCTCATCCGGCAAACGGGCTCCGAACGACTGGCCGGGGTGCTGGTGGCCAAGTATCGCTTCGACCTCGTCACTGCCACGATAAGGGGCCTGAAGGGCCTGTCGACGTTGATTCTCGCGAAGTGCAATGAACTCCATTTCCGGTGTGATGATGCCGCGCCGCGCGTAATGCAATTGGGTGACGTTGCCCGGGCGGCCATCGGCGGTCCTGGTGGCGCGGCGTGGTGTGCGCGTCAGCTCGAAGCGCAGCGGTGCCAGCAGTGGGTCATTGGCACGCCGGCGGCCGTACTCGGAGGTGGGACCGTCGAGCCACTCGGTGTCGTTGCGCTCCTCAATCCAGGGCCTGCGCAACTCGGCCAGTCCCTTGCGCAGATCGACCTGTATCGCCGGGTCGGTATAGGGGCCTGAGGTGTCGTACACCAGTAGCGGTGGATTGGCTTCGTCGGCGCCTGAAGTGCGCGTCGGCGACAGGGTGATTTCGCGAAATGGCACCCGCAGGTCGGGGCGGGAGCCCTCTACATAGACCTTGCGAGAGCCTGGCAGGGGAGTGACGGCGGCCTGGTCGACCCTGGCCGTCTCGGCCAGGAAGTGGGCGTCATGGCGGGATCTCGGATGAGACGAGGGATGGTCGAGTGACATAGGTGGTTTCCTCTCACGGCGGTGCAGGGCAAGTGGCGTCGCCCTGATGGTGGTAATGGCACGTCGCGAGGGAGAAGGGGGCGTCGAGGCCGTGGCCGTGAGCGCTTGATCCCTACGCTGGTCCTCGCCTCGATGCCGTAACATCGGGGGTATCCCCAGATCAGGTTCAACGGGTCTCATGCGCTGCATGATCTCAGCCGCTGGCTGCGGCACCCCGTCAAGCGTTGCTATTGTCAGCTTGTCTGTGTTGTCGAGCGCGATCGCCCAGGTCGATCGCCCAAAGGCGTCGCCAAGGTCAGTCGCTCAGCTCCAGTCCCATCTGCCAGAAGTCGGTCTCGAGACGGGTCGCGTCGCTAAAGATGCGCGCCAGCCGTTCGAAACGAGCGCTCGATACCTGGCTGAGCTGGTCGTCGAGCCAGTGTCTTTCGCGCACGGCCGAGGCCTGAAAGTCAGGGCTTGCGTACATGGTGATCCAGGCATCGTAGGGATTGTCGCCACCACGCAGCGTCTCGGGATGATCCGCCAGCCAGCGACCGATATCGGCGTAGCCGACCATGCAGGGCGCCAGGGCAACGTGCAGGTCCAGCAGATCACCCCGACTGCCGGTGTCGAGGACGTAGCGGGTGTAGGCCAGGGTGGCACGTGCCTCCGGTAGACGGCTGAGCTCACTGTCGTCAATGCCCCATTCTCGGCAGTAGGCAAGATGCAGGCCCAGTTCGACCTCGAGGATCGTCTGCATCCCCTTGAAGGCCCCCTGCAAGCTCTCCAGGTCCTGGCTCTTGTAGGCAGCAAGGGCGTAGGCGCGTGAAAACTGCAGCAGAAACAGGTAGTCCTGCTTCAGATAGTGGCGAAAGCTGGCGTCATTCAGGTCGCCGCGCCCAAGTGCACGAACGAAGTCGTGCTCGGTATAGCGCCGCCAGTCGTCGCGGCAGGCAGCGATCAGATCGTTGAAGCAGTAGCCCATGATAGCTCCGGCATAGTGGATCCGGTGGGCGGGGCAGAGAAGGACGGCGGGGAGGAAGGGCAGGCCCCCGCAGGGAAGGCGTGCCACCGCCTGATTCCCTACGCCGGTTCAAGGTGTGAGTCCACACCGCACCCGGATCAGGTTCCACGGGATCGGTGCTGTCGGGCCGCTACACCACGCTGGCCCTGCACCATCTCAGCCGGATTGACCGGCACCCCGTCAAGCGAGTCGACCGCAGTCTAGCACGCCCTTGCGGCTTTGCCAGACACCACTTTCGGATAGCATCGGAAGGGGGCGTCAAGGGAGGTTGTCGAGAGAGACTACCTAATGATGACGCCGCGGCCATGAGGGTCACGGCCGCGGCGTCCTGCACCGACGCTGATGATGGCTTATGATGGATCAGCGACGATCTGGCGTGGGGGTGTCGATCGGGTGGCCAGGGTCGCTGTGCACCTCAGCCGATTGATGGGGGCGTCGGAAGGACTGCACAGGCATGTCTCGGGGACGCTCGCTGGGGGGAGCGGCCGGCGCGCCCGATGAGGGTAGCTGACTCTCGATGTGTAGATCGGCGACGACCCTGGGGGGGCGTGTCTCACTGGGTACCAGCAGAAGCCCGGCGCGGGCCAGGCGGCGGCCGATGGTCAGGCTGGAGCTCCAGCGCACCAGCGGAGCCGCCAGCACCAGGCCGAGCCAGACGGGCGTCAGCCAGAGAAAGAAGCTCGGAGTGTAGGCCCAGGTGACGAGAGCCCACACCGCACCAATCAGCGACCACAGCCAGGTATGGCGGAAGGCTTCCCGCCAGGGCAGTGCCCGCCCCTCTCGGGATTGCGGGTCCCAGGCAACGGTACGACCGGTCAGCACCTGGATCACGAAACGGCTGTGGAAGACCATCATCAGCGGTGCGATCAGCATGGCGAACAGGGTCTCCACCAGCATGCTCAAGACCAGTTTTGGGCGTCCCCCGTAGCCCTCTGGATCCCGCATGAGACCAAGTATCAGTCCCAGCACCTTAGGCATCAGCAGCATGCCCAAGGTGCCGATCAACAAGGGAATGATCAGGTTGGGCGGAGCGATGGGCCAGTCAGGGAACAACTGCGAGCTGGCGGTGAAGAAGTTCGTGGGAACGAGCGCCCTGATCAGCGCATCGATGGTACTGATGACCAGGATCGCCAGCCACACTAGCGACGACAGGTAGGCCAGCGCGCCGAAGAAGAAGTGCAGACGGCTCAGCACATGCAGGCCATGGCCATTCAGCAGGCGCAGATGCTGCAGGTTGCCCTGTACCCAACGTCGATCACGCTTGGCATAGTCGAGAATGTGGCTGGGCATTTCCTCATAGCTGCCGCCCAGGTCGGTGCGCATGCGCACCTGCCAGCCGGCCCGGCGCAACAGCGCCGCCTCGACAAAGTCATGACTGAGGATATCGCCACCCAGGGGCGGCTTGCCGGGGAGCTCGGGAAGGCCACAGGCGTCGGTGAACGCGTCCACCCGAATGATGGCATTGTGGCCAAAATAGTTGGCTGCGGTGGCGTGCCAGAAGCTCAGTCCTGCCGCCAGCATGGGCGAGTAGAGCGCGGCAGCGAATTGATTGCAGCGCCCGAACAGACTTTGCTGGCGCACGGGAATGGGCACCGTCTGAAGGAGCCCCAGCCGAGGATTGGCCATCATCTCGTCGATGAGCTCGACCACCGTGGTCCCGCTCATCAGACTGTCGGCGTCGACCACCAGCATATAGTCGTAGTGGCTGCCCCAGCGGGTGCAGAAGTCGCCCAAGTTGCCTGCCTTGCGCCCTGCGTTGCTGTCCCGGTGGCGATAGTGCAGCCGGCAGTGGCCCTCGAGTCGCTGCTGCAGCGCTGCCATGGCGGCCTTTTCTTCCGCCACGACGGCGTCGTCGGTGCTATCGCTGAGCACGAAGGCCTCGACGTCGATGCCCTCCGGCAGCTCGCCAAGGTCCATGCAGGTTGTCTCGAGCCCAGCCGCGACCCGGGCCACGTCCTCGTTGTGGATCGGCATGACCAAGGCGGTGCGTGAGCGAGAGCCGGCGGGCCTCATCGGTCCGGGGCCACGCCGCTTGAGGCTCAAGGGGTCACGCCCAGTGAGGTGAAGCACAAACCCGATTACGGCGCTCCAGAAGGCCATGGTGATCCAACCGAAGGTAATCGCAAACAGCCCCAGGATGGCCATTTCCAGGGGAGTGATGCCCTCGACGTACAGGATCTTGAACATGGTCCAGACACCCAGCGCGGTGGTGGCGGCAATGGCCATGCCTACCAGCGTTCTGCGCCACCGGGGCCAGGGGACTTCCGGGGTATGCTCGTTCATCGGGGACTCCAGATGCTGTTCCAGGTTTCGCTCAGGCGCTGGTCGCGCAGCATCAAGGTCAGGCGCAGGTCTGCCGGCGTTTCGCCGTCAGGCAGCAGCTTGAAGCTGGCCCGCCAGGTGTCTCCATCGGGCAGCGCTGTCACCTTGGTTTCCGTCGTCTCGCCACTGGACGTGGTCAGGTGCACGCTGACCGGCTGGCTCGCATCGAGACCCTCGAGCTCGCCGCCGCGGAAGTCGATGATGAACTGCCTGAGCTGTTCGTCGGGGGGATTGCTCTGACCGGGAATGCCACCCCAGCCCTGGCGTGACCTGACGACCCGCGCCAGGGGTTCCTCCATGGGGGTGTCAGCGAAGGTCCAGGTCTGATACCGATAGGTGCGTGACTCTCCCGCCTTGAGGGGCGAGGAGGGGACCCAGTAGGCCGTGATATTGTCGTGGGCCTCGCTGTCGGTCGGAATTTCGATCAATTCCACGTGGCCTTCTCCCCAGTCGCCAGCGGGCTGTACCCACTGACTTGGGCGGCGTTCGTAGCGGGCTTCCATGTCCAGATAGGCATCGAAGTGGCGCGGACGCTGGACCAGGCCGAAGCCCCTGGGAGAGGTATCCTGCAAGCCAGAGATCTGCAGGTCTGCGGGATTATCGAGAACGCGCCAGGTCCATTCGCCAGAACTGGTGGCCATCAGCAGCCCGCTGGAGTCATGCACGCGGATGCGATAGTCATCTTCTTCCTGCCGATCCATTTCGCCATGCAGGAACATGCTGGTCAGCGGGGCGACCCCGAGCTTTTCGACATCGCTGCGGGCGAACAGTCGCGCTTCGGTGTCGACGACAGTGTTCTTGCCAGGCGCAATCTCGAAGCGGTAGGCCCCGGCCAGCGACGGGCTGTCCAGCAGCGCCAGAACCGTCATACGATTGGCGTCAGCCTCAGGCTGGACCAGCCAGAACTCTCGAAAGGAGGGGAACTCTTCGCCCTGGGGCATGGCCGTATCGATCGCCAAGCCTCTTGCGGAGAGCCCGTAGCCCTGGTTTCTGCCCACCAGGCGGAAGTAGGAAGCGCCAAGGAAGACGGCAAACTCGTCGTCGACATCCGCTCGGTTGAGCGGGTAATGCAGACGGAAGCCGGCATAGCCCTGGTCGCTGAGATCCAGTTCGGCCAGCTCAGCGGCATCGTCGTCGTAGCGAAAGCGCTGCTGCTCGAAGGGTAGGGTGCGCACTTCGCCATCTTCGAGGAGATGGATATCGACCGGCTGGTCGTAGAGAAAGCCGGGATGGAACAGCTCCACCTGAAAGTTGCCGTGATCGCGCCAAAGCGCCTGTTCATCGCGGTAGCGAATCTGCCGGTAGCGGTCGTAGCCCATCTCGGCCACGGCGTCAGGCAGTGTACTTTCTGGCGCTTCGTAGGGCGCTTCGGCCAGGGTTCTCGCCTGATCGGTCACCTGTTCGAAAAGGCTATCGGCATCCACCGCCAGCGCGGGTGCGCTGACCAACATGCCGGCCAGTGCCCATGATGCAGCGGCCTTCCAGTGGAGGCCGCCGCGTCCACTGACGCGGGCTGACTCGGCTTTGTAGGCAGTGGGCGGTGTCGACCGTCCGCAGATGACTCGGGTGTTCACGTTCGCTCTCCTTGCGGCCTGATGGCACAGAACAGTGCTCTGTCAGGCGGAACCAGTGGGACGTTGGGCAGTGGGCGTCGGGACCTGTCACGGCTATCGCGGAGCCATCACGGTCTGCCGCGGATCGCCGTGATACGTGACCATCGCCGCGACTGCCGTTGCGGCGATGGTCGAGAGGCGGTCAGCCAGCAGGTCGCGTGTCTCACTTTGCCCATATTTGTGCTGAAACGGCTATCCATGCTCTTCACACTCTAGCCTATTGTCTGATGGTAAAGATGCAATAGATGGGTTCTACCTGCCTTTGAGAGGAGGTGGAAAGTGAGGTTCCGTGTCGTCTTCTGGCGACAAAATTGCGAAGAAATGTATCCCTGCGGATACATGTCGCAGGGGCAAGGGCAGGAGAGAAGGGGAAGGGGAAGAGACAGGGACAAGAGAATAGACAGGAGAAGGGGCTGATCTGGCGGGTAAGGCGCGAGGCAGCAGGGGCGCCCGCGTTGGCGGGTGTCGGCTCGGCTGCGTCAGATGGCTACCACAGCCAGCTGTCCACCCGAGGCGGCGGCAGCCGCCGGTGTAGCGCGCGCCAGCCGATGATGCAGCGAATCACGAACCAGGCACTGACCAGCAGTGGTGGCAAGGCCAGGCCGATGACCAGAACCGTCAGCACCGCCGCGGCGGCCCCATACACCAGGCCGATCCAGAAGGTTCGAATCAGGTAGTGATAGTGGGCCCGAAGCCACGGCGGGGCATCCTTGCGATACACGTAGGCCACGATCAGCGCGATCAGCAGGGTCAGGAACCCGGTGACCAGGCCCGCCAGGTACATCACGTACAAGGCGTGCCCTACATGGGTGTCGCGGGAGATCGAGTCCTGAGGACGGGTCACTTCATATTCCTCGAACTGTACAGCCGGTGGCGGCGGAAGTCGGGATCGCCGCGCTGCTCTTCCAGGGTCTTGGTGAAGCGCTTGTACTCCCATTGGTACTGGGCGGGTTCGAGCGCGATGACCTCTTCGATGCTGGCATTGACACCGGTACAGGAGGTCGTCTCGTCGGCATCGTAAACTCGCTCGTCGGCGGCCAGGAAGTGCAGGGCAAACCCTCGCCCGGGTAGGCGCAGGGCGACGCCTGTCACCACCCGTGCTTCGGTGCGTCCCACCAGCTTTGGCAGCAGGGTGGCGGTATAGGCCGGGCGTCCGAAGAAGGGAGCAAAGACACCGCTGCCCCAGCTGGGCTCCTGGTCTGGCAGGATGCCGACGGCCTCGCAGCGCTTCAGCGCCTTGAGCAGGGCGGCGACCCCTCTTGGATTGGTCGGCACAAGGCTGGCGCCGCAGCGCTCACGCCCCGCACGGATGATGGGGTCCAACGGTGCCAGCTTGGGCGGCTCGTACATAGCGGTGAAGGGAAAGTGGCTGGACAGCCAGAAGTTGAGCACTTCCCAGTTGCCAAAGTGAGGCGCCAGGATGATTACCCCCTTGCCTTCGGCGCGGGCGTCATCCAGCAAGGCCCGGCCATGCACCTCGACGATGCTGTCAGCCACGCGCTGCGGGTCGCCTTGCCAGGAGAAGCCGAGCTCGAGCATGGTGGCGGTCGAGTGCGTGAGGCTGTCGCGAGCCAGCGATTCCCGCTGCTGCGGGCTGGCGTCGGGGTAGACGACCTCCAGATTCAGCCGAGTGACCGCGCGTTCGCGCTTGAGCAAGGGGTACGCCAGGCTGACGAGAACGCGGCTCAGCCGCCACAGTGAGGCGGGCGAGCAGTGCGACAGGAGGGTCCACAGGCGAGCGACGGCAAAGGCCTGCAGACGTTGTTGCCAGGGGAGTTGCATGATCAGATCAGCCAGCTTTCCAGGTTGTCCGGGGCACGCTTTTCCTGCAGGGCCTTGAAACCCTTTACACAGCGGACGATCAACCATACTGCCAGCGCCAGCAGCAGCGGCAGCCCGATCAGGACGAAGGTCAGCAGGGAAGCGACGACCGCATAGACCAGTCCGATCCAGAAGGTGCGGATCTGGTAGCGATAATGCTGGTCCAGCCAGGCGGGGCCCTTGCCCTTGTAGACATAGGCGATGACCACGCCGATCACGGCGGTGAAGCCGGTGACCAGGTTGGCCAGCAGCAAGGCGTAGCCGACCAGGGCGATGGTGGTGTCGGCTCCGGAGCCCTCCGGCTCGGGGGGCGTGACGTGGGGAGGCTGGGGCTCGAGGTCGCGCTGGCTCATCCGTGTTCCTTTCTGTGCATGTAAAACGGCTTCGCTATGATACCCAGCCTGTGCCGCAATGCCATGATGAACGGGGGAGATTCGTCGCTGGATCTTACTCCTTCCTCGGCCTCATCCCGCTCTAGACCTCTCCGTGCTCCTGGGGTTCTCGCAGTGGGCGGCAGATCTCCAGCAGGTTGCCGTCGGGGTCTCTCAGGTAGAGCGACTCGATCTTGCCGGTGGCGCCCTGGCGAGTCACCGGACCGAGCTCGATATCGACCGACAGTGCCTCCAGGTGTTGCTGGACGTCAGCAAGGGGGAGCTGGCTCTTGAAACAGATATCGAGGCTGCCGGGCGTCGGTGTGGCGGCGCGCGGGTGGACGTCGGTCGCGGTCCAGTGCAGGCGCAAGGCCAGCTCGCCCAGCATCAGGTCGACACGTTCACGGTCTCGGTAGCGGACATCGAGTCCAAGCACGCGCGTGTAGAAGTCAACGGCGCGGGAAATATCGGTCACGGTGATGACCAGGTGATCAAGACCTGACAGCATGCCTTTCTCCACAAGTGAATCAAGCCTCAGAGAATACGACGATGCCGAGCTGTCCGCTATGCACAAACCCGACGACCCAGCATTTTCATTGGGACGGACAGCGCGACTACTTCCGCTGTCCGCGCTGTGACCTGATTGCCGTGCCGCCGGCTCAGCGTCTGGCGCCATCCGCGGAGAAAGCGATCTACGACCAGCACGACAACCGCCCCGACGATCCCGGCTATCGGCGTTTCCTGGGACGGCTGTTCGGTCCCTTGAGCGAACGATTGCCTGCCGGGGCAAGTGGGCTGGATTTTGGCGCTGGCCCTGGCCCCACGCTGTCACTGATGTTCGAAGAGGCCGGCTTTTCGATGCGGATTCACGATCCTTACTACCACCCCTTCCCGCAGTGGGCAGAGGGGGAGTACGACTTCATCACGGCCACCGAGGTCGCTGAACATCTGTACGCCCCCGGTGAGGTACTGGCCAGTCTGGTGCAACGCCTGCGTCCCGGTGGCTGGCTGGGGTTGATGACCAAGCGCACACCGGATGACTTTGCCGGCTGGCACTATATCCGCGACCCTACCCATGTGGTGTTCTTCAGTGACGCGAGCTTTCGCTGGTTGGCCAAGCGATTGGGCGTCACGCTGGAACTGGTGGGCTCGGATGTCGCGTTGCTGCAGCGGCCAGCGCGCTGACATGGCTGTAATTTGTGCTTTGTCAACAAGGCGTTGCAGGAGCTCTGCAAAAGCGGCTCGAAAGCCGTTGACAGACGGACAAACGGGGGTATATTCGCCGCCCAAGAGTCGTCAATAACGCACCGCGACGGACGGACTCGATATGCCAACACTCACCCGCCGTCGTCGTCCGCGTCGTCCGCATCGCTGGAGCCCAGACCTGTCATGTCTCCTCAGCTTCTGGCCATGGCTCTGCCCCCTGTTCTGGGGCTGTTCATCCTTGGTATCGGCAATGGTTTTCTGTCGTCGCTGATTACCCTGCGGCTCGATGCTGCCGGGGAATCCCCAGTCGTGGTCGGCTGGGTGTCTGCCGCCTATTACATTGGCCTTGGGCTGGGGGCGCTGTTCAACGATCGCCTGCTGCTGGCCATTGGCCATATCCGCGCCTACGGCAGCTTTGCCTCGTTGGTCGCCGTGACCGTGCTGCTGCAAGGCTTGATGCTGGACCCGGTGGCCTGGTTCGGCTTACGTCTGATCGGTGGCTGGGCCACGGTGGGTGTCTTCCTGGTCATTGAAAGCTGGTTGCTGGCGTCCGGTGACTCCCAGGTTCGCGGTCGCCTGCTGGCGCTTTACATGATCGCGCTTTACGGCTCTGGCGTGCTCGGGCAGCTATTGCTTGGCGTGACCCAGAACCTGGGGGACACCGCACCGTTCATGGTGGTGGGGGCGCTCGCTTCACTGTCGGTGCTGCCGATGGCGATGATTCCCCGCGTGACCCCGCTTCTGGACAAGATCGAACCCCTATCGCCGTTCCGGCTGATGGTGTTGACGCCGACAGGGGTCGTGGGGGCGTTTGGCTCTGGCATGCTGGCCGCTGCCGTCTATTCGCTGCTGCCGCTATACCTTCAGCGCAACGGTTTTGGCGTGGCGGATGTTGGCCAGCTGATGGCGGCCACGGTGCTGGGCGCCATGTTGCTGCAGTACCCGGTCGGACGCTGGTCTGATCGTCATGACCGGCAGACTGTGCTGATTCTTATCGGGATCTTCTGTCTGGCGATCTCGCTGACGGTGCTGTTGGTGCCGTTGCCTTCCTGGGGGCTCGCGGC
Source organism: Halomonas litopenaei (assembly GCF_017303055.1). Taxonomy (GTDB): domain Bacteria; phylum Pseudomonadota; class Gammaproteobacteria; order Pseudomonadales; family Halomonadaceae; genus Halomonas; species Halomonas litopenaei_A. Next base: position 122,109 of record NZ_JAEKJT010000006.1, on the reverse strand, counting down.
GCTGCTGTTCCTGCTCGGGGGTGGGGTATTCTCGCTGTATCCGGTGTCCGTCGGTCACTCCGCTGACCGCGCCCCGGCCGGTGCCCTGGTGCCGATGAGCCAGGGACTGCTGCTGATCAGCGCGCTGGGCTCGTCGGTGAGTCCGCCTCTGATCAGTCCGGTCATGGCTGCGCTTGGCGACACGGCGCTGTTCATGTCCTTTGGTGCCTTGGGAGCTGCCCTGGTGCTGTTCTTCGCCTGGCGTCGTCTGGTGCGTCCTGCTCCGGTGCCTGTGGTGCCGTTCTCTGCGGCCACCCCGCTGTCCTCGGTGGGCGCGGAGCTGGTGGTCACCGACGAGTGGGTGCAAGGCGCCAAGGAGCACGAGCACATGGAAGACTTGTCAGACGTGGTGCCTGACGTGGATGTGGCCGAGCCTATCGTCGGGCCCCCGGTCGAAGAGGGACAGTACGTGGCCTACTTTGACGACGCCGGCTTCCACGACGGGGTGCTGCATCATCACGAGGCCACCGAGGCTATCGATGAAGACGAGTCCGAAGCGGTCAAGGACACGGCGGGGCCGGAAGCAACGTCCAGCGATCCGTCCACCGGCCATCCAACGACGTCAGGTTCTGCCTGCGGCAAGGCCAGCGGCACCTGACGTTCGGCGCCTGCGCTTGCGTGGGTGTCATCCGCCGCCCTTCGTTTCCCTCTCAGCTATGTGAAAGACCGCGGGGGTGAAAGACCGCGGGGGTGAAACGCGCCGGGGGGAGAGACGGCGCGGGGGTGGTCATTGTTCGAACAGCAGCTTGAACAGGGCGCGCCGCACTGCCGGCGTGGCCTGCTGGCGCGCATAGGCGAGCAGCAGGTCGTGGTGGTTGGGGTGGCGGGCGTTGCGGACCAGAATCTTGCGAGCTTGCTGAACAGGGGTGGTAGTCATGGGCGTTCCTCCGGGGACAAGGCCCACTGTGGGCCTTGGCATGGGAGGTAGTCGTCGCGAGGGACCTATCCTTGACGTTGCGCCCTGTGCCGCAACGCTAACAGGGCGGACAGGGCCCGCCACAGCGCCCCTGCGGCGGATGATGAGTGATCAGTCGCTGTTCCCGTCGGCTGTCCTGTCCAGCTGTGCACGCCAATCCATGATGCGCTTGAAGCGCTCTTCCTGGCCGTAGTCAGACGGCTGATAGAATGCCTGAACGGGTAGCTCCTCCGGCCAGCAGTCGTGCTGGCTGCCCGCTGGGTATCCGTTGGGTTCATTGTGGGCATAGCGGTAGCCGTCGCCATGGCCGAGGGACGCCATCAGTTTGGTCGGTGCGTTACGCAGGTAGGTGGGCACCTCCAGGCGTGGTTGTGACGCGACGAATGCCTGCGCCTTTTTCCAGGCCTGGTCGATGGCGTTGCTCTTGGGCGCCACCGCCAGGTGGATCGCGGCATGGGCGATAGCGCGCTGTCCCTCGTAGTCCCCCAGGCGCAGATAGGCGTCCCACGCCGCCATCACCAGGGGCAGGCAGCGCGGATCGGCATTGCCGACGTCCTCCGAGGCAATCGCGGCCAGTCGGCGCACCACATCAAGAGGGTCACCACCGCCCTGAATGAACCTCGCCATGTACAGCAGGGCAGCATCTGGACGGGAAGATCGCACGGACTTGTGGATGGCCGACAACAGGTCATAGTAGGCATCTCCCTGCTTGTCGAAGGCGCTCGCCGTGTGGCCGATAACGTCGTCGAGCACCCCGGCCTCAAGCCGTTCTCCCTGGCCCTGGGGCGCGCTGAAGGGAACGGTGAAATCGCAGGCGGTCTCGAGCAGGCCCAGGGCGCGGCGTGCGTCGCCCGCGGCGGCCCTGGCCAGGGTGGCCAGTACCTCATCGTCGACCTGGATGTTGCGCTGGCCAAGGCCTCGCTGTGTATCCCTCAGCGCTCGGCGCATCACCTGGATCAGGGCGTCGTCATCCAGGGCCTTGAGCACATGGACTCGCGCTCTGGACAGCAGCGCCGAATTGACCTCGAAGGACGGATTCTCCGTGGTGGCGCCAATCAGCGTCAGCAGGCCTGATTCCACGTGGGGCAGCAAGGCATCCTGCTGGCTCTTGTTGAGGCGGTGAATCTCATCCAGAAACAGCACCGTGGTCTGGCCTTGTCCCTGGGCCGCCCGGGCCCGCTCGACGACCTCGCGAATGTCCTTGACCCCAGCCATCACCGCAGACAGGTGTTCCAGGCGTGACTGGGAGGCGTGGGCCAGGATGTCTGCCAGGGTGGTCTTGCCGACCCCCGGGGGGCCCCACAGGATCATCGAGCGAATTTGTCCGGCTTCCACCATGCGTCGCAGAGGCTTGCCCGGGCCCACCAGCGATGGCTGTCCCAGGTAGTCGTCGAGGGTTCTCGGGCGCATGCGCCAGGCCAGCGGCGCTGCGTCTTCCTGGTGGGCCTGTTGAAACATGTCCATCGCCGACTCCTGCTCAAATGGAAAAATGCGCCAGAGGTTAATGCTTAGGCGGATTGTAAGAAATCGTTCATTACTTATGTGGTGGAATTCGTCGGGCAGAAACGTGATTATGCGTCTAGGGTGATACATTCCGGTGTGTGATCGATCCGGAACCTGATCCGAGAAGGCCAGTCTAAGCTAGGGTGCCTTCAGCTCACGCTGACCACAGGAGGTTTCCGTCATGCCCATGCTAAAGCAACTGCGACGGGATCACGCCAACATGGCGCGCATACTGCACGTCCTGCAACTCAAGCAAAAGACCCTCGCTCAGGGAGAGCGGCCCAATTTCCAGCTTGTCAGGGAGGTGGTCGATTACATTCTCGACTACATGGCAGGCTTCACGCTGCCGCTGGAACAGATCTGTACCGATCGCCTCAGGGAGGTGGCGCCAGCCAGCGAAGACATCGCCGAGCGCCTCTCCGGAGACTACCGCAAGCTCAAGGCAAGGCTCTCCCGCCTGTCTCGCGACATCGACATGATTCTGATGGACGTCGCTGTTCCCATGGACCAGTTCTCCAGCGACCTGCGCGACTACCTCGACAGCCACCGGACCTACCTGCGCCAGGAACGGGAAGAGCTGTTTCCGCTGATCAGCGAGCACTTCTCTGACGAGGACCTCGAACGGCTGGCGCATGCCTTGCCGGAACACGCCACCTCTGAGCTCGAGAGGCTGCAGGGGGCCTACCCGGAACTCTACGCAGAGCTCAGGGAAGAACCCATGCCGGCCTGACGGTCGATGCGCCCGCAACCTTCCATCTGACACGTCACTCCAGGGTAAATGGCGGTAACGGCGGTGGCGCTTGACTCGCGCTGCTGCTGACTCCGCTGCATCCTCTCGGGTAGAATGGCGCCATGATGATCATGGCGCCATATCCTGTGTCTGCTCCCGTTCAATATCTTCTTCGTCGCCGTACCAAGGGCCCATCGTCGCCGAGGATGGGCCTTCGTGTGATCGTTGATGGCGTGGGGGACTGATGGCGGGTCCTGTACTGGTTTTCGACTCAGGGGTTGGCGGGCTGTCGGTGGTTCGGTCGCTGCGCCAGCACCTGCCCGAGACAGCAATGGCGTATTGCTGTGACAACGCCATGATGCCCTATGGCATCCGCCCTGATGACTGGCTGGTCCAGCGTATCGTTGCGGTGTGTGCTGCCGCCGTCGACGCGACCTCTGCAGATACCCTGGTGGTGGCCTGCAATACCGCCAGCACGCTGGCGCTCAACGAGCTTCGTGAACGTCTTGCGCTGCCCGTGGTGGGTACCGTACCCGCCATCAAGCCTGCCGCTTTGGCATCACGCAGCGGCTGTCTGGCGTTGTTGGCCACCAGTGCGACGGTATCAAGGCCGTACACGCAGCGACTGATCGATAGCTACGCCCCTCATTGTCGGGTAAAGAAGGTCGCCGCTGATGCGCTGGTGACCCAGGCTGAGCACCAGCTGGCAGGGCGAGCGGTGGATCTTGAGGTGGTGCGTCACGCCCTGGCGCCGCTGATCGACGATCCGCTGGTGGATACGGTCGTGCTCGGCTGTACCCATTTTCCCCTGCTGTTGCCTTGGCTGGACGAGGTCATGCCGCGAGCCATCACCTGGATCGACTCGGGGGACGCCATTGCCCGGCGCACGGTTCAAGTGATGCAGCAACCCGATGCGCGCCAGGGAGCGCAGTGCGCCTGGCTGACGGCATCGTCGCCGGCGCTGGAGCCTGGGCTGTCGCGCTTTGGTTTCGACGCGGTTCGCCAGCTGCCGACGGTGTAAAGCGTCTGCCTGACGTGGAGCCTGTGCGTGCCAGCCTTGAGGCTGTCCGGCGGGGTCGGGCAGCGCTGGGCCGGGTTGCGCTGGGCCGGGTTGCGCTGGGTCGGATAAAGCAGAGCCGGACATCCAATGTCGTCTTGATGTCGCCCTGATGCCGTCTTGATGTCGCCTTGGTCGCTGCTCGTTCTGGCAGTTCTTGATGAGAGCGCTTTATGACAGCGCTTTATGACAGCTCGTTTTGACGGTTCTTGCTGACAGCGCTTGCTGCCGACGCTGTCTGTCTACCCTGTTTTTCTCTGGTTTCTCTACTATCCAATGTTTGTTGCGGAGTCATTGTGGCCATACCTGTTGTTGACCCTGAACGCTATACCGAACAGCTAGACGCCAAGCGCGAGCGCCTGGAAGCTCAGTTTGCCCGCTTCTCGCCGCCGGCCCTCGAGGTCTATCCGTCACCGCCGAGCCACTATCGCCAACGCTGCGAGTTCAGGGTGTGGCACGAAGGGGATGATCTCTACTATGTGATGTTCGAGGTCAATCCCGACGATCCTTCTGACAAGGCGCTGGTGCGTATGGATCAGTTCGCCGTGGCCAGCGAGCGGATCAACGCCCTGATGCCAGCCCTGCTGGATGCCATACGCGACAACCCGGTGATGCGGCGCAAGCTGTTTCAGGTTGAGTTTCTCTCGACGCTGGCGGGGGAAACCTTGGTCAGCCTGATCTACCACCGCCCGCTGGAGGACGACTGGGAGGCGGATGCGCGCGCGCTGGAGCAGGCGCTTGGAGTGATGATCATCGGCCGATCGCGCAAGCAGCGTATTGTGCTGACGCGCGATCACGTGTGGGAGCGTCTGGAGGTGGATGGCCGTACCCTGCACTACCAGCAGGTCGAAAACAGCTTCACCCAGCCCAATGCACAGATCTGCTCCGCCATGCTGAGCTGGGCCCGCGATGTCACCGCCGGGAGCCAGCACAGTGACCTGGTAGAGCTCTATTGCGGCAATGGCAACTTCACCATCGCGCTGGCCGAGAACTTCCGTCGGGTCCTCGCCACCGAGATTTCGCGCACATCAGTGGCCAGTGCCAAGGTCAATCTGGAGGCCAACCAGGTGACCAACGCCGTCGTCGCCCGGATGTCCGCCGAGGATTTCTCGGCTGCGCTGAAAGGGGACAAGGGCGGACGACGTGTCGACGAAATGGCCCTGGACGGCTATGACTTCTCGACAGTGCTGGTCGATCCCCCGCGGGCCGGCCTGGACGCCGACAGCTGCGCACAGCTGAGCGAGTATCAGCGTATCGTCTATATTTCCTGCAACCCTGACACCCTGGCCGACAATCTTGAACAGCTGACCCAGACCCATGATGTGGTGAGGTTTGCTCTGTTTGACCAGTTTCCTTTCACCCATCATTGTGAATGTGGCGTACTGCTGGAGCGCCGCTAGCACCAAGGCGCAAGCTGAGGCCGCTGTCAAGACCGATGCGCAACCGTCATGCTCCATGAGAAGGCGGGCATCTGGATGGGGGAGAGGAAGGGATTGCCGTAAGCTTGGCGACCATGCACTACGCTCGTCATAACCGTTCAACTGGCCACAGTGAAGTGGCCGCCGCCAACCGAGGTGAGGATGTTACACGTCGCACAGGATGACAGTCGCGAAGATCTGCTGAAGCAGCTCGAGGAAAGGCTCGAGGGGCGACTCGATCAGGACAAGGCCGGCCAGGTGAGTAACTTCGCTCGTCACTTCTACTCCACGATTCCGCTGGAAGATCTGACCGAGCGTCGCCTGGACGATCTCTACGGCGCCACTCTCTCGGTATGGCACTTCCTGCAGCAGTTTGATCCTGCCTCGCCCAAGGTCAAGGTGATGAACCCTGACTTCGAGGAGCACGGCTGGCAATCGACCCACACCTTCGTGGCCGTGTTGCATAAGGACATGCCGTTTCTGGTGGATTCCGTGCGTATCGAGCTGAATCGCCGTGGCATGACGGTGCATGCGATCCACAACTCGGTGCTGTCGGTGGCCCGGGACGAGCAGCACCGGGTGGTGCGCCTGGCGTCTCCGCGTGACAAGGACGCACCGGAGCAGCGCGAGTCGCTGATCGCCATCGAGGTCGACCGCCACTCCGATCCCGCCGAGCTGGCCGCCATCGAGCAGAGCCTGCAGGAAGTATTGCAGGAAGTCCGCACTGCCGTGGCGGATTTCGAGCCGATGCGTGCGCGCATCCGCGAAGCCATCGATGAGCTGAACACCTGCTGCCCCGGACCGGTGAACAAGGACGACCACGCCGAGGCGGTGGCCTTCCTGGAGTGGATGCTGGACGACAACTTTACCTTCCTGGGCTATGACGAATTCAGCGTCGATGGGTCCAATGGGGGGCAGAGTCTCAATCAAGTGGACGGCAGCGAACTAGGACTGTTCCGCCTGTCCGAGGCGCAGTATCGCCAGCGTATCCGCACCGACCAGGGGGTCGAGGGGGATCGTTACGTCCTGGTTCCGCAGCTGCTGTCCTTTGCCAAGAGCGCATTTCATGCGCGGGTGCACCGTCCGACCTACCCGGACTACGTCACCATCGATCGCTACGACGACCAGGGTAACGTGATCGGCGAGCGCCGCTTCCTTGGCCTGTTCACGTCCGGGGTGTACAACGACTCTCCGCGCCACATTCCGATCCTTCGGCGTAAGCTCAAGGCGGTCATGGACATTGCCGGCTTCAACCCCAAGGGCCATAACGGCAAGCAGCTGACGCAGATTCTGGAGGTCTATCCGCGCGATGACCTGTTCCAGATCGACACCGACGAGCTGGCGCAGACGGCACTGGGCATTCTCGACATCCGCGAGCGTCGCCGCGTGCGTCTGTTCATTCGCGAGGATCGCTTCGGCCAGTTCTACTCCTGCCTGGTGTTTGTGCCTCGTGATGTGTTCTCCACCGAGCTGCGACTGCGGCTGCAGCGGGTGCTGTGCGAAGAACTCGACGCTACCTTCGGTGACTTCAATACGTACCTGTCCGAGTCGGTGCTGGCACGTATCCAGTTCATCCTGCGCTTTAACGGAGAGGCGCCAAGCGACTACGACATCAAGGCGCTCGAAGAGAAGCTGGCTCGACTGGCCCGCAACTGGCGTGATGATCTGCTCAATGCGGCCATCGATGGATACGGCGAGGAACAGGCCAATCATCTGCTGGCCCGCTTCCGTGACGCTTTCCAGGCGGGTTACCAGGACGATTTCAGCGCCCGCACCGCGGTCTATGACCTGCAGCACATCGGCGAGCTCGACAACGGCAAGCCGCTGGCACTGTCGCTGTATCGGCTGATCGAAGAAGAGGGCAGCGGCGTCAATCTCAAGCTGTTCCACAAGGGCAGCCAGATTCCGCTGTCCGACGTGCTGCCGATGATGGAAAACCTTGGCCTGCGAGTGATCGGTGAGCGACCCTACGAGGTCGAAGCCGTGGATGCGAGCTACTGGATCCATGACTTCGATCTGGAGCATCACACGGCCACCGAGGTCAATCTGCAGGAGATGCGCAAGCCGTTTGTCGAGGCTTTCCAGCGTATCTGGGCCGGTGAGGCGGACAATGATCGCTTCAACCGCTTGATCATTGGTGCCAATCTGGATTGGCGCGAGGTCGCGATGCTGCGCTCCTATGCGCGCTACCTCAAGCAGATTCGCTTCGGCATCTCTCAGAATTTCATCGCCAATACGCTGGTCGCGCATCCGCACATCACCCGCGAGCTGGTGACCCTGTTCGAACTGCGCTTTGACCCAGAGGATCGTCCTGACGAAGGCGAGGTCGAGGCATGCGTCGAGCGCATCAACACCCTGCTCGACGATGTGGCCAGCCTCAACGACGATCGTCTGCTGCGCCGCTATGTAGAGCTGATCATGGCGACGCTACGGACCAACTATTACCAGAAGACCGACGAGGGCGGCTTCAAGGATTACCTGGCCTTCAAGCTGGAGCCGTCCAAGGTGACGGGCATGCCCAAGCCGCGCCCGATGTTCGAGATCTTCGTGTGTTCACCCAGGGTCGAAGGGGTCCACCTGCGTGGTGGCAAGGTGGCCCGCGGCGGTCTGCGCTGGTCCGATCGCCACGAGGACTTCCGCACCGAAGTGCTGGGGCTGGTCAAGGCGCAGCAGGTCAAGAACTCGGTGATCGTGCCGGTCGGTGCCAAGGGCGGCTTTGTCTGCAAGCGCATGCCCGAGGGGGCCGATCGTGAAACGGTGCAGAAGGAAGGCATTGCCTGCTATCAGACCTTCATTCGCGCCTTGTTGGACGTGACCGACAACTTGGTCGGCGGCGAGGTGGTGCCGCCCCAGAACGTGGTGCGCCATGATGACGCCGACCCCTACCTGGTCGTGGCGGCGGACAAGGGCACGGCAACCTTCTCTGATATCGCCAACGAGATTTCCCTGGAGTACGGCCATTGGCTGGGCGATGCCTTCGCCTCCGGAGGTGCCAACGGCTATGACCACAAGAAGATGGGGATCACCGCCAAGGGGGCCTGGGAGTCGGTCAAGCGTCACTTCCGCGGTCTTGGGGTCGACACCCAGTCCGACGAATTCAGTGTCGTCGGTATCGGCGACATGGCGGGCGACGTGTTCGGCAATGGCATGCTGTTGTCCGAGACCATTCGTCTGGTCGGGGCCTTCAACCATCTGCATATCTTCGTCGATCCGACGCCGGACGCCGCGTCCAGCTTCAAGGAGCGCAAGCGTCTGTTCGAGCTGCCTCGCTCCAGCTGGCAGGACTACGACGAGAGCCTGATCTCCGAGGGCGGTGGCATCTTCTCCCGTGCGGCCAAGTCCATCAGCATCACGCCGCAGATGAAAGACGCCTTCGGTATTAACGAGGACAAGCTGGCACCCAATGACTTGATTCAGGCCATGCTGCGCTCCCGCGTCGACCTGATCTGGAACGGCGGCATTGGTACCTACGTCAAGGCCAGTACCGAAACCGATGCCGAGGTCGGTGACAAGGCCAACGACGTGCTGCGCATCAATGGCAATGAGCTCAACTGCAAGGTAGTGGGCGAGGGCGGTAACCTTGGCCTGACCCAGCGTGGGCGCATGGAAGCTGCCACTCAGGGTGTGCGGGTCAACACCGACTTCATCGACAACGCGGGCGGGGTCAACTGTTCCGATCACGAGGTCAACATCAAGATCCTGATCGATGAAGTGGTGGCCAACGGCGACATGACCGAGAAGCAGCGTAATCAGCTGCTGGCGGACATGACCGAGGAAGTCAGTGAGCTGGTGCTGACCGACAACTATCGTCAGACCCAGGCGCTGGATCTCTCCGAGCGTCTGTCGCTGCAGGGCATCGGTCCCTATCGTCGCTTCATCAGCGAGCTCGAAGCCGCAGGTCAGATCGACCGTGAGCTGGAGTTCCTGCCGTCCGACGAAGAACTTCAGGAGCGGGCCGCCAACGATCAAGGCATGGTGTTGCCGGAGCTGTCGGTGCTGATCTCTTACGCCAAGAGCACCCTCAAGGGCGATTTGATCGCCTCGGACGTGCCTGACGACGAAGTGATTGCGCAGCATGCCGCGCGGGCCTTCCCCCAGAGTCTGGTGGAGCGCTACCGTGACCAGGTGTTCAGCCACCGCCTCAAGCGTGAAATTGTCGCGACCCAGCTGGCCAACGATCTGGTCGACCATATGGGCATCGTGTTCACGCGCCGGTTGATCGACTCCACCGGGATGGGACGTGCCGATATTGCCCGTGCCTACGTGATTGCCCGAGACAGCTTCCAGTTGCCGAAGCTGTGGGAACAGATCGAGGCGCTGGACAACAAGGTGTCCACGGACATCCAGTACAGCATGATGCTGGACCTGATGCGGATGATCCGCCGGGCGTCACGCTGGTTCCTGCGTAACCGTTCTGGCCAGTCTGCTGCGGATTGCATCGAGTACTTTGCACCGCGCATCGCTCAGCTGCAGGAGAACATCGGCAAGCGCCTGCGCGGTGAAGACCTCGAGGCCTGGCAGGCGCGTCGTGATGAACTGGTCGCCGCAGGAGTGCCTGAGGCCCTGGCATCGACCGTCGCCGCCACCGATAGCCTGTACACGGCGCTGGGTATTATCCAGACCGCGCGCCAGGTCAACGAGAAGCCGCAGAAAGTGGCCGAGGTCTGCTACGAGATCGGGGCTCGCCTGGAACTTCCCTGGATGATCCAGCAGGTGACCGCTCTGCCGGTGAAGGATGGCTGGCAGTCCAAGGCCCGCGAGACCTTCCGCGACGATATCGAGCGTCAGCAGATGGCCTTGACCGCCAGCGTGTTGACCATGGAAAGCGGTGCGCGTGATACCGCCGGGCGTGTCGAGCAGTGGCTCAAGCATCATGAGTCGATGCACAAGCGCTGGTGTCGTCTGATCAACGAGGTCGAGAGTGGCGCCCAGGGAGGCTTCCCGCTGTTCGCCGTGGCTGTGCGCGAACTGGTCGACCTGGCAGAGAGCAACAGCGAGGTGTAACCGCCATCACCCGTGCGCCGTCGAGGGCATCACACTGATGTCCTCACTGCCGCTGCCTGTTGGCAGTCGTTATGGTAGACGGCTGATGGTAGACAGCTGATGGTAGACAACAAGAAGGGCGCCCCTCGGGGCGCCCTTCTTTAGTCATGGCCGTTGCTGGAATGCTGATATCAGCGGCAGCTGATGCTCCAGATCGCCTTGAACTCGGCACTATCGTCGTTCAGCGCGGCCAGGTTGGTGTCCTCGCTGACGGTGCCGCCTTCGACCATGGCCTCAGCGCGTTCGCGCTTCTCGGCGCTGGTGTTGGGACCCAGCACTTGCTGCTCTTCAATGATGAACTCATCACGATCCTGGGCCTCGCACTGCTCCAGTGCGCGTTCCTTGGCCTCTTCCAGCGCCTCCTGACGATCATCGCCGAGTCCGGTGACGATGTAGTCGGTGCTCTGTTTTTCCATTGACGCGCTATCGCTGGCACAGCCAGCCAGGCCTACCAGAGAAGCGGCGCCCAGCACGAGCATCATGGAGCGGGTCTTGGTCATCATGCGGTCTCTCCTTTTTCCGTTCGGGACAGTGCAGACCGGCGCAATATCCGTGCGCCTTGGTGACCATGCTAACGAATACAGCAATCAGCACAAGAGTAGAGAGATTGCGACGCCATATGTCGCTTAAAGGAGACAGATGCCTGCCGCGGGTAACGAGGCGGTGCCAGGCATGAATTCGCGGTGGGCGATACAGAGCTGAGGCCATCACCGGCCATCACCGGCAGAGAGGGGGCCGCGTGCCCCACCAAGCCAGCCATGGCTTGGTGGGGCGATGGGGGTTAGAGCAGGAAGATGGTCGCCAGACCCAGGAATGACATGAAGCCGATGACATCCGTGACCGTGGTCAGGATGACCGAGCCCGACAGGGCCGGGTCGATGTTCATGCGCTTGAGAATCAGCGGAATCACGATGCCGCAGACGCCGGCAGCCAGCATGTTGATCACCAGGGCGGCGGCGATGATGGCGCCAATGGCCATGCTCTTGAACCAGAGGACCGCCAGTACGGCGACCACCAGCGCCCACACCACGCCGTTGAGCAAGGCGATGCCGACTTCCTTTCTGAGCAGCCAGTTGCTGTTGGTCTTGCTGATCTGTCCCAGAGCCAGACCACGGATGGCCAGTGTCAGAGTCTGACTGCCGGCGATGCCGCCCATGCTGGCGACGATGGGCATCAGCACCGCCAGCGCCACCACCTTCTCCAGCGCATCTTCGAACTGCCCGATGACCCACGCCGCCAGGAAAGCCGTCAGCAGGTTGATGCCCAGCCACACGGCACGGCGTTTGGCGCTGGGCAACACCGGGGCGAAGAGGTCTTCCTCTTCATCCAGGCCGGCCATGTTCATCAGCGCCTGTTCGGAGTTTTCCTGGATGACGTCGACGATGTCGTCGATGACGATACGGCCGAGCAACATCCCATCGTTGTCCACCACGGGTGCCGACGTCAGGTCGTGGGTCTGGAACAGGGTGGCGACGTCGCGGGCTTTCATATCCCCCTGGATGACGTCGACGTCGGCGTCCATCAGCTCGACCACCGACGTTTCCTGGTCGTGGGAGACCAGTCGGGCCAATGGCAAGACCCCAACGAAGTGGCCGATCCTATCCACCACCATCAGGTTGTCGGTGTTGTCCGGAATCGACTCCTTCCAGCGCAGGAAGCGCTGTACGGTTTCCAGCGTCACGTCCGAGCGTACCCCAATGGCGTCGGTGCGCATCAGGCGACCGGCGCTGTCTTCCTCGAACGACAGCGTCTCCTGCAGGCGTGTGCGCTGCATTTCGTCCATGGTACGCAGCATGTCCTCGGCCACCTGCTTGGGCAGGTCCTCGAACAGCTCGGCCAGGTCAGCGGTGTCCAGTGAGGCGGTGGCCGCCACGATTTCCTCTGGATCCATGTCCTCGATGAGGGTGCTGCGGACCTCATCGTGAACGTGCAGCAGTACTTCGCCATCGTCCTCTGATGGCACCTGTTCCCACAGCTTTATGCGCTCGCTCAGCGGCAGCGACTCAAGCAGCAGAGCTACCTCGGCAGGTTCGAGATCCTCTAGGACATCGGAGACTTCCTGCGAGTTTTCATCTTCCAGGGCCAGGTGGATGCGCGACAGCTGGCTTTCAAAGGTCTCGGTCACTTCTGTCATGGTCCCTCCCGGCATATGTTGCTGACTGACAAGGCAACGTTCGTGTCCTACGTTGATTGGGCAGAAGTCCTTTGCCACCAACGTGTGAATCAGGACACCAGTAGACCACAACTGTTTGCAAAGAAAAGGAGTTGCACATGGCCGGATCGAGCGAGGGCTATCATGAGCCGGTGGAAGAGCTGACGGCTCAGACCCGTGATTACCATCGCGCCATCGTGTCGCTGATGGAGGAACTGGAGGCGGTAGACTGGTACAACCAGCGTGTAGATGCCTGCAAGGACGACGATCTACGCAAGATCCTCGAACATAACCGCGATGAGGAGAAGGAACACGCTGCCATGACCCTGGAGTGGCTGCGTCGCAAGGATCCCGTCATGGACAAGTATCTGCGCGAGTTTCTGTTTACTGACGGCGATATCGGCCATTGAACGAGCGTTGATTGCCCCGGGGAGGAAAGCTCGCTGGGGCAAAATTCATGACCCTTGATGCAGGGCGTCGTCGTGAAGGCGTGGCTGCGCTATACTCGCGCCCGGCCGCACGCCCTCGTCTTTTTCTCGTTCCGGAGATGTCATGTACGATCTCGCCCGCTCTCTGCTGTTTCGCCTCGACCCTGAACGGGCTCATGACCTCTCGCTTACGTCACTGGACTGGGCGGCGCGGGTCAAGGCCACGCGATGGATGGCGGGAGCGCCGGTAGATGACCCGACCACCGTGATGGGGCTGACCTTTCCCAACCGTATTGGTCTGGCGGCCGGGTTGGACAAGAATGCTGACCACCTCGATGCGCTTGGGGCGCTGGGCTTTGGTTTCGTGGAAGTAGGCACCGTGACGCCGCGAGCGCAGTCCGGTAACCCCAAGCCGAGGCTGTTCCGGCTGCCGGAGCGCGGCGCGATCATCAATCGCATGGGCTTCAATAACCACGGTGTCGACCATCTGGTGGAGCGGGTCAAGGCCAGCCGCTATCGCGGCGTCATCGGCATCAATATCGGCAAGAACCTGACCACGGCGGTGGAAGACGCTGAGGCCGACTATCTTTACTGCCTCGAGCGAGTCCACGATCACGCCGACTATGTGGCAGTGAACATTTCGTCCCCCAATACGCCGGGATTGCGCAACCTGCAGTTCGGTGACCACCTGGACCGCCTGCTGGCCAGTCTGCGAGAAGCGGGAACACGCCTGGACGAGCGTAGCGGGCGCCGGGTGCCGCTGGCCGTCAAGATTGCGCCGGACATGGATGAGGATGAGGTGCGTCTGGTGGCTGGCGCGCTGGCCAGCAACGGTATCGATGCGGTCATTGCGACCAACACCACGGTATCGCGTGAGGCGGTGGCGGGGCTTGAACATGCCGACGAGCAAGGTGGCCTGTCAGGATGTCCGGTGCTGGATGCGTCCAACCGCGTCATTGCTCAGCTACGCGAGGCGTTGCCGCAGCTGCCCATCATCGGTGTCGGTGGTGTGGACAGCGGCCAGGCGGCGGTGTCCAAGCGGCAGGCTGGCGCGGATCTGGTGCAGCTCTATTCCGGCTTTATCTATCGTGGCCCGGCGCTGGTCCGTGAAACGGCGAGGGCGTTGGCGTCCAGCCGCTAGCGGAGCATCGCCAGGCAGGTTGTCTGGCGGGGCCGCGGGCCAGAGCGTGGCGATGTTGCTGAAACAAGTGCTGCAGAATGTGGCAGCAAAAAGCCCATGGCACTGACGGCCATGGGCTTACGGGGTCTTTCCCTTACCTCAACAGTACAGCGTTATCAGAGCACCATGGGGTTCTTGTGAATGCCGGACACTCCTGTCATGCCCGACCACTGGTCCCCACGACCTTCACGCCAACCGCTCATCCAGTACTCCCGTAGATTGATGTCCTGGCTGGGGCAATCATCTCGGGATCTACCCGAGAGGCCTGCCTTATAGCCGTGTACATAGGCGCGCTGGAAGCGATCACGTTTCTGTCGTTTCATGGGTCTACCTCGTGACAAAGGTACCAATCCGACCCGCTCCCGCCGTACATTGGGGAAGAGCGTGGAACGGGCCCGTGATGCCCAAGCCTTGCGATGTGCGTTCTAGCGTGAGAAGCACGAAATGAAGGCTTGTTGACAGGATCACATGTGTCGTATCTCGTAGCTACCATTTCATTGATAGCGTAAGCCACGAGCCGTTGTCGACGTTTGTTTTGTAACAACCTGTTCATCCAGCGGTCATTGAACGATTAGCCAAAAAATGACTCGCAGGATCATCATCACAGTAGGAGAAGCAAGTGCCTGAGAAGTTAGACCTTCTGGCGACCTGTCCACGCGGCATCGAGCAGTTGCTGGCCACTGAGCTTGCGACATTCGGTCTCGCCCCTGGTAAGTCCACCGTGGCGGGAGTCAACGCCGAGGGTGACCTCGAGGGTGCCTATCGAGCGTGTCTGTGGTCGCGTCTGGCCAATCGGGTCATCCTCTGCGTGGCTCGCGTCGAGGGGGTGGAAACTCCCGATTCCCTGCGCGACGCGGCAGCGGCCATTGACTGGCAGCGCCATGTCCGTCCCGGGGCGACCATCGCGGTGGACTTCCACGGTCGCAGCGAGCAGATCCGCCATACCCGTTTCGGTGCGCAGACGGTCAAGGATGGGGTGGTGGACCGCCTGACCGCCTCGGGCCAGGCGCGCCCCGATGTGGATACTCGCCAACCCGACGTGCGTCTATACGCGCACCTTCACCGGGGGCGCCTGGTGCTGGGGATCGACCTGTCCGGCGATAGTCTGCATCGTCGCGGCTATCGTCGTGACACGGGCCATGCTCCGCTCAAGGAGAACCTGGCGGCGGCCCTGCTGGTACGTGCCGGCTGGCCTGAGTTGGCCAAGCAGGGCGCGCCCCTGATCGACCCCATGTGCGGTTCGGGGACGCTGCTGATCGAAGCGGCGCTGATGGCGGCGGACATGGCTCCCAACCTGTCTCGTGAGCGTTTCGGTTTCCATCGCTGGGCCGGGCACGACCGAGCTCTGTGGCAGGAGGTGCTGCGAGAGGCCCAGGCGAGAGCAAGCTTTGGGCGCAAGCGCGCGCAGTCGTCGATCTTCGGCTTTGACCAGAGCCCGCCCGCCCTGACGGCCGCCAAGACCAACGCCATGCGAGCCGGCATTCCGGCACTGATTCACCTGGATGGTGCCAGCGTGCAGCGCCTGTCACGTCCGCGGGTACTCGACCCTGAGCTGCCTGGACTGGTGATCAGCAACCCCCCTTATGGTGAGCGAATCGGCGAGCTGCCGGAACTGGTCAGGCTGTACTCGGATCTTGGTGTGCGCCTCAAGGCGGAATTTTCCGGCTGGCGGCTGGCGCTGTTCACCGGCAACCCTGATCTGGGACACCGCTTGGGAATGCGTGCCCACAAGCAGTATGCGCTGCGCAATGGGCCGTTGGACGCCAAGCTGCTGCTGATCGACATTGGCCAGCGTCGTGAGGGCGATGCATCTGCATCAGCGGAAGGGCTGACAGACAAGGCGACGGAGGCGAGGCCTGCGTCATCCTTCGACGATGCTGCGCACAACCCCCAGGGCAGTGCCAGCGCCGAGCCTAAAGGCTCGCAGCCGCAGCCAGGGCAGGGGTCAGAACACCCCAGTGCAGAGCGTGACTCCCGTCGAGAGACAGGCGAGGCCGACAGCCCGACACAGCCGGCTCGTAGTTCAGGCGCGCAGATGTTCGCCAACCGTCTGGAGAAGAACCAGAAGAAACTGCGCAAGTGGCTCAAGCGAAGCGGTGAGCGTTGCTATCGCTTGTACGATGCCGACATGCCCGAGTACGCCCTGGCCATCGATGTCTACGGTGACCATGTGCATGTACAGGAGTATGCGCCGCCCAAGTCGATCGATGCCTCCCAGGCTCAGCGTCGGCTCTATGATGCCCTTGGCGTGATACCCGATGTGCTTGGCGTGGAGCCCGGCAAGGTCGTGGTCAAGCAGCGCCAGCGCCAGCAGGGCAAGTCACAGTACGAGAAGCAAGGCCGCAGCGGGCAGCGTTTTCAGGTGAGCGAGGGGCAGGCGAGTTTCTGGGTCAACCTGCGTGACTACCTGGATACCGGTCTGTTCCTGGATCATCGTCCGGTACGTCGGATGCTCGGGGAAATGGCCGCGGGCAAGCGCTTCCTCAACCTGTTTTGCTATACCGCGACGGCGACGGTGCAGGCGGCACTCGGCAGTGGCAAGGAGGGTCAAGCCGGTGCCAGCGACAGTGTCAGTGTCGACATGTCCAACACCTACCTGGAGTGGGCCCGGGACAACTTCGCGCTCAACCGCCTCGACCCGTCACGCCACCGGGTCGTGCGTGACGACTGCCTGCGCTGGCTGGAGACGGCCAAGGGCGAATTTGATCTGATCTTCATGGATCCGCCGACCTTCTCGAACTCCAAGAAGATGGACGACACGCTGGATATCCAGCGTGACCATCCCCGCTTGGTCGAGCTGGCGATGGCGCGACTGGCCCCAGAGGGCACTCTGGTGTTCTCCAACAACCAGCGCCGGTTCAAGATGGATGAGGCGTTGGAGCAGCGTTTCGAGATCAAGGACATCTCGCGCCAGACGTTTGATCCGGACTTCAGCCGGCGCCCCGACCTTCACCACTGCTTCTTGATTCGCCATCGGGCATCGTGATGGGGCGCTGGGTGATGATCACCACGCTGGGTTGCCACCTGTGCGAGCAGATGGCAGCGCTGGTCAAGACGCTGTCGGTGGAGGACATTGCCATCGACAGCGTCGAGATCAGCGACGATGAGGCGCTGCTGGAGCGCTTTGCCGAGCGCATCCCTGTGTTGATCGACGAGACGCGCCCCGATGATGTGCTGGAGGGGCGTGTCGACGCCGACAGCGTGGCTCGTTGGCTGGATGCTCGCGGTCTGCTTGATCACAGCGCGTGGCGGGCGCTGGTCCAGCAGACTGAAGCGGGTGAGGCAGACCATGTCGTCGGCGCAAGGCTGGTACGGGGTAGGCGGGTATTCGGCGGTCGCTGACCAAGGTCAGCGCCGACTGGCCAGGACGGCGGCTAGCTCCTGGCGGTAAGCCTGCGGGTGATCGTCCTGATGCTCGGGAAAGCGGCCCAGGGCAACGGCCAGGCTGAAGAAGCCGGGTCCAGGCAGGTGAGGGGGCTGGCGGCTGACCACCAGAGTGGCCAGCAAGGGGCGGCCCGCTGCCACGTCTTCGTGGATGGTGACTTCCAGCGCCTCGGCAACCCGGCGAATGGTCCGGGGTGGCATCAGCCCCAGTGCCTCGGCAGCCTGCTGGTAGGTCAGCGGTAGCTGGTGGGTCTCAGTGGTCTCCAGCAGTGCTCGCAAACGTGCTGCCAGCGCGTCGCTGGTGGTGGAGGCGTCAGCTGCCGGCATGTCAGTTGGCGTCCAGCAGCGACAGTTGACCGACGGCCTCACGCCCTTCAGGACTGTGGTCATCGGCTTCCAGGACCTTGCTGAAACCGCGCGAGGTCAGGATGGTCTTTTCGTCTTCCAGCCACATCATGGCCTGGGCATAGTCATCGGCCAACTGATGCTTGAGCCCGCCGAACTGGGTGCCGATCTGCCCCCAGGCACGGCTGAAGATCCAGTCGCCGAACATGTCCTGATGCACATGCACAAGGACATAGTCATGGTCGGTTTCCCAGCGGACGATCACGGCGACTCCCGTCTATCAGCAGTGGTCGGCACCTGAGGGCCTCAAGCACCGTCTTTTTTCGGTTAAGATGGCCATTGTAAGCCCTTGAGGCTCATCCACAAATAGCCCGATCTTGGGTCGGGCTGTCGATTGCCCTGCCGCCAGGAACCGTTCATGAAGATTGTCGTCGACGCCAACGTGCCCGCTGCCGATGCTTGTTTTGGCCCGCTGGGAGAGGTGGTGCGCGTACCGGGACGCGAGATCAATGCCCATCACCTGGCTGATGCCAGCGCGCTGGTGATTCGTTCCATTACCCAAGTGGATGAGGCGCTGATCAACCAGGCGCGGTCGCTGGGATCGCCCTTGTCCTTCGTTGGCAGCTGCACCATCGGCACCGATCACGTCAGTCTCGCAGCCCTGGCGTCGAGTGGAATAGCCTTTGCCAGCGCGCCTGGCTGCAATGCCGAGCCAGTGGTGGATTATGTGCTGTCCGCTCTGGCCTTGGCCTGCGAGCGACGGGCCGAGTCGCTGCTCGATAAACGGGTGGGCATCCTGGGTGTCGGTAACGTGGGGGGGCGTCTGGCGGCGCGTCTGGCCGCCATGGGAGTGGCCCACGAGCTGTGCGATCCTCCCCGGGCAGACCGAGAAGGTCAGCAAGGGTTTGTCGACCTGGATACGCTGATCGAGCGCTGTGATGTGCTTTGCCTGCATACCCCGCTGGTCAAGGAGGGGGCCCACGCCACCCGACACCTGCTGGACGCAGGGCGCATCGAGGCCTTGAAACCAGGCAGCCTACTGCTCAACGCCGGGCGCGGTGACTGCGTCGATGGGCAGGCGCTGAGCGCGAGGCTCGAGCGCGACAACGATATGACGGCCCTGCTGGATGTGTGGGAGCGGGAGCCGGCCATCGATCTGACGCTGGCTCACCAGGTAATGCTGGGCACTCCTCATATTGCAGGGCACAGCCTGGAGGGCAAGCTGCGTGGCACTCACCAGATCTATCAGGCCTTGGTCAAACACCTTGGTGTGGATGAGGCCGTCACGCTACAGGAGCTGTTGCCTTCTCCCGCGTTGGCGCGCATGACCTGGCAGCGAGCGCTGCCGGTCGAGGAGGTGCTGCGCGCCTGCATGCGCGCGGTGTATGAGCCCAGACGCGACCATGACCGGCTGGCCCAGGCCCTCGCCACCAGCTCGCCGGCTCAGGGGTTCGACCAGTGCCGCGCCAGCTATCCGCTGCGCCGCGAGTTCTCGACCCTGAGCGTCGAGTTGACGGGCGAAGCACAGGGTATGGCCAAGGTGCTGGCAGGCGCAGGCTTTCGCGTAGTGTCAGGCTGAGGAGGCAAGGCAAGCCGGGAGGCCATGGCCTTTGAGCACCCGTGGTCGGGAGCCTTGGGCACGCCTCCTTGGAGACGTCCCCGCTTGCACACGTCCCGCCTTGAAGGCGGCGGGACGCATCCGGTGCGTGGTGGAGGTGTCGTCGGGGCCTGTCTTGGCCTGTTTCGGCCTGCCTTCGTCCTTTATAGCCCCATGGCAGAGGAGGTGGAGCGTCGTGGGTCGGCTCCGCCGTAGAAGGTGCCGTCCTCGATCATGATGGACTGAGCGGCGCCCATGGCTTCCTGCAGGCTGACGCTGTGGCCCATGTTCTCGAGCAGCCGGATGGTGTCCGGGCTGATTCCCTGCTCGATGCGGATCTCGTCAGGCAGCCACTGATGGTGGATGCGCGGCATACTCACCGCAGCCTGGATGTTCATGCCATGATCGATGACATTCATCAGCACCTGCAGCGTGGTGGTGATGATCCGCGATCCGCCCGGACTGCCGGTGATCAGGAAGTTCTCGCCATCCTTCTTGACGATGGTGGGCGTCATCGATGACAGCATGCGCTTTTCAGGCTCGATCTTGTTCGCTTCGCCGCCGATCAACCCGTAGGCATTGGGTACCCCCGGTTTGGCGGAGAAATCGTCCATCTCGTTGTTGAGCAGGAAGCCTGCGCCATCCACCACGATACCCGAGCCATAGCTGAAGTTGATGGTGTAGGTATTGGAGACCGCGAGGCCGTTGCCGTCGGCGATCGAGAAGTGGGTGGTCTCGTTGGACTCGTAGGGCAGCGGGTTGCCGGGGGCGATATCGGCACTCGGCGTAGCCTGGTCGGCGGCGATCTCGCTGCGCAGTTCAGCGGCATAGTCTTCTGAGGTCAGGCCGGCCAGGGGGACGTCGACGAAGTCGGTATCTCCCAGGTACTGCGAGCGATCGGCATAGGCGCGCTTCATGGCTTCGGACATCAGGTGGATGGTGCTCGCGGAGTTGAAACCCAGCGCTCCGATGTCGTCGCCCTCGAGCATGTTGAGTATCTGCACGATATGGGCGCCGCCGGAGGAGGGCGGGCTCATGGCGTAGACATCATAGCCCCGGTAATTGCCGTGCACCGGCTCTCGCACCGTGGCCTGGTAACCGGCCAGGTCTTCCAGGGTCATCATGCCATCGTGGCGTTCCATTTCGGCCGCAATCAACTGTGCGGTCTCGCCCTCGTAGAATTCTCTGGGTCCCTGTTCGGCAATTCGCTTCAGGGTGGCTGCCAGGTCTGGCTGGCGGTAGATGTCGCCTACCTCGTAGCGGGAACCATCCTCCTTGAAGAACTTGGCGCGACTGGCTTCCCAGGGCTCGAAACGCTCACTGGCGCTCTCGATGCCATCGACGAACCGTTGCGGCACAGCGAAACCGTCCTCGGCTAGCTTGATGGCGGGCGCCAGCGTCTCGGCCAGCGTCATGGTGCCGTACTGCTCCAGCGCCAGGGCGAGTCCGGCAACCGTTCCGGGCACGCCGGCGGCGTTGTGGGTATAGCGGGACAGCTCGGCTACGGCGTCGCCGCTGTCATCCTGAAACATCGTCTCGTAGGCCGCCTTGGGGGCCTTCTCGCGATAGTCGATGGCAATCACATCGCCGCTTGTCTCATCGGAGATCAGCATGAAGCCGCCGCCGCCGATATTGCCTGAACGTGGCTGGGTGACAGCCAGGGCAAAGCCTGCCGTGACGGCGGCATCCACCGCGTTGCCACCGTTGGCCAGCACGTCGCGGGCCACCTCCGAAGCCAGGAAATGGCTGGTCGCAACCATTCCCCTGGTGCTCACTTCCGGATGGAACCGTTCGCCTTCGAGAATGGCCTGGCTGTCACTGAGCGCTGGGCTCGCGCTCAGGCTCAGTGATAGGCCGATGGCTGAACCAGTGATGGTGGTGCGTAAACGGCGGGAGATCGACATGGCGTACCCCTCAGGTTGTCGGATCGTTGTGTGATGGAATGGTGGCACTGTCGAATAGTGCTGCGGCCATCAGGCATGACACGCCGTTTTACTATTGACGCCCATGGACCACAGCGCAAATAGGGTTGGGCGCCAACAAGAGAGGTGTGCGGGTGTCGAAGGGAGCTGAGGGCGACCGGTACAAGCGCAGTGGCGAGGAGCCGGGGCGTGGCAAGCACGACAAGAGGCGCGGTAGACCACAGCAAAAAATGATGCTGAAAAAGAAACACCCCCGCCGGCGGGACCGGCGGGGGTGTTGGCAGGACGGCGCTTTCGTCACTGACGGTAAGCGGCTTCCTTGAGGGCGCGAATACGATCGTCCAGCGGCGGGTGGCTGGCGAACAGTTTCTCCATCAGCTTGCGAGTCTGGCCGGTGGTAATGGCGAAGGCGGTCAGGGTATCCGGCATCTGATCGGGCATCTGGGTCTCGGCCTTGAGGCGTGCCAGGGCATTGATCATGGCGCCGGAGCCCGCGAGCTTGGCTCCTGCAGCGTCGGCACGGTACTCACGGAAGCGGGAGAACCAGGCGGCAATCATCGAGGCGAGAATGCCGAACACGATCTCGGCGACCATGACCACGGCGAAGTAGCCGAAGAAGCCGAGGCCTTCGTTGTCATCGCGGCGCAGGAAGCTGTCGACCAGCTGTGCCACCACCCGAGCGAAGAACATCACGAAGGTGTTCAGCACGCCCTGAATCAGCGCCAGGGTGACCATGTCACCGTTGGCCACGTGACCGATCTCGTGGGCCAGCACGGCCTTCACTTCTTCCGGCTGCATGCGGTTGAGAAGTCCCGCAGACACGGCGACCAGGGCGTCGTTCTTGTTCCAGCCGGTGGCAAAGGCGTTGGACTGCTGGGCCGGGAAGATACCGACCTCAGGCGTCTTGATGTTGGCCTCGCGGGCGAGTTCGGCCACGGTGTCGAGCAGCCACTTTTCGGTGGCGTTGGACGGGTTCTCGATGATCACGGTGCCGGTGGAACGCTTGGCCATCCACTTGGAGATGAACAGCGATACCATGGACCCTGCCATGCCGAACACAAAGCAGAAGATGAGCAGGCTGTTGAAATTGATGCCCTGGGCGTTGAGGTACGGCTCCACGCCCAGCAATCGCAGGGTGATACTGGCGACCAGGATCACCGCCAGGTTGGTGCCCAGAAAGAGCAGGATTCTCATCATTGCCGACATTCTCCGTAAGGAAGGAAACCTGAAGAGCCCAGTGGCTCGACGGGGGAATCAGATGCTTAGATAAGCCCTGGGGCGCCAAGTTTCAAGCGCCCAGGCGTTGATCGCTCCATCGCTTGTCGAGCGAAGCGCAAGTACCTGTCGGTTTGCGCCTGCCAGTGCGTGCCTGTGCTTGCCGATTTACTGGCGATAGCGCGACAGAAAACGGGCAAAACGATCCAGCGCATCACCCAACTGGTCCGCCCAGGGCAGGGTAACGATGCGGACATGGTCCGGATCCGGCCAATTGAAGGCGGTGCCCTGTACCAGCAGGATCTTTTCCTGCAGCAGCAGGTCGAGTACCAGCTGCTGGTCATCCTGAATGTTGTAGACCTTGGGGTCCAGGCGCGGGAAGGCATACAAGGCGCCCTTCGGCGTGGTGCAGCTGACCCCCGGGATGGCATTCAGCTTTTCTACGGTAATGTCCCGCTGTGCCAGCAGCCGCCCTCCGGGCAGGACCAGATCATTGATCGACTGATAGCCGCCAAGTGCTGTCTGAATGGCATGTTGCGCAGGCACATTCGCACACAGGCGCATCGATGCCAGCATGGTCAGCCCCTGAATGAAGTCATTGGCTCGCTGCCGGGCGAGCGTGCCGGATAGCGTCATCCAGCCGCTGCGAAAGCCGGCGCAGCGATAGCTCTTGGACAGTCCATTCATGGTCACGACCAGCTGATCTTCACTGGCCAGCGCCCCGGTGGCCACGTGCACGGTGTCATCGTAGAGAATCTTGTCGTAGATCTCGTCGGAGAACACCACCAGGTTGTGTTCGCGGGCGATGTCGAGCAGCTCGCGCAGTACCTCGGGGGGATAGACGGCGCCGGTCGGGTTGTTGGGATTGATGATGACAATGGCACGGGTGTGGCTGGTGACCTTGGCCCGGATATCATCCATGGCGGGCGCCCAGTCCGCCTGCTCGTCACACAGGTAGTGGACGCCACGGCCACCGGACAGATTGACGGCGGCGGTCCACAAGGGGTAATCCGGGGCCGGAATCAGCACTTCGTCACCGTCGTTCAGCAAGGCCTGCATGGCCATGACGATCAGCTCTGACACGCCGTTGCCGATGTAGATATCCTCGATGCCAACGCCGGGGATCTCCTTGCGCTGGCATTCCTGCATGATGGCCTTGCGTGCCGAGTACAGTCCCTTGGAGTCGCAATAGCCCTGGGCCGTGGGCAGGTTGCGCATCACGTCCTGAAGAATCTCTTCCGGCGCTTCAAAGCCGAACGGGGCTGGATTGCCGATATTCAGCTTTAGAATGCGCTGGCCTTCGTCCTCGAGGCGCCTGGCGTGCTCCAGCACCGGGCCGCGAATGTCGTAGCAGACGTTATCCAGCTTGTGTGACTTTGAAAGGGTAGGCGTGTCCATGGCGCGGGTCTCGCAGAGTCCGTTGTAACGTGCCCGCTGAGGGCGGGCCGGTCGTGTAGCCGTGTGTGGCAGGTCGTGATGGCCGTCTGCCGGGTAGTCAGTCTTCCGAGGTCGCACCACCCGATGCCGAGCTGTCGTCTGCTTCAGCCGGGGAGGCCTCGGCGCTGATGTCGTCGTCGGCAGGGGCATCCACCGGGATGTCATCCGGGGTTTCCAGCGTCAGTCGGCCGAGCTTGCCATCACGCAGCTCATGCAGCAGCACTTCGGCGCCACGATGCAGGTCAATTTCCCCGCCGGCACGCAGTCCCCCACGCTTGGCGGCGATATCCGCCAGGATGGCGTGGCCGTCGAAGCCAGCCTGGGCCATGAGGTCGGGACGCTCGTCACCATCCGCGTCGACCTTGTCCGCGTCAGGATGCGCGTCGTAGGCAGGCAGTGTCGTCAATTTATAGCGTGACCTGAGGGCTTCTGGATAGCGCTTCGCCAGTTCGGCAGCGGTAATCAAGGCCACATCGACATAGTCGATGGCGGTGTCTCGGATGGCGCCGCTGGCGGCCAAACGGTAGGCACTGGCCTGGTCCTCGATCTTGGGCCACAGCACGCCGGGAGTGTCGGTCAGGGCAACGCGACCCTGAATGCGCACCTTTTGCTGACGCTTGGTGACAGCGGGCTCGTTACCCGTCTTGGCAATGGTGCGGCCAGCCAGTCCGTTGATCAGCGTCGACTTGCCGACGTTGGGGATGCCCATGACCATGACCCGCACATCCCGGTCTACGCGAACCTGACCGGCCAGTTCGTGACATAGCTTGGGGATGCGCTTCAGCTCGCGGGTGTTGGTCGTGGTCACCGCCAGCGCGCGGGTGTCTGGCTGTGCGTCGAAGAAGGCGGTCCAGGCGCGGGTGCCCTCCGGGTCGGCGAGATCGGCGCGGGACAGAATCTTCAGCACCGGCTTGTGGCGGGTCAGACTGGCCAGCATCGGGTTCGCGCTGGAGTAGGGCAGGCGGGCGTCGAGCACCTCGATCACCACGTCGATTTCCGGCAGCGCCTCCAGTATCTGACGGCGCGCCTTGTTCATGTGTCCCGGAAACCAGCCCAGCATCTCTTTCTCCTGCCTACTCTATAAGCGCAAATGACGCTCCATCTTAGGGAAACCCGAGTCAAATGTCGTCAGCAGAGATGCGGGCAGGCTGCTGAAGCTCGAGTCGATGCAGTGAGTGGGCGACCACGAGCCGCCGGGGTGGCCGTGGACGCCAAGGGGCGGAAAGGGCGTGCTAGGTGCGCCAGGCGCTATTCACCTTCGTGAAAGTTCAGTGCCAGTGAGTTGATGCAGTAGCGCTGGCCGGTGTGTGTAGGGCCGTCGGCAAAGACGTGGCCGAGGTGGGCGTCGCAGCGCTGGCAGCTGACTTCGGTACGGCGCATGCCGTGTCGATGGTCGTCATCGAGCTGGATGCAGCTCTCGGACAGCGGCCGGTCGAAGCTTGGCCAGCCACAGCCGGCATCAAACTTGTGCTCGTTCTCGAACAGGGGCGCGTTGCAGCAGGCGCAGTGATAGATGCCGTGGGTATCGGTGACGTGGTAGTCGCCGCTGAAGGGGCGCTCCGTGCCTTTTTCGCGAGTGACGTGATATTGCTCCGGGGAAAGCTGTGTCCGCCATTCGGCATCGGTTTTCTCGATCTTCTTGCGCATGGATGTTCTCCCGTGAGGTTCGACGCAGGCGCTCACTTCAAGCTAAGACGTTTATGGCCGTTTGACCAACCCGACGGTTTCACGCTGACCGTTCCATGGTGTACGTGGGACGTGCTCGTGAACACTGCGCTGGGTGTCGGCCTCATACGAGGCCCGTGTGTCTATGTACGTGTGTCTATGTACATGTCCCTATGCACGTGTGCCTGTGTGTGGGGCAAGCAGGACGGGGAATAGAGAAGGGCGTTGAATCGAACAGGAAAATCGTGACTCGGGGTTGACACTTTTCAGGGTGCTCAGTAACATACGCGCCACCTCGAGAGAGACGAGGCCGATGCGTCCCATTCGTCTAGTGGTCTAGGACACCGCCCTTTCACGGCGGGAACAGGGGTTCGAACCCCCTATGGGACGCCACTTCGCCTCTTGAAAGGCCGGAATGCGGGAATAGCTCAGTGGTAGAGCACAACCTTGCCAAGGTTGGGGTCGCGAGTTCGAATCTCGTTTCCCGCTCCAATGCGTCCCATTCGTCTAGTGGTCTAGGACACCGCCCTTTCACGGCGGGAACAGGGGTTCGAACCCCCTATGGGACGCCACTTTCCGGTACAATTTGCGATGCGTTTGCGGGAATAGCTCAGTGGTAGAGCACAACCTTGCCAAGGTTGGGGTCGCGAGTTCGAATCTCGTTTCCCGCTCCATGCGTCCCATTCGTCTAGTGGTCTAGGACACCGCCCTTTCACGGCGGGAACAGGGGTTCGAACCCCCTATGGGACGCCACTTCGCAACGCAGCAGAGGGACGTCGACAGCTGTCGCGGTCTCTGCATCGATAGAGCGGGAATAGCTCAGTGGTAGAGCACAACCTTGCCAAGGTTGGGGTCGCGAGTTCGAATCTCGTTTCCCGCTCCAAAAAATTATTGGCCTGTTGCCTCGGCGGCAGTGCCTGACGAAAAAAGGGCCCCCGGGCCCTTTTTTTGTGCTTTCTGGATGGTCTGACTCGCTGTGCGTATCTCTTGTCATGCGTCGTCAGCCGCTAGGGGGGCGACGCTTGTCTGATGATGTGCGCCAGCCCCCCCTTTGACCTCAAGTCACCTATGTCACGACAGTGACGGGGCCATGATCGTCACAGTGATCCCCATGAGGGTGGTGCAGGTGGCCATCGACGAGGTAGTCGATATGATCCCCATGAGGCACCGGTTCATGACCGCATCCGGGGCCATGCACATGATCTGCAGCATGGCCTGAGCAGTGGTGGTGCGGCGTGCAGTCTGCCGGGTTTTGATCAGTTACCTCGATGGTGTGCTCATCCACGTGGTCGCCGTGCATGTGGTGCAGGTGCCCGTCGTGCAGGTAGTCGATGTGCCCGTTATGTTCTATCGCCGTGTGACCACACCCAGGCCCGTGCTGATGCTCATGATGTGGGTGCTTGTTGCAGGTCGTCATGGCGTTGTCCTCGTAGTGGTTGAGACTGTTTAGCTTAGGCTGCGCTCAAGGGGGCGGCCACTGACCTCCGTCATGCTTTGATGGACGTCGGCCCTCGCCTTCCGTCCCTCGTCTCTCACCAAAGAGGCGTCAATGGCAGGTTGGGCGGGGTTCGACACGTATGTCCAGGCGCTCTCGGGGCATCGTGTCGCCCTCCTGGTGACACGCTGCTGGCAGCGGCAAGGCGGGTGGCTCGGTTGAAGATGTGGCTGAGTGACCCCATATGGTGAGCCTTCTATCTATTTCCCCTGACACCCACACCAAGGATCCCTCATGGCCGAACCGGCTCTGTCCATTCGAGGCCTGACCAAGGTCTACGGCAATGGTTTCAAGGCTCTCAAGGGCATCGACCTCGATGTTCAGGAGGGCGACTTCTACGCGCTGCTGGGTCCCAACGGCGCCGGCAAGTCCACCACACTGGGCGTGGTCTGTTCGCTGGTACAAAAGACCGCGGGCCAGGTATCGATCTTCGGCATCGATATCGACAAGGACTTTGCCCGTGCCAAGTATCACCTCGGGGTGGTGCCCCAGGAATTCAACTTCAACCAGTTTGAGCGAGTCATTGATATCGTGCTGGCGCAGGCGGGCTACTACGGGATGTCCCGGCGCGAAGCGCTGCCGCGGGCAGAGAGCCTGCTCAAGGACTTGAGCCTGTGGGACAAGCGCAACGGCAGCGCGCGCATGCTGTCTGGCGGGATGAAGCGGCGGCTGATGATTGCGCGGGCGCTGATGCATCGACCCAAGCTGTTGATTCTCGATGAGCCGACCGCCGGCGTGGATATCGAGCTGCGCCGCAGCATGTGGGAGTACATGCGTCGCATCAACCGGGAGGAGGGCACCACCATCATCCTCACCACCCACTACCTGGAAGAGGCCGAGAGCCTCTGTCGCAACGTGGGCATCATCAACCACGGGGAAATCGTGCGTAACACCAGCGTGAGAGAGCTGCTGGCGGAGCTGGACACCGAAACTTTCCTGCTCGACCTGGCAGAGCCGGTGTCCGAGGCACCGGCCATCGAGGGCTTCGAGGTGGGCAAGGTCGACGATGCCCAGCTGTCGGTCGTGGTCCATCGTGGGCAGTGCCTCAATGACGTGTTCGACGCGCTGAAGCGGGACGGCATCAAGGTGCTGTCGATGCGCAATCGTGCCAACCGGCTGGAGGAGATGTTCGTCTCCATGGTGGAAAGCGGCAATGCAGACAAGGAGATGCGTGGATGAATCCGAGCCAGATAGCGATCGCCCTATGGACCCTGGTGATCAAGGAAATTCGTCGCTTTACCCGCATTTGGCCTCAGACGCTGCTGCCGCCGTCGATCACGATGACGATGTACTTCATCATCTTCGGCAACCTGATTGGCTCGCGCATTGGCGAGATGGACGGCTACAGCTACATGGACTTCATCGTGCCAGGGCTGATCATGATGTCCGTGATCACCAACAGCTATTCCAACGTGGCGTCGTCGTTTTTCTCCAACAAGTTTCAGCGCAGTGTCGAGGAAATGATGGTGTCGCCCATGCCGAACTGGGTGATGCTGGCGGGCTTCATTCTGGGCGGCATGGCTCGTGGGCTCGGGGTTGGCATCATCGTCACCGGGGTGTCGCTGTTCTTTACCCGGATCGAGGTCGCGCATCCTCTATTGACCATCGGCGTGGTCATTCTGACCGCGGCACTGTTCGCCACGGGCGGTTTTATCAATGCGCTGCTGGGCAAGAAGTTTGATGACATCTCCATCGTGCCGACCTTTGTGCTGACGCCGCTGACCTACCTCGGCGGGGTGTTCTACTCGATTTCCCTGCTGCCGGACTTTTGGCAGGGGGCGTCGATGCTCAACCCGATCCTGTACATGGTCAACGTCTTCCGCTACGGCTTTCTTGGGGTGTCGGATATCCCGGTGGGCTGGGCCCTGACCGCGATCTTTGGCTTTATCATTGGTCTATTCGCCATTGCCCTGTGGATGTTGGAAAATGGCAAGGGCATTCGTAGCTAGCGCCGCGTCATCGCGGCGTTTGTCGTGACCCTTTTTCTTGGTTCTTTTGTGTTCAGGTAGCGTGCATGAGTCACTCGTCCGATCATCCTCACCATCGCCCCGCGACCTTGGCCGACGCCCCGCTGGGACGAGAGTCGGCCTACCCCGACCAGTACGATCCGGGGCTTCTCTTCCCCATCGAGCGGGCGGCCAACCGAGCGCCCCTGGGCATCGCGGAGGATGCACTGCCATTCGTGGGAGAAGACGAATGGCACGCCTTCGAGCTGTCCTGGCTGACGCCCAAGGGCAAGCCATGCGTTGCCGTGGCGCGCTTTCGTCTGCCAGCGAGCTCACCACGTCTGATCGAGTCCAAGTCGTGGAAGCTGTACCTCAACAGCCTGAACCAGACGCGCTTGAGTTCGCGCAGTGAACTCATCGCGACTCTGGAGCGGGACCTTGGCGAGGCGGCAGGGGCGGCGGTGAGCGTTGAGATTCTCGACGTCGAGGATGAGCAGCTGTCACCGCGCCGCCTGCCGGGTGAGTGCATCGACGACCGGGATATCGAAATTGCTCGTTATACACCCACTCCCGATCACCTGACGGTGAGCGATGAGATTGTCGAGGAGACGCTGACCTCGCACCTGCTGAAGTCCAACTGCCCGGTCACCGGACAGCCCGACTGGGGCAGCGTCATGATTCGCTACCGTGGGCCCAGGCTCGATAGAGATGGCCTGCTCCGCTACATCGTCGGTTACCGCCAGCATCAGGACTTTCACGAACACTGTGTCGAGCACATGTTCGTGGACCTGATGGAGAGGGCCCGCCCTGAACGCCTGCTGGTGTTGGCGCGCTACGTGCGGCGCGGTGGTCTGGATATCAGCCCCTGGCGCGGCACCCCCGGCGAGACGCCTCCCACGCCGCTGCGCCTGGCGCGGCAGTGACCAGCCGCACGCAGTGGATGCGGCGCCCTAGATCGCGGGGATAGGTTCCTGTGATAGGTTCCTGGGACCGCTCCTGTGGATCGCTCCTTGGGAGAGATCGTGTAGATAGATTGTTTAGAAGGATCGCGGCGATAGAGGGTGCCGCAGGGACAATACCTGAGTGGTCTGGTAGGGTAATGCGAAAGCGTCTCAACCATTGAATTGTGACAGGGCATTCGCCCTCTGGAGTGACACGATGGATGCCATGACATTGCTGCATGAACGCAGCTCCATGGGCAAGCTGACGGGGCCTGCTCCGTCCCGTGAGCAGCTCGACGCCATGTACCGAGCTGCGCTGCGCGCGCCGGATCACAAGGAACTCAGGCCTTGGCGCTTTATCGAGTTCTCCGGTGAAGGCCTCGATCGACTAGGCGAGCTGTTCGCCGAGGCCGAGTTTCGCGAAGACCCCAAGGCAACCGACGAGTGCCTCAACAGCGCACGGATGAAACCCAAGCGCGCACCGATGATCATCGGCGTCGTCGCTAAGGTGGACCCGGACGTGCCCAAGGTACCGAAGATCGAGCAGGTGATTTCCGCAGGGTGCGCCGCCCACGGTATCTTGCTGGCCGCTCACGCCCAGGGTCTGGGCGCCATGTGGCGCAGTGGCAAGTACGCCTTCGACGACACCGTGCGCAAGGGGCTCAGGCTGGGAGAGCACGATGAGCTGGTCGCCTTCATCTACCTGGGCCAGCTGGGTGGTCGTCACAAGCCCATCGCCGAGCACCGGGTAGAGGATTACGTCGAGGTATGGGACTAAGCGCCGTTGCGCTTGGGTCAGCGATACGGGACGCACGTTCATGGATGACATGACAAGACAGGTTGGCCACGCGCATCCGCGGCCAGCGCTGCCGCCCACAGGTGTGCCTGAAGACCTGAATGGTTTTCTTGACTGGCTGGGGGAGGCCATCCCCCTGGTGGGATCGCTTGGCATCCAGCGCATGCGGGAAGAGGGTAACGCTCTCGTGTGGGAGCTCGATCTGCGTCCCAACCTCAATGACAAGGGCACCGGTTTTGGCGGTTCGTTGACCGCTCAGACCACCCTGCTGGGCTGGTGCTGGACGACGCTGTGGCTTAGGCGTCGCGGGATCAACCAGGATGTCGTGGTAGCGCAGGCTAGCCAGCGTTTTGTGGCGCCGGTGACCGGGGACTATCGCTTGATCTGCCGGCCGGAGGCGCCGGGCGACGACCGAGCAATGCTCGACAGTGCTATCGCCGGAGAGACATCGCCCGAGGATGCGCTGGAACGTCGCCTGGCCGAGCGAGGGAAGGGGCGAATCGCCCTGGTACAGGAGCTGTGGTGTGGTGAAACGCTGTGCCTTGAGGCGCGTGGTGACTACGCCGTGCTGCCCAGCGAGCCGCCAATCGCCGTCTAGGCACCGAACCGATCTCCCATACGGGCAAAGTAGCAAAAAACGGCTTGCAATCGAGAACTTAAGGCGATAAAGTATGCGCCGTCTTGAGGGATAAGCACCGCGCAACGCGGGCAACGTGTTCTTCAAGATGACAATGCGGAGGGGTGTCCGAGTGGTCGAAGGAGCACGCCTGGAAAGTGTGTAAGTCGAAAGGCTTCGAGGGTTCGAATCCCTCCCCCTCCGCCACGAATTGATGAAAAGCCCGCTGAGAGATCAGCGGGCTTTTTCTATATGGGTGGTGTTTACCCTGATCTTGTTTACCCTGATCTTGTTTACCTGGCCTTGTTTACCTGGCCTTGTTTACCTGCTCTTGGAAACTGTCATCTGTTGACCTGGCACGCGAGGTGGACCCGGGGACTTGAGCCAAGGGCTAAGCCTGCATCGTCCCGCCCCAGAGATCCTGAACACGAGCAGTGAACGGCGGCTATTTAGCTGATGCTGCCTGGAGCGAATCGTCAGCGCCCCACGAGAGCGAAGGGATTCCCCGTTTCGCACCAAGCACCAAGCACCAAGCACCAAGCTCTGATCAGATCGAACATGTGTTCCTGTTCGACCGCGCGTTAGGAATTTTTCTCAAGCATGGCTCCTGCAGCGCTATAGTGTTTGGTGTGAAACCTGCTCATCAGTGCCGGGATAGAGAAATGCATGTCAAAAGGCTTGGGCGACTGAGATGCGTTCTAATGGGCGGCCTGTGGCTCGTGATGGGGCTGCTGGCGATGGGAGCAGAGGCAGGCTGCCCACAAGGGCAGGAAGCCTTCACCTCCTGCCAGATGGAAGGCCTCGGTACCGAAGTCTTCGTGTGTTTTGATAGCCAGACTGCCACCTACAGCTACGGCCCGATTGGCGGGCCAGCGGATCTCTCTCTGTCAGAACCCATTGAACGCGTTGATTTTGAGCCATGGTCGGGGCTTGGCAAGGCGATCAGCGAGTCAGTCACCTTCTTCAATCAAGATTACGGTTATAACGTTGTGGGCGGCTTTGACCGTCCGTTTTCCGAGGAGGAGATGCAGCGTCCGATAAGGCGCTTTGGGTGGGTTGAAGTGACCGAGAGCGGCGAGCGGATCGCCCGCCTTGAGTGCATCCCTGAGACCGTAAGCTATGGCTTTGGCGGCGGGCTCCATGATGTCAAAGTGGCCGCCGGCCAGACGTGGGATTGGGACTCCCAGACCTGGATATCGGATGCTGTGTCATCGGCCTCCATACCGCTTCTGCTAAAAAACCATCAATATAGCGACGAATTTGATTGCCTTCCCCCATCGGAGCTTCGCCTCAATGGGATAAAGATGGGCGCGCCAGTGGGCGCACTCAGCAAGTTCGGAACACCGAAGGCCACCGACGCAACCTCGTTCAGTGATGAGCCAATTGACCGGATAGCCCTGATTGGCGCGAATATCGATTTTTTCCGAGATGTCGTTGTCAACATGTCCACCATCTCGCCGAACTGGCAGACGCCCTCAGGCATCAGGGTTGGTTTGACCCGTGGGGAAGTGATCCACATTCTTGGACGCGTGCCCTCAGGATATACTGCCAGATCGCAAAATTTCGTTATCCCGGCCTGCCCCGACATTTCCGGTACCCATTCTGAGGATGCTTACCGGGAATGGTTTACTCTGATCGAATTCGGACAAGATAAGCGCGTGAACCGAGTTATCTTATTGACGTCAACAGAATAGATGACCGCGCAGCGTCAGACACGCGCTTCGGCGGTCTCAATGACCCAGCGCGGCACGTGACCCATCAAGGTCTACGATGCAGGCCTACCGGCCTCGCCAGCGTCCCTGGCTGCACCCGGACGGGGGCTCTTCGAGGTGGTGATCTACTTACTGCGCAGGTACTGGTCTCCGCGACGGATAGCCAGCCCACATGAAGCGTGCGTCTTTTAACGATTCACGCTGACAGATCTCACATGAGGCCATCTACACCGCGCGCTATGTGATGCCCAGCGTCAGTCTCAAGGAAGCGCTAATCGCCTGCTTACGTCAGGACCACCGCGGCGGCCGTTGGCTTCAGCGATAAGCTCAATGTGGTATCGCTCGCTCTGCGTCCGTCTATGACCTATGACCAGGGTAGAGAGCTGGTTGAGCATGCCGAGATCACGCGATAAACCGGTGCAGCGATCTACTTCGCTGACCCGCTTAGCCTATGGCAGCGTGCCTCCAACGAGAACGCAAAGGGGGGCGGCAGGATCTGCTAACGGGGACGGGCCTCTCCGCTTACAGCCAGGAAGAGCCCGATGATATCGTCGATTTACTTAATACCAGGTCTAGTGCGCATGTAGTTTAAGATATCCAGGGCTGTTGGGGATCACTGCGGCTTATTCCAGCGATGTCGGACAACGTTGCGTGCAGCTCGAGTAGACGTGGGGGGCTGTCTGGAAGACACTGGCGGTACCACTCGCATGGAGAACGCACGAATGCATAGGCGTCGGCTGTCGGGATTACTTTTGGGAATTGGCACGGTCGGATTGGCGGTGGTGCTGTCGCTTAACTTGTACACGGCGTTGAACGCGCAGTCTCTCAACGGATTGCCGTGGTACTCCAGTGAGTGGTGGACGCGCTGGTTTCCTTCGTACCTTTCTTGGATAAGCCTTGTGGCCATTGGCCTGCTGCTTCGTTTTTTGCCTTCATCAAGACAGGCTCGCTAGCGCTCTAGATCGGCACTGGGGTTCTGGGAGGGGGCTCCTGTGCTCGCCTCATTTTTTAGAGGGCCGCGACCATGTCTCAATGTCTAGGCGCTGAGCCGTACTTGTAGTTTGATCCGTCGCTGTGTCTTCGACGCTAGGCAGCTTTCCTCACTACAGGAGAGCCGGGGCCCTTTGCATGGTTGCAGGA
Source organism: Halomonas litopenaei (assembly GCF_017303055.1). Classification (GTDB taxonomy): domain Bacteria; phylum Pseudomonadota; class Gammaproteobacteria; order Pseudomonadales; family Halomonadaceae; genus Halomonas; species Halomonas litopenaei_A. The sequence goes on along the minus strand of NZ_JAEKJT010000006.1, from coordinate 87,432 downwards.
ATGCGAGCGTACGGGCCCAGTGCTTGCCGTGGGAGCCCTTGCAGAGCCCACCCGGTATGCTATGTGGCACGCAATCATTGAACACATCTATGGCAAGCCAAACTTCGGGTGGCGGCAAGAGTGTTTCTAGTCAGCCGATTGTCATTTTACGTATCTTTCCTGGTCGTTCGCTTCAGCTCACTGCAAACGAACCGAGCAGTCAGCCATGCTTCTGGAAGAGGCTGATTAAACCAGATATTTGCTCAGTCAGGGTTGGCCTAATGAGTTAAAAAGGCTTATGGTGAGAGTGACCCCTGAGAATGATACTGGCAATCGCGTAATGTGGCGCTCGCCACTAGTTTTCCGGATCAGGCATACGGACGCGTCCCGTTTCAGTCTGTCCGAGCTGGCCTAGGTTGGCAGGCCTCGAGAATATGCAGAGAACTGCTGTGAAACATGGGAATAGGTTGCAGGTTTCGACTTGATGCTCCTATGTCGGACGATGGGAACCGGGGGCATTCTAAAATTCTTTGAGCCAAGGAGTGGAGTCGATGTACACATACAAGATGCAGCAAGTTCCGCCGAACATTTCGATTGAGTCGAAAGGGCAGAAAGGCAACGAAGCAGCGGCTTATCTAGAGGCTGTAGTCAACGAGCAGGCTCGCAATGGTTGGGAGTTTCATCGTGTTGATCCCATCGGTGTACATGTGCGTCCGGGATGCCTAGCGTCGCTGTTTGGACAGAAGGCTGATGAAACAACATATTACGTCATTACCTTCCGTAAGCCTGCCGAGTGACACTCTGTGTTTCTCGTAAAGGCTTCTGTTGGGCTAGTGAAACTATATCAGCGTATAGCGCCTCGCCGCCTGCGGGATGCTTGCTTGTATGAGCCGACTTGCTCGACTTACGCCATCCTTGCACTACGCAAACACGGGTTTTTGAAAGGCTGGTCCCTGGCCGCGCGTCGAATTATGTCCTGTCGGCCGCCTAATGGCGGAAAACACACTCCTTGACCGACATGAGCAGCCCTTCTTAACAGATGCCTGATGGGCTAGTGATGGCTTCAGGATGATTGTTAAGGTAGGCTTCGCTAATGTAGCGAAGTGCCATGGGGATGGTGTGGATGAAGACCCTCTGTGGGTAGTGGCTTCGACAGTAGTTGGCTTGCCGACCTTAGAGCGTTGGACTGCCCGCTTTCAGCTTGGTGTTGATACTGTCCACTGCATCGCTGGCAATACTGTCTGGGCTGGGCTGGGCTGGGCTGGGCTGGGCTGGGCTGGGCTGGGCTGGGCTGGGGTTGGTGTCGGAGATATCGACAGTTTTAGCGCGCGAGGCGCGGGTAGCTAAGCCACGAATTCGACGGCGGCTTCCTTCTTTGATGAACATGCGCTTGCTTCGGATTGAACGCCAATGCATTTATATGCATGTGTCAGAGGGACTGGAGGAGTCCGTGTGACGATCCATGAGCGTCTCAAGGAAGAGAGGCTGCGTTTGATACTATCTCAAGATGAGTTCGCGCCCGAAAAGTTCAAAGCTATTAGCTGTAGCCATGTACGACATTGAGGTCGCTGTCGGTGGTGGCCGTTAGCTCAAGCGGGAAGAGGTCAAGTCCACGCTGTAGTCCCCACCAAACAGCTCGCCGCCCAGGGCCTCGATCCGGCCCGGGTGGTCGGCGTCAAGGTCCGCAGCGACTCGATGGACGGCACTCTGGCCGACGGCGACTGGGTGCTGGTGGTCCGCAGTAGCCGCGATCCGCACCCGGAGGGGGCTGCTGCTCGTCAGTGGCGAGGTGCGCATCAAGCGCGAGCTGCGCGTCGCAGGCGGCGTCTGGCTGCTTATCAGCGACAACCTGCGCTATGCGAAGGAATTGATCAAGTCGCAGGATACGAAGGACGTGGGGAACCTGGGTATTTGTGAGATTCGGCTTGGGCGAGTAAATTGATAAGAAATGGTTGAGACTGATTTTTATGGAATTGAATAGTATTTTATGGGGTGATGATAGCGCTGAGAAAGATGAGAATCTTCTCTCTTATTTTGTTGATACCGACAGTTATGGTCGACTTCTCAGGAAATCAAAATTTTTAGTTGTCGGTCGGAAGGGGTCAGGAAAAAGCGCTCTTAGGAAGAAGTTGGCAAATTCTTTCGATCAGCAGAAAGGTATTCATGTTGTTAATATTACTCCTAGCTACTCATCAATAAGAAATATTGTTAATGAAGAGTCATTTAGTGAAGGATTTGGTGAGGAGATTTTCTTTCAGCATAGTTGGTTGAGGCAGATAATGCTGGATAGCCTTTCCTTGCTTGGCCATAAAGCAAAAGGTAAGTACACCTCAGATAGCATGGAGTTTGCCCGAGGGATTTCGGTTGAGCTGAATAGAACATCCAAGGATTTAGTTGAAAATATTTCGGATATTTTGACGAGAGTCAAAGTTAAAGCCGGAAAGTTAGGTGATCTGGGGCTTCAACTAGAGAGAGAGCTGAGAGCAGTCGCAGAAGTTGATGCTTTAGAGCATCATTTGAGATCAATTGCTGAGTCAGGAGCTGAGATTGTCATCATGGTTGATGATCTTGACCTCGGCTGGGATAACTCTGACGTTTCAAATAATATGCTGTTGGGGCTACTCGCAGCAAGCTCTTATCTGATGGCTCTTTCTAGGAATATTCATGTTTTCGTGTATCTTAGAGAAGATGTTTATTCAATTTTGATGAGCAGAACTCAGCACTCTGATAAATATCGAAACATTGAAAGGATTAGATGGTCTAAAGCATCCTTAGTGAACCTCATTGAGCGAAGAATTATTTTTAATATGAAGCAGTCTGGTGAGGAACTCTCAGATAGACCATTTTTAAAAGTTTTTCCTGAAACTGTAGGAACACATAATACAGATAACTGGCTTGTCGAAAGAACTCTTTCAAGGCCAAGAGAACTTATCCAGATGGCTAGGTTCTACACTGAGGGACTTCACGGTGATAAGCCTGATAGTGAAACCTTGAAGGCTTGTGAGCCTACTTATTCATCTTGGAAGCTTGATGACTTGTGCACTGAGTACTCGAATCAATATCCGAATCTTTCGACTATTTTTTCGTTCTGGAAAACAAGATTCTTCAGGAATAAGTACCATCTTAAGCGCGAAGAAGTCGACGAAATGCTGTTTCAGATTTTTACTGAAGCAGAAGTTAATCAGTCATGGTTTAATGATATTGCCGATCAGGCAGATTTTGAGAGTTTTCTTCATATATTGTATGAAATTGGTTTTATAGGTGATTTTGTCCAAGGCGGTCAGGGAGGTAGTAAGACATTCTTCTCATACTCAGATCGACATGAACCAAGATTTGAGGAGGTGCAAATACATCCTTGCTTTAGAAAATCTGTCAATACAGTGGAGAGGATGAGGTGAGTCTTCTTGATTAGTTCCTTCTGTAACTTTTTTGGTTTTTTTGACTGTACATTGGAGTCGATGGAATGATGAAGGTAACAAAGAAGTGAAGTGCCCTTCTCCCAAGCTGCACAGGCAATAGCGCAGCTATCGGGAGGGTGAAATCAGCAACGAACCTCCCGTCGACCCCTGAAAGGTGAACGACGAACAGGGATACTCAAAAAGCTGTGGTTACTGACATCTTGAAAGGCAAGACCACAGCAGCTGAGGTGGCCCGCCAATACGATTTCACCGCCTCCTAGCTCTGAGATGGATCGATAAGCTCTAGTGCAGTGTGAAGACCGGGTCAGAAGTCGTTGAAGGATGTCAGCAAGCAGCACGACGCTGCACGGCGGTAGATCGAAGCCGAGCAGGCCTGTGGCCATTGGCGCCCGGCCGGCCAAAGGGTTGTATGCTCCCAGGTGATAGACGGGCGGGAGCCGACATCAACTATCAGGCGGGAAGAATGTAAGCGCCCTGTGCGATGGCGCAGGGCTCGCTTTCGCTGTCATCCATCCACACCGATACGCTGCCGATCATGGTTCTGCCTCCGCTCTTGTTGAGGTCGGCCCGGGCGATGATCCGCTGGCCGACAGCCGGCGACAGATAGCGAATCGCCAGGTCAGAGGTCAACGCCATGGCCTGTGGCGTTTCACGGCCAGCAGAAGCCAGAAACCACAGTGCCGCGTCTGCAGCGGCAAACAGGGCAGGGCCACACACATAGCCACCGGGCCGCAGGTCCTCTTCTCGGACCTCGACCGTAGCAATGGCGTGCCGCTCGGCAAGTTCGAGACAGGTAAACGGACAGCTTGGCCAGTGTGTTGCCAGCATGCGGTTAATATCGTCGGCGGTGGTCATGGCGGTGATCTCATTGTGAGGATAATTCTGAATAGCGCCTACGATACACACTGGCCAAGGGCTGTCACTATGGCGTCGCTACACACCTTCAGCGATGAGCCACGTCGGGTTGAGTTCAAGTGCGCACATCGGAGGAAAAGCGTGCCGCATTTTCTTTGAGGAACTCGCTTTCGTCGGCGTCACCCCAGAAGGCGGGCTGTGCCTTAGGGATGGTCAAGGCCTTCTGAATCTGGGGGCGCGCATCGAGCCGCTCGAACCAGGCCTTCAGGTGGTCGAGACCGTCGACCGACACCTTGGCCCAGACGTAGGCGCGTGCCCAGGGATAGGTCGCCATGTCGGCGATGGTGTACTGATCCCCCGCCAGCCACTCGCGGCCTTCCAGGCGGGTGTTCAGGACCTCCAGCAGGCGACGGGACTCATCCACGTAACGCTTGATGGAGAAGGGTTCCTGCTGGCCGTTGGGGGCGGCGATGCGCTGGAAGTACATGGCCTGGCCCATCATCGGACCGATGCCCCCCATCTGGAACATCAGCCACTGTAGCGTTTCGCTGCGGGCCTTGGCCTCTCTGGGCAGGAACTGGTCGTACTTCTCGGCCAGGTACCACAGGATGGCGCCACTCTCGAACACGGCGAAGTCGTCATTGCCTCGGTCGACAATGGTGGGAATGCGCCCGTTGGGGTTGAGCTTGAGATAGTCGGGCGCCTTTTGCTCCTTCTTGCCGAAGTCGATGAAGGTCAATTCGTAGGGCACCTCCGCCTCTTCGAGAAAGATGACCGGCTTGTAACCGTTCATGGTGGCAGCGGTGTACAGGTGAATATCCGGCAGTGACATAGGGAACGTCCTCATGGGGTAACGCGATGTAGGGCGTTGCTCGCCGGGCCCGCTACCCTCGTGCATCGGGCCCGACGCGCATTTCCTGTTGCCTGTGGACGGTCACATCTGACGGTCCCAAAGGCTCTCCTGGTAGCGCTTTACGTCTTCCTCGAATCGTGCGGGATGCACATTACGGAAGGCGTGCTCGTCCAGCGGGATGAGGCGCACCATCTCATCGATCATGGATGAGGGATCAAGCTGAAGATCGTCCCCGGCGAACAGTTGCTGGGTCTCTCGGATCGGCGCCTCAGGGGTGAAGTTTGTCTCTGGGTCGTACCACTGGTCGAGAGTGTCGTACATGCGGTCGTTGAAACCGGTGCGGAAGGGGCCCGGGTTGATGGTGGCGACCTTCACGCCCAGCGGTGCCAGTTCTTCGTGGAGCAGCTGGGAAATACCTTCCAGGGCATGCTTGGACGCGACATAGGGCGCGAGGTACGGGAAGGTAGTGAAGCCGGCGATGGAAGATACCAGCACGATCTTGCCCTGGCCGCGGCTGGCAAAGGTCTTGGCGTAAGGCTGGACGAACTCGAGGGTCGAGAAGACGTTCGTCTCGAAGACCTTGCGCACGCGCGACACGGGGATTTCGGCGATGGGGCCGGTCTCGCCGATCGCCGCATTAGCCACCACAACATCCACCTCGGCGCCGTAGCGCGCAAAGATGCTGTCGCGATCCTGAGCATCGGTGATGTCGAGCTTTTCGACCTCCAGGCGAACCCCCAGCTGCTGCGCCTTCTCTTTCAGGGCCGATACCTGTGGCCAGATCTCCGCCGTGGCAATGACCCGGTGTCCTTGCTGCGCCAGTCCCAGTGCGGCACCTTCCGCCAGACCGCTGCCGGCCCCTGTCATCAGAATGGTTTTCATCGTCTCTCTCCTCGAGATAAGTGGGGTTACGCCAGGTCGTCGCGATCCAGGCGTTCGAAAATGATGGCCTCGACGGAAGTCGCGCCAACGTTGGTCACCTGGTGGGCCCAGGCCTCGTTATGCATGACGTCCCCTGCTACCACGTCACGCTCTACGACATCGCCACTTTCCAGCGCGATGCGCAGGCGGCCGGCAGAAAGGAAGTAGACGATCTCTTCGGGATGGCGGTGAGGCGCATCAGCGGCGCCGGGGGCCATGGTCATGTGTACCAGGCGTGTCTCACCGGTGTTGATGAGCTCGCGGTAGAACTCCGGAGAGGCCTGGTCGGCCAGCGGAACCGGGTGCCCAGCGTCAGGCCATTGAGGTGTTGTCATGGGGTGTTCTCCTGAAGGTGACGGAGGCATCAGCCGAAGACGCGCTCGAGGTGGGCATCGAAGCGTGCGAGGTCGCTATCGATGTCGGGGTTCTTCATCACGTCGAAAGCGCCGAAGGTCGGCAGTGGGCTCATGTCGAAGAAGCGTGCGTTCAGATGCACGGGGGCGACCAGGTCATCCAGCGACTTGCCGGCGAAGAAAGGTTCCTCGGGGTCATCAAAGGCTTCGGCCGGGGCGTTAAGCGTGACGCTGAGCATGTACTGTGTGCCGGTGAGAGTACCGCCAAGACCGTAGTTTTCTTTCGGTTTCTCGGCGGTGCGACCGTCGCCGTTGCAGAAACGGCCGTCCATGCCGGCGGTGTAGACCTCATCCATGTACTTCTTGAAGGACCAGGGCACCATCATCCAGTTGATCGGGAACTGCATGATCACGACGTCGGCCCACTGGTGGTCTGCAATGGCTTGATCGACGTCATACCCTTCGGCGATGCGACTGACGCGCACCTCGTGGCCCTTGCTGGAAAGCCAATGACGAGCGCGCTCAGCCAGGCTGTCGTTGAGTGTGCCCTTGGCAAATGGATAGGGCTGGTGACCGTTTATGATCAGTACGTTACGCATAAAAACCTCCGTCTTGAGTGGCAATGAGTCATGGATCTGCAGGCTCTTCAGGAGTTAAGATGAAGCGAGCGGTATATAAAAACAACTAGTATACTTTTGGTAACCTGGCTGCTGGACAGCAGCGTGACATCCCGGCGGACGTGTTGACGCCTTATCAGAGACGTCTTGGAGGCGACGCGCTGGTGGAAGGCGCCCTGGTAGAGGACGCCCTGGTAGAGGAGAGCGGCCAAGGCGCCGTCAACGCCACGATTCGAGCGGGGGCTGGGTAGGTACACAGGAGATAGGAAAGTGGAAGCGTCTGTGACGGAAGATTCGAAAGGCCGGCGTCGTGTCGCGTCGCCCTGTCTGGAGCCGTGTGCCATCGAGAAGGGCATGCGAATTCTCGGGGGCAAGTGGACAGGGTCCTTGCTGTGGCACATCAACGAAGGGCCGGTGAGGTTCAATGACCTTGCTCGCATGGTGGGGGGCGCCAGCAAGAAGATGATCACCGAGCGCCTGCGTTTTCTCGAGACAAAGGGGCTGATCTCCCGGCACGTGCGCGAGACGTCGCCGGTTGTGGTCGAATACGCGATCACGCCACTTGGCGAGACGGCCATCAGGGTGCTCGATGAACTGCGTGAATGGAGCGAGTCATTGCCGGAAGGGGTCGTGGACCAATGATGAGGGTGTCTCCGGGCCGCTCTCGCGGGGTGTCGGGCGTTCCCACCGCACGCTCCGGGACCCAGGGCGAGGCACGTCAGTGACCAGAATGATCCAGTCGGTGTCGCGCAGCTTTCTGCTGCTCGAGGCGTTGCGACGCGCCGACAAGCCGCAGACATTGGCCCATCTCAGCGCTGAGGTGGGCTTGGGCAAAACCACCGTTCACGGGTTGCTGAATACCCTGGTGGCATTGGGCTACGTCCGGCGCCTGGCCGAGGGCTACTGGCTTGGGTTGCGTCTTGACGAGCTGGCTGAGCCATTGGCGCAGGAGCGTGAGCAACTGCGTCATCATTACCGCGGACTATTGGAAGAAGCCGCGGCGCTGAGTGATGAGACGGTCTATCTGGCCGCGCCCTGCGGCAGCCAGCAGTACCTGTATCTCGAGGCCGTGGAGGGACGACAGCCACGGCGTGTCCAGAGCCCGCGAGGACGCCGGGAGTCGCTGCGGCATTCGGCGATCGGGCATGTCTTCCTGGCCAACGATGATGACCTGCTACGTCAGGTCAGGCGTACTGGGCCCCTGAGTGATGCCTTGGAGGCTCAACTGCGTGAGGTCAGCCTCCAGGGCTTTGCACTGGACCTTGAAGCCGTGGAGGCAGGTCTTTGTTGCCTGGCGATTCCGCTGCGCCAGCGCGGCGATTGCGTGGCCGCATTGGGCATGGCGGGTCCCTCATCGCGCTGGACGCAGGCGCAGCTGAGCCGGTTGGCGAAGCAACTTCTAGCGCGATGACCCTCCTGTACTCCTCGCCGTTCGACATTGTCGAATCTTGATCGGCATCCGCCGCTCCCCCCTGTGCCTGCCTGCGCGGCATCGGCATGCTCCTCATCGCGTCGACGACGACGCTGCTCTTGTCTGTATTCATGAGGAGAATGACATGCACCTTGATGATACCCATCACGTGATTGCAGGGATTCGCGAGGCTGCTGCCGCTGAAGGGTTTGCCGTCTCGCTGGCCATCGTGGACGCCAGCGGGCTCCAGGTCGCCTTCGAACGCATGGATGGCGCGGTTCCCGGCAGTATCGATGTCGCGATCAAGAAGGCGCGCACGGCCTCGCTGTTTCAAGCCGACAGTGCACAACTCGGTCAGATCGCCGCTCCCGGCGAGGCCGTCTATACCCTGGAAAACACCAACGGTGGCCTGATCAGCTTTGGCGGCGGCGTGGTACTGCGCGATGCACAACAGCGCGTGGTCGGGGCCGTCGGTGTAGCCGGCGCAACCGTTGAACTGGACGAGACCCTTGCCCAGCTGGGGCCGCGCCTGATGGCACGGGAGGCGGCATGATGCGCGGCCAGCATCCTGCCGTGCTGGCACTGGCGGTGGCTGCCTTTGCCATCGGCATGGCGGAGTTCATCGTGGTCGGGGTGCTGCCCACCATCGCCAGTGATCTGGGCGTCACCCAGGATCGCGCCGGTGCCCTGGTGAGTGGCTATGCACTGGCCCTGGCGATCGGTACGCCGCTGCTCATGCTGACCTTGTCCCGCTTCCCGCCGCGTAGGGTGCTGACGGGGCTGATGGCGCTCTTCCTGGTCGGCAATCTGTTGGCGGTCATCGCCCAGGACTTCACCAGCCTGATGCTCGGCCGAGTGATCACGGCCGTGGCACATGGCGCCCTGTTTGCGCTAGGGGCGACGGTGGCCAGTCGGCTGGCGCCACAAGGGCAGGCAGGTAGTGCCATTGCGCTGATGTTCTCGGGGCTGACGCTGGCCATGGTGATTGGTGTACCTGTCGGAAGCCTGCTGGGTAACGGCGTGGGGTGGCGGGTCCCCTTCGTGGTGATTGTGGTACTGGCGAGCATGGCGCTAGTCGCGCTGTGGCGCTGGGTGCCGGCGCATCTGGACGCCCAGCCGACAGGCAGCTGGCGAGAGCAGCTGTCGGCGCTCGGCCATCCGGTCATCGTGGTGACCATGGCGCTGACGGCGGTGGGCTTCGGGGCGACCTTTCCGCTGTTCACCTACATCAGTCTCTGGCTGACCGAGCAGTCGGGTTTCTCCACGCATATCGCCAGTGGACTGCTGATCGTCTTCGGTGGCGCGACCCTGGTTGGCAACCTGATGGGCGGTCGCATGGTCGGCGCCATGGGCTGGCGGCGCACGGCCGCCTGGCTGCTGGTCGGATTGGCGGCGATCCTGGCGATCATCCATGCCTGGGGAGAGATAAGCGCGTTGATGCCGATATGGCTGGCGGTGTGGGGTGCCTTGGCTTTTGGTCTGTCGCCCGCGTTTCAGTCAGGCATGCTGGCGTCTGCCGAACAGCATCGGCCGCGGGCGGTGGCCTTTGCTTCGGCGCTTAATATCTCGTCGTTCAATATCGGTATCTCGGCCGGCTCCGCCGTGGGGAGTGCGCTGGTCGCAAGGGAGGCGCTGGCACTCACGCCACTGGCCGGAAGCGGTCTGGCGGTGCTGGCGCTGGGCATCCTGTGGCTTCAGGGCAAGGTGAACCGCTCTCGTGTTGTCGAGGCGGCGGCGTGATGGAGTCGCCATTTCGCCCGCCCCCGCCCCCTTGGTGAAGGGGCGGGGGCGGGTATGTTCTTGATCGTTGCGCCTTTATCACGCGTCGACTGGGTCGATCAAGCGAATGTCGGCATGGGTGACCCAGTCTGCCGTGGCGTCGCGAAAGCGCGCCATGTGCGGGGTATCCATGTGGGCTTCCAGTGCCGCACGGGAGGACCAGGTTTCGATGACGGTGACCGTATCGCTACGCGCGGTGTCGTCATGGGTCAGGCCTCTTGGGGCGTCGATGGCCGGCTGATAGCGCAGGCAGCCCTCTTCCTGTTGAACCGTTGGGGCTACCTCAAGCAATGCATCCAGCACGTTCTGGGCGTTGCCCGGGGTTGTGGTGATCGTCGCAATGACCCACAGCATGGTGACACTCCTCTGGTCTTGATCTGGTGGACGGGCCCCGGCCGGTTTGTCGGGGCCGTAAAGCGCTCAAGGAAGCGCGGCATCAATGCCTGCACGGATGAGTCGCTGCGTCGTCCGCTGCTCGAAGGCCCTACCTGATCGCACAGAGGCTTCGGATGCTGGGCTTCGGGCGCTGACGCGTCGTTCCGCACGGCTAATGACGGCAGCGTTTGCTCAGGCTTCGGTGGTCGAGAACAGCGCGAGCAAATGTTCGCGATATTCGGCGACATGGGTATCGATCGCGGGCACCTTGATCACGTCGTTGGCGAGGTAGGTGGGCAAGCCTTGCATGCCGAGGAACTCCATCGCCTTGTGGACCGGGAAGTAGACGCCGTCGACGCCCTTGCCCTCGAAGAAGTTGCCTTCCTCATCGAAGGCTTCTCTGGGCGCATTCCAGGTCAATGACAGCATATAGCGGCGCCCCTGCAGCAGACCGCCACTGCCGTACTGGAGAGACGGATCCTTGCGCGAGCGACCGTCGCTGGCGTAGAGGCTGCCATGGCCTTCGGTCAGTACTTCGTCCAGGTAGCGTTTCACGATCCACGGCGGTCCCATCCACCAACCAGGCATCTGCACGATGATGGTGTCCGCCCACAGCCACTTGTCGATTTCGGCCTGAAGGTCGTAACCCTCGTCGATGCGTGTCTCCTGAATCTGGTGACCCAGCTCAGCGAGGACGCCTCGGCCCGCGTCATGCAGAGTGTCGTTGTAGCGGCCGCCGGAGTGAGCGAATGCCTTGCCGCCATTAAGCATCAGAATGTTCATTGACTGCCCGATTCGTCTAAAAATGGTCACGCGGTACAGTGGGGGCTCGTGCAGGCTCGGACAATCGGTATGAGTGCAAAACACTTTCTCGCTAATGATGTTGCACGTTGGCGCCAAGAAGCAGCCAAGAACTGACGGCAGGAGACCCGTGAGCGCTGCGGCATGATCGGCTGACCGTAAAGCGAGAGGAGGAAGTCGAAGAAGAGAGACAGCAGATCAGCAGGATCGAGGAGAGAGGGGAGAGAGGGGAGAGAGGGGAGAGAGGGGAGAGCGAGATAGTGCGAGAGAGAGAAAGAGCGAGAGAGGGAGAAAGAGCGGGAAAGAGGAAAGAAGGGCGAGATGATCGGGGCGAGCAGCTAAGCGAGCGAGGCCACTGAGCAGCCACGGGCAGCCAGCGCTGCCCGTGGATATGCCGTGCTCTATCAGCCGAGGATACCCTGGCTGCGCAGATAGTCGTCGTAGCTACCGCTGAAATCGACGATGCCATCGTCCTTCATTTCGATGACGCGAGTGGCCAGCGAGCCGACGAATTCTCTGTCATGGCTAACAAAGATCAGGGTGCCGGCGTAGTGCTCCAGGGCGAGGTTCAAGGCCTCGATGGACTCCATGTCCAGGTGGTTGGTGGGCTCGTCCATGACCAGCACGTTGGGATTTTGCAGTGACAGCTTGCCGAACAGCATGCGGCCCTGTTCTCCACCGGAGATCACCTTGACCGACTTGCCGATATCATCGTTGGAGAACAGCATTCTGCCCAGCGCCCCGCGTACGATCTGCTCGCCAGACGTGGTCCATTGTTGCATCCACTCAAACAGCGTCTCGCCACCCTCGAAGTCGGCAGCGTGGTCCTGGGCGAAGTAGCCCACCTCGGCAGCGTCGGTCCATTTGACCTCGCCCGCGTCGGGCTCCATCGAGCCGACCAGGCAGTTCAGCAGCGTGGTCTTGCCGATTCCGTTGGGGCCGATGATGGCAACGCGTTCACCGGCTTCGATGCGCAGACCAAAGCGCTCGAACAGCACGTTGTCATCCCAGGCCTTGGTCAGCTCCTCGACCGCCAGGGCATGGCGATGGATCTTCTTGTTCTGCTCGAAGCGAATGAACGGGCTCACCCGAGATGAGGGCTTGATCTCATCCAGCTTGATCTTGTCGATCTTGCGCTGGCGTGAGGTGGCCTGCTTGGCCTTGGAGGCATTGGCCGAGAAGCGGCTGACAAACTGCTTGAGCTCGGCGATCTCCGCCTTCTTCTTGGCATTCTCTGCCTGCAGACGCTCACGAGCCTGGGTGGCGGCCGTCATGTACTCGTCATAGTTGCCGGGAAACAGCTGCAGTTCGCCGTAGTCCAGATCCGCCATATGGGTGCAGACGCTGTTCAGGAAATGGCGGTCGTGGGAAATGATGATCATCGTCGATGAACGCGCCCTGAGCACATCTTCCAGCCAGCGAATGGTATTGATGTCCAGGTGGTTGGTCGGCTCATCCAACAGCAGCACGTCGGGGTCGCTGAACAGCGCCTGAGCCAGCAGCACGCGCAGCTTCCAGCCCGGTGCTACCACGCTCATCGGTTGATCATGCTGTTCGAGCGGAATGCCCAGGCCCAGCAGCAGCTCACCGGCACGCGCCTCGGCGGTGTAGCCATCGAGCTCGGCATAGCGGACCTCCAGGTCGGCCACCGCCATGCCATCTTCTTCGCTCATCTCCGCCTGGGCATAGATGCGCTCGCGCTCCGCAGCCACCTTCCACAGCTCTTCATTGCCCATGATCACGGTATCGATGACGCGTTCGTCCTCGAAGGCAAACTGATCCTGGCGCAGCTTGCCCAGCCGGGTGGTGGCGTCCTTCATGACTTGACCGCTGGTCGGCTCCAGGTCACCGCCAAGGATCTTCATCAGGGTGGACTTGCCACAGCCATTGGCCCCGATCAGGCCGTAGCGGTGCCCCTGTCCAAACTTGACAGAGACGTTTTCAAACAGCGGCTTGGGGCCAAACTGCATGGTGATGTTGGCGGTAGAGAGCACGGCAGGGAATCTCGCGGAAGCAGCATGAATGTGAGACTTGGGCCGGCACGACAGGAGGCTTCGACCAAAGTGGATCGCGCATTGTACGCGTCCGACCCGGGGGGTATCCACTCGGTGAGCGCCCAGCGCTGCCTGTCCGCAGCGTCAGGGCTTGCATAGCCGTATGTCAGGCAGCCAGAACTGAAAAGCCCGAATCCGCAGGGATTCGGGCTTGTCGCATCAGCGACGGGACAGACGAGAACGTGGTCGATAGGGATCGCCCGGCTCGCGGAACAGCGATAGCAGCACCGCAAGGGTCATCACCAGAATGACGACGCTGACCGGCAGCGCCGCTGCGATCAGTGCTGTCTGCAGCGCAGAGAGCCCGCCAACAACCAGCAGCACCGCCGCCACCAGGCCGATGATGACGCCCCAGAAGACGCGGAACAGCTTGGGCGGATCGTCATCGCCTAGGGATAGAATGGTGGTCAGCACCAGGGTGCCCGAGTCTGACGAGGTGATGAACCAGCTCATCAGCAGGAACACCATCATCGCCGACAGCACCCAGCCGAATACGCCGGAGCCGACGATACCGTCTGCGGTGGCAAACAGCGCCGAAGGCAGGTCCCAGGCACGCACCATGTCCATAATGCCGGCGGAGCCGGCGCCACCGGCCGCGTTCAACTCCTGATGGATCGCATTGCCGCCGAAGATGACCAGCCAGATAAACGCCAGCAGGGTCGGTACCAGCAGCACACCGAGCACGAACTCCCGCAGGGTGCGGCCTTTCGAGATGCGGGCAATGAACAGACCGACAAACGGAGCCCAGGCGAGCCACCAGCCCCAGTAGAAAATGGTCCAGGCCTGTTGCCATTCGCTGGTGCCTGCCTTGTCGGCATACCAGAGCCCCATCGGAATCACTTCGGTGGCGTAGTCGGCCAGCGTCTCACCGAAGGTCTTGAACAGCCATAGGGTGGGCCCGCCGAACAGGAAGATGCCGATCACCACCGCCGACACCCAGATGTTGAGCACCGAAATGATACGGATACCGCGCTGGACACCGCTGACGACCGAGATGATCGACAGGGTCGAGATGACCGCAATCAGGGCTAGCTGAGTGGGCAGGCCATCACTGATGCCAAACAGCTTTTCCAGTCCGACGCCCATCTGGCTGACCCCGAGCCCGAGGGACGTGGCGACGCCAAACACGCAGCCCAGTACCCCGAAGATGTCGAACAAGTGGCCAAGGGGACCAAAGATGCGATCGCCGATGAACGGATAGAGGGCAGACCGCAGCGCCAGGGGCAGTCCCTTGCGGTAGGCAAAGTAGGCCAGCGACATGCCGACGATGACGTAGATGGCCCAGCCGTGCAGGCCCCAGTGAAAGACGGTGACGCGTAGCGCATCGATGGCGCGCTCGTGGCCGATCTCGGTGGCCCCGGCCATGTCGGCATGGGGGTTGTTGGGATAGCCGAAGGCACCGGAGTTGTCGAGATAGAAGATCGGTTCGGCAACGCCAAAAAACAGAATGCCGATGCCGATACCCGCCGAGAACAGCATCGAGAACCAGGCAAAGTTGCTGAATTCCGGGCGGCTGTCATCGGTACCCAGGCGGATATTGCCGTAGCGACTGCAGACAATAAAGGCACAGACGACGAGCAGCGCGACCACGGAAATCAGGTAATAGCCGCTGAAGGTGCTTTCGATCCAGGTGCGGGCGGTGCCGAACACCACGCTTGCCGTGTCCGAACTAAGGCCGGTGAACAGCACAAAGAGCAGAATCAGCGCACCAGAGGTGATGGTCATGCCGCGGTGCATGCCCTGGAAAGGACCGCCCTGGTCGAGCTCTGTGACCATGTAGTCGGTGCCCATCACCGCATGGGGATTGTCGTCGGGGGGAGAGTCGGAAGACGCCGTGCTGGCGGCTGCCGTGGAGGGTGAATCTGAAGTAGCGATAGTCTCGTATCCTCTTGAGCCGGGCCACGGGCCGGCGATCCCGCTGTCACTCCAGCTACGAGCGACCTCGTGGCGCGAAGACTGAGAGCAAGTCATCGTGCCTGGACGTTGGCGAATGGGACGCACCAAACCTGCTCTCGCCTGCATGGGAAGCGAGGGCCGGTGCGCTGTCGCAAACGCCAGCAATGCTGGAAAGAAGGTGGCGTCGGGCCACCAATGCGTTGCATATCATACACTTTTTAGTGGCGGCCGTGGCGCAGGACATAGCTTGACGAGACGTCTCTGGGTGCGTCGACGCTACGTTTAGCCTCAAGCGCTCCACCATCGCTGCGCGTCATGGGGCCCGGGAGAACTGCCCCGGCGCTTCGGGTGCGGGCGCAGTTCATCCCTCTAGGAGTGGGTTGACAGTTACATTGCCCCCTACGAGTAGGCTATCGCTGGCTGAGTAGCTTCAAGTTATTGCGAAGCTCCTGTGGCACATCTTCGATCAATACGAGAGTGACCTCTTGCTCCCCACCTTGTGTACTCGTGAGACTGTCGCCCAGATAAGTGTTTATCTCATCCGGGGTCAACGAGTACATGGCCCCTGTTAATGGGTCAACGATTAACCAGCCAATCAATCCCCCAAAAATTAAGTTGCCTCCTACATACCAGCCGTTGGCATGGCTGGTAATCTCTATAGAGCGACTCTGAAAACCATCTTTACTGATGGTGACGACATAATCCTTTCCGCCAAAGTAGGAGCCGTCAGCCTTTTTGAGCGTTACACTGGTTGGCGTGCTTCCCTCGAAGACTTGCTGCCCCTTTTCGTCGACGATTGTAATGTCTGCATGGGTTGGAGCACTGTTGATGGTGATTGCCTGATCGCGATCACCAACGATACTGGCACAACCACTGAGCATCATGGCACTTGCTACAGCAACAGATAGTAGGGTACTCGTTCGTTTCACTTGGCGTTACTCCCGTGCGTAAATATTCATATCATTCAACAGAACGTTTTTATTTATTATTGAAGTCTGATGGTATGAAGCCCAACTGATGCCATCAAGCGGTCACTGTAATCTTGCTGTTCATTAGCGCGCGGGAAATAGAAAACCTTGCCGTATATCAGAGGTTGAGAAGGAACTTCTTAGTCAGAGGAGAGGAGTCGCTCACCGCAGGCGCAGGGCTCTCGACTCATCGGTGCGCCGCTTGACCCGGCCCGGAAGGTCATTTACGTTGCTAGTACCAACTAAACTACCAAAGACCCAATGTCTCTCCATAGCGATAGCACCCAAAAAAGCGACAGCGACAACTCCCGAGACCTCCCTAGCGGCGAGAACCTCGATCGGGATGCCCGAGCGCTCTATGACGCGCTCAATCAGTTGATTCGGGTCCACCAGTTTCGAGATCGAGATCGCATTTGCGGCTATGACCTTTCTGTGGCCCAGTGTTATGCCCTGGAGACTCTGGTCCATCAAGGGCCATTGCGCCTGCAGGGGTTGGCTAGCGAAATGTACCTGGACAAGAGCACGGCGAGTCGCGTGGTGGACGCCCTGGTCCGCAAGGGACATGTCGACCGGATCGCCGATCCGGCGGATCGACGTGCCGCGCTGATCCGGCCTACAGTGCAGGGAGAAGCGTTGTACCAGACGATTCGCGCCGACCTGATCGCCGAAGAGCGGGCAATGCTCGAAGGGCTCACTCCGGATATGCGTCGGGCGGCGCTGACCCTGATACGGCAGTTGACCCAGGCAGCGCATCGGCGCTGTGGTCCAGGGCCTCGGCCCTGAGTTGTAATGAGGACGAGACCTGAGTTTTTTTGTACGGATTGTTGGTACTGACAACTAATGTCGGATGTGAGGGCGCGTCCGCCAAGGTACCACTCTCTCAAGGAGCGATAGATGAATCAGACAAGTGGCAGGATCGCGATCATCGGAGGCGGTCCTGTAGGGCTTGCCGCCTGCGCCCACGCGCTAGCGCATGGACTCGATCCGCTGGTTATCGAAGCGGGCAAGGGCGTCGGTGAGCATCTGCGGCAGTGGGGGCATGTGCGAATGTTCACGCCCTGGGAATGCAACCTCGACGGTCATGCTGTCGCCTTGCTGCAGGCCTCCGGATGGCAGCCACCTGGCGGCAATGCCTGCCCGACCGGGCAGGAGCTTGTGGATCACTATCTGGAACCTCTGGCGAATCTGCCCGAGTTCCGAGACCGCGTGTACCTGCAAAACCGCGTGCTGGGAGTGAGTCGGTCCGGTATCGATGTGCTGAAAGACAAGGGGCGCTTCGAGGCGCCGTTCGTGCTGAGGATCGAAGACCCCGATGGCGAGCGGGACCTGTTCGCCGATGCGGTCATCGATGCCTCAGGTACCTTTGGCCAGCCCAATTGGATGGGAGCGCACGGTATGCCAGCGCTGGGGGAGGCGCGACTGGCACAGAGGGTGACCTACGGACTGCCATCGGTGCTGAAGGAGGGGCGTGATCGCTACGCCAACCGGCGTGTACTGGTCGTCGGAGCCGGGCATTCGGCCTTCAATCTGCTACGTGATCTGGCTGAGCTCGCCAAGGCGGCTCCGGACACCAGGGTGCTGTGGGCAATTCGTGGAGATTCACCGGCCAGAATGTTCTGCGGTTGCGCCGACGATCCTCTCGAGGAACGCGGTCGGCTGGGGCTTGAGGTCCAGCGTCTGGTGAGCGATGGCAGGATCGAGGTCTATCCCGGGGTCAGGATCGAGCGACTTGAGGAATGGGCCGATGGTCTGGTCATCCAGGGGCAAGGGCATGGCTTGCCGCCGGTGGACGAGGTAGTCGTCGCTACCGGCTTCCGGCCAGATCTGTCGCTGTTGTCTGAGCTTCGCCTCGAGCTGGATCCCGCCACCCAGAGCCCGGTTCGTCTGGCGCCATTGATCGACCCCAACGTACATAGCTGTGGCTCGGTGCCCTCCCACGGCGCCGAGGAACTCCGTCATCCGGAGCAGGGGCTGTTTATCCTGGGCATCAAGAGCTACGGCCGTGCTCCCACCTTTCTGTTGAGGACCGGTTACGAACAGGTGCGCTCGGTGGTCGCAATGCTGGCGGAAGGAGCGGCACGAGGTAGCTTCGGCCATCGATAGAGCGACGATGCTTGCGAGGATAGCGAGGCTAGGGTACGTGCCCGACCGCATCGATCTGTCTGACACAGCCAGCCCCCGGTAGTTGAAGAATTACTTACCAGGGGCTGGTAGGTCCGGCGACGGTGTTTCAGGCGGTGGTCACTGGCGCCGAGCGTTGCAGCGTCAGCAAGGTGTCCTCGTCGCGCAGCCGGTACAGGGTGTAGCAGGCCGCCAGCATCGGCAGGGCGGCGAAGAACAGCATATGGCCAAAGGGATCTGTCACCATGGCGGGAATCGTCACCAGCGTCGAGATGCCGTGAATGGCGAGCACGCCTGCGTACGTCATGCGCTTATAAAGGCCCGCCACGAACGCCAGGATCAGGGCTAACTCCAATGCGCCGAGCACCATCACCACGGCGGTGTCCACGCCCGCGACGCCGAAGTACTTGTCGATAATGCCGCTGCCCTGGGCGGGGTTGATGAATTTGCTTAGCGTCCACACCAGTAACACCAGGAAGATGCCGACACGCATCGCCAGCAGCCCGCCTTTTAGTCCTGACATATCTGTTTCCTCTCCTTTCCTGAGATCATTCCGCACGGCGGCGGTCACGAGATGGTCGTCATGGCACCCCGCTGGCAACCTGTCGCGAATGCGCAGCTGCACAGTCGAGGCCGCGCCGGTTTGCGTCGGTCGGTGTCGCAAATCCTTACAGACCTTGTCGGCGAGCATGATGCTGGGTCGGGTAAGAGGCGGAGAGAAACGCTGTGAGCAGGGCTGTATGCATGTCTGTAAGTAGGGCAGGGCTGAAGCTGGGGTGTATCGACGGGGGCTGCTCGAGAGTCCGGGGAAGCCTGGCGATGGCCTTTTCTGCTCGCCGCCTCTGCTTCCCCGGTCGTGCTGCGTCAGTCCAGACAGGCGATGGCGCCGCTGACCAACGCTTCGATACCGGTACGCAGGGTCACGGGGTTGCCCGGGAAATAGTGGGGAGAATGCGGCATCTCCAGGTGCCGCATCTTTTCTGCCACCGTGCGGCCCGGTGTCGCTGCCCAGCGCTCTGCAGGGGTGGCGCCGAAGAACCAGTAGGCGCAAGGGATATCGTCGCCGCCGAAGTCGCCTGCCTTGGCATCACCGAAAAGCGGAAAGTCCTCGCTGCCGTTGAGTCGGTGCATGTCGTAGAGCGCGTCCTGGCCGAAATGCTCGCCATGGGCGCGGCGAAGGCGTTCGACCAGGTCCGTGTCGTTGTATAGCGCGATGGTGTCATTGATCACGCGAATATCCGGCGGGCGTGGACAGCGCCCAGCGTCGCATTCCGCGCGCACGATGCGCTCGATCGCTTCGATCAGCTGGCGGTGCAGGCTGTTGTCGAAGCTGCGGATATTGATGTCCAGCTCGGCATGGTGAGGAATGATATTGGCCTGGGTGCCGGCGTGCAGCCGGCCCACCGTGACCACGGCGGTCTCTTCCGGCGGGACTTCTCGCGACACGATGGTCTGCAGCCGGGTTACCACATGGGCGGCAATGACGACCGGGTCGATGGTGTGAGCTGGCATCGAGCCATGGCCGCCAGCGCCATGAATAGTGATCGCCAGATTCGAGGCGGCCGCCATGGCACGTCCGGCAATGTGCCCGACGTTGCCGGCCAGTGCTGGCATATTGTGCTGGCCGAGAACGATATCCGGGCGCGCGAAGCGGCGATAAAGCCCATCCTCCAGCATCGCCTTGGCCCCACCGAAGATTTCCTCGGCGGGCTGGCAGATCAGCATCAGGGTCCCTTGCCACTGGTCGCGCATGGCGGCCATCACCGTGGCGGCGCCGACGATGCAACTGCTGTGCAGGTCATGTCCGCAGGCGTGCATCAGCGGCACGCTGCCGCCGTCAGTGTCGGCGGTATCCGTGCTGGCAAACTCGACACCGGTGTCTTCCTTGATCGGCAGTGCGTCCATGTCCCCGCGCAGCATCACGGTGGGGCCTTCCCCGTTGCGTATCAGGGCGACGACGCCCGTGCCGCCGACGCCACGGGTGACCTCCATGCCTGGGGTGTCCCGCGCTACTGCCTCCAGGGCGTCGGCCAGATGAGCGCTGGTCTGATGTTCCTGAAAAGGCAGCTCCGGGTGCTGATGCAGCTGACGGTAGAGCGAGCCGATAGTCTCAAGCGTCTGCTCTGCGTGGGCGCGGATAGCCTGACTGAGGTCAGCGCTGATGTGAGTGGTCATGGGTACGTCTCCTTGTGTGTGTCACATCAGTTGGCGAGGGATGTGGTGTCGGCGGCCGGCTGGATGAAGCGCTGACAGGCGGTGACTACCAGCACGTTGAGCAGCATGGTCCACAGGCCGGAATGCCAGCCCAGTGGCGAGGACCACACGAACTCCATCAACAGGTAGGCAACGCTTCCCGCCATGGCGCCTGCCAGGACGCTCAGGCGTCGTAGTGTCGGCAGGAAGACCGCGCCCATGACCATGGGCAGCAGCTGGACGATCAGCCCATAGGCGACAAGCAGCATCATGACCAGTGATGACGGGTTGGCCAGCGCACAGGCGTAGGCGACCAGGGACAGCCCCACCACACTCCAGCGGGTGGCGCTGACCACGGTCTTTTCACTGGCGCCGCGCATGACCGTCGGGCCCAGCACGTCTCTGACCAGTACGATGCCCGCGGTGTGGGCCAGGTTGGCCCCGGTAGACATGGCGGCGGCCAGGGCGCCAGACAGCATCACACCGATGACCCAGGGCGAGTAGTCGGCCACGTCAAGCACGAGCTTCAGCAGCACCGTATCCGGGCGCGCCAGCGGTTCCTCGGCAAACACGATAATGCCCGCAAAGCCGATGAATAGCAGAGGTACCAGTAAGTAGGCGTAGAGAGGATAGAAGACGCTGACCTTGCGTAACGTGCGACCGCTGTCAGCGGAATAGAACTTCATGAACAGATGCGGCCACATGGCGCCGCCAAAGGCACTGACGAGGATCGCGGTGCTGAAGTAGCCCCAGCCCATGTTGGTGGCGCCGGGCAGGGTCAGGTATTCGGGAGCGCTCTCCTGGATCTGGCTGAACATCTCGCCGACCCCGCCATAGAGGCGCTCGGAGAGGCTGATACCCAGGTGCCAGGCAATCACGATCATCATGATGCCCTGCAGCAGGTTGGTCCAACCGATGCCCTTGAGGCCGCTGGTGAAGACGTAGGCAGCGACCACGATAAAGGCGAGCAGCGCACCAAGCCACAGCGGCACCAGGCCATCGGTGGCGGCCTGGAACAGCATGCCAGCCCCGGCGATCTGGATGGTCAGGTAGGGCACCATGGCGGCGACGCCGATGATGCCGGCGATCATGCCGAGAGGTTTGCTGCGGTAGTGATGGGCGATCATGTCGCCCTGGGTCAGGTAGCCCCGCTCTCGTCCCAACTTGGCGACCCTTGGGCCAAGCACCCAGATCGAGATCGGCACCAGCGCCAGATAGGCCAGGATATAGAGGGCTGGTGCGCCCCTCTCATACGCCCAGCCGGGGGTGCCAAGAAAGGCGAACGCCGAGAAGATCTCGGCGCCAAGGATAAAGAACAGAATGATCACCCCGACGTGGCGACCACCGGCCACGTAGCCTTCGAGGCTGGAGCTGTGCTGACCACGGGCGCGGATGCCCACCCACAGCACTACGCCCAGGTAGGCGAGGGTAATACCGACGACGATGAAGGCATCATTCATGGCGATCCCCTCCGTGTCGCACCACAAAGGCGATCCACATGCCGGCGAACAGAATCAGCATCCACAGGATGTACCAGAAGAACAGGAACGGCAGGCCCAGTACCATCGGTTCAATGCGGTTGGCGATCAGCGCGCCGGGCCAGATCATGGCGAGCGAACATACGGCGAAGTGCAGCCCGGTCAACAGGTGAAAGGTCTTGGTCATGGAAGGTTCCTTGGCCTTGGGGGACGCTGGGAGGTTGTTGCGGACGAGCGTTTCCCGGTGCCGCCGGCGGGCGGTTATTGAAATTGTGCCTTTACTATGGGATAGCTCTTTCGATACCAAAAATATGGCTTTTTGATAGCAGCGATATCGATATGGCATGGGAACGGGGTGATTGCCGTCGCCGTCGTCAGCGCCGTCTAACGTCGAGGGAGGCATTCACGTCATGGAGTTCCGACAGCTGAGCTATTTCGTGGCGGTGGTGGAGGCCGGGACCATCACCGAGGCCAGCCGCCGGGTACATGTGGCGCAACCGGCGCTGACTCGCCAGATTCGTTTACTCGAGGAAGATCTGGGCACCCGCCTGCTGGACCGTCACGCCAGGGGCGTCCGCCTGACCATGGCGGGGCGTGCGTTGTATGAGGAAGCCTTGCTGTTGCTGGATCAGCGTTCGCAGATCAAGGCCCGTCTCACGGCCCTGGGCAGCGGTCGCACGGGAACATTGCGCCTGGGCATCACGGTGGCCCACCTATGGGTGCCCGAAGTGGCGCGGATGATGGGGCAGTATCGGGCGCAGTATCCGGGCGTGGCTTTTGAAGTCTTTCCCTTGCTCTCTGGCCCGCAGCTAGAACGGTTGAGCGAAGGCACGCTGGACGCTGGCGTGGTGTATCTGGATGGGCCGGACTATCCCGGGCTCGACACCTTGCCGCTGAAACACGACAGCCTGGTGCTGGCGCTGCCGGAGTCCTCTCCGTGGGCCAAGTGCCCGCCCCAGTGTCTGGCGGACCTGCAGGAAGAGGACTTTGTGTGGGGCTTTCGCAGCGCGTCGCCGATGTACTACGACCGCATGCTGTCGCACTTCAAGCGCCTGGGCTTTGCGCCACGAGTCGTCCAGTACGGCGCCGACAACATCACCATTCTCAGCATGGTGGCGGCAGGTCTTGGCTTTGCCATCGTCACCTCAGCGAGTCGGCATCACCCCTTGCCCGGCGTGCGCTTTGTCAGGTTGCCCGAGCTCGATCGCTGCGATATGCCGCTGTGGCTGGCATGGCGCCATGGTAATGACTCACCGACCCTGTGCAACTTGATTCAGCAGGTACAAGCCGAGCTATCGTCCGGGGCCTGATGGTTCACGTCCCTGTTCAGGCGCCCCAGTACTGGCGCCCCGGGTCTGGCGCCCTGGTTCTGGCGCCCCGGTTCTGGCGCCAGCGCGGTGGGGGCTGTCCGAACAGCTGCCGAGTCAAGACACGTGCAGGCCTGCGGTATGTCTACTGGGGCTACGGTGCCAACGGTGAGGGGCTAGCCGTTTTCATAGATGAGGAGGTGCCACCCACAATGGGCAAGGTAGGCTCTGTTTATTGATGTTCATTCAAATGATTTTGTTTCTCATTCTTGACTTTGTATGACCTAATCCCGAGAATTTGGTTGCTCTGCGAACCATCACAATAACCAGACTCCATAACGATTTCTCGGGATGTATCACATGAACACGTTGCTCTATCGTTTCGTGGGCCGGGCGGGGGCCTGTCCGCGTGCGCTGACGGCCGTCTGTTGCCTGGCTCCGGTGTTGTCGTTTCCGGCACTGGCACAGGAAGCCGACAGCGATGCCAAGGATGAGGTCTACCGGCTGGCGCCCATCATCGTCAATGCCAAGGCGGTGGCTGACGATGATGCCAATGCCATTGTTGCCCAGGAGCTCTGGGTCGGTGGCAAGGTGGCCACCAGTCTTCTGGATACTCCCGCTTCGGTCTCGGTGATCACCCAGAAAGAGATCGAGCAGCGTAATGCCAGTACCACCGAAGAGGTGTTGCAGTACACGCCAGGCGTCATCACCGATTACTTTGGCACCGATGATCGCAACGACTACTTCCAGATTCGCGGCTTCCAGGCCACCACGTATCGGGATGGCATGACGCTTGGTTCGATGCGTGGAGTCAGAGAAGAGCCGTTCGCCTACGAGCGTATCGAGGTGCTGCGGGGGGCCAACTCCACGCTGTTCGGGCCGGCCGACCCGGGCGGATCGGTCAACTTTGTCACCAAGCGTCCGCGCTTCGAGCGTTTTGGCGAGGCCTACGCAAGCTACGGCTCTTTCGACCACCTGGAAACGGGCGTCGATTTCGGCGATGTCCTGGATGACAGTGGCACCCTGGCGTATCGGATTACCGGCAAGGTGCAGGACAGCGATCGCGAATACGACCACTCCCGCGACGACAACGAGTTTGTCATGGCAGGGCTGGCCTGGGAGCCCACCGACTTCACCACCGCCAGCCTGATCATCGATCACCTGGATCGCGATGACACCCCCAATAGCGGCGGTTATCCACTGGACCGTGACTACTCGCGGGATGAGTTCTTCGGTGAACCGGACTTCAACTACCACGATGTGGAGCGTACCAGCGCGACCGGCCAGTTTACCCACGATTTCGACAATGGCCTGGTGCTGCGTGGCAACCTGCGCTACAGCGATCTGTCCGATGACTTCGGCTACATCTATCTGACCGATTCCGCAGCTCGCACGGGCTCCATCGTGGACCGCGACTACTTTGGCACCGATACCGATGCCCACGAAGTGATCGGTAACCTGATGGTGCAGTACGACGCCAGATTCGATGGTTTCGACAGCAGTACACTGGTAGGCACCGAGTACCGAGACGCCTCGACCGACGAGAGCTCCATCTATGGCGATGCACAGCCGATTGACCTGTCCAACCCGACCTTCAGCGGCGGGCCGTCCAGCCTCAACGTGTATAGCACCAATGACCAGGACTATGAGACCCGCTCGGTCTTCCTGCAGCAGAACCTGTCCTTCGACGATCGCTTCATCGTCACCGCAGGGGTACGCAATGACGATATGGACCTGTCGAGCAAGGGGGTGTCCTGGGGCGCCGCCTTTGACGACAGTGATGATTTCTCGGAGACGTCCTTCCGTGGCGCCTTGACCTATATCATCAATGAAGAACTGTCTTCCTATGTCAGCTACGTCGAGTCGGTGGCACCGCCTTCCATCGGTGTGACGCCCGAGCGTGGCGAGCAGTATGAAGTGGGGCTGAAGTACGCTCCGATCGGTACCAACGCCCTGTTCTCGGCATCGGTGTATGACCTCAACCAGGACGACATCACCATCGCAGTGGTCCAGGACAGTGGGATCATCGAGCGTGAAACCATCGGGGAGTCGCGGGTAAGGGGACTGGAGCTTGAGGCCAAGGTAGAGCTTTCCGACAACCTCAGCGTGATCGGCGGCTACTCTTACATGGACTCTGAAGTGGAGCGTGGCACGCTGCGCGACGGCAGCTCCATCGAGGGCAACGAACTCACCACCACGCCGGAGCATATGGCCTCCCTATGGACTCACTACACTCTGCCTGACCTGAACATGAGCGTAGGGCTTGGGGCGCGCTATACCGGTGAGTACTACTTCGATACCGCCAACACCATCAAGAGCGAGTCAGCGACCATCTTCGATGCATCGTACAGCTACCAGTTTGTGCAGAACACTGACCTCTCTCTGCATGTCAGCAACCTGTTCGACGAGAAGCACGTAGTAGGTTCCGGGACGGCGGATTACTACAACCCAGGACGTGAGGTGACCGCCAAGCTCAGCTATCGCTGGTAAAGGCTTATCTCGACGTTGTCGTGTGATATGCCGTACTCGTGCAAAAGGGGCGCCGTCTAACGGTGCCCCTTTTTGATGATTTCAAGTTGCACGGATTGAACACCACGCCACGAGGCATTGGATAATGAGCACCTCCAGGCCTCGAGATAGCGAACCTGGAAGTGAAGGCCATAGGTGAGAGTCGATGAAGACTGTTGGCTCAGTTAGGACGTAGGGTCGAGCTCGGCATTAGAAAGGGGTGGTAATCAATAGTGAAATATCTCATGGGGCCATGGTTGTTTTTATGATTTGCAGTTGGTGGTGTTGCTCAGGGTTCCGATTTTTTGAAACGCTACGTCAATTCTATCAAAGTGGTAAGGTTGTAAGTCTCTACTCAAGAAAGTGTCGAATCAGCTCGAGAACTATCTCTGTTTTTTGCTTCAGTGGCTACATGTCAAAGCGAGTATTACATATTGATTTTTTGATGATCTAGCATTCCTCGTTGACGTAGGATGATGTAATGCAAGTCCACACGAGAGGAATCATCATGGCTCTGTTTTCCGTTTCCAAACTTGACTCAGAAGACGCCGAAGAATTGGTGGTGACGTCATTTGATCTTGCTCTGCATTCTCACTTAAAGAAGTTTTCTGGAATCCCTTTGGGCAACATCTTTGAAACCATCGACCAGGCAGCAGGGCCTGGTGCGGTATGGGGTAACGAGGTGAATGTCAGCATGCCGGCCGGATGGCGTGAAGTTTCTGCAGCTGAGCTCGGGCTACCGTCATCGGTGGTTGGTGTAGATGGCTATATCACACTGGATAGTCCGCTTCTCGGCAGTGTTTCACGCGGGCCACAGCTGAAAGTGATGGCAGAGCAGGATGCGTTCGGCAATATTAGTCGTGTGTGTGTGTCTTATATTGGCACCAATAATCCTGTCGATATAGTTGACTATCTTTATATGAACACAGGTAGTGCGATAGCACAGACCATGGAACCCGTGTTGGCGAATGTTGCCACCTTTATGAGTGCCAATGGTCTTAGCGGAGAGGATGCGATCATCACCGGCTATAGCCAAGGTGGTGCGATGGTGAATATTCAAGCGCGCTTTTCGGGACAGGTGGCAGATGGATTCTTCACCGACAGCCATTACATTGGGTATGGCTCCCCTGTTATTTATGAATCTGACAACGTGTTGAATGTGGGTTTTGAAAATGACGCGGTTTACCGTTATCTGGGGGACCATGACGATCTGCTGACAGCACTTTCGAATTTAGAAGGCTTCCTGGACAATAACGATCGTCACTACACCAGTTCTGTCGATAACGTCGTCATGTTTGACGATGTCTATGCCAACCTCTCCGTGCTGCTGGCGAATCACTCTATTATCAACCCACTGGCCTGGAGCGCACATCTAAACGGCATGACCACCGATGCGTTTTCGCGCATCGTATCCTCCTCATTCTATGACTGGATGACTCAGGACAGCGTCGTTGTCGTGTCAGCGATGGGAGCCGTAGGCAGAGCGACCCACTGGGTGAGCGACATCTGGTCGCCGACGTCCGATCACTATGGTGATCCCGCCTTTATCGTAGGCAGCGACTTTGCTGATCTGCTGGCGGGTAGCGCTGCCAACGATTATATCGATGGCCTGGCTGGTAATGACCGGATACGCGCCTCCAGTGGGTTCAACCAGGTGGAAGGGGGGACTGGCGTCGACGCCTTGATTCTTGATGGATGGGCTAGCGATTACGACGTCTTCAAGCTGGATGACGGCAAGGTGGCGGCATTAGGCAACGGGGGGCTGACCATTGCCCATGGTATTGAGACCATTGAGTTCACCCGCGGTGGTGGCTGGTTCCACTCTGGTCCAGGGGTCAACTATCTCGTGCAGGACTCCCACCTTGAAGACGCATACAAGTTTTCCTGGTTTGACCGCGATTTTGCCTACAGCAAGGCCACGCTGGGTGATGCTGGGGATAACGTGATCAAAGGAAAGGTCGTTTTTGCTGGCGCCGGCAACGATCACCTGAGCGGAACTTCGGGTCAGGACGTCCTGGTCGGCGAGGAAGGTCGCGACTGGCTCAATGGCGGTGGCGGCAGTGACCTGCTTTACGGCGGGGAAGGCAATGACGTGATTGTGCTGTCGGCCGGAAACGATCGTGCCAATGGTGGGACTGGGCAGGACCTCTTCGTGGTGAAGGACGGTGCTGCCATGCACGCGGTGATCGAAGACTTTGCGCTGGAAGGGGAACAGCAGGATATCCTCGATCTGCGTGATGTGTTGTCGGACGATGCTGCCTTCGAGCGTTCACTGGTTCAGGTTGGCGATGACAGTGTCGTGCACTTTGCGGGGGGCACGGTCAGGCTGGAAGGCGTCGATGCAGCGTCGCTGATGCATGGCGCGGTGTTGACGGGGCAAGTCGATCTACCGGACGTCCTCTCCGTCGTCTGATAGGATGCCTGCGACCGCTCGGGACAGCCGAGCGGTCGTCAGGGTGGAGCGATGCCGATGTCGATGCCTGGGTCTATGCGAAGCAGCTTAGCTATCCATGTCCGCCTGGTGTTTTCGCACCGGTTTACCACGCTCGTCTGACTCGAGCATTGCCTCGACCTCGTCGCGGTCATGGCCGAGATTCGCCGCCACCTCAGCCAGTTCGTTGATCCGGTGCAGGTCGCGGTGTTCGCTAAAGATATTTCCCTCGCCGTCCATGTCCTGGGCTGTTCAACAATGTTCCGCGACTGTGCCGTTGTTGGTAAGCCATGTTCTTGAATCTTTGCCGACGGCGCCGTACCAAAAAAAGTGTATGACATGATGTTGCTATGATGCTCTAGCCTTCCTCTGCAATGTGAATGCAGTTTCCATTTAGAGGAAAAGCGATGCCACTTTTTTCCGTTTCCAAGTTGAATGTTGAAGATGCAAAGGCACTGACCGTCACGGCATACGAACTCGCGCTATATTCTAATTCTGCTGCTGATGACGCTGGCTTTTCGGCGGTTGATGTGCTTGAAACCATTAACCATGTGTCAGGGCCGGCACTGGAAAGCGAGCATAAAATACCATCCGGGTGGCGTGAAGTGTCCGCTGCTGAGCTAGGGCTTGATGCTTCCATTGTTGATAAAGACGGTTACATCACACTGAGCAGTCCTTTACTGGGAGGTGTCTCGGGGGGACCGCAGCTGAAAGTTCTCGCTGAACATGACTCTCTAGGTAACATCAGCCGTGTCTGCGTCTCCTATGCCGGCACCAACAATCCGGTCGATATTGTCGACTATTTTTACTTGAATGAGGGCAATCAGATCGCCGACACCATGGAACCTGTGTTGGCAAGTGTGGCCAGTTACATGAGTGCACATGGCTTGAGTGGAGACGATGCCATTATTACCGGCTACAGCCTGGGCGGAGCCCTGACCAATATTCAAGCGCGCTTCTCTGGCCAGTTGGCAGATGGCTTCTTTGCAGAGAGCAATTACATGGGCTATGCATCGCCCTTCATTTTTGAGGCTGATAATGTCCTGAATGTCGGGTTTGAAAATGACGCAGTGTATCGCTATGTGGGGGATTACGAGGACCTGGAGACGGCCATTGGCAATCTTGATGGCGCCTTGGAGAACAATGATGGCAACTACTCAAGCTCCGTAGACAACCTCGTTATATTTGATGACGTTTATGCCAGTCTGACACTTTCCCTATCAAATCACTCCGTGCTAAATCCCTTTGCGTGGAGTGCCCATCTTAGTGGAAGGACTGCCGATCTGGTTTCGCGAATCGTATCGTCGTCGTTCTACGAGTGGATGAGTCAGGATAGTGTGGTCGTGGTTGCCGCGCTGGGTGAAGATGCCAGAGGCATCTATTGGGTGGGCGACATCTGGTCGCCGACGTCTGACCACTATGGTGATCCCGCCTTTATCGTGGGGAGCCACTTTGCTGACCTGCTGGCTGGCAGCGCTGCCAACGATTATATCGATGGCCTGGCTGGGGACGACCGGATACGCGCCTCCAGCGGATACAACCAGGTAGAAGGGGGAAGCGGTGACGACGCTCTGATTCTTGAAGGGCGGGGTAGTGATTACGACGTCTTCAAGCTGGATGACGGTAAGGTGGCGGCATTGGGTAACGGGGGGCTGACCATCGCCCAAGGTATCGAGACGATCGAGTTCACCCGCGGTGGTGGCTGGTTCCACTCTGGTCCAGGGGTCAACTATGTCGTGCAGGACTCCCACCTTGAAGACGCATACAAGTTTTCCTGGTTTGACCGCGATATTGCCTACAGCAAGGCCACGCTGGGTGATGCTGGGGATAATGTGATCAAAGGAAAGGTCGTTTTTGCTGGCGCTGGCAACGATCACCTGAGCGGAACTTCGGGTCAGGACGTCCTGGTCGGCGAGGAAGGTCGCGACTGGCTCAATGGCGGTGGTGGCAGAGACCTGCTTTATGGCGGGGAAGGCAATGATGTGATTGTGCTGTCGGCAGGAGACGATCGTGCCAATGGTGGGACTGGGCAGGACCTCTTCGTGGTGAAGGACGGTGCTGCCATGCATGCGGTGATCGAAGACTTTGCGCTGGAAGGGGAGCAGAAGGATATTCTCGATCTGCGTGATGTGTTGTCGGACGATGCTGCCTTCGAGCGTTCACTGGCTCAGGTTGGCGATGACAGTGTCGTGCACTTTGCGGGGGGCACGGTCAGGCTGGAAGGCGTCGATGCAGCGTCGCTGATGCATGGCGCGGTGTTGACGGGGCAAGTCGACTTACCTGACGCGCTCTCCGTCGTCTGATAGGACGCCTGCGACCGCTCGGATCCGCCGAGCGGTCGTCAGGATGGAGGCGACGCCAATGGCGATGGCTATGCCTAAGCGCAAGCCAAGCGGCCTAGCTATCCACGCCCGCCTGGTGATCTTCGTTCACCATCTCGTTTGCGACCTGTCGCAACACTTCCTGATAGTTCTCAACGCCCTGGGCCCCGGTGACCAGGTAGCGGCGGTTGAACACCATGGCAGGTACCCCGCTGATGCCCTGTTGTTGCCAGAAGGCCTGGCGCTGGCGTACCGATTCACCGCGCTCGCCCGACTCGAGTATTGCCACGACCTTGTCGCGGTCATGGCCAAGATCCGCCGCCACATCGGCCAGCACGTCGATCCGGTGAAGGTCGCGGCGCTCGCTGAAGAAGGCGCTGAACAGGGCCTGCTTCATGCGGTGGCCTTCGTCTGGCGAACGCTGCTCCGCCCAGTCGATCAACTGGTGGGCGCGGAAGGTGTTCACCATGCGCATGTCATCGGTGTAGTGGAAGGCAAAGCCGAGCTCGGCGCCCATCTGGGTGAGCCGTTCCCGAGCCGCTCGTGAGTCCTCTTCGCTGGTGCCGTACTTGGCGGCGATATGCTCGCGCAGGTTTTCACCTTCCTCGCCCATCTGCGGATTGAGCTCGAAGGGGTGCCAGTGCACCTCGATATCTATGCCGCTCTGACGCGACGCTTCGGCGAGCTGGCGGTAGCCGATGATGCACCAGGGACAGACGACGTCGGAGACGATGTCGACGGTAATCGTGGTGTCGGTAGTGCGGTCGCCGCGACGGCTGTCGGGGTGAGCAGTCATATCAGTCTGTGCTCCTGAAAGGATTGAGTACGGCGTTGGTCGTTAGCAGAGCAATTACCTTACACCCCGCAGGTCCTTGAGGACCACCACACGCAGGCGGCCGTAGTGTCACTTTCCGGGCGGCTGGCCTGCCTGATGCCCGATAGATGAGATGCCCCCTCAATGTGAAGCCCGACAGAGGAAATTCCTGATAGGTCGGGTGCGCCGGGAGGCGATAGCCGATAGCGGACGAGGCCTATCGGCCAGCAGTCCAACCCACGCAGTAAGTCACTTGTGCCTATTGTCACGCACAAGAAAGGTCAGCAAGTACGGCGCGCCCAGTACGCCGGTGACAATGCCCACGGGGTAGCGCGCTGGGAGCAGGTGCTGGCCGATAAAGTCGGCCGCCAGTACCAGCAGCGCGCCGACCAGCATGGCCGGCAGCAATACTGAGCCCTGGTGCTGGATAAGGCGAGCAGCGATGGGACCGCTGAGAAAGGCGACGAAGGCAATCGGTCCCGTCACCGCGGTGGCAAAGGCGACCAGGCCGACAGCCGCCACCACGACGACCAGGCGCAGCAGCGATAGGCGAATACCGAGGCCGCGCGCCACATCATCCCCCATGCGCATGACCTCAAGATGGCGCGCCAGACACAGCAGGGGAATGCCAAGTAGCGCCAGTGCCAGCAATAGCGGAAGGCCTTGGGCCAGATGCACGCTGTTGAGGCTACCTGCCATCCAGCGCAGCGCTTCCTGCAGTGACCAGGCCGGTGCTTGGGTGAGCAGATAGGCGATGGCACTCTGCAGCATCGCGGAAAGGCCGATACCCACCAGAATCAGGCGAGTGTCGGCGATCCCCTTGCGCCAGGACAGCAGGTAGATACACAGGGCCACACCGAGCCCGCCGATGATGGCCATGAGCGATACCAGTGCACCGCTGAGGGATAGCCCGATGATCGCGAACACCGCACAGGCACTGGCGCCGGTACTGATGCCGATCACGTCTGGGCTGGCCAGGGGGTTGCGCAGCATGGTCTGAAAGGCCGCACCACCTAGCCCAAAGCAGGCACCGGACAGCACGGCGACCAGGGCTCGTGGCGCACGCAGTTCCCATAGAGTGAAGGAGGCGCCAGCGATGTGCTCTCCAGAGAACACCGCCAGGATGGTGGCGGGCGACAGATAGGACTGCCCGAGCATCAGGGTGATGGCGACGCCTGACATCACCGCGGTCACCAGGGCGACGATAATGTGCGACCGCAGTTGGTCGGAAGGGGCGCTGGATAGCGATGCGGTTGTCACAGTGACCTCAGCTGATGGCGACGAACGATCGCAATGAAGACAGGGCCGCCCACCAGGGCGGTGACGATGCCCACGTCGAGTTCCGCCGGGCTGACCAGCACGCGGCCTAAGGTATCGGCCAGGGTTACCAGCAAGGCGCCGCCAAGGGCCGAGAGCGGAAGCAGCCTACGGTAGTCGCTACCCGTCATCATGCGCAGGGCGTGTGGCACCACCAGTCCGACGAAGCCGATGGGCCCGCAGGCGGCCGTGGTGGCTCCGCATAGCAGGATGGCGCCCGATGCCGCGAGCCAGCGCGCCTGGGCAACCCGTTCACCCAGTCCTGTGGCGGTATCATCGCCCAGGGCCATCAGGTTGAGCCGGCGCGCCGAGCTGAGCGTCAGGATCATGCCAAGCACCATCAACGGCAGCACCGGCAGGATGCGGTCGAGGGTGGCACCGCCGACGCCGCCGATCAGCCACGAGTGCAGCAGTCCAGCGATATCTGAGCGGGGCAGGATGATGGCCGAAGTGAGCGATGCCAGGGCGGCGGACATGACGGCGCCACTCAAGGCCAATCTCAGCGGCGTGGGGCCGCCGCGGCTGAGGCTGGCAATCAGGTAGACGACCAGTGCGCTGATGGCGGCACCTAGAACGGCGACCCACAGATACTCGGCAACATGCTGCATGGCAAACCAGGCAATGCCGATGACCACCGCCAGCGAGGCGCCGGCGTTGACCCCGAGAAGACCTGGATCCGCCAACGGGTTGCGGGTCAGGCCCTGCATGCCGGCTCCGGCCACCGCCAGTGACGCACCTGCAAGGATGGCCAGTAGCGTGCGTGGCAGGCGACTGGCCACGGCGGCTTCTGCCATGGAGTCGACGCTACCGTCGGTCAGGCCCAGCAGGGTGGTCCAGCCGGTGTCCCGGGTGCCAATGCCGATGGATAACAAGGCCGCCGCCACGAGGGCGGCGGCGAGCCACCAGGTCAATGCACCTGGTGGCGTCAAGCGATGGAGGCTCATGCCAGAACGCTCACTCCTGTTCACGTTTCAAGGCGGCCTGGGACAGCTGGTCGACGTAGGTATCGAGCACCCAGGGTATGGACAGCGGGGTAGGGTTGGCGGCAGTGCCTTGCGGATCGTTGCCCAGCAGCACCAGCGCATCCTGCTCGACCGCTGGCAGCCGCGAGGTCAGCATGTGTTGGTTGAGCCTGTCCACCAGTGGCTGACCGCCATAGGTGACGATGATATCCACGTCGGCAATGTCATCGATACGCTCTGCGCTGATGGAGCCGCCGAAGCGACCGTCTACCGAACTGTCCGTGACGAACTGAGGTGATGTCAGGCCGAGCTCGTGAAAGAAGCGAACCCGCGCGTCGTTGTCGTTGTAGAAGTTGATCTGGCTCAGGTCGGTGGGTTTGATGTGGCTGATCAACATCGCGCTTTTGCCCCTCAGCTCCGGGTGTGACGCGATCTGTTCATTGACCTGGGCCTCCAGGCGCTCGATCAGCGCCTCGCCTTCCTCCGCCATTCCCATGCCGGCACTGTTAAGCCGGATCATGTCACGCCAGCCCGATGACCAGGGCGCCTCGGGATAGGCGACCACCGGGGCGATCTTGCTGAGGGTGTCATAGTCGGCCTGACTCATTCCCGAGTAGGCCGCGAGGATGACGTCAGGACGGCTCGCCGACACCGCCTCGAAGTCGATCCCATCGCCTTCGTCGTACAGCGTGTAGGGGCCTGCATTCAGCTCGTCCAGGCGCTCTTCCACCCACGGCTGGATGCCATCGCCGTCGTCGTCGCCGAAGGACATGGCAGCAAAGCCCACCGGCACGACGCCAAGTGCCAGAGGCACTTCGTGGTTGGCCCAGGAGACCGTGGCGATCCGTTCGGGCTGTTCCTCGATCACGGTGACACCGAGTGCGTGCTCGATTTCGATCGGGTAGTCGTCGGCGAGCACCGGCGGGGCGATGGCCATCAGCAGGCCAAGGGACAAAGGCGCGTGTCGCATGAACATCTCATCTTCCTTGTGGCGGTAGTCGCCGGCGAGCATGCGCCAGCGTGACAATCGGGAAACGTGGGACGGGCGCCGGAGGAGGCGCCCGTCGTCGACCCTGATATGACTTAGAAGTCGTAGTTCAGGCTCAGCAGTGCGCTGCGGGGTTGGCCGTAGATACCCTGGCTGTAGAAGCCCAATTGAGAATAATACTCTTCATCAAACAGGTTGGTCACATTGAGCTGCGCGCTCAGATTCTCGTTGATGCGATAGCGCGCCATGGCATCGGCAACGAAGACATCGCCCTGGCCAATCTTTCTAGTTCCCAGCGGAGTATCGTTGTCGCGATAGGTATCGCCCTGCCAGCGGGCGCCGCCGCCTACGGTCAGGTCCGACCAGCGTCCCGGCAGTTGCCAGCTGGCAAAGACCTTGGCCTGCTGGCGCGCATAGCTGGTATTGAGCTGATTGCCGTCGGCATCCTCGGCATCCACCAAGGCATAGCTGGCGGAAAGGTTGACGCCTGCGGCAACTTCACCGGCAATTTCCACCTCGAAGCCTTCGACCTCAGCACCATCGGTGGTGGTATAGGCCTGATCGGTGGTGCCAGCGACAAAGACGCCGGGGAGTTCCACGGCCAGGTTGTCCTGCTGGCTCTGGAACACGGCGAAGGACAGGTCGGCGCGGTCGTCGAACAGCTCGGCCTTAAGCCCCAGCTCGTAGTTGATGCCCTCCAAGGGATCCAGCAGCGCGCCGCTGGGGGAGCGCTCGCTCTGGGTGTTGAAGATCTCGGTGTAGCTGGCGTAAGCGCTGAGATCATCGGTGATATCAACGATCAGACCCGCATAGGGAGTGAGCTCGTTGTCATACTCGTACTCTCGTTCGCCGCGATAGTCCTGATCGATCTTCCAGTCGGTCATGCGCGCGCCGACGATAAAGTGCACCGGGTCCGCCAGCGAGAAGCGAGATACCGCATAGTAGCCGGTCTGCTCGGTCACCGTGTCATCGGTCAGTCCCCACTCACCCCAGGCGGGCTCGGCCAGCGCCGGGTCGTTGCGGTCGCTGAAGCTGCCCAGTGCCGGCACATCGCCGGCCGGGCCGCGGCTGCGAATTTCGTAGTCTTCGTTGAGGTCCATGTAGCCGAAGCCCAGCTGGTGCTCGCGACCGAACAGTTCGAACGGGCCTTCCGCGCTGAGGTGCAGGTTCTTCTGGGTACGGTCTCCGCGATAGTCGAGCAGGTAGGACTCAGTGGCGTAGGAGGGCGTGTAGTAAAGCACGCCGGTCTCGCGGTCCGGGTAGCCGCCACGGTAGTTATAGGTAAGACCGTAGTTGGCGTCGCCGTAACTGTAGGCGGCGCGGGCCTTCCAGCCGTTGTCGAAGTGGTGGGTCAGGTCGACGAAACCACGCGTGTTCTCGGTAAAGAAATTGGCCCACTCGGTGTTGTTGGCGGTAGAGCGGTCGTAGTCGGTGCGTCCGCCATCCAGGTAGTACTGAGGCACACCGATGTAGGCGCCATCCTGATCATAGTGCTGATACTCGACCCCGAGGGTGAGTTCTGTGCGGTCGGTCAGCTCAGCGGTAAGAACGCCATAGAGGGTCTCCCGGTCGTGCTCGACATCATCCATGAAACTGTCGGAGCGGTCCTTGGCGGCGACAAAGCGCACGCCGACCCGGCCTTCACTGTCCAGAGGCGTGCTGACGTCGACCACGCCACGGCCACGGTCCCAGCGACCCACCGCCGCACTGACGCTGCCGGCGGCCTCATCCAGCGGCTTCTTGCGCACGAAATTGACCGTGGCAGAGGGATCGCCAACGCCCGTCATCAGTCCGGTGGCGCCGCGTACGACTTCCACTCGGTCGTAGATGGCGGCATCCCACTCGGCGTCGCCGAAGGGCCAGAACGGACTGGTGTTGCTCTGAAGTCCATCGAACTGGAAGTTGCGGATGGAGTAGCCGCGGGACTGGAAGTTGGTGCGTGTGCCATCCAGGCGAATGGCCGATACCCCCGGGAGCCGTTCGACCGCCTCGGTGGTGCTGGTGATCGCCTCGTCATCCATCTGTTGGCGAGTCAGAAAGCTCATTGACTGGGGCGTTTGACGAGGCGTCAGCGTCAGGCCGCTGGCACTGGCGCTGGATTCGACCCGGTAGGTCTCGCTCAGCTCGGTAGTGGGGCGCAGGTCCTCTCCCACCACGGTGATATTGCTTAGCTGCTCGGTGTCTTGAGCGAACGTCGCACTGGAGATCGGCAGCAGGGTGCCAGCGGTAAGGCCGATAGCCACCGTCAGAGGGTGCAGGCGAGGGCGTGAGAGGTGAAGGGCCGCGTTGGAGCGAGCGTGGTGTGCCACTGTGTCAGTTCCCTGGAATGTATTTATGAATGCGAATTATTACTGTTTTTGTTTTTGCGCGTTTATGCACAACGCCACGCTTGCTATGCGGCGTGCCATAAATGAGCGTCGCCAGGGAACGTTTCCTGGAAATCGAGAATGGGGGAGCCGACGAGCGGGGAGAAGCAGGGGATCGTCGGATATCAGGCCTTTATCGTGTAGGGCCCCTAGGTCAGGGCTGAATCCATCCGTTGAGGGAAATGATGGGCCCAGTGTTTACCGCGCAGACGTCGATGCACCTTGGGGGAGGTGAGACGTTGGAGCCGGTCGCCGTGCGGGGACATCGTCGCGCGGAGATGGAAGGGCGACTTCCTTTGCTCGCGTGAGCGGTAGCAGGGTGGTGCGTGAGAGTCAGCCAGCGGGGATAGGGTGCGGCTCGGACGGGGTAAGGCTTGCACAAGGTGAAGCTTTGATAGTGTGACGACAGGTGACGCTCCTGCCGATGTATCGGCACCTTTATAGAAAGATAACTTTGCTCCATGTTAGGCAGGTTGGACATTTCAGTTCTGGCTCAGTAAGGTATGGGTCTTGCGTCGCAAGGAGATCCGCCTTTTTCGCCGGAAAAGCGCGCCAAATGGATTTTCTGTCGCCGTACTAAGTATAAAATGTTGCTGGTGTCATCGTAGGTCCCACTAGCGATTTATGATGAGAAAAGTGTAAAACTCGACAAATTTCAGGTTGGGTTTTCGCGCTATTTATTGACGAAACCTGCCATTGAAAGGTTCGTGTCGTTTCCTTGTCGATATAGAGGATGAAGATGTCGCCTCATTACTCCGACCAGGGTCGTTGCATGCCCCGTCGACCTCCTCCCTCCTGCCTGTAGGGAGTGGCGCCTGCGTGCTGACCTGAGCACGTGACTCAGTGATGATGGCTGTGCAACTGCCCTTGGGATCAGGTTTCCGGCAGCTGGCGACGGATGACGCCCTTATTGCATCGCCTAACTAAGCCGGCCTTGATGTCGTTGCGAGCTTGATGTCGTCCTGAGTGAGTCCGCGGCCAAGTCGCTCTGAGCTCGCCATGGTGCGAGTCAGGCAGTCGGCATGTTTCCAGGCGGAAATGACCTTCCCCTCCCTGCCCCTATGTTGCCCAACGCTATGCTATGCGCCGTCGCACGGTGCTGCGGTGTTGTGGGCCACTTTTCCGTTCGCTGTTTGACGTCGCAGCCCTTGCTTCGCGGGTGCTGGCTAGCATGCCATGCATCTGGCGCTCGCTGGTGGAGACTGCGCGCCTCCCATAGCGGAACTCGACGGCATGCCACGGAAAACGCTGCGTAAATGTTTCGATCGCGGTCGTTTATGCGGTGTTTCCCTGACGCGACACAAATCGGCATGCCTGTGTTCAACTCACAATAGGATTGCCCTTGAACAGTTCTTCGCTTTACCAATTCTCGACCTGGACCGTCATCCTGTTGATGGTCGCTTTTTATGGCGGTACCTACCTGCTGACCCTCGGCATCCGCAAGAAGAAAGAAGACGCCGACGCCTTCATGGTCTCGAACCACCGGGTCGGTTTCGGCATCGGTGCCGCCAGCATGACGGCCACCTGGATCTGGGCCGCCTCCTTCTACGCCGCTGCCACCTCCGGTTATACCTATGGTGTGTCCGGCCCGATTCACTACGGGTTGTGGGGCGCGCTGATGATCCTGTTCATCTATCCCTTCGGCCGCCGCTTCCGCAAGCTTGCCCCCAACGCCCACACCCTGGGCGAGCTGATTCATGCGCGCCACGGCTCCTCCAGCCAGCTGATCCTGGCGCTATCGAATCTGCTCGGCAGCATCATCAGCCTGATGGTCAACTTCACTGCCGCCGGCGCGCTGGTGTCGGTGCTCTCGCCGCTATCGTTCCAGGCCGGCGTGATCATCGCTGGCGTTGGCGTGTTGCTGTACACGCTGTGGTCGGGCTTTCGCGCCTCGGTGCTGACGGACTTTGCTCAACTGGTCGCGCTGATGGCGATCGCCGTGGTGATCATTCCGGCGGTGTTCTTTTCCATGGGTGGGCCGACCGAGCTGGTGGCCGGTCTCGATAACCTGACGCCTGAGCAGGCCGATTTCTTCTCGATGGACGCTATTCTCAACCAGGGCGCGCCCTTCTTCGTGGCGGTATTGGCCTATGCCATCGGTAATCAGACCATTTCCCAGCGCCTGTTCGCGGTGAACGAAGATCACATCAAGCCGACCTTCCTCACCGCTACCGTGGGGTATGGCGCCATCGTCATCGGCCTTGGCATGATCGGCCTGATGGCGCTGACGCTGGGGGTCGAGCCCCTCAACGGAGACATGAACAACCTGATCCCGCAGATGGTATCGAGCTACCTGCCGCCGGTGTTCATTGCGGCCTTCTTCATCCTGGTGATCGGCTCATTGTCCTCGACCGCCGATTCCGACCTGTCGGCCCTGTCTGCGATCATGATGGCCGACGTCTACGGCAAGAACATTGCCCGTGGCAAGGCCGACCCCCGCCGCATGCTGCTGGTGGGCCGCCTCACGATGATCGTGGCCACCATGATCGGCATCGTCTTCGCGAGCTTCTCGCTGGACATTCTGGTGATGCTGGTATTCGTCGGCGCGCTATGGGGCGCCATCGTCTTCCCGGTCATTGCCAGCTGCTTCTGGAGCCGGGTCACCAACGCTGCCTTCACCACCTCGGTGCTGGTGGCCATGGTGGCCTTCTGTGCGGCGCGCTTCGAATGGCTGCCGATGACCGGTATCACCGGGCTTGGGTTCGAGCTGCTGGCCAGCATCGGCGGCGGCATCATCATCGCGCTGATGGTGTTCGGCTTCCTGGGTCGTGTGGCCGGCGCGCTGGCTGGACTTGCGGCCTTCGTTGCCATGCTGGTATTCGCTACCGGCTTCCTGCGCGAGTACACCGTTCTGCTGGCGTCATTGACGGCCTATGGCACCAGCACGCTGGTCTGTGTGGCGATGAGTCTCGCCAGTCGTGAACGCTTTGACTTCGACTGTATTGCAGAGCGTGTCGGCAACTATGACGCCGCCGATGCCGCGCCGGTAGCCGACGAGCACCCGCGCAAGCCCGCCCCGGCAGGACTTGCGACCCAGCGCTGAACCCTTGTTTGACGGGCGCCGCAGGCTGGTGGCGCCCACCAATGGAGACTCCCCATGACCCTGCTCTTTGGCCTTTACGTATTGATCTGGCCTGCCCTCACCCTAGGCGTGCTTCTGCTGATCTGCCGCGCCGTTGCCCGCGACCGTCGTGAGGCGAAAAAGGACCACCGCACCCTGGTGTGAGACGCGACGCGCACTGACCTGTTGCGTTACCTGACCTCGATGCGAGGGACAGGCCACAACGCAAGAAGCCGCCCCTCGGGGCGGCTTCTTTCATTATGGCTGGCCTTATGGGGCTGTCCTTATGGCTGGCGGTAGGGCGGGGAGGTCCCTTCAGCGCCGCGCCATGCCATGCCAGATCAGATCAGACAAAGGACTCAGTCTTCCTCTGTCTCGTCTGCTTCTTCTGTCTCGGCATCGCCGACCCAGACTTTGAGGATGGCGTAAGGCGCCTTGCCCTCATCGTCCCCACCGGTGAACGGCGGTGCCTTGTGCAGCTGATTCACCGCGACATAGAGCCAGCCATCGTCAGCAAGACGCACACTGTCAGGCCAGTCCAGGCGTTCGTCGCGCACGAGTGGCTCCAGGCGTCCATCCATGGTCAGGATGTCAACGCCATTCTCGTTGAGGTTGGTGAAGAAGTGGCGCCCATCCTCGACGGTGTCGGCGCCGTCAGATACCGGCTTGTCACCGACCCGGGTGATGGCATTTGCCAGGTCGTCACGCTCCGCGTCCTCGACCAGCAGGTCCGTAGGCATGGCGTACCAGCTTTGACCATTCATGGCGCCGTAGAACAGCGTTTCACCGTTAGCTGACAGGGTGATGGGGTTGACTCCGACGCTGGCCGGTTCGCCGCCAAACTGGATGTCTTCGCCGTTGATGGTGAGCGTCGCGGACGCCTCAGCCTGCAGCGAGGGATGATCATCAAAGCGGTGAGCCTCGCCGCTCTCCAGGTCGAGGGTGATGATGCCCGGCGTGGCGATATCTGCCAGGTAGGCAACACCGCGTTCGCGGTCCACTTCCAGATCCTGGACAAAGCTGCCCTCAGGGGCGATGTCCTGGGGCAAGGTAATCTTGTCGATCAACTCGCCGGAGGCAATATCAAACCCCCAAAGTCGCGTCTTGCCCAGGTGGTTGCCCATATCCGTGATCCACAGGCCCCCTTGGCCATCCAGGGCAATGCCCAGCGGTGAATCGATGGTGTCGTCGGTGTAGTCACCACCATGGGTCTGCACCTGTGGCGATGGCCAGGCCCGGTAGCTGTGGGGACCGGTGATCTCGATCAACTGGACGTCGTGATCGCCGTCCATAGGATGGACGGTGGAGAAGATGCGACCTTCTGCAGTAACGGTGACGTTGCCTGGGCGCAATGGAAGTTCGGCAACGCTTCTGATCTCGCCGCGATACAGAGGCTCTGCGGCAGCCTGATAGTGACCCTGGAGGGGGGCATGGGCGACCGCGGTGACGGGCAGGGTGGCGGCCATCAATGCGGACAGCAGCAGTGAACGGGGAAGCTCGCGCTGGGCACGGCGACGGGCGGTGGACATGGGGCGACCTCGTAATAGCGATAACTTGAGCGACTGCTCAATGCCCAACCCTAGCATGTTTTGTGCTCACCCCAAGACGTCGCCGGGGGAAAACTGGATAATGCGCCCCAAAGGCGTTGTCGGGAGCGAGTGTCCGACGACCCAAATCCATTACTCCGGTGCTGACTCCATGGAAATCAAGGTCAATTTTCTCGACAACCTGCGGCTCGAGGCCAAGTTCGACGACTTCACCGTCGTCACCGACCAGCCGATTCGCTACAAGGGTGACGGCTCGGCGCCGAGCCCCTTCGACTATTTCCTGGCGTCGTCTGCTCTGTGCGCCGCCTATTTCGTCAAGGTGTACTGCGTCGCGCGGGATATTCCCACCGAGAATATTCGCCTCTCGCAGAACAACATCGTTGACCCGGAAAATCGCTACAACCAGATTTTCAAGATCCAGGTCGAGCTGCCGGAAGATCTGTCTGACAAGGACCGCCAGGGCATCCTGCGCTCGATCGAACGCTGTACCGTCAAGAAGGTGGTGCAGACCGGTCCCGAGTTCCAGATCGAGACGGTGGAGAACCTCGACGAAGACGCCCAGGCGCTGCTGATGGCGGAGCCGCCGGAGGGAGAGCGTACCTGGATCGAGGGCAAGGACCTCCCTCTGGAGCAGACCATTGCCAACATGACCGGCATGCTGGCGGAGCTCGGCATGAAGGTCGAGATCGCCTCCTGGCGCAATATCGTGCCCCACGTCTGGTCGCTGCATATCCGCGACGCTGCATCCCCCATGTGCTTCACCAACGGCAAGGGCGCGACCAAGGAAAGCGCGCTGTGCTCGGCGCTGGGTGAGTTCATCGAGCGCTTGAGCTGCAACTTCTTCTACAACGACCAGTTCTTCGGTGAAGAGATCGCCTCGAGCGAATTCGTTCACTATCCCTGCGAAAAGTGGTTTCAGCCAGGGCCCAACGACGAGCTGCCCAAGGGCATTCTCGACGACTACTGCCTGGAGATCTTCGATCCGGACGGTGAGCTTCAGGGCTCGCACCTGATCGATACCAACTCGGGCAAGGTCGAGCGCGGTATCGTCTCGCTGCCGTTCGTGCGTCAGTCCGATGGCGAGGTGGTCTACTTTCCGTCGAACCTGATCGAGAACCTGTATCTGTCCAACGGCATGAGCGCCGGCAACACCCTGGCCGAAGCCCAGGTGCAGTGCCTGTCGGAGATCTTCGAGCGGGCGGTGAAACGACAGATCCTGGAGCAGGAGCTGGCGCTGCCAGACGTGCCCGAGGAGGTGCTGGCCAAGTACCCGGATATCGTTGAAGGCGTCAAGGCGCTGGAGGATCAGGGCTTTCCGGTACTGGTGAAGGATGCCTCGCTTGGCGGGCAGTTTCCGGTAGCCTGTGTGACCTTGATGAACCCCAAGACGGGCGGCGTGTTCGCCTCCTTTGGCGCTCATCCGAGCTTCCAGGTCGCCGTGGAGCGCAGTCTGACCGAGCTGATGCAGGGTCGCAGTTTTGAAGGCCTGAATGACTTCATGCCACCGACCTTCAACTCCCTTGCCGTGACCGAGCCGAACAACTTCGTCGAGCATTTCATCGACTCCTCGGGCCTGGTGTCCTGGCGCTTCTTCAGTGCCAGGGCGGATGTCGAGTTTGTCGAGTGGGACTTCTCCGGCAGCAATGACGAAGAAGCAGCGACCCTGTTCGGCATTCTCGAAGAGCTTGGCAAGGAAGCCTACATGATGGTCCACGAGGATCTCGGGGCGCCGGTCTGTCGCATCCTGGTGCCAGGCTATTCCGAGGTCTACCCCGTCGAGGATCTGGTCTGGGACAACACCAACGTGGCGCTTGAGTACCGCGAGGACATCCTCAACCTGCACCGGCTCGACGAAGAGCAGCTCAGTGATCTGCTCGAACGTCTCGACGAGAGCCAGCTCGATGAGCACATGGATATCATCACCCTGATCGGCATCGAGTTTGACGAGAATACCGTGTGGGGCCAGCTCACCATTCTCGAGCTCAAGCTGATGCTGAATCTGGCGCTGGGCCAGCATGAAGAGGCCCTGGATCGGGTCGAGATGTTCCTGCAGTACAACGACAACACCGTCGAGCGTGGCCTGTTCTACCAGGCGGTGCGGGCGGTGTTGGAGATCGAGCTCGATGAGGAGCTTGAGCGCGATGACTTCCTCTACAACCTGAGCCGCATGTTCGGTGAGGACAGCATGGACACGGTGGTGCGTGCCGTTGACGGTGAGCTGCGCTTCCCGGGGCTTACGCCCACCAGTATCCAGCTGGAGGGCCTGGAGAAGCATCAGCGTCTGATCGAGAGCTACAAGAAGCTGCACGCGCGCAGGGCTAGGCTGGCGGCTGAAGGCTGACTCGGCGGCGACTGCGAGTTCAATGAGGCCAGATGACCAAAGCCCCTCTGCCGTTACGCTGCAGAGGGGCTTTTTTACGTCAGCGGCACACATCGAACTCTGAGGCCGTACCTATGCCGTACCTACGAGCAACGTCGTGGCCATCAGGCGGGCTGTCGCGTTGCCGCGATGGTCACGTCGCGGATGTTGATATGCTGAGGCTGCTGATACATGTAGAGCGCGGCTGCGGCGATATCATCGGCATGCAGTACGCCTCCCATGGAGGCTTTCCACTGTTCGTAGCCTTCTATGATGTCGGGGTCTGTGGTGTGTCCCAGTAACTCCGTATCGACCGCGCCTGGATGAATGGCCATGACGCGGACGCCACTGTCGGCCACTTCTTCACGCAGGTTTTCGCTGATGGCACTCGCC
The DNA here is from genome assembly GCF_017303055.1 of Halomonas litopenaei. Lineage (GTDB taxonomy): Bacteria > Pseudomonadota > Gammaproteobacteria > Pseudomonadales > Halomonadaceae > Halomonas > Halomonas litopenaei_A. Next base: position 42,985 of record NZ_JAEKJT010000006.1, on the reverse strand, counting down.
GCGAACTTGCTGCCAACGTAAGCCGCGTGGTTGGGGAAGCTCTTCTTGCCGGCGATGGAACTGATATTGAGAATGGTACCCGCACCGCGTTCACACATGGCGGCCAGCACGGCTTGGGTTCCATGCAACAGGCCCAGCACGTTGACGTCGAGCATTCGCTTCCACTCTGCTGCATCCTGAGTCGCGAGCTGGCCCAGCAACATGACCCCCGCGTTGTTGACCAACAGGTCCGTGGGCCCGAATGTCTTCTCGGCCTCGCCAATGGCGTTGGCCAGGGCGGATGGGTCGGTCACATCGACCTGTCGGCACAGGCTGTCAGGAAGGTTCATCGCTTGCATGGGTTCGAGTCGGCGCGCCAGCAACAGCAAGGGGTGTCCGGCGCTGGAGAAATGGCGGGCGATTGCGGCACCGATGCCAGAAGAGGCTCCGGTAATGACAACGAGGGGCTTGGTCATGGTGTCACCTTTGCGTGTGAAAAGCCGTGCGAGACGGCCTTTGTGAATCGACAGGGGCGTATTCTGGGGCTTGCCGCTATGATGAAAAATCCATCCATTGCAAAATGACTGTTCACATTTTATGAACGATATCCCTTGGCGCTGGACGCGTGCCTTTCTGCTGGTCGCTGAGCACGGCAGTTTTACCGCGGCAGCCCATGCTTCTGGCCAGTCCAAGGCGAACCTCAGCCAGCAGATCACCGAGCTGGAACGCGCGCTCAAGGTGCAGTTGCTTCACCGCACCACGCGCCGCTTGCGCCTCACCAGCGTGGGGGAGGGGTACTTCGAGCGCGCGACTCTGGCGTTTCAGCAGCTCGATGCGGCCACCGAGTGGGCCATGCAGTCGACGCGAGAACTCAAGGGCGTGATTCGAATGAACGCGGTGGGTGGTCTGGTAGGCGAAGAACTCATTGCACCGCTGGTGTTTCGGTTCCAGCAGGCGAATCCCGGGGTCGAGGTGGAGTTGGACTTCTCCAGCCTGCGGGTAGACCTGCTGACGAGCCGCTACGATCTGGTGATGCGCATGGGTGAGCTGGAAGACTCCACGCTGGTGGCCAGGCGGCTGCACCAGGTCACCACGCGCTATGTGGCAAGTCCGGAGTTGCTTGAGCAACACGCACCTGTGCGCAGGCCCGAAGATTTGCAGGGGCTGCCGTTGATCTACGGGAGCGTTGATCACTGGTTATTGAAGCGGGGGGATCAGCAGCGGGTAGTGCAGGCCCGCGGAGGCTTCAAGATCGTCAGTGGCCATGCGATGCGTCAAGCCGCGTTGTCTGGCCTTGGTGTCACCCGCTTGGTCGATGTCTACGTCGAGGCGGACATCGCCCGGGGTGACCTAGTCGAGGTGTTACCTGATTGGTCTGATACGACTCCCTTGTCGCTGGTCTGCCCGCCCCATCGCTATCAGCTTGAGCGAGTGCGCGCGCTGATGAGCTGGTTGATCCAGGAGTTTCCTGACGTGTACACCCGGGCCCTGCGCGAGGGGCTAGCGGCAAAGCGCGTGCGTTAGGAGGCTGCATCGCGGGCGTCGTGTGGGCGACCCGCCTGGATCCACCTTGTAGGGCTGTCGTTACCGCCCCATCCATCCTCCATCGACCGTCATGACGGTGCCGTGCATATAGTCCGAGGCGCGGGAGGCGAGAAATACGACAGGTCCCTTGAAGTCATCGGGACTGCCCCAGCGTCCAGCGGGGATTCGTGCCAGGATGTCGCGGGATCTGTCGGAATCTTCCCGCAGTGCCTGGGTGTTGTCGGTGGCGATATACCCTGGCGCGATGGCATTGACGTTCACGCCATGGGCCGCCCATTCATTGGCGAAGGCCTTGGTCAGCTGGGCAATGCCGCCCTTGCTGGCGGCGTATCCCGGTACCGTGATGCCGCCCTGAAACGACAGCAGTGAAGCAGTGAAGATGATCTTGCCGCTGCCCCTGTCGACCATGTGTCGACCGATCTCCCGGGTCAACACGAAAGGTGCACTTAGATTGATGTCGATCACCCGGTCCCACAGCGCGTCCGAGTGGTCATGGGCTGGCGCGCGCTCGATGGTGCCGGCGTTGTTGATCAGGATATCGATACGTCGCTCACCAAGTCCCTCCACCAGCGTCATCAGCGCCTTGCGGTCAGACAGGTCGCAGGCGATACCCTCGAAACGTCGTCCCAGCTTGCGCACCTGTTCACCCAGCTCGTCGCCATCGCTGGCCATGCTGGCGCTGATGCCGATGATATCGGCACCGGCTTCAGCCAAGGCCAGCGCCATGGCCGCGCCGATGCCTCTGCGAGCCCCTGTTACCAGCGCCGTCTGTCCAGTCAGGGAAAAGTGGCTAAGCATTGTCATCCTGTGTCTCCTTGAGCCTGGTGTATCCGTTGGTGGTGAAGAGCAGCTTCTCATCTCGACATGGTGAGGTGCCATCTGCGATCCATCCGTAGGGGGTGGGAGCAGACGTCGTGTCGACTCCACGGCCTGGGTTAATACAAATATTGCCTTGTTATACCTATGTCTAATCGCCAGGATGGCGTCGCTATCTGGCGTGCTATTTTTACGTAAAAAATGTTTTATTTCAGCGTTTTGGTGATTGATGTTGAAAGCGATGTAACATGCTTCTTGGCTCTGAAGAGGTGTGGGGATAGATAAGTTGTAAAAAGTTGTTTGAAAAGCGGCAGGGCGATTTCTATAGTGACCACGTCACTTACCGGCCCGGTGGGCCCAGAACAGGCGAAGCCCATGAGCATCATCAACGATTACCCCCACCCCGAGTTGTCCAGCCTGACCCGTGAGCGCCTGATGCGCGCGTCGACGGCATCGCTGCACACCTTGCTGCACAAGCGTGGCCTGAAAAATACCTACATCCAGAACGTCGGGCGTATGAACACTGCCCAGGTCAAGATGGTGGGGCAGGCGTACACACTGCGCTATATCCCGGCCCGGGAAGATCTCGACACGGTCGCTGCGTTTCGTGATCCAGAGCATCCCCAGCGCCTGGCCGTCGAGACAGTGCCACCGGGGCGTGTTCTGGTGTCCGACTGCCGTCAGGATGCCAGCGCCGCCAGTGCCGGGAGCATCCTGTTGACCCGGTTACAGGTGCGCGAGTGCGCGGGCTTTGTGTCCGACGCGGGGGTGCGTGACTCGGAGTACGCCGAGACCATGTCGATGCCGGTGTTCTGTACCAAGCCCAGTGCCCCGACCAACCTGACCAAGCACCATGCCGTGGACATCCAGCAGCCCATCGGCTGTGGCGGCGTCCCGGTCTACCCGGGCGATGTCCTGGTGGGTGATGGTGACGGCGTCATGGTCATTCCGCTGGAGCTGGCTGATGAAGTTGCAGAAGAGGCGGCCGGTATGGAGGCCTTCGAGGCCTACGTGCTTGAGAAAGTCAGCGCTGGGGCCAAGGTCATCGGCCTTTACCCGCCCAACGAGCAGGCCCAGGAGGAGTATCAGGCCTACCTGCGTCAGCAGCAGTCGCGTTGAGGTTGCAGCACTGATGCAGCCGCGCTGACGCCTCACTGCAACACGATGACTGGTCACTTCCAGTGGCCACTCATTCGACTATCACAATCAATAATGAAAGGAGCCGCCATGACTGCTCACACCTTGCTCTCGACTCGCCAGTGGTCACGCCTTGCTTCCGTCACGACCGGGGGTACCCTGGCAAGTGTTCTCCTGGCTGCCGCAGTCGCCGTGCCTGTGGCCCAGGCCGACTTCCCCCAGCGCGACGTGCGAATGATCGTGCCGTGGCCGGCGGGAGGTGGTGCCGATGCCATCTCGCGCAAGATCAGTAATCTGGCCGAGCAGGCGCTGCCGACCTCTGTCTACGTCGAGAATATCGGTGGTGCTGTCACCGCGACCGGCCTGATGCAGTTGGCCAAGGCGCGTCCTGATGGCCACACCATCGGAGTGCTGACCTACGATAGCGTGGTGACCTTGCCGCGGGGCAATATGGTCCCGGGCTACTCGCTGGATAAGCTTGAACCCTTCGCCCGTGTGACCCAGGAGGCCGATGCCATCGTGGTGTCGAAGCAGTCTGGTTACGGCTCCTACGAAGAGCTGATCGAGGCGGCCCGAGCAAACCCCGGTACTGTGCGCATTGGTGTAGCGCCGGAAGGGTCTGGTCCTTACCTGGCGGTGCGCCGACTGGAGGCCGCGACCGGGGTGAGCTTCAACGTGATCTCCTATCCGGGATCCTCCACTGCGGAGGCCGAAGCCCTGTTGTCCGGAGAAATCGACGGAGCGATTTCGAGCCTGGGAGACTTCTCCGGCATCCTGTCCTCCGGCGATGCGCTGGGTGTGGTCGAACTGTCCGGTTCACAGAATCCTGCGTACCCGGAGGTCCCGCCGATCTCTGAGTTTGGCATCGATCTCGAGACCGGCAGTTTCATTGTCCTGGCGGCCCCCGCGAATACACCCGAGGACGTGATCGACACGCTGGAGTCCGCCTATCAGGACGCCTACGAAAGTGATGAGTTCCAGCAGTGGGTCACCAGCATTGGAGTGACGCCAGGGTGGCTGGGCAGCGAGGAGGTCGACGACTGGATCGCCAGCTACCAGCAGAGAACCTTTGCCGCGATGGATGAGCTGAACCTGTAAGCCTGACGCGAAGGTCGCCAGCATCTGGCGATCTTCGCCGATTGCCACCCACGGAAACGGATCAGAGGACCTTGGGAAGCGCTGAATACATCAGCCGAGCGCAATGAGAGGCTAGGCGCCCGCAGCGCAGCACCCGGAGCCTATGCGGTATAGGTGAGGAGTTCGAGCAGCGCGCAACGCAGCGACTCGTCCGCGCAGGCATGTATGCAGTGTTTCCCTTACGTCGCTGTCCGTTTCCGTTCCTACCCAATGATCATTGTGTGGTCGGCTCCTGGTTGCGGGGGCCGAGAGAGGTTCCCTATGTCCCGATTTTCTGTCCCCACGATGGCGCGTGCACTGGGCACCGGCGCCGCCTGCTTTCATGGTGTCCTGGCGCTGATGTCGCTCGGTTACCTCATCGTCACCTTGACCATGGGGCCACCGCTGCAAAACGGCAAGCTGACGCCGTCCTTCTTTCCTTTACTGATAGGTGCGCTGGCGAGCGTGCTGTGCCTGTTGCAATGGCGTTCTGCGGTTCACGAGAACCTTGCAGCGACAGCCTCGGACGCATCGCAAGCGACGGTGCAAGCGCGGGCACTTCGCTTTTCGCCTGAGCTTCTATTGATGCTCGCAACGCTGGTGTATGTCCTGGCCTTTCAGGGGATTGGCTACCTGCTGTCTACCCTGATCTACGTGCTGACGGTGATGATGCTGTTCTCTGGCGTCGATAGGTGGCTGTCGAAGGTAGCGATCGCCATGGCCATCACTGGGGTGGGCTACCTGCTGTTCCAGCAGATTTTCAATGTACGTCTACCGGCGCTATGGGGGTGAGCCATGGATTTTCTGACACAAGTGGTAGCGAGCTTTGCTCTGCTGCTCAACCCCACCGTACTGTTCTACGTGGTGGCCGGCTTTCTGATCGGCACGGTGTTTTCGGCGATTCCAGGACTCACCGCCACCCTGGCGTTGGCGCTGCTGCTGCCGCTGACCTATAGCCTTGACGTGACCACCGCGCTGATGGCCTGTGCCAGCATTTATATGGCCGGCATGTGCGGCGGCAGTATCACCGCCACTACCATCAATATACCCGGTGCTCCCTCGTCGATGATGACCGCCCTGGAAGGCTATCCCATGCAGCAGCGGGGCGAAGGTCCTCTGGCGCTGGGGCATGCCTCCTTCGCCTCGATGATCGGGGGCGTCTTCGGAGCGGTGCTGCTGGTGCTGCTGGCGCCCTTGATCGCTGACCTGTCGCTGCTGGTGCAGACCACTGGCAAGTGCGCGCTGATCCTGTTTGCGCTGATCGTGATTGTCATTGCCCAGCGGGGCAACGTCCGCCGTGCCGGCATTGCCGCGTGCCTCGGGTTGATGTTGGCGACGGTGGGGCTCGATGCCATGGTGCCGGTGGCCAGGTTCAGCTTTGGTAGCGGTGACCTGGCGGCAGGTATCGATCTGATGCCCGTCATTATCGGCACCTTTGCGATCAGTGAGCTACTGACCCAGTTGGCCGAGAACGACAAGGCCTTGAGTATTCGTGAGAAGTTGAAGGGGGTGGCAAAGATTCGCCGTCGCGACTTCATCCCTTCGCGCTCGGCGATTCGTCGTATCGGCGCCGCCTGCTACCTGAAATCCTCGACCATCGGCTACCTGGTCGGCACCCTGCCCGGCGCAGGTGGCTCCATGGGCGGCTTTCTGGCCTACGTGGAAGCGGTACGTACCTCGAAAGAGCCTGACACTTTCGGCAAGGGCAATCCCCAGGGAATTGCCGCAGCGGAAAGCGCCAACAATGCGGTGTGTGGCGGTGCCCTGGTGCCGATGCTGACCTTCGGTATACCGGGTGATCCGATTACCGCGATCGTGCTTGGCGTGCTAGTGATCAACGGCATCCAGCCCGGACCCCAGTTGATGGAGTCCCAGGCCGGGTTAATCGCCCCGATGCTGGCGGCCCTGATCTTCAGCGCCTTGATCCTGATTCCGTTGACGATGTACCTGCTGGGTCCGTACTTCATCCGTATTGTGCGCATTCGCCGCGACGTGCTGTTCGGCTCGATCGCCATGCTGGCAGTGGTGGGCAGCTATGTGGCCACTTACTCCACCTTCCAGATGATGATGACCCTGATCATGGGGGTGCTGGCCTTCTATCTGCGCAAGCACGGCTACCCGGTGGTAACCCTGCTGCTGGGTTTCATTCTCGGCCCAGGCCTGGAAGAGTACCTGCGGCGTGCGCTGACGTTGTCCAATGGCGACCTGACGGTGTTTGTGACCCAGCCTGATAGCCTGTTCTTCTTGGTGCTGACCGGCGTCTTTGTCTACTTCCTGGCAATCCGCAAGCCAGTACAGCTCAAACGTCGCGAAAGCACCGGCTGAGGGCGTCGATACCTGGCATACCTTCGCGCCTGATCCTGTCACGTCGACGGGGTCAGGCGTTTTGTTGCACGACCCCGAAGGCACGGCCGTGGCTGAATCAACTCGCCTTTGGGGGGAGCGAGAAGGGGCCATGGGCCGCCAGGCACCGATGACCGCTATCAACAAGAAGGCCCTCGCCGGTGGCGAGGGCCTTCTTGTCTTCGTGGTGGCGGTCTTCTCTTGGGTTCCGCGATCCTGGCAAGCGTGGCGGTTAGGCCTGTCTTTCGAAAGGCCTAGCCCTGGCGCTTGCCGTTGACCTGGCGTGGCAGGCCCAGCGGGTTGTCGGCCTTGAGACTGTCCGGCGCCAGCGCCTCGGGCAGCGCCTGATAGCACACCGGGCGCAAGAAACGCTGGATAGCGGCACTGCCCACCGATGTGGTGCGCGTGTCGGAGGTCGCGGGCCAGGGGCCGCCATGGACCATGGTGTGACACACCTCGACGCCGGTGGGCCAGCCGTTGAACAGGATGCGGCCAGCGCGGCGTTCGAGCAGTGGCAGTAACCGCTCGGCTAGCGCATGGTCGGCCTGGTCCAGGTGGACCGTGGCGGTTAGCTGGCCCTCCAGGGCGCTCAGCACCTGCGTCATCTGTTCTACCGACGCACATTCGACGATCAGTGCGCAGGCGCCGAACACCTCGTCGTGCAGTGCATCATTGCCGATGAACGCGCTGGCGCTGGTGCGGAAAAGGTGCGGCTGGCAGGGGCAGGCGAGGTGCCCGGTGTCCTTGCCCTTGGCGACCAGGGCAACGTCCGGCTGATCGGCGAGTTGGGCTACGCCCTGCTGGTAGGCGGCGTGAATGCCAGGAGTCAGCATCAACTGGGGGCGCGCCTCTCTGATCGCCTTGCCGGCCTGGTCGACAAAGCGTTCCAGGGCATGGCCGGACAGTGCCAGGATCAGGCCCGGGTTGGTGCAGAACTGCCCGGCTCCCATGGTCAGAGAAGCGACGAAGGCCTCACCCAGATCCTCAGCTGCCGTTTCCAGCTGGTGTGGCAACAGCAAAACAGGGTTGATGCTGCTCATCTCGGCGTAAACCGGGATCGGCTGCGGGCGCGCCTGGGCGGTGCGAAGCAGCGCAGTACCCCCAGTGCGTGAGCCGGTGAAGCCAACCGCCTGGATGCGTGGGTCCCGCACCAAGCCCTGACCGAGTTCGCGGCCGCTGCCGTAAAGCAGCGAGAAGACTCCCTCGGGCATGTCGCACTCCCGCGCGGCTTGCTGAACGGCACGTCCGACCAGCTCCGAGGTGCCTGGATGAGCGGAGTGAGCCTTGACGATCACTGGACAGCCCGCTGCGAGGGCAGAAGCGGTGTCGCCTCCTGCCACTGAGAATGCCAGCGGGAAGTTGCTGGCGCCAAATACCGCCACGGGACCCACTGGCACCTGCTGCTGAGCCAGCGCTGGGCGTGGCATGGGCGTGCGTTCAGGAAGGGCATCCTCCACGCGCACGCCCAGGAATTCGCCACTGCGCAGCACCTCGGCGAACAGCCGGAGCTGCCCGCAGGTGCGGCCGCGCTCGCCTTCCAGTCGGGCCTTGGGCAGGCCGGTCTCGGCCATGGCGCGCTCGGTCAGAGCATCACCCAGGGCATCGATGTGGTCGGCGATGGTGTCCAGAAAGCGGGCTCGATCGGCAAGTGGTAGCTGTCGGTATGGCAGGAAGGCATCTTCCGCCAGCTGGCAAGCTCGCTCGATCTCGGCGGCCCCCGCGCTGGGGTAGGTGGGTGACAGCATGTCTCCCGAGGCGGGATTGATGGCGGCGATACCGCGTTCGCCAACATCGCCTGCCAACGACCGGAAGCCGATCAACTGGTGTCCTTCAAGTGTCATGACCATCTCCTGTTCGAAGGGGCGCTCAGGGGCACATCTGGCCGCCGTTGACGTCGATCACCTGGCCGGTGATGTAACCGCTGGCGGCGTGGGAGGCCAGGAACAGGAACGACGGCGCCACTTCCTCGGAGGTGCCGACACGGCCCATGGCGATAGTGGAGGCGATTTTTGCCATCAGTTCGGGGCTCTTGTCGGCGTGGAAGGCGGTGTCGATGGTGCCCGGTGCGACGATGTTGAAGCGCACCTTGTCCTTGGTGAATTCCTTGACCCAGTTGCGGTGGAGGTTATGCAGCATGGCCTTGGAGCCGCCGTACAGAGAGGCGCCCAGGCCGCCGCCTTCGCGTCCGGCAATGGATCCGGTGCTGATGACGCTGGCGGTCTCTCCGCGCTTCTCGGCAGAGGCCTTCAGGTGCGGCATGGCGAAGCGGGTGGTCATGATCACCGAACGCAGGTTCAGGTCCATGACCAGGTTGAAGTCGTCGTCTTCAAGGGACTCGAGACCCTTGCGTACACCCAGGCCGCCGGCGTTGTTGACCAGCACGTCGAGGCTGCCGAACTGCTCGACGAATTCGTGGACCAGGGTCTCGCACTCGCCGCTCTTGGTCAGGTCGCGCTCATAGTAGGCGAAGCGCGCACCTTCAGACTCCAGCTGGGCGATCAGCTCCTCGGCGGCGGCGTCCTTCTGGCTGCTGTTGATGCCGACGATGGCACCTTCGCGAGCGAAGGCGACGGCGGCGGCGCGCCCGATGCCCTTGGTGGAGCCGGTGATAAGGACGGTCTTGTCGTTGAGGTCGGCGAACATGAAATGCTCCTGAACTAAGCGGGCCTGCGACAGGCCGCATCATGGGATGGTTCGGTGCGGGGAGGGCGCAGGGCGCCACCCTCGATGTTGTGCAGCCAACCTTAGCCCAGAGTCTTATGGTCTTCAAACAAATAAGGACAAGTGGGGCTCGTACTTTGGTCTCTATGGGGTGGTGAGTGGAGAGACCAAGTGCTGTGACAGGCTTGCGGTGCGGTTTGTTTGTAATTATGCAGAATTCTGTTTTACAACATTTTTATTCGATTTTTTGTGCGGATTTTTAAGCGCTTTTACGTCTAGGTGATGCGTTTGTCATGTCCCCGTTAGCATAAAGTATAAGTTGTAATAACTTGTCTGTTTTGCGGTCCGAGGGCACTCTTGCAAGCGTTCATTCCGGTGCTGAGCAAATGCGTTGACGCCGGAGCTTCCGACGCTAGCTGACAAGAGAGATAACCCATGCGAACGCTTCCACGCCTGCTATGTGCTTCCCTGCTGGTGGCGACCTCCTCGGTCGCGGTCGGTGACGACTATCCCACCAAGCCGATCACCCTGATTGTGCCCTGGTCTGCCGGCGGTGGCACCGACGCCGTGGGTCGACAGTTCGCTGCCGGGCTGCAGCAGGAGCTGGGGCAACCGGTCAATGTGGTCAACCGCACCGGCGGCTCCGGTGTGGTCGGTCACATGGCGATGAAGATGGCGCGTCCCGATGGCTACACCCTGGGCCTGGGTACCGCCGAGATCGCCACCTACCAGCACATCGGCACCGCGGATCTGTCCTACGAAGACTTTACCCCGATCGCGCTGCTCAACCTCGACTACGCCGCCTTTACCGTCAACGCCGAGGCGCCCTGGCAGAACCTGGAAGAGGCGCTGGCGGATCTGGCCGAGTCACCCAACGAGTACACCGTGTCGGGCTCCGCGCCGGGTGCCGCCTACCACCTGTCCTTCGCCGGCTTCCTCGATCAGCAAGGCATCGATCCCAACACCGTCAACCTGGTGCCCAGTGAGGGGGCGGCGCCAGGTCTGCAGGAGCTGGCTGCGGGCGGTGTCGATATTGTCTTCTCGTCGCTGCCGGAAACGGAGTCCATGCGTGAGTCTGATCGTGTGCGCACGCTGGCGGTGCTATCCAGCGAGCGTGAGGACGCCTTCCCCGATATTCCCGCCGCTGGCGAGGTGACCGGCGATGACTGGTCCCACGGTTCCTGGCGTGGCCTGGTCGGCCCCGAGGGGCTGCCAGAGGACGTCACCGAGCGCCTGCTGACCGCGGCTGAGGCCGTGTGGAACTCCGAGGACTTCCAGGCGTTCATGGAAGGCCGCGGTTTCGGTGCGGTATGGGAAGGACCGGAAGGCTTCGAGGCGTTCATGGCCGAACAGGACGCCAACAACGCATCCATCATCGACAAGCTGGGCCTGGCCCAGTGATCGACCTCCGGTCTTCACCTGCTGATGGTGGGTGGGGACCGTCAGTGACACTTTGTAGAAGCGCCGCTTGGGCGGCGCCTCTCCGCTGATGCGCCTGCATCAAGGAGACATGTCTCATGCGTACCAGTGATGCAATATCAGGAAGCATGGCGGCGGCCTTGGGGGCTGCCCTCATCGTGGCTTCTGCCGATTTGAGCCCATTGCCGCGGCAGGTCTACGGCGCCGGCACCTTTCCCAAGGTGGTCGGCGGGCTGTTGTTGCTGATGGGGGGCCTGTTGATCCTCAAGGGCTTGCGACAGCGCCAGGCGTTGGTGCGCTGGTCGGGCAAGGTGGCCGGGCGCCCCTTCCTGCTGGCGCTCGGTGCGGTGGTGGCGAGCGTCATTGCCTATGTGCTGCTGACTCCGCTGCTCGGCTTTCCGGTTGTGGCGGTGACGCTGTTGACGCTGCTGTTCCTGATGTATCACCGCCGCGGCTGGGGCCGCGCGCTGCTGATCGCGGTGATGGCGACGGCAGTGATCTGGATGCTGTTCGCCCAGGTGCTGCACGTCCCCCTGGCTCCCGGACTGCTTGAACAGGTGCTCTACTGATGAACGAATTACTGCAAGCTGCCTCCATGGTGCTCGACGCCGAGGTGATCCTGGTGATCATCGCGGCCTCCCTATTCGGGCTGTTCATGGGCGCTATTCCTGGTCTTACCGCGACCATGGCGACCGCCTTGCTGGTGCCGGTGACCTTTTTCATGGAGCCGCTGCCGGCGATCGCCGCCATCGTCTCAGCCACCGCCATGGCCATCGTCGCGGGTGATATACCTGGGGCGCTGCTGAGGATGCCGGGTACGCCGGCGTCTGCGGTCTATGCCGACGAGGCCTATCTTCTGGGCAAGAAGGGCAAGTTGGGGCTTGCCCTCGGCATCAACGTCACCTGCTCGATGCTGGGTGGCATTATTGGCGTAGCGGTGCTTGCCCTGTTTGCCCCGCGGATCGCTGAATTTGCGCTGCAATTCACCAGTGACGAGTATTTTTGGCTGGCCTTGTTGGGGCTGTCCTGCGCCATCCTGGTGGCCGGTGGCGATCCGCTCAAGGGCGCTATTTCGATGCTGATCGGCCTGTCTCTGGCGATGGTCGGCATGGACAGCGTGTCCGGCCAGATGCGCTTCACCATGGGCAGCTATGACCTGCTTGCCGGTATCTCGCTGCTGCCGGTGCTGATTGGTTTGTTTGCCATTACTGAACTGCTGCGCAGCCTGCCTGGGGCGGGACAGAGCGCCGCTAACGTGGAGACGCCCAAGGGCAAGCTGCTGGACGGCGTTGCCGGGACAACCTGGCGCTACAAGGGTGGCGTTGCCCGAGGGGGCCTGCTTGGCACCATGATCGGAGCGCTACCCGGCGCTGGCGCTGATATCGCGTCCTGGATCAGTTATGCCATCAGCCGCAAGCTATCCCGTGAACCACAGAAGTACGGTACCGGTCATCCAGAGGGGCTGGTCTCGGCCAGCGCCGCCAACAACGCGGCCCTGTCCGGCGCCTATATCCCGGCGCTGGTGTTCGGCATTCCCGGGGATACCGTCACCGCGATCATCATCGGCGTGCTGACCACCAAGGGCATCACCCCGGGCCCGGACGTCTTCACCGAGCAGGGTGCCCTGGTCAACGCCATTTTCATGGTGTTCGTGCTGGCCAATCTGCTGCTGCTGCCGCTGGGGCTGATGGCGATCAAGGGGGCCGGCAGGTTGCTGGCGGTGCCCACAGGGGTTCTCTACCCATTGATCCTGATGTTTTGTATCGTGGGTGCCTTCTCTGCCAACAACAGCATGTTCGACGTCTGGATCATGCTCGGCCTGGGGCTGGTCGGGGTCTTCCTGATGGAGAACGACTTCCCGCTGGGTCCGCTGATTCTGGCCTTTATCCTCGGCCCCATCATCGAGAGCAACTTCATGCGCTCGATCCTCAAGTCCGACGGCGACCTGATGGCCTTCGTCGACCGGCCCATCGCCATGGTGCTGGCGGGGCTGGCGATCCTGACCTGGACTCTGATCATCGCCAACGGCATCTGGAAGGGGCGTCAGGCAGGCAGGCCTGGCAAGGCCAAGACGGTGGCCTGAGCGGGGAAATGCGCCAGTGTTAGGGCAAGGAACGGCGAAAGGCGCCCGGGTGCGACCTCAAGGTCCAGTGCAGGGCGCCGTTTGCGATGGTAAAAAGGGAGGGGGCCACGGCGGAGTGACGAGCCGGACGGGCAACTTCCAGGGAACAAGAGATCCGGAGCAAGGCAAGATGGCATTAGAGGCGAAATTTTCACTGGCTTCGGCGGTCTACGAGAAGATTCTGGAAGCGATCATCGAAGGCCAGTATCCGGTCAATGAGAAGTTGCCCACCGAGGCGCAGCTGTGCCGTCGCTATGAAGTCTCTCGTCCGGTGCTGCGCGATGCCCTGGCCCGACTCAAGGAGGATGAGCTGGTGGTGTCCCGGCGCGGCTCCGGCAGCTTTGTCATTCGTCAGCCTGATAGCGCGGTGCTCAAGTTTGCGCCTATCTCAAGCATTGCCGACATTCAGCGCTGCTTTGAGTTTCGCACCAACGTCGAAGCGCGGGCAGCGCATCTGGCGGCGTTGCGACGCACCCAGGAACAGCTCGACCAGATTCGTCGCTGCTACGACATCATCGATGAGGCCAATGCTCGTCACGATCTGGCTACCGACGAAGACTATCGCTTCCATCTGGCGATTACCGAAGCGGCAAGCAACCACTACTACACCACCGTATTGAAGTCGCTCAACGAGAGTATCAAGGAAGGGATGAACCTGACTCGTGGGCTGTCACTGATGGCGTCGCAGGCGCGCCTGCGACTGGTACAGGACGAACATCTGGCCATCGTCGACGCCATCGCCGCCAAGGATGGAGAGGCTGCGGAAGCCGCCATGCGCGCCCATATCGACAATGCCCGACATCGGATGTTTGAAGGCACGCGTTAGCCACTCGTCTGGCGTGCGCCTGGCAGGCCCCATGGAATCGATGAACCCTCAGCAGCCGGCTATCGCCAGAACGTCCACCAGCGACGCTCCTTGCCCGTCGGGCGCCGGACGTGCAGGGCATCGATGAAGGGATTGATGTCGTGAGTCAGGGTGAGAAAAGCCCGATCCACCGCAGCTCTACCATATTGCGCTTCCAATTCGGCCCACCTGGCCTCTGGCAGCACGCTGAAGGCCAGGGTATCGCTGCCTTCCGATTCCCATACCATTCTGATGCTGTAGTCAGGGGCCATCAGTTCGTTGATCGTCATCAACGTGATGTGCCGGTCCCCCGGTGACTGGGTCAGCGGCACTGCCCGTGACCGTTCTGCGTAGGTGATGGTCAGCACGTCGTCGACCCAGTGGGAGCCCAGCATACCGGTGTGGGCGACGGCCTCGCAGTAGTCAGCCAGCACGGCGTCGTCATCTCGCCAGTCGACCCAGAAGACCTCTTTGTCATCGGCCAGCAGAAGATCAAAGATATCATCGGTCGGTTCAGTGATGAGTTTCTCTACCAGGTCCATGGGATTCCTCCATGTCAGAGAGGGGCTGGTGATCGCAGGCTGGAGATTGTCGAGGCCGTCAGAGGTCAGGCAACGAGAACGGGGTGAGTGTCGATGTTTCCTGCTGCATGAGAGGAGAGTGATACTCGAGTCTACCGCCGGGCAGGGGCGATAGAGCAAGCTTGGGAACAAGATCTCGGCGTTGCCGCATAGTTCCTGCGAACGTTGCCAGGGTGGCTTCAGATGTTGGCTCCCGCGAGGTGTATCTGGGGACGAGACAAGTATCTGGCTGGGTAGCGAGTGCTGAATCCCGAGGCGAGTGTCGGCACTGCGTCGATAAAGAAGGCTCCGCCGGGAGACTGCTGCGGGACGGAGCCTTGTATGGATTGCGGACGGACCTAAAGCCAACCGAACAGCAGCGGGTCCAGCAAGCCTTGCGGGTAGGTCAGGGTGAGGAAGGTTGCCATGCTGACCAGGAATCCCGTCACCCCCATGGCCATCAGCAGGGCCAACCACCACCGCAGCTTGGCAATAGCCAGCAGGAAGACCAGAGTGAACAGCGTGGCGGTGGTGATAAAGCCGATCGAGAGCATGGCACCGACCAGCGCAAAGAACCCGATGAGCCAGACGCTTTCACGCCCCAGACCTTGCTGCTGCCAGCGGGGACGTCGAATCACGCTGCGTGCCACTTCCGCCAGACAGGCCACGGCCATGATGGCGATGGCCAGGCGGGGCATGATGCCGCCGATGAGTGACAGCTCGGAGACGTTGATCCAGGCGCTGGCCGCCAGGACCAGCAGGGCCACCAGCAGGATGATGTCGATGATGCCGAGCTGATGCGGCGGCTTGTCGTCGTTGGTCTGGGTAGCAGCGGCCCCGACAGACATGGCCTGGCGGCGTTTCTTGACGCCGGCACCAATGATCGGGATGAACAGCGCAGCCAGGATCATGGCGCCGATGATCAGCACACCGGGACGCAGGAAGGCGTCAGCACCCTGAAACTGTACCGCCTGGTAGAAGTAGGCCTCCGCCCCAGGGGCGAGGACGAAGCCGATCAGGAAGGCGGGGCGTGACCAGTTGGCGCGCTTGAACAGCACGCCGATGACGCCGATGGCACCCAGCGCCAACAGATCACCGGTGGCTCGCGTCGCCTGGAAGGCGGCGAAGATGATGAGCACGGTGATCAAGGGTGCCAGGGTGGCGAAGGGCACCCGGGTCAGGTTGGCCACCGGGCGTGCCAGGAGCAAGCACATGGCGGCGCCAAGGATGTTGGCAAGGGCCAGTGACCAGATGATGGTGTACGTCAGATCAAGATGGGTCTCGATCATGCCAACGCCAGGTTGCAGGCCCAGCAGCAAGAGACCGCCGAGAAACACGGCGGCAGTGCCCGAGCCCGGTACCCCGAACAGCAGCGTTGGTACCATGGCGCCACAGGCGCAGGCGTTGTTGGCGGATTCCGGGGCGATGACGCCACGAATGTCGCCCTTGCCAAATGCGGACTTGTCCTTGGCGGCCTGGACCGCATGACCATAGGTCAGCCAGTCGACGACAGAGCCCGCCAGGCCAGGAATGGTGCCCACCAGGCTGCCGATGGCGGCGCAGCGGGCGACCAGGCCACGCTGTTGGCCAACATCCTGGATGCCGCGGCGCCAGCCTTCACCAAGGCGGCAGGGCTTTTCGGCGATAGCGCCACGTTTGACCAGCAGGTCGATGATCTCGGGCAGGGCGAAGATGCCCAGGCCGACAACGACCAGGGGCAGGCCATCAAACAGGTAATCGATGTCCAGATTGAGACGAAACTCACCGGTGGCCGGGGCCATGCCGATACCGCCTACCAGCAGGCCGAGCCCGCAGGCGGCAAGCCCCTTGAACAGATCTGCGCCTGACAGCACCGCCACCATGGACAGGCCAAGCAGCGTCAGCATGAACAGCTCTGATGACGAGAAGGACAGTACCAGCGGACGGGCGATCAGGATAAATCCGGTCAGCACCACCGCACCAATCAGGCCACCGATCATGGAGGACAGGAAGGCGCTGGACAGGGCCCGGGCTGCCTGGCCCTTCTTGGCCAACGAGAAACCGTCGATAACGGTGGCTTGAGAGGCGCTGGAGCCAGGGATGCCGAGCAGCACGGAGGCAAAGGTGTCGCCCGTCGGAATGACGGCGACCAGACCCATCAGCATGCCCAGTGCCACCGTAGGCTCCATGCCGTAGAGGAAAGGGAGCAGCAGGGACATGCCAGCGATGCCCCCGAGTCCGGGAATGATGCCGACGATCAGGCCGACCATCACCCCCAGCAGCATGAACAGCATATGGGACAGGGTGAACAACTGTCCCAGGCTGGAGAGGAAGATATCAAGCATGGCGTTGGACTCTCGTATTGTCGTAGCGCTGGGGCGTGCCCCCAGCGCTGTTATCGTCACGTTGTTGTAGTCGATCTGTAAGCCGAGCGGTGAGCCGAGCTATAGCCGAGTTCTTTTCGGCAGACCTAATAGAGAGGCTGCTGTTAGTCGCTGATAGCGCCGGAGTCCGCTGGTATCTGCAGGAGGACTGCGCGGCGCTTGGGCCATTCAGATCTGGGCGTTGTGTTTTTCCTTCAGCCAGTGGGTGAGCCACTCACGGGTCGCATCATCAATGCTCATGGCGTCTTCCAGGTGGCGCTGGATGACCTCGCCGACCACCGGATCATAGGGTCCCAGCTGAGCTTCAGCGTCCTGCCTGAAGGCGTCGGTAGCGATGAACTCGCGTGCTGCGTCACGATAGGTCTCGATCAGGTCTGCCGGGGTGTCCTTGGGGACCACAATCAGCTTCTGCAGCGCGTAGCCCGAGGCGAAGAACTTGCGAAAGGCTTCGTAGGCAGGGCCTGTTGGCGCTTCGCCGTGGCGGGCGGCGTAGACTTCATTGAAGGTGGGCAGGTCGGGGAAGGCGGGGTCACGTACGATCTCGCCTTCATCGTTAAGCAGCCCCAACGAAAACAGCGGGACTGCCTTGCCGGACTCCACCAGCGGCAGGACGTTGCTCAAGTAGGCTGAGCTGGTTTGAAAGTCGATGTCGGCCTCACCTCGCTCGAAGGCCAGTCGACCTTCGCCACGGCTGCGCATGCCGAATACGGCCTGGACGTCGGCGCCCAGCAGATCCAGAGCGATCAGTACTGGCAGTTCCAGGCCGGTCGGGTTCTGGGCGGCGATCTTGATCTGCTGGTCGAGCATCGCATCAATAATGGCATCGGCGTCTTCGCCGAGACTCGGCTGGCCGTAAACCACGCCGCCAGTAGGCGTGGCCAGGATCGGCGTCCATTCCTGGTAGTCGTAGCGAACGCGGCGGTCATCCAGCATGGCCGGGTACTGAGTCGATGCAGAGGTGCCTAGCCAGTGGGAGCCATCCGCCTTGGCCCGCATGGCGAACAGGTTGGCTCCGTTGATCGAGCCTCCACCTGGGACGTTATCAATCATGATGGTGGGTTCGCCGGGCAGGTAGTCGCTGAGCCAGGGCGCGAAGAAGCGAGCCCACACGTCGGTGCCGCCACCGACGCCAAAAGGCACCGTCCATTTGATGTTGCCAGGAACATCGGCGTCATCGGCGTGGGCTGTGCCGCAGAGCGTCGCAGCGGACACGGCGAGGCCTAGTAGGGTGGCGCGGGCCATGCCGCGAAGCCCGAAGACTGAGGACAATGGCTTCGAGGAAGAAGGCTTCGACGAGACGTTCTGTAGCGAGAAGTTCTGTAGCGAGAAGTGCTGGAGCGAGAGGTGCTGTAAAGAGACAAGCTTTGGCTTGGTCATGGCGTGGTTCCTTCTGTGTTGTCGTTGTCAGGGGCCTGCCGTTGTCGGCAGTGCCCGTAGCGCTGACATCATCGTCATGCGACGAGGCCAGAGCGGGATCGGGTTGAGTCGGATCAATCGGGCAGGGCGTAGAACAGGGTGCCGGCCATGATCTTGCGCGCGGTACGGATCAGCGAGGCGCGCGCGATGTCGGTGGCGTTGCCGCCGCGGTGCTCGACTTCCAGATCAATGAAGCCTGATGGGTGTTCGATACTGACCCGGGAGGCCAGCTCGTTGGCTTCCAGTGATCCCGCGCCAACGGCGATCAGATTCGCTACGGTTCCCGGCACGCTGACTGACGACGCGACGGCGATGGCGCCGGTCACGGCGATGGCCTTATGACAGCGATGGGGCACGAAATAGCGGGCGCACAGGGTGCGTCCCTGTTCCAGTGCAGGGGACACCAGCACCGGCTTTGGTAGCACGCTCTGGCTGACATCGCCCAGGCCCATCAGCTCGCCGGCGTGTCGGCGGAGGCGCTCTATACGCGCCAGCAGCTGACTGTTCGCGTCCAGCTGGTCAGGGGGCTCGTGCCCCGTCAGCCCCAGCTCTTCCGCTCTGATCATGATGATGGGCGTCGCCGCGTCGAGGCAGCTCACGGCGACGCCATCGATCAGATCCACCACATTGCCGGTGGGGAGAAGGCCACAGGTCTTGGTCCCGACGATATCAAGAAAGCTCAGTTGAATGGCCGACGAGGTCCCGGGAACGCCGCTGATACGGGTGTCGCCATCGTAGAGAACCTGGCCGCCCTGGGTCGGGACATGGCACTCGATCAAGCGCTGCGTATTCAGGTTGCGCACCCTTACCAGCGTAAAATCCGGCTGCGGTTCCACCAGGCCGGACTCAATCGCGTAGGGCCCCACCGCCGACAGCATGTTGCCGCAGTTGGGATTGAAGTCGACGCGGTGATTGAGCACGTCGACCTGGGCAAACAGGTAGTCCACGTCGGCATCGGGATGCGCCGAGCGCTCAACGATGGCGACCTTGCTGGTCAGTGGGTCGCCACCCCCTATGCCATCGATCTGTAGGGCATGACCGGATCCCATCAGGCTGATCAGAATATCTGCCCGAGCCTTCTCATCCTCGGGAAGGTCTGACATGCGCAGGAAGGGGCCTCTGGAAGTGCCGCCTCGCATGATCATGCAGGGGATGCTGTTCATCATGGTGATGTCACGTCGTTGTTGGAGGTCATGACAGCAGCTTGTCACCAGGCATTTGATGCTTCAAATGCAAAGAGCTTTATGTATCAATGCGAAAGTCGGATTAATGCGTTATGGTTATCAGTAGTTCACCGATCATGCAAGAGTAGAGATATGCTGCACAGGCTGGAATTTCTTGATCTACAAGCGTTTATTCAAGTCGCCGAGCTGGGGTCGTTCCACGAAGCGGCACAGCGGCTGCACCTCTCGCAGCCTGCGCTCTCGCGGCGAATCCAGAAGCTCGAGGAGTTGCTGGAGGTCAGCCTGCTGGAGCGCACCACGCGGCGTACTCGCCTGACGGCCATTGGCGCCGATTTCCTGCCGAGGGCTAGACGCATGATCGAGGAGTACGAGTCCTCGATTCTCGGCATTCGCGAGCTGGCCACCCACCAGACCGGCACGGTCACGATTGCCTGTCTACCGACCGCCGCGTTCTACTTCTTGCCGAGTGTGATTCGTGAGTTCAGCGAGGCCTGGCCGGGTATTCGGATTCGCATACTCGACGTCAGCGCCAATGAAGGGCTGGAGAAGGTTATCAGTGGTGAGGCGGACTTCGGCATCAACATGTTCAGCGCTCAACGCCCTGAAGTGTCGTTTACGCAGCTACTGAGAGACCCCTTCGTACTGGCGCTGCGATCGGATCATCCGCTGGCCGCCAAGACGCAGATCGCCTGGGCCGACCTGGAGCAGGTAAGGCTGATCACCGTCAGTCGCGATAGCGGCAACCGCACCCTGCTGGACAGTGCCATGTCAGCCGAAGGCATCCACCTCAACAGCTTTTACGAGGTGCAGCATCTATCGACGTCGCTGGGGCTGGTGGAGTCTGGATTGGGGGTGGCGATACTGCCGCGCATGACCATGCCGGGCCCGGACCACGAGATCTTGTGTTCGCGCGAACTGCCGGAGCCACGTATCGAGCGTACCATCGGCCTGGTACGCAGTAACGTGCACAGTATCTCGGGCACCGCCCAGCTGTTTATCGACCTGCTGCTGGAGAAGTGGACTCACTCGTGAGCGAGAGGATACTCCCTGCGTGCTTGCGGCTGATTCAGCCTGGATTCAGCTAGCCGCGCTATAACGGCTACCTTCATCCCACTATGGAAGGACGATGTCATGCGTAGCACACTGATGGTGTTAGCCCTTGGTCTGGTGTCGACTCAGGCGTTGGCGGGTGCCGGCCACGCTCAGTCGTCAGTGATTGATCCCGCGCACGCAGAGCGCACCATCGCTGTCGAGGCTGGCGATATCTGGTTTGATCCAGAGCAACTGAGCGTTGCTTCTGGCGAGGTGGTCGCCTTCGAGGTCACTAACAGCGGCCAGTTGGAGCACGAATTCGTGATCGGCTCTGCCGAGGCTCAGGATGAACACCGCAAGATGATGCGTGAGATGGCATCTGGGGGAGGACATGGCATGCATGGGGACGGTCACGACATGAGCCAGATGCACGGGGCCATGGAGATGCCGGCAGTTACCCTGGCGCCGGGAGAGACCAGGACGCTGGTCTGGCAGGCGCCGGAACAGGGGGCATCGCTGACCTTCGCCTGCAATATCCCTGGACATTTCGAGGCGGGCATGCACGGCGCTCTGAGTGTGGGACCATAGGAGCCGGCCAGGGCCACTTCTTCCAGCGTGGCTGGGGCGTGGCAGGACGGAGACAGGCCGGGAGATGATGGTGATGAAGCTGTTGCTGGTCGAGGATGATGACCTGCTCTGCGAGAGTCTGAAAGATGCCTTGGATGATCATGGCTATCGCGTTGACGTTGCCGAGCGGCTGAGCGTGGCAAAGGCGCTGTTGCATAGCGAAGAGTATGCGCTGATGATCCTGGACATCGGCCTGCCCGATGGTTCGGGGCTCGATTGGCTGGAGTTCCAGCGAGACCAGGGTCTTGGTCTTCCGGTGCTCTTGTTGACGGCTCGCGATGCCTGGCAGGACAAGGTAGATGGCCTTCGTCGAGGGGCCGATGACTATCTCACCAAGCCCTTTCACGAACAGGAGCTGCTGGCGCGGGTCCATGCGCTGTTGCGCCGGCGCACGGAATTGACGGCAAGGCTCATCGTCAACGGCGTCCGCCTCGATGAGGATCAGCGTCAGGTCAGCTGCGCGGGAGGACCATGGCAGCCGCTAACCGCCACCGAGTTTTGCCTGTTGCGCTACTTGATGTACCACCCTGACCGGGTGCACTCCAAGACGAAGCTGCTCGATCAACTCTACGCCCTTGAGCAGGATGCCCCGGCACCCAATCTGGTGGAGGTCTACATCGCTCGTTTGCGTCGCCTACTGGGCAAGCACATCATCCAGACGCGTCGAGGCCAGGGGTACGTGCTTGTTTCGCATTAGACGCAACAGTCTTCGTCTGCGCCTGCTGGTCAGCCTCGGGGCGGTGTCCCTGCTGGTCATGGCGTTGACCTGGTTTATGCATGGTCTGCTGCTGCGCGAGACCGCGCGGGACTTTCTCGGTGACCGACTGCGTCAGGAAGCGGAGTATCGCCTGGCACAACTGCGTCAAAACGCTGACCCTGTACCGGCTCCCACCTTGCCCTCGAGCCTGTCGGCCGAGGTCTTTCATCACCTGTACGTGCTCAAGCGCGGAACGCGCCTCACTACCTCGCACCCCGCTTGGTTGCCAGCATTGGCCCCGCATCTAGATGGGCCTGACGAGTCGTTGCTGGATGTGCACCTGGAAGGGCGTCACTTGCTTGTGTTACGGCGTACCTTCTCACTAGAAGGCACGGCAGGCGTACTGCTTATTGGTGAATCCTTCGACAGCGTCGAGGAAGGCCTCGCTGCTCTGCACTGGTGGATTGGCGCCATCGCAGGCCTGGTGCTGCTCGCTCTTTCACTGCTTAACGGTTTGGCGGTCAATGCCGCCCTGCGGCCACTGGATCTATTGCAGCGCCAACTGGCCGAGCTGAGAAATGGTCAGCGCCAGCGACTCAGAATGAAGGTGCCGCAGGAATTCCGGCCCTTGGTCTCTCAACTCAACCGCCTGATGGACAGCCAGGAGCGCCGACTGGTGCGTTCACGTAACGCCGTGGCGGATTTGTCACATGCGCTCAAGACCCCGCTGACGGCGGTGATGCAGGCCCTGCGCGGCAAACGCGAACTGGACGAAGCGCGTCGTGAACGTTTGCTTACACGACTGACCCTTATGCAGGAGTTGATGGAGTCCCATCTGCGTCAGGCGCGCCTGGCGGGCCCCGGTGGCGGCCAGCACACCCGGATCAAGAGGGAACTCGACCAGCTTTTTGACATGTTTCGAAGTCTGTACCCCGACAAGCACTTCAACATGGCTCTCGGGGACGCGGAGGATGTCTGCATCGATATGGAGCGGCAGGACTTCCTGGAAATGATTGGCATCGTGCTCGATAACGCGGGTAAGTGGGCCAGCGAGTCGGTGTGGCTCGCGCTAACGCTGAACCAATGTGTTGAGCTGAAGATCCAGGATGATGGTCCGGGAGTACCCCCGGAATGGCTGCCACTATTGGGGCGGCGAGGCCAACGGTTGGATGAAGGGCGACCCGGCAATGGCATCGGCCTGTCGATACTGCTTGAACTGGTCGAGCAGTATCAGGGTGAGGTCAGTTTTCAGGCGGCTTCCACGGGTGGGCTTGAAGTGACCATTCGCTTGCCGCTGGCAATGCTCTCCGCGAAGCCGCCTATTGGTTAGGGATTCAGCTGGCTTTCAGCTTGACGATGGAAGATGGCAGAAGTTCATCGCACAGGAAGACAGCACCCATGTCGACGACTCTTCTGCCGCCACATCGGCTATCACGACGAGGCTTCATCAAGGGAAGCGCAGCCCTGGGAATCGGCACCGCCGCCCTAGGCCTGGCACCTGCCTGGGCCAACCCCTGGGGACAGACCTCGAGTTACCCCAAGGGGGTGGAAAACGGCCCGGATATCTCGCTGGCCATTCGTCGCCAGAGCGTGCCCATTGCTGGCCAGCCTGCACGGCCTATCACCCTCAACGGCACCAGCCCTGGCCCACTGATCCGGCTCAAGGAAGGGCAGGACGTGACGCTGCGGGTCACCAATCTGCTGGACGAGCCCACCTCGATTCATTGGCATGGCATCCTGCTGCCGCCGGAGATGGATGGCGTCCCCGGCGTGAGCTTTGCCGGTATCATGCCGGGCGAAACCTTTACCTACCGCTTTCCCCTCCGTCAAAGCGGCACCTACTGGTACCACAGCCACTCAGGCTTGCAGGAGCAGGTTGGTCATGTGGGCCCCCTGGTCATCGACGCCGAACAACGCGAACCCTTTCGCTATGACCGCGAGCACGTGCTGCTGCTGACCGACTGGAGCTTCGAGGACCCCTCGACCATCTTCCACAACCTGAAGACCGGTGAGGGGTACTACAACTTCCAGGAGCGCACCCTGGGAGACTTCATCGACGATGTGGGGCGACAGGGCTTCGCTTCCACCTGGGAAGCACGTGCCATGTGGGCACGGATGCGCATGAGCTCTCGTGATATCGCCGATGTCACCGGCGCCACCTACACCTACCTGCTCAATGGCCACTCGCCCGATGACAACTGGACTGCCTTGTTTCGGCCCGGTGAGACCCAGCGGCTGCGCGTGATCAACGGCTCCGCTATGAGTTACTTCGACGTACGAATTCCGGGGCTCGAAATGACGGTGGTGGCGGCTGACGGTCAGCCGGTGCGACCCGTGCCTGTCGAGGAGTTTCGTATCGGAGTAGCGGAAACCTATGACGTCCTGGTTACGCCGAAGGAGGAGGTGGCCTACACCATCTTTGCCGAGTCCATGGACCGAAGCGGCTTTGCCAGAGGGACCCTGGCGCCTCGTCTGGGTATGGCGGCGGCGGTGCCGGAACGCCGACGCATCGCCGATCGAGGAATGGAGGCCATGGGAGCCCATGAAGGTATGGATCACGGCTCGATGACCGCTATGGATCACTCGAGCATGGCGGGTATGGATCACGGCGCGATGACCGCTATGGATCACTCGACCATGGCGGGCATGGATCACGGCTCGATGGCCGCTATGGATCAATCGAGCATGACGGGCATGGATCATGGCTCGATGACCGCTATGGACCACTCGACCATGGCGGGCATGGATCACGGCCAGATGAACGATATGGGCCGCTCTACCGGTGCCGCCATGCTGCCGGTGGGAGCGGCGCAGCCCGGCTCCCGCCTCGATCAGCCAGGGATCGGCCTGGATGCCCGTGATCGTCGTGTGCTGGTGTATCAGGACTTGAAGGCCATCGCGCCATGGCCTGATCGTCGTCCTCCTGGTCGCGAACTCGAGCTGCATCTAACCGGTAACATGGAACGCTACATGTGGTCCTTCGACGGCAAGAAATTCAGTGAGGTCTCGGGCCCGATCCACTTCGACAAGGGCGAGCGTCTGCGCCTCATCCTGGTCAACCGCACCATGATGGAGCACCCGATCCACCTGCATGGCATGTGGATGGAGTTGGAAAATGGCGCCGGTGAGCTGATTCCGCGTAAGCACACCCTGAACGTCAAGCCAGGAGAGCGCCTTTCTGCACTGATCACTGCGGATGCCGAGGGCAGCTGGGCCTTCCACTGTCACCTTCTGTACCACATGGACGCCGGCATGTTCCGCGTCGTCAAGGTTGCCTGAGGAGAGATGTCGCATGGAATCTCGTAAGAGACTTGTTGTGTTGGCGGCGATATCGGGCCTGGGGATGTCACCGGTAGCGCTGGCTGAGGATGGCTACGACGCACCAGATCACTGGCCGTCGCCCATGCAGGAGCATCTGCGTGGCTCGGTGATGATCGACCGACTGGAATATGCCTGGCCATCTGAAGACAGCGAGGCGGTGTCCTGGGATTTTCAGGCCTGGTACGGAGGCGATGTTCATCGCGTCTACCTGAAGGGGGAAGGGGACAATGCCCAAGGGGATGGCGAAGATGCAGAATTTGAATCGCTGGATCTACTCTACAGCAGATTGATTGCCGACTTCTGGGAGCTGCAAGGTGGTCTGGGCTATCAAGGTGGGCTTGGCAGCGACGACCATCCCGAGCGCTATTTCGGCGTGGTCAGTCTTCAGGGGCTGGCGCCCTACCGGCTGGAAACCGAGCTGGACCTTCGTGTCAGCGACGATGGTGATACCTCCTTGGGTCTGGAGCAGGAATATGACCTACGACTGACCCAGCGGCTGTATCTCCAGCCTCGCCTGGAAATGGAAGTGGCGTTCAATGATGCTGAGGAGTTCGGTGTAGGGGAGGGATTCAATTCCTTGCGCACCGGCCTGCGCCTTCGCTATGAGCTACATCGAAAGTTCGCACCCTATATCGGCGCCTATTGGCAGAAACTCTATGGTGATACTGCCGATATGGCACGTGATGAAGGCGGTCAAGTGGAAGACACTGCAGTGGTTGCCGGGGTGCGCGTCTGGTTTTGAGTTGTCTTTCTCGATGGCCATGCTTATCGCGAGAGACAGTTATAATTTTTTAAATTTTCAGCGTAGATTAAGGCCAATAACCCATCATTAATATGCCAATATCCACAGGAGGAAGATGTTATGAAAATGTGGCAAAAGATGATGGGAGTCGCCTTTTTCTCGGTGGGAGCAATGCCGGTAATGGCTGCACCGGGCCACTTACAGGAGGCCCCAGTCTTGCAGCAAGGCGTATCCGCCACTCAGCAGCTCCGTGGTGTGCCTGAGCGCTACCAGGTGCCTGTCGCAGAAGAAGGAACGCTCGTTATCAGTAGTGAACATCTTGCCAGCGATTCTAGTCAATCGATGAGTATCGAAGGCAGGTTGTATTCTCCCGCAGGCGAGTTAGTGGCCAGCGATACGGATAGCAATGGTCACTTCCTGCTGAAGACGCCTGTTACTTCGGGCAACTATGAGCTTGAAGTGCGAGGCAGCGTACTCGGCAGCGCCAATGAAAGCAGTGGCCGCTACAGCTTGCATATTGGCTTAGAATAAAGGCGTCACGGTAAAGAAACCGCCAGATATTTTCTGGCGGTTTTTTCTAGGATGAGGCGCGGCGCGGTCAGACGTTTCTTCTATCCAAGAGCGCCAGATGTATACAATTTTTATGTCATGAGTGCCTTGGCCGGCATCCAAAGCCCCATTAACACCATGACCAGGTTCTCTGTCAGAGATACGAAACCGAGCGGTACATTGCTGTTGCCGCCGACGCAGGCGCATTTTAATTCGCGCTTGTCGATGTAGACGGCCTTGAACACCGAGAAGGCGCCGATTGTGCCAATGAACAGCGCGACCGGTGCTGCGATCCAGGTTAAGGTGCCTGCCAGCATCAGTATCCCGGCCAGTGTTTCGGCGTAGGGGTAGAGGTAGCCATAGCGCACTTCTCGTTGGGCGAGTAGGTCGTAGTTCAGAAACATGGTGCTGAAGCTTTCCACGTCCTGCAGTTTCTGAAGACCTAGCAGCACCATGGCGGATGCCACGGCAGATTCGAGAGTGTGCAGCGATACGAGCGCCTGCCCGCTAGCCCAGCTGACGGCCAGACCGATCAACAGTGCCGTGGCAAAGATGGCGATGACAGGGCGGTAGCTGACGTCCTTGTCGCTGGGGACACTCATGCCGAGGTGGCGTCGCAGATCCTCGTAGCCGCCGACTCGCTCGCCTCCGATGTAAACCTGGGGCGTCGTCTCGACGCCGGCTTCCTGCTTAAAGCGGTCGATGGCTTCCCGTGAGGTCAAAGTATGATCGTTAACCTGGTAGCCCTTTCGTTTGAGGAGCGACAGTGTTTTCAGGCCGAAGGGGCACAGGTGTTGATCCGTCTTCATCCGATA
This sequence comes from Halomonas litopenaei, assembly GCF_017303055.1. Taxonomy (GTDB): domain Bacteria; phylum Pseudomonadota; class Gammaproteobacteria; order Pseudomonadales; family Halomonadaceae; genus Halomonas; species Halomonas litopenaei_A. Next base: position 15,697 of record NZ_JAEKJT010000006.1, on the reverse strand, counting down.
GACGTCGGCGGTGGGGGAAGATGTCTCATGCGCGTGGCGTGTGGCCGTGTTGCTCATCGGTTCCCTCCGTGGTGGCATGAAAATAACCCCGGCGAGCGTATTGCCGCGTTGACACGCGCAATCAGCACGTTTCCGGGACTCTCACCACAGACTAGAACCTTGGTGCAGCACAAGGGTCAAGTCGGCGCAGCACAATAGTCGCGCAAGAGCTGAAAACAGGGCTTGTGCGGTGGCGATTCCGCCATCTTGTTTGAACCGGCCGAGATCTTGTCGATGCTTGTTCGACGGAGTGGGACACGATGATGCATCAGGCTCTGCTTGTACGGCTACCAGCCTCCCATGGCGTCATATATGTCACGTTTCGTTACGTTCAAGCGGAGCACGAGCGTCCAAGTGTCTCGCAATGTGGGGCAGCTTCTTGTTGATTCCCCTGTCGACCACGCCTGGTGCAAGACCATTGAGCGTGTCGAACAGGCGCTCGGCTGTTCCCAGACGCCTGCGCTGTTGGCCGCTTTTCAGTTGCGCGACGATGGCATCGGCAACGGCCTCGGGGGTGTCGACCGCGTTGCCGAGGGAGGCGTTCATTGCCTCGGCCGTCTTGTCGTTCATGCTGGTGCGGGTGGCCCGTGGAGCCAGGTACTGGACGCGCACCGAGGTGGCTGCCAGCTCTCGCCCCAGTGCCTCGGTGAATCCCTTGAGCCCGGCCTTGCTGGCGCAGTAGGCGGCGTATCCCGGATGGCCGATGTGGCCGAGCAACGAGCCCACGAAGTAAAGCGTCGCGGCCGGTTGTTCAAGGAAAAGAGGCAGCAGCGTGTGGGTCAGCAGAAGGGTCGACGTCAGGTTGGTGTTCAGGATGTCGGCGATGTTCTGTTGTGGGTGGTGCTGAAACCACCCCAAGTGATTGATGCCGGCCAACTGTATCAGCGTCGAGGGTCGCTGCTCCAAGGGCGTTTCCTGCAGCCAGGAAAGTACCCGTTGGCGCCCGGCGGGAAGGGTAAGGTCGACCTCGCCCAGTAGGCGGTGCCGGGGCAGGTCGCCACCTAGCTGTTTGACGAGCGCGCGCAGCTTGCCGGTATCTCTACCCACCAGCCAGAGGGTGGCTCCCTCCTCATCAAGTTGGCGGGCAAGCGCTGAGCCGATGCCGCCGGAAGCCCCGGTGAGCAGCACCCGTTGATTGCACAAGGTGCTCATGGTGCGTCCTCGCAAACCTGCCCCTGCCAGTGGGTGGCGTCCTGGAGCGCCGCTTCATGCACGGCGCCATAGAGGCGATAGAAGGCCTTCGCCGCATGGATGATCTGGGCCTGGTCATCTGGCGACGTCAGCGTGTCCATCAGCTTGGCAAAGAAGGCCATGTGCGAGACGTCGAGCTCACCGTGGGAGAACAGATAGTGGAAGGCATCGTCGCCGAGCCCCAAACTGTCGCGGATGGCACGGCCTGCCTGACTGGCAGCCGATGTGCTGGTGCCTTCCAGTACCAGCACCATGCCAAACATGGTGAGGGGATGGCGTCTGCGAATGCTGTCGTAGGCGTAGGCGACCATCAGCTCGGTCTCGTGTAGCGGCGGCCGTGAGCGAGCTACCTCGCGATCAATGCCGGTCGCCTCAAGATCATCGAGAATCCAATGCTCGTGGCCCTTCTCTTCCTCGATGTAGTCGGTAAGCGCATTGGCTAGCGCCTGGTAGCGGTGATGTCCTAGCGCTGGTGCGTACCGGCTAAGCTCGCTGCCACAGGCCATCATCAAGGTGACGGTGTGGCTGACATGGTGATAGGCCTGGGCCAGGAAAGCACGGTATTCCCCCAGGCTAAGTTCACCCGCCAGGCCTCGCGTGACCAGTGCTCCGTTCATCAGCCTTTGCCGCTCGCCCTGGGTGGCGTCAAGCAGCGCCTGATAGAAGCCCGGCTGGGCACCGGTGTTTGGCAGGGGGGGTGCCGGGGCAGGTACTGCGTGCATGGGGTTATTCATCGGATGGCCTTCCTGGCTGTCGGGTAACACGTTGAGGGGAGAAGCGGTAGAGCGGTTCAACAAGGGAGTTGGTGACGTTATCTGCGCTGTCGCCAGGCAGTGCGAGCGAGGGATCGCATGGGGTTTGCTCCGACGGGGGCGCTTCACAGAAGCTCTGCTCCGCCAGGCGCTGCATATCGCGATGCCTGCGCAGGCGAACACCGTCACGGCGCAGTCGGCCGTTGCTGGTCAGTTCGTGACTGGCTTCTGACAGTGGCGTGGGTAGCCCGGGCAGCGCGGCGGTCAACGGTGCCCAGCCGTGGATCCTGGCGTAATCCGGTAGCCGTTGGTTGAGTGAGGCGATGGCCGAATCGATGGCCGTCGTATCGACCTGGCAGGATGACAGAGTGGCGAGCGCCAGTAGGCCTGGCAGGCCATCGCCAAAGACAAAGGCTCGGTCGATACCGGCAAGGGTTGCCAGTTCGGCCTCTATCCACTCGGGGCTGAGGTTGCGTCCCGTCGACAGGATGATGACATTGCGTTGACGTCCGCTAAGGTGCCAATGCCCGCCATGATGCTGCTCACCCAGATCACCGCTGGGCCAGGGCACATCCATCGGGCCAGGCCCTGTGTCAGTCGCCTCGCCCAGATAGCCGAGCATACGTGGGCCATGCACGAGTAACTGCCCCGATGGGTCTGTGGTGATATCACGTCCTTTCAGCGGGCGCCCGACGCGGCCATCCTGGGGTTCATCGGGGCGACTCAAGCAAACCACCGAGCCCATTTCGGACATCCCGTAGCCCTGTGCGACGGGCAGCTTCAGCGCTTTGGCATCGGCAAGCAGTACCGGAGGTACATGGTCACCGCCTACGGCAACCAGGTTCAGCGATGTCATCCATGGGGCGTCGTCTTCTTGTCGAGCTATCTGGCACAGAGCCGCCAACAGGGCGGGGACGAGGATCAAGCTGTCGGGTTGGCGACCGGCTAGCCAGCGCTGCCAGTGGGGGCACGATAGGTTGCCACTGCCCTCGAGACCGGTCACCTGAGGAGGGTCGATGATCACTTCTGCCCCTCTCCAAAGCGCGTACAGAGCCCCTGCCAGATGCTCAAGAAGCACCGCCAATGGCAGCACGACGCCATGTCGTGTCAGCTCAATGCCCTGCAATCGGTCGTCCAGTCCGAGTAGCACCGACTCAAGGTGGGGGCCCGATAGACAAACGCCTTTCGGGGTACCCGTGGTGCCGGAGGTGAAGGTGATCAAGCGTGTTTCCGCGGGCATTGGGGCGGGAACACTGGCCCGCTGAAACAGGGCCACGTCGGGCTCGACGCCGATGCCGTGTGGCGGTTGCTGTTCAGGTAAGAGCCCGCGGTCGAAGACCGGCAGTAGGCGAGCGTCGACCCAGCGGTCAAGTGAACTGCCGTCGGTGATCAGGATGCCATCCAGGCCCGTGGTGGAGAGCAGATGGGTCACCTGATCATCGCTGAAGAAGGAGGGTATCGGGGTGACAGGTAATCCTGCGCGCCAAGCCGCCAGTTGAGCCACCAGCCAGGCGGGGGAGTTGTGGCCGGCAATAGCGATATGACGAACGCCCGTCTGGGCAAGCTGCTGTGCCAATGCGGTGACGCTATCGTGCAACTGGCGGGCATCCAGCGCCACCAGTTTGCCGCTGGCAGTAGCGCCTCGCAGGCTCGCTGAACGTGGCGCGAGGGTCGCCCGTTGTTCCAGCCGCTTCAGCAGGTTATCCATGGCAATGGAACTCCGGAGCTGGCACTGGCGGCAGCGCCGGAGTAGGCGTCACGGCGTGGGCAGCTAGCCGAGGGGCACTGGACAAGAGCATGTTGCCCATTGGCGTCGAGCGCATGCTCAGCGCGACCTGCAGAGGCCGAATGACCACGACCCTCGGGTCGCCTTCGTAGTAGCGACCCCAGTTCTCGGTGGCAGGCAAGCAGTGGCGGCGAGCGCTGGCGAGGGGCGTTAGCGCAATGCCCAGGCGCCCGAGACCATTCCTGACGTCACGCGACGCAGTGACGACCAGCCAGTCGATGTTCAACTGTTCCAGTACGAGGACCAGAGCCAGCATCAGGCGTCGGCCAGCCCCGGGGGAGGCACTCGACAGGGCGCCCACTTCCATGATGGTGTGACGCGGCGGGGCCGACGTGGCCACCCCCTGGGAGGCGAGCACCTGGTCGACGGGGGCCGTCAGGTAGCGCTCTACCATCAAGCTGCCCTCATCCGCCCGCTTCAGGCCAGTGGTCGCCAGCAGCTCACCGCTGTCTGCGTAGAGGGCCAGTAGGCGAGCATACTGGTGGCTGACGGCAGCATTGTGCCGACGTTGGAAGGCGGTGCTCACCAGGTGGGCAGCTTCCAGGCTGTGCTGGCCGGAAAGCCAGGCCAACGTCTTGGCCGAGGCGCAGGCAGCAGGGACCGTGACACCCACCGCGATGCTTGTCGGCGGTGTGGCTGTGGGGCCCTGGTGTTGGTCTAGCGCGGGCCTGAAGAGGGCCTGCCTCGAGGCTGGGAGTGGTGTGGCCATGTCATCGCGTCCATGGGGAAAGGCATGGCCATCACTGTAGGTGTCGAAGCTTATCGAAAGCTTAATCTTCCTTGTCGAACTGTTGCGAATCGCCTTTTGGCAGCGCAGTGCTGACCCTGGGCCATCGTTCTGCTGGCCCGGGGCAAGCAAGGACGGTCATCTCACGCGTTGAGTAGACGTCGTACCTCCGCGATGGCGGTGGCACTTTTCAGTAGCGACAGGGCCTGTTCCATGTCCTGATGCAGCGGCCGACTTTCGTCATAGTGAACGATACGCTCTCTGACCAGGCGCCGTGTGAGCTCGGCTCCCAGGCCAAAGCCCGTGTTCGGAATCAAGTCCAATGCCTGCACGGCCAGTAACAGCTCGATACTGAGCACGCGAAGAGCGCCTTCCAGCGCCTGGTCGAGCTTGAGCGCAGCGCTGTCGCCGAAACTGAGGTGATCTTCCTGCAGACCAGAGGTGAGATAGTTATCGACCGATGCGGGCAGAGCCAGTCGCTTGACCTCTGCCGCCAGCGACGCTGCCGTGTACTGGGCAATCATCAGTCCGGACTTCACTCCGCTGTCGCGGGTGAGAAAGGCGGGAAGCTCGCTGGCCTGGGGAGTGACCAGGCGATAGCTTCGACGCTCCGAGATAGATGCCCACTCACACACCGCCATGGCGAGGCTGTCACAGGCCAGGGCGACCGGCGCCCCATGAGGATTGGCCTGTGACACGATCCTGGCATGTGGGCCTTCGCCGATCACCAGAGGATTGTCGGTAGCTGCGCTGATCTCTCCGTCGACCAGGCGTATCGCGTGCTCAAGCTGTTCCCGGCAACTGCCATGGACCTGGGGCATGGCCCGCAGGCTGAGCGCATCCTGCAGGTGGTGGCCCTGACACTGCTGCAGGTGCTGGCTGTCGGCTAGCAGTCGCCGCAAGTTGGCGCCACTGCGCACCACGCCAGGCTGACCCTTCAGCGCCAGCACCTCAGGCGTGAAGGCAGCCTGCTGGCCTGACAGCGCCTCGAAACTGACAGCGCCGATGGCGTCGGCCCAGTCGGCCAGCACATGGGCATCGTCCAGGGCGATACAGGCAAGCCCTGTCATGGCGGCGGTGCCATTGACCAGACTGAGCCCATCCTTGGGACCCAGCACGACGGGCGTCAGCGCATGCTGAGCGAGTACGTCGCTGGCGGGGCGTCGTTCACCGGCATGGTCGACTTCACCGACGCCCAGCAAGGCCAGACCAATATGGGCCATGTGTGTGAGGTAGCCAACAGACCCCCGGCCTGGCACCACCGGGGTGATGCCCATATTAAGAAATGCCAGCAGTCCCTGGACGATGCCCGGGCTGATGCCCGAATGCCCATGGCTCCAGTTGATGACCGCGCAGCACATGATGGCACGGACCTGTTCGACCCGCAGGGGGGCTCCGACTCCGCAGGCATGGCTCATCAGGGTATTGCGCGACAGGTCACTTAGCTGCTGGCGATCCAGCACCACGTCACACAGCGCTCCCAGGCCGGTGTTGATGCCATAGTAGGGAGTGCTGGCATCCGCCATCTGCTCGACCACCTGGCGGGCCCGCTCGATGCGTGCCCAGCGACCCTCATCCAGCGTCAGCTCGCTTCCATGGCGTGCGACGGCGATGACCTCCAGCCAGCCGGGGGCTGCATCTGAGATGACGACCTGGTTACTCATTCACGCCTCCCGTCACCGGCTGAGAGACCTCGGCCGGCTGCTCAGCAGCACCCTGGGGTGAGCGAGTCATGAAGGTTCGCACGGCGCTGATCAATATCAGCACGAACAGGAAGACCACGGTAAAGCCTCCCGCTGCGGCAAGATACTTGATGCCATCGACGCCTTGGGCGCCCCCGCCGAAGGCCACCATCACATAGGCGATAGCCGCGATCGACAGGCCCCACAGAATCTTCTGCTGCTTGGGCGACTCCTCTTCTGCGGACATGTTGCTGGTGCAGATGGTCGCGATGGTCGATGACATGGAGTCTGCCGCCGTTGCAAACGAAATGACCAGGGTGAAAATCGCCAGCGGTACCAGCAGGCTGGCCATGGGCAGGTGCTGGAGGAAGCCCCAGAGTCCGGATACGGCGCCGCTGTCATTGATGATGCTAATCAGATCCAGCGTTCCATCCATCTGCCATTTGAGGGCGGACCCACCCCAGATGGCAAACCAGACCAGGCCGAAGACCGAGGGCAGAATCCAGTTGATGATGAGGAACTCCCTGAGCGTTCTGCCGTAGGAGATACGGGCCAGAAACAGTCCCATGAGGGGGGCGTAGGCGATCCAGATCGACCAGTCATACATCGTCCACCAGGTGACCAGCGCTTCGCCACCAGACTCCTTGGTATCGAAAGCCCAAAGGAAGAAGTTGTCTGCCCAGTAGCCGAGGCTTGTCACCGACAGGCTCAGAATATAGTTGAGGGGCCCGACAATGATCAGAATCGCGACGAAGGCATAGAAGATATAGGCGTTGATCGATGACAGCACGCGGATGCCGCGTTTCAATCCCGAGACAGCGGAGGTGATGAAGATCGCCGAGATGGCAATCGTCAGCACCAGCCAGGTCATGGCGTTGGATTCGATGCCGTACTGTGCCTCGATGCCTGAGCTGATCAATGCCAGACCTGCGCCAAGAGAAGAGGCCAGGCCGAGCGCGATGGCCAGAACGGAAATGATATCGATCAGGGACCTTACCCAGATCTTGCTGCCGTGCCTGCCCAGTACGGGGCTGACGGTTGAGGAGATCGAGAAGCGTTCTCTGCGGTTAAAGTGCATGTAGCCGATCATCAGCCCCACGATGGAATAAAGTGCGTAGGGAATGAATGACCAGTTGTGGAAGCTTCTTGCCAGGGCAAAGATGGCGGCCTCGCCACTGCCGGGAGCGAAGCTCTGGTGACTGATTTCGCCGTAGATGTTGCCTAGATAGATGATCGGTTCATTGACGGAGTAAGTGACGACTCCCGTGGCAATCCCTCCCGTCAGCGCCATGGCGAAGGTGGCAGCGAAGGAAAAGGTAGGCGTTGCATCCTTGCCACCCAGCCGAATATCACCGGCCCGGGAGAAGAAGATGAAGCCCGACACCACCAGGGCCGTTACGGCAATCAGCTGATACAGCCAGCCAAAGTCAGACAGGGAGATGTAGAAGACCCCTTTGGCAACATCGACCAGCATGTCGTTGTTGATGAGGCCAGTGGCCACGGCCACCATGATGATGGAAAAGGTGGGTATGAAGACGGCTTTTCTTAGCGGCCTTCTGCTGGAGGCGGACATATTCTTGTTCTCCACGGGTGATGGCGTTACCAGGTGGCGCAGTGGATCAGCATTGTCGGGTGTTGTCATCGGCCGATCTCACAGATGCGTGTGGCAGGCTTAGGGAAACGCTGCACCGATGCCTGAGCGGAGGTGCTCAGCGCTTCCTTGACGAACCGCTGATGCGGTCCGTCAATCCGTCATAATGTATATACAATAAAAATCGAAAAGGCTAGAGCCGAGTGAGCTGGCGATCACGTCAGCTCCCTTTCATGATGAAAGATAGATCGCTCTTCTATTATTTTATCTTTGATAAACAATGCGTTGAATGTTCTTCTAAGCGTCGATCCGATAATGGGTAGTACCAAAGTAGGGGGTGGTGGCAAGGTAGGGGGAGTGTCAGGACAGAGGGTGAAAAGAAGGCAGAGTAACACGCTGGAGGGCAAGGAAAGCCCGAAGCCATGAAGGTCGAAAGATGTCGCTTAAATGTGTATACATTTGCTTTGTGAAGGGGCCGGGGCGCGATAGGGTTGTCGCGGCGTGTGCCAGGATGGCAAATCAGGGTAGGCCCTTTCACTTGCTTGATACCCGCTGTCTTGTTCCGGGCAAGGTGATGGGCTAAGGTCGAGAGCGCATGACACGGGGTGTCCTGGCTGAGCCAGGGCTGAGAAATACCCGTCGAACCTGATCCAGTTCATACCGGCGAAGGGATGTCAGCGCAGTCGTCTGTCCCTGGCTCGACGTGCGTTCCCCGCCTCGACCAAGGACTCATCGCATGACCCCTCCCGATACCTCTCCTGTTGTCGACCCCATTGCGCCTGATATCTCCGCTCAAATTGTGCTGATTACCGGCGCAGGACGTGGTCTGGGCGCTCACCTGGCACGCGCCTTCCTGCGAGAAGGCGCTCGCGTGGTGGTCAACTACCGCCGCAGCGAAGAAGGCGCCCGGGCGCTGGTCGCTGATTACCCGGAACACGCCTTGGCCGTCGCTGCGGATGTGTGCGATCGGGATGGCGTGGAGGCCATGTTGGCGAGGGCCAGTGAGCGCTTCGGTGGGCCTGTGACTACCGTGGTCAACAATGCGCTGCCGGACTTTGCATTCAATGGGGACGCACGGCCTGGCCCTGACTCGCTGAGCTGGGAGCATCTGGACCATCAACTTCAGGGTGTGGTGCGTGGTGCGCTCAACACGGTGCAGGCAGCGCTTCCCGGCATGCGCGAGGCGGGTGTCGGGCGTGTCATCAATATCGGTACCAACCTGTTCCAGAACCCGGTGGTGCCGTATCACGACTACACCGCGGCCAAGGCGGCGCTGCTGTCGCTGACGCGTACGCTGGCGCAGGATCTCGGCCCAGACAATATCAGCGTCAATATGGTGTCCGGCGGCTTGCTGCGCACGACGGACGCTTCCAGTGCCACACCAGACGCGGTGTTTGACCTCATCGCCGCCAACACACCGCTGCGACGGGTGACCACCCCGCAAGAGTTTGCAGACGCGGTACTGCTGTTGGCTTCCCCGTGGGCCAGGGCCATCACCGGGCAGAATCTGATTGTCGATGGCGGACTGGTGAAAGGCTGATGACCTCTATGCACTTGAATCTCTTCATCCTGGGCTGCGGTCATCACAAGGCGGCCTGGCGACACCCTGATTCCAGCGTCGAGCGATTGGCGGATATCGCCTACTACGAAGAGCTGGCCAAGCTTGCCGAACGCGGTCGCCTGGATGCGGTTTTCTTTGCCGATGGCCATGCCGCGGGCAATGTCGCAGACGGTCCGCTGTGGACCTTGGAGCCGCTGACAATGCTTGCCGCGATGGCGCGTGCCACACAGCATATCGGCCTGATCTCGACCGTCTCCAGTACCTTCTATACGCCCTTTCATGCGGCTCGCATGCTGGCATCGCTGGACCATATCTCGGGCGGACGGCTTGGGTGGAACCTGGTGACGTCAATGTTCGACAGCGAGGCGCGCAATCATGGCCTGGAAGGCATGCCGGGCCACGCGCAGCGCTACGCTAGAGCGGAAGAGTTTGCCAATACCGTGCTGGCGCTGTGGGACTCCTGGAGCGATGGCGCGCTGCTGCGAGATCGCCACGGCGATTATGCGGATGCTGCTCAAGTGCAACCGATTCATCACCGCGGCGAGCATTTTCTGGTCGATGGCCCCTTGACGGTGCCGCGCTCGCCACAGGGCCATCCCGTGCTGTTTCAGGCGGGGGCATCAGAACAGGGGCGAGACCTGGCGGCACGCTATGCCGAAGCCATTTACGCGGTGGCCTATGACCTGCCATCGGCCCAGGCTTACTGCGCTGACCTCAAGGCGAGGGTGAAAGCCGCAGGCCGTCCAGGGGTGGCGATCATGCCGGGGCTTGTGACCTACGTCGGGTCTACCGAGGAAGAGGCCCGACGCAAGCAGCGTGAACTCGACGAGTTGCTGCCGGTAGAGGCCTCGCGGCGACAGTTAAGCCAGTTTATCGGCCAGGACGTCAGTCACTGGGAACTGGATGCGCCCGTGCCCGCGCTGCCGCCGCTGGAGGCTTTTACAGGACCGAAAGGACGCTATGCCACCATCCTGCGCATTATCGAGGCTGAACGGCCAACCCTGAGACAGCTAATGGGACGGCTTGCCGCCGGAGGTGGGCACTGCACGATGGTCGGCACGCCGGAGGGAATTGCCGATGAGATGCAGCGCTGGGTCGAACAGGGTGGGGCCGATGGCTTTAACCTGATGCCACCCTCACTGCCTCACGGCATCGAGGACTTCGTGGAGCAGGTCGTGCCGGAATTGCAGCGACGTGGGGTCTTCCGCCGGGAATATGAGGGCAAGACGCTGCGCGACCATCTTGGATTGTCACGCCCCAGCTGCTGAGCGGGCGTCTTGCTCACACTGCTGCTAGGCACGACAGCCTCTATAGACATCCGCCATAACAGCGGGGGAGCTCGCCCCGCCGTTATGGTTTCGGTTCAGTGGCGTCGGTTTGATTGCCTTAGGGAAACACTGCATAAATTACTGCGCTCGATATCTCGGCTGCTGGCGGTGCTCAAGATCCTCATTTAACCGCATGTAAACTCCGGTCTTTCCGCTCCGGCAGCTACCGACCTGTCATCGCTCGAAACATTTATTCAGCGTTTCCTTAGTTCTGGAAGCGTCTCACCAGGCCGCTCATTCGGTCAAAGTCGTAGCTCTCCCGAGATGGCATCAGCTTCATCAGGACGAGAGATACCAGCACCGGAACAAAGGCAGCCAGCAGGAAGGATTCCAGTAGCGTCGCGGTGCCACCGTTAGGCGAGGGGAACATCCACAGCCCGGCCAGCAGACCTGCTGCGGTACTGATCACTGCATTGCGACCGTGATAGCGGCGGTTGAACAGGCCGAAAAACACCGGAAAGGCTGCGGCAGAGCACAGCAGGTCTGCCAGCAGGAACAGGTAGAGGACGCTGTAGCCCTGCGCAGCGACCCACGTCACTGGTATTGCAGCGACGACGATGAGCCAGCGTGCCATTCTCATCAAGGCCGCCTCACTGGCCTGGGGCAGCAGCCTGTGCATGTCGACGGCGATAATGCTGGAGGTGGCATTGATCGTTGTGTCGGCGCTACTCATTACCAGCGCAAGGCCAAGGGGAATCAGGGCCAAGGCAAACCACAGCGGCACGTCGGACAACAATACGCTGAACAGAGCGACGGAGCCGTCTCCCTCAAGTCCCAGGCCGATGAACGCCAGGCCGAACAGACCCATGAGTACGATGACCGGGAAGTTGAAGAGTCCCGCGATCCAGAAGCCACGCCTGAGCACGCGAGTATCCCGGGCCGCATAGATCCTCTGCCAGGTTCCTTGGTAGAACAGACCCGTCAGCATCACCGCGAGAAAGAAGGTCAGGCCAGCGCGCAGGCCGCCAGCATCGGTGATATCCAGCAGTTGCGGAGCACGCTCGCGTAGCCCCTCGAGCGTCGGAGCAACGCCACCCGCCGCCTGCCAGCCAAACATGAGCAAGAGAGCCAGCAGTGGCAGGATCACCAGCATCTGCACCTTGTCAGTGAAGATGGTGGTACGCAGACCGCCGTAAAAGGTGTAGAGCAGGGTGGCGATCATCACCACGCTGGCGGTTAGCCAGAGGGGGATGGGGGCCAGCAGGGTCACCATGTGGGCAATGGCGGTCAGCCCTGCAGCCAGAGAGATAAACAGGTAGAACAGCATAATCGCCAGGGTGAAGGCATACATCGTGCGGCCGTAGCGGTGGATCACGAACTCGGTCAGGCCGTGGCCTTCGGGAATCAGCTCCCGCATGCGTCGACCAAGAGGAATCATCACCAGGCGAGGCACCATGGAGCCGAGCGCGTAGCCAATGACCGCCGCGATACCGCCCCAGGTGGCAGCCTGGGCCGGTCCAAACAGGATCCAGGTGCCCAGTGTGGTGGCAATCAACGTCAGCACCGTGGCACGAGTGTTCTGGCTGTTACGTGCGGAGATGTAGTCATCTAGGCCGCCCCGACGGCGTCGGGCGTAGAGCAGGCCTGGAATGGCAAAGATGGCAGCGCACAGCAGCAGCCACAGCGCCGTCCAGAGAGGGTCGAGCATCATCGAGAGAAACCTCTTTCTTATCGTTGTCCGCAGGGACCAGTGGACATCGGGACGGACGGCGGGCAGGAAGAAAGAGGGAGAGCGGCAACCATCCTTCCCTTCGCCGGCATGACCCGGATCAGGTTCAAAGGGTTACCGCGCAATGCGGAATCTCAGCCCCGTACTATGGCCTTGGTGCGATACAGCGCTGTCGCGGCGCTGTCACGACCTGTATGGCCAGTAGGGCTCCCCTAGGAAGAGGTCCAGACTAGGGCCGGCTAGTGGGGCTGTCAATTGCAGAAAGGTAGGGCGCTCGTTGCGGAAGCATCGCGCCGCTAACGCCCCTCGAGTGACATTGCTTGGCAGGCCCGATCCAGCCAGTGGGTCGTCTCCGAGAGCCTGGGGTGGGGGTTGTTGTTGCAGTCGAAGCAACCCGAGCTCTTCGCCACCTCTGCCAGCGACGTATCAGAGGTAGCGTTCAGCACGAGGGTGCGCCGATGCCCTCCGCCGCCGGCAAGAAAGTGGGCAGCTTCAGCGTGCTGGACTTCCATGGGAAAGGACAGGTCTGACATGGGAAAGGACTGGTCTGACGTGGGAGTGTCTGGTGAGACAGTGTCTTCGGCAAGCGCAGTGCCTGGCTGGCCTCTGCACCAGATGACTTCAAATCCCCTCTGATGGGCATGCAGGCCAATGCGATGCACGTCCCTGATCGGCCCAGCCATTACCAGGCGCAGCGCAGGTTGGATCAGCAGCGCAAGCAGCTGATCGCATTGCTGTACCAGTGGCTCATGTTGCTCGACGCGCCTCAGTCGGGCGGGGGAGCCATTCAAGTTGATAAGGCGAACCAGCGAAGGTTGTCCGAGCAGCGTCGCGTGCAGGACTTCCAGATGGGTCTGTGTCGGGCTGTCCGGCAGCAGTAGTTCCGCGACGTGGTCGCGACCCTGGCTGACATGGACTGTCGTCAGGGGGGAGTGATGGACGTCGGCGTGCTGGCGCAGGTCCTTAAACGGATGCGGTAGTCGGTAGGCGTTGCCGTCCTCGTCAATCGGCTCCGCTTGAGTGGTCTGCATACGGTAATCCACAAGACCGTAAGCGCTGCCCAGTTGAGTCTCCAGCCAGGCGGCACGTCCTTGGTACGTGAGCGAGAGAGCTCGCTCGATCGCCATCAAGTTTTGGTAATACATGGCATTCGCCTCTTGAGCACCGTGAGCGAACGTACTGTCCACGCAGCGTGGAAAATTCTGATGCATTCAACCATACAAACAGCCAAATTCATGAGCAGGCCAGAAGGATGCTTGTGCGTCCTATCACGTCAGGGGAACGACCAGGAGAGCCAGCATGGACCAGTATGCCTGGGTGCGAGAAGCATTGACGCTTGCCGGGACGGTACTCGTCAGGGTGTCGCCAGCGGCGGTGGTGCTAGACGTGGCCGGCGATTGTGCGTCGGTGTTGGGAGGATCTCGCGATGAGGTTGTCGGACGTTCGTTGTCGGAGCTGCAGGGGCACTCCGCCAGGCTTGCAGAAGCCATGGCGGGTGCGGGCAGGCAGTGGGACGAGCAGGGAAGGGGGCAAAGCCGTAGCTCGGCTTACGTGATGCTGCCTGATGGCAGCATGGTGCTGCGTCTGCCGATGCAGCAACGACCTGATCATGGTGTGGTGGCTCGGCTAGCGGATCATCTTCCTGTCATGGTGGCCTACGTGGATCGAGACCTGTGCTTTCGCTTCAACAATCAGGCATATCAGGACTTCATTGGCCTTACGTCGTCTGAATTGGCAGGTCAGCCGGTGGCATCGGTTCTCGACGCCTCCTCCTATGCGAAGATTCAGCCGCGCTTCGCGCGTGCCCTGGCGGGGGTAGAGGTCAGCTACGAGGATGCACTGGTGCTGCAGGACGGCAGGAGAGCATTTTTCAAGGTGAACTACTTGCCGGATATCGTGGATGACGGTGTCGCGGGCTTCTACGCCATCATTCAGGACGTCTCTGAATACCGGTCGATGATCCAGCTGCTACGGGATGTGCACACCGGCGTTAACCGCACGGATATCGAGACGTCCGAGATTGTCGATATGCTGCTGCGAGATGCGCTTGTTTACCTGGGCCTGGACATCGCGTTGGTCAGCGAGGTGGTGGGTGAGCAGTACAGCGTGCGCTGGGCGGCCAGTGATGAGGCGCCGGTAGGTCCTGGGGATACCTTTCCTCTGGGAGATACGTATTGCCGTCTTACCCTTGATGCGTGTGACGTCTTTGCTACCCATCATGCCAGGTGTGATGAGCGTGTTAGCGGGCACCCCTGTTACCAGGCGTTTCAGTTGGAAACCTATATTGGTGCGCCCATTTGGATAGAGGGCTCCGTCTGGGGAACGCTTAATTTTTCCAGCGCTAGACCTCGTCGCCAGCCCTTTTCAGAGGTTGATATTGAGCTGGTGCGTCTGCTGACCGGTGCAGTAGAGCGAGTGATTACCAACGAACTGGACGTAGCGCGAATCAAGAGGGAGCGCGACGAGCTGGAAGATCAGGCATTGCGTGACCCGCTCACGGGCTTGCCCAATCGGGCGCAGCTCGATCGCTATGTCGACGAACTTATAGAGGAGTGCACTTCACGGGGGACGGGCTTTGCCCTGGCCGTGCTGGACATCGACTTCTTCAAGCAAGTGAATGACCACTATGGGCATGTGGTAGGAGACCAGGTCTTGGTGTGGCTCGGTCAGGCCGTTGAGCAGTGTCTGCGTGATGGTGACCTGGTGGCCCGTACCGGAGGCGAGGAGTTCGTTATCGTCATGCGTCATGCCGCATTGGAGGAGGCCATGAGCGCGGCGCAGCGTGTATGTCAGGCCATCAGCCAGAGCCAGATCGAACTTGCAGATGGTCAGCAGTTGAACATCACCATCAGCATGGGCGTCGGTGCGTACACCAAGGGGGAGACGTTTACGTCGCTATTTGAGCGCGTGGATCAAGAGCTGTACGCCGCAAAACACGCCGGACGCAACCGGGTATGTGGCAAGCGTCATATGGCCTAAACAGAGGCTGGTCTTTTGCTGGTTTTTTTGATGGTCTTCGCTTTCTGCGCGCTAGCGCTCGTTCCCTGTAAGGTGTCTTGTCAGGTCTCTTGCCAGGTCTCTTGCCAGGTGTAGTGGCGTGAAGGCCTTGGCGATGCCAGGGCCTTTTGCGTGCTGATGCCTTGCCACGGTGCATGGATGTGGCAATGACGGCGACTAAAGGTGGGTCCCCGCGAACGTTATGGCGAGGACATAACAGAGCCGTCATGCGCTGATGAGTTTTTTTGATTCAGACTATTGCCAAGCTGCCTCGAGATCCGTAAAGTACGCATCCGCTGCCGGCGACGAGCAAACGTCACAGGCGGTGAAGAGTGGTAAAAGTAGTTGATTTGAAAAGGCTTTTTTAAGCTTCT
>NZ_JAEKJT010000005.1 GCF_017303055.1 Halomonas litopenaei | reverse complement strand
GTCTCGTTTGACGAGTCGCTTGCCTTGATATTTCAGTGACATTGTCACTGACTCATCGGCAAGCGCCCACATGAATTACCTGATCAATTTTTAAAGAGCGTGCTCTTGACTCTAGTGAGTTCAATGAGCGCCTCGCTGTTGCCGAGCGCTTTGCTCAGCGCCCTGCGAGGAAGGCGTATTCTACAGAATCGAAGCGTTTCGTCAAGCGCTTTCTTTTGCGTCCCGCAAGCGATGCTCGCAGACTTCAAAAGAGAGCGAAGCGTGCCTCAGTGCATCTTTCAATGCCCTGTCGGCGACTCCGATCAAGTGGCGAGCATTCTACCGATTTCTCGTTGCTCGTCAAGCAGTGATTTTTCCGAGAAGCTTAAAAAAGCCTTTTCAAATCAACTACTTTTACCACTCTTCACCGCCTGTGACGTTTGCTCGTCGCCGGCAGCGGATGCGTACTTTACGGATCTCGAGGCAGCTTGGCAATAGCCTGAATCAAAAAAGTTCATCGCCCTGTCTCTTCTTTGTCACACACCCGGTCATACGCTCCTGCACACGCGCTCTATCTACACTCCGTTGGCGACTTCTATCGGGGCGCCAAGCCGCACCTCTACCCATAAAGGCGCGCGCAGAAGTGTGCTATGAGTTGACGCCCCTCGGCTGGCTGGCACGATCAAGCAGCTCCAGGATTGAGTGGTACGTCAGGCCTGAGTGCTCGGTCATCCCCATTTCACAGGTTCGCGAATTGGAGACACCAAATTCGCAGCCCACCACTTGCCCCGCAAGGTCCTGCAGGGACGATGCGGTCAGCTCTGGCACCCGTAAACCCTTGTCGCCCGCAAAACCACAGCAGCTGATGCCCTCTGGAACGACAACGTCCTTGGCACATGCACGAGCCAGCGCGATAAACGCCTCAGTCAGGCCTTTGCGATGACTGGAGCAGGTCACATGAACGGCGACCTTGCTTTCCACCGGGGCGATGTCCAGGCGAGGCAGCAGATAGTCATGGGCAAACGCGACCGGCTCCTGAATCTTCAAACGCGCATCGAGGTGCTGCTCCACCTGCTGACTGCAAGGGCTGGTATCAAAGAGGATCGGCACCCTGCCGTTATGGCTTGCTGCCAAGAGCTCTCGGTTCAACTCCCTCGCCTTATGGGTGGCCTCATTTGCCATTCCCTTCGAGGAAAAGGGCATGCCACAGCACAGATGACCCGGCATTTCAGGAATGATCACGTCATAGCCGGCCTTGTCCAGCAGCGCCAGCACCACTTCCATTACCGCCCGCGCGCTGCTGTCGCGCTTGTCTGCGCCGAAGACTCGCGTAGCACAGGAGGGAAAGTACACCACTGGGTCGCGCCCCTCGCCCACCTGGGCCACGGATGACAACACGCGAATGGGGGCGGCCGCGGGAATCGACGGAATCCACTGGGGAATCCTCTTGTTGCTGACCTGGTGCAAGCCCTGGATTGCCGTCGCCATCAGCCTGTCGCCGATCACCGCCCTTGCGACGCTTGCCCCTCGCAGGCCACTTCGTGCGACTCGGGTCACACCGGAAAAATGCCGTCCGATGCGTCTCGCCAACTGCTGCTTGCCGACATGCCGCTCTTCACGCATGGCAAGCACCAGCTCGCCGGTATTGATGCCGACGGGACAACGGGTACCACACATACCATCTGCCGCACAGGACGTATCGATGTCATAAAGTGCTGTCCGACCAAAGGCTTCCGACCGCTCCCTGTCTGCATCGGTGGGTTGCTCAAGGTTGGCCAGCCTGGCCCGCTCACGCGTCAACACGATGCGCTGGCGGGGTGTCAGCGTCAGTTCCCGGGAGGGACACACCGCTTCGCAGAAGCCACATTCGATGCAGCGATCGACGATGGCGTCAGCCTCGGGTAGAGGCTTCAAGTTCTCGAGGTGCAAGGTTGGGTTTCGGGTCAGCATGACCTCGGGATTCAAAAGATGGTCCGCATCGAACAGCGCCTTGATCTGCCACATCAGGTCATACGCTTCCTTGCCCCACTCCAATTCGACAAAGGGGGCCATGTTGCGCCCTGTGCCATGCTCCGCCTTCAGGGAGCCACCGAACTCAACCGCTACCAGCTGGGCGACGTCAGCCATCAAGGCCTGATAACGCTCTTTTTCGCCCGCGCGCTCGAAGCCCTGTGGAAAAACAAAATGCAGGTTGCCCTCAAGCGCGTGACCAAACAGCAGGGCATCGTCATAGCCATGCCGCTTGAACGCGGCGGTCAGCGCGGCAACGCCCTCCTCCAGCCGCTCGATCGGAAAGGCAACGTCTTCGATGATCACCGTCGTCCCCAGGTCGCGAACGGCACCCACCGCCGGGAACAACCCCTTGCGAACTTTCCAGTAGAGGGCGTAGCTGACGGGATCTTCAGTGAAGGTGACAGGCTCCAGCGTCATGATGCCCTCAAGGGCCTGATTGACGTCATCGATACGCGCAGCCAAGGTGTCGCCATCCTGCTCACGAACATCCACCAGCAGCGCGGTGGCACCTGACGGCAGATCGCGAAGGTGCTCGGGCATCCCTGGCTGCCGCTCCACCGCGCGGAGTCCGGCACGATCCATCAGCTCTACTGCCGCCACCCCCGTACCCTTGAGCGCGATGGTCGCACGACAGGCACTGCCCAGGTCGGGGAAGAAGATCATGGCCGCTGCACGACGGGGTGGTTCTGGCACGGTGTGATACGTAATGCGCGTGATACAACCGAGAGTCCCTTCAGACCCGATCATCAGGTGGGCCAGGATGTCGACGCCATCACGGTAATCCAGCAGACTGTTCAGCGCGTAGCCGGTGGTATTCTTGAGCCGGTACTTGTGGCGAATACGCCTTGCCAGTTCGACATCGGTACGCACGCCGGCGGCCAGCCGCTCCAACCCGTCCAGCAGCACCGCATGGCTCTTGCGGAACGCCTCGACACTGGCCGTATCAGCGGTATCGAGCACAGCACCATCCAGCAGCACCACGCGGATACTGTCGAGCGTCATATAGGTATTCTGAGCGGTGCCGCAACACATGCCGGATGCGTTATTCGCCGCGATACCGCCGATCATGCAGCTGGCAATGGACGCAGGGTCAGGGCCGATCTTGCGATCGAAGGGCGCCAGCAACTCGTTGGCCCTGGCACCAATGACAGCGGGCTGCAGGTCGATGCGAGCCCCATTGTCGAGCACCTCGGCACCCCGCCAACCACGGCCGAGCTGAATCAATACACCGTCGGTGATGGCTTGCCCGGACAATGACGTGCCGGCCGCGCGAAAGGTCATCGGCCAGTGCCCCTCGCGGCAGGCCTCAATCACAGAGCGCAGCTCCTGCTCGGTCTGCGGCCGCACCACCAGGCTTGGCACCAACCGATAAAAGCTGGCATCCGTCCCATAGGCCAGGCGTCGCAATGGGTCGGTGACCAGGCGCGCTTCCGGCAGATGCTGCTTCAATCGCTCGACCAGCGAGTCCATGGAGATGCTGGGGGGTGTGGTGGAAATGGCCGTCATGATGCTCTCCCTGTCCGATGGCTAGTATTGCAGCTGTTCAGATGCAAAAACGCCACTCCTAAGAGTGGCGTTTGGCGCTTCGGGGTTAGTCAGCAGGCCTGTGTCGCGCAGAGGCGCAGCCCCGCCCTCCACAAGTAGGCCTGCTATCCTGGCACCGGTTATCAGGGCCTGACATCGACGCGAACAATGCCGCCATTGCCACCGTAGCCGGTGACCGAGACCTGGTACTCACCAGGCTCCAGCGTGGTCTCGATCAATGACCCGAGGTCGGTGCTGCCGCTGTCGTCATCCTGAAAGAAGACGCCATTACCCTCGAGCTCCAGCAGTGTATCCACGGCCTCCGACTGGGTCTCGACGCTGACCACACCAGCCTCCTCGACGACCAGGGTATAGGTCAGCTCGCCATTGACCTCAAGCTGGCCATACACCGTTTCGCCAGTGCGAATCTCACCACCGGTGCGGAAATCGCCGCTGAACGGCTGCTGTGTCAGCCTCAGTGAATAACTGCCGCTGCCACTGAAACTTTGCGCGTTCACCTGATACGTACCCGGCTCCAGTACGGCATGGATGCGCGAATTGGTGCCAGAACCGCCATCGTCGTCACTGGTGTCGACACTTCCTCCGCTCAAGCCCAGCAAGGCATCGAAAGCACTGGAGTTCAGTTCCAGCGTCACTTCAGCCGCCTCATCAAGCGTAAAGGTGTAGCCATTGCTGCCGCTGCTTCCCAGCATGCCTCGCACCGTCTCGCCTGACTGCAGTTCGCCGCTGTTTCGCAACTCACCGTCAAAGGCATTGACGCTGGACTCGAGCAGGAAGGTCCCGGCTGACGAACCCGAGTAGCTGCTGACTTCGACCCGGTAGCTGCCCGGCTCCAGCACGGTATCGATGCGGGAGTTGGTGCCACCACCGCCGTCATCATCGCTCAAGGCTACCCCGTTGCCTTCCAGATAGAGCTGGGTATCAAACGCCGAGGACGACACTCCGATCGATACTTCGGAGGCCTGTTCGATGGTCAGGGTGTAGGTATTGGGCTGCATACCACCCGCCATGCCCTGCACGGATTCGCCAGGCACGAGCTCGCCCTCGTTCTTCAACTCGCCATCAAACGGCGTCGTGTCGAGCTCAAGTGCATAGGCTCCGGACTCTCCGCCATAGCCAGTGACCACCACGCGGTAGTCGCCTGGCATGAGAACGCTTTCAAGCAGGGAATTGGTGCCGCTGCCAGTGTCATCGACATCGATGTTGGTCTGGCCGCCGCGCACCTGCAGAACCGTATCGAAGTCATCTGAGCTGAGCGACAGAGTGACGTTGGTGGGCTCTGCAATAGAAAGCTCGTAGGTGTTGCTGGAAGAGGCGTCATCCAGCGTGCCGGTAATGCTGTCACCAGAACGCAGCGGACCGCTGTTGCGCTCGCCACGCGACAGGTCAGCCTGTTCCATCGTCAGACGATAGCCGCCGCCCACGCTGACGAAGTCATCTTCACAGGCAACATCCACCCGCTCCTTCACCGGCTGACCGGGCACCAGACGCACCTCATAATCGCCAGGCGTCAGGAAGGCCTCCAGCGTCTGCTGGTCATCGCCACAGCGGGCTGCCTTGTGGGATGCTTCGTTGCCTTCGAGTACCAGCGCGGCACTGGACGCGCCGGCCAGCGTCAGAGTGACCTGACGGGTGTCGTCCAGGCTGATGGGGTAACTGGCCGTCTCTTCGCCCAGAACGCCGACGACAGCCTCTCCATCCGTCAGCGACTCGGCGCCCTGTTGCTGGGAAGGTGTCAATGCGTAGGGGCCAAAGCCGGACATGTCGGTGCTGTTGACGACCACCAGCGAGCAACCTTCTGACGGCCCCAGCAGCAGCGATGCCGGCGCCTGCTCCGAGCTTTCCGCCCCGCCCTGCCAACGGCCACGTTCGTCATAGACCGAGAGCGTGGCGGCGAACGGCGAATCCAGCTGATATAGCTCACCCGCACCTTCGCTGCCGCAGACCCAGTGGCTTCCAAAGCGCGACCCGTTGTTGAGGTTGACGCCACTTTGCGATGTCAGCTCGCCTTCGATCGGTTCGCCGGCCGCACTTTCCGGTGCCTCGATAAAGCGGCCCTGGGCAGATGAGCTGGCCTGGCCATCATTCGCGGACTCTCCGTCCGCTCCTTCCTGACAGCCCGCCAGCAACACTGCCAGCGACAATCCGCCGACCAGCACCACTGGGGAAAAGGAAAGGAATATCGGGCGCTTTTCGCCCAGCGGTTGTTTCGACATGCCTGCCTCCATGTAACGGGTTGCACTCCGTGCACCGACAACTATGCGATATCGGAAGCACAACACTATAGCCAACTTATATGACAAACGTCAGGGTCATCCGCGCAGGCCGACTCGGTAGTGTCGTACTTTCTTCGCGTATCGGTGCGTCAACCGTCGCGCAGAATAACTACCAACTCGCGAGGGCCGTGCACCCCGTAGGCCAGGGTCTGCTCGATGTCCGCCGTCTTGCTGGGACCAGAAATCAACAGAGCGTTGGTCGGCATGCCACTCGCCCACCCTTGATGAGTGATGACATCGAACAGCGTATCCTCGATGGCGTCGACATCCAGCACCGCAATATGCAGAGGTGGCACGAGGCTCAGCAGGCGCGGCTCGTCCGCGTCGGGCCATAGCCACAGGCTGCCCGTCTCAGCAATCCCGCCACGAGTTGACGTCAGCCCCGCGTCGACATGCTGAAACAGCTCCTCCTGCCAGGCCTCGATGTCGCGATCGGCATCGATCAGCTCCACCTGGTGGCTTGCCAGGGCATCGCGCGCGGCCAGGGCCACCGGATGCTGTCGCCCCAGCGCCAGCCGGCGAATCTGCTTTTCTGCCAGCACACCTGCAAGCGCATCGGTCCAATCCGCCGTGTTGCAGCGGACCACCTCGCCATGCACCGAGGTAATCCAGCGAGTGAACCGCTCCGCCCGCTCTTCACGGGACCAGCCCCGCCCTGTCACGACAGCGAAGTCACTTTCCGGTGCCACCAGAGCGCTGCCTTGGCGATCTCGCAGGCGACCCAGGATACTGTCTCTTGCACTCATGAATCCTGCTCCTTGCGGTGACGCTTGATCAGCGTATGAAGCGACGACTTTGCTGGTTTGGGAGCCGTGCGGTACTCCGTCCATGGCCCCAGGTGAGACGGTGCCAGCCCCCTGAAACTACCGGCGATCAGACTGGCGCCGCGCCAGGCATTGGGATGCGTCGCCAGCCACTGCCAGCTTTTCCATGCGGCCACTTCCTTGCGCGACCGTTTGACGCCGGCTCCCGGCACATTACCGACTCCGTCACCGACCGCTTCACGACGCAACCGCACCAGCAGGTCGGGAATGGGGATCTTGACCGGGCAGACCTCACCACAGGCACCGCACAAACTCGATGCCGACGGCAGGTCCTTGGTGGCTTCCAGCCCCATCAGGTGAGGCATGAGGATGGCGCCAATCGGCCCTGGGTAGGTGGTGCCATAGGTATGCCCACCGACCCGAGTGTAGACCGGGCAGTGGTTCATGCAGGCCCCACAGCGGATGCAGCGCAACGTATCCAGCAGCTCGTCATCTTGATAGATCCGCGAACGTCCGCTGTCCACCAACACAAGGTGCACTTCCTTGGGCCCATCGTGCTCACCCGCCTTGCGCGGTGAACTGATCATGTTGAAGTAGGTGGTGACATGCTGACCGGTCGCCGAGCGGGTCAGCAATGCGTACAGCGGGGCAACATCCGCGAGATGCTCCACCACCTTTTCGATACCTGTCACCGCAATATGCACGGGCGGCGCCGTCGTCGTCATACGGCCATTGCCTTCGTTTTCCACGAGACACAATGTGCCTGTCTCGGCGACCGCAAAATTGACCCCGGATACCCCGACATCTGCCGCCATGAATCGCTCGCGCAGTTGGGCACGTGCCGCGGCCGTCATGGCATCGACATCCCGGGTGCGTTCCGTCCCGGTGCGGTCATGCATGATGTCGGAGATTTCATCGGTATTCAGGTGAATCGCCGGCATGATGATGTGCGAGGGCGTCTGCTCGTTGAGCTGGACCAGGTACTCTCCCAAATCGGATTCCAGCGCCTCGATACCGGCCTGCTCGAGGTGAGCATTGAGGTGCATTTCCTCGGACACCATGGACTTGCCCTTGATCACCGAAGAGGCGCCATGCTGCTGGCAGATCTCCGTGATCATTGCGCAGGCCTGCTCGCCATTCTCCGCCCAATGCACGCGAATACCGTTGGCTTCGCAGTTCGCCTCCAACTGCTCCAGCAGGTCCGGCAGCTTGGACAGGGCACGCAGGCGAATATTGGCGCCAAGCTGGCGCAAGGTCTCCAGATCCCAATCTGAAAACGCCTCGCGCCGCTTGCCCATCAGTCCATCCATGGCCTTGCGGAAATTGGCACGGATCTGTGGGTTCTCCAGCGCCGCATGGGCCTGCTGATGAAACGCTTGAGGGGTGAACGTCTGTACCGGCTGGTTCATGAGGTCCTCCGCCACAGATAGGAAGCAATATGCTCACCCTTGAGCGAGCTGTCGCGATGAGCCAGGCGGCCACCGATGTTCATCAAGCAGCCGCAGTCCGAGGTGACGAAGTGATCCGCGCCTGCGGCCTCCAGCGCGCGACTCTTGTCCTCGACCATGGCGCCGGACACCTCTGGATGGCGCACCGCAAAGGTTCCACCAAATCCACAGCACTCGCTGGCTCGTTCCTGCTCTACCAACTCGACATGCCCCAGGCGCTGCAACAGAGCCGGCCCGGTGTCAGCCAGGCCCATCTCACGCCGCGCACTGCATGAGGTATGCATCGCCACCTTTTCCGGGGCGCCCCTGTCGTCAAGCGTCAGGTGACAGACGTGCACCAGGAACTCGGTCAACTCGAAGACCCGGCTCGCCAACTCTGTGGCCTTCGCCTCGTCCTCGGTTCCCGCAAACAGGTCCGGGTAGTGCGTTCGCATCATGCCGCCACAGGAGCCGGACGGCACGATGATGGGCCAGGGCCCGGGAAACAGGTCGAGTTGAGCCCGCGCCACTTCACGAGCCTCACTGTGATACCCCGAGGTATAGGCCGGCTGACCGCAGCACGTCTGGTCCTGGGGGTAGATGACCTCGATGCCTTCTCGCTCCAGCAGGCGCAGGCTATCCAGCCCGGCCTCGGGATACAGCATGTCGATCAGGCAGGTCCCAAACAAGTAAACCTTGTCGGGTCGAGGAGGGTATAACTTGACGGCGGTCATGGTGGGGTCCTCAGGGTCAGGCACGGCAGGCGCTGTCGTTTATTGTTCCCCGCCCTAGCTTGACCCATGCTCCATAGCCAACAGAGAGCTGCCGAAAAGGCCTATCAAGTCAGGTACGGACGCTGGTGGCACAAGGCCTACCCCGCGAATTGGGTAAATTGGTAAAACCAATTGACAACGCCGAATAAAGGCACAGTAGAGTCGCGCCACTACAGTGTCAAACCTGTTGCCGGCTTTTGCCCAGCAATCCCTCTAGACTTTGGTATTACAGGAAACTAACGGCGCTACAAGCTATTGAATTGCTAGCAAGTATCCACAGACGGCATGTCGTCTCATCATGCTCATTTTTTGGTAATACCAATTTCTAAGCGGTACACTCTGGACACATCTCACAGACCAGTGACGCCCACATGGCTTACCAACCCGTGCGCCAGCCACGCCTGGCCGACGTGATTACCGAACGACTCGAGGCGCTGATTCTTGAAGGCAGCCTGACGCCAGGCCAGCGACTGCCTCCCGAGCGCGAGCTGGCTGAGCGCTTTGGCGTATCGCGTCCGTCTCTGCGAGAGGCCATCCAGAAACTGGCTGCCAGGGGGCTGCTGGTAAGTCGACAGGGTGGTGGCACCTACATCACGGAATCCTTGAACAGCGGCTACAGTGATCCGCTGCTGGAAATGTTGTCGCGACACGGTGAGTTCCACCTTGATCTTCTGGAGTTCCGTGATGCCATGGAAGGCCTGTCCGCCTACTATGCGGCGCTGCGCTCCACACCCACGGACAAGGCACTGTTGATCCAACGCTTCGAGGAACTCGAAGTCGCCTTTCTCGGCGAGGACCCCAAGGGCGAAGCCAAGGCGGACGCGGCCTTTCACCTGGCGATCGCCGAATCTGCCCATAATGTCCTGCTGCTGCACACGATCCGCGGCATCTTCCACCTGCTGGAGCGCAGCATCGTGGACAACCTGGCCCACCTGTTCGAGAAGCCCGAGTCGCGCCCACGGCTCATGACCCAGCACCGGGCGTTGCTCGACGCCATTCTCGAGGGCCGCGCAGAAGATGCCCAGGCACGCTCCCACGAACACCTGGTCTATGTCGAGGAAGGCCTGCTCGAGATGGAACGCGCCGAAACGCGGGCGCAGCGAGCGCTCAGGCGGGCCCAGGTAATGCCTCCGAGACGGTCACTCTAGGCGATGATGAGCGGGCAAAAGACACGCCACCGGCGTCCGCTGACCCTGGCCCTGCTGGCCGCGCTCATCCTCGGCCTGGCGCTGGTCATCTGGCAAAGTGCGGATATCGCCAGGGAGCGCGCCCTGACCACCCTGCAGCGAGATGCGCAAACCGAATTGAGGCTATCGGCCACCGGCCTCACCGGTTACCTGTCCCGCCATGAATATCTGCCAGAACTTCTCGCCACGCGGGAGACGGTCAAGCGCTACCTGAGTGCACCCGACGACCAGAACGCCATGCCGCTCAACCGGTTGTTCAATCGCTTCAGAAGTACCACCGGGGTGTCGGACATTTACCTGCTCGATGCCGAAGGCACAACGCTGGCGGCCAGCAACTGGCACCGCGAAGATACCTTCATCGGCGAAAACTACCGCTTTCGCCCCTACTACCAGGATGCCATTGCCGGACACTACGGCCGCTTCCACGGCCTCGGCGTAGTCTCCATGGATCGTGGCTACTACTTTTCGGCCCCGGTCTGGCTGGATGACACCGCACCGGACGCGACCCCCGCCGGCGTCATGGTGGTCAAGATTCGCGTCGACGCGCTGGAAGCCAGCTGGCAAGGCCCAAACTCCAGCCTGCTGGTGGTCGATCAGAACGGTATCGTGTTCATGTCCAGCCAGCCGGAACTGAGACTGACGTCGCTCGATCCTCTCAGCCCCGAGCGCCTTGACCAGCTGCGCTCATCACGTCGCTACGCCGACGAGCCGCTGACCGCCAGCCACCTGTTCACCCACGACCAGCTGGACCAAGGGGCACGCCTGGTGGGCTTTACCCAAGGCCCGCTGGCCGACCAACGGTATCTGAGCGTTACCCGCGACTTTGCGACGCTTGGCTGGCAGATGCATATTCTCAAGCCCATGGGCCCGGTCAATGACGCTCAGTGGCAAGCCATGCTGATGGGCGGGGGGCTGTATGGCTTGCTGGCCTTGGCCTGCGGCGTTGGCTGGCAACGGCACCGACTTCGTCGCGAGCGCGAGGCCTTTGCTGAACGGGAACGCACCACCCTGGCCAAGGCCAGAGATGAACTGGAGCGCAACGTCGCCAGCCGCACCCAGGATCTGGTCGCCAGCAACCAGCGTCTGTCCGCGGAAATCGATGAGCGCCGGCGCACCGAAGCCACCCTGCGACAGACCCGCGACGAGCTGATCCAGGCGGCCAAGCTGGCCGTTCTCGGTCAGCTGGCTGCCGGTATCAATCATGAGCTGAACCAACCGCTGGCCGCGATTCGCGCCTACGCGGAGAATGCCCGAGGCTTTCTCGCCCGGGAACGTCTGGACACGGTCGACACCAATCTGGGCGAGATCATTGAACTCACTGGGCGCATGGCCGACATCAGCGCCCAGCTGCGCCAATTCTCGCGCAAGAGCGGGGAGCCACCGAGCCCAGTGTCCACCCGTGCCTGCATTGACTATGCGCTGCGGCTGTTCAAGACACGTCTGGACGAGCAGCATGTCGACGTCGTGTTCGACCTTCCCGACGAAGCGCCATGGGTGCTGGCTGACCTGGTCCGGCTGGAACAGGTGCTGGTCAACCTGATCGGCAATGCGCTGCAAGCCATGGCCCACGTCGCCGAGCCAAAGCTTGTCCTCGGTGTCGCGGCCACCGAGGACAGCATTACCATCAGAGTGGATGACAACGGCCCCGGCATTCCGGAACCACAACGACGCCAGGTCTTCGAACCCTTCTACACCACCAAGGCACCCGGTGCCGGACTTGGCTTGGGGCTGTCCATCTCTGCCCGAATCATTGATGATCTGGGGGGACGGCTGGCCGCCAGCGTCTCGCCACTGGGCGGTGCACGCTTTACCATC
Organism: Halomonas litopenaei; assembly: GCF_017303055.1. Classification (GTDB taxonomy): domain Bacteria; phylum Pseudomonadota; class Gammaproteobacteria; order Pseudomonadales; family Halomonadaceae; genus Halomonas; species Halomonas litopenaei_A. The sequence goes on along the minus strand of NZ_JAEKJT010000005.1, from coordinate 537,185 downwards.
GACCTTCCGCTGGCCGCCAGCACACCGGCTCCCGGTTCCATGCCCTACCAAGAGAAGCCGCCCCATGTCTGACGCGCCCCCCGTGATGATCATCGATGACGAGGAGCACCTGAGGGTCACCCTTGGCCAGACCCTGGAGCTGGCGGGTTACCACCCCGAGCCCTTCGCCAGTGCCGAACAGGCCCTGGCCACGTTAAACAAGGACTTCTCTGGCGTGGTGATCAGCGACATTCGCATGCCTGGCATGGACGGGATGGCCCTGCTCAAGGAAATTCGCCAGCGTGATCCCGACCTTCCCGTGGTGCTGATTACCGGCCATGGCGACGTGTCCACCGCAGTGGAAGCCATGCGCGAGGGGGCCTGGGACTTTCTCGAAAAGCCCTTCCCCAGTGAACGCCTGAGTGAGGTGGTTCGGCGCGGCATCGACAAGCGCCGGTTGAGCCTGGAGAACCGCTATCTCAAGGCGGAGCTGGAGGCCCAGCAGACGGCTCCCGGCCCCCGCCTGGTCGGGCGCACGCCGGCCATCAAACGGCTATCGTCCATGGTGCAACGCATCAGCCAAGTGGAAGCCGATGTGCTGTTGTTCGGCGAGACAGGCGCCGGCAAGGACCTGGTGGCAAGGGCGATCCATGAACGCAGCGCCCGGGGCGGCAGGCCCTTTGTCGCCATCAACTGCGGCGCTGTGCCGGAAAGCACCATCGAGTCGGAGCTGTTCGGACACGAGAAAGGCGCCTTTACCGGCGCCGTGGAAAGGCGTATTGGCAAGTTCGAGCACGCCGAGGGGGGCACTGTCTTCCTCGATGAAATCGAATCGATGCCGCTGGCACTCCAGGTAAAGTTGCTGCGGGTGCTGCAGGAACGGCAGGTGGAGCGGCTTGGCAGCAACACGCCTGTGGCGCTGGATATCCGGGTCATTGCCGCGACCAAGATCGACCTGAGAGAAGCCGCCGAAGCAGGCGAATTCCGGGAAGACCTCTACTACCGCCTCAATGTCGTCACGCTGTCGATCCCGCCCCTGCGGGAGCGACGCGAAGACATTCCCCTGCTGTTTCAGCACTTCGCGGCGGTCGCGGCCAGCCGCAGCGGCATGGAAGCGCCTCCCCTGGACGCGCCTGGAGTCTCGGTGCTGCTGGCCCACGACTGGCCCGGCAACGCCCGCGAGCTGCGCAACCTGGCGGAGCGCTACGTGCTGCTCGGCAGTACCTGCGACTATCGCCTCGACGCCTTGATGGAAGGCGTCGGCAGTGACGGCGGCGAGCTTCCCCTGCCCCGCCAGGTCGAACTCTTCGAAAAGCAGCTGTTGAGTCAATCGCTGGCACGACATCATGGCCGGATCAACGACGTGTGTGAGCACCTGGGACTGCCGCGCAAGACGCTGTACGACAAGCTCAAGAAACATGAGCTCAAGCCGGATGACTATCGCCAGCGCGATGACACCAGTGCGACGCCCTGATCGAGCAATCCCTGCAAGACATCCCAGGAAGGCAGCCAAGGCGCAAGACTCAAGGTGACGCACAGCATCGCCACGGAATTGCCAGGGTCGCCCCAGTCGAACGGCTTGAAAGCGGTGCCGAAGGAACGTTTCAGGCGCGCCCCATCCAGGTCCACGCTGTACAGCTCGTCGAGCAACAGGTGGATGGCAAACCCCATGGTCAGCGCGGCCCCGTGGGCCCAGGCCATGGCATCAGGCGGGGCAAACAAGCGATGACTGATGGCACTCGTGGCCAACCCGCACATCGACGCTGCCAGCAGTGAATGCCACAGGCCACGATGAACCGTGAAGCGGGCGAATATCGCCCCCGCCAGATAGCGCACCGCCAGATAGATACCTCCGCAGACCAACAGCAGGGTGCCGTCGCTCAGCCGCTCCTGCAGCATCACCGCCCCGGCCACCACCGCAGGCACCGCCAGCAGGTTGAAGACCAGCCGGATGGCCTTGGAGCTGTCCGAGTCGATATCCGGCAAAATCCCACCCAGGGTGGTCAGCGCCAGAATCGGCAGGCTATCGAGCGCCGACCATAGCCCCGCCTGCCAGCCTCCATGGGCCAGCACCGCGCCGCCGGCGGCGGCCACGCTGAGGTGGGTGCGGAAGTTGGCCATGCCGGGAAGGCTCCTCGAAAAACATACAGCACTGGATAAATGACCAGATTATCGCCCGGCAGTTCAATAGAAACAATTGGTTGGAATAAACATGAGCATAAAAAAACGCTGCCTTGGCAGCGTTTTCTGATGTGCTCTCGTTGCGGCACCGACGTTAACCGGCTGCATTTTTCTCAAGATACTGATCCTTGAGCTTCACGTAGTTGCCGGCGGTATAGGGGAAGAAGGCCCGCTCACTGTCCTTCAAGGGGCGCAATGCCTTGGCCGGGTTGCCGGCATAGACGTATCCGCTTTCCAGCCGCTTGCCGGGCGGCACCACGGCGCCGGCGGCGATGATCACTTCATCCTCGACCACCGCCCCGTCCATCACGATGGCCCCCATGCCAACCAGGATCCGATTACCCAAGGTGCAGCCATGCAGCACGGCCTTGTGGCCGATGGTGACCTCATCACCGATGGTCAAGGGCCAGCCCCCCGCATTGAAATCGCTGGCATGGGTGATGTGCAGTACGCTGCCATCCTGCACGCTGGTGCGGGAGCCGATGCGGATGCGGTGCATGTCACCACGAATCACCGCCATCGGCCACACCGAGCAGTCATCCCCCAACACCACGTCACCCAGTACCATGCACTGGGGGTCGACGTAGACCCGCGCCCCCAGCACCGGCGCCTTGCCCTGCCAGGAGCGGATCACCGGAAAACCGGGAGCAGGCGACGACACGGGGGAGCCAGACGCTGCGTTGTCGTTACTATCGGTCATGCTCGGCACTCCTTATCAGCTATTCGTGAGACGTGGCTGGTACAAGGGCAACACGGTCAGCGGCGGCTACAGCAGGCTGCTGAACAGCACCACCAGCACCAGCGGAATCGAGACCCAGCGAACGACCGCGCGCCACACACGAAAGCCGTTGGGACCAGCGTCCAGCGCCCGCAGCGCCTCGCGCTCAGGCATTACCCACGCGGCAAAGATGGCGATCAAGAGGCCGCCGAGGGGCAGGAAGATCTCGGGCGGGATGGTGCTGACCACGCCAAAGAAGTTCATGCTGCCAATCACGTGGACGTCACTCAAGGTAGAGAACGACAGCACACATAATAGCCCCACCAACCACACGCAGATGCCCACCGCCAATGCCGCCAGACGACGACTGAGACCCCATCCCACCAGGGTCGATACCATCGGTTCGGCCAGGTTGATCGACGACGTCCAGGTCGCCAGCAACAGCAACAGGAAGAACAACCCAAGCCAGAAGGCACCGCCAGGCAGATCCGCAAAGGCCACCGGCAGTGTGACAAAGACCAGGCCAGGGCCTTCGCCAGGATCCATGCCCTGGGTGAACACCACCGAGAAGATGGCGATACCGGCCAGCAGCGCGACCAGCACGTCCAGCACCGCCACTGCACCGGCGGCACCGGGCAGGCTTTGATGGTCAGGCATGTAAGCGCCGTAGGCCATCAAGGCACAGGCACCCACCGCCAGGGTGAAGAAGGCATGGCCCATGGCATGGACGAAGACCATCGGCGTCAGCGCCGAAAAATCCGGTGTGAACAGCCATGCCATGGCGGGACCAAAACCGTCCATGGTCACGGCGTGGCCAGCCAGCACGATCAACAACAGATACAGCGCAGGCATCAGCAGGTTGTTGAGGCGCTCGAGCCCCTTGGCCACACCCGCGGCCACCACCACCATGGTCATGACCAAAAACAGGGTGTGGTTGAACGTCATGCGCAGGGGGTCTGCGAGAAAGGCGTCGAAGCCAGCGCCGATCTCCGGGCCACTCTTGCCGGCAAAGCCGCCGCTGAAGGCGTTGACCATGAAATCGATGGACCAACCGGACACCACCGAGTAGAACGACAGAATACAGAAGACGGTAAAGGCCCCGAACAGACCAAGCCACTTCCAGTGAGTCGAGGTGCCACGCTGGCGTGCCAGCTCCGCCAACGACTGCATCGGGCTCCTGCGTCCGGCCCGGCCGATCATGATCTCGGCCATCATCACGGGCAGGCCCAGCACCACCACAAACCCCACATACAGCAAGAGGAAGGCAGCTCCCCCGTTTTCGCCGGTGATATAGGGGAAGCGCCATATGTTGCCGAGGCCCACGGCGGCCCCGGTCACGGCCAGGATAAAGGCGCGGCGCGAACTCCAGCGTTCCAGCGTCTGGTTCATGGTCTTTCGGTGTCCACATCGAGAAAAACGAAGGGCGCAAGACTAGCACATTGAAACAGGCGACAGTCGCCCGCATTTACTGAACCATTGTCGAATTCGAGAGGTGCACATGTCCCGCAACCCGCTGCTTGAACGCCACACCCTGCCGCCCTTCGGTGAGATTCGCCCTGAGCATGTCGCCCCGTCGGTCGACACCTTGCTTGAGGAGCTGCGCGACGGTGTCGAAGCACTGGTGGCTGAAGCCGAGCAAGCGACGCCCACCTGGGCCAGCCTGGCGGCGCCACTGGAGGAGTTGAGCGATCGCCTGGCACAGGCGTGGTCGCCGGTCTCCCACCTCAACTCGACCATGAGCACCCCTGAGCTGCGTGAGGCTCACGATGGCTGTCTCGAGAAGCTCTCCGCCTACAGCACCTGGATCAGCCAGCATGAAGGGCTGTTTCGTGCCTGGCAGGCGCTCAAGGATAGTCCAGACTTCGCGACCCTCAGTGACGCCCAGCAACGCGCCGTGAACAACGCACTGCGTGATTTTCGCCTGGCAGGCGTCGACCTGCCGGCCGACAAGAAGCAGCGCTCGGCGGAAATCCGCTCACGCCTCTCGAGCCTGTCCAGCACCTTCTCCAATCAGCTGCTGGATGCTACCCAGGCCTGGTCGCTGGACCTCGAGGACGACAGCCGTCTGGGGGGGCTGCCCCAGAGCGCCCTCGATACACTGGCAGCCAACGCTGAGTCCAAGGGCAAGAAGGGGTATCGCATCACCCTCGACTTCCCCAGTTTCTTCCCGGTGCTTTCCTATGCCGAGGACCGCGAACTGCGCCGAGAGGTGTACACCGCCTTCGTCACTCGTGCCTCGGACCAGGGGCCCAATGCCGGCGAATATGACAACGCCCCGATCATGGAAGAAACCCTCGCACTGCGTCGCGAGATGGCCGAACTGATGGGGTTTGCGACCTACGCCGACTACTCACTGGCCACCAAGATGGCCGACAGCCCCAGCCAGGTCGTCGGCTTCCTCGACGACCTGGCCGAGCGCGCGCTGGACCAGGGCCAGCAGGAATTCAGCGAGCTGGATGCCTTCGCCAAGGACACCTTGGGTCTGGAGGCTCTGGCCCCCTGGGACATCGGCTTTGCCAGCGAGAAGCTGCGTGAAGCGCGCTACGCCATTTCCCAGGAGCAGCTGCGTCCCTACTTTCCGGCCCCCAAGGCGGTTCAAGGCCTGTTCAGCGTGGTGGAAAGGCTCTACGGCGTGCAGGTCGAGCGCGACAGCGACGCTCCCACCTATCACCCAGATGTGGGCTTCTACCGGCTGTATGAAAACGGCGCCCCCATCGCCGGCTTCTACCTCGACCTTTATGCTCGCGAGGGCAAGCGAGGCGGGGCCTGGATGGATGAATGCCGTGTTCGCCGTCGCCGCGACGGTGAGCTGCAGCTGCCGGTGGCCTACCTGACCTGCAATTTCACCCGCCCGGTCGGCGACAAGCCGGCACTGCTGACCCACGATGAGGTCACCACGCTGTTCCATGAGTTCGGGCATGGTCTCCATCACATGCTGACCCGCCAGGACGTTGCCGATGTTTCCGGCATCAATGGGGTTGCCTGGGATGCCGTCGAGCTGCCTAGCCAATTCATGGAGAATTTCTGCTGGGAGCGTGAGGGGCTTGACCTGATCTCTGGACATGTCGAGACCGGCGAGCCGCTGCCTGACGAGCTGTTCGACAAGCTGATCGCAGCCAAGAATTTCCAGTCCGCCATGGGTCTGCTGCGCCAGGTAGAGCTGTCGCTGTTCGACTTCCGCCTGCACCTGGAACCAGCGGCGCCCAGCGCGGCGGAGATTCAGGCGCTGCTGGATGACGTGCGAGCGAAGGTATCGGTGGTCCCCAGAGTCGACTTCAACCGCTTCCAGAATAGCTTCGGTCACATCTTCGCCGGCGGATACGCGGCAGGTTACTACAGCTACAAGTGGGCAGAAGTGCTGTCCGCCGATGCCTGGAGTGCCTTCGAGGAAGCCGGCACCTTTGACGCCGAGACCGGTGCTCGCTTCCGCCGCGAAATCCTTGAGCAGGGTGGAGCCCGTGACGCCGCGGACCTGTTCAAGGCCTTCCGCGGTCGCGATCCCAGTATCGAACCGCTGCTCCGCCACAGTGGTATTCGCGCCGCTTGATACCCGTGACCATCGACGCCTCCGCATCTTGCGGAGGCGTCGCCCTATACGGAGACAACGATGACCGTAAAGAAACGTTTCATCGCCGGCGTGGTCTGCCCACGCTGTGCTGAAATGGACCGCATCCGCGCCTGGGAGCAGAACGGCGTGCGCTACAGAGAATGCGTCAGCTGTGACTTCTTCGAGCAGCTGCCGATCGAAGACGACGTGCTCGAGGAGCTGGCGACACGGGTCAATCAGGAACACGACGCCCCAGCGGCAGAAGAGATTCAGCCAGTGCGCATTCTCGATCCCGGCAAGCGCCACTGACCCGGAAAGCGGTACTGACTCAGAAAGCGGTACTGACCCAGAAAGCGGTACTGACCCAGAAAGCGGAACTGAAAAGCACTGCAGGATACCCCGTCCCGACCTCTTGCCACCGTCCTGGTAGATCACTACGCCGCCAGGACGTGCCCTGCCTGGGCCAACATGCGGATTTCCGCACACCCACTTCGGCCATCCGTGCGAGATATCGGACATGAGGCGTCACAGCGTTTTCGACTATTGTCTAAATAAAAAACCATAAAAACTTGAATTTATTAGCTTTTTATTAAAAAGGCACACCCCTTGCGATGTTTATTGCGTTGACCGACTGACGGCCAACTGCCATCTCATTTCGTCATCTCTGACTACGCTTGAGATCGCAGCACCGTCATCACGACCCATAATCACAACGTCCATCGCATTGGGAGACATTGCATGAGCACCTCCACTCGCCTCCTCACCGGCGTCCTCGCCACCACGTTTGCCGGCACCCTGCTGGTCTCCGCTGCTGCTCAGGCAGATCGCGAAGACTGGCCTGAGAGCTTCACCGTTGGCACCGCGAGCCAGGGCGGCACCTACTTCGTCTACGGCTCCGGCTGGGCCAACCTGGTCGCTGACCAGCTCGGTCTGTCCGGTGGCGGCGAAGTCACCGGCGGCCCGACCCAGAACCTGGCTCTGGTACACGGTGGCGATGTCGCCTTCGGCCTGACCACCATGGGTCCGGCTTCCGACGCGGTGAACGGCAAGAGCCCGCTGGCCCCTGGCATCCAGATGGACAACGTCTGCGCCCTGTTCCCGATGTACGAGACTCCGTTCTCCATCACCGCCCTGTCCGACAGCGGCATCACCTCAATCTCCGAGATTCCCGACGGCGCCCGTATCGGCTTCGGCCCGGCAGCCTCCACCTCCGACACCTACTTCCCGGCCATTCTGGAAGAGCTGGGCGTCAACTTTGATCGCCGCAACGGAGGCTGGTCTGACCTTGGCGGTCAGCTGCAGGACGGCCTGCTCGACGTGATTGCCTTTGCCGCCGGCATTCCGATCCCTGCGGTCAGCCAGCTCGAAGTGCAGACGGACGTCAACATCATCGAATTCACCGAGGAAGAGCAGCAGCAGATCCTCGAGGCCTTCCCGGTCTCGGCCTTCCAGATCCCGGCCAGCACCTACACGACCCTCGAGGAAGATGCCCGTGCGGTGTCCATGTGGAACTTCGCCATCGCTGGCTGTGACCTGCCGGAAGACTTCGTCTACGAGGTCACCAAGGTAACCATGGAAAACAACGACAAGATGCTGGACGTGCACCGCAGTGCCGCCACCACCATCCCTGACAACATTCAGTACAACACCGTGCTGCCGTTCCACCCCGGCGCCGCGCGCTGGTACGAAGAAAACGGCTACGAGATCGATCCGTCTCTGGTCAAGCAGTAACGCTATTACCCGCCCGCAGCCAGGCTGCGGGCGGGGCACTGGCCGGTCGTTCGTTTCCCAAGGTATCGCTCCATGACTCACACCCCCGATTCTCCCCGCGACGAGCAGGCGACCGACACTCCGGTCGAACCCATCGTCGCCTCGGGCGTCGACGACGAAGCCGTCGAACCCAATCGTCGTCTGTTCGAAGGCGGCAAGTGGTGGCTATTCGGCATTCTGGCCGTGGCCTATACCGTCTTTCACCTGGTCTCCCTCAATATCTATCCCATCGAGACCTGGTCGTTCCGCATTATCCATATCGCCGGCGCCCTGATCCTCGGCTTTGGCCTGTATACCGGCTCCCGCTTCGTTGAGGAGGGCCAGGACGGCGCCCCCCGCTGGGCCAGCATTATTGCTCTGGTCCTGCTGGTGCCTGCCGCCTACGCATTGCTGCAGACGGTGCTGATGCAGCAGACCATGGCAGGCGGCGCCATGCGCATCGATCCTGCCATCGAAAACTGGCACTACGGCGCCCCCCTGATCATCGCCACCCTGGGGGCCATCGCGCTGTCATGGATTCCTCGCCAGGCGCGTCATCAGCTGTTGCTTGCTGACGTGGTGCTGATGGTCTGTGCCGCCGCCGTGGCAGGCTACCTGCTGGTGGTCTTCAACAGTCCGTTGCGCGCCTCGACCGGCACCTCATTTGCCCCCATGGGTATCAGCTGGGCAGCCATCGCCGGTTCGCTGCTGATCCTGGAGCTCACCCGCCGTGTCGCCGGTCTGGCCCTGGTCGTCATCTCGGCGATCTTCCTGGCCTACGTGTTCATGGGCCCGTGGCTGCCGGGCTTCCTCGGCTATCCCGGGCTGTCACTCGGACGTTTCTTCAGCCAGGTCTACACCGATGCTGGCATTCTGGGGCCGACGACCGCCGTGTCATCGACCTATATCATCCTGTTCATCATCTTTGCCGCCTTCCTGCAGGCGTCGAAGGTCGGCGACTACTTCGTCAACTTTGCCTTCGCCGGTGCCGGTCGTGCGCGCGGCGGCCCGGCCAAGGTCTCGATCTTTGCCTCTGGCCTGATGGGCATGATCAACGGCACCAGTGCCGGCAACGTGGTATCCACCGGCTCGCTTACGATTCCGCTGATGAAGAAGGTCGGCTACCCCGCACGAAGTGCCGGCGCCATCGAAGCCGCTGCTTCTACTGGCGGCCAGATCATGCCGCCGATCATGGGTGCAGGGGCCTTTATCATGGCCGAGATCACCGGGATTCCCTATACCGAGATCGCGGTCGCGGCGCTGATCCCTGCCATCCTGTACTTTGCCTCCGTCTACTTCATGGTTGACTTCGAGGCGGCCCGCAAGGGCATGCGTGGCATGCGCAAGGAAGAAATTCCCCAGTTCTCATCGCTGATCAAGCAGGTCTACCTGTTTGCTCCGATCATCATCTTGATCGTGGCCTTGTTCATGGGCTACTCGGTGATCCGTGCCGGCACCCTGGCCACCGCTTCCGCGGCTGTCGTCAGCTGGCTGTCGCCGCACAAGATGGGAATACGCTCCATCCTTCGCGCCTTGAGCCTGGCCGGCACCATGTCGATCCAGATCATCGCGGTGTGTGCCTGCGCCGGCCTCATCGTCGGGGTCATCGCGCTGACCGGTGTGGGCGCTCGCTTCTCCTCCCTGCTGCTTGGATTGGCCGGCGTCAGTCAGCTGCTGGCGCTGTTCTTTGCAATGTGCATCTCGATCCTGCTGGGCATGGGCATGCCCACCACGGCGGCCTATGCGGTGGCAGCATCGGTGGTCGCCCCCGGCCTGATCGATATCGGCATTCAGCCGCTGGTCGCCCACTTCTTCGTGTTCTACTTCGCCGTGGTGTCTGCCATTACGCCGCCCGTAGCCTTGGCTTCCTATGCCGCAGCAGGCATTTCCGGTGACAACGCCATGGGGACCTCGGTGGCCTCGTTCAAGATCGGCCTGGCGGCCTTCATCGTGCCGTTCATGTTCTTCTACAGCCCGGCCATGCTGATGGAAGGCGACTGGGCGCAGATCCTCAGGGTAGGTACCACTGCGACCATCGGTATCGTGCTGCTGGCAGCTACCGTGCAAGCCTGGTTCTTTGGTCCGGTCAAGGCCTGGCAACGCCTGGTGATGCTGGTGGGCGCCCTGTGCCTGATCTACGGCGGCATCGTCACCGACCTGGCGGGTCTTGCCATTGCCATCGGCCTGTTCTTCATGCAGCGCGCCAGCGGCGGTGGCGCCAGAAGTGCCACGACTGGCTGATACACGCGCAGTGCGCCGATGTGACGTCAACTAACCCTCGCCCCGCCATCTGGCGGGGCGTTCTTTTGGCCACTCGGAGCGGGCCATGAGGCCCACCAACGACGAAGGCCCCGCCAATGGCGAGGCCTTCGTTCTTGTTATCGTGGTGGCCCGCATCGGGCCAAGGGTCCAGCGTTGTTGTTATGTGAGCGCCGAAGGTCAACCCGACAGTCAATGACCGGCGAGATTATCAACGATCTTCAGCGTCGGCTCTGCCTGATTCAGGGTGTAGAAGTGCAGGCCGGGAGCGCCGCCATCCAGCAGCCGCTGTGCCAGGCGCGAGATCACCTCTTCACCAAAGGCCGCGATAGACGCGCTATCGTCACCGTAGGCTTCCAGCTGCTTGCGAATCCAGCGCGGAATTTCCGCCCCGCAGGCGTCAGAAAAACGCGCAAGCTTGGAGTAGTTGGTGATCGGCATGATGCCGGGAATGATCGGCGCTTCCACACCCAGCTGGCGCGCGCGCTCGACGAAATGGAAATAGGCGTCCGCAGTGAAGAAGTACTGAGTAATCGCCAGGTTCGCTCCGGCGTTCATCTTGCGCGCAAAATTCTGGAGATCGGCCTCAAAGCTCGGGGCCTGAGGATGCGACTCGGGATAGGCGGCCACCGCGATCTCGAAGTGATCCCCGGTTTCCTGCCGGATGAACTCTACCAGTTCATTGGCATAGCGCAGCTCACCGATCCCCCCCATACCCGAAGGCAGATCACCGCGTAGCGCCACCAGGCTATTGATGCCCTGGGCCTTGTAGTCTGTCAGCAGGTCACGCAGCTGGGCTTTCTCGCTGCCGATGCACGACAGGTGCGGCGCAGTGGTGATACCGCTCTCACGCACGGCATTGACGGTCGCGATGGTACGGTTCTGCGTCGAGCCGCCGGCGCCGTAGGTAACTGAGAAGAACCGCGGGTTACGCTCGGCCAGAAGATCCCTGTTGCGCATCAATTTCTCCCGCCCGGCATCGGTGTTCGGAGGGAAAAATTCAAAGCTGATGCCCAACGGGTGCTCTTGTGCGCTCATAGCCAGTGGTCCTTATCGCGAGTGGCGGATCACCGCCACAGGGTGCCCGATCATGTGATGTCCGCCATTGTGACGACTCCACCGCGTGACCACCAATGAAAGTTTCGCGAGTGAACTTCAATTTCTTTCATATAAAAAAAGAGAAATTGATAACCATAAATTCTAAAGACTCCTGTGGCTGGCGTCATCAATGGTCTACTGACACCCTCACTGCCAACGGGCATCATGTTGGCTTCGCCACTCACTCAAGGATGATGTTCATGGCTGTCGACCCCAGCTCACTGATGGGCCCACTATGGACGCTGCTCGCCTTCGTCGCATTAGGGGTACTGGCGGCCAGGATGTTGAGAGTGGATGCTCGCCCCGTGGCGACACTGCTGGTCTACCTGATCGCCCCGTTGACCTTCTTCAGAGCCCTGGTGCTGGGTGGGCCCACCCCCGCCTACCTGGCGCTGACAGCAGCCTTGTTCGTGATCGCAAGCCTGGTGGCAATGGGCGTCAACCTACTGGGCAAGCGTTGGCTTCCAGATGAAGAGGGATCGGTGCTTGCCTTCTCGGCGGGCACCGGCAATACCGGCTACTTCGGCCTGCCTGTAGCGCTGGTGCTGCTGCCGCCCTCGGGCGTCACGCTGTATCTGTTCTGCGCTCTCGGCGTCACCCTCTACGAGTTCACCGTGGGCTTTTACCTTAGTGCCAGAGGGCGCTTCTCAGTGCGCGACAGCCTGCTCAAGATTGTCCGACTGCCACTGGTCTACGCGTTTCTGGCAGCGCTGCTGGTGGAAGGCGTTGGCATTCACGTACCCGCCGAGGTCACCGATGCCATGGCGGTGTTTCCTGCCACCTACACCCTGCTCGGCATGATGATCATCGGTATGACGCTGGGCCGCGTATCGCCGCGCTCGCTGGACGGTCGTTTCATTGGCGCCTGTGTGGCAGTGCGCTACGCCCTCTGGCCAGTGCTGATGCTGATAGCCGTTGTGCTGCTTCAGCTGACCATCGGGCTAACTAGGGATATGGCGCTGGCGTTGTTGCTGGTCGGCGTCGTGCCCATGGCCGCCAACGTGGTGGTGGTGGCCATGGAGCTGGGTATCGCCCCAGAAAAAGGCGCGCTGGCGGTGCTCATCACCACCCTGGCTGCGCCCCTGGTCATCCCGCTATATCTCAGTGCCATGCTGGCACTGGTGGGACTGAGCTAGCCCGAGGTCCTACCCGGAAAAACGGGTTCTACCAGAACCGCCTGGCCTGAGGGGCGCGCTCTTAGCCGTTCCACGTACGCGCGGACGCGGGGGACCGCCTCAACCAGGGGCTGAGCAGGCGGCGTGGCCACCATGTAATCCAGCATGGGGGCCGCCAGCGCATCCGCCAGAGTGAAGTCATTCCCCGCCAGATAGTCTCTTCCCTCCAGCCGTGCGTCGATAATCCCCAGCATCTTCTGCGCGTCCGGGGTGGCTTCACTCAGTTTGTCTGCACGAACCTGGCCATTGGCTCCCCTGGGGAACACCAATTCCAGCAAGTAGCGTCTGACGATGGCCTGGTCCACCTGGGTGGCCAATGCACTGCACCACTGGTCCACCACGGCACGCTCCCAGATATCCGTTGGCAGCAGCGCTGGGCCCTCAAAGGCGGCGTCCAGATAACGACAGATGGCAACACTTTCATAGAGGCGCCGCTCGCCATGCAGCAAGACCGGAATCTTGTCGAAGGGGTTGAGTGCAAGCAGCTCGGGCGTATGCAGCCCCACGGAGATACCATCGGCCTCAAGGCCAACGCTGTGCTCTATGCCCTTCTCATGACACACCAGCATCACGCTACGCACGAAGTTCGAGAACGACGGACCTACTATATAAACACTTGCCATGCCAACCTCCCCTATCTATCAGACACGGAACCGCCGGCAGTCGCCGACGTCTGCTGCGTGAGTCGTACTCACTCGTCTTGCAGCATGGCCGCTGGCACCATATGTTCAACAACATATTTTGTCGCCGGATACCGCCCATGCCCTGGAGCAACGAACGCAAGCGCGAGACCCGCCATCGCATTCTCGATGCAGCGGCTCGCTGCTTTACCCAACGAGGCTACGATGCCGTCAGCATCGACGAGGTGATGGCCGACGCCGGCCTGACCCGGGGTGCCTTTTACGCCCACTTCGACAGCAAATCATCGCTCTACGCCAATGCCATTCGTCATGCGGCCAGACGTGGGGCCATTGAGCTCGAGCAGCTCGAAAGTCGAGAAGCGCGTATCGATGCCTATCTGAGTCAGTCCCTCGACAAGGACGAGGTGGCCTGTCCGCTGGCCTGTCTGGTCAGCGATGTAGCACAGCGCGACGAGCAGGTACGCTCCACCTACACCGCCCTGCTGGAAGGCTTTCTGGAGCGCTTTCTCGGGACCTCAGAGATGGACAGCGACGCGCGAAAACGCGCGCTCGGTCAGATGATTGCGATGATCGGCAGTCTGGCCATGGCACGCACGGTCAATGACCCACGACTGGCGGAGGAATTGCTGGAGGCCGGCAGAACGCTGGCAACGGCCAGCGAGCTAACCGGCGGCCGCGGCGCCGCTGTTGGCCAAGAGGCCTGAACAACGAACGCTGAGTCAGGCCGGGCAAGCGAACGGGTGCCTCTCGATGGCGGGTAACAGCCCGCCCTTCTCGGCCCTTCTCGGCCCTTCTCAATCCCTCTCAGGCTCCCGCCAGGGCACCCTCGGGGCAGGCACGTGGCATCGCGGGTTCGGCCTCGATCACACGCCCCTCCCAATCGATCAATGCCAAACTGCCATCGGGACGCTCAATGAGAGCCGTGCAGTGCTCTACCCAATCACCGTCATTGCAGTACAGCACGCCATTCTGGGCGCGAAAACCGGCCTTGTGGATATGCCCCCCCACATAGCCATCCAGACCTTCTCGGCTGGCCTGATGGATCGCGGCCTGCTCAAACTGTTGCACGTACCGCTGCGCGGCACCGATACGGCCTTTCACCGCGGCTGCCAGTGACCAGTACGGCAAGCCCAGCAGACTGCGCGCCTTGTTGCACCAACGGTTAAGCGAAAGCACGAACTGATGCATGCCATCACCCAAGGCCATCAACCATGGGGCCAGGCGTACGTGAGTATCAAACTCGTCGCCGTGACTGACCAGCAGACGACGCCCGTCGGCGGTTTCGTGGATCGCACGACGCTCGATACGCACCCTGTGCATGCGCAAGCCACAGAGTTGGCGCAGCGCAGCGTCATGATTTCCGGGAATATAGATGATCTCGCATCCGCCCTTGGCCAAGCGCAGGATGCGCCCTACCAGCCGCTGCTGTTCGGCAGGCAGCGCAGCGCGTCGATGCATGGCGATCAGATCGATGACATCTCCGACCAGATACAAGCGTTCGGGGCGAGCTCGGCGCAGTAACCGCGACAGCAGCGCTGCCTGACAGTCGCGAGTGCCAAGGTGAAGATCGGAAACAAACAGGGTACGGGCGGTCAGTGACGTGGCCATGAGCATCCTCCTGTGACGCCCTAAAGCCTGTCTCTTCTTGGTGACAGCGGCGTGGCGTGGCCGTGACGATCCGATGACCGCAGGGCGCACTACTGCGCCAATGTGCCTGCCACGTCGGTAGCGCCATCATCCACCGGGTGGGACTCAGCGAATCCCGCCACGCCGACCCCCGCCAGCTGCTGCGCCAACGCTTGCACCTCCGGGTGCATCACAAACCGGCGCCAGCGCGCCGCGCCCACGCTTCCAACCCCTTCACGAGCCAGCCAGTCCCGCTGCGTCATTGCGAACAGCCCGCTCCAGCTATCGCTCTCGTCTAGATCCCCCCTCGCGGGAGCCCCTAGCGCCCGGATCCAGCGGCTGAAGCTGCGATCAGGTGTACGGGAGAAAACGTCAAACAGACGCTGCGCGGTCACTGGCCCGATGCCATCGACCTGGGCCAGCTGCTGTGGCGTCAGCCGTTGCCAGGCGAGCAGGTCATCGATCAACCCCGACTCCAGCAGTGCCCGCCAGGTACCCTCACCGACGCCATCCAGATCCAGCGCCGCCGCTTCGCTCAACCACTCCAGGCGAGCCAGAAACTGCTGGTAGCAGTCAGGCGTGGGATGCCAGCAGCTGAGAAAGTCATAGTCCGCCGGGTCTGGAAGCGTCAGTGGAGCACGTTGGGGGGCTCGCCAGGCAACGCTCTTCACCTGAGGAATGATCAAACCAGCAAGCTGAATGACGGCCTGGTCCCCAGGGCGCAGGTCCCACTGGCGCCAGCGCTCCAAGCTACCCAGACTGACCTGGCTCAGCGTGCGCCCGTCGATGGTCACCGGCACCAGCCGTGCCACCGGAGTGATCCTTCCACTACGCCCGATCCGGAAGTCGATGCCGGCGACCTCCGCCAGGGCTTCCCGTGGCGGATACTTCCATGCCAATGCCCAGGTTGGCGGCTGGTCCGTCCAGGTTGCTGCGCCAGGGCGCCGGCCGCGTTTCACCACCACCCCATCGGTGGCGAACGGCAACGGCGTGCGATGCCAGCGATCGCGCCAGTCGGCAACCTGAGATGGCATGGACACCAGATAGCTGTACTGAGCTACCAGGCCTAGGCCCAGCGCCTCAAGGCCTGCGAGGCGATCTTCCATGTCGTCAGGCCCGGCTGGCCAACCCCAGATGAACACTCCGATACGCTGCCCCTGTTCCTGTGTCAGCGCATCACGCGCCAGCCATCCGGCGATCCGGTTGCGCGCACCGCTGCCACCCTGGGTCCGCTGTACGTGCTGGGACAGTCGCTCGAACAGCTCTCCCTGAAACACCAGGGTGCCGTCATTGGCCCATGCAGACCAGGCGTCAGGTAGGTGCTTGGGGATGGCGTCTATCATGGCAGCGTGGTGAGTCCAGCGACGCCCTTCATGGCGGTTGCCACGGCTGACAAGACCCGCCAACTGACCGTCCCGATAGATCAACGTCATCGCGACGCCATCGACCTTGGGCTGTATCCAGATATCTCGTGTACAGCCGCTCGCCCTCGAGGTTGCCAACTCCACCGCGGCGGCAGTCGAGAGAGCGTCAACGGTACCGGCGTCAAACAACGGGTCGCGAGACAATGCCTGGTCCTCGCTGGCAACAAGTCTGGCGCTGGCAGTCGCCGGAGGCTCCGCGCATACACTATCCAGCCACTGCTCCACCTGGCGGATATCCTCGGCCTTGCGCAAGCCTCCATGAGCCACCGGATGTGCCAGCCGCTGGTCAGACAGCGTCTCATCAACAGACAGCGTCTCGTCAACAGACAACGAGGCGCCTGCCTCTGCAGCGTCGGGAACGGCGAGCGGAAAGCAGACACCTAACTCCTGATAACGCTGCCAGGCCTGGTCGAACACATCGTCACTGACCGGTGAGCTACCATCTTGCCGATAGGCAAGCTCCCAGGCATCGAGCCGCTGCTTTCTCTCGGCAAGTTGCTCGCTGGCAATCGCGTGGGACCACGAGGGACATTGGGCCATGGCAGCGCCGGACAGCGGCCACCACAACAGCAGTAGTATCCATGGGAGCAGAGCGCGCCACCTAGGGATGACGGCGCCGATGACGCTGATATCCTTGCTGCGCATCACTGGCCCTCCGTGGCCACCAACACCAGACCTGCTGGCTCGCACGACATCTTCACGACAGCTATTGCAGACAGCGACTAGATGCCGAGACCGGGCATAGAGACCGGGCTTAGAGACAGGGATTCGAGACAGGCACTCGCTGGCCCTTGTCACCTGTGGCCCTTACCAGCAGGTCCTGAACTGTCGCCCCACCATCCGTCCCACTATCGCCCCACCATCCGCCCCACCATCGCCCCCGCGCTACACGCAGACTCAGATGTCGCCGTGCTGGCGGCTCCGAAGGTGCCGGTCACTCCGCTTTACCGCCCACCACGTCAACCCCAGCAGCGGAGACGCAATGGCGATACCCAGCAATATCTGCTGTGCGATCGTCATAGCGAGGCCTCCCCGGCTGGCCGGTGGGTCGGCATGACAACATTGCCGGCAAGCCGCGACAGCCGCTGGGTCGCCAGCACGAATGCTGGAACACTCAAGGCAATCACGATGACGGCCGTGAGCAAGCCCTGCTGCTGCAACAACATCATCATGATGGCGGCGGCGGTCACCAGGAATGTCGCCAAGGCCGCCGCGACTTCAAGCGCCAGCTTGGTCAAGAACAACTCGCGGTACTGCAGATAGGCATCGCCTTCCAGGCAGCCGTCCTGAGGCTCGCGAGATGACCTTGCTGCACATGGCTCTGAACATGTGTCTGACCATGGCTCTGAACCTGTGTCTGACCATGACGTGACTGATGATGTCATTGTTGGGGGATAGCGCGTATCGACCCTCTGCTGCTCCTGGTATCGGCTCATTTGTTCGATTCCCCTGTCGTATCGCTGTGGGCAACCAGGCAGCACATTTGCCTGACGGGGCCTCTTGGATGGCGGTTCCTCTGTCCTGGAGGACGCTGGCACCTGGCCGGATACTGGTCAGTTTAGTCGGCGGCTGCGAAGGCTACTGTGGACATGCTTGCTAAGGAATAGAACCGGGACCAAATCACACTCTGCCCCCCATCTTGTCGTCACAAAAGGGGAGAAACGCTCACATGAATACGCAAGAAAGTAAGCATCTTCTTCGCAGTCAGTAGCTATTCACCCAACCCTGGAGATATCGCCCCTTGCCGATCGCTGGCAGAACAAAAAAGACCCGCCCAGCTTGGCTGGGCGGGTCTTGGTATGACGGACACCAGGCGGGAGGCTAGCGTGTCGTCAATCTATCACCAGCGGGCACATTACAGCCCTGCTGCACTCCGCAGCGCATCGGCACGATCCACCTTCTCCCACGGGAAGGCGGTGAAGGTCTCGGTGTGAGTCTTGCCCTCGGTATCGGTCCAGCTATAGCTGGCCTCGAAGGGTTCACGGCCGAAGTGGCCGTAGGCCGCTGTCAGCTGATACATGGGGTGCAGCAGGTCGAGCATGCGGGTAATCGCATTGGGGCGGAGGTCGAAGTGTTCACGCACCAGCTCGACGATACGCTCATCGTCGATACGGCCTGTACCAAAGGTATTGATGGAAACAGAGGTAGGCTCTGCCACCCCGATCGCGTAGGACACCTGAATCTCACAGCGCTCTGCCAGCCCCGCTGCCACGATGTTCTTGGCCACATAGCGGCCTGCATAGGCGGCGCTGCGGTCGACCTTGGACGGGTCCTTGCCGGAGAAGGCGCCGCCACCATGGCGCGCCATGCCACCGTAGGTGTCCACAATGATCTTGCGCCCGGTCAGTCCACAGTCTCCTACCGGACCACCAATCACGAACTTGCCGGTCGGATTGATGTGGTAGCGGGTGTTGTCCGACAGCCACTCCGCCGGCAGCACATGTTCGATGATCTCGCGCTGCACCATCTGACGCAGCTGTTCCTGATCGATCTCCGGATCATGCTGGGTCGATAGCACCACCGCGTCGACGGCACAGGGCTTGCCCGTATCGTCGTAGCGCATGGTCAGCTGGCTCTTGGCATCTGGACGCAACCAGGGCAGCAAGCCCTGCTTGCGCAGCTCGGCCTGACGCTCGACCAGACGATGGCTGTAATGAATCGGCGCCGGCATGTACGACTCGGTCTCGTTGGTGGCGTAACCGAACATCAGGCCCTGATCGCCAGCCCCCTGATCCTCCGGCTTGTCGCGATCCACGCCTTGGGCGATCTCGACACTCTGCTTGCCGATCAGGTTCATCACCCCGCAGGTTTCCCCGTCGAAGCCTACGTCGGAGGAGGTGTAGCCAATATCCATGATCACCTTGCGCACCAGATCTTCGAGATCGACCCAAGCGGAGGTGGTGATCTCACCGGCCACGATGGCGACACCAGTCTTGACCAGCGTTTCGCAGGCCACGCGGGCATTCTTGTCCCGCGCGATGAGCGCATCGAGCACGGCATCGGAAATCTGGTCAGCAATCTTGTCCGGGTGTCCTTCGGACACGGACTCGGAGGTAAACAGGGAGTATTCGCTCATGGCGTCCTCGACCCTCTGTAGGATAATCGGCAGGCGGGCCTGGCAGGTGGAAACAGAAGCGTCCGCTGGAGCGGGCGCAATGTGCAGATTCCGCGCGGACCTGGCGGAGCAGAATTCTACACGCTCGACCGCTCTGTTCCTAGCGATCCGGCTGCCTGCGGGCCGCCGCTACGGCCAGGGTCAAGGCTGCGTGCATTTGATGGATCGCCCTTTTCCGGCGACAATATGTCCCCGACCGATCTGCGCCGCCCCTTCGCCCTCGCTGTCCGCGGGCTTGACTGGCGGCGCTCAGCCTTGACGCCGCTGCGCCGCCCACACCGGGCACGCCAACGTCAGATTGACACTTTGCCCCAGGCGAGGAGCCCTCAATGCCGTCCCGTTTCGAACTGGCCAACGCCATTCGCGCCCTTTCCATGGATGCTGTCCAGAAAGCCAACTCCGGCCACCCCGGAGCCCCGATGGGCATGGCCGATATCGCTGAGGTACTGTGGAACGACTATCTCGTCCACAACCCCGACGATCCCAAGTGGGCCGATCGCGACCGTTTCGTGTTGTCCAACGGCCACGGCTCCATGCTGCTCTACTCCCTGTTACACCTGTCCGGCTATGACCTGGGCCTGGAAGAGCTGCAGAACTTCCGTCAACTGCACGCCAAGACCGCCGGCCATCCGGAATACGGCTACGCGCCAGGCGTCGAGACCACCACTGGACCGCTTGGTCAGGGGCTGGCCAACGCGGTGGGCATGGCCATGGCGGAGCGCACGCTCGCGGCGCAATTCAACCGTCCGGGTCATGAGGTCGTCGATCATCACACCTACTGCTTCCTGGGTGACGGCTGCCTGATGGAAGGCATCTCCCACGAGGTCGCGTCCCTCGCCGGAACTCACAAGCTGGGCAAGCTGGTCGCCTTCTACGACGACAACGGTATCTCCATCGACGGCGAGGTCGAAGGCTGGTTCACCGACGATACTGCCAAGCGCTTCGAGGCCTACGGCTGGCACGTGGTGCCCAATGTCGACGGCCACAAGCCCGAGGAGATCAAGGCGGCCATCGAGATGGCCCGCGCCCAGGATGATCGTCCCAGCCTGATCATCTGCAAGACCATCATCGGTTTCGGCTCCCCGAACAAGCAGGGCAAGGAAGAGTGTCACGGCGCTGCGTTGGGCGAGGAAGAAGTCGCCGCAGCCCGCAAGCAGCTTGACTGGCCCCATGCGCCGTTCCACATCCCCGAAGAGGTGTATCAGGGCTGGGATGCCTGCGAGCGCGGCAAGCAGCACCAGGCGGACTGGCAAGCACGCTTCGAACGCTACCAGGAGGCACACCCGGAACTAGCACGTGAATTCCTGCGGCGTCAGAAGGGCGAGCTGCCTAGCGAACTGAACAGCGAAGCACTGGTTGAGGCGGCACAGCAAAAAGGCGACACCATCGCCTCACGCAAGGCGTCCCTTGGCTGTCTGAACGAGCTTGGCCCTCAGCTGCCAGAATTGCTTGGCGGCAGCGCCGACCTGGCACCGTCCAACCTGACCTTCTGGAAGGGCGCTGAAGCCATCACCCCGGAAGCCCCTGGCGGCAACTACCTGCACTACGGGGTGCGTGAGTTCGGTATGGGCGCCATCATGAACGGCATCGCGCTGCATGGTGGTTTCGTTCCCTACGGTGCCACCTTCCTGATCTTCATGGAATATATGCGCAATGCCGTGCGCATGGCGGCGCTGATGAACCAGCAGGCGATCTTCGTCTACACCCACGACTCCATTGGCCTGGGTGAAGACGGACCGACCCACCAGCCCATCGAGCAGCTGACCAGCCTGCGCACCACCCCCAACCTGTGCACCTGGCGTCCTGCGGATGCGGTCGAGACGGCAGCAGCCTGGGCCCATGCCATCAAGCGCAGCGCCGGCCCCACTGCGCTGGTCCTGTCACGCCAGAACCTGCCCCACCAGGACCGCAGCAAGAGCCAGCTGGCCAATATCCAGCGCGGCGGCTACGTGTTGAAGGACAGTGAAGGCACCCCTGAGCTGATCCTGATCGCCACCGGTTCCGAGCTGACCCTGGCCATGCAAGCCGCCGAGTCACTTGAGGCCGACGGCAAGCAGGTGCGCGTAGTGTCGATGCCGGCCACCGATGTGTTCGACAGCCAGGACGCTGACTACCGAGAGTCGGTCCTGCCGCGCAATGTGCGTGCACGCCTGGCCATCGAGGCGGGACACCGCGACTACTGGACCAAGTATGTGGGCTTGGACGGCGACGTCATCGGCATGTCCAGCTTCGGTGAATCGGCACCTGCCGGCGATCTGTTCAAGCACTTCGGCTTCACCGTGGACAACCTGGTGGCCCGCGCCAAGGCTTTGCTCGACTAGGCCATCAGCGCTTAGCTCGGCCAGTCCGGCTACAGGTTCCACACCCAGCGTGTGGCTGCTGACGGCGCGTACTGGTGGTGAGCGAAAAATGAAAGGGGCACGGCGAACGCCGTGCCCCTTTTTTGTCGAACCGCACCGAGCTGACTCACGGCAGCGAGAGAGACGGGCCTGAGTCGCTGAACAGGCGCTCTGACCCGGTCCGCTCGATCCTGATATCAGGTTTGTCCCAGTCGCCGTCAGGCGATTGTCACGTCCGGGGCGAGATAGACGTCCTGAATCGCATTAAGCAGGGCAACGCCCTCGCGCATCGGCTTCTGAAACGCCTTGCGGCCGGATATCAGCCCCATGCCCCCGGCACGCTTGTTGATGACAGCGGTGCGCACGGCCTGGGTCAGGTCCCCCTCCCCGCTCGAGGCGCCCCCGGAGTTGATCAGCCCGGCACGCCCCATGTAGGCGTTGGCCACCTGATAACGGGCCAGGTCGATGGGGTGATCGCTGGTCAGCTCGCTGTAGACCTTTTCATGGGTGTTGCCAAAGCCGATCTTGCGGTAGCCGTCGTTGTTCTCAGGCAGCTTCTGTTTGACGATATCCGCCTTGAGCGTTGCCGCCAGGTGGACCGCCTGGCTGGTGAGGTCTGAGGCAACGTGATAATCCGTTCCCTCATGCTTGAAGCCCGGGTTACGCAGGTAGGCCCACAGCACGGTGACCATTCCCAGCTCGTGCGCACGCTCAAAGGCGGCACTGATCTCTTCGATCTGACGACGGCTTTCCGGTGAGCCAAAGTAGATCGTCGCACCGACCGCTACGCAGCCCATGTCAAAGGCCTGGTCGACCTCAGCGAACAGCGTCTGGTCGTACAGGGCGGGATAGGTCAGCGTCTCGTTATGGTTGAGCTTGAGCATCATCGGAATGCGATGAGCGTAGCGACGCGCGACCGACGACAGACCACCAAGGGTAGAGGCCACGGCATTGCAGCCCCCTTCAATGGCCAATTCGACAATGTTGGCGGGATCAAAGTAGATGGGGTTGGGCGCAAAGGATGCCCCGGCGGAGTGCTCGATCCCCTGATCCACTGGCAGGATACTCAGATATCCTGTGCCGCCCAGCCGGCCGTGATCGAACAGCGTCTGCATGCCCCGCAGCACCGCCGGGGTCCTATCGGAGTCCATCATGACGCGGTCGACAAAGTCGGCACCGGGCAGGTGCAGCTGCTCCTTGGCAATTCCACGACACTCGTGCGTCAACAGATCCTCTGCCTCGGCGCCCAGCCAGCTGGCAATATCACTCATCATGCATCTCCCTGTCGTGCCCGAATCCGTCGGGCGGTCGGTAAAGGTCAACGTCAACAGGGTAGCGGAAGAGCATCACGAACGAGAGCCCCCAAAGCTGACCCGGGTGTCAGTTATCGGCACAATGGCTCATTTCCATTGGCCCCAGTCAGTGACATGACGCACTTGAGGAATGATATGGCGGCGCTCAATACATCGGTTCTACGAGGTTTCCTGTGGCTTTGCCTGTTCTGGCTGGCTGGCGACCTGGCAACAGGCATCGGACAGCTGCCACTATCCCCCGGCGTCGTGGGGTTGATGCTGATGACGGGCTTCCTGCTGGCGCGTGGCAGAATGCACGCCGACATTGCTGCGGCGGCACAACCTTTGATCATGCTGCTGGCGATGCTGATCATGCCCGGCGTGGTCGGCGTCTTCTGGGTCTTCGACCAGCTGGCCGGTTACTGGCTGGCGGTCGGCCTGGCGCTGACGCTGGGTACCCTGCTTAGCGTGGCCAGCACCTTGTGGCTGATGCAGCGTCTGCTTCCCCAAGACACGCCGTCTGCTCCCTTCAGGAAAACCCCATGAGCCTGTCCATCACGGATTACCTGAGCATGCCCATGCTGGCCATCGTGCTTTCGATTGGCGCTTATCTCGCGGGTATGGCCCTGTTCAAACGCCTGGGCTCGCCAGGATGGTGTCCCCCGGTATTGCTGGCTTCGCTGCTGCTTGCTGCCTTGCTGAAAGGGGGCTCCATCGACTACGCGGACTATCGCGAAGGAGCACAGTGGCTGATGCTCCTACTGGGCCCCGCCACCGTCGCCTTGGCCGTGCCGCTCTATCAGCAGATGCACCACGTGCGCGCGCTGTGGAAACCACTGCTGGTGTGCTTGCCCATCTCTACGGTGCTGGCCGCTTTCTATGCGCTGGCCATCGCCTGGTCGCTGGGGGCGCCACCGGAGCTTTTGGCCTCGCTGGCCCCCAAGTCAGTGACCGCCCCTATTGCCATGGGGGTGACAGAGCGCCTGGGAGGCTCCGTGTCGATCTTGATGGGGGGCCTGCTGATCACCGGCGTCGCGGCAACGGCCTGTGTCAGCTTGCTGGGCAAGGTGTTCAGGATCACCGATCAGCGTCTGCTGGGCCTGGCGCTGGGTATCAACGGCCATGCCATCGGTACGGTGCGTGCCTTTGAACTGGGCCCCACCGCCGGCGCCTTTGCATCGCTCGGCATGACCTTGACCGGCGTACTGACGGCCTTGCTGATGCCATTGGCCTGGGAGCTGACAGGCCTTGCTGGCTGAAACGATTCACTACCTCAGGGTACGCCACAAGCGGCCAGTAGCCGCGACGTGGGGGCCGATTTGAGATAGACTCTCGCGCCTGTGTCCATCCCACTCAGGAGAGTGTCGAGCCCCATGGCCCAGCGTATTGCCATCAATGGCTACGGTCGCATTGGCCAGTGCGTCCTGCGAGCCCTCATCGAGCGCAATGACCCTTCCCTGGAAGTGGTCGCCATCAATGAGCTATCGGGCCTCGATACCATTACCTACCTCACTCGCTACGATACGACCCATGGTCGCTTTCCTGGCAGTGTGGAAAGCCGCGATGGCCACCTGCTCATCAATGGGCACCCCATCCGCGTGCTGTCAGAGGCAGAGCCCGACCGACTGCCCTGGAAAGCGCTGGATATCGACCTGGTGCTGGAGTGCTCAGGCAGCTTCAAGGACCGCGCTACCGCCGAGCGACATCTGGCTGCCGGTGCCCGGCGTCTGCTGTTCTCACAGCCCGCAGAGAGCGATGTCGACGCCACCATCGTCACCGGCATCAATGACAGCGACCTGACTGCCTCCGCCAGGGTGATCTCGGCAGCATCGTGCACCACCAACTGTCTGGTGCCGATCCTGACCATTCTGGATGAAGCCTTGGGCATCGAGCACGGTGTCACGACCACCATTCACTCGGCCATGAACGACCAGCCCGTGATCGATGCCTACCACCAGACCGATCTGCGCCTGACTCGCTCGGCCATGCAGTCTATCGTGCCGGTGGATACCGGCCTGGCGCGGGGGATCAACCGCCTGATGCCGCACCTGGCAGAGCGCTTCGAGTGCCTGCATGTGCGGGTGCCGACCATCAATGTATCGGCCATGGACCTGTCGATCTGTGTGCAGCGCGATACCTCGGCCCAGGCTGTCAATCGCCTGCTGCAGGAGGCCAGCAACTCCCGGCTTGCTGGCCTGTTGGGGTACACCGAGGAGCCCATGGCGTCCATCGACTTCAACCACGATCCGCGCTCCGGTATCGTAGACGCCACCCAGACGCGGGTGGCCGGTGGTCGCCTGCTGAAGCTGCTGTGCTGGTTCGACAATGAATGGGGCTTCGCCAACCGCATGCTCGACGTGGCCACGCGCCTGAACCAGTTGCCCCGAGCGTTACCGTGATGCCTCTTCCCCTGGCCATTCTTTCCTACTCGATGTCTCTCTCAGACCGTTCAGACGAGGATCTGCCGACATGAACGTGCGCAAGATGACCGATCTCGACCTCAAGGGTCAGCGGGTGCTGATTCGTGAAGACCTCAACGTACCCGTCAAGCATGGTCAGGTGACCAGTGATGCCCGACTGCGCGCCAGTCTGCCGACGATCAAGGCCGCCCGGGATGCTGGCGCCAAGGTCCTGCTGATGAGCCACCTGGGGCGCCCCACCGAAGGTGAGCCCGCCGATGAGTTCACGCTTGCACCGGTGGCTGCCTACCTGGGCGACCTGTTGGACTGTCCGGTACGACTGGTCACCGACTATCTGGACCAGGCCCCGGAACTGGAAGACGGCGACGTCGTACTGCTCGAGAACGTGCGCTTCAACAAGGGTGAGAAAAAAGACGACGATGCCCTGGCCCAGCGCTATGCGTCACTCTGCGACGTGTTCGTGATGGATGCATTCGGCACCGCCCACCGCGCCCAGGCCTCGACCCACGGCGTCGCACGCTTTGCTCCCACTGCCTGCGCCGGCCCGCTGCTCGCCGCCGAACTCGACGCCCTGGAGAAAGCCCTGGCCACGCCCAGACGGCCGATGACGGCCATTGTCGGTGGCTCCAAGGTTTCCACCAAGCTTGAGGTGCTCAACGCCCTGTCCGAGAAGTGCGATCAACTGATCGTTGGCGGAGGTATCGCCAATACCTTCATCGCAGCGGCGGGACACAACGTCGGCAAATCGCTGTACGAAGCCGACCTGGTGGGCAAAGCCAAGGCCTTGATGGCCAAGGTCGAGATCCCGCTGCCTACCGATGTGGTCGTGGCGACCGAGTTTTCCGACTCGGCAGAGGCGGTCACCAAGCCAGTCGACCAGGTTGCGGACAATGAAATGATTCTGGACATTGGTCCAGAGAGCGCCGCGCGCCTGGGCGATATGCTGAAAAGCGCCGGCACGATCCTGTGGAACGGCCCAGTGGGCGTGTTCGAGATCGACCAATTCGGCGGTGGCACCGAGGCCCTGTCCCACGCGATTGCCCAGAGCGACGGTTTTTCCATCGCCGGCGGTGGTGACACCCTGGCCGCCATCGACAAGTACGGCATCGCCGACCAGGTGTCCTACATCTCTACCGGTGGCGGCGCTTTCCTTGAGTATGTCGAAGGCAAGGAACTGCCCGCGGTCGCTGCCTTGGAAGCAGCGGCACGTCAGGCCACTGACGCCTAACAACCCGATTACGTCATGGGCGTGCCTGCGGCACGCCCCTTACCCCTAATAGATTCAGGTATCTCCATGGCACTCGTCAGCATGCGCCAACTGCTGGATCACGCCGCCGAACACGGCTACGGCGTCCCGGCCTTCAACGTCAACAACCTTGAGCAAGTCCGCGCCATCATGGAAGCGGCCGATGCCACCGACTCACCGGTCATCCTGCAGGCCTCCGCAGGGGCGCGTAAATACGCCGGCGCTCCCTTCCTGCGCCACCTGATCCTCGCCGCGGTTGAAGAGTTTCCGCATATCCCGGTGGTCATGCACCAGGATCACGGCACCAGTCCTGCGGTGTGCCAACGCTCCATCCAGCTCGGTTTCTCTTCGGTCATGATGGACGGCTCACTCGGCGAAGATGGCAAGACGCCTACCGACTACGCCTACAACGTTGACGTCACTCGCCGTACGGTCGATATGGCCCATGCCTGCGGCGTGTCCGTGGAAGGCGAGCTGGGTTGCCTGGGCAGCCTGGAAACCGGCATGGCCGGCGAAGAAGACGGTATCGGCGCGGAAGGCAAGCTCAGCCATGACCAACTGCTGACGGATCCGGAAGAAGCGGCTGACTTCGTCAAGTCCACCGGTGTCGATGCCCTGGCAATCGCCATCGGCACCAGCCACGGTGCCTACAAGTTCACTCGCCCGCCGACCGGCGACACGCTGTCGATCCAGCGCATCAAGGAAATCCACGAGCGTATTCCGGACACCCACCTGGTCATGCATGGCTCTTCCAGCGTGCCCCAGGAATGGCTCCAGGTCATCAACGCCCACGGCGGGGCGATTCCCGAGACCTACGGTGTACCGGTTGAGGAAATTGTCGAAGGCATCAAGCACGGTGTGCGCAAGGTCAACATCGATACCGACCTGCGTCTCGCCTCCACGGGTGCCGTGCGCCGCTTCCTGGCTGAAAACCCGGCAGAGTTCGATCCGCGCAAGTTCCTCAAGCTGACCGTGACGGCCATGAAGGATATCTGCATCGCCCGCTATGAGGCCTTCGGCACTGCCGGCAATGCCAGCAAGATCAAGCCGATCAGCCTGGACGACATGTTCGAGCGTTATGCCCGCGGAGAGCTGGACCCCAAGGTGAAGTAACACCACCGCGAGCAGCCCGCTGGATCGATACGCCCTCGCCTCCCAAGGAGGCGAGGGCGTTGTAGTATCGGCTGCGGGGCAGGCGCTGACTCATCAGAGCGCAGACGGTACCTTACTGATCCGCAGCCCACAGCCATCATCCTGTGGCTTAGTCGGTAGCGTCTTCCAGGCGTCGCCTCAAAGGAATGTTGCTGTCCGCTCTGTGCGTGGCGAGTGACAGGTCTGCACGAATATCCGCAATGGCGTCCAACACCGGCTCCAGCGCTGTCAGCTGGCGCGGAGCACGCAGTCGGCGCTCCAGAGACCGATAGACTTCATCTGGATCCTCACCCGGTGCATGGCTGGCGGTGAAGGGCGCCAGGGACGGACCATTGGCGGCGACAGGCTCGAACAGACGCGCATAGGGGTCTTCTCCCGACCAGGTCAGACACAGCAAGTGATCCCGTGTCACCTGCACATTGAGGTCCGGCAGGCTTCGCGCCAGCCGCACCAGCGTATCGATCACATCGCCGGAGAGAAACGCCGCCAGTGCCTCGCTCTCTTCCGTACAGGCGACGAAGTAACGGGCGAAGTCACCTTCTCCCCACACCTCACCTGTACTGCCATGGTGCAGCGGGCGCCATTTCCCCTCTCGCAGGTTGCAAAGATCCACCGCCGCGACATGTTGCAGATCGCAGATCAAACCATTGCGATAGTAGGTGCGGCGGTCCTTGTCCGTACCCTCGTCATAGGCAAACCGGTAAACCCAGTACTCACCCGCAACACGCTCATCGATCGCCTTGCGACAATAGAGCAGCTCGCCATTGTCTGAGTATGTCCGCTGAAAATCGGTGATCTTGCCGCGCAGCGTCGCCAGCATGGCGCCAAGATCCACGTCCGGCTCGGCCAGGCGAAAGTCCAGCTCTGCCGCGCGCTGCACCAGCTGACGCAGAAAGGCGGCGACATTTTCGGTGGCATGGAAGTCAAACCCAAGCAGAGCCACCCCGATCACCGCCAGGGGCAACAGCCACGGCCAGGAAAGCCCCCCCGCCAGCGTAATGACAAAGCCCAACGTCCCGAGCAACAAGCACAGCAAGCCTAGCGCCGTCATGCCGGCGGAGGGTCGCGGGTTCAGAGAGATTCCCCGGTCCCGGGCACGGTCCAGCACGTCGATCAACGCCTCCCGAGACAAGGCCGCCTCGGCAGTGCGTTTTTCGCGGCGCACGAACCGGTATGCCTTCCAAAGCGGCGTCATCGTCGCGGCCCTCGTCTACTCATGTCTTTCTACTCATGTCGATAAATGATCTCGTCCACTCGGGGAAGCGCGCGGTGCCAGCCGTCTAGGTCATGACACGATCTTGACCCTACGGCGGGTGGCGCATTCGTTCAGGGCAACTCGAAGGCACGCCCTTCTTGTCGGACGCTGGAGCTCTCCGCGAGTGAAACACATCTCATCATTTCCCCTGAGACATAGCTGTGCCCAAGCGATAGACATGGCGCACTACAGCGCAGTGACGAGCGAGGGCTCTCAGGAGGGGAGGCCATTGACTGACAGGGGCATCGACCCGGGCAAGCGCTACTGAGACAGGAAAATAAGGGTTCGCCGGGAACGTCTCTGCGGATGATGCGTTATCCGCCCCCCGGGAGGCTTGGGGCTGGGGCTGGGGCTGGGGCTGGGGCTGGGGCTGGGGCTGGGGCTGGGGCTGGGGCTGGGGCAGCCGCCATCGCCCAAGGCTTTTGCATGCGCGGCGCGAAAGCGGTGGAGCTGGTGGGCCAGGCCCAGAGGAAGGTCACGTCATGAGGGGCACCGCCAGGCATCATAGAGGTGTCTGGCGCCCTGAGCGCCAGACACACAGCCACACCCGCGAAACGTCTACTTGCCGGGTCGAGGCAGACGGTGCCGCGAGCGCTGGCGCTGAGCGAGGGCCTTGTTGCCGGCGCTGCGCCCGACTACCCGCGCTACGCCCACCAGGACTCCCGTGGCAGCGCCCCAAAGCAGCGCGTCTCGCCAGCGCACGTCGTCCCGCTCTGGATTATCCGGCGGCTCGGCATCCACCACCTTGCGATACGTCTTCTCGGCTGCCTGTCTCGACATCAGGCTGGCCCCTACCGCGGCGACGGATCCGACAATGGACCACAGTGTCTCTTCCTTCACATTTACCTCCTTGAACGTTGACGATGCCCGCTTCACTGGCGGGCAAATCAAACGGGTACTCCTTCCCCGAATGTGAGATGTCGAACATCACGCCAAATCAGCATAGCCAAGACCGCCCCCTCCCCTCAAACCGGTCATTCATGCACCGCAATAGTGCACAATGCGCAGCGTGAGAAAACAGTGTTCAAAAATTATGGTTTTCGCCTACGAACACAGGCAGACTCCGCGGAAATCTGCAACACTGTTCGATAACGCTATTGCACGACTCGCGAGGTCGCTCCCATGCCCCGCCCTCTATGCCTTCTATTTGACTGTGACGGCACGCTGGTAGACAGCGAGCCACTGCTGGCGGCAGAAATGGCCGTCAGCCTGACTGCAGCCGGCCTTCCCTTCAGGGCCGAAGATTACATGGGCGATTTTCGCGGGGCGCGGTTTCGCAATATCGTAGCGGCGCTCGAGGCTCAGCATGGCCGTGTCGACCCCGACCATTTAGAGTCTCTCGAAGCCAGCATGCGTGCCAACCTCAACCGCCGCCTGGCCACCGACCTGACGCCAATTGCCGGCGCCACCGAGGCGCTGGCAGCGTTATCCCGCTATTCCATGGGCGTGGTCTCGAATGGGCCTGAAAACAAGGTACGCACGTCCCTGGCTACCGTCGGCTTGACGGAGGTCTTTGGCAACCGGCTCTTCAGCGGCTACACCGCGAATTGCTGGAAGCCTGATCCCTGCCTGTATCTTCACGCGGCAAGCATCATGGGCTTCGCCGCCGAGGACTGCGTGGCCATC
The DNA here is from genome assembly GCF_017303055.1 of Halomonas litopenaei. Taxonomy (GTDB): domain Bacteria; phylum Pseudomonadota; class Gammaproteobacteria; order Pseudomonadales; family Halomonadaceae; genus Halomonas; species Halomonas litopenaei_A. Next base: position 506,343 of record NZ_JAEKJT010000005.1, on the reverse strand, counting down.
GACGATGCCATCGTTGGTGTCCAGGCGGCCCTAGCCGCCGGCATGACGGTGATACACCTCAATCGCTTTGCCGATGCAGAGGAGACCCCTGAGGGCGCCCACATGATCACCAGCATGTTTCAACTGCCCACCGTCATCGGCCGCCTCCAGCGCGACCGCAACCGCCACTCGATGATATCCAGCGGCTAAGAAAACACCGCATAAAGGCCTGCGACCACGATTCACTGCGTTGCGTGCTGCTCGAACTTCTCAGCTATACCGCATAGGCTTCGGATCTGCGCGGCGGTCGCCTTGGGCCGCTCGGCTGATGACTTCAGCGCTGCCCTAAGCTCGCTCACTTCTGCTTTTCATGGCCCGGCTTGCTGCCGGGCCTTTTCATTGATGCGCGTCACACCCGACCTTTGTCTAAGCCCTGACGCCTTGCCCGACGCCCGCCTTGACGCCTAAGCTTTGCACCATATGGGAACGTTCCCATTTTGACCCAGAGTGGCGTGACGCCGCCGCCATGGATACCTCTTGAACCCATATCTTTTTCGCGCCATCAACCCCGCCTGAGACTCTGCCAGAGCATGAACCAACGACAACACCGCGCCACGATTCTGGAAGTTGCCCGCGAAGCCGGGGTCTCCAAGACCAGTGTGTCCCGCTACTACAGCGGTGAGCGCGAGCGCCTGTCTACGGCCATGCAGGAGCGTATCGTGGCGGCGGCAACGGCCTTGGGCTATCAACCGAACCCCATGGCCAGAGGACTCAAAGGAGGTCCCTCAGGCTTGATCGGCATGCTGGTTGCCGATATCCACAATCCGTACTCCGTCGCCATCATGCACGGCGTGGAAAAGGCCTGCCGACAGGCCGGGCTGTCGCTCATGCTATGCAACAGCGACAACGACCTTGATCAGGAGCGCCAGCAGCTGGCGTTACTGTCCTCCTATCGTATCGAAGGGCTGGTGGTGAATGCGGCGGGCCGCCACAGCGATGCGCTCGCACAGCTGGCGGCGAGCGGAACTCCGATGGTGCTGCTGGACCGTTCGCTCAAGGGAGTCGATGTCGATGAGGTGGGCCTGGATAACGCCACCGCCATCGATATGGCCATCGACCACCTGGTAGAGCAGGGCTACACCCGTCTGCTGTTTGTGTCTGAGCCCCCAGCTCAGGCGAGCTCACGCCAGGCCCGCCTGGAGCGCTTTGAGACGCAATGTCGTGCACGCGCTCTTGATGCACAGACGCTGGCGCTCGAGCTGAAAGACCACCAGGCGCTGGACGCGGCGCTTGCCCGTCATGTGGATCACCCTCATCCGTCCTGCGCCGTTCTCTGTGCCAACGGCCAGGTCACCCTGGCCGTGGCACGACGGATGAAATACCTCGGCTACCCCCTGGGAGAGATCGGGTTGATGGGTATCGACGAGCTAGAGTGGTGCGACCTGACCGATCCCGGCATCACCACGCTGGAGCAGCCTACCGACCTGATCGGCCAGGCTGCTGTTGACTGTCTGAAGCAGCGCAGCAGCCATCAGGCGACGGCAGCGCGTCGCCACATGTTCGCCCCTACCCTTGTTCCGAGAGGATCGACCCAGCGGCCACTGGCCACCTCTTCATCACCCGAGATTCCATCATGAACCACGATACTCCCGACATTCTTTCCTTCGGCGAGGCCATGGCCCTGTTCGTTGCCGACGTGCCTGGCGATCTGGCCGACGTCGAACGCTTCTCACGCGGCTGCGCGGGGGCCGATACCAACGTCGCCATCGGCCTGTCGAGACTGGGGTTCAACGTCGGCTGGATGAGTCGTGTCGGCAACGACAGCTTTGGTCGCTATCTGCGCTCGACGCTGGAAAAAGAAGGTCTCGACTGCCGCTATCTGACCACCGACCCGGTCCATGCCACCGGCCTGGTGTTCAAGGAACGCGCCGAGGGAGGCGCCGACCCGAAGGTCGAGTACCTGCGCAAGAACAGCGCCGCCAGCCAGATGTCGGTGGCGGACGCAGCCCAGATCGACATTCCATCGCTGCGGCACCTCCATGCAACCGGCATCACGCCCGCCGTATCGGCGAGTTGTCTGGAGCTATCGCGCCATCTACTGGGCCAGGCCCGCCAGCACGGGGTCAGCGTATCGTTCGACCCCAACCTCCGCCCCACCCTGTGGGCCAGCGAGCAGCAGATGCGCACCACCCTCAATGAGCTTGCTGCCCATGCCAACTGGGTCTTGCCTGGCCTTGCCGAGGGCAGGTTGTTGACCGGCCAAGACACGGCCCATGACATCGCAGGCTTCTACCTGGACCAGGGTGCCGAGGCGGTGGTGATCAAGCTGGGGCCTGAAGGCAGTTTCTACCGCGGCCGTCTCACAGGTCAGGATGAGGCTTTCACCGTACCCGGCGTGCCGGTCGCCAAGGTGGTGGATACGGTCGGTGCTGGCGACGGCTTCGCGGTAGGTTTCGTCAGCGCCATGCTGGACGGCCTGGCCCCCCGTGAGGCGCTCAAGCGCGCCAACCTGATCGGTGCCGCGCAGGTGCAAGTCCTGGGCGACATGGAAGGCTTGCCGAGTCGTGCTCGGCTGGGCCAGCTGGAAGCCGCGCTGCCTGCCTGAGCCGTGGCGTTGCCGCCAGGGACATCCTCGCGGCAACACCCCCACTGGCAGCCACGATCCGACCGCTATCCGACCACGACAGTAACAACAACCGCGACAACGACAAGAGAGTCCCCCATGACCCGACGTATTCTGGTGTTTCGCGAGATCAGCGCCGATCAGCTCGACAGCCTTCGCGCTGACTTCGAGGTCGACTACCTGCCTCACGTGACCCATGCCGATGACCCTGAGTTCATGGACGCCCTGTCACGGGCCCACGGACTGGTCGGCGCCAGCCTCAAGATCACTCCAGCCCTGCTCGATCAGGCCCCGCAGCTCGAGGCCATCGCCAGTATCTCGGTGGGCTATGACAATTACCCTGTCGAGGAGCTGACCCGTCGCGGCATCTTGCTGTGTAACACGCCGGATGTGCTGACCGAGACCACCGCCGACACCGGCTTCTTGTTGATCATGAGTACCGCCCGGCGCGCCATCGAGCTGGCCGAGCTGATCAAACAAGGCAAGTGGACAGAAAGCATCGGCAAATCTCACTTCGGCACCGACGTGCACGGCAAGACCTTAGGCATGGTCGGCATGGGGCGTATCGGTGCCGCCATCGCCCGTCGCGGTGCGCTGGGCTTCGGCATGAAGATTCTCTACGCCAAAGCCTCGCCCAAGCCGGCACTGGACGCAGAACTGGGTGCACAGCACCGAGAGCTCGATCAATTGCTGGAAGAAGCGGACATCGTCTGTGTCACGGTGCCACTGACCGAAGAAACGGAAAAGCTGATCGGCGCCGCCGAGTTCGCCCGCATGAAGGCCGGAGCGATCTTCGTCAACGTGGCCCGGGGCAAGGTGGTCGATGAAGCCGCCATGATTGCAGCGCTCAAGGACGGCACCCTGCATGCAGCCGGTCTCGACGTATTCGAGAAGGAACCCTTGCCCGCCGACTCTCCGTTGCCGCACATGGCCAACGTGGTGGCGCTGCCCCACATTGGCTCCGCCACTCACGAAACCCGCACGGCCATGGCACAGCGCGCTATCGACAATATTCGCCTGGCGCTCAGCGGCCAACGCCCACTGAGTCCGGTCAATGCAGACGATCTGAACGACGGATAGACGCCGGGCGACAGCTTCGGCAGGTCGCCCGTTTCACCGGCTCCACCTGTAACACCCCAGGTACATACCACAATAAATGAGGTAATCATGGCACACGCCCTCGCCCCCTCCCGCCGCACTACCCTGACTCGCCTCGGCCAGAGCCTGCTGGCCGGCGCCACGCTGGTCGCAGGACTGAGTCTTACTGCCCCGGTTCACGCCTACGACCTGCGCTTTGGTCATGGCGGCACGGAAGACACCGCCTATCACCTTGGCGCCACCCGGTTCAAGGAACTGCTGGAAGAGCAGGACGTCGATCTTGGCGTCCAGATCATGGGAAATTCCGTGCTTGGCCACGAGACCGAGATGTTTGAGCAGCTGATGGCTGGCGCCCTGGATATGTCCATCGTCAACCCCGGCTTGATCACCGACTTCTCTGACACGGCCAATGTCTTCTCCATTCCCTTCCTGTATCGCGATCAGGAGCACTGGCAGACCGTCCTGGACGGCGACGTGGGCCGGGAAATCGCCGACCAGATCACCGCCGAAACCGGCGTGAAAGTGCTGGCGTTCTTTGGTGGCGGCAAGCGCCAGATCGTCTCCAGCCGGCCGCTGGAAAGTCTCGATGATCTCGATGGCATGAAACTGCGCACCAATCCTACCAAGCCCCTCATCACCGCCTGGTCGGCGCTGGGGACAGACCCGACCGTCATGGCATGGAAAGAGATCTACACCGGTCTGCAACTGGGTGCCATTGATGGCCTGCTCAATGAAGCCGAGTGGATCCACCGCATGCGCTTCCACGAGGTAGCGCCCCATATCGGTCTGTCCGAGCATGACATCACCGTGCGCTTGCTGACCATGTCGGAACTGACCTGGGACCGGCTGGACGATGCCCAGCAGGAAGCGGTCATGGCAGCCGCCAGCCAGGCCGCCAGCTACGCCCGCGGCGTGCAGCTCGAACAAGATGCCGAAGCACTCGAGCTGCTGGTGGAAGAAGGGGCCACCCTGCATGAGCTCGACCGCGAGCAGATGCAGCAGATCGTACGTGAACCGCTCGCCGAAGTGATTGACGAAATGGGGCTGAGCGAGCTCCACCAGATGATCGTCAACGCCGAGTAATGATCCTTCAAGCACCGGGGCCTGCCCCGGTGCCCACCGTCTCAAGAGGATGAAGCCATGAGGCTCTTCCTGGATCTTCTTGCGCGCATCAATCGCGCCCTGGAGAAACTGCTGCACTGGGTATTGCTGGCCCTGCTGTTCGGCTTTATCGCCCTGATCATCTATCAAATCGTCAGCCGCAACCTGCCCTTGCTGCCTCGCCTGTACTGGACAGAAGAGTTCAGCCGGTTTGCGTTCCAGTGGATGATCATGCTCGGCACCGCCATTGGCGTGCTGCATGCGGATCACTTCGTGCTGGAAGCCTTTCCGCGAGGTTCCCGCGCCGATCGACTGACCCGCTGGATACGTGATCTTGCCTGTCTTGCCGTCGGCACGATCTTCGTCGTGCACGGCCAAGAGTTCGCCCTCTCGGGTCTTCGTCGCAGCGCCACGGCCTCCGGCATGTCGATGATCTTCGTCTACGCCACCTTCATGGTCTGCGGCGTGTTCATCATGTTGTTCGCCATCGAACGTCTGGTCCGTGCCGCACTCGACGGCCTCGATAGCATGGAAGCTGCCATGAACACTCCGGATCCCGTACAGGAATCCATCGATGCGCAGCAAGGTCACCAGGTGACCTTGGAGACGCCCTCTCAGGACGCTAGTGACGGGAGGCCCTCATGATCTCCATGGATGCACTCTTTATCCTGCCGTGGCTGCTGTTCGGCCTGCTTGGCGTACTGATTGTGGTGGGCGTGCCGATTGCCATGGCGCTGGTACTGACGGCGGTCGGCATGGTGATACTCGACCCCCGCCTGACCTACTGGGTCATGTTCCAGCGCATGTACAACGGCATGGACTCCTTCGTGTTGCTCGCCGTGCCGCTGTTTCTGCTGGCTGGCAATCTGATGAACGCTGCGCGTATCACGGATCGCCTGATCACCCTGTGCATGCGCCTGGTAGGTCATGTCAAAGGCGCCCTGGCCCACGTCAATGTCATGGTCAGCATGCTGTTTGCCGGCGTATCGGGTTCGTCTACGGCCGACAGCGCAGGCGTCGGCACCGTGCTGATTCCAGCCATGCAGCGAGAGGGCTACCCCACTCACTTTGCCGTTGCCGTGACGGCAGCATCATCGGTGATGGGCATCATCATTCCCCCGTCGATCAACATGATCGTCTGGGGAGCGCTGACCAACACCTCCATTGCGGGTCTGTTTCTCGGTGGTATCTTGCCAGGGGTGATGATCGGCATCGCACAGCTACTGATGAACGTCGGCTATGTGCGTCGCTACCAGGTGCCCGTGCGTCCCCGCGCCAGCTGGCGACAACTGGCCAGTTCCGGCAAGGACGGGCTGCTGGCTGCCGGCATACCGGTGGTCATCATTGGCGGCATCACGCTGGGTATCGTCACCCCGACAGAGGCCGCCGTGATCGCCGTGCTGTACGCCCTGGCTCTGGGCTTCATCGTCTATCGGGAGCTCAGCTTCCGCCAAGTACTGGATGCGTCCACCGACACGGTACGGCTGTGCTCGCTGTCGCTCTTCAGCCTCGTCGGCGCGGCCATCTTCGGCTACCTGATCAGCTTCTACCAGATACCTCCCAAGCTGATGCAAGGCGTCAACATCACCGACCCGATCACCTTGCTCATCATCATGACGGTGGTCATGCTGGTCATCGGTACCTTCATGGACTCACTGCCGGCAATGGCCATCATGGCACCGATCTTCCAGCCCCTGGCCATGCAGGCGGGCGTTCATCCCGTGCAGTTCGGCGTCATCGCCGTCATGGCCCTCGGCCTAGGGCTGATCACTCCACCCTATGGACTGTGCTTGATGATATCCGCCAAGATCGGGGGAATCCCCCTGCTCAAGGCGCTTGGCACGACCATGCTGTACCTGTCGATCATGCTGGCGGTCATTTTGCTGCTGATTGTCTTCCCCGACATCGTGCTGACCATACCCCGTCTGATTGCACCGGATTTTGTCTGACCATTCTGGTGGCGACCGTCGACGCGGTCGCCGCTCCATCAATGAGGAACCCATGTCCCAGACTCAGCCGCCCCTTTGCCTGCTGTTCGATTCCGACGGCACCCTGGTAGACAGCGAGCCGTTGCTGGCGCGTGCCATGGCCGACACCTTTCCGCCCTTTGGCCTGCCGTTTTCCGCCGAACAGTACATGGAGGAATTTCGCGGCGTCCGCTTTCTCGACATCGTGCAGGAGCTGGAAAGACGTTTCGGCTCGCTGGCTGACGACCAGCGTCAGATCATGGAAGATCGCCTGCGCGCCAACATGGCCGAGCGCATGGAGCAGGAACTCGTGCCGATAGCGGGTATCCCGCAGGCGCTGGACGCCCTGGCCGACCACCCCAAGGCGGTAGCCTCCAACGGCCCTATCGCCAAGATTCGACTGGCCATGGCGACCACCGGACTGGCCCCGCACTTCGGCGACCACCTCTTCAGCGCTTACGAGCTGGGTGTATGGAAACCGGACCCGGGACTCTACCTAGCCGCTGCTGAGGCCATGGGCGTGTCCCCCGAGCACTGCGTGGTCATCGATGATGCTGCCGTCGGTGTCGAAGCGGGCCTAAAGGCGGGAATGCAGGTGATTCACATCAACCACTTCCCCGAGGAAGAAGACACCCCGGAAGGGGCGGTGGGCATTACCCATGCAGACCAGCTGGTCGACACCATCGAGCGCCTCGCCGCCAAGGCCACGATGTAAGTCACCGCGGGGCGCCTCCCTTCGCCATACATCCGTATTGGCTTGATGAGAGGAGCCTTGCCTCTATGCGCGATTGGCCACAACGCCTCCAAAACCAGACCCGGTAGCTATACTAAAGTCCCCCGTAGAAACCCGGCATCCGGGGATTGCCGCGCTGCACAAGGCTCCCTATGCTGACGGGACAGCCCCTACAAGTCAGGAGACACTCCATGCAAGAAGTGGTGATCGTTGCTGCACGTCGTACCGCCGTTGGTTCCTTCGGAGGCTCGCTCGCCGGCATTCCCGCCAGCGACCTGGGAGCCGCCGTGATCAAGGACGTGATAGCGCAGACCGGCATCAAGCCGGAAGAGGTCGACGAAGTTCTGTTGGGGCAAGTACTCACCGCGGGAGTAGGCCAGAATCCAGCACGCCAAGCCTCGATCAAGGCAGGCCTGCCCGACGCCGTACCTGCCATGACCATCAACAAGGTCTGCGGTTCCGGCCTCAAGGCGCTGCACCTGGGTGCTCAGGCGATCATGCTGGGCGACGCCGAGGTGATTATCGCCGGTGGCCAGGAGAACATGTCTCTGGCACCCCACGTGCTGCCAAATTCGCGCACCGGCCAGCGCATGGGCGACTGGAAAGCGGTCGACTCCATGGTCAATGACGGCCTGTGGGACGCCTTCAACAACTACCACATGGGCATCACCGCCGAAAACCTGGCAGAAAAATACGGTATCACTCGCGAAGACATGGATGAGTTTGCCGCTGCCTCTCAGCAGAAGGCGGCCGCAGCCATAAAGGAAGGCCGCTTCAAGGGTCAGATCGTTCCTATCGAGATCCCGCAGCGCAAGGGTGACCCGGTCGTCTTTGACACCGACGAAAACCCGCGCGAGGTCACCGCGGAAAAGCTCGGTGGCATGCGCCCCGCCTTCAAGAAAGATGGCACCGTGACCGCTGGCAATGCGTCCTCCATCAACGATGGCGCCGCCGTCGTCATGCTCTGTTCCGCTGCCAAGGCAGAAGCTCTCGGATTGACGCCGCTGGCCCGTATCAAGGCCTACGCCAACGCTGGTGTTGACCCCGCCATCATGGGCATCGGACCGGCACCGGCCACTCGCCGCTGTCTGGAAAAGGCCGGCTGGACCCATGAAGAGCTGGATCTTATCGAGTCCAATGAAGCCTTCGCCGCCCAGTCACTTTCCGTCAACAAGGAACTGGGCTGGGACACCTCCAAGATCAACGTCAACGGTGGCGCTATCGCTATCGGTCACCCGATCGGAGCCTCCGGCTGCCGTATCCTGGTCAGCCTGGTCCACGAGATGATCGCCCGTGACGCCAAGAAAGGCCTGGCCACCCTGTGTATCGGCGGTGGTCAGGGCGTGGCGCTTGCCATCGAGCGCTGATCGACAGGTCGACCACAGTGGAAGCACAGCAAAACCCCCGCCAACGGCGGGGGTTTTGCATGTCTGGGTAACGCGCCATCAGGCGTGATCACGCTTCTGCCTGCACGCCACGCGTCGTCCACCAGGGGGCCGCAAGGCGGAAGAAGCGGTCGACCACCGCCGGGTCGGTGGGCGAGGTCATCAGTGTCACGCCGACGAACACCGGCAGATTGATCATCATCCCCCAGAACCCAGCGTGGATACCCAGCGGATGCGGCCACAGCGTGATGCAGGTCACTGTCACGATAAACCCGGCGAGGATACCCGCGATGACCCCTGGCGCGTTCGCTCTGGGCCAGAAGAACATGCCAATAAATGCCGGTACCACCTGAGAGGCGAACCCCAGACCAATCAGCAGGATCATGACCAGGCTACCTGGCTCAGCAATGGCCAGAGGGGCAATGATCAAAGCCATCAGAGCGACCACCAGGCGCTTCGCCCATTGCCCCGCCCGCTCATCTGACCACCCGGCCCAGGGCGCGATCACATCGCGACTCAGGCTCAGTGCCACGGAATGGATAAAGGGCTCCGAAGACGACATGGAGGCCGCCAGAGTCCCGGCACCCAGCAGACCCACCAGCACCACAGGCAGATGCGTCATTGCATATTCGAGTACCACCGTGTCCGCTCGATCCAGACCAGGAAGGGCAAATACGCCGATAAAGCCCACCGTCACCAACGGCAGGATCACCAGGTAGTAGCTAGGCAGCCAGGTGGCAGCGAGACGCAGGGAACGCGCTGAAGTGGCACTCATCCACTGGGTCCATACCGGCGGCATGAAAGACAGCATGGATACGATGATCGATGTGGTCCAGAAGGCAAAACTCATGTCGCCTCCGGCGCCGGGCAGCGTCAGGTACTCGGGACGCTGTTCAAGGACCTGCTGATAGACATCGGCAAAGTGCCAGCCACCGGTAAAGACATGGGTGGCCCACAGACCCACTATCCAGGCCACCACGAACATCAGCACCCCCTGAAACACATTGGTGCGGCCGATGGCACGCTGACCACGCAGGGTGAGATACACAGCAATGGCGCCAAGGACGACCACAACCCCCGCCCATACCGGTATCAGGCCGCCACTCATCACGTGCAGAATGTAAGCCGAGCCGACCGTCTGCAGCACCGCATAGGCCAATGACCCCACCGCCATCACCAGCGCAGCGAGAGCACCAAGCGCTCGACTCTGATAGCGATCGGCGATGGCGCTGGCTTGGGTAACGTGGCCAAAGTGGGCGCCAAAGGCCCATACCTTGGGCCCGAAGTACCACGCTACCAGCGCGAGGTACCCCAGATAGACCACCACATAGAACACCGGAATGCCCTTGGCATAGGCCCAACCCGGTGCCCCCATGAAGGTGTAGGCACTGACGCTACCGGCGGCAATCAACAGATACAGTGTGACCGGCCCCATGCTGCGCCCGGCGACTCCCCATTCCTCCAGGGTTGACGCCGAGCGGGATCCGCGACGATGCCCACCCAGACCAATCACCATCGCCACCAGAACATAGCCCAATGTCAGACCAAGCGGCAGCCATTCAGTGCTCACCGTCATCCTCTCCTTTCTCTCGAAGCAAACGATTTCCCAGCAGCATCGCCAGCACGCAGCACAGCAAGATCACATAGCTCCAGGCCACGATAGCGGGGACGCCCAGCACCAACTCGGCCCGGTTGATCCATTCGATCACGGGCCACACACCGGCCAGCACGATCACCCCAAAGATCCCCAGCAACAGCCAGCCTCGCCAGGAGGACGGGCGCACGAAGGATGGAAGCATCAGCATTCCTCACGTTCGATACTTGATGAAAAGAAACACGCAAGATTAGGCCGTTGTACGCCCTCACCCGTGGGAGGATCGCTGACGGCCCACCACGCGTGAGGGTGTCGCCAGCACCAGCAAAGCGGCGAGGGAGAACAGGCCACCCGCTGCCAGGAGTACCGACGACAGTCCCCAGCTATCGACCACCCGCCCGCCGGACAGGGCGCCAAGACCAATCGATAGGTTGAAGACGAAGGCCATCATGGCGGTGGCCGCTTCCGGATTGGTCGCCGAGCGCAGTATCCAGGTTTGAAGGCTGACCGAAATGCCACCGAACACAAACCCCCACAGCATCAACAGCGCGCTTGCGCCGGTCGCGGTGACGCCAAACCACGGAAAGCCCAGCGCCACCCCAGCCAGCACCAGAGGAATCAATAGCACCGTCAGATACGGCTGGCGGCCCGCCAGCCCACCGGCAATGAAATTGCCCATCAGACCGGCAGCACCGAACAGCAGCAACAGACGCGAGACATCACTCAATGGGATTCCCCCGAGTCGCTGCAAAATGGGGCTGATAAAGGTATAGGCGGCGAAGTGGCCGACCACGATCAGGGCAGTTGCCAGTGCACCGATACACACGCCTGGCAGTTTCAGCTGTCCGCCCAGGCTTACCAGACGAACCGGTTTCTGCGCGGGCAAGGACGGCAGCAGCTGCCATAGACAGAGACACACCAGCAGGCTCAGTCCACCCAGGGCGGCAAAGGCAATACGCCAGTCAGTGACACCCCCAAGCCAGGTGCCCGCAGGAACCCCCAACACCGTCGCCGCTGCCACACCACTGAAAATGAATGACATCGCCCTCGGCACATGCTCCAGCGCGACCAGCCTGCCGGCCAAACCACCGGCAATGGCCCAGAAACCACCGATACAGCAGCCGATGAGCACGCGAGTCGCCAACAGCCCTGCGAAGCTGTCCATCAGCGCGCCGAGCACGCTTGCGATGGTCATGACCAGCATGAGGCCTGTCAGCAGATAGCGTCGGTCCAGGCGCCCTACCGCGACCGGCAGCAAAGGCGCGGCAAAGGCGGCGACGACGCCAGGAACCGTAATCATCAGGCCCGCCTGCCCTTCACTGACATCCAGCGACGTAGCGAGCTGCGATAGCAAGCCAATAGGCAGCTGTTCTGCCGTGACCAGCAGGAAGATACCTGCCATTACGCTGAACACGGCACACCAGTCTCGTCGCTGGGTGACGGTCGTCATGCCAGAGCCACTACCCTCATCACTCATGCTTGCCTCAAACCTCATCCCCTGCGCACTTGACGATCAGGGGCGTAACACAAAAACGCCCCCGCGGCGTCAGCAACGGGGGCGTCGATGGCTTGCCGTCATTAGACCTCGGTAGCGGCTTCCTCAGCTTCAAAAGCCGCCTTTTCTTCCTCGGTCATTTCCTTGATGGTCAGCTTGACGCGATTGCGGTTGTCGATGTCGAGCACCTTGACCACCACCTCATCACCTTCGTTCAGGTAATCACGCACGTCATTGACACGCTCTGGCACGATCTGGGAGATGTGCACCAGGCCGTCGGTGCCAGGCATGATGTTGACGAAGGCGCCGAAGTCGGCGATACGCACCACCTTGCCGCGGTACAGCTTGCCGATTTCCGCCTCGGCGGTGATCGCCAGCACGGTATCGATGGCCTTCTTGGCCGCCTTCTTGTCCTCGGCGTAGATGCGCACGGTGCCGTCGTCGTCCAGGTCGATGGAGGCGCCGGTATCGTCGCAGATCTTGCGGATGGTGGCGCCGCCCTTGCCGATGACGTCGCGGATCTTGTCCGGGTCGATCTTGATGGTGGCCATGGAGGGCGCGTTGTCGGACACCTCGGCGCGGCTCTCGGCGATCACGGTGTTCATCTGCTCGAGGATGCTGATGCGCGCATCATGGGCCTGGTTCAGGGCCGTTTCCATGATCTGCTCGTCGATACCCTCGATCTTGATGTCCATCTGCAGGGCGGTGACACCCTCGGCACTACCGGCCACCTTGAAGTCCATGTCGCCGAGGTGATCCTCGTCGCCGAGGATGTCGGTCAGCACGGCGTAGCCGTCGGCGTCCTTGACCAGGCCCATGGCGATACCCGCCACCGGAGCCTTGATCGGCACACCGGCGTCCATCAGTGCCAGCGAGGTGCCGCAGACGGAGGCCATGGAGCTGGAGCCGTTGGACTCGGTGATCTCGGAGACCACGCGAATAGTGTAGGGGAAGTCCTCTTCCGCCGGCAGCATGGCCTGGACACCACGACGGGCCAGACGGCCGTGACCGATCTCGCGACGCTTGGGACCGCCCATAAAGCCAGCCTCGCCCACCGAGTAGGGGGGGAAGTTGTAGTGCAGCAGGAAGCGGTCCTTGCGCTCACCTTCCAGCGATTCGATCAGCTGGGAGTCACGCAGGGTGCCCAGGGTCGCGACGACCACCGCCTGGGTCTCGCCACGGGTGAAGATGGCGCTGCCGTGGGTCTTGGGCAGGGTACCGACCTCGATGGCCAGCGGACGCACGGTCTTGTGGTCGCGACCGTCGATACGCGGCTCGCCCTTGATCACGCGGGCACGCACCACGCGCTTCTCGAGACCGGCGAAGGCGCCTTCCACCTCGGAGGCGTCAAATTTACCCTCTTCTTCACCGGCGAGTTGCGCGACGGCCTCGGCCTTGAGCGCGGACAGGGCATCCTGGCGCTGCATCTTGTCGGTGATGCGATAGGCTTCGCCGACCTTGGCCTCGAAGCCCTGGGCGACGGCATCCTTGAGCGCAGTATTCTCGGCGGGAGGCTGCCAATCCCACTTGGCCTTGCCGGCCTCGGAGGTCAGCTCGTTGATCGCCTGGATGACAGTCTGCATCTCCTGGTGACCGAACAGCACGGCGCCCAGCATCTCGTCCTCGAGCAGCTCTTCTGCTTCGGACTCGACCATCAGCACGGCCTTCTCGGTCCCCGCGACCACCATGTTCAGCTCGGAGCCTTCGAGTTCTTCCACGGTGGGGTTGAGGAAGTAGCCGCGCTCTTCGTTGAAGGCCACGCGTGCAGCACCGATGGGGCCATTGAACGGCACACCGGAAATGGCCAGAGCGGCAGAGGTGCCGATCATCGCAGCGATATCCGGATCATGGTTGCGATCGGTGGACAACACGGTGCAGATCACCTGGACTTCGTTCATGAAGCCCTTGGGGAACAGCGGACGGATCGGACGATCGATCAGTCGAGAGGTAAGGGTTTCCTTCTCGGTGGGGCGTCCCTCACGCTTGAAGAAGCCGCCAGGAATCTTGCCGACCGCGTAGGTCTTTTCCTGGTAATGAACGGACAACGGGAAGAAAGGCTGGCTGGGGTTGGCTTCCTTTCTTGCCACCACGGTGCACAGCACCACGGTGTCGTCCATGGTGACCATCACGGCACCGGTGGCCTGGCGGGCGATACGCCCGGTTTCCAGGGTGACGGTGCTGCGACCGTACTGAAACGTCTTTTTGACCGGATTCACGGCGACTTCCTTTACTTTTCGATGTTTGGGTCGTTTTGACTCGCGCACTATTTTAGGGGGTCAGACCCGCGAGGGCCACCACAAAGGACAAAGGACCTGCCTGGCCTCCCCTACTGCGGCCAAAAACGACAAAGGGCAGCCCCGAAGGACTGCCCTTTGTGTGACGCCGCTTCCACAAGGAAGCCTTGTCATGTCAGCACTGCTTAGCGACGCAGGCCCAGACGCTGGATCAGAGACTGATAGCGCTCGAAATCCTTGCGCTTGAGGTAGTCCAGCAGCTTGCGGCGCTGGTTGACCATGCGGATCAGGCCACGACGGGAGTGGTGGTCCTGCTTGTTGGTCTTGAAGTGATCCTGCAGGCCGTTGATGTTGGCGCTCAGCAGGGCCACCTGAACCTCGGGGGAACCGGTATCGTTGTCACCACGGCCGTATTCGTTGACGATGTCGGCCTTCTGTTCGGCGGTAAGTGCCATCTGTCTCTCCAGTAAGCAATATGCCTGAATGATGAATGTCGGAGACCACGCATATTTGCAGTCTCCAGCTGCCACAACCCCTTGAGGAGGTCAGTCTTGCCCCGAGCCCGCGACGAACGAACTCAGCAGGCGCCGAGGCACAATGTCCCCGACTGGCTCCACCAGACCAAGCCCGATAAAGGACTCGCCCTGATAAAGTCGATACAGTGATCCTTCGCTGGCCGTCATCTGGGCCAACGCGTGCTGCTCCACCTCGCCACGGGCGGTTCGCCCAAAGCGCATGGCCGCGGCACCAGCCTCACTGAGGCGGTGTGCCGGCAGATGCTGAAGCAGGCTGTCGATCGGCGCTAGATGCGCTTCACGTGCGGCGGCGTCATCGGCCTCGAGCATCTCGAAATCGAGCATGCCCTCGGCATCGAAAGGGCCTGTCTTGAGCCTTCTGAGCTGCGAAATATGTCCTTCGCATCCCAGCGCCTTGGCCATGTCCTCGGCCAGGGTACGCACATAAGTGCCTTTGCTGACCCGGACCTCCAACTCGAAGGCGGGTGCATTCCCGGCAAGGCTCGTCGAGAGTAGCCGGGCATCATACACCCTTATCCGTCGCGTTGCACGATCTACGCTTTTGCCCTCTCGGGCTAGTTCATACAACTTGCGCCCCTGATGTTTCAGCGCAGAGTACATTGGTGGCAGCTGATCCTGCTCACCAATGAAGCTGTCGACCATGGATGCAACATCCGCCTCGCACAGCGAGGGCACCACACCCTCGGCAATGACGTTGCCCTCGGCATCACCGGTGTCCGTGCTGCGACCCAGTTCCACCCGGGTCCGGTACACCTTGTCAGCTTCAAGCAAATGGCTGGAAAACTTGGTGGCTTCGCCGAACAGTACCGGCAAGAGCCCCGTCGCCATGGGGTCCAGCGTGCCGGTGTGACCGGCCTTCTGCGCCTGGTACAGGCGCCTCGCCCGCTGCAATGCGAAATTGCTGGACATGCCCTTGGGCTTGTCCAGCAACAGTACGCCGTCGATCGGTAATCCTCGGCGACGACGAGCCATTAGTCCTTGGCCCCGTCTTCACCCTCGGAAGTGTCATCCTGATCATCGGCGTGGCGCGAACGATCGCTCGCTACCGCCTCCTCAATCAGGGACGACAGGTGCTGACCGCGAACCACGCTTTCATCGTAATGAAAGCGCAATTCCGGCACATGGCGCAGCTTGATACGACGCGCCACCTGGCTACGCAGGAAACCACCAGCGCGCTTGAGCACCTGAAGGTTTTCCTTGATCCGCTCGGGGTCTTGCTCCCCCAGCAGGGTGATATGCACGTCGGCATAGCCAAGATCACGGCTGACCTCGACGCCGCTGACGGTGACCATCCCCAGGCGCGGGTCCTTGACCTCGCGCTGGATCAGGACCGCCAGCTCCTTCTGGAGCTGGTCGGCCACTCGGTCGGTACGCTTGAATTCGCGCATGGATAACGACTCCCCGAACGCTTACAGCGTGCGCTCGACCTTGACCTGGTCAAAGACCTCGATCTTGTCGTTGACCTGGACATCGTTGTAGTTCTTCACGCCGATGCCACACTCCATGCCGTTGCGCACTTCCTGGACGTCGTCCTTGAAGCGGCGCAGCGACTCGAGCTCACCTTCGTAGATGACCACGTTGTCGCGCAGCACGCGGATCTTCTTGTTACGGAAGACCGTGCCTTCGACCACCATGCAGCCAGCCACCGCACCGATCTTCGGTGCACGGAAGACGTCACGGACCTCGGCCACACCGACGATCTCTTCCTTCCACTCAGGCTCGAGCATGCCGCTCATGGCCTGCTTGACCTCGTCGATCAGGTGGTAGATGACGCTGTAGTAGCGCAGCTCCAGACCTTCACGCTCGATGATCTCGCGGGCAGCCGCGTCGGCACGCACGTTGAAGCCGACCACGATCGCCTCACTGGCCAGGGCCAGGTTGGCATCGGTACCGGTGATACCGCCGACACCGGAGGACACCACGGAGACCTGCACCTCGTCGGTGGACAGCTCCTCGAGGGCGCCTTTGATGGCTTCCAACGAGCCCTGCACATCGGCCTTGAGCACGATGTTGACCTTGGCCGCCTCTTCCTGGCCCATCTGCGAGAACATGTTCTCGAGCTTGGCCTTCTGCTGACGTGCCAGACGGATCTCGCGGTACTTGCCCTGACGGAAGTTGGCCACTTCACGGGCCTTCTTCTCGTCGGCGACAACCATGAAGTCATCACCGGCTTCCGGCGTGCCGTCGAGGCCCTGGATCTCCACCGGCATGGCGGGACCCACCGCATCGACCTGCTTGCCAAGCTCGTTGGTCAGCGCACGTACGCGACCATAGTGCAGGCCTGCCAGGACGATATCGCCCTTCTTCAGCGTACCATTCTGGACCAGTACGGTAGCCACCGGACCACGTCCCTTGTCGAGCCGCGACTCGACCACCACGCCCTTGCCAGGCGCGCTCGGGACTGCCTTGAGCTCGAGCACTTCGGACACCAGGTGGACCGCTTCCAGCAGCGCCTCGATGCCTTCGCCGGTCTTGGCGGAGACGTGGACGAACTGGGTGTCACCACCCCATTCTTCCGAGATGACGCCGTGCTGGGACAGCTCGTTCTTGACCCGGTCGGGATCGGCTTCCGGCTTGTCGATCTTGTTGACCGCCACCACCATCGGCACTTCCGCTGCCTTGGAGTGCTCGACCGCTTCGATCGTCTGAGGCATCACGCCGTCGTCGGCAGCCACGACCAGGATGACAACGTCAGTGGCCTTGGCACCACGGGCACGCATGGCGGTGAACGCCGCGTGTCCAGGCGTATCCAGGAAGGTCACACCATCACTGTCGTCTTCGACGTGATAGGCACCGATGTGCTGGGTAATGCCCCCTGCCTCACCGGTAGCCACCTTGGCACGACGAATGTAGTCGAGCAGCGAGGTCTTGCCGTGGTCGACGTGACCCATGACCGTGACCACCGGAGAGCGAGTGATTTCCTCACCCTCGTAGGAGATGGCTTCGAGCACTTCGGTCTCGAGGGCATCATCCTTGACCAGCTTGGGCGTGTGACCCATTTCTTCCACCACGATCGCCGCGGTGTCCTGGTCGATGGTCTGGTTGATCGTCACCGCCGCGCCCATGGTGAACATGGCCTTGATGACTTCGTTGGCCTTGATCGACATCTTGTCGGCGAGGTCCGCCACCGAGATGGACTCGGGAATGGACACTTCACGGACGATCGGCTGGGTCGGCTTCTGGAAGCCATGCTTGCCGTTGCCCTGGCTGCCACCACGGCGGCTGCCACGACGCTCGGCACGCTTGACTTTCTTGCCGCCACCACGGCGACGCTCTTCGCGATCGCTACGGTCGTCGTCGTCACGCTCGTTGCGACCCTTCTTGCCGCCCTTGCCCGCAGCCTTCTTGACGGCAGCGCGGCGCACATCACCACGGCCTTCCTTCGGCGGCGCCGGGGGCTCGTCTCCGGCAGGAGCGGAGGTATCGAGCTCGGGCACGGGGATATCGGGCACTGCGGCGGCCTGTTCAGCTTCACGCTGGGCCTTGGCCGCCTGCTCGGCTTCCTGAACCGCCTTCTCTTCGGCGCGCTGCTTGGCCGCTTCGGCTTCTTCAGCCTCACGACGCGCACGAGAATCGGCCATATCACCGACCAGCTGACGCGGACCGTGGTCCTCGGCCGGGGCCGGGGTTTCTTCCGGGGTCTCTTCGCGCTTGACGTAGGTGCGCTTCTTGCGAACCTGCACCTCGATGGTCTTGCCGCGCTCGCTGGTCTTGATCTTGCTGCGCGTCTTGCGGGTCAGGGTGATGCGATTGCGCGCACCAGCACCGACGCCTGCACCACCACCGTGGCTCTTGGTCAGGAAGTCCAGCAGCTTGCGCTTGTCTTCCTCGGACACGGCATCGCCTTCCGACTTGTGCTCGAGTCCGGCTTCTTTCATCTGCTCCAGCAGACGGGGCACTTCACGCCCCACCTTTGCTGCAAAATCCTTAACGGTCATCTCTGACATTACGACCCTCCTCAGCCCGTGACCCTGTTACTGTTCGCTCTCGAACCAAGGCGCACGGGCGGTCATGATCAATGCCGCGGCGCGCTCTTCGTCCACCTCTTCGATGTCCACCAGATCGTCGACGGACTGTTCGGCCAGATCTTCCATGGTCTTGATACCACGGCTAGCCAGAATGAAGGCCAGGTGGCGCTCCATACCGTCCATCTCAAGCAGATCATCCGCCGGCTGGGCTCCGTCCAGTTCCTCCTCGGAGGCAATGGCCAGGTTCAAGAGCTCGTCCTTGGCGCGAGCTCGAAGCTCCTCGATGAGGTCTTCGTCGAACTCTTCGATTTCCAGCATTTCCTCGACCGGCACGTAGGCCACCTCTTCCAGAGAGGTGAACCCTTCCTCGACCAGCAGCCGGGCGACATCATCGTCGATGTCCAGATGCTGAACGAAGTGCTCGACCAGGCTGTCGATTTCCTGATCGCGCTTGGCCTCGGCGTCGGCTTCGGTCATGACGTTGATACGCCACCCGGTCAGCTCCGACGCGAGACGCACGTTCTGACCACTACGGCCGATGGCCTGGGCCAGGTTGTCTTCCGCTACGGCGACGTCCATGGCATGGGCATCTTCATCCACCAGGATGGAGGCCACGTCCGCCGGTGCCATGGCGTTGATCACCAGCTGTGCAGGATTGTCATCCCACAGCACGATGTCGACGCGCTCGTTCTGAAGCTCGGAGGACACCGCCTGTACCCGCGAACCGCGCATACCGACACAAGCACCTACCGGATCAATCCGACGGTCATTGGTCTTGACCGCAATCTTGGCGCGAGAGCCAGGATCACGTGCCGCACCCTTGATCTCGATAAGCTGCTCGGCGATTTCCGGGACTTCGATCTTGAACAGCTCGATGATCATCTGCGGGTTGGTACGCGACAGAATCAGCTGCGCACCGCGCGCCTCGGCGTCGACCTTGACCAGCAGGGCACGCACACGCTCGTTCATGCGATAGCGCTCGCCGGGAATCATCTCACTGCGCGGCAGGAACGCTTCAGCGTTGTCGCCCAGGTCAATGATCAACCCGTCACGTGTCGTCTTCTTGACGATACCTGCCACCAGCTCGCCTTCGCGTTCGGCATAGATACGTACGACTTCGGCACGCTCAGCTTCGCGGACCTTCTGCACGATCACCTGCTTGGCGGTCTGTGCGGCGATACGACCGAAGGCGGCATTCTCGATGCGTTCTTCAACCACGTCACCCAGGCCCAGCGGCGGATCGCGCTTTTCGGCGAAGGTCAGCTTGATTTCGGCATCCGGGCCGTCGAAGTCGTCGTCCTCGACCACCACCCAGCGACGGAAGGTCTCGTACTCACCCGTCACGCGATCGATGTGCACGCGCACGCTGGCTTCCTCATCCTCGAAGCGCTTGCGCGAGGCACTTGCCAGCGCAGCTTCTACGGCCTCGAAGATGACCTCGCGGGGGACACCCTTTTCATTGGAGATCGCATCAACGACCGCCAGAATTTCTTTACTCATGCCTTAAAGCCTCGCCAAAAAACCGATCCTTGTTCTCTCTTGTCGTGCGTCAACTGTTGCGCATCAGCCGTGGCGCACCCGAGTACGTCAGTTATCGAACTGCGGTACCACCCGCGCCTGATCGATACCATCGATCGGGAAGCAATATTCCTCGCCGTCGATCTGAACCAGTACCTCATCGCCCTCGACGCCTGCCAGCAGTCCCTGAAACTTGCGCCGCCCTTCGAACGGGGAGCGCAACTTCAGCGCCACGTGATGGCCGGCGTAACGAGAGAACTGGTCGAGCGTGAACAGCGGACGATCCATGCCCGGCGAAGACACCTCGAGCCGGTATTCACCAGCGATCGGGTCTTCGACGTCCATGATGGCGCTGACCTGGCGACTAATATCGGCACAGTTGTCGACGCTGACACCATCGGCATGATCGATATAAATCACCAGACGGGAATGTTTTCCCTGGGACAGGTAATCGATACCCCAGAGTTCGAACCCCATGGCAGATACCACCGGTTCGATCAACGCATTGAGCGCAGCATCTTTGGTCGCCACGAATGAAAGCTCCTACAGCCGTTGCATCAGCACCTGGCCGGGAGTGAACAGGAAAGTCAGGTGGCTGATTGGCGTTCGCGCTGCCGGGCACACCCGGCAAGCTGCTAACAAAAAGCCCCTTCACAGGAAGGGGCTTTTCCAAGAAACCTGTCACCATCTGGCAGATGTTACGCATGCCCCTTGAGGATACCTGCATGCCTGCCAAGAAGATGGTAGCGGGGACCGGATTTGAACCGATGACCTTCGGGTTATGAGCCCGACGAGCTACCAGACTGCTCCACCCCGCATCAATCTAGGCCGGTGAGTATACTTCGCCATGACCAGGGCGTCAAGGCATCTCACCGAACCGCCAACCCTGAAAAGATCACTGGGCGTACCAGGAGAGCTTGTTTTCCCAACGGCGATGCCGTTTGGAAAATGGTGCCGAAGGCGGGACTTGAACCCGCACGACCATACGGTCACTACCCCCTCAAGATAGCGTGTCTACCAATTCCACCACTTCGGCTAGGGGAGTCCGGAGATCAGCTGTCGCTGTCCTCCAGCACTGGCGCAGCATTATCCACATCAGCTGACTCACCGTCAAGCGTGGGCGCGGAATTTTCGGTGTTTTCCTCACCTTGCGCTGGTGCGCTGTTCTGCGTGGAGCTGTCGTCCAGTGTCGGCGTACCGTTTTGCTGCTCGATGACCTCGGCGTCAGGAATACCTGCCACTGGCGCAGCATTGCCTGCCTCGGAGGCGAAATAGGCCAGCGTCAGCGAGGTGGCAAAGAAGCATGCCGCCAGCGCGCCGGTGGCCTTGGACAGAAAACCGCCGCTACCACGGGAACCAAAGACGGTCTGAGAGGCACCGCCACCGAACGAAGCGCCGGCATCGGCACCCTTGCCCTGCTGCAGCAGGATAAGGACGACCAGGGCGATAGCGATCGCCACGTGGATCATGAGAATGGCAACTTGCATGGATTCAACCTGCTGACTGACAAATGGCTAGAAAATCGTCGACCTTCAGCGATGCTCCGCCGATCAGGCCGCCGTCGATGTCCGGTTGGGCCAGCAATTCCGCCGCATTATCGGGCTTCATGCTGCCGCCGTAGAGAACCTGCATGGACGCCGCCAGGGCGCCACCGTACTGCTCGAGTCGCGCTCGGATTGCCGCATGCACGTGCTGCGCCTGCTCGGGTGTCGCGGTACGCCCTGTGCCAATCGCCCACACCGGCTCGTAAGCCAGCACGAGACGGGCTCGCGCATCACTGTCGAGCACGTCCAATACCGCGCACAACTGTCCCAGCACCACCTCTTCGGTGCGACCCGCATCGCGCTCTTCGAGGGTCTCGCCGAGGCAAAGCACCGGCGTCAGGCCCTGATGGAGCGCCGCCTGGACCCGGGCCAGCACTGCGGCGTCATCTTCTCCGAACAGCGTGCGCCGCTCAGAATGGCCCACCAGCACCATCTGTGCACCAACGTCACGCAGCATGGCGCCACTGACTTCACCGGTATAGGCGCCATCTGGCTTGTCGCTCAGCGTCTGACCAGCGACACGCACGGAGGATGGAAGTGCCTCTCGCGCCGCTCCGACATAGGGAAAAGGTACAGCCAGCGCTACGGTAACCGCCTCGGGCAGGTCGGCACGGGACAGCGCTTCGGCGAAGCTGTCGATCAGGCTACGCGAGCCGTTCATCTTCCAGTTGCCGGCAATCAGCGGTGCACGCATGGATCATCCTCTTTCAAGGTGGGCCGAAATGGTATAGGAGAGGCCCTGTCAAGACAACAATCATGACGGACACGCCGACCCAGTACCTGGGGCCAAGCAGCGGCCCCGATAGTGTCAGAACTGGCGTCAGCGTGCCGCCGCAAGGGACAGGGTCAGCTCACCAGCCCACGCACATCATCGGCAAGGCGACGTGCCAGCCCCTCAACGTCCAGATGGGGGCGACCCTCGACCATGACGCGAATCAACGGCTCAGTGCCGGATGGACGCAGCAGCACTCGCCCTTCAGCCCCCAACTCCGCCTCTACGGCCTTGGTCGCAGCGTCCAGGCTAGGCTCTGCCATCACGGCCTTGGCATCAACACCCGCGGGCAATCGCACGTTGACCAGTGACTGGGGGGCTTTCTCGAAACCGTACAGCAACCGCGACAGCGGCTTCTCCTCGCGCACCATGTAGGACAGCACCTGCAGCGCCGAGACAATACCATCCCCCGTCGTCTGCACATGACGGCACACGATATGACCCGACGACTCGCCGCCAAGCAACCAGTTGTTGGCCGCCAGTCGCTCCATCACGTAACGGTCGCCGACCTTGGCCCGCTCGAATGGCACACCCATGCCTTCCAGCGCTGCCGCCAGCCCAAAGTTGCTCATCAGGGTGCCGACCACTCCCCCACCCAGTTCGCCTCGCTCGTGGCGGTCCTTGGCGATCAGGTAGAGCATGTCGTCGCCATCGATTTCATGACCATCGGCATCGACCATCAACACGCGGTCGCCATCCCCATCGAAGGCCACCCCCAGATCCGCCCCCTGCTGAATCACTGCGGCGCGCAACGCCGCGGGATGGGTCGAGCCGACCTCACGGTTGATATTCAGGCCATCTGGCTCGGCGCCTACCAGGGTCACCTTGGCACCCAACTCTTTGAATACCGCAGGAGCGATGTGGTACGTGGCCCCATGGGCGCAGTCGAGGACGATCCGCAGCCCATGCAGGTTGACGCGGTCCGGAATGGTCGACTTGCAGAACTCGATGTAGCGCCCGGCAGCATCATCGACGCGACTTGCCTTGCCCAGCTCATCCGGCGGCACGGTGGTCAGCGTCTCTTCCAGGGCTTTTTCGATCCGCTCTTCGATCTCGTCACCCAGCTTCGCGCCTTCGGCCGAGAAGAACTTGATGCCATTGTCCTGATAGGCGTTGTGGGACGCCGAAATCACGATGCCGGCATCCGCCCTGAAGGTACGCGTCAGGTAGGCAATACCGGGCGTCGGCATTGGCCCCAGCAACATGACGTCAACGCCGGCTGCCGACAACCCTGCCTCGAGGGCCGACTCGAACATGTAGCCGGAGATCCGCGTATCCTTGCCAATCAACACGCGCGCCCGCTGCCGGCGCGGCTCGAGCACGCGCCCAGTCGCCCATCCAAGCTTGAGCATGAAGTCAGGGGTGATGGGCGCCTGCCCGACGGTGCCGCGAATTCCGTCCGTGCCAAAGTAGCGTCTAGCCATGGTGTTCTCCTTCCTCGAGAACGGCCCAAGTCATGTTCACCGCGTCCACATGGGGCCCCACATCGTGAACGCGCAATATGCGAGCACCGCGCTCGACCGCCAGCGCCGACAAGGCCAGGCCTCCCGGCAGACGCTCTTCGACAGCGCGATCGAGCACCTTGCCGATCATGCTCTTGCGAGACATGCCGACCAGCAGCGGAAGCCCCAGGGCTTCTAGACGCTCCATGCGGTGCAATAGGCGAAGATTATGCTCTACCGTCTTGGCGAAACCAAAGCCCGGGTCCAGCAAGATACGTTCCCGACGCAGCCCAGCAGCCTCACATTCTGTGACACGGGATTCCAGGAAGCGCGCGACTTCTTCCTCGACCGGTTCCGCGTAGCTCGGTGCGTCTTGCATATCGCCCGGCTCACCCAGCATATGCATCAGCACTACTGGCAACCCCGTTCCGGTCGCCGCTGCCAGCGCACCTTCGCGCCGCAGGTTGCGCACGTCGTTGATCATGCCTGCGCCAGCCAGTGCGCTTTCACGCATTACCTCAGGCGTCGAGGTATCCACCGACACCAGGGCGTCCAGCTCGCGCACCAGCGCCTCAACCACGGGAACAACGCGATCCATTTCCTGCTGGGCGCTCACCGGAGCGGCCCCCGGCCGGGTCGACTCGCCACCCACGTCAATGATGGCGGCACCTTCCGCCAGCATCTGTTCAGCGTGACGCAGGGCATCATCGATCACCATGTGGCGCCCGCCGTCAGAGAAAGAATCAGGCGTCACGTTAAGAATGCCCATGACGCGGGGAAAGGTGAGATCGAGCCGATGTCGGCCGCAGGGCAGCACGGCGGGATAACGAGATTCCATCGGTGAAAAAGTCCTGGCTGGAGACATGGTAAGACACGAGATGAGGGCCACTATCGCAGCATCGCGCGACAGCTGCCCCTGCAACGCCAGAGGCGCCCCGTGGGGCGCCTCTGTCAGGGGCAGAGCATCAGCTGCCGGCGGGGCCGCCGAGGGGGTCGGAGGGACGACGACCGGGACTGTCATCGTCTTCCTCGTCACCTTCTTCGCTGTCAGCACTGGGCTGATCATTGTCGGCAGTGGCAGCGGGATCGCCGGTCACCGGAGACCCACCACCGGAGCCAGGCTCATCCCAGTCCTTGGGTGGACGCGGATCACGACCTTCCATGATGTCCTTGAGCTGGTCGGCATCGATGGTCTCGTACTGCATCAGCGCGTCAGCCATGGCATCCAGCTTGTCACGATTGTCCTCAAGGATCTGTTGTGCCTGCGCGTAGCAGCCATCGATGATCTTGCGGACTTCACGATCAAGGCGCGTGGTGGTGTCGCCGGACTTGAGCTTGCCGCCGCCCTGACCCGGGCCGCCGAGGAACTGATGCGACTCGTCCTCGTCGTACATGATCGGACCCATCTCTTCCGAAAGACCCCACTTGGCCACCATGTTGTGGGCAAGCTCAGTGGCGCGCTTGATGTCGTTGGATGCCCCTGTCGTGACGCCATTCGGACCCAGCGTCATTTCCTCGGCGATACGGCCGCCGAACAAGGAGCAGATCTGACTGATGATCTGCTGCCGCGACAGGCTGTAGCGATCCTGTTCCGGCAGGAACATCGTCACACCCAGCGCACGCCCACGAGGAATAATGGTGACCTTGTACACCGGATCATGCTCGGGCATGACCAGACCGATGATGGCATGGCCGGCCTCGTGGTAGGCGGTATTCAACTTTTCCTTTTCGGTCATGACCATGGAGCGGCGCTCGGCGCCCATCATGATCTTGTCCTTGGCCAGCTCCAGCTCCTCCATACCCACCAGACGCTTGTTGCGGCGGGCCGAGAACAGGGCTGCCTCGTTGACCAGGTTGGCCAGGTCGGCACCGGAGAACCCGGGGGTACCACGAGCGATGAAGGTCGGCTTGACGTCATCAGCCAGCGGCACCTTGCGCAGGTGGACGTTGAGGATGTGCTCACGACCGCGAATATCGGGCAGCGGCACCACCACCTGACGGTCGAAGCGACCTGGGCGCAGCAGAGCCGGATCCAACACGTCGGGACGGTTGGTGGCAGCGATCACGATGATGCCTTCGTTGGCCTCGAAGCCGTCCATCTCGACCAGCAACTGGTTCAAGGTCTGCTCACGCTCATCGTTGCCGCCACCCATGCCGGCACCGCGCGAGCGACCTACGGCGTCGATCTCATCGATGAAGATGATGCAGGGCGCCTGCTTCTTGGCCTGTTCGAACATGTCGCGAACACGGGAAGCACCGACACCCACGAACATCTCGACAAAGTCAGAGCCGGAGATCGAGAAGAACGGGACCTTGGCCTCACCAGCGATGGACTTCGCCAGCAGGGTCTTACCCGTACCAGGCGGGCCCACCATCAGCACACCACGGGGAATCGTCCCGCCCAGACGCTGGAACTTGGTGGGGTCGCGCAGGAAGTCGACCAGCTCCTCGACCTCTTCCTTGGCCTCATCGCAGCCAGCAACATCCGCAAAGGTCGTCTTGATCTGATCCTGGGACAGCAGCTTCGCCTTGGACTTGCCGAAGCTCATCGGGCCGCCTTTACCGGCGCCGCCACCCTGCATCTGACGCATGAAGAACATGAAGATGGCCAGGATCAGCAGGATCGGGAAGCTGGCAATCAGCAGCCGCGTCCATAAGCTCTGCTGTTCGGGCTTCTTGCCCACCACAGTCACGTTATTGGACAGCAGATCATCCATCAGCTTCGGATCTTCCGCCGAAGGGCGAATCGTCTGGAAGCTGGAGCCATCGTTGCGCTCACCGCTGATCGTGTAACC
The DNA here is from genome assembly GCF_017303055.1 of Halomonas litopenaei. GTDB lineage: Bacteria > Pseudomonadota > Gammaproteobacteria > Pseudomonadales > Halomonadaceae > Halomonas > Halomonas litopenaei_A. The sequence goes on along the minus strand of NZ_JAEKJT010000005.1, from coordinate 479,559 downwards.
ATCGATGGTCACACTGCGTACTTGTTCATTTTGCACCTGCTGGACGAACTGTGAGTAGTTCATCTGGTTCGGTGCATTCTCGACGCTGAAGTTGTTGAACACCGTCAGCAGCACCGCCGCGATGACCAACCACAGAATCAGGTTCTTCGCCATGTCGTTCAAGGGACCACCCTCAATTGCAAGAATCTGTCGGCCTATGGTGCCTAAGGGTTCGACACTACATGAGCCAGCCTTGTTCAGCCAGCCTGTTGCGACCGACCCAAGGTGTCACTGCGCTGATTTCAGCGAGCGCCACCAGCAGTATACCTCTGCCCCGCCATGAATTTGGCCTCATAGCGAGCACATCTGACATTATCGCAGCATTAGTCGAAAGCTATCGCAGACGCCTTTCGTCGCCCCACATCTCGCCGCCACTCGCTGAGACCGACGCCTTTGTCCGGAGCCTGCTACTGGAGCGAGGGCGTGGCAGCCGGCTGCCGCTACCCCTTGAACCCCTGGGCCAGCAAGTACACCTCCCGGGAGCGCGCCCGCGAGGCACCTGGCTTGCGCGTAACAACCTTGCGGAAGGCACCACGCAGCTCCTTCAGGTACTCGTCAAAGCCTTCGCCCTGGAACACTTTCGCCAGAAAGGTGCCCTCGGGACGCAGCGTCTGCCTTGCCAAGTCCAGCGCCAGCTCCACCAGGTACATGGCCTGCGGCTGATCGATCGCCGCCATACCACTCATATTGGGGGCCATATCCGACATCACAAGGTCTACCGGGCGATCTTGCAGGCGCGCCAGCAACTCATCGAGCACACTGTCTTCGGTAAAATCTCCCTGAACGAAATCGACGCCCGCCAGGGCATCCATCTCCAGGATGTCCGAGGCGATGACAACGCCACTGTCCCCCACTCGCTCGGCCGCTATTTGACTCCAGCCGCCTGGAGCAGCGCCCAGGTCAATCACCGTCATACCGGGCTTGAGCAGCTTGTCCTTGTCATCCAGCTCAACCAGCTTGTAGCTCGCCCGGGAGCGATAGCCATCCTGCCAACTTTGCTGGACATACTGATCGTCGAAGTGCTCCTTCAGCCAGCTCGCACTCGTCTTGCTGGACGAGGGCTTCTTGCTGGAGGATTTCTTGCTGGAAGGGGGACGAGAGGCTGCCACTACACCACCTGAGAGAAGTTGCCGGGGACGATGTCCTGAAGCGGCTGACCGAGACCAATGGATGGGATGGTCTACAGGCTGCTCCGTTCGGAGTGCCGCTCACCTGGACAGAGAATGACCATGAAGCGCGGTATCGGTTCGGACGACGCCCGGGTCGAAGGCGTATCGATGGGGGTGTCCGGTAAGCGCCGACAGCGATTGAAAAAATGGATGCCGGGGGCGCCATCGACGACAATCGACAGGCGACATCGCTTTCACCGCACGGGGTTTACCCGTACCATGTGCGGTCACGCGCCCAACGGCCAATACGGAATGAAGCAAGATACCATGAGCTTGTCACAGGCACAAAAGAAAGCAATGCGCAGCATCGGCCACCACCTCGACCCGGTGGTCACGGCCTCGGAGAACGGCATTTCCGAGGGCCTGTTGGCCGAGCTCGAACGCGCCCTCAATGACCATGAACTGGTCAAGGTGAAGCTGGCGATTCCCGACCGCGACGACCGCACCGCCGTGCTGGACGAACTGGTCAACCAGAGCAAGTCCGAGCTGATCCAGAAGATCGGCAAGGTCGCCCTGCTGTATCGCAAGAACCCCAAGGCCAACCCGAAGCTGTCCAACATCACTCGCTTCGAGAACCACCACGGCCGCCACTGACAGCGCTAGCCACTGACGGCTATCAGGTCAGCCGCCAAGCGCGGAAGGCGACGGCTCAAGGCCAGCTTTAACACCAAACGACACCGCCCCGCCAGGTTGCCTGGCGGGGCGGTGTCGTTGGAGCGGGAGAGTTGCGCTTAGATGTGCTCGACGCCGGTAATCTCGTACTCGACTTCGCCGCCAGGAGTGCGCACCAGCACCACTTCACCTTCTTCCTTGCCGATCAAGGCGCGGGCAATGGGTGACGTGACGGAGATGCGACGCTCCTTGATGTCGGCCTCATCCTCACCAACGATGCGGTAGGTCACCTCTTCGTCGGTATCCAGGTTCAACAGCTCGACGGTCACGCCGAAGATCACCTTGCCCGTCTTCGGCAACTTGGTGACATCGATGACCTGGGCGTTGGACAGCTTACCCTCGATCTCTTGAATACGGCCTTCGATGAAGCCCTGCTGCTCGCGGGCAGCATGGTACTCGGCGTTTTCCTTGAGGTCGCCATGCTCGCGGGCTTCCGCGATGGCAGCGATCACTGTCGGGCGAGCCTCGCTCTTGAGCTGCTCGAGCTCTTCACGCAGGCGTTGCTCACCGGCGACGGTCATCGGGACCTTGTTCATGTATTCGCTCCTGCATGCAGTTCCTGTAGCCGCCGCACGGTAACGGCATTGCCGTACTCGAGCGCCAAGCAAACGGCACTGGCCCCTGCCAGCGTCGTGGCATAGGGAACCTTGTGGGCGAGTGCGGTGCGGCGGATCACCGAGGAGTCGTTGATGGCCTGGCGGCCCTCGGTGGTATTGACGATATAGGCGATCTCGTCGTTCTTGATGGAATCGACGATGTGCGGCCGGCCTTCGTAAACCTTACTGACGACCTCAACGGGCAGACCAGCCTGTTCAAGGGCTGCCGCCGTTCCTCGGGTCGCACAGAGTGTGAAGCCCAATGTTACCAGAGAACGAGCCACTTCGATAACACCCGCCTTGTCCGGCTCGCGTACCGACAGGAACGCCTTGCGATCACCGGTCAGCGGCGCGATCGCCTCGCCAGCACCCAGCTGAGCCTTGTAGAAGGCCTCGGCAAAGGTCTCGCCAGAGCCCATCACCTCGCCGGTGGACTTCATTTCCGGCGACAGGATCGGATCCACACCGGGGAACTTGTTGAACGGGAACACCGCTTCCTTGACGCTATAGAAATGCGGCACGATCTCCCGCTCGAACCCTTGCTCCTTGAGGCTGACGCCAGCCATGCAGCGGGCGGCAACCTGCGCCAGCGAGGTGCCGATGCACTTGGATACGAAGGGCACAGTGCGCGAGGCACGCGGGTTGACCTCGATGACGTAGATTTCGCCGTCCTGCCAGGCCAGCTGGACGTTCATCAGACCCTTCACGCCCAGCTCGACGGCCATGCGCTTGACCTGCTCGCGCATCTCGTCCTGCACGTCCGCCGGCAGCGAGTACGGCGGCAGCGCACAGGCGGAGTCGCCCGAGTGCACACCGGCCTGCTCCACGTGCTGCATGATGCCGCCGATCACGACCTGATCGCCGTCGGACACTGCATCGATATCCACCTCGACCGCCGCACTGAGGAAATGGTCGAGCAATACCGGCGAGTCATTGGAGACCTTGACCGCATGGGTCATGTAGTTCTCGAGCTCGCTGGCGTCGTAGACGATCTCCATGGCCCGGCCGCCCAGCACGTAGCTCGGGCGCACCACCAGCGGGTAGCCGATTGCTTCGGCCTTGGAGAAGGCCTCATCGAAGCTTCTGGCGGTGGCATTGGGGGGCTGCTTCAGACCCAGCTTGTCGATCATCTGCTGGAAACGCTCGCGGTCCTCGGCACGGTCGATCGCATCCGGGGTAGTACCAATGATCGGCACGCCAGCAGCCTCGAGGGCACGGGCAAGCTTCAGCGGGGTCTGGCCACCGAACTGGACGATCACGCCGACCGGCTTTTCCTTGTCGGCGATCTCGAGCACGTCCTCCAGAGTCACCGGCTCGAAGTACAGACGGTCAGAGGTATCGTAGTCGGTGGACACGGTCTCGGGGTTGCAGTTGACCATGATGGTCTCGTAGCCGTCATCGCGCATGGCGAAGGCGGCATGGACGCAGCAGTAATCGAACTCGATACCCTGGCCGATACGGTTCGGACCTCCACCCAGCACCATGATCTTCTGGCGGTCGCTGACCTCGGCCTCGCACTCTTCCTCATAGGTCGAGTACATGTAGGCGGTGTCGGAGGCAAACTCGGCGGCACAGGTGTCTACCCGCTTGTACACCGGGCGGATACCGGCATCCTGGCGTGCCTTGCGCACATCGTCCTCGGAAACGCCAAGCACCTTGGCCAGGCGCGCGTCACCGAAGCCCTTGCGCTTGAGACGATAGATCTCGCCAGCATCCAGCGAGGACAGCGAGCGACTGGCCAGATCCTGCTCGATCTTGACGATATTTTCGAGCTGGACCAGGAACCAGGGGTCGATATTGGTCAGTTCAAAGACGTCTTCCACGCTCATGCCGGAACGCATAGCGTCGGCGATGTAGAAGATGCGCTCGGCACCGGCAGCCTGCAGCTCGCCCTTGATCAGCGCCATGTTGTCAGCGCTGAAGTCGGTCACGATGGGGTCGAGGCCATCATTACCGGTCTCCATGCCGCGCAGGGCCTTCTGCAGAGACTCCTGGAAGGTCCGGCCGATCGCCATGACCTCACCCACCGACTTCATCTGGGTGGTCAGGCGGTCATTGGCCTGGGGAAACTTCTCGAAGGTGAAACGCGGAATCTTGGTGACGACGTAATCAATGGACGGCTCGAACGAGGCCGGAGTGCGCCCGCCGGTAATATCGTTCTGCAGCTCATCCAGGGTGTAGCCCACCGCCAGCTTGGCAGCGATCTTGGCAATCGGGAAGCCGGTGGCCTTGGAGGCCAGCGCAGAGGAGCGCGATACACGCGGGTTCATCTCGATGACCACCATGCGCCCGGTCTCGGGGTCCACGCCAAACTGGACGTTGGAGCCACCGGTCTCGACGCCGATCTCGCGCAGCACCGCGAGAGAAGCGTCACGCATGATCTGATATTCCTTGTCCGTCAGCGTCTGCGCAGGCGCCACGGTAATGGAGTCACCCGTGTGGACTCCCATGGGGTCAAAGTTCTCGATGGCACAAACGATGATGCAGTTGTCGTTCTTGTCGCGAACGACCTCCATCTCGTATTCCTTCCACCCCAGCAGCGATTCGTCGATCAACAGCTCATGGGTCGGAGAGAGCTCAAAGCCACGATGGCAGATTTCCTTGAACTCTTCCTTGTTGTACGCCACGCCGCCGCCAGAGCCGCCCATGGTGAAGGACGGCCGGATGATGGCCGGGAAGCCCAGTTCGCTTTGAATTTCCCAGGCCTCGTCCATGCTGTGAGCGATCTTGGCCTTGGGGCACTCCAGACCGATATTCTTCATCGCCTTGTCGAAGCGATCGCGATCCTCGGCCTTGTCGATGGTGTCGGCATTGGCCCCGATCATCTCAACGCCATACTTTTCCAGGACACCGTGACGATCCAGGTCCAGTGCGCAGTTCAGCGCGGTCTGGCCCCCCATGGTCGGCAGCACCGCATCGGGGCGTTCAGCCTCGATGATCTTCTCTACCGCCTGCCAGGTGATCGGCTCGATATAGGTAGCGTCGGCCATGGCGGGATCGGTCATGATCGTCGCCGGATTCGAGTTGACCAGGATGACGCGGAACCCTTCTTCACGCAGGGCCTTGCAGGCCTGGGCGCCGGAATAGTCGAACTCGCAGGCCTGACCGATGACGATCGGGCCTGCGCCGATGATAAGGATGCTTTTCAGGTCTGTACGCTTGGGCATGGTGCTTCCCGCAAGAAAATTGGACGATGAACCGGAGTCTGGGTGAGCGCCTTAACGACGGCTTTGCATCATGTCGATGAAGCGGTCGAACAGCGGCGCCACATCGCGGGGGCCTGGGCTCGCCTCGGGGTGACCCTGGAAGCTGAAGGCCGGGCAATCGGTACGCTCGATACCTTGCAAGGTGCCGTCAAACAGGGAGCGGTGGGTCGCTCGCAGGGTGTCCGGAAGCGATGTCTCGTCGGCGGCAAAGCCGTGGTTCTGACTGGTGATCATCACATGCCCGGAATCGAGATCCTGCACCGGGTGGTTGGCACCGTGATGACCATGATTCATCTTGACCGTGGCTGCCCCACTGGCCAGCGCCAGCAGCTGGTGACCCAGACAGATACCAAAGACAGGCACCTGGGTGGTCAGAATCTCGCGGATTGCCTCAATGGCATAGTCACAGGGCTCGGGGTCGCCGGGGCCGTTGGACAGGAACACGCCATCGGGCTTCATCGCCAGCACCTCAGCCGCTGGCGTCTGCGCCGGCACCACCGTCAACTTGCACCCGCGGCTGGCCAGCATACGCAGAATGTTGAACTTGACCCCATAGTCGTAGGCCACCACATGGAAGGGGCGCTCGCCGGCAGCAGCGTTAACGTAGCCTTCGCCCAGCTGCCATTCGCCTTCATTCCATTCGTACGCTTCGCTACAGGACACCACCTTCGCCAGATCCATGCCCTTGAGCCCCGGGAAGGCACGCGCGGCTTCCAGCGCGCGCGCTACGGCGTCATCGCCCTCGGCCTCGCTGCCCGCCAAGATGGCGCCATTCTGGGCCCCCTTGTCGCGCAGAATGCGCGTCAGGCGGCGCGTATCGATATCTGCGATACCGACGACATTCTGACTGGCGAGATAATCGGACAGGCTCTGGGTGGAGCGGAAGTTACTGGCAACCAACGGGAGGTCGCGGATGACGAGGCCCGCGGCGGCGATGCTGGAAGACTCGATGTCTTCGGGATTGATGCCGGTATTGCCAATATGAGGGTAGGTCAGCGTGACGATCTGTCGAGAGTAGGAAGGGTCGGTGAGAATTTCCTGATAGCCGGTCATGGCCGTATTGAACACCACTTCGCCACTGGTCTGCCCGTCTGCACCAATGGCCGTGCCGTGGAATACGCTGCCATCTTCCAGGGCCAATATTGCGGGTTTGTTCAACGCTACGTCCTCCCAAAGCTCGTCAAGGTATCCACGACCGCTGCCACCGCCCGTGACAGCCTGTCGCCAGGCCATTCGGCACCGACCCGGCCCGCCGCATGACAAGCACACGAGGGGCCGGGCCGTAAAAAAGCGGGACGAAACCCGGTGTTTGACCGGTTTCATCCCGCTTGTTGTCATTCGCTCGGAATGCACGGCCGCCACACTACGCCAGCAAGCGTCGTTAAATGCGCTTTCTGGGCGGCACTTTCATGCCCGGCTCGGCCAAAATTTTTGGAATGTTACAGCATTCAGAGGTATCTGACTACCCCCGTTCACGCATCAACCCCCGGCAGCCTTTGCCACCGAACGTTGCGACCAGACAGACTTACTCAAGCCCCAGCACATCGTTCATGCCATAGCGTCCGGCATCGCGCCCGGCCACCCAGCGCGCAGCGCGCACAGCACCGCGGGCAAAGGTCATGCGGCTAGACGCCTTGTGGGTAATCTCGATGCGCTCACCTTCCGTCGCAAACATAACGGTGTGCTCACCGACGATATCCCCTGCACGCACGGTAGCGAAGCCAATCTCCTTGGCATCACGGGGGCCGCACTGGCCGACGCGCTCGAATACACCGTGCTCCTTGAGATCACGATCCAGAGCGGCGGCAACCACCTCGCCCATGCGCAGCGCCGTGCCGGAGGGGGCATCCACCTTGTGTCGATGATGGGACTCGATCACTTCGATGTCGTAACCTTCATCGCCAAGCGCCTTCGCCGCGGTTTCCAGCAACTTCAGCGTCAGATTCACACCGACACTCATGTTGGGCGCAAACACCATGGCGACCCGGTCGCGATAGCTGTCGAGCTCGGCCAGCTCGTCATCGGACAAGCCCGTGGTGCCAATCACGATCGCCTTGCCATGCTGGGCGCAGAACGCCAGGTTGGCCAGCGTCACCTTTGGCGCGGTGAAGTCGATCAAGACGTCAAAATCATCGACGATAGCGTCCAGGGAATCGACCGCAGTCACCTCCAGCCGACCGATACCCGCGAGCTCTCCCAGGTCTGCGTTCGTCAGCGAACTGCCCGGCTCAACGATACCACCGGCGAGAGAAGCCGCTTCATCCTGGGCGACGGCGTTGACCAGGGTGCGACCCATGCGACCGGCGACGCCGACAATAGCAATACGAGGGGCGGTTGAACTCATGCAAACTCCAGCGCTGACCAATGATAAAACTGCAAGAAACTTGGCGCAGTATACCAATGCCACACCACAATGCCTTGCCCACGCTTCAATGAGGCCTCCATGTTGCCCAAGCCCTTGCCCCCACACTGCCTGGCCATCGGACTGATCATCCTGTCGTCGTGGCTCAGCGGCTGCACTACCCAGGTCGCCTCAGCCAACCTTCAGGGTGATGCCCCCGCGCCGGCAGCGCTCGAGTTCTGCGGCACCCTGGCGCTACCCGGCGAATGGCAGCCGCTTGATGATGTCGCGCCGGTGCCCCTCGGCGGGCTGTCCGCCATGGCCTGGGACAACGATGAACAGCGCCTGTATCTGCTATCGGATCGTGGACGCCTGCACCAGGCGATTCCCGTATTTCGTAATGGCAGGCTGGTTGACCTCACGGCGCTATCGAGCCACCGACTGACGGACCGAGACGGTCGCCGCCTGGAAGGCAAGGCGGCAGACGCCGAGTCCCTGGTCCTGATAAATGATCGCGACAACGTTGCAGGCAATACGCAGCTGCTGGTGGGCTTTGAACAGGATCACCGTGTCGAAGGCTTCACCACCACGGGGGTATCAAGCGGACGGATCATACGCTCCCCTTTGACGGCCAGCGCTGCTGACAACCAGAGCCTGGAGGCGCTTGCCTGGGTGCCCGGCCTTGGTCTGGTCGCGGGACTGGAAGCCCCACCGACCGACATGCCACAGCCTCCCTCCGACGACGTCTCAAGCCGCCATACGCTGCTGTTCAGCCTGCCCGGCGACGACACACCGGTCACCCGCTGGCACTACCCCTTGGCATCGGCACCTGGCAGCGCACTGACAGAGCTACTGACACTCGAAGACGCTGCCAGCACTCGCTCGCCCCGTCTGCTGGCCCTGGAGCGGGCGTTCTCCCCACCACACCCTCTGACCATCACCCTGAGCCTGGTCGAACTGCACCAACCCCCAACCGTCGACGTCACACGTCTTGCCAGCCTGTCTGCAGGAGACGGCTGGCGAATCGACAACATGGAAGGACTGGCAAGCCTGCCAGAAGGCAGCATCCTGATGGTCAGCGACGACAACTTCAGTGCACTTCAGCGCAATCTGCTGAGCTGCTTCCGCCTGCGGCAGGACCTCGCTGACACACCCCTTCCAGCGGGACCACCAATGTCTAGCGACGGGCCACCAGCAGGTGATGATTGAAGCCCTCTGGCCCCCACAACCAAGCTGACTCGGCATCAGGAAATCGCAACGGCTCGCGCCGGACCTGCGAAAAGCCCACGCGTTGCAGCGTTTCGACCACGGTTCTGCCGGGAATGGCTACATGGTCCACCGGCAACCAGGCAGACCCCGAGCGCACCTGACCCGCCACGCGACTCCAGGGAGCCGGACGCTGCCCCGGCGCCACCCCAGGGTCATAGCGATAGCTGGTCAAGGCTTCCAGCCGCGCCATTCGCTCTGGATCGAACACATAGTCATGGGTGATATCCAGCCACACCAGCAGGCCGCCAGGCTTCAGCGCCTCGAAGAGATTGCGACACGCACGAGCCAACTGCTCTGGATCCTGAATGAAATGAAAGGCAAAGACGCTGACCAGGGTATCGAAGGGCGCCTCGGGCAGGGCTAGCGGCTGATAGGCATCCTCCACACGGAACGTCGTGCCGAGCCCACCATGGCGCTGTCTGGCCAGGGCTATCTGCGCGGGGCTGATATCGACGCCCACCACCTCACTCGCACCCTGACGACGCATATCTGCCGCCAGGTCGCCGTTGCCACACCCCACATCGAGCACCCGCTTGCCGACAACCCCTTCCTCCAGCCCCAGGTAGTGCAGCACCGACCCGGTAAAAATACAGTAGCGGGGATCTTGAGCCAGCTGGTCGTAGCGCTCGGCCAAGGCGTCGGAAAAACCGTCGCCAGATGACGCCATGGCTAGCCCACCCGCATCAGCCACGGAAGAAGAGGGTGCAAATGACTCTGAGTCAGTGGCTGGGCCTTGCTCTGGCTGTCGGTTTTTAAAGGAAGAAGAACAAATACCTGACATGACGAGCTCCATGGCCAAAACCGCCGATGAGCCACCTTTTACCGCCCGCCAGAGATAACGTCACGTCACATTTAGATACACAGAAACACAAAAGCTAGATTTGCGCATTACCGCACAATAATCGAAGTGTACTTACCCCATTCGACATCCCGGCTCCGCATCCGTCCTGGGCACTGCGTGGCGCCGTTGGCGCATGTCCCGCCGCAACAGCAGCACAATGGCGGCAACGACCAGCACACTCCCAGGCAACCACAGCCAGGATATGCGCGTCGGCATCTGCACGAATAGCAGCCACATCGAGACAAACGGCACGAGATAGCCATAGGCAGTGACCCCTGCTGGAGTCAGCGTGGCCGTAGCATACTGCTGCAGCCAGAACGTCATGCCACTGGAGAACAGACCGAGATACACCAAGATCCCGAGATCTCTGGAGGTCATCTTTAGCAAGGCGGTCGAATCCCCGGCCGCGACACCCAGCATGCCGATCAGCAGCGCCCCCAGCACCAGGCTCCACAGCGTTCGCACCCCCGCATGGGGCGACAGCCAACCTCTGGCCAAGCCCAGTTTCGACAGCACCGGATACAGCGCAGAGGCGATGCAGCCCAGGAAGAAGACCAGCTCCCCCGTGCCTAGGCGCATATTGGCAAAGGACCCCCCTGCCTCGGCCCACGCCAGCGCGATGGCGCCTGCCGCCCCCAGCAGCAGCAGCCCCAGCAGCGATAGCGCAGGATCCTCGACGCCGACCAGTCGCCCGAGGGTGTACGCCAGCAGCGGCACGCTCACGAACAAGGTGGCCATGGACAGGGCACTGGTCAGGTGCGCCACCCAGAACATGGCGCCGAAGAAACCTGCCAGACACAGCCCCATCAGCCCATACAGCAGCAGCCCGGGACGACTGGGGCAAAGGCCTGGCGCCCGCCACACCAGCGGCAACACCGCAGCCGCTGCAATCACGAAGCGTAACGATGTCAGCGCAAGCGGCGGCAGTCCTTGACTGAGCAACCCGACGGCCGGGAATGACAGCCCCACCAGCAAGGCCCACAACACCATGCCAAGATGGGCAGGCAAGGCGCCAGCCCTCCAGGAAGACCGGGCTAGCGAGCTCATTGGCGCTCCTCCAATGTCAGCAACAGTTGACGCAGCCCATTGGCCAGGGCATCTGCTTGCTCATCAGCGAGCCCTGAGCGCATCTGTGCCAGCGACTCCAGGTAGGCATCGAGCAGGCCGGGGATCATAGCTCTACCCGCCTCGCTCAGCCTCACCAGCACGCTTCGGCGATCGCTGGGATGCGCCACCCGCTCCACCAACCCCCGCTCCACCAGGCGGTCGAGGCGATGTGTCATGGCCCCTGAGGTCAGCACCACAGCCTCGCACAGCTCATTGGGTGTCAAACCGTCAGGAGCATCACGTCGATACAGAGTGGCGAGCAGGTCGAACTCACCCTCTTTCAGGCCGTGCTCGCGAAACACCGCATTCACTCGTCGATCCACGTGCTTCAGCACTCGGTAAAGGCGCGTAAAAATCCCCATATCCACGGGATCCTGGGCAGGTAGCGCGCGTCGCCACTCGTCCTGAAGACGGTCTATGGCATCTTTTTCGCCCGCAACACCAATGTTGGCCGAACCTGCCGCTGGACCGATGCCTCTGTTGCCACCTGATGGCCCTGTCTTTGTCTCAGCCTCTGTCATGACCGCTCTCCCTCGCCGCTCGAACAGCTATCTTTATACAAAGTATCTTTATATAAAGATAGATAGTCCAAGCCGTTTTGCCAAGGGACCGTCACCACGTTGTTGTGCCTCGCACTGCAAAGACGGATGACCAGCGACAGCACCAGCTACCTTTTCAGCAACGACATCTCGATCGCACGGGGGAGGTAGCCATGATCATCAACTGCGTAGCCTATGAAGAGGGGCGTCGGCTCTGCGACATTGATGCCAGTGAGGTGGCCGTCCACCTTGCCCACCCCCATCGCTTCGTGTGGGTCGCCCTGCATGATCCGGACGCAGACGAACTGGCCACCTTCCAGGAGGTATTCGGGCTTCACGAACTGGCGGTGGAAGATGCCCTGGCAGGCCACCAGCGCCCCAAGGTGGAAGAGTATGGAGATGCCTTGTTCGTGGTGACCCAGATGATGTCGGCGCTACAGGAGGAGATCCAGTTCGGCCAGCTGGCCATCTTCGCGGGACCTGGCTATGTGCTGTCGGTGCGCCAGCACCACCATCGCGGTTTTACCGATGTCAGGCACCGGTGCGAGCGAGAGCCAGAACTCCTCAAACAGGGGCCGGCCTTCGTGCTGTACGCGTTGATGGATGTGGTGGTCGACCGCTATTTTCCGATTCTCGAGAGCCTGGAGGCAGAGCTTGAAAGCATCGAGGAACAGATGTTCGTCAAAGGCAACGCAAGAACCAGCCTGAAACGTCTCTATCAGCTCAAGCGCAGCATCATGTGCGTCAAGCATGCGGTGAACCCGCTGGCCGAAGCCAGTGCCCATCTATTTGGCGGACGCGTGCCCGCGCTCTGCCAAGGCACCCAGGATTACTTTCGTGACGTCTACGACCACTTGCATCGCATTGAAGCTGCCGTCGACACCATCCGCGAGACAATCACCACCGCCATTCAGGTCAACCTGGCCATGATTGCCATCGACGAAGGAGAGGTGCAGAAACGCCTGGCGTCCTGGGCGGCCATTTTCGCCGTGGCGACCATTCTTGCGGGCGTCTGGGGAATGAACTTCACGCATATGCCAGAACTGGACTGGCGCATGGGCTATCCCATGGCACTGGGGGCCATGGGACTATGCTGCGGCGCGCTTTATCGTCACTTTCGACGAGCCGGCTGGCTATGACACCTTACTGCCAGTGAATGCTCAGCGTCTCCTTGCTGGCCATACGCTCCAGGTGGCTGGCCACCACACCCTGCAAGCGTGCCAGCTGCTCCGCGTCCTGCGCCTCAAGGTCCACCTTGAGCTGCGTCTCTGACGCGCTCATCAGGCACTCGCCACCAGGGAAGACCACTCGCCCCGACGCCGCATCCACCTCGAGCTTGTGCGCCCAGTGCTTGCACAGCCGATTGATCAAGCGCTGCCCGGATGACGTCTCGACGATAGCCTGGGAATCCACCATACTGTTCACCGTTTTTACGAATACGAATACGTCGCAGTAGAATAGCGCCGACTCACGCGCCACGTCAGGCAACGCAGCGTTGCCTTTTCTGCGACGGAAGACACCTGGATCGCCCCCAAGCCATGTATGCAGGGCACTCGGCCGTCCTTCACCACCTGAGAACCCAGTCTCGATGAAACCTTTCATGATGTTTGGCCTAGCGGCCCTGTCCCCGTTCGCGGCTGCGGCCGCCATGGCCGATACCACTACTGTCACGGATGTGGCCGGACGCCAGGTCACCCTCGAGACCCCGGTTGAGCGAGTCATTCTTGGCGAAGGCCGCCAGATCTATCTGCTGGGCGCACTTCAGCCCGACGCTCCCTTTGCTGGCGTGGTGGGATGGCGTGAAGACTTCTCCCAGGCCGACCCGGACAGCTACTCCCGCTACGCCGAGAAGTTTCCCGAGTTGCTGGAGCTGCCGACGTTCGGCGGCTTCAAGGACGGCACCTTTGACGTCGAGCAGGCCGCCTCGCTGTCTCCCGACGTGGTCCTGATGAACCTGGAAGCTCGCGCCGCTACGGAAGACGCAGGCTACGATGACAAGCTGGCAGAGCTCGACATTCCGATCGTCTACGTGGACTTCCGCGAGGATCCGCTGGCGCATACGATCCCCTCCATGCGCCTGATGGGCGAGCTGCTCGGCAAGCAGCAACAGGCCGAGGCCTTCATCGACTTCTCGGAAGAACAGCTGGCCAAAGTGACCGATGTGATCGCGGAAGCGAATCCCGAGCGGCCCAGCGTGTTCATCGATCGCGCCGGTGGCTACTCGGATGACTGCTGCATGAGCTTCGGGCCCGGCAACTTCGGTGAATACGTCGAACTGGCGGGGGGCAGCAACATCGCCGACGGCATCATCCCCACCACCTTCGGCACCCTAAACCCGGAGCAGATCATTGCCGCCAATCCTGACCACGTGGTGGTCACCGGTGGCAACTGGGATGCCTATGTGCCTGGCGGCAACTGGGTTGGCATGGGCCCTGGCGCTGACATGGACGCGGCTTGCACCAAGCTGGAACGGCTGACGCAGCGCACTGCAATGACCGGCATCACTGCCGTGGAGCAGGGTCAGTTCCACGCCATCTGGCACCAGTTCTACAACAGTCCCTACTACTTTGTGGCAGTACAGCAACTGGCCAAGTGGCTCCACCCCGAACTGTTCGAGGACCTGGACCCCGAGGCGACCTTCCAGGAGCTGCACGAGCGCTTCCTGCCCACCGACTACGAGCCCGGCTACTGGATCACTCTGGATGAGCAATGACAGTACGGCGGTCGTCGATCACAGCGGTCGCGACGCCTATCGTTCACTGGTCCTGCGCCGCCAGATCATTCTGGCGGCGCTGGTGGCAGCCCTGGCACTCAGCCTATGTATCGACCTGGCACTGGGGCCAGCCCGCTTCACCCTCGCCGAGGTGGTCGCGGCTCTGCTGACGCCTGACCAGGTCGAGGCACAGGCGCGGGTCATCGTCTGGGAAATACGCATGCCTGTCGCGCTGATGGCCCTGGTCGTCGGTGCCAGCCTGTCCATTGCCGGCGCCCAGATGCAGACCATCCTCAGCAATCCTCTGGCCAGCCCCTTCACCCTGGGTATCTCTGCCGGTGCCAGCTTTGGCGCGGCCCTGGCGCTGGCCTTCGGCGTTGCCATCATCCCGGCAGCACTGGACTACGTCATCCCCATCAACGCCTTTGTCATGGCCATGCTCACGGCGTTCCTCATTCATGCGCTTAGCCTCAAGCGTGGCGTCACTATCGAGACCATCGTGCTGCTAGGCATCGCCATGGTCTTCATCTTCAACTCCCTGATGGCGCTGATTCAGTTCTTTGCCAGCCAGCAAGCGGTATCTGCCGTCGTCTTCTGGACCATGGGCAGCCTGACCAAGGCCACCTGGCCCAAGCTATGGATCGCCCTCGGCGTCTTGCTGCTGGTGGTGCCGCTGCTGGCCCGTCACGGCTGGGCGCTGACGGCGATGCGTCTGGGCGACACCAAGGCGGAAAGCATGGGGCTGAAGCCTCGGCGGCTGCGCCTCGAAGTGCTGGTGCTGGTATCCCTGCTGGCAGCGGTCTCCGTCGCCTTTGTCGGTACCATCGGCTTTATCGGTCTGGTCGGGCCCCACATCGCCCGCCTGCTGGTCGGTGAGGATCAACGCTTCTTCCTGCCAGGATCCGCCTTGTGTGGCGCCCTGATCCTGTCCATTGGCTCAGTGCTGTCCAAGGTGATCCTGCCAGGCACGGTCATACCCATCGGTATCATCACCTCGTTGGTGGGAATCCCCTTCTTCCTGTTTCTCGTGCTCAACCATAAGAAGGCCTCATGGTAAGCCTACGTCTTGATCGTCTTTCGGCGCGCTACGGTCGGCGCCAGATTCTTGCCGAGATCACTACCCCGACCTTCCATGGCGGCCAGGTCGTGGCGCTGCTGGGCCCTAACGCCGCTGGCAAGTCGACCCTGTTTCGTCGCGTCTTCGGCGTACTTAAGGGATCCGGACAGGCCATTGTGGAAGGCGCGCGGCAAGATCGCCCGATGGCCTACATGACCCAGGACAACGGCGCCAGCGCAGTGCTGACCGTCTATGAAGCGGTGTTGCTGGCTCGCATGCAAGGGCGCGGCATGAAGGTGCAGCCACAGGACCTGACCCAGGTCGAACGAGCCCTGGCGGAGCTCGGCATCGCCGACCTGAGTGAGCGGGATATCGGGGATTTGAGCGGTGGCCAACGCCAGATGGTCAATGCGGCACAAGCCTTGGTGCAGGAACCCGAGGTGCTGCTGCTGGATGAACCCACCTCTGCGCTGGACCTGCATCGCCAGGTCGGGCTTCTGACCATCCTGCGGCGTCTGGCCAGTGAGCGCGAGATGCTCATTCTCGTGGCCATTCACGACCTGGGACAGGCACTACGCTTCACCGACCAGGCCATGCTGCTGGAACAGGGCCGTCTGGTCGCATGTGGTGCCACCAAAGACGTTGTCACCAGCGAGCTGGTGGAGCGGGTCTACCGCGTCAGAGCCAGGGTTGAACCCTGCTCCATGGGGGTACCGCAACTGATTGTCGAAGACGCTATCTAGGGAAGTGCTAGATTCGCCCGGCTAGCCTACTTCAACGTGTCAGGGCGCCTGCGGCGAAAGCCTAGGCGGCGCCCTTCCATCGCCGCCAGAGCCGCCCCGCCCAGCATCAGAGGCAGCGCCAGCAGAAAGCCCGACGATAGCGGCTGGCCAAATAGCCAGACGTCTGCCAACACGGGCCAGATCAGCGCAATGTATTCAAAGGGCGCCAGTCGCGACACTTCCGCGAAACGCAGCGCCAGGGTCATGCAGATATGGGCCGCGCCACCGAACAGTCCCGACAGGATCAATAGCGTCAACGTTTCCGTCGGCAGCGCCACCCAACCCAATGGCCACGTCGCCAGTCCCGCCAGGGTGCACGCCAGCACGAAATAGAACGCGATGGCACCAGCGCCTTCAGTGCGCGAGATACGTCGCACCGTCACCAGCGCAGCAGCCGTCAACGACGCCCCCAACACGCCTAACGCATAACCGGATAGCTGGCCGGCCTTGTGGCTGTCACCGATATCCGGGACAACCAGCACGGCGACCCCAGCGACAGCCAGCATCAGCGCCAAGGCCCGCGGAAGGGTGAAGCGCTCCCCCAGCATCACGACACCGCCGATGGCCATCAGCACGGGGGCGAGCTGTGCCAACAAGGTTGCCTCTGCCACCGGTAATCTGGCCAAGGCAGCGAAGGTGGCAAACATCGACGCAGCGCCAAGACTGGAACGCAGCAGGTGTCCACCAGGGCGGCGAGTGGCCAGTCCTTTAGGAAATTCGTGACGCCAGGCCAGGAACACCACGATAGGCAGTAGCGCGAAGGCGGAGCGGAAGAACACCACCTGTCCCAGCGGCACGTCGTCACTCACCCATTTCACGCAAATCAGCATCGCCGCAAACAGCAGGCCGGAGCCAATCCGCAGCACAATGCCCGCAAGCGGCCGGTCCTGATTACCCATGGCTTATGCCTTGGTGAATGCGCAGGCTCATGCCCTGTTTTAAGCGCTGGTTTAAGCCCTGGTTTAAGCCCTGATTCAGGCCCTGGCTCATGTCCTGGTCCATGTGTCCCCACGTCCTTTTGTGCCTGTCTGACAAACGCCAACCCCCAGCGCATGGCGCCGGGGGTTGGCGGGTCACATCAGCCCGGGTAGTCCCGGGTCGCTGGCCAGCAGCGACTTACAGCTTCATATCTTCAAAGAACTTCTTCACACCGTCGAAGAAGCTCGACTTCTTCGGCGAATGCTGGGCATTGCTGCCACCGAGGCTGTCCTGGAAGCTGCGGAGCAGGTCTTTCTGCTCTTCGCTGAGATTAACCGGTGTTTCCACCACCACGCGGCACAACAGGTCACCCGCGGGGCCTCCGCGAACCGGCTTGACCCCCTTGCCACGCAACCGGAACAGCTTGCCTGTCTGGGTTTCTGCCGGAATCTTCAGCTTGACGCGCCCATCCAGAGTGGGCACTTCCAGCTCTCCACCAAGGGCCGCATCAACAAAGTTGATCGGCACTTCACACTGCAGGTGACGGCCATCCCGTTCGAAGATATGGTGCGGCTTGATCGCCACCTGCACGTACAGATCGCCAGGCGGGCCACCGTTGACCCCAGCCTCGCCCTCACCGTTGAGGCGAATGCGATCACCGGAATCGACGCCAGCCGGAATCTTGACCGACAGGGTGCGGGTCTCGCGCACGCGCCCTTCGCCATGGCACTTGTGGCACGGCACCTTGATGTGCTGGCCGCTACCATGACAGGTCGGACACGTCTGCTGCACGGCAAAGAAGCCCTGCTGCATGCGTACCTGACCATGACCGTGACAGGTGGGGCAGGTCTCCTTGGTGGAGCCGGGCTCCGCACCATCACCGTCACAGCGCTCACACTCGACGTGGCGAGGCACGCGAATGTCCACACTGGTACCGGCCACGGCACTTTCGAGGTCGAGCTCCAGGTTGTAGCGCAGATCGCTGCCGCGCTGCGGGGCGTTGGGGTTGCGACGACCGCCGCCACCGCCAAAAATGTCACCGAAGACATCCCCGAAGATATCGCTGAAGCCGCCAGCCCCGGCGCCGCCGAAGCCACCACCGCCCTGACCGTCGACGCCGGCATGGCCGAACTGGTCATAGGCCGCGCGCTTCTCGCTGTCGGTCAGTACCTCGTAGGCCTCGGACACTTCACGGAATTTCTCCGCCGAGGTGTCATCGTCCGGGTTGCGGTCCGGGTGGTACTTCTGTGCCAGCCGCCGATAGGCCTTCTTGATGTCCTTCTGATCGGCACCGCGCTCGACACCCAGTACCTCGTAGTAGTCTCGCTTGGACATGGGTCTGTCCGCCTCCGTAGCGATCCTCAGCAACACCAACGCGGGAGGCAGGCTCCCGCGCTGGTGTCATCCGAGGTTCAGATGTCGTGGTTACTGCTTTTTCTGGTCGTCGTTGACTTCTTCATACTCGGCGTCGACCACGTCATCTTCCTTCTTGGCGCCAGCGCCTGCCTCGGCGTCGCCCGCCTGCTGGCCGGCATCTGCCTGCTCGGCGTACATCTTCTGCGCCAGGTTGCCGGAGGCCTCGGTCAAGGCATCAAGCTTGGCCTGGATGGCGTCCTTGTCATCGCCTTGCAGGGCTTCTTCGAGTTCCTTGATGGCGCTCTCGATAGCCTGCTTCTCTTCCTCGGACGCCTTGTCACCGGCTTCCTCGAGGGTCTTGCGCGAGGCGTGGATCATGCCATCGGCCTGGTTGCGCAGTGCGACCAGTTCTTCGAACTTCTTGTCCTCATCGGCATGGGCCTCCGCATCGCGGACCATCTGCTCGATCTCGTCATCGGACAGGCCGCTGGAGGCCTTGATGACGATGGACTGCTCCTTGCCGGTCGCCTTGTCCTTGGCGGACACATTGAGGATACCGTTGGCATCCAGGTCGAAGGCGACTTCGATCTGCGGTACGCCACGCGGTGCCGGCGGAATATCGGACAGGTCGAAGCGGCCGAGTGACTTGTTGCCGCTGGACTGCTTGCGCTCACCCTGCAGCACGTGAATGGTCACGGCTGTCTGGTTGTCATCGGCAGTCGAGAACACCTGGGTCTTCTTGGTCGGAATGGTGGTGTTCTTCTCGATCAGCGCCGTCATCACGCCACCCAGGGTCTCGATGCCCAGGGTCAGCGGCGTCACGTCGAGCAGCAGCACGTCCTTGACGTCACCGCCAAGCACGCCACCCTGAATCGCAGCACCCACGGCCACGGCCTCGTCCGGGTTGACGTCCTTGCGAGCGTCCTTGCCAAAGAACTCGGCCACCTTGGACTGCACCATCGGCATGCGGGTCTGGCCACCGACCAGGATCACGTCGTCGATCTCGGAGGCAGACAGGCCAGCGTCCGACAGAGCGGTCTTGCACGGTGCCAGCGAACGGCTGACCAGCTCTTCCACCAGTGACTCGAGCTTGGCGCGGGTCACCTTGACGTTGAGGTGCTTCGGGCCAGTGTTGTCAGCGGTGATGTAAGGCAGGTTGACGTCTGTCTGCTGCGCGCTGGACAGCTCGATCTTGGCCTTCTCGGCAGCTTCCTTCAGGCGCTGCATCGCCAGGTTGTCCCCGGACAGGTCGATACCGCTGTCGGCCTTGAACTGATCGACCAGGTAGTTGATCAGCTTGAGGTCAAAGTCCTCACCACCCAGGAAGGTATCGCCGTTGGTGGCGAGCACTTCGAACTGGGTTTCGCCGTCGACGTCAGCCACTTCGATGATGGAGATATCGAAGGTACCGCCACCCAGGTCATAGACCGCGATGGTCTTGTCACCGCGCGACTTGTCCATGCCGTAGGCCAGGGCAGCAGCGGTCGGCTCGTTGATGATGCGCTTCACTTCCAGACCGGCAATGCGGCCGGCGTCCTTGGTAGCCTGACGCTGGCTGTCATTGAAGTAGGCCGGCACGGTAATGACCGCCTCGGTCACGGCTTCGCCAAGATAGTCCTCAGCGGTCTTCTTCATCTTCTTCAGCACTTCAGCGCTGACCTGGGGCGGCGCAAGCTTCTTGCCCTTCACCTCGACCCAGGCGTCACCGTTGTCGGCTTCGGCGATGGTGTACGGCACCATCTTGATGTCCTTCTGGACAACGTCGTCCTTGAAACGACGGCCAATCAGGCGCTTGATCGCGTACAGGGTGTTTTCCGGGTTGGTCACCGCCTGACGCTTGGCCGCCTGCCCCACCAGAGTCTCGCCATCGTCGGTGTAGGCGATGATGGACGGAGTGGTGCGTGCGCCTTCTGCGTTTTCGATTACCTTGGCGCTGTCGCCGTCGAGCACGGCCACACAAGAGTTAGTGGTACCAAGGTCAATGCCGATGATGCGTCCCAT
This sequence comes from Halomonas litopenaei, assembly GCF_017303055.1. Classification (GTDB taxonomy): domain Bacteria; phylum Pseudomonadota; class Gammaproteobacteria; order Pseudomonadales; family Halomonadaceae; genus Halomonas; species Halomonas litopenaei_A. Next base: position 458,953 of record NZ_JAEKJT010000005.1, on the reverse strand, counting down.
AGGAAATCCTCGAATTCGTGTATTGCGTAACTAAAGTTCGTGTTGCGGCGTTAACCGCGGGGTTGCCGACTATCTGGGGGGCGTTATCGCCGTTTTCAAGTCCCCATCCGCTTTCCGGCGCGACAACCCTTAACGTTTTCGGGCGTCCGGCTTAGCCGGCGGCCTGGCTGACGACCACCATGGCCGGGCGCACCAGTCTGCCGTTGAGCACATACCCCTTTTGCATCACGTCCATGACGGTGTTGGGCTCAAGTTCGGGGTTGGGCACCATGGCCATGGCCTCGTGGAACTGCGGATCAAACGGCTCGCCATGGGGTTCGACGATGTCGACGCCAAACTTGCCCAGCACGTCGAGCTGCATCTTGAGGGTCATGGAAACCCCTTCGCGATGCGCTTCAGAGGCATCATCGCCCATGGCCTCAAGGGCTTTCTCGAGGCTATCTACCACCGGCAGAAGGTCCTTGATGAACTTCTCCAGCGCGAACTTGCGGGCCTTTTCAGCCTCGGCTTCTGCACGGCGGCGAACGTTCTGCGCCTCTGCCGCTGCGCGCAGCGCCTGATCCTTGGCATCGGCCACGCTCTGCTCGAGCTCCTCGACCCGTGCGGCCAGCACCTCAGCCTCAGGATTGTCACTGCCTTCCACGGCGTCGCCCTGGGCGTCATCCTCAGCCAAGTCGATGATGTCATCCAACTCGCCTTCGATCGCTTCGGCAGTCTCTGCAGACTGCTGCGGATCGCCTTCCTGTTCCTGGCGTGCGAGTTCGTCATCCAGCGGGGTCTGGGGATCTTTGGCCATGTGCAGCCTCCTGAAGCATTCCAACAATCGCGGTGGCACCGCCTGTAAAGTGATTGACCGCAAGGAAGCGTGACATCGCCTGCTTCCCTCGGCCGCAAACTGCAGGGATATATGGGGCTGGCCAGGACAATCTCAAGGGCCCCGAAGGCTGATCTGACTCACACGAACAGCCATTCGCCAATGACGGCGCCGACATCGGCACGTCGGCGTGCATTGTCGGCGCGCATCAACTACTGTATAAAACACCAAGTCATGGATAGATAACCAGTACCCGTCTACCGCCCTCCCGGCACGGATGCGTCCATCCTTCCATCCTCACCGGGATCAAGCATTGAGCACCTACCGCCACCTGCTCCAGGTAGCGTCACCCGGAGGCCCGCATGCTGACCGAACTCTCGATCCAGGATTTTGCCATCGTCGACCACCTCGAGCTTGAGCTTGACGGTGGCATGACCGCTATTACCGGGGAAACCGGTGCAGGCAAGTCCATCCTGCTCGGCGCCCTCGGGCTCTGCCTGGGTGAGCGTGGCGACGCGGGCAGCGTCCGTCACGGACAATCTCGCGCCGACCTGAGCGCACGCTTCGATATCAGCGGCCTACCCAATGCACGCACCTGGCTGGAGAGCCGAGAGCTGTCTGCCGATGACTGCCTGCTGCGTCGGGTCGTGACCAAGAGCGGTCGCTCCAAGGCCTGGATCAATGGTCAGCCGGCTACCATCGCCGACTTGAAGTCTCTGGGCGAAACCTTGATCGAGATCCATGGCCAGCATGCCCATCAGGCGCTGCTGGCAGAGGACACCCACCTCAGGCTGCTGGATGACCTGGCCGGCCACCGCGAGTCGGTGGTACGCCTGGCCGAGCTCTACCGTGAGTGGCAGGCCACCCGCCGCCAACTCAAGCGCCTGGCCGACGACAGCGACGACATTCGTGCGCGTCGGCAGCTGTTGCGCTACCAGGTGGAAGAGCTCGACCAGCTGGGCCTGGGCGAGGATGAGCTGGACAGCCTGGAACAGGAACAGGAACTGCTCGCCCACGCTGAAACGCGCTTGGCAGAGACCCAGTTTGCACTGGATTGCTGTGACAATGACGAGGGTGGCGCACTGCCGTTGCTGCACCAGGCCACCCAGCGCCTTGCGGCCTTGCCGGGCAGCAACCAGGGGGCACTGGCTAACGCTCTGGCGCTGTTGGGGGATGCCAGCATCCAACTGGAAGAGGCCGGAAGAGAGCTTCACCAGGTCATGGCAAGTGTCGAACTCGACCCTGAGCGCCTGGCATGGGTCGAGCAACGACTGGCTGAAACCCACCGAATCGCCCGCAAGCATCACGTGTTGCCCGAGGAGATCGTCACCCTGCATCAGCGCCTGTCCACCGAGCTGGAAGGCCTTGAGGGTGGCGACGAGGACCTGGAAGCACTGACCGAAAAGGCCGATGCCCTCAAGGCAGAGTGGCGACAGTTGGCGGAAAAGGTCAGCGGTGAACGCCACAAGGCGGCGAAGCGCTTTGGCAAGGAGGTTCAGCAGCAGCTGGCCTTCCTGGCCATGGGCAAGGCGCGCTTCGAGGTAGAAGTCAGCCAGCGAGATGCCGCCGCCCCCGAAGGCATGGACCGGGTGCGCTTCTTGATTGCAGCCAACCCCGGCCAGCCACCCAGGCCTCTGGCCAAGGTCGCCTCTGGGGGTGAGCTGTCACGCATCAGCCTGGCGATTCAGGTCATCGCGGCACAGCACTCGACCATTCCTTGCCTGGTGTTCGATGAAGTGGATGTCGGGGTATCAGGCGCAACGGCCGAGATCGTGGGGCAGCTACTCAAGCGTCTTGGCGAAGGTGGCCAGGTATTGACGGTCACACACCTGCCACAGGTCGCCGCACAGGCGCACCACCATCTGCATATCGAGAAGAAGGCCCGCAAGGACAGCACCTCGACGCATATGGCGCTGCTGGACGAGGCCGGACGAGTGGGCGAGCTGGCTCGCATGCTGGGAGGGGTCAAGCTATCCGATCAGACGCTCGCCCATGCCCGCGAGATGCTCGACGCCAGCCAGCGCGCCCACCATTGACCGGCGGACACACTGCGCACATCCGTCGACAAAAAACAGGCAGACACAACAAAGCCTCCACCCTGGGGCGGAGGCTTGTACACCTAAGCTCAGGCAAGGAGCGCCAATCTTAACGCTTGGCGATACCTTCCTGACGAGTGGCCTTGGAGCCTTTCGGTCTGACGTAAAGGACCAGCGCATGGTCCACGAGCTCAAAACCGTGCTCTTCCGCAATTTCTTGCTGGCGACGCTCGATGGTTTCATCGAAGAACTCGATGATTTCGCCACTTTCCAGGCACACCATGTGGTCATGATGCTCTTCCTGAGAGAGCTCAAAGACCGCATGGCCACCGTCGAAATTGTGTCGTATCACCAGGCCCGCTGACTCGAACTGAGTCAGGACACGATATACCGTGGCCAGGCCTACATCTTCGCCAGCTTCGAGCAACGTCTTGTACACGTCCTCGGCACTCAGGTGGTGCTGATCGGTGGCAGATTCGAGGATCTGCAGGATCTTAACGCGCGGCAGGGTGACTTTCAGTCCGGCCTTGCGCAATTCATGGTTCTTGTCGGCCATGGTTGCTCTTCGCAGTATCAGGTAGGGTCGGGTATGATCGACCGACCCCACGATAGTGAAGAACAGGCGCAAATGCAAAAGCTGACCGGAATTGTCACCCTTTCACTGGCCCTGGCACTGACCAGTGGCTGCACCTATTTCAGCGTGTACAAGCGCGACCTGGCCCAGGGCAACCTGGTGACCAACAATATGGTCGAACAGCTGCGCCCAGGCATGTCACGCCAGGAGGTCATCAGCCTGATGGGCTCTCCGCTGCTGGAGGCGCCGTTTAACGCCGAGCAGTGGGACTATGTCTATCGACTGGATGAAGCCTACGGAGATGTGATGCAACGACGCGTCACGCTGACCTTTGCTGGCAACAACTTGGTCAACATCGAGCGCGATGGCGACTTCAGCATGGACCCGGACGTCGCCGGCAAGCATAGCTACGGTGTCGGACCGACCAGCGGCGGGGCCGATGACAACCCCGACGGCGAGGCCAACATCGAACCTATCTACAACCGCACCGTCGATCCCGAGCGGGAGTAAGCCCTCGAAAGGATCGGCTGCAGCCCCGACGCACAGGCCCGTGACCGCTGATCATCTCAGCGGTCGCGGGCTGCGCGCTGCGCGCGGGCCTGTTTCGGATCAATCTTCAGCGGGCGATAGACTTCGACACGGTCTCCGTTACGCAGCACGTGCTGCGACGGGTCACGCAGCGTCTTGCCAAAGATGCCAAGGCTGGCATCGGTGAAGGTGTCTACAGGCAATTCAGGAAACAGCGCCGGCAGATGTGCCGCCGCCACGGCTTGAGTGGCCGTCGTCCCAACCGGAAGTCGCAGCGCCACCAGCCTCTGCTTGTGCGGCAAGGCAAAGGCGACCTCGACCGTGATGCGCTCCTGTGCCGTCGCGGGAGCGTCAGCGTCCATACAGCTCATCAGCACGACGAGTGAAGGCATCTACCTGCTGGCCGGCAATCTGCTGAAAGACCTTGCCGAACGCCATGCCCAACAGCCGACTGGAAAACTCGAAGTCCATTTCCAGGCTGACCTTGCACACGTTGTCGCCCATAGCAGTGAACTTCCAGCGCCCGCTCATGCGCTTGAACGGCCCTTTTACCAACGACAGCTCAATCCGCTCCGGCTCGTGAAGGTCATTACGGGTCACAATGGTCTGCTCGATCCCGGCCCTGCCCAGGGTCATTTCCCCCACCAGGTGTGAAGGCTCTTCCTCCACCAGGCGGGCACGGCGACATCCCGGCAGGAACTCAGGATAGCTTTCGAAATCGTTCACAAGATCGAACATCTGCTTGGGAGTGTGCCGCACCATGGCGGATCGATTGACGGTTGGCATTGACCTCTCCGCTGACTTCCAGAAGCCCAGGGCGTATCATGAGCGGTTGTTTCGGCCTTGAATGGTATCACGCTTCCACCGCCGGACTGGACTCCCTCTTCGAGGAGCAATACCGAGGAGTCATCCAGCCACCAGGCTCGACGGTGCCGTCGTCGCCTTGCTGCAGCGGCAGGAATGGACAGATGCATCAGAGGCCACCCCGATGACGATAACGTCCTCGGGACCGACTCAGAGATCAAAGAGGTTCCATGGCCAGCAAGAAGGGAAAGGACAAGGGTCCTGGCAACAACACCATCGCCCAGAACAAGAAGGCACGCTTCGAGTACCACATCGATGAGACCTTCGAGGCCGGCCTGGCGCTGGCGGGGTGGGAAGTCAAAAGCCTGCGCGCCGGCAAGGCCCAGCTCACCGACACTTACATCCTGGTCAAGAATGGTGAGGCATGGCTATTGGGCAGCCATATCATGCCGCTGAACACGGCCAGCACCCACGAAGTGGCAGACCCCACACGAACACGGAAGCTACTGCTGCACCGCAAGGAGATCGCCAAGATCTTTTCGCGCACCCAGGACAAGGGCCACACCTGCGTCCCACTCAAGCTGTACTGGAAAGGCAGCCGGGTGAAATGCGAGCTTGCGCTGGTAACGGGCAAGAAGCTGCATGACAAGCGCGCTACCGAGAAAGACCGGGACTGGCAGCGACAGAAAGGTCGCGTAATGAGGGAACAAAATCGCGCCTGAAGCGTCAGATCTGGCACTTCCCGCAGTATCTTTGGTACACTGGCGGGGCGTTACGGGGGCGACATGGTTTCGACGCCGATGACAACCCCTGAGGTGCATGCCGAGAGCGTGATGTATCTCGTAAATCCAACATCACGATTAAATAGTCGCAAACGACGAAAACTACGCTCAGGGCGCGCTGGCAGCTTAAAACCTGTTAGCTTCTTGTCCTACCCGGCGGCGACGCGCTCATCCGTTGCCAATGGGCTATGAGCCAAGATAGGTGAGATCGCGGTTGGCGCTGTCCTCTCGTCAATCGCTAAACTTACGAGGAATCGCGTTTCAGGATCCTGCCCGTCGGAGCCTGAGGCGTTAAACAAAATGACGGAACTAAGCATGTAGAGCCAATGGGCGAGTGTCGGCGGACGCGGGTTCGATTCCCGCCGCCTCCACCAAATCAAGGTTTCAGGACTTCCCAGCAAGCACCAGAAACCGCATGAATAGGGGCCTTCGGGCCCCTTTCTTGTGTCTGGACGTTCCATAACGTTTCTTGACATGCCCCCACCAAAGGGGGCATTTATGGGGGCACATAGCCTAAGCCGCTACCCTGATGCCCCCAAACCTGCCATAAAGCGCGCCATCAGGCGCTTGGCGGGCCAATGACCTGCCTCCACATTTGGGGGCATATGCCACAACAGGTTGGGGGCATATGGCGATCACCACCCCGAGGTGCCCCCAATGAGCCGCCAGACCAACAAGCTGTCCGCCACCGCCGTGAAGATGGCCAAGCCGAGAGCAAAGGCATTCAAGATGGCCGATGGTGGTGGCCTGTATCTGGAGATCTCCACCAGCGGGAGCAAATACTGGCGGATGAAGTACCGCCACGCTGGTAAGGAGAAGCGGCTGGCCATTGGCGTCTATCCCGATATCTCCCTGGTGGCCGCACGCGAGGCACGAGACGCAGCCAAGCGCCAGCTTGCTCAGGGCATTGATCCCAGCACCGCCAAGCGCATCGCTCGCCAGCAAGGTGAGCAAGACGCGGCCAATACCTTCATGGCCGTGGCCGCCGAATGGCTGGAAAAGGTTCACCAGCATGACGTGGTGCCCGCCCACTACCAACGAAACAAGCGCCGGCTGGAGCGCGACGCCTTCCCCATCATCGGCAAGCGTCCTCTCTCTGAGATCACGCCTCCTGAGCTTCTGGCCTGTCTGCGCCGCATCGAGGAGCGCGGCCATATCGAGACGGCTCACCGAGTAAAGACGCTATGCGGCCAAGTGTTCCGCTACGGCATTTCCACAGGGCGCGTGGAGCGTGACCCTACGCCTGACCTGCGTGGAGCGCTGCGCCCCCACAAGGCCAAGCACTACGCTGCCGTGACCGACCCCAAAGAGGTGGTGGGCCTGCTGCAAGCGATTGAGGGCTACGGGGGCCAGCCAGTCACCATTGCCGCCTTGAAGCTGGCACCTCTGGTCTTCACCCGCCCAGGTGAGCTTCGACAAGCGCTGTGGAGCGACATTGACCTGGAGGAAGCTACGTGGACGTTCAATGCCAGCAAGACAGGGCAAGCCCATGTGGTGCCCCTACCGTCCCAAGCCGTGGGCATCCTGCGCGACCTGTATGGACTGACCGGACGTGCTGAGTACGTTTTCCCAGGCATCCGTAGCAGCAAGCGACCGATGAGCAACAACACCATCAAGGCCGCGCTGGACCGTATGGGCTTCAAAGGTGAGATGACGGCGCACGGCTTCAGGGCGATGGCGCGAACCATCCTGGCCGAGCGCCTGAACTACCCCGAGCACTACATAGAGCAGCAATTGGCGCACGCAGTGAAGGACAGCAACGGACGTGCCTACAACCGCACCTCTCACCTGGAACAACGTCGAGAGATGCTGCAAAGCTGGGCCGATTACCTGGATGCCCTGCGCACTGGTGCCGACAACGTGGTGCCAATCCGCGCCGGGACCTGAGACAAGCGGCAACCGCCGCACCCTGTTGACTGGCTAGGGCCGATCACCCGAAAGCGTGGTAACTCCACCATGCCCGCCAGTCATCCTTTCCTGGAGTGAGCGCGAAGGAGTAGCGCGGATGAGGTCTAAACTCTATAGCCTGAAAGAATGGTTCACCCTAGAAGATGTTGCGTCGCATCTCACTGCCGTTTTTTCCGAGAAAGTCACTGTCGCTGACATCCTTCAGCTAGCGCTCCAAAAGCGCATCAAGCTTTCTGTGAATCTCATATCTTCAGCCGAAGCGAATAAAGGCACAGTACATAACATAACCGAGGGAAGGGTCATATTGCATCCGGCGGAAACTCCACTCTCGTGGCTAAGAGGGGATGAGCCCAAAACCTCTTTGGAGAAAAAGCTACGAGCGGTGGGAGTGGTGAAGATAGGTGATATACAAAACCTAGATGAAGAGATACGGAATGCTGTGAAAGATCAAAGCGTGCATGCTACGCATCTAGGCGAGATCATTTCAGAGACGGATATCGTGGAATTTGAAAAAGAGGTGCAAAGCATAAGCGGAATCTACGACTTGCCTATGCTCTCTGCCGAAAAGTCTCTCATCGAAGAGATGTACTACCCCAAGGTGGGCGGCCCTGATATTGATACGTGGGGCTTAGAAGGCTTGTGGCTGGAGCGAGGAGGCCACATCTATCGACTATGCGAGCGTGTAGCGACGCAGGCCGATCACGAAGCTTGCGGCAATGAAAGCAGCATCGCTCAGTGGGAGAGACGCTACCGAGACCCATCAAGGTGGTTTCCAACGACCAAGCTTCCCGAAGAAAGCACGATAATCGTAAGTAGGGTGAATCTGGACGCCTTCATCGATGGCCTAGAGGAGCCACAATCGAAAGTAAGTGTAGAGGCCAACGGCGATGAAAGCCGGGTCCAGGAAGTGCTTGGGCTCCTGGTAGAAATGTATGCTGGCCGACATGGCCCTGACTTCCATTATGGCACCAAGCCCAAGGCATCCCGCATCGTGCAAGACATGCTTAGCGCGGTTCCGGATGGAATTACTGGAATGGGTGACAGAAAGCTAAAAGAGCACGTGAGCGCAGCTATTGCAGCGTGGGAGGCGAAGAAGCGGCGGTGAATTGCAATCTGCAATTTGCATTTGCACCATACAACTAAAGCACCGCGCCACAGTGCCCTTGCATCCATCGCATAGGGCACCGTGACATGCCAGACACTACCAGTAAGTCCGCACTACTCCGCCGCCCCGAAGTGCTGCAACGCTGCGGAATCTCGAACTCCACCCTTCACCGCCTGATCAATGCTGGCGACTTTCCGCCACCGATCCAGCTTAGCCCCCGCGCCGTGGCATGGATCGAGGAGGAGGTATCCACCTGGATCGACCAACGCATTGAGGCCAGCCGTACCCAAGGGGGTGCAGCATGATGCTTGCGCCCGCTACCTCCTGCCACTATGCTGGCCCGGCTCCCGCAAATTCGGGAGCCGACCTTGGCCGGTCGAATGACTCTAGGCGCACAAGCGCCCCATCCATAGTTGGCGCTTTCTTTGTGCCCGCTATGCGTTATGGCGGCTGTGCGTGGGACGCCTTCGGGCGTGCCGGGTTCCTAGAGTCCCGGTCGGCCAACCCGCGTACAGTCGCCCCCATTCGATGCTTGGCCGCATCCGGGGACGACTCCACAACTCTAGGAGCGTCACCCATGGCATCACGCCTATTCCCTACCCTCAGTCCGTCCAAATCACGCGCCGCTGCCCATCGAGCGATGGCAAAGGCTGCGCTCTTCTCTGATTCAAGCGCCGCCGTCCGGCTCAAGCGCTACAACTCCCATATGCAGAAAGCCCGCCACCTGGAAGCCCAGGAGGTGGCCCAATGAGCTGTCCTGCCCACTACCTCACCGTTTCCGAAAGCCTCGACCGTGAAGACGCTTTCGACGCGCTGACCCTTTCTGTCCAGCACGCAATGAGCGCGACTCAGATGGTAGAGCTTGCACTATCCGATGCAGCAGATGGGGGCGAGCTTCAAGTCTCACCAGCGCTGATGGCCACGTCTCTGCACGGTGTCGAAACACACCTTGCCGCCGTCCTGGCCTTTGCTGATCGCCTCATGAAGCAAGCGCAGGAGGTGAGCCAATGACGCATGAACAAGCCGCCGAATTGGTGAGCACTGCCAATGACCTGCTGGCGCTGGGGGATAAGCTCGATGCTGCCGCCCACGCACTAGCTGACGAGGGGCAGCCCCAGTCCCGCTATCAGCCTCTTGTTGATGCCACTGGGCATATTGCTGGCGCGATCTGTTCGACGCTCGATGCCCTGACCGACAAGGGCGTGGAGGGGAGGACGCCGCGATGATCACCAATACGCACACAAAAGCGCCCGCCCCCTGCCAAGGGCGAGCGCAATGCTCTAATAAAGCGACTGTGCCTAAGCATTCTAGCATCGAATCAGCACTTGCCGAGGCGTTGGCCAGGCATGGGGTCGCGCTGACACCCAAAGCATCTGGACGCTTTGAGCGCTTCGATACGCCGGACAAGCCTAAGGGCAATGCCAACGGTTGGTATCGCATCCACTCACCCCAGGCAGCCAGCTTCGGTATCTGGCACATGGACCTGGTGGAGACAGTGACGCTCGACGGCCCTAGCGATCCAGAGGCGGCAGCAGCGGCCCGGCTGGAAGCCATGCGGGCCCGTGAGCAGCGAGACGAAGAGCGACGCCAGCGGGAAGCCGAAGCCAAGGTGAAAGCGGCTCAATGGTGGGCACAGTCTCGCCCCGCTGACCCTGGCCACCCCTACCTGACCGGCAAGGGCCTGCCGCCCTACAACCTGCGCCAGCGGGGCGACATGCTGCTGATGCCGCTGTTCCTCGATGGGGAGCTGGTCAACATGGAGCGTATCTTTCCAGATGGTGCCAAGCGCCCATTGCCTGGCGGTCGTGTTCGTGGCGCTGCGAGCCTGATAGGCCACCTGGCTGGCGCTGAGCACGTGTTGCTGGCTGAAGGCTGGTCAACGGCTGCTGCCCTGCATGAAGCCATGGGCTACCCGGTCGTGGTCGCTCGGAATGCCGACAACCTGGCCCCAGTCGCTCGTCGCCTGCGCCAGCGACTGCCCGAGGGAGTGGCCATCACCATCGGCGGCGACGATGACCGACACCTACCGGCTCAGGGCCTGCCCAACAAGGGGCGAGTATCGGCACGTCATGCAGCCCTGACCATTGATGCTCGATTGCTCATGCCAACGTTCTGTGAGGGCTGTGAGGGCTGCTCCGACTTTGCGGACGTGCGCCAGTGCAGGAAGGGAGGGCATCACCATGGCAAGTAACTGCCCAGACACCTTTGACCTGTTCGGTGATCCCTTTGAATCGAAGACTGATTCCGGACACATGCAAAAAGAGGTGTCCCATGTGTCCCACGTGTCCCATCCCAGTAATGACGGGGCTTCCAGCCGGGACACGTCCGAAAAAAGTGGTGTCCCGAGGTGTCCCATCGGCCACGAGGAGAGTGCCGTAAACGATGACGATACGCCCGAACCAGTAGGCGAACCCAAGCGCCCCAGCTTCATCACCCATCTGACGCGCACGCAGTATGGCCCGCCTGGCCTGCACTACCACGGCCAGCGCCAGCCCAGGGGTGAAGGCGATCCAGAGCCATTCGACGTATGGGTGTGCAGCCCTATCGAATGCCTGGCAGCCACCCACGATGAGCGAGGCGACAACCACGGGCTATTACTGCGCTTCAAGCCGCCCTATGGCGCTTGGCGAGAGTGGGCGATGCCCCAGCGACTGCTGAAGGGTAGTGGCGAAGAGATGCGCGGTGAACTGCTGGACATGGGAGTAAGGATCAATCCAGACGCCCATCGCTGGCTGACCAAGTGGCTAGCCCAAGCTGCGCCCAAGTCCGAAGTCATCGCCGCCACGCGGGTAGGCTGGCACCAGTTGGAAGGTGGTCGAGTGTTCGTCATGCCGCGACGGAGCATTGCTGCCGGGACGCTGGGAAGCCAGATCACCTTCCAGAGCGAGCACGCGGGGCAAGGTGACTACGCCACCGCTGGCACCCTGGACGGCTGGCGCAGCCGCATAGGTACCCTGTGCAGCGGCAACCCACTGCTGGTGCTCGCAGTCTCCGCCGCCCTGGCTGGCCCACTGCTGTACCTCACCCACCGCCAAACCGCTGGCATTCACCTGGTGGGTGATTCGTCCAACGGCAAGACCACCGCCCTAGAAGTGGCTGCCAGCGTCTGGGGCAGCCCTGATTTCAAGCGCACCTGGCGTGCCACAGGCAATGGCCTGGAAGGAATTGCAGCCGCCTTAAGCGACACCGCCCTGGTGCTGGACGAGATCGGAGAGGCTGACGGCAGGGAGGTAGGCGCTACCGTATACGCCTTGGGCAACGGCACTGGCAAGGCTCGAGCTAGCCGCACGGGAAACGCCCGACAACCTCACCGCTGGCGCATCGCGGTGTTGAGCAGCGGCGAGCACACCCTGGCTGCCCACATGAGCGAGGCAGGCAAGCGCCCCAAGGCCGGACAAATGGTGCGTCTGCTGGATATTCCCGCCAAGCGCCAACATGGGGCCTTCGATGACCTGCACAACCTACCTGATGGCCGGGCCTTCGCTGATCACCTGAAAACGCAGGTGACGCGCCACTATGGCCACCTTGGTCCCGCCTTTATCGAGCGTCTGGTGATCGAGGAGCGCGACCTGGCTGAAGAGGTGGATGGGTTCGCTCAATTGGGCGGGTTCGCCACCACCAACCCGCTACAGGGGCGTGCTGCCAAGGTGCTCGCGCTGATCGGACTAGCGGGAGAATTGGCCATCGAGTATGGGCTGGTGGGCTGGCAGGAGGGCGAGGCCATGGGGGCTGCTATTGACGCCTTCCAAGCCTGGTCTGCTGGCCAAGGTGGGGTGCGCACAGAGCACGAGCAAATTCTTGCCAGCGTGCGAGGGTTTATCGAGCGTCATGGCGATGCACGCTTCAGTAGCGCGTTCGCTGATCCCCTCCAGTCACCCACAGTTTACAACCGGGCTGGCTGGTGGCGTGACGATGCTGAGGGGAGGACGTACCTCTTCAGCGGCGATGGGCTGGGCGAAGCGCTTCGAGGCTTCGACCTGAAGCGAGGCACCGAAGCCCTGGAGACCGCTGGATGGCTGGTCGAGCGAGAGAGTGACAAGCGCTCCATTCGAATTTGGATCAGCGGGAGTCGTCGTCGTGTCTATGCCATTCGCCCAGTTGAGGGCGAGGAGGAGGCCGCAGCATGAGCCTAAGCAACGTTTATCAAACCCTGTCTGGGACACCTGGACACCATACGGGTCCCAGACGTGTCCCGCCGCAAACCCGCATGGTTGAGCCTTTGGGACACATGGGACACGTGGGACACCACAAAATGCAGGATGGCGGAAAGGATGACCCTGGCAGGAGTGCCGAGGTGCTGCTGGCTGCCCTTGCTGATGCTGGTAGACACCTTGGCCGCGACCTGGTGGGCCAAGTTCGGGCAAGGCTGATGATGATGGATCGTCAGTCCCGCGCCGAACTAGCTGCCGTCATTGATGACGCCTTTGAGGTGGCCCCGGACCTGACCAGCGCCCGCCAGCAGGCTCGCCGGATGCTAACAAATACGAACACCCGGCAGGCAGCTATGGCTGTGTGGCCCGCCTTTCCTGAGCCGGAGGAGCCGGTATCTAACGTCGAGCATATGGCCCCCTGGCTGGCGCTTATCGCCCAACACTGTGCCCTGGTGCCCGACGATCACCGCTACCTGACTCACCACCTGTCAGGGCTGCCGGATGCCCAGGCCATGCAGAAGGCGCAGCGGTATGCACAAGCATGGCTGAGGGCTGCTGATGGCGAGTCCCGCAATCACCGCAAAGAGAATGCAGGGAGGCGTGCCGCCAATGCCTCCCTGGTACCCCACAGGGCTGTGTCTATGGCCACGACAGCCCACCGCCCACACCAGCAGCACCACGGCGCACCCGAGCCACTACCGGCAGGCGTGCGCATGAGTTGGACACTATCGGTGGATGGAAGGCGGCTGGCGATTGCTGGTCATCCGATGACAGAGGATGAAGCACTGGCGTCAGCGCGGTCACGCTGGCCCCTATCTGACGTGGAGGTGCGGGCCAATGATTGATGACGCCATCCGTGAGGCAACCCGCCTGCTGGCCAGCCTGCGCAGCATGAGAGCCGCCACGGTACCCGAAGCCGAAGAGGTGCTGGCCACCCTGAAGGACAGCCCCGACCACAACGCCCTGATGGGATGCGCGGCAGTGCTGGAAGAGATCGACGCCCGGATGCCTGGCGGCACGCTGGCCGGATTGGTCCGCATTCGCCTGAAGTCTCTCACCGGCACGGTCAACGCCATGCTGGATGACGCCCCACCGCCTGCCGCCTGATATTGAGGACACGACCATGAACGACGCTATCACCCGCAGTGCACTCGCCAACGCAGCCGCCCAGGGCATCGGTATTGGCCACCTGACACCCGGCCAGGCATGGGCAGCCCACCACCTAGCTATGCCGCCTGAGCGCCTGACAAGGCCGCTGGCATCACATATTGCCGCCCTGCTGGAGAACGTCGAGCGCCTGGCACGTCGCCGGTTCTTTGATGGTGTGGCCAAGGACGATGCTGAAGAGATGATCAAGCGGGCCTATGACGAGGATAACCCCATGTTCCTGCGCGGCCCGATCATGGAGACTCTAAACGATGGCATGCAGGAATTCTTCCCTGGCCTGAAACCGTCAGGCGTGGACGATAAGGGGCGACAGGTGTTCAACCTGGCTGATCTTGCCGAAGCGCTGGGGACCAGAGAGGAAGACTTGCTAGCCCATGCCGAGAAGATGGGGATAACCAACCAGCTACGCACGACGCCGCCCAACCCGTTGCACTGACCATCCACGTGGCCCCGGCAAACGCTGGGGCCTCGCTTTTCCAGACTGACAAAAGGGCCGAACCATGAGCCGTAACCCGAGACGCCTGGACGATCCCCTACGCCTGATCGTTGGGGTCGAGCATGAAGTTATGGAAGCCGTTGATGCTCTGATGGAGCAACGCCGCTACTTCCAAGAACCATACATCATGAAAAAAACTTTTAATAGCCATATTCTATCAAGAACAAATAATAAATAGCTATTTTCTTTTCACCAAGGCATGCAGTACTTCTAGACTTGAACTAGGTTGAAAAAGAAAATAATGGTAGCCATTCACTTTGCTTGAGCCTCACTCACCCAAGGAAGAGTAACCGCATGAAAAATGTTAGTTTTTCAGTCGCAGCAATCACCATCGCGATTAGCGCTGCGTCAGTTCACGCTGCTGAAAATTCGGCTTCTGAGAGCACTGTGCAGGCGAATCAGCAGCTCAAAGAGTATTTGCCTTTTGATGATCAAACTGATTTCGAAAATGCTAATCGCGGCTTTATCGCAACGTTAGATGATAGCGTCATAAAAAAAACAGACGGCTCGCCTGTCTATGATACGAGTCAGTTTGATTTTATTGATGGCGAAGCACCCGATACAGCAAATCCTAGTCTCTGGAGGCAAAGCCAGCTTAACGCCATTAATGGTCTATTCGAAGTTGTCGAAGGAGAGATATATCAAGTCAGGGGCTTTGACCTGGCGGTCATGACTTTTATCCGCGGAAACAATGGTTGGATAGTTGTAGACCCATTAACCTCCAACGAGACTTCAAAAGCAGGATTGGCTCTGCTTAGAGAGCATGTTGAAGATCTACCCATAACTGGCGTAATTATCACACACAGTCATGTGGATCATTTTGGCGGCACGAAGGGAGTGATTAATGAGGATGATATAGCCGCAGGCGATATTCCGATTGTTGCCCCAGAACATTTCTTCGAAGAATCGGTCAGTGAGAACCTAATAGCCGGTAACACTATGAGCCGGCGTGCTAGTTACATGTATGGTAACGTAATAGATAAAGGGCCTGATGGATCACTTGGATCAGGCCTCGGGACCACTACCGCGGCTGGTACTGTGACAATTGCTCAGCCGACAATCACTATAAATGACACACCCCAGACAGAGACTATCGACGGGGTTGAGATGGAGTTTTTATACACTCCGGGTGCGGAAGCTCCGTCTGAACTAATGTTTTACATACCAGAATTAAATGCCTTAATGCAGGCGGAAGAAATCAGCCATACCATGCATAACCTTTACACTTTACGTGGTGCAAAAGTTCGTAGTGGTGATCTTTGGGCAAAATACATTCACGATGTTATAAACCGATATGGTGATGACGTTGAGGTAAGCTTGGGTAGCCACCATTGGCCTACATGGGGAAATGAGAATGTAGTCGAATACTGGGAAAAACAACGAGACACATATCGTTATCTTCATGATGAAGTTCTCCGGCTCGCCAATCATGGCGAGACCATGCTTGAGATCGCGGAACAGATTGAGCTACCTGATTCTTTGGCACAGGAGTTTTACAACCGAGGCTACTACGGTAGCGTAAGTCACAATGCCAAAGCTCAATACCAACTTTACTTTGGTTGGTTTACTGGAAACCCGTCGGAATTAAATGAATTACCTCCAGAGGAGGAAGGGAAAAAGTTTGTTGAATATGCTGGAGGTGCTGAGCAAGTACTAGAGAAAGCACAGCAAGATGTAAACGAGGGAAATTATCGCTGGGCGGCTACCGCGCTCAATCACTTAGTGTTTGCAGATCCCGATAACCAAGATGCGAAAGATCTTCTAGCCGAGGCGCTCACTCAGATGGGGTATCAGGCTGAGAGCGGTATTTGGCGAAACTTCTACCTTTCGGGAGCCAAAGAGCTCCGTGATGGGGTTAATGAAGTGGCCACTCCGGACACTGGTTCTCCCGACTTGGTGAAAGGGCTTCCACTAGATATCTACCTGGATTACTTGGCAGTTAGGCTGAATCACCCTGAAGCAGCTGATCAAGATTTTGACATTAACTTTGAAATGCCAGATGTAGACGAAAAATTTACAATTTCAGTGTCTAATGGCGTGATGAACTATACGATCGGTGAGTGGGCCGACGATGCAGCTGCATCTGTGAAAATTGATCGAGCACAGCTTGACAGCATTAATCTGGGTGAAGTATCCATGGAAGAAGCGATGGATTCAGGAAATATAACAATCGATGGTGATCAAACCACGGTTGAAAAGTTTATTGGGCTATTGGACAACTTCGACTTTTGGTTCAATATCGTCACACCCTAATTCAAAGCTAGTTTTAGGCGCCCCATGAGGGGCGCTTTTTTATTTTAGAAACTGAAGATTAAGACCGAAGAATACTTGCCACTCCGCTTGTCCACTTCCCTCGTCTGCTACGGAAACTTGTGGTTCAACAAAAAAATTGTACACTGTTTTATCTCTTTTAACTACTTGTCCAATGCCTAAGCCCAAAGGAATCCCGTAGTCACCATTATCAAGGTTAAACTGCCAAATTGGCGCGCTTCTTAAGTAAGAGCCACCCCCCAGTTGATAGAACGAAAACGGTTGGAACGCTGCAACATCAAGATCATCTCTATCAGCATTACCTTCAAAACTCTCTTGCCATGAGAGTAAGTAACCGTACTGGAAAGCGGGAGAGGCCCCATTAAATAAAACATTGACCAGACCCGCCGACCATTTTTCACTGCCTACTTCATCTTTTGAAGCCGTCGGCGCTGTGATCTGTGGTCCGACGCCGAAGCTGACAGCTGGATTACCTGTGTCGAACAAGTAGGACGTAAATACATTAAGATCGCCTATACCTGTCTCGGTGCTTAAATTGTCACCAACTGGATAACTGTTGATGGGAAGGGATGCTCTCACGAGCCAGTTAGATTCACCAAGGCTAAATGGCTGTGCATAACGAAACCAGAACTGATTTGCTTCTTCGCTAGATTCTGTGATGTCCCCTATATAGTAATTCTGCATGTTGAAGGCGGTCATGTTCGCTAGCGGATTGTTTGCCTGAGCGGAGGAGCCGGATTCTTCATCGGCTTGTATTGTAGAAACGCCAAGGCTAAATACCGCTGTAGCGTAAACTAAAAACTTTTTTCTTATCTTAATTTCCACATTTCGCTCCTTTTTTACGTTTGCTCTTTTTCTATCCCGTACTATTGGTGTTAAGTGAGTCCTATTTAGCTTCACTTCCCAACCTATAGCCAAAGACAGAACCCATTAGAAAATTTATAACTTTTTTCAATTTAATCTTCTCCATTTTTCACTGCGTCAAAGAGCATCCTTTTCAACATAAGCATTTCATGATAATTTCTTCCTTTCCTTGCAAGAGTAATACAATTCCACCAATCTCGCGGTAGAAAACTCCGAACAGTTAGGAGATGAGCTATCCCTACAAAGCACTCTTCAGCTAGATTCTGTATCAACAGTCAGCGCGTAGGCAGCGGTTTATGCAAGTCAGGTATATCATGGCGCAAAAGCTGCGGACTAGCTTGTCATAGCGTGTAGCGGTTCGCCGTAACTCCTCGACACAGCTAAAGACAATCTCTGCCACTTTACGCTCCCGATACTTGTGTTTACCGAATCCTCAATGGAGTTCAGGACGCAGCCTTCGATACGACTTGCGCTGCGCGATAATCGGCTTCATCCCTAATTGATCATAGTAGCGGCAACGCTTTCGTGGACGTCCCGACTTTCCTAGCAAGCGAATCATTCCATTGTGGGCATGAAATGACGTGTGTCGGCGTCCTGTCCCGGTGATAGCGTGAAGTTCAGCCGCTGTCAGGGTAAATATAGCGGAAAAACACATCGTCGGTGGGCCGATTTCTAAAGGAAAGGTCACGTAACCCCCTGCGCATGGCGAAAAAGGGAGCACTCCACATCTTGCCGGCACCACCTAGATGCCGTGGAGTGAACGCTCCATCCGATCAACCTGACGGCCCCGAGGCGGAGACCATTGCACCGCCCGTCAAATGCCCCGCTAGGTTTTGTCCGAAAAGTCGGATTTGCTAATGTGGCCGATGCCGCAACTGCATAGGTGACCGCATGGCAGGACGCTACGAGCTTTCCGCTCAAAGCTGGGAGATGAATAAGGACAGCGTCTCGCCCTCCCAACCAATGGGCCGCCCTCGCCGAGATGACCGGCAAGTGCTGAACGGGATCTTCTGAATCCTTTGCTCAGGCGCCAAAGGGCGCGATCTGCCAGAGCGCTACGGCCCATGGAAGACCGTCTATGAACGCTTTCGTCAGTGGCGCGACGGCGGCACCTTCGAGACCATCCTGGCGCGGCTCCAGCTCTGCTTGCGTGAAGATGGCCTGATGGATTTGGAGACTTGGATGATCGACTCGACGTCGATTCGCGCCACCCGCGCGAGCCTCTGGGGGCGGCAAAAAAGGGGACCGAAAGACCCCATACACCATGCGCTGGGGCGCAGCCGAGGCGGCCTGACCACCAAGATCCACATAGTTTGCGACCGGCATGGCTGGCCACTAACGTTCACCGTGTCGCCGGGGTAGGATCCGGATACCCGTCACTTTGTTCCTACCATGGAGCACGTCCATTTGCCTGGGCGAGTGGGACGACCACGTAAACGTTGCCAATACATCGTGGCGGACAAAGGCTACGACAGTGCTTCTCTCCGCCGGTACTACGACCGCCACCGGATGAAGCCGATCATTGCCAGGCGCAAGATGCACTGAAAGCCACTGCCGGGGGCATCTAGGGGGGTGACAAGCCGCGCTACCAAGAAAGGAACGTCATCCAGCGCTGTATCGGCTGAATCAAAGAACTACGCCGTGTCAGCACGCGCTATGACAAGCTCGCCAGAAGTTTCAAGGCGATGGTATGCCTGGCCTGCATAGACCGTTGTTTGCGTGCAGACTTTTCAGACAAAACCTAGCTATGCCGCCTGAGCGTCGAACGAGGCCGCTGGCATCGCATATTGCCGCCCTACTGGATAACGTCGAGCGCCTGGCATGTCGTCGGTTCTTCGATGGCGTGCTCAAGGATGATGCTGAAGAGATGATCAAGCGGGCCTATGACGAGGGTAATCCCATATTCCTGCGCGGCCCGATCATGGAGACTCTAAACGATGGCATGCAGGAATTCTTCCCTGGCCTGAAACCGTCAGGCGTGGACGATGAGGGGCGACAGGTGTTCAACCTGGCTGATCTTGCCGAAGCGCTGGGGACCAGAGAGGAAGACTTGCTAGCCCATGCCGAGAAGATGGGCCTCAAGGCTCAGCTACGCACGACGTCGCCCAACCCGCTGCACTGACCACCCACGTGGCCCCGGCAAACGCTGGGGCCTCGCTTTTCCAGACTGACAAAAGGGCCGAACCATGAGCCGTAACCCGAGACGCCTGGCCGATCCCATACGCCTGATCGTGAGCGTTGAGCGTGAAGTGGTGGAAGCCGTCGATAGCCTGATGGAGCAAGGCCGCTACCACCGTCACCGCAACCGTGCCGAGTTCGTCCGCCTGGCCATCGAGAGAGAGCTGGCGCGATGCCAGTCTGATGATTACCGCAGTCCCTAAAAGGGCAGTGAAGGTTTTTCCCCGGTCACTACGCGCGCGAGGCCGGGAAGATTTTTTCGCAGTCACTACGCGCGTGAGGCGTAGCCATGATCACAGCGTGACTTTCGCTACCACCAAGCCCCTGATGGGCTAAAGGAAACGCCCTACGGCAACGGGCAACGCCGCCGAACCAGTTGGCTGGCAGGCAATCCATCTGCCACATTGAGATACGTCAAAGCCCAAAGCGTGAGGGGGCCATGATCAAAAGCAAAAAGGCAGACTGGTATCTCGACACCCAGAGTCAAGCCGGGCTCTACCACTGGTTCTCTATGCAAGACGGCCATGGTCGTCGCCCCCGGTCTCTATGCAGCATGTACCTCTACGAGGCCTGGAGCCGTCAACAGACAGGAGAGCTAAGCCAAGACGAGCAATGCCCGAAGTGCAGAGAGCGGCTTAGCGGTTACCCTTCGCCAAAGGACCCATAGCCACATAGCCCAGCCATCGCGCTGGGCTTTTTCGTGGCCACTGCAAAGATTTTGTAGTGATGATCGCAGGGGTGGTCGGATCGGCCACCCCTGATCACCACGCTCAGAACAGGTTCGCGCCCTGGTTCGCAGGGCAGGTTCGCAGCGGTGCGCACCCGGTACGCACCATCGGTACGCATCTGGCAGGATGTTGAGGAATGTTAAGGCTGCGCCGTCGGTTCCATGCTAAGGAATGCGAAGGTCATCCGGCTTTGGGCAGCACCAGGATGTTGACGAATGTTGACATCAAGCCACGGGAAAAGTCGGGTCCTTACCAGGGCCGGATTCGGCGTTCACGGGGGCGGGCAGCCGCGGATTTCGACAAATTTTGCGCACCCCAGCACCACCACCACCAGCGCCCACAGCCCGCATGGCTGCTGCGTTTCGCCTCTTCAGGGTGGGGCATAGGCTGGGGCGTAAAGAGTCTAGAACCTGTAGGAACTTGCGCTGGGAACCTGAAAAAACCTGAAACGCTGCGTGAGGACTTGCCCCAGCGCCTCTCTATATTCCATAAAGGAATATATATGTTACGATAAAGCCTTAATAGGTTATAATTAGGTCTGTACGTCAACGGGACCGCATCCCATGCAGAAGCGCACACGAGGCCCGCAGGCCGCCCCTACCAAAGCACAGCGCCGCGACCTCTTGCGGATGCTATCTGAACTGGCCGAGGCCGGTGATACCAATGCAATCGGCTGGCTGCTAGTTCTCGATGAGCTGGGCCGCCGTAAGGAGCCAACATGTTGAGCAATAAGACCGCAGCAGCCTGGAGCGAATGGCTATCAGCCGTATCGGATCAACGAAGTCTAATGCAAGAGATCGCGCCACAGTTGAGTGATGCCAAGGAGCAATGCGATAGGTTCCAAAGCGGCGCGCACTACTATGCGCGCACCGTTGCCGGTGCTCTTCGCAAGAACATTGGCGAGCATCCCGACAAAGCTGAACGTGAGCGAGTGGCCACCGAGCTTCGTCAGGTAGCCCGCTCCCACAAGGCCCGACGCCATGACACAGCGGAATCTGTTGGATGGTCGCAAAACCTGACCAACCTGGATGATTGTGAAAGGAGTCTAGAGCAAGCCCAGCAGCGCCTCGACGACCTGTCGGAGCAGCATGATGCTATTTAGTCCGCAATTAACGTCCTGATCGAGAAACAGCCCGAGGCAAATCAGCAGGCACTGGACGTGCTTAATGATGAGGTTGAGCAGGCTGATAGCCGCCGGAAGCGTATTGAGCAAGCTTTGGGCGCCATGGAGAATGATGGCAGCGCCCACAGGCTGGCCCAAGAGGAGGCCGAGCAAGCCCAGCTTCGCCTTGATGAACTAGAAGCGGACGCGGCGCTTGGTGAGTTAAGGGAAGGCGAACAGCGTGCAGCGCAAGCGGCTCTGGCTAAGGCGCGGACGAAAGCACAAAAGGCGCTGGAGGAGGCCAGGCGACAAGCGTCTGCCCGTCGAGGGCTGGAGTCTCGCCTAGTGGTTGCCGCGGAACGTGCAGATGAGCTGCGCAAGGTTCGCGATGAGGTTGCCATCAACATCCATACCCAAGCCCTAGCTGAAGCCGAGGAGGCGCTTGTTGATTACCTAGATGGCGATGAACTCCGAAACCTGACAGCCGAAGTGGCCAAGCACCACGCTGCACTCACCAGCGCCCAGCCAGGCCACAGCTACGGTCCCGCACAAATCGAAATCAGAATGCCGACGCTCTACTGTCACCATGACCGTCAACGCCTGAGCCGCCAGCGCATGACCATCCAACACATACCTACTCGGGCATGAGGGAGGTGGGGGCGGGTGCAGAGTTAACCGCTCCCTAGTGCAGACCGGCGAGGACCCTTCGATGAATCGCTAACCCAGTTTTTCCCGTTGGCCAGAATCACCAGCAACCGGCGCCTGGATGTCCGCTCCTCCTCTACTCATACCGTTGACTAATCCCTCGGCTGGGGACGGGATGATCGTAACGCAACCTGAGCAGTACCGCTGGTTAACGGCGAAGTCGAGTTTGTGGAGATGGCGCTAGTCCATGGTAAAAGAGCAGGTATCACACCACTATGTGACCGCTTAGCAGGCTGCCGCCGAAGCCGAGCCCTATCCTCACAGTGAGGAGAATGCAGGCTGACAAGCCGCGAACCAGACGTTTTTACCGACACACAAACGCTCGATGACCTCCGGGACCACGCGCCAGGCGACGAACAACACACCGCCGTCACGGCTGCCCCGCACAACCAGGCGAACGCCAGCAAATGAGCCGCTAACTGTTTCATCCGGAAAAGCGTCCAAGAGGATCCATAACACCGCTAGTGACAAGCCACTGCTGCCTAAAAGCACTGTTCGGCATGGTCAAGACTATCCAGACACACTACCTCCCCCGGAAAATTTCCATATTGCGGAAAACTATTCCACAGGCAATCCACTCTCTTCCACTCCGAGCCATGATCACCTACCCTGCTAGTATCCCATTGGCTCGGAGTGCTGAAGGCCGTGGGTTGCAAAAAGCTCGAAATTGCCTGTATGGCATGGAGCAACTTAAAAGTCTATTAAATTAATAATCTGTCTATTCTTAATATTACGCGGGGTTTTATGGAACAGGGTGATCAAGTAAACGCAAAAGACATTGCAAGAACCGTCTACGAGTGGGCGAGGCGCAATGGTGCGTTGGCACTTAGCAATTCTCCAAGCGCGGGAAGTTCACACGAATTAAATGATGTCTTTGACCTGGATGCTGATGAGCTAGAAAAGATTGAGAGCATTCTCAAGCGAGTAAAGATCACTGCCGTAGTGCACGATGAAGAGAATCTTGCGGTATCACTTCTTTGCAAAAATGCAGTTTCTTCAGCAGCCCGGAAGAAGTTTCCATCCGAGTCGCATGGAATAAAGTTAAGCCTAGTTGGGAAGATTGCGCTGGAGTCTAACCCCCCTGTCACCCCATCTTCAACAGAGGCTGGATCTCCAATATGGTTTTCACATAATGGATCTTTAGCTTGTGGCAGTTCTGTTACTGCAGCGACTGACTCAGGTGCAGGCACCTTAGGGTTCTTGGCGACTCGCCAAGATGGGACATTAGTGGGCGTGACCAATAACCATGTAACAGGTGGCTGCAATCACACTCCGTATGGGATGCACATAATGTCACCTGCCCCTTTTGATGCCATACCAGGTGGACCAGAGCCAACAGCTATTGGTAAGCACTCCGGCCTAGTACCAATTTTGAGTGGTGATCCCGGACAAATTCACCTTCAAGAACTAGATGTTGCCGTATTCGATGTCACCAAACCTGACATGTTGTCGTCGATGCAAGGCGAGGGGCTTTATGACACACCTGTCGATGTAGTTGACCCGTCAGCCAGCATGCGGGTTAAAAAAGTCGGAAGAACCACAGGGTTGAGGACAGGTATTGTTCTGGGAAGAGTTTCCACCACGCTCTCGATCCCCTACAAGTCAAGCAAATTTAACTCCCTTGTCCATTTTGATGATATATGGGCCATACTAGGCGATAACAACGCAACCTTCTCGGAGCCTGGGGACAGCGGCTCCCTAGTTGTTTCTGAAGATGGCCAGAATGCCGTTGGCTTAATATTTGCTGGCGGAGGAAACACATCATTCATGATCCCAGTAAGGAAGGTTCTGGATCATTTCAACCTCAGCCTTACTTCTCAGCATAATGCTGAAGGAGGCGACCAAGATGACGAAGCCAAAGAAAATGACGATGCTGCTTGAATCTCTAAGTCTATCTTCCGAAGAAGCTTCGGTGATTGAAGATGAAAGCACGCACCCATCAAGACTAACGGTTGTTGTATATGGTAAATCTCTCCCGATGGGAGTATCTCCTGTTAAGAGATGGCAAGGCCATCCAGTCAAGGTAATTTGTACTGGGGAAAAGCTAAGCCTACATTTCTAGCCTTTGAGGCCCGTCTTATGTCGGGCCTTATTGAAATCTGACATCTGTGGTGCAGGGATTCTTTAAGAAATTAGTGTTGCTAGCGCTTAGATCGCTTAACCTGGGTGATGTCCAGCAGCCGTATCCAAAGCACAGGCCTACCAGATGTGCTTCGGGACGATAAACGCAACGGGGTTGTCACCGTAGACACGATGCGTACAAACCGGACAGCTCGAGCGGCTAGCGTCAGGTACACAGGGGGAGAGCAAGGACTGGCGCTGCTGGCTGGCAGGAAAAAGCGGATTAGCAGTCCACGGCTTAGGAGTCAGAGAATGGGCAGAAGCGTCTTCAAGGGGGCACATATGGGGGCACAAGCGAAAGAAGATCATTAAAAATCACAACAATATCAAATACCTTTTTAGGCTTTTTGTTGGACGCCGCCTCCACCAACACCGACGAAAGAACCTCCCACCGGGAGGTTTTTTTGTATCTGCAAGGCGAGTGTCGGCGCTTTCTACACACCCCGGGCTCGATGCCCGCCGCCTCCACCAACACCGACGAAAGAATCTCCCACCGGGAGGTTTTTTGTATCTGTAGGTATCAAAGACCGACCCCAGGGCGAGTGTCGGCGCTTTCTACACACCCCGGGTTCGATTCCCGCCGCTTCCACCAGCACCGACGAAAAAACCACCTCATCAGCAGGTGGCTTTTTTGTGTCTGTAGGTATCAAAGACCGACCCCAGGGCGAGTGTCGGCGCTTTCTACACACCCCGGTTCGATTCCCGCCGCCTCCACCAACACCGACGAAAGAACCTCCCACCGGGAGGTTTTTTTGTGTCTGTGGGTATCAAAGACCGACCCCAGGGCGAGTGTCGGCGCTTTTCACACACCCCGGGTTCGATTCCCGCCGCCTCCACCAGCACCGACGAAAGAACCTCCCTTGTGGAGGTTTTTTTGTGTCTGTGGGTATCAAAGACCGACCCCAGGGCGAGTGTCGGCGCGTTCTACACACCCCGGGCTCGATTCCCGCCGCCTCCACCAGCACCGACGAAAAAACCACCTCATCAGCAGGTGGCTTTTTTGTGCCTACAGGTACCAGAGGCAGACCCCAGGGCGAGTGTCGGCGCTTTCTACACACCCCGGGCTCGATTCCCGCCGCCTCCACCAACACCGACGAAAGAACCTCCCTTGTGGAGTTTTTTTGTGCCTGTAGGTATCAAAGAACGACCCCAGGGTGAGTGTCGGCGCTTTTCACACACCCCGGGGTCGATTCCCGCCGCCTCCATCAACACCGACGAAAGAACTTCCCCCAGGGGGGGGGGGGCTGCAGGCATCTGAGACAAGCCGAGGGAGAATGTCGGCACGTACACGCCCCTTCCCAGGCCCTGAGCTCGTCTGTCAGCGCTTCTGCCAGGCATCACACAGGGCTTCGCTTGTGTGGCAATGCCAAGATCTGCAAAATCTCGCTTTATTTCCCATCATCAGGAGCCTACCGATGGACCGCCTATTTATTTACGGCACGCTGGGCCCAGGGCGCCCCAACGAACATGTGATGCAGCGGATTGGCGGGCAATGGGTGGCTGGCACTACCCGCGGACGGCTGCTGGAGGCCGGCTGGGGAGCCGCCATGGGCTCTCCCGGCATGGTGCCGGACGCACAAGGTGAGCTGATCAGCGGTCATGTCTTCGAATCAGACAATTTGCAGCACCACTGGCAGGAGCTCGATGAGTTCGAGGGACCTGAGTACCAACGCGTACTGGTCACCGTCACTCAGCAAGACGGCAGCCAGGTTGACGCTTACATCTACGCGCTTCGCGACCACGACTAGGTCATCCCTAAGCTTGCCTCTTTAGCCCTCTACACCATTGACGGATAGCGAGCGCTCCCCAATGGAGCTCGCGTGGAAAGATTTGCAATGAGACACCTGTCCCCAGGTCAATAGATGGCCAAAACTTAAGACTGCCTTAAGGCCACCTCCGTCATACTGACGACGTTGGCAACGTGCCGGGCGAGGATCTGGGGTATGCGAGCATTATTGGTGGAAGACGACCCGTTGCTGGGTGACGGCATCAAGGTCGCGCTGGAGCGTGAGGGCTACGCCGTGGACTGGTTTACCCAGGGCTCTCAGGCGCTCCGGGCCATGGCGTGCGAACCCTTTTCGGTCATGGTTCTGGACCTGGGTCTACCGGACTGCGATGGGGTCGATCTACTGCGTCGCCTGCGCCTTACCAGCTCTCTGCCCGTTCTTATCTTGACCGCTCGAGATGCCATCGAGGACCGCATTCAAGGACTGGACGCCGGCGCCGATGACTACGTGCTCAAGCCATTTGACCTGCAGGAGCTGCTGGCCCGCCTGCGTGTCATCACGCGGCGCGCCGCCGGGCGCGCCAGCTCGACCGTCGACATTGGTTGCCTGTCCATCGATGAAGCTCGACACCTTGTGGACTGGCAGGGACACCAGGTCACTCTGAGTCGACGCGAATTTGCCCTGCTGTCTGAACTTGCCAGGCACCCTGGCCAGGTGCTGTCGCGGCCCCGGCTGGAAGGACTGCTGTATGGCTGGGGCGAGGAGCTCGAATCCAATGCACTTGAAGTGCATGTCCACCACCTTCGCAAGAAGCTTCACAAGGAAATGATCACCACAGTGCGCGGCATCGGATACCGCCTCAACACCGATTTCCTGGCGCCTTCCCCATGATGTCGATTCGTCGCTACCTGTTCAGAACCCTGGCGCTGACGCTGACCCTGGTGACCATTCTTTCGGTCATCGCCGCCTGGCTGATCTCGCAGAACGAGCTGGAAGAAATTCTTGATGCGCAGCTGGCCATCACCGGTCGCGGGTTGATGAGCATGCTCCCCGCCGAACCTGAGGCGGAAGATTACGAGCGCCTGGCACAGTGGATGGATCAACGTAAAGCAAGCACCAGGCTCTACGCCGAAAGCGGTGCGGTGCGCAGCCTCGACCAGGCTGACGGACAGACCTTTCACCATGAAGAACGCAAGGTCGGCTTTGGCCTGTGGAACGATGCCGGCAAGCCCCTGCTGATCGGCCCAGGCTGGCATGATGCCAAGACTCAGATGACCGCTCCCGTCGAGCAAGGCTTCCGCTGGCGCTCGCTGGAGGCATCGCGTTGGCGAGTGTTCGCCCTGCACGATGACTCCCGTGGGCTATGGTTGCAGATCGGCATCGAGCGGGAGTTTTTCTCCGATATCATCGAGAGAATTGCCCTTAACCAGCTGTGGCCGATGGTATTGCTGATGCCCCTTTGCCTATTGCTGGTGCTGCGCCATATTCGCCGCGGCCTGACGCCAATCCGTCGCTTGTCCGAGCAAGTCGAGCACCGTGATTCCGGCGACCTGGGCGAAATCCTGCTCGACGTACCCGATGAATTAAAAGGCTTGAGGGGCGCCCTGAATGACTTTCTGAAACGCCTGAAGGCCGCCCTGGAGAAGGAGCGACGGTTCACCGCCGATGCGGCGCACGAGCTACGCACCCCGTTGGCCGCCATGAAGATCCACCTGGACAATGCCATCGCTGGCGAGAGCAACGCCCTGCCCAAGGCACGTCAGGGCGTCGAGCGCCTGCAGCGCGTGGTCGAGCAGCTGCTGGTGCTCGCCAGGGTCGATCGACACTCAAGTGCAGCACGTGAGCAGGTGGATCTACGCGCCCTGCTGCAGGACCTGGCCGCGGAGCTCTGGCCGCTGGCCCAGGCCCGGAATCAAATCATCGAGCTGGTCGATCTGCCCCACGTCTTCGTTGCCGGTAACGCCACCGAGATCGGCATCATGGTGCGCAACCTGATGGACAATGCGTTGCGCTATTCTCCCGACAACAGCACCGTTCACGTGACCCTGGAATCGGCGTCCTCCGGCCCGATACTGTGCATTCTCGATAGTGGTCCAGGCATCGCCGAGAGCCACCTCAATCGCGTGAGCGAACGCTTCCACAGAGCCAGCGACTCATCGGTGACCGGCAGCGGTCTTGGGCTCTCCATCGTTACCGCCATGGCACGTCAACAGGGCGTGAGTCTGTCACTCTCCAATCGGTCCCAGGGCGGCTTGTGCGCTCGCCTGGCGTGGTCTTAGGTCAGCACAGGGGCGCACCATGGCGCCCCCGTTCCAACGGACAACACCGCACTATTGGACGGCGAAGTATGTAAGGCATTCCTCCCTTCTTAAGCTGCACACAGCGCCCGTTTTCTACAAAAATGTGCACGATCCCCGCCTCTCCTGGCACGTCCTTCGCTCAACAAGTCTTTGCCCTACGCGCCAGGCCATGCTAATCAATGAGGGTGTGTTCGAAGGCTTTCCCACAAGAGACCGCCTCTACCTCATGCCTCCCCTTTTCATCAGCTACCCACAGGTAGCCCAGGCCATCCAGGGTGAACATATTCCCTGGCTTGTGGTGCTGTCTTGCCTGGTGGCGCTGGTGTCGGTCTACTCTGCCATGGCCGTGGCAGAAAGGGTCAATGCCTCCCGCTGGAAGCACCGCCGTCAGATCTGGTGGCTTGCCGGGGGCACCATGATGGGACTTGGCATCTGGAGCATGCACTTCACCGGCATGCTGGCCTATCGCCTGCCCTTTCCTGCCCATCATAGCCTGGGCCTGACCCTGGTCTCTCTGCTGCCCGCTATAGCAGCAGGGCTCATTGCGGTTGCTGCCATGGCACGCAAGGGACTTTCCTCCGCGCACAAGGTGGCCGCAGGCTGCATTCTCAGTGCGGGAATTGCCACCATGCATTACACCGGCATGGCGGCCATGCAGCTACCTGCGAGCATGCGCTTTTCGCCGACTCCGCTGATCTTGTCTCTGCTGATTTCTCTGCCGTTCGGCATCGCCAGTATTCATTGCTTTCACGCCGCGAGAGACCTGCCCCGCTTTCACGGCATTCGTCTCGGCAGCCTCATCGCGGCAACCTTGGCATCGCTGGCCATTTGCAGCATGCACTACTCGGCCATGATGGCCGTGCACTTCTTGCCCGAACCAGGCTGGGAGGCGATTCCCCACAGTGCTGGCCATGACGCTATCGTGGCGATCGCCGTTATCGTGCTTGCCTCTTTGTTCGCATTGACAACGCTGGCGTCGGTGCTGGTCGATCGCAAACTCCAGGACAGCGCCGCCCGCATGCAGGTGTCCCGGCGTCAGCTGGTGGATGTCATCGAGTCGATGCACGATGGCGTCGTGCTGCTCGACCAGCGCGCGCGTATGGTGATGTGCAACCACGCCTTCGAGACGTTGACCGGGGTGCCGCACACCGATCTCCAGGGCCACTCGCTGCTGCGCCTCAATACCCTGCTGCGCTTCGATCACTATCGCGGCAACATTCTGCGTTCGCTGAAAGAGAATGGCGCCTGGATCGGCGATGTGGAGGTTCGTCATCGTGCCGGCCATCGCTTTCCCGCACGCCTGAGCATCAACCGCGTGCGCGCCGAAGAAGACAGCGCAGGCCACTTCGTGGCGACCCTGAGTGATACCACGGCGCACCACAATGCCCAGCAGCGCATCCGCTATCAGGCCTATCACGATGCCCTGACGACACTGCCCAATCGCAGTTCGCTGCAAGAACGCATCCATGCGCTGCAGCTGGCCAGTGATGTCAGCGGGCGCCATATCATGCTGCTGCTTGTCGATATCGATAACTTCAAGGGCATCAACGACGCCCTGGGGCAGGCCACCGGCGATCGCCTGCTCAAGGCCCTGGCCGCCAGATTGAAGCCCTGGGCCAGACAACCGAGCGATCTGGCACGCCTTTCCAGCAACGAATTCGCCCTGCTCTATGACGGACTGTCAGTGACGCCAGAGAGTGCCATGGACCAAGCTCGCAGCAAGGCCCGGCAGGTGCTGGAAAGCCTCAACGGCGACTACTCCCTCGCCGGAGAGCGTCACAGTTGCCACGTCAGCGGGGGCTTCCTGCTGTTTCGCGGGGGAGAGCTTGGCGTCGGCGAGCTGCTCAAGCGGGCAGGACTGGCGCTTCTTGAAAGCAAGTGCGAAGGGGTACAGCGCCCCTGTGCCTTTGAAGCCTGCATGGTTGAACGACTGGACGCACGCCTCAGGCTGGAGCGACAGCTCAAGACCGCCGTCGAGGAAGATCAGCTACGACTTCACATGCAGCCACAGGTGGATGATCTGGGCAACATCCTCGGCGCCGAGATGCTGCTGCGCTGGGAACACCCCGAACGCGGCCTGATCTCCCCCAGCACCTTCATCAGCCTGGCGGAGGAAACCGGCCAGATTGTCGAGCTGGGCAACTGGGTGCTGCACCAGACCTGCCAGCTGCTGGCCGAGTGGCAGCAGCATGAGCGCCGACGACATTGGACCCTGTCGGTCAATGTCAGCGCGAGAGAGTTTCAACGCGCTGATTTTGTCTCCGGGGTCAAGGCAGCCTTGGCCAAGACCGGTGCCCCCGCCCGCCAGCTCACCCTGGAGCTCACCGAATCGCTGATGCTGGGAGAGGCCTATCCGGTGATCGATACTCTGGGCCAGCTGCGTGATCTCGGAGTGCGCTTCGCCATCGATGACTTCGGCACCGGATACTCTTCTCTGGCGTATCTCAAGCGGCTTCCCCTGGATACGCTCAAGATCGACGTTGCGTTTGTTCGCGACCTGACCGAAGACCCTACCGCAGCCCCCATCGCCCAGACCATTATCGCCCTCGCCCAGACCCTCAAGCTGGGCGTCATTGCGGAAGGCGTCGAGACCATTGCACAACAGGAGCGACTGCTGGAGCTTGGCTGTCGCTCCTTTCAGGGCTACCTTTACTCGGTCCCGCTTCCGCTCAAGCAGTTCCTGGCACTCGCGACACGCCCTTGCTTGCCGATGACCGAACCCGCGCCAAGTCAACAATAGGGCAGCCTAACTGGCATCACGGCAGCGCCAAACTTGCAATACTGTCACCAATTGGCAAGATGGACACCTTGACCCGAGGCGATACCATCCCCCATGAACGACCCCCTCAACCACGACGAACGCGCATCGCTGATCTCTCCTGAAAGCCACGTCGAGGGGTTTCGCAAGGCAAGGGATGCTCGCCGCACCGAGCTCATCGAAGACTATGTCGAGTTGATCTCGGATCTGATCACCGACGGCGGTGAAGCGCGTCAGACGGATATCGCCCGTCGCCTGGGCGTGGCCCAGCCCACGGTGGCCAAGATGCTCAAGCGCCTCGACGAGGAAGGCCTGATCATCAAGCGGCCCTATCGCGGCATCTTCCTCACCGAGAAGGGGCAGGCCCTGGCGGATGCCAGTCGCGAACGCCACCAGATCGTCGAAGCGGTGCTGATCAAACTCGGCATCACTCCCGAAACCGCCAGGGTCGACGCCGAAGGCATTGAACATCACGTCAGCGCAGAAACGCTGGCGGCCTTCGAGCGCTTCCTCGAGCCCTGACAGACTTCAACGCTGCCAGACCCTGCGCCCACGCCTGGCGTCGGCCCAAATATAGTCAACGTCCATTGATGCGATTGAGGCGCGCCTCTTGACGATTGCCCTGTATCTCGCCAAAACTTAGCCTTGTCTATAAATGATAGCCAAATGGCACGTTGGCGCGATACTCGCGCTTGCCCATCATCAAGGGAGTCCTGTTCATGCGTCGTTCGGCCCTTCTGCTTCCGCTGCTGACGGCTACCAGCCTGTCGAGTATCGGCCTTGCCCATGCTCAGGATGACACCGCTGGGGAGGTATCGCCCCTCGCCACCGTCGTGACCATCGGGATGCTCAGTGATCTGGTCGAGCAGGTGGGCGGAGACTGTGTTGCGGTCAACACCATGATGGGTCCGGGCATCGATCCACATCTCTACCAGGCGAGCGCCCGGGACGTGCACGATCTCGATGAGGCTGAGCTGATTCTTTACAGCGGCTTTTCGCTGGAGGGTCAGCTGGGCAAGGTCTTCGAGCGATTCTCGCGCATCAAGCCCACCGCTGCCGTCAGTGAGCAGGCGATTACCGACGATCAGGTTATCCACACCCAGGACGCCTACGGCGTGGACCCCCACCTGTGGATGGATGCAGCGCTCTGGGCCCAGAACATCCCGACCATTGCCGCCCTGCTCAGCGAGCAGCGCCCTGACTGCGCTGCGGCGATCGATGCGCGTGCAGAGGCCTACCAGGCATCGCTGCTCGCGCTCGATGAGTGGATCCAGGCCAGTATCGACAGTATCCCAGCCGATCAACGCATCCTGCTGACCGCCCACGATGCGTTTGGCTATTACGGCCGCGCCTATGGCATCGAGGTTGCCGGCATTCAGGGGCTTTCCACCGCCACGGAGACCGGTGTCGCCGATATTCGGCGCATGGCAGACAAGGTCGTGGCCCAGGGGGTACCCGCCATGTTTGTGGAGAGCACCATCAACCCACGTACGGTGCAGGCGGTCATCGATGCGGCTGCCGACCAGGGCCACCGTATCGCTATCGGCGGGCAGCTTTACTCTGATGCCATGGGCGACGAGAACACCCCGGAAGGGACCTATATCGGCATGCTGAAGAGTAATACCGAGCAGATTGTCGCGGCACTCGGTGGCCACACCGTTGCCTGGCCAGACAGCCTTGCCGACTGGACCGAGCGAGTGGCACAAGCCACCCAGATGCCCAGCGAACCTTAAGTATGTAGCGCGCGTCGCCCTGCCAGACGGGGCGACGGCGACAGGAGCGACCCCATGAGCCAGCAGCTGCACGAACCGAACCTTGCCCTGCACGTAGAGGACCTGACCGTCAGCTACCACGGCAAGCCCGTATTGTGGGACATCGACTTCGACGTGCCGCCAGGCGTGATGGCCGCCATTGTCGGGCCCAACGGCGCCGGCAAGAGCACGCTGATCAAGAGCATCCTCGGCCTGGTCCCGAGCATCGCTGGCCACGTCACCCTGCACGGCCATCCCTACCGCCAGGCCCGGCGCCGCGTCGGCTATGTGCCGCAGCGCTCGACGGTGGACTGGGACTTTCCCACCACGGCGCTGGACGTCGTCACCATGGGACTTTACGGACGCCTGGGATGGCTCAGGCGTCCGGGGCGACGCGAGCGACGTGAGGCCATGGCGGCGCTCGAGATGGTGGGCATGGAACGCTTTGCCGAGCGCCAGATCAGTCAGCTCTCCGGCGGCCAGCAGCAGCGGGTGTTCCTTGCCCGTGCTCTGGTGCAGAACGCCGATGTCTATTTCCTTGATGAGCCCATGGCCGGCGTCGACGCGACCACGGAGCGCGCCATCGTCGATATCCTCAGGCGCCTGCGCGATCAGGGGAAGACGGTCATCGTGGTGCATCACGATCTGCAGACGGTTCGCAGCTACTTCGACTGGATGCTGATGCTCAATGTCAGAGTGATCGCCCAAGGTCCGGTGGACGAGGTCTACACCGCCGACAACCTGCGGCGTGCCTATGGGGGCCAGATTGCCCTGCTTGACGATGTCACCAGTGCCATCCCCGGCCCACGCGCCCCGGCCAATTCTGAGGAGGTGCCGGGATGAGCCTGGCCAGCCTCCTCGGTGACTACACCCTGCAGAATGTGGTGCTCGGCGCTGCCATGCTGGGACTGGTGAGCGGCGTGCTGGGCTCTTTTGCGGTGCTGCGCAAGCAGAGCCTGCTCGGCGATACCCTGTCCCATGCAGCGCTGCCAGGGGTCTGCCTGGGCTTCATCATCGCCGGGGGGCGTGAAATGGGCAGCATTCTTGCTGGCGCGCTATTTACTGGCTCCCTGGCTGCCCTGGTGATGCTGCTGCTGACCCGCATGAGTCGGCTCAAGACCGACGCCGCCCTGGGCATCTCGCTGAGCGTCTTCTTCGCTATCGGCGTAGTGCTGCTGACGTACATTCAAGGCACGGGCAACGCCTCCCAGGGCGGCCTGGATGCCTTTCTGTTCGGCCAGGCGGCGGCCACGCTGAGAAGCGACCTGTGGATCATGGCTGCCGTGGGCGGCGTGGCCCTGGCCTTGGTCGCCGGCCTGTGGAAAGAGTTCAAGCTGGTGTCCTTCGATGCCCAGTTTGCCGCGACCCAAGGCATGCCGGTGTCGCTGCTGGATGGGTTGATGACGATCATGATCGCCCTGGCGGTGGTCATTGGCCTGCAGATGGTCGGCGTGGTGCTGATGGCTGCCATGGTCATCGCCCCTGCCGTTGCCGCCCGTCAGTGGGCCAACCGGCTCGAGTCGATGGTGGCATTGTCGGCGCTGTTCGGCATTCTCGGCGGTGTCGTGGGCGCCGTCATCAGCGCCACGGGCCCCGGCCTTGCCACGGGTCCGCTGATCATTCTGAGCCTTTCCAGCGTGGTCCTGGTGTCCCTGCTATTCGCCCCCAGACGTGGCTTCTTGTGGGAGATCCTCAAGCTGCGACGTGACCGACGCCAGCTCCGCTACCAGCGCGTGCTGACCACGCTTTACCAGCTGGCAAGCCACCACGCAGACCGCCACTATCGCTCAGAAAAACGCATGCTGGACACCTACCTGGGCGCAGATAGCCGCAGGGCTCTTGCCCGCCTGATGGCTCGCGGACTGATCATCGAGCAGGACCCTCCCCCCCATGAGCCCGGCAACAACAAACGCTGGGTACTGACGCCAGCAGGCTGCCAGGAGGCAGAACGCATTCTGGCGACGCTCGGGCAGGAGCAAGCACACTAATGGCCACCCTATTCGACAACATTCCACTGATGATCATGCTGGTCGGGGCGCTGGTGGGCATCGCCTCTAGCCTGGTCGGCACCTTTCTGGTGCTGCGCGGGACCAGCATGCTGTCAGACGCCATCGGTCACTCTATCGTGCTCGGCATCGTGGTCGTCTGGCTGGCGACCCATCAAGCCAACGGCCCGGTGCAGATCATCGGCGCAGCGCTGACCGGCATCCTTACCGTCTTCTTGACCGAACTGCTGGTCTCGACGCAAAGGGTCAAGAAGGATGCCGCCATAGGTCTGGTGTTTCCCGTGCTGTTTTCGCTGGGCGTGCTGCTGATCAACCTTTACGCCAGCGACGTGCATATCGACGCCCATACGGTGCTGCTGGGGGAAATCGGCTTCGTCTGGCTCGATACCCTGACCATCGGAGGCGCGGAGGTGCCCCGCGCGCTGATCTCCATGGGCGCCATGACCTTGCTCAACCTGCTGTTCGTGGCGGCCTTTTACAAGGAGCTGAAGCTCGCCACCTTCGACGAGGCCCTGGCCAAGGCATTAGGCTTCGCCCCCACGGCACTGTTCTACGTCTTGCTGATGTTGACCAGCGGTACCGCCGTCGCAGCCTTCGATGCCGTAGGTGCGGTGCTGTTCGTGGCCTTCGTCATTGTTCCGCCATCCGCGGCGTATCTGCTCACCGACCGGCTATGGAAGATCTTTGTCTATGCCTCGCTGATCGCGGCCGCCTCCAGCGTCTCCGGCTATATGCTGGCGGTGGCATGGGACGTGTCGATTGGCGGCATGATGGCCGTCATGACCGGCGTCTTCCTGGCTCTGGCCTTTCTGCTCGGTCCGCGCTACGGCCTGTGCGCCCAGTGGCTGAGCCGTCGCCGCCAGCGTGACCTCAACGAAAGCCGTACCCTGATGGTGCACCTCTATCACCACGAAGATGGCCCCGAAAAGGCGGTGGAAAACGTAACCCAGGCGCTGCGCGAGCATCTGATGTGGACACCTGCCAGGGCGCGTCGCGCGGTTGAGTTATCCCGCCAGCGCCAGCTTGTCGTGCAGGAGGGTGAGCGCTTGCACCTCACCCAGGCGGGCCGGCACATGGCGCGAGAGATTCTGGAGCCAGGCGCCAAGGACGGCAGCTGATACCAGGCCGCGACGTCAACGGGGCAGCCAGAGGCTGCCCCGTTGACGTTAAACTGGCAGAAGCACAGCTCTTGCCTCAGATCTTGATATCGTAGTCCACGTACTTGTGCATCAGCTCGTCGTAGGTGCCGTCTTCCTTGATCTCGGCCAGGGCCTGATTGAACTGTGCGGCCAGGTCTTCGTCGCGAGGACGAAACGCCACCGCCACACCGTGGCCAAAGTAGGACTTGGGCTCACGGATCAGCTCGGAGCTGACCACTACCTCGCTGTCGGCCTCGTCCACCTGCAGGTTGGCCAGCGCCAGCGGGTAGTACATGAAGGCACTGTCCAGGCGTCCGGTCTTGACGTCCAGCGCCAGGTCCTCGGCGGTGGCATAGCGACGCACTTCCATGATGTCGCCGTAGGTATCGGTGATGAAGCGATCACGAATGGTGCCGCGCTGCACGCCAACGGTCAGGCCCTCCAGGCTCGCACGGTCGTCGGGATCCACTTCACTGCCGCGCAGCGTCACCCACACGCTGGGGTTGGAATAGTAGGGCTCGGAGAACAACACCTGCTGGCGACGCTCTTCAGTGATCGCCATGGACGACATGATGGCGTCGTACTTGCGGGCCATCAGCCCCGGGATGATGCCATCCCAGCTTTGCTCGACCCATTCACATTGACGCTGGATGCGCCGACACACTTCTTCCCCAAGCTCTACCTCAAAGCCCGTCAGGGTGCCATCAGGCAAGCGGTACTCGAAGGGCTCGAACGGGATATCCACCCCCAGCTTGAGCGGCTCGTCGGCCTGGGCCGTTGTCACCAGGGTCGAAGCCGACAAAGCGGTGAGCCCCAGCAGGGCACTCAATAGCACAGGACGGGAAAACGATCGCATCCGTAAGTTCCTTTTTGCGTTATGGTTATTGGTCTATGCCTTGTGGGCACAAAGAGTCTGCCACTCTCTGTCACCCTCGCCAAGTTGCCTGCGACATGCTGACAACCACCGGTCATCATCGATAAGGAACGACAATGCTCAACGGCCGCGCTCTGGCGTATCTGTGCGAAGTACAGCGACGTGGTTCCCTGCGGGGCGCAGCCATCCACCTGAATGTGGACGTCTCCGCCATCAGTCGCTTGATCCGGCGCCAGGAAGAAGAGCTTTCGATCCCATTGCTGACCCGCCACCCAGATGGCGTCACCCTGACCGAAGCCGGCCGCCTGCTGGTGGAACACCATCGCGCTCGATGCGATGCCGAAACGGCAACGTTGTCGCGCCTGAGCGCGCTTCAGAGCCTGGATAGCGGTGAGGTCAGAGTGGCCGTGGGCGAGGGCTTTATCGCTGACCTGGTCAATGCCCCCTTGCAGACCTTCATGACGGCGCATGCTGGCATCGACATTGTGGTGGTCATGGCCGGCGTCAACGAGGCCATGGCGTTGGTCCGTGACCGCGAGGTGGATCTGGCCCTGCTGTACGCGCCACCCATGGACCCGCTACTGCGTTGTCATGTGGAGCGCCGCCACCCTCTGGATCTGATCGTGCCTGCCGACCATCCACTGACTCGGCGCCAGGCACCATTGACCCTGGCCGAAATCAGCGATTGGCCACTGGGGCTGATGGACAGCCCCTTCGGCATGCGCCAGATGGTCGACCAGGTCGCCCATCAGGAGCGCCTCCATCTGCGTTCACGGCTGCATACCAACTCGGTCACCGTCCTGAGGAATTTCGTCAGGTCCGGTAGCGGCGTCACCTTTATGCCCGAGTTGACCGTCGCCGATGACATCGCCCAGGGGTTGATTCAGGTGCTGCCGCTGGCACATCCGGTGCTCAACGGGGCCCGCGCTCAGATCGTCAGTCGTCAAGGCCGGCCATTGCCGGTGGCGGCAGAGGCCTGCCTGGCGCATCTGCGTCGCGGCATGCGCTTCTTTGCCGATGATGCGCCACGCCTGCTGGCCCCACATCGCCAGAGCGGCGTTGCCTGAGGGCCCGTCCGACGTGCTGCCAAACGCCAGACCATGCTGGCGTTGCCAAAAGATCAACGCCTTGGGGTTTGATTAGTCAACGCGACAACGCCTAGTCTCGTTATCGATAGACAGCGTTGCCGCACAATAACACCACAACACCGGAGTCCCTCATGAGCCTGTTTCGTCCACTGCCCCTGCTTGCTGCCCTGACCACCGCCACGACAATGGGGTTGACCGCCGCCTCAGCGCTGGCCGCAACCACCGTCAACCTGAGCTATAACGGCGCTCCCGACCCGGACAAGAACGCGGTGCACGTGTTCGCCACCAACTTGAAGGAACTGGTCGAGGAGAAGACCGGAGGCGAGCTTGAGCTCAAGCTGTACCCCAACAGCATGCTGGGTGAAGAGCAGGAGCGCATGGAGCAGACCATGGCGTCGCCGAGCCTGAACATTGCGTCCTTCGCCGGCATGTCGCCCATCGTCCCCGAAGTGTTCGTCAGCGCGATCCCCTTCCTGTTCAAGGATTTCGATGACGCTCGCCAGTTCTTCGACGAAGGCAGCTACTGGAAAGCGGTTCAGGAAGACCTGGAGGGCCGCGCCGGACTGGAACTGCTGGCGGTAGTCGAGGAAGGCGGCTTCCTGGCCTTCACCAACGACAAGACGCCAATCGCCGAACCGGCGGACTTCGAAGGGCTGCGCTTCCGCGCCATGGACCCCAGCCAGGTCGCACTTTATGAGGCCTTCGGCGCGTCCGGCACGCCCATTCCCTGGACCGAGGTCTACATGGCGCTGAAAACCGGCGTCGCTGACGGCCAGATGAACCCGCCGATGTATATCATCCTCGGCAGCCTCTATGAGGTTCAGGACTACCTGACGCTGGCCAACATCCAGTACTCCGACCAGTTCCTGGTGGGCAACACCAGCATGATCAATGGCTGGGACGAGGCGACCCAGACTGCCTTCCGTGAGGCGGTCGCCGAAGCCAACCAGCTTGCTCGCGAACAGAACCAGGCCAAGGTCGATGAGCGCATTGCCTACCTGGAAGAGCAAGGCATGGAGGTCATTCGTCCTAACCCAGAGCAGCTGGAAGCCTTCCGCCAGCAGGGCCAGCCGGCTTATCTTGAGTGGCTGAAGGACCAGAACATCGAACAGCGCTATATCGACATGGCGCTCGACGACGCCGGACTTCAACTCAGCGCCCAGTAGCCCTGAGCACTTAGTACTGAACACCGGGCAGCGTCGACGACCGTCTGGCTGCCCGGCACACAGTGCACTGACCCAGACTCTCTTAACACGTGCTCTGAACAAGTGCTCTGAATAGGTGCTCTGAACAAGCGCTCTGATATTAGCGGCTCAACGTTAAGCGCTCTGATATCGGTATGGCGACATGAGTGCTCTGACGTGAGTGCGCAGGCCTGAGCGCAAGACGAAGAATGCTCCAGCACGTACAACGGCCTCCGCTCCAGGAGGCCGGTTCATCCTGTTTCACCAACCTGTGGGAGAGCCTCCCCATGTCCTGGTCCCTTGCCCAAAGCCGGCCCGTCATGGCGCTGCGGCGACTATCGCTATGGAGCGCGAGTGCACTGCTGCTCATTGATCTGCTGGCCATGCTGTATGGTGTGGCCGCTCGTTATCTAGCCGGCGGGGCCCCCATCTGGACCGATGAACTGGCCCGCTACCTGATCATCGGCGCGGTCATGCTGGCCCTTGGCAGCGTCTGGATCGAAGGCGGTCATATGCGGGTCGCGCTGATCGAGCGGCTGATTCCACGCACCCTGGGGCGCATCCTCTCTGTCTACCAGTGGCTATTGACCCTGGCACTTGCCGCTGGCGGAGCCTGGTTCAGCTTTCACTACGCGCAATCAGTGGCGATGTTCCAGAGCCAAGGCCTGGGCATTAGTCGGGCCGTGCCGGTCATGTCCGTGCCGCTCGGCTTTGCGCTGCTGACGCTGATGGCGCTGTGCCATGGCCCATTCCCGCTACCGACCCAGGACGGCGACGCCGACGCCGCTCAGCACGACCGGGGGGCCACGTCATGACGCTTGCCATGCTGGCGGTCTTTGTCGTCCATGTGCTGCTGGGCCTGCCCCTGTTCATCTCGCTGCTGGCCACCGCCGTGGTGGGTTTCGCCTTCGTCGACCTGTCGATGATTCCCCGCATGATGCCCCAGCAGTTCTTTGGCGGCATCGATGCCTTCTCATTGATGGCCATCCCGCTGTTTATCCTCGCCGGCAACCTGATGAACGCCTCGAAGCTGACCGACCGGCTGATGGCGCTGGCGCGTCTGTTGGTCGGCCATCTGCGCGGCGGCATGGGCCACGTCAATGTGGTGTCCAGCGTGTTCTTTGCGGGGGTCAATGGATCGGCGGTCGCCGATACCTCGGCACTGGGCTCTCTGCTGGTCCCTGCGATGCGCAAGGAAGGCTATTCGACGGCCTTCGCCGCTGGCCTGACGGCGGGCAGCTCACTGATCGGGCCGATCATCCCGCCCAGCATCTTCATGATCCTCTATGCCTCGCTGACCAACACCTCGGTGGGCGATCTGTTCCTTGCCGGCGTGATTCCCGGGCTGTTGCTGGGTGCCGCCTTCATGGCCATGAATGCTGTCTACGCGCGTCGCAAGGGGCTGCCCAAGGGTGATGGCTGGCCCGGTGCGCGCCAGCTGGGGGTGGCTGCCCTTGGCGCCTTGCCTGCCCTGATGGCCCCCTTCCTGATTGTCGCCGGCATCGTCATGGGATTGGTCACACCCACGGAATCGGGAGCGCTGACCGTGGCCTACGTGGCCCTCTACGGAGTGCTGGCTGGCAACCTGAATCTATTGGCGCTGTGGCGTGCGTTTGTCGACACGACCCGCCTCACCGCCGCCATCTTCGTCATCATGGCTGCCTCCAGCACGGTCAGCTGGCTGCTGTCCTACGCCCAGGTGCCCTACCAGTTCGTCGAGCTGTTGACCCCCTACGTCGATAGTCCGGTGATCATTCTGCTGTTGCTCAGCCTGATCACCTTCATCACCGGCATGTTCATGGAAGAGGTCTCGGCGCTGATGCTGCTGACACCGATCTTTGCGCCAGTGGCCATGATGGCAGGCATCGACCCGGTCCACCTGGGTATCATCATCACCCTCAACATCACCATCGCGCTGATCACGCCGCCGATGGGCGCCTGCGTATTCGTCGCCGCTGCCGTCAGCCGGCTGGAGATCACCGCGCTGTTTCGTACCATCTGGCCCTTCGTGGTCATCGCCCTGCTGGTCCTGGTGGCACTGATCCT
Source organism: Halomonas litopenaei (assembly GCF_017303055.1). GTDB lineage: Bacteria > Pseudomonadota > Gammaproteobacteria > Pseudomonadales > Halomonadaceae > Halomonas > Halomonas litopenaei_A. The sequence continues at coordinate 417,746 of NZ_JAEKJT010000005.1, read as the reverse complement.
GGTGCCCTCCCTGACCCTATGGCTTCCGACCGCTCTGGGATGAGAACCTCCATGACCTCCAACGAAGGCTGCAACGAGACCTGCAACGAGAGCTGCAACAACGGCATCAATAACAGCGGTGACGACCGTCATCCCTGTGCACATCCCGAGACCCCAGCCATGGCGATTCCTCTATCCGCTGAGCCTTCCTGGGCCCAACTGCGCCAGATTCCCATTCAGGGGCTGGATGATCCCCTGGTGCCCATGAGCCTGGCCCCATCACCGGTCAAGGTATTTCCCGCCTACGCCCGCCTGGGAATTCCTGGCGCCATCAACGAGTGCTATCTGCGTGAAGGCGTCTATCGCCGCGTGCTGGCGGCGGCGCGCTCGCTGCCTGACGGCATAGGTCTGATCGTGCTGGACGGCTGGCGTCCGTGGCGAGTTCAGCAGTACCTGTTCGACACCTTGATGGAAGCCATTCGCGGCAACCATCCAGACATTGATGAGGCTGAGCTGCTAAACCGTACTCGTGAGTTCGTGGCCGAACCCAGCACCCGTGCCGACGCGCCGAGCCCTCACCTGAGCGGCGGCGCCGTCGACGTGACCCTGTGCGATGCCGATGGCCTGCCGCTGCCCATGGGCACTTTGTTCGACGAAGCGTTGCCGGCCTCCCACACCGCCTTTCTGGAACACAAGGCCACGCTGACCGATGACGAGCGCGCGGCGCGGGACAACCGCCGCCTGCTGTACCACGCCATGACCGCTCAGGGATTCACCAACCTGCCGAGCGAATGGTGGCACTTCGACTTCGGCGACCAGCTGTGGGCCCATTACGGCGGCCACGACCAGGCGCTGTACGGACCCGCCGAACTGGACACCATCGAGAATCGCTGGCGGCGGCAGTTGTAGCGAAAAGCGGTAAGGGAAAGGGAGAGTGGGCAGGAGAAAGGAAAACGTTGAGGGGCAACACGGGATAACTGGCTGCGCTGGACATCTCGAACTGTGGCGCTGACGATGCGCTACTTCAGCGGCTCAGCCGCCCCTCATCATCGATCACCCTGACCTTGGTCGGACGAGAGCGAGACCATTTCCAGAACACCAGGTTGACGTCACGGGCACCGGCCCCCGTCGCCTGCGACGGTACTCGTATGCCGACAATGCCTTGCCGAATCAGCTCGTCGGCAATCTCCCAGGCGAGCACGCTTTGCCGTGCGAGCCTCTTCGCCAGCCAGGCCTCATGCATCCAGCTGTCCGCGTCGGGATGGACGAGGGCACAGACATCCCGATCACACAGGTCAAGCAGCGGACCACAGTCGACCTCATAGGTGCACAGCGTCAGCGGCTGTGTCTTGAAGGGCATTCCCTGTTGCGCTTCCAGCCAGGCGGTCTCGAACCGCGCTGAGGTGTAGAGTGCGGGTTGGCCAACACGGTTCCAGCGCCCGCCATTCAGCGCCGCCCCATCTCCGGATTCAGGTGCGTGCTGCCAAAGAGGGTTGTGCCCTCGATACACCAGCCCGTTGAAGTGAAAGCCGTGACTCCGCAGGCTCACGCATAGCCCCCCTCGGCGATATGCGACAGATACGCGCGTACATCATCGGCTCGACCTCGCCTGACCAGTTCTTCCGCCGTCATATCGCCCAGGGCCGCAATCGGGTAGCTGCGAAACCACGACCAGGCTGCGCTGATCGAGCCAGTCCAGGGCTCGATGCGTTTGAGTATTTCATAGGCCTGGCGCAACCGCTGCTGCGTCGAGACGGCTTGCAGCCGCTCCTTGCGAACGATGGCGCTCTGGCTGAGCCCGATGGCGCGAGCAAATTCGCTTTTCGTTATATGAAGCGCCTTGGGCAAGGCATCGGCGCTGATATAGCCCTCGGCATTCACCGCTTCACGAATCTCAAAGGACATACCTGGCACCCATTACGACATAGATATATGTCAATCTAGGCGACAAACAGGGAAGCGTCAAAACCCGCCTGCGTGCTCCCCTGCCACCCGCATTGAGCTCGCGTCTCGCCGACGCCATCGCCCGCTACACCGCCAGCACCAGGCTGACGTCGTGAATCAGCTGGACGTCATTGAAGGGACCTGCCGGGCTTTCCTCGGGGATCAGCCGAAACGCGCGCTGCTCTTCCCGCGGCAGCCCCTGGTACTCGGCGATGACCTGAAACAGCCAGATTTCCTGATCCCATTCGAGCTCGCTATCGGCCAGGTACTCAAGGGCACTGACATCTCCTGGCCTCCCGTCTGGCGCGGCACCGCGGTCCACCACGTCCAGGTAGAAGCGCTCTACATCCTGCTTCAGCGCCTGCTGGCGGGCCTCTACCAGGCTTGGTTCTTCCACCTGGGCGGGGCCGGCGGCCTCGACGATCTCGGGGCGGTGAACCGCAACCGGCAAGGCGTGCAGCAGGCTGGCGATCGTGTCGCTGTCGTGATGGTGGTCCAGGGCCACCGAACCCGCTGCCTGCAAGGGGCTTGCCCGATTGAACAGCTCTGGCACCTCGCTTCTGCGGGTGTAGTTGCCGGGAATAAACCCCGGATGCTCGCGCAGGAAGGCGGCCATACCGGCCACCAGTCGGCTCTGCTGCTGCTGCTGGCGAAAGCGCGCCATCAGCTCGATCAGCCGCCCCTGCACCTCACGCAGGTTGGTGTAATGCAGGCTCAGCTGCTGTTGCAGCTGGCTGATCAGCAGCTTGCGCAACGACCCATCACTGCCCACCAGTTCGATCAGCTCTTCGAAGTCGATCAACGCCATGCCGTCGAGCAGACGCACGATCTGCTTCTGGGCACGGTCGTTCTCGCGGATCTTGTCGTTAAGGCGGCTGACAAAGCCAAAGTCGCTGTTGAGGCGCTGCCACAGACTATCGATGGCGTCGGCGAAGCGGCCGTTGAGGTCGTCCACCTCCTGGCGCAAGCGCAGCATCAGGGGCCCCTGCTGGTAGTGCTCACCGCGATTGACCGCTTCACGATAGCTCTGCACCAGGTTGCGGATCTGCTCAAGGGTCTCACCGACGTCGGCGTTAACGTGGCGGCGGGTCTCATCGGCCAGCATCTCGGCGATCAGCTCGCGCACCTTGGGGGTCAGCTTGACCGCTCCGTGTTCGTCTGGGCGCCACAGGATGCGCGCCGCCAGCAGCTTGCGCAGGGCGCCGTCAGTCAGCGGCTCCAGCGGCACCTCGTCACGGGAGTAGCCCTGCATCAGGACGTCGGCGTAGCGTCCCAGCAAGGAGAGACGCTCGGTGCCGGTGGCCATCAACCGGCTTTCGAGCGTGTGTTCCTCGCTCATAGCAGGGACTCCTGACGGGCCGGTGCCTCATCATCCACCGGCAGGCTTTCTTCGTCGCGAATGAAGCGTACCAGCTCGACCAGATAATCGATCTTGCCGGTGACCAGATAGACCTGACGATCGGCGTGGGGCTGCAGCAAGTAGCCGTGTTCCTTGAGTCGCTTGAACACCTGCTTCATCTGGGCGTCGAGCTGCTCGCTCTGGGAACCGAAAAAAGGATCGGTGGCAAGGCGCTCCAGGCGTTCGCGCAGGCTCTGGTTGTCCTCGCAGCGAGCGCTGAACTCCGCCGGCTTGAGCACATCGCCAGGCGCCGCCAGGGCATCCTGGCCCAGCGCTTCCTGTACCAGTTGCAGCCACTCCAGCAGCGGCAGCAGGCTGTTGACGGTATCGCCCAGCTGGCGCGACAGCTGCTCGCGGGCGTCTTCGTTTAGCTGCCGCCAGGCCAGGAAGTGGACGCTGCGGTCCTCGTTGCTGGCCAGACGGCGGTTGAGCGGACGCAGGTAGGTGTCGATCTGCTCGCGAACGTCGCCGTCTTCAAGTTTGCGAAAGGCGCTCTCGTCGCTGATCGCGCAGATGAACTCGCCGGCCAAAAGGCGCTCCAGCAGGGGGCCGTGTTCGATCATAGGGTGAGCTCCTCTTCACTGCGCTGCTTGAGTCGCTGGGCCAGCTTGCTGAGCCGGGGTTCGATGCGCTTGAGTCGACGGCGGCGAGGATCACTGGCGTCACGGTCGATCAGGTAGCGGTTGTGGAACAGCAGCAGCACATCGGACTCCGGGTTGGGGAAGGCGCCGACGATGTGAATGTGATTGCTGTCACAGGCCTCGAACAGTTTTTCGACGTTGTGATAGGCCAGGGTGCCGATCTCGTCGATGGGCCAGTGCACGCTGATCTCGGCCTGGCCGCGCAGCAGGCGGGTGAAGGCCAGCAGGAACTTGCACAGGATCAGGTAGGCCATGCCGTGGCTCGACGACTCGAGCAACTGGCGGTCGTTCTTGATCACCAGGTCGGTGCCGCCTTCATTAAGGTGCAGCTCCAGGCGCAGCAGACTCTCGAAGCTGTACTGCTGGTCGCTGCGCAGCAGGTCGACCACATCGGCCAGGGCATTGAGGTAGTCGTCTCCGGGCAGGCCACCGGCGTCCTGCCAGTCACGATAGTCCTGGGCGAAGCGCTTGAGCGGCTCCCAGAAACCCAGCTCGTCGATGGTGGACTGGATCTTGACCTCGGCCTTGGTGATGCCTTCCAAGCGCAGGTCGTCGGCCACCTCCTCGGATAGCCTCCGGCTCTGTGCGCTGATGCGTCGGTTGAGGTCGCGAAAGACGGTGAAGAACTTGTCGAGGTCCGCCCCCAGGTTGCGTCCCTGCTGCACCAGCTGCTGTTGCTGGTCTTCGAGCAGGGTAAGCATCCCGCGCAGCAGCGGCAACAGCTGCCGAGGACCGACGTCGGCGCTACCCTGGAGCTCATCGCGGAGCTTGTCGCGCTCGGCGCTCAAGGTATCGATAAAGCCAGCGCTGGCGCCCTTGATCAGCTCCCCCTCGACCTGCTCGCACCCCTTGCGCAGGGCATCCATTTCGGTGGCACGCTCGCTTAGCGCTCGGTGGGCTCGCTCGATACGCTCGTGCACATCCCCGGGTGCCTGACTCTGGGGCGCCGGAGCTGGGTCCAGCGGCAGCTGCTCGACCTGCACCAGCAGCGGCTTGAGGGCGTCGATGATGCCGCTCTCGGTGCTGCGCCGGGTGGACAACTCCGCCAGCGCCTGCTGGTGGGCGCTGCGGGCAGACTGGAACTCGGCCTTGCGCTGCTCGCGCTCGCGCTCGGCGGTCTCCTTGTCACGTATCAGACGGGTTTCCTTCTCCACCAGCTGCGGCTTGCGCTGACCCCAGTCCAGGCGCATGAAGCGGCGATAGTCCTCCAGCTGCTCCTGACGGCCGGCGGTGTCGCGGATGCGCTGATCCAAGGCGGCAAGCCGCGCCTTGGTATCCCTGAGTGAGTCCAGGTCCACGCCCTGCTCCTGCAGCTCACGATCGAAGGCGGCCTCGAGCTCCTGGCGCTGGCGCTGGTGCTCCTGCTTCTGGTCGCTCAGGTACTGCTTGTGCTGGCGGATCTGGTCGTCGATGCCATCCAGGCGGCTCTGGGCATCGGCCTTCACCTCCAGTAGCTGCGCCTGATGGGTCTTGGCCAGAGTGTCGAGGGCATCACCTTTTTCCTGCTTGAGGTCATCATGACTCGCCTGCTGAGCGGCCAGTGACTCCTCCAGCGCCTGACGCCGGGTCTTCTGCTGGCGCGCATGGCGCTCCTGCAGTTGGCTGCGCGCATCCCGAGCGTAGTCCACCTCCGACTCGGCGCGCTTGACCTCCATACGCGCTCGCCGCACGGCATCCTCGGCAGACTGTACCCGCTCGTTGCAGGCCTTCATCTGACGCTCGGCGGCCTGTTCGGCGTTCTCGGCGCGCACCTGCGCGGCCTCGGCCTGCTCGATGGCGACGACCAGGCTCGCCTCATCCTGGGCGTACTCCGGCACGTCCACCGCGGCCAGGTCGAGCCCGACGCCGAACAGCTCATCGTGGTCGTGTTCACCGACCTTGGGTGACAGGTCGCGACGCTCCAGCAGCTCAGGCGCGATCACCTTGCCCAGACGTTGTTCCCAGCCCGGTCGGTGATAGCGCAGGAAGTGGCGCAGCGTGCCTTGCGCGGGATCACGCTGCTGGTGCAGCGCGTGGCAGTGTGCCTCGGCCTTGGCCAGCTGGTGACGGGCGTCGTTGAGCTCCTGCTCCGCCTGGTCTCGACTGCGCTTGAGCGTGTCGTACTCTTCGCGCAGGGCACTCAGGGTTTCCCCGCTGGCGTCACGATCGCTCTGGGCCTGGTCGAGGCGCGCCTGGGCGAGCTCCGCTTCCTGCATCTCTTCTGCTGTGGCGGCACTGGCCGACAGCTGCGCCTTCAGTTCGGCTACCCGCTGAAGCCCTGCGTCGAGGCGTTCACGGTAGCTGTCATCGAGCTCCTGGCGCTGGGACTGGTAGCGTTGCTCCAGCTCGCTTTGCTGCTGCCACTGCTGATTGCGCAGCTCTTCCCTGGTCTCGCCCAACTCGTCGATGCGGGCCTGGGCCTCCTCCTGCTGGCGGGCCAGCTCATCGGCGAGCTCGCGCAGCCGGCCCTCAAGCCGTGACTGGTGCTCCTGAAAGGCGGACTGCATCACCGCCAGGTGCTCGCGCAATTGCTGACTCTGGTCGCGCCACTGGGGCAGCGACTGGACGTCTCGCTCAAGCGCCGGCATGTCGGCTTCTTCGAAGGCCTCGAAGGTATCCTGCAGATCCGACAGCTCCCGCTGAGTCTGCTCGAGCTCGCTGGTCATCTCGCTAAGGCGGTCATTCAAGGCGTCGCGCAGGTGGCCATATTCCGCTTCACGCTCCTGAAACTCCTGCTTGCGGCGAGCGATCTCCGCCTCGGTGTCGGCCAAGGTGCGCTCGGCGCGGTGGCGGTCAGCCTCGAGCTGGGGCTTCAACTGCCACAAGATGGTCTCGCGCTCGGCTACCTCATGGTCCAGCTCATCCAGCTTTGCCAACGCCCGCTCCAGCGGCTCCAGGCGTTTGGACTGACGCATCTGAGCGATCCACTCCCGCGCCTTGGTGCTGCGGATGCGCGTCACCGGCAGTTCGACGCCGTCCTCCTCGAAAATCGCCGCCAGCATGGTCTTGAGGGTGTCCATCTTGCCCTCTTTGGCGTGCACCGCACTGATCAACTTCTCCATATGGCGGATACGACGCTCAGGCTTGACCAGGCTGAACTGGGCGGCCATCTGGCGCAGTCGCAGACTGTCCTTGCGGTTGCCCTGCTGATGGGTGAAGTCGTTCTGGATGACGGCGCGGTAATCCGAGGTGGCCGTCAACTTGGCGGACATCGGCACGTTGTCTCGCCTCAACTGGCTGGCCCAATCGCTGTAGCCGAGTGCTGTCACGCCACCGTTGGCTTCCACCAGATAATGACCGGGCTGATACGGCGCGCCGATAAAGCGGTACTCGATGCCGCCATCGGACTTGCGGGTCAGCACCGCCTGACAGACATTGCCGGCCTCGCGACGATACTCGTAGATCAGGTAGCTGTTGCCGTGGGGTAGATAGAAGGCGTCGAACTTCTTGCGGGTCTTGGGTACCACCTTATTGGGCAGCTCACCGTAGAACACCGGCACCAGACGCTGGAGCGTGGTCTTGCCCGAGGCATTGGTGCCACAGATATTGGTGTGACCATCGACATCCAGTTCGACCACCCCTTCCAGGTGGCCGTGGATCATCACGATGCGCAGCAGGTGAGCCATGGAGTTTCCTTGTTCGCTTGTCCGTCAGGGGGAGTATTCTGCCAGAGACCGCCCGCCCTGACAGTTCGACCAGAGTTGCCCCGGAGCAAGCTTTCGCCTAAAAGAAGTACCCCCACTATCGTCTGCCCACTACCGGAGCCCCCATGAACTTCGCCACCCTCGGCCCTGAAGACAGCAACCACGCCTTGGTCCTGGCCCGCTATCTTGAGCTCCGGCGTCAGGATCTTGGGGGTAAAGACAGCCCACTCTCGCCGACCGTCCAGCTGGTAAACGACTTCCCCCAGGCCTTTCAGGACCTGGTGGACGGGCATCACGACTATGTGTTGCAGGTCAGCGCCCATTTCAGTCACGCCGACTGCGTCGGACGCTTCATGCACCGCGCCTTTCCCGTGGATAGCTTCATTGCCCCAAGCCGGCCCTTGGCACTGGTCGCGCGCAAGGACGTCGCCAGCCCCACAAGCGTCCTGCGTCAACCGGCGACCCGTCACTACACCGACCTAACGGGGCTGAAGCAACGCGACGCCCCCACCATCGTCGCCGCCCTGGAAGGCCTGCTCGACGGCCAAGCCGACGCCGCCATCGTCGCCGAACAGGCCCTGGCCCTCTACCCAGATCAACTGCGACTGTTGCGCCCTCTGGGACCAGCGCTGGACACCTGGATTCTGTACGCCAACCGACCGCTCATGGATGAGGTGCAGCAAGAGCCGGCATTGGGAGACAGTGGCGCCTTACGGGAGCATTTCAGAACGACGTTGGCGCGAAAAAAACCGGCATGATGCATCAACCTCGATAACGTAAGCGGTGTGGCAGGTACTTGCCGCCGCTTTCCCGATGGAAGCGCTGACGTCATCAGCCGAGCGGAGCCAGACGCCCGCAGCGCAGCACCCGGAGCCTATGCGGTATCGGTGAGGAGTTCGAGCAGCGCGTAACGCAGCGAATCGGAGGCGCAGGCATTTATGCAGTGTTTCCTTATGGTGGAGAGTCACACAGGGGAAGGGCCCGCTTCATCACTATCATCCTCCGAACTCCCAAGCCCCGTCGTTGAGTTAAAACTCCTTCAGGCCACCGATACGTGTCGACGCTTAGTCCCCACTTATCCCTACCTGGACAGCCATGACGCCCCCCTAGGAGATAGGGGAACCCACAGATCAGAATAATTTGTGGGAAATCACTCACAAGGCACTGTCCGGTCGAATGGTAAGCTTGCTTTGCGCACACCCTTGTCGCACAAGTATCGTAATGGAGCCAAACCATGGAAAGGTTTTATCGACTCAGCATACCCATTATTGCTTGCGTCATGATGACCGGGTGTGACGGAAGTGCTTCAAAGGAAGAAGCCGGAGGCTACAGGGACGCCGGCTCACCGGTTAACCAAGAGGCCGTTACGGCGCTCATCCAGAACACCATGGACAACATGATCTTTGTTGAAGGCGGCAACTTCCAGATGGGAGATTTTGGGCCGATTGACCCCAAGGCCGAAGGCCTGTATTACACAGCGGACACTGACGATGAGCCAGTACACGAAGTGACGCTAGACAGTTACTCCATCTCTGCAGTCCAGGTGTCCTACGCCGACTACGATATCTATACAGAGGCGACAGGGCTGCCAAAGATCAACGTCGAAGGAAGAAACGTCGAATATCGGGCGCCCGATGTTCCTGCCGGTGTGGACTGGTACCAGGCAAGAGACTACTGCGAATGGCTCGGCGAACAGACAAGGCTTCCCTTTTCACTTCCTACCGAGGCGCAGTGGGAATACGCCGCACGTTCACGTGGGCAGTTTCAGCTATATGGCACCTTCGATGGAAAGCATATGAACCCAGGTGTTAACTATCCGACTCGCGACGAGATAAAGGCCAGCACTCCGTCGGGGAGGATGGGGCCGCATACCATCGGCCTTTATCCATCCAACTCAATCGGTCTCTACCAGATGGGATTAAATGGATTCGAGTGGGTGATGGACTGGTACGATGAAAACTATTACAAAAGATCACCTAAAAATAATCCAATGGGCCCTGAAGAGGGGGAGCATAAAGTCCTGAGAGGAGCTGCCTTCTCTGAAACGTATAGAGCAAAACTAATCATTAGTCGCCGACATTCGGCACCAGATATTTCACTAGATAAGCCTATAGCAGGCCTGACACATAGTCCGTCACGTCTCTACACGTTCCGGTGCTCACTCGCCCACGATGATCAATCATGACCTTGGCTTATATAACTTTAAAAATTGCCCGACGAAACTTAATTTGAACCCGTCTTGCTAACCGAAAAATTCTCCAGACAACTCCTACCAAAATTCAAAGCAGGAGCGGAACGAAGGCAAAGTATATAATCTTAGAAAGCCTCTCCACCTTCAGTCGACACATCAACTTCAAGTATACACTGTGTATAGTTTTCACAAGGAGTATTAAAATGCTTCGACACTTTATCCTGAAACCTGTACTCCAAGCTGTCATTTCTTACAATTTCTGTTCCTATAGAAGACTCATCCCTTATCAAGCTCGCTCGAAGGTAAACAAATGAGCGTTCGAAATGACTCGATAGCGGCGGTGGGAGGTCCTTTTCTCCTAGTGCCAGAAAACCAGAAACCATTTCCTCACCTGCCTCACTGTCTATAATCTCACCCACCCTTGGGGTGACTCTTTTCATCACATTCTTCATCTCGTTCTTGGACTGAATTAAATTAAGAACATGCATAATTGCCGTTTTTCTCTCATTCATAAACCCGAACAGACTGGGGTTTTGCCACCAGCCTTCTACGTCTCTATTTAATGGATGATAGACATCGAACGCATTGGTTTGCATAAGCCAGTAGATGATCATTCCCTTTGCGTCGGGAGTCGCGTATTTGAGAAGGTCAGGATTCTCGTTGACTCGTTCAGCCAAATCGCTCCTCTTATAGGCATTCTCTGCATTGCTGGAAATTTCAGAGAACACCGCGTCAGTCAGATCAGAAATCATCTCTACTGAATATTCCAGATAATCAACAATCTCGCCTCCTTTTGCATTCATCAAAGCGATGATATTCGACAGAGCATAAAATGCGTCATCCTCCATGAAGAACAGCTTTGAATAGTTAATGTTTTTTAATTGGTAGGCTACCCACTTAACAAACTCCATCAACAAATCTGTATCGACCTCGAAGTCGATCTTCCCCTTACTGCCAAAACCTAAGCACGCCCCTGCCCTAGCAGAGATGCGAAATTTTCCCTCTTCATAGCGAACGTGGAAGTCTACGGTAAAACCAGCCCCGGCCAAGACCCCTCGACCAGCCACAGCCTTGGCGAACGGTTGGAAGGTATTGCCTTCTTCGGGGCTCTTCCACTCGAGCTGAACGCCCATTGAGGCATCCATTTTTCCTCCGGCAAAGGCTTCCATGCCAACAGATACCTCGTTATTAGCGGCATGATTGCTGTCATTTTCTCGGAGTATTACGCGCTGCTCCCCAGGAAGGCCGAAGCTTACCAATTCACCAGGCACGCCATTGGCCTGCAGCCGTTCCTCGCTCACTTCAATGTTAAGATTAAGTTCAGCGGCGATACTCGCTCCGACACCGCCTGCACCGGCGATTAAGGTTCGACATCTGATCATACCTAGGTCCATGACCTGCCCACCCGGCAGTTCGCAGGCCAACATCAGGCCGCCAACGGGTGTATAAAAATCCACCGTTGCCTTGGCCTGTGCCAGTACCAGTTCGGCCTTAGCATCGGCTTTAAGAAATGCCGTGCCTTCAAAGGGATTGATCTCGCCAGACAGCCCGCTAGCCCCCGATGTCCAGCGCATCAACTGGGCTTCGGCAGATAGCTCAACACGATAGCTATCACGATCATGTTCCTCGCCACTGACAATGCTATGGCTGTACTTCAAGTTTTCGTTTAGCGCCTTGGACCATTTGAACAGGTCAATGGTCGTCTCTTCCTTTTTCAGCCAGTCATCGAACCAGGGAAAATCGATCTGTATCTTGCCGGTCGTAGCAAATTCTTCCAGCTGAGATCTCAGCTTTTCCCAGTCAAAAAGACCATCTGTCATAACGCTTTCACTGGCGTCGACGTTCCCCCTTGGGAGAAGGATCTCTTCGGCAAAGGCCATGATGATGTGCGAGCGTACATAGGCCAGGCGAAAATATTCGGCGCTTGACTCCCCTCGACGAATGGGTATCAGCTCCATGACCTTGTTGGTATCGCTACTGAGGTTGGTCAAAGGCTCAATGACGCTCTTGAGTACTCGGTTCTTGTCTTCCACCTTGTGCTGCGCCTGTACTATTGCAGTCTGAAGAAGTTGTTTGTCCATCAGAAAACGATGATCACGGCGGGCCGACATCATCAGCGCCACATAGTTGCTGTTGGCCGCTGAAAGTTCGGCAAGGGCACTCTGGTGGTCCTCTACGACCATCTCCATTAACCGGCACTCCTCAATAAAGTGCGCAGCTCCCTCGGGTGACACGCTCACCAACTTATCTCGCCCCACCGCATAGAACAGCAGTGGCGAGCCTCCAATCGCAACATCACGCCCTTGCGGCATCAGGCGGGTTTGGGCATTACCATCTTCCGTATCAGCGGGTAGTGTCGAAGCCTCTGTCATGTCACACGCCTCCCTGCGCATCAAAAATGTCATCCAGGTCATCAAGCCGGTCTAGAACCGTGATGCTCAGGCGCTCTGGTTGACGGGTAACTACCTTCTGCGTCCGCCCCTCTTCGTCACTACGACCCTCGATAGCCCTGCCCTCTGCAGTCACGATCCGGTACTTTGCGAAACGCAGGGGCAAATTCGTCTTCTTGTCACGCAGAACGAAAAACTCGGAAAATATTCCTTGAGGCTCGGGCAATGGAGCCAGCAACTGCTGCAAGCTTGTCGGCCCCGCAAAGCTATGCTGCGCGCCCTTCAGGTCCACCAGTCCCGGCCCGTGGATCTGAATATCCCCATCCTTGAGGCGGATATAGCCACCGCCGCTGGTCAGCAGGATTTCCTCTTCGGCAGCGATGTGGACGCTGTCCTCGGTGGAGGTGATGGTCAGCTGCTTCTCGGCGGTCAGGGCCATCTCATCTGACTGGGCCTGGATATCGACCTTGCCTTGGGCGGCGAACAGCTTGATGCCGGCGCGCTGCACGAACAGCGAGAGCGCCTCGGATATCGCACCCAACAGGCTCCTGCCCGTGGCCAGGTTGATGTCCTCACCGCTGGTGACACTCAGCGACTTGCCCTGGACAAAATGGGTCGACTGCGGGGTGCTCGCGGCGATGCCCGCAGGAGACGCCAGGTGCAACCAGGACTGCTTCAAACTCCCGGCCTGGCCGCGTCCGCCAAGGCTTGCCGTGCGTGCGCTGCCGCCGTCGAACGCGTTGGCCTGGGAGGCCTCCCCCGCCACGCCCTGGGTGTCGTCGGCGGCTTGCTTCAGGTTGGCGCGGGCGGCCAAGGCGTCGGCATGGTGCTCCTCCGCACTCTGGCTAAGGCTGTCGGTGAGTTGCCAGGCGCTGGCGAGCTCTTGATACGCCGGGGCCAGGGCGAGCTGTTCACCGCTCGCGCCCAGTTGCCCCCAGGTCGTCAGCAGCAGTCCCTGATGGGCGCGTACAGCGCCAAAGGCGTCGCTTCTCAGCTCGAAGCCGGTACCGCGAAAGTCGCCGCGGGTGTTGCCCTGCTGGTGGATCAGGTAGCCCAGGTTCAGCTGAGTCTTGGCGTGCTCGGAATTAAGACGAACCCGCTCCTGGTCGGTGGCGTCATCGAACACCAGCTCGTTGTACGTGTTAGCCCGATAGGTCTTGGACTTGAAGCCGGACAGAAGACCGTTGGAATGCCACTCGGGCTGTTCATCACCGTTATAGACGCGCCCGGTGATCAGCGGGCGGTCCGGGTCTCCTTCGAGGAAGCTGACGATCACTTCCTGGCCAATACGCGGGACAAAGACACCGCCCCAACCGGCGCTGGCGTTGGCCTCGCTGACTCGCAGCCAGCAGCTCGACTGGGAATCCCGCTGCCCCAGCCGATCCCAATGGAACTGCACTTTCACCCGGTTGAGCCAGTCGGTGTGGATTTCCTCACCCTCGGGTCCCACCACGATGGCGGTGTGGGGCCCCCCCATGACAGGTCGAGGATGATCCAGCGCCGAGCGGTAGGGCTGGGTCAGGCGCTGGGCCTCCAGGTCCATCAGGTAGTGGCCGGTACCGGCACGCTGGTAGTCGTCACGATGAAGACTGTCGTCATCAAGTCCGTGGGCCCGGCGGGCATCCAGCAGTTCCTGTTGCAGGCTGCCGGGCAAGGTGTGGAGGTGGGCCGAGACCGGCAGGGCATTCTCGGCGAACAGGCTGAGGCCCAACACCAGGAATTCGCGTTCGGTAGTCTCGCCGCGGTCATGTTGAGCGTGCTGGGTCAGTTCGAAGAAGCGACCGACCTGAAGCTGGCGGGCGCCGCCACTGCCAAAGAAGCGCTTGGCGCGAGATTCCAGGGCCGCGAGCCGATGCTCGGTCAGCCGCTCGCCGTGATAGTGGTCATGGTAGTAGTACTCGCCGGGGGCGTCGTAAACCTCCTCGTCCGAGAGGTTACCCTGCTTGTCGCGGGACAGCAGGTCAGTGCGCTTGACCAGGCGAGGCTGCTTGTAGTCGTAGGTGGCAAGGCTGACCCTTGTCGCCTGCTGCTGGCGACGTCCGCCCCATTGGGTAAGCGCGTCTTCGGTCTCGGTGGCGGCCTGGCGATGAAAGCGAATCTGGCGCGGCGCGACCGCCTGGCAGGTGGCCACATCGTCGGTGATCACCAGACGGTGAAGAGCGGTCTCACCGCTTGGGCTACCGGCGTTCTGGCTGTTGTTGAGGCTGCTGTTGTGGCTATCGTTGTGGCCAATGTGCTGGCCATCGCCCTGAGAATGCTCGAAGTAGTAGAACAGGCCTTCCTGTTCCATCAGGCGGTTGACGAAATGGTAGTCGCTCTCGCGGTATTGCACGCAGTAGCTGCGCGCCAGGTAGTCGCGACGTACGTCGATGCGCCAGCCGCCCCGGGCGATATCATGGCCAGAAAAGACGTCTTCGATGATCTCAAGGATGCTCTTGTCCTGAAAGATGCGGCTGTCGCGTCCCAGGTTCAGCATCGCAAGCCAAGGCACCAGGGTCAGCTGGTAGTAGAAGACGCCGCCATCCTCGCCCAATAGCGCCGCGGTCTCGACCAGACCGGACAGCGACCGGTAGCGCCCGTCGGCCTGACGAATCGCGATGGTGGCGGGCTGGGCCATCAAGGACTTGAGCTCGATATCGCCTCGCTGGGCGATCACATCGAGGCGATAGCAGAACGGGCGTGACATCTGCTCCTGCCCGACCAGACGGTGGGGGATCAGGGCTGGGCCCGCTAACGTGGCACCGTGCAGTTCAAGCTGGAGCAGCCGCTCGTTCTGTAACAGCGGAATATCGAAAGAGGCGCGTAGCGCCTTCCACCAGGAGGGATCGCTCATAAATGCCAGCCTTGCTGGCATCGGCACAGCGTTCGATGGCAGGCCATCGACAAGGGATCAATATCCAATCTAGCGCACGTAATGGGCATGAAAGATCCTCTCCTGGCAACATCCATGTAGTCACAGGAGAATCCTACCCAAGCCCTCGACGTGAGCCATCACATCGCAATGACTTTCCGAGAAAGCGACAATTTTTTATTAGAAGAACCTACAAACTTAACAATAAAACGCACGGAATAGCCGCTCATGAAAAGCAGCTATTTATCCTTTTTTGCGCTCCCGTCGCTCACTCATCATCACATCATCGATGCAGGAATTATCGTCTAACGACCACCGTTTTTTCGATGGCCTTGCCCCCGTCGTAACAGCCAGAGAACGGCTCAGAGTACAGACCAGAGCACCGGACAGAGTACAGACCAGAGCTCCGGTAAGAACACCGGTCAGAGCACAGGCCAGGGCACGAAGATCACGCCAAGCCCCAACGCCACCAGCACCAGCCTGACCCACCAGCGGAAGCGTCCGATCAGTCCGTAGGACGTCATCCCAAGGCCAAGCAGCACGCCAAGGGTCGTGCCCAGGGCAAGGACAATCCCACCGCCAAGATCCAAAAGCGCCGGATGCGCCACCATGGCCAACGGGATCAGGTACAGACCGACCCCCAGCGCCATGGCCTTGGCCGCGACCTTGAGCCAGTTTTCATCGGCCATGCCAGCAGCGATGAACACCGCCCCGCACACCGGCGGGGTGATGGTGGAGAGCAGCGCGAACCAGAACACGAACAGGTGAGCCGTCAGCAATGGCAACCCCAGCTCGGTCAGCGCGGGGCCAGCCACCGACACACAGATGACATAGGCCGCAGTGGTCGGCACTTCCATACCCAGTACCAGGCAGGCAAGCGCGGTCAGCAGCAGCGCCGGCCATAGCTGCCCACCGGACAGCGACAGAATGGCAGAGGTCACCTTGACCCCCAGCCCGGTGAGCGCCAGCACACCAATGACCAGGGAGGCGCACAGAATTATGGCGCCGATGACCGCAATCTGGCGACCAGCCGTCAGCGCAGCCTGGGCCAGGCGAGCGCGGAATTCTCTCCCGGACACCTTGAGCTCGGCATTCATGGCCAACAGGGCAAGCCCTGCGAAGATCGCCACGCTGGCAGCATACTGGGGCGTGTTGCCGCCGTGAAAGATACGTTCCAGCAGGATCGCGAAGGGCACCGCAAAGAACAGTGCCGTCGTGACCACCTCACGCAGCGCCGGGCGATCTTCCGCAGCCACAGGTTTCAAGTCATGGCGAGTCGCGAAGGCATTGATACCGATCCACACGGTGGCGAAGTAGAGAAACGCCGGCAGCAGCGCCGCGCCCATGATCTCGGTGTAGGGAGTCCCGGTCAGCTCGACCATGACGAAGGCGCCAGCCCCCATCAACGGCGGCATGATCTGGCCACCGGACGAAGCTACCGCTTCGACCGCACCGGCCAGCGAGCGCGGGTAGCCAAGCCGGGCCATGGAAGGAATCGTGATGGCGCCGGTGGAGGCCACATTGGCCGAGGCCGAGCCCGAGATCGACCCCATCAAGGCGCTCGAGATCACCGATACCTTGGCGCCACCTCCGGTCAGACGACCCGCCGCGGCACCTGCGAGGTTCATGAATCCTCGACCCGCGTCACCGGCATTCAGCACCGCGCCGAAGATCACGAAGATGGCGACCACCGACACGCTGACCCCGGTCAGCTTGCCCCACAGGCCACCCTCAGCAATGGTCAGCGAGCCCACTAGGCTTGCCATGGGCAGCCCCGGATGACCGAACTCACCGGGTAGATACTGGCCCAGGGCCGCGTAGCCCAGCGCCAACGCCGTCACCAGTGGCAATGGCCAGCCGATCGCACGCCGCGCGGCTTCCAGCGCGACGACGATCAACAGCACGCCCACCGCCATCTGCAACGGGGTATCGATAAAGCCATACTGGCCGCTCAGGGCATCCTCGTTGATGACGATGAACAGACAGGCAGCGACACCCAGCGCCGTCAGTGCTAGGCCGCTGGCATGCTGCCAGCGAGTGCGGGCGGAAAACACCAGTACCCATGGCAGCACCAGCGCCATGTGCAGAGGGCGACTGATCAGCGCCGGAGTCAGGCCATGGAAGATCAGGCCAAGGTGGAACACCACCGACAGGGTACCCAGGCCCACCCACACAGGCGTGAGGGTGCGTCGGGCGTCGTTGTCGGTGGCCGAGCGGGCGGCATCGCTTGAACTCATGACATCACTATTTCAGCAGGGACGGTGCCATTACCCGAAGTGATCTTCGCGGCAGTGGCCAGGCCAGTTTTACGGAAAGACGATAAAGAGGAGCCAGGAAAACGCGTATTCGCCACGCAGCCGGGAATGGCATTCATGGCGAATACTCTGTCAGCTCAAGGAATGATCAGCGCTGAGCGTCAGGAATCTGAACGCCGGATTCCTCGTAGTAGCGAAGCGCTCCGGGATGCAGAGGTCCCTCGAGGTTAGCCAGCATCTGAGGAGAAATGGCCTGCCACCAGGGGGACGTCTTGGCCATAGCCTCTCGCCGTTCCCAGAAGGTCTTGGTGAGGGTGTAGGCGGTCTCTTCATCCATCGCGCTGGTGGTATAGGCCACCACCGGTAGTGACGTGGTCAGCACGTCTTCATCCACACCCGCATAGGTACCGGCGGGAATGATCTGAGGCGCAGCTCCGGTTGCCTCCACCTCGGCCTCGCTGAAGGACACCAGTCCGACATCGTGGCTCGCCGCTGTCTCGATCACATTGGGCGCGGGGAAAGAACTCGCGGTGGCAAAGGCGTCGATCTGGCCATTCTTGAGCGCGTCGGGAGCGCTGCCCACGTCGGCGTCGTCGACCTCGACCTGGTCGGCAAGCTCGAACAGGTCCAGATAGCGCGCAGCCTCTCTGGCGCCGAAGGAGCCCTGGCCGATCAACAGGTGCTTGCCAGCCAGTTCATCCAGCGACAGGGTGTCCTGCTCGCCGGCCACCACAAAATGCATGGTCAGTGATGGAATCGGGAACAGCGCGCGAATCTCCTGGAAGCGCGGATGGTTGCGGTTCTCGAACGGGCCGCTGGATTCGCGTGCCTTGCTGACCAGGCCCGGGGGCGAGGTGAAGACATAATTACCGGGCCGCGCCATCACTTCCATGACGTTCTGCACCGATCCCTGGCTTTCTTCCAAGGTGAGGGTGACCTCACCCTCGGTACCGGCCTTGATGGCTTCGGATAGCTCGACCCCCATCTGGTAATAGGCGGTGCCGGCAGACGCCGACTTGTAGGTCAGGCGAGTCTGCGCACTGGCGGTGCCAGCCGCTAGACCGCTCAGCAGAAAGGTACCGGCCAGCACGGCCGTCAAGGCCCTGGAGCCTCGGCTACGAAGATGACGCATGGGGTGGTGTCTCCAGTCGACAATGGGCGGGGCCAGCACCTCTTCTTTCCTTTATAGTGCCGCGCCAGGTACACACCTGCCGGGCTTGGCCGGCCAACAGCATATTCGACTGACGCCCTTCTCGCCATGGCAGGGCCAAAATGCCGACCACGCCTGACTAAGAGACACCTCTGAATCACGAATGAGCGAGACACCCTACGGAAACGCGCATCAGAGCTTTTTGCAGAATCAGGCATGTCGAGTAAGCCTGCTATCGCTCACCAGACTTAAGCAGGTCTCTCTCTTTCCCCCACCTCGGTGGGGTTTTTTTTGCATGTCATCGATGAGCCTAGCCGGATTTCCTGGAAGTCCTCGCGCAGCGCCAGCCCACCACCTGCCTCGCCCATAAGGCGCCGCTGGTGGCCAACGCTGCCGCTACGGCAAGGCTGAAGGCGGTCGTGGGGGGAAGAGTATCGGCACTGAGTGCGAGGACGGCGCTGAAGGCCACCAGGCTCAACATGCCCAGCTGGGTGCTGGCCAGGGTGGCACGCGCTGCCGCTGCTCCGTAGCGCTGGTGCAGGGTCAGGGCGATGGTAAGCATACCGATCGGGAAGCTCAGGACCATGCCCGATACCGCGGGTGCCCAGGTGCCGACCAACAGCGTGGCGAGACACACGATGGCGCCCGCCAGAGAACCCCGAAGCAGTAGATCGACCCAGCGTACCGGCGCCGATACCGACACCGATGCCAGGTGAAGCGAGCGCAGCCGTCGCATGGCCATGGCCAGACAGGCAAGAAACACGATCAGTGCCAGTCCCACACCACCGGGTAGCGCATTGGCGACCGCTGCTGCCACCCACCACAGGCCCGCGGAAATACCGGCGCTGGCCCAGGCTCCAAAGCGACCCGACGCCAGCACAAAGGCCAGACAGAAGGCCAGGGTGGCCAGCATGGCGTGCAATGACCCCAGCGCGGCATCTGCGACCAGGCCACCTGGCTGCTCACGCAGCATGAAGAAGTAACCTGGTCCCAGCACGATCGGGGTGCCGGCCAGTACCCCGCCAATCCCGGGGCCCAGGCGGACGGCGGCCAACGAGACACCGATCACAACTGACGCGGTCGCCAGCCACTTGATCAGCAGAAGAGTCACCATGAAGGGGCTCCCGTGGACGATGGCTACATCACGTCGCCACTGTTGGGCCCAAGCGTCTGGCCAAGATACAGATCACCGTCCGGCGACGCCGCCAGCATCAGCGCCGAAGGCGCCACCTCCTCGGCTCTGCCGAAACGCCCGAGGGGCAATTCGGCTTCCTTGTCGGCGATCCACTCCGGGCTCAGCCCTTCCAGCATCGGGGTCAGGATAGGGCCAGGGGCAATCGCATTGGTCAGCACGTTGTAGGGAGCAAGGTCCCGGGCCATGGACTTGGTCAGCCCCAGCACCCCGGCCTTGGCCGCGCAGTAGTGAGACAGCCCCGTGCCGCCCTTGAGCGCCAGCTGTGAAGCCACATTGATGATGCGTCCGTTCCTGCGCTCCACCATGTGTGGCGCCACGGCCCGACTGACCAGAAAGACCCCGCGCAGGTTGATGCCAATCATGCGGTCAAAGGTGTCCGCACTCATCTCCAGAAACGGCGTTTCGTCGAGTATTCCGGCGCTGTTGACCAGCACGTCGATGCGTTGATGGCGGCCGATCACCTCATCGACCATGGCCGCCACCGAGGCCTCGTCGGAGACATCCACGCGGTGGACGCTGGCCCGCGCATCGAGCTCATCGGCCAGCTGAGCGCAGGCATCGGCGTTACGATCCGCCAGCGCAACGACGGCGCCCTCGGCGTGAAACAGCGAGGCAATGGCGCGACCGATACCGCTGCCACCTCCCACCACCAGAGCCACCTTGCCTTCAAGCTTGAGTGTCATGCAACGATCCTCCTCTGGGGAAAGTCGGGGGTGAGCTGGCCCACCCCCGCAAGGGTGTCAGCTGGGCCAGCGCACGGTCAGGCCGCCGTCCACAATCAGCTGCTGTCCGGTGACGTAAGAGGCATCATCGCTGGTCAGAAAGCGCACCGTGCGGGCGACCTCATCGGCGTGCCCGACACGTCCAGCGGGAATCACCTTGCCTGCCGCCGCCAGCCCTTCCGGCCCCAGGGAGTTGACCGGGTCCAATGACTGTGGCGTCTCGATCAATCCGGGAATCAGGGTGTTGACGCGAATACCTCGTGGGGCGAGCTCCACCGCCAATGACTTCACCAGCCCCACCAGGCCACTCTTGGCGGCGGCATAATGGGCATGGTCATCCCAGCCATACACGCCCCCGGCGATGGAGGACACCGCGACCATGGCGCCAGGCCCGGTCATCACCCTGGCGGCGGAGCGGAAGATCCGCATGACCCCGGTCAGGTCCACCGACAGCATGTCATTCCAGGCATCGTCGGTGAGGTCTTCCAACGCGGCCTGGCGCAGGATTCCCGCGCCTGCAACCGCAATATCCAGTCGCCCAAAGTGCTCGACGGCGGCCTGGGCGAGCGCATCACACTGCTCGCCATCACGTACGTCCACCGCCACCGCCAGGCACTCGCCGCCGGCTTCTCGCACCGCGGCAACGGTGGTCTCGACGTCATGGGGGTCGCCCGGATAATAGCCAGCAACCACCTTGACCCCCGCCTTGGCATAACTGACCGCCAGGGCTTGCCCGATGCCACTGGCCGCACCAGAGATCATGGCGACCTTGCCTTCCAGTCCATCGTCACGCATCAAGCGACTCATGCTGCCACCTCCTTGAGAACATCCTCTTCGCGGTGATCGACCTGACGCGTACCGAACATCAATAGACCACTAAGCAGCAGCGGCAGTGAGCCGGCCAGAATCGCCGCCCAGGTCATGCTGACACCAGCGGTCAGCAGCAGTGACACCAGCCCGGAACCGATGATCGCCCCCACCGGCGCCATGACGTGGGCGACGTTGGCGCCGGTGCCACGCACGTGAGCCGGAAAGGACTCCCCCATGTAGAACAGGATGGCGGCGAACGGGCCGAGCAGGAAGAACAGGGTGACCGCGTACATGGCATAGACGAAGCCATCGGTCGCCGGCCCCAACAGCATCAGCATGCTGGCGATGCCCCCGAGCAGAAAGCCCAGCAACACGGTATTGCGACGCCCGATACGATCACCTACCCAGCCATGACTGAGGTAGCCGACAAAGCCCACGGCGTTCGCCAGGATCAGGACATACAGGGAACTCTCGAAGCTGACACCCTTGGCCTCGACCAGCACGGTGGTACCCAACACCGCAAACACCTGGATCGCCATCCAGCTGAACAGCCAGACCAGCGAAAGAGAGATGGTGTGGCGACGCAGCTCTGGCGAGAACACGCCCTTGAGCCCCAGGTTCTCGCCATTGTTGACCTCGATGTCGTGTTCGGCCGCAAGGCTCGCCGCCCCGCTGTCGTCACCCGCCTTGCGCCGGCGCTCGACTTCCTTGATGGCGGCGAAGACAGGGGATTCCGGCAGCTTGATCGCCATCACGATGACAATGATCGAGGCACAGGCGGCCACGAAGAAGCTTCCTCTCCAGCCCACGATGGGCAGCAGCAGTGAGGTCATCCCGGCGGCGAGCAGGGCACCCACCGGCCAGCCGCTCTGCACCAGGCTATACATGAAGCCACGCCCCTTGGCCTTCTTGTAGATCTCGTTGAGGTAGACGGCATTGACCACCTCTTCAGAAACCGCAAAGCCAGAGAAGGCGCGGATGATCACCATGGACGCCGCACCGATGGCGATCCCCGACAGACCCGAGCTGACCGCGCCCCCGATCACCAGAAAGATCAGGGTCTTCTTGCGACCGAAGCGATCGAGCATCGTACCGACCACCAGAGAGACCAGAAAGACCCCGATGGTGGCCCAGGTATTGACGGCAGTGGCCTTGGCGGTGGTCCAACCGAAGTCCTCGGCGATCACCGGCAGCAAGGTGCCAAACAGAGTGTAGTCGTAGACCGACGCCACCCAGGCGATAAAGCAGACCAGAGAGGCATAGCCAATCTGTTTCTTGGTTATGACCGCGTTCCAGGGGGCTTCTGCGTCGGCGGGAGCCGTGCCAGGGGCACTGGAGGACACAGTGGAGGTTGGTTCAGTCATCGACGTCACCCTTTGTTCGTTATCGTTGTGGTGTGAAGGTCAGGCGGGGCGAAACGTGAAGGCTTGGTGGCTCGCCCGGCAACGGCGCCGAGCGAGAGCATCCCTTCGGTTCGTTCAGGTTCTGGGGTGGCGCTTGGCGAAGTCGTCGGCGATTTCGTCGAAGGTGCAGAAGCGCACGCCCTCGTGGCTCTGCATGTGCTCAATCAGGCGCTCGAGCATCATCAGCACCTGGGGACGCCCGGACACATCCGGGTGAATGGTCATGGTGAATACTGCGTAGTCATTCTCGCGGTAGACCCAGTCGAACTGGTCCTGCCACATTTCGCCCAGCTGCCGCGGGCTGACAAAGCCGTGGCTGTTGGGAGACTTCTTGATGAACATCATCGGCGGCAGGTCATCGAGGTACCAATTGGCGGGAATCTCGATCAGATCCGTTTCCTCACCCCGCTCAAGGGGCTTCATCCACTCCTTGGCGGACTTGGAGTAATCGATCTTGGTCCAGGAGTCGCCTACACGCACGTAGTACGGATGAAAGTCATTGTGCATCAGGCTGTGGTCGTACTTGATGCCCCGCTCGAGCAGCAGCTCGTTGGTCACCGGACTGAACTCCCACCATGGAGCGACATAGCCAGTGGGGCGCTTGCCGGACAGCTTGGTCACCAGCTCGATGCTGTGATCAAGGACATCGCGCTCCTGCTCGCGGGTCATGGCGATGGGGTTCTCGTGGCTGTAGCCGTGCACGCCGACTTCATGACCCGCGTCGACCACTGCCTTCATCTGCTCGGGGAAGGTCTCGATGCTGTGGCCGGGAATGAACCAGGTGGTCTTGAGGTTGTAGCGTTCGAACAGCTTGAGCAGGCGGGGGGCGCCGACCTCGCCAGCGAACAGCCCGCGGGAGATATCGTCCGGTGAATCTTCGCCGCCATAGGAGCCGAGCCAGCCGGCCACGGCATCCACGTCGACACCAAACGCACAGAGAATTTCTTTCTTGGCCATCGTGTAAACCTCGTCTTGTCACTTGGAGTTATTGAGATCTGTTGGCGAAACCGGCCACGCCATGGGCATCTGGACACGGGATAGAGCGCAGCTCACCGCTCCAGAACATCGCCTTTCAATTGAAGACTGGATACAAAGGTCATTTTTGTCAAGACAGTGGCTTTTCGCTTTCGAGGCGTAACGGATCCATCGACAGACGCTCTCATCCACCGCAAAGAACGCACTAACGCCTTTTTTCTCAACAAAATAGAAACAACAGGAAAGAAGCACCGGGAATCTTGAGACTCGCAAGAAATACAACTAAAGTCGAAAAAAGAGAAAGCGCAGAAACGGATAAAAACGCAGAACGTCATTTTTTTGATCATCGCATTCCGATGACATTTTTCAGTGCCCCAGCATGACGCAGCCGCGGCAAGCATCAGTGGAAGCAGAAGGGGGATAGAGGGAGAGGGAGAGGGAGAGGGAAAGCCACAGGGGCTGAGCCACAGCCCCAGAAGCGCCAGCGACAGCACAACGAGAGGTCAGCGGCTGCCGGTCATGCTAGAGAGATAGTGACGCCGGAGACCCGACGTCAGCAGCAACAGGGGAGATCGCCACCGCCAGGGATCATACGATGCGCTGCAGGTAAGGCGGCAGTTCAGGTTCAGGAAACACTGACAGCACCTTGAGGCGACGCCGGGTACGCTCAGCGGCGGCCTGGAGGTGTGATTGCAGGCTGGAGGCGGCAGCATCGAAGGCGCCATATAGCAGGTGATCGATGACAAGCTTGTGCTCTACCAGCAGCGGCTCATCGCTTGGCACCCCCAACACCTGGAAGAACATGCGATTGACGATCACTGGCAGCTGGCTCTGGGCGATCATTTCGCCGGCCTTGCGGTTGCGATAGTGTCGCAGACAGTGCTGATGCAGATCCTGCTCCAGCCGCGCAAGGGTCGCAGCGCTCTGTTGTTCAGGCGCATCGATCAGCTGCTGCACCCGTGCCTGCATGGCCTCGAGCTCGTCACGCGCCAGATGCGGCCCCGAAGCCTTCAGTGCCGCCGGCTCGAGCAGGATCCTGATCTCGTAGTCCTCGGCCACAGCCTGCGCCGTCAGCGGGCCTGCCAACCAGTGCGAGTGGCGATCCTTCTCGATCAGTCGCTGGCTACGCAGCCGCCCCAGCACCTCGCGTGCCACCGTCCTGCTGACCCCATAGTGCTCGCTGAGGGTGGTTTCCACGATGCGAAAATGGCCAAAGGCGAGGCACGTCGCCACCGCCTCTTCCACTTCAGCGTAAATCCGCTCAGCCGCGGGCCTCGTGTCCACCACCGGCGCCTGGTCGTCACACAGCCCCAAGCGCTCAGCCGTCAACGGCCCCCGGGCGGGGGACACGGCCCCAGGGTGCGGCGTTGCCACAAAGCCACGCCCTTCAAAGCGGCTGATCACCCCTTGTTCGTGCAGCAGCTCCAGCGCCTTGCGTACCGGCCCGCGACTGGTCCCGAACAACCGTGCCAGCGGTCCTTCCAACAACACCTGATTGGGCGCGACACGGCCTGAACGTATGGCGTCCCGCAGCGAATCCTGAATCATTGCATAGCGCGGCGGGCGTCCCCCACCGTGCGTGCTGGTCTTTTCTGCCGTATCCAGAAGTCGCCCTCCCTGTCGTTGGCGAGCCGCCCTGCCGCAAGGCAGCCCCATAGTCTGGCAGCTCATGCCGCCCCTTTCGACCCGCTCAAAATGACACCTGTCGACGAAAGCAGCCCGGTCATCCACGCCCGACCCCATCTGGAGCGCTCGCGCCGGGGCTCTACTATGCCGAAAAAACAGCCTATTGCATTTACTTTCCGTACCAAATGCGGCTTAAGGCTAGAGGCAAAGCTTGTCAAAAAATGGTTTTTGTATCCATACTGCATTTACGCGATCTTGAGAGATCTCCTCCCCTCTCCGGCGCTATCGCTCCCAACAACAACCTTTCACACCCAGGTGCGATACCATGACAAGCACTCAACACACATCGCCGCCCCCTGCCCCTTCGACGCGCTCCGGTACGTCATCCCAAGCGACGACGTCCTCCTCGGCCAACGCCAGCGATCATCTGCTGGAGGCGGCGATCCTGCCGGTATGGCTCAATCAGCGCACCATCGGCTTTCTGGGCTTCATCTGGCTCTGGATCGGCATGGCCGTCATCATCGCCACCTTCCAGCTAGGCGCTGGCGGTGTCGCTGGCCTGCCACTGGTCCAGGTGGTCGCCATCATCTTCCTGGCCAACCTGGTCCTGGGCGTGGTGATGAGCCTGACGGCCGATATCGGGACCGAGCACGGCCTGTCGTTCGCGGTCTATCTGCGCGCTCCCTTCGGCCTCAAGGGCACCCACCTGCCCGCCGTATCACGCGGCATCGTCGCGGCTATCTGGTTCGGCGTCCAAACGTACCTAGGGGCGCTGGCCCTCAACGGCATCGTCGAATACCTGTGGGGCCTCGACAACTGGGTGCTCTGGTACCTGCTGTTCGCCGTCGTGCAGATCGTCAATACCGCCCTCGGTATCCGCGCGGTAGAGCTGCTGGCGTCGATCGCCGCGCCCTGCATCGTGGCCATCTCGGTATGGATGTACTTCACCCTGGACGTACTGGCCGAGACCCAAGGCATCAACATCTGGACCTTTGCCGGCGATCAGGACGTGGCGGCGCTGGGACTGTTCTTCGCCAACATGGCTTTCTGGTCGGCGCTCGCCGTCGATATCCCCAACCTCACCCGCTTTCTGAAGACCGAGGCGGGTGCCAGAAGCTTCTTCCAGCGCAACCGCAACGTCTTCGTGGCGCAGTTCCTGGCGCTGCCCGCCACACAAGCCTGGATTGCACTGATCGGCGGCGTCTCCTTTATTGCGGCGGGCGACTGGAACCCGGTCACCGTCATCCAGGGCCAAGGCGGCGGCTTCACCCTGATTGCGCTGCTGGCCATGGTGATCCTGGCCCAATGGTCGACCAACAATGCTGCCAACCTGATTCCGGCGGCCCTGACCTTCGTCAATGCCGGGGCGCCAAGGGTCAGCTATCCGGTCGCGCTGGTCATCGCGGGGGTGGTCGGCACCGCGTCAATGCCATGGCTGATTCTCGATAACCTGTTCACCTTTCTGAGCTACTACGGCGCCGTGCTGTCTGCCGTCGGGGGCATCATGGTGGCTGACTACTATCTGCTGCGCCGGCGTCGCCTCAATGTACCCGCGCTGTTTGATCCTGCAGGGCAGTTCCGTTTCTGTGGTGGCTTCAATCCCGCAGGGCTGATTGCCTGGCTCGCCGGTGGCACTCTCGCGCTGATCTTTCTCGAGTATGCCTACGCCGTGGGTTTCGTCACCGCCCTGGTGGTCTATGTGGTACTGATGAAGGCCTGGATCCTGCGCCGGTACCCTCAGGAGGAGATCACCTCCGGCTACGACGATCGATTCCTCGCCACCTCGGTGGGCCGCAACTGGGTCTACACCGAGCAGGGACGCTTCGAACGCCTGGAAACCGGTGACATCCCCGACTCCGCGCTCAAGCGCGAGGATCGCTGAGTCGTCGTCTGGTGCCGCCCGCGGCGGCGCCCACCAACCGCAACAGGAGACGTGCATGCCTGCCTCCCCCTTCACCGCCCTGGCCATCGGCGAGGCCATCCGACGCGGCGAACTCGATCCGGTCGCGCTGACCCGCCAATGCCTGACCCGGGCCGCCGACAGTGACGCCGTCTTTATCTCGCTGACCGAGCAACGCGCTCTGGTGGAGGCCGAGGCCTGTGCCCAGCGTCAGCGCTCGGGCACCCTGCGCGGACCGCTCGACGGTGTGCCGCTGGCCTGGAAGGATCTGTTCGATATCGCCGGCACCGCCACCACCGCCGGCGGCAAGGTGCTGGGCAAGACGCCGGCCGCGCGCGACGCCGAGGCGGTACGCCACACAGCCGGCGCGGGCATGGTCGGCATCGGCAAGACCAACCTCACCGAGATCGCCTACTCGGGGCTGGGCCTGAACCCGCACTTTGGCACACCGCACCATACGCCAGCCGGCGCCGAGCCACGGGCGCCCGGCGGCTCGAGCTCAGGCTCTGCGGTGGCGGTCGCGGCAGGCATCGTGCCCGCCGCCATCGGCACCGACACCGCGGGCTCATTGCGCGTCCCGGCGGCCTTCAATGGGCTGGTGTCCTATCGCCCCTCCCAGGCCCGCCACTCGCGCCAGGGCGTGACACCGCTGGCCGACAGCCTGGACACCATCGGCGTCATCGCCACCACCCTCGAGGACTGCCTGGCCATCGACGACACGATGCGCGGCAGCGCGCCGCTGGCCCGCGCCGCCGCCGCGCCCGAACAGTCGGTGATCGTGCTCGATACAGGCTGCCTCGACGACCCGAGGGTATCCCGCGCCGTGGGCGACAATCTGGAGGCCTGCGCCAGCCGCCTTGAGGACGCCGGCTTCCACATCATCCGTCGCCGCGTGGCCAGCGTCGCCGACACCCTGGAGGCCATCGCCCGCCACGGCTGGCTGGGCGCGGCGGAGGCCTACACCGAGTATCGCGCCTTGCTGGAAGGCCCCGATGCCGAGGCCATGGACCCCCGGGTACGCAAGCGCCTGGCGGCCGCCCGCCAGATGCCCCCGGACAGCGTGGTCAGCCTGTACCGCCTGCGCCGGGCGCTCAAGACTCGGCTGCGCGAGGAGCTTGCCGGCGCGACCCTGCTGACGCCCACGGTGGCGCATGTGGCGCCCTTGATCGCGCCGCTGGAAGCCGACCCCGAGCACTTCGCCGAGGTCAATCTGGCGACGCTGCGCCTGAGCATGGTGGCAAGCCTGCTCGACTCGCCCGCGGTGGCGCTGCCCAGCGGACGTGACGACGACCGCCAGCACACCAGTCTGCAGCTGAGCGGATCCTGCGGCGAGGACGAAGCACTGCTGCGGGTGGCCCTTGCCGCCAGCTCGGCGCTGACGGCCTAAATCACATTCATTCGGCGCCGACGGCGCCATCGGAGGTTGGCATGTGCGGACTGTGCGGTGCATTCGGCGGCGAAAGCCACTGGAGCACCACCATCGAGGACCCCGAGCAGGCCCACTTCGCGCGCAGGCGCGCCCGTGCCTACCGGGTCACCCTGATCAATCGGGTACTTGCGCCGAGTCGTATTACCATCGAGGACTTCCAGGCGGCCAGCTTCGTGTTGGCAAACGCCACCGGCAAGCGCGATATCGTGCAGGACCTGGGTGGCGTCTGGCAGCAGGCCGAGCAGATGTGCGGACGCCAGCTGGACCCGTTGGATGCCGATTTTCTGGCGTCTCTTGCCTGACACCATCGCGCGACACGAGACTCCCTTATGAGCGAGAACACTCCCCTGCTCCCCGTCCATGTGATCTCCGGATTTCTCGGTGCAGGCAAGACCACCCTGCTGAAGTCGGTCCTGGCCAGTGAGGCATTTGGCGATAGCGCAGTGCTGATCAACGAATTCGGAGACGTGGGGCTCGACGACCGGCTGATCGGTGATATTGCCGAAGACGCCGTACTGCTCTCCAGTGGCTGCGTCTGCTGCACCATTCGCGGCGAGCTGTCCGAGGCGCTCAGGCGCTTGCTGACTCGACGCCAGGACGGCGACATACCACCGTTCAAACGAATTATCCTGGAGACCACGGGCCTGGCCGATCCTGGCCCGATCGCCTCCACCATTACCGCCGATCCGGTCTTGCGACACCACCTGCGTCCCGGCACCAACCTGACGCTGGTGGATGCCGTCAATGCCGTCGACAGCCGCGCCGCTCACCCGGTGTGGGAGGCTCAGGTCGCCGTGGCCGACAAGCTGGTAATCAGCAAGACCGACCTGGTGGAGCACCATGCGCTGACACAGCTCGAATCACTGCTGGATGCGCTCAACCCCGCTGCTCAACGGATGGGCAGGGAAGCACTCGATCAGCCTAGTGATAGCCTGTTTGCCAGCGGCCCACATCTTCAGCGGTTTACCCCTGGGCAGGTCAAGGACTGGCTGGGACCATGGCGCAACCCCGTCCGGCATGACCCCGACCACCTGGGCAACATCCGCTCCTTTCGACTGGGCCTGGAAGGCGACGTGGACTGGACATGCCTGGGCATCTGGCTGTCCATGCTGCTTAATCGCCATGGCAGTGACATCCTCAGAGTCAAGGGGGTGCTTCACGTGCACGGCGATAACCGCCCGGTCGTGCTGCATGGCGTCCAGCACACGATTCATCCGCCTGAGCATGTCGAGACGTGGCCGGCGCACGACCGTCACTCGGAGCTGATCTTCATTACCCGCGACATCGATGCCGAGCGCGTGACACAATCGCTGACGACCTTCATGGAGCGCATCAGCGATCACCCCAGCCCAAGGATTCAGCATGCCTGACACCCAGCACGACGCCCCCTATGTGCAACGTGGCCCCGTGACCCTGCGTGTGCTTGGCACCTCAGTGACGCTGCTCGAGAGCATTCGCGAGCGCGCCCGAGAAGATCTCGGTCTGCGCCTGGAGTTCACGGTAATGGACGGCGTAGCCGCCCAGAGAGCCGGCGTGCTGGCCCCCGACAGCTTTGATATCTACGATCAGTGGTTCCACAACGTCGACTTCGTATGGCCCGCAGGCGCCATTCAACCGATCGAGCTGAGCCGTCTGGAACACTGGGAGTCCATCAACGACCTGCCCAAGACCGGCCGCCTGACGCCCCATGCGCCAAGAGGTGCCGGTGGCAACCCAGTAGACCGCCTCTACGTCCAGCCCGACGGCAGCTGTGGCCCACGGCCGACGGAACACATCACCATGTTGCCCGTCAGTCACAACGTCGACAGCTTTGGCTACCGTCTAGACATGCTGCCGGAGGGGCTCTCCGACGCAGAGGAGAGCTGGGCCTGGCTGCTGGACCCGCGCTGGCGCGGCATGGTCAGCCTGCAAAACGACAGCGCCATCGGCGCCATTGACGCGGCTCTGGCCGCCCAGGCAGCGGGCTTGGTGACCTTCGAGGACCTGGGCAACCTGAGCGTCAATGACATCGATACGCTGATTGACTGCCTGATCACCCTCAAGGGAAAGCAGCACTTTCGCACCTTCTGGAGCAACCAGGACCAGGCCTCCTCGGATATGGTGCGCGGCCGCGTCGGCATCGAGAGCCTGTGGTCGCCAGCGATGACGGCGCTAAAACAGCGCCAGATCAAGGTGCGCATGGCAGCGCCACGGGAGGGGTACCGTGCCTGGTACGGCGGTATGTCGCTATCTCGAGGTGTCACGGGCAGAACCCTGGACGCCGCCTATGACTACCTGAACTGGTGGCTCTCTGGCTGGCCCGGCGCGGTGATGGCCCGTCAGGGCTACTATGTTTCCACGCCGGAGCTGACACGCCCTCACCTGACCACCGCCGAGTGGGACTTCTGGTATGCGGGCAAGCCGGCGGCAGAGGAACTCGCGGGCCCTTCAGGGCCGTGCGGCATGATTCACAAGGGCGAGGTCCGCGACGGCGGAGACTATCTGACCCGCATGAGCCGTATCGCCGTCTGGAACACGGTCATGGACGAACACAACTACCTGGTCAGACGCTGGAACGACTTTATGTCGGCGTGAGCCCACAACAGCCCGTCGCCAGGCGCTGCCCGAAAAGTCGACGAGCGAAGGTTAGACAAGGCAAAAATCGGTGAGAAAGCGCAGTTTGCGGGGTGTAAATGAGCATTTCGGTCCGGTTTTTAACGCCGTATTACCGAGCGCAGGCACTTTTCAAACAAGCCCTAGCCCAGCGCCTTGACGATCAACTGCACCCCCACCACCGCCATGGCCAGCACCACCAGGCGATAGAACAGCCGCTCGTTGACCCGATGCTGCAACCACAGACCGCTCTTGATGCCGAACCAGGCCACGGGCACCAGCGCCAGCGACGCCCAGATGCTGGTGAGGTTGATCTCCCCCAGCCACAGGTAGGGCGGCAGTTTCATGGTGTTGACGGCGGCGAACACTAGAGTGGTGGTGGCGATGAAGGTGGTCTTGGGCAGTCGCCTGGGCACCAGGTAGAGGTTCATTGGCGGCGCCCCGGCATGGGCAATAAAACTGGTGATGCCGGTGGCAATGCCCGCAGGCCAGGCCCAAAGGGGGGCGATCGGCTTGGAGGCCGCCGGCTTGAGCACCATGTAGACCACGAACAGCAAGGAAATCACCCCGAGCAGCAGCCTGACGTGGTCCTCATCGAGACGGCCCGCCACCAGGGTCGCCACTACCACACCGATCGCCATGCCGGGTATCAGCCGCTTCACCTCGGCCATATCCTGATGCCCCCACCAGGCCTTGACCGCCAGCCCATCCATCACCAGCAGCAGGGGCAACAACAGGCCGGCAGCAGCGATGGGGTCGATGGCCAAGGCCATCAGCGGTACCGACAGAGTGCCGAACCCTCCGGCAAAGCCGCCCTTGGAAATACCCGTCAAATAGGTGGACAGGATGATCAGGCCCCAGGCGAGCCAGGAGTAATCGGGAAGCATAGCGATCCTTGCGCACGACGACGCCGAAGCAAGCCTGCTTCGGCGTCTTTATCAGGGGTCGGGGCAACCATGCACCCCAGGCCCCAGCATGCCACACCATGCTCACCTATGGCAGCGGGCAGCGGCGTTTCGCGTGCTGGCTGAGCTGCGAGGCGCTTGCCTGCTGGCGTTACTTGGCGGCCTGCATCGCCAGGGCGGTATCCAGCATACGGTTGGAGAAGCCCCACTCGTTGTCGTACCAGGCCATGACCTTGACCAGGCGGCCGTTGACGCGGGTGTGATTGGCGTCGAAGGTCGAGGAGGCCGGGTCGTGGTTGAAGTCGATCGACACCAGCGGCTGGGCGTTGACGTTAAGTACCGGAGAATTGGCCGCCGCCTTGGCGACGATCTCATTGATCTCTTCCTTGGTGGTGTCGCGTGAGGCAGTGAACACCAGGTCGACCAGGGACACATTGATGACCGGCACGCGAACCGCCAGGCCATCCAGCTTGCCATTCAGCTCCGGCAGCACCTTGCCCACGGCGGCAGCGGCGCCGGTCTTGGTCGGGATCATGGAGTGAGTAGCACTGCGCGCGCGGTAAGGATCCTTGTGGTACACGTCGGACAGGTTCTGATCGTTGGTATAGGCGTGAACGGTGGTCATCAGGCCATTCTCGATGCCCACGGCATCATTCAACGCCTTGGCCACCGGCGCCAGGCAGTTGGTGGTGCACGAGCCGTTGGAGACGATGGTGTCACTGGCCTTGAGCACGCTGTCATTCACACCGAAGACAATGGTGGCGTCGCCATCGGGGCTGGGCGCCGACACCAGCACCTTGGCGGCACCAGCGTCAATGTGCTTGCCGGCATCGGCACGCTTGGTGAACAGCCCCGTGCACTCCATCACGATGTCCACGCCAAGGGTTGACCAGGGCAGGCTCGCGGGATCACGTTCGGACAGGATAGCGATACGATCGCCGTCGACGCTCAAGCTTTCCTCGTCATGTTCTACCTTGAAAGGAAAGTGTCCATGGGCCGTATCATGACGCAGCAAGTGGGCGTTGAGGGACGGATCGCCCAGGTCGTTGATGGCCACGACCTCGATACGATCCCGGTAGCCGTTCTCGTAGAGCGCGCGAAGCACATTGCGGCCGATGCGACCAAATCCGTTGATGGCAACCTTGAGAGTCATAGCGAAAATCCCCCTGAGCGGCGAAAAACAATCTTGCGTGAAGGCCATAGAGCTCGACGGTAGGCGGGATTGATGAAGTTGCACATCCCCCGCAAGGACGTCGTCAGTGGGCACCAATGTGGTACAGACAGCGCCGGGACTCAAGCACTATTTTGCTAAACTTACAACATTTTCAGCAAAACATTGATAGAGGACACTCTAATAGTTCCCGCAATTCGCCAACTTGCTTGCGCTTCAGCTCTAGAACCTTAGCGGTTCATACCTTAGTCGCACGGCATCTTCGTAGTAATATTACCTTCAACACTCTATGGTATCCCTGAACATGGTGACACCATTCACCCCGCCTTTCATCGGAGGCCTCGCATGTCTCAGCCCGTCAAGGAAGTCAGCCGTGTACTCCCGGCTCGTAAACGCATCGCTCTGGTCGCCCACGATGGCAAGAAGCAGGAGCTGATGGACTGGGCCTCACGCTGGAAGGACACCTTGACGGCGCACCAGCTGATCGGCACCGGGACCACGGCCGCCCGCCTCAGCCACACCCTGGGACTGGACGTGGAGGGGTTGATGAGCGGTCCGCTGGGCGGTGACCAGCAGATTGGCGCCAGGATCACCGAACAGGCGTTAGACCTGCTGATCTTTTTCTGGGATCCGTTCTCGCCGCAGCCCCACGACCCTGACGTCAAGGCGCTGCTGCGCCTTGCTGCCCTGTGGAACGTGCCGGTGGCCTGCAATCCCTCCAGCGCCGACTTCATGATGAGCTCCCCCTGGCTCGGCCAGGACTACGAGATGAGGATACCCGACGCCCAGGCGTGGATTTCTTCTCGTAGTGACAACAACTAATTCGTATCGAGGATTCATCCGTGTTCCAACTGACCCGAAGCGTGACCTGGCAATCGCTGCTGAAGCTGCGTGAAGAAACCGCCAACGACCGCATCCGTGACTACTTTGCCGCTGATCCCAAGCGATTCGACAAGATGAGCCTGCGCGTGGGTGGGCTCTTTCTCGACTACTCCAAGCATCAGATCTCCGACAAGGTGCTCGACAAGCTGATGGAGCTGGCAGAACACTCTGCCCTGGTGCAGCGGCGCGCGCAGATGTTCTCCGGCGATATCATCAACGTCACCGAGGACCGGCCGGTCCTGCATACCGCATTACGCAACCTGGGCGACACGCCGGTCATTGCCGACGGCAAGGATGTGATGCCCGAAATCCACGCCACTCGCGAGCAGATCAAGCGCTTCTCCGAGGAAGTGCGCAGTGGCGCCTGGAAGGGCTACAGCGGCGAGCGTATCCGCGACATCGTCAACATCGGCATCGGCGGCTCGGACCTGGGGCCCAACATGGCCAGCCGCGCGCTGCTCAAGTACCGACAGGCGGACCTGAACTTCCATTTCGTCTCCAACGTCGATGGCGCTCATATTCAGAAGGTACTGAGAAGCCTCGATCCGGCGACCACCTTGTTCATCGTCTCCACCAAGACCTTCTCGACCCAGGAAACCCTGCTCAACGCGCGTACTGCCCGTCGCTGGTTCATCGAGAATGCGGGTGATGATGCCGACATCGGCGCTCACTTCATCGCTGCCTCGACCAACCGTAAAGCGGCCATGGAATTCGGCATCCGCGAAGAGAATGTCTTTGAGTTCTGGGCCTGGGTCGGCGGACGCTACTCGATGTGGTCGTCGATCGGCCTGCCTATCGCGCTGGCTATCGGCTACGACGGCTTCATCGAGATGCTCGAAGGCGCCTACGAGATGGACCAGCATTTCCTGTCCGCGCCACTGTCCAACAACATGCCGGTGCTGATGGCGCTGATCGGCATCTGGTACATCAACTTTGTCGGCGCCGAAACCCAGGCCATCGTGCCCTACGACCAGGCGTTGCATCAGCTGCCCGCCTTCCTGCAGCAGCTCGACATGGAATCCAACGGCAAGTCGGTGGATATCTTCGGGCGTCCCGTGGACTACAAGACCGGGCCCATTGTCTGGGGTCAGACCGGCTCCAACGGCCAGCATGCCTTCTTCCAGCTGCTGCACCAGGGCACTCGCTATGTGCCCATCGACTTTATCGCGTCGCTGAAGCCCGAGCCCGGCGTCGAGGACCACCACTTCGCCCTGCTGACCAACATGCTGGCTCAGGCCAACGCCTTCATGGAAGGCAGTAGCCAGGGCGGCGACCTGGATCCTTACAGCTGTCCAGGTAACCGACCCTCCAGTGTGCTGCTGCTCGATGAATTGACGCCGCGCAACCTGGGCGCCTTGATCGCTCTTTACGAGCACAAGGTGTTCGTCCAGGGAGTGATCTGGAACATCAATTCCTTTGACCAGTGGGGCGTCCAGCTCGGCAAGCGGATTGCCGGTGAGATCAGCGAGAAGATCGACGAGCGCAGCCAGGACTTCGACGCCTCGACCCAGGGACTGCTGGGTCTGGTAAGAGAACACTTCAGCGCGGCAGAAACACCCAGGAACAAGCACGCTGACAAAGCGACCAAGACGTCCCGCAAGGGCGCATCGTCCAAGCACGACGCAGCAACAAAACCCTGACGACAGCTGACCTTCAAGCTCGCTCCAGACCCCCTGCGGGGCGAGCTTGGCTGCGTTCAGTCTTCGCCGCGCTTCGCGCCAACCGCCGCCGTGCGTCGGGCCAATACGCTGCGTGCACGGGCATCTCCTGCCCAGGCCGCCCCAAGCCACAGTGGAACACTCACCGTCAGGTAGGCCAAGGCCAGGCCGGGGCGCCCTGCGATGACCAGTTCAGCCACTTCCAGGCTGAACAGGGAAAAGGTAGTAAAGCCACCACAGAAGCCTGCCACCGCCCAAGGGTGCAGACGCGCCAGACGCCGGCTGCCACTCAGACCCGCGTGGGTGGCAAAGCGGGCGATCAGCCAGGATCCCAGCACATTGACCAGCAGGGTCGCCCAGGGAAACGGAGAAGCGACAAGCCCTGCCACCATCATGCCGACGCTGAGGCGACACACCGCGCCCAGGGCGCTCCCCATCCCGACGGCCAGATACAGCCATGCCACTTCGCGTCGGATCCTCATGGGAGCGCCTCCCGGCCCAACAGCAGGCCATCGATGAGGCTACCCAGCATCCATCCTGCGGCCACCGCCGACAAGCCGACGATCAAGGTCACGCCCACGTTTGCGATGGCCGCCATCAAGCGCCCTTCTCGCAACAAGTCGAGGGTTTGCAGGCTGAACGAAGAGACCGTGGTGAAGCCACCCATGACCCCAGTGAGTAGCATCAGCGCCAGCGTTGAACCGGTCTCCAGCAGGCTTGCCAGCAGACCTATCACCAGGGCACCGAGCAGATTGACCAGCATGGTGCCCCAGGGAAACCGGCTGCCCCAGGCCGAGGCTGCCCAGCGGCTGACGAACAGCCGCCCCATGCCACCCAAGGCTCCTCCCAGCGCCACACTGGTCAGCGTCCACCCATCCATCGCCTTGCGCTCCGACAAAAGCGTCATGGTAAGCCAGTGGCTGCCCTTTGTCGTGGCGACACACCAGCAGATCCGGGGAGCGATTTGCTACGCAAAACCGGCACGGCACAGAACGTTTCTGTCAAAGCAGGCTCTCAATGCAGGTGCCCGTCTGGCAGGGACGCGAAAAAAAACGCCGCCCGGGAGGGCGGCGAACTTGTGCTTGCCTAGCAGGGATGAAGCGCATGGGATGCGTTCACCGTCAATATGGCACAGAATTGGCAATACGTACAAGTTTTGTACATCATTGATGACGTACAAGCGCTGATCGAACATGTTAGCCTGCGCCAGAATCGCTCGATCATGCCCTCGCCTGTCCTCAGGCTCCATCAATTACAGGAGAAGGTTTGCGTGATGCCCTCACGACTCTGCTCTCGACTCTCACGCGTGCTGCTGCTCGCCCTGATATTGTTCGCTGGCCCAGCCTTTGCTCAGCAAGCGGATGGAGATGGCACCGCAAACGCTTCTGGCGACGGCCCAGCCTATTCGACCCTGGCTGACCTGCTGGAAAACGAGCAGTCTCGTAGCCAACTGATCCAACAGCTGCGCCAGATGGCGGAGAACGCCCCGGAACAGGCTCAAGCTGCCGGCGGCGCGGCCATCGATACCGCGGCCGACGCGACCTTGCCAAAACAGCTGGCCGATATGACCAGCCGCGTCGTCACCGAATTTGGCTTTCAGTTCGAGAACCTGGTCAATATCTTCGGAGCCATGGTGAATGGCGCCTTCTCGGAAGGTGAGCTCAACTACGAGCTCTTCACAGAAGCGGCCATCAATCTCGGACTGGTGATTCTGGCCACCTTCGTCATGTTCGTGGTCATCCGACGACTGGTCAGGCCGCTGTTCACCCGCCTGAGCCAGTATTCACAGAATGGTCAGACGCTGAATCCCACCATTCGGCTGGTGCTGTGTGTGGTCCTGGCCGTGATCGTCGACGCCGCTGTGGTCGGGCTTGCCTACGTGGGCGGCAACCTGGCCGCCACCTTCGCGATTGGTGAAACCGGAAGCCTGTCGACAAGGGCATCGCTGTTCCTGAACGCCTTCCTGGTCATTGAGCTGCTGAAGGCGGCTGTCCGCATGTTGTTCGCCTCCCGCTACGAGGGGCTACGCCTGCTGCCGATTTCCGCCGACAATGCGTCCTACTGGAACCGCTGGATCGCGCGCCTGATCGGGCTGACCGGCTACGGCCTGATGGTCGTGGTGCCGCTGATCAACACCTATCTTTCCTACAGTGTCGGCGAGGGCATTGGCGCCCTGATCATGATCGGTGCCTACCTGTATGCCATCACCGTGGTATTGATCAACCGCACCAAGCTGCGGGATGCGCTGTTCGATTCTGCGGTGCGTTCCAGCCTGGCCGCCTCCGGCGTGGCACTGCGTATGCTGGGTCGTACCTGGCACCTGTGGGCCATCATCTACTTCTCGGTGGTGCTGGTACTGACCCTGACACGTCCCGAGGACGCTCTGCCATTTGTCTTGATGGCCACGCTGAAGACCCTCGGCATCGTGCTGGCGGCCATGCTGATCTCGCGGCTGCTGGTACAGGCAGTAGGACGCCGCATTACCCTGTCCAGCGAGCTCAACAAGAAGCTGCCGCTGCTGGAAACCCGGCTTAACTCTTACGTGCCCACCCTGCTGCGCATCGTCAACGTATTGATCCTGATCGTTGCCGCCATGGCGCTGCTCAATGCCTGGGGCGTGTTCGACATGGCCACCTGGTACGCGTCAGAAGCCGGGCGCCTGCTGGTCAGCCAGGTCATCAATGTGGTCATTATCCTGGTGGTGGCTGCCGGCACCTGGATCGCTCTGGCCAGCTTCATCGAGCACAAGCTCAACCCCTCCACTGGCCGTGGCGTGCCTTCTGCCCGGGCCCAGACCTTGCTGTCGCTGTTCCGCAATGCCCTGGCGATTGCCATCGTCACCATGACGGCAATGATCGTGCTGTCGGAGATCGGCATCAATATCGGGCCATTGATCGCCGGTGCCGGTGTGCTGGGTCTGGCTATCGGTTTCGGTGCGCAGAAACTGGTCCAGGACATCATTACCGGTATCTTCATCCAGGTAGAGAACGCCATGAATACGGGTGACGTGGTGACCCTGGGCGGTATTACCGGTACCGCAGAAAAGCTCAGCATCCGTTCGGTGGGTATTCGTGACCTGCACGGCACCTATCACCTGGTTCCCTTCTCCAGTGTGGATGTGGTGTCCAACTACATGCGTGGCTTTGCCTACCATGTCGGCGAATACGGTGTGGCATACCGCGAAAACGTGGATGAAGCGATCGTTGCCCTGCGCAATGCCTTCGACGAGCTGTCGTCGGACGACCAGTGGAAAACGGAAATTCTCGAGCCTCTCGAGGTGGCAGGTGTCATCGCCCTGGCCGATAGCTCGGTCAACATTCGTGTCCGCATCAAGACCACACCAGGCAACCAGTGGGCCATCGGGCGCGCCTACAATCGCCTGGTCAAGATGCACCTGGACGAGGCGGGTATCGAGATTCCCTTCCCTCATACCACCGTCTATTTCGGCGAAGACAAGCAAGGCAAGGCACCTGCCGCCAACCTGCGTCTGGTCGAAAAGGACGTGGTATCCACCGGCAAGGAGAAAGATACCGCGCCACTACCTGGAGAAGAAGGCAGCGTCGACGCCCCTCGCGAGCACGAGACCCGCGAGTACGCTGAAACCAATGCCAAGTTCCGCGGTGACTATGACCCGGAAGGCAATTGACCTGATCTTCAGTAACAGCGAGGGCGGCCCATGGGCCGCCCTCTTTTATTCGCTGCTGGTAACGCCTACCCCACACACACCTCCCGGCATCTCCCACCCGGCGCCAGGCGGCTCGCCTGCCCCATACGGTTCCTGGCAGCACCTGGCTGCTCGCCTATCGCTGGAACCACTCCCATGCCGCTTCTGGCAGCGCTCATCCGGCACCTGAAGATGGCAGGCCTCCTGCCACGAACTCGGGCGCCTTGTGTGACGCTCGGCCATGTTCAGCGCGACCGCTAGGGGCCCACAAACGCCAGGAGCGGGGCCCATTGGCCCCGCCCCGGGCGGTCGTTCTGCGGCGTCGGTCGCAGTCCTGGGATCAGGCCTGCTGGGCGTCGCTAGGTTGCGGTAGTGACGGCAACGACTTGTCGAGAAGCTCGACGCTCTGACGATAGTAGAGCTGGCTCTTGTTGTGTTCACCCAGGTTGGCATAGAGCCGTGCGAGTTCTGCACAGACCACGCCGCTCGGCCGCTGACGCTGGCTCGCCTCGAAGTACTCCTGGGCCTTGCCCCAGTACGCATTGCGCAGGGCCAGTCGACCAAGGGTCAACAGCAGGTCCGGATCATTGGGGCGTTCCTGCAGCCATTTCTCGGCGGTGACCAGTTGGCGCGAGGCATCCACACCCAGCAAGCCGTAGCGCAGCACCAGACGGCTGTCCCAGTTGGATTTGAGCGAATGGCGCAGCAGTTTCTCGGCAATCACCTGCTCGTTGCAACGCACCAGCGTCTCGGTGTACAGCACCAGCAAGTCGACGTTGCTGCGCAGGTACTCCGGCATATCGGACCACAGGTTGCGCACTCGCTCGATATCTTCGGGGTTGCGCGTTTCCTGCAGAATCAGCTCACGATAGGCCTGCAGCTCCAGAGCCTCACGCTCTTCCCGGGAGATCAGCTGCTGGTCAGCCAGGCGCGGCAGCAGGCGACGCAGGCCATCCCAGTCGCTGACGCTGATGTACGCGGCTTTCAGCTGCTTGAGTACCTGCGGGTGACGCGGCAGGTGCCGGTCGAGACGCGTCAGAATAGCCAGCGCCTCTTCGTACTGCTGACGGTCCAGCATCAGCTGAGCCTGCATCATACCTACCGCAGGATCGGCCCCATCGGTCGAAATATGTGCACGCTTGAGCAGCGTATCGGCCTGGTCGTAGCGTCCCTGGTAGTGAGCTGCCAGCGCCGCGGACAAGTAGTTGACCAACGGCGTGCTGGAGTCGTCCGCCGCCTTGACCAGAGCCTTCTCGGCTCGCTTCCAGCGACCTTCCGCCAGCGCGACCAGCCCGCGCACAGTACGCTTCATGGCGGTGCGATTACGGGCCCGAGAATTCCACACCTTGAAACGGCTGACCGGGCGACTCATCCGTACCAGAACGCGCAAGGCAAAGTGCACAATGATGAACAGCGCCAACAGGATGACCAGACCGAACCAGAAGGAGGTCTGGAAGGAGGTGTCCCCCACCCTGACCAACCAATAGCCAGGAACGGACATCATCAGCTGGCCGAACAGCGCCCCGACCGCAAGGCCAACGACGATGAGCAGGATCAGCTTTCTCATGCGTTACCTCCCTGGCCGGATGCACCCGCCTCGAAGCGCTGCTCGATAAACCTAGCCAGCGCTTGCTGGGAGGCACTGATGTCGGGAAGCTCAGGGCGAATGGCCTGGCTCTTCAGCTCACCCAGGCGTGCAATCACCGCCTGCACCGCCTCGTTGTCGCCATCGTAGTAGCCTTGAAGCAAGGTGATGGCCTTGTCGAGGCTCGCTTCGTACAGCCCGGTTTCTTCCTTCAGCAGCGCCAGCTGCGACTGCTCCAGGACCAGCCGCAGGCTTTGACGCAGGTAGGATTCCTGCTCAGGGGTGATCAGCGCCTCGAGAGCCTGGTCATGATGACGGACCGTCACCAGCTCCTTGAGTTCTTCCCCGACCCGAGCGAGCTGCTCCTGCCAGGCCCCTGCCGGCGCCTCCTCGATGGTGGTATCCGCCGTGAATTCCTCGATGTCCTGGGCCAGCGGCAATCCGGCGATCTGCTCCTGCTGGGCGTTCAGGGCCAGGTAGAGCCCTGTGCGGTCCACCTTGGGCACCGACTGCAGCGCGGCAAGCTCTTCGGCAATGGCACGACGCACCGGCACCAGCGCCGGGTTATCAGCCTCTTCCAGGCGCGCGTCTGCGGTCCGCAGCAGGGCAGCGGCACCTTCCACGTCGCGCTCCAGCTGCAGGCGCTGATTGGCCAGCCTCAACAGATAGGCAGCCTCGGCATGAAGCCAGTCGCGCTCATCGGCATTCTGTTCCTTGGAGAGTTCCGCCAGCACACGGTCCAGCGTCTGATTGACGTCGGACTTGTAGTCCGCGAAATCACTCTTGATCCCGTCGACCGCCTGCCCCATGGTCTCGCGGCGCTCGTTGAGCCCGCTTTCCAGCTGTGATGACAGCTCCTGGACATCGCTCAGGCTCGGCGTGTTCTGCTTGAGCTGATCGATCCGGGCCGACATGGCCTGCTGAAGCTGCCACCCTTTGAAACCGACGAAGGCCACGCCAGCGATCAACAGCAGCACCAACACCAGCGCAATGACACCGGCCTTGCCTCCACCGGAACCGCCCGAAGAAGTCGATGTGGCGCTGGTCGATGCCGCGCCTCCACCGCTACCGGCGGAGCCACCCTTGACGCGGCCGCCGGACGAGCCAGTGGACGCAGAGGAAGTCGCACCCGCCGCGGCAGCCTTCGTCTTGGCTGAGTCCGATGCGCTTGAACTCGATGCACTAGAGCTAGAAGCAGACGTCTTGGAGCGGGAGTCGCTCGACTGGGTGGGGGCAGACGCGTCCGCGCTTTGCGGCTTGGCATCAGCGGCTGGCTTGGCTGCCGACGTGGTAGCACTGGAGGCCGCCTCTTTCGACGCTGAGGTCGCCTTGTCGCCAGCGCTCGACGCGGCCGCATTGTCAGAAGAGCCACTCTTGCTGCTGGCCGACGCGGCGGTGGAAGACGGCGAAGCGGACCCGGTCGAGCTGCTGTTGTTCTTGTCGCGACGCCTCGAGCGCCGCTGGGCGCCTCCCCTGCCGGCACCACCCTTGGCGGGCTCCGTGCCTGAGGTCGCGGCCTGTGCTCCTTGCTTGCCGGAGGCGGACGCCGTCTGCTGCTCGTCCTGATCGTGCTGTTGGTTGCTCATCTGTCGCTAGCCCTTTTCGAGATCTTCATTCGCCATCCTCTGGGTCGCAGGTCCTTGCTACCGCAGCTGCCAGCGCCGCAGGAGACGCGCCAGACGCCACGACCGGGACGCGAAACCCCAGCGTTTTCGCCAGTGTAGCCAACCGCTGGCTGGAAACGACCAGCGGTCGTTGAAAGGCGGCCTCTGAACACCATCTTGCCAGATGTTCCAGGATTTCTCCGCTACTGACCACCAACGCCCCGTAGTCCCCTGCAGCCAGCCGCTGCGCGGCATCCTCTGCCAGCGGCAACAGACGGCGCCGATACACTTCTACCCGCGTCAACCGCGCCCCTCGCTGAGCAAGCGTCTCACCCAGCAACGACCGCCCTCCTTCACCTGCCACCAGCAACACTCGCTGCTGATCAAGCCGCTTGAGCGACGGAAGTGCCAGCAAGGCCTCACTGGTTTCTTCCCCGGCGGCCGCAGTAGGCAGACGTACCCTCACACCCAAGGCCTGATACAGCAGCGCGCCCGTCGCCTGCCCCACGGCATACAGCTCGAGCCCTTGCGGCAGCTGCGGCCAATATCGGTCGAGCGCCTCGACCAACTGCTCGGCGGCGGCGGGGCTGATAACTATCACCTTATGAAAGTGATCGATGTCGAGCCAGGCCGACCTTGCATCCGCCGTCTCTGGCACAGTTTCCTGCCGCATCACCTCGAGCCGAAGCGTTGACAGCCCGAACGCACCGACGGCTTCTGCCAACACCTGGCCGCGAGCGCCCGGTCGAGTCAGCAACACCGGTGCAGACATCAGCGCGGCCCGTACACCTCAGCCAGAATATCGCTGGCTCCCTGTTCGAGCAGCTGCTCGGCCACACGAATACCCAACGCCTCCGGTTCGTCTACCGAGCCGCGACCCTCGGCCCGCAGCACTCGCGTGCCGTCCGGGGTACCCACCAAGGCACGCAGCCACAGCGTCCGGCCATCATCTTCGTAGATAGCGTGGCCGCCGATGGGGACCTGACAGCCCCCTTCAAGCCGCGTATTCATAGCACGCTCGGCACGCACTCGCGTCGCCGTCTCGATATCATCAAGCGGCGCCAGCAATGACACCAGCTCGGTATCATGCATACGGCACTCGATCCCCAGGGCGCCTTGCCCACAGGCAGGCAAACACACCTCGGGGGGCAGCTCCTGGGCGATACGGTCTTCAAGGCCCAGGCGCTTTAGTCCGGATGTCGCCAGCAGAATGGCGTCAAACTCACCGCCGTCAAGCTTGGCCAGGCGGGTCTGCACATTGCCACGCAGGCTGATCACCTCCAGATCGGGGCGCGCTTCGCGCATCTGCAGCCCGCGCCTCAGGCTGGATGTGCCCAGTCGAGCCCCCTCGGGA
Organism: Halomonas litopenaei; assembly: GCF_017303055.1. Taxonomy (GTDB): domain Bacteria; phylum Pseudomonadota; class Gammaproteobacteria; order Pseudomonadales; family Halomonadaceae; genus Halomonas; species Halomonas litopenaei_A. The sequence goes on along the minus strand of NZ_JAEKJT010000005.1, from coordinate 373,848 downwards.
AGGTCCTCGAGGCAACCGTAGTCGTTGGACACAAACGCGTCGGTGGGCTCGGCCCCTTCGAGAATCACCGACAGACCCAGGCTTTCGGGGAACTGCATCGGGACATCCTTCATGGAGTGCACGGCAATGTCCGCTCGTCCGTCGAGCATCGCCTCTTCCAGCTCCTTGACGAACAGTCCCTTGCCGCCGACCTTGGCCAGCGGGGTATCGAGGATCTTGTCCCCACGCGTCGACATGGGTACCAGCTCGACTTCAAGGTCAGGATGAATCGCCATCAGGCGATCGCGGACATGTTCGGCCTGCCACATGGCCAGTTGGCTCTTACGCGTCGCGATACGCAGCCTGGACATCTGTTGCACGTTGCTACTCCCTGGTCGGGCTCGCGACCACATCGCCGCGTCCGCCATATTAAGTGAATGGCGTCATCATAAAGCACGGCCCCCGTCAGTAAAATCGACCTGAGCCAGCCTGGCCGTCCTTTTTGCCGCCATCTTCGCCTTCGCCCCGGTCTCAGCCCCCTGGGTCCGAGACTTTTGTTGTCGGGCCCGATACCGCCCTCGCCTCGTTGGCCGACTCTGGTACACTCTGGCCCATACCTCGACAGCGGCTCCCGACACTGTCCTCGCCTGCAGGCCCGACGTCGCGCCCGTCGCCATCGCATCGTCATTCAGGAAGTCCTTCAATGAGCCAGACCACCAATCAGTCCTGGGGCGGACGCTTCAGTGAACCCACCGATGCCTTTGTCGCCCGTTTCACCGCCTCGGTCGACTTCGATCAGCGCCTGGCACGCCACGACATTCAGGGCTCCATCGCTCATGCCACCATGCTGGCCCAGGTAGGGGTGCTGAGCGAACAAGAGCGTGACGCCATCGTGACCGGCCTCAAGGAGATCGAGACCGAGATTGCCGAAGGCAGTTTCGAGTGGTCGGTGGCACTGGAAGACGTGCACATGAATATCGAGGCGCGCCTGACGCAGAAGATCGGCATCACCGGCAAGAAGCTGCATACCGGCCGTTCGCGTAACGACCAGGTGGCGACAGATATTCGCCTCTACCTGCGCGAAGAAATCGATCTGGTCGCCAGCGAACTGGCACGGCTGCGTGCCGGGCTGATCGAGCTGGCCGACGGCGAAGCAGATACCATCATGCCGGGCTTCACGCACCTGCAGACGGCCCAGCCGGTCACCTTTGGTCATCACCTGCTGGCCTGGCAGGAAATGCTGGCGAGGGATCATGAGCGCCTGCTGGATTGCCGCAAGCGGGTCAATATACTGCCCCTGGGCGCCGCCGCGCTGGCGGGTACCACCTACCCCATCGATCGCCACCTGACCGCTCAGCTGCTGGGCTTCGAGCGCCCCGCCGAGAACAGCCTGGACGCCGTCAGCGATCGTGACTTCGCCATTGAATTCACCGCCTTCGCCAGCTTGCTGCTGATGCACCTGTCGCGCATGAGTGAAGAGCTGGTGCTGTGGACCAGCGCCCAGTTCGACTTCATCGACCTGCCGGACCGTTTCTGCACCGGCTCGTCGATCATGCCGCAGAAAAAGAACCCCGACGTGCCTGAGCTGGTGCGCGGCAAGACCGGCCGTGTCTATGGTCATCTGATGGGCCTGCTGACGCTGATGAAGTCTCAGCCGCTGGCCTACAACAAGGACAATCAGGAAGACAAGGAGCCGCTGCTCGACACCCTGGACACCGTCAAGGGCTGCTTGCGCGCCTTTGCCGACATGGTGCCGGCCATCGAGTCCAAGGGCGATTCCATGCGCGAGGCTGCACGCAAGGGCTTCTCGACCGCCACCGACCTGGCCGACTACTTGGTACGCAAGGGCGTCGCCTTCCGCGACGCCCACGAAATCGTGGGTCAATCGGTCGCCTATGGCATCGAGAGCGGCAAGGACCTGTCGGACATGAGCCTCGACGAACTGCGCCAGTTCTCCGATACCATCGGCGACGATGTCTTTGATGTGCTGACGCTGGAAGGCTCGGTAGCAGCCCGCAACCATATCGGAGGCACCGCCCCCGACCAGGTCCGCGCCGCTGCCCAGCGGGCTCGCGATGCGCTGAAGGCCATCGCCACTGACCAAGGAGCCCGCCAATGAGCCGCGCTACCTCTGCACTGCTGCTGATACTGCTGCTGGCGATGACCAGCTTGGCCGGCTGCGGACAAAAGGGCCCGCTGTACCTGCCAGGCGACGAGGAGGCCGCAGAGCGCTACGGCCCTCGCGACAGCGTGGACCAGGACGACCAGGGTGAAGATGGCAACGCCCAGGGCCAAGGTCAGGATCAAGACGGCAACACTGAAGGGAGCGACGGCTGAGCATGGATCACTTCAACTATCGCGAGGGCGAGCTCCACGCGGAAGCGGTCCCCCTTGCGCGCATCGCTGACCAGGTGGGCACCCCCTGCTACGTCTATTCACGGGCCACCCTGGAGCGCCACTTCAAGGCCTATCAGGAAGCCCTTGGTGATCATCCACACCTGATCTGCTATGCCGTGAAGGCCAACAGCAACCTGGCCGTACTCAACGTTCTGGCACGCCAGGGAGCCGGTTTCGACATCGTCTCCGAGGGCGAGCTAGAGCGCGTCCTGGCGGCGGGCGGGAACCCCGCCAAGATCGTGTTTTCCGGGGTTGCCAAGCAACCTGGCGAAATGGCTCGCGCCCTTGAGGTCGGCATCAAGTGCTTCAATGTCGAGTCCCGTCCGGAACTCGAGGTCCTCAACCAGGTGGCCGGTCGTCTCGGCAAGGTCGCCCCGGTCTCGCTGCGGGTGAACCCGGACGTGGACGCCGGAACCCATCCCTACATTTCTACCGGCCTCAAGGACAACAAGTTCGGCATCGCCGTCGACGACGCCCTTGAGGTCTATCGTCTGGCGGCGACGCTGCCTAACCTGCGCATCGAAGGCCTCGACTGCCATATCGGTTCACAGTTGACCGAGATCGCCCCCTTCCTGGACGCCCTGGAACGCCTGCTGGTGCTGCTCGACCGTCTGCGCGAAGAAGGCATCGAGGTGTCCCACCTGGACCTGGGCGGTGGCCTTGGCGTGCCCTACCGTGACGAGACGCCCCCGGCGCCCTTCGACTATGCCTCGAAGTTGCTGGAGCGCCTGTCTCGCTGGGAAGGTGGTGAACGCCTGACGCTGCTGTTCGAGCCTGGTCGCTCGATCGCCGCCAATGCCGGCGTGATGCTGACCCGCCTGACCTATCTCAAGCCAGGTGAAACCAAGAACTTCGCCATTGTCGATGCGGCAATGAACGACCTCATTCGACCGTCGCTGTATCAGGCATGGCAGGCCATCATTGAGGTCGATACGCGCCAGCAGCGCGACAGCGATATCTATGATGTGGTCGGCCCGGTATGTGAAACCGGCGACTTCCTGGGCAAGGAACGTCGTCTCGCCGTGGCGCCGGGAGACCTGCTGGCGGTGCGTTCGGCCGGTGCCTACGGCTTCGTCATGGCCTCCAACTACAACAGCCGGCCGCGCCCCGCGGAAGTGCTGGTGGATGGAGACAGCTGGCAGGTCGTGCGGCAGCGAGAACGCATTGAAGACCTGTGGGCAGGTGAATCACTGCCCGACGCCGCCGGAGAGTCGCGCTGATGCTGCTGCACTTCACCAAGATGCATGGCCTGGGCAATGACTTCATGGTCATCGACCTGGTCACCCAGCGCGCGCGTATCGAGACGGAAGACATTCGCCGCCTCGCCGATCGCCGCTTCGGCATTGGCTTTGATCAACTGCTGGTGGTGGAACCGCCGCGAGATCCCGACATGGACTTTCGCTATCGGATCTACAACGCCGACGGTAGCGAAGTGGAAAACTGTGGCAACGGAGCGCGCTGTTTCGCCCGCTTTGTGCGCGACAAGCGCCTGACCCATAAACGCCAGATCCATGTCGAGACCGCCGGAGGGCCACTGGTCCTTGACGTGCACGACGATGAACAGGTCAGCGTGGACATGGGCGCACCGCGCTTTGCTCCTGCCGCGCTGCCCTTTGACGCCGACGCTGACCAGTTGCTGCATACGCTGGAGGTGGACGGAGAGACCCTGAACATCGCCGTCGCCTCCATGGGCAACCCTCATGCCGTCATCCGCGTCGATGATGTGGCCAGCGCCCCGGTGGAGCGCCTGGGCCCGCTGATTGAGCATCATCCGCGCTTTCCGCGCCGGGTGAATGTCGGCTTCATGCAGATTCTGTCGCGCCAGAGCATCCGTCTGCGGGTGTTCGAACGCGGCAGTGGCGAGACGCTGGCCTGCGGCACCGGCGCCTGCGCCGCAGTCGCCTGCGGTATTCGCCAGGGTCTGCTGGATAGCCCGGTATCGGTGGCGTTGCCTGGCGGCAACCTGAGCATACGCTGGGCCGGAGAAGACCAGCCGCTGATCATGACCGGGCCTGCCGAGCGAGTGTTTGATGGTCGCATCCCGCTACGTTGATCTCTTACGTATTGGACGCTCCCCGACTACGCTAAGCTGCCAGCATGGCTGACACTTTGACACCGACCGTTACACAGGGAGACGCGCATGCCCCAAGCCGCCCCAGAGCCTCGCAAGACGCTGGATCCGGACCGGGTCGCCGAATGGCTGGCGCGCCATCCGGACTTTTTCGTTGGCCGTGAAGGCTTGCTGCAAAGCCTGAAGGTGCCTCATCCGGAAACTCAGGGTGCGACCTCTCTGCTCGAGCGTCTGGTCTACGATCTGCGCAAACGCGCAGAGGGTGCTGAACTGCGCCTGGAACAATTGCTCGACTCGGCTCGACACAATGAAGCCCAGTACCGTCGAACCCGAGAACTGGTGCTGGCGCTGCTCGAGGCCCAGGACAACGATGCCCTGGGGCAGGCGCTGGCGACCCAGCTGAGCGAGCGTTTCCAGACTCCGGCAGTAGCAGTCTGGTGCCCCGCCAGCTTGACCGATCGCGACCCGCGCCCACCTCAGGCGCCGCGCCACGTCCTCGACGAGCACACGGGTCAGCGCTTGACCGCTTTGCTCGATGGCCGCGCCAGCCGTTGCACACGCCTGACGCCCACCGACTGGAAGCGACTGGTGCCCCATGCCAAGGCGCCGACCAAGTCCGGTTCCTGCGCGATCGCCCGCATGACCCTCGGCGAACCCCAGGGCTTCGTGGTGTTGGCCAGCGCCGACCCGGACCACTTCCGCGCCAGCATGGACACTCTGTTCACCGAGTATCTGGCCGATGTGCTGGTACGGTTGAGCGTCCGACTGAGCGAGCATGATGGCGGCTGAGCCTCCGCTTGATCGTGCGGTGGCGGACTTCTTGAGCGAGCTTGCCCGCACGGCCAGCGGCGCCACGGTCGACGCCTACCGACGAGACCTGGCTGCCTATCTGGATTGGCGGGAACAGCAGAGCCTGTCAGCGCCAGAGGATGACCTCATCACGGCCAAGGAACTGCGGCGATTCCTGGCCTCCGAGCGCAGCCGAGGGCTGGCTGCACGCAGCCTCAAGCGCCGCCGTGCCGCACTGTCCCGGTTCTGTGGTCATCTGGTGGACAACGGACAGCTGGCGTACAACCCGGTGGGCCTGAGTCAGGGCCCCAAGGCGCCCAACGACCTTCCTCGCCCCGTCGATGTGGACCTTCTTGCCCGCTTTCTCGACACCCCCCATGACGGCTCGGTGCTGTCGGTGCGCGATCAGGCCATGCTGGAGCTGCTTTACTCCAGTGGATTGCGCTTGGCGGAGCTATCGGCGCTGGATCTGGGGGATGTGCATGGCGCCAGCGTCAGGGTCGTCGGCAAGGGCAACAAGCCGCGCCAGGTACCCGTGGGCTCCCGTGCCAGAGCCGCCATCGAGCAATGGCTGACATTGCGAGAATCGCTGGCTGCTGATGGCGAGCTGGCCATGTTCGTCGGACAGCACGGGAAACGCCTGGGTCATCGCGCCATTCAGGCGCGCCTGGTCACTCAAGCGCGCCGTCGCGGCCTCCCCGAGCACCTCCACCCTCATCGACTGCGTCACTCCTTTGCCAGCCATCTTCTCGAGTCCAGCCAGGACCTGCGTGCGGTCCAGGAACTGCTCGGCCACGCCAACCTGTCGACCACCCAGGTCTATACCCGCCTGGACTGGCAGCACCTGTCGGAGAGCTACGATCGCGCCCACCCCAGGGCTCGGCGCAGGCCGGCCAGCACCGCACCAGACCCTGATGACCCTGACCTTGTTGGAGAGACACCGTGCTAGCGCCCGCAAACCTGTCTCGGCTGGAAGCCATCACCTTTGATCTAGACGATACGCTGTGGGACAACGCCGGCGTCATGCAGCGCACCGAGCACGGCCACGTCGACTGGCTGAATACCCAGCTTGCTGCGTGGCAGGCCCGCCGAGGCGAGCCTGCCACCGGCCCCATCGATCTTGAGCGCTATCTCGCGGCACGCCAGGCCATGGCTCGGCAGCACTGGTCCCGACGCGGCGACTTCAGTTGGCTGCGCGAGCACAGCCTGGTTCAGCTGCTGGTCGAAAACGGCCTGGATCAGGACAGCGCCCGCGAGTGGGCGGCACGGGCTATGCAGCAGTTCCATCAGCTGCGCATCGACGTCACGCCCTTCCCCGGGGCCGACGCCATGCTGGAGCGTCTCGCCTCACGCTACCGGCTCGGCAGCATCACCAATGGCAATGTGGCCTTTGAGCGCCTGGCCATTGCACGGCATTTCCATGAACGCATCGCCGCTGGTGAAATGCTGGCCCCAAAGCCCGACCCACGCCCTTTCCTGGCCATGCTGGCGAGGTTGAACGTGCGCCCTGAACGAGCACTGCACGTGGGAGATTCATGGGAGGAGGACATCCTGCCTGCCAGACGGCTAGGCATGCAGGCCGCCTGGATCGCGCCGACACAGACGCAGGTGACGGACCTGCCTGCCGGCGTCTTTCACCTGACCTGTGTCACCGAGCTAGAGGCCCTGCTGTCCTGAAGGGGCGTGTTCTCACACCGAGAGCTCTCGCACCATAGGTGCTGAGCCACAACCCTGGCAGGCTCAGTCCTGGTCGAGCCACCCATCCAGACGTCGATGGGCGTCTTCAACCCCCTGACGCTTGAGTGCCGAGAATAACTGGACGCTGACCAGGTCTTCCCACTCGCGCAGACGAGACCGCACCTGCTGCAACGCATTCTTGGCCGCGCCCTGCTTCAACTTGTCTGCCTTGGTCAGCAGGATATGGACCGGGAGATCTCGCTCGTCCGCCACATCCAGCAGCGCAAGGTCAAATTCGGTCAGCGGATGCCGCACATCCATCACCAGCACAAGGCCGCGCAGTGATTGGCGCTTCTGCAGGTACTCCGCCAGGTGACGCTGCCACTCCAACTTTACCTTTTCAGGCACCTTGGCGTAGCCGTATCCCGGCAGATCCACCAGACGCCGGTCCACGTTGTCGCCCAGCGAAAAGACATTGATCAGCTGTGTGCGTCCCGGCGTCTTGGACGTCCTGGCGAGCGCCTTCTGCTGGGTTATCGCATTGATAGCGCTAGATTTTCCCGCATTGGAACGACCCGCAAAGGCCACTTCCACACCGCTGTCTTCAGGGCAGCGGGCAAGGGTAGGGGCGCTGGTAAGAAATCGGGCCAAGGAGTAATTGAAAGCCATGAGATGGAAGAAATCCTGACGGTGGTCAAAAGTAGGGGCGAGGGCCCTGGCATTCCCGCCCTCAGGGTGTTTGGTTATAGTAAGCTTTGAGGCGGCTGCGACCCGGAGACCCATCTTACCATTGTGCTGCTGTTGCCAGCGACCGGCCTCAGCGCGGGCGCTTCCTCCTGCAACTCGGGCATGCCTCAAGGCCACGCCCCGCAGGACCGTGAAAACATCATAACGGCATAAGTGAACTAGCGATGAGACAGTTACTGGCAAGCCTGGCAATCTCCATCGGCGTCGTTGGCGCCGCCCATGCCGATCTTCAGAGTGACGCAGACGCCGCCGCTGGACGCGACAAGGCAACCGCCTGTGCCGCGTGTCACGGCCAGACCGGCGCCAGCATCGCGCCAACCTTCCCCAATCTGGCAGGACAGCAGGCCTCCTATCTGGCCAAGCAGATCCTCGATATTCGAGATGGCCATCGTCTGGTACCCCAAATGGCTGGTCAGGTGGACAACTTCAGCGACCAGGACGCCTGGGACGTGGCCGCCTTCTTCGCCGGCCAGGAGCCGGTGGTGGGCCAGGCCAAGGACGACGAGGCCTTGCTGGAACGCGGCGAAGCCCTCTATCGCGCGGGCGATCTCGCCAAGGGCATACCCGCCTGCAGTGCCTGCCATAGCCCCACCGGCAGTGGTATAGGCTCCGCGGTCTATCCGGCACTGTCCGGACAGCACGCGGGGTATGTGGTCACTACGTTGAAGGCCTTCGCCTCCGGTGATCGTGCCAACAGTCCTGGCGGCATGATGTCGGATATCGCCGCCAAGATGAGCGACGCCGACATGGAAGCTGTGGCCAACTACGTGCAAGGACTGCACTGACCATCTTTCTGGCGGATCAGCGGGGCGGCTCTTGAGCCGCCCCGCTTGCGTTTGGCGACACTCAGCGGCAACCCCATGGTCATTCGGGATATTCGGGAACCCTTCTAACGTTGTAGACTCAAAACAGCGTTCGCTTTGTGGCTTCAGCCTCAGGGGAGCAGAACTGCTGCTCGCCGGTCGCGGAAGTACACCGTCTATTTCAAGGAGACATACTGACATGCTGAAGTCACTGATGATGGGCCTGGTAGGCCTGGGCCTGTCCACCATGGCTGCTGCTGCCCCGGTCACTGAAGGCAAGGACTACACCGTTGCACCCAACACCGTTCAGCTGGGCAGCGATGACAGCAAGATCAACGTGACCGAGGTGTTCTGGTATGGCTGCCCTCACTGCTACGCGCTGGAAGATCCGCTGAACGCCTGGGTGGCAGACCTGCCAGAGGACGTGGAATTCGAACGCATGCCGGCCACCCTGGGGGAAACCTGGGTCAAGCACGCTCGCGCCTTCTATGCTGCCCAACAGCTGGAGATTCTCGACGAGGTCCACGAGGATTTCTTTGACGCCATCCACCAGGAAGGCGAGCAGCTGACCGACCCGGACGATATTGCGGCCTTCTTCAGCGACTACGGCGTCAGCGAAGATGATGCCCTCAAGGCCCTGGATGGATTCGGCGTCAAATCGCAGATCAACCGCGCCAGCGCGACCATGCGTAACCTGCAGCTGATGGGAGTTCCGGCACTGATCGTCGATGGCCGCTACATCGTATCGCCCAGCAACGCTGGCAGCCTCGACAATATGCCGCGCATCGCCGAAGCGCTGGTGGAGCAGGTTCGCGAAGAACGCGAGGCCGCGCAGTAATGAGCTCCCTGGCCGAGGAACATCACCCTACCCTCGAAGGAGGTCACCTGAGACTGGTGACCTTCAACCTTCAGGTGGGCATTCAAACCTCGGCCTACCACCATTATCTGACACGCAGCTGGCAGCACCTGTTGCCACATCCCCAGCGGCAACGTCGCCTGGACATGATGGCTGAGGTGCTGTCGCACTTTGACATGGTGGGACTGCAGGAGGTGGATGGGGGCAGCTTTCGCTCGAGCCAGGTGAATCAGCTGACCTACCTGGCACGGCAAGGAGGCTTCCCTCACCACTACCAGCAGCTGAACCGCAATCTCGGCCGTATCGCGCAACATAGCAACGGCCTGCTGTCGCGCCTGACACCTAGCCGTATCGAGGAACATCGACTACCGGGAACGCTTCCCGGCCGCGGTGCCATCCACGCTCGCTTCGGTGAGGGCCCCGAGGCGCTACACCTCTTTGTGGCACACCTGGCCCTAGGCCAGCGCACCCAGAACCTGCAGCTCGACTACTTAAGTGAATTGATCCAGCCCCTCAAGCATGTGGTGGTGATGGGCGATCTGAACTGCACACCAGAGCGCTTGCATGCCCATGATCGATTCTGCGCATCGTTGCCGCTGCATCCGGTGCATCCGCCGCTGAGCTACCCGTCCTGGCGCCCCAGTCGTGCGCTGGACCATATTCTGCTGTCGTCCTCTCTCGAGGCCGACGAGGTCGAGGTCCTCGACCGGCTGTTTTCCGACCATCTGCCCGTCGCGGTGGATATTCGCCTGCCAGATCCCTGCCTGAAGGCCATTCGCGCCTGCCATTCCCAACAACTCGCCTGAACCGAGCATCACACGACCGATACCGCGGCAAGGCTCGACTTTCGATGCCATGACAGTGCTACCTTGCCTGCCGTATAGTCAGCGTTGATGCGCGCCACCCTGTGCAACGGGTCCCGCGTGCAACACTATCCAAGACGCCAGGCCGCTCCGCGCTTCCCCGCGCGCGGATGCGCTGCCTGAAACAAGATCGCCCTGACACTATCTTGCGAGCTCACATGTCCACAACCTCCGGCTTGCCGGGGCCACTGGCGGCCCTCGACGCCTTGATCGAACGCCTGGGTAGAGGCCTCTCCTGGCTCATTCTGGCGATGATGATCATTCAGTTCCTGATCGTCATTCTGCGCTATGCCTTCAGCGTCAACAGCATTCCCATGCAGGAATCGGTGATGTACATGCATGCCACCGTCTTCATGCTGGCGGCGGCCTACACCCTGCGGCATGGCGGACATGTGCGCGTCGATATCTTTTACCGGGCCATGTCGGCACGTAAAAAAGCCCTGGTCGATCTGCTGGGCACGCTGTTCCTGTTACTTCCGGTGATGGTGTTCGTCATCGCCACCAGCCTTGGCTACGTCGGCAAATCCTGGGCCATTTTCGAGGGTTCCCCCGATGCCGGCGGCATCCCCGGCGTGTTCCTGCTGAAGACCCTGATACCGGCCTTTGCGCTACTGATGATCCTGCAGGGGATCGTTGAAATCTGCCGCAATTCTCTCATCCTTAGCGGGCGCCTGACCCCGGACGAAGCCCCCCACGATGCCAACGAGGAGCACCTGTAAATGCTGGAGTTCATGCCACTGGTGCTGTTCGCGGTCATCTGTACGGTCCTGATGTTCGGCTATCCGGTCGCGCTGTCGCTGGCCGGCACCGCGCTGGCCTTCGCCGGTCTTGGCTTCGGCCTCGAGTCCATCGGTATCGACGCCAATTTTGATGGCAGCTATCTCAACGCCTTCCCCAATCGACTCTACGGCATCATGACCAACACGACGCTGTTGGCGGTGCCGCTGTTTGTCTTGATGGGCGTGCTGCTGGAAAAGTCCCGGGTCGCCGAGACCCTGCTTGACGCCATGGCACTGCTGTTCGGCTCGCTGCGCGGGGGACTGGGCATCTCGGTGACCATCGTCGGCATGATGCTGGCGGCCTCCACCGGGATCGTCGGTGCCACCGTCGTCACCATGGGGTTGATGTCGCTTCCCACCATGCTGAAGCGTGGCTACAGCCAGTCCCTGGCCACCGGCACTATCTGCGCTACCGGCACGCTAGGACAGATCATTCCCCCTTCCATCGCCCTGGTCCTGCTGGGTGACGTGCTCTCCAGCGCCTATCAGCAGGCCCAGCTATCCATGGGTATCTTCAGTCCCAAGACGGTGTCCGTCGGCGACCTGTTCATGGGTGCGCTGGTGCCAGGCCTGATTCTGGTGCTGGTCTACATCGTTTACGTGAGCCTGGTGGCGATGTTCAAGCCCAGCGCAGCACCCGCGGCTGATCGCCAGGAGCTGATGGCGGAAATGGGCCATACCTCGGGCCTGGGTCTACTGTTGCTCAAGGGGCTCGTACCACCCATCGTGCTGATTGTCGCGGTACTGGGCTCTATCCTGACCGGCCTGGCGACCCCCACAGAAGCGTCCGCCGTTGGTGCCTTTGGTGCTTTCGTGCTGGCCCTGGCCTATCGTCGCCTCGACATGGCCACCCTCAAGGAAGTGCTGCGCTCCACCACCCATGTCACCACCATGGTCTTCCTCATTCTGATTGGGGCGGCCCTGTTCTCGCTGGTATTTCGTGCCTACGGGGGTGAGGAACTGGTGACTCACCTGTTCGAGAACATGCCTGGCGGCGTCGTCGGTGCCACCATCATCGTGATGCTGGTCATCTTCCTGCTCGGCTTCATTCTCGACTTCATCGAGATCACCTTTGTGGTCGTGCCGATCGTCGGCCCCATTCTGCTGGCCATGGGCCTCGACCCGATCTGGCTCGGTATCATGATCGCGATCAACCTGCAGACCTCGTTTCTGACCCCACCGTTTGGTTTCGCGCTGTTCTACCTGCGCGGGGTCGCTCCGGAATCCGTTCCGACGTCTGCCATCTATCGTGGTGTGATTCCGTTCATCGTACTGCAGCTGGGAATGCTGCTGGCGCTGGCGTTCTTCCCGGGCCTTGCCACCTGGCTGCCGGAGCAGTTCTAACTCGGGATGTGCTGTTCAAGGAGGCCGGGAGAGCGCGGTCACAAGCGGCTCCCGGCTCTTTCCGGCGCTTTCAGACAGGAACATGGGGCATCATCATGGCCATGGGCGTGCGCATACCGCACGCAATGGCCCCCGCGTTGGCGATGCGTGGACGGCGCCAGTCACGTGCAATACGGCGCGGCATCTATAGTAGCTGCATCGCCATAACGCCCCTTGCCTACACGCTCTATCAAAGGGCTATAGCCAAGAGCTATACCCAAGGGCTATATCCAAGAGCCCTATCAAAGGGCTATATCAACAAGACGCATGACCGAGCATCATGACGCTGCCGACATCCCGGCAGCGCCATTCACCCGCTGGCCCTACCCCGGCCGGCAGGTCCCGACAACGCCAACACCATATAAAAGGGGACTTACATGCAACGCAGCTCAATCGCCAAGGCCATTACCCTCGCCAGTGCCACCGGCCTTATGCTGATCGGTGCCCAGGCACAGGCTCAGGACACCTTCGAGTGGAAACTGGTAACGTCCTGGCCCAAGAACTTTCCCGGCGTTGGCCAAGGCCCGGAGCGCCTGGCCAAGCTGGTGGAAGAAATGTCGGACGGTCGACTGACCATTGAAGTGTTCGGCGCCGGCCAGCTGGTTCCCGGCTTCGAGGTCTTCGACGCAGTAGCGGAAGGCACCGCGCAGATGGGCCATTCCGCGTCGTACTACTGGAAGGGCAAGGCACCCGCTGCCCAGTTCTTCGCTGCCGTTCCGTTTGGCATGAATGCTCAGGAAATGAACGCCTGGCTGCACTATGGCGGCGGCCTGGAGCTGTGGAACGAGCTCTACGACGACTTCGGGGTAGAAGTCATGGCGGCCGGCGCCTCCGGGGTGCAGATGGGCGGGTGGTACAACAAGGAGATCAACTCGGTCGCCGACCTGGACGGTCTCAAGATGCGTATGCCTGGCCTCGGTGGCGAGGTCATGAACCGCATGGGCGTGGCCATCGTCAACATGCCAGGCGGCGAAATCTTCACCTCGCTGCAATCCGGCGCCATCGACGCCACCGAGTGGATCGGCCCCTATAACGACCTGGCCTTTGGCCTTCACCAGGCCGCCGAATACTATTACTACCCGGGCTGGCATGAGCCCACGGTCATGTTCGAAGCCATCATCAACGATGATGCTCTGGCAGAACTGCCTGCCGACCTGCAGGCGATCCTGCGTAGCGCGGTTCGCGACGTCAACCAGGACGTACTCGACGAGTACACCGCACGTAATAACGACGCCCTGGCAACGCTGATCAACGAGCACGACGTTCAGCTGCGCAAGCTGCCTGATGATGTCCTTGCTCAGGCTCAGGAGATTTCCGCCGAGGTCGTGCAGGAACTCGCCGACTCCAGCGATATCGCCGGCCGCATCTACGAGTCCTATCGCGAGTTTCAGGACAAGGTCGTGAATTACCACGCCATTTCCGAACAGGCCTACTATAACGCCCGTAATCCGGACGGCGGCACCAGTCTCGGGCAGGAGTAATCCGCGTCGACTATCGCCGTCAGCGGTGATATCGACAGCAGAAGGGCTGCCATTCGGCAGCCCTTCTGCTATCCCCGGCTGGGCCGGGGCTTCCGTCAAGTCTGGGCTTGGCTAAAGGGCTTGGCTATAGGGCTTGGTGGTAGGTCCTGGTCCAGGCTCAAGCGCCACACGAGAAGTAGCTGTCCGCTAACCACAGTACCAGCGCATAGCGCCCCCCCTTGCTCACCAGAATCCACACCAGCGCGCGCCACCAAGGTAGCCGCGCGATTCCCGCCAGCACGGTCAGTGGATCTCCTATTACCGGCACCCAGGCCAGCAGCAGACTGGCTTCTCCTCCCTTGCGATACCAGCGCTGCGCCCGCGCCAGTCCCTGCGGTGATGCCGGAAACCACCGCCGATCCACGTAGTGGGTGGCATAGCGCCCCAGACCCACGTTGATCAAGCTTCCCAAGGTGTTGCCCAGCGTCGCCACCCACCACAGTGCCAACGGCGACTCGCCACGGCACCACAGTGCCGTCAGCCATACCTCAGAGCCGCCCGGCAACAAGGTCGCACTGGCCATCGCTACCACAAACAGACTGAACATGGCTCCCTCGACCTGGTCTCTTGTATCCTGTGGGTCCTGCTGACTTTCCGGTGCCGTTCATGTCCCAGCTCACAGCCATCCCCCACACTCTGACCATTGCCGGCTCTGACCCGTCCGGTGGCGCAGGTCTGCAAGGTGACCTCAAGACGCTGTCGGCGCTAGGCACCTATGCCACCAATGTGATTACCGCAGTGATCGCGCAGAATACCTGTGGGGTCCGCGAGGTGCACCCGGTGACGGCCGCCAGCATCCGCGTTCAGCTCGACCACTTGCTCGATGATGTCCGCGTCGACGCGGTCAAGATCGGTATGGTGGCAAGCCGCGACGTCGCCGAGGTGCTGCGCGAAGCGCTCGAGGCCCGGCGTCCGCGCTGGATCGTGCTGGACCCGGTCATGGTCGCCAAGAGTGGCGATATTCTGGTCGACGAGGCGGGGATTAGCGCCGTACGCGACATTCTGGTGCCGCTGGCTGACGTCATCACGCCCAACCTGCCCGAGGCTGCCGTATTACTTGACCGGCCCATCCCCACCAGTGCAGATGACATGGAAGCCATGCTGCCAGCACTGACCGCGCTATCGGCGCCCTATGTCCTGCTCAAGGGAGGCCACCTCGACGGTGACAGCTGCCCTGACCTGCTCGCCTCGCCCACCGGGGAGCGGTGGCTACCTGCACCACGCATCGATACTCAAAACCTGCACGGCACAGGCTGCGCGCTGTCGTCTGCCATCACCGCCAAACTGGCCCACCTGCCGCACGACGCCCAGGAAGCCCAGATTATCGACGCCATCGGCGATGCCAAGCGCTGGCTGCACCAGGCACTGGATGCCAGTCGCCGGCTGTCCGTGGGGCACGGGCGGGGCCCGGTTCACCACTTCCACGCCTGGTGGTAGCCGCTACCTTCTGTTGTCGTTCAGGCTTAGGGATCAGATCATCATGCGCTGACAGCAGTGGTACCTCGGAGCGCTTGCGCGAATCGGCATGCCCACCCATGCTGAAGGTTCATCCACTGGCGTTCTGAGGGCAGAGCCATGACTCGCTCCCTGCTGTTTGCCTGTGACCTGTCAGCCGAAAACCGCTCCGCCTTTGGCCGTGCCATTCGCCTGGCCAACGACATGGGCGCACGCCTGGACGTACTCCACGTCCTTGACCCCTATCTGCCACGGCGGGTGCTGCGTGACCTGGAAGGTGCCGTCGTCGATGACATCCATGCCATCGCCACGGATCTACGTGAAGACTATGCGCTGAATGAGCCGCCGCTGTTGGTACAGACCGTGACCGGGGCTCCCTACGCCGAAATCATACGCGAGGCCCACGAGCGCAGCGCCGAGATGATCATTCTCGGCACTCACCGCAAGCGGGGTCACCCTGACCTGATCGGTGGCACCACCCTGGCCAGAGTGTTGCTCAGCGCACCCTGTCCGGTGCTGACCGTCAGCCAACCGCCCTCTGCCCCATGGACTGACATCCTCGTGCCGGTCGACTTCTCGCTGACCTGCCGACGCACGCTACGCGAAACCCTGCGCCATTTTCCGGAGTCACGCCTCGAGCTTCTGCACGCCTGGGACGTGCCCGGCGAGCGCGAGCTGGGCTCCGACGCGGAGTTTGCCCAATGGCGCGACCGGGAAGTCATTCGCCTGCGACACCAGCTCGAACATGAAATTGATCAGCTGATGGCAGAGTTTGAACGAGTGCCTGAGCTGGAGCTGGTACTGGAGCAAGGTGATCCACTGGATGTACTGATCGCCCATCTCCGGCGCCAACCTCCTGACCTGCTGGCACTGGGCAACCGCAGTCAGGCTGGACGTCGCAGCCAGATCACCAAGCGCCTGCTGGCAGAGCCGCGCTGCGACATCATGCTGTGTCGAGCCTGGTAATCGCCGACGGGTAAGGCGCAGCAAGATATACAAAACCTGTACAAGAAACGCATCCTTTGCCATGATCTGTACAACATCGTGCCAGAGGACGTGTCTCATGCCCCCGCGCCAGCCCCAGCAACATCCGCTCACTCGACTGATTGCCGCCATCAGCCTCATGACGTGTCTGACACTGACCATGGCGCTACCCCCCAAAGCCGACGCCCAATCCACCACCGCGAACGCACCGCAGGTACAGGTCAAGGACGCCAGCTTTGCGCGAACGATTGAAGGTGACCGGCGCTACGACATGCTCGGTCATGGCCTGTTCACCTATATGGTGTGGGACGCCTACGCCGGCGCCTACTACCAGGCCGCAGGCTTTCCTCGACCGGCGCCGCTATCCGATGTCCCGAGACAGTTGGTGCTGCATTACTTCCATGCCATCGACGCCGAGGACTTCGCCGAGGCGACCACTCGCACGGTGCGCGAGCAGGTCAACGAGGTGAATTTCGCGAGCGTGCGCTCAGAGCTATCTCGCCTCACAGACAGCTATCGCGACGTTCAGCCTGGGGATCGCTACGCCTTGCGCTGGAGCGGCGAGCAGCTCACCCTCTCGCTCAATGGAACGCCGCTGTTCCAGAGCCCCAACCTGGAACTGGCCATCGCCATGTTCGCCATCTGGTTGGGCAGCGATCCGTTGGACGATGGCTTCCGTGATGCGCTTCTCGGGCGCTGACCGGCGCCTTCTGCCTACCCTTACCTCTCCGTGCTAGGCTGATGCCCTTTTCAGCCAAGGCACTCGCATCATGAAAGCTCTGATTCAGCGCGTCAGGCGCGCCAGCGTCGATGTCGACGATCGCACCATTGGCGCCATCGATCACGGCCTCCTGGCCCTCGTAGGCGTCGAGAAAGGCGACGACGAGGCGGCGGCCGAACGGCTGCTGCACAAGCTGCTGCACTACCGTGTGTTCGGCGACGACGATGACAAGATGAATCTCAACCTCCAGCAGGCCGGCGGCGGGCTCCTGCTGGTGTCGCAATTCACCCTTGCGGCTGACACACGCAAGGGCCTGAGACCCAGTTTTTCCAGCGCAGCCCCTCCTGCGGAAGGCGAACGCCTCTTCCACTACCTGCTCGATCTGGCGAACCAGCGCCACAGCCCCGTCGCCTGTGGACAGTTCGGAGCCAACATGCAGGTAGCGCTGGTCAACGACGGTCCGGTGACCTTCATGCTGGAAAGCTAGGGGTCGTGACACGTCGCAATACGCTGACATGACCGTCGTCGAAAACGTCGCTTGATGTTCATGGAAACATTTACCAAAATCATCTGTATACAATAACAACGGGTGATCGTATCCATGACACACCAGCGACATGTCGCCAGCCGCTCGGTCTTCGACTTCCACGGCAGGCCCCCCATGAGCCGTGCCCTGCCGTTATCATTGCAGCACATCCTCGCCATGATCATGGGCACCATTACCGTGCCCATCATCGTGGCGGGCACCGTGGGTGCACCGGTGGCCCAAACACTGATGCTGATTCAGGTCTCCCTGATGGCGTCAGCGGTGTCCACGTTGATCCAGCTATTTGGTGTCTGGCGCTTCGGCGCCCGCTTGCCGACCATCTTTGGCGTGGGCTTCGCCTATGTCCCCACCTTGACGGCGGTAGGCGCACAGTTTGGCCTGGAAGGTATCCTCGGCGCCCAGCTGTGTGGCGGGATCGCCATGCTGCTGGTGGGCATCGGCATTCGACCGCTGCGGCATCTCTTCCCGCCGGTGGTCGCCGGCGTGGTGGTGCTGGTCATCGGCCTATCCTTGTATGACATCGCCATCCACTACATGGCCGGAGGACGCAACAGCCCCGACTATGGAGGGGGACAGCAATGGCTAGTTGCCCTGGTCACGCTCGCCGTCGTATTGGGGGTGTCCCAATTCGGCCGAGGCTTTATCAAGCTGGCGGCGATCATCTGCGGCATCGTGGTCGGCTACGTTCTGGCACTGGCCCTTGGCATGGTCGATTTCACTGCCGTGAAGCAGGCCGCCTGGTTCAGCGCCCCACGCCTGCTACCGGTATCGCTCGACTTCGCCCCTGCCGCCATCCTGTCCATGGTGATCATCTGCGTGGTCAACTCCGTCCAGACCATTGGCGACCTGTCGGCAACCACCATCGGTGGCATGAACCGTGAGCTGGGTCATCGGGAACTCTCGGGAGGACTGCTTGGTAATGGGATCTGTACCCTGGTTGGCGCGCTGTTCGCCGCTCTGCCGACAGCGTCCTTCAGCCAAAACGTCGGCATTGTGGCCATGACCAAGGTCGTCAGCCGCTCCGTACTGGCACTGGCAGCGGTATTCATGCTGGCGGCGGGGCTGATTCCCAAGTTCGGCGCACTGATGACCACCATTCCCTATTCCGTGCTGGGGGGCGCTACCATCACGGTATTCGGGATGATCACCATGACAGGCATCCAACTGCTGACGCGGGATGAGTTGTCAGGCCGCAACATGACCATCGCCAGCCTGTCCCTGGCACTGGGGCTCGGCCTGGCCGCCGCGCCTGAAGCGATGCAGGCCCTGCCGAGTACCTTGCAGCTCGCTCTGGGAAGCTCACCGATTGTGGTGGCGGCCCTCAGCGCCGTCACCCTCAACCTGGTGCTGCCGCAGACCAGCCTGGCAGACGAGCAGGCGGAACGGCAGCGCATGGCGGCGCGAATGGATGCACAGGATGCGGCCTCGCCCGGACACACCGAGGAGGTCCCATCAGTCTCCGCTCGCTAGCGCATCCTGCATGTCCTCGAGTGCCTCTTCGGCGGCCAGCCACTCGGCCTCAAGGTCGTCGAGGCGGGCCTTGAGCTCGCCCTGACGGCCCAGGCATTCGGTCAACTCCTGCTTGCGCGCGGTATCTGTGTACAGCGACGCGTCCCCCAGCCGTTCCTCGACCTCGGCGAGCTCAGCCTGCACACCCTCCATGGCCTTTTCCGCACGATCACGCTCGCGCTTCAGGGGCCTTAGCTTCTCTCTCAGCTCGGCGGCGGCTCGGCGGGAGGCCTTGCGATCTTCCTTGGGTGCTGCCTGCGCGGCGTCCGCCTTGTCGGCCTTCTCTTCCCGGGCGATGCGCCGGGCCGTCTCCAGGCGCGTCTTCAACCAGACGCGATAGTCCTCGAGGTCACCGTCGAAGGGCTCTACCCGATGATCCGCCACCTTCCAGAACTCGTCCACCGTGGCCTTGAGCAGATGGCGGTCGTGGGACACCACGATAACCGTGCCATCAAAGGACGCCAGCGCTTCCGTCAGCGCTTCGCGCATCTCGAGATCGAGGTGGTTGGTGGGCTCGTCCAACAGCAGCAGGTTGGGCTTCTGCCAGGCGATCAAGGCCAGGGCCAGGCGCGCTTTCTCGCCCCCGGAGAAGGTATCGACCTTGGCAAAGACATCGTCGCCCGGAAACCCGAAGCCTCCCAGGAACTGACGGATGTCGCTGTCAGCGGCCTTGGGCGACAGACGCTGGACGTGGGTGAACGGCGACGCCTGCAGATCGAGGCCTTCCAGCTGGTGCTGGGCAAAGTAGCCTACGGCGAGGTGTTCGCCGGGTACACGCCGCCCCTCCAGCAGGGGCAGGTCGCCGGTCAACGACTTGATCAGGGTGGACTTGCCTGCGCCATTGGGCCCAAGCAGACCAATACGCTGGCCCGGCAACAGCGTCAGCTTGACGTTGGACAGCTGAACGCGCTGACCGCCGTCCGCCTGCTGATAGCCTAACGCGGCATCGTCGATCACCAGCAGCGGATGGGAGGTCTTCTCTGCCGCCGGCAGGGTGAAATGAAACGGAGAATCGACGTGAGCAAGGGCGATATCGCCCATGCGCTCGAGCATCTTCAAGCGGCTCTGCGCCTGTCGTGCCTTGGTCGCCTTGTAGCGAAAGCGAGCAACGAACTTTTCGATTTCCTCCCGCCTGGCCTGCTGTTTCTCGGCCTGGGCCTGCTGCAGCGCCAGCTTTTCGGCGCGGGTGCGCTCGAAGGTCGTGTAATTGCCCCGATACAGCACCAGCTGGCGACGATCGAAGTGAACGATGTGGTCACAGACGGCATCGAGAAAGTCGCGATCGTGAGAAATCAGCAGCAGAGTCCCCGGGTAACGCGTCAGCCACTGCTCCAGCCACAGCAGGGCATCCAGGTCCAGGTGGTTGGTAGGCTCATCCAGCAGCAGCACGTCAGAGGGCATGAACAGGGTGCGCGCCAGGTTGGCGCGCATTCTCCAGCCGCCGGAGAATGCCGACAGCGGCTTGTCCAGGTCCTGCTGAGCGAAGCCAAGGCCCACCAGCAATTGGGCGGCACGGGCCGGCGCGCTGTAGCCATCCAGCGCCTCGATGGCCCCATGCAGCTCCGCCTCGCGATGATGGTCACCCTCCGTCTGGGCGGAGGCCAGAGCCGCTTCGGTGCGGCGCAGCTCGGCATCGCCATCCAGCACGTATTCCACGATGGGCCGGGTCAGCGCCTCGACCTCCTGGGCCATATGGGCGATGCGCTGACCGCCGCTCATTTCAATCGCGCCCTTGTCGGCGCCGATCTCGCCCAGGATCAGCCCGAACAGGCTCGACTTGCCGGCGCCATTGGGCCCCACAATACCGGCCTTGTGCCCCGCATGCAGGGTCAGGTCGGCACCTTCGAACAGTGGCTCGGCGCCACGTTGCAGGGTGACTTGGCGCAGTGCAATCATCATGGCTCCATCGAACTAGGCCCGTCGGGCCTGTTACCCGCGAGCATCTGACTGAAAATAAGGAAGGATGTCATCTTGCCCACCGATTCTACCGAATTCGCCGCGCAG
This sequence comes from Halomonas litopenaei, assembly GCF_017303055.1. Classification (GTDB taxonomy): domain Bacteria; phylum Pseudomonadota; class Gammaproteobacteria; order Pseudomonadales; family Halomonadaceae; genus Halomonas; species Halomonas litopenaei_A. Next base: position 352,764 of record NZ_JAEKJT010000005.1, on the reverse strand, counting down.
CTGCGTCCCCGTCTAGCCTCAGACCCGCTATGGGAGTTTGCCCTGGCTCTCTATGCCAGGCCGGGGGTAGAGCCGTCGTGCCTGATCCTGCAGGACGAGCACGGCTGGGATGTGTGTGAGCTGATCTGGCGCTGCTGGCTGTTTCGCCATGGTGCCACGACAGGCCCGGTTCCAGCGGACGTCAGCGACTGGCAGCAAACGGTGACTGTTCCATTGCGCCAGCTTCGTCGCCAACTCAAGCGTGCCGCCCAGCACGAACCGAGCATCGCGAGTGTGCGCTCAAGCATCCAGCGCGCAGAACTCGAAGCGGAGCGTCAATGCCTCGAGATGCTCATGAAAATTAGCCTTGAGGGGCTTGCTTTTACCCCCTTGCCAGAGCCAAGACCACGCCTTGAAAAAGTTCTTCTTTCTTGCAGCGAACGACAGAAAAAAACGCAATTTACGGCCCTGAGAAGCATGGAAAGCCAGCTTGACCCTCTTCCTTCAGCGCGCTAGCCTGAACTTAACTGCATGAGAATTACTGCATTTTTTGCAGAATCTAACCCGCTGAAGCCAAAGCGGTGTAGCGCGTTGTTCAGTGCGCGCTCAACCTGCCCCTAGCTCCAACACCTGCAGAGGAACCACAAGAATGAAGGCAACACAATTGTTGACCACCGCCAGTATCGGCGCACTGATGCTGGGTCTTTCCTCCACTGCCATGGCTGACAACTGGCGCTACGCCCACGAGGAGTACGAGGGCGATGTCCAGGACGTCTTTGCTCAGGCGTTCAAGCAGTACGTTGAAGACAATTCCGACCATTCCGTCCAGGTCTATCGCTTTGGCGAGCTGGGCGAATCTGACGACATTATGGAGCAGACCCAGAACGGTATCCTGCAGTTCGTCAACCAGTCCCCCGGCTTCACCGGCGCCCTGATTCCAGAAGCCCAGATCTTCTTTATCCCCTACCTGCTGCCCACCGATGAAAGCACCGTTCTCACGTTTTTCGACGAGAGCAAGGCGATCAACGAGATGTTCCCCGAGCTCTACGCAGAGCATGGGCTAGAACTTCTGCAGATGTACCCGGAAGGGGAAATGGTGGTCACCGCCGACGAGCCGATCACTTCACCGGAAGACTTCGATAACAAGAAGATCCGGACCATGACCAACCCCTTGCTGGCGGAGACCTACGACGCCTTTGGCGCCACGCCGACCCCGCTGCCCTGGGGCGAGGTGTATGGCGGTCTGCAGACCGGCATCATCGACGGCCAGGAAAACCCGATCTTCTGGATCGAGTCTGGCGGTCTGTATGAGGTGTCTCCCAACCTGACCTTCACCGGACACGGCTGGTTCACCACCGCCATGATGGCCAACCAGGACTTCTACGAGGGCCTGTCAGACGAAGACAAGCAGCTGGTCCAGGATGCGACCGATGCTGCCTACGACACCACCATCGAGCACATCAAGGGGCTTGCCGAGGAGTCGCTGGCCAAGATCCAGGACGCCTCCGACGAGGTCACCGTGACGCGTCTGGACGAAGAACAGATCCAGGCCTTCCGTGATCGCGCTCCTCAGGTTGAGGAGAAGTTCATCGAGATGACCGGTGAGGGCGGTCAGACGCTGCTTGACCAGTTCAAGGCCGACCTCGAAGCGGTGCAGGGCAGCGAGGGTTAAACCTCGTCACCACGAGACCGCTCCCAAGGGGGCAGCCGCAGTCTGGCTGCCCCCTTTTGTTTGCACGACTGCCGGTCTGCGTACACATAGCGTTGGAGGCGCTATCGGCATCAGCGCCTCGCGGCCACTACGCTGCTGGCAGGGCTACAGTGAAGACCCGTGTCTCTCACCCGGTACCCCCCGACCAAGGATTGCCACATGACCGACGAAGAATCCGAAAAGAATTATCACTCGGGGCTGCCTGGTTTTCTGGGCACCATCGACAACGCGATCAGCAAGCTGGAGGCCGCCATTCTGGCCGTCGGCGTGCTGCTGATGGCAGCTAACACCATCATCAACGTGATCGGGCGTTTTGTATTTGGCGAGAGCATCTTCTTCAGCGGTGAGCTCAACCGAATCCTGATCATCATGATCACCTTTGCCGGCATCGGCTACGCCGCGCGCCATGGCCGACACATCCGCATGTCTGCCATCTACGATGCCCTGCCGGTAGGTGGGCGCCGCGTCCTGATGGTGGTCATTGCCCTGTTCACGTCACTGGTGATGTTCTTTTTGCTCTACTACTCAGTGATCTACATCCTCGACCTCTACGACAAGGGGCGCATCCTCCCCGCGCTGGGAATTCCGATTTTCTGGATCTACCTGTGGGTCCCGCTGGGCTTCTTGATCACAGGCATCCAGTACCTGCTGACGGCCATCAAGAATCTGACGTCCCACGACGTCTACCTGTCGACAGGCGTAGTGGATGGCTACAAGGACACGGAGACCGAAGTATGAGTGATGTGACGGTAGCCGCAGGAGAAATGGTCCAATGACAACGATAATGGTCACAACCATGATTGCCCTGCTATTGCTGGGCTTTCCCATGATGATTCCGCTGATTACCGCCGCGGTGATCGGCTTCTTCATGATGTTCAACGGGCTGGATCAGATGGATACACTGATTCAGCAGATGATGGCCGGCATCAGACCAGCCTCACTGATCGCGGTGCCGATGTTCATCCTTGCCGCCGATATCATGACCCGCGGTCAGTCGGCGGAGCGACTGATCAATATGGTCATGGCCTTTATCGGCCATGTGAAAGGTGGACTGGCGGTGTCCACCGCCGCCTCCTGCACGCTATTCGGTGCAGTATCGGGCTCTACCCAGGCGACCGTGGTGGCCGTCGGCTCACCGCTGCGTCCACGCATGCTCAAGGCGGGATATTCGGACTCCTTCACCCTGGCCCTGATCATCAACGCCAGTGACATTGCTTTCCTGATCCCGCCGAGCATCGGCATGATCATCTATGGCGTCATTTCCGGAACATCTATCGGCGAACTGTTCATCGCAGGCATTGGTCCTGGTCTGCTGATTCTACTGATGTTCTCTCTCTACTGCGTGGCCTACGCGGTGATTCGCGATGTACCGACGGAACCCAAGGCGTCATGGGGCGAGAGACTGGCGTCCGTCAGACAGGCGCTATGGCCCCTGGGCTTCCCGGTCATCATTGTCGGCGGCATCTACGGCGGCATTTTCAGCCCCACCGAAGCGGCGGCTGCCTGCGTGCTGTACGCCGTGTTGCTCGAGTTCGTGGTATTCCGTTCGCTGAAGATGGGCGATATCTATGCGATCGCCAAATCCACGGGGCTGATCACCGCCGTGGTGTTCATTCTGGTGGCCGTAGGCAATGGTTTCTCATGGATCATCTCTTTTGCCCAGATCCCCCAGGCCTTGCTGGAGGCAGCGGGTATCAATGAGGCGGGGCCCACCGGCGTGCTGATTGCGATCTGCGTGGCCTTCTTTGTGGCCTGCATGTTTGTGGATCCGATCGTGGTGATCCTGGTGCTCACGCCCATTTTTGCGCCAGCCATCGAGGCGACCGGCCTGGATCCCGTGCTGGTCGGCATCCTGATCACCTTGCAGGTGGCCATAGGGTCGGCCACGCCACCGTTTGGCTGCGACATATTTACCGCCATCGCGATCTTCAAGCGCCCCTATCTGGACGTGATCAAAGGCACGCCACCGTTCGTGTTCCTGCTGATCCTGGCAGCAGCGCTGTTGATCATGTTCCCGCAGATTGCGCTGTTCCTGCGTGATATTGCCTTCCGATAGCACAGCTACGGCTCAAGGAGAAACCGATGTTCAATCGTATCCTGGTGGCGGTAGATGGCTCCAAAGGCGCCATGAAAGCACTGGAAAAGGGCGTGGGTCTGCAGTACCTGACCGGCGCTGAGCTTTATATTCTGTGCGTTTTCAAGCATCACAGCCTGCTCGAGGCCTCGCTGTCGATGGTCCGTCCCGACAAGCTGGACCTGCCAGACGACGCGCTCAAGGAATATGCGTCCGAAATCGCCGTTCATGCCAAGAACCATGCGGTAGAACTGGGGGTGCCGCTGGAAAAGGTGCGTGCCTTCGTCAAGGGTGGCCGCCCCTCACGCACCATCGTGCGCTTTGCTCGCAAGCGAGACTGCGATCTGATCGTCATTGGGGCCCAGGGCACCAACGGCGATGCCAGCCTGATCCTCGGTAGCGTCGCACAGCGCGTTTCCGGCTCCGCCCAGTGTCCTACCCTGGTCGTCTAGTCGGTCATCAGACGGCAAGCCAAGCACGACAAACAAGACCCGGATCCCTGATCCGGGTCTTGTTCGTATGGAGTAGACTGCGACGGATGCGGAACCCTTTGCCGCCTGATACAGTCACACCAACGACATTCACACTGCGGCCGACGCCGCCAGACAAGGATTTCCATGAAGACACTGCTGACTTCCGCTTCGCTGATCGCCCTGCTGGGTGCCGCTCCGCTGGCCTTCTCTGCACCGGAAAGCGACCAGGAGAAACTCAGCTACAGCCTGGGTGTGACCTTGGGCCAGAGCATCAAGCAGGACGTGGAAGACCTCGATACCGACGCCTTCAGTGACGCCATCAACGATGTGTTCGCCGGCGGTGACCTGGACATGACCGACGAGGAAATTGCGGCGGCGTTGACCAAGTTCCAGGAAGACGCCATGGCCAAGCGCGCGGAGGAGCAGCAGAAACGCGCCGAAGAAATGGCTGAACAGGCAGACGCCAACCAGGAAGAAGGCGCGGCCTACATGGCTGACAACGCCGAGAAAGACGGCGTGACCACCACCGATTCCGGCCTTCAGTACAAGGAACTGGAAGAAGGCGACGGTGAGTCACCTGAAGCGGGTGACACTGTCCAGGTCAACTACGAAGGCAAGCTGATCGACGGGACTGTCTTCGACAGCTCCTACGAGCGTGGCGAGCCGGTCTCCTTCCAGGTCGGCCAGGTCATTGAAGGTTGGCAGGAAGCCCTGCAGATGATGAACGTGGGCGATACCTGGGAAGTCGTCATTCCGCCGGAGCTTGGCTACGGCGCCCGTGGACAGGGACCGATTGGCCCGAACGAGACCTTGATCTTCAAGGTCGAGCTGCTGGATATCAATCCCAGTGATGAAGGCTGAGGCAGTGCGCCCAGCTCGCCGGACCAACGCCAGCCTCCTCGGGGGGCTGGCGTTTTTTTTGACGATGCCAGCGCTGGCACAGCCCCCAGCGCTCCCGGCGCTCGGTCTATCAGTCGAGCATACCGCCACCATTGGCGTGTCTTCCGGGGGTTACATGGCGGAGCAGCTGGCAGTGGCCTGGCCCTCACGCTTCGAGGCGCTGGGCCTGGTCGCCAGCGGACCGTGGGGATGTGCCCTGGGTGAACTGGGGGTGGCCCTCGGTCAGTGCATGGGGCAACGGCACGGTACAGCGGACTTGGCAGCCATTGATCGGCGCCTGCAGGGCTATCGTGAGCAATCGCGGGTAGGGGATGCAGACGATCTTGCCGAGCTGCGAGTGTACCTGTGGCACGGCGACAAGGACGGCACCATCGACCCCGCGGTAGGCCACGCAGCCGTTACCCAGTGGCAAGGCTGGCTGGCTGACGAACGCCAGCTTCAAGCCGTCTTTCATCCCGACGCTGGACATGGGTGGCCCACCACCGTGGAGAGCGACATCCCTCTGGCAGACTGCAGCGAAGGAGGCCCCCCTTACCTGCTGGACTGTCATACCGATCTGGCCGGAGACTTCCTCACCTGGTGGCTTGGCGCGCTCCAGCCTGCCGAGCAACCTGAGTCAGCCGAGCCTGCGGAGTTTGCGAGCGACGCGCGACTTATCGCCTTCGACCAGCGCGAGTTCGACGCCAAGGGCCTGGCGGATACCGGTTTTCTGTACCTGCCCGAGGCCTGTGAACAGCAGCAGAACACGTGCAAGCTCGTGGTCGCCTTCCACGGCTGTGAGATGGCGGTGGACGACACCGACGACGAGGCGATCCAGCCGCCCGCCTTCGCCAAGGCCAGCGGTTTGAATCGCTATGCCGAGCGCCTCGGCCTGGTCGTGCTGTATCCCCAGGCGGAAGCAAGCTTGGCCAACCCGAAAGGGTGCTGGGATTGGTGGGGTTTCAGCGAGAGCACCTGGCAACAGGACCCGCTGCATGACAGCCGCGATGGCCGACAGGTCAGCGCGCTGATGAGCATGATCGATCGACTGCAGCAACGCCCTTGATGCGACGATGTTCATGGAACGATGAGGCGCGCTGGCTTACTCGGCCAGCGCTCGATCAAGGGCTGCCTGTAGCGGGCCTGGAGTCGGTGAATGCAGGACACGCTCAAGGATCGTACCGTCTGGCTTGACCAGGTACAGGGAGGCGGTGTGATCCACGGCGTATTCCATCTGCGAGTCTGGTGTCTCGACCTTGCGCCAGACAACGCCATAGCGCTCGCCAATGTCCGCTAGTTCGGCGGCACTCCCTGTGGCTCCGACCATGTCGTCACCGAAGGCGGCGAGATACTCTTCCAGTCGCTCCAGCGTATCGCGTTCGGGATCTACCGAGATCATGACCGGCACCACTCGACGGCGTAGCTGAGGGGAAAGCGATAGGCGCGCCTGACGCACGACGGCGAAGCTGATGGGGCAGACATCAGGGCACCAGCTGTAGCCAAAGAACAGCACGGCGACCTGGTCATCCTGCAATGCTGACAGCGAAAACGTGCCGGTGGTGGCAGGAAGTTCGATGTTGCCGCCGACAGGCCCCGACGACGGCGTCACCTGCCAGGGTCTGAAGCTCCAGAGCAAGGCTGCCGCCACCACCAGCCCCCCCGCCAGCCCAAGGGCCCAGCGACGCCGCGCAGAAATTCGGGAGGTCATGGCAGGCTACGCTCGACTTCCAGGTCGAAAAAACTGCCTACGCGCCCTCGTGGCGTATCGAAGCTGACCCGGGCACGCCAGACCATGGTCTCGCGCGTACAGATGCCCAGCTGCCCCTCACCGATGAACCGACTGACGCCGTTCTCGTCTGGTGGCTCGGCGGACAGCGTAAAACGGTGCTCGCCCATGTCCATATCGACCCCTTCGAATGACACCCTCACGTTGTCAGCAGCTACACCGTCGATGCGAACCGCCAGAGGCAGCGCGACGAGAGGCTGAATACTGCTGTCAGGCGCGATGGCAAGAGAGACGCTTTCCCCCTCTCCGAGGCTGGCCGAACAGGGCCCCTGGTGCAGATCGCACCCTGGGGCTGCGGGGTACCAGACCGTCTCCTGATGATCGCCAAGTTCGTAGCGCAACAGGTACCATAGGGCAACCAGCAGCGTGACCACGGTAACGGTGATCAGCATGCGCAGTCGTGGACGACGTGCGCCACGCGAGGATGAGGACTGGCGCGAATCCATGTTGGAGGACGACCTCCAGAGCAGAATGGGTGTCACCTTAGCTTATCAGCAAAATCCCGAAGCCCCCTGCGCGACAATGTCGCAGTTATCAACGCGCTGGACTGACAACAACGCATCACCACGTCGCCTCGGGCGTCATTCGAACAAGGATCGTACATGGCCTCCATCACCGCGGCCCTTGGCCCTCTCTTCCTGCTGATATTGCTGGGTGCTCTGCTCGGGCTTGCACGTTTCCCCGGTGGCGACTTCTGGGCACGCATGGAACGGCTGATCTACTTTCTGCTGTTTCCTGCCATGCTGGTCGCGACTCTGGCACGCGCAGATATCAGCCAGGTTCCGGTGGTTCGGCTGGCCGTGGTCCTGCTCGGCACCATGCTTGCCCTATCCTTGCTGCTCTGGTGGTGCAAGCCGCGCCTTGGCCTTGACGCCGCCGCCTTTACATCGGTCTTTCAGGGGGCCGTTCGCTTCAACACCTATGTCGGGGTGGCAGGGGCGGCCGCCTTGCACGGCAGCCAGGGCGCGACCGTCGCGGCGGTAGCGCTGGCGCTGATGATTCCGACCGTCAATGTCCTGTGTGTGCTGACCTTTATTGCCGCCGGAACCCTGGGACGTTCCGGGCTCTGGCGCTCGCTGTGGGCACTGGCCCAGAACCCTCTGATCCTGGCGTGCCTGATCGGCATTGGGCTCAACCTGTCTGGCATCGGTCTGCCTGGCTGGTCGGCCGGTACGCTGGAACTGCTGGGTCGAGCTGCGCTTCCCCTTGGTCTGGTGGCTGTCGGCGTGGCACTTCGTCCCCAGGCACTGCTTCGCCGGGACCTGGGCCTGTGGGTCTCGAGTCTGGCCAAGCTCATCCTCATGCCAGCACTGGTCCTCGCACTTGGTTGGGTCTGCGGGCTCGATCCGGTCAGCCTGAATGTGGCGCTGTTGTTTGCTGCGCTGCCCACCGCCACCTCTGCCTATATTCTCGCGCGCCAACTCGGTGGCGACGCTGAGTTGATGGCCGGGCTGATCACGGCGCAGACCCTGGCCGCGATGCTGACGCTGCCACTGTGGATGCAGCTGACCTGAGCCGCACAGCCCCTATATAAAAAAGATTCTCGTTTGTGTTGACGAAGCGAATGAGAATGAATTACGCTTACTTCGTCGGCGTTGATGAGTCGCCGACACCAGATACAGGCATTGCCAGTCGCTATCTGGTTTCTCCTCCTCATTGCTAGTCACGGTCCTTTCGCCGCTTCCCCTTGGAAGCGGCTTTTTCTATTGTGGCCTGTGGCCATTCCGCGATCGGCCAGGCCAACGCGATGGCATCAGCAGCGCTGGCCGCCGCCTTAAATAAAAAATATTCTTGTTTGTATTGACGCGATCAATGAGAATGATTTACGCTTACCTTGTCGGCGTTGATGAGCCGCCGACACCAGATACCAGGCGTTGTTCGTCGCTATCTGGTTTCTCCTCCTCATTGCTAGTCACGGTCCTTCGCCGCTCCCCCTTGGGAGCGGCTTTTTCATTTCCCCTTTTTGTTTCCCCCTTTCCAGACCAACGCAGACCAACGCAGCCAGCCAGAGATCAACGACGCTCAGAAGGCATGAATAAAAAGAATTCTCGTTACGCTTGACGGGGAAAATGAGAATGATTTACGCTGATGTTGTCAGTGTTGATGAGCCACTGACACCAGATACAGACTCTGCCAGTCGCTATCTGGTTTCTCCTCCTCATTGCTAGTCACGGTCCTTTCACCGCTCCCTCTGGAGCGGTTTTCTTTTGTGCTCCGCCTACCCTCGAGACGCTCTCCGTCAGCTACCCGCGTTCATCTGTCGTGACTCGCGACCATGGGCAGGCCAGGGCCCGGCACCCGACAGGCGCTGTCGCAGCAAGGTCGCCAGGGCGTCTACGGCTGGCCATGACGCCGCCGCAATTCGCCTGCTGAAGTACAGACACGCGTGAGAGTGACTCAGCTCAGGAAGCCCGTCTCGCTCATCCAGTACTCGCATTCTGGGCGTCAGCCGCTGGCGGTCGAGAATGCTCACGGCCAAGCCGACTTCTACGGCCTTCTCGACGGCATGGATACTGGTACTGGTAAAGACGGCGTACCAATCACGCCCCTGGCTGTCGAGGGCCTCTACACCGAGAGAGCGGAATGGGCAGTCCAGAGGGTGCAGAGCAAGCGGCAGCGGCGCGTCATCCGTGAGACGAAATTCACGCGAGGCAGCCCACACCGGGGCGGTCTGCCACAGTGACTCTCCCGCTCCCAGCTGATGGGGTCGGTCCAGCGCGACGGCCAGCGACAGCTCGCCGCGTTCCAGGCGACGCGCCAACTCTCCACTCGGCGCCGTCACCGCCTCCAGCAAGACATTGGGATGGCTGGCCAGGAAATCAGGCAGGATCTGCTCCACCAAATGCGGCGCATAGCCTTCAGGCATCCCGAAACGCACCCGACCACTCAATCCCTGTCCTGTCAGCCTGGCCACCAGGCTATCGTGCTGGCGCAGCAGTTCACGCGCTTCCTGGAGCAAGGCTTCACCCGCCGGCGACGGCGATACGCCCCGTGGGCCGCGTATCAACAGCCGCGCGTCCAGGCGTTCCTCCAGGCGTTTGATCTGCATGCTCAAGGCACTGACAGTGCGATGACGCAGAGCCGCAGCCCCCGCCAGACTGCCCTGCTGGGCCACCGTGACAAAGCTGCGCAATGCTTCAAGATCCAACGATGGGCCCTCTCCCATACCTCCTCCAGGGTTAAGCAACATTGAAGTCAGCGTGCAAAAGCTTTCGCTACTCGAAAGTCTAGCATCTGGGCAGACTAAGCCAACGCTGACTCATCCACCGATGCCTAGAGGAGGTAACGATGCAAAGACCCACCCTTTCGCTAAACGTCGGGCACCGCGGCCTTCTCACCGCCCCCAGCACGACCGTCGGAGCTTGCTGTCTCGCAGCAGGTTTCGTGCTCTGCTGGAGCAGTGGCTTCGTGGGCAGTCGTCTGGCGGTGGAGCTGAACACTCCTGTGTTGGGCCTCTACAGCTACCGTTTCGCTCTGGCTGCGGCGCTGGCCTGGGTCGTGGTGGCCTGTCTCAGGCGACGCCCCGGATTGCGCCCGAATCGACAACAGGTTCAGCATGAACTGCTGACCGGCAGTCTGACCGTTGGCGTCTATCTGCTGGCGATGTTGATCGCCGTGGCGGAAGGGGTGAGTGCTTCGGTGGCTGCATTGATCGGAGCCCTGCAGCCATTGGCGGCTGCCTTGCTGGCCAAGCACCTGCTCCATGAGAAAAGTGAGAAGGCTCAGTGGTGGGGCATGGGACTGGCCACCTTGGGCGCCGCTGCCATGATCACCGGTGACATGCAGAGTGCCGGTGGCGCGCCCTGGTGGGCCTATCTGCTACCGTTGCTCGCGGTGGCGGCGGTCTCTCTGGGCAGCGTGCTGACACCCCCTGACACCTCACGCCCGGGCTCCCAGCATGCGCGTCCTGAGCCACTCTCCCTGGTGCTGCGGCTAGCCCTGCAGCTGAGCGCTGCCACGCTGGTCTTTGTGGTCGCAGCACTGCTGTTGGAGCCAGGCGTGCCCACGCCGCCACCACTGACACTCGACAGCGGCGTGGCGCTGATCTGGCTGGTGCTGCTGTCGACCTTCGGAGGCTACGGCTTTTTCGTCGCCAGTCTCGGCCGCTTCGGGGTCACACCGACCTCGGCACTGATCGCGCTGACGCCCGCAGTGACACTGGCATTGAGTGTCGTCCTGCTCGGCGATCGTACCGACATGCTTGGCCTGAGTGGCCTGGTCGTGTCGTTGCTCGGTGCCCTGTGGGCGCTGGCTGCAGGGCGCCAGCGTCCAGGGCGAGGAGCCGATGCGCGGCTTACTCGGCGCGGCGGTAAATCAGGTCCCAGACACCGTGACCGAGCCGTTCGCCCCGCGCCTCAAACTTGGTCAACGGACGAAAGTCGGGACGCGGCACATAGGGTGTCGTCTCCTCGGTCGCCGTATTGACGTAGCCCGGCGCCTCATCCATGACCTCGGCCATCCACTCGGCGTAGGCCTCCCAGTCGGTCGCCATGTGCAGGGTGCCGCCCGGCTTGAGCCGCTGGCGCACCAGCTCCACAAAGGCTGGCTGAACGATACGCCGCTTGTGGTGCTTCTTCTTCGGCCAAGGGTCCGGGAAAAACAGCTGGAGGGTGGTCAGGCTGGCTTCCGGCAAACATTGCTCGAGCACCGCCAGGGCATCCTCGCGATACACCCTGAGGTTGGTCAGCCCACGCTTGTCGGCTTCATCCAGCAACTTGCCGACTCCCGGCGCATGCACTTCAATGCCGATAAAGTCAGTATCCGGATGAGTTTCAGCCTGCTCGACCAGTGATGCCCCCATGCCAAAGCCGATTTCAACGACTCTAGGGGCGCTGCGTCCAAACAACGCGTCGAGGTCCTGGCGCCCTTGATCCAGCGTCAGGCCAAGCTTCGGCCATACCTCTTCCAACCCACGCGTCTGCGCCTGGGTCATGCGCCCGGCCCTCAGCACATAGCTCTTGATACCGCGACGATGCAGCGGTGCCTCGGGCCCTTCGGGGCCAGTATTCTTGCCCTCTTGCGGGCGCTCTTGATCGGTCATGATGGTGTCTGGCGGCGTGAAAAGTGACTGGTGAGCAGCGCTTCTGCGGAAAGCGCTGCCGCCACTGCTGCACTGGCAACATGACGACAGCGCGTTCCCAAGGCCGGCTTCACACGTTGATGCGTCCAGCGAAAGGTGAGGAGGCTTCAGCGTTGCGACGAGGCATGCGCCCGGCAAGAAACGCCTGGCGCCCGGCCTGTACCGCGTGCTTCATGGCTTCGGCCATCAATACCGGCTGGCGCGCGTGGGCAATGGCGGAATTCATCAGCACCCCGTCGCAGCCCAGCTCCATGGCTAACGCGGCTTCTGATGCGGTGCCAATGCCGGCATCCACCAGCACGGGCACCTTGGCCTGCTCGATGATCAACCGCACATTGTAGGGGTTTTGAATGCCTTGGCCGGAGCCGATCAGTGAACCCAGGGGCATCACCGCGCAGCAGCCGATCGCCTCGAGCTCTCGGGCTACGATGGGGTCATCGCTGGTGTAGACCATGACGTCGAAACCATCGGCTACCAGGGTTTCAGCCGCCTTGAGGGTCTCCACCACGTTGGGATACAAGGTGTTGTCATCGCCCAGCACTTCAAGCTTGACCAGCTTGTGACCATCCAGCAGCTCACGGGCAAGGCGACAGGTGCGCACAGCGTCCTTGGCGTTGTAGCAACCTGCCGTATTGGGCAGCAGGGTGTAACGCTCAGGTGGGACGACGTCGAGCAGGTTCGGCTCGCCGGCTTCCTGGCCCAGATTGGTGCGGCGCACCGCAAAGGTGACAACATCCGCGCCACTGGCGGCGATGGCATCGCCGGTCTCGTCAAAGTCCTTGTACTTGCCGGTCCCGACCAGCAAGCGTGAAGAAAAGCTGTAGCCGGCGACCCGTAGCGGGCTGTCCTGAAAGATATCGGTCATGCTCTGGTCCTTACTCGCAAAGCGATTCTGGGCCGCCGTCGAGCGGCGCACCATGAGAGTGAAGCGGGATGGCTCGCCTCAACCACCTCCGATAGCGTGGACGATCTCGATCCTGTCGCCATCGGCCAGCGGCGTCTGCGCGTGCTGGCTGCGCGGCACGATATCCTCGTTGAGTTCGACGGCGATACGCCGACCACCCAGGCCGAGCGCGTCAATCAACTCTGCCACGGTCTGTTCGCGGTCGAGGGCGTGGGGCTCACCATTGAGCTGGATCTGCATGGCCACCTCATTTTCAAGATGTCGCGGGGCCCACATTGTAGCGACTCACAGCGTCTCGGGGTACGGTTGGGGGCAGATTCCTTGCAACTGTCCCGGCCGCCGGCAGACGCTTCACGCCTCACCCACAGAGAGACCCCCTAATGCCTGATCGCCACTGGTGGATCACCCTGGCCCTGTCCGGGGCCTGCGTCGTCGGCCTCGGGGCCTTCGCCGCCCATGGTCTACATGACCGCTTGCCGGAGCGCCTGTCGGCGGCCTTTGTCACCGGCGTGCGCTACCAGGCATGGCACACCCTGGCCGCCATGGCCGTGCTGGCATGGCGGTCGCAGTTCCCGATCCCTGCTCAATTGCTGGCCCTGAAACTGTGGCTCGTGGGGGTGCTGCTGTTCTCGGGGTCACTCTACGCCATGGCCATGGCGGGACTGGCAGGTGCCGGGCTGGGCCCACTCGGGGTGATCACCCCCATCGGCGGTACGCTGTTGCTGCTGGGATGGCTGGCCCTCGCCTGGGGACTTTGGCGTCAGCCCCGCTGATCATCAGTCAGCGTCCGGCAGCACGTAGGTCGCCGTCACATGGGCCACCGGCGCCTCATCTCCATCAGAGAACAGCTCTACCTCCCCCACCGCCAGACGTCGCCCAAGCTTGATCAACCGGGCATTGGCGATAAGGTCGCGATCACCCCGCGCGCGACGCAGAAAATGGCAGTTGAGGTTACTGGTGACGGCCATGGGTTCTGGGCCTATCTGTGCCAGGATGGCCACGTACAGACACACGTCGGCCAGGCCCATCATGGTGGGACCTGACACACTGGCACCGGGTCGCAAATGCTCGTCCTCGATGGCCAGACTCATGGTCGCACGCATCTCGGACACGGCCTCGATGGTGCCACAGCGCTGTGGGAAGACATCATCGAGAAAATCCTCGATGGCGGCGGCGGTCATCACGGTCATGGCTCTCTCCCTGAAAGCAGTCCAGCGACTTCACCATACCCCAAGGCGCGACACCATACCTCAACGCCCTTGCCACCAGGGCACAACGCAGCACCCCCGGAAACAGGGTTCCGGGGGTGCTGGTGATGCGCTCGACAACGTCTTGAGCGTTTTACTTCGCCTTGTGGACCTGGCGCCAGTGGTGCAGCAGCGGCTCGGTGTAGCCGGCAGGCTGCTCACGCCCCTTGAAGATCAGATCGCTGGCGGCCTGGAAAGCGCTGGAGTTGGCAAAGTCCGGGCTCATCGGCGTGTAGGCCGGGTCGCCTTCATTCTGCCCATCCACCACCTTCGCCATGCGCTTGAGCGTCTCTTCCACCCGCGCAGCATCCACTACGCCGTGATAGAGCCAGTTAGCAATATGCTGGCTGGAAATACGCAGCGTGGCGCGATCTTCCATCAGGCCCACGTCATGAATGTCCGGCACCTTGGAAGCACCAACGCCTTGCTCGACCCAGCGCACCACGTAGCCAAGAATACCCTGACAGTTGTTGTCCAGCTCCTGCTGAATCGCCTCATCGGACCAGTCCGCGGAGGTGACCACCGGAATCGTCAGCAGGGCCTTGAGCAGCTCTTCACGCTGCTCGCTTTCATCCAGTTCCTCGAGCTCGCGCTGCACCTGGGCCACGTCGACCTGGTGGTAGTGAAGCGCGTGCAGTGCCGCCGCCGTCGGAGACGGCACCCATGCGGTGTTGGCACCGGCCTTGGGGTGACCAATCTTCTGCTCGATCATGGCCGCCATCAGGTCCGGCATGGCCCACATGCCCTTGCCGATCTGAGCACGACCACGCAGGCCACAGGCCAGTCCGACCAGCACATTGCTGCGCTCGTAAGCCTGGATCCAGTCGGCGCCCTTCATGTCGCCCTTGCGCAGCATCGGGCCCGCTTCCATGGCGGTATGCATCTCGTCGCCGGTGCGATCCAGGAAGCCGGTGTTGATGAACACCACGCGACTGGTGGCTTCATTGATGCAGGCCTTGAGGTTCACCGAGGTACGCCGCTCCTCGTCCATGATCCCCATCTTGAGGGTATGGCGAGCCATGCCCAGCAGGTCTTCGACGCGTCCAAACAGCGTGTTGGCAAACGCCACTTCCTTCGGACCGTGCATCTTCGGCTTGACGATATAGACAGAGCCGGTGCGCGAGTTGCGCGGCTGATCATCGCTCTTGTTGAGGTCATGCAGCGCAATCAATGAGGTCATGATGGCGTCGAGAATGCCCTCGGGCAATTCGTTGCCGTCAGCATCCAGCACGGCCGGGTTGGTCATCAGGTGACCGACGTTGCGCACGAACAGCAGCGAGCGGCCGGGCAGCGTCAGCTCGCCACCATCCGGCGTCAGGTACTGACGGTCCGGGTTCAGGCGACGGGTGAAGGAGCTGCCGCCCTTCGACACCTCGGCCGTCAGGTCTCCTTTCATCAGGCCCAGCCAACTGGCATAGACCCCCACCTTGTCCTCGGCGTCCACCGCCGCAACCGAGTCCTCACAGTCCATGATGGAGGTCAGCGCGGCCTCGACGACCACATCTTTGACATGAGCCGGATCGGTCTTGCCGATGGGGTGACTGTCGTCCACCTGAATTTCCAGGTGCAGGCCGTGGTGGGACAGCAGCACAGCGCTGGGCGCAGCGGCATCTCCCTGATATCCCACCAGCTTGCCGGGCTCCTTCAGACCGGTCTCGCGTCCACCTTCCAGTGAGACGACCAGGTGGCCGTCGCGCAGGAAGTACTTCACCGCATCACGATGTGAGCCTGTGGCCAGCGGCGCCGCCTGGTCCAGCACATTGCGAGCGTAGGCCACCACCTTTGCCCCACGCTTGGGATTGAAGCTCGAGCCTTTCTCGCAACCGTCCTCCTCGGAGATCGCGTCTGTGCCGTACAAGGCATCATAAAGGCTGCCCCAACGCGCATTGGCCGCATTCAGGGAGTAGCGAGCATTGTTGACCGGAACCACCAGCTGCGGGCCGGCTTGAGACGCGATCTCGCGATCCACGTTCTCGGTTGTGACCTCGACCTTGGCAGGCGGGTCCACCAGATATCCGATGTCCTTCAGGAAGGCTTGATACGCCGCCATGTCACTGACCGGGCCGGGGTGCTCGCGATGCCAGGCATCAAGCTTGAGCTGCAGTGCATCACGTTCGGCCAGCAACTCACGATTCTCGGGCGCCAGGTCGTGAAAGATCGCGTCTACGCCTTTCCAGAAGTCCTCGGGATCAATACCTGTGCCGGGCAGCGCCTGATCATTGATGAACTGGTCCAGCTCGGCGGCCACCTGAAGGCGATGGCGAGTAATGCGTTGCGTCATGGGGTCTAGCTCCTCGTTGGGCCTTGGGTGCCCCCCTGGCACCATCCGGCCGGACAGGATGAAAGGTGACTGCTCCCGAAAGATTTTGTGGAAAATAATTCCACATGTAAACCCAAACGCTTCGTCTTTCCCCCAAGGCTAGACCAAAAGATAAGCCTGCGACGTAACCAATGATTAGGAAACAGTGGTGCCGAACAGGCGCAATCGCTAGCATGGAATGAGCAAGGATGCGTTAACAGGAAGGTTTTCAGGCCTGCCGATGGGCTGCCTCACGCTGTGCCGGACCAGATGGATGACGGCAACCACCGGCCCCATCTCGCTGTCTTACTCAGACAGGGACTGGGCAGGCAAGCGAGGGGCAGCGCGCTGGTGGCTCCCACCCAGCGTACCCGATGACTTTGTTGGCTTCGGGCTCCCGCCACACGGCCGCACCTTCCCGCGGAGGATGCCATGACCGATTACACCCCACTCGAAGACATCGAGACGCTGACGACCATCGTCAATCAGGGGGGCCGACTGTCCGCGGCTGGCGCCACCCCGGCCCTGGAGCAGGTGCTCGAACAGTACCTGTCGCACTATCGCCTCGATGCGATACTCGACGACCGGGTCACCCTGCATGCGGGCAATATCGAGACCCCGCGCTTTCGCCTATGGACGCAGGTCTGGCGTCCACGAAAGCCCAGGGGCACCGCTGTAGTGGTCCACGGTTATTACGACCACCTTGGCCTTTATCGGCATCTGCTCAAGCTGTTGCTGGAGCTCGAACTGACCGTGGTGCTGTGGGATCTACCTGGGCACGGCCTGTCCAGCGGTGAGCGTGCCGATATTGAAGACTTCGCGGACTATGGTGACTGCCTGCGCGCCCTTCAGCAGTACCTGGGCGACCATGGCCTCGCCTCTGGCCCCTGGATTGGGCTTGGACAGAGCACCGGAGGGGCGATCCTCGCCACCGACGCTCTGAGCCGCGGTGACGACGGCCACTGGTCTGCGCTGGTGCTGCTGGCACCGCTGGTCAGGCCCTGGGGGTGGACCCGGGCAGCATGGGTCCACCTGCTGGTCAGCCCATTCGTCGATAGTGTGCCAAGAAAGTTTCGCCCCAATACCAACGATGATGATTTCGCGACCTTCCTGCGGGAGCAGGATCCCCTGCAGCCGGTCCGCTTACCTACCGGCTGGGTCACGGCCATGCGTCGCTGGATGCCGCGCCTGATGCAACTGCCGCCCTGTCAGCTGCCTACCCTGATCGTGCAGGGTAAAAAGGACATGACCGTGGATGGCCCATGGAATCTGGCCGTGCTCGGCAAGAAGTTCCCCCAGGCCACGGTGCATTGCCACGCCGAAGCGAGACACCACCTGGTAAATGAAGCCGAGGACATACGGCTGGAACTTTTCGAGGAA
Source organism: Halomonas litopenaei (assembly GCF_017303055.1). GTDB lineage: Bacteria > Pseudomonadota > Gammaproteobacteria > Pseudomonadales > Halomonadaceae > Halomonas > Halomonas litopenaei_A. The sequence continues at coordinate 334,952 of NZ_JAEKJT010000005.1, read as the reverse complement.
GTGCGTCACTTTTTGGAGCAACAGCTCAGCGCAGAGCCCCCCGTGAAAAGGATGTCACGACGATGCCCAGACGCCTGACCCAGAGTCGGTTCCTCCCCAACGTCTTTGCCCGCCCATCCAGCACCCGTCATCCTTTCAGCACTCTGCAATGGCTGACGTGGCTGATGGCGCTCTGGCTCAGCGGCTGCGCGGGAGCGCCGGAGCGCCCCGATAGCTTGCGTCAGGCGCTGCTGGGACTTGGCCACCATGCCGCCGAGCAGGTCGCCCAGGCTCCTCCCCTGGCGGAGACGCCGCTGATCGATCAGGTGCTGCTGCTGTCGCCGCCCAATGTGGATGAACGTCTGTCATTGAGCGTCGCCCGCGTGCAGGAGAGCCTGACCCGCGGCCTGCTGGCCATCGACGATGGCCCCCAGGTACTGGACTGGCAACCCGGTGATACCCCCGCCGCGGACACCCAGCAGTGGCTGATCGATAGCCGTCTGATTGCCGATGGCCCGCGCCTGCGTCTGTCAGATCGAGAGCTGGTGCCCTATCGCTTTGAACTGCGCCTGAGGCGGCCTGGCGACGGCGCGGCACTGTGGTCGACTGTGCTGAATGGCGCCTTCGACGCCGACGCGCTGTAATCACACCGGGCCATATCCCACGACATGCTCATGCTCGTGGTGGCATTCTGGCCCCACTGGTCAGGTGCCCCCCGTGTCCGGCTAACCTCGCTTGAGCAGACGGTCCAGTTGGCGGTAGCCAATTGCCTCGATCAGTTCGTCATGCCCTGGTGCGTCCTTGGCACCGAGATCGGCCAGCGTCAGCGCTACCCTCAGGACGCGGTGGTAGGCCCGGGCCGACAGTCGTAAGCGCTCCAGCGTCTGCGCCAGCCAGGCGCGCTCGGTGGCATCCAGGGCACAGGCGTTTTCCAGTGCCCTGCCCGATAAGCGCGCGTTCAACCCTCCTCGCGCCATTTGCCGCTCCCGCGCTGCCATCACCCGCGCCCGCACCATGGCGGTGCTTTCGCCAGGCTGCTGAGAGGTCAACTCTTCAACCGGCAGTCCCGGCACTTCGACCTGCAGGTCGATGCGGTCCAGCAGCGGGCCAGACAGCCGCGACTGGTAACGCTGAATCTGTGACGCCGTGCAGCTGCAGTCCTGGCGTGGATCCCCCAGGTGGCCGCAGGGGCAGGGGTTCATGGCAGCCACCAGCTGGAACCGAGCCGGAAAACGACGCTCGTGACTGGCTCGGGTGATGTGAATCTCTCCACTCTCCAGTGGCTCCCTGAGCACTTCCAGCACCTGCCGGCTGAACTCAGGCAATTCATCGAGAAACAGCACGCCGCAGTGGGCCAGGGAAATCTCGCCGGGACGCGGCCTCGACCCGCCTCCCACCAGGGACACCGCGCTGGCAGTGTGGTGGGGAGAGCGAAAGGGACGACAGCCAAAGCCTTCTGACAATGGCAGCGCACAGACGGAGCGAATGGCCGCCACTTCCAGGGCCTCATGATCTTCAAGGGGCGGCAGGATGCCGGGCAGGCGACTGGCCAGCAATGTCTTGCCAGTCCCTGGCGGACCGGCGAACAGCAGGTTATGACCGCCAGCGGCCGCTACCTCCAGGGCGCGACGCGCTTGATACTGTCCGCGCACATCACAGAGATCCAAGGCTGCCTCGACCGTCATCGACGATGCTGCCGCAGTACACGTCTGTAGCGGCACCCGTCCACTCAAGTGGGCGATGACATCCAACAGGTGGTCGGCGGGAAGCACCTCAAGGCCGCTGACCAGCGCAGCCTCCTGGGCATTGGCGGCAGGCAGGATCAATCGCCGCCCAGCCCGAAGGGTAGCCATGGCAAAGGGGAGCATGCCGGCGACAGGGCGAAGACGCCCATCCAGCGCCAGCTCTCCGGCACACTCAATACCGTCCAGCGCCGCCGCAGGCAACTGCCCCGATGCCACCAGCAGTCCCAGCGCAATAGGCAGGTCGAAACGTCCCCCTTCCTTGGGCAGATCGGCAGGGGCAAGATTCAGGGTGATACGACGCAAGGGGTAGTCGAGACCACAGGTCGCAAAGGCACTGCGCACCCGCTCGCGACTCTCTCTGACGGCGGTTTCCGGCAGTCCCACCAAGGTCATTCCGGGTAGGCCGTTGGCCAGGTGCGCCTCGACCTGAACTTCTGGAGCATCCAGCCCCACCCCGGCACGGGTCGTGATGATGGCAAGCGTCATGGGCTCCCTGCCTGACGGCTGACGTTATGGCTGTCAGTAGACCACGATCATCGGCCCCTCGCCGCCTGCGCACGCCAGAAACAGCCGGGCCGGCATATCCCTATGCCGGCCCGCTACATTCGCCAAGTGCTCTGGTAGAGATCACGCCGATGGCGTTTCACCGCCCTTGGCCGCGCCGTCCTGTCCTTGGGTCGCAGGGGGTACGGGGATTTCGGCAGCTTCCTCGCTGACCGCGGGCGTTGCATCGACACCTGTCTGGCCCGCCGCTGCGCGCTCTTCGACCAGGCTCTCCAGGGCTGCAACCTGTTTCTCGAGGGCCTCGACGCGTGAGCGGGTACGCTGCAGCACATCCATCAGGATGTCGAAATCTTCACGCGAGACCAGCTCCAGGCGGTCGAAGGCGCCACGCACCACCTGTTGCACGCCCTTCTGGATGTCTTCCGGGGCCTGAGAAGCGCCCTGCAGACGCTCTCCAATCTGCTGGGCTAAACGGCTGATGCGATCCTGACTGATCATGGGGCTCTCCTTGTGCATCAAAACGGCGACTCTATTGCCGACAGCATACGCAAGCCTGACGCCCAACGCATGTCTCTTGGCTGCCTACGTTGGCTACAACGCTGACGGGCCAGGTCGGCTAACGACGACGGTCCTTCCCTCCGTCACGACGGAACGTCGCGCGCTCACTGATGGCGCACACGCCTGATCGCCAAGCACCAAAGTAGTGCACCGTCATTGATGCAGTGCCGCAATTTACCCCCACTATGCAGCCTCCCGCATATTCAGCGCGCCCCCCATTGACTCCAAGTTCATGTAATAAAAGACATTAGGAATAAAGTGGCACATTTCCCGCTATTACAACGTATCCATGCACCGAGCGGAAACAAGCCGCCACCCATGCACGTAGGGAGCCATGCCATGAAACTGATCACCGCCATCATCAAGCCTTTCAAGCTGGACGACGTTCGTGAAGCGCTGGCCGACAACGGCGTCCAGGGCATCACCGTGACAGAGGTCAAGGGATTTGGCCGTCAGAAGGGCCACACAGAGCTCTACCGCGGCGCGGAATATGTCGTGGACTTTCTGCCCAAGGTCAAGGTCGAGGTGGCCGTCGACGAAGCTCGCCTGGACAGCGTGCTGGAAGCGATCTGCAACGCGGCCAACAGCGGCAAGATCGGTGACGGCAAGGTCTTCGTCACGCCGCTGGAAGATGTCATCCGCATTCGCACCGGCGAACGCGGTTCGGACGCGGTCTGATGTCCGCCCCTGCCCTGACTCCCGATAATAAATAGCGAGACACTCTCATGGTTGATATCAGTGAACTCAGCTACGCGCTGGACACCTTCTACTTCCTCATCTGCGGCGCCCTGGTCATGTGGATGGCAGCCGGTTTTGCCATGCTCGAAGCCGGGCTGGTTCGGGCCAAGAATACCGCCGAAATTCTGACCAAGAATATCGTGCTGTTCGCCGTGGCCTGCACCATGTATCTGCTGGTGGGTTACTACCTGATGTATTCGTCCGACGGTGGCGGCATCATTCCCAATCTGGGCTTTCTGATCGGCACTGAGAACAGCGTCGATGCCGTGCTGGCCGGTGGCGAAGATGCCCCCTACTACTCTGCTCGCGCCGACTTCTTCTTCCAGGTCGTGTTCGTGGCCACCGCCATGTCCATCGTCTCCGGTGCCGTTGCCGAGCGCATGAAACTGTGGGCCTTCCTGGCCTTCGCTGTGGTCATGACGGCCTTCATCTATCCAGTGTCTGGCTACTGGACCTGGGGCGGCGGCTGGTTGTCTGAAGCAGGCTTCTCCGATTATGCAGGTTCCGGCATTGTTCACATGGCGGGTGCCGCTGCCGCTCTGGCCGGTGTGCTGGTCCTCGGCCCGCGTAAGGGCAAGTACGGCAAGAACGGCGCGATCTACGCGATTCCTGGCGCCAACATGCCGCTGGCCACACTGGGTACCTTCGTCCTCTGGCTGGGCTGGTTCGGCTTCAACGGCGGCTCCGAGCTCAAGGTTTCCGACGTCGCTTCTGCCAACAACATGGCCCAGGTACTGGTCAACACCAATGCGGCTGCCGCGGGCGGCGTCATTGCAGCACTGATCCTGGCCAAGATCTGGTTCCGCAAGGCGGACCTCACCATGGCATTGAACGGTGCCATCGCCGGCCTGGTCTCCATCACTGCCGACCCGCTGTCCTCCAGCGCCCTGGGCGCCACCCTGATCGGCGCAGTAGGCGGCATCCTGGTGGTGGTCGCCATCGTGGTGCTCGACAAGCTGCGCCTTGACGATCCGGTCGGTGCCATCTCTGCCCACGGTGTTGCAGGTATCTGGGGCGTCCTGGCGGTACCGCTGAACAACGCCGACGCCACTTTCGGTGCCCAGCTGCTCGGTATTGCCGGCATCTTCGCCTGGGTCTTCACCGCCAGCCTGGTCGTCTGGCTGATCATCAAGGCGATCATGGGTGTCCGTGTCAGCGAAGAAGAAGAATACGAAGGCGTCGACCTTGCCGAATGCGGCCTCGAAGCCTACCCCGAGTTTAACGTCGCCAAGAAGTAAGCCTGAGCTTACCCGCGACTCCAGTGAGCTGGCGTGCTCCACCTGGCCCCTTCGGGGGCCTTTTTTATTGCTGGTTGCCAGGGGTATGCTTTGTCACACTAGTCAGGTCAGGCGCAACGGCGCGCCGCCCACGGGTTAGCGACGGACATGCCGCACGCCGCCCCTACACGGACAGGATGAGGAAACCGCCATGAAACTGGTGACCGCGATTATCAAGCCTTTCAAGCTCGACGACGTGCGCGAGTCGCTCTCCGAGATCGGCGTTCAGGGCATTACGGTGACAGAGGTCAAAGGCTTTGGACGACAGAAGGGCCACACCGAACTGTATCGAGGCGCGGAGTATGTGGTGGATTTTCTGCCCAAGGTGAAGCTCGAAGTCGCGGTGGATGACAGCATGACGGAACAGGTCATCGAAGCCATCGTGCAGGTCGCCAACACCGGCAAGATTGGCGATGGCAAGATCTTCGTCACTCCTCTGGAGCAGGTCATCCGCATTCGTACCGGAGAAACCGACAAGGACGCGGTCTAAGCGAACCTTGAAGGGTGGCGGGTGGTCGCCAAAGGGCGATGGCAGCTTTCTTTACGCCACTCCCCTGGAGCAGGTCATCCGCATTCGTACCGGAGAAACTGACAAGGACGCCGTCTAAGCGAACCTTGAAGGGTGGCGGGTGGTCACCAAAGGGCGATGGCAGCTTTCTTTACGCCACTCCCCTAGAGCAGGTCATCCGCATTCGTACGGGCGAGACCGACAAGGACGCGGTCTAAGCGAACCTTGAAGGGTGGCGGGTGGTCGCCAAAGGGCGATGGCAGCTTTCTTTACGCCACCCCCTTGAAGCAGGTCATCCGCATTCGGACCGGAGACACCGACAAGGACGCCGTCATTGCGACGGCTTCCTGGGGATTCCTTCCCGATACCGCTCGCTACCGCTTACCCCCGGCGTCGCAACGGCTCCAGCAGGTCGCTCAGGCCGTTGTGGTCGATCTCGTGCATCAATGCCAGCAGACGTCCAATCTCTCCGGGGGGAAACCCGACCCGAGCAAACCACGCCAGGTAGGGCCCAGGCAGATCGGCGATCAAGGTGCCCTGATGCTTGCCGAAAGGCATCGGCAAGGTAACCAGGCGTTCCAGGTCCTGAGGATTCATCGCTGCTCCTGAGCGGGTGGGTAAGGGGAAGACGCACAGGGTACCGGCCTGCAGGCGGCGTCGCCATCGATTCGCTCCCCATTGAAAGTCTTCCCCTTCGACGCCATGGTCATTCCCAGGTATCGACAAGGAGGACGACATGACCACACTCGTGATAGGTGCCAACGGCCAGATCGGCCGCCAGGTCTGCGCCATCGCTCACCGTCAGGGACATCCGATTCGCGCCATGGTCCGCCGCGCCGAGCAGCGCGACTGGTTCGAGCAACAGGGGATCGAGACGGTCGTCGCCGACCTGGAGGACGACTTCGCCTCCGCCTTCGATGGTTGCGATCAGGTGCTGTTCACCGCCGGCTCCGGTCCGAACACCGGGCCCGACAAGACACTGTTGATCGACCTCTACGCCGCTACACGGGTGGCGGACGAGGCCAGCCGCCTGGGGCTGAACCGCATGCTGATGGTCAGCGCCATGCGAGCCGAGCAGCCGCTGCAAGCGCCGGAGAAACTCAGGCCCTACATGGCCGCCAAGTTCGCCGCCGATGCTTATCTGCGCAGCAGCAAGGTGGACCATGTCATCGTCAAGCCAGGCCGGCTCACCGACGACGACGCCACCGGCCGGGTGGCCACGTCACTGGACGAGACGGGGGGCAACAACCAGATATCGCGAGCCAACGTGGCCCACGCCCTGGTCCATCTATTGGGGCAAACAAAGATTCGTAACCACGAGACGGTGCTGCTGGACGGCGAACGCGAGATCGCCGAGGCGCTCGGCGACTGACCACTGCCACACCGGCCAACCTCCGCCAGCACCAACGACGACGCCGATGGCAAGTGGCCATCGGCGTCGTCGTTTACGGCGTCCTGTCGAGGTGCCTTACTTCTCCACGAAGGCACGCTCGATGACGTAGTCGCCGGGCTCGCCCATGCGCGGGGAAATATTGAAGCCGAGCTCGTCGAGCAATGCGCTGGTGTCATCCAGCATGGCCGGGCTGCCGCAGATCATGGCCCGGTCCTGCTTGGGATCGATGGGCGGCAGGCCCTTGTCGTCGGTCAGCTTGCCAGTGCGGATGTGATCGGTCAGGCGGCCCATGGTGTGGAAGTCTTCACGGGTCACGGTGGGGTAGTAGACCAGCTTCTCGCTGATCTCCTCGCCCAGGTACTCGTGAGCCGGCAGCTCCTTGGTGATGAAGTCGGCGTAAGCCAGCTCATTCACGTGACGCACACCGTGCACCAGCACCACCTTCTCGAAGCGCTCGTACACTTCGGGGTCCTGAATCAGGCTCAAGAACGGCGCCAGGCCGGTGCCGGTGGAGAGCATGTAAAGGTTACGCCCAGGCAGCAGATCGTCGCATACCAGGGTACCGGTAGGCTTGCGGCTGACCATGATCTGATCGCCCACCTGCAGGTGCTGCAGACGTGACGTCAGCGGACCATCCGGCACCTTGATGCTGAAGAATTCAAGGTGGTCTTCATAATTGGGACTTGCCACGGAGTAGGCACGCATCAGTGGCTTGCCATTGACCTCGAGCCCGATCATCACGAACTGGCCGTTCTTGAAGCGCAGGCTGCGCTCACGAGTGGTGCGGAAGGTGAACAGGGAATCGTTCCAATGGTGAACGCTCAGCACCTCTTCCAGGGCAAACTTGCTCATGCCAACTCCTTAAAAGCGTGGGCTTATACGTTTAAAGAATAAGCCTTGATATCAAATCTTGCGGATAATTCTAAGGCCGGCCATATTATCTGTTAAATGAATTGTATGGATATGTCTTATCTATTTCTTTGATATAGACAGTCTTCATCAGGAATTTTTGCTATCCGCGGCGGGTGCCTGATCCCCCCTCAAGGAGCCTCAATCATGCGCTACACCCTTCGCCAGCTGGAGGTCTTCGTGGCCGTCGCCCAGCACGAAAGCGTGTCTCAGGCAGCCCGCGCCCTGTCCCTGTCCCAGTCCGCGGCAAGTACCGCCTTGGCAGAGCTTGAGCGACAATTCGACTGCCAATTGCTGGATCGCATTGGCAAACGGTTAAAGCTCAATGCCCTGGGCTTCCAACTGCTGCCCAAGGCGGTGGCCTTGCTCGACCGCGCCGAAGAAGTGGAAGAACTGCTACGGGGACAGCAGGGCATCGGTACCCTGGATGTGGGCGCCACCCTGACCATCGGCAACTATCTGGCGACCCTGCTGATCAGCGACTTCATGCAGCGACATCCCGGCAGTCGCGTCCGCCTGCAGGTACGTAATACCCGATCCATCATTGATGCGGTGCGCCACCACCAGCTCGACCTCGGCCTGATCGAAGGGCAATGTGAAGAAGATGACGTTATCACCCAGCCCTGGGTGGAGGATGATCTGGTGGTGTTCTGCTCACCCCGCCACCCCCTCGCCAACACGGGGCCAGTGGAACTGGACCGTCTGCTGAGAGAGCCCTGGATCATGCGAGAGGAAGGGTCAGGGACGCGCCTGACTCTGGAGCAGGCGGCACGTCATCGTCGTGGACGCTTTACCATCCTGCTGGAGCTGGAACATACCGAGGGGATCAAACGTGCGGTGGAGTCGGGCCTGGGGATCGGTTGCGTCTCACGACTGGCGCTACGCGACGCCTTTCGGCGTGGCAGCCTGACCCCGTTGCCCACACCGGAGCTGGATCTCAGCCGTCAGTTCACCTTTATCTGGCACCGGCACAAGTACCTCACGGCCGGCATGCGGGAATTCCTTAGACAGTGCCGCCACATGACAGAGGGCATCCAGCGCAGCGACCAGATCGATCTGCCCCAGATACCGTGACGGCGCCCCACGTCGCGCCGTGCCTGTTGAACGGCCGCGACGTGGGGCCTATTTCAGCGCAGATCATCCACCGCATCGCTGATACGCGCACTGTCTGCCTTGGTCAGGTCCTTGGACAGCGTGTGTATGACCAACTTGGCAGTCGGAGCATCGAGCTTATCGCGCAGATGACCAAGGAAGCGGGGGGGCGCCACCATGATCAGCTTCTCCATGCTGTTATCCACTCGGGCCTTGTACAACCGATCGGCCACTTCTCGTGCGAACAGTACTTCGTGGTGATGCGTTGCGACGTCCTCGCTACCCGCTTGGCGAGATGACGTTGCACTGGACTCATGAACATCGCCGCCCTTGTCGGTCACTAGATCCCCCTCATGCAGCCGGCCTTCGGCATGCACAAGACTCTCCAGCTCTTCAAACCGGCGCCCTTCACGGGTGAAAATCCGCGCCCGTGACGCATCGGCTACCACGATATAGGTCGTCATGATCAGTCCTCGCCTCCCTGAGCTCTGTCACTCCGGCACAATGACCGGTACAGAATCACCATGGCAACGGACCTCAGATGCGTCAACTGATGGTTTTCGGCGACACCTGCGTCGCCCATCTCGGACACTGACCACAAGGACACTATTTGGGGTAGGATGCAGCGACTTGGCCCGCCGGCGAGCCAAGTGAGCACACACTCTCCCCCGCCGAGCAAAGATTCATATCTGTGGATAGTCCAAAACGGGCTACCTGCTGGAGGACCCAGACCATGCGCCAGTTCCTGCTACCCCGCGCCCCCCTGGCCCGGCGCACCCTGCTTTGTTGCCACCTTCTGGCCCAACTCGGTGTTCTTGCTGCCGGCCTGTGGTGGCTGATACCACGCTCTCCATGGGTCACCATGTCGAGCTGGAGTGACAGCTGGCCACCTCTGGCCGTGGGCGCGGGGGTCACCCTGCTGACCATGCTGGCTTTGCGTCTGCTGGCGGAGCTGTGGTTACTGCCCCACCACCTGAGTGCCCAGCGCCCCGGCTTTGCGCCAGGCGCCGTAGTGACGCGCTCCTATGACCGGCGTCCGGCGGTACACGATGGCGACAAGGCCTGGACATCGCAGGCACGCTCCATCGAGGACGACGACGCCGTCGTCGGCAGCGCGCGGGTGACCCGCGAGGCCGAGCCCCTCGCCCAACGCAAGCAACGCGAGCCGGGGCTGGATTTCCATCGTGCCCAGCAGGAAGAGCCCGCCGGACGACGCCAGGAGCCAAGCCTCTAGCGCGCCGCCAAAGCGGCTGTCAGCATCCTCGCCATAACCGTCGCCGCCATAGCCGTCGGCACTGACAGACGAGCAGTACGCCCAGCAGCGCACCTAGCGTGTTGGCCAGCATATCCCAAGGGTCTCCCCCCAGGCGGCCAGGCACCGGGATCTGCGCAAGCTCGATCAGCACCCCGTAGCCGACGGCCAGCCCCACCGATAGCCACGCCCTGTCACAGGCCAGCGCCACCAACGCCGCCAATCCGGCATACGCCAGCAGGTGGTTGGCCTTGTCCCATGGCAGGTCTTCGGGCAACTCGCTGGCCGGCATCAAACTGCCCCAGGCGATGACCGCCGCTAGCAACAACGCCATCCCCCACCACCCGCCTGAATGACGCGGGCGCTGGCGGGTGGCGCCACTAGCGTCAGCCTGTCGCGATGTTGGCATGGTAGGCCGGGCTCAATTCATGCAGCGCGTCCATGAAGGCAGTCACGTTGCTCGGGTCGGTAAACTGGTTGATCCCGTGGCCCAGGTTGAAGATGTGACCAGGCCCTTCGCCGTAGCTATCGAGAATACGGCCGACTTCGGCACGAATCGCCTGGGGAGTGCCAAACAACACGTTCGGGTCCATGTTGCCCTGCAAGGCCACCTTCCGGCCGACCCTGCCGCGCGCATTGGAAAGCTCTGTGGTCCAATCCAATCCCAGCGCATCCGCCCCGGTGTCCGCCAGGTCCTCGAGCCACTGCCCGCCATTCTTGGTAAACAGGATCACCGGCACCCGGCGACCGTCATGCTCCCGCTCCAGTCCCGCCACGATCTGCTCCATGTACTTGAGCGAGAACTCGCGATAGGCCGGCGTCGACAGCGTCCCTCCCCAGGTATCGAAGATCTGTACCGCCTGTGCACCGGCACGAATCTGCGCATTGAGGTAGTCCGTCACGGCATCCGCCAGCGTATCCAGCAATTGATGCATGACGTCGGGGGTGGCGTAGAGCATGCTTTTGACGTGACGGAAGTCCTTGCTGGAGGCTCCCTCGACCATGTAGGTCGCCAGCGTCCAGGGACTCCCGGAGAACCCGATCAGCGGCACCCGACCATTGAGCTCACGCCGAATGGTGGAGACCGCGCGCATCACATAGTCGAGATCTCGCTCGGCATCCGGCGCCTGCAGCGCAGCCACGTCAGCGGCGGTTCTCACCGGCTTGCGGAACTTCGGACCTTCTCCAGTCTCGAAGTACAGCCCAAGGCCCATGGCGTCGGGGATCGTCAGAATGTCCGAAAACAGGATGGCGGCATCCAACGGAAAGCGTTCCAACGGCTGCAGCGTCACCTCACAGGCACGATCGGTATCGCGGCACAGGTCCATGAAGCTCCCGGCCTCGCCACGCACCCGCTTGTACTCGGGCAGGTAGCGACCCGCCTGGCGCATCATCCATACCGGTGTCCGGTCCACTGGCTGCCGTGCCAGAGCGCGCAAAAATCGATCGTTCTTCAGTTCCATGCAGGCATCATCCAACAGGAGATTTGCCCGCATTGTACCGCAATGACTGGCTGACGAGAGGCCCCTGCGACCGTGTGTCGTGGCTTACCCGAGTGCTTCCCGTGAGCCCAGCGCGAGTTCCTGATAGACTAAACGCCCCTTGACGGCCCGACCGTTGTCTTGACTTCGAGGTACCTCGTGACGATCCGCTTCATCGCCGCCTCCCGCCTACCCACCCCCTGGGCGACGTTCACCATGCACGGCTTCGAAGATGAAGCCACGGGCAAGGATCATATTGCCCTGACACTGGGCGATATCGACGATGGCGCCCCGGTGCTTGGTCGCGTGCATTCTGAATGCCTGACGGGGGACGCCTTGTTCTCGATGCGCTGCGACTGTGGCTATCAGCTGCAAGAGGCGCTCAAGCGTATCGCTCAAGAGGGGCGCGGGGTGATCCTCTACCTGCGCCAGGAAGGTCGCGGCATTGGTCTGCTCAACAAGATCCGCGCTTACCATCTGCAGGATCAGGGCGCCGACACGGTGGAGGCCAACGAGCGGCTGGGATTCGCCGCCGACTTGCGACGCTATGACCTGTGCGTCCCCATGCTCGACCACCTTGGCGTGCAAGGCCTCAAGCTGATGACCAACAATCCCAGAAAGGTCGATGCCCTGACCCAGGCCGGGGTGCAGGTGGTGGAGCGCGTAGCCCTGACCACCGGGCTGAATCCCCACAATGAGCACTACCTGTCGACCAAGGCTGGCAAGCTTGGACACATGATGGCCCTTGGTGATTTCACTCAAGCAGACGACGTGGACATCGAAAGAAAGTCCTGAGGTTGTAAGGAACCTGAAGGCGGCCCCGACAGAGGATCAAACGTCAACATGGCGTTCCATGGATTCCTACTGATGAGGTGTCACCATGAAATTCAAGTACCTGCTGCCCCTTGCTGCCATCGCCGCTCTTCCCTTGACCGCACAGGCTGATGCTCGCGCCACCGATCTCGCCAGGGCGCTCAACAGCGAACCCCTGTCCATGCGCGACGCGATGGCCAAGCCGGGGGACGACATCATCAATGCGCATATCGCCAGTGACAGCACCGAGGCCCTGCGCAAGGCTCGCCTCCGCCTGCAGTCCCGTCATGTCGACATGACCAACTTCATGCTGAACCTTGATTTAAGCCGAGCTGCTACAAAGTAAGGTTTAGTTTTCAACACCCTAAAGACATACGACCGTTTTAATAGAAACCGTCAATCGGCATCATTGAAGACCTTGGCTGGCACACAGCACCGCTGCCCAGCATACTCATTTCAGCGTTCGGCGGGGCCAGCAAGCGCTCACACTGTGAGCTACCTTCAGGCTCCGCTGTAACGGCAAGGAGAGACATCATGAAACGCGCTCTGTTACTCGTTACCGTCACCGCTATTCTCGCCGGCATCCTGCCCGCTTCGGCCATCGCAGCGCCACCCAAGTACGCGCTGGCGCAGCTGGACACAGTGGACGGAGATAGCACACAGCATCAGCTCCGCACCCGTATGCCGGCGATGATCGAGGCACAGCAGCCTAGCCAGGTGCAACGCTATAGCTGAGAGCCCTGATTCCTTGTCCGTAAGAACGGGTCCGTAAGAGCGGGTCAGGAAAAACGAGCCCGGAGAAGCGAGTCCTGAAAGTCGCGCCATGGAACGAAGCGGAGTTAGACCAAGGTTGAAAAGGTATTTGACAGTTAGTTAGTCTGTTAATATTATGTCGCCAAGCAATAGCCATCCCCATCAGCGACCGACAGGTTCGACGCTACGCCTGACCAAGGCGGTGGATGGCTAAGCACTCGTGACAGCCAAGACACGGTAGGCCCAGATGGGCCAAAAAATGCCGGAAAAATTAAAACGACCGTTTTATTTTAAACAGGTCGACCAATGAGAAGGGGGCCAAGCGGCCCGCAAGGAGAGACATCATGAAAGCCAAGATTACCGCCACAGCCCTGCTGATCGCTGCTGCCCTGCCACTGACGGCAAACGCTGATCCTGCCACTGACCGCGCGCAACACATCAACGCCGAGCCGCTGGCACAGGTATCAGGCGCCGCTGTCGATGCAGCACACCAGGTCGGCAACACCCATATTGCCGACAACGGCAGCAATGCCATGGCCAATGCCCGCCTCGAGCTACTGCGTGAGCAAGACAAGCGCACCGACTTCGCCATGAGCGAGCATGACCTGGACCTGGCTCGTCAGGCCACTACCGGTTAACGTTTTCGGCGGAAATTAAAACGACCGTTTAATTAAGGCCAGATCACCGTGTCATCGAGTCGACGACATCGATGGTGACGACACACGATCACCGGTGAGATGGCCTCTTGATCCATGGTTGCGCCGATCGTTTCGGCGTGAACAACAAACGAAAGCCGCGACTCGCTGACCATAGACATGGGATGGGTCACGGCAGCAACACCACTCACGACATCACTGACACAGTTTGACCGATAGAAGCTCCCTGGAGAGCTTCCACAGGAGAGAGACCATGAAAGCCAAGATTGCCGCTACCGCCCTGCTGATCGCCGCCGCCCTGCCGCTGACCGCCCAGGCCGATAATGCCAGTGAGCGTGCCCAGGCGCTTAACGCTGAGCCGCTGTCCCAGCTCACTGCTGACGCCGTGAACGTCGCCAATCAGGTGGGCAACACCCATATCGCCGACAACGGCAGTGACGCCATGGCCCACGCCCGTCTTGAGCTGCTGCGCGAGCAAGCCAAGCGCACCGATTTCGCCATGAGCGAGCACGACCTGGACCTGGCTCGTCAGGCCACTACCGGGTAATGTTTTCGGCTGAAATTAAAACGACCGTTTTATTCAGACCAAGAAATGCCACAGCCTCGGTGCCCACGGCATCGAACTGACCGACAGACGATCTGTCGAGAGCTTCCACAGGAGAGAGACCATGAAAGCCAAGATTGCCGCTACCGCCCTGCTGATCGCCGCCGCCCTGCCGCTGACCGCCCAGGCAGACCGGGCCAGCGAGCGTGCCCTGGCCGTTAACGCCGAGCCGCTGTCCACGATTGATGCTGGCGCACTTGAAACAGCACACCGTGTTGGCAATGCGCATATCGCTGACGACGCCAGCAACGCCATGGCCAATGCCCGGCTGGACCTGCTGCGCAACCAGGCACGCCATACTGACTTCGCCATGAGCGAAGACGATCTGGACCTGGCTCGCCAAGCCACCACTGGCTGATCAGGAGATGTTGCCGAGCGAAGCTAACCGCTCGATACCTGACCCTCCTGCTCCGCTAAGCGCAAAGGCCCCGCCCACCTGGATGTTGCCAGGCAGACGGGGCCTTTTGCTGTACTGCTCTCGGCCATCGCCTGCCTGCAGGGCGCCAGCAGCGATGTTCGATATGTCTTCAGCGCTACCCTGGCGCCACGCTGCCAGCGTAGACCTGAACCAGCACGTTACTCGCGGTACGTCACTTCATCCCTCACCCCGTCACTGCGGGGCTGCCACAAGAGCTTCAACAGCAGCGCCAAGGACAGCATCACGGCAATGCCACTGACAGCGCCCATCCACACCGTGCCACTGATTCCTGCCACAAAGAACGCCACTAGCCCGGCGATGCCGGCGGTCATGGCGTAGGGCAGCTGGGTCCGCACATGGTCGATGTGGTCGCAGCTTGATCCCGCCGACGAGAGAATGGTGGTATCGGAAATGGGCGAGCAGTGGTCACCAAAGATGCCTCCACTCAGCACCGACGCGATCGCCAACGCCATCGGCAGATCCATGGCCGCGGCTACCGGCATGGCAATCGGGATCATGATGGCAAAGGTACCGTAGGACGTACCGGTGGTGAAGGCCACCACGGCGCCAATCAAGAACAGCAACACCGGTACCAGGCTGGGCGGAATACTGGCCTCGGTCAGACTCACCAGATAGTCAGCCGTGCCCAGCTCCGACGTGACGCTGCCGATGGACCAGGCCAACGCCAGAATGATGTACACCAGCGTCATGCTCTTGATGCCTTCCACGACAATATCCATCGCCTCGCGGAAGTCGAACAGGCGCTGGCTCATGCCCATGGTCAAGCCGACCATCACCGCCACCAGGGTCGCGATCAGAATCGACTGACCGCCGTCGGCGCTGCCGACCGCTGTGACCAGGTCGTTGTTCGGGAAGTCACCGGTCCACAGAAACAGCGGTGGAATCATGGCCAGCAGAACACCGATAGGCACCAGCATGTTGCGCTTGCGGGCAGTATCCTGTGGCGCCTTGAGCTCCATCGCATCGGTATCAGAGGGCGGCTTGGCGGTGTCTTCCATCAGCTTTCCGGTCTCACGGGCACGGCGTTCCGCCCGCGCCATGGGGCCAAAGTCCCATTGGGTGATGACAATGAAGAAGATCATGCCCAGCGCCAGCCAAGCGTAGAAGTTCAGCGGAATCGATGACAGATAGATCAGGTATTCCGAGCCACTCAGCTCCATCTCGCCAAGCTGGGTGCCAATCAGGCCCATGACAAACACCACCCAGGTGGATACGGGGCCCAGTAGGCACATCGGCGCCGAGGTCGAATCGACGATATACGCCAGCTTTTCACGGGAGACCTGCATGCGATCGGTGATGGGACGCATCACGCTGCCCACTGTCAACGCATTGAAGTAGTCTTCAAAGAAGATCAGCATGCCAAGCCCCAGGGTGCTGCCTTGTGCGCCTCGCGCACTGGCCACCTTGCGGGAAATGGCGCGGGCAATGGCATGGGCCCCGCCGGTACGCTGCAGGACACTGATCAGCACGCCGAACAGGCCACAATAGATCAGTACGGTGGCATTCCACTCGTCACCGATACTCGGCACGATGAAGTCAGAAAAGCTGTTATAGAGGCCGGCTGCGGGATTGTAACCAGCCAGCATGGTGGCCCCGAGCCAGACACCGCAGAACAGTGCGGGTATGACATTGCGTGTCGCCAGCGCCAGCAGAATCGCCAGCAGCGGCGGCAGCAGGGATAAGAGTCCGAAGGACATCGGGAGTCTCCTGGGTTCTTGTCGGTCTTGGCCCGAGGGGGCAACACCATGGGAGGTGGCGTCGCGCGGGCAGCGGGGCATCCTAGGCGCTAACGGCACAAACGGCAACCGCGCTGTCCCATCCCCGCAACCCATCCTCTTTAGGTGCAAGTCGACACGCCGTTCAACCAGGCTGACGAGTCTCCACCTCGACCCCTTTCATGCCCTCCTCAGTGTAGCGCTCCCCTGCCACGGCCTCCCGGTGAAACCAGTCGTTGAGACTCGCCAGATCGGCGTCACTCAAGGACAGCGACAGCGCTCCTAGATTCTCGTCCAGGCGGTTCAGCTTGCGGGTGCCGGGGATGGGGATGATGGCGTCGTCCTGAGCCAGTAGCCAGGCGAGTGCCACCTGGGCGGGGGTGGCACCTCGCTGCTGTGCCAACCCTTCCAGCCGATCCAGCAGGGCGATGTTACGGGCCAGGTTCGGCGCCGAGAAACGCGGTGCGTGGCGTCGAAAATCGGTCTCGCTGATGTCAGCACGACGTCGAATCTGGCCGCTGAGGAAACCGCGACCCAGCGGTGAGTACGCCACCAGTGACACCCCCAACCGCTGGCACGCAGGGAGCACGCTGTCCTCCACTCCGCGACTCCAGAGTGAGTACTCACTCTGGACCGCAGCAATGGGATGCACCGCCGCAGCCCGCTCCAGGGTGGCGGGTGACACCTCACACAGCCCCAGCGCACGAACCTTGCCCTGGGTGACTAGCTCGGACATGGCGCCGACGGTCTCTTCGATTGGCACCTCGGGATCGAGACGGTGGGCGTAGTAGAGGTCAATCGTGTCAATCCCAAGGCGTGCGAGAGAAGCCTCACAGGCAGCGCGAACATACTCTGGGCGCGTGTTGATCGACCGGGCGTAGTCGCCAGGCCTGCGCACGATGCCAAACTTGGTGGCAATCACAGCGCTGTCTCGCCTACCGTGCAGCGCCTTGCCCAAAAGTTGCTCGTTATGGCCCTGGCCGTAGGTGTCGGCACTGTCGAACAGGCTCACGCCTCGCTCCAGGGCCTCGTGAATCAGCCGGGTGGCGTCACGGTCATCACTGGCACCATAGAATTCGGACATGCCCATGCACCCTAGCCCCAAGGGCAGAACGTGCAGGTGGTCACCCAGTGAACGTGGGGAATGTGAGGGAGAGGTCATCGCAGGCTCCTTAACGTAAGGCGGATCACGTCAGACGCGTTGTCTGACCTGCTGCATGATCCTGGCCGTGGGCCCGCGGGAGAATTGCTGATAGATTGATACTTGCAGCGTATCAATCCCTGGCGTCCACGAGATACCTCCCGGTCATCCACGATGGATCGACCGCCGGGGGGCAGTGGCGTCCTTGCTTCTCTTCACTAACCTGACGAGCGCCCCATGCCGCCCAGCAGACAATGGTTCAAGCGTTGCGACCGGCTCATCAGCTTTCTCGCCGTTGCCGATACTGGGCACTTTCGCCAGGCCGCCGACAGGCTGCATCTCACTCAGCCTCCGCTGACGCGCCACATCCAGGCGCTGGAACAGGAGCTGGGCGTCACGCTGTTCACCCGCACCACTCGTCAGGTACGCCTGACCCCGGCAGGAGAGCGCCTTGCTCGCCGGCTGCGCCCCTGCTTTGAGGAAATAGAAGCCGCCTGGCACGAAGCCAGCGCACATAACGACCAGCCCTGCCCCATCGCCATCGGCATGACGCCCGCAGTGGATGATGGCCTGTTGCCCTCCCGCGCATGGCTGGAGGCGCACCTGGACCAGACCGTGGACATCGAGCGCCAACCGTCCAGCAGGCTGCTGTCACGCTTGCTGAAGGATGACGCGAGGCCGCTATCCTTGGCCCTTGTCGGTCTGCCCATCACCCTCCCTGAGCCGTTGGAGTGCCACATCGTCGCCGACGACCCGCTATGGGTATTGATGTCCGACGCCCTTGCCGAGCGGCTTGGAGAGGACCGGGACGTGGATCTCTGCAGGCTGAGCGACCGCCCCCTGTTCTGGTTTTCCCGCAGGGACAATCCGGACTACTTCGACCACTGCGAGCGCCTGTTTCGCATTCACGGCTACCAGCCCCAGCGACTGCGTGAGCCCGACGACCATCACCAGTTGCTGGCGCTGGTCGCGGCAGATGAGGGCATCGCCCTGGCGCCCCAGAGCTTCCTGGTGACTCACCGGCAGGGCGTGACCTCGCGACCATTGTCGCCTCTCTGGAGCGACCTGCGCACTCGCCTCGCCCTCGCCTGGAACCGACATGACGACGCGTCCTGCCGACTGGCACAGCGCCTTGTGGCGGCAC
Source organism: Halomonas litopenaei (assembly GCF_017303055.1). Classification (GTDB taxonomy): domain Bacteria; phylum Pseudomonadota; class Gammaproteobacteria; order Pseudomonadales; family Halomonadaceae; genus Halomonas; species Halomonas litopenaei_A. Next base: position 316,251 of record NZ_JAEKJT010000005.1, on the reverse strand, counting down.
TACAGAGCAACTGAAGCGTAAGCAGAGCAACTGAAGCGTAAGCAGAGCGACTGAAGCGTAAGCAGAGCGACTGAGGCGCGAGCAGCACGGCTCAGCCGAGCCGTCCCAGTACGGTCAGGCCTGGCCCCGGGCCTGCCGGATGCGCTGATAGGCATTGCCGATCTCGACGGTGCGGGCCTCGGCAACCTCGCGCATGCTGTCCGGCAGCCCCCGGCTGGCCAGCTTGTCAGGATGGTTTTCGCTCATCAGCTTGCGATAGGCGCGCTTGATCTCGGCATCGCTGGCCTCCGGGCTGATACCCAGCACCTTGTACGCGTCCTCCAGCGGGCTCTGGCTTTCCTGAGTGGCGCCTGCCCCATGGGAGGCTCCCCCACGCAGCATGGCCTCGATCTGGGCTATTTCCGCCTCACTGCAGCCAAGGCCGCGGGCCACCCGCATCAGCATGTTGTGCTCGGCTGGGTGCAACACGCCGTCTGCTGCAATGGCCGACAACTGCACCTGCAAAAAGATCTGTCGCAGCGCACCGCGACCACGGGTCAGGCGTGCCACTCTGGCGATCTCGGCATCCAGATCGAAGTCACTGGCCCGTCCGCGTTCGAATGCGGCACGGGCACTGGCCTTGGTGCTTTCGGGCAAGCGCAGGCGCACCAGCAGTTGCTCGAGCACCTGACGCTCTTCCCCGCTGACCTGACCGTCCGCCTGGCACACGGCGCCCATGACGGCGAAGGTGGAGTCCATGAACTGGCGTTGCATCTCGGCCAGACCCTTGCCGAGCATCACGCCGCCGCGCAGACGTCCGCCCAACCACCAGCCGATGCCGCCACCGATCAACATGCCCAGCGGGCCTCCGGTCAGCAGCCCAATTACCGCCCCGATAACAATGATGGTCAGCATAATTCCTCTCTGTCGGAGCCGTGTTTCAGTCCACGGCGTGCTGTCTGCTCAGGTGGCGCTGGCAGGTGCTTGAACGGTCATCGACTCGCCATCACGCCCACCCACCACCATGGGGGTACGCGAGGCAGGATACCACCGCCACCCGGACGCGGGCGAAAGCGTGAGCCGCCCACCTTTTCATCGAATGGTCATGGGCGTCACCGATACTTGCCGCCAGGTTAACGACGAATGCACTGCCCAGGACGTCTTATGCGACTTTCCTTCACTCGACTCGCCATTGTTGGCGCTATTGTTTCGGCTTGCGCCAGCGTCAGCGTGGCGTCCCACGCCGTGGCGCCGACCCACTGCGCACTGACGCCATCGATCTCTGTGTTGCCGGTCTCTGTTTTGCCGGTCTCTGTGCTACCGCCCCATATGCGATCGGCCCCCATGTAGGGGGCCGATCGCGTCGTGCTCTGAAGGGACGGTAGGCTGACTCAGCCGAGGCGCTGCCGGATCGCCGCTTCAATTCCCTCAGCGTCCAGACCGCAGTCTCGCAGCAATTCAGCCGGCTTGCCGTGCTCGGCAAAGACATCCGGCAGGCCCAGGTTGAGCACCGACACAGAGACCCCTTCGGCCAGCAACAGCTCGTTGATGCCGCTTCCGGCACCGCCCGCCACGACGTTCTCCTCCAGGGTCACTACCAGCTCGTGAGCGCGGGCCGCCTCGAGCACGGCGTCCCGGTCCAGCGGCTTCACACTGCGCATATTGATGTGGCTGGCATCGAGCCGCTCCGCCACTTCGGCAGCAGGACCATTCAAGCTGCCAAAGGCCATCAATACTACGCCCTGGCCCTGGCGACGCGGTTCGGCCACCCCGATCGGCAGCGGCTCAAGGTGATCGGGAATCGCCACGCCTGGCCCCGTACCGCGCGGATAGCGCACCGCCGCTGGACCCGGGTGGTGATAGGCCGCACTGAGCATGGCGCGGCATTCTGCCTCGTCAGCCGGGGCCAGCACCACCATGCCGGGCACACAGCGCAGGTAGGATAGATCCAGGGCACCGTGGTGGGTGGGACCATCCTCCCCGACCAGGCCTGCGCGGTCGATGGCAAAGGTCACGTCCAGATCCTGCACGGCCACATCGTGAATCAATTGGTCGTAGCCACGCTGGAGGAAGGTGGAATAGATCGCGACCACGGGCTTCATGCCTTCGCAGGCCATGCCGGCGGCCAGGGTCACCGAGTGCTGCTCGGCAATGGCCACATCGTAGTAACGATCCGCATACTCCTTCGAGAAACGGATGAGGTCAGAGCCTTCGCGCATGGCCGGCGTGATGCCGATCAGGCGCTCGTCTGCCGCGGCCATGTCGCAGATCCAATCGCCAAAGACACTGCAGTACTTCTTCTTTGGCGGCGCGGGTGGCGTTGCCACCTCAGCTTCCCGAGCCTTGGCCGCATCGGGCGTTTCGAGCTTGGTAATGGCGTGATAGCCAATAGGATCGGACTCCGCCGGCAGGAAGCCACGGCCCTTGCGCGTCTTGACGTGCAGAAACTGCGGCCCCTCGAGATCACGCATGCTGGTCAGGGCGGCACTCAAGGCATCAAGGTCGTGTCCATCGATCGGCCCGACATAATTGAACCCCATCTCCTCAAACAGCGTGGCCGGGCTGACCATGCCCTTCACATGTTCTTCCGTACGGCGTGCAAGCTCCAGGGCACCCGGCAGATGAGACAGCACCTTCTTGCCGTTCTCGCGCATGCTCAGGTACGGCTTGCTGACCAGAATGCGGGCCAGGTAGCTGGCCACACCGCCGACATTCTCGGAAATCGACATTTCATTGTCGTTCAGCACCACCAGCAGATTCGCATCCACATGGCCGGCATGGGCCAACGCCTCGAAGGCCATGCCGGCGGTCAGGGCGCCGTCACCGATCACCGCGCAGACGCGACGATCCTGGCCCTGGGTACGTGCCGCCAGCGCCATGCCCAGAGCCGCCGATATCGAGGTACTGGAATGGCCGACGCCAAAGGTGTCGTACTCCGATTCGGCTCGCCGTGGGAAGGCCGCCAGGCCACCGTAGCGGCGTATGCCGGTCATCGCTTCGCGACGACCGGTCAGGATCTTGTGCGGGTAAGCCTGATGACCCACATCCCACACCAGGCGGTCATGGGGCGTACGAAAGGCATGATGCAGGGCGACGGTCAGTTCGACCACGCCAAGGCCGGCACCAAAGTGGCCGCCGGAAACACCAACGCTGTAGAGCAGGTAGGCGCGCAGTTCATCCGCTACGCGCTTGAGCTGGTCTGCGGTCATCGCACGCAGCGCAGCCGGGGTATCCAGAGTATCGAGCAGCGGCGTTGCCGGCCGCTCGGTGGGAATCGTGTCGAACAGCTTCATGGTAGCCCTGTGGTCGTCAGTGATCGCGTTCGATCATGTAGCGGGCGAGCCCTGCCAGAGGCGCCGCCGACTCGCCCAAGGGGGCGATGGCCTCGAGCGCCTCATCGATCAGTGCCGTCGCCTTGGCCCGAGCTCCCTCAAGCCCGAGCAGGGCGGGATAGGTCGGCTTGTCACGGGCCGCATCGGCACCCGACGTCTTGCCCAGCGTATCGGTGTCACCCGTGACATCAAGCACATCGTCATGTACCTGAAAGGCCAGGCCGATAGCGGCGGCATAGACATCCAGGGCGGCCAGGCGCGCGTCGTCTGCGGGCACCGCGATCAAACCGCCAAGCCTGACGGCGGCGCGAATCAGCGCGCCGGTCTTGTGGCGATGCATGGTTTCAAGGCTGGACAGGTCCGGGCGTTCGCCCACTGCCGCCAGGTCCAGCGCCTGCCCGGCCACCATGCCATCACGCCCGGACGCTTGCGCCAGCGTGGCCACCAATGCCCCCAGGCGAGGAGACGTTGAGGTGGCGAGCAACTCGAAGGCCAGGGTCTGCAGGGCATCGCCGGCAAGAATCGCAGAAGCCTCATCGAACGCCTTGTGCACCGTGGGCTGACCGCGGCGTAGGTCGTCATCGTCCATGGCCGGCAGATCGTCATGCACCAGCGAGTAGGCATGCACCAGCTCAATGGCCGCAGCAGGAATGTCGAGATCGTCGTCGTTGGCGCCCAGCGCCCGACCGGCGGCATAGACCAGAATCGGGCGAAGCCGCTTGCCGCCGACAAGCAGACCATGGCGCATCGCCGCTTCGAGTCTCGGCTCGACCGACTGGCGACCCACGAACAGCGTCTCCAGGCAGCGATCGACTCGCGCCCTGTCGGCGGCCAGACGGGCCAGCATGGTATCAGCGTTCACCCGCGTCCTCCCCGATATCAAAGGGCGACAGCTGCATCCCCCCCTCGGCGTTCTCCGTCAGACTGCGAACCTTGAGCTCCGCATCGTCCAGGCGTTGCTGGGCGTGGCGGGTCAAGGCCACGCCCTGCTCGAACGCCTTCAACGACTCCTCGAGCGACAGCTCCCCCGACTCCAGCCGTTCCACCAGGTGCTCCAGTTGCCCCATGGCCGCGGCAAAGTCCTGAGGCTCGGCATCTTGCTGTGATGGCTGGCGGTCCTGCGTTGCCATGCGCCCCTCCAGACAGTGGGCCAGGGACTGACCCGAAATGGCTTGGTCACGGCCATCGCCGACCGTGCGGGACACCGTGACGCCATCGCCAGGCACCCGGTCACCCTAAAGGGCGACAGTATACACGCTCTGCCCCTGGGGTCGTCTGCCCCGCGTTCCTTGCGCCTTGGTCGAAGACGTCACCGCGTTGGCCAGCGTACATGCACAAGACTCATGCTGCGGTGCAAGGATTTTCAACGTGGCAAAGGCTGCATGTGGTAGGCTATCGACCCTGATTTAGCGCCTTCTCCGCCAACCAGCCGCTGGCTGCCGCCACTTCCAAGAGGTTGATTCGACCATGGCCAAAACGTCCCTGGACAAAAGCAAGATCAAGATCCTGCTGCTCGAGGGCGTCCACCAGAGTGCAGTGGACAATTTTCTCAATGCCGGATACACCAACATCGAGCATCTGCCGACCTCGCTGGACGAGGCCACGCTGATCGAGAAGATCCGGGACGTGCACTTCATCGGTATCCGCTCCCGCACTCAGCTCAATGAGCGGGTGTTCGCGGCAGCCGAAAAGCTGGTCGCGGTTGGCTGTTTCTGCATCGGCACCAACCAGGTCGACCTGGGTGCGGCACTGGTACGCGGCATCCCGGTATTCAATGCGCCCTACTCCAATACTCGCTCGGTGGCGGAACTGGTGCTGGCCGAAGCGATCATGCTGCTGCGCGGTATTCCCGAAAAGAATGCGCGCGCCCACCAGGGCGGCTGGCTGAAAAGTGCCAAGAACAGCCACGAGGCTCGTGGCAAGACCCTGGGCATCGTCGGCTATGGCAGCATCGGGTCGCAGCTGTCGGTACTGGCAGAAGCGCTTGGCTTTGACGTCATCTACTACGACGTCATCACCAAGCTGGCGATGGGCAATTCTCGCCAGGTCGCCAGTATGGAGGAGCTGCTGGCCCGCTCCGATGTGGTCAGCCTGCACGTGCCGGACCTGCCGTCCACGCGCTGGATGATCGGCGAAGAGCAGATCAGCCTGATGAAGCCTGGCGCCATCCTGATCAATGCCGCCCGCGGCAGCGTGGTGGTGATCGAGGCGCTGGCCGAGGCCATCAAGGAAGGCCGCCTCAATGGCGCCGCCATCGATGTCTTCCCGGTCGAGCCGAAGGGTAACGACGACATCTTCGAAAGCCCGCTGCGGGGTCTGGAGAACGTCATTCTTACCCCGCACATCGGCGGCTCCACCCTGGAAGCCCAGGAAAACATCGGCGTCGAAGTGTCTGAGAAGCTGGTGACCTTCTCCGACAATGGCACCAGCATCACCTCGGTCAACTTCCCCGAGGTGGCCCTGCCGGCCCATCCGGACAAGCACCGCCTGCTGCACATCCACGAGAACGTGCCTGGCGTGATGTCCGAGATCAACCGCGTGCTGTCCGAAAATGACATCAACATTTCCGGCCAGTACCTGCAAACCAATGAAAAGGTCGGCTACGTGGTCATCGATGTGGACAAGGCCTATGGCCCCCAGGCCCTGGAGGCGCTGCGCGAGGTCAATCACACCCTGCGTACCCGGGTCCTCTATTCCGAGACCAACTACGCCGACTAGGCCGCCGGACGCTGTTCCAGCTCGACGACGCCGCGCTCCTTCGGGAGGGCGGCGTCTTGCTGTCGTCCCAGGATGAGCGACAGACGACATTTCATGCCAACAAGACCTATCCTGATCTCTCCCCGCTGAGCGCTTCACAAGGATGCCTGATGCCGACCGGACTGGCCTACCTGATCGTGGTACTGGTGTGGGCCTCGACGCCCCTCGCCATCAAATGGAGCGCAGAAGCCGGCGCCCCCATCGGCAGCGTCATGCTGCGCATGGGGCTGGCGCTGGTGGCCGGCATCGTGCTGCTGCTGGTGTTGCGCAGAACACTGCGCACAGACCGCCGCGCGCTGGTCAGCTACGCCGCCGCCATTCCGGGTGTGTTTGGCGCCATGGCGCTGAGCTACTATGCCTCCCAGTTCTTGCCATCGGGCATGCTCTCGGTGATGTTCGGCATGGCCCCTCTGATCTCTGGCATCATCCTGCAAGCGCTGCCGGGCAGCACGCGGCTGAAGCGCTGGCACTGGATTGGCTGCGGCCTGGGAGTGACAGGCCTGGCGGTGGTCTTTCTCGACAGCCTCGCCCTCGGCAGCGGCCAGCAGCTGGTGGCCCTGGTCATGATGCTGTCCGCCGTCACGCTGTTCAGTGGCAGCGGCATAGCGGTCCAGCGCATCTCTGCGGGACTTCACCCTCTCGAGCAGACCGTCGGCGCCCTGGCGGGCTCCATGCCGTGCTTTCTGGTGCTGTGGCTAGCCAGTGGCGAGCCCCTGACCATCCCCCTGAGTGACCGCGGCCTGTGGGCAGTGCTCTATCTCGCCCTGTTTGGCTCCTTGATCGGTTTCCTCTGCTACTACCTCATTCTGTCGCGGCTGCACGCGGCCAGCGTTGCATTGGTCACGCTGATCACTCCGGTTCTGGCGCTATCTCTTGGCATGCTGTTCAACCAGGAGACCCCTTCAGCCTCCATGCTGGCCGGCGCCGCGCTGATTCTCGTCGCGCTTGGCGCCTATCTGTTCGGTGACCGCCTGAGCCGCCGTCGGGCGGCTCGGCATCACGGCGACACTTGACCCTTATGAGCGTCGGCTTGACAACTCATCAGGCCACGGCCATTTTGTACACAATAACTGACAGCGATTGCGTACCAGAACTGTGCACTCATATCGCACATCTGCTGTCGTACACGGCCACCGTCGGTTCCATGGAGGTGCAGTCGGACACAGACCGCGCACACCTCCATCGGTAGCCATCCTTGAAGGCACCTGAACCAGGTATTCGGCCAGACGCCATGCGGTGACGGCTCCTGGCAGCGGTTCGTGTCATGAACACTACCGCATGCCGAAAGCGCCTCACCCTGCCTGGGTAACCCTTCGCTTCGCGAAGGAGGAATGCATGCATTCACACACACCCACGACATGGATCCGGCAGCCGCTGGCCACCAGCGACCCCGCCGCTACAGCAGGCGTCGTGGTGCAGGGCTCACGTATTGTCGAGAAGCTCGGCGCGGGCCAGGTGCCCAGCGTAGCCGTCGACGAGGTGTTCGATGCCTCCCGGCACGTGCTGCTGCCCGGACTGGTCAATACCCATCACCACTTCTACCAGACGCTGACACGGGCCTACTCGCCTGCGCTCAACAAGGAACTGTTTCCCTGGCTCACTACCCTATACGACGTCTGGGCCCACCTGGATGAGGCTCAACTGGCGCTGGCCAGCGAACTCGCCATGGTGGAACTGTTGATGAGCGGTTGCACCACCGTGGCGGATCATCACTATGTGTTTTCCGGGGCCCTGGAACATGCCATCGACGTACAGGTCGAGACAGCTAATCGGCTGGGGGTGCGGGCAGCGCTGACGCGAGGCTCCATGAGTGTGGGTCGCGATCAGGGCGGCCTGCCACCTCAATCCGTCGTCCAGGACGAAGCCACCATTCTCGATGAGAGCACCCGCCTGATCGACGCCTATCACCAGCGCGGCGATGGCGCCATGATTACCGTGGCATTGGCACCTTGCTCCCCGTTTTCGGTCAGCCGCGAACTGATGATCGACAGCGCCCGCCTGGCCGAGGCCAAGGACGTTCGTCTGCATACCCACCTGGCCGAAACCGAAGACGAGACCCACTACTGCCAGAAACTGTTCGGCATGCGTCCGCTGGATTATCTGGAAGATACCGGCTGGCTCAGCGATCGCACCTGGCTGGCCCATGGCATTCACTTCAACGACGACGAGGTCAGCCGACTCGGCAAGGCGGGTACCGGTATCGCTCACTGCCCCTCTTCCAACATGGTCCTGGGCTCCGGCATGTGCCGAACGCTGGAGCTGGAGGCCGCCGGAAGCCCGGTAGGGCTTGCCGTGGATGGCTCGGCCTCGGCGGACCATTCCAATCTAGCCGAAGAGATGCGCCAGGCCATGCTGATCGGCAGGCTACGTTATTCCCCCAGCCAGGTGCGTCACCAGGACGTGATTCGCTGGGCCACAGAAGGCTCCGCCCGCTGCCTGGGCCGAACCGACATCGGCGGACTTGACGCTGGACAACAGGCGGACCTGGCGCTGTTTCGCCTGGACGAGCCTCGTTTCTCCGGCGCAGAAAACCCGCTTGCGGCGCTACTGCTGTGCGGCGCACATCGGGCCGATCGCGTCATGGTGGCCGGCCGCTGGCGAGTCGTCGACGGGCTGCCCGTCGATGTCGACCTGGGGTCCCTGCTGGCCCGTCATGGCGAGGCGGCGGCGCGGCTTCGACAAGCGGTCTAGCCAGCAGGACAACACGGCAAGAGCGATACCGACGCCACGGAGCCCTGCTGCGTGGCATCGTTCTTGCAACGCCATTGTTCATCACCGCTGCATCACGGCAGTCAGCCACCAGGACTGACACCTGATGCGGTGGACCGGACTCATCGCCCAGGCCAGGGGACGGCCTGGCACTACAACGACAACAGGAGAGGATCCCGCCATGCATACGCAAGAATCCACTGGCGATAACCGCGACCGGCCCACGGTTCGCTCCACCCACGACGTCAATGCCATGCCGCCACTGGGAAGGGCGATACCGCTTGGCTTGCAGCATGTGCTGGCGATGTTCGTCGGCAACGTGACCGTTCCCATCCTGATTGCCGGTGCTGCGGATCTGCCGGCGGATCAAACCACCTTCATGATCCAGGCGGCGATGTTTGTCGCCGGTGTCGCCACCTTGGTGCAGTCACTCGGTATCGGCCCCATTGGTGCTCGACTGCCTATCGTGATGGGCACCAGCTTCGGCTTCGTGCCGGTTCTGATTCCCATCGCTGTAGGCATGGGCCTGCCAGCAGCGCTCGGAGCTGCACTCTGCGGCGGTATCGCCATGGCCCTGGTAGGCCTGTTTCTCCCGGTCTTTCGCTTTCTGTTCCCGCCAGTGGTCACCGGCACCTTTGTGGTCATGCTGGGTACACTGCTGATGCCGGTGGGCTTTGCCTACTGGGGTGGCGGCTTCGGCGCGGCGGACTTTGGCGCCACCCATCACCTGCTGCTGGGCGCCCTGGTACTGATCGTCACCTTGGGCCTGCACCAGTATGGACGCGGCATCTGGTCCGAAACGGCACCGTTGATCGGCCTGGTCGTCGGTTACGTGGCGGCCACCAGCTTTGGCTTGATTGATTTTTCAGGCATCGGCAAGGCTGACTGGCTGTCCCTTCCTGTGCCCCTGGCCATCGGCATCGAGTTTCATCTGGCTGCCGTTCTTCCCGTGGTGCTGCTGGCCATCGTCACCTGCGCCGAATCCATCGGTGATATTGTCGGCACCACTGCCGGAGGCCTGGACCGGGAGCCGACGCCCAAGGAACTGTCCGGTGGTGTCATGGCGGACGGCATCTCCAGCGTGTTCGCCGCCATCTTCAACGCCTTTCCGCAGATCAGCTTCAGCCAGAATGTGGGCATGGTCGCCCTCACCGGCGTCGTCAGTCGCTACGTGGTCGCCATTGGCGGTGCCTTCCTGCTGCTGGCCGGGCTCATCCCCAAGCTGGGCGCGATTGTCTCCAGCATTCCCAACTCCGTGCTGGGTGGGGCCGTGTTGATCATGTTCGGCATGATTGCCAGCGCCGGCATCAAGATGCTGTCTCACATCGACTTCAACAAACGCAACATGGTCATCATCGGCGTATCGCTTTCCGCCGCGGTGGGTCTACCCGCCCAGGAGGGGCTTTACGCCAACCTGAACGAGAACCTTCAAGCCATCATTGAGTCGGGGCTGATTCCTGGTGCGCTGTTCGCCATCATCCTCAACCTGGTTCTACCGAAAAGCGACCGAGTGTTCCGTGACGACGTCTAAGCCTCAGCGCCATCACCGGCAGCGACCGAACTGAACCGGCCCTGCTCACGACATCCTTCTCCCGCGCAGAAACAGCACCCACGAGCCCCAACCAGGGCCCGTGGGTGCAGCCACGTGTCCAGACTCAGCAGCTTCTGACGTCACGGTAGCGATGCCGCCGGTAGACCTTGACGCGCTGGCCCTGCAGCGTCGTCATCCCTTCCCATTGGAAACCTGCATGCTGAGCCACTCGCGTCGATGGCACATTGGCAGGATCAATGACCGCCACCAATGACTCGCTGTCGGTGACCGTAAAGGCATGGGTGACGACAGCACGCGCCACTTCGGTAGCCAGGCCCCTGCCCCAATGACGCACCGCATAGCGATAGCCAATCGCCAGCTCCTGCTCGCCATCCAGGGTCTCGTGATCGAAACCGCAAAACCCCATCAGGGCACGGGAGACCGGATGCACCACGGCCCAGTAACCAAACCCCTTTTGCCTGTACGTCTGACGACACGCCTCGATAAATGCCTGACTACGCGCAACGTCGCAGGCCCCACCGAGGGAGTAACGCATGACCCTAGGATCGGCCAACAGCCGGCTCAAGGCGGGCAGGTCGTACGCTTCGAAGGGGCGCAGGCGGCTGCGCGGCGTGGCCAGCACGTCGCCGCTCATCGGTATCGGAGGTTGCTCGTCATTGTGCATGCGGGCTCCGTATCGTCAGGCATGCCAACGAATCTACGTCATCCTGGCAGCGCCTGACCATGGTCTAGCACGAGCCTCTGGGTCTGGCCTCCCTCACGATCTATCACCACCGGGCTCGATCACTCGCCCGATGATCGCGTTCCTTGGTCTAGCCCTTTGGTCGAAGCACGCCCCGACAACCGGTGCTCCCGCGCTAGTCTTGCCAGGTTCGCCCTCGTTGGAGCCACCACGATGTCCGCCTCACCCTCTGCGCTACCTGCCAACGACGACGCTGCCGTCGTCCGCCACGACGACCGCGGGATCGTGCACCTGACCCTCAATCGTCCCGCCAGCTTCAATGCACTGTCCCAGGACATGCTGACGGCGCTGGATGATGCCTTTACGACCATCTCCCCCAGCCCTGACCTGCGTGCCGTGGTGATCGCCGCAGATGGCCGGGCGTTCTGCGCCGGCCACGACCTGAAGGAAATGCGCGCCCTGGAAGATGAAGACGCCTACCGCCAGCTGTTCGCCCAATGCTCGCGGGTGATGCAGCGCCTGCAGGACTGCCCGGTCCCCGTCATCGCCCGGGTTCAAGGCCTGGCCACTGCCGCGGGTTGCCAGCTGGTCGCGAGTTGCGACATGGCGGTCGCCTCCAGCAGCGCGCGCTTCGCCGTATCTGGCATCAACGTGGGTCTGTTCTGCTCGACACCCGCCGTTGCCCTGACCCGCAACATCGGCCCCAAGCAGGCGGCTGAAATGCTGTTTACCGGTGACTTCATCGATGCCGAGCAGGCGTTGGCGTGGGGATTGATCAACCGTGTCGCCGAACCCGACGCGCTCGATGACTGCCTTGAGGCACTGCTGGATAACCTGCGCGCCAAGAGCCAGGTGGCGCTGTTTACCGGCAAGTCGATGCTGGCCCGCCAACGGGCACTCCCCTTGGGCCAGGCCTACGCCTATGCGGGGGAGGTCATGGCGGCCAACATGATGGCCGAGGATGTGGCAGAGGGCATCGACGCTTTTGTCGCCAAGCGCCGCCCCCGGTGGACACATCGATAAAGGGCGCTCGACTCACGACGTTCTCCTTTCATCCTTCACTTTTCACCCAAGGACTGGTTATGGAAGCGTTTTCCGTAAACGCGACAAGACGCTGCACCTGCAGGTATGCTAGCCCTTCAGCAACAGGTTCATGGCTAGCCCCAGGAGAAGACAGGTGACGGAGAACAAGCGCAGAGCAGCCGGGCGACCGGCCACCGGCAAGACCAGCGGAGGCCATAGCCAGTCGCTGGTGCGGGGACTCAATCTGCTGGAGCTGCTGGCCATGCGCCCCGGCGGGCTGGCCCTGTCCGATATTGCCGAGCAGGCCGACCTGGCCCCCTCTACGACGCACAGGTTACTGCAGGCACTGCTGAGCCAGGGCTTCGTGACACAGGACGAAACCCTTGGCGTGTGGCGCATCGACGTCAAGACCTTCCGCATCGGCAACAGCTTTCTCGAGGCTCGCGACTTTGTTGCCACCAGCCGCCCTTACCTGCGCAGGCTAACCAGAGACACCGGCGAAACGGCCAACCTGGGCGTACGCGATGGAACAACCGCGGTATTTCTGGCCCAGAGCGAATCCCCCCAGATGATGCGCATGATCACCCGCCTGGGCTCTCGTGCACCGCTGCATGCCTCCGGCGTGGGCAAGGCACTGATGGCCTGGCTGCCCGATGATGATCTAGAGCGGGTCCTGGCAGAACGTGGACTGGACCGCGTTACCGTCAATACTCTGTCGAGCCCTTCGGAGCTGCGCCGCGCCATGGCCGAGATTCGTCAGCGTGGATACGCCTGCGACCGCGAGGAACATGCCATCGGCCTGCACTGTGTGGCGGCCTGCATTCATGACGAACTCGGCACGCCTCTGGCCGCCATTTCGGTGTCGGGTCCGGTAGCACGCATCCCCGATGAACGACTGGACGCGCTGGGCGAAAGAGTGCGCGATACCGCTGCCGAGATTACCGCTCAACTGGGCGGGCGTGTTCCCGACGCTGACGAGTTCAAGCCCTGATATCTCTACCGGCATCATTCCGTCATCCTCCACAGGAGCTGTCATGAGCGACGCCTGGCGTCAGTACAAGAGCGCTCCACCCGCCGGTACCGTGCTGCTGGAATGCTCCCGCCTGCCCCCTGGTGACAGTCAGTGCCTGTCCCTGGAAAGCGATAACGGTCGGTTTCCTCTGATCATCGCCCGTGATGCCGGCGGAGAGGTGCGCGCCTACGTCAACGCCTGCCCACACCAGTACCTGCCCCTGAACGGGCGCAGCGACACGATAATGAGTCGGGACGGCGAACTGCTGATCTGCACCCATCACCAGGCCTGCTTTCGCCTCGACAGCGGTGAAGGCATCTCCGGCCCCGCCCAGGGCGAAGCGCTGGACCCGGTACCCGTGGTTGAGAACGATGGCTGGTGGGTGATAGGTGAATGAAAACGTTATCCGCGCTTCCATACCAAAGCGCGACCCGCCACATTGATCATGAAGCCACCCTAAGGACGTGGCTTCGCAGTGACGCATCAAGAATGCGAGCCCTCCGTCTGGCGGCGGAGCTGGACCTGGAAGATTGGTGCCTAGCCGCAGGCTTTGTGCGAAATCTGGTCTGGGATAAGCTTCATGACAAGCTGACGCCCTCCCCTCTCAACGACCTTGACCTCATCCACTACGCGCCCACCAGGACGTGTCAGAAGAGCGACGCGGCCATCCAGCACTTCCTTGAACAGCAATCCCCCTTGCCTTGGTCGGTCAAAAACCAGGCAAGAATGCACATTCGCAATCATGACGACCCCTATACGTCGACCGCGGATGCCATGAGCTATTGGGTGGAGCTGGAAACAGCGGTTGGCGTCAGGCTCTCACCCGATCAAGAGATCGAACTGATCGCCCCCTTCGGACTGGCGCCGCTTTTCGCCGGCACCATTACACTCAACCCGAAAAGCGGCAAGGCCGACGCTTTTCGACAGCGCGTCGAGGAAAAGGCCTGGCTTGCTCATTGGCCGAAGCTGAAGGTCCAGCAACACCCATGACGCTACATCGTCTGCCCGACCTCTCACCAAGTGAGGCTGATCATCACGGCTAGGGAGCGCCGTCGTAGGTCTCCTCCCTCAAGCACAGGTCAGCCATAGATAAGCCACAGATAAGCCACAGATCAGCCACAGATCAGCCACAGATCAGGCAAAGATCATTCCCCAAGAGAGGAATCACACCCCTGCTCCAGCTGATCGAGCCGGTCTTCAAGCCGCCCGACCAGACCCATCAGGTCGCGATATTCCTCAGCGCTGAGCGTGGCCACGACATCGGCTTCCCACTGTCTTGCCTCGGGAATCAGCGTGGACAACAGCGTCCTTCCAGCCGCCGTCAGGCGTAGGTGCTGCACCCGCTGGTCATGATCCGCGGGTTGGCGCAGGATGAACCCTCGCTCCTCCAGCGCCTGTACCGCGCGGGAGATACGCACCTTGTCCATGCCCGTGGCCTGGGCGATCTGCTTGGCCGACAGCTCATCCAGATGGGACAGCCACGCCAGCACTCTCCACTGGGCAATGGTCAGCTGGTAGCGCTCTGCGTACATCTGCGCCAGCGCCTGGCTGAGCCTGTCCGCCAGCCGATTCAGCCGGTACGGAAGAAACTGCTGGAGATCCAGCCTAGCGATATCGGTATTGGTAGCGGTATCGCGCTCACGCGAGCCCATGGCGTCTTCCCCGGAGGATACGTTCGGCCGCCGACGTGAACGCCAGCTTATGGATGAATACCGAACGATAGCCGGGATAGGCAGGGGCAGCAATGCGGTGACACCCCTGTAGTGACACCCCTGTAGTGACACCCCTGTAGTGACACCCCTGTAGTGACATCCGTGTGGTGATACGAACGTGGCGCTTGCGACCGTCACTCATGATGCCATCCAGTATGCCCCCCTGAGTCGGCGGGCGTAACACCCGACTCAGCTCACCACGACGCGATCCCGGCCTTCCCGTTTACCGACATACAGCGCCTTGTCGGCCCGCTTCAAGAGCGCATCCAGGTCCGAATCCCCTGGTCGCATTTCGGCAATGCCGATCGTCACGCTCAAGGCCAGCATGCTCATGTCGGAACGCGAGGCGAGCCCGGCGATAGCCTGCTGCAGGCGGGCAGCCACCTGTTTCGCATCGTCAAGGCGAGTGTCCGGCAGCGCCACCACAAACTCTTCGCCGCCGAAACGCCCGATAATGTCCTGTGGGCGCAGCGACTGCTGACAGGCCTCGGCAATTTCGATGAGGACCTGATCCCCCTGGCTGTGGCCCCAGGTGTCGTTGATGACCTTGAAGTGATCGACATCCAGCATGAACAGACTAAGCGGAATGCCTTCCACGCGGGAGCGCTGAAATAGGGTCTGGGCACGCTTCATGAAGTGGCCTCGGTTAGCCAGGCCGGTCAATGCGTCCTGCTCGGCCAGCCGCCTCAGCTGTGACTCCAGAGAACGCCGATGGGCCATTTCCCTGAGCAGCTGCCGATTGTGGCCGCGCTCCTCATGCAACAACGCAAACTGCTTGCGCTGCAGGTATTCCACCCGAAGCAGCGCAAAGAATCCCACTACATTGGCCATGATCAGCAGCAGCGTGATGCGCAAGATGACCACCGCAGAGACCTCCGTCGCCAGCACCACAGCCACCAGAAAGCCCACGCTGAGGTACAGGCTGGCGCCGGTCACCACCGTCAACAGGTTAGGAATCAGCAGGTAGAACGCCATGATCGCCACGATGACCGCCAGCATCTGCGTCGACAGCGTATCAGGGCGCAGCGGGACGATAAGGATAATGCCGGTCGCCAATATCCAGAGCGGCAGGGCGTGCAACCACAGGCGCTGGCTGTAGTTGCCCCAACGCCCTATGGCCATGGCCAGCGCCAGACAACAGCCGACGACAATGGCCCGCATGATGACCAGCGCATAAAAGGCAGCGCTTTGACCGACATAAAAATAATCGGAAATGGTAAACATACCAAAGATCATCGCCGCCACGACAATCGCCAGGCGCGACTCAAAGCGAACCCTTGGTTTTATGGTGCGGCGATATACATCTTCACGGTCACGCTCGCGGAACTGCCCGGTCATCCAGTACACCTGGTGATCGGTTCTCTCTCTGAACTCAGGTGCCATCAATGACATCTCATCTCCCTGTCTGCCTCCCCGCCTATACCTGGCAGGTGTTGCCGGCGTCGCCTTGCCGGTCGGCAGAACGCGAGCCTGCGGCTCGTACAACAGCCTGAGCGGCTGCTGTCCCCGGCAGAACCCATAAATCATTATTTTATTAAATTAAACAAACGCTTATATTAAAATACAAACCATTGAAATTACACAAGTAAAGATCACCTGCAGTGAAAAACAAACATCGATTTTAGGCCGTTAATCGTATCCGTACAGCGATGGTTGAACGAGACCGAAGTGCACTTTAGCCGCCGTGTTATCACGTCTTCACCAGCAACAAAAAAGTGCTTGTTCAGCATGAAAAAGTCCCGCTAGCAAGACGTTTTGCCGGAAAGTGGAAGCGCATAAACTTCACGCCCGTCTTGCGCGAACCGTGTCGGAGAACACTCTTTGGGCGTATTCCACTAAAGTCACGTGCCAATTAGTTTCTTTTGAAACTATATTGAAAGGACATCAGCAGTCGTCTCTTCGATGGAGGTGTCTTTCATGTCTCCCCGCCCTGGACGAAGCTCTCTGACCTACCAGAGTGGCTTTCGTAACCACTTCACCAGCGAGGCACTGCCTGGCGCCCTGCCCCAAGGGCAGAATTCGCCCCAGCGATGCCCTTACGGGTTGTACGCCGAGCAGCTCACCGGCTCGGCCTTTACCGCGCCGCGTAGCCACAACCTGAGAAGTTGGCTCTACCGCATCCGCCCGTCGGTGGCCCAAAGTGCCTACCATCCATTGGATGGCGGTGATCTCGCCACCGCGCCGCTATCACGGCCTGCCGCAGACCCCAACCAGATGCGCTGGGACCCAGTCCCTATGCCCGAGGCGGCCACCGACTTCATCGACGGCCTGACCACCATCGCGGTCAATGGCGACGCCGGCACCCAGACCGGCTGCGGCGTCCACCTCTATGCCTGCAACAGCGACATGACCGAGCGCTTCTTCTACAGCGCCGACGGTGAGCTGCTGATCGTGCCCCAGCTCGGCACCCTGCGCCTGCGCACCGAGTTCGGCCCCCTGGACGTAGGGAATGGCGAGATCGCGCTGATCCCCCGTGGGGTCAAGTTCCAGGTACGCATTGTTGAGGGCGACCAGGCCCGAGGCTATGTCTGCGAAAACTACGGCAGTCCGCTGGAGCTGCCGGGGCTTGGCCCTATCGGGGCCAACGGCCTGGCCAATCCGCGCGATTTCCTGTCACCCGTCGCCGCCTATGAGGACGTCAGCGGAGACATCGAGCTGGTGGCCAAGTTTTCAGGCAGGTTATGGGCGGCCCGGCTCGACCACTCGCCACTGAACGTGGTGGCCTGGCACGGTAACCTGACACCCTGCAAGTACGACCTGGCCAACTTCAACACCATCAACACGGTGAGCTTTGACCACCCGGATCCATCGATCTTCACCGTGCTGACCTCTCCGTCGGATACCCCGGGCATGGCCAATATCGATTTCGTGATCTTTCCGCCACGCTGGATGGTGGCCGAAAACACCTTCCGCCCGCCCTACTTCCATCGCAACCTGATGAGCGAATTCATGGGCTTGATCCATGGCGAGTACGACGCCAAGGCTGGGGGCTTCCTGCCCGGCGGCGCCAGCCTGCATAACTGCATGTCGCCCCATGGCCCCGACGCCGAGAGCTTCGAGAAGGCCTCGAACGCATGCCTGGAACCCCACTACCTGGGCGCGACTCTGGCCTTCATGTTCGAGAGTCGCTACGTGTTCCAGCCCACTGAAAAGGCTCTGGCCGCCGACTTCCGCCAACGCGACTACGTGAGCGTATGGCAGGGACTGCGCTCCCACTTCGACCCGAACCGGCCCTGAGCCACGCGACAACAAGGAATCCTGCGATGAAACTGGCTAGCCTCAAGAGCGGACGCGACGGCGAACTGGTGGTCGTCTCCCGTGACCTGACTCGCGCCGTGCGCGTTCCCCAGATCGCCACCACCCTGCAACAGTTGATGGAAGATTGGGACACCAACGCGCCCCAGCTCGAGGACATCTACCGGCGGCTCAATGACGGCGAGCTGGATCAGGCCTTCGAGCTCGACCATCACTCACTGCACTCGCCGCTGCCACGCACCTACCACTGGGCCGATGGCTCGGCCTATCTCAATCACGTACAGCTGGTACGCCAGGCGCGCAACGCCGAGATGCCAGAGACCTTCTGGAGCGACCCGCTGATGTACCAGGGCGGCGGCGACCGCTTTATCGGTCCCTTTGACGATATCGAGGCGATCAGCGAGGACCATGGCATCGACTTCGAGGGTGAGCTTGCCGTCATCACCGACGACGTACCCATGGCGACCAGCCCCGAGCAGGCAGCCGGACATATCAAGCTGATCATGCTGGTCAACGACGTCAGTCTGCGTGGCTTGATTCCTGGCGAGCTGGCCAAGGGCTTCGGCTTCTTTCAGGCCAAGCCGGCCTCCAGCTTCTCGCCGGTCTGCGTCACCCCGGACGAGCTGGGCGAGGCCTGGCGCGATGGCCGCGTGCACCTGCCGCTGACGGTTCACCTCAACGGCGAGATGTTCGGCGCGCCTGAGGCGGGGCCCGACATGATTTTCAGCTTCCCCCGACTGGTGGCCCACGCCGCGCGCACCCGCCACCTGGGTGCCGGTGCGGTGATCGGCTCCGGCACCGTGTCCAACCCGGACCCGGATGGCGGCCCCGGCAAACCGGTGGCCGACGGTGGCGTAGGCTATAGCTGCCTGGCCGAGGTACGCATGGTAGAGAAGATTCTCCACGGTGACAGCACGACACCCTTCATGCGCTTCGGCGATCGCGTGCGCATCGAGATGTTCGACGACGGCGGTCACAGCATCTTCGGTGCCATCGACCAGCGAGTGGTGAAGTACACACTCTGATCCCACCAGCGGATACTCCACATGCAGCTCTACGGCTATTTCCGCTCTTCGGCGGCCTATCGGGTGCGAATCGTCGCCAACCTCAAGGGCATCTCCCTCGACCATCATCCGATCGACCTGAGCAAGGGCGAGCAGCGGGACAGCGTCAATCTGGCGCGCAACCCCCAGGGGCTGGTGCCGACCCTGATCACCGATGATGGGCAGCCGCTGACCCAGTCCCTGGCGCTGTGCGAATATCTGGACGAATGCTATCCCGATCCGCCGCTGCTGCCCGGCGATGCCGCACAGCGGGCGCGCATCCGCGCCCTGGCCCAGGTCATCGCCTGCGATATCCATCCGCTCAATAACCTGCGGGTGCTGACGCATCTGACCGGCGCGCTAGGCCTGTCCCAAGACTCCCGGCTGGCCTGGTACCGCCACTGGGTAGCCACGGGGCTGACAGCGGTCGAGACCATGCTTGAGCCTCATAGAGGCAGGTTCTGTGTTGGCGATCAGCCGACCCTGGCCGACGTCTGTCTGGTGCCGCAGGTGTTCAACGCCGAACGCTTCGACTGTGACCTGTCCGCCTATCCCGCGATACAAGCGATCTGCGAGCAGGCTCGCTGTCTACCAGCGTTCGCCAAAGCGGCACCCGAGGTTCAGCCCGACGCGCGCTGAGATCGGCTACACTACTCGGCTACGCTGCTCCGCTATCTTAGCCAGCTACCTTAGCCAGCTACCCTGGTCAGCCACCCGAGGCCCCACCAGGCGCTGCCGGTATGGCCGAGCAGCCCGCCATATCATCGTGAAGGGAGCGTCGCGCGGCGCTCCCTTCGCGTTCCCTGACACTTGCCATCGCCGATCTGGAGCTGCACGTGCTGAACCCGACATCCCGCGCCACGGTAGGCCTGCTGGCCGCGCTGACCGCTCTGGGGCCGCTGGCCACCGACATGTATCTTCCCGCCATGCCCGCCATGCGTGAGGCCCTCGGTACCGGCGCCGACCAGATCCAGTTGACCCTATCGCTGTACCTGATTGGCTTTGCCATGGCGCAACTGCTGTGCGGCCCACTGTCGGACCGTTTCGGCCGCAAGCCGATTCTCGCCGCCGGCATGGGTATCTTCCTGCTGGCAAGCCTGGCCTGCGCGTTCGCCCCCAACATTGAGACACTGCTGGTGGCGCGCTTCTTCCAGGCCCTGGGCGGCTCTGCCGGACCGGTGCTGGGCCGGGCCGCAGTACGCGACATCCACGGCCCCTTCGAGGCCAGCCGTATCCTTTCCTACATGGCCAGCGTCATGGCCCTGGCCCCGGCGCTGGCACCGGTGGTGGGCGCGGGCCTGCTGGTGTGGTTCGGCTGGGACGCGATCTTCCTGGCACTGGCGTTCTACGCCCTGGCCATGCTTGGGCTGATCGCGATGATGCCGGAGCCACTGCCCAAGGATCGCCGCCAGTCGATCAAGCCCTCGGCACTGGCTACCACCTTCCGCTCATTGCTCGGACAGCGAGACTTTATCGGCTATACCCTGGCCAACGCCGCGGCTTTCTCCGGCCTGTTCGCCTTTCTATCAGGCTCATCCTTCGTGCTGATCGACTACATGGGTGTCAGTCCCGACGTCTACGGCTATCTGTTCGCCGCTATCGTGCTGGGCTTCTTTATCGGCTCGATGGCAAGCGCCAAGCTCAGCCGTCGGCGTAGCCGACACCAGCTGCTGACGGTAGCGACGCTGATCGCTGCCCTGGGCGGTATCACCATGGCCTTGCTGTCAGTGGCCGGGGTGCATACGCCCTGGGCTGTCATCGTCCCCAACATGGTCTACATGGTCGGCTTCGGCATCATCATGCCGCAGACCATGGGAGGCGCCCTGGCGCCCAACCCTCATTGTGCGGGCTCGGCCTCGGCGCTGTTCGGGTTTATCCAGATGAGTATCGCCGCCGCCGCAGGCGCGCTGGTCGGCCAGTTACACGACGGCACCTCCCATAGCATGGCGATCGCCATCGGGCTTTCCGGAATGCTGGCGCTGGTCTGCTACCGCTGTATTGTGACCAGACCTCCTGCGGCTCCAGTAGGCACGGCCGCCACCGAGAACTGACCAGCAGGCGCTTACGCCAAGCGGCCCCGTGGAGGTGAACTGACCCAACGGGGCCGCTGGCATTGCGGCGCTGCTACTGGCGCCAGGCACGCACGAAGGTCCAGGTGCCGATGCCCCAGGCGCCATTGACCAGAAAGCCAATGGGAAACACGGCAAGATCGATACCGCGCCCCTTGAGCGGGAAGACCACCAGCATCGCCACCAGCGTCAGCGCGATACCGCCGAACAGGCCCGCCTTCCACCAGCCACCGCGCTCAATACGTGCTGCCGCAAACACCAGCATCATGACCAGGCCCCAGACACCGCCCCAAAAACTTGCAGAAAACCAGGCAGGGACGTCGAGAGGGGCGACCGGCGTCATGGAATAAGGTGAAAAGGGGATCACTCCGTAGGCGTTGAGCAATCCCACCACGGGTTGGTGGAAGCAGATGACGGCAAGAAATCCGGCGGCGAAGGCAAGGGCAAGATGACGGGACATGGCGACTCCTCCTGAGAAGCGTGGACAGGGATCATTCTCTGACACCAGCAGCGTCCGGCTGGTGTTCATCAGACTCCCACGGCGGCCTATATCGCTCAAGGGCCATCAGGAAAAGCGCCGCGTCCGCCGTCGTGGCGGGCTGGCTCCCCATGCCTCACTGTGCATGTCTTCAGCGGGCGCCGTCATCGAAAGCAGGCGTTAGCCACCGGGCTGAGGATAGAGTCCCCCCTCGCCGATCAACACGGCCTTGCCGGCAATTTCGATGCTCACCTTGTCCTTGTCATCGCGCTGGGCGCGCGCATGGATCAGGCTAGACCGCCCCATCGCATCGCCCTGATGGATTCGCCAGTCGGCGCTCTTGCCCTTCATTTCTGTTCCTAGAAACCCTGCCAGTGCGGCCGCAGCGCTGCCCGTTGCCGGGTCCTCGACAAAGCTGCCCCCGTGACGGGAGAACATTCGCGCGTGAAGCGTGCCGGCGCCCTTCGCCTGTCTGGCTGCACTCACGTAAAAATAGACCTGCTCCACGCCGCTGGGCGAAACGTGAGAATGCCAGACACTCGAGGCCAGCTGAATGCCCGACAGGGCATCGACACTGGCCAACGGAACCAGGTGGAACGGCAGCCCGCAGGACGCCTGGACCGGATCACCCGCGATGTCATCCGGGGCGAGACCGGCAAGCTCGGCCGCGTTGGCTTGTCCCAGGGTACTGGTGCCAACCTCCGGGGCACGGGCAGTGCGAAAGCGCGCCAGATCGCCTTCATAGGTCACCTTCAGGGGCCCTGCGGCAAGGTCCAGCACCAGTTCGCTGTGGGCGTTATCCACCAGTCCCTGGGCCGCCAGCAGGTGCGCCGTGCCAATGCAGGGATGCCCGGCAAAGGGCAGCTCCCTGTCGGGGGTAAAGATGCGCAGCGGAAAGTGAGCGCCGGCCTGGGCCCGCCCGACGAACACCGTCTCGGCCAGGTTGAGTTCATTGGCGATCGCTTGCATGCGCTCCGCCTCAAGGCCATCGGCATCGAGAAATACCGCCAGGGGGTTTCCGGCGAAGGGCCGGTCGGTAAACACATCGAGCAGATAATAGCGGGTCAAGGACGGTAGCATCGGCGACTCCACGGGAAGCAGGTTGGACCAGCAACAGGCAACATTCACCCGGGCCAGGTAGCGCCTTCCAGCATACTGGCCTGGGCCGCTTTCTCGCCAGCACATGGCGCGCCACTTGTCTCTACGGCAAAGTCAGCGCCAGGCCACGGCAACGGGGGCTATCAGGGGTTCCGAGCTGACCCCAGACAGCTGAGAGGCTTATCGAGGCTGAACTGACTGTGCTCCGGCGTTACACTAGCGCCCGTTCCCACTGCCGAGGCCGCTGTGATGTCCCACCTGCTCTCCATCGATTCCCTGTCCCGCGACGATATCGACCACCTGATGCGGGTGGCGGCCACCATGGAACCCATTGCCCAGCGGCGCAAGGTCACCAGGGTTCTGGAAGGCGCGGTACTCGGCAACCTGTTCTTCGAGGCCAGCACCCGCACCCGCGTCAGCTTCCACACCGCCTTCTCGCGGCTTGGCGGTAGCGTCTGTGACACCACCGGCTTTACCTTCTCGTCCATGGCCAAGGGGGAATCGCTCTACGACACCAGCCGGGTGATGGCGGGCTATTGCGACGCGATCGTGATGCGTCACCCCGACCAGGGGTCCGTGGCCGAATTCGCCAGCGCCACCCATGTACCGGTGATCAACGCAGGCGACGGTCCCGGCGAGCACCCGAGCCAGGCGCTGCTGGACTTCTACACCATCGACAAGGAGTTCAACCGCCAGGGCAAGGCGCTGAAGGGCGCTCATGTGCTGATGACCGGCGACCTGAAGTTCGGCCGTACCGTGCATTCGCTGATCAAGCTGCTGGCACTATACGCACCGATGCGTATCACGCTGGTGGCGCCGCCCGGGCTGGAGATGCCGCAACATCTGATCGAGCGCGTCAGCCGTCAGGGGTTGGACGTGGAAGTGCGCGACAGCCTGGCGGGCGATTTCTCCGACGTCGATGTGGTCTACACCACTCGCATCCAGAAGGAGCGCTTCACCGCCGAGATGAGCGAAGGCTTCAACCTGTCGCGGGATTTCACCGTCCATCGCGCCTTCATGGACAGCCGCTGCAACCCCTCGACCATCATCATGCACCCACTGCCCCGTGACAGCCGGCCAGAAGCCAACGACCTGGACGTGGACCTCAACGGAGACCCGCGCCTGGCGATCTTCCGTCAGACCGACAACGGCATCCCGGTGCGTATGGCGATCTTCGCGACGCTGTTGAAGGTCGAGCATCTGATCGAGCGCGACATGCGCGATGTTCCCTGGTTCGTGCCAGCCACCGTCGGGGTCGATGACGCAGCGTTCTAGGCAGATCGTCCCGGGCCGCACTTATCCGGCGGGCGCCTGAAGGAAGCGCTAGGCGCCCGCCGCGCAGCACCCCGAGCCTATGCGGTATAGGTGACGAGTTCGAGCAGCGCGCAACGCAGCGCATCGTCGGCGCAGGCATCTATGCAGTGTTTCCGGAACTCCCGCCGTGGGCGTCAGTGCCTCGCGCCTTCTCGCCGGGCCTCCCCACGCGTCCGGGCAACGCTTCGACACCATCTCCATGGCCGCCCGTCGATGGCCAACAGCCCAAGGCCGATCAGCCCCAGGCCCGCCAGGTGGCGCCACTCCAGGCGCTCGTCCAGCACCCACATTCCCAGCAGAATGGCGCTGGCCGGGATCAGCAGCAGGTTCGTTGCCCCCGCACGCTCCAGCAGGCGAAAGTAGATCAGATATGCCAGGGCGGTCGAGAAGAGTGCCAGGCTGACCACCGCCGTCCACGTTGCCAGCCCCGGCCAGGGTGATTGCCAGAAACGCTCTACCCCCAAGGCCAAGGGCATCAGCACTAATGCCGAGGCCGTGACCTGGCCACAGGCGGCGATCAGGGGCGGACAGCCCAGGGTGCGAAAACGGCGCCCGAAGACCCCGGCAAAGGCATAGGACAGGGCGCCAGCCAGCACCGCAAGCGCTGCCCATGCGTGGCTCTCGGTACCCGCGTGAACCTCGCTGCCCAGCATATACACCACACCGGCAAAGCCGATCGCCACACCCAACAGCCGACCTGCGCTCAGGGGCTCGTCACGGGTAAGAAAGTGCGCCACGACGAGGGTAAAAAATGGCGTGGTGGCATTGAGAATCGACGCCAAGCCACTGGCAATAACCCCCTGTCCCCAGGCAATCAGGCTGAACGGCAGCATGTTGTTGAGCAACCCCATGGCAAAGAAGGCAGCCCACAGCCCTGGGTCCAGGGGCATGCGCTGGCCTCGCAGCAGTATCAGGACGTTCAGCGCCACAGCGGCCAGGCCCACTCGCAGGGCCACGATGGTGAGCGGCCCAAGTTCCGCGACGGCCACTCCCACGAAAAAGAATGAGCCACCCCACAATATCGACAAGCCCAGCAATAGCGCCCACTCCATGGGCCCCATGGTGCGATCGATCATCTTCATTACGCGACTCCGGTCGGGACACCCTGGCAGCCTATGTCGGTGAAGCGGCGAGGGAACTTCGTTTATTGCTGCGAAAGTCGAGATAACGTCGAGATAGCGTCGAGGTGGGGAATAGACAGAAACGAGATAGTGGTCACGCGACTCGACGCCACCTCAGAGGCCTTCCGTGCCTGGCGGTGGCTATCGGCGTGGTAGAGTGGCAGATGGGCGGGGCGGCACACGAGGTAACGGGCATGTCACGCCACCAGTGTGCAGGTGTTTTGAAAGCAAGAGGCGGAGTGTGTCAGGCGCCGTCGGGGCGCATCTTGTTCCCATGAAGATTGCCGCAGCCTCTGCAGGAGCCCGCCATGAACGAGATACCCGAAGATAGTCCGCAACGCTTCGCTTCCGATGAGGCCAGATGGGCCGCGGTACTGGCCCGCGACGTCGCCGCGGTGGATGCCTTCATCTACGCCGTGCGCACCACCGGAATCTATTGCCGCCCTACTTGCCCATCGCGCCGTCCGCGCCGAGAGAACGCCGAGTTTTATGCCGATGCGGCCGCCGCCGAGCAGGCCGGGTACCGGCCCTGTCAGCGCTGCCATCCCCTGGCCGCCTCCCTGCCCCAGCGGCACGCCCAGAGTGTCGCCAGGGCCTGTCGGCTGATACAGCACGCTGACACGCTGCCATCGCTTGATGAACTGGCCCAGGTGGCGGGGCTAAGTCGTTTCCACTTCCATCGGGTCTTCACTGCCGTCACCGGGCTGACGCCCAAGGCCTACGCGGCCGCTTGCCGCAGCGAACGGGTTCGCCAAGCGCTGACTCGGCAAGACACGGTCACCGACGCGATCTATGCGGCGGGCTTCAATTCCAGCGGACGCTTCTATGCCAGTGCCGAACGTATCCTGGGCATGGCCCCCAAGCGCTACCGTGAGGGCGGCAAGGGCATGGAGATTCAGTTCGCCCTGGGAGAATGCTCACTGGGCACGATACTGGTGGCGACCAGCGACAAGGGCATCTGTGCCATTTCCTTGGGGGACGATGCGGAACAGCTCTTGCAGGCGTTTCAGGAGCAGTTCGCGAACGCCAATCTGACCCCCGGCGACAAGCGCTTCGACGCCTGGGTGGCCAAGGTGGTGGCATTCGTCGAAGAGCCTGGTGTCGGACTGTCACTGCCGCTGGATATTCGCGGGACCGCCTTTCAGCAGCGGGTCTGGCAGGCGCTGACCGAGATTCCCCTTGGCAGCACCATCAGTTACGCCGAGTTGGCAGAGCGGATCGGCTCGCCCAAGGCGGTGCGAGCCGTGGCAAGGGCCTGCGCCTCCAACTCCCTCGCACTGGCGATTCCCTGCCACCGGGTCGTGCGCAGCGATGGAGCCCTGTCCGGCTACCGTTGGGGCGTAGACAGAAAGCGCACCCTGCTGATGCGAGAGTTGGCACAAGGAAAAGCCGCTAAGTGAACGGGAAATACGGGGCATAGAGATAGAGGAGGCCCCTCAGCGGCTGGGCAGGCCTTCCTCTTGGGCGAAGTAACCCTCCAGGATGAGGACGGCGGCGATGCCATCGACGCTCTCCTTGCGGAAATTCCCCCCATGTCCCTGCTCACGGGCGATGGCCTTGGCCTCCCGGGTGGTGCCGCGCTCGTCGAACATCTCGCACTCGACACCGTAGCGGCCAAACAGCCGCTTGCCGAATTTGCGCGCGCGGGTGCTCATCTCGCTCTCGCTGCCGTCCATGTTGAGCGGCAGCCCCACCACAAAGCGGTCGGGCTGCCACTCCTCCACCAGCGCGCTGATATGATCCCAGTCGGGAATGCCGTCCCGCGCCGGCAGCGGAGACAGCTCCCGAGCACTGCGCAAGAGCTCGTTGCCGACCGAGACACCAATACGGCGGGTGCCAAAGTCAAAGGCCAGGATCAGGCGCTCGCCCGGGGCGCGCTTGGAGCCGGCCATCAGCCGTGCCCGGCTTCACGGGTCATCAGGTTGAGGTCGACACCAAGGATGCCGGCACTGGCCGTCAAGCGCTGTTCCGGCGGCGTCTCGAACAGCACATGGGCGCTACCTTCCACGGTGAGCCAGGCATTCTCCATCAGCTCGTTCTCGAGCTGACCGGACTCCCAGCCAGCGCAGCCGAGGCATACCAGAAACTTCTCGGGGCCTTGGCCCTGGGCCAGTGCCTGGAGCATGTCCATGGACGTGGTCAGGGCGATGTCATCGGTGACCTGGATACTGGAGTCCCAAGGTTCGGCCGAGCCGGTATGCAGAATGAAGCCGCGATCCTTGTGAACCGGACCACCGTAATACACGGGGGCCTCGGCAATGGCGCCTTCCTCGACACTGATTTCCAGCTGCTCAAACAACGCTTCGAGGGTCAGGTCGGTGGGCTTGTTGACGATCACGCCCATGGTGCCGTTGTCATCGTGATCACACAGATAACTCAGCGTTCCTGCGAAATTCGGGTCTTCCAGATGCGGCATGGCCATCAGGAAATGATTCTTCAAGCTTTGCATGTGTCTCCCAGGCGGTCTCGCGCGCCATCCAGATGCATGGCCGGGGAAGGGCTGTCAGCCCATATGCCCCGGCAGAATGCCCCCATTGTACCATTCGGGGGCATCGCACTCAGTGACTATCGCGCTCAGCGACAGTGGGCCAGGCAAGCGTTGTCCGGCGCCACCCCGTGAGCCGAGTCAGCGCCCGGCGTGATGCGCAGCCACACGACGCTCGATGGCGTCCATCAGCAGTCCAGCGATGTCCGTGCCGCGCTGGTCATCAATCTCGCGCACGCAGGTGGGGCTGGTCACGTTGATCTCGGTGATGTAGTCACCGATCACATCCAGCCCAACGAACATCAGCCCCTTTTCCTTGATCACCGGTTTGACCTGCTCGACCAGCCAGTAGTCGCGGTCGGTGAGCTCGCGGCTGACCCCTCGGCCACCGGCGGCCAGATTGCCGCGGGTCTCGCCAGCGGAGGGGATACGGGCCAGACCGTAGGGTACGGGTTCGCCGTCCACCAGCAGGATGCGGGTATCACCGTCCTTGATCTCGGGCAGGAAGCGCTGGGCCATGATCTGGCGCTGGCCGCGTTCGGTCAGAGTCTCGATGACCGCGCCAAGATTGCGGCCTTCGGGGCCGATGTGGAAGATCCCGCTGCCACCCATGCCGTCCAGCGGCTTCAGGATGACGTCGCCGTGCTCGGCCTGGAAGGCGCGGATCTCGCTGTCGCGACAGGATACCAGGGTCGGTGTACAGCACTGCGGAAATTGCTGGGCGAACAGCTTTTCGTTGCACTCGAACAGCGGCCGAGTGGGGTTGACCACCAGCACGCCTTCGCGCTCGGCGAAGGCCAGCAGGTGCACGGCGTTGAGGAAGTGGCTATCCACCGGCGGATCCTTGCGCATCAGGATCACGTCAAGCTCGGCCAGGGGGAGTGACTCGGCCTCGCCCAGGTCGTACCAGTGGGTCGGATCACGGTGTACCTGGAGCGGGCGCTGCCGGGCATACGCCCGTCCTTCCCGCAGAAACAGGTCTTCCTGCTCCATGTAGGACAGGCTCCAGCCACGATCCTGAGCGGACCATAGCATGGCGAGGCTGGTGTCTTTCTTGTAGGTCAGCTGGTCGATGGGGTCCATCACCACGCCGACGCGAAGGGGGCGATTGGTCATTCGGGCGTCGTCCGCTAGCGGTTGATGACGTCAAGTATGCCCGACACCCCCGGCGCCACCAAGGTCAGTCACTGTCGGCAACCGAGCCCGATTCCCTGGGCGCCAGCCGCACGCCGCTGTCCTCGATGACGATCAGTCGGCGCTTGTAGAGCCTGCCGATCGCCTGCTTGTAGGCATTCTTGCTGACGCCCAGGCGTGCCTTGATCTCTGCAGCCTGGCTCTTGTCGGACAGGGGCAGATATCCCCCGGCATCTCGCAACGCCTTCAGTACCTGCTCCCCCACCACGTCCAGGCGGGCCTCGCCGGGAGGCAGCAACGACAGATCCAGCCGTCCATCCTCGCGCACGCGCTTGATGTAGCCCGTCAAGCGCTGGCCGCGACGCAGAGGGCGGCTGATCTCATCATGGTACAGAAGACCCCAGCAGCGGTGATCGACCACCGCCTTGACCCCGAGCTCGGTGGTATCGGCAATGATCAGCACCACCTGGTCACCGGTGCGGTGCTCGTCGCTATGATCGCTGAGGTAGCGCTCAAGCCGCTGAGAGGCCACCGGGCGACCGCTGTGGTCCTCGCTGACCTTGACCAGCACACGGCGCCCGACCGCGGGCGTCAGGCGCTGTTCGCTGCGGGGCAACAGCAGGTCACGCTCGTGCCCCCAATCGAGAAAGGCACCGAAGTCGGTGACCTGCACCACTCGCAGGTCGGCCACCTCACCCACCATCACCTTCGGCGCGCCGTGGCCCTGGCGGGTCCGTGAGGAGGAAGAACGGCTATTGCTGGAGCGCGGGGGCGCCCCGCGATGGCGGGAATCGGACATGGGGAAGGGTTCCGCAAAAGTGTGCAGCGCCTATTATGGCGACTACCGCGGGCACATGATACCGCCCGCGGCAGACCCTACGATCAGGCAACGTCAGCAATGACGCCCTTCAGTTCGGCCAGCGGGGACCCCGACGCCCCAGGCGCCGGCTGTTGGCCGACGTCTTGCGCCCCAGCGGCCGGATGGCTGCGGTCCATACCTGATCAGGGCTGTGGCCTTTCATCACGGCCCGCTGTGCGGCCAGGGCCGACTGGGTGAACGCCGTCATCTTCTCCGTGACCATGCGCACATCCTCGTTGGGCGCCACCGCCCACAGACCTCGCATACCCAGCAAGCGCATGCCCATGACCCACTGCGCTTCGACCATCATCTGGGTCATTTGCATGCCCATCAACCAATAGCCAAGGGGGGATCCCCACTGAGCGGACGACATTCCGGCAGGACGTCTTGCCATGGCGCGACTCCTTCATCATCGGGCAGAAGTACCCTTTGCAGGGTGGTTGGGTAGACGCTCTCCCTTACAAACTACCCGGTCCGGGCGCCCAGCGCTCCCCTTAATGACGGTGATGGACCTCATCTACAGCGACTGATGAGACAAGCTCAGTTCTCGCGCTTGCCATCCACCAGGCGGCTAACACCCAGGGGGTTGCCGTCCTTGAGCGCTTGCGGCAATAGGGCATCCGGCAGGTTCTGATAGCACACCGGGCGCAGGAAGCGGTGGATGGCCGCGCTGCCGACCGAGGTGGTGCGCGCGTCAGAGGTGGCCGGATAGGGGCCACCGTGGACCATAGCGTGGCATACCTCGACCCCGGTGGGCCAGCCGTTGGCCATCACCCGGCCGGCACGGCGCTCGAGGATGGGCAGCAAACCACGGGCCGCGTCGATGTCGCCGTCGTCCATCTGCAGGGTCGCGGTCAGCTGGCCCTCGAGGCCCTCGGCCAGTGCCTTGACCTCATCCAGGTCGACACACTCGACAACCAGTGAGGTCGAACCGAATACCTCGGCCTGCAGCGCCTCATCATTGAGAAAGTCGCTGGCCTTGGCCACGAACAGGCCGGCCTGACACTGGTTGGGTCCTTCACCCTCGGGGCCACGCGCCACTTCACGGGCCTTGTCGCTGCCGACCAGATTGTTGACGCCCTGGGTGTAAGCGTCATGAATACCCGGTGTCAGCATGGTCTGAGCGGAGGCACCCTTGACTGCTTCGGCGGCGGCCTCGACGAAGCCGTCCAGAGCCTCACCCTTGATCGCGATCACCAGCCCCGGGTTGGTGCAGAACTGGCCGGCCCCCATGGTCAGCGAGCCGATGAAGGCCTCACCCAGCGCCTTGCCACGGGCCTTGAGCGCCTCGGGCAGCAGGAACACCGGATTGATCGAGCTCATCTCGGCGTAGACGGGAATCGGCTCGGGGCGCGCCTGGGCGGTCTGCATCAGGGCGGTGCCACCGCTGCGAGAACCGGTGAAGCCCACCGCCTTGATCCGCGCATCGCTGACCAGGCCCTGGCCGACCTCGCGACCGGAGCCGAACAGCAGCGAGAACACGCCTTCCGGCAGTTCACAGCGGGCCACCGCCTTCTGCACCGCGCGGCCAACCAGTTCGGAGGTGCCGGGGTGGGCCGAGTGGGCCTTGACGATGACCGGGCAGCCGGCGGCCAGGGCCGAGGCGGTATCGCCGCCGGCCACCGAGAACGCCAGCGGGAAGTTGGAGGCGCCGAACACCGCCACCGGACCCAGGGCGATATGGCGCTGGCGCAGGTCGACCCGCGGCATCGGTTCACGGTTCGGCAAGGCGGGGTCGTGGCGCACGTCGAGCCATTCGCCGGCACGCACGACGGAGGCGAACAGCCTGAGCTGGCCGCAGGTGCGTCCGCGCTCGCCGGTCAGACGTGCCTGGGGCAGGCCGGACTCGGCCATGGCCCGCTCGATCAGGGCGTCACCGAGCGCCTCGATCTCGTCGGCGATGGTCTCGAGAAAGGTCGCCCGGGCCTCGAGGCCGGTCTCGCGGTAGCGATCGAAGGCCGCCCAGGCCAGTTCGCAGGCGCGCTCGACCTCGGCCCTGGAACCCGCCTTGTAGCCAGGTTCGAGGGTCTCGCCGGTCGCCGGATTGACGGCGTGGATGGACTCGCCCCTGGCCTCGACGGCCTGGCTGCCGATCAGCTGCTTGCCTTCCAATGAATACATAAAAACTCCTTGCAAACTTGCCTTAAAGCGACTCGATTACCGGTGCTGAAGCTGACACACGCTTCAGCACATTGCTCAGCGGGCGCGTGGTGATATCACACTCGATACGCATTTCATCACCATCTTCAAGGGCAATATCATCACCGAAACTCAGTACAGCGGCGCCAAAAAAGTGAATGTGCAACTGGTTCGGCTGACAAAAAGTTGCATACTTGAAATGGTGGTATTCAAGGTTACTCACCGAGTGACACATGTGCTTTTCACCGCTCATGAAGGGGCGATGCCAAAGCGGTTCGCCATCCCGATGCAAGGACACATTCCCCTTGATCTCATCGGGGAGTTCGCCAACGAATATCTCGGGACCGATGCTGCAATCGCGCAGTTTTGAATGCGCCAGATACAGATAGTTCTGTTTTTCCGTCACATGATCGGAAAATTCGTTGGCCAGGGAAAAGCCGACTCTGAAGATGCGGCCTTGGTCGTTGACGATGTAGATCCCGGCAAGCTCGGCTTCTTCCCCACCATCCAGGGCGAAGTCCGGCATCGTGATCTCTGCAAAAGGAGCACGAAGCGTATGACCCGTGCCCTTGTAGAACCATTCAGGCTGCGCGCCGACCTCGCCTGCGGCAGGCTTCCCTCTAGCGACGCCCAGGTCAAACATGCGCTGAGTGTCGGTGGGCTGTGCCGTCTTCGCCTCGACGTTCTCGCCTTCGTGCATCTGGCTACGCGGAGCGGCGCTGCCAAGATGGGTCAGGCCGGTCCCGGTCAACAGCAGGTTGGCAGGCTCGGGGTGGGTGATCGGTGCGCGAAGACGGCCATCAGCAATAGCCTTGTCGTAGGACAGGGTGGCATCCGTGCGAAATTCGGGCAGCACCGCTTCCAGCTTACGCTGCTGGTTCGCCGCATGGAGCGCAATGGTGTAGAGAGGCTGTGCCAGCAGCTCAAGTTCATCGCCGTTGACGATGGCCGCAACGATCTCATTACTATCGTTTACCACTTGTACAATATGCATAAAAATCCGCCTTGTTAATTAATAAACGCAAGGGACAAACCAGGAATATAAGTAATCACCAGCAGCGCAAGCAGCAGCACCAGGAAGAAGGGAAGCGAGGACCTCAGGAATTGCAAGGTATTCAGCCTGGCGATGTTACAGCTCACGAACATCAGCACCCCGAGAGGCGGAGTGATCTGTCCGATCAAGAGATTGAACAGCATGATGACGCCGAAATGAACGAGACTGATATCCAGAGCATTCAACAGCGGAATCAAGATCGGAACGAGCACAATGATTACGGCAATGGTTTCCATGAACATGCCGACAACCAGCAACGCAAGGTTAAGCAGCAACAGCACCATCAACGGATCTTCCGTCAGCCCAGTAATCCATGTAACCACTTCCTGTGGTGCCTGCAGAATGCTCAGCGACCATGCCAAGGGAGCCGAGGCAGCGATAATAATCAGAATGGAAGCAGCTTCACGCGATGTCGAGACAAGCAGCCCGCCCATATCCTTCCAGCTTAAAGTCTTGTAGACAAACTTACCGACGAAGAAAGAATATGCGACAGCGACGGCGGCAACTTCGGTAACCGTAAAGATCCCCATGCGAAAGCCGACGATGATCAGCACGGGCATAAGCAGCGCCCATACCGACTTCTTGAAGTAACTGGCCACACGAGAACGCTGGAATCCTTCATCCTTCGGATATTGCTTAACGATGCTGATACCGGTGATGAGAAGGGTCAGCAGCAGAGCGATCAGCAGACCTGGCAAGATACCTGCAATGAACAGATCGCCGATGGAGATATTGGCCTGCCAACCGTACACCACCATCAGGATTGAAGGCGGAATGATGGGCGACAAGGTGGCAGAAGAGGCGGTCAGTGCAACCGAGAATCCCCGATCGTAGCCATTGCGCTCCATCTGCGGGACCATGACCCGCGTGGTGGCTGCACAGTCGGCAAGAGAAGACCCGGAAATGCCCGCCATCAAGACGCTGGAGAGAACGTTGACGTGGGCGAGACCGCCTCTCAGGTGACCTACCAGCGACCGTGTAAAGTCAAAAAGCCGTTCGCTGATGCCACTCTTGTTCATGATCCCGCCGGCGAGCATGAACAGCGGTATTGCCAACAG
This sequence comes from Halomonas litopenaei, assembly GCF_017303055.1. Lineage (GTDB taxonomy): Bacteria > Pseudomonadota > Gammaproteobacteria > Pseudomonadales > Halomonadaceae > Halomonas > Halomonas litopenaei_A. The sequence continues at coordinate 282,386 of NZ_JAEKJT010000005.1, read as the reverse complement.
AGGAAAGGACTCGACCCCGGAAGAAACCCGCTGCGCCAGAACATTCAGCGGAATGTCGAGAGAAAGAATGGACACGACAGAGGCGCCGAGCATCGCCAAGGCGATCGGCATACCCAAGAGAATCAGGGAAAAAAGTATAGCGAGTATAATAATCAACATTTCACACCTATACATTTTCCATGTCGGTTTCGAATGCATTGAAAGAGCATTCGATCACGGTGTTCACCATTAAATGAAAAACGCTAAATACAAAGAATATCGGCATAGCATAAGCGAACCAGGCAAGCGAGATCCCCAGAATAGGCGACGTACTACTGGCAACCGTCTGGCAGTACTCGTATCCGAGGAACGCCATGGCTCCAAGAATCACGATGGAAAGGAGTAGAACCAGCGTATGTACAACACTCCTGACGCTTCTCGGCATCGCAGACACCACTGAATCGACGGTAATATGCTGCTTTTCAGCAAAAGCCACACTGGTTCCAACAAATGTCAGCCAGACGATCAATAGCTTCGACACACTCTCGCTCCAGACAAAGGGAGCCCCCAGAATGTATCGAAATGCCACCCCCAGTGTGAGAAGCAGCGCCATCACACCAAGGATCACACCGATGGACACCTTCTCGGTCGCAAGCAGACCGCTGTTCACTTTCACGAGAAAACTAGTCATGTATCACCATAGGCCAAACGCCGCCTTGCCCAGCACGATAGCTCTGCGAGGCAAGGCGTTAGGTAGCCGTAGTTAGTTGCGATAGGTTTCAATCGCGGACATGACGCGACGATAGTCTTCTTCACCCCAGCGATCGACCAGGTTCTCCCTGGCTTGTACTGCGGCTTCCTCGAAGGAGGCACGGTCGATATCTTCGATCACATTGATCTCACCGCCAGCACGAAGCTCTTCTAGCATCGAGTCCTCACGCCCGGTCTGCAGCTCGTAGTTCTCCTGGGCAAGCTCCTGCACCACCTCACGGAGAATATCCTGATGGCTTTCCGACAATGACTCGAACTTCTGCGCGTTCATCAGGACAACCTGGCTCTGCAGCATGTGCCGGCTCATGACCAGTTGATCCTGAACCTCATAGAACTTGCGGGAATAGATGGTGGGAATCGGATTTTCCTGACCATCGACAGTCCCCTGCTGGAGCGCCAGATAGACCTCGCTGAACGGAATCGGGGTGGGTGAGGCATCAAAGGCTTTTACCATCTCGACCCATGCCGGCGACTCGGGCACGCGCACTTTGAGACCCTTCATATCCTCGACGCTATGCACCTCATCACCGTTGAAGGTGAGGTTGCGCCAGCCCCAGTACCAAGTCTTTGCCAGAGGTACCAGATTATGCTGCTCCTTCAGCTCGTCGAAGATCGGCTGATAGGCCTCCCCTTCGAGGATATGCCTTGCTTCTTCCCAGCTCTGGAAGATAAACGGCGCGTTTGAAATCTCCATGGCGGGAAGAAGAGTACTGGCTCCAGAGTATCCTGGTACAACAATGTCGATGGAACCATTCTTGGACTGCTGGAGTAGCTGTACTTCAGAGCCCAACTGCTCACTCGGGAAGACTTGAACCTTCAGCTCGCCATCGGTCCTTTGTTCTACCCGCTCGCCCAGCTCACCAAGCAATTCATAGCTAGCTTCACCAGGATTAAAAGTGTGGCCAAGTCGCAGCGTGGTGGCGGCGTGCGCGGTACCAGCGGCAAACACCAAGGCACCTGTTGAAAGCGTAAAGGTTGCAGCGGTCAATAATGCTTTTGTTTGTCTCATCGAGTCACCTGTTGTCGCTGTTTTTTATCGTCCCTGGTGAGGGCGTCCGGGCAGCATGCGGAGCCAAAGCTAAAGCAAATGCATATTGCGCGCAATGATCATTTTGTGAGACTATAGTCTAATCGTCACGTTTGCCAAAGCTGATAGGCTTTCCGCCAGTTTGTGATTTCTCTTCTAGAGGCCGTCCATGCAGCTAATTAACAACACGCCTGCTGTCATTCGTTTGCATCCCCAGGACAATGTAGGCGTCGCCACTCGTTCCCTGCCGAAAGGCATGCCGATTGACGACGATTCAAACCTGTCCTTGCAGAATATTGACGCGGGTCACAAGGTTGCTTTGAAGGCAATCGCTGCTGGCGACAGCATCACCAAGTATGGCCAGGTCATCGGCAACGCCAGCCATGATATTGCGCAAGGTGAGCATGTGCATACGCACAATGTTTCGATGCTAGAACGGACCACTTCTCTGGACGGATTCTCGCCGGCAGTGATGACCAACGCTGACGAGAGTAAGCGGCATTTCAATGGTTATCTGCGCTCGGATGGCCAGACAGGAACCAGGAACTATATCGGGATCCTCTCCACGGTAAACTGCTCTGCAACGGTCGCAAAAATGGCCGCAGAACAGCTTAACTCGTCCGGAGACCTCGAAGCCCTGGGCTATGACGGGGTCGTTCCGGTAACACATGGCTCCGGCTGTGCCATGAATACTGAAACAGAAGGCTTCGCCTTTCTGGAGCGCGTCATTGCAGGCTATGCAAGACACCCAAACTTCGCCTTCGTCCTGATCATTGGTCTCGGCTGCGAGACGAATCAGGTCAAGCAACTGGTGGAGAAATCGGGATTGACCGATACATCCCGTCTCTACTACTTCAATATCCAAGATGTTGGCGGCACCAGGGCAAGCATCAAGTTGGCACGCGACAAGATCCTGGATATGGCCCAGAGCCACCCAAGAGCCGAGCGCCAACCCAGTCCTCTCAGCAACCTTACCGTCGCGCTTCAGTGCGGCGGTTCAGACGGCTACTCGGGCATTACCGCGAACCCGGCCCTTGGGCATGCCGCAGACCTCATCGTCAAGCACGGCGGGAGCGTGATCCTCAGCGAAACACCCGAGATCTATGGCGCCGAGCACCTGCTTCTGGATCGAGCCATCAGCAAGGACGTGGCGAGCAAGCTGCTGGATCGCATTGCCTGGTGGAAGCATTACACAGAGATCAATGGCGCCGAGTTGAATAACAACCCATCTCCCGGGAACAAGGCTGGTGGTCTGTCAACGATCCTGGAAAAATCGCTGGGTGCCGTCGCCAAGGGCGGGTCGACCAGTCTCAACGACGTACTCGAGTATGCACAACCGCGCACGCAGCCAGGGTTCAATTTCATGGACAGCCCAGGCTACGACCCGGTATCGGTGACAGGACAGATCGCATCCGGGTCCAATATGGTGTGCTTCACGACGGGACGGGGTTCGGTGTCAGGCTACAAGCCCGCACCATCCATCAAACTCGCGACCAATACCGCCATGTATGAACGCATGGCCGAAGACATGGATATCAACTGTGGTGTTATCGCTGATGGCATGGCGAGTGTCGAAGAGGTCGGCGAGATGATCTTTGAGCGTATTATCGCGGTCGCATCCGGCGAATCCAGCGCTAGCGAAACCCTGGGGTATGGCAACAATGAGTTCGTCCCGTGGATGGTGGGCGCCGTGACCTAGCTCGCATCCTTGACTGTAACGGCTATGGGCCACAGACACCCGCGCAACCAAAGCTTACCGCGGGTGTCCCTTGCGTCACGCACCGCTACGCAGCAGCACGGGGATGCACCTCGAGTCGATGCTGTCTTATGTGCTAGCCGGGTAGGGTATTTCGGGTCCCAGCTGGCCCAAGGCTAAATGCGTCGAGTACCGCCTGTCCGAAGAGGAAACGACCAGCCTGCAAGACCCGGTGCTGAGTCATCAACCTTACTTCGCTTTGCTTCAGCGCCTTTGCCGCTAGCGGTAGTCAAGCCGGAGTACAATGATGTGAGCCAAGCGATTAGAGTTTCTTGAAGGACAATCCCTTTATTGACGCTATCGCCATCTCATCGTGGCAGGCGCCAGGCGGATAGACCACTACAACAAGAGCTGAAAAGAATATTTGCGACACGCTATTGGAGAGTCGAGATGGGTACGCTAAAGGATCAGCTCTACCACATATTAACCGAGAGCATGGAAAGCGGTAGCCTCGAAAAGGGGCTCGTTCTGCTCGAAAGCAATATTTCCGAGCTTTTCAAGATTAGTCGCTCCCCTGTGCGACAGACGCTGGAGCGGCTTCACAAAGAAGGAAAGATCAGCCGCTTTGATGGCAGAGGATACCTAGTGGGGAGTCAGCCTGCCGACGTCATCAGACGCCCACTTACCGAAAAGGACTTCGCACAGTCCAGTGGAAAGATGGCGGTTCGGCGGACTGACTCCTGGCGAAAATTTGCTGAAGAGATCGAACGCGATATCGTTCTCTGCTCCATGGTGGGTCGAATGGAGCTAAATGAACTAAAACTGGCAAAATTTCTCGATGTTAGCCGAACCACGACACAAAAAATTCTACTTCACCTTCAGTCGCTGGGTGTCGTCGACAACAACAAGTACAGTAGCTGGACGGTAGTACCACTGGATGATGTCCGTCTTCATCAGCTATACGAGGCTCGACAACAGCTTGAGCCTTTCATGATCGCCCAGGCCTGCGCAAGACTGCCTGATGCCGATATCAAACGCTACATTGACCGCCTCGATAGTGCAGAGAGTCAATACCCCAACATCCGGGGGGAGCTTCTCGACGAGCTGGAAAACGATCTTCATCAACATGCCATAGTAGCGGGAGGTAACGATGAGATCGTTACCATGCTTCAACGTACCCGCCCCATACTGTTGATCAGCAAGCATCTTCTTGGTAGCAAGATCGATTTTCCTCAGAACGATCCCTTCTTTGATGAGCATCGCGAGGTATTCAGTTTGATGCTTTCACGAAAATCTTCTCAGGCACGCGACGCCTTGTTCAGACATCTCATTGCCTCGGAATCAAAAGTTCAGCATCGACTGGAGCAGTTTCGTGATAATCCGGAAGTCGAAATCCCGGAGTATCTACGGAGCCCTTGAGACTCATAAGTCAACGTTTTCATCATATCTTCGATTAAAAAAAGCATGCTCGCCACATACCTGTAGCCTGTCACTATCAGCATCCATCTGTCAGGTATGTGGAACAGCATTCTTACAAGGATTATTTGCCACTTACTTCATAGATTGTCATCAAGATCTGGTCGTCATGCGTTAAGCATGGTCGACATAAGGCTAGTGAATAAACGATGATCAATCCTAGGAAATGGCTGTCGTGTATTGGTCAACAGTAGCCGCTGAATAGCCAGAGTCGACCTTATTTTATCTATCTTCATAGTAGCCCAACGCCCCCATCAAAGACCCAAGCATTGCAACAATATGTTACTGAAAGATCGTATTCCTGTGAGTGCCGCACAACACTCGATTACAGCGATTTTTTCATTTGATCGATCCCATCGCCTCCAGCCTTTTCTCTAGGCATCCTTAGGCTCACTACACGCTATTTTTCCAATCAAGACTAAACTAAAGTCTAAAAAACGTTCATTGCATGCAATAAACACAGCGTGCTAGATTCGTTATTCCCTACAATCCATAATTAGACGATCCAGGCATGCCAATGAAAGCCATAATCAACACAAAAAACGCCAAAACTGTCACCGCAGCACTGATCTTCGCAGCATCCAGTTCTGCCTTCGCCGCCTACCCTGAAAAGCCCATCACCATCATCGTTCCCTGGGCTGCCGGTGGAGGCACGGACGCCACCGCCCGGACCATTGCCACCGCACTCGAAGAAGAGCTTGGCCAGACGGTCAACGTCGTCAACCGCACCGGCGGCAGCGGTGTCGTAGGTCATAGCGCCATGGCCACGGCTCGCCCCGATGGCTACACCCTGGGCCTGGTGACTGGCGAGCTCAACATGATGCACTGGCAGGGACTGACCAACCTGACCTACGAGGACTACACCCCCATCGGGCAAATCAACTTCGACTACCCGGGGATCCAGGTCCGCTCAGATGCTCCCTACGAATCTCTGGAAGACCTGGTAGCGGCGATCCGGGAAGAACCCCAGGGAACCTTCCAGGCATCCGGTACCGGGCTGGGGGGCGTCTGGCACCTGGCCTTCGCCGGTTTCCTGATGGATCAAGGTATGGAAGCTGACCGCGTCACCTGGATTCCCAGTCAAGGCGCCGCACCGGCCATGACCGAGCTTGCCGCCGGCGGCCTGGAGATCGTTCCAAGCTCTGTTCCTGAAGCGCGTTCGATGATCGAAGCAGGGCGTGCCAAGAGCCTGGGCGTGATGGGGCCGGAGCGCATCGAGAGTTTCCCGGACGTTCCCACTATCCAGGAGGCGATCGGCAGCGACTATCTTGTCGGCGAATGGCGCGGTATTGCTGGGCCAAAGGGCATGGACCCCGAGGTAGTCGCAACCCTGGAGACCGCACTGGAAGCAGCCTACAACAGCGATACCTATCAGGACTTCATGTCCCAGCAAGGGTTCGGCACGGAGTGGCGTAACGCGGAAGATTTCGGCCAGCTGATGGTCGAGATGGACGCTGTCTACGGTGAGATCATCGAGAACGTCGGCCTGGGCAAGTAAGGATTGTTAGATGAGAGATTTCATCTTGGGGCTAGCCTTCATGTTGTCTGGCTGCATCGTCATCTATGTAGCCCGACAGTACCCGACGATGGCTAGCCTGCAATTTGGGCCATCTCTGTTTCCCTCCCTCATTGGGGGAGGGTTTCTTATAGGTGGTTTGTTCCTGTCGGCAAAGCAGGTTCCCGTTTTAAAGGCGCAGTATGCCGCCAATGCTGCGGAAAGGGACAGACTGCTTCAAATCCGGCCGCTCTTGGCGTCACTTCTGCCCTGCGTGATGATTGTCTTTTATATTATCACCAGCGAATTCCTGGGCGCAGCGGTTAGCCTCGCCATTGGTATTTTCGCCCTGATGCTTTTCCGGAAGGCATCACTTCTTCTTTCCTTGGTCGTGTCTATCCTCGCCTCGCTAATCATCTATTTTATTTTCTCCACCTACCTACTGATTCCCCTTCCCGAAGGGTTGATGAGATTCTGGGGATAAGTCATGGATACCATTCTTCTAGGGTTACAACTAGTCTTCAATGTCGAGACCTTGCTCGTCATTTTAGCTGCTTCCGTCTTTGGTGTTTTCGTCGGAGCCGTGCCAGGTCTTACCGCTACCATGGCGGTAGCATTACTGGTGCCGATCACCTTTTACATGGATCCGGTCCCGGCGATCGCAGCGATCGTGACCACATCTGCCATGGCGATATTCTCCGGCGACATACCCGCCACCTATTTGAATATTCCTGGCACGCCATCATCTGCGGCCTATGTAGGTGATTCCCACCTTCTGGCACGGTCCGGACGGGCCAGGGAGACCCTTGGCGTCAACCTGGTTTGCTCGGTATTTGGTGGAATTTTCGGCACCATCATTCTAGTTTTCGTGTCTCCTTCGCTAGCTGAGGTCGCTCTTCAGTTCAGTTCATTTGAATATTTCTGGCTGGCCTTGCTGGGATTGAGCTGCTCGATATTTATCGCTATTGGCTCCAGGGTAAAAGCCTTCCTGTCATTGATGATCGGTCTTCTCTTGTCCACTGTCGGGCTGGACATGATGAGTGGTGCTCCCCGCTTTACCTTCGGCATCCCGGATCTTATGGCCGGAATCAACTTCATACCGGTCATGATCGGCATGTTCGCGCTCAACGAGTTGATGCTGTTCTATGGATCACGTGGTGATGGTAAGGCCATGCCGTCGCTTTCCAAGGATAGTGTCTTCACCCAGGTTCCAGGCCACCTGAAGGCCTACTGGCCCAACATGTTTCGCGGAGGGTCGATCGGCACCCTGATCGGGGCGCTCCCCGGCGCCGGAGCCGATATAGCCGCCTGGATTTCCTACGCCGTCGGCAAAGGTCGCTCGAAGCAAAAAGACGCATACGGAACAGGCCATATTGAAGGCATTGTCGATGCCAGCTCGGCGAACAACTCGGGCATCAGCGGCGCCTGGGTGCCGGCTTTGGTGTTCGGCATACCCGGAGACTCCATCACGGCTATCGTCATCGGGGTGCTGTATATGAAAGGCATGAACCCCGGACCGACTATTTTCATGGATGGCAGTGGGTTGATCTATGCACTATTTGTCGTTTTTTTCCTGGCTAACCTGGTGATGCTTCCTATTGGCTATGCCGCAATAAGGTCTGCAAAAGTATTTATCCTCACGCCAAGGAAGGTACTTATGCCGATTATTCTTTGCTTCTGCATCGTTGGCGCATTTTCGATCAATAATTCGATTACTGATGTATGGATCATGCTTATTATCGGCGCGGTGGCATCAATCCTGGCGAGATGCGATTTCCCAATGGCGCCCGCCATCCTGGGGCTGGTGTTAGGCACCACCCTGGAAAACAACTTCATGAGCTCCATGCTCAAGAGTAATGGTGACCTGCTGGCCTTCTTTTCACGCCCGATCAGCGCAGGGCTGGGCGCCCTCGTCATTCTGCTGTGGCTGTCACCATTGCTGACCGTGGCCTACAAGAAGTTCAAGAACGCCAACTCCAACAAGGCACAGGAATTATCATGAGACGCTATACGACACCGTGGTTGGAAGATGTCCTGGTGACACTTTTCAGAGAAGCCGGCGCATCCGAAGAGGTCAGCCGAACGACCAGCGCCATCCTTATCGAGGGGGACCTGCTGGGACACCATACCCACGGCGTGAAACTGGCCAACGGCTATCTAAAGGACTTGAAGTCCGGCCATGCGCGTGGTGATGCGTCACTGCTGGAATCCCGTCAGATCAGCCCTGTGGCGGCGGCCTACGACGGGCACTATATCCTCGGACCTTACCTGGTGCAGAAGGCGCTTGAGCAAAGTGCAGATGCGGCCAGGGCGTCGGGGATCGGTATTGTCAGCATCAAACGGTCCCACCACATTGCCTGCCTGGCCTCCTATCTGAAGCCCTTTATCGACCAGGGGCTGATGCCAATCATCATGACGTCTGACCCGGCGGTAAAGTCGGTAGCACCATACGGGGGGCTCGACCCCGTCTACACACCGAACCCGATCGCCATGGGTATCCCGAGCCGGGTCCAGCCGATCATGCTCGATGTCAGCATGTCCACCGTCACCAACGGCAGCGTGGCCAAGGCCAGGGCCGAAGGCTCACGACTCGCTCATCCGGTCATTCTCAGCAACCAGGGGAGTGTCAGCGATAATCCCGCTGACTACTTCACGGATCCTCAGGGCAGCATTCTCCCGCTTGGGGGGAGTGAATTTGGCCATAAGGGCTTTGCCATGGGATTGATGGTCGAGGCACTGACCTCGGCCCTTGGCGGTTTCGGACGCAAGGACGACCCAAGCGGATGGGGGGCCTCGGTGACCGTCATAGTGATCGATCCGGAGCTATTTGCGGGGAGCAGTGATTTTCTCGACGAAACCGACCACCTGGTGGAAGCCTGTCTGCACGCCAAGCCCATTGACCCCGAACGTCCTGTGCGACTGCCTGGCCAATCGGGACTCAGGCGTCGCACCGAGTTTCTCGATCAAGGCATCCCGCTCCCCGACGAAGTGGTCGCAGAGCTTCGCAGCGCCATCGACAACTCGTCACTGAAAGGAACACTTGACGCCTGAGCCATCGAGGCTCGCTACAAAGCTGCGCGAGATGCAACTGAACGGAGCTTTGCCGCCAAACGAAAAAGGCCCGACGCCTCGAAATAGAGGCCGGGCCTTTCACAGGGTGCGGATCAGGGTGCCGGATCAAGGCAGTCGAGAGAGCGCAGTACGCTCGACAATAGTGAGCGCTCACATATCCCCAAACCTCGATTGAAGCAGGGTCAATGCCACCACTGGGGCGGTTTCGGTACGCAGGATGCGTGGTCCCAGCGTGAGGGCAGCGAACCCCTTGGCGCTCGCTGCCTCAACCTCGGTGAGGGACAGGCCGCCTTCCGGGCCGATCAGCACACAGGCGCGGTCGACGGCGTCAACGCGATCGAGGACCCCAGGCGTACCGGGGTGCAGCACCAGTTTCAGCGGCTCATCGCGCTGGCCAAGCCAGTGCTCCAGTGTCTGAGGCTCATGTACCGGGGGCACCGTGGCCCGCCCGCACTGCTCACAGGCACTGACCGCCACGGCTTGCCAATGCGCCAGCTTCTTGGCCTCGCGCTCCCCCTTCAGACGCACATCACCGTGCTCGGTGTACAACGGCGTGATCGCCGCTGCTCCAAGCTCGACCGCCTTCTGGATGGCATAGTCCATCCGATCCCCCTTGGAGATCGCCTGGCCAAGGTGAACCGACAGGGGCGACTCGCCGCTACCGTCTCTAACCTCACGTATGTGAACGCTTACTTTCTTTCGGTCGGCCTCAGCGATGCTGGCGCAAGCCTCCTGGCCTTGGCCATCGAACAGCACCAGCGAATCGCCTGGCTTGAGCCGCAGTACGCGCCCCACATGTCGCGCGGCTCCTTCGGGCAGAACGACGTCGCCGCCAGCGACAAGCGCGGCGGCGACGTGAATGCGGGGGCCCCGGAAGGCGATATCGCTCATCAGTGAGCGGTCGGCGCCTGTTCGCCCTGAGCCGCACCTTGCTGCTCGGCTTCGCGACGCTTCTTCTGGGCGTACAGTGCTTCGAAGTTGACCGGCGCCAGCATCAGCGGCGGGAAACCACCGCGGTTGACCAGGCTGTCAACACACTCGCGAGCATACGGGAACAGCACATTGGGGCAGAAAGCACCCAGGGTGTGGTCCAGCTGGTCGCCTTCGATACCCGTGATGCGGAACAGGCCAGCCTGCTCGATCTCGGCGAGGAAGCAGGTGGTGCCGCTCTCGCTGTGGGTCACCTGGGCGGTCACCTTGATCACCACCTCGTACAGACCCTCGCTGACCTTGGCGCTGCGCGTATCCAGGTCAAGTCCGACCTTCGGCTTGAACGGCTGGCCAAAGACGCCTGGGGAGTTGGGCGCTTCGAAGGAGATGTCCTTCACGTAGATGCGCTGCAGAGAAAACTGCACCTGCGGCTTTTCCTGATCCTGCTGACCGGCGGCCTGGGCACCGGCGTTCTGGTTGTTGTCATCTGCCATGGTAAAAATCCTTGAAACGGGTAATCAGAAATCAGTGCGGGCGATCATTTCTTGACGATGGGCAGGTTATCGGTCTGCCACTGGGTCATGCCACCCTTGAGCTTGAACACACGCTCGAAACCGGCTTTTTTCAGCTTGGCCGCTACGGCGCCAGAGCTCTGGCCATGCTTGCACACCACTACGATGGGCGATGACTTGACCTTGTCGAGCTCGTTAAGGCGATTGTCGAGGTTGCTCTGGGGGATATTGCGCGCACCGGCAATATGCCCTGCCTTGAAGTCGTTCTTGTCGCGCACGTCGAGGATCACGGCGTCCTCGCGGTTGACCATCTGAGTGGCCTCACTGGTCGTGACGCCACCGGCATTGGCATTGCGCAGCTCATACAGCAGCCAGGCCGTCAGCACGGCCAGGAAGGCCGCCACCAGCAGCGGATGGTTCTGCACAAATTCGAACAGCTGATCGATCATGGGCTCGGCTAACTCTTGTCGGATGCAAAGATGGTGAAGGCCTGGGGCGCAGGATCAAGGCGCGGGGTCAGACACCACCTGCGAAGCGCTCGATCACCGCCAGGGAAGCACGCCAGCATAGCCTGCGTCTCCCCTGACCGCCGCGGGGCGGCCAGTATACACGACTCAGCGCTGATGCCTCGCGGTCAGTGCCCCCTCGGGGCAATGACGCTTGACGCCAGCGTGCGATATGATGCCGCAAGGAAGTTCGTGTCGCGAGCCCGTTCGCCTACGCCATAAGCCCGTCAGCGACGTTTGGCATGCCATGCTGCACGCTTCCCGCAACGCCAGGCACCAGCGTTAATTCACGACACCCCAGGACATCCCCCGTCATCCACCGCGATGACCACAGAGAAGGATGCCGGGCGAGGTCACCTTGAGCTAGAGGCTATTCCTCATGACGGACACTGCGACCGCACCGCGCCCGGTGGCGCTGATCATTCTCGACGGCTACGGACACAACGAAGATACCGCGTCCAATGCCGTTGCCGCCGCCGACACTCCTCATATGGACCGCCTGTGGAAGGAGCGTCCCCACACGCTGATCCACACCGATGGGCGCCATGTGGGCCTGCCGGACGGCCAGATGGGTAACTCAGAGGTCGGCCATATGAACCTGGGTGCCGGGCGTATCGTCTATCAGGACTTTACCCGCATCACCAAGGCCATCGAGGACGGTGAGATCGACCACAATGTCGTTCTGACCGCACCGATCGACGCTGCCGTCAGTGCCGGCAAGGCCGTCCATCTGTTGGGGCTACTTTCCCCTGGTGGCGTACATAGCCACGAGGACCACCTGCTGGCCATCGCCGAGATGGCCGCCCGCCGCGGCGCCACACGCATTTACCTGCACGGTTTCCTGGACGGCCGCGACACAGCGCCCAAGAGCGCCCAGGCGTCAATCGAGCGCGCCAACGCCAAGCTCGCTGAGCTGGTGGGCAAAGATAACGGCTATGTGGCGTCGATCATCGGTCGCTACTTCGCGATGGACCGTGACAACCGCTGGGAGCGAGTGGAAAAGGCCTACCGCCTGATTACCGAAGGCCACGGCGAGCAGCAGGCCGAAAGTGCCGAAGCGGGTCTCGCCGCCGCCTACGAACGTGGTGAAACCGACGAGTTTGTGGCCGCTACCAGCGTGCGGCCCAACGGCGAGGCCGTCACCGTCAACGATGGTGACGCCCTGCTGTTCCTCAATTTCCGCGCCGATCGCGCCCGCGAACTCACCCGCGCCTTTGTGCTCGAGGACTTCGACGGCTTCAACCGTCAAGCACGGCCGACGCTGGCCGCCGATGGTCTGGTCATGCTGACCCAGTACGCGGCAGACATTCCCGCTCCCTCGGCCTTCCCGCCCGCAGACCTGACCAACACCCTGGGTGAGGTGATGGAGCGTCGCGGCAAGACCCAGCTGCGTATCGCCGAGACCGAAAAGTACGCCCACGTGACGTTTTTCTTCTCCGGCGGCCGCGAGCAGGAATTCGAAGGTGAGAAGCGCGCTCTGATTCCTTCCCCCCAGGACGTCAAGACCTACGACGAAAAGCCCGAGATGAGCGCCTTTGAGCTGACCGACACCCTGGTCGAGGCCATCGATGGCGGCAGCTATGACCTGATCATCTGCAACTACGCCAACGGCGACATGGTCGGCCATACCGGCGACTTCAACGCCGCCAAGGCCGCCATCGAGGCAGTGGACAAGTGCGTAGGCCGCGTGGTCGAGGCGATCGAGAGAGCGGGGGGTGCCTGTCTGATCACCGCCGACCACGGCAACGCCGAACAGATGGTGCATCCGCAGACAGGCAACCCGCAGACCGCCCACACCACCTTCCCGGTGCCACTGGTGTATGTCGGCAGCCGCGAGGCCCGGCTCAAGGATGGCGGGCGCCTGTGCGATCTTGCTCCCACCCTGCTGACGATGATGAACGAAACCGTGCCTGAGGAAATGACCGGCGAGGTGCTGATCGAACTGTCGTGAGACGCTTCTTCGTACCCTTTCGTCAAGGCCGACCCGCCGCCCTTGCACGCTCAGCCATGACGCCGTCTCCCACGAGGCGGCGTCATGGCCTCGCAAGCACGCCTCATGGCCGCTGCGGCACGTTTCTGCTTGCCGCCGCCCTGTGGCTGGGCGGTCTGCCTACCCCGCTGACCGGGATGACGGTGGCCGCCTTGCCCGCTGCCTTCGCCAGCCCCGATGAGCGCGAGGCCCAGGCCACCCTGGACGCCATCGGTGAGCGCATTCAGGAGGCCAATCGGCGCCTGGCCAGCACCGATAGCGCTCGCGACGATGCCAGCGCTGACCTGCGTGAGGTGGAAACCGCCCTGGCCGACACCCACCGACAGCTGGATGAGCTGCAGGCCGAGCGCCGGGATATCGACCAGGAAATGGCCGAGCTGGAAAGACGCCGAGAGCTGATGGAGGCGGAACGCGAACAGCAGCAGGCCGCCCTGGCTCGCCAATTGGACGCGCTGTACCGCATGGGAACCACACCACAGCTGAAGCTGCTGCTGAATCAGGACGACCCTGCCCGGCTCGACCGCCTGCAGGCCTACCTCAACCATCTGGCCGAGGCACGCAACCAGCGACTGGATCTGCTGGCACAGCTCAACCGACGTCTGGACGAGAACCGGGACGCGCTGGAGCAGCGCACACAGCGCCTTGCAGCGCTCAGGGCCGATGTTGAAGCCCGCAGCCAGTCCCTGGCCCGCCAGAGCCAGGAACGCCAGGCCTTGGTGAACGAGCTGGACCAGCGTTATGACACCGAAGCCTCGCGCCTGGCAGCGCTCGACCAGGACAGGGCCCACGCCGAACGCGTGCTGCGCGACGTACAGGAGGCCATGACCCGGCTGGAGCGACCGCCCCCGTCTACCGCCATCGAGCGCACTCGCGGCGATCTGCCATGGCCGGTACAGGGCATGATGTTGAGCCGTTTTCACCAGTCCCGTGGCGTCCACCGCAATGGCATCCTGATCCAGGCAGCCTCGGGCACCGCTGTCGAGGCAGTGCATGCCGGGCGCGTGGTGTTTGCCGACTGGATGCGCGGCTTTGGCAATCTGTTGATCATCGATCACGGCGATCAGGTAATGACGCTCTATGCCCACCTGCAGCAGTTCGAGACGAGCGTCGGCAGCCGGGTCGAGCGCGGCCAGGTGCTTGGCCGCGTTGGCGTCAGCGGCGGCCGGGACGCCCCCGGACTGTACTTCGAGGTCCGCCGACGCGGCAGCCCGATTGACCCCAGCGGCTGGATCGCGCGGCGCTGATCCCTGCCATTTCCATACCACCTGCCTGGGGCTATGCTTGAACCTTGCCCCTACGTCGAGCGGAGACCGCATGTTCCAACACCGAGCCGCACATCGCCCCTCGCGCCCTGCGACCGTCACCGGGCTCGGCCTGGCGTGGTGCCTCACCGCCCTGCTGGCCTGGCCCGGCACCAGTCTGGCCCAGACCAGCAGCGCCGACGATGCGCTGCCGATCAACGAAATACAGGCCTTCTCGGAGGTCTTCGAGCGGATCAAGCGTGGCTATGTCGAGGAAGTCGACGATGCCACCCTGCTCAAGAATGCCATGCGCGGCATGTTGTCCGAGCTCGACCCGCATTCCAGTTACCTGGACGAGGACGCCTTCCGCAACCTGCGCGAGACCACCCAGGGCGAATTCGGCGGCATCGGCATCGAGGTCGGGCTCGACGACGGCCAGCTCACGGTCATCACACCGATCGATGATACGCCGGCCCAGCGGGCTGGCCTGGAAGCACGCGATGCCATCCTGCGCATTGATGACACCCCGACGGACCGCCTGACGCTGCAGGAAGCCGTGGATATGATGCGCGGTGACCCAGGTACCGACATCCGCCTCACCGTGGTGGGTGCCGGCGACGGAGCCCCAAGGGAAGTCACCCTGTCTCGCGAGATCATCCGCACCGACAGCGTGAAGAGCGACGTGCTGGAGCCCGGATACGGCTATCTGCGCATCAGCCAGTTCCAGTCGCGCACCGGTGAGCAGGTCGAAGATGCCCTGGCCGAGCTGCGGGACGAGGGCGCCCAGTCGGGTATCGTGCTGGACCTGCGCAATAACCCTGGAGGCGTACTGCAATCAGCGGTGGACGTGGCCGACGCCTTCCTCGACAGAGGCCTGATCGTCTATACCGAAGGGCGCTTGGCCGACAGCGACATGAGCTTCTCCGCCACTCGTCGCACCGTGGCGCCCGACGTGCCTCTGGTCATCCTGATCAACGGTGGCAGCGCATCCGCCGCCGAGATCGTGGCAGGCGCGCTGCAGGACCAGCGTCGCGGCGTGGTAATGGGCACCGAGAGCTTCGGCAAGGGATCGGTGCAGCAGATCCTGCCCCTCGGCAATGGAGAAGGGCTGAAGCTGACCACGGCGCTCTACTACACCCCCAACGGGCGCTCGATTCAGGCCCAGGGCATCGAGCCCGATGTTGAAGTCGTGCGGGGCCGACTCGAGGTCGCGGAAAGCAGCGGCTTGAGGATTCGTGAAGCCGACCTGCAAGGGCACCTGGGCGAGGATAGCCAGCGTGACAGGAGCGACCAGAGCGACAGACTGGCTGGAGACTATCAGCTCGGCGAGGCCCTGAACCTGCTCAAGGCGCTGAATGTCATCAGCCAGCGCACCCCTCAGTAAGACGCAGGTGGCCAGGTCATCCTGGCCACCGTCTCCTGGGCCATCACCAGGGCCCTCACCAGAGCCATCACCTAGTCAATAACGCGTGCCGACCGGTGCGGACTGTCATCAGCGACACGACGCCGGCAGGCGCCCGCGCGACCCGGTTGCCTGCTGCATGATCAGCCGCTTGAGCAGCGACACTCGATCGACGCCAGACAAGCCCAGGTTGCGCAGCAGGGTAATACCGGGGTGGCGGCTTCCGAAGAGCCGTCTGAAGCCATCCATCATCACCAGCATCATGCTGTTGTCACCGCGCCTGCGGCGCTCGTAGCGCGCCAGCAGGCGAATGTTGCCCGGAGACACGCCTCGGCGGCGGCCCTCCAGCAATTCCTCGGCCAGCACTGCCGCATCCAGAAAGCCCAGATTGACCCCCTGACCGGCCAACGGGTGAATGCTATGGGCAGCATCACCGACCAGCGCCAGGCCTGGCTGGTGGTAGCGCTCAGCGTGACGCTGGCTCAGCGGAAAACGGATCGCCTGGTCGAGGACCTCGACCGCGCCAAGGCAGTGATCCACGGCAGCACCCATGGCCTGTCCCAACGCCTCGGACGGCATCTCACACAGCTGCTGCGCATGCTCAGGCGAGGTCGACCAGACGATCGAGCAATAGTGGCTGTCGCCGTCGACCGTCAGCGGCAGAAAGGCCAAGGGTCCGCTGGGCAGAAACGCCTGGCGCGCTACCGCGCCATGCTGACGCTCGGTCCTGACGGTGGTGACCACTGCCTGATGCCCTGTGTCATGTTGGCTGACCTCAATCCCCGCCAACTCGCGTAGTGGTGATCGCGCCCCATCCGCACCAACCACCAGCGGCGCCGACAGCGTTCTGCCATCCTCCAGGCCCACCTCACGCATATCATCACTACCGGCCAGACTGACGATTCGCTGGCCATAAAAGCGCCTGATCTGCGGCAGCGCGTCCAGGCAAGCTTCCAGTGAAGCCAGCACCAGGTCGTTCTCGACGATGTGGCCCAGTACCGAAACCCCCGCCTGGTCGGCGCGAAAACGAATCTCGCCGGAGCCCTCGGCATCCCACACCTGCATGCCGGTGTAGGGCGTTACGCGACGTGATGTAATATCCGTCCACGCACCAATCCCCTGAAGCAGCCGCTGGGATACAGGCGTCAAGGCGCTTACCCGAGGGGCAGGCGACGCCAGCGGCAGCCTCTGCCGGTCAAGAGGGCCAGGGCGTGGGTCGACCATCGCTACCGACCAGCCGGCGCGTCCCAGCAGTACGGCTAGAACCGCACCGACCATGCCGATACCCGACACCACGACATCATAGGCTTCTGGCGCCGTCGCACTGGCCGCGTGTTGATCTTGCTCGCTCACCTTAGCCCCCGCCTGTTCTCGAATGCTGAACCATTGCCTGACGCCATCGCGCTGGCAGGCACAGTGTACCGCCATGCCCCTGGCTTCGCTCGCCGCCTTGCTGTCTCATCCTCCTGATGGAGATGCCGCGCTTCCGTGAGGGAGCGCCAAATACATCAGCCGAGCGCCGCTAGGCACCCGCAGCGCAGCGAATCATTGGCGCAGGCAGTTATCCCGTGTTGCCCTAACGCTCTATCCCCATCGCTCGCCTGGTCAAGGTCCCGCGCAGCGGGCCACTCAGGTTGAGCCCGATCAGGCCCGCTGCACGAGCATGGGACAGCAGCGGCTGGTCGATGCCAAACAGTCGGATCAGTCCGTCACTGAAGCGCACCACATTACGCTGGTCCGCCTGGCGCCTCCGTTCGAAGGCCGACAAGGTGTCACTGCTTCCCGGGGCATGGCCATCTTCCAGCCCTTGGTCAATCGCCTCGACCAGGTCCATCACGCCTCGCAGGGCGAGATTGAAGCCCTGCCCCGCGACCGGGTGGAGGGCATGGGCGGCATTTCCCATCACCGCCAGGCCAGGCCGAGTCGTCTCACGTGCGGTCACCAGTGACAGCGGGTAGACGTGTCGCTTGCCCACCTTGACGAAGGCACCAGCGCGGTCGCCGAAAGCCCGCTGCAGCTCGTCGAGAAAACCCCGGTCAGACAGCGCCAGACGACGCTGCTCGCTTTCCCTGGCATGGGTCCACACCAGCTCCATCGACTGCCCGGGCAAAGGCAGCAGCGCCATCGGCCCTTCGCGGGTGAAGCGCTCATAGGCGACGCCTCCATGGGGCCGGGATACCGCCACATTGGCGATAAGCGCAACCTGCTCGTAGGGGGTGGCATCACTTTCGATGCCCAGCGCCTCTTTCAAGCCTGATCGACCGCCGTCAGCCATGACCGTAAGGCCTGCCTGCAAGGTACGACCTGATGACAGCACCAATCGGTGTCCGCCAGCACAGGCAGAGATGTGCTCGACCGTTGCGGGACAGTGCCAGTCCAACGGCAGCTCGGCGAGACGGTGATGCAACACCTGCCCCATCCACGCATTAGGGATCACATAGCCCAAGGCATCGACGCCCATTTCATGCGCACGCAGCCGTGTCGCCCCCAATCGCCCTTTCTCACTGACATGAATCAATGAGATGGGGCTCGCCTGGGGGGCCATGGCCGACCACACACCCAAGGTCTCGAAGTGCGCCGCGGTCCCTGCCGCGATAGCGCTTGCCCGGGCATCGAAGCTGGGCTGCCAGTCACTGGCTGGGGCCGTCGCAGCGGACATTGGCGAGGCTTCGATGACGGCTACCCGCAAGCCACGATCGTGGATCAACCGCGACAGTGCGACGCCCAGGCTGGCGCCGACCAGTCCGCCACCAATAATCGCGACATCCACCTGCTCAACGCCGGCCGACACCTCCTCGCGTGCCACCCCCAAAGGCGCACTGGCGCTCGCCATTTGGCCGGGGGCATCACCTCCGGTATCCGCACCAGCCTGGGCGTTGTCTTGCGCATCGGCAGCCGCTACCGCCTGGGGTGCCGCCTGATCCTGGGGACGACCTTCGGTCATACTGTAATCCTGTAAATATTTTACGTAACAAGCCTTCTGAACACGATAAGGCGATCAGAAAATAACCACATTGTGCAACAATAAAGCCAGCAGCTAGTAGCCAAAAAGTCGCTCCTGGCATCGCTGATTCCCCCTGCCAGACACAAGGTCCTGCCAGGGCCACCTTGACGGCCAAGCGCCCTCAGCGTCCTTTCCGGTCGATCTCGATCAACTGCCTTGGCCACCTGACGTGACCCTCTAAGTTGGCTGCCAGCAATAAACAGCAGCGTTGCCTGACCGTCACACCAGCAAATGGCGACAGTGACAGCATCGACCAGTGGCGTCTCGGTGCTGTCGACAGCAGCAGAGAGCGACCGCTGACGACGTCGCATGTCGCACGGGCGCGCTAGGACACGAGATTCAAGCTGTCGGCGGTTTTCTCTATTTTCGATACCGTTAGCACCACGATCACAACAAAATAACCAGCAATACGCAGCATAGCAGGCTCTGCGTCAGAGTGAAGGTTGCGTATCGAGAAGGGGTTCACTGGACGGCAGAGGGCATGACCAGGCGAGAGCGCAGCAGGGCAAGGCGCTCAACCAGTGAGCGGACGAGCAAGGCGACGTAAAGACAACGGCAACAACAACGAGCAGGGGAGAGCGGAGAGATCTAGCCGCCGCGGCTATCGCTTGGGCGCTCAGGGCAAAGGCCGCGGCGAGGGGGGAAACGGACGGTGCAGGCGACACCCGCTGACACCTGGTCCGTGGCAGGGCGTGCCCAGGCAGCGGTAGAACGCCACCTGGGAGCGCGCCTCAATGGGTGGTCGGCGGCTCTTCGTCGACCTTTTCCACTTGCGGCGTGCCCGGATGCTGTTCGGTATAGAGCAACATCGCCGCCATGCGCGCATGCTCGGTCAAGGCGAACAGGTCGTTTTCGTTTTCCGCGCTGTCATCGATATCGGTGTCGATGGCCGCCAGGCCTGCCAGGTCGTCGATGGCTTCCGCCAGCGCCGCCGACCATTCCTTGCGCAGTTCTTCACCGGCATCCTCAACGACCTCAAGAAAACCGAGCGTCCACTCCTTCAGGCCCTGCGCGCGCTCGGCCAGGGAAAACAGCTCGTCAGGCAGCAGCGGCTCAAAATTCAGCTCGCTGCCTGACAGCGCATCCAGGGTCTGGCGGCGCCAACCCAGCAGACGTTCAGCGCTGGCTTCATCCTTGGGCTGGTCGACCCCCAGGGTTAAACAGACCTGCTGCAACCAGCCTTCCGCCGTCAGATCGTGGAGCCCCAGCTCGGCACACAGACGGCCATCCAAAAAGGCCGGCGACTGCATGCTTCCGTGCAGCAGGAAGGTATCGGCAATGGTGGAAAAATCCTGGCGTTCGTTAATCAGTGACATAGCAATTTCCGCTGAAAGAGACGGCATCGGGGAGGGGACTGGGAGGACCGCAGCAACGCCTGGCACCTCCACGCTATCGACGAAGGTCCCGAGGTCATGATGCCTCGCGTTGACCCCCCGCTGACGGCTCTCTTATAGTGACTCGCAATCGATACCCCTGATGGTAACGCATTCTGCCCCTTCGGCGCTGCGTTGACCGAGGCCCTTCCGGAGCCAGGCCCATGACAGATACCACGCGGCATACCACCGACATTACGCTGCTGGAGCGCCCCTATACCATTGCCTGCGCCCCAGAGGAGCAAGAGGGCCTTGAGCGCGCTGCGCGCTACCTGGACCAGGCTATGCAGGGTATTCACGCACGCGGCAAGATGGTGGATCGCGAGAAGATCGCGATCATGGCGGCACTCAACCTGGCCCATGAGCTACTTGGCTTGCGTGACGAGAAGCGCGCCAGTGAGGCCAGTCTCAGTGAGCTGAACACCCGACTGGAGCAGGCCTTGGCCACCGCCCCAGCCCGCGAATCACGTGACTGAGACGCCACGAAGCACGTGACTCAGACACACTAAAGGACCACACCCGCCAGCGACGGTTTGCACTGGGCGCTTGTCCCTCATTGGCATCTTCGCTTTGGAGCAGCCTCGCTGTCTGTTAGCATGGAGCTGTTCCCTGGGGTGTGCGCCAGTCGTTATAGTCCCTCGAGCCTATGAGCAGTACCCAGGGGGCCAATAGCTAGCCGGGCCCGTGTGCATGTCCGTGCGACGGAAAGCCTGACGGCTCGGCTGCGGCCACCCACCTTGAACCTATGGGTTCAAGGGCCAGAACGACAGCGGCATTCTGGGGAACCTTGAACGATGAATCTGTGCTCCAACCACGAAGCTCAGACAGAGCTCGGGCACTTGTCACGCACCGAGCTGCGACGCGAGCTGCGTCGCCGACGCCGCGACTTGAGTCAGCAGCAGCAACAGACGGCGAGCCAGGCATTGATCGCGAGACTGCGTCGCCTGCCGGAGCTGTTGACCGCTCGACACGTGGCGCTCTACCTGCCCAACGACGGGGAAATCGATCCTCGGCCCCTCATTCGCTGGCTGCATCGCCGCCGTGCCCAGGCCTACCTCCCGGTACTGCGCCCCTTGGCGGCCAACTGCCTGTGGTTCGTTCGCTACGACGCCCGCACCCCCATGGTGACCAATCGCTTCGGCATATCCGAGCCGGACAGCCGTTTCGGGGCGCATCCGTCACACCGTATGCCTGCCTGGGCTCTCGATGCCATCCTGCTGCCTCTGGTCGGCTTTGACTCGTCAGGGCAGCGCATGGGCATGGGAGGGGGCTTTTACGACCGCACCCTGGCCTTTGCCCATCCAGCGCAATACAACGGCGGCCCCAGGCCTCGCCTGATTGGGCTCGCCCATGATGTACAGCGAGTGGACCACCTACCGATCGCCTCCTGGGATGTCCCCCTGGATGCCATCGTCAGCGATGCAGGCGTCATTCGTCCTGCGCACTGAAACAGCCGCGGCTCAGGTCCTGAAACGCATCCGGCCGCCCATGGTGGGCGGCCGGATCGCGATATCTGCCGATGTCGTGCTCAATGGCGCGGGAGATCTCTCCCTCTGGTCGGTTTCAGCCGCCGACCAGCGCCTGGGCATAGCCGGTGGCGACGACTCCCAGACCGAAAACCAGCACCAGTGACATGATCAGATCGGGCTTGCGTCTCATTCCTGACTCCGTATATACGGCCGCCTGCCGTATTGTCTTGATGTTATAGGTCGAAGCAACTAAGGAAACACTGCATAAATGCCTGTGCAGACGATTCGCTGCGTTGCGCGCTGCTCGAACTCCTCACCTATACGGCATAGGCCCGGGTTCTGCGCTGCGGGCGCCTTGCACCTCATTCCGCTCGGCTGATTTATTCAGCGCTTCCCAAGCTCAGACTATAGGCTGGGCACTTATGCATGGCAATTACCACTCTAGTGGCATGACGCACATCTACTGACCAGCTCTGGCCCAGCAAGTAAGTCAGCGCTCGCGCGCAGGATACGCCGCTTGATCCCAACTGCCAAGATGTCTTGGCACGCTATTCATTGTCCTGCGTCATGACATGCGCGGATGACGGCATTCCCCTTCGACAAGGCCCTGCTGGCCACCGTTACTCATTCCGTGTCGGTGGCGCTGACAGGGCCGAAACAGTGCTGTGCTCGGGGCGCTTGGCGATGCCCTGAAGCGATGCCAAGAAACCATGCCCCAACGCTATGCCATGAACAGTTGGTAGGCGGGATTGTCGCTTTCCTTCCAATAGCGATAGCCAATGGCATCGAAATGCTCTTCCACATGACTGCGATCGCCGTTGGGAATCTGCATACCGACGAGCACTCGACCATAGGCCGCGCCATGATTGCGATAGTGGAACAGCGAAATGTTCCAGTCCTGGGGGAGGTGGGTCAGGAAATTCATCAGCGCCCCGGGACGTTCGGGGAACTCGAAGCGATAGGCTTCTTCAACAAACTCGGTGCGGGGTCGACCTCCGCCAAGATGGCGAATATGCAACTTCGCCAGCTCGTTGTCGGTGAGGTCCTCGACCGGATAACCCGCCTCGAACAGACGGCCGATCAACGCCTGGCGATCCTCACCACCGGGCTTGACCTGCACACCGACAAAGATATGGGCCTGGTCGGCGTCGGCGTAGCGATAATTGAATTCGGTCACCATACGCTTGCCGATGGTACGGCAGAACTTCTTGAAACTGCCTGGGCGCTCAGGAATCGTCACCGCCAGGATCGCCTCACGCTGTTCACCCAGCTCGGTCCGTTCGGCAATATGCTGAAGGCGGTCAAAGTTGGTGTTGGCGCCAGAGTTGATGCATACCAGCGTCTGATCCTGGGCGCCGCTCTCCTGGATATATTTCTTCAGTCCGGCCAGCGACAGCGCCCCCGAGGTCTCTGACACGGCACGGGTATCCTCGAAGATATCCTTGACCGCCGCACACATCTCATCGGTGTTGACGGTAATCACGTCATCGACCAGGTCGCGCATCAGTGAAAAAGGCACCTTGCCGATCTGCGCTACGGCGACGCCCTCGGCGAATACCCCCACCTGGTCCAGCACCACCCGTTCACCCGCCTCAAGGGCAGCCTTGAGACAGGCACTGTCCTCGGACTCGACCCCGATGACCTTGATCTCAGGGCGCAGGTACTTGATGTAGGCCGCCATGCCGGCGATCAATCCGCCGCCGCCCACCGGAATGAAGACGGCGTCAATGCGGCCGCTATGCTGGCGCAGAATCTCCATGGCGACGGTCCCCTGACCGGCGACCACGTCGATGTCGTCAAACGGCGGGATGTAGGTATAGCCGTGCTGCTCAACCAACTCGTGAGCATGCTCTGCAGCAGCGGCGAAGGCATCGCCCTTGAGGATGACCTTGGCGCCCCAGCCTCGCACGGCGGCGACCTTGATTTCAGGGGTGATGCGCGGCATTACGATCACCGCCTTGACGCCCATCAACTTGGCGGCAAGCGCCAGTCCCTGAGCGTGATTTCCCGCAGAGGCCGCGATCACGCCCTTGGCTTTCTGCTCGTCGCTGAGGTGGGCCATACGGTTATAGGCGCCGCGAATCTTGAACGAGTGCACCGGCTGCAGATCTTCACGCTTGATCAGAATCTGGTTGTTGAACCGTCGAGACAGCATGGGAGCCGGGGAAATCGGCGTTTCACGGGCCGCTTCATAAACCCGGGCCTGGAGGATCTTCTTGACGGTAGCTTCGAGCATTCTGGTATCCAGCGTGAGGGGGCAAGCAAAGCCCCTATTGTTAGCATCGCGCTGCACCTGGCGTCCAGCGCCAGTCGCCTCGGCTGCTGTCTGTGCACGTTTACCCTATAATGATCGCCGCCCACCCATTTTGAAGACCCCTGCGCAGGTATCTCATGACCCAGGACGAACTCAAGGACGCTGTCGCGGCAGCCGCCATCGATGAAGTGCGCCCGATGCTTGGCAAAGACATCGTGATCGGCGTCGGCACCGGCTCGACCGCGAACTTCTTCATCGATCGACTCGCAGCGCTGCGCGGCGACTTCCGCGGTGCCGTCGCCAGTAGCGAGGCCAGCGCCAAGCGCTTGAAGGACCATGGCATCGATCTGTATGAACTGAACGAAGTTGGCACACTGCCAGTCTATGTGGACGGCGCAGACGAAGTGAATGCTCACTTACACATGATCAAGGGCGGGGGTGCCGCACTGACCCGCGAGAAGATCGTGGCCGCCTGTTCGACCACCTTCATCTGTATCGCCGATGCGTCCAAGCGAGTGGAACGACTTGGCGACTTCCCGCTGCCGATCGAGGTGATCCCGATGGCCAGGTCCTACGTGGCGCGTGAAATGGTCAAGCTGGGTGCGGACCCGGTCTACCGCGTGGGCGTGGTGACTGACAACGGCAACCAGATCATCGATTGCTATGGTCTCGAGATCGACGATGCCGTCGCCCTCGAGCGCCAGATCAATGCCATCGTCGGCGTTGTCACCAATGGGCTGTTTGCGGCTCGTCCCGCCGACGTGCTGCTGCTCGGCAGTGCTGAAGGCGTCAGTCGTCAACTGCCGGCGTAAGCTCCCGTGCGCGCTCACTGCTTCGTGCATCGATAAGCGCATCCAGCCCATCGAGGGTCGCGTCCAACGCACCTCGATGGGTATCAAGCACGTGCTGCCCGGCCTCACTGAGCCGCTGACGCTGTTCACCATCTTCCAGTAACGCCGCCACTCGCTCACTCAGTTCCTCGGCGTCGGCAACCTCGACCAGCGCTCCGGCATCTCGCAACGCCTGGGCGACGTCCGCGAAGTTCTCCAGATGCGGCCCGGTAACCACCGGCACCCCCATCATGGCGGGCTCCAGCAGGTTGTGTCCTCCGATCGGCACGAGGCTGCCCCCCACAAACGCAAGGTCGGCACACCCGTAGAGGGCCTGCAGCTCGCCCATGCTGTCACCGAGATACACATGGACCCGAGCGCTGGGCACTCGTCCGCGGGAACGGCGGACGGTGTCGAAACCGGCCTCATGGCACAGTTCGGCGACGTCATCAAAGCGCTGCGGATGCCTCGGTACCAGCACCAGCAACGCATCCGGGAAGCGCTCCAGCAGCCGTCGATGCACCTCCAGCAACTGCTCGTCTTCACCCGGATGGGTCGATCCTGCGACCCAGACCGGTCGATGACCAATGGCTGCGTGCAAGCGCTCACTCACCACCTGAGAGGCGGGATCCACCGTCATGTCGAACTTCATCGAGCCGACGACCTGAATATTCTGGGGCGCCATGCCTAGCGCGATGAAGCGCTCAGCGTCGTCTCTGGACTTGGCCGCCAGCCAATCGACACAGGACAGCGCCTGGGCCATCAGCGGGCGCAGCCGGCGATAGCCGCGAAAGGCGCGTGGCGACAGTCGTCCATTGACCACCGCAACGGGAATGCTCTGCTGGACACAGGCGTTGAGCAGGTTAGGCCATAGCTCGGTCTCGAAGAAGATGGCCTGCTGCGGTGCCAGGCGCTGGACGAAACGCCGCGCCGCGCCAGGAAAGTCCAGCGCCACGAAAACGTGGCTCAAGGGGGCCGCAGCCTCCGCCTCAGGCACGTCCTCGGCCAACGAGGCCACGCGCTCGGCGCCGGTGGCGGTCATGGTGCTGACCACCAGCCGATGATCAGGGTGCCGCAAGCGCAGCGCTCGAATCAGTGGGCGGGCGGCGACGACCTCTCCTACCGATGCGCAATGGAGCCAGAGCCTTGGACGCTCATCGGCGAAGGGCAGCAAACAGCCAAGGCGCTCTGCTCGAGGTCGTCCCACCAATTGTTCCCGCCACACTCGTCGCCAGATCACCGGCGAGAGCAGGCAAAGCGCGCCTGAATAGGCAAGCCGCGGCCAGCGCATGCTCAGCCCTCGCGGTCGAGGATGGTCGATATCATGGCGGTGGTGGAGACACCGTCCTCAAAGCCCAGCACCTTGACCTCGCCACCGGCAGCGCGGACCGCCTCGCCGCCCGCGATGTCCTCGGGCCGATAGTCACCACCCTTGACCAGTACATCCGGCAGCACGGCTTCGATCAGCCGTGCCGGAGTCTCTTCGGCGAAGGGCACCACCCAGTCGACGGCCCCCAGGCCCGCCAGCACTTGCATCCGACGGTGAAGCGGGTTGATCGGTCGCTTGGGTCCCTTGAGCCGACGGATAGACTCGTCATCGTTGACCGCCACGATCAGGCGATCACCCAGCTGTCGAGCGTGCTCCAGGTAGGCCACATGGCCTGCGTGCAGAATGTCGAAGCAGCCGTTGGTCATGACGACCCGTTCACCGCGCGCCTGAGCTGCGCGCACCGCAAGCACCAGCGGACATTCTTCGATGACGCCGAATTCGGCCAACTTATCGCCATGCAGAGCGGTATAAAGCTCGGCAATCGACAGGGTCGCGGTGCCGGGCTTGGCCACCACCAGGCCCGCCGCCAGGTTGGACAAGGTCATGGCCTCGGCAAACCCATGCCCGGCGGCAAGAGCCAGCCCAAGCACGGCAATCACGGTATCGCCGGCACCGGTCACATCGTAGACCTCACGTGCTCGGGTCGGCAGGTGCAAGGGATCTTGCCCTTCGCGAATCAGCGTCATGCCCTTTTCGCTGCGGGTGATCAGCAGCGCTTCCAGGTCCAGCTCCTGGCGCAGCGCTTCTCCCTTGCTGGCCAGGATGTCATCGCTCGGGCAAGGCCCGACCACCGCCTCGAACTCGGCCAGATTGGGGGTAATCACGCTGGCACCGCGGTAGCGGCGAAAATCGCTGCCCTTGGGATCCACCAGCACGCGCTTGCCGGCACGGCGCATCTCGGGAATGACCGCTTCGACATTGGCCAGGGTGCCCTTGCCATAGTCGGACAGGATCACCAGGTCGAAACTGTCGGTGGCCTCTACCAGTCGCGGGGCCAGTTCGCTGGTATCGATCTTGTCGAGCCCGTCCTCGAAATCCAGGCGGATCAGCTGCTGGTTGCGGCTCATTACCCTAAGCTTGGTAATCGTGGGCACACCAGGAGTACGGTGGAAGTGAGTACTTACTCCCACCTCCTCCAGGCGAGTCGTCAGGCGGTCGGCATTGTCATCGTCCCCGACCAACCCAGCCAGCGCCGCATGAGCGCCCAGCGAGGCAATGTTCAGCGCAACGTTGGCGGCGCCCCCGGGACGATCTTCGCACTCTTCCACCCGCACCACCGGCACCGGCGCCTCGGGCGAGATCCGCGAGGTTCCCCCATGCCAGTAGCGGTCCAGCATGACGTCGCCCACCACCAGTACGCGGGAGCGCTCAAGCGCGGTCAAATCAAGCTTCATCGGGGGACTCCCTATCGAGGTCGGAGCGGGAAGAGGCGGCAGTATCGGCCAGCAGTCGGTCTAGCTGCGCAATGACGTCGTCAGCGCTGATCAGGGACATCGCGTCCGGGTGACGCACCCGCTGCCCCCAGGTGATAGTGGCAGCGTCCTCGTGCAGGAACTGGCGCACGGCGTCGGGGTAGCGATTGACCACATAGTCTCGCCACAGGTATGGGGCGGCACGATCCGGATTGGTCGTCGCAAACAGGCCCACCACCGGTGTGTTCAGGGCATTGGCCATATGCACGGGTCCTGAATCCGGAGCGATGACCGCACGGGCCCGATCGATCAGCGCCAGCAGGCCCTTGAGCGACGTGCCACCGATGGCGTCGATCACCGCATCACTCTGGCACAGGCCCTGGATGCGCGAGCCCATCTCTCTTTCCTGGGTGCTGCCGCCACCGGTCATGACGGTCTTCAGGCCATATTGGGTCCAGGCATGCTCGACCACGGCGGCGTAGCCTTCTGCCGACCAGTTGCGGAAATTGCGCAGACGCGGGTTTGCACAGGGGCTGATCAACACGTAGCCCGCCTCCCCGGTCAGCTCACGGGCTTCCTGGTAAGCCGCCTCGGGTATCGGCAGGCGCCACTCCAGGCTGTCATCCTCGACGCCCATCAAGCGAGCAAAGTCCATGAAGGACTCGAGAACGTGAGCACGATCACGCGGGGCCAGCTGACGATGGGTAAACCAGTACTGACGATCCTTGGCGCGAGCCGGATCAAAACCCACCCGAACATCGGCCTTGAGTCCCAGTGACAGCACACTGGCCCGCAGCGCTTGCTGCATGTGCAGCAGCACATCAAACCGTGTATCGGCCAGTTCTCGCCACAGCGCGCGCATGCCCTTGAGGCCAGTGGACTTGTCGTAGACGATGAACTCGACCCCTGACAAGCCCGTCAGTAGACTGTGTTCGCCCTTGCCGATGATCCAGGTGATCCGCGCTTCGGGCCATTGGCGCTGCAGGGCTCGAACCGTGGGCACCAGGTTGCAGACATCTCCCAGGGCGGAGAGACGCAGCACGCCGATGTGGGCTGGACGAGCGGGCAGAGGATGCTTCATGCGGTTGGCAACGTATCAATCAGGAAAGGTGGGCATTTTATACGATGCCACTAGTTTATGTGACGCTGGTCTAACGCCACAAATCGGAGCGTCCTTGCTGGACCCGGAATACTGGCGAGACAGTGGTCATGTCGTCGGCCAGGCGCCTGGTCGAGGCCAGAGTCTGTTTCTCGATCTGGGCGAGCAGCAATGGGTGCTGAGACCCTATCGGCGTGGCGGTATGGTGGCACGCCTGTCTCGCAGTCACTACCTGTGGACCGGCATCGAACGCACCCGCGCCTTCCGCGAGGTAGAACTGACCGCTACGCTGTTTGACGCCGGGCTGCCGGTGCCACGGCCGATCCTGGGGGGCGTCATACGTCAGGGGCCCACCTATCAGGCCGCGCTGATCACCCAGCGCCTGCCCCAGACTCGTGCTCTGGCCGAGGCACTGGCCAGCCACGAGGTCGATGCCGAGCTGCTGGCCGACGTCGGACGCGTGATCCGGCGGTGCCACGTCCAGGGCCTGGATCATGTCGACCTCAACGCACGTAACCTGCTCATCGACACCACAAGGCAGGTCTGGCTGATCGACCTTGATCGCTGTCGCCTGCGCCGCCCCGGGCGCTGGCAGGACGCCAACCTGGCACGTCTGGGTCGCTCCCTTGAGCGCTTCTGTGCAACCTCAACAGCCGCCGCCCAGGCACTGGCAGAGATCCAGCGAGGCTACCGTTCTGAGGAAGGCTCTGGCTCCCACTAAGCGTCGATGACGTCAGCGTAGACATCGATCAGTCCCTCGACGTGGCGTGACAGCAGGAAATGCTGTTTCACCCTGAGCCTTGCCTCGCTGCCCAGACGCGCTCGCAGCTCACTGTCGGCCGACAGCTCGGCCATCGCAGATGCCCATTCCTGGGGCGCCTGGGGATCTGCCAGGCGGCCACTGTGGCTATCGATAAGTTCAGGAATGGCACCACTGCGTGAGCCGATCACCGCCTTGCCTGCCGCCATCGCTTCGATCACTGTCAGTCCGAAGGCTTCATTGCGTGACGGCACGCACACCACGTCGAGCACTTCGAATAACCGCGCGAGATCCCGTCGAAACCCGGTGAAGGTCACCCTCGATGACAGTCCCACCTCCTCGACTCGCGCCTGGAGCTCCGCCACGTACTCCTCGCGGCTACCCTCTTCTGCTGCCAGACCGCCAACGATGACCCCGTGCACGTCGAGTGCCGGATGTTCGCGCAGCAGCAGAGCCAGCGCTTCGATGAACACCTGCTGTCCCTTGCCGGGTGTCAGCCGACCCGCCACCCCGATGGTCACCGCCTTGGCCGGCAGGCCCAGGCTACTTCGAAGGGCGCGCCGCTCACCCGCATCCAGGCGCGGTGCCAACGCCGCCGGATCGATCCCCAGATACAGCCGCTGGATACGTTCGGCGGGCAGTGGAAAGGCCTTGAGGTTACGACGACGGGTCGCGTCACTGATCGACAGCAATCGATCGACCTTGCCGTAGGCCCAGCGGTGGTAGAGGTCCTTCTTCGGCCGCGTGACGCCCATATGGTCGGTAAAGATCACGCCCAGGCTCGGCCTCAGCGTCGCCAGCAGTGCAGCGAGTCGCAGATCGCTGGACTTGTGGCAATGCAGCAGACGAATGTCGTGCTCGCGCAGATACGCCAGCCAACGCCCCACGGCAAACAGCGCTGACGTGCGCGAGGCAGCGGTCAGAGGGACGACACCAGCGCCTTCGAGGCTTTGCGCTACCCGTGAGTCCGCCAGTGCCAGAGCGTGCGTCTCCCACCCACGGGCGGCCAGCTCCGGTATAATCCTCGCCGGATACATTTCCAGTCCGCCCCAGCCGTCCGACAGGCAGATATGCATGACCTTGTGACTCAAGGTGGTCTCCTTTCCGATGGCGGGCTCGGGAGCCCTGATGACATCAACGACGGCCACGGCCGACGCAAGCACCCCTCGACTGTTGGTGGTGCGCAACGACAAGCTTGGCGACTTCATGCTTGCCTGGCCAGCCCTGGCCACGCTGAAGGCAGCACGCCCGGCACCACATATTACCGCGCTGGTGCCATCCTACACGGCGCCCGTCGCCAGGCTATGCCCGTGGATCGACGAAGTGATTCTGGACCCAGGCGACGACGCGCCGAAAGCGCAGCAGCGTCAGCTGCTCGCATCTCTGCGCCAGGGGCACTTCACCGCACTGCTGACGCTGTTTTCCACCACGCGGATCGGTTGGCTAGGGTTGCGTGCCGGGATTCCGCTGCGCATGGCCCCCGCGACCAAGTGGGCGCAGCTATTCTACAACCGCCGGATCACTCAGCGCAGATCCCGTTCTGACCGGCCCGAATACGTCTACAACCAGCAATTGGCAGAGGCGATGGTCGAAGCCTTGGCGCTGTCACCGGGCGAAGCCGTCCGCCCACCCTTCTGGCCTCAACCCGAGGGAGACAGGGAGCAACGTCGCCTGGCGCTGGCCAGCCAACTTGGTCTTGCCTCCACCGGGAGCTGGATCTATCTGCATCCTGGCAGCGGGGGGTCAGCGGTCAACCTCAGCCCCGACGCCTACGCCCAGCTGGCACAGGACGTCGATCGCCGCATGCGGCAGCAGGGCGCCACTCAGCCCCACTGGATCGTCACCGCTGGGCCCGGGGAAGACGCGGTAGCGAATACTCTTGTCGCCCGCCTGGAAAGCGCTGGCCTAAGCGCCCGGCGTCTGCCCCCTGCCGCAGGGCTCGCTGACTTTGCCTGCAGTATCGCCGCCGCTGACGCCTTCGTTGCTGGCTCCACCGGCCCGCTGCATATCGCGGGCTGTCTCGACGTGATCACGGTAGGCTTCTACCCGTCCCACCGTTCAGCGACACCGCTGCGCTGGCAAACCTGCAATGCCCCTGAACATCGGCTGGCCTTTCACCCGCCCCCAGGGGACCAGGCTCGCGACATGTCCGCGGTAGACCTGGACGAGGCCGCAGCAGCCATCGCGGCGACACTGGTCGACGCCGACAGGCGAGCCACGTCATGAGTCGTGTCTTGCCAACCCAGTGTCGCTAGGCCTGATTTGCCAAGCCTGATTTGCTAAGCCCAGGACCAACGGCACCCATCGACTTTTGTTGTGCACACCCGCATAGTCCTGACACGCTGATGCACACTGGACACCGCGTCTACTGTCCGTCAGCGGGTCGTTCGCTTCATCTTTCGCATCACCACAGCAGGCATGTCGCCATGACTCCGATTACCGGCATCATCATTACTCTCAACGAACAGGACAATGTCGAAGGGGCCATCGCGTCGCTGCAACCCGTGTGCGATGAAATCATCGTGGTGGACTCCGGCAGCGACGATGACACCGTAGCGCTGGCCGAGGCGGCGGGTGCGAAGGTGATTCATCAACCCTATCTGGGTGATGGGCCGCAGAAAGCCTTTGCCGTCCCCCAGGCACGACATGACTGGATCCTGGCGCTGGATGCCGATGAACGGCTCGATGACGACGCTGTCGCCGCCATTCGCGAGCTGACCTTGGAAGACCCACAGACGGCCTATCGCTTTCGTCGACGCAACTTCGCAGGTCGACACTGGATACGTGCCGCGGGCTTCTATCCTGATCCGGTAACGCGGTTATACAACCGCACGACCTCGGGCTATCTGCCCAAGAAGGCGCACTCATCCGTCAAGGCGCCAACGGTGGTCGATGTCGATGCTCACCTGAGCCATTTCACCTACCGTGACCTGTCACACTGGATGCAGCGGATCGATCAGCTGTCGACCCGGGATGCCTGGGCGATGAGGGAACGGGGTGTCACCCCCTCTGCGCTTCGCCCCAGCCTGCATGCGCTCACCGCCATGCTGCGCAAGCTGGTGCTGAAGGGAGGTCTGCTGCAGGGTCAGGATGGTATGACCGTCGCGATCACGACGGCATTCCATGCGTACATGAAGTATGCAAAGCTGAACGAACTGCACGAAAACGAGCGAGCCGAGCGCCAGGGAAGCCGTCCAACCGGGTCGTCAGGTAACGACGACTCGACGTCGACGCGCTAGTGCGTCAAGCGAAGGATTCGCACCTCCGCGGTCAGCACTGCTGATTCGCGACTCCCGGGCGACAATGGCTTCATGGATTGACCTTTGGGCGCCTCGAACATGCCTGTACCTTTCCCTATCACGTCTCCCTGGCTGCGCTGGGCCGTCCACCTGCTGCTGGGCCTGGCCATAGGTCATGCCGTGGTCATGGTCACGCGCCTGCCCGGTTGGTGCCTGCCGATACCGGCGATCATCTGGTGCCTGGTGGCTGGCTGGAAGCGCTGGGGCGATCCGCCACCGCCTCGCTTGCGTATCCGGGTCATCCCCTGGGCGTTGGTTCCACTGGCGTTCTGGGGGATCTATGTCTATCTGGCCAGCAGCTTCGGACAGGTGGATATGGGTGCTGTCTACTTTCACCTCCAGGCGGGCATCTCGCAGCATGGGGGCAGCGAGCGGACGATTGCCGCCATCATCTATACCTTGGCCATGGTGCTGATCCTTGCCGGCTATACCTGGCTGGTGCGGGCCGATTACCGCTGGCAACGCTGGGACCACTGGCTGGCCTTCGTGCTGCTGCTGGGCAATCCCATGTTCTACTCCATGGGCCAGCGCGGCGCCGCGGTGGTCACAGACCCAGGGACCTGGCTCGATCGTCGCTACGTGGATCCAGTCATTCTCAAGGCGCCCCAGCGCCCGCCCAACCTGCTGCTGATCTATCTTGAAAGCCTGGAGCGCACCTACTCGGACACGGCGCGCTTTGGCGACGCCTACGCCGACCTCGCGGCACTGGAGCCCCAGGCCGTCGTCTTTGATAACGTGCGCCAGATCGATAATACGGGCTGGACCATGGCCGGCATGATTGCCAGCCAGTGTGGCACGCCGCTGATGCCAGCGGGGCTGCTGCATGACAGTCAGTTCGATCCCCTGCACCACGTGGTTCCTGGAGTCGACTGCCTGGGGGATTTGCTCGCACGCCTCGGCTACCGCCAGACCTTCATGGGCGGAGCCAGCACCGAGTTCGCCGGCAAGGGGTTGTTCTACACCGACCACGCCTACCAGCGCGTACTGGGCCGAGAACAGCTGGTGGAGCGCCTGGATGACAGCCAATACCTCAACAGCTGGGGGCTCTACGACGATAGCCTCTACGAGATGGCGGTGGACGAGATACGCCGCCTGGACCGCCAGCAGGGGCCATGGAACATGACGCTGCTGAACCTGTCCGCCCATGCCCCGGCGGGCTATCCGTCCCAGGCGTGCGAGGCCGAACAGGGTGTGCACGACGGTGTCGATATCCTGTACGCGGTGAAGTGCTCAGGCTGGCTCACCCGGCGTCTGCTTGAGCAGCTGGAAGACGAGCAACTGCTGGATAACACCCTGGTCGTCATTGCCAGTGACCACCTGACTATGCGTGTGTCCGCCTGGGACCAACTGATCCAGACCCCCAGGACCAACACCTTGATGATGATGGGCAACGCGTTGACACCTGCCCGTATCTCGACCCAAGCGACGACCATGGATACCCTGCCGACGCTGCTGGAAGCCATGGGTTTTACCATCGACTGGCACCGAGCAGGCCTTGGCGTCTCCCTGTTTTCAGGCGAGCCAACGCTGGCAGAGCAGGTTGGGCTGGAAGCCCTCAACGGCTATATGCGTGAAGAAACCGCGCTGCAGGAGCGTCTCTGGGAAGGCCTTGCGCCCGCCTATCGCACCAGCGGACAGCCAGATGCGCCTCCGGAAGCTCCGCACCAACCTTGATGGCGATCCCCGAACGGCGATCAGGCGTTGATACGAGACGGTGTATCGAGAAGCTGCTGATCCGCCGTGATCGCTTCCAGCAGGGTGTCAGGGGTAATCTGCTTGAGGCAGTTGGTGTGGCCCAACGGACACTGCCGTTCGAAGCAGGGCGAGCAGGACAGTGCCAGGTAGTGAATCCGCGCATTGCTGGTCAGGGGCGGCGTGTACGCGGGTGACGAGGATCCATAGATGGCCTGGATGCGAGTCCCTACCGCCGCGGCCACATGCATCAGCCCGGAGTCGTTGGTCACGACCTGACGACAGTCGCCCAGCAGGTCGACAGCATCTTCCAGGCGCGTCGCACCACACAGGTTGTGGGCGTGCTCGAGGCCGCTGACAATCTCTTCTCCTGCGGCGCGATCCTTGGGCCCACCCAGCACCCTGACCTCAAAGCCTTGCGTGATCAGTTCAGCGGCCAGCCGATGAAAGTAGGCCAGGGGCCACTGCTTGGCGGGGCCGTACTCTGCACCAGGCATCATGCCGATGGCCGGCCGCACGCCAAGGCCGTGTTCACGATGCAGGCGGGCCAGGTTGTCGGCATCCTGCCGCAATAACGGTCTGGGTATCTCAAAGTCACCCGCCGTGGCAGTGGCCGCCGGCAGGCCCAGCGAGACAAAACGCTTGACGGTCTGGTCGAGAACGCGACGATTCAAGGTCCTGCGCTCGGTCAAAAGCCCGTAGCGATGTTCACCGGTGAACCCCACCCGCCGTGGCACCCGGGCCAGAAACGGCACCAGCGCTGACTTCCACGAGCGCGGCAACACCAGGGCCAGGTCGAAGCGGCCTTTCAGCGACTGTGCCAGACGATGGCGCGGCGCAAGGCCAAAGACGCCATGACCGACGCCCAGCTCCACCACTTCGTCAATCTCATCCATGCGCTCGAGGATGGGCCGGGACCAGGACGGCGCCACCACCGCTAGGCTGGCAGCACCCTGCTGCTTGAGCGTCATGAACAGGCTCTGGGCCATGACCATATCGCCCACCCAGCTCGGACCAACGACCAACAGACGCTGACCGGACAGGCGCGTCCCTGCCCGGTGCAGTGGAGCAGCGTGGGCTGCATCAGCCATTCAGCCACTCCAGATAGCGTGTCACGCCTTGTGCCACCGTATGGAACTCCTTGTCATAGCCGACCTCGCGCAGACGAGAAATATCGGCGCGGGTGTAGCTCTGATAGCGTCCCTTGAGTTCATCCGGAAAGTCGATGTACTCGATCTTGCCCTTGCCATAGAAGTCGATCACCGTCTCGCCGATGGCCTTGAATGGCTCCGCCCGGCCACTGCCGAGGTTGAAGATGCCAGACACCTCGGGGTTGTCCAGGAACCACAGGTTGACGTCGACCACATCCCCGACGTAGACGAAGTCGCGGCTCTGCATGCCCGCTTCATAGCCGTCCCATGCGCCAAACAAGCGCAGGTCTTCACCGGCGCTGATCTGGGTGTGGTGATGGTACGCCACGCTGGACATCTTGCCCTTGTGCTGTTCGCGCGGGCCGTAGACGTTGAAGTAGCGGAAGCCGACTACCTGGGTCGTGAGGGTGTCCTGACGCGAGCGTACGTACTGGTCGAACAGCAGCTTGGAGTAGCCGTAGACGTTGAGCGGTTTTTCGTGTTCCGGCGACTCCACGAACACCTCGCTTCCACCGTAGGTGGCCGCCGAGGACGCGTAGAGGAACGGAATGCCTTCCTGCTCGCAGAAATGCAGCAGCTCCTTGGAGTAGGTGAAGTTATTTTCCAGCATGAAGCGGCCATCCCACTCGGTGGTATCCGAGCAGGCGCCCTCATGGAAGATCGCCTCGATGGGCGGCAGCTGATTCAGCTCTCCGCGCATGTGGGCCTGCACCCTGGCGAGAAACTCGTCCTTGTCCATGTAGTCGCCCAGCGTCAGGTCCGCCAGGTTGACGAACTTGGTGCCATCCCTCAGGTCATCGACCACCAGGATGTCTGTGCGTCCACGGTCATTGAATGCCTTGACCAGATTTGAGCCGATGAAGCCGGCTCCGCCTGTCACTACGATCATGGGGAAACCTCTGTTGGCGCTGTGCCTATAACCGAATTGCCTGTGATTGTATACTTGACGGCTCGTGAATTCATGGCCAACGGTGCTTCCCAATGACACAGTCGACGCCAGACGTGGCAACCTTCCAGGGCCTGATCCTTGCCCTGCAACAGTACTGGGCCGAACAGGGCTGCGTGATCATGCAGCCGCTGGACATGGAAGTCGGTGCGGGCACCTTTCACCCGGCGACCTTCCTGCGCTCCATCGGACCCGAAACCTGGAACTCCGCGTACGTTCAACCGTCACGCCGACCCACCGATGGCCGCTACGGCGAAAACCCCAATCGCCTGCAGCACTACTACCAGTTTCAGGTGGTCATGAAGCCGTCCCCGGCCAATCTTCAGGAGCTCTACCTGGGTTCGCTGGAGCGACTTGGCATCGACCCCCTGGTGCATGACATTCGCTTCGTCGAAGACAACTGGGAGTCCCCCACCCTGGGTGCCTGGGGCCTCGGCTGGGAAGTCTGGCTCAATGGCATGGAAGTGACCCAGTTCACCTACTTCCAACAGGCTGGTGGCATCGAGTGCTTCCCGGTTACCGGTGAGCTGACCTACGGTCTCGAACGTATCGCCATGTACCTGCAGGACGTGGACAGCGTCTACGACCTGGTATGGGCCATTGCCCCGGACGGCACACGCGTCAGCTATGGCGACGTCTATCTGCAGAACGAGCGCGAACAGTCGACCTACAATTTCGAGCACGCCGACGTGCCCGCCCTGTTCGGCAACTTCGACCATCAGGAAAGCGAGTGCCAGAAGCTGCTGGCAGCCAACCTTCCGCTGCCGGCCTACGAGCAAGTGCTGAAGGCCTCTCATACCTTCAACCTGCTCGACGCCCGTCACGCCATCTCGGTCACCGAACGCCAGCGCTATATCCTGCGCGTGCGCACCATGGCCCGTGACGTGGCCCACGCTTACTACGCCTCACGCAAGGCAGCCGGCTTCCCGCTGGCGCCGGAAGCACTACGGCGTGAACTTCTCGACGACGAACCCCTTGCCGCCCAGGGAGACGCATAAGCATGGCTGCCCATACCCTCCTGGTTGAACTCGGTGTGGAAGAACTTCCGCCCGGAGCCATCGACACCCTTTCCGATGCCTTCGCCGAAGGCATCCGCCGCGGCCTGGTCGATGCCGACGTCGACTTTCAGGCGATCGCCGCCTACGCCTCACCACGACGGCTGGCCGTGACGGTGGAAGCCCTGGCCGACAAGCAGCCCGACCGTGAGATCGAGAAGCGCGGCCCCGCTCTCGCTGCAGCGTTCAAGGACGGTGAGCCGACCAAGGCTGCTCAGGGCTTCGCACGTTCCTGTGGGGTCGAGGTGGACCAGCTGATTCATCTTGAAACCGACAAGGGCACCTGGCTCGGCTTTCGTGAACAGCAGCAGGGGGAAAGCACGGTTGCCCTGCTGCCCGCCATCATCGACAAGGCCGTGTCGGCGTTGCCGGTTCCCAAGAACATGCGCTGGGGCGCTTCTCGCGTAGAATTTTCCCGCCCGGTGCACTGGCTGGTGGCGCTGTACGGTGACGAGGTCGTACCGGCTACCGTACTTGGACTTGAGGCAGGTCGCGACACTCGTGGACACCGTTTTCATGCCCCGGAAGCCATCAGCCTGGGGCATGCTGACGACTATCTGAAGGCGCTCGAGGATGCCTGGGTGCTCGCCGATCGGACCCGGCGCCGCGAACGCATCCGCGAACAGGTACTGGCCGAAGCCGAGTTGCTCGAAGCCACCGCGGTGATCGACGAAGACCTGCTCATGGAAGTCAGTGGCCTGGTGGAATGGCCAGTGGCGTTGACCGGCAGCTTCGATGAGCGCTTCCTCGACGTCCCCGCCGAATGCCTGATTTCCTCCATGAAGGCCAACCAGAAGTACTTCCACCTGCTTGATGAGGAAGGCAAGCTGAAGCCCGCCTTCATCACGGTGTCCAACATTGACAGCCGCGAGCCGGACAAGGTCATCGCGGGCAACGAGAAGGTCATCCGTCCGCGCCTGGCGGATGCCGCCTTCTTCTACGACACCGATCGCAAGCAGCCCCTGGCCAACCGGATCGACGGCCTGGCCAACGTGGTCTTCCAGAAGCAGCTGGGCACCCTGGCCGACAAGGCCGCCCGCAGCGCCGAGGTCGCCGCTCACATTGCCGGCCAGATTGGCGGCGATGCCTCACGTGCACGCCGAGCCACCACCCTTGCCAAGTGTGACCTGGTCACTGAGATGGTCCTCGAGTTTCCGGAGCTCCAGGGCATCATGGGCCGCTACTATGCGCAGAATGATGGGGAAGACCCGGAGGTCGCCCAGGCGCTTGAGGAGCAGTACCTGCCCCGCTTCGCATC
Organism: Halomonas litopenaei; assembly: GCF_017303055.1. Taxonomy (GTDB): domain Bacteria; phylum Pseudomonadota; class Gammaproteobacteria; order Pseudomonadales; family Halomonadaceae; genus Halomonas; species Halomonas litopenaei_A. The sequence goes on along the minus strand of NZ_JAEKJT010000005.1, from coordinate 243,357 downwards.
GGATGCCATTCCTGCCACTCTGACCGGCAAGGCGCTGGCGATCGCTGATCGACTGGATACCATCACCGGCATCTTTGGCATTGGGCAGCGTCCCAGTGGCACCAAGGATCCTTTCGCGCTTCGCCGTGCCTCCATCGGCGTGCTGAACATCATGGTCAAGGGCGAGCTCAATCTTGATCTACGCGAGCTGCTGGAACTGGCGGTGGCACAGCACGCTTCGCTGCCCAAGGCCGAGGGTCTGGTAGAGGACGTGCTGGGCTATATGCTCGACCGCTTCCGTGCCTGGGCCCAGGACGAAGGCATTGGTGCAGAAGTGTACCTGGCCGTGCGTGCCCGCCCGGTGACTCGTCCCCTGGACTTTGCCCGCCGTCTGCGCGCCGTGGCGCATTTTGCCGGCCGTGACGAGGCCGAGGCACTGGCCGCAGCCAACAAGCGCGTCAGCAATATCCTGAGCAAGCAGCAGCACGATGGTAGCGTGTCAGTGGACGAGAGCCTTCTCAGCGAAGACGCAGAGAAGGCACTGCAGCGTGCTGTCAGTACCTGTGATAGTGAAGTCACCCCGCTGTTCCAGCAGGCGCGCTACAGCGATGCCCTTGATGTGCTGGCAAGCCTAAGAGCCCCGGTGGATGCCTTCTTTGATCAGGTGATGGTCATGGCCGACGACGAAGCCGTTCGCGCCAATCGCCTGGCTCTGCTTGCGAGCCTGCAGGCGCTGTTCCTGGAAGTTGCCGACATCGCGGAGCTTCAGCAATAGCAGGACGCTGTTCTCGCTTGATAGTTTCGGCAAAGGCCGACCCACCAAGGGTCGGCCTTTTTCATGCCCTTCACCAGCGGAAAGGTATCACTCTGGGGCTGGACAGGAACTGAACACAGGAGCTGAACACGTGACATAAGGGCTGGCGATGTTTCACGTGAAACCTCATCGGCGAATTAACATGGGTGGTGTCAGCAGGATGTTTCACGTGAAACATTGCCCATGTGCCAGAGGTGGTGCCCCTGGGCAGAGGTTAGATGCTCACCGAGAAAGGTTGTCCTGGGCAACGCTGGCCGTCAAGCCAGAGGTTACTTCAGCACACGGTCCATGAGGCCAGCCCTTGATCGACGATCACCACGTGCTTGCCCAGCGCCTCCTGGGGGCCGGCACCATCACGCCATTCGGGTTCTCGAAACACCTCCGACCAGCGGCTCAGAGGTGTGCGTCTTCCAATTCTCGGGCGCAAGTGATGGCGTTGCATGTGATCCAGTAGGCGCTCGAAATCCAACCGGCTACCCACACTGATGCCTTCAAACTGGAGCAGCTTTCGGATAGCAGGACCAATAACGTCACCGCGAACGTTGCTGCCCTCAAGGAAACCCAGCAAGGCAACGCGGCCATTGGTCGCCATCGATGGCAAGATAATGTCTACCAGAAACTGGCCGCCCACCGTATCCAACGCGACGTCCACACCCTGGCCATCCGAGGCTGACAGGATACTCTCCACCAGATCGTCGCTGTCCTGGTGACGATGGATCACAGCAGCCGCTCCCATGGCCATAAGTTGAGGGGAAAGCTCCGGCCTCGACGTAACGACCAACGCTCGCGCCCCGGCGGACGCGGCAAGTTCAAGCGCCTGCAGTGAGACATTGCCAGTTCCGGGCAACAGTACATGCTGCCCTTCCAGGCCAACGAGCCCTCGTAACGCTCTCCAAGCAGTGACGCCAGAGATGGCCAGTGCCGCCGCCTCCTCCAGGCGCCACCCCACCGGTACGCGCAGCAGCGCGCGACGCGGCATCACCACTTCCTCCGCCAGCCAACCGTCACTTGGCCCACCCACCTTGGAGTCGTGAAAAGCGGGACGGAAGGGACCTGACCGCCAGTCGACGACATAGTGACCAAGCACGGCATCGCCATCCTTCAAATCATCGACCTCGGCTCCAGTCTCGATCACGACGCCCGCCCCTTCTGACAGAGGAATATAGGGGCGGCGCATATTTGGCAGGTAGTTCCCTGCCTGAAGCGCCACATCACGAAAGTTGACCCCTGCCGCAGCGACTCGAATTCGCACCTCATCCGGCCTCAGTACTGGACGAGCGTCATATTGCGCCTTTACCCCCTCGGGCCCCGTGTGTACTGAGCGAAGTGCTTTGACGGAAACTCCCGCTCCCCCACCCTCTGTCATGGTCATCGCCTTACTCCCCTCATTCCTGGAAGCGTTAAGCATCAGGGACAACATTGACCAGCACCATCGAAGCATCCGCAAACGGGTGTTGCGCTACACTCAAGAATCAGAGAATACCTCGTCGGTCGACGAAGGCCCCCTGTCCCAGGAAGACTCCGATGCCGTCTCACCATGACACCCAACTGTCCGGCCTTATCGCACTTCTCGAGGTGGCACGGCATGGCTCGCTCAGAGCTGCAGGAGAGCACCTCAACCTCACCAGTGGAGCGATCAGTCGTCGACTAGATGCCTTGGAAGATCGACTTGGTGTCCCGCTGCTGCTAAGGACAACTCGGCGCGTGACCCTGACCGACGCGGGCCATGCCTACCTGGAACAGGCGGTACCGGCCCTCGGCATACTGGAAAACGCCGAACAGTCCCTCAAGGGCCAGCAAGATCATCCTGCGGGAACGCTGAGAGTCTCACTCCCCGTCAACTTCGGTCGCCTGCACATTGCGCCGATCCTTCCAGACTTTCTCATCAGATACCCGGATATCCGTCTGGAAGCAGACTTCGATGATCGTTTTGTCGATATTCTGGAATCAGGTCATGACCTGGCCGTTCGGGTTGGATCTCTCGAGGATTCAAGACTCGTCGCCTTCCCCCTCGCCTCTGACGAACGGCTTCTGGTGGCATCGCCCCATTACCTGCAGCGCTATCGAACGCCCTTGCATCCGCTTGATCTGCTCGAGCACAACTGCCTTCACTACACGCGGTTCCAGGGCATTCAGCGATGGCGCATGCGTAGGGGGGAGGACGTCCACAGCCTCCCTATTCGAGGAAGCTTCCGTTCCAACTATGGACATGCACTCGTTATCGCTGCCGAAGCTGGCCTCGGTATCCTGCACACGTCCAGAGCGATCGTTCAGAACCAGATGGAACAGGGACGCCTGACGAGGGTTCTTGCTGACTGGTCGCTACCGGATATCAGCGTGCATGCTCTCACGCCAAATCGTCATCCTCCCCTCCGTGCCCGCCTGTTCATTGAGTTCTTGCGCACGGCGCTGAATCACTCAACGTATCGTCCCCTGCAGCATGACAGCTAGTGAGAAGCCACCCGACGACAACGGCATTGCGGTGATTGTTTCACGTGAAACATCGCTCTACACTGCTGGGATCCTGCTCAGCACTCGCCATCCACACACTACTTCCAGCAGACGCCGATATGCCCCAGGGACTCGTCATTCTCGATCGTGACGGAGTGATCAACCGTGACTCCGACAACTACATCAAATCACTGGATGAGTGGGTGGCTTATCCAACGGCCATTTCGGCTATCGCACGTCTGACACAGGCGGGCTGGCAAGTTGCCGTTGCTACCAACCAGTCAGGCATCGGCAGAGGATATTATGATGTCGCGACTCTCGAGCTGATGCATGCGCGGATGACCTCTCTGGTTGAAGCTCAGGGCGGCAACATTGACCATATTGCCTACTGCCCCCACGTCGACACCGACCAGTGCGACTGCCGCAAGCCACTACCGGGTCTGCTCCTGCAAATCCAGTCGGCATTAGGCTTGGAAACCCTGAGAGGGTGCTGGATGGTAGGTGATAGCCTGCGTGATCTTCAGGCGGGTGACGCGGTGGGCTGTCGCCAGGCCTTGGTTCGCACCGGTAAGGGTGAGCGGACGCTTGCTAAGCACCCGGAGCTTCAGGCAGCGAAGAGTCACGTTACGGTCTATGACGACCTCGCCCACTTCGTCGACGTGTTGCTATCTGCGACCCAACACGCCGACTGAGCCACAGAATATACAAGAGAGGCCGGACAGTTTGTGCATACACTACACGGCTGCTCGGTTCTCGGCATGTGCGGTATCAGACTAGCTGGCATTCGATCATATCGATGTTTCACGTGAAACATGTCGGCGTAGAACGGATCCTGTTGTCTATCTGACGCCCCCTCCAAGCTCCTGTGAGAAACGCGCAGGAGCTTAGCGTCACCTTCGTTAATTCAATGAGTTATGAAACATCATCATGGCAAAGCCAGCGCTGCCCACGTCACCTTTTAACGTTGCCAGGTCCATCTTTTCTGGGTTTTCACGCCATCCCTTCTGTTAGCGTAAGCAGCTTGCTCCTCCCCTTGGCGGCTTGCCATCAACGCGCTCCGCTATTCTTTTCTCCTCTCCTCTCCTCTCCTCTCCTCTTCCCTTCCCTTCCCTTCCCTTCCCTTCCCTTCCCTTCCCTTCCCTTTAAGAGGGTCCCACCGCCAAATTGGGACACAACCCACAGAAGGCTTACGCTATCTAGAAATATTATTCACAGGCGCGTTTCGAAAAAGGCATCAACAGACGTTTTACGCGCAACGTTATCCACAGCTGGAATCCAGGAAATATTATGTATATCAATAGGCTTCCATCGCGCCTCTAGACGCTGTCCACAGGGGGATTGATCTGGGAGGCTTGATCTAAAATGTCCGGTCAAGGGTTCGTCATCCGGGCTCTTCACCGCGACGCTTCAACATGCCTCCCGGCAAGTTTTATCCATCGCTCACGAAAAAGCCCGACCTGAGAACAGATCGGGCTCTTCCTGGGACGATGTTTCACGTGAAACATCGAAGCCACCATGCTCCAACTGGACGATCTACACGTCCAGGTTGGCCACCAGAGCATTGCGCTCGATGAAGTCACGGCGTGGCTCGACTTCATCGCCCATCAGGGTGTTGAACATCATGTCCGCCGCCACGGCATCCTCGATCGACACACGCAACATGCGGCGGGTGTTGGGATCCATCGTGGTTTCCCAAAGCTGTTCCGGATTCATCTCCCCCAGACCCTTGTAGCGCTGAATAGAAAGGCCACGCTGGGATTCATGCATCAGCCAGTCCAGCGCCTCATAGAAGGTCTTCACGGGCTTCTTGCGCTCACCCCGTGCGACGTACGCCCCCTCTTCAAGCAGCCCTTCCAGAGTCTCACCCAGGCCTGCAATGGCCTTGTAGTCAGCGCTGGTGAAGAAGTCGAGTCCCCACACATAGTCGGTGGTTACACCGTGAGCGATCAGCGTCACGGCAGGTAGGAAGACTCCCCTTTCGTCATCTTCCTGAAGCGAGAAGGTATAACGCGGGCCACCTTCATAGGCGACCAGGTCATCCATTTCCTTCTGCAGGTGCTCGATCCAGTTCTGCATGGTAACTCTGTCACGCAGACTGTTTTCACCGTCGAGCTTGGCCGCGTGCACAATCTTGCGCAGCACCTCGCTGGGATAGACCCTGGACAGACGATCGATCCGCTTCATCACGTCACGATACTGATTCACCAGAGTTTCAAGCTGAGCGCCAGTAATGCCCGGGGCATCCTCGCTGACACACAGACGCGCACCATCCAGCGCTGTCGTGGTCAGATAGTCAGTCATCGCCTGCTCATCCTTGAGGTAGAGCTCCTGCTTGCCGCGCTTGATCTTGTACAGCGGCGGCTGAGCAATAAAGACATGACCACGCTCGATCAGCTCGGCCATCTGCCGGAAGAAGAACGTCAACAGCAGCGTACGGATGTGCGATCCATCCACATCGGCGTCGGTCATGATGATGATCGAGTGATAACGCAGCTTATCTGGGTTGAACTCCTCACGCCCGATACCGCAGCCAAGCGCGGTGATCAGCGTACCCACCTCGGCGGAGGACAACATCTTGTCGAAACGTGCTTTCTCGACGTTAAGAATCTTGCCCTTCAGCGGCAGGATGGCCTGGGTGCGTCGATCACGCCCTTGCTTGGCGCTGCCACCGGCAGAGTCACCCTCTACCAGGTAGAGTTCAGACAGGCCGGGATCCTTCTCCTGGCAGTCTGCCAACTTGCCGGGTAGGCCAGCGATATCCAGCGCGCCCTTGCGGCGAGTCATATCGCGGGCCTTACGTGCAGCCTCTCGGGCCCGGGCAGCGTCAAGCATCTTGTTGACGATAGCCTTGGCCTCATTCGGCCGCTCTACCAGATATTCCGAGAATGATCTTCCAAGCTCCTGTTCCACCGCCGTTTTTACTTCGGAGGAAACCAGCTTGTCCTTTGTCTGGGAAGAGAACTTCGGGTCAGGTACCTTGACCGAGATGATCGCCGTCAAACCCTCCCGGGCATCATCGCCGGAAGTGCTGACCTTCATCTTCTTCAGCAAGCCTTCAGACTCGATGTAATGATTAAGTGTGCGAGTCAAAGAAGCACGGAAGCCCGCCAGGTGCGTACCACCATCCCGCTGCGGGATGTTATTGGTATAGCAGAAGATATTCTCGGCAAAGGTGTCATTCCACTGCATCGCCACCTCGACCGCGACACCATCTTCCCGCTCCACATTGAAGTGGAAGACAGGATTCAGCACGGTCTTGTTCGTATTGAGGTGATCGACGAAAGCCTTGAGCCCGCCTTCGTAGTGAAACAGTTCTTCCTTGCCGCTCCGTTCATCAAGCAGGCGGATGGCAACCCCAGAGTTCAGGAAGGACAGCTCGCGCAGACGCTTGGCCAGGATATCGTAATGGAATTCGATATTACCGAATGTCTCAGGCGACGGGCGGAAGTGGACACGTGACCCGGTCTTCTCGGTCTGTCCCACGACGCTAAGCGGAGCATCAGGCACACCGTGACGATACACCTGCTCGTGCACCTGTCCAGCGCGCCAGATGGTGAGCTTGAGCTCTTCTGACAACGCGTTGACAACAGACACGCCTACGCCGTGAAGGCCGCCGGAGACCTTATAGGAGTTGTCATCGAACTTACCGCCAGCGTGCAGGACCGTCATGATGACCTCTGCAGCGGACACGCCTTCCTCTTCGTGGATATCCGTCGGAATGCCGCGGCCGTTATCGCTCACGGTGATGGATTCATCCGGATGGATGATCACCTTGATTTCGCTACAGTGTCCGGCCAGCGCCTCGTCGATGGAGTTGTCCACCAGCTCGAACACCATGTGATGCAGGCCAGTACCATCATCGGTATCGCCGATGTACATCCCGGGCCGCTTGCGTACGGCATCCAGGCCTTTCAGTACCTTGATGCTCGATGAGTCGTAAGCTTGTTCGCTCATTGACCACTCCGTCATGAAGTCTGTCTGTCTATGGCCTGCAGCTGGCCTCGTCCATCAGCGAGATGTTTCACGTGAAACATTGCCAAGGGTGTATCGGGCTGCCACAGGTCGGCCAGCACCTCGTGATCCACGCTGGTAATAAAGGCCTGGCACCGCATCCGCTCCAGCCACTGGCAAAAGACCTTGCGATGGTCATGGTCCAGTTCGGCGGGCAGATCGTCGATCAGGTAAAGACAGGTTCGCCCCGTCAACCTTTCCAGCATCCTTCCTTGTGCAAGCTTGAGTGCGCTCACGACGAGTTTCTGCTGTCCTCGTGAAAGCACTTCTACAGCCGGGCGCTTGCCGAGCCTGATGGAGAGGTCAGCTCTCTGCGGACCCTGCTGGGTAAATCCCATCTGACGATCAGTGTCCCTGGCACCTTCCAATACCTCGGACAGCGAGCGCTGACGATCCCACCCACGGGTGTAGCGCAAACGTAATTCCGGCAGGCTAATCAAGCCTTCGAGGGTTTCGTGGAAGATGGGGGAAAAGGCATCGACCCACTCATCGCGCAGTGCGTCCATCCTCTCCCCTGAAACTGCCAGCTCATGCTCCCAGACTGCCAGCGTCTGGGCGTCCATTCTACCATGCCTGAGCAGGGCATTCCGATGTTTCAAGGCCCGTCTAAAGCGCTGCCAGGCTCCCAGAAAGTCATGTTTCACGTGAAACACTCCCCAATCGAGAAACTCGCGACGCCCGGCTGGAGGACCTTCCAACAAACGGAATGCATCCGGATTGATCAACTGGAGGGGGAGCGTTTCGACAAGCTGTGACAGGCGCTCGACGCGCTCACCGCCAATACGCAAGGTGAGCTCACTCTCATGCCGGCACCGACGCAGTCCGATGGCCACCGGAGGATCTCCGGCCAGGCGCCCATGCAGGATGAGCGTATCAACCTCGTGATGCAGCACCTGGGCGAGCTTGCGGGCACGGAAGGAGCGCCCCATGCCCAGCAGGTGAATCCCTTCAAGCAGGCTGGTCTTGCCACTGCCATTCCGGCCAGTGATCAAGTTGATTCCTGGCGAAGGCAAAACATCAAGGGCCTGCAGATTACGCAGGCCCTGAAACACCAAACGGTCTAACGGCATGTATCAGCCTTGAGCACGGCACATGACATCAAAGGCGCATCGGCATCACGACGTAGAGCGCATCACCACCACCCGGCTCTTCCATCAATGCACTGCTGTTAGGGTCGCCCAAGGTCATCTGCACCCGGTCTTCACCGACAGCATTGAGAACATCGATCAGATAGCCGACGTTAAAGCCGATCTCCATGGCAGGTCCGCTGTACTCGATAGCAATGTTCTCTTCGGCTTCTTCCTGCTCAGGGTTGTTGGCCATCACCCTCAAGTTGCCTTCCTCAAGGTTCAGACGAACGCCACGATACTTCTCGTTGGAAAGAATCGCGGTGCGCGACAGGACCTGACGAAGCTCGGCTCGCTCGGCAATGAAGACCTTGTCACCGCCCTTCGGGACCACTCGCTCATAGTCCGGAAACTTCCCGTCTACCAGCTTGGAGGTGAAGGTAAAGTCACCGGTGTGGGCGCGAATATGGGTCGAGCCGAGGGTCAGACTGACGGGCTCTTCCGAGTCATCCAGTAGACGCACCAGTTCCAGGACGCCCTTGCGAGGCACGATCAGCTTCTGGGAAGCACTGACCTGGATGTCGGCGGGCCGAGAGCACACCGCCAGACGGTGGCCGTCGGTCGCGACGGAGCGAACCAGGTTAGGGGCGAACTCCAGCAGCAGACCATTCAAGTAATAGCGCACATCCTGCTGTGCCATGGCGAATGAGGTCGCATCGATAAGCTGCTTGAGCGTCCCCCGCGGAAGCGCCAACTCTACGCTGCTCTGGCCATCTTCGATATTCGGAAACTCAGCCACCGGAAGCGTCGACAAGGTAAATCTCGAACGCCCACTTCGCAGAACGGCACGACCATCCTCGATGGACAGCTCAAGCTCAGACTGATCCGGTAGTGACTTGCAGATATCCATCAGCTTGCGCGCCGGAACTGTGATCGCGCCGGGCTCGTCGACCTGGCTAGCGACAGTGCGGCCGACCAGCTCAACCTCTAGATCGGTACCGGTCAGCGCGACTTCGTCTTGCTCGACCTGGATCAGCACATTGGAAAGCACCGGCAAGGTCTGCCGACGCTCGACCACGCCGGCGACCAGCGTCAACGGCCGCAGTAGCGCTTCGCGGGAGATGGAAAATTTCATGTCGGCTCCACTTCTTGTCCGAGAGAGTGAGACGGGGTATCAGTCAGTGACATATACACGGCGCCACAGGCGCTGTGTGTCTTGGTGGCATAGTATCGCCCAGGGTCAGACGTCATCGATACATCCATGGCCCCCGGGCAACCCCTCTGGGGTGTGATGACACAGCATTGAATGCCGTGGTTGGCCACTCAGCCTCAGCTTGTCAGCAACCGCAGCAGGTTCTTGTAGTCTTCACGGATGTCGGCATTTTCTTCCTGCAGCGCCTGCACCTTTCGGCAAGCATGCAGCACGGTGGTGTGGTCACGGCCCCCAAAGGCATCCCCGATTTCGGGCAGGCTATGGTTCGTCAGCTCCTTGGCCAATGCCATGGCGACCTGGCGCGGGCGAGCCACTGAACGCGAACGTCGCTTCGACAGAAGGTCGGCCAGCTTGATCTTGTAATACTCAGCGACAGTGCGCTGAATATTGTCCACGCCTACCTGCTTGTCCTGGAGGGCCAGCAAATCCTTGAGCGACTCCCGAATAAAGTCCTGGGTAATCGGCTTGCCCATGAAGTGCGAGTCAGCGATGACTTTCTTCAAGGCACCTTCCAGCTCGCGCACATTCGAACGGATCTTCTGGGCAATGAAGAACGCCGCATCGTGGGGCAAGTCGACCTTTGCCTGATCCGCCTTCTTCATCAAGATCGCGACTCGCGTCTCGAGCTCGGGGGGCTCGATGGCAACCGTCAGGCCCCAGCCAAAGCGAGACTTGAGGCGTTCCTCGACCCCACTGATCTCCTTGGGATAGCGGTCAGACGTCAGAATCATCTGCTGACCGCCTTCAAGCAGCGCATTGAAGGTATGGAAAAATTCTTCCTGGGAGCGTTCCTTGCCGGCAAAGAACTGGATGTCATCGATCAACAGCGCATCGACACTACGATAGAAACGCTTGAAATCGTTGATGGCATTCAACTGCAGCGCCTTGACCATATCGGCAACGAACCGCTCGGAATGGAGATACACCACTCTGGCGTTCTCGCGGCGCCCTGCCAACGCGTTACCGACCGCGTGCATCAAGTGTGTCTTACCAAGACCCACCCCACCGTACAGGAACAAAGGATTGTAGGCACCGCCGGGGTTTTCCGACACCTGGCGAGACGCGGCTCGAGCCAGCTGGTTTGACTTGCCCTCGACGAAGGTCTCGAAGGTGAAATTGGGATTCAGCCCGCTGGAGTGCTTGAGGCTACCCTCTACCTGTACCTGACGCTCCCCTCCAGCGGAGCGAGCCACCGGGTCGTTGCCCTCGTCCCGCAGCCGGTCGACTTCCCTTTCATCGCCGACATCGCCACGGGGTGGGGTATGCACCGCGGGGGCACGTGGCGCGCTGGCGGAGACCGGATCACCCAGATCCCGCGTCTGGGGAGCGGGCGACGCTGCCCGTCGGCTCCCCACAGTGAGCATCACTTTAGGCGGCTTTGCCGGCGCAAGCTCCCGCATCAACTCACTGATTCGCTTTGCATACTTGTCACTGACCCAATCGCGAACAAAGCGATTGGGTGCCAGCAGCCGAAGCTGATTGGACTCCCCTTCTTCCGCCTGCAATGGGCGAATCCAGGTGTTGAACTGCTGGGAACTCAGTTCATCCTGAAGGGTTTGTAGACACTGTTGCCAGAGAGCGAGCGACACGCGAGCTACCTTGGTTGAAGAACGACCGCATATTGTAGCTGCGTCTGAACGAGTTATCCACACGACTTGAGGGCCTGAAAAACATTGTGGACAACACATGTTTGCTACCCATGATGAGTCGGGGACAAGCTGAACGCATCATCCGGGCTGTGGATATTTTCGCATCCTGTTCACCTTCCTTGCACCGGCTGCCCTCAGCTGCTCAACGTCTTCTCCACATTCTTATTTGCAACGCAACATGATGATATGTTGATAGTTGTATAACTTATCCACAATCTTTATCCCCAGTAATAATCACAACATCAATCAAGAACTTCCTCTAGTAGTAGTGTTAAGGAAACGCTGCTCCGTGAAATCACAAGCCCCCACATCGCCAGCGACCAGCGCGCACTCCTCGATGTCGGGCGCTCAGTGAAAAGATTGCACCCGGGGCTTGAAATCACTAAAATGTCCGGTCTTGAGCCGAATACCCCCGGAGGCCCGAGCGGATTCCGGGCGCCTCTGGATGTCTATCCGTTCCAAAAAACCACTGTGGGATTAACGAGTTATGAAGCGCACATTCCAACCGAGCGTTCTCAAGCGCAAGCGCGCGCACGGCTTCCGTGCTCGCATGGCTACCAAGAACGGCCGCGCCGTTCTGGCACGTCGCCGTGCCAAAGGCCGCAAGCGCCTGAGCGCCTAAGCAGGTCCTGCGTGACCTGTCTGACCTTTCCCCGGCACTGCCGCTTGCTGACTGCCGGGGACTACCGCCGTGTGTTTGATGGGGCGGTGTACAAGGTTCACGGCAAAGGCCTGATGGCGCTGGCTGTTCCCAATGAACTGGGGCACCCGCGCCTGGGCCTTGTCTTCAGCAAGAAGAACGTACGCCGAGCGGTAGATCGCAACCGACTGAAGCGACTGGCTCGAGAGTCCGTTCGCCATGCCCAGCACCGACTTCCCTCTGTGGATATCGTCCTGCTGGCCAGACGTGGCATCAACGAGGCCGACAACGATACCGTGCAGCGACAATTGTTCGGTATGTGGCGTCGCCTTGAACGAGAGGCTGAAAAGTCACGACTCTCGAAAGATCCTCGCCAGGCCGGTGCTGCCCAGCCAGAGCCGCAGCGACGCCGCAGCTAGGTAGTGAGAGACTGTGCGATGCCGACCACACTCCGTCTGAGCATGAGCGAGTCCCTCTCCTGGCCCCTTGACGTCACCTCTCGCGACGCGGAACGTCTTCGTACGAATCTTGGCCTGCCTCTGGCAGGCTTTCGTGTATTTCACGCAGGCGTCTCGCGTGACGCCATCGGCATGTTCACTTCCCTTCGGGCAGACCCCTCATGGACGTAAAACGACTACTCCTGCTGATACCCCTGGCGGTGCTCGCCTATCTGATCATGGTGCAGTGGAACCAGGATTATGGTCAGCCGCCGAGCACTCCCGATGCTCCGGCTATCACCAGCAACGCAGCAGATGCCAGCGACGCTTCTTCTTCTCAAGGCCTCGCGGCACCCAGTTCCGCCAATGATGTTGGCAGTGAACTGCCGGGCAGCAGCGAGCCCGCCGCCAATAGTCGAGATCTCGTCGCGGTCATCACCGACGTGCTCGACGTACGCATTGATCCTCAAGGTGGCGATATCGTCTACGCCGCCTTGCCGCAGCACCTGATGAGCCAGGACGGAGATCGTCCTTACGTGCTGCTGTCCAACAACAGCACGCTGAGCTACGTCGCACGTTCAGGGCTTCAGCTTGATGGCAACAGCGGCCGCATCGCCTTTGCCCCGGAGAAGACCGAATATCGCATGGTCGATGGCCAGGACAGCCTGCAAGTCGACATGACCGCCACCGTCAACGGCATCGATATCATCAAGCGCTTTACCTTCAAGCGTGACGACTATGCGGTCAATGTGTCCTACCTGCTGGCCAATGGTGGCGAGTCCGCCGTCAGTGCACGCTTCATCGGGCAACTGGCACGGGACAACAACCCCGATCCTTCAACGGGTCCCAAGATGGGCATGCGTTCCTTCCTGGGTGCTGCCTATTCGTCACCGGACAACCGCTACGAAAAGATCGATTTCGAGGACATCCAGGCCGGGAACTTCCAGAATCGTGAAGTCGAGGGCGGCTGGGTCGCCATCATTCAGCACTACTTCACCTCTGCCTGGGTGCCGCCGCAGCAGCAGGACAATCTTTTCTACGCTGCCACCGATAGTCAGGACCGTAACGTCGCCGCCTTCGCTGGTCAGTCTCAGACGCTGGAACCGGGGGCAGAAGCCAGCCTTGGCGCGACACTGTACATGGGCCCCAAGGTCCAGGAGCGCCTCGAGGCCGTTGCCCCCAACCTGGAGCTGACGGTCGATTTCGGCTGGCTGTGGTTTATCGCCAACCCGTTGTTCTGGCTGCTGGATCATATCCACAGCCTGATCGGCAACTGGGGCTGGTCCATCGTGATCCTGACCATCATGGTCAAGGCTGCCCTGTGGCCGCTGTCTGCCAAGGCCTACAAGTCCATGGCACGCATGCGCAAGCTGGGTCCGGAAATGCAGCGTCTCAAGGAGCGCTTCGGCGATGATCGCCAGAAGATGTCTCAGGAGATGATGAAGTTCTACCAGAAGGAAAAGATCAATCCTCTGGGTGGCTGTTTGCCGATCCTCATCCAGATGCCGGTGTTCATCGCGCTTTACTGGATGCTGCTGGAATCCGTCGAACTGCGCCATGCACCGTTCATGCTGTGGATTCAGGATCTGTCGGTGAAGGACCCGTACTTTGTGCTGCCGATCCTGATGGGGGCATCAATGTTCGTGCAGCAGCTGCTCAACCCGACACCTCCGGACCCGATGCAGGCGAAGATCATGAAGATGCTGCCGATCGTCTTCACCTTCTTCTTCCTGTGGTTCCCTGCAGGTCTGGTCATCTACTGGGTGTGCAACAACTGCATCTCAATCGTTCAGCAGTATGTGATCACCCGCAAGATCGAGGACGACCCCGAGGTCGGCAAGGGCTTGAAGACCAAGTAAGCCCCGTGTGATCAGCAAGTGAACCCCCGCCTCGGCGGGGGTTTGTCGTTTCAGGCCGGCGAGCCTGACAGGCGTGTCCCGCTAGGCTGGCAATGCGCTGTCAGGCACCCGACAATAGGCCCAATCCTTCAGGAGCTTGGATATGACCGCCCCGCTTTATACCCAGGACAGCATTTGCGCACTTGCTACCCCGCCCGGGCGTGGAGGCGTCGGCATCATTCGCGTGTCAGGCCCTGCCTGTCGGGACATCGCCAAGGCGATGCTGGGCCATCAACCTGAGCCACGCCAAGCGTTCTATGGCCCTTTCAGGGGTGCTGACAGCATTATTGATGAGGGTATTGCGCTGTTCTTCCAGGGCCCCCACTCCTTCACCGGAGAAGACGTGCTGGAACTGCAGGGGCATGGCGGTCCGATGATCATGGATATGCTGCTGGAGCGCTGTGTCTCCCTCGGCGCCCGGCTGGCAAGGCCAGGCGAATTCTCTGAACGCGCCTTCCTCAACGACAAGCTTGACCTGGCCCAGGCAGAAGCCATCGCCGACCTGATCGACGCCAGCTCTCGGACAGCGGCAGAGAACGCTCTGCGCTCCCTGCAGGGTGAGTTTTCCAGCCGCGTCCAATCCCTGGTTCAGCGACTGATCGAGCTGCGCATGTACGTCGAGGCGGCCATCGACTTCCCTGAGGAGGAAATCGACTTTCTTGCCGATGGCCACGTCGCCGCCAAGCTTCAGCAATTGATGGACCAGCTGGCCGATGTGCGAGCCAGCGCCAACCAAGGTGCCTTGATGCGCGAAGGCATGAGCGTGGTCATTGCCGGACGCCCCAATGCCGGCAAGTCGAGCCTGCTCAACGCGCTGACAGAGCAGGATACGGCGATCGTCACCGACATCGAAGGCACCACCAGAGACGTCCTGCGTGAGCATATCCACCTGGACGGGATGCCGCTGCATATCATCGATACGGCGGGCTTGCGGGACACCCCGGATGCGGTGGAGAAGATCGGGGTTGCACGGGCCTGGAGCGAAATCGAGAAGGCCGACCGCGTGCTGCTGCTGGTGGATGCCACGACCACCAGTGCCACCGACCCTATGCAGATATGGCCAGAGTTTGTCGAACGACTGCCAGACCCTGCTCGCCTCACTCTGGTACGCAACAAGGTCGACCAGAGTGGTGAAGCAGCGGGGCTCGATCTATCCACAACCCCACCTACCCTCCGGCTGTCAGCCCGCTCTGGCGAGGGTGTGGATAACCTGAAGTCCCATCTCAAGAGCATCATGGGCTTCCAAGCCACCACCGAAGGCCGGTTCTCCGCACGACGGCGACACCTGGATGCCCTGGACAGGGCCAAGGAGGCCATGGATAACGGCAATGCCCAGCTCATGGGCCATGGTGCCGGCGAGCTGCTGGCCGAGGACCTGCGAGACGCGCAGCAAGCCCTGGGAGAGATCACGGGTGAATTCAGCGCCGATGACCTGCTGGGCGAGATCTTCGGCAGCTTCTGCATCGGGAAGTGACAGCGCTCGTCAGACCGCACACGCCCTTCTCAAGCCGCTACGGCACAATGCCGGGGGTCGCTGCGTACAGAAGATAGTGAGCGACTCTCTACACTGGAGGGACATGCTGCCCCCTTCAGGAGTCGCTCATGAAAGCGCTAGTCATGTCAGCCGCCCTCGGACTTGCCTGCCTATCGGCCAACGCCTCGGCAGACTGGAACCTGATAGATGACGAATCACGCCTGTGGTTCGGTTCAGTGAAGAATGAAAGCGTCGGTGAAACGCATGTCGTTGGCTCGCTAACGGGC
This sequence comes from Halomonas litopenaei, assembly GCF_017303055.1. GTDB lineage: Bacteria > Pseudomonadota > Gammaproteobacteria > Pseudomonadales > Halomonadaceae > Halomonas > Halomonas litopenaei_A. Next base: position 227,437 of record NZ_JAEKJT010000005.1, on the reverse strand, counting down.
CATATCGACGACGACGGCAAGGTGGCTATCGAGGCCACCACCGCCTCTCTCGATAGCGGTATCGATATTCGCGATGAGCGCATGCAGGAGCACCTGTTCCCGACTCCTAGCCTGGCGATCAGCAGCAACCTGGACCCCACGCAGTTTGCGTCGCTGATGCCCGGCAACACGCTCTTGGCCCGGGTACCCGTTAGCGTCACTCTAGGCGCTGCTGGCAGCGACTATGACGCCACAGTGATGGTCGTTCGACTTTCCGAATCGCGCTGGCTGGTCGTCTCCGATCAGCCGATCTGGGTCGACGCCTCCTCACTGGGGCTCGTCCAGGGTATCGCCACCCTTCAAGATATCGCCGGCCTGTCTTCCATCGCGCGGACGTCGCCGGTGGGTTTTCGGCTGCTGTTCGAATCGCCCTAGGCGCGGTTCGCATCCGTCCGGGAGCTGCTGGTGTGGCGCCAGGTAGCAACTCTATGGTGGCTCAGAACCTGGGCCTGGCGCCCTACTCTTCTACCCACCAGTGCTGTTCATGACGAGCCTGAGGTCCCAGCAATGGAAGCCAGGTGTCGATGGCAGCGCCCATGCGCTGGTCGACGCCCCAGGGAGGATTAGCGATCAACATGCCGCTGCCGTACATGCCGTGACGGGATTCGCCAGGAGGGGCCAGGCTGACCTCGCTGCGCCACAGTTTGCGCACACCGCTTGAGCGCAGCTCCTCCAGCATGTCCTGATGACGTCCAGCCGGCAGCAGTGGGTACCACAGCATGATCACGGCATGCCGAACCTTGCCGAGCACATGTACCAGGGTCCTGGCCACCTCCTGGTACTCGGACTTCTGCTCGAAGCTGGGATCCATCAACACACAAAGCCTTGGTGTTTTCACCGGCACCAGGGATTTCAATCCCGCCAGTCCATCACCATGGATGCGTTGGATAAGCGGCAGCGTGTCGGCATCCACCAGCGATTGCTGGGTCAAATGGCCGTGCTCACCCGGGTGCAGCTCAAACAAACGAAGGCGGTCCTGCTTGCGCAGACGATGCCCCAGCCACCAGGGCGAACCAGGATAGTGGGACAATCCTGTCGACCCTGATTGCAACGAGGCGACAGCATCGAGCCAGGCACTCAACAGCTCCTGCTCTTTCACGTCGCCTTGGTGACGAGATACCCACAGCCGCTGAACACCGGTTTCGTACTCTTTGAGACGTGCCGTTTCAGCGGCAGCGAGAGGATAGCTACCTCGTCCCGCATGCGTATCTACAAACGTAATAGCACTATCTTTACGTAATAGGTGTTCGGTAACACTGTAAAGCCATAAATGCTTGTGAACATCGGCGAAATTGCCGGCATGGTAAGCGTGTTGATAAGAGAGCATGGCATTCCGCCTGGTGTGCATCGCGATGGGGAATCCGCGGTCATCCATCGCAGGATAAAGAGGACTATGATAGCGGGACAATCGCCCAGAGGTCGCGGAAGGCATCTGCCGAATGCCTGACCGCTCCAGCCAACACAAAGGCCCGCGTCCTTTCGGAGCGCGGGCCTTGATGTCGACGGGCCTGGAATCAGGCGTGTCGTCTTATCCCTGCTGGCCGGTCGGCGTCAGGGTGATCTCGACGCGACGGTTCTGCGCGCGACCTTCCTCGGTATTGTTGCTGGCCACCGGCTGGTTTTCACCGTAGCCGCTGACATAAAGGCGGTTGGACGCCACGCCCTGGCCTTGCAGGTAACTGCCGACGGACTGCGCGCGTCGCTCGGACAGGCGCTGGTTGTAGCTGGCGTCACCGGTAGAGTCGGTGTGGCCAGCGATGTTGATGCGGGTTTCCGGATACTGGGTCAGGACATTTGCCACATCATTCAATGCGCTGGTGGCACTGCCGGTGAGATCGGCGGAATCGAAGCCGAAGGTCACGCTACTCGGCATATTGAGCACGATGTTGTCGCCTTGGCGCTCTACACCGATACCGGTGCCCTGCATGCTCTGGCGCAACTGCTCTTCCTGGCGGTCCATGTAAACGCCAATCCCGCCACCAACAGCAGCACCGGCGGCGGCACCGATCAGCGCACGGTCACGCTTGCTGGTGCTACCGTCACCACTGATGGCACCTGCCGCTGCGCCCACTGCGGCGCCCACGGCAGCGCCGATACCGGTGTTGTTACGATCGGTCTGGCCAGTGTAAGGGTCCGTTGTGGAGCAACCAGCCAGAATCACGGCGGCAGCCAGCGGGGCAATCAGTCGAATCTTGCGGCTCATAGCGTCAACGTCTCCTTCCATGTATTACATCGTCCCTTTCAGTCATCGCTGAACAGGGTCAAAAGGTCGTTCAAGAATAATAGACCTTGGGCAGAAGCTTGAACCCTGGCGGCATCTTGCACAATAAGTCCCTTTTCACGCGCCCTGTCGATCTTCGGCGACAGTTCATCAAACGGACGTCCTGTGCACGCCTGCCAGGTCTCAACCGGTACGCCCTCCACCAGACGCAGTGCGTTCATGGCGAATTCCAGCGCCACCTCATCATCTGTGACACGTCGATGTCCAGCAATGAAGCCCCGGGGATCGTTCAAGCGGCGCAGATACGCCTCTGGCTGGCGGGTCTTCCAGCGCCGCTCGATGGCGAACCCGGTCGCGCCGGGTTGGCTGATCTTGGCGTGAGCCCCGGCACCGATGCCGAGATAATCCCCAAAGCGCCAGTAGTTGAGGTTATGTCTCGCGCGTCTGCCTGACTGGGCATAGGCTGAAATTTCATAGCGTTGAAAGCCAGCGGCCTCCAGGCGCTCATGACCTTCATCCTGGATATCCCAGAGCACTTCTTCCTCGGGCAGCGCCGGCGGATGAGCATGAAACTCGGTGTTGGGTTCCAGCGTCAGCTGGTACCAGGAGAGATGCTCCGGCGCCAGGGCAATGGCCTGCTCGAGATCTGCCAGAGCCAGCTGCGGCGTCTGCCCGGGCAGGCCATGCATCAGATCCAGATTGAGATTGTCAAAGCCCGCCTCACGCGCCTCGGTCACCGCGTGAAGCGCATCTTCACCGCTGTGGATGCGCCCCAAGGCCTTGAGCTGTTCCGGATGAAAGCTCTGAACACCCAGCGAAAGACGATTGATACCCGCCTCTCGGTAGGCCGCGAAGCGCCCCCTCTCGAGGGTCCCCGGATTGGCCTCGAGGGTGATTTCGATGTCAGCGGCAAAGGGCAGCCGCATGCGCGCTTCATCGAGCAGACGCTGATAAAAGTGGCCGGACATCAAGCTCGGCGTCCCTCCACCAATAAAGATACTGGTGAGCTCACGCCCCTGGGCCAGACCAGCGTCGTTGTCGAGATCGGCCAACAAGGCAGACAGGTACGCCTCTTCCGGCAACTCTGCCTGTCGGCCAACGCCGTGTGAGTTAAAGTCACAGTACGGACATTTGCGCACGCACCAGGGTACGTGCAAGTACATCGACAGTGGGGGCAGGGTAGCCATCGTCACTGCTTGGCCCGTTCGAGTTCGGCCAGCAGCTGAGACAAGGCACGACCGCGGTGGCTGAGCCGGTTCTTTTCGGCAGCGCTCAGCTCTGCCGCGGTTGCACCCTGGTCAGGAAGCCAGAACAGCGGATCATAGCCGAATCCGCCTTGCCCGCGCGGATGGGCAAGAATTTCGCCGCGCCAGTGAGACTGCACGATCAACGGCACGGGATCCTCGGGATGCTCGAGCAATACCAGTACGCACCAGTAACTGGCACCACGGCTGCCTTCAGGCACGTCGGCCAGCGCCTCAAGCAATGCATCGTTGTTGCGGCCATCATCCTTGGGCTCGCCAGCAAAGCGCGCCGAATAGATCCCCGGACGTCCGGCCAGGGCATCCACTGCCAGTCCTGAATCGTCAGCCAGGGCTGGACGGCCACTCACTCGGCTGGCTTCTCGCGCCTTGAGCAACGCGTTCTCGACAAACGTCAGCCCCGTCTCCTCGACCTCTTTCACGTCGAAATCCGATTGGGCCTGCACCTTGATACCCAAGGGGGCCAACATCTCGCCCAGCTCCCTTAGTTTGCCGGCATTGCCGCTTGCCAGCACGAGTTCTGTCAGGTGGCTCATGGTCTCGCTCATTGGTGGAAAGTATCTTGAAATCCCCGGCGATACGCCGGAATGTTTGCCTATACTCTAGCATGGGCAAGATGAGTTCCGATTCAGCACAAATACTGATACGTGAACCAGAAAAATGCCGCCATATCATGCCGTCAAAGGCGGGTAGAGCCCCTCGTCCGGTCGTTGTTTTGTTCACGGGAGCCGTTTTTTGGCAAACTTTACTGTGCAGGTGTTACAGAATCTTACAAAAGATATAAAATAGGCGCATAATGACCAACACGACTTAGTCATGCCCATCCGCCGAGGGCAGACGGCAGCGGATGCACGGAGACACGACGATGAGCCACGCCACAGGACAGATAGTGCTGGTGACTGACCACAACCCTCAGTCGCTGCTCTTTATCAATTACATCAAGGATCAGTTCCACTGCCCTGTATCCATCGCTGCACCTGCCGACACCATTGATGTCGATGACTCCCAGCCGGTGCTGGTGTTGATGGATGCCGACCATGTGGACGACACCGCCATGCAGCACTGGCAGGATGTCAGCTCTCACCATCATGGGCTGTTGCTCACTGCCTTCAACCTGCGTGATGAAGAGCATGCGCTGGAGGTGCTCTCCTTCATGCATCTACGTGGTGTCTTCTATCGTCAAGACAGCCTGGAGAGCATCTGCAAGGGGATCGCCAAGCTGTTCGAGTCCGACGACCTGTGGATGTCGCGGTCGCTGATGACCCGGCTCATCGAGTTTTCGCGACGCCAGCAGCTCAATGCCTATCGTCCTGCCTGTGGACTGACCCAGCGGGAAATGGAAATCATCGGCCTGCTGGGGTCGGGGGCATCCAACATGGAAATCGCCGAGCGTCTTTGCGTCAGCGAACACACGGTAAAGTCCCACCTCTATAACGTGTTCAAGAAGATTCGGGTCAGCAACCGCCTGCAAGCCGTCAACTGGGCTCGCCAGAACCTCGGCGCCCCGCCCCCCAGACGTAGCACTGCCATGCGCTGATCACTGCCATGCGCTGATCAAAAGAAAAACGGACGCCGGCCATTGCCGGCGTCCGTGCTCTGCACTCATGCCATAGTCAATGATGTGATCGTCAAGCCTTGGGTAGACACTCACGGCCTCTGCTGGCTCGCTACCATCGTCGCGCCGATCACTCGCTACCATCGTCGCGCCGACCACTCGCTACCATCAACGCGCCGACCACTCGCTACCACCATCGCGCCGACTAGAGGACGCGAATGTGCTCTTCAATCAGGCTTGCCAAGGTCTCTGCAGCGTTGTCTGCTGTACTATCGAGGCGCACCAGATGCAGCCTTTCCTCGTCAGTGAAGTCCTCGAACGCATCCTGCTGCGCTGCCAGCACGGCAAGACTCAGTGATTCGTCCCGTTCATTGCGAACCGCCCGCTTGCTGATACGACGTCGCAGGGTCTCGTCATCGGCTTCAAAGCTGACCAGCAGTACCGGCAGGCCTCTGGCTTCCGCCTGCCATCGCAACAGCTCACGCTGACCGCGCTCGAGGAAAGTCCCGTCGACGCACACCATATAGCCGGCATCCAGCAGGATACCCGCACAGGTCGCCAGCCGCTGATAGGTCTTGTCTGTTGCCTCTCGGGTGTAGATATCCACAGGCAGACCATCGCCCTCGGCCTGTGGACTAAAACCATGCAGCAACATGCGCTGCACGTCTGAACTCAGTCTTACCGCTCCGAGGCGACCCACCAGTGTCTTGGTGAAGCGGCTCTTGCCACTGCCGGAGACGCCTACACCGATCACCAACGGAGGGAACCGGAACTCGGCATGTCGCTCCGCCAACGTCAGATAGCGACGGAAGGCATTCATGGTCTCGGCCATCAGCGCGGGTCGCTCATGACCCGACGTGAAGCGACGTTGCAGCACACGACGCATGCCCGCCATTGCCTCGATGACCTGCAGCAGCGACAGAATCCGCGCCAGCTCGTAGTCGCCGCTGCGGCGCAGGTAACCGTCCAGAGCCTGATGCGACAGCGTCATCTCTCCGCGCAGCTCCAGCTCAACCCTGAGGCTTGCCAGATCATGGCCTGGGTCGGCCATCTCAGGATAGTCAAAGGGCTGCGGGTCCTGGGCAGCACTCTGGGCCACCACCAGGCGGCCGTTATCGCAAAGCCGTACATCGGAATACTCCATGTACCAGCGGCTCGGGCGCAAACGGTCCTGGCGAACTTCGATGATCGGGGCCAGTCGATCGAACTCCTGGTCCAGCCACACCTTGAGTGACGCCAGACGTTGCACGTCCTCGTCACCGGACAGCAGGGCCTTGCAGGCGCTGTGTTCTGCCTCGCTGCGTTGTTTCAGCACGCTTAGCGCATCGGGCAGTGCCACCTCGGGCGGCAACGGCTCGGCGTGAAACTCTGCCAGCACATCCAGCAGTTCTTCCAGGGTAAAGGGCTCCAGCGCGGTGTCCGGCGAAGCGGCGTCATTGCCAGTCATGGTCGGCTCCTTTCAGGCCTGGGTCGTCATCTGTGCAAAGGCGTGTTCTGCGGCGTCCAGAGTACGCTGAATATCTTCCGGCGTGTGAGCGCTGGACATGAAACCGGCCTCATAAGCGGAGGGCGCCAGATAGACCCCTTGATCCAGCATGGCGGCAAAGAAACGGCGGAAGGCATCCGCATCACAGGCAGTGGCCTGTGCAAAGTTCTCCACGCTGCTCTGGGCGGTGAAGAACAGGCCGAACATGCCCCCCGCACGCTGCGTGATGAGATCCACACCCGCCGCTCTTGCCCGGCTTTCCAAGCCGTTGCAGAGGGTCTCGACACGCTGTGCCAGCGCATTATGGAAACCAGGCTCACGCAATTTCTTCAGCAGGGCTACCCCCGCTGCCATCGCCAAGGGGTTACCCGCGAGGGTGCCCGCCTGGTAAACCGGCCCTAACGGAGACAGTTCGCTCATGATCTCGCGGCTGCCGCCAAAGGCGCCTACCGGCATGCCCCCACCGACGATCTTGCCCAGGCAGGTCAGGTCAGGCGTCACCCCGTAGTGGGCCTGGGCGCCCCCCAGAGCCACCCGGAACCCGGTCATCACCTCGTCAAAGATCAACACGCTCTGGTGGCGGTCACACACCTGGCGCAGTGTCTTGAGGAAGTCCGCGTTGGGCGGAATGCAGTTCATGTTGCCGGCCACCGGCTCGACAATGATGCAGGCAATCTGGCTACCGATTTCCTCGAAGCAGCGTTCCACCTCGTCGCTGTCATTGTAGGACAAGGTAATAGTGTGCTCAGCCAACGCAGCGGGTACCCCAGGGGAACTCGGCTCGCCATGGGTCAAGGCGCCGGACCCTGCCTTCACCAGCAGCGAATCACTGTGACCGTGATAGTTACCCTCAAACTTCACGATCTTGTCACGCCCGGTGTAGCCGCGAGCCAGGCGAATCGCCGACATGGTCGCCTCGGTACCGGAATTGGTCATGCGCACCATCTCGATGCTCGGGATGATCTCGCAGATCAGGTCCGCCATGGTCGTTTCGACCGCGGTGGGGGTACCGAAGGACAGCCCCTTGTCCAGACGCTCACGCACGGCGCCAAGCACATCAGGATCGGCGTGACCGGTGATCATCGGCCCCCAGGAGCCGACGTAGTCGACATAGCGCTTGCCTTCGACGTCAACGAGATAGGCGCCTTGCGCACTCTCCATGAACACTGGCGGACGATGCAGCCCCTTGAACGCGCGCACCGGTGAATTGACGCCACCGGGGATGTGCCGACAGGCCTGTTCGAAGAGCTCAGCGGATGTGGTCATGGAAACCTCTTTGCCCAAGTGTAAGTTCTGACGTCGGTGCTAGGCACCGATACGGTGAATGAAGGCCTGTGGATAACCCTGTGGAGGGCATGGGATAACCCGGTGAATGTGGCCCAAATGTCTCGCAAGTTGCCCGATTCTGTGACATATGACGCAGGCTACCCATCATACCTTGACCTCGTCTGGCGAAAAGCGTGGCGTCGGCATTTTCCACAGCCTGCGAGGCAGCGACTGGCCGTGGCCGGGATCCCAGCCGTGGGCCAGCGCCTGCCAGGCGAAGACCTGGGCCTGTTCGCAAGCCTGTACCAGAGTTTCACCTGCCGCCAGCCGCGCTGCCAAGGCGGAAGCCAAGGTGCAGCCGGACCCATGATAGCTCGCGGGTAGTCGTGGCCACGTCCACTGACGATCGCTATCGGGCGTGTGCAGGGTGTGAGACACCGTGTCGCGCGCCTTGCCGGGTTCGGGGTCATCGGTGCCGGTCACCAGCACGGCCTGACATCCCTGGTGCATCAGGCTGACACAGCGTTCCGTGTCATCCTGATAGTCGGCTCCGGCCAGCCGTGCCAGTTCACCACGGTTCGGGGTCAGGATATCGATCATCGGGAGCAATTGCTGCCGATAGGCATCGATCAACTCCTGGGTCGCCAGTGATGCTCCGCCTCCCGCTCTCAACACAGGATCTGCCACCACGGGAATTCCCGGTCGCCGCTTGATCACGTCAACCACTGCATCGAGCCCTTCCAGATCCGCAATCAAGCCAATCTTGATCGCCGCAATCGGCAGCGAGGCCAGTGCCTTGGCCGCCTCTCTGATGCCAGACGCCGGCAGCGGATGCAGCGAGTGCACATCACGCAGATCCTGTACCGTCAGTGCGGTCGGAATGGTCATCGCCCAACCGCCGCAAGCCGCCACGCTCTCGGCATCAGCGACCAGCCCAGCACCTCCGGTAGGGTCATGGCCCGACAACACCAGCACTGTCGGCAGATGGGGTGAATATTCCGCGTTCAAGCTATTCAAAAGGGTTTCACCACAGCCAGGATGATGATCGCTACCAGCGCCAGCACCGGCAGCTCATTGAAGACACGGAAAAACGTGGCACTGCGTCGGCAGCGGTCTGCTGCCAGCTGCTTCAGGTAGATCAGGCAAACATGGTGATAGGCCACCAGCGCTACCACCAATGCCAGCTTGGCATGCAGCCAGCCCTGACTCATCCAGCCAGGGTTGAGCCATACCAGCAGGGCACCAAACAACAGCACAGCCACCATGGAGGGGGTCATGATGCCGCGATACAGCTTGCGCTCCATGACCATGAAGGTGTCCATGGTTGCGTACTCACCCTTGTCTCTGGCCTGGGCGTGGTACACGTACAGGCGGGGGAGATAGAACATCGCCGCAAACCAGGTCACGATGGACATCAGGTGAAAGGCTTTTATCCACAGGTACATGTCAACTCCTCAGGCTGTGGATGAATCAGACAGGCGGTAGTACCGCTCGATGGCGTCACGGGTGATGATACCGGAAATTCGTTTCTGCTTCGGTCGATAACCATGTTCTACATAGAGTCCATCGACCTTGCTTTCGTTCAGCACGTTCAATGCTTCCGTCAGTGTTGCCTGTAGGTGGATGGGCACCAGGTCGAGTCGCTGACCGGGTATTTCCAGCAGGTCGAGCAACGCCTGCTTGTCATCGGCCTGCTCGGTTTCCGGTGGAGGCGAGCGCAGGGGGGAGCGATCCACGTTCTTGCCAGCAATGCTCTCCGCTGGCGATTCTGCCTCTATCAACGCTTCCATCATGCTGTCGTCCGGATCACTGACCTTATCCTTGGCCGCTGCCTCCCGCTCATCTTGCTCGATCAGGTAACGCGCCAGATCCGCGGCCTTGAGGGCAAGGGTCGGTTTGTCATCCGTGGATCGCTCGATAATGATCCAGACAGGCTTGGCCTCCAGCAAGGCGCGAGCTTGCCCCTCGGAGACACGCCGCTTGGTTCTCACCAGGCTGCGTTCCATGACCGCAGGCACCGACACCCGGGACAGTGCTTGCATCAACGGTTGCTGGAGCGGATGCAGGCCGTGCAGCTTGACGCTGATGAAGAAACCATCGCAACGACACAATTGCCGTGTGGTAAGGCCCGCAACGACCACTGCCAGCATGCCCGGTAGCAGGATGTGCGGAATATGGGTCAGCTCCAGCAGTGCCATCAACGCAGCGAGAGGCGCCTGCAGCACCGCTCCCATCATTGCCGCCATGCCAATCATGGCGAACAGGCCGGGATCGGCCGCCTTTTCAGGCCACAGCCAGGTCCCGGCCAGACCGAACATGGCTCCCGCTGCTGCGCCAATCACCAGCACCGGGCCAATGATGCTGACCGGCACACCGCAACCTACCGCGAACGCCGTCAGCAGCAGCTTGCCAAGCACCAGGGCCAACAGAATGTCGAGTGCCAGCCGATTGAACAGGGCATCTGACAGGCTGTCATAGCCGATGCCTTGTACCTGGGGATAGCACCAGGCCAGTAACGCCGCCAGGGCACCGACCATCGTCAACCGCCACCACAGCGGCAGGCGTGCCAGTCTCTCGGAACGGGACACGTGAATGAACAACCCCGCCAGCAATCCGATGCCAAAGGCCATGACGGCAATCCAATAAATATTGAATAGCGATCCCAGGGCCAGGTCGGGCACCGCGAAGGCGGGCTCGGCGCCATACACCAGCTGCGATACCAGAGCCCCCATGCAGGCCGCCAGGATCACCGGCATGAAGCCGACAATGGTGTACTCCATCATCACCACTTCCATGGCGAAGATCACCCCAGCGATAGGGGTATTGAAGGAAGCCGCGATACCGGCCGCGGTACCGCAGGCCACCAGCACACGCAGACTGTTGTGGGGAAGGCGCAGCAACTGGCCAAGCCCACTGGAGGCCGCGGCGCCCAGGTGAATCGCGGGCCCCTCCCTCCCGGCAGAGAGACCGCCTACCACCGTCACCACCCCGACCCACCATTGATTCAGCCAGTTGCGCAGCGGAAAGCGTCCCTGGTGATAGGTCAGGCGCTCGATGACATGGCTCACCCCAATCTTGCGGGCCGCCAACGGCTGACGCCACAACGCAAACCCGATGATGGTCACCGCCAGGATCGGGAGTACCATGCGCAGCCCGGTAGACAGCTGTTCGAAGGCCTCAGGGTCGTCATGGGGCATGACCAGCATCGCCCCCAGCATCAGTGCAAGGCGAAACACCACCATCAAACTACCGGTGATCAAGCCGGTCGCAATGCCCAGTACACACAGTTGCGGCAGGGCATCGACGCTCGCCAGCTGGCGGCGGAAGGCATCGAGACTGAGATCTGGCAGGCGCATGGCTTCCTTGTTTCCTTCCGTGAAGGCAGAGGGCGGGTCCCTGTCACACCCAAGTGGCCAAGGCTCGAGTGAAGTGACTGTCTCTTGTGTATCATAGAACGGGACCCGGCACCCAGACGGCTGGCATGACTTGGCTCTGCCCCGGGGACCTCCCGAATGCGTCGGGGCCTTGGCGCCAGGCCGGTATTGCGCCGGCAATGGGCTACTTATCGTTCAGGCAATGCGCTGATAGAGCAAAGTGCAAAGGAGCATCACGTGATCAAGGTTGGAATCGTCGGCGGTACCGGCTACACCGGTGTCGAACTGCTCAGACTGCTGGCTCGCCACCCTGGCGTCGAGGTGGATGCCATCACCTCACGCAGCGAAGCAGGTCTCGGCGTGGCCGAACTGTACCCCAACCTGCGCGGTCACTATGACGGACTGTGCTTTAGTGAACCTGACCCAGAGCGTCTCGCAGCCTGTGATGCGGTATTCTTCGCCACGCCCCACGGCGTTGCTCATGCGCTGGCGGGTGACCTTCTCGAGCGCGGCACTCGCGTTATCGACCTGTCAGCAGATTTTCGCCTGCGCGACGCTGCCGTTTGGGCCGAATGGTACGGCCAGCCTCATGGTGCTCCAGGACTGCTTGAAGAAGCCGTCTACGGCCTGCCGGAAGTCAATCGCGACCAGATCAAGCAAGCGCGGCTGATTGCTGTACCGGGTTGCTATCCTACCGCCGTACAGCTCGGCTTCCTGCCGCTGCTGGAAGCAGGGCTGATCGATCCTGAGCAGCTCATCGCCGACTGCAAGTCCGGGGTGACCGGCGCGGGCAGAGGCGCAAAGGTCCCCTCCCTGCTGGCCGAGGCGAGCGAATCCATGAAGGCCTACGGCGCTTCTGGTCATCGCCATCTACCTGAGATACGGCAGGGGCTTGGGGATGCCGCAGGCCAGGACGTTGCCCTGACCTTCGTGCCACACCTGACACCGATGATCCGTGGCATACATGCCACGCTCTACGGACAGCTCACCGGCGATCCTGGCGACCTTCAGCAGCGCTTCGAAGAGCGCTTCGCCAATGAACCCTTTGTCGATGTGATGCCTGCAGGCAGCCATCCGGAGACCCGCAGTGTCAAAGGCGCCAATCTCTGCCGTATCGCCGTCCATCGCCCTGGCAACGGCAATACGGTTGTCGTGCTCGCGGTCATCGATAACCTGGTCAAGGGGGCGTCGGGGCAGGCCATCCATGCGCTCAACCTGATGTTCGACTTTGATGAGACGGCGGGACTCGATGCCCCTGCCATCATGCCCTGACCGACGGAAATCCTGCCCCGACGGTTTTCCGGGACAGACAGGTCACAACGGGAAGATGGCGCGATAGGTCGCGAGAGACATGAGAAGGAACACGCTGTCGTGCCGTCACGCTGGCGGCGCGGCGCTACCTCCTTGGAAAAGTTGACCCTTTTACTCTGGTTTAGGGATAATACCCGGTGTTGTTCGTCTTGGGCGCCTGACGCCTGGAATGACACTCCATGTGACCTGACCCCCGGAGCTCCTAATGAGCGGTGCCGAATCCTTTGTTCCTACTCCGTTGCTGCTGTCCGACAACGCACAGCGTCGTCTCAAGGCGCTGATGGCCGAGGACGGTGCCGAAAAGATCGCCCTGCGCGTGTATGTCACAGGTGGCGGCTGTTCGGGATTTCAATACGGCTTCGACGTCGCCGACAGCTTCAACGACGACGACACCGAAATCCCTTTCGGCAGCGTTTCGCTGGTGGTTGACCCGCTGTCCTACCAATACCTGGTGGGCTCGACCATTGACTACGAAGAGGGCCTGGCCGGGGCTCGCTTTCTGGTCCAGAACCCCAACGCCACCACGACCTGTGGCTGCGGTGCATCGTTCATGGTGTAACCCGCCGCAAGCCAGACATCTGACGCAGCCCAAGGGCTGCGTCTTTCGTTGCAGGCTAGCGACTCCTTAGGTTCTCCCCAAGACTCCCTTCAGACCCGGTTCCCTCGGCCTGGTCGATCCCCGGGCATGCCCCTGGCAACACGCCCAGCGTTGGCCCAGCGGATTCTTCCCCAGCTTGACCCCCTCGCCGCAACTCGCCATGGTAGTTACGGATTTCACAATAACGTCAACTGGGGAAAACCATGAAAACCGCCCTTACCTCTGCCGCACTGGCCTCTGCCCTGATGACCTTCGGTATCATCGGTACCGCCCAGGCCGAGACCCTGAACGTGGCCACCGATCCCAGCTTCGTACCGTTCGAGATGATGGATCAGGAAACCGGCGAAATGGTCGGTTTCGATATGGATATCATCAAGGAACTGGCCGAGCGTGCCGGCTTCGACTACGAACTGCGCACCATGGACTTCAACGGCATCATCCCAGCCGTCCAGACCGGCAATGTCGACATCGCGATTGCGGGCATCACCATCACCGATGAGCGCGCTGAAATCGTCGACTTTTCCGATGCCTACTATGATTCCGGTCTCAAGATTCTGGTCAGCGCCGACGAGGAAGGCGTGGCAGAGATTGGCGACCTCGCCGGAATGCGAATCGGCACCAAGATCGGCTCTACCAGCTACGACTTCCTGCAGGAAAACCTGGGCGAAGATGCCGAGATCACGCCGTATCCGGGCACTCCTGACATGTACATGGCCTTGCTGGGAGGTAGCGTCGATGCCGCCTTCTACGATGCGCCCAATGTCGGCTACTTCTCTCAGACTCGTGGCGAAGGCAAGGTCAAGGTCGTAGGCCCGCTCTATGAAGGCCAGCAATACGGCATTGTCTTCGTCAAGGGCAGCGAGTGGGTCGAGCCGGTCAACGAGGCGCTGGCAGCCATGAAGGAAGACGGCACCTACGACGAGATTCACACCAAGTGGTTCGGCGCTCCTAGCGAGTGACATAGACCCGCTTAACGCGGTGAAAGCACTGGCCAATTGCCCGCGACGGGGCTGCCCAGCGTCTAGGCAGTAACGTGATGGCGAGAGGACAGTGCTTTCCAGGGGCCGGAGCCATACCGGCCCTTTTCGATCCTGCCCGGACGTCACTTCGAGGCGCAGTCTCGACCCTCGCGTCAAGGCAAGCGGCCTTGTCCTGATCTCATAAGCATGACGGAGACCCACTCGTGGACGTCAATTTTCAATTCGACTGGTCGGCAGCCCTGTCCTCCATTCCTCAGCTGCTGACCGGCATCCCCTACACGCTGATGATCTCCTTCGGTGGTCTCGCCATCGGTTTTATCATCGGCATCATCTTTGGTCTGTTAAGAATCTCGCGACACGCATGGCTACGCATTCCTGCGGTGGCCTATATCGAGATCTTCCGTGGCACGCCCGTGCTGGTTCAGGTCCTGTTTATCTTTTACGGCCTGCCCAGCCTGCTGGGAGGCCCCATCGATGCCATTACCGCCGGTATTGCTGCCATCGCCGTCAACTCAGGCGCCTATATCTCGGAAATCGTGCGCGGAGGCGTTCAGTCCATCGAACGCGGCCAGGGCGAAGCGGGACTGTCTCTTGGCCTGTCACAGCGCCAGACCTTCCGCTACATCATCTGGCCACAGGCATTCAGACGCATGATCCCTGCTCTCGGCAACCAAGCCATCATCAGCATCAAGGACACCTCTCTGTTCGCGGTCATCGGTGTCGGAGAACTGGTACGTCAGGGCCAGATCTATATCGCGACGACCTTCACCGCACTGGAGGTCTATTTGATGGTGGCGCTCATGTATCTCGCCATCACCCTATCCTTGTCGTTTGCCCTGCGCATGCTTGAGCGCAAGGGCCTGGTGGGTCAGTGAGGAGCCGTCATATGGAAAATCACCGTCAGTCCCAAGCTTCTCAGTCTTCTGCTTCGATGCCCCAGGGCGAGCCCATCGTCCGCATTGGCAAGTTGAACAAGCACTTTGGCTCCCTGCACGTACTCAAGAACATCGACCTTGAAGTGGCGCAGGGAGAAGTGGTCGTGATCATCGGCGCCAGTGGCTCCGGCAAGTCGACCTTGATTCGCTGCGTCAATGGCCTCGAAGAATTCCAGCAGGGCGAGCTGCGCGTCGATGGCAACGATCTCAAGCCCTATGGCAAGGCCAGTCGCGCCCTGCAGACGATCCGCACCGAAGTCGGCATGGTCTTCCAGCAATTCAATCTGTTTCCGCACCTAAGCGTCCGTGACAACGTCACTCTGGCGCCGATGAAAGTGCGCAACATGGCGCGAGATGCCGCTGAGGCGACGGCAGAGCGCTTGCTGGACAGGGTCGGGATCAAGGACCAGGCAAGCAAATATCCGACACAGCTGTCAGGCGGCCAGCAACAGCGCGTCGCTTTGGCCCGAGCACTGGCCATGGAGCCGCGCCTGATGCTCTTCGACGAGCCCACCTCTGCACTCGATCCGGAGATGATCGGTGAGGTCCTGGACGCCATGCGTGAGCTCGCCAAGGAGGGCATGACCATGATGATCGTGACCCATGAGATGGGCTTCGCTCGCGAGGTCGCCGATCGGGTCATCTACATCCACAAGGGTGAAATCGTGGAGCAAGGCAAGCCTGAAGATATCTTCGACAACCCGCAAAATGAGCGTACCCAGAGCTTCCTGTCACGGGTACTCAAGCACTGACAACGCTTCCTGAAGCACTGAAAACGCCCTGTCGATATCTCGACAGGGCGTTTTTTTGGCTGTGGACAACTTTTTTGCGCATTCGCCGCTAACCCAGTCGTGGCGCCGACTACGAGGTATCCGCTGAAATGTTCACCGTCACGAGGACAACGCTGCCTGAGCACGGTGGATAACACGTGGACCCTCACGCTTGTGGGCAACCTCGGCTTTCATCCACAGCCTAAGAACATGGCGTCAAGAGCTGGTACGCCTCTTGTCCAACAATCGATCAACATTTCAAGCTATTGTAACAATTAGGGTTTTATAGGTTTTCCACAAATTTTGTCCACACCAGTAGTTACTACCACTACAGAACTTCCTTTCTTATTCTTCTTATTTTTTTATAGGAGAAAAACCAAGTGAGGATCTGGCCGACGAGGGTGTGGAAAACCCTGACGTTTACCCACAGGAGGGTTTATACTGGCGGGCTAATTTTTGCATGACCCATCATTTCCGACGCTGGCGCGCTGCGCCGAACGAGGTGAACCTTGGAGTATCCCGACCGCTTTGACGTCATCGTCATCGGCGGTGGCCATGCTGGAACGGAAGCTGCCCTGGCCTCTGCCCGCATGGGTTGCCAGACCCTGCTGTTGACACACAACATCGAGACCCTTGGTCAAATGTCCTGCAATCCCGCTATTGGTGGGATCGGCAAGAGTCATTTGGTCAAGGAAATCGACGCTCTCGGCGGCGCCATGGGCTTGGCGACGGACCTGGGCGGTATCCAGTTCCGTGTGCTGAATGCACGCAAGGGACCCGCGGTGCGCGCCACTCGTGCTCAGGCCGATCGCGTGCGCTACAAGGCTGCGATTCGTGGAATGCTGGAAAATCAGCCGAATCTGACGCTGTTTCAGCAGGCTGCCGGTGATCTGATCGTCGAACAGGACACGGTACGTGGCGTGGTTACCGAAACCGGGCTGCGTTTCCTGTCAGACACCGTCGTGCTGTGCACCGGAACCTTCCTCGGAGGGGTCATTCACATCGGCTTGGACAACAGCCGCGGTGGCCGCGCTGGCGACCCGCCCTCCAACGCATTGGCAGAACGTCTTCGCGCTTTGCCCTTCCGGGTTGACCGACTCAAGACAGGGACACCACCGCGTATTGATGCCAAGAGCGTTGATTTCGCTCGACTCGAGGAACAGCCGGGTGATGCCCCAACGCCGGTGATGTCCTATCTCGGTTCGCGGGAGATGCATCCTCGTCAGGTCAGTTGCCACATTGCGCACACCAATGAGCGGACCCACGAGATCATCTTCAACAATCTCGATCGCTCGCCGATGTTTTCGGGAGTGATCGAGGGCGTCGGTCCTCGCTACTGCCCATCCATTGAAGACAAGGTCCACCGTTTCGCTGACAAGAACAGCCACCAGGTCTTCATTGAACCCGAAGGACTGGATACGCACGAGCTATACCCAAATGGTATTTCTACCTCGCTGCCCTTCGACGTCCAGCTCCAGGTGGTCCGTTCCATCGAGGGCCTCGAGCGTGCGCACATCACACGCCCGGGCTATGCCATCGAGTATGACTTCTTCGATCCGCGGGATCTGAAGCACTCGCTGGAAACCAAATTTATCCACAACCTGTTTTTTGCCGGCCAGATCAATGGCACCACCGGCTACGAAGAAGCCGGTGCCCAGGGGCTATTGGCAGGCTTGAACGCCGCCCGTCGGGCGAAATCCCTGGAAGCCTGGTGCCCGAGACGCGATGAAGCGTATCTGGGGGTGCTGGTGGATGACCTGATCACCATGGGCACCAAGGAGCCCTATCGCATGTTCACCTCCCGCGCCGAATACCGGCTGCTGCTGCGGGAAGACAATGCCGATATGCGATTGACCGAACACGGCCGTGAACTGGGACTGGTCGACGACGAGCGCTGGTCCCGTTTCAGCGAGAAGCGCGAGGCGGTAGAGCGGGAAAGTGCACGCTTGAAAGCCACTTGGGTTCAGCCTGGCAGCGATGCGGCGAAGTCGATCGAAAGCGTCACCGGCAAACCCCTTGGTCGCGAATACAGCCTGATGGATCTGCTCAAGCGTCCCGAGCTTGGATATGCTGATGTGGCGGGTGCCAAGGGAGATCCTGTCAGTGACGACACCGTGGCCGAACAGGTTCAGATTCAGGCCAAGTATCAAGGCTATATCGATCGTCAGCAGGACGAGATCGACAAGCTCAAGCGCCACGAATCCATGGCACTGCCGGCAGATCTCGATTACGCCCGCGTCGAAGGGTTGTCCCACGAGATTCGCCAGAAGCTGGCGGAAGCGCGGCCCGAGACCCTGGCTCAGGCCGGACGCATCAGTGGGGTGACCCCTGCTGCGGTGTCGATCCTGCTGATCCATCTCAAGAAGCGTCGGCTGCTGGATGATCAGAAAGTGGTGACAGGATGACAGCGTCCATCGATAGCGCGCTGGAGGGGCGTCTGCGCGCCCGCTTGGTCGAGGGTCTCAAGACCCTCGAGATTGCCGTCAGCCCCGGCCAGGTCGATCATCTGGTCGCCCTGGTCGTCTTGTTGCACAAGTGGAATCGGGCCTATAACCTCACCGCGGTGCGAGACCCCCTGGAGATGGTGTCCCGCCATCTGCTGGACAGCGCTGCCGTGCTGCCCTGGGTCGAGGGGCCGCGGATCCTGGATGTCGGCGCTGGGCCCGGTCTTCCGGGGCTGGTACTGGCAATACTCAGACCTGATCTGGACATCAGTCTGCTCGACAGTAACGGCAAGAAGGTTCGCTTTCAGCGCCAGGCAGTGATGGAGCTGGGGTTGACCCGAGTGACCCCGATCCAGGCCCGAGTGGAGTCCTTTGCGCCGCCAGCGGGCGGTTACGACCAATTGATCTCCCGTGCCTTCGCCAGTCTCGAGGATTTTATCGGCATGACACGCAGCCTGCTGGCGCCTGGCGGCCAGTGGCTGGCCATGAAAGGACCGGCAGTAGATGGCGAGCTTGAGCGGCTGGATGATGATATTCGCGTGTTGTCACGTCATCCGTTGAGAGTGCCGTTCGCCGATGGGGGACGAGAACTGGTTATGCTGGAACCCGACGCCGGGGATCGCTAGGCTCAACCTTGGAACGACCTGTCGGGCCCAATTTGGCTGGCCTGCCACCCGAGAATTTCCACGCAAGGATGACGTCGTGACGAAAATCATCGCCTTGACCAACCAGAAGGGTGGGGTCGGCAAGACCACCTCTGCCGTCAATCTGGCCGCCAGCCTGGCGGCGCTCGACCGCCGGGTGCTGCTGGTCGATCTTGATCCCCAGGGGCACGCCACCATGGGCAGTGGCGTTGATAAGCATAGCCTCGAAGGCAGCGTGCTGGACGTCATCCTGGGCGACAAGCGCCCCGTGGAAGTCATCCTTGACTGCCCAGAGGCGGGCTATGCGCTGCTTCCGGGCAATGGTGATCTGACCGCTGCCGAGGTTGAGCTGCTGGACCGTGGAGAAGGGCGCGAGCGTGCCCTGGGCAAGGCATTGTCCGAGGTGGCAGGCGAGTATGACGTGGTCATGATCGACTGCCCGCCGTCATTGAACATGCTGACCGTCAATGCGTTGACGGCAGCGGACGGGGTACTGATTCCGCTGCAGTGTGAGTTCTATGCTCTCGAAGGGCTGTCGGCGCTGCTGGACACGGTTGAACAGATCAAGGACAGCGTGAATCCGGGGCTCGAAATCTATGGCATCCTGCGCACCATGTTCGACGCCCGCAATAGCTTGACGCGAGACGTCAGCAAGCAGCTGCGTGACTACTTCGGTGATGCCCTGCTGAAGACGACGATACCGCGTAACGTGCGGGTTGCCGAAGCTCCCAGTCATGGCCTGCCTGTCACCAAGTATGCGCGCTTTTCAAGGGGTAGCCAGGCCCACCGGGTACTTGCCAAGGAATTGATTCGCCGGTTGTCACTGTAGCCGCGCGGCGGGACGGTCGACTTTTCAAAGCGTGCTGTGATGAGGATGAATCGATGACACGCAAACGCGCCCTGGGACGGGGTTTGGACGCGCTGATCGGGGCGGGCGCCAGACGCCGTGAAAGCCTGGATCTTCCCGAGGTCGACGCTGAATTGATGGAAGCCGAGGATGGCGGCGCCGATGCTGTGGCCCCGGCCATGGCGGAAGAACGACTTGAACGCCTGCCGCTGGGACAGCTCAGCCGAGGAAAGTATCAGCCCAGGCGCGACATTCAGCCTGAGGCGTTGGAGGAGCTGGCCGACTCGATCCGCGCCCAGGGCGTGATGCAGCCTATTGTCGTTCGCCCTATTGGCACCGATCGCTACGAGATCATTGCCGGTGAACGCCGCTGGCGTGCCTCGCAGTTGGCTGAGCTGGATGTGATTCCTGCGGTCATCCGCGACGTCTCCGACGAGGTGGCGCTGGCGCTGGCGCTGATCGAGAACATCCAGCGCGAGAACCTCAACCCGGTCGAAGAAGCGTTGGCGCTCAAGCGCCTGCTCGATGAATTCGAGTTGACCCAGCAGCAGGTGGCCGACGCCGTGGGGCGCTCCCGCGCCCAGGTCACCAACCTGTTGCGCCTGCTGACCCTGGATGGCGAAGTCCAGACCCTGCTTGAGCGCGGTGATCTTGATATGGGGCATGCCCGTGCGCTGCTGTCGCTGCCTGCGGCCAAACAACGCAAGGCGGCTCACGAAGTGGTCAACAAGGATCTGACCGTGCGTGCCACCGAAGCACTGGTGAAGCAACTGGCCAGCGGCAAGCCAAAGGCGGCCAAGGCAGCTCCACAGCAGGACGTGTCGCGTCTGGAGACGCGCCTGGCGGACCTGCTCGGTGCACCGGTCAAGATCAGTCACGGCAAGGCGGGCAAGGGCAAGGTGACGATCCAGTACTCCAGCCTGGATGAGCTGGATGGCATCCTCGAGCATATTCGCTGAAGAGAGCGGATAGGCGCGGCATAGGTGTGTGCGATTTCGCGCAGTAAACCACTTAGGTCGCTAACAACTTTAGCGACCAGTTCTCCGCATTTGGTCGTAAGCCAGCGCGAAGTGACGACAAATCGTTGCGTCTTTGGTTGAAGCCCCAAGGGGGCTTCCCTATAATCGCGCCGGAGTCTGTCGGTGGTCTGTCGCCGACAACACGATGAATATTGAATGCGCGCGATGCGGCGCGTCGGGAGAATCACTTGGCGGCCAGGATTCAACGACCCCAGGTGCAGCGTCTGCTGATGGTGCAGCTTGCCACCGTTGCGCTGATCAGCGCAGTTGCCGCTGTGACCAGCGGTGTGCCGGGGACATCCTCTGCGGCGCTGGGTGGGCTTGTGGCCTTCCTGCCCAACGTGTTCTTTGCCTGGTGTGTGTTCCGCACGCAAGGGGCGCGTCATTCAAAGATCATCGTCAACAATTTCTATCGTGCGGAAGCCGGCAAGTTCGGTTTGACGGCGGCGCTGTTCACTCTAGTGTTCATCGCAGTGCCTCCCTCAAACCCGACTTTTTTCTTTGGCGCTTATGTGGTGACGCTGTTCGTTCATTGGCTGGGGCCCTGGCTAGTGAAACGACCGTCGCACACCTGACAACGAGGCAGACATGGCAGGCACGAATCCGACCCCTACGGAATATATCCAGCACCACCTGCAGAACCTGACCTTCGGGCTGCATCCCGACA
Organism: Halomonas litopenaei; assembly: GCF_017303055.1. Classification (GTDB taxonomy): domain Bacteria; phylum Pseudomonadota; class Gammaproteobacteria; order Pseudomonadales; family Halomonadaceae; genus Halomonas; species Halomonas litopenaei_A. The sequence goes on along the minus strand of NZ_JAEKJT010000005.1, from coordinate 206,019 downwards.
ACGGCTGGTCCATCGCGCATTCCGCTCAGGAAGCGTCCGACATGGGCTTCTGGGCCGTTCACCTGGACACGCTGGGCTGGTCCGTGGGCCTGGGCCTGATCTTCCTGTGGCTGTTCAAGAAGGCCGCCAACACGGCGACCACCGGTGTGCCTGGCGCGCTGCAGAACTTTGTCGAGCTGATGGTCGAGTTCGTCGATAACTCGGTCAAGGACACCTTCCACGGCAAGAGCAAGCTGATCGCGCCGCTGGCGCTGACGATCTTCTGCTGGGTGTTCCTGATGAACCTCATGGACCTGGTGCCGGTAGACTTCCTGCCGATGCTGGCGGCCAAGATTGGCGCCATGTTCGGAGCCGATCCTGCCCACGTCTACTTCAAGGTGGTGCCGACCACTGACGTCAATGCCACCCTGGGCATGGCGCTGTCGGTGTTTGGCCTGATCATCTTCTACACCATTCGCACCAAGGGCTTCTCCGGCTTCATTGGCGAGCTGACCCTGCACCCGTTCAACTCACCGAACAAGCTGGTTCAGGCGCTGTTCATCCCGGTTAACTTCCTGCTGGAGTTCGTGACCCTGCTGGCCAAGCCGATTTCCCTGGCCCTGCGACTGTTCGGCAACCTCTACGCCGGTGAGCTGATCTTCATCCTGATCGCCATGATTGGCCTGTGGCAGCTGCCGCTGCACTTCACCTGGGCGGTGTTCCACATTCTGGTCATCACCCTGCAGGCCTTCATCTTCATGATGCTGACCATCGTCTACATGAGCATGGCGGTGGAAAAGCACTGACGGTTTCGCATTACCCCTAACCCTTAACCCTAACCCACTGATAAACCTTAGTTTCAACTAAAAACTGGAGAGACCACCATGGAAGCACAAGTTCTGGGTATGACCGCCATCGCCGTGTCCCTGCTGATCGGCCTGGGTGCCCTCGGTACCGCTATCGGCTTCGGTATCCTCGGCGGCAAGTTCCTGGAAGGCGCTGCACGTCAGCCGGAAATGGTTCCGATGCTGCAGGTCAAGATGTTCATCGTCGCCGGCCTGCTGGACGCCGTGACCATGATCGGTGTGGGTATCGCGCTGTTCTTCACCTTCGCTAACCCGTTTGTCGGTTAATGTCCGACCGCTCGTCATGAGCCGTCGAACCCTTAACCCCAAACCCGTAACGCGAGAGGTGCTGGCGTGAACCTGAACCTTACCCTAGTCGGCCAGGCTATCGCCTTTGCGTTCTTCGTCTGGTTCTGCATGAAGTTTATTTGGCCGCCGGTCATGCAAGCTCTGCAGGAACGCCAGAAGAAGATCGCCGATGGCCTGGATGCTGCCAGCCGTGCGGCGCGGGATCTCGAAGTGGCCGAGAAAGAGGCCGACGAGACTCTGCGCAAGAGCAAGCAAGAGGCGGCCGAGATCCTGGAACAGGCCCAGAAACAGGCCAACCAGAAGCTCGAACAGGCACGCGAAGACGCCCGCCTCGAAGGCGAGCGCATGATTGCCAAGGCCAAGTCTGAAATCGAGCAGGAAGTGGCACGCGCGAAAGAAGATCTGCGCGCACAAGTGTCACGCCTGGCGGTGCTGGGCGCTGAGCGAATTCTGGAGTCCTCCATCGACGAGAAGCAGCACGCTGCCATCGTCGACAAACTCGCCAAAGAGCTCTGAGGAGGTGCCCCATGGCGGAAACGTCAACTATCGCTCGCCCATACGCCAAGGCTGCCTTTGAGCACGCCGTGGCCAAGGACGCGCTCGAGGACTGGTCCGGCATGCTGGCCCGCGTCGCGCAGGTCGTCAGCGATGACGACATGCGCGGCCGAGTGCTCGGCAACCCCAAGCTGTCCAGCGCACAGAAGGCTGATGTTGTCGTCGACGTCTGTGGTGACGCCGTCAATGACGACCTCAAGAACTTCGTTCGTCTGGTCGGCCAAAAGGGTCGCCTGACGGCGCTCGGCGCCATCGCCGAGCAGTTCGAGGTGCTCAAGGCCCAGCAGGAAAAGCGGGTCGAGGTGGAGATTGTCTCTGCCTTTCCGCTGGCCGAAGCCCAGGAACAATCGCTCGCGAGTGCACTGGCCAAGCGTCTGAACCGCGAAATCTCCATTACCACTCAGGTGGACAAGACGCTCCTGGGCGGCGTGATCCTGCGTGCCGGCGACACCGTCATTGACGGTTCGGTACGCGGTCGATTGAACCGCCTCCAGGAAGCCCTTTCCGCCTGAGTCTGAGGGACATGGCATGCAGCAACTGAATCCTTCCGAGATCAGCGACATCATCAAGCAGCGCATTGAGAAGCTTGACGTCGCATCCGAAGCCCGTAATCAGGGTACGATCGTCAGCGTGTCTGACGGTATCGTGCAGATTCACGGCCTCGCCGACGCAATGTTCGGTGAGATGATCGAATTCCCCGGCGGCATCTTCGGGATGACCCTGAACCTCGAGCGCGACAATGTCGGTGCCGTGGTCCTGGGTGATTACCTGCAGCTGGAAGAGGGCATGACTGCCCAGTGCACCGGCCGCATCCTCGAGGTGCCGGTGGGCCCCGAGCTGCGTGGTCGCGTGGTCGACGCCCTCGGTAACCCCATCGACGGCAAGGGCGACCTGGGCACCAAGGAAACCGACGCGGTCGAGAAGGTCGCGCCTGGCGTCATCACTCGTCAGTCCGTTGACGAGCCGATCCAGACCGGTTTCAAGTCCATCGACGCCATGGTGCCGATCGGCCGTGGTCAGCGTGAGCTGATCATCGGTGACCGCCAGATTGGTAAGTCGGCGATCGCCATCGATGCCATCATCAACCAGAAAGGCACTGGTGTTACCTGTGTCTACGTGGCTATCGGTCAGAAGCAGTCGACCATCGCCAACGTGGTGCGCAAGCTCGAAGAGCACGGCGCCATGGAGCACACCATCGTGGTTGCTGCCGGCGCCGCCGACCCGGCCCCGATGCAGTTCCTGGCCGCCTACTCCGGCTGCACCATGGGTGAGTACTTCCGTGACCGCGGCGAAGATGCCCTGATCGTCTATGATGACCTGTCCAAGCAGGCCGTGGCGTACCGCCAGGTGTCTCTGCTGCTGCGTCGTCCGCCGGGCCGTGAAGCCTTCCCTGGTGACGTCTTCTACCTCCACTCTCGCCTGCTCGAGCGTGCCGCTCGCGTGAACGCCGACTATGTCGAGAAGTTCACCAATGGTGAAGTGAAGGGCAAGACGGGCTCGCTGACTGCTCTGCCGATCATCGAGACCCAGGCCGGTGACGTGTCTGCGTTCGTTCCGACCAACGTGATCTCCATCACCGACGGTCAGATCTTCCTCGAGACCGACCTGTTCAACTCGGGTATCCGTCCGGCCATCAACGCTGGTCTGTCGGTATCTCGTGTGGGTGGTTCTGCTCAGACCAAGATCATCAAGAAGCTCGGCGGCAGCGTCCGTCTGGCGTTGGCCCAGTACCGCGAGCTCGCGGCCTTCTCCCAGTTCGCCTCCGACCTGGACGAAGCGACCCGCAAGCAGCTCGAGCACGGTCAGCGCGTCACTGAGCTGATGAAGCAGAAGCAGTACTCGCCGATGTCGGTTGCCGAGATGGCCATCTCTCTGTTTGCCGCCAACGAAGGCTTCCTCGATGACGTCGACGTCAACAAGGTGCTGGACTTCGAGCATGCGCTGCATGAGTACATGAAGTCCGAGCATGGCGCCTTGATCGACAAGATCAACGAGTCCGGCGACTACAACGACGAGATCAAGGACGGCCTGAAGCAAGGTCTCCAGAAGTTCAAGTCTTCTCAGAGCTGGTAAGCGCCCTCTGGCCCGCCTGACGGCGGGCCAGCTGGTCGAACAGGATTCTGAGGGTCACCGAACAAGGGTAGATCGCCATGGCAGTCGGAAAAGAGATTCGCACGCAGATTGCGAGCATCAAGAACACGCAGAAGATCACCAATGCGATGCAGATGGTGGCGGCGTCGAAGATGCGCAAGACCCAGGAACGGATGTCGGCAAGCAAGCCTTATGCCGAACAGATCCGTTACGTGGTGGGTCATCTCGCCCAGGCCAACCCGGAGTACAAGCATCCGTGGATGGAAGAGCGTGAGGCCAAGCGCGTCGGTTACATCGTCGTCTCCAGCGATCGCGGTCTCTGCGGCGGCTTGAACGTCAACCTGTTCAAGGCGACGGTCAAGGATGCCCAGGCATGGCACGAGAAGGGCGCTGAGCTCGACTTCTGTGCCCTTGGCAGCAAGGCCAGCAGCTTCTTCCGCAAGTATGGTGGAAGTCTGGTCGCGGCCAAGAGCGGCCTCGGCGAGTCGCCGAGTCTTGATGATCTGATCGGTAGCGTGAAGGTGATGCTGGATGCCTACGATGCAGGCAATCTGGATCGTCTTTACGTCGTGCACAACGAATTCGTCAACACCATGACCCAGAAGCCGGTCGTCCGTCAGCTGCTTCCGCTGACCGAGGACACCGCCAAGGTCGAGGATGACGACGAGAACAAACGTCCCAACAGTTGGGACTACCTGTATGAGCCGGATGCCAAGGCGCTGCTCGACAGCCTGCTCGTGCGCTACGTTGAAGCGCAGGTGTATCAGGCAGTGGTCGAGAACACAGCGTGCGAGCAGGCGGCACGCATGGTTGCCATGAAGAGCGCGACCGACAACGCGGGCAACCTCATCGATGATCTGGAGCTGGTGTACAACAAGGCCCGTCAGGCGGCCATTACCCAGGAAATCTCCGAGATCGTTGGCGGTGCCGCCGCTGTTTAAAGGTATGCAGGTTTCATTTGCAGGTTTTAGAGAGGAACCAAGATGAGCGGACGTATCGTACAAATCATCGGCGCGGTGATTGACGTAGAGTTTCCGCGGGACGACGTGCCCAAGGTCTACGACGCGCTGAAGGTCTCCGACAAGGAAACCATCCTCGAAGTCCAGCAGCAGCTGGGTGACGGCGTGGTGCGCTGCATCGCCATGGGCTCTACCGAAGGGCTCAAGCGCGGCATGAACACCGAGAACACCGGTGCGGCAATTTCTGTTCCGGTGGGCCAGGAAACCCTGGGCCGGATCATGAACGTGCTGGGCGAGCCGATCGATGAAGCGGGTGACATCGGCGAGCAGGAACGTATGCCGATCCACCGCGGAGCTCCGGGCTATGCGGACCAGGCAGCGACCAACGAACTGCTCGAGACGGGTATCAAGGTCATCGACCTGGTGTGTCCGTTTGCCAAGGGCGGTAAGGTCGGTCTGTTCGGCGGTGCCGGTGTCGGCAAGACCGTCAACATGATGGAACTGATTCGTAACATCGCCACCGAGCACAGCGGTTACTCCGTGTTTGCCGGTGTTGGTGAGCGTACTCGTGAAGGTAACGACTTCTATCACGAGATGCAGGAATCCAACGTTCTCGACAAGGTGGCACTGGTCTATGGCCAGATGAACGAGCCGCCCGGCAACCGTCTGCGCGTCGCGCTGACCGGTCTGACCATCGCCGAGAAGTTCCGTGACGAAGGTCGTGACGTTCTGCTGTTCGTCGACAACATCTATCGTTACACCCTGGCCGGTACTGAAGTATCCGCACTGCTCGGCCGTATGCCGTCTGCGGTGGGTTATCAGCCGACGCTGGCCGAGGAGATGGGCGTTCTGCAGGAGCGTATCACCTCCACCAAGACGGGCTCCATCACCTCCGTCCAGGCCGTCTACGTGCCTGCGGATGACTTGACCGATCCGTCTCCGGCCACCACCTTCTCGCACCTGGATGCCACGGTCGTACTGGCGCGCTCCATCGCCGAGCTGGGTATCTACCCGGCCATCGACCCGCTGGACTCCACCTCTCGCCAGCTCGATCCGCTGGTCGTGGGCGACGAGCACTACAACGTGGCTCGCGGTGTGCAGGGCGTGCTCCAGCGTTACAAGGAGCTCAAGGACATCATCGCCATCCTGGGGATGGACGAGCTGTCCGACGAAGACAAGCAGATCGTGGCACGGGCGCGTAAGATTCAGCGCTTCCTGTCGCAGCCGTTCTTCGTTGCTGAGGTCTTCACCGGCTCCCCGGGCAAGTACGTGTCCCTGAAGGAAACCATTCGTGGCTTCCAGGGCATCCTTGACGGCGAGTACGACGAGCTGCCCGAGCAGGCCTTCTACATGGTCGGCACCATCGACGAGGCCGTCGAGAAAGCCAACCAGATGAAGTAATCCCTCTAACCGGGAGACGTCATCATGACGAAAACCATCCAATGCGAGATCGTCAGTGCCGAAGGCTCGGTCTACTCCGGTAGCGCCGAGCAGGTGGTGGCGGCTGGCATCCTGGGGGATCTTGGTATCCTGGCCGGCCACACGCCGCTGCTGACCGAGTTGGCACCTGGTCCCGTGCGCGTGCTCAACGAAGGTCGCGAGGAGAACTACTACGTCTCCGGCGGTTTTATCGAAGTGCAGCCCGAGAAGGTGATCGTGCTGGCTGATACAGCGGTTCGCGCATCCGATCTGGATGAGGCGTCCGCCGAGGAGGCGCGCAAGCAGGCCCTGAAGGCCATGGAAGACAAGTCTGCGGAAATGGATTACACCCGTGCCGCAGCGGAGCTTTCCGAGGCCATGGCTCAGCTGCGTACCATCCAGCAGCTGCGTCGCAAGGCTGGCAAGAGCTAACCGCTCGCGCCCCGGCAAGCAAGCCCCCGCCCCCCGAGTGGTCTCCACTCGGGGGGCGTTTTTTTGCTGGGTTGGGCGGTCGCCGCCAGGGTGACTGACGGAGCGGCGGCTGGAGCAGGGCACGAAGGGCGACGAGACGGCTTATGCGCAGTCCTTGCTCATGATCCGTGCCGGTAGATCTGCGTTGCTGGAGCGCTTTTGTCACGAGAGCGTGGCATCATATCGACTTTCGTTTAATGCTCTGGGGCAGCATGCCTCCCGGCAGGTGCTGACAGCATGGCGAGTCCTCCAAGACGGCCGTGTCGCCGATCATGTCACGGCTCATGCCACTGCCCTTGCCACCGAGCACGCTGGTTGAAGCATGTTGCCACGCCCCGGGTCTGCGCATAGGCCGCACGGCACGTCGCAGCGCCACATTCAGGCCTCTTTCTGTCACGCCCAAGGAGACGCCCATGACATTGACTGCTCCCTTGATGCAGCACCAGCAGGCCCTATTGGCGGCCCTGGCGCAAGGTGACAGTGAGGCGCTGGACGCGCGCTTGCCTCAGATACGGTCGGCTGATCTGGCGGATATCCTCGAGCAGATGCTGGAAGATGAGGCCCAGGTGGATAGCGCCTTGGCGCTGCTCAAGAGCCTGCCCATGGAGCGCCAGGCCAGCGTCTTTGGACACCTGCCGAACGATGCCCAGGATGAAATGGCGGGGCGGGTGGAGGATGCCTGGCTGTCGCGCATCCTCGACAAGATGGGGTCCGATGAGCGAGCCGATCTGTTCAAGGTGCTGGGAGACGACCGCAAGGAGGCACTGCTGCGCCGCATGGCCAGGCGTGAGCGGGAAGCGTTGAAGCGCCTTGCGAGCTACGAAGAGGGCACCGCTGGTGCGCTGATGACCGCGGATTACGTGGCGATCCCGATGGGACTCACGGTCTCTAGAGCCATGATGAGGGTGCGCCAGACCGCCCCCGACGCGGAAACCGTGTATCAGCTGTACGTAGTGGATGAACAGGGGCGTCTGGCAGGCACCATGTCGTTGCGTCAGCTGATGGTGGCACGGCCCCAGGCGACCATCGATGAACTGATGATACGTGACGTCATCAGCATCAATGTGGATGCCGAGCAGGAGGAGGTCGTGCGGGTGGTGGCACGCTACGACCTGCTGGCCCTGCCGGTGATTGATGGCGACGCGCGGCTGGTGGGTATCGTGACCCACGACGACGCGCTGGATGTGGTCGAGTCCGAGGCCACCGAGGATATCCATAAGGGGATGTCCATCGGCCAGCTTGAGGGCGGGGTTTCGCGAGTGCCGTTGTGGAGCCTCTATCGCAAGCGGGTCACCTGGCTGGTGCTGTTGGTGTTCGGTAACCTGTTTTCTGGCGCTGGTATCGCCCATTTCGAGGACACCATCGCGGCTCAGGTGACCCTGGTGTTTTTTCTGCCGCTGCTGATTGGCAGTGGCGGGAATGCCGGTGCCCAGGCCGCCACCTTGATGGTACGTGGCATGGCGACCGGCGATGTGGGGATCAAGGACTGGGGCAAGCTGCTGGGGCGAGAGTTGCTGGTCGCGGGATCGCTCGGTCTGACCATGGCGCTGGCGGTGGCCCCCATCGGCGTGATGCGGGGCGGTGAGGCGGTTGCCATGGTGGTCGCCATCAGCATGATCTGCATCGTGCTGTTTGGCAGCCTGCTGGGCATGTGCCTGCCGTTCGTGCTGGACCGCCTGGGCTGGGATCCAGCGACGGCCTCTGCTCCGCTGGTGACCACCTTGATCGATGCCTCCGGTGTGGTCATCTACTTCTCGATTGCCGCCCTGATACTGACAGGCTCTTGATGGCCGTCTTGCCGGGAGCTCTGCCTCATCTTCCAGCGTGTGAACGGTGGTGACGCGCCAACAGCACGGTAGGTTGTCGGTGGTTGACCCAGGTGGGGAAAACGCTGCCCGTGGGCTCCGCTTCAAGGCTCTGGGCGGACATCCGGCGCGGCGGCGTGTATGCTCTTGCACGCGTTTGCCTGTCACCCTTTCATGCTTACGGGTTATCCGATGGATTGGCTACAGATAGTTGTACTTTCCCTGGTTCAGGGAATTTCAGAGTTCCTCCCCGTCTCCAGCTCCGCTCACTTGATTCTGGTTCCGGTGTTCAGCGATTGGCCCGATCAAGGACTGGCCTTTGATGTCGCTCTGCATCTGGGGAGTCTGGCGGCCGTGCTCATCTACTTTCGTGATGACATCCAGCGCATGATCTTGAGCTGGTGCAGAAGTGTCGCTGGCCGTGGCACCGATCAGGACGGCAAGCTCGCCTGGTGGGTCATCCTTGCCACGATTCCCGTCGGCGTGGCAGGCCTCCTGTTCAAGGACATCATTGAACAGTACGCGCGCTCCCCCATGGTGCTGGCATTCGGTTTGATCGCCTTTGGTCTGTTGCTGGGTCTGGCTGACTGGCGCTTCCGTGGGTCCCGCAGTGAATATCAGCTGAGCTGGAAAGACGCCCTGTGGATTGGCATCGGTCAGGCGTTGGCGCTGATCCCGGGTACCTCGCGTTCCGGCATTACCATTACCGTAGCGCTGTTGCTTGGCATGGGCAGAGAGGCCGCGGCACGCTTTTCCTTTTTGCTGTCGATTCCGGTCATCATCCTGGCTGGCGGGCTGGAAGCCTGTGAGCTGCTGCAGTCCGGTATCGATGTGCACTGGGGAGATCTGGCGATAGGCACCTTGCTGTCCGGCGTCAGCGCCTATCTGTGCATCCACTTCTTTTTGTCATTCATCAAGCGTATCGGCATGCAGCCTTTCGTCGTCTATCGCGTGCTGCTGGGCATCGCGCTGATCTGGCTGTTTGGTTGATGCTCAAGGAGGCCCCCATGATCAGCGCCAAGACTGTGCGACGTTGCTGGCTTTTGCCTGTGCTTGCATCACTGTTGATCGGTTGCAGCGATGAGCCCGACACCACCACGTCGGCGGTGACCCTGGAAGGCGACATCTTTGGCACCTTTTACCAGATCACCGTGGCGGATCCGCTGACCGAACAGCAGCTGGAAGAGATCGAGCAGGGCGTGCTCGACGAAATGCACGATGTCGATGCTTCCATGTCGACCTGGCGGGATGACTCCGAGCTCAGTGCCTTCAATCAGGCCCCGTTGGCTCAGTGGCAGCCGATCTCCGACGAGTTCATGGAGGTCCTGGCCATCAGCCAGTCGGTCAGCCAGCAAAGTCACGGTGCGTTCGATGTGACCGTCGGCAGTCTGGTCAATTTGTGGAGTTTCGGTCCTGAAGCCGAACCCGAACAGATTCCCGATGAGGCGGTGCTGCAGCAGCGCCTGGCCGAAGTTGGCATGGATGCCCTCGAGATTGATACCGACACTGCCCAGGCCAGACGCCTGCGCGACGTCTATGTGGACCTTTCCGGCGTCGCCAAGGGGTTTGCCACGGATGAAGTGGCGGCGTTTCTCGACCGCCAGGGCATTGCCAACTACCTGGTCAACCTGGGCGGCGAGGTCAAGGTGAAAGGCCACCGTGACGGTGGTGATGGCCTATGGCGCATCGGTATCGAGGTACCCGAGAACGGCACTCCCAAGGCACAGCATGTGGTCGGTCTGGACGATATCTCGGTAGCCACCTCAGGCGACTATCGCCATTACTTCGAGGTGGATGGCAAGCGCTATTCCCACACCATCGATCCGCGCACTGGACGTCCGATCACCCATCGCCTGGCGTCGGTCAGCGTGGTGCATCCCTCCAACGCCTGGGCAGATGCCTGGGCCACCGCCATCAGCGTGATGGGCGAGCGGGAGGGCATGCAGGCGGCGATTGCCGCGGAGCTGCCGGTCGTCATGCTGGTACGTCAAGGCGAGGGATGGGAGAGCTGGGTCAGTCCCGCCTTCGTCGAGCGGTTTGGCAGTGATGTCGTCGACAAGCTTGGTCTCAAGGTAGTGTCCCAGGACGACATCCCGCTAGAATAGAAACACTGTTCGCAAGAAGGCGCGACCTGGCGCTGACCAGACTATGCTGTCTCAAGGGCAGCGGTCCCTGCTGGTCAAGGTCATGGCGTTCTGGTCCGTCCGGATCTTTTTCTCTCCTCTACACGACAAGGAGTCACAATGAGCCTCGATGTGGTGATTCTGGCCGCCGGACAAGGCACCCGCATGCGCTCCAGCCTGCCCAAGGTACTGCATACCCTGGCTGGAAAGCCGATGGTGCGTCACGTGGTGGACACTGCGTCGGGACTTGGCGCACAGCGTACCCACGTGGTCATCGGACACGGCGGTGAGCGGGTGCGCGAGGCGCTGGCCGATACAGGAGTGGGATTCGCCCATCAGGCGGAACAGAAAGGGACCGGACATGCCGTGGCCCAGGCGCTGGGACAACTGGGAGATGGCAAGGTCCTGGTGCTGTATGGCGATGTGCCGCTGATTCGTCGCGATACGCTGACGTCATTGCTCACCCAGGTGAATGATCACAGCATGGGCCTTTTGACGGTCACTCTGGAAGATCCCAGCGGCTACGGACGCATCGTGCGCGATGAGCAGGACAATGTCGTGGCCATCGTCGAGCAGAAGGATGCCAACGACGAGCAACTTGCGATCCGTGAGTGCAACACCGGCATCATGGCCATGACCAGTGCGCAGTTAAAGCGCTGGCTGCCCGAGCTGTCCTCCGACAATGCACAGGGTGAGTACTACCTCACCGATGTGATTGCCATGGCGGCTGCCGAGGGTGTCCGCGTTGCTACCGCTCAGCCGTCGCGTCCGATCGAGGTGGAAGGCGTCAACAACCGGTCTCAGATGGCCCGGCTCGAGCGTGCCCACCAGCACAGCATCGCCGAGTCATTGATGGCCAGTGGTGTGGCCCTGGCCGACCCTGCACGACTCGATGTGCGTGGGCGTCTGAGCTGCGGTCACGATGTCTTTATCGACGTAGGCTGCGTGTTCGAAGGCGAGGTTGAGCTGGGCGAAGGCGTGCGGATTGGACCCTACACGGTGATTCGTAACAGTCACATTGGTGCCGAAAGCGTGATTGAGGCGCATAGCACCATTGATGGCGCCGTATTGGCGGGACTCAATCAGGTCGGCCCCTTCGCCCGGCTGCGTCCTGGCTCGCGACTGGCGGTCAAGGCCAAGGTGGGCAACTTCGTCGAGACCAAGAATGCCGAGGTCGGAGAAGGCAGCAAGATCAACCACTTGAGTTATGTGGGCGACGCTCGCCTGGGCCGTGAGGTAAATATCGGTGCAGGTACCATTACCTGCAACTATGACGGTGCCAACAAGCATCGTACCGAGATCGGCGATGCCGCCTTTATCGGTTCCAATTCAGCGCTGGTGGCGCCGGTCAGTGTCGGTGAGGGGGCGACGGTAGGCGCTGGCTCGACCATCAGCCGAGACGTGGCCGATCACAGCCTGGCGGTGACCAGGGCACGCCAGATTGCCAAGGCCAACTGGCCGCGGCCGTCCAAGGACGATGAGTGAGGGTGTCCGTGCCCTGATGCGTAGCTGCTGTAAATCATGATGTTTTTCAAGGAGTGACCCCTATGTGTGGCATCGTCGCCGCGGTTGCCCAGCGCAACGTACAGAATATCTTGCTCGAGGGACTCAAGCGCCTCGAGTATCGCGGCTACGATAGCGCCGGAATGGCGGTGCGAAGCCCCATGGGTAGCCTCGATCGTCAACGTGCCGTGGGCAAGGTAGCGGCCCTGGAAGAACGCCTGCAGGCGACGGGCTTGCCCGGTCACAGTGGCATCGCCCACACCCGCTGGGCGACCCACGGCCGTCCCAGCGAGCCCAACGCACATCCTCACCAGTCCCGGGACCGCCTGGCGGTGGTGCATAACGGCATCATCGAGAACCATGAGTCGCTGCGCCAAGAGCTCAGCGATCAGGGCTATCAGTTCGAATCCGAGACTGACACCGAAGTCATCGCCCATCTGCTGGAGCGCGAGTCGCGCCGCGACGGCAATCTCTTGAGTGCGTTTCAGCGGGTTGTCGCCGGGCTGGATGGTGCTTACGCGCTGGCGGTCATGGCGGTGAATGAGCCGGGGGTCGTGGTGGGAGCGCGCAAGGGCAGCCCTCTGGTGGTGGGGGTCGGTATCGACGAGGCGTTCCTGGCCTCTGATCCGCTGGCGCTGTTGCCCGTCACCGATCGCTTCATCTACCTGCTTGAGGGTGATGTGGTCAGGCTGTCGGGTGACGGTCAGATTGAGCTGTTTGATGCCGACGGCGTTGCGGTTCAGCGTGAGATCCACACCTTCGAGCACGGTGATGGAGCGGCCAGCAAGGGCGCCTACCGTCACTTCATGCTCAAGGAGATTCACGAGCAGCCGGAGGTGATCGCCGCCGCTCTGGAAGGGCGTCTGGGGGATCGCAGCGTGCTGGTGGAAAGTTTCGGTCCCGATGCCGAGCGCCTGTTCAAGGACGTTCGCCAGATTCACATCGTGGCCTGTGGTACCAGCTACCATGCGGGAATGGTGGCGCGGTACTGGCTGGAGCGCTACACCAATGTGCCCGTGCAGGTGGAGGTGGCGTCCGAGTATCGCTACCGTCAGGTAGTGGTTCCCCAAGGTACCCTGTTCGTGACGCTCTCCCAGTCGGGGGAGACGGCGGATACCCTGGCCGCCATGCGCTTTGCCATGCAGCAGCAGAACTACCTGGGTAGCCTGGGGATCTGTAACGTGCCGGGGAGTTCGCTGGTACGTGAGGCCGACCTGACCCTGATGACCCAGGCGGGTCCCGAGATCGGCGTGGCCTCTACCAAGGCCTTCACCACCCAGCTGACGGCGCTGATGCTGTTTGCGCTGGCGCTGGGACGGGTGCGTGGCATGGACGAGAGCGAGCAGGCCGAGATCGTCGATGCGCTCCGTTCGCTGCCCACCCTGTGCAGCCAGGTACTGGGTCTCGACCGGGACATCGAGGCCATGTCCATGGCCTTTGCCGAAAAGCATCATGCGCTGTTCCTGGGCCGTGGTGCCCACTTTCCCATCGCCCAGGAAGGTGCGCTCAAGCTCAAGGAAATCTCCTATATTCACGCCGAGGCCTATCCGGCGGGCGAGCTCAAGCATGGCCCGTTGGCACTGGTGGACAGCGACATGCCGGTGATCTCGGTAGCCCCCAACGACGAGCTGCTCGACAAACTCAAGTCCAACTTGCAGGAAGTCAGGGCAAGGGGCGGAGAGCTGTATGTCTTCGCTGACGAGAACGTGGGTCTGCATGAAAGTGACGGTATCCGCGTCCTGCATCTGCCCCATGTGCATGATGCCTTGGCGCCGATCCTCTACACCCTGCCACTGCAGCTGCTGTCCTACCACGTGGCGGTACTCAAGGGCACCGATGTGGATCAGCCGCGCAACCTGGCCAAGTCGGTGACCGTGGAATAGCCACGGGGCCAGCGGTAAGCCACAAGAGTGGTTCTCTACCATAGACAAGCGACGGCGCCGAACACTCAGTGTTCGGCGCCGTCGCTTCGAGACCTCGTCAACGCTGCCGCATCCGCTGCACAATACCCTTCGACATGTGTGCAATGGCGTGCATTGCGAACTGCTGCGGTGCAGAAAATGTGTCTTTGGCGTAAGGCTAGTTCCCTGAAAAAAGGGATAAAATCCTCTCTAGTGTGCCAATAGATACCATTATGTGCTTAGCCTTATTGAGCACATAATCAAACACCATGGATGCATCTTCGTTCCTATAGTCGCTTATCAAGCGCTTGTGATGTTGGCCGGTAGCGGTGAAGCCCATCTCCTGAGCCTATAACGATAACGACCGAGGACTGGCGATGATCAGACGATGCTCCAGCGGCCCCTTACGCTCCCCTGTCATGCTCTCTCCTGTGGTGCTCTCGGCTGCCATGCTGACCGGCGTTCCTGTGCTCGCCATGGTGCCTATGAAGGCCGTTGCCCAGACCACCATGCAGGAACTCAACGAGCTAAAGGCCCAGATCGAACTGCTGAAACAGCAGCAACAGGCGGCGATGGCGCTGGTCGAGCAGCAGCAGGCCCAGATCGACAGCCTGATCAGCCAACAGACCCATATGCAGCATGAGGTGGCCGAGGTCAGCGACAGCGTGGTCAGGCGCACCGACGACGGCGACTTTCTGGTGGGCGAGACGACGGTGGCCATCGGTGGCTATATCAAGGCCCAGGCGGCCTTCTCCGACAACGGTTTGAGCGACGGCAAGGCCAACGAGACGGTGACGGCGGGGCTGTTGCGTGCCACCGATGATGACAAGGACAATCGGGTCAGCCTCAGTGCTCGTGAAACACGCTTCAATATTGGCACCTCCACGCCGGTGGGGGGCGATACCATGAACACCTTCATCGAGATGGACTTCTACGGTGCCGACGATGAAGCCAACGAATTTGTGTCCAACTCCTACGCCCCCAGGTTGCGGCACGCTTACTTGAGCTGGGGAAACTGGCTGGCCGGCCAGACCTGGTCGACCTTCATGGACGTGAAGGGACTCGGGGAGCTGGACGCCTTCAGTACCCATACGGGCTCCATCTTTGTGCGACAGCCTCAGCTCCGTTACACCTACCCGCTGGACTGGGGCAATCTACAATTCGCGGTGGAGAACCCTGAGGATGGCGACGACGACCAGGACACCCCGGATATGGTGGCCCGAGTCAACGTGGATCAGGACTGGGGACATGTCTCTGCGGCCACCGTCGTCCGACGCTTCAGCCTGGACGATGCCGAGGATGACGACAGTCGCTGGGGGGCTGGTTATAGCCTGACCGGGCGTTTCCCGGTGTTCGAAAAAGATGACCTTATGCTCCAGGCCAACTACGGCAACCTGGGGCGTTACATGGCCCTGGGTGCCTATCCCAACGCCAAGGTCGAGGATGGACAGCTCAAGATGGTCGAGTCCTGGGGGGCGTCCGCCATCTATCGGCACTACTGGACCGACACCTTGCGCTCGAGCGTTGCCTACTCGGCCACGGAACTCGACAGCCATGGCAGCGGTAATGATACGGACAGCTACGACAGCGTTTTTCTCAACCTGATGTGGTCTCCCTTCGCCAATACCACTCTGTCCGCGGAGTACCAGCGCTACGACCTGGACGAGGTCGACGGGGACACCTTCGATCTAGACCGCGTGCAGCTCTCTGCCAAGTACGACTTCTAGACAAGATTCCACCCTCGATGGCGCACCACGATGTATCCAACGGAGACCAGGGGGGCATGCAACCGTGAGAAAGCTGTCATGAAGAGCCGTCATCGCGGATGGCGGCCGGTCTCGGTAGATAAGGCTTTGTCCGAAAAGTCGACGAGCGAAGGTTAGACAAGGCAAAAATCGGTGAGAAAGCGCAATTTACGAGGTGTAAATGAGCATTTTGACCGGGCTGGCGTACCAGCTGATTTTTAACGCCGTATCACCAAGCGCAGGCACTTTTCGTGCAAGCCCTAGGGAGCTCGCGCTGTCGCCGGACGATAATAGGTTGGGGTGGTATCCTGTCGCCCCTGATGGCTCGGCGAGAGCAAGACCTTGTGTGAATCTCCACCTGAACGCCCGCTGCATATCGGCTTGCCCATGTGGGCGAATCCCGACTGGCGAGGCGGGCTTTATCCCCCCCATGCTGGTCGCGACGGATGGTTGTCAGACTACGCCGAAGTATTCAATGCGGTGGAGGGCAACACGACCTTCTACAGCGGTACGCCTAGACCTGACACCGTAGATGCCTGGTCGCGGCAGGCGCCTGCGGGCTTTCGTTTCTGCTTCAAGCTGCCCCAGCGACTGACCCACGGCAAGCGACTCAGGCAGGTGGGGCAAGAGGTGGAGGCATTCCTGGAGGCGTTGGCGCCTCTTCGGGACAGGCTTGGGCCCGCCATGATCCAGCTACCGCGAGACTTCGGTCCGGACGAAATCCCGGCACTGGCGCAGACGCTCGAGGACTGGCCGTCCGACTACCCCTGCGCGGTGGAGCTGCGACACAGTGAGTTTTTCCACAAGGGGACCGCTGAACGGGATATCAACGCGCTGTTGATAAGTCATGGTGTCGATCGCGTCATGCTCGACGTGCGGCCGCTGTTTTCAGGCCCATCGATGGACCATCCCGGGCTGATCCAGGCAAGGCGCGAAAAGCCAAGACGCCCACTACATGTGCTCTCCACAGCAAATTTTCCTGTCATTCGTTACATCGGGCATCTTGACAAGGACGTAAATGAGCACTATTTCGCGCCCTGGGTACGGCAGCTATGCCTGTGGATAAAACAGGGGAAAACCCCTTTCCTGTTTGTGCATACCGCTGACAATCGTCAGGCCCCAGAACTGGCTAGAGTGCTCTACGCCAGAATCGCAAGGGAAATGGGGTGGCCAGAACTCTGCGCTTTCCCCGGAGATCGACAGAATCTGCTGCTTTGACCAATGTTGGCTGGCGTTTGTTGGTGTCATACGCTAGTTTGGTCGGCTGTTCGTCACTTGCCATGGGCCAGGGCGGCCGTCGCCTTACCTCGGACGACGACCCACCTGAACCCAACGGTCTCGACCAGCGCCCAACCGGCGTTGGGGAAGAGTGTTGTGCCGGCAGTGATCCTGCTGACATCCGTCAGACCCCTTGATTATCGGTAGTACCGTGACCCGGGCTATCGAGGACGTGGCGACTACAAACACAACGCCGTCATTGCATCCGATCGATCAATGACGACACGTATCCTCAGGGTGATTTATGTCCAAGACTACACATGCGCAGTGGTCATCGCGCCTGTCCTTCATTCTTGCTGCTACCGGCTCGGCCGTTGGTCTCGGTAACATCTGGAAGTTTCCTTATATGGTGGGCGAGAGTGGCGGTGCCGCCTTCGTTCTTGTCTACCTTCTGTGTATTGGCCTGATTGGCCTGCCTATTCTGGTGACCGAGTGGATGATCGGTCGGCGTGGGCAAAGCAACCCGGTCAATGCCATGGCCAGCGTGGCCAAGCAGGCCGGTCAGCCCAAGATCTGGGCATTGGTGGGTATCTCCGGTGTGATCGGTGCCTTCCTTATCCTGTCGTTCTACAGCGTGATCGGCGGTTGGTCCCTGTACTACACCCTGGGTAGCGTCACTGGCGACTTCAGCGGTCAGGATGCCGACGGCATCGGCGCCCTGTTCGGTGGCATGCTGGCGAGTCCTGGTCTGCTGCTGCTTTGGCACTCCATCTTCATGTTGCTGGTGATCGGCATCGTGGCGCGGGGCGTCACCAAGGGCCTGGAAGGTGCGGTCAATGTACTGATGCCCGCGCTGGCGCTGCTGCTGGTCGTGCTGGTGGGTTATGGCATGACCACTGGCCACTTTGGCGAAGCGCTCAACTACCTGTTCAATCCAGATTGGTCAGCGCTGAACGGCGAAGTGGTGCTGGCAGCTCTGGGACATGCCTTCTTCACGCTGTCTCTGGGCATGGGCATCATGATTGCCTATGGCTCTTACCTGGGCGAAAAGGTGGATCTGATCAAGACCGCTCGCACCGTCGTTATCATGGATACCGTGATCGCACTGGGCGCTGGCCTGGCCATCTTCCCCATCGTGTTCGCCAATGAGCTTGACCTTGCCTCTGGTCCCAGCCTGATCTTCGTTACCTTGCCTCTGGCCTTCGGTAACATGGGTGGCGGCTTGATTCTTGGCCTGATGTTCTTCCTGTTGTTGACCTTTGCGGCCCTGACATCGGCCATTTCGCTGCTGGAGCCGGTGGTGGAATTCGTGGAAGAGCGTACGCCCCTGTCGCGTTCGGCCTCGACCGTCGTCGCCGGTATCGGTGCCTGGGCGCTGGGCATTGCCGCGCTGTTGTCGTTCAACCTGTGGAGCGAGCCGGTACTGTTTGGCCTTGGCGTTTTCGATCTGCTCGATAAACTGACCAGCAAGTTCATGCTGCCGTTGACCGGTCTCGGCGCCATTGTGTTCGCTGGCTGGTTCCTCAGCCGCGAGGGTGTCGCAGAAGATCTGGGCCTATCCGGCGGCAAGGAAATGGTGTGGGTGGCTCTCACCCGTGTTGTCGCGCCCATCGGCGTTATCGTGGTGTTTATCTCGAGCCTGTAAGCCGCTCGTCAGATCGGCGTCGCTGTGGCGTCGATCGACTCAGTGCTTCCAAGACCCGGCCTTGTGCCGGGTCTTGGCGTTTTCGCCGATCTCTTTCGATGCCTGTTGTGCATTGTGCGGCTAAAGGCACATCGCAAGCGCATCGAGCCGCGTTTGGCCAGGGCTCGGGTTAACTGGGCTTTGGTTAACTGGGCTCTGTTTAATCTGGGCTCGAGCTGGGCAGGGGGCGTCGTGAGTAGGGGGGAGACGCTGCTACGCCCATTTTTTAGGGCGGAGCCGATCACCTGCCCTCATGGCGGGGCAAGATGGGGAATGGCATGCCCAGAGAGGACGTTGCCATTCATTGGCGTCAGGCAGGAACGTCGGTGGTGGCAGGCCTGCCTGAGCTGATGAGACTGTCTGGCTAGTGCATTTCGTCTTCGTTGCCGTCTTCCGGCAATTCGGCGATGTCTTCAGAAAGGCGCTTGAATTCGCGATGCAGCTCGATGCCGCGGCGGGCCCTGAGGTTACGCTGGGCCGCGCTACGGGAGCGCTTCTCGTGTTCGGCGACTTCCATGCTCATGAAGATGTCGAGGAGTTCACTCTTTACGGAGGTTAACCGTTCGACATTACGCATGATCGACTCTCCTATGCAGTGAATGTGCCGGCATCCAGGACGCTGCGCGACACTGCCCTTTTACTATACCCCAGTTGACAAAAAGATGACGGTGTGGGTGTCAATTCTGCAACGCTCTGCCAACGCTTGAGAAAAAAGTGCCTTTGTTCAAACCATTGGCCTCTATCAGGGGGATGTCGATTGGTTGGGCAATCCTCGCCGGCATCGGGCATACTGGAATGCAACACCGGCCCGACAGCCATGGAGCTGTATGTCATGCTGCCATGCACGATGTCGGGCGGGACAAGGCTCAAGGCCTGCTACCTCGGGGCCTCCCGTCAGTCAAAGGAGTAAAGGGTGAGTCGCGCGCTGTTTGATGAAATGCGACGTCGCATGGAACACTTCCGGCGGTCAGAGCAGAAGGTGGCACGCTTCGTTCTGCGTAACCCCGATGAAGTTATCCACATGCGTATCGTCGATCTTGCCACAGAGGCAAAGGTCAGCGAGCCCACGGTCGTGCGCTTCTGTCGCGCACTTGGCTGTGACGGGTTTCAGGATTTCAAACTGAAGCTAGCGCAGATGCTGGCGTCAGGTAGCCAGTTCGCTCAATTCTCGATGAATGACAGCGACTCCGTGGCCGAATTCTCCCACAGCATCTTCGACTCGACGGTGGGCACCCTGCTGTCGATTCGCGATCGCCTGGACAATGATGCGTTGAACAGGACCATCAACGCGCTGGCCATGGCCAATCGTGTCGAGTTCTATGGTTTCGGCGCGTCTGGTGCAGTGGCCTTCGATGCGCAGCACAAGTTCTTCCGGCTGCAGATTTCTACCGCTGCCTATGCCGACCCCCATATGCAGAACATGTCGGCGGTGACGCTCAAGGAAGGCGACGTGGTGGTGGCCATTTCCCAGACCGGGCGTACCCGCGCCCTGGTCGCCAGCGTCAAGCTGGCACGGGAGGCGGGAGCCACCGTGGTCGGCCTTTGCCCGAGCGGATCGCCGCTGGCGGATGAGGTAGACCTGCCGCTGTTTATCGATGTGCTCGAAGACACAGAAATTTATACGCCGATGAGCTCGCGGATTGCGCACCTGGTGCTGATCGACGTGTTGGCGGTAGGTGTCGCCAAGACCCGAGGTCCCAAGTTGGCCGAACAGCTCAAGGCGGTAAAGCGAAGCCTGAACCCGTTGCGTTACCCCGAATCCGACTCATCTTGACGCGCACAAGCGGAGACTGACGACCCGCGCCTTGGGGTCGATGGTCTGCTGTCCTTTTATCCAGCATCGCTATGGTAGACTGGGCGCCCACTTTCTCTCCAGCGGTGCCTTCTCCATGGACGACGTCACGGCGATCATTGACGGCCTCAATTCGGCGCAGCACGAGGCGGTATGCGCTCCTCAGGGCAACATGCTGGTGCTCGCCGGCGCGGGCTCCGGCAAGACCCGCGTGCTGGTGCATCGTATCGCCTGGCTGATGCAGGCCGAGGGGCTGTCACCCTACGCCGTACTGGCGGTGACCTTCACCAACAAGGCCGCCAGGGAGATGCGCACGCGTCTTGAGGCCCTTCTGGGACTCTCGCTGAGGCATGTCTGGGTGGGCACCTTCCACTCGATTGCCCACCGCTTGCTGCGTACTCACTGGCAGGATGCTCGTCTGCCCCAGCACTTCCAGATCATCGATTCCGATGATCAACTGCGTCTGATCAAACGCCTGTTGAAAGATAACCAGGTCGACGACGAGCGTTTCCCGCCGCGCCAAGTGCAGTCCTTCATCGGTGGTTGCAAGGAAGAAGGGCTTCGGCCACACCAGGTACGTACCAACGGCGACGCCTATGTCGAGCAGATGGTATCGCTTTACGACATCTATCAGTTGACCTGTGAACGTGGTGGTCTGGTCGATTTTGGTGAGCTGTTGCTGCGCAGCCTGGAGCTCTTGCGTGACAATCCTGCATTGCTGGCCCATTACCAGGAACGCTTTGCCCATGTGCTGGTGGATGAGTTCCAGGACACCAACACCTTGCAGTACGCCTGGTTGAAGCTTCTTACTGGGCAGCGCACGCCGATGACGGTGGTGGGTGATGACGATCAGTCGATCTACGGTTGGCGTGGGGCCAAGGTGGAGAACATCCGTCGCTTCGAGCAAGAGTTTGCGGATACCAAGACCGTCCGACTCGAACAGAACTATCGCTCTACCAGCGCCATCCTTGATGCGGCCAACGCGCTGATCAAGCAGAACTCTGATCGCATGGGCAAGGAGCTGTGGACGGCTGGCAGTCGCGGCGAACCCATTTCCGTGTATGCCGGTTTCAATGATATGGAAGAGGCACGCTTTATCGTCGATACCATCAAGGAAAAGGTCGATGAAGGGTTCCAGCGCCAGGAAGTGGCCATTCTGTATCGCTCCAATGCTCAGTCTCGAGTGATCGAGGAGACCTTGATTCGCCAGGGCATGCCGTATCGCATCTACGGGGGGCAGCGGTTCTACGAGCGCCTTGAGATCAAGAACGCCTTGGCATATCTGCGCCTTTTGCTGAACCGTGACGATGACGCGTCCCTGGAACGCGTCATCAATGTGCCCGCTAGAGGTATCGGTACGCGCACGGTAGAGGGGTTGCGCGATCGTGCGCGCCGCGCGCAGGTATCGCTGTGGCAGTCCATCCATGACACCCTGGCCGACGGCTCTCTCAAGGGGCGTGCCGCCAACGCCGTGACGGCATTTGCCGATCTGATCGAAGGTCTCGACAATGACACCTCGGGGATGGCGCTTCACGAGATCATCGCCCACGTTAACCAGCGCACGGGACTGATTGACCACCACCTCAGCGAGAAGGGCGAGAAGGGCCAGGCTCGAGTCGAGAACCTGGAAGAACTGATCAATGCCGCGCGGGCGTTCTCCCAGGGCGAGACATTGGATACCGTGGAGGCTGGCGAGGGCATGGTGGCGCTCGAGGCCTTTCTGGCCGAGGCGGCGCTCAACGCTGGCGAGCACGAGGCCGACGAATTCGAAGACAGCGTGCAGCTGATGACGTTGCACTCCGCCAAGGGGTTGGAGTTCCCGGTGGTATTTATTGCGGGAGTCGAAGAGGGGCTGTTTCCCCACCGCATGTCCCTGGAAGAGCCCGGCCGCCTCGAGGAAGAGCGCCGACTCTGCTACGTCGGGGTGACCCGGGCGATGAAGAAGCTGTATCTGACCCATGCCGAGATTCGCCGCATGCATGGCAAGGAAACCTTTCAGCGGCCGTCACGTTTCCTGCGCGAGTTGCCCGAGTCGCTGCTGGAGGAAGTGCGTCTTCGCGGCCAGGTATCGCGTCCCGTCAGCGCGCGGCCAACGCCGCCACGCTTTGCCCAGTCCGGTGTCGAGGCCAGCGGTGACCTGCCTGCACTGTCATTGGGGCAGCGGGTTCGCCACCCGGTATTTGGTGAGGGCGTCATCCTCAATGCAGAAGGTGAGGGGGAGCGTGCCCGGGTGCAGGTCAGCTTCGAAGGCCACGGGGATAAATGGCTGGTGCTCGGGTTTGCCAAGCTCGAGGCGCTGTAGCCCACTGCCGTCTTTGCCAGCTGCGCTCTTGAGCGCAGCGTCTCAGGCCTGGCTTGCAGGCTAATTTCTCTTTCCCGCATACTTCCCGGCGGACACCACGCCGGGGAGAGCAGCCTTCGACCCTGCTGCTTTGATGCCGGCGTCGACATAACACGCTTCAGGAGCTCGCCCCATGGAACGCCGTTCCTTTCTCAAGACCGCCGGCCTCGGCGCTGCAGGCGTCGCCGCCGCCCCCTTTGTCAGCACCGCCAGTGCCCAGGAAACCATTACCTGGAACATGGTCACCTCCTGGCCCAAGAACTTCCCCGCATTGGGAACCGGTGCCAATGACCTGGCCGAGCGGATTGAGCGGATGTCCGGCGGGCGCATGAAAGTTAGGGTTCACGGTGCAGGCGAGATGGTGCCGGCCATGGAAGTCTTTGACGCAGTGTCTCAGGGCACCGCCGAAATGGGACATTCCGCTTCCTATTACTGGCGTGGCAAGGTGGCGGCATCCCAGTTCTTTACCGCCGTGCCATTCGGCATGACCACCACCGAGACCAACGCCTGGCTTTACAACGGCGGTGGTCAGGAATTGTGGGACGAGCTGTATGCCGGGCATAACCTCAAGCCATTTGCGGTGGGCAATACCGGGACCCAGATGGCAGGCTGGTTCAAGAAGGAGATCAACTCACTGGAAGATATGCAGGGGCTCAAGCTGCGTCTGCCCGGTCTTGCCGGTGAAGCCATGTCAGGCATCGGGGTCACCACGCTGACGATTCCCGGCAGCGAGATTTTCACTTCGCTGCAGACCGGTGTGCTCGATGCTGCAGACTGGGTCGGACCGTACAACGACTTGGCCTTTGGTCTGCACCAGGTCGCGGATTTCTACTATACCTCTGCCTGGAACGAGCCGAGTGCCATCCTTGAGGGGACGGTCAATCTGGATGCCTGGAACGCGCTTCCCGACGACCTCAAGGCCATCGTGACCGAGGCGGCGAGAGCCTCCAACCTGGCGATGATCAGTGAATTTGCCTTCCGCAATGCCGAAGCCCTGGACGCGTTGGTCAATGAGCACGGCGTGCAGCTGCGTGCCTTCCCTGACGACGTGATCTCGGCGTTGCACGAATCGTCGGAGCAGGTATTGCAGAAGCAGGTGGACAGTGACGAGGCGTCTGCGCGCATCTACGAGTCATATCGCAACTTCCAGGCCCAGGTGCGCAAGTTCTCGGATGTGGGCGAGTTTGCCTATCTCAAGGCGCGGGACAACGTGCTGTCTTGATGTCTGAACGCCCGGGCAACGGTGGACGAGTGCCGTTGCCCGGTGGCAGGCCGCCGGATCAAGCATGCACGCCTCGGATGCGGCCATTGTCGTCCAGTGCCACCAGCACGTGGCGTGCTTCGGTGACCTTGTGGAGGTCGTCCTCGCTGTCGTGAGCTGTACGAACCCATACCTCCACATCAATCTTGATCGAACTGTGGCCAATATCACCGACCTGGGTGTAGACGCAGACCAGAGAGCCCACACGCACCGGGCAGAGAAAGTCCATTCCCTCGATCGCCACGGTGGCGGTTCGTCCCCGTGCCTCTTGGCTGGCGGTCCACTCTGCGGCCTGGTCCATCAGGCGGGCTAACCAACCAGCGGGAATGTCACCGTGCGCGTTGGTGTCCTGGCGAGTCGCCGCGAGCTTCAAGGTCAGTTGACCCTTTGGCACAGGAACGTCATCGACTTCGGTCATCATGATGAGTGGCATCCGGCGTGAGTTGTTGTCATCGCTGACGTTCGCAAGCAAACGCCATCGTCGCTGACGTCATGAAACCACCCCGGAGCGATATACTCCACCGTTCGTGCGTTACCCTGCAGGGACGTCGCGCCGAGGACCACCACGCCCAGAAGCTTTGATAGACGTTCTGGCAGAAGCTCTGGCAGAAGTTCTAGGTGGTTGCCTTGGCAACCGTGTGGCACGGATGATGTGAAAACTCAGGAAGATAGCCGAGCGAAGGCGTCATTCTGTCTGACGTGATGCTGAGCCAATGCCGGGAGGCCAGATGTCCAGCGTGTCCCATTTTGCTGCCACCAGCAGGCGCATCGTGATGCTCCTGTGGCTGGGCTGGGTGGCATGGTTACCCTTGCCGGCGACGGCACACGATGTCGCGGGGGCATTGAACGCAGTAGGTTCGGACACCATGGCCGAGCTGATGCTGCGCTGGGGGGAACAGTTCGAAGAGCAGCGTCCAGGCGTTCGTCTGCAGCTGCAAGTGGCAGGATCCGCCAGTGCTCCACCCGCGTTGATTGCCGGCACTACGCTGTTGGGCCCCATGTCGCGGCCCATGCAGGATGATGAGAAGGCAGCATTTGCGGCACGTCACGGCTATGCCGTCACTCCCGTGGTCGTGGGCAAGGATGCCCTGGTCGTGGTGGTCAATCGGCATAATCCCCTCGAGCGTCTGAACCGCCAGCAGCTCGACGCCATCTTCTCCGATACGCTGGCCTGTGGTGCGGAAGAAAGCATCGACCACTGGCAGCAGCTGGGGCTGGATGATCCCCAGGGCAGCATCCATCTGTACGGTCGTAATGCGGTCTCCGGTACTCACGGTCTGTTTCGGCGTCGTGCGCTGTGTGATGGTGAGTTCAAGGTATCCGTCACCGTCTCGGCGGGATCGGCAGCGGTGGTCGCCGCTGTCGGTGACGACCCGCGAGGCATCGGGTATGTCGGTTTGAATCATTTGAACGCTGACGTGCGTGAGGTGGCCATTGCCGATGGCCAGCGTGACGTGAGACCTGAGCGTCAGGCGCTGCGGGATGGGGACTATCCGTTGGTTCGCGACTTGCTCATTTACGTCAACCGGCCCCCGGAAACACCGCTGCCGGAGGTAGAGCGTGCCTTCCTGGACATGGTGCTGTCGCCGTCGGGTCAGCGCGTGGTGAAGGAACTGGGCTTCGTGGCGCTGTCTCCCTCGGCATTGATGGCACAGCGACGAGCGCTGGGGCTACCGGCGTTGGCACGAGAGGAACGTTGATCAAGCCGCCTTCTGTCATCCAGATGTCATGAAGATGTCGTAATCTTCCGCTATGCAACAATGGCTGGCCTAGATGTCTGATCCTACCTCCACCAATCCTCTCTATCGGTCCCGCCAGCGGCGAGATCGACTGGCCACCCTGCTGATCACGGCAGGGGGGATCGGTGTGCTGTTGACGGTCATTGCCATCGCGGTATTTCTGCTGGTGGAGGTGGTGCCCCTGTTCTGGCCCGGGGCAGACGGAATGTCTCTGAGTGCGCTGTGGTCGGCCCCCGGCACCAGTGGCGAAGCTGAGTTTCGCTGGCTGCCTCATCGCCTCGAAGAGGGGGTGGTTGCCCAGGCCAGTCTGGCGCCGTTGCTGTGGGGGACGCTTGAGGCCGCTATATGGGCGCTGATAGTGGCCATACCGTTGGCACTAGGCGCGGCGGCCCACTCGAGTCTGTATATGACGCCGGGACTGCGTGCGCGCATGAAGCCGACCCTGGAGCTGATGGAAGCCATGCCCAGCGTCGTACTGGGTTTCATTGCCGGGCTGGTGCTGGGCCCCTGGGTGGAACGCCATCTGGCCGAGGCAGTGTCCGTCGTGCTGCTGCTGCCCCTCGCGATGATCACGCTGGCGCTGGGCCATCGTCGGCTACCGGTCCCCGTGCAGCGGTACCTGTCGCTGAATTCGGCCGCCTTGTGGTTATTGCCCTGCCTGTTGTTGCTGGTACTCGCCGCGGTGCAGCTTGCCCCGCTGTGGGAGAGCTGGTGGTTCGCTGGCGACCTGCGCGAATGGGTCGAGCAGCGCTGGGGTCTCGATGTTCAGGCCCGCAATGCCATGATCGTGGGGCTGGCGATGGGGTTTGCCGTGATCCCCGGCATTTATGCGCTGGCCGAGGATGCGCTCAGTGATGTGCCGCGAAACCTGGCGGAAGGCGCCCAGGCCATGGGTGCCACGCGCTGGCAGACCCTGACCCGCGTCATGCTGCCGATTGCCCTCCCGGGGATCTTCTCCGCCATCATGATCGGGGCCGGTCGAGCGGTGGGAGAAACCATGATCGTGTTGATGGCCAGCGGTAACAGCGCCCTGATGACGGCGACGCCGTTGGATGGCCTGAGGTCGCTGGCCTCGAGCATTGCGATTGAACTGCCTGAAGCGGCACCAGGCGGCACCCACTACCGCTTGCTGCTATTGGCGGCCCTGGCGCTGTTTCTGTTTACCTTTCTGATGAACACCCTGGCCGAGCTGGTGCGTGCAAGACTCAGGCAGCGCTTCCGGCGTTCGCGGGGTGATACATGAAGATTCCCGGCCATACGGCGGTCGGCAGCAAGACGCTTAGACGTCCGCATGAGGGGCCCTGGGCGTGGTTGGCTGCGGCCTCGGTAGCGCTGTCGGTATTGATGCTAGGCGCCTTGATTGTTCTGCTCAGCGTGAAGGGGCTGGCCAACTTCTGGCCGTCGACCCTGCACGAGGTCATCCTTGATGACGGCGACACGGTCATAGGCGTGCCTTTTGAGCAGCGCACGCTGCCCGGTGGAGAAGGCGTCGAGCGGCGCTACTGGATAGCCAATCGTGATGATGGCGGTGGCATCTGGCGCTGGTTGAGCGTCCCGCGGCTGGCGAGTGACCAGACGCCTGATGACCTGGTCGTGCTTGAGCGACGTCACTGGGGCACCTTCTTCGGTCGCCTGGTGGCAGTGAGGCTGGAGGGTGAACGGCTGACGGGAGAGGCCGCGTGGCTGGCCATGGAGCAGCGGCTCAAGGAGCTTGATGCCCTGCGCCAGGCCCGACAGCAGTTGACCCGTGATGACATACTGCCGTTGATCCGGCGCATGGAGCGTGAGCCGTCGTCGAGCGAGACACAGCACCGCCTGGATGACCGGCAACTGCAAGCGTTGCAGGCGCGGGCGAAGGAGCTTCGTCGGTTGCAGCAGGGCGGGGTGCTGGTGCTTGAGAACAGCCAGGGCCAGCGTCAGGAGCAGCCCTTGGAGGAAGTGCTGGATGCCTGGCGCCCCAACGCCATGGCCTGGTACGAAAAACTGGGCCACTGGGGAGGAGAACTGTGGCAATTCCTGTCCGAGGGGCCCCGGGATGCCAACACGGCCGGCGGCGTGTGGCCTGCGATCTTCGGCACTATCTTGATGGTGTTGCTGATGTCGGTGCTGGTCACGCCCTTCGGTGTGCTGGCTGCCGTCTATCTCAATGAAGTGGCCCATCAAGGCCGCTTGACTCGGCTAGTGAGGATTGGCGTGCGCAATCTGGCCGGGGTGCCCTCCATCGTATACGGCGTGTTTGGCCTCGGGGTCTTCGTCTATGGTATCGGCGGCAGCATTGATCGGTGGTTCTTCGACTCATCTCTGCCATCGCCGACCTTTGGTACCGGCGGATTGCTGTGGGCATCGTTGACCCTGGCGCTGTTGACCCTGCCAGTCGTGATCGTGGCCACTGAAGAGGGCCTGTCACGGATTCCCCTGCACCAGCGCGAGGGGGCACTGGCACTGGGGGCAACACGCTTCGAGACCTTGACTCGGGTGGTGCTGCCGATGGCCATGCCGGCCATGCTGACAGGATTGATTCTGGCGGTGGCCCGGGCCGCGGGAGAAGTGGCGCCGCTGATGTTGGTCGGCGTGGCAAAGCTTGCACCACAGGTTCCAGTGGACGGTGAGTTTCCTTTCCTCCACCTTGAAAGAAAGTTCATGCACCTTGGCTATCACATCTACGATGCCGCCTTTCATTCCAGCGATGTTCAGGCCGCCATGCCGCTGGTCTATGCCACGGCTCTGTTGTTGGTAGTGGTTATTTTGGTGCTTAACCTGACTGCAATATTCATGCGGCATTATCTGCGCAAGCGTCATGGTGCGCCGGTGCGTCGATGATGCAGGGAGAGTCAATGTCCATCGATGGAAGGCTGCCCCAACGCCAGCTCAGCCAGGCCTCCCTGGGAAGTCGGCGCGGGGCGGTCATGGCGTTTTCGGAAGCCGATACGTGCCTGGATATCCAGGGGCTAAGTCTGGCCTATGCGGGCAAGCCCGCATTGAAGGATCTGACGCTGCGCATCCCGCGGCACCGAGTGACGGCCTTCATCGGGCCGTCGGGCTGCGGCAAGTCGACGTTGCTGCGGGCACTTAACCGGCTGCATGACCTCAACGAGGACGTCAGCCGGCGCGGCAGTATCTATCTCGATGGGCACGACATCCATGATTCGCGAGTGGCCGTGTCGGAGTTGAGGCGACGGGTAGGCATGGTCTTTCAGGCACCCAATCCTTTTCCCATGTCGATCTACGACAATGTCGCCTTTGGTTTGCGACTGCAGGGGGGACTCAGCAAGCGGCGCATCGATGATGTGGTCGAGTGGGCGCTGAAGTCAGCCGCACTGTGGGAAGAAGTAAAGGGGCGCCTGCGTGCGTCAGCCTGGTCACTGTCAGGTGGTCAACAGCAGCGACTGGTGATTGCGCGGACCCTGGCGGTAGAGCCCGAGGTGCTGCTGCTGGATGAACCCGCCTCCGCTCTCGACCCGATCTCGACGCTCAAGATCGAGGAATTGATTCGCACGCTGAAGCCACATCTGACCCTGGTACTGGTCACTCATAACATGCAGCAGGCGGCACGCGTGTCCGACTATACGGCGTTCCTGCATAACGGTGAGCTGGTGGAGTACGGACCGACCGACACCCTGTTCACGCACCCGCGCCTGAGGCGCACCGAAAACTACATCACCGGACGTATGGTGGGCTGATCGCCCCCTGCACCTCCCTTCAGGAGACCTCCATGGATATCACCAGCGATACCCACAGTCAGCATATCTCGCGCCAGTTCAATCACGAGCTTGAAGAGCTCAAGACCCACCTGATGGCCATGGGTGGCCTGGTCGAGAAGCAGGTGCAGGATGCTGTCAGCGCACTGCTCGACTCCGACTCGGCGTTGGCCTCCCGGGTGGTCGACAATGACCGCGCGGTCAACGATATGCAGATCAAGATTGATGACGAGTGCACCCGCGTGCTGGCCCGCCGCCAGCCGGCCGCCTCGGACCTGCGCCTGGTGCTGGCGGTGATCCGCGCCGCATCCGATCTCGAGCGTATCGGTGATGAAGCCAGCAAGATCGCCCGTAACGCCATCGAACTGGTGGACGGCAATAATGGCACTCGCGGGTTCGTCGAGGTGCGCAATATCAGCGAGCACGTTCGCCACATGATGCGCGATGCACTGACCTCTTTTGCCCGCTTCGATACTGAGCTTGCGATGCAGGTGGTGCAGGAAGACGAGCGCGTCGACAGCGAGTATCAAAGCGCCATGCGATCGCTGATGACCTTCATGATGGAAGATGCGCGGTCTATCTCGCCAGTGCTCGCCATCATGTGGATTCTGCGAGCCCTAGAGCGCGTGGGTGACCACGCCAACAACCTGGCCGAGTACGTCATTTACCTGGTCAAGGGCCTGGATATCCGTCACGTCTCGCCGGACAAGATTGACCCGGATCTGCTGGACGACGACGCCTCGTCTTGACCTGAACGCCGCAAGCGGCGTCAATAGGCCGGCCCTGTCAGGGTCGTTGCCGGTACCCTGAACTGCGGGCCATCGTCGAGACGATGGCCCGCAGTCGTTATGGCCTTGTTGATGTCATTGCCAAGGATAGAAGTCATGCTGAATGCTATTGAGGCGGTTCGTCGCGGTACGCGGCTGGTCTATAGCCGTGGACTGCGCCGCTACGTCTTTCTTCCCATTCTGGTCAATCTGCTGGTCTATGCCGGCATGCTCAGCTATGTGCTGGGTGAGTTTGGTGGCTGGCTCGACAGCTGGATGGCCATGGTCCCAAGCTGGCTGGAGTGGCTCGACTGGCTGATATGGCCCCTGTTCGTGGTCAGCCTGATCGTGATCGTGTTCTTTTCGTTCACCCTGGTGACCCACCTGATTGCAGCCCCCTTCTACGGCTTTCTGGCAGCGCGTGCCGAGGTCGAGCTGACGGGGCAGGAGCCCAGCGACGACCGCGGTTGGCTCAAGACCGGTGTTGATGCACTCGGGCGTGAACTGCTCAAGCTGGCGTATATTCTGCCGCGCATGATCGGCCTGTTCATCCTCAGCTGGATACCCGTGGTGAATCTGGTGGCACCGCTGCTCTGGGCGGCCTTCAGCGCCTGGACCATGGCGATTACCTATCTCGACTATCCGATGGACAATAACAAGGTCAGTTTTCCCGATATGCGCAAGCGACTGTCGGCGCGCTGGTGGCCGAGTATCAGCTTTGGCGGCCTGGTGACGCTGATCACCTGGATACCACTGGCCAATCTGTTTCTGATTCCCGGCGCAGTGGCCGGGGCTGTGCTGATGTGGGATCAGCACTATCGCCAACTGCCGGTGGTGCGTCGCTGATGGCGACCTGTCACCTGGCCGGTGCAAGGCGCTGCCGATGTTGACAGGGTTGCCTGGGCTGGCCATCTACCTGTTGGCGGCGGTGGCCGAGATCGCCGGCTGCTTCGCGGTATGGCGCTGGTGGAGGGCGGATGGTGCGGCCTGGTGGCTGTTGCCCGGTCTGTTCAGCCTGGCGCTGTTTGCCTGGCTGCTCAGCCAGGTAGACGCTGACTATGCTGGACGCGCCTTTGCCGCGTACGGCGGCGTGTATATCGCGGCATCGTTGGGCTGGATGTGGTGGGTGGAGCAGCGCCCCCCCGATCGCTGGGACATGATGGGGGCGGCGCTTTGCCTGGCGGGCGCTGCGGTTATCTTGCTGGGTCCCAGGAGCTGAAAAGACACAGTGATGCCAGCCTGGCTTGAAGCGGGGCTGGTGTGTCCCTGGGTCGGGGTCAGGGCGAGGCGGCCGTCTGGCGGTTTTCCTGCACTCGGCTCGAGGGGAAGATACAGCGGAAGGTGGCGCCTTCACCCGGATGTGAGTCGATGTCGAGGCGCGCATCGTGGCGCAGCAGCACGTGCTTGACGATGGCGAGGCCTAGTCCGGTGCCACCGGTCGCCGTGCTGCGTCCCTTGTCTACCCGATAGAAGCGCTCGGTGAGGCGCGGAAGGTGCATCGGGTCGATGCCGTCGCCGTCGTCCTCCACCTCAAGACAGGCGCCATCACCGTAGGCCCGCCAGCGTAGCTGGATACGTGCGCCATCGCCGGCATAGCGCACGGCATTGAAGGCCAGGTTGGAAATGGCACTGTGAATTTCCTTCTCACTGCCCTTGAGCCCACGCGGATCGTCGATGGACACCTCGATCTGCTGGCGCCCACCAGACAGCGCCTGTGCATCTCGCTTGACGGTCTGCAACAGAGTGGTGGGGTCGAGCCGCGTGTGGTCATCGCCGCCCTGATCGTTTTCCAGTCGCGACAGCAGCAGCAGATCATTGACCAGGTTCTGCATCCGACGGGTCTGGTTCTGCATCTGCGCCACCCCCTTGCCGAGCCGTTCGGGCAGCATGTCGGCCATGTCGCCGTAGGTCTCGAGATAGCCGGTCAGTACCGTCAGTGGCGTGCGCAGCTCATGGGAGACGTTGGCCACAAAGTCTCGGCGCATCTGTTCCAGGCGGTGCAGGCGTGTGATGTCGCGCGCCATGACCAGGCGTTCATCGTCACCGTACAGGGTGATCTGGAACTGCAGGATCAT
The DNA here is from genome assembly GCF_017303055.1 of Halomonas litopenaei. Classification (GTDB taxonomy): domain Bacteria; phylum Pseudomonadota; class Gammaproteobacteria; order Pseudomonadales; family Halomonadaceae; genus Halomonas; species Halomonas litopenaei_A. Next base: position 173,739 of record NZ_JAEKJT010000005.1, on the reverse strand, counting down.
GTTCTCGTCGATGGGCGATGGCAGGCTCAGCGGCTCACGATAGTCCCGCTCGTTGAAATAGCCGACGAAGCGCGGATCACGCAGCAGGTTGGTGATATGTTGACCACGGTCCAGCGCCGGCTTCAGGCCTAGCATGCGCTCGGCAGAGCTGTTCCACCATTCGAGATCGCCATGGCGATCCAGCATGACCACACTGTCGCGCATCGCTTCAGAGGACTCCTGGATACGCTGAAGCGTTGAGCGCAGGCGTCGTTGGGTAATGCGCTGGCCCTTCTGGTAGCGATAGAGTCGATCAAACAGCTCGCCCCACAGACCGCTGGCGGTAGGAGGTTCCTGCTGGGGACGATGGGTCAGCCAGTCGTGCATGGCGTGCAGGTTGCGCAGATGATAGGCGAGACCAAGCGTCAGGCCCGCTCCGACGCCGACACTCGTCAAGGAAAAGGGCCAGCCCAGCAGGGCGCCGATGCCGACCAGCAGGGTCAAGCGCCAGACTTCTCGTCTCCACAGTCGACCCACGTCAGCTCCTGGCTCCGTTCACCTATGTCCTCCTGTCTGCCGCCAGCCGTACAGGCGCTATCAAGCTTGCGTGGAAGGGAGGCAAGACGTCACATCTTGGCCGAAAAACGGTAGCCGGTGCCGCGCACGGTCTGGATCAGCTGCTGATGTGGCTCGCCAAGGGCCTTTCGCAGGCGGCGAATGTGCACGTCGACGGTGCGTTCCTCGACGTAGACGTTGCCACCCCAGACCTGATCAAGCAACTGGCCGCGGGTGTAGGCGCGTTCCTGGTGGGTCATGAAAAACTGCAGCAGGCGGTATTCGGTGGGCCCCATGTCGAGCGACTTGCCGTCGACGCTGACGCGGTGGCTGACAGGATCGAGCTTGAGCCCGTCGACTTCCACCGGGTCTTCAACGCCGCGGGGAGTGGCACGACGCAGCACCGCTTTTAGACGGGCGACCAGTTCCCGGGGAGAGAACGGCTTGGTGATGTAGTCGTCTGCACCTGCTTCAAGCCCCTGAATCTTGTTGTCCTCCTCACCCTTGGCGGTGAGCAGGATGATCGGCAGCTCGGCGGTGGTTTCTTCCCGCTTGAGGCGGCGTGCCAGCTCGATGCCACTGGTTCCGGGCATCATCCAGTCCAGCAGCAGCAGGTCTGGCTGATCGTCCACGATAATCGCGTGAGCCGCCTGGGCATTGTCGGCCTCGAGGACCCGGTAGTCGGCCATTTCCAGAGCCACCGCGATCATTTCGCGGATGGGCGCTTCGTCGTCGACGATCAATACGGTCTTGGCTGTCATCCCGGGCCTCTTGTTCAGGGTCTTCCTATCAACGGTGACAGATGACACCACGTCAATGTGACATTTAGATGACATTGGCCGAGCTGTCGAGCCCTCGACAGCTCGACAGGGTCATCCCAGGTCGGGATAGAGACTCAGCGCCAGGCCGGCAAACAGCAGCAGGCCCGACCAGTGATTGTTGAGAAAGGCCTGGAAGCAGCGATCGCGATCACGCTCCTTGATGAGTCTCTGCTGGTGGATAAAGGTAGCCGCCATGGCCAGCCATCCCAGCCAATAGAAACCGCCGATATTCAGCAGAACGCCCGCCCAGGCCAGCAGGCCCAGCGTTGCCAGCTGCAGCAGCGCGATGATGCGAGTGTCCCAGCGACCAAACAGCACTGCGGTCGACTTGATGCCGATCTTGAGATCATCGTCACGGTCCACCATGGCGTATTCGGTGTCATAGGCCACCGTCCACAGTACATTGGCGGTGAACAGGATCCAGCCGACCGTGGGTACCTCGCCCAGCACGGCACCGAATGCCATGGGAATCGCCCAGGAAAAGGCGGCCCCCAGCACCACCTGGGGAAAGTGGGTGTAGCGCTTCATGAAGGGATAGCTGGCGGCCAGCACGGCGCCGATCAGCGACAGCCATACGGTAAAGCCGTTGGTCAGCCAGACCAGCACGAAGGCCGCTGTCAGCAGACCGACGAACAGGACCTTGGCTTCCTGCTCGCTGATACGCCCAGTCGCCAGAGGGCGGTGTTTGGTACGTTTGACGTGACCGTCGAAATGGCGGTCTGCATAGTCGTTGACGACACAGCCTGCTGCTCGCATCAGGTAGACGCCAGCGACAAAGATCAGCAGGGTGTCGCGGGCGGGAATGCCGTCCGCCGCTACCCACAGCGCCCACAGTGTTGGCCACATCAACAGCCAGGTGCCGATGGGGCGATCCAGACGCATCAGCGCCAGGAAGTCGGGAATTCGGGCGAGGCGTCCGGGGGGACGCAGCAGGGAGCGGTCCATCGTGGTCTCTCGAGGGCTAGTGGAAAGTCGCTGTCACAGGCATCGTGGCGGGCACGCTTCAGCCGTGTCCGCATCCGCTGGTGTGGCGTTGAGCGTCGAAACAAGACGAGACAGTTCATCCATGGGTGTCGCCGGGAGCGACCATTTGCTGCCAGGTCTGGTCAGCGCTTGTCGACATGACGGACCAAGCCTAGCGCGGGGAGACGGGCGTGACCAGTACAGCGCGGTCGCTGTCTAGCCTGGAGACGGGTCGAGTGACAGCGCCTCGGCCATGGCGGGCAGAAAGCTCTCTTGCACCAGCATCACCCAGCCCCCGTGGCAAAACAGAGAGCGCCGTTGCCAGATACCGCGGTATCCGTGGATAGGACGAGATATCCGGCTGATCTCGATCGGACTGCGGCGAAGATCCGGCTGCTGAAACAGCCAACTGCCCAGCGAGTTTTCGCCAAGGCCGGCAAAGGGCGCCTGTTGATCGCTCACCCGTGGTGCCACTGAGCGTGCCACCACCCAAGGGACCTCGTCGACGCACAGCGCGACCTCGCGCAGCCAGGCCTGCTGGCCGGCCGCCAGTCCCAATGCCTCGGCCTCGTCCGGCCATGGCTGCCCCAGGTACTGGTCGAGCAGACGCACGTGAAAGCGTCCCTCGCCAGCGGCCGCCATCAGTCTCTCCGTCAGTGAGTCGCGGGAAGCCAGCCACTCCAGCCAGCGCTCAGAGATGGCATGCGACGATGCGGGGATGTCGCGCCACTCGGGAGTCGATCGCGGGCACTCGGGCTCGACATGGCAACGGGACGGGGTGACATGAGGATGCTGTGACATGGGGCCTTGAGGTCCTTGCTGCACCGGACGTCGTGCTCCGGTAGATGGGCGCATAGTGTACCATGGTGCACAGGAGTCACTCGCTGGAGCCCCCGCTGGGCACTCCGGTTTCTTGAATGACCGCAGGGCGGTCGTCGGCAGAGTCGAAGTACGTGATGCAAGCACCCTTGACCATCATCGGCACTGGCATGGCAGGCATTGGCCTGGTGCGCCAGGTGCGCGCACTGGACGCCCGGCGTCCGATCACCCTGATCACGGCCGATAGCGGCGATGACTACGCCAAACCCTTGTTATCCACGGGCTTTGCCAAGGGCTTGGCGGCGGATCGGCTGGCGGCCCGTTCGGCCCTGGAGCTGGCCGATCAGCTGAATGTGGTGGTGCGCCCCCATACCTGGGTAGACCGCATCGACACAGCGTCCTCGTGCCTGTGGATTGGCCAGGAACGGCTGCCCTGGTCGGACCTGGTGCTGGCTACCGGTGCCAGCCCTGTCGCTCCCTTCGCCATTCCGGCGGAGCTCAGCGGCCGCGTGTTCTCGATCAATGATCTCGATGACTACCGCCGCTTCTCGGCCATTCTTGACGGCCTGGAGCGTCCGGCGCGAGTGGCGGTGATCGGGTTGGGCCTGGTGGGCTGCGAGTTCGCCAACGACCTCCAGGCGGGCGGACACCAGGTCATCATGGTAGGCCCGGAGCAAACCTTGCTGCCGAGGCTGCTGCCCCAGCAGCCGGGCCAGGCGCTGGGCAATGCGTTTCGTGACGCTGGCATCGAGATCAGAAGCGGGCGCCTGGTCGACAGCTTAGCGCGTCAGGCTGCGGGCGATGAACAGGAGATCGTCCTTCGGCTCGATGACGGCCAGACGCTGAGCGCTGATCTCGTGCTGGTCGCTACGGGGCTCAGGCCCCGCAGCCAGTTGGCCGAAGCGGCGGGCATCCGTACCGGCCCCGACGGCATCCAGGTGGATCGCTATCTATCGACGTCCTATCCGCGTATACACGCACTGGGAGACGTGGCCTCGGTGGACGGCGTCAACGCGATGTATGTGCAGCCGTTGCAGGCATCGGCCAAGGCCCTGGCCGCTACCCTGTGCGGCAGCCCGACCCCGGTGAGCTACGGCCCATGGCCCGTGCTGGTCAAGACACCGCTGCTGCCGGTGGTGGCGTTGCCGCCGGCAAGTGAGCGAGTGCAATGGCGGATCGAGGCCGATGGCGATGACATCAGCGCCCTTGCCGAGGACGAACAGGGGCAGCTCAAGGGGTTTGCGTTGACGGGAAAATGCGTTCGTCGGAAAGTCGAACTGGCGCGGGCGGCACCGCCGTTGCTAGGCTAGGTTCGTTGATGGTGGCTGGGCCACCGTCGTTGAAGGTGCCATCGTTGCAGTGTGTGATACTGATTCTGATTCGTGTAACACGAATGGACGGTGTCACGTCGATGGATTTCGAGTGTCATCTCACCACAACAAGGATGCACTGATCGATCCGTGACGTTCATTGCCGGCATCGTATGGGAGCGTTGGCATGGCAGGACCTGGAAGGGTCCAGGTGGACACACGGACAGTGTTTCCATAACAATGATCCCGGTGCCATGGCACCGGGTAGTCAAGCCAAAATTAGGAGGGCTGTATGCGCAAGCCAGAACTCGCCGCGGCAATTGCCGAGCGCGCTGATCTATCCAAGGACAAGGCCAGCCAGGTGCTGAACGTGATTCTCGACGAGATCACCGGCAGTGTTTCCTCGGGCCAGGATGTGTCTTTGATCGGCTTCGGCACCTTTACCGTGCGCGAGCGTGCCGCGCGGACCGGCAAGAATCCCCAGACGGGTCAGCCGTTGAAGATTCCCGCCAGCAAGACAGTCGCCTTCAAGCCCGGCAAGGGCCTCAAGGACGCCGTCGCCCGCTGAGGCGACGCTTGCCATTGTCAGAAATGGCAGCGAATGGCTGATATCGCGGCTCGCTTGGCGGGCCGCGCCTTCCTATTCCAGCGTGAGGCAACATGACTCTGAGACTGATGTTGTGGCTGCTGGGTGTCATGCTGAAGCGGGCACTCAAGCGCAAGGCGCGCTTTCGTGAGCGGCTGGAAGAAAAAGGTGGGCTCGACTGGGGTATCGCGACAGAGGACCTGTCGATCGCTCGTTACTACCGCATGCGGCCCAGCGGTATCGAGACCCAGCGAGGACTCCCCGTCGATCTGGACCTCGAGCTGCGCTTCCAGGATAGCCAGACAGCGGTGAAGGTGTTGCGTCGGCCCACCCAGCAAGTGTTTTTCGACGCCATGATGTCGGGACAGTTGCGCCTGGTAGGGGACGCTCAGGATATGGACAGATTGCAGCGTCTGCTCAAGCATCTGTAGGGGGATGACGGCCACCATTGCGTGGCTCGTGATCGCGCGGAGCAGGCCCACCGCCAGCGAGTGAATCTTGGCACCCGCATCCACCGCACCTTGATCTTGTGACAGAACTTGATAGTGCTGCAGGCATTGATGACATCCCGTTTCAGGGGGCATCACCCGCCGTCTTCCTGCACGCTTCCCACGACATGCCTTGTGGCTCTGCGCGGTCTACACCTGCCCATAGCGCCCAGCTTCTTCTCCCAGCCAGCGCCTGATCAGCGGGCGACTGGCCCCAGGATCGCGTGCCAGTAAGGCGTCTGCCAGTGGGGTGATCTGTGGCAGCAGGTCGGCGTCGCGTTCCAGGTCGGCAATCTTCATCTGAGCCAGGCCTGTCTGGCGGGTGCCCAGCACCTCGCCTGGACCACGAATTTCCAGATCCCGCTCGGCAATGCGAAAGCCATCGGTGGTTTCTCGCATCACCGCCAGGCGCTGCTTCGAGGTGTTCGACAGCGGCGGGTGATAGAGCAACACGCAGTAGCTTTCGGTGCTGCCTCGACCGACGCGTCCACGCAGCTGGTGAAGCTGGGAGAGCCCGAGACGTTCAGGGTTTTCGATGATCATCAGGCTGGCGTTGGGCACGTCGACACCGACTTCAATGACGGTGGTCGCTACCAGCAGGTCCAGCTCACCGCCCTTGAAGGCAGCCATGGTAGCGGCCTTGTCGGCGACTTTCATGCGACCGTGTACCAGCCCGATGGACAGCTCAGGCAGGGCCTCTGTCAGCTCCTGATGGGTCACCTCGGCTGCCTGACAGGTCAGCGCCTCGGATTCCTCGATCAAGGTACACACCCAGTACGCCTGCCTTCCTTCGGCACAGGCGTTACGAATTCGTGCAATGACGTCGGGCCGACGCTCATCCGGCACCACGGCAGTGGTCACCGGAGTTCGGCCGGGCGGTAGTTCATCAATCACCGACACATCAAGATCGGCATAGGCACTCATTGCCAGGGTGCGTGGGATCGGCGTCGCAGTCATGACCAGCTGATGGGGCGTCAGACCACCTTGCTCGCCTTTCTCGCGCAGTGCCAGGCGTTGGTGGACGCCGAAGCGATGCTGCTCGTCGATGATGGCCAGGCCAAGGCGGTCAAAAGAGACGTCATCCTGAAAGATGGCATGGGTGCCGACAATCATCCGCGCCCGACCATCGGCGATAGCCGCCTTGGTATCCAGTCGTGCCTTGCCCTTGAGCTTGCCCGACAGCCAGGCAACGTCGATGTCCAAAGCGCTGAACCAGTCGCGAAACGCCCGATAGTGCTGTTCTGCCAACAGTTCCGTCGGCGCCATGATGGCGGCCTGGCAGCCTCCGGCAATGGCGGTCAGGGCGGCCATGGCAGCGACCACGGTCTTGCCTGAACCCACGTCACCCTGGACCAGGCGCAGCATGGGGGCAGGCTTGGCCAGATCGACGCCAATCTCGTCGAGCACACGCCGCTGGGCGCCGGTCAGAGAAAAGGGCAACTGCGCCAGAAAACGCGTCTTTAGACTGCGTCCGCTGGGCAAGCAAGGGGCGCCGTCGGACTGAATGCGCAGGCGCACTTCGCGCAGGCTCAGTTGATGGGCCAGCAGCTCTTCCGTGGCCAGGCGTCTGCTGGCCGGATGGCGGCCGTCGCTCAGGGCGTCGACATCGCTGTCCGGGGGTGGGTGGTGCAGGGTCTTCAGGCTGTCCTGCAGTCCTACCAGGGAAAACTGTTGGCGAATGTCGTCCGGCACATAGTCGGGCAAGGCTGCTGGGTCGGCCTCGAGCATGGCCATGGCCTGGTCGATCAAGGCGCGCAGCCTGGCCTGGTGGAGACCCTCGGTGGTGGGATAGATGGGGGTCAGATGATCTTCCACGGGTGGCTCGTCACCCCCGATCAGGCGGTACTCGGGGTGGTAGATCTCCAGCCCCGTGGCACCGGCGCGGGCTTCACCGAAGGCGCGCACCCGTGTGCCTGGACGGAATTGCTGCTGCTGGGCAGGAGAAAAGTGAAAGAAGCGCAGGCTGAGAATGCCGCTGCCATCCTTCAGTCGCACCAGCAGACTGCGGCGCCGACCGCGGATGACGTCAGCGGCACTGACATCTCCCTCGACGACCGCTTCATGGCCCCCGCGCAGGGTCGCGATGGGGGTGATCCGCGTGCGGTCCTGGTAGCGCAGCGGCAGATGAAAGAGCAGATCCTCGACGGTCTCCACTTTCAGCCGCGCGAGCTTCAGTGCCAGCGCCTCGCCCACACCCTTCAGTGATGTGACGGCTTCGTTCAGGCGACTCACGCCGTCTCCTGGTCGGCGGCGCGGCAGCGGGCGATGGCGTCCGTGACCGCGTCGATCGCCTTGGGCCGCGGAAAGCTGGCGCGCCAGGCGATCGCCACCGTGCGCCCCGGAGGCTCGCTGAACGGTCGGCTGATCAACATGCCGCTCTCATAGTGGCTGGTACCAATGGCGGAGCGTGGCAATACCGTGATGCCAAGACCCGATGCGACCATGTGGCGAATGGTCTCCAGGGACCCGCCTTCTGCGGTCAGCGTGTTGTTGGGACTGTTGAGCTTCTGGCTGATGGCCGGGCAGGCTTCCAGGATCTGGTCACGGAAGCAGTGACCTTCACCCAGCAGCAGCAGGCGTTCTTCCAGCAAGTCTTCCTTGGCGATGCTCTTGCGCTTGGCCCAGCGATGATCTGACGGTAGCAGAACTTCGAAGTCTTCTTCATACAGCGGCTTGGTGACCACGTCGGTCTCGGTAAACGGCAGGGCGACGATGATGGCATCCAGCTCGCCGTTCCTCAGCTTGCGCCGCAGCCCACCGGTGAAGCCTTCCTCGATATAAAGAGGCATCTGGGGGGCGCCTCGGGTCAGCTCCGGAATCAGGTGCGGGAACAGGTAGGGCCCGATGGTGTAGATCGCACCAATGCGCAGGGGACTGGCCAGCTGGTCACGTCCGGCCGTCGCCAGTTCCTTGATGGCGCTGCTTTGTTCCAGCACGCGCTGAGCCTGCTCGACGATCTTTTCGCCGAGGGGTGTGACCTGTACCGTGGACTTGGATCGCTCGAACAGGGCGACCTCCAGCTCCTCTTCCAGCTTTTTCACCGCCACCGAGAGTGTCGGCTGGGAGACAAAGCAGCGCTCTGCGGCACGCCCGAAATGGCGCTCCTGGGCCAAGGTTACGATATAGCGGAGTTCTGTTAGAGTCATATGGTGCCGATCGGCATCCTCTGTTCGGGGTATTGATCAAGGCGCCAGACGCTGGATGCGCGGGTCTCCGGACCGGAGCCTCATAGGGATTTTATATCAGGGGGACGCGGTAAAGGTGAAGACGACGACGTTGATTGTTGGTTGTGGCGACATTGGCATAGCGCTGGGCCGTGAACTTCTGGCCAAGGAACATCGGGTCATTGGTGCTCGGCGCCACCCCGAACGGCTGGCCGAAACGGGCATCGAGGGAGTGACGGTGGATCTCGCCGATCCTGAATCCGTGACCGCCCTACCGGATGCTGACATCGTGGTATACGTGGTCAGCGCCGACCGCTTCGAGGAAGATGCGTATCGTGCGGCATATCCGGAGGGGCTGAAAGCGGTCCTGGGCACCCTATCTGAACGTGATGTCCCGCCCCGCCATGTGTTCTTCGTATCCTCCACCAGCGTGTACGCCCAGCGTGACGGAGAAACGGTCGATGAACAGAGCCCTACCGAGCCATCCGGCTTTTCCGGCGTGTTGATGCGGGAAGCCGAACAGGCGTTGATCGATCACTCGCTACCGGGAACCGTGGTGCGCTTTTCCGGCATCTATGGGCCTGGCCGCGACCGTCTGATTCGGCAGGTCAGTGAAGGACGGATTGCGCCCGCCACGCCCCCCATGTACTCCAATCGCATTCATCGCGACGATTGCGCCGGGGTGCTGGTGCACCTGATCGACAAGGCGTTGCAGGACGACGCCCTGGCCCCGCTCTATCTGGCCAGTGACAGCGAACCGGCCCCGCTCAATGAAGTGATGACGTGGTTGGCCAAGCAGTTGAAGGTCGAGTGCACCGAGACCATTCAGTCCCCGCTGCGGCGCAGGGCCAGCAAGCGTTGCGATTCTCGTCTGCTGATCGAGAGCGGCTACCGTTTTCGTTACCCCAGCTTTCGCGACGGCTACGCTCAGGTGCTCAAGGAAGGGGGCTTCCTGCAGGTGGATCCCGTCGGCTGAGATTGCCTGGAAATGTCAGGGCCCGCGACATATGTCACGGGCCCGGTCGCTAGGACAGCTCGACAAGACGCTGATGGCACAGCGAGTCATCACGGTGCCTATGGGCTTGGCTAGTAGGCCAGACGCCAATTCAACCCATACAGCTCGAAGCCGTCATTGGGTTCCTTGATACTGGCGTTGGAGTAGTGGGTGATGCTGACTGACAGGTCACCATAGCCCCCCATTCTTACGCCCAGAGCCAAACGATCTTCGAACTGAAAGGCGCTGCCCAGGTCTCGGTCCTCGATGTGGGTATCGACAAAACCTGACGCGCCAATACCTCCCTCGACGAAGACGTGTTCCCAGCTGTAGCGAAGTGCCGGACGAACATAAAACGCCTGGTTATCGCTGCGTTCATCCCCCTCGAAAAGAATGAATCCTGTGCCCAGGCGAAGATCCAGTGCCGGATGATAGTGGCTGAGGTCAAAGGTCCAGTCGTAGCCCAGGTCCAGGGCTCCTGTCCCTTCACTGGTGGAGCCGAGACCAAGCGTCGGACCAGCCATGGCTGGAGTGGCAAGGCTGGCAAGCAGGCAGACGGCCAGCGGACGAGCAAGTATGTTTGGCATGAGTTTTCCCTGGTTCTTTTCATCCCTTGTTATTGGCCTGCGATGTCCCTGCAAGCCTTCACCCGAGACAGGGTGAACCTGTCTGTCACGCATGTGCGGTCGGTGCGGACCGCGGGGGGCTGGCAGCACGTTGGGCAAAGGTGCTGGCAACTCTGTGTATGATCGATGCCATAAAGATGCGTCAGTTTGTGCCAATAGAGCCACCAACTGACGGTGATTCACCCTGATGATTCGCCTTCATGCCTTGCTGGAGGCCAAGAGCGTGTAGTGGCTTCCCTCATGGCTTAAAGATGACTGTATTAGGTGAATAGAAGTATAGGACCAGCAGAATTTGTCCACGGATAAAGCTTGTGCCGCAGGCGCCATTGCTCTACGCCGTAGCGATACATGGGGACGAAAATGAGAAGGCCGGTGAGCCAGTCCCATGTCAGCGAGCTGACGAGACAGCGCTGCCTGTTGCAGCAGCAGGTTCTGAGGTGGTTGCCCGGGGCCGATCCAGACAATGCCGGGAGCCGTAAAAACACCGAGGGTATCGAGGACGAGCCGGCCGTTCACGGGCGGGTAGTGTTCAACAAACTGGCGAAGGCGTGCGCTTGTCGTCGCATCCTGTTCACCCAGGAAGGCCAGGGTCAGGTGAATATTGGCATCGGCAATGCGGCGGCCGCCACAGTCAGCCTCCAGCGCTTCGGAGAGGGCACCCAGGCGCTTGCGCAGGGCGTCGTCAGGGAGCAGGGCGATGAACAGTCGCATGATGGGCTGGGCCAGCGAGGAGCCATGCCGGTACCTTGATGACGCCACAGGCACCGGCAGGCGTGAGGGTCATCAGTCGCCGATGACCATGACCGCTTCTGCTTCGAACTGGCTGCCCTTGGGCAGTGCCTTGACGCCCACCGCCGCACGGGCCGGGTATGGCTTGGTGAAGATCTCTTCCATCACCTTGTTGACCGTGGCGAAGTTGTCCAGGTCCACCAGATACAGGTTGAGCTTGACGATGTCCTGCAGTGAGCCAGCGGCTTCTTCGCAGACGGCTTTCATGTTGGTGAACACCTGGCGCGCCTGGGCCTCGAAGTCATCCGACACCAGCTCCATGGTGGTCGGGTCGAGGGGGATCTGGCCTGACAGGTAGACAGTGTTGCCGGCCTTGATCGCCTGGGAGTAAGGACCGATGGCGGAGGGGGCTTGATCGGTGTTGATAACAGCCTTGTTGCTCATTATTGACTCCTGATGTTATGTCGATGGCGACAGCCACGTGGCGAACGGCCATGGGATTCATGGCCTGTTGGCGCCACCCAGGTCAGTTGCCGAGACGAGAAATCTTGCCGATATGGGAGAGATTACGCAGTCGCTTGATGATGCGCGCCAAGTGAATGCGATCCCGCACAGAAAGCGTCAGATTGACGATGGAGAGACGAGCGTCTCTCTCTTCGATACCGATGCGCTCGATGTTGGCGTCGGCATCGGTGACCAGTCCGGCCAGTTCTGCCACCAGGCCGCGACGACTCTCGACCTCCAGGCGCAGTGCCACCTGGAAATCTTCATCAATGGTGTCCGACCAGTTCAGGGTGAACAGCTTTTCCGGATCGCTCTTCAGCTCCTGCAGATTGCGACACTCGGAGCGATGTACCACGATGCCCTTGCCCACCGATAGGTGGCCGATGATCGGATCGCCCGGTAGCGGATAACAGCAGCGCGCAAACTTGATCACCATGCCTTCCACGCCACTGATAGTGACGTTGGAGCTGTCGCTGCTGTCGCGATTCTGCGTGATCCGCTCGCCCCGCTGCAGCTCCACCAGGCGCCGCGCGATGACGTGGGTCATGCGGTTGCCAAGCCCGATGGCTTCCAGCAGATCGGACTCGTTCTGGATCTCCATTTCCTTGAGCAGGCGGGCCATGACGTCGTCACCCAGATCTTCCAGGTGTACCTCGAACTCCATCAACGCCCGGGTCAGCAGGCGGCGACCAAGCTGCACGGCTTCGGTGTGCTGTTGGTGCTTCAAGGCGTGACGAATGGCCGAGCGGGCCTTGGCCGTGACCACGAAATTGAGCCAGGCAAGGTTAGGCTTGCCGCCAGGAGAGGTGATGATCTCCAGCGTCTGGCCGCTTTCGAGGCGGGTCGACAGCGGCGCCAGGTGACGATCGATGCGACAGGCGATGCAGGTGTTGCCGATCTCGGTGTGTACCGCATAGGCAAAGTCGATCACGGTAGCGCCCTGGGGCAGCTCCATGATGTCGCCCTTGGGGGTGAACACGTAGATATCGTCCGGGAACAGGTCGTTCTTGACGTGCTCAATGAACTCCAGGGAGTCGCCGGCATGGCGCTGCATCTCCAGCAGGCCCTTGACCCATTCGCGGGCCCTGGCACGGCTGCCCTCGGCAATCGGATGCGAGGTCTGGCCTGCCTTGTAGAGCCAGTGGGCAGCGATGCCGTTGTTGGCCATGGCTTCCATTTCACGAGTGCGGATCTGCACTTCGATGGGCATGCCGTTGGTGCCGAACAAGGTCGTGTGCAGGCTCTGGTAGCCGTTGGCCTTGGGGATCGCGATGTAGTCCTTGAAGCGTCCGGGTACCGGCTTGTAAAGGTTGTGCACCATGCCCAGGATGCGATAACAGCTGTCGACATCGTCGGCGATGATGCGAAAGCCGAACACGTCCATGATCTCGGCGAAGGACTTTCGCTGGTCGCGCATCTTGCGGTAGATCGACAGCAGATGCTTCTGGCGACCGATGACGGTGCCCTTGAGCTCGTGCTCGTCGAGCCGAGTCTGCAAGGCGTTCTGCACCTGGCGAATGGCGGAGCGACGATTGCCACGGGCGCTGGCCACGGCACGCTTGATTCGCTCGGCCCGCATCGGGTGGATAGCCTGAAAGGACAGGTCCTCGAGCTCGACGCGAATGGTGTTGATGCCAAGGCGGCTGGCAACGCGAGCATAGATTTCCAGGGTTTCCCTGGCGATGCGACGCTTCTTGTCAGGCCTGAGCGCACCGAGGGTGCGCATATTGTGCAGACGGTCGGCCAGTTTGACGATGATGACCCGGATGTCCTGGGACATCGCCAGCACCATCTTCTGGAAGTTCTCAGCCTGGGCGACGGCCTTGTCCTCGAAGGTGATCTGGGTCAGCTTGGATACACCGTCGACCAGGTCGGCCACGGGCTCGCCGAACTGTCTGGCCAGGGCCTCCTTGGGGACGCCGGTATCCTCGATGACGTCGTGCAGCATGGCCGCCATCAGACTCTGATGGTCCATGTGCATGTTGGCGAGGATATTGGCCACCGCCAAGGGATGAGTCACATAGGGTTCACCGGAACGCCTGCGCTGGCCGTCATGGGCCTGTTCAGCGTAGTAAAAGGCACGCCTGACCTGCTGGATTTCCTCGGCGGGCAGATAGCCTCCGAGTCGGTCAGACAGATCGTCGATGGTGAACATGTGGCGTGCCCCGACTGCGTGATGAGGACCCCGTGGGATGGCCAACGGCCATCCCCGGCGCGATCATTCCTCGGAGGGCGAGGCGTGAGAGTACTCGGGACGGAAGCGGCTGGGAGCCTCGACCGGCTCGTCCAGTACGCTGTCATCGATCAGGCCGTCGGCGATTTCACGCAGGGCCATGACCGTGGGCTTGTCGTTTTCCCAGGGCAGCAAGGCATCGCGGGAGCCGCGGGCCAGCTGACGGGAGCGCTGGGTGGAAATCATCACCAGCTTGAAACGGTTCTCGACATGTTCCAGACAATCTTCGACGGTAACTCGCGCCATTGGGCCCTTCCTGATCTGACAGACAGTGTGTCGGGCAGGTGCTGGCCTTTCGCGGTCGGCGAGACGGACTATGCCCCCGCCGACGATTGCGCCCGGGGGTTGCACCTGCGAAGTGACAGGCTAGATTACTCGAGTCACGCCGCTTCTGACAAGACGCTGGACGGTCGTTGCAGTGCCGAACCGCTTGCCCACCGGCGTGGTGGTGAGGAGGTACCTCAATTGTGTGGCTGCGTATCGGTCAACAGCGCTTCGAGCAGGGCAGCATGACGCTGATTCTGGCGCGGGGTCGCCAGGCGCTGGGCGACGACCAGTGCACGCAGTTCGTCCAGCGCCGTGGTGAAGTCGTCATTGATCACCAGGAAGTCGTATTCGTCATGGTGAGACATTTCACTGACGGCTTCACGCATGCGCGCGCTGACGACCTGATGGTCATCCGTACCACGGCTCGACAGGCGACGCTCGAGCTCTTCCCGGGAGGGCGGCAGAATGAACACCGAGACCGCGTCCGGCATCTGCGCCCTGACCTGACGAGCGCCCTGCCAATCGATCTCGAGGATGACGTCCTGACCTGCGGCCAACAGGGTTTCCACGGCGCTTCGCGAGGTGCCGTAGCAGTTGTCGAAGACCCGTGCGTGCTCGAAGAAGTCGCCCTTGTCGATCATGGCGTCGAAGGTCGGCATGTCGACGAAATGGTAGTTCACGCCATCTACCTCGCCCGGTCGCTTGGCTCGGGTCGTATGCGAGACCGATACCTGAATGCCGTCGAGGCCCTCGATCAATTCGCGCACCAGGCTGGTCTTGCCGGCGCCGGAAGGGGCGGAAATGATGAATAGCGTACCTTGGGACATGGGCGGGGTCTTCACCTGAGGGATTCGGAACAGAGAGTGCAATATGAGGGCAACCGAGGGCCCGAAGTATGGCACAGTTGCCGTCCGGGCTGCACCCGTCGACGCCGGAGAGGGAGATCTCGCACGCGGTGCCTGATACAGGGAATGAACATGAAGAAACCCTCTTGGAGGGCGTCATTGACGGGCATGCTGATTCGCCTGTTCGCACGCCTGGTGACATCGCCACGGCCAATCTGGTCGGGAATCGCGCCGATAGCGCGCCAGCGGCTGTATTACGCCAATCACTCCAGTCATGGCGACTTTGTCCTGATCTGGACCACCTTGCCGCCGCGCCTGCGAGCGCGAACTCGCCCGGTGGCGGGGGCCGACTATTGGCTGGCGTCGCCGCTGCGCCGCTTTTTGATCCATGAGGTGTTTCAGGGCGTGCTCATCGCGCGTCAGCGCAAGACAGACCAGACGGCGACGCAGCCACAGGGAGACCCCCTTGAAGACATGGGCGCTGCACTGGCAGCAGGCGACTCCTTGATCCTGTTCCCTGAGGGCACGCGTAACACCCGTGAGGATGGCATGCTGCCGTTCCGTTCTGGGCTTTATCACCTGGCCCAGCGCCATCCCGAGGTCGAACTGGTACCGGTATGGATCGATAACCTCAACCGGGTGCTGCCCAAGGGCGAGGTGGTTCCCCTGCCCCTGCTGTGCACCCTGACCTACGGGGCACCCCTGCCGCGTATTGATCACGAGAGCCGCACAGACTTCCTGGCGCGTGCCCAGGAGTCGCTGATGGCGTTGGCGCCGAACGCGCAAGAAGCATCGCTCCAGGGAGGCGCGTCGCATGAATGACATGGTGATCCCCGCAGGCCTGGGAACGCTGCTGGCGGCGATTGCCGGCATCCTGGTGGTCGCGAGTACCATCGGTTTCGTGTTGGCGAGGCGTTACTCCCCTGGTGGGGAGAACGAGGTGATCGAGAACCTCAACCAGCGTATTCGTTCCTGGTGGCTGATGGCGATACTGATGGGCATCGCCCTGCTGGGCGGACGAACAGGCGTGGTGCTGCTGTTCGCCTTTGCCTCCTTCTCCGCGCTGCGCGAATTTCTCAGCCTGATTCCTTCTCGACGCGCCGATCACTGGGCGTTGGCGCTGGTGTTCTTCGTGGTGCTGCCCGTGCAGTACGTGTTTATCTGGCAGCAGTACTACGGCATGTATTCGATCTTCATTCCGGTGTATGCCTTCTTGCTGCTGCCGGTTGTCGCCGCGATCAGGGGCGATAGCCATGGCTTTTTAGACCGAGTCAGCGAGGTGCAGTGGGCCTTGATGGTGTGCGTGTTCTGCGTATCGCACGTGCCCGCATTGCTGACGCTGGATATTCCCGGTTTTGAAGGGCGCAATGTCCTGCTGATTGCCTTTCTTATCGTCGTCGTCCAGCTCAGTGACGTGCTGCAGTACGTGTGGGGCAAGCTGATAGGTCGGCGCAAGATCGCCCCACGCTTGTCCCCATCGAAGACGCTTGAAGGGTTTGTCGGAGGGGTGGCGAGTGCCACCCTGGTCGGTGCCGGACTGGCCTGGATGACCCCGTTTACCTTGCTCCAGGCGGCCTTGCTGGCACTGATGATCGCGTTGCTGGGCTTCGTTGGAGGGCTGGTGATGTCAGCGATCAAGCGTGATCGCGGGATCAAGGATTGGGGACACCTGATTGAAGGGCATGGTGGCTTTATCGATCGCCTGGATTCAGTGATCTTTTCCGCGCCCATCTTCTTTCATGTGGTGCGCTACTTCTGGTCTGTCGCCTGAGCTGACTCGCTACCTCTGCCTTGTGGGCGTCATGACGACAGCGCCGGTCCTCAGGGGACCGGCGCTGTCGTATGAACCACCCGGCGGAGCGGGTCGGGAGTGTGCCCGGCCGAGATCGTCGGTCGGTCGCCGCCTCAGGCGTTGTTGTCGGCCGCCTGCGCCCGTGCGGCACGACGGGCGTCGCTGCGTTTTTCTGCCCGCAGCCCCAGCATGAACACCACCAGGCCGCCAAACGCCAGCCCTGCACCCACCAGGCCACTGGATGACCAGGGAGCGCCCGCCTTGATGGCCACACCACCGAGATAGGCACCCAAGGCATTGGCACAGTTGAACGCAGCGTGGTTCATCGAGGCCGCCATGGTCTGAGCGTCGCCGGCGACGTCCATCAGGCGGGTCTGCAGGGCAGGCCCCAGCGCCATGCTGGTGCCGACCAGGCCGACAAACAGTATGCCGGTGTAAAGGTTGTTGGCGGCAAAGTAGAAGGCGGCCTGGACGACCAGACACCACAGCAGGATTCTGGGCACCGCTTTCATCAAGTGGCGATCGGCGGCGCGTGCACCGACCAGGTTGCCGATGATGCCACCGATGCCGAAGATCGCCAGGACCCAGGGTCCGATGGACTCGGGCATGTCGGCCTGGGCGCGCAAGGTGGGGACCACGTAGCTGAAGACCGAGAACATGCCGCCAAAGCCGATGCTGGCAACGCCCAGAGTGTAAAGCACGCGTTGTTTCACCAGGGCTGTCAGCTCGCGCTTGGGACTGGCCTTGACGTCATGGGGCTGGCGCGGCACGAACAGCCGGATCATGCCCATGGTAAGGAAGGCGATGACACCGACCGCATGAAAGGCAAACTGCCAGCCCATCCACTGACCGGCCCAGGTCGCCAGGGGGGCGCCGATCACGATGGCACTGGTCAGACCCAGCATGACACGACTGATGGCCCGCGCTCGCTCCTCGACCGGGACCGCGGCGGCGGCGACCAGAGCGGCGACGCCGAAATAGGCGCCGTGGGGCAAGCCCGCAATGAAGCGCAGCCCGACGAAGGGCCAGAAGCTGGTGGCCAGGGCGCTGGCGATATTGCCAATGGCGAAGACCAGCATCAGGCAGATCAGCAGTGTACGCCTGGGCACCCGTGCCGCCAGCGCCGAGATCAATGGAGCGCCGACAACCACGCCGAGGGCATAGGCGGAAATCGCGTAGCCCACGTCAGCGGAACTGACCGACAGGTCCTGAGCGACCCGCTCCATCAACCCCATGATCACGAATTCGCTGGTACCGATGCCGAAGCCACCAAGGGCAAGGGCGAGCTCCGCCAGGCGAGGATGCCGTGCACGAAGATTGGTGATGGAGATTGCCATGGGACCTCCCGACAAACGAAAACGATCCCGACGGGATGTCGAGATCGTAAATTTACGACGAAAGTATAAAGCAACTAACAGGCGTGTTCTACCGTCTGTATGGTCCTTTCTCGGCGACAATGATGACAATATTCTCGAATATGCCGACCTTTTGTCGCCAGTACGCCGGTGGTGGCAGGCCTGCGCAGAGCACACGGCTGGCGATTTCATCGCTGATCAGATTCGGAGCTTTACTACATGAACGGCACGACCTGGCCTGGACGAGACCTCCACTCAGCTTGGTGTGTCGTTAGGTGAAAAAGTTTCATCTCTCGCCAGCCCACTGATTTTCTGTGCACTTTTTTCTCAGGGAACTGACACCACCCGGTGTGGATGATCCGTTCACTCAGATGATTCGATGATGATCAAAGAGTTACGGATAGGTGCCTGAGGTTGCTGGAGCCAGGGCAGCCACAGACGGTTGGCCGTGAAACAACTACCTTGATAATCCATTACGCTGCGGCTAATTCCGCTGAAGAGGGTTCTGCCGGTGAGCGGGACCGTCTCGTTCTGGCGCATCGTCCCTGCTGCCGATGGCAGCAAAGGGTGACTCCATGAAGGTGATACTGAGGCAAACGATAACGTCTTCTTCCGCTCGCGCCAAACCGCTGACAGTAGCGGGAGTCTGGCGGGTGCAGGCGGGAGGTCAGCAGCTGTTGGTCGCGCCCAATGCGCGCTGGCCGGCGCTGCGTGCGACGCTTGATGACGGTACTGGCGATAGTACTGGAGATAGTACTGGAGATAGTACTGGCAATAGTACTGGCAATAGCGCCGACGTGCGGGCGGTGGATGTCGCCCGAGGGAGCCTGCACGGTGTTTGCCAGAAGGGCCGGCTGTTTCAGCAGCAGTATCCCGACGTGCCGGTACTGCTGGATGCGGGCCGCTATCTGGTGGTCGACCTGGACCGAGCCACGGCGCGTCAGATCAACGCTGGGCTCGATGACCATCAGGAGCCGTGTTTTCGCCTGTTTCCGCTGAACAAGGACACTGTTCTGTTCCATCGGGCCAAGCCCAACGAGGGTCCTGAGACTCGCGCCACGTCGCTGACAGCCCTGGTGAACTCGGCCTCGCGTTCACGCTATGACCAGCTGATCAGACAGCTGGTGTCCTGGCCCACTCGGCATTCTACCAGCGCCAGCTATGGCGAGGCCGCAGATTGGGCGGAAGGCCAATTTGCTGCTGCGGGTTTGTCCTGTTCGCGTCAGACCGTATCGATCCCGACAGGGGGCACCAGTAGCAATGTGGCAGCCGCGCTGGCAGGGGTTGGCGCCCATCCTCGGCATTGGCTGGTCGTGGCGCACCTGGACAGCGTCAATCATCAGGGAGGACCGTCGGCGCCAGCTCCGGGCGCCGACGACAACGCCAGCGGATCAGCGGCGCTAGTGCTGATGGCCGAGGTGCTGGCTCAGCACTCGTTCGACGACGACATCAGCTTTGTTCTGTTCGGTGGGGAAGAGCAGGGACTGCATGGTAGCCGTCAGTGGGTCGCGGGACTGTCGAGTAGCGAGCGGCAACGGATCGCGGGCGTGCTCAATATGGACATGATTGGTTCGGTCAATGCGACGCCTCAAGCCGTCCTGCTGGAAGGCGCGCCGCTCAGCCAGGACATGATCGATGGACTCAGCACAGCGGGAGCGCAGTTTACTGATCTTGTGCTGCAGGTCTCGCTGAATCCCTTCGCGAGTGACCATGTGCCCTTTATTGATGCGGGCATTCCGGCGGTATTGACCATTGAAGGTGCCGATGGAGCCAACGCCAATATCCATGGGCCTGGTGACGTGCTGGCCACGGTCGATATCGACTATGCGATGAAGATCATCAGCATGAACCTGGCCTTTGTGGCCGAACGCGCCGGGCTACGGTCGTCGATGCAGCCCCCCGCGCCGCTGCCGCTATGTGTTTGCCGCGGCGACGAGCGCCATCATCGGGGGGACCCGTGGCGTCACTTCGAGGCCCAACGGCAGGCGCTGCTGGCGCAGTACCGTCGTCTGCAGGCGTCTGCACAATGGCATCCGTCCCTCGACGCCGGGTGGCAATGGGCCTTGGCGACGAAGGTCTCTGCATGACCGCGCTGGAGCGTAGAACAACACCTCATAAGGAGGCAGCCATGACGATGCCGCTGTGCGGAGACTGGGTGGAAGTGAAGGAGGAGGGAGTGAACGGCTGCATGATTCTGCGCCATCCCGATTCACCGGCGATCGCCCCGTCGCGCATGCCTCGTCGGCGGCTTTGCCTCCACCCTGATGGCTCTGCCGAGTGCTACGGCGGCAGCGCATCCGACCGGCCCTGTCGTGATGCCACGGGACATTGGCAGCAGCAAGGACAGAAGCTGCAGCTGACGTTGCCCGGATGGGAAGGCGATTACGACATTGATGCAGTGGAAGAGGACATTCTGATCATCACCAAGCGATAGGCTCCTGGCGCAACCCGCCCGAGGCGAATGGGAAGAGCGTTGTGGGGCCGCAGGAGGCCAGCCTGCCGCTGGCCAATGAGTCCGTACTCACAACGCTGGCCTCCTGGCTGGCGGGGAGCAAGTCATGTCTGAAGAAATGAACCATCCAAGAGGATGTCGCTGCTGTGGCACCATGGCGCTGCACCGGCGCCTGCTTGACGAAGACCCAGGGTACGCCCGTCGCCGGGCGCGCATCGAGGAGCACGCCTTTCGCGCCATGCGTGGCACCATGGCACAGCGTCCGGGATGCACGCGCATACCGGTGGTGGTGCACGTGGTCTACAAGACCGATACCCAGAACATTTCCAGAGAGCAGATCGACAGCCAGATCGAGATCCTCAACCAGGATTTCCGCAAGACCAACGCCGATATCTCCAGCGTACCGGCGCCGTTCGCCCCGTTGGCGGCGGATGCCAGACTGCTGTTTGTCCTGGCCACCACCGATCCAGACGGCAACGCCACCGACGGCATCACCCGCACCCAGACCGAGGTCAGCGGGTTCTCGGGGGATGACAAGGTCAAGGCCGACGCCACCGGCGGCAAGGATGGCTGGCCCTCTGATGAGTACCTCAATATCTGGGTCTGCCCGCTGAGCGGAGGTCTGCTCGGCTATGCCCAGTTCCCGGGAGGCCCCGCCGCCACCGACGGCGTGGTCGTGACCTACACGGCCTTCGGCAACATGGGCACCGCCCAGGCGCCGTTCAATCTGGGGCGTACGGCCACCCATGAAATCGGCCATTGGCTCAATCTGTTCCATATCTGGGGGGATGATGGCACCGGCTGTTCCGGCTCGGACTTTGTCGACGATACGCCCAACCAAGGCGGCGCTAACGTGGGCAAGCCCAGCTTTCCCAAGGTGTCCTGCGACAACGGTCCCAACGGCGACATGTTCATGAACTACATGGACTACGTCGATGACGACACCATGGTGATGTTCACCGAAGGCCAGGTGGCACGGATGCAGGCCTGCCTTGACGGACCCCGCAGCGCCATCGGCGAGACGGTGTCCTGTACGCCGGTATTGCCCAAGTTCCCGCCTAAGGACAGCCCCAAGGAGCTGACCAAGGAGATCGTCAAGGAGCTGGCCAAGGACCCGATCAAGGACCCGGCCAAGGAAACCGGCAAGGAGCTGCCCAAGGATCGCCCGAAGGAGGTGATCAAGGATTTTCCCAAGGAGGGACCGAAGGATGGTGGCAAGGATCTGTTGAAGGACGGCATCAAGGAGCCGCCGAAGGAGCTCAGCAAGGAAAAACCCAAGGAGCTGCCAAAGGACCTGGCCAAGGACAAGCCCAAGGACCTGGCCAAGGATCCAGGCGTCGACCCTGGCAAGATCAAGCCGCTGGATCCCCCCAAGCAGGTCTACGAAGCCCCTGGCAAGGCCCTGCTCGAGGGCGGCAAGCAGGCCTTCGAGAATCCGCAGCCCGGCGGCTTGGACAGTGTACCGGTGCAACCCGCCATGCCGGTGCAGCTTGGCACGCCGCTGCAGCCCTTCGTGCTGGCGACCGGCCAGCCTCCTGCCGGAGCGTCATTGAAGCCGCCCACCAGTGACGGTGCAGACAATGGTCAGGCGCTGCTCGCTGAGTACGCGCAAATGCTGGCGTACTACGCTCAGCTTCACCAGATGGGCATGCTCGATCAGCAGGGGATGATGGCCTGGCAGCAGGCCTGGGAAGCCTACCTCCAACTTGGCGGCCAGTAGCTCCCGTTCACATGGCGAGCGTCACCCTGGCGCCCGCCATGTTTCACGTAGCGGTCTCATTGCCCATGGGAGCTTTCCATGATTCTGATCCTGTCCTTTGCCGACAACACCCACGTCGAGCGTGTGCTGGAACATCTGCATTCACCGGTGGACGTCATCGACGTCGCCGACTTTCCCCAACGGCTTGGCATTCTCGCCTACGCCGGTGCCAGCGGCGACAGCCTGTGGTTGACGCTGCCCGATGGTCGGCGTCTGGCACTGGATGAGGTGCGCTCGGTGTGGAATCGACGTCTGCGCCCCTTCGATCTGGACCCGGCGTTGGGCGATGGCACCGAGCGCCTGTTCGCCTGGTCTGAAACTCAGGAAGCGGTTCAGGGCCTGTGGTACGCCATGGACGGCTTCTGGATGAATGATCCTCTGGCCGACGAGCGTGCCCAGCGCAAGCTTGCTCAACATCGACTGGCCCACCGGCTGGGGCTGGAGATACCCGATACCCTGATTACCAACCGTCCGGAGGCCGCCGCGGACTTTGTCGGCCGACACCAAGAGGGTGGCGTGGTGCGCAAGGCCTTTCGCAATATCGTCGAGGCCCCGCGAGAGACCTTGAAGGTCGGTGAGGCCGAGTTCGCCCAGCTCGATGCTGTGCGACTGGCCCCGGTGATCTTCCAGGAATATATCCCGCTGGCGCTGGATATTCGGGTCACCGCCGTGGCCGGCGAGATGTTCGCCACCGCCTTTGAAAGTGAGCCTCAGTATGAGGTCGACTACCGCAGCGGGGTGGGCAGCGCCAGGGTGTCCGCCTATACCCTGCCCGCCGAAGTGGAGACAGGCCTCAGGGCACTGATGAAGGCCTTCGGCCTGGCCTACGGCGCCATCGACCTGAGGGTCACACCCGAGGGACGTCACGTCTTTCTCGAGGTCAACCCGGCCGGTGAGTACCTGTTCGCCAGCGAGCGCACCGGCCAGCCCATTCCCCAGGCCATCGCCGCCGCTCTGGAGCGTGGCGGCGGCGAGTGGTAGCCGTCAGGACTTCAGCGAACGTCAGTAGGGACCATCGGCGGAAGAGGGGGAAGCGGGGCCGAGCGAAAAATCAGCCGCCCGCTGTCGTACCGCTTGCATCAGCAGGCTGACGTCCAGCCCGACCGCTACAAACTGGGCACCAAGGGTCAGGTAGTGCCTGGCCTGATCCGGGTCACCGGTCAGCACACCGGCAGCTTTGCCGCTGTGCTTGACCCGCGTGATGGCGGTGTCGATGGCTGCTTGCACCTCGGGGTGGGACGCATTGCCGAGATGCCCCATGGAGGCAGCCAGATCAGCGGGACCGATGAATACGCCATCGACACCATCCACGGCACAGATGGCTTCGAGGTTATCCAGCGCTGTTACGCTTTCCGCCTGAACCAGCAGGCAAACCTCGTCATTGGCGTGCTGAAGATAGTCCGTACGGGCGCCCCAGCGGGATGCGCGAACGATGGGTGAGGCTTCTCCGCGGATGCCCTGTGGAGGGTAGCGGGTGGCCGCCACGATGGCGCGGGCTTGCTCCGCCGTGTCGACCATGGGCACCAGCAAGGTCTGTGCACCGATATCCAGTACTTGCTTGATCAATGCCGTTTCGCCCTGCACCACTCTTACTACCGGGTGGCCACCGGCGGCCGTCACCGCCTGCAGTTGGAAAAGCAGTGAACGCAGGTCATTGGGGCCGTGCTCGCCATCTATCAGCAGCCAGTCAAAGCCTGCACTGGCGCACATTTCAGCGCAATACGGGTCGCCCAGCGATAGCCATAGGCCGATGCGATGATGACCCTCGGCCATCGCGACCTTGAAGGGATTACCCGCCGAGGGGGCGTGCCGTGGAGTCGTTGTCATTGTCGGTGTCCTTTCGAGCGTGTGAGCAGCGCTGACGCGATGGCCATTTATCTGTCTCTGTGTGCCGATACTCTTACGCGAATTGCCACCTCATCGCCAGCACACGGTCTAGCGCAGTCATCCCTCATCCATCGACATTAGGCGGCGCAGCACCGTCGGATCCTGGCGCAGGCCATCGTGCTCGTACTCGTTGGTGATCCAGTAGCGCAGGTGGGGAATGGCCTCGGCGGTGGCCAACGACAGTTCGGCGTCCACGTACATGTCGTCGAAGTAAATCAATGCCATCACCGGGACCTGATTGGCGGCCAGTTGGTGGCGATCGTAGAAGGGGTGGGACAGGCGGCGCTGTGCCAACCGGTGTACGGCGTCGCGAAACGGCCTAAGGGCCTGGATGTCGTCGAACATCCAGGGGTAGATCATCTCGCCGGTCAAGCTGAGCGGACGCCGCGTTTCGTCGAAGATATCGCCGCGCTGGCGTTCGGCGGACCAGTTGCAGGTGCCCTCGGGGCGGGCGTAGATATTCTCGTGAATGGCGGCAAACAGCGGGTTCTCGTCAAACCCGGTCAGCGTCATCACCTCCACCAGGAAGTGGTGATTGAGGTGGCGACGGTCATCATCGCTGAAGGCTTCTTCCAGCAACCAGTGCAGGCGCTCGGCACCGTCACCCATGCCGAGCATCAGGCCCAGGCTCTGCAAGCGGCGGACGCTGAACGGATCACCATTGGGCAGGCGCACATCGTGGTCGAGCAGGTGATCGGCGATGGCATCGAGCTGGTCCTTGTCAGCCGGAAAGCGCGCCAGATAAGCGTCCAGCTTGGCCGCCACCCGCCGATGGGTACGTCGATAGACCTCGTCGGGGTCGGCTTCGATGGCAGGGAGCCCGCCGGTGATATAGCACCTCTCGAGTCCCTGAGGCGCATAGGACAGGTAGGTCAGTGTAAGGAAACCACCGTAGCTCTGGCCCAGGGTCGCCCAGCGCGCCCCTTGATAGCGAGTCTTGCGCAGGTGCTCGAGATCCGCCACGACCGCGTGGGCATCGAAGCAGGCCAGATATTCCGCAGCGGCTTCGGCATCGTGGAAGGCGGCCATGATGTCGCCGGTGATACGCGAGCTACGCCCCGTACCCCGCTGATCCGGCAGGATCACCCGGTAGTGCTTCAGCGCCTCGTGCAACCAGCCAGGCCCATGGGCTGTGGGGCGGGGAGACTTGCCCCCCGGCCCCCCCTGGAGAAACACCAGCAGTGGTAGATCCTCATCCTGACGCTGTGCGGCAGAGACCTCGCGATAGAACAGGCTGAGGGTGTCGCCGTTGTCCGGATGGGACCAGTCAAGGGGCACGGTCAGTCTATGGTCGGTGATATGCAGGCCCTGGATGGCGTGGTCGGTCGGCATGTTGGTTTCCTGCGTCCTGAATCGATGCAACAACCAGGCGGCGATGGCCGCCTGGCACGTCGTGTGCGGAGTGTGTCCCCTGTGGCAGGGGCGGGGAGAGGGCAGACTCAGTCGGCGCCGCGCATCGCCCGGCGGATGAAGGGCAGGCAAAGAGCCAGCAGCAGGGCGCTACCCCCGCCAATCGCCGCCATGGCGATAAAGTAGCCGACTTCGCTGTCCTCGGTATAGAAAGCGCCCAGCTTGCCGCCGGCAGCGAAGCCAAGTGACAACGACAGGAAGAACAGCGCCATCATCTGAGTCTGGAAGGAGCGCGGCGCCAGTTTCGTGGTCACTGACAGGCCAATGGGGGACAGGCACAGTTCAGAGGCGGTGAAGCCCAGCAGTAACAGCACCAGCATGATCAGGGGCATGCTTGAACCGTCCTCACCGAGAAACGGCAGGTACCCCAGGAAGGTCGCACCGATGATGGCCATGGCAATGACGAACTTGCCGGCAGACGAGGGTTGGCGTTTGCCCAGCGTCGTCCACAGCCAGGCAAAGACACCGGAGAACAGAATGATGGTCAGCGCCTGTACCGATACCAGCCAGCCAACGGGAATCTCCCAACCGAACACGACGCGATCCACGCGCTGGTCGAAGAAGGCAGTGATCACGGTATAGGACTGGCTGTAGAGCGCCCAGTAGGCGGCACTGGTCAGAAACAGCGGGATAAAGGCCAAGACTCGGCTGCGCTCTTCGCGGGTGACCTGTGACGAGCGCAGGATGGTGGCGAAGTAGGCGACAGTGGCGACGGCAATGATGGCCAGCATCACTTCGGACAGGTTGTTGGCGCGTACCAGCCCGCCCAGGGTGGCTACGACCAGAACGGTGATCGCGATCACCGCCATGACCAGATAGCGTTTGAGGGTCGTGGGCGCGACAGGGTTCGGGGCGACCTTCTGGTCATCCGGCAGGCCCTTGCGACCCGCGGTGTACTGGGCCAGGCCGATGGCCATACCGACCGCTGCGATACCGAAGCCGACATGAAAACCGGCCTTTTGCTGTAGCAGCCCGGTCAGCAGAGGGCCGACGAAGCCACCGATATTGATGCCCAGATAGAAGATCGAGAACCCTGCGTCTCGCTTGGGACTGCCCGCTTCGTAGAGCGCGCCCACCAGCGCCGAGCAGGTGGCCTTGACCCCACCGCTGCCCAAAGCGACTAGCATCAGGCCTGCTGTCACGCCGTAGACCCCTGGCAGGATCGCCAGGGCAATATGGCCGAGCATGACCACGATGCCGGAGTAGAACAGGGTGCGCTCAGCCCCAAAGACCCGGTCGGCTAACCAGCCACCAAGAATGGTCGCCAGATACACCGAGCTTCCATAAGCGCCGACGATGCCGATGGCCACCGATTGATCCATCGCCAGGCCACCACGGCTGGCCTCGTAGTACAGGTAGATCAGCAGGATCGCCTGCATGCCATAGAAAGAGAAGCGCTCCCACACCTCCATGCCGAACAGGGTGGCCAGTGGCCAGGGATGGCCGAAAAAACGGCGCTCTTTGCCGGAATTCCCAGCAGGATTGGAGGTTTCCATGGAGTAACTCCCGATGGTTAGCAATATCGAACGGATAATGCGCAATGATGTGGTGAAAACCCTAAGGTTTGTCACGCGTCAGCGCAAAGTTCGTGTCCCTAGACGGCAAAGCTTCGCCGCAAGGTCGCAAATGCTGCCGACGCCGCAACACCGCTGGACGTCAGGCGCTAACGCGATGGGTTGCCTTGGGTAGAAAGAATGTTCTACTCTTCGTGGTAGAATATTCTTTCTACCACGAAGAGTAGGTAGCGCCGCTACCACCTTCTCCAGGACAGTGCATGAATCGAGAACAGATTGCCGAAGGGCTGGAAACCGCCTTTAGTCAGCGTGGCTTCGCCGAGCCCAGCGTGCCGGAGCTCAAGATTGCCTCGGGCGTCAGCTTGAGGACCTTGTATCGGCACTTCCCTTCCAAGGAGGCCATGGTCATCGGCGCGCTGGATCACCGACACGCGCGGTATCTGGCGCTGCTGTCACAGTCGCTGCCCGCTCCGGGGGCGGAAGCAATCTGTGTGCTGTTTGATCGGCTAGGGAGGTGGATGGCCGACAATGCTCCCCACGGCTGTATGTCGATGAGTGCCTTTGCGGCGTTTCCCGGCAACGTCCACATCACCGACTCGGTCATGCGCCACAAGCGAGAGGTGCGTGAACTGATGGGCAGTGCCAGCGGCAGGCCTGACCTGGCGGCAGAACTGTTTTTGCTCCACGAAGGTGCCTCCAGTGCCTGGCCCACTCAGGGTGATGCTGCCATCCACGCGGCCCAGCGAGCCGCTCGACGACTGTTGGGAGATGTCTGATGAACGATGTTCCATGCCACATGATGAAAGGCGTTCAGCTGCTGGGCCATGGCGGCCCTGAGATGCTGGTATACCGTGAAGACCTTCAGGTGCCTCAGCCTGGCCCTGGAGAGGTGCTGATCAAGGTAGCGGCTGCCGGGGTCAACAACACCGATATTAATACGCGCCTTGCCTGGTACTCCAAGGGTGACGGTGACAGCGAAGATGCCAGCTGGTCTGGTCAGCCTCTGCGGTTCCCGCGTATTCAGGGCGCTGATGTGTGTGGCCGGATCGTCGCTGTAGGTCGTGGTGTCGACGACTCGCGGGTGGGCGAGAGAGTGTTGATTGAACCTTGTGTCCGCGAGAGTGCTGGACAGGAACTGGCGGCTCCTTGGTATTTCGGTTCGGAATGTGATGGCGGTTTTGCAGAGTTCACCAAGGTGGCGTCTCGACATGCCTACCGTATCGAGAGTGCGCTCTCCGACGTTGAGCTGGCGTCCTTCCCCTGTTCCTACTCCACCGCGGAAAACATGTTGACCCGGGCCCAGGTGGTGGAAGGCGACAAGGTCCTGGTGACAGGGGCTTCCGGAGGTGTGGGGTCTGCAGTGGTCCAGCTGGCCAAGGCCCGAGGAGCTGATGTAATCGCCATGACCGGGAAGGGCAAGGCGCAGATCCTGCGTGAGCTGGGTGCCAACCAGATCGTGCTGAGGGATCAGCCGTTGTCTGAGCATGTCGCTGCGAATAGCGTCGACGTAGTGATCGATCTGGTAGCGGGCGAGCAATGGCCTGAGTATTTGAACGTGCTGCGCCCGGGGGGACGTTACGCTGTTGCGGGCGCCATCGCGGGCCCTCTAGTGGAGCTGGACGTTCGCACGCTCTACCTCAAGGACCTCAGCCTGTTGGGCTGTACCGTGTTGGCTGAGGAGGTCTTCGGCAACCTGGTCGAGCGTATCGAGCAGGGGCAGGTTGCCCCCCTGGTGGCAGCAACCTTTACGCTTGATGACATCGCTACGGCGCAGCAGCGCTTTCAGGAAAAGCATCACGTGGGGAAGCTGGTGCTGGACGTCGGCAGCCAGCGTTGATGGGGTGATTCCGCGCTAGCGAGGGAGTCCAGAGAAAACCATGAAGGTCTCTGGAGGCCGCCGTCGAGATCATGCTGATCCTGCAATGGCCTCCAGAGCTTGCCATCATGCCGGAAAGGCAGGTAATGCGACGCTACAGCTGCATTGCGTTGGCTTGGTTTGCGCTCGTCGGCAGTCCATCCACAAAGCGTGCGATGCGCTGGCAGGCGTCTTCAAGCTGCGCTTCGGACACGGCGAAGGATAGCCGCACGAAGCCTTTGGCGCTGCTGCCGAAGGCTTCCGCATCCAGTACCGAGACTCCGGTGCTTCGGAACAGCTGCCAGGCGAAGTCGATGCTCGAAAGCCCCGTCTCGCGGATGTCCACCAGCATGAACATACCCGCCTCGGGCGCCTTGATGCCAAGCCGCGAGCACTGTCCCAGACCCTCCATCACTATCGCCCGGCGGCGCCGGTAGACCTCGCGCGCCTGGTCGACAACGTCGTCGTCCAGCTCCAGGGCACGCAGAGTGGCCTGCTGAACGAAACCTGGCAGGCCATACAGCATGCTCAGCAGCAGGTTATCCAGATGCCCGATCAGCGTCTTCGGTCCCACCACCCAGCCGGTACGCCAACCGGTCATGGCATGGGATTTCGACAGGCTGTTGATGACAATGGTCCGCTCCTGCATACCCGGCAGGCTGGCAATGCTTTGATGGTCGCAGTCATAGGTCAGCTGACCGTAGACCTCGTCGGAGATCACCCACAGGTCATGGCGCCGCGCGATCTCGGCGATTGCCTCGAGCTCTTCCGGGCGGTAGACGTTGCCCGTGGGATTGTTGGGCGTGGCAAAGGCGATGCCGCGGGTGTTGGGCGTCAGCGCCGCTTCTATCGCCTCTCGGGTCAGCCGGAAGTCGTCATCGGCATGCTGGGCGATGGGCACCATGCGTGCCCCGGACGCCTGCAGGCTGGCGGCATAGGTCAGGTACATGGGTTCGGGGACGAGCACGTCGTCGCCGTGTTCAAACAGACACAGGGCGGTGGCGAACAGCCCATTTTGTGCCCCCGCCACCAGCGTCACCTCATCGGCGGAGACCGGCGTGCCCTGGAGGCGGCGCTGTTTGGCGGCGATGGCATGGCGCACCTCTTCACGCCCGGTCACTGGGGTGTAGTGGGTATCGCCAGCCGCCAGCGCATCCACGGCAGCTTCGATGATGCGGGGGTCGGTGGTGAAGTCGGGGTCGCCGATACTCAGCACAATGACGTCTTCACCCCGTTCGGCGGCGTCACAGGCCGCGAAGTGGATGTCCCAGGCGGTAACGGTCTCGCCGGCGATACGGCCCACCAATGAGGAATATTTCATGCAAAGCTCCTGAGCTATTGAGCCAGGCTTTGGCGAGTGCCTGGCGTAGACGATCTGGTGTCAATGGTCTGGCGTAAATGCTGTGAGGTCATGGGACCCATAGGGTGTCCTGAGCGCGTCAGGCAGATACCTGCCCCCCCTGGTCCAGCGGGGTTTTTCCGGCGATCTTGCACAGTTCTGCACCGGGGGGCAGATAGCGACTGGATGTGCGCATGTAGACGACGCCCTGACTGGCGCTGACCACCGGCGTCACCTCCGCCGTGAGTGGGTCGACCAGATCCGCCAGCCGCTGGCCGACGTCAACGCGATCCCCGGGGGCCACATGAAAGGCCACCACTCCCGCCACCGGCGCCTTGATGGTCAGGGCGCCCTGGAACGGGGTGGGCTCGGCCTTCAAGGCGGGCGCCGGGGGAATCTCGTCAGCGATGAAGCCTTGCTGGACCAGGTAGCGATACAGGGCAATGGCATCGGCCCGTGCGGTGTCGTGGTCTACGTCCTGCTCTCCGCGCAGTTCCACGGTGGCGGTAACGCAGGCCGCGGGAACCGGGAAGCGATCCTCAAAGTGGTCGGCCAGCCGCCACCAGGGCTGGCCGCAGGCCTCGTCGAAGGAAAAGGATCCGGTGCCTGTCCCCAGCAGCATGGCCTCAGCGCCCAGGTAGCGGGCCAACGGCTCGAGCTGTGGCCAGTAGGGGGCTTCCAGATACAGATGAACAATCGCCTGGGCATCGCAGTGCAGGTCCAGCACCAGGTCGGCGTCATGGGCCAGACGCAGTTGGGCCTGCTTGAGTGACCGGATATCGCTGTCACAGGGCAGCCTGTCGATGGCCCCCGCCAGGGCCTGGCGGATGATCCGGCGGTTGTCCTGGGGGGAAGGGCCGAGTTGCCCTTCCAGCGCCGCCATCAGGGGGGTGGCCAGATCCGGATAGTCACGATTGAAGTTGAGGCCGGTGGTGAAGTCGAAGCGGCCCATGGCATCGTGCATCAGGCGTTGGCCCAGGGCGATGGGGTTGGCCACCGGGACCAGGACGATCTCCCCGCGCAGCAGGTGGCTGTCTTCGGCCTTGGCGATCAACTGGCGCAGGTGGTGGAGCACCAGCATGCCGGGAATTTCATCGCCATGCAGGCTGGCCTGCAGGTAGGCCTTGCGAGCCCCTTCACCAAAGTGAAGGCTGGTCAGGGTTCGTTCCACTCCATGCACCGCTGGCAGCAGCGGGCAGCGCTGTTCACGCATACTCGGTATTCCCGTCCTGATGGGTCGTTGGTGGGGCCATGTCCTGTGTCACGGACGCTTGTGGACGCGCATCGTGGTGGGCCTTTTCTATGTCGGTTGGCCACACCACGCAAGCATCCAGCGTTTCCTGCAGCGTCAGCGGGTCGATGCCTCCTAGCGGGGCGATCATGATCAGGCGGCTGCAGGCGTCTGCCATGGAGGTATCTGCCAAGGTACTTTCTGCCATGGAGGTATCTGCCAAACCACTGTCTCCAAGGGGCGCTATATCGATACGGCTGCCGACCAGGTGCACCGCTACCGCGCGACCGTTCATCTCCTCGGGATAGCAGACCCCCTTGGCCCGGTAGATGGAAGCGGGAAGTGCGCGCAGCGCTTCTCGCAGCGCCTGCAGCCGGACGGGATAACGGCTGGTCCAGTGGGTGCTGGTAAAACGGGCGGCATGGTCCTCACCGGCGCCCTGGCGTGGAGCGACCAGGCCACCGGGGGATGATGGTATCGCCCGCAGCGATATGGGGCGCTGACCCGCATCGACGCCCAGTACCATCGAGAGCGGCACCTGTCCCCGCTGGGTCTTGTATAGACGAACTCCCGGGTAGAGCCAACGGCGCTCGAAGGCGTTAATCTGCGCATCGCTGGCCAGATCGGTCTTGTTCAGTATCACTATATCGGCCACATCCAGCTGCTCCGTGGCCAGTCTCGCCATATCGCCATCCAGGCGATCGAACTGTTCGGCGTCGACCACCGTGAGAATACTGTCGATGGTGACCCTGTCTCGAAAGATCGGGTAGCGCAGCGTACTGGCGATCTTGGTCGGATTGGAGACACCGCTGGCCTCGATCACGATGTGCTCCGGGCGGCCTGCCTGCATGTTCAGCAGTCCCGTCAGCTGATCGATAAGATCGCCCTCCACCGTGCAGCAGATGCAGCCGTTTGCCAGGCTGACGGTGGTCTGGGTTTCGCTGATGATCAAGTCCTTGTCGATATTGATGGCGCCAAAGTCATTGACCATCACCGCGACGCGCCGACCGCTGGTGGCATGCAGCAGGTGGTTGAGAAGGGTCGTCTTTCCCGCCCCGAGAAACCCGGTGATCAAGGTGACGGGAACGACAGGGAGTGAAGATGCCATGGGCCGTCTCCTGGGCGTTAGGCTTTAGTCATCGCAACGTGGTGTCTCAGAACGCCGGCGGCGCCTGAGTCCACACGGCTTCGAGCTCGCTCTGCTGGAAGTCACCTGCGGCGTCCCAGGTCGGGCGACCTTCCAGCAGTGTCCACTCCACCTGGGTGGCATGAATGCCGCCACGGGCGGGCACCTCGAACAGGTTGCGGTCCAGCACGATCAGGTCGGCAGACTTGCCGACCTCGATGGAGCCGGCCTGGTGCTCCATGCCCATGGCGTAGGCGCCATTGAGGGTCGCCACGCGGATGGCCTGCTCCAGGCTGATGGGGGTGCCGTGGAAGGTCTCGTCGTCCTGTGACCAGGGATTGGCGCGGGTGACCATGGCTTCCAGCCCGATCCACGGGTCTGGGTTCGAGACCGGCCAATCGGTGCCCATCACCGCGACACCGCCTGCCTGCAACACGCCGGCAAAGTTGTAGGCGCGCTGCATGCGCTGTTCACCGAACACGGCACGTGCGTAGGCGAACGATGAGGGGAACCAGCCCACCGGCGAGAATTCGGCAATCGCATCCAGCTCGGCGAAGCGCGGCAGATTGGCGTCGAGCAGGGTGGTGCTGTGGGCGCACTGGTGGCGCATGCGCATGCCGCCATTACGACGCTTGGCCTCGGCGATGGCATTGAGAAAAATGTCCGAGGCGCCATCGCCGGTGCAGTGGGCGATGACTCGAATGCCTCGGCGATCCATGTCGGCGATCATGTCGCAGACGTGCTCGGGGGTCAGGTTCAGATGCCCTTGCCAGTCCTTCTCGCCGGGCCAGGGGCTCGACAGATAGGACGAACGGGATTCATGGGTGCCGTCGAAGTGAAACTTGACCGCGTTGGCGTTGAGTCTGGCGCTGCGATAGAAGTGACGCTCACCGGCCAGCAGCTCCCAGCGACGCTTGACCGGGAAGATGTCATCCTGCCAGCTGATGGCGGCTTCGACCCGTGCGGTCAGGCGGCCTTCCTGATCCAGCCGCTTGAGCGCATCCAGTCGATGCTCGCAGACGTGCACGTACTTGGTGCCGACCACCCCGCGTGAGCTTTGGAAATGCACCCCATCGCGGTAGGCGCGGTAGAGCGCCTGGGCCGGTGTCGGCGGCATGGCGGCATGGATCATGGCGTAGGCGCCGTCGACCAGAATACCGGTGGGTTCTCCGCTGATGCTGTCGCGCTCGATGTAGCCATGGCGGGGGTCGCTGGTGTCCGCCGTGATGCCCGCCAGTTCTAGCGCCTTGGAGTTGGCCAGCATGCAACCCCATGAGCGATCGAGAATGGCCACCGGCCTGTCGGCAATGACGCTGTCGAGCCAGTGGCGGTCCGCCGTCAGCCCGGCCTGCTTGAAGGTGTAGCGGACGAAATAGGCGCCGTAGATCCAGCCTTCGGGCGTCTGCTCGGCATAGTCGAGGATCGCCTGCCGGACCTGGGCGGGCGTCGGGTCCTCGATGCCCACATCCAGATAGCCGGCATAGTCAGGGGCCAGCGCAAGATCCGGATGGGTATGCATGTCATACAGACCAGGCATGGCAAAGCGACCTTTCAGGTCCACCACCCGGGTGTGGGGGCCGATGGTTGCGGCAACGTCGGTGTCATCACCCACCACGAGGAAGCGCCCATTGGCAATGGCGACTGCCTGGGCCCAGGGCTGGGCCTCATTGACGGTATAGATACGGCCGTTGGTAAGGACCAGGTCAGCCTGTGGAAGCTGGCTGCCCATGTGAGGGGCGGAAAGTGGTGAGGCATTCGCCATGACATCGATTTCCTGAAGGTAATCATCGACAAGGGGCCGTGAGGCCCCTGACGTTCACAAGTACCGACGCGTGCAGTGACAGCGTGGGGATGGGCACGGTGCCGGGGGCCACCGTGCCGTTTTCGTCAACCGAGCAGCAGGTGGCCGAGCAGTGACAGCACCGGCAAGGACACCAGCACCCGCAGCAGATAGATCCACACCAGGTCCAGAAGGCTCAGGCCGATGTTGGCTCTGACGAGCACGATGGCCACTTCGGTGAAGAACACGATCTGATTGACAGCGACACCGGCCAGGACAAAGCGGGTGACTTCACTTTCGATGCCAGCCCCTAGCAGTGACGGCATGATGCTGTCGATCAGGCCCGCCAGCAGCGCGGGCGCTGCCTGTTCAGCTTCCGGCAGCGCCAGCAGGTCGAGCAGCGGTACCAGTGGCAGCGAGAGGATGTGGACGATATCGGTGAACTGCACCAGCGCAAGCCCGGTACAGCCGATGACCATCATCGCCGGGTATATCGTGATGATGATGTCGCCGCCGACATGCAGGCCACGCTTGACCAGCTCCAGCGGGGAAGCAGCGTGCTCGGCGCGCTCCACCGCGCGACGCACGCCCAGAGCCAACAGGCTTTCTCCTGTCTGGCGGTCTTGCACCTGTTGCTGGCCTTCCGGCGGAAAGTAGGAGTGAGGCTTGCGTGACAAGGGAGGCAGGCGCGGGATGATCAGGGCGCAGACGAAGCCCGTGACGGCAACGCTGGCGTACCAGATCAGGAAGTGCTGCTCGAGACCGATCAGCTTGATCAGCAGGTACGCGTAGGCCAGGGAGACGATCGAGAAGTTGGTCGAGATGATGCAGGCTTCACGCATGGAGTAGAAGCCGTTGCGGTACTGTTGCGTCGTCAGAATGATGCCGACACTCGATGATGACAGCCAGGACGCCAGGCTATCCACCGCGGAGCGGCCGGGAAGGCCGAACAGGCGCTCGAACGCACGGCTCAGCAGGCTGCCGACGAACTCCATCAGCCCGTAGTCGGTCAGCAGCGGCAACAGCACCGAAGACAGCAGGCAGATCGCCACCACCACGGGGCCCACGTCGTACAGCAGCACGCCGCCGGTGTCGCGGTGCCAGATCCACTCAGGGCCCCACTGGAAGTACACCATGACCATCAGAATGGCGCCGGTAACGCGTACCAGCGTCCACACCGGGCCAGGATTGAACAGCTGGATGAACCTGTTTTGGTTGTGCTTCAGCGTCGTCAGGCTGACCACCACGGTGGCGATGGTGGGGATGACGGTGACCAGTACCGTACCTTCCACCATGATGGGTTTGATCACGGCGTTGATGATGTCGACGATGAAGGCAATCATCACCGTGATGCGGCCATCGACAAAGACGGGAGTCAGAAACAGCAGAATACCGAGGAGGGTCGGCAGGAGGAACTTTAGCAGTTGGGAGCGACGATACTGACGTAATATCTGAAAAAGTCCACCGGAATGCGCTTTTATTTCGGGGATATCGTGCATGTGGTTACCAGTTTATTCGTTGTTGTCGAGTATCAGTCTAGGAAGCTTGGCGAGAACCGAATAACGATTTATTCTTCACATGTCATGCGCAAATGGAATGAACTTTCGTGGCCCGTCAACTGCCCACCATGGTGTCTCTCGCCTGCTTCGAGGCAACCGCACGTCATCTCAGCATGACCCGGGCGGCGGAAGAGATGAGTCTGACCCAAAGCGCGGTCAGTCGTCAGATCCGAAATCTCGAGGAGATGCTCGGTTGCGAGCTGTTTCGGCGGGTGCGTCAACGGCTAGAGCTGACCGGTGAAGGTGCCGATTACTTGCGTGAAATTTCACCTTCCATGGATCAGATCGAAGCCGCTACAGCAAAGCTGCTGGCGCGCTGGTCGGGGCAGTGCCACGTGGGAGCAGAGCCCTCCTTCGCCATGCGCTGGCTGTTGCCACGGTTGCCGGCGTTTCAGCAGCGCCATCCGGACATTCAGATCGAAATCATGAATGACTTGAGGCGGCTCTATGAACGCCGAGATGGCTTCGACGTGGCGATTCTCTATGGGGATGGGCAGTGGCCCGATCTGGAGTGCCGACTGCTGATGCCGTGCTCGCTGGTGGCGGTATGCACGCCCACGCTGCGCGACCGCTATGGCGTGATCGATCACACCGAAGAGTTGCTCCGCTATCCGCTGATTCACCACACCTGCGTCAGCTCGGCACGGCTATCGTCGACCTTTCTCTGGCTGGAGGCGGCTGGGCTCAGTGGGGAGCAGATCGAAGCGCTGCCGGGGCAGCGCTTCGAGCACTTTCGCTTTGTGCTGGATGCCGCGTTGCACGGGGTGGGAGCCACCGTGCTACCTGACTACTTTGTGGACCAGGAGCTGGCCGATGGGCGGCTGGTGGCGGCGTCCACGACACCCCTGATGATCGGCAACTACTACGTGGTGACGCCACGCGGACGACATCCCGATCATCGTATCGAGGCCTTTAGCCACTGGCTGCTGTCTTCCATCCAACAGGCTGATGGTTAGCCTGCAAGAGCGGATGATCAGGCAAAGTCGCCCTCTTCACGCACCTCGATCAACCACGGGCCGTCGGCCTCTTTGGCCTGTTGCAGCAGACGCTCAAGGTGGTCAAGGCCGGTCGCGGTATGGGCCTCGCAGCCGTAGCCCCGCGCGATGGCCACCAGGTCGGGCGTATAGATATCCACCCCTATTGTGGGAATTTCCCGCTCCTGCATATAGCGCTTGATCTCGCCGTAGCCCTGGTTGTTCCACAGCAGGATGACGATGGGCGTCTTGGTTTCCACCGCCGAGGCCAGTTCCGGCAGGGTGAACTGGATGCCCCCATCACCGATCAGCGATACGACGGGGCGATGGGGAGCGGCCAGCTTGGCGCCGATGGCGGCGGGAAGGCCGTAGCCCAAGGTGCCGTAGCCGGTTGATGAATTGAACCAGCTGCGCGGCGACTCGGCCTCGTAGAGGAAGTTGCCCGAGTAGACCGGCTGGGTCGAATCCCCCACGACGATAGCGCCTGGCAGCGTGCGCTGGACCAGCTCGAGCACGCGTAGCTGGGTGCGCCAGGCAGGCGGCCACTCGGGGGCGAGCTGACGCTGGATGTCCGCCACCCGCTGCTGTCCTGGCGTCGGCGTCGCGGCGGCTGATGGGGTGGCCGATGGGATAGAAAGACGCTCGAGCAGCGCCTGCATAAAGCGCCCGGCGTCGCTGACGATGGCAAGGTGCGCAAGGTGGTTACGTTGCAGCTGCTCGGCATCGATGTCGACGCGAATCAAACGACCGTCGATCCTGAAGTTACCGTCGAAGACCGCGTCATAGTCGGTCTCGCCAAGCTCTGTGCCGATGGCCAGTACCACGTCCGCCTCTCGTACCAGCTTGCGCACAGGGTCCAGGGACTGGGTGGAGCCCAGCGCCAGTGGATGACCCTTCGGCAGTAGACCCTTGGCATTGACAGTGCAGGTGGTGGGGGCATCCAGCGCCTCGACCAGCGCACGGGCAGCCTCTGCATGGTCGGCAGCGCCGCCCCCAAGCAGGACGACCGGCTGCTGGGCCGCTGCCAGCAGCTCGGCGGCGGCGTCCACCAGCGCCGCATCCGGTGCGGGAGGGGCTGGCAGTGCGGCAGCCTCCAGCATCAGGTGATCGGCGGGGGCGGTGATGACATCAATCGGAATTTCGATATGCACGGGTCTTGGGCGAGCCCCGCGGAACACCGCAAAGGCTCTGGCCAGTACCCGTGGCAGCTCGTCGGGCTGCTGCAGGGTATGGCTGAAAGCACTGACCCCAGCGACCATGTTGCGCTGGGAAGGCAGCTCGTGCAGACGGCCCTCGCCAAGGCCAAGCTGCTCACGTCGGTTGACGCTTGAAATCACCAGCATGGGCACGGAATCCGCGTAAGCCTGGCCCATGGCGGTCAGTATATTCGTCATTCCTGGACCAGAAATGATGAAACAGGTGCCTGGTTTTCCTGTTACACGTGCATAGCCATCGGCCATAAAGCCAGCACCCTGCTCGTGACGTGGTGTCACATGAGTGATCCGGGTGGCAGGCAGTCCTCGGTAAAGTTCTACCGTGTGGACGCCGGGAATGCCGAAGACGGTATCAACACCATAAGCCTCAAGTAGCTGAACCAATGCTTCGCCACAGGTCAACATGTCGCCTTTCCTTCTTGTTGGAGTCGGGCACCGGAGATTAGCGCCTGGTGACAGGTTTGCGCTACAAAAAAA
Organism: Halomonas litopenaei; assembly: GCF_017303055.1. Lineage (GTDB taxonomy): Bacteria > Pseudomonadota > Gammaproteobacteria > Pseudomonadales > Halomonadaceae > Halomonas > Halomonas litopenaei_A. The sequence continues at coordinate 135,132 of NZ_JAEKJT010000005.1, read as the reverse complement.
CCCGTGTTTTGAAAAGAAAGGGGCGCGCTGAATGGCGAAGCACAGTAGAGATATCGTTCAGTGACTGGGAAAATGCATTGTTCATTTTTCAGCAATATGCTTTATTGACCCTATCGCACGCAAAATTGCGTGCAATCCTGATCCGGCCTATATTGGTCACATAACAACACTAACAATCACGGCCTCGGTGCAGCATGGCGAGGCCTCAGGAGAGACAGGATGTTGCCGCAGCGCGACCTCATCGGCTATGCCGATACTCCCCCCGGCGGGCGTTGGCCCAACGGCGCCCGTCTGGCGATCAACGTCGTCGTCAACTACGAGGAGGGCTCCGAGCGCTCCTTCGCCATGGGCGATGATGACCAGGAATCGATGACCGAGTGGGGCAGCTACGTGACCCCCGCCGGCACCCGTAACCTGGCCATGGAATCGATGTACGAGTACGGCTCCCGAGTCGGCATCTGGCGAATTCTCGATATCCTGCGCGAGGCCGGGGTGCGCTCGACCTTCTTTGCCTGTGCCGTGGCCCTTGAGCAAAACCCCCGCGTCGCTCGGGTGGCGAGTGCCGATGGCCATGAATTCTGCAGCCACGGCTATCGCTGGGAAGAGGTCTTTCGCTTGAGCGAAGACGAAGAGCGTGAGCATATTCGACTGGCCATCGACTCCATCACCGCCACCACCGGCAAGCGTCCTGTTGGCTGGTACTGCCGCTACGGACCCAGCGTGCATACTCGGCGCCTGCTGTTGGAAGAAGGCGGTTTCCTGTATGACGCCGACGCCTACAACGACGACGTGCCCTACTTCACCGAGTTGGAGGGCAAGCGTCAGTTGGTGGTGCCCTATACCACGGACATGAACGACTTCCGCTTCTGGCTCTCGCCAGGACTGACCTCCGGTCGCGAATTTCTCGACAACCTCAAGGAAGGCTTCGACGTGCTGTTCGAAGAGTCAGCGAGGGGGCCGCGAATGATGTCCGTGGGGCTGCATCCGCGGATGGTCGGGCGGCCCGGAAAGATCCGCGCGCTCAAGGATTTTATCGCCTACGCCCAGGCTCACGAGGGGGTCTGGTTCGCGACCCGGGAAGAGATCGCCAGAGCCTGGCTGGAGCGCGAATCAGGCGCGTGACGCTTGATCCAACCACTGGCCTGAACAGCAGCATCGCTACGACAGTGCCTGGTCTCGGCACCCGGTCCCAGGACCGGCACAGAGACAACCGCGCTTCCGCCGCTTGGGGGCGCACAAAAAATAGCCACTCCCGCAACAATGACAACAAGCAGAGGAACGTCCCATGACCCTTTTTTCCAAGACGCCACGCGTAGTGACCCTGGCCGCCGCCCTGGGCCTGAGCCTTGCCGCTGGCAGCGCCATGGCCGAGACCCTCAAGGTCGGCGCCAACATCGGCAACCTGCCCTGGGAATTCCAGGACGATAGCGGTGACTACGTCGGCTTCGAGATCGACCTGGTCAACGAGGTCGGCAGCCGCCTGGGCTACGACGAGGTCGAGATCAGCAACATTCCCTTCAACGGCCTGTTCTCGGCGGTACAGTCCGGGCGTATCGACGTGGCGGTGTCCTCCATCACCATCACCGATGAGCGTCTCGAGTCGGTGTCCTTTGCCCAGCCCTACTACGACAGTGACCAGTCTCTGGCGACTCACACCAGCAAGGGCATCACTGGGCTCGAGGACCTGGACGGCAAGGTGGTTGGCGTAGACACCGGTTCCACCGGCGACATCTGGACCAGCGAGAATCAGGAGCAATACGGCATCAAGGAGATCCGCCGCTACGAGGGCCTGCAGCCAGCCATGCTTGACCTGTCCAGCGGCCGCCTCGACGCCTACATTTCCGACATTCCGGCGGTGCAGTACTACGTGCGCGACAAGCCCAACTTGGAAGTGGTCAGCCGCATTCCCAGCGGTGAGCAGTACTCGATGATGTTTGCCAAGGATGCCGAGCTTGCCGCCAAGGCCAGTGAGGTGATCACCGAGCTCAAGCAGGAAGGCTTTATCGCCGAACTGCACGAGACCTGGTTCGGCGCCGCGCCGGATGCCGGCACCAGCACCGTCGACGTGCGTGATATGCCAAGCGCCAAGTGATGTCGGTGCCGTGGCGCCCGCGCGCCACGGCCCACCCACCCTCGGCCGTGGAGGCTGGTTGAATGGACCTGGTCCAGACATTCTTTAAATGGGAGGTGCTGGTACGCACCTTCCCGATGCTCGTCCAAGGGCTCGGCATGACCATCGCGCTGGGCTTCTTGAGCATCCTGCTGGGGCTGATCGGCGGGCTGGGGCTGGCGCTGTTGCGCCTCTACGGCCCCAAGCCACTGCGCTTTCTGACCATTGCCTACATCGATGTGTTTCGATCGCTGCCGGTGCTGGTGTGGTTGGTCATCGTCTACTACGCACTGCCGTTCGTCGGCATCACCCTGTCACCGTTTGCTGCAGCCTGTACCGCCCTGACCATGATCTCCAGCGCCTACGCCGCCGAGATCTATCGCGCCGGCATCGAGGCGGTGCCTCGGGGCCAGTTCGAGGCCGCCCAGTCGATCGGCCTGAGTCAGTATCGGGTGATGTGCGACGTGGTCCTGCCCCAGGCGATCCGCTTGATCATTCCGCCGCTGACCAGCAACTGCATCAACGTGATGAAGGACACCGCCCTGGCCTCGGTGGTGGCGATGCCCGACCTGCTCAAGCAGGCGACTCAGGCTCAGGCCCTGGCGGCCAATCCCACCCCGCTGATTGGCGCAGCGCTGCTGTATCTGGTGGTGCTGTTGCCGCTGGTGAGGCTGGTCGGCTTGCTCGAAAAACGCTTCGCCCAAGGCCGAGCCTGAAGGAGATTGTCATGATTGAACCGACCCAGCCGGTGTCGCAGGCCCCTTCCGCTGCGTTTGACCGCCAAGCCGCCGCCGCCCGCAGAACCCTCATCTCGCTCAAGGGCGTGAACAAGCACTACGGTGATTTCCATGCGTTGAAGAATATCGACCTGGAGGTGGCGGAAGGCGAGGTGGTGGCGATCCTCGGCCCGTCGGGCTCCGGCAAGTCGACCCTGATTCGCTGCATCAATCATCTGGAGGCCTACAGCGCCGGCGACATCTACGTCGATGGCACCCGGGTCCAGCCCGGCCCCGAGCTGATCGAGGTGCGCAAGGGCGTGGGCATGGTGTTCCAGAGCTTCAACCTGTTTCCCAACATGACGGTGCTGGAGAACGTCACCCTGGGGCCGATCCGGGTACGTGGCAGGAGCCCAGGGGCTGCCCAGGCCAGAGCCAAGGAATTGCTGGAGAAGGTCGGCATCGCCGAGCAGATGTACAAGTACCCGAGCGCCCTGTCTGGCGGCCAGCAGCAGCGGGTCGGTATCGCCAGGGCACTGGCCAATGAGCCGCGGGTGCTGCTGTTCGATGAGCCGACGTCGGCGCTGGACCCCGAGATGGTCGGCGAGGTGCTAGACGTCATCAAGACCCTGGCCGGAACCGGTGTGACCATGCTGCTGGTGACCCACGAGATGGGCTTCGCCCGCCATGTGGCGGACCGGGTGATCTTTATGGAGGCCGGACAGATCGTCGAGGAAGGCGCTCCTGAACAGATCTTCTCTGCGCCGCAGGAAGATCGAACCCGCGCCTTTTTCCAATCGGTGCTGGCGCACTGAGGCGTGGCCTCGACCCTGTTTCTCTTAACCCAGCTTCTCTCGACCCAGTTTCTCTTAACCCAGCTTCTCTCGACCCAGCTTCAAGGATTCCCCATGGCTTTCGAATCACATTCCGCCCCCCCGCTTGATCTGGAAAGCGTCAGAGCCCAGTTCCCCTCCCTTGCCAGTGACTGGGTGTTTATGGATAACGCCGGTGGTGCTCAGGTGCCGCGTGTCGTGGTGGATCGCATCAGCGACTATCTGCTGGGCGACAATGTTCAGCTAGGGGCCAGCTACGCCCCCAGCCAGCATTCCAAGGCCAAGGTCGACGCCGGTCGCCGGGCGGTGGCGACGCTGGTCAATGCGCAGCATGTGGAAGAGCTGGTGTTCGGGCCGAGCTCCACCATTCAGTTCCGGTTGCTGGCGGACGCCATGGCGAGCCAGTTCGCCCCTGGCGATGAAATCATCGTGACCAATACCGACCATGAAAGTCACATCGGTCCCTGGCGTCGCCTGCAAGCACGAGGCGTCAAGCTGCGCTTCTGGAACTGCCATCCCGAGACCCTGGAACTGGAGCTCGACAGCCTGGCCGAACTGCTCAACGAGCGAACCAAGCTGGTCTGCGTGACCCATGTCTCCAACCTGCTCGGCACCATCAATCCGATCAAAAAGATCGCCGCCATGGCTCACGACGCCGGTGCTCGCATCTGCGTCGATGGCGTGGCCTTCGCGCCCCACCGTGCCATCGATGTCCAGGACTGGGATGTCGACTACTACGGCTTCAGTCTCTACAAGGTCTTTGGGCCGCATCACGCCGTGCTTTACGTCAAGAAAGAGTGCCTGCTGGAGCTGGACAGCATCTATCATCATTTCTTTACCAAGGACCAGATACCGGGAAAAGTGGAGCCGGGAAATCCCAACTATGAGCTGACCTACAGTGCTACAGGAATCCTCGAATATCTGACCTCGCTTTCCCCTAAATACGACGGCGTATCCTTGCGCAATAGGCTGGAAGATGCCTTCGAAAGGATCGCGAAACATGAGGCGAAAATCGGCAAGAAATTGATCGACTATCTCAATCAGAAAGAGCGCGTCCGTATCATCGGAAGAGCGGATGCTGACATCGATAAACGTGTCGCGACGATCAGTTTTATTGTGGAAGGAAGCCAGTCTGACGATATCGTCAGGCGCATCGATGACGCGAAGGTCGGTATTCGCTACGGAGACTTCTATGCGCGTCAGCTGGCCGAGGACCTCGGACTGATGGAGATCCAGGGTGTCGTGCGGGTCTCGATGGTGCACTACAACACCGAAGACGAGGTGGACCGGTTGATCCAGGCCCTGGACGCGGTGCTGTAGTAGACGGTCGCAATAGACAGAAGCGAGGCCTGGTGACAGGGGCCTATCGCCGACGAAAACGCCCACCATCGCTGACAAGGCTAGTCAGGCCTGGTCAGTGATGGCGGGTGTCGGTGGCGATATCGTAGATGTTGGCCTCGGCGCGTCGCTGCTCGGACAGTTCCAGGCTGTAAAAGATATGCCGGCAGTGTTCCATCATCGACTGGGCGGCGCCCTCGGCGTCGCCGGCCTCGATCATATCGACCAGGGACTGGTGCTCATGGGTCAGGCATAGCACCCCGCTGGGGCGTTCGTAGAGTGACTGGATAATACAGAAGCGACGAATGATGGGGCGCACGATGGCGATCAGCTCTTCATTGCCGGTCAGCTCCGCCAACAGCAGATGAAAGTCGCCGGAGATGCGGTTGACGCTCGGCTTGCGTTCCTCGAACACCTGATGCTCCAGGGCCAGATGCTTACGCAGGGTGGCAATGCCGCTGGCATCGATGCGCTCGCAGGCGATGCGTGCCACCGCCGCTTCGATGTGCAGCCTCGTCTCGAAGATATCGTAGGCTTCCTTGACGGACGGCAGTGAGACAAAGGCGCCCCGATGCATCTCGAAGCGTACCAGCCGCTCCGCCGTCAGTCGGTTCAGCGCACGCCGAACGCGGCTTCTTGGCGTGTTGAACGCCGTGGCAAGCTTCGCCTCATTGAGTCGCTCGCCGGGACGAAGGCGCTTGTCGATCAGCGCATCAACGATGCGGTCATAGACAAGCTCTTCAGCCAGCGCTTCGGGCTTTTCATGTGGGGATGAAGGTGCGTCTGTCGACATGGCTGCGTCTCGCCATCCCTTTCTCCTTGGTGCTGGCTCCCAGATGCGGGAAAGCCTGTCCAGGCAAGGTGAAAAGTGGAATAAGAAAAAGACAAACCAGCATATGACGCTGGTCTATTTCTTTCCAGAGACTACCATGACCATGGCCGCCACGTCATACCGCTTCTACCAAAGAATGTCTCCCTGTCATCACCTGCTGTGTGACAGCCTAGAGTCTTCAATAGCGAGGCAAATAACGATTGGCTATTGGGCGGCGAGATCGTCGATTTTCTGCCCCTCAATAAAGGCGATAAGGTTGCTGAAGGCATCGCCAAAGTACAGCTCATAGCCATCTTTTTCCACATAGCCAAGGTGGGGCGTTGCCAGCACATTTGGCAGGTGCAGAAGAGGGTCTTCGACCACCGGTTCCTGCTCGAACACATCCACCGCCGCCATGCCGGGGCGTCCGGCGCGCAGCGCCGCCTCCAGGGCGCCAGAGGCGATCAGCTCAGCGCGACTGGTATTGACCAGCAGCGCACTGGATTTCATCGCCGCCAGGTCATCGTCACCGACGATGCCGCGGGTCGCCTCGTTCAGGCGCAGGTGCAGGCTAAGCACGTCGCTGCGCTCGAACAGCTCGCGTTGGCTGGCGACGACCTCGATGCCGGCCTGGCGGGCACGCTCACGGGAGCCTTCGCGCCCCCATGCCAGCACTTTCATGTCGAAGGCTTGGCCGTAGCGAGCGACACGGGCACCGATCTTGCCGTAGCCCAGGATACCGAGGGTTCTGCCTTCCAGGGCGGTGCCCAGCGTACGCTGCCAGCGACCCGCCTTGAGGTTGGCGACTTCCTCGGGAATATGCCGCATGGCGGCCAGCACCAGCGCCCAGGTCAGCTCCGCCGCGGCGGTGGGCGAGCCGCGGCCTGCCAGCACCGTTACACCATGCTCGCGACAGGCCTCGAGATCGATATGGGCCACGCCACCTCCGGTCTGGCTGATGACCCGGAGCTTCGGCAGGCGTTCGAGCAGTGCGCGGGTGATCCGGGTTCGCTCGCGGATCAACACCAGTGCCTCCGCGTGGTGAAAGCGCTCAACCTGGGCATCCAGCGACGTCAACGTGTCGTTGAACAGCGTGACCTGGTGGCCGGACAGACGGTCAAAGGCCGACAGATGGCGAACGACATCCTGGTAGTCATCGGGAATCACGATGTTCATGGCGGGCTCCGGGGTGGGGTCGATGCAGGGGGGATGAAGAAAGGTTGGGTGAAATCCGCGGCTTCTGCCAGAGCTTTTGCTAGAGCATTCAGCAGTTTATGGCGTGGACCGTCATGAAACACTGCGTAGTAACCAATGCTGGGTAGGGCTGGGCGAGTCTCGATGATTTCTAGTTGACTGGAGGTTAGGCTCATCACGCAGTGGGAGGGCAGCACACTGATGCCATGGCCCGCACTCACCAGTCCCACCAGTGCTAGCAGGTTATCGGTGGTGAGGGTGGGAGCGGTGAGGCTGTGTTGATGCAACCAGTGATTTATCTCGTGGGCGAAGCCGGAGCGTTTTCCCTGACCGATGAGAGGGTAGTTACGCAGGTCGGCCAGCGCAACGGGAGTAGGGGTCTGAAGCGTTCCTCGCTTTGCGACAAAGGCCATGTCCACTTCGGCGATCAATTGCCATTCTACCCCTGGCTGGCCAAAGGCGTTCTGGCTTGCGGGCACGACCACGATGTCCAGCTCTCCGTCCTGAAACTGCTGAAAAAGGGTGCGACTCATGTCGATGCAGATTTCTAGGCGGATGTCTGGACGGTCTTGATTGAAGCGTTCGAGAAACGTCGGGAGCCAGGTCAAGGCACTAAGATCGGTCAGTCCAAGCCGAACGCGATGCAGTCTAGACGGTTGGCGCTTGAGCGCCAGAATGCGGTCGGCGTGCTCCATGGTAGCAATAGCATGATCGAGAAGTCGTTCCCCCTGGTCGGTGAGCTGGGCGCCACGCCGCGAACGATCGAACAGGGTGAGGCCGGTAGCATCCTCCAGCTCTGCGATGCGCTTGGAGATGGTTGAAGGTGTTGTTCTTAACCGCTGGGCTGCACGCTCAAAAGTGCCCAGCTCCACGATCTGAAGGAAGGTGTCAAGCTGTTTGAGGGTTAGCATGGGCACTCATCCAGCGTTAGATGAATTTTTGGAAACTAATTGTGTGAATATTATTCGCTTTTTTTCAACAAGAGTCTCTTTCTATAGTTGAGAAGGGTTCGGGAAGCGCTGAAGTCATCAGCGAGTGATGCTAGGCGCCCGCAGCACAAGACCTGGAGCCTATGTGGCATCGGAGAAGAATGTGAGCATCATCTCCGTTGATCCGGCAGCAGATGGCCCTGCGAGATAACAAGTTAACAACACTAGAGCGGGAGACTGACTATGCGGCTTTTGACAACAACGACTAGCACGGCACTGGCAGTGCTAGGCGTGGCCTGGGGCTCTCAAGCCTGGGCCGCTGATTACCCCAGCAAGCCGATTGAGATGGTGGTGGCCTACGGTGCCGGGGGAAGTACCGATACCATGGCCCGCATCTTTGCCAAGTATGCAGAAGAGGAACTGGGCCAGCGAATGGTCGTCGTCAATAAGCCTGGTGCTGGCGGCGAGCTGGGCTGGGTGTACCTGGCCAATTCAGAACCGGATGGCTACACCATTGGCCTCATCAACTCCCCTTCGGTGGAGACTCACCCCTTTACCCGTGCTGATACTGTGGGCTATACGCTGAACGATCTGCTGCCACTGGCCAATGTAGTAACCGACCCTGGCGTACTGGCAGTGGCCGCCGATAGCCCCTGGCAATCCCTGGATGAAATGGTCCAGGCGGTTCGTGCCGAGCCTCGCTCCGTAACCGTCTCCCACGAAGGCATCGGAGGAGACGACCATCTTGCAGCATTGAACTTTGCCAGTACTGCCGGCATTGAGCTCAACTTCGTCTCCTTCAATGGCAATGCGGAGGCTACTGCGGCGCTGCTGGGCGGCCATATTGATGCCTTTGAAGGCAATATGTCTGAGGCTGCGAGCCACATTGGCGAAGGAGACGTGCGTGGGCTGGCGGTGTGGTCCGGCGAACGAATGGACGCCATTACCGATGTGCCAACCGGTGCGGAACAGGGTTATGAGGTGATTTCCTCAGCCTCGAGAGGACTGGCATTGCCGGCAGGGGTACCTGACGAGGTCTATCAGCGTTTGATCGAGGTATCGCGTAGCGTAATCGAGAACCCCGAGTTTGTGGCAGAGCTCGATAAGCTCAACATGCCGCTGGACCCCCTTTATGGCGATGAGTACGCGGCTTCGCTAGAGGCGAGCCAGCAGAGTTTGAAAGCCGTCTGGGACAAGAACCCCTGGATAGAGCCATGACCCTGAATCACATCGATCGCCGCGTCGCGCTGCTGACTGGCGCGGTGGCTGTCGCGGCGATGGTGATGGCCTTGAGTATGCGGGCTGATGCTGGGCTTTTCGTATTGATCACCGCTTGGCTCGGGCTGCTGTCATCGATATGGCTCGGCCTGACCAGCCGTCGCCCAACCGAGGGCGATGGTGCCTCGCCGGTGAGGGCGGTAGCCAAGGCGCGATTGTTTCAGTGGTGCGCGGCGTTGGTGGCGACGCTGGTGTTGATGGAGCCGCTCGGTACCTTCGTGGTGGTTCCGCTGTTTTTGCTGTTCACGCTGAAATCGCTGGCCCGGCTAGGCTGGGGCACGACCGCGCTGCTATCGGCGTGCTTCACACTGTCGCTTTACATCGTCTTCGTGTGGCTTTTGTCGGTGCCGTTGCCAATGGGCGTGATGGCTCTCTGACTCTCTGAGCCCTCGGCATACCTCGGCCTCACTTTTCTCTTCGGGAGTCCTTCCATGGACATTCTTGTGACGGCGCTCGCCAATGTGATGACGCCGGTGGCGCTGGCGACTTTGGTGCTTGGCACTCTAGCAGGCATGTTAGTCGGCGCCTTGCCGGGGCTGTCCTCTACGATGGGGGTCGCGCTGTGCATCCCTATCACGTTCAGCATGCCGCCAGAGCTTGCGCTGATTTTGCTGGGGGCGGTCTACGTCAGCTCGGTGTACGGTGGTTCTGTTACCGCCATACTGCTGCGTACGCCAGGCACGGATGCTTCTATTGCCACAGCGTTGGACGGCTATCCTATGGCGGTGGCTGGTCGTGGCGCCGAGGCTATCGGTATGGCTACGTTGGCGTCTCTGTTTGGCGGCTTGGTCAGTGTCGTCGTACTGCTGGCGATAGCCCCACCACTATCGACCATCGCCTTGGCCTTTGGGCCACAAGAGTACACTTGGCTGGCGATCTTTGGGTTGGTCACCATCGTTGGGGTGGTGTCCGAGCGTCCGGTTAAGGGGGTGCTCTCTGCGGCGGTGGGGCTGATGCTTGCTTGTGTTGGGCTGGACAGCTTCACCGGCGAACAGCGCTTCACTTTTGGCCAGAGCGAGCTGTTTGACGGTGTGCCGTTGTTACCAGTATTGATTGGCTTATTCTCGGTGTCCCAAGCCTTCAACCTGGCCGTTCCAAGCCAGTCTGGCGTGCTGTCTGAAGGCGCTCAGCGCTTTGCTGGGCGTAGCTTTCCCCTCTGGGCGGATATCCGCCGGTGTTTGCGCACACTGGGGCGCTCGTCAGTGATCGGCTCTATCGTCGGTATCCTGCCTGGGGCGGGCACCAGCATCGCAGCCTTTATCTCTTACAACGAGGCGAGGCGTCACTCGGCTCATCCTGAACGTTTTGGCAAAGGTGAAATTGAAGGGGTCGCCGCCTCAGAGGCGGCCAACAATGCGGTGACAGGGGGCACCTTGATCCCGACCTTGACCCTTGGCATCCCGGGTAATGCGGTCACCGCGGTCTTCGTCGGCGGGCTAACTATTCACGGCATGATTCCTGGGCCTTCGCTATTCACTCAGCACGCCGAGAGTACCTACACCCTGATCGTCTCTCTATTGTTTGCCAATGTGTTGTTCGCTGTCCTGGGCCTCTGGCTGTGTCGGTACATGGTCAGCGTGACACGAGTGCCGGGAGGTGTGCTGGGGCCTTTGATCTTGCTATTCAGCGTCGTAGGAAGCTATGCCCTGCGCAACGAAATGTTCGATGTGTGGTTGGCCGTAGGCTTCGGACTGCTCGGTTACTTCATGGAACGCTGGCGCTACCCGGCAGCACCTTTAGTTATCGCTTTGATTCTAGGCCCGATTCTCGAAGTTAATTTCAGGCGTGCCATGCAGATAGCACAGTGGGATTTGACCACCTTCGTTACCCGCCCTCTGTCCCTGGCGCTGTGTCTATTAGTGGTGCTGGCGCTGGTGGTGCCTGTCTGGCGGCGATGGCGACTACGCCGCTCTCTTACCCTTTGATTTGCTATCACGATCTTTCAAGGACTGGCCCATGACCCATGCTCAGGATTCCCGCACCATCCACACAACCGCCGTCAGTGGCTTCGACGACGCGCTGATGGAGCAGGTTCGCGCTCGCTTTCATCACGTGGATCACTGCCCCTACACCGGCCCCCGGGTCTTTTTCGAGAATGCCGGTGGCTCGTTGACCCTCAAGGCGGTGGTCGCGCGCATGGCGGAAGTGGCCGCCTTGCCGGATAACGACCATCGCGACAATGAGGCGTCTCGAGCTATCTCGGCCATGATCGACGACGGACGCCAGGCCATGGGCTGCCTGCTGGGCGTCGAGGATGGCGTCGTGTTCGGCGGTGAGACCGGCACCGAGTGTCTGTTTCGGGTGATTCGCGCTGCCGCCACTGCCGCGCCACCAGGTGGCAGTATGGTCGCCTGCGAACTGGAACACCCCGCGACCTTTGACGCCACCGCTCTGTGGGCCAAGCGCACCGACAGACAGCGCCTGACGGTGCCCTTTGACCCTCATACAGGCAGAGTGACGGCCGAGGAGTATGCCCGCGTTGTTCAGCCTGATACCCGCGTCGCGACGATTCTTCACACCAGTCCGGTCACCGGTATGACCCAGGACGTCGCTGCCATTGCCGCAGCGATCCGGTCTATCGCGCCGGACTGCTACATCATCGTCGATGGAATCCAGCATGCACCCCACGGAGCCCTGTCGGTATCGGCCTATGGCGTCGACGCCTACGCGGTGTCGCTGTACAAGGTGTTTTGTCCCTTCAACGATGGCTACGCCTGGGTCTCTCCGCGCCTGAGCGTCATGGACCATGATCGTCTAGCGGGCAAGCCGGACGACGCCTGGGAACTGGGTAGCCGCGACCCTGCTGCCTGGGCGGGTGCCAGCGAGATGGTGGCGTATCTCGAGTGGCTGGGCGGGAACTTCACCACGGCGAAGGATCGTCGAGCGCGCTTGCTGGCGGCCGGCCAGGCCATGCATGACCAGGAGGCGGCGCTGATGCAGCGGCTGATCCACGGCTCCGGCGCCATCACCGGGCTCAAGGAGCTGCCCGGCGTGACCTTGATCGGCGAGGTCGATAGCCCCTGGCGCGAGGGCGCGGTGTCGTTCTGCGTGGAAGGGCGTGACGCCCTGGACATCGTCGCCGAGCTTGGCGAGCGCGGTATCCGCGTCCACGCGCGCAAGGACGACGCCTATTCGGGCAATATCCTTCGTCCCTTGGGCCTGCCCTCAGTTACCCGAGTCTCGCTGGCCCACTACAACACGCCTGAGGAGGTCGATGCTTGCCTGAGCGCGCTGGCAGAGGTGGTAACGGGCCGGTGACATTGGGTCGGCAAGGGCGGAAGAACCGCAGGTGCTAGCTCTTTTTGATCGAGTGTTTTTTCATACAGAGCAGCTGGCTCGGGACTTCCGACTAAGGGGCTTCTAACTAAGGGGGCCTCTTACTAAGGGCTCTGGCGTCGAGCGATGCAGGTGCATTCACGACCGTCTATCTTTACTTAAGATAGTATGTATGACGTATTGTCGTCTTTGTTGCCTGCCTGCCCGCGCTCGAAGGAGAGAACCCGCCATGCCTCATGATGTCATTGCCCAGATCACGCTGTCCCATGTGCTGTTGCCGTTGAAGCGTCCCATCAGTGACGCCAAGGTGATGACCGGGGTGCAGAAGCCGTTGACGGAAGTGTCCTTGACCTTCGCCGAGATCACCACGCGGGACGGGCACACCGGCATGGGCTTTGGCTATGTGTTGCGAGCCGGCGGCAAGGCTCAGTTTGCCCACGCCCAGGAGTTGGCCCCTTTTCTGATCGGCGAGGACCCAAACGACATCGCCCGGTTGTGGCATAAGCTGGCGTGGCAGGGAGCGTCGGTAGGTCGCTGTGGGGTGGCGGTGCAGGCCATCGGGGCCTTCGATACGGCGCTATGGGACTTGAAGGCCAAGCGTGCGGGACTACCCTTGGCCAAGCTGCTCGGTGCTCAGCGCGAGGCCGTGCCCACCTACAACACCTCGGGGGGATACTTTGGTACCCAGATAGAGGAGGTCTGTGCCAACGCCGACCGCGCCCTGGCCAACGGGATCGGCGGGGTGAAGATGAAGGTCGGCCAACCCGACGTGGCCGAGGATATTCGGCGGGTCGTCGCGCTGCGCAAGCATTTGGGCGACGGCGTGCCGATTATGATCGATGCCAACCAGCAGTGGGATAGAACCACCGCTCTGCGCTTCGGACGTGCCGTCGATGAGTTGGGGTTGGTCTGGATCGAGGAGCCTCTGGACGCCCATGACTATGAGGGGCATGCCTGGCTCAATGCCCGGCTCGACACCCCCATCGCCACCGGCGAAATGCTGACCAGCGAGGAGTCGCTGAGGCGACTGATCGAGCGTGAGTCGGTGACCTACCTGCAGCCCGATGCGCCCCGTTTTGGCGGAGTCTCGCCGTTCTTGAACGTGGCAAGTGCTGCTGCCCAGGCCAATCTCAAGTTGGCGCCGCACTTCGTGATGGAAATCCACCTGCCGCTGGCGGCGGCGTATCGCGGTGATACCTGGGTCGAGCACTTCGAATGGTTCGAACCGCTGTTCGACGAGCGCATCGAGATCCGTGACGGCAGCATGCACCTGCCCAAGGGGCCGGGATTTGGCCTGACCATCAGCGAGCAGACGCGCCACTGGATCGTGGCCAGCGAGCGTTTCGGTGCATCGTAGTCGGCTGGAAGGTAGGTGCCTTTGCTGAGATGGTCTCGGTCCACGACCGTGTCAAAGGCGGCGAGTTATCGTGATAGCGTGCCTGATCAGGCAGACATTACCGTGGCTCATTGAGGCCGACTCTTGGCTCTGAGCTGCCGGGTCTTGCTTGGCGCGCCTCCCTTTCCATCAGTTCGGCTCCTGACCCTGGTCATCCACCTGGTAAGGCGGCGCATCATCGCCCATCAGCACGGGTTTGCCATCCTGCCAGATCACCGCGTACTGGCCCAGTCGCCGCTTGCGCTCCAAGGTTTCGGCGACTGCGTCGCGGAGGCTTTCGAGCATAGTTTGGGTATCTGGTGTCGGCTGAGTCATGGTCGTGCCTCCTTGACGAGGGCGTTGTAGTGAAGGTCATTAAGTATGTGGCGCTGTACGCCGGTCTGTTCAAACACTGGCTCCGGCGTTCCTCCGGCGTTCATAAAGCAGCGCGCACGAGTTACGTTTGGAGCATAGAGTGTCAGCAGGTTATGCAGACTACGCGGGAATCGACGCTGAATGTCCTTCACCGGGATGTTGTGGCCACCATGTGAAACGCGCTCTGCCACACGAAGCCGCGACATCTCCACCGAGGGCAATGCCAGGTAGACAAGCTCTACCCGCCAGCCAACTGCTATCAGTCGCTTTACCAGGCTCAAGTAGCCTCGTCCCGAGAGCGTCGTCTCGAAGGCAAAGTCCTCGCCCTCATCGATGGCGTTTTCGATCTCCCGCAGAAACAGCCGACTGGCAGCGAGCAATTCTCGCTCCGGCGCTAGAGGTGAAAGCCCGGCGGCAATCAGGTCAGCGTTGATGAAGCGCGCGCACTTGGCCACCTGTGGGAGGTAATGAAGTGCAAATGTCGTCTTGCCAGCGCCATTAGGCCCGGCGATGATCCAGCAGGTCGAGGCTCTGGTGTTAGCGTTCATCTTCAAACCCCTCCCATATGCGTCGATGGTGGTTGTTGAACCACGTTTTCGAGCCTGGTGTGGTGAATTCTGCCACACTGGGCGAGGATGTTCCTTTTCCTGAACCGTTACTCGCCGCACTTGCCACCATAGGCAAGCTTTGCTGGCTCGACGTTAGTCTGAGATATCGATCTCTGGCATCGCGAGATGTGGGAGAACGGTCCGCCTAATAGGGAAGCGCCCTTTACAGGCGCCTGAGCCCATCACTCAGTATTCTGAAGCTTAGCGTTGGTTTTAAGGTTAATTTCCAACAAAATCAGTAGATTAGTTTTCAAGCATTCTTTCGTGGTTCTTACTCCCCGGAAGACTGGGTACTGGCTCAATGTGAGCAGACCATCAGAAGCTGCTAGATAGTGCTGCTTACTCGAACAGGCTGGGCAAATTGAAAGGGAAAGCCAGTGATCCATTGCACCCGACAGAGTAGCCGCGGCTGAAATGCCGTCTGTTATAGCTGCACAAGGCATAGTGCAGCTTTCAGGAGGGCAGGAAAGAATTGCTCCATGACACCGTGCAGTATCTCCGGTGCCGGACGGTACTGGAACAGAACATTGCCATCTGTTGGTCCAGGCGAGGGCTCTGTCCACCAGAGTATGGTAGGGGGAAGCCCCTGGCCATCGATATGTCCCGACAAGGGTAGGCTTGTGCAGTCTGGGAAGATGACCAGGCCCCGGGCTGCCTGGTCGTCCGCGGACTAGACAGGCTGGCCGTCGTCGAGACTCAGTTCGGGAGTGGGCCGGCGGAAGCCGCGTGTTAGCCAGAGGAGATGGAGCCCACCGGCCGCCAGCCAGAACAACCCGACGGTGAGCGTGCTCGGGCTGAGCTGGGCGATCAGGGTCAGGGTGATGGCGCCTGCGAGAGCGGGAAAGAGGATATAGCCGAGGATTCCCAGCGGCCGCTCGTGGTGGTGACGAATAAAGTAGGCGATCACGGACAGGTTTACGGCGGTAAAGCCGACGAAAATGCCGAAATTGACCAGGGATAACGCGGTCTCGACGGAGAGGTTGAGGCCGATGAACCCCATGGCGCCGGTCAGTAGAAGGCAGCCGACCGGTGTCCTGGTACGCGGGTGCAGAGTGCCGAGGAGACGCTTCGGCAGCACGCCGTCGCGGCCCATGAAATAGAGCAGTCGGCTGGAGCTGAGCTGCACCGCGAGGCAGGAGCCGAGCCCGCCGATATTGGCGGCGAGGTTGGTCCAGTCGGCGAAAGCCAGGCCACCCACTTGGATGGACATGGTGTAGGAGATGACCTCGGGGTCATCGAAGAAGCCACCGGGGTGGACCAACTGCATCAGGTAGGCCACCGCCGTGAACATCAGGCCGCCGGTGGCGATCACCAGTACCACGGCGCGGGGGATGTTGCGCTTGGCATCCCGGGTCTCCTCGGCCAGAGTGGTTACCGCATCGAAGCCCAAGTAGCTGTAGGCGGCGATGGCTGCGGCAGCGGATACTCCGATAAGGGTGCTGTCGGTGTTCCAGAAGGGCGCGGTATAGGAAGCCGGCGGTCGTGAGCCGAGGTAGGCCAGGCAGTAGGCGGCGAACAGTAGAACCATGAAGACGGCCAGCAGCACCAGGAGCTTGTTGACCCGGTCGGTCAGCCTGATGCCGATGACATTGATCAACGTCGTCAAGCCGGCGTTGACCAGCATCCATGCCCAGAGCGGGATGCTTGGGAACTGGGCATTGAGTAGCAGTGACTGCACTAGCCAGGCGGCCGCTGGCAGCAGCAGGTAGGCCAGCAGCACGCTCCAGCCGATCATGAAGCCGGCCGGTGCCCCTAGCATCTGGCGGGCATAGAAGTAAGCTGAGCCCGAGACGGGGAAGTGGCCAGACATCTTCGCGTAGCTCAGGGCGGTGAGGAGCATCCCTCCGGTGGCTAACAGGAAGGCGGTCGGGGCCGCGCCCTCGCTGACCTCGGCGACTACGCCGAAGATCACCATCACTAGGCTGGGAGCCATATAGGCGATCCCGAAGGCCACCACCGAGGCCAGCGAGAGTCGCGCGGTCAGTTGCACGCTTGGTTCGCTCATCGCTCGTTCCTCCCGTCGGTGGGGCGCAGAGACACGGGGGTCTCGGGGGGGAGTGCTGGCCGCCAGCTGGCAGGATCGATATGGCCGTTGTAGAGGGGCAGCGACAGAGGAGTGTCTCCCTCCTGGAAGTGATTCCAGGGCCAGGAGTCGCCATTGGTGCCGAGCCGTCGCGCTGCCGACACCTGGTTGAAGTCGACGATACCGAGCAGGGTGCACGCCTCCATGCCGCCCGACTCGATGCGGATATTGCCCTCCGGATCTATCAGCAGGCTCTTGCCGAAGGCGGTGGGAGCGGCGCCGTTGACGCTGGCCACCCAGACCTGGTTGACGATGGCGTTGGCGACATTGATCGGGACCTCGGGGATCCGCCCGGTGGTCGGGGTCTGGACAAGGTTGACGATCAGCTCGGCGCCCATCCAGGCGAGGTGCCGGGAAAGCTCCGGGTACCAGGCGTCGTAGCAGATGGACAGCCCGACGCGGCCCTTGCCGGGTATGTCGAACACCACAAACTCTCGGCCTACGCACATGGGTTCAAAGGGGCGCCAGGTAAAGATCTTGCGATATCTGGCGACGAGCTCGCCATGTGGATCGTAGACCACGGCGGTGTTGTAGACGCGCCCGTCGTCGGCTCGCTCAAGGACGGTGCCGGGGATCAACCAGATGCCGAACTCTCGGGCCAACTCGGCCAGTTGCCGGCCGCGGGGGCCATCGAGGGGCTCCGCATAGGCGGCGTAGTAAGCCTCCTGGCTCATCGACTCCATACCCAAGGAGCAGAGGTGAAGCTCGGGGTAGACGACCAGTTCGGCGGCGCTGGGGGAGTGCATGCGCTGGCGCAGCCCCGTGGCGAACTCCTCAAGGGATTCTGCGGCGGACTGGACGAGGGCGAGTCGAAGGTAGCGGTCGGTAGGGGGAACTCCCGCGGTCGCCTGGAGCGGCGATTGTGAGGCCAAATCAGGGGTGGCATGAGTCTTCATCAAGACGTCCTCGTTATCATTGTGGGGGACGCCTATCACGCTATCAGGGAGTTTGTCGGCGATCTTTTGCGCCGGGGCGCAAAAGCTTTGCGTCGGGGTCGCCGGTGTTTCGTTTGTCACAAGAGGTCGCGACGTGGCTCGGGCTAGCAAGGCAGCCGATGACGTCTCCGGTAGGCTCGTGGGGTCAGGCCGACATCACGCTTGAAGGCGGTGGCGAAGTTGGCCGCATGCTCGTAGCCCAGGGCATCGGCGACCTGAGCGATGGTCAGGGCCCCATCGTCGAGTAGCCGCTGCGCCTCGCGCAGACGTGCTTGGCGCAGGCAGTCGGAGAGCGTCTGGCCGTGGTACTCCTTGAAGCGCTGCTTCAGTCGGCGCTCACTCATGCCGATGCGACGCCCCAGTTCGGCGAAGCCTGGCGGCCGGGCCAGGTCGTCGAGGAGCAGTCGCCGTGCCTTTTCCAGGGCCAGCCGGTCTCCTGCAAGTAGTGTCGGCGTCGGAACCGGCTGGGTATGTGAGGCCAGCAACAGGCACAGGAACTCGCCGCTCTTAGCCCGCAGATAGCTGGTGAGCAGAGGCTCGCCGACCGGCGGGTGGAGGATATCGCGCAGGCAGCGGTGGAGGGCCGATGTCAGGACCAGGCAACCGTTGCTGCTGCCGAGCCGCACCAGGAAGGCGAATTCCTTGGAAGCGAGATGGGTAAGGGAGCGGCGCAGGTAGTCGGGAGAAAGGTTCAGCTCCACCATCAGGTAGCGGCCTGGCCTAGGGCAGTGATCGACGAAGAGGGCGTCATCACGCCTGTAGTTGCACATCATTTGGCCGGCGTTGAGTTCGAAGGCCCCGCCCTCTGGTGCTTCCAGAGTGGTGCGTCCTTCTAGCATGGCGGCCAGGCTGAGGTAGCCGCCGGAAATGCGGGCCGGGCTGGAGCCGTCGGCTTGTTCCAGGTCGAGGGTGCGCAGCCAGCAGCCGGGGGCAAGGCGATGGTAAGCCTCCCAGCCGCGGCCTAACGGGCGCTCCCAGCGTAGCCGAAAGGTCGGATGCTGTTGGCTTAGAGGAAACCAGTCGGTGCTGCTCCGGCAATCGAACTCCGGGGTCGTCGTCGGTAGGGTCGTCATTATTGTTGGATAACCTAGTTGAGGTGCCGAGCCTGCGAGGTACGGGTCTCTTAAGTGAAAGATAGTTCTCCCTGGCTATCTCAAATATATCCTGATTGGGGTATGTCGGGGGCTTGCGCAGCACTCGTAAGGTCACTGGAGTGACGAACAAGGCGGTCTCAATAAGCAAGTGCAATACCTGGCCGAATAGGTTCGCTATCGCTATGACTTGTTGCGAGCCTTCGGCACGGGAACGGCAAGCGGCGTGCACTCAACCGTGGGCATGTTGGTCGAGCACGTGACACGGTACTTCATCCAGGGAAAAATGGACGGTGTCACCGCGACGAATGCCGTGATTGGCTTCGGCAACAAAGTGAATCGTGCTCCACGCTCACTTCGGCAATCGATGACCTACGACCAAGAGCATGAGACGGCCAAGCATTCGGAGATGACCCCGCGTACCGATACGGCTATTTACTTCGCCGATCCACATAGCCCATGGCGACTCGGGTCGAACGAGAATACCAATGGTCTGCTTCGACAGTATTTTCCTAAGGGAACAGACCTATCGACCTACACCCAAGAAGAACTTGATGAGATCGCAGACTCACTCAACACCTAGCCTAGAGAGACATTAAACGCTAGGACGCCTCTGGAGGTATACGCGGAGGTTCTCCAGAAGTCAGTGCCCGAGTGCCCGACACTCCAATAGTGTTGCGCTTGTAGTTTGAAACCGCCCACCCAACACCATCACTCAATATTCTGAATCTGAAGATGTAATTTGATGTATTTTTTATTTATAAAACAGTTGGTTAGTTTTATTTTATGCATAGTTTTTTTATTTGTTCCTACCCATCTTACTCCCCATCTGGTAGGAGAGAGACAGTCCTAGCTGAGAGCAAATGCAAACCTACCACAATCAGCTCAAGGTGACGCTCTCGCAGGGGGCTTCGTGCGTGCGATGAAATGTCCACCACCTCTGGGCTGGTATTGAGAGTAATGTCAGCAGCGTAGTGGTGAAAATGCCGCTACTGACCTTGGGGGCGTGCATGATGTCCTGTTCAAGGCTTCCCAGACACCGTTCGCTGCGGGGAACCTTCTTCTTGTTCTGTTGCTGAGCCTGAGCGACAGAAATCTGCTTCATCGGTTGGCTTTGGTCAGACAGTGGCAAGAAAGCCAGGTTTTACCCTGCGGTTGACTCTCCGTCAGCTGCGGAGGTGTTTACGCAGCGCTTCCCTAGCCCCACAGCTACTCACTCTGCGACGGAAATGGGGCTCCCTCGCTTTCTTCCGCCTGATGACGTCGTTGCTCCGGCGTCCATAACGTCTTGAGATAGTTCACCACGGAGCGGATCTCGGCGGGGGTCAGGACATTCTCGAAGGCCGGCATCGTCAGTCGCTCGGTCTTGTTCCAGGGGTCGCGCCATCCCTCGGCGATGATCCGGTAGAGCATCGCATCGGAGTGTTTCCAGGTATGCCCCTCCGGCCCGTGAGGGGGAGCGGGCAATTCGCCCTGGGCATTCTGGTGCTCCCAGTTCGGCTGGCCCTCGCCCTCGCTGCCGTGGCAGCTGGCACAGTACTGCTGGTAGATCCTTTCTCCCTCTTCCAGCCGAGAGGTATCGCGCGAAGAGGGGCCACCCCCCGCCATGGCCTGCCCGGCGGCACTCATCAGCAGCCACGTTGTGACGAGGATCCAGAGCTTACGCATCGGGGGGTGTCCAGGTTTGGCCCTGATCTTCGCTGCGCATGAGCTCCCCCTCGCGATCCAGGGCATAGAGCGTTCCCTGCGGCGCAAGCGTAAGCGTGACGAACGTCGGGCCATCACCCTTTACTTGCTGCCACTCCTGGCCGCCATTGTCGCTGCGCCACAGGCCTTGCTCCGTGGCCACATAGACGTGTTCGGGATCGTCGAGCTTGTAGGCCAGATCATAGACTCTGCCGGCATCGAGCTCCCCGGTCGGTCGCCAGCCGCAGAAGCAATCCATCGACAGGCGAACCGCATCGTCGGACACCGCATAGAGCCAGCCAGTCTGCATGCTCCCCTCCATATCGGAGTGGATGAGCCGGCGAACGGGTTGGGCAGGACCGCTATCCATCTTCTTCCAGGTCGTGCCGGCATCCTCACTCTGGTAGAGGCCGTCGTCGGCAATCACCACATAGAGTGTCTCGGGCTGATGGCGGTGCACGTCCAAGGCGGTAACGTCCTGGTTAGGCAAGCCATCGTTGAGTTCCTGCCAGGTTTCTCCATGATCGGTGCTGCGCTGCACCCCGATCGAGGGGCCGGCGATATAGAGGGCCTGTTCGGCTGTTGCCGGTTCCGATACCGTTACCAACCGTCCCTCCGCTACTTCGTCGGGCAAGGGAATCATCGTCCAGGCCGCCCCGCCATCCGTGCTTTCGAAAAGCTGGTTGGCCTGTACTTTGAGCAGCCGTTCGCCTGTTTGGTCATAACTCAGCGACGGCAATGCCTCCTCGGCGGCCCCGGCCATACTGACGAAGCTCAGACTGGCCATGACCCAGCTCGTCAGTGACAGGGCACGCCAGAAGCGACCCGTGATTTTGTTCATTGCAATATTTCCTCGAATAATGGCTAGCCGATGCTGCCTAGCGCCGGAAAGGTGCGCAATAACCAATAGGACAGCTCGGTCAGTTTGCCGGTGATCATCAAGATGCCCATCAGGATCATGATCAGCCCGGCCGCCAGATGCATGACTCGGCCCCAGCGGCGCAGGAATGGCTGGTGGTGCAGGAAGCGATCGAGCGACACCGCCGTCAACAGAAAGGGCACCCCCAGGCCCAGCGAATAGATGCCGAGCAACGCCATTCCGCTCGAGGCATTGGCCGTCGAGGCGCTGACGGTCAGAATGGCGCCCAGGATCGGGCCGATGCAGGGGGTCCAGCCGAAGGCGAACGCCACACCTAGGAGGTAGGCCGCACCAGGCCCCCCGCCCGCTTCCTTGAGGCGGCCGATCAACCGCCATTCCCGCTGTAACCAGTGCAGCGGAATGAGCCCGGTCATGAAGGCACCGAACAGGATGACGATGAGACTGCCGACCAGGTTCGCCTCCTGGCGATAGATCAGCAGCAGACGCCCGATGGCCGTGGCACTGGCGCCCAGCATCAGGAATATCGTGGTGAACCCGAGCACGAACCAGATCGACTGGGTTAACACCCGGAGTCGCTCCCGTCGATCCGCTTCCCGTATCTGCCCCAGCGAGCGCCCGGCGACGAAGGAGAGATAGCCAGGCACGAGCGGTAAGACACAGGGCGAAGCGAACGAGATCAGGCCCGCCAGAAAGGCCGTCGCCAGGCCGATATTGGCAAGCTCCAGCATCCTCCCCTATCCCGCGGCTAGGCTTGGAGCTTGGATATGGGCCGCTCGGACGGCACCTGGTGATTCGCCGCTTGGCGATTGGCGGATGTCGTCTCCGTGGGTACCGCGGTAGAGGCTTCCACCCCGGCTTGTGTATCAGTGACTTCGTCCTGGTCGGTCGACTTGTTTGTCTTGTCCTTGCATTTCATCATGCACAGTCCTAATCCGCACATGACAAGGCAAGGCAAGAGGCTCACCAAGAGAGGCGCGAGCCCAAGCAGGACCAACTGATCCCAGCCCATGGCAAGACCACCAGCCACCGCCACAGCGCCCAGCAGCATCCAGCGGCGTGGGCCTGTTACCAGGCCTTTCAGTCCGGCTTTCTCTTGGCCCTTTTGGGGCTTGTCGTCACAGCAACTCATGGCGCGTCCTCCTGGGTGGTTTCTATGGTTTCGGCAAGAAAGTCGATCATTTCAGGGGTATCCCACTCGGCCTCCCCGACCAGGCGTCCGATCTCCCTGCCCTGGCGGTCGAGCAGAAGCGTCGTGGGAATACCCACGGCACTGAGGTTCGCGCTGGCCATGCCGGTTGGATCGACGTAGGGAGCGAGATGCTCGATCCCCACCTCCTGATAGAATTCGTTGACGACCTCGATGCCTTTGCGATCGATCGAGAGTGCGACGACCTCGAAATCTGTCCCACCCAATTCAGCCTGGAGGGCATCCAGGGTGGGCATTTCCTCGCGGCAAGGGCCACACCATGTCGCCCAGATGTTGAGCAGGATCAGCTTTCCTCCGAAGGTGGTCAGCGTCAGCGGAGTACCGTCGCCAGCCTCGAAGCTGATTTCCGACACCTCGCGTGGGCTTTCCCAGAGAAGAAACCCATTCGGCCCCACACGTTTGGGTGGTTCGGCGACGGCCAAAGAAGTGATCATTCCCCACAATGCCACCGCTACCCAACTGGTCCCGATCAGTTGTCTCATCACCAAGGCTCACCTTCAGTGGGTGGCGTAAACTTTAGGGGTATCGGTCGGCTGAAAGGCCAGGGTGTAAACCTCCAGTGGGCCCTGTTTCTCGCCCGACATCCCCGGTGAGCCAAGTGGCATTCCGGGTACGCTCAGGCCTTTGATGAAAGGTTTCTCTTCGAGTACCTGGGTGACGCTTTCCACGGGTACGTGGCCCTCGAAGACATAGTTGTCGATGAGCGTGGTATGGCAACCCTGCAGTTTCTCGGAAACATCGTGTTCGGCTTTCATCTTCGCGAGATCGTGAGTATCGATTGTCTCCACTTCGAACCCGTTTCGTTCGAGATACTTGGCATATTCGGCGCAACAGCCACAGTTGGGGTTCTTGTAGAGGGTTGCCGACGTCTCGGCTGCCAACCCTGTCAGGGGGAAGGTCAATAGAGAAGCGATGGTCAGCGCTTTCCAGTGTTTCATACGCTAAGGCTCCATAGAGTTCACGAGAACGTTCGGCAGCGAGGCCGGCTATACTCTCGCGGCATTAATCGAAGGTGTTGACGACAGTATGGCGAATGCGATCCCACACACCGGTGGATAATGTCTCTGGTCCTTCTGCCAACACCTTTACATAGGAAACTAGGTGCTCCGGATCGAATTTGAGCCCATGAAAGCGGGCCCGTATCCGTCCTGATTGGTCGATGACATGAGTCACAACGCCATGCGCCTGGACGCCCTCGGCCACATCGTCGAATTTCAGACCGTAGGCTTCCGCGACCTGGCGTGTGGTGTCGACAAACTCATTTTCGCTTCGATAAAGAAACCGCCAGTTGGCGGGGTCCAGATCGAAATTTTCACCGTAGGCCCGCATGTTGTTGTGCGTGCCGGCAAAGTCCTCGCTGTCGGTAGCGATGGTGATAAATTCAACATCATCTCGTAGGCCGGTATCGTTGACTCGCTCTTGCACCTCGGCAATCAGGTTCATGTGCACCGGGCAGGCTTCCTGGCAGCGGGTGTAGATAAAATTGAGCACCACGACGCGACCTTCCAGGTCGGAAGATGCCACGATGTTGCCCTCAACACCGGCCAGGGAAAAAGTCGGGGCCGGCTGGTCGACAAACTGGGCGTAGCGTTCCCGCTCTTGCAACTCTGCCTCGGCATCTTCAAGGGAATGAGCAAAGGACGAAGCACTTGCCACCAGCCAGAGAATGGCTAATGGAGCATAGATGCATTTACGCAAATGCTGTTCTCCCCTCGCTCCACTAAAATGTAAATGGCTGCTCCTCTGCGGAGCAGCCCCTGGCGATCTCACGTCAGGCGTTACTGTCGGTTTCATGACCCTGTTGCATTTTATCCATCATGGCATTGCATTTTTCCATCATGGTATTCATGTCACTCATCATCCCCATCATGCCACCTTCTTGCATCATGTCCCCATGCATGCCCTTGCCCTCCATTGGCTCCTGCTGCGGATCTTCCTGTGCAAGGAGCGAGCCGGTCCCGAAGGCACTGGTGGCGATGATAGCGACAGTCAGGACTGCAGTGTGACGTTTCCGCATGACACTCTCCTCGATCTTCTTGGGACTCACCTTTCCACCAGCAAGGCTGATGGCACGGCTTGGCTTTGATTTCCACCCTGCAGCAGCGCTGCTTCTTGGAAAGGTATCCTTGAAGCCTACTTCAAGGTCAAGCCCTTATTTTTTGGCGTTTCCGCGTCATGCGGGCGGCCACCCATTGAGCGCTATAACCAGGCCTTGACCTTTGGGCGGCCTCACGGTTGTAGGCTGACTGAAACTGAGTAGGTAAGGAAAAGGCAATGCGAGTCACTGAACTGGCTCGGGCTGGTGGGGTCACTGCGGAAACGGTACGTCACTACACACGTGAGGGGTTGTTACGACCGCAACGGGACCCGCGCAACGGCTATCAACTCTATGACGAGGAGGCACTGGGTCGCCTGCGCCTCATTGATTGCCTTCGCTCGTTGGGAGTCGGCCTCCCAGAAATCAAGCAGATATTGACCTGGGCGGACCAAGACAGCCCTCCGGTTGTTGATAGGCACACGCCGCTGGCTGAACAAGGGCGCCACATTTGCATGAGGATTCAAGAACTTCAGGCGATAGCGCGATGGCTGGATAGCATCGGCCACGATGATGGTCCCGAGGCCCCTAGCCTGAAGCAACTGATCGAATCGCTGGGATCGGAGCAACCGGCCATCGTCACGGATGGTCCGCGCATTGGCCATCAGTGATGCGACGGCGCCATGCTGGCCATATCGTCCATGCCGGTCATGGAGTGCAGATGCCAGAGTTGCCAGACGGCAAACGCTATGATCAGCAACGCCGCCAGCGTGCGGGTCGCTGGATGGCGAATCCATAGCGAGACGCGGCGGGCTGCCATACCGGTCGCCAGGACGACGGGCAGGGTGCCGAGCCCGAAGGCCCCCATCATCGTCGCGGCGCGTAGCGGCTCGGCCACGGCCAGACTCCAGGCCAGCATTGAATAGATCAGCCCGCAGGGCATCCAGCCCCAGATCGAGCCCAGCGCGAAGGCCTGGGGCACCTTCACGACGGGCATCAAGCCTCGACCAAGCGGTTCGATACGCCGCCACAGCGAGCGACCCAGGGCTTCGACACGTAGCAACCCCTTCCACCAGTTGGCGATATACAGCGCCATCAGAATCAGCATGACCGCCGCCAGGATACGCAGCACCATGGCGATGCCGTCCAGGGCATGGTTGAGCACGGAACCGAGCAGCGCCACCAGGGCACCGGCGAGCATGTAGCTGGTGATGCGGCCCAGGTTGTAGCCGAGCAGGAGGCCCGCCAGGCGGCTCGGCTGCCGCATGCTGGGGGGCACGGCAAAGGTCAGGGCACTCATGATCCCGCCACACATGCCGATGCAGTGCGCCCCTCCGAGCAGGCCGAAGACGAAAGCCGCCGCCAATGGCGGTAGGCTCAGGCCGGTGGGATCCATTCAAGGCGCTCTATTTTCGCTATCCCCAGTACCACGAGGAGGAGAATCGAAGGCTGCCGGAGGCGACCCGTGAAGCGCGTCGAGCTCGACCTGCTCGGGTGGATAGCAAAGTCCCCGATCGGAGCAGCCCTGAAAGGTCACCGTGATGGCCAGCGGCCCGGTAGCGGCATCGCTCGCCTCGATGGGCGCACTAAATACCACCTGGTCATAGAACACCTCGATCTCCCCCAGAGACGCGTGCACCATGGGTTCGCCGGGGGGAATTGCCAGCTCACCGAAGCTGACGTCCGCGTCGCGGCTGTCCAGGGCGAATTGGTGGCGATGGAGGTAATAGTCCTCGGCATTGAGGAAGCCGACATAGAGCCGTTCATCGTCTCGCCAGGCGCTAGCCCGGAAGGCTTCATCGGCCGGCAGGAATTCCCGTTGAGCCGAGTTACTGAAGGTGGAGCCTTTGCCACCGCCCACGGGAAACTCTCCACGGGCCGCTACGGGTGTAGCGACGAACAGCAGCACCAGTAGAAAAGCGAAGGCCGTGTTCATGAGGTCGCCGCCGCCTTCGCCCTATCCACTGGCTGACGCCTCGACCAGATGACCAGGGCCAGCCCCGCAATGAGCATCGGTAAGGTCAACAGTTGCCCCATGGTCAGCCAGCCGAAGGCGATGAACCCCAGTTGGGGGTCGGGCAGGCGCACGAACTCCACGCCGAAGCGGAAGGTGCCATAAAGCACCAGGAACAACCCCGAGATGAGCCCTCGCTGGCGCGGTCGGCGCGACAACCACCACAGCACGGCAAACAGTACTACCCCTTCCAGGGCGAACTCGTAGAGCGCTGAAGGGTGGCGCGGCTCCGGCCCCAGCCCCATCATGGGAGGGAAGACCATCGCCCAAGGGATATCGCTGACCCTTCCCGGCAACTCGTGATTGATGAAGTTGCCGAGGCGCCCGGCACCCAGGCCGATCGGCACTAGCGGGGCGATGAAATCGGTCAACTGAAAGAAGGCCAGGCGGTGCTTGCGGGCAAACAGCCATGCCGCGAGCAACACACCGGCCAGGCCGCCATGAAAGCTCATGCCGCCGTCCCAGATTCTGAAGAGCCACAGTGGGTTGGCCAGCAGTTGCTCGAGCCCGTAGAACAGCGCATAGCCCAGACGACCACCGAGGATGATCCCCATGGCACCGTAAAAGATCAGATCGCCGATATCATCGTGATTCAGGTCCAGGCGGTGGGCACGACGACGCCCCAGCCACCAGGCGGCGACCAGCCCGACTACGTACATCAGGCCGTACCAGTGAATCTGTACTGGCCCCAGAGAAATGGCCACGGGATCAATCTGAGGATATTGCAGCATAAGCCTTCCTTATCTGACCGTTACCGGCCGCGTTATCAATAAAAGTAACTTTCAGCACGCTCGATGACTCATTGCTGCCATTTTTCTATCTCCTGAATAACTTTCTCAACATCCTCGGGAGTGATATAGCCCGTATGCTTATAGCGGATAATGCCCTCGGTATCGACGAGGAAAGTCTCTGGCACACCATAGACACCTAGCTCGAACCCAAGATCGCCATCCGGATCAAAAATATTGACTTCGAAAGGTCGTCCAAAATGGTCAAGAAACTCCAGCCCCTTGGCACGGGTGTCCTTGTAGTTGATGCCAATCAAGCGCACACCACGTTCGGCCAGTGTCAGCAACTGGGGCATCTCTTCCTTACAGGTTGGACACCACTCCGCCCAGACATTGACCAGCGTGACCTCACCCTTGAGGAGGGACTCGTCAACACGGCGTGAGGGGGCTTCCAGAGTTGTCAGGGTAAAGGGTGGGAAATGCTTGGCCAGTAGAGCCGAATCGCGAGCGAAAGGATTCATTTCCAAACCACGATAGAGGAAGAACCCCAGTCCCAGGAAAACCAACAGAGGAATAAGCAGTAACAGTCGCCGTTTCACGTATGCGTCTCACAGGATGTCAGCTGTCATGGTTCATGTATTCCGAGCCCAGACGAGTTTTGCCAGGATCGGCAGGAGCGTGATGCCACTGATCAGAATCAACGCGACCGCGAGGCCGTGGGAGTCGGTAGCTATGAGTATCTCCCCGAACATGACGATCAACTACGCCGTCGGAAGTACGCCAGCCAGCGTGGCAATCAAGAAACGCCACCGACCACGCAACAGAAACCTTTTGTACAATGGAGGGTTCTTCATGGAAAAAGACCCCGTTTGTGGCATGAGCGTCGATCCCGCCTCGACGGAGAGCGTCGAGCATCGCGGTGAGCGTTACTATTTCTGTAGCAAGCAGTGCGACGAGCACTTTCGCGAGGATCCAGGCGCCGTGCTTGCCGCCACCTCGGCGGCTGCGTCGAAGCCCAGTGGCAAGGCCAATTATTTCTGCCCCATGTGTTCTGGCGTAGAGAGCGAGGAGCCGGGGGAGTGTCCCAAGTGCGGCATGGCGCTGGAACCCGTCAAGCCGCAACCGTCGTCGAGGGTCCAGTATACCTGCCCCATGCATCCGGAGGTGCGGCAGGATGAGCCCGGCGACTGCCCCAAGTGTGGCATGGCACTCGAGCTCACCCGCGTTTCCGGAGAGGAACGCAGCTTCGAGTTTCTCGAGATGTTCCGACGCTTCTGGGTGGGCGGCCTGCTGACGCTGCCGGTGTTGTTCGTCGCCATGGGCAGCGTGCTGCCCGGTATCGGCCCTTGGGTGGATGAGGTGCTGCCCGCCGGCAGTGGTCACTGGATCGAACTGATCTTTGCCACGCCCGTGGTGCTATGGGCCGGATGGCCATTCTTCCTGCGTGGTTGGAAGTCCCTCGTCACACGCAACCTCAGCATGTTCACGCTGATCGCCCTCGGTGTGGGGGCGGCCTATGGCTACAGTGTCGTCGCCACGCTCGCCCCTGGGATATTCCCGGCCACTTTCCGTGACGCCGATGGCTCGGTCGGCGTGTATTTCGAGGCGGCGGCGGTGATCGTCGTGCTGATCCTGCTCGGTCAAGTGATCGAGGCCCGCGCCCGCGAGAAGACCGGCAGTGCGCTGCGCGCGATCCTCGATCTCGCGCCGCCGACCGCACGACGCATCGATGCCGAGGGCAATGACGAGGAGGTCTCGCTCGACGAGCTGTGTACCGGTGACCGTCTACGGGTACGCCCCGGTGACAAGGTGCCGGTCGATGGCGAGGTGCTCGAAGGCCACAGCACGCTGGACGAATCGATGGTGACCGGGGAGTCCCTTCCCGTCGAGAAGCGCGAGGGCGACACGGTCATCGGCGGCACCGTGAGTGGTCAGGGCAGCTTCGTCATGCGCGCCGACAAGGTCGGCGAGGACACGGTGCTTTCGCAGATCGCGGAAATGGTGGCCGAAGCGCAGCGTTCGCAGCCGCCCGTTCAGCGGCTTGCCGATGTGGTCGCCGGCTATTTCGTCCCCGCGGTGGTTATCGTGGCGATCCTGGCATTTATTGCCTGAGGGATCTGGGGGCCACCGCCGGCGATGGCCTACGCGGTGATCGCCGCGGTATCGGTGCTGATCATCGCGTGTCCCTGTGCGCTCGGCTTGGCGACGCCGATGTCGATCCAGGTTGGGGTCGGTCGCGGGGCCCGGGCGGGCGTGTTGATCAAGAATGCCGAGGCACTGGAACGTTTCGAGAAAGTCGACACCCTGGTCGTCGACAAGACCGGCACCCTCACAGAGGGTAAACCCCGGGTCGTATCCCTCAAGCCCGTTTCCGGCAGTGATGAAGCGCAGTTGCTGCAACTTGCCGGCAGCCTCGAGCGAGGCAGCGAACATCCGTTGGCCGAGGCCATTGTCAGTGCTGCGCAAGAGCATCATGTCGAGCTGAGCGATGCCAGCGATTTCGAGGCGGTGACCGGCATGGGGGTCACCGGTCGGGTCGAAGGACGCGAGCTTGCGCTTGGCAATGCCCGGCTGCTCGAAACACGTGGTGTGGAGGCGCGGGAATGGACGCAGCGTGCCGAGACGCTGCAAGCCGAAGGGCAAACCGTGATGTTCCTGGTGGCCGATGATCAGGTCATGGGACTCATCGGTGTCGCGGACCCGATCAAGGAAACCACCGCACAGGCGATCCGGACGCTCAAAGAGGATGGCCTGCGCCTGGTTATGCTCACCGGCGACAACCGTACCACCGCCGAAGCCGTGGCGCGCCAACTTGGTATCGACTAAATTGAAGCGGACGTACTGCCGGAAGATAAAGGGCGTATCGTGCGCGAGCATCGCGAGGCCGGGCGCGTGGTCGCCATGGCCGGCGACGGCGTCAATGACGCCCCCGCCCTGGCCGAGGCTGACCTCGGTATCGCCATGGGCACGGGGACCGATGTCGCCATCCAGAGCGCGGGGGTGACTCTGGTGAGAGGGGATCTCTCCGGCATTGTTCGCTCCCGCCATCTCAGTCGCTGGGTGATGCGCAATATCCGCCAGAACCTGTTTTTCGCCTTCGTCTACAACAGCCTGGGGGTGCCTCTGGCCGCCGGGGCGCTGTTTCCGTTCACCGGCTGGCTGCTCAGTCCCATCTACGCCGCCGCCGCGATGAGCCTGAGCTCGGTCTCGGTCATCGCCAACGCACTGCGGCTACGCGCCGCCAAGCTATGAGCCGGGGCCGCCGACAACCATAGAGGAGGGGGAGCATCATGGCTTATGTCGACCTGCAGCGACGTAGCGTATTGCGCCGCATCGGCGGTGTGGCGGCGTTGTCGACCCTGGTGGGGGCCGGGGTATGGACCGGGAGATATCGCCCCGCTCTGCGGGCGGCGTCCGCGTCAACGGCCATGGAGGGGCCCTTCGACGTCGACCTGCGTGTGCGAGCCCGTCCCGACAAGGTGGCTATCCTGCCCGGTGCGCCGAGCGACGTCTGGCGCTACACGGCCGAGCGAATCGTCGGGCCTGAAGATACCCTGACGCCCGTGGGTGAGAGTTATACGGGGCCATTGATTCGCCTGCGTCGTGGTCAGCGCTTGCGGGTACGCATCGACAACGATCTCCCCGAAGACACCACCGTGCATTGGCATGGTCTGCACGTACCACCGGACGTGGATGGTCAACCGCGCCTGCCGATCGCGCCAGCGACGAGCATGGCGGTCGCCTTCGATGTCGTGGATCGTGCCGGTCTGTACTGGTACCACCCCCATCCTCACGGCCCCGATGGTGGCCGGGTTGGCTTTCAGAGTTACGCCGGCCTTGCCGGTCCACTGATCATCAACGACGACGCCGAGCGTGCCTTGGAGCTCCCCGACGGAGAGCGGGAACTGGTCCTCATCCTGCAGGATCGCACCTTTAGCAATGGCAATGAGCTTCAGTACATCGACGATGGTGGCATGGGGGCGATGATGACCCGCATGCAGGGCTTTCGCGGGGAGCGGGTACTGGTGAACGGCCACCCGGACGCGCGACGCGAGGTGTCCACGCAGCCATATCGATTGCGCCTGCTCAACGGCTCCAACTCGCGCATCTACAAGCTGGCCTGGAGCGATGGCCGGGCGGTGACCGTCATCGGCACCGACGGTGGCCTGCTCGCCAAGCCCGAGCGGCGCCGCTCGGTCACACTGGCGCCGGCCCAACGGATCGATCTGTGGGTCGATTTTGGCGACACCGAGCCGGGAGAGTCCGTACAGCTGGTGAGCGAGGAGTACCAACTCGGCATGATGGGCGAGCGAATGGGCGACATGATGGACCGGGGCATGATGGGCGATCGAATGGGCGGCATGATGGATCGAGGGATGATGGGTGATCGAATGGGCGAGATGATGGATCGAGGCATGATGCGCGACATGATGGGAAGCGAGCGGCTCTCGCTAGTTACCTTCGCCGTCGTCGCACGGGCGAACGATGCGGAAACCCTGCCGGAACGCTTGGCTCAAGACCTGCCGGCCTCCCCGGTTCAGGCCGATACGCCAGTACGCCGCTTCGAGCTGGGCATGCGCATGATGCAGGGGTTCACGATCAACGGCCGGCAGATGGAGGGCGCGACGGTGGCAGATGACGAGATCGTCCGGCTGGCGCAGACGGAGATCTGGGAGTTCGTCAACAACACCATGATGCCGCACCCCATGCACGTTCATGGACTGCAATTCCTGGTTCAGGAGCGGATATCGGCGGGCGGCAAGACGGACCTGCACGATGGGATCATCGACGCGGGATTGCATGACACGGTGCTGGTGTTCCCGGAGGAACGGGTGCGCATCGCTCTGACCTTCAAGGACTTCGAGGGGTTCTACATGTACCACTGCCACACCATGGAGCATGAGGATGCCGGTATGATGCGCTACTTCAAGGTGGTGGCATAACGAACCGGTCTGGTTTCGATCACACCGTATTTCGATCACCTGGCAACCACACGGGATGACGATACAGATGTCCTTCTACGAGAATCGTGTTCTGCCGCATTTCCTCCACCTGGCGTGTGGCAACACGGTGGTCGATCGTCAGCGGGCGGCCGTGGTGCCGCAAGCCCGGGGCCGTGTTCTGGAGGTGGGTATGGGGTCCGGGCTCAATATTCCCCACTACGATCCGGACCGGGTCGAGCTGGTCTGGGGGCTCGAGCCTTCCGAAGGCATGCGACGCAAGGCCCGCCACAACGTCGCCAGCGCACAGTTCGAGGTGCGCTGGCTGGACCTGCCGGGCGAGGAGGTCCCTCTCGACGACAACAGTGTCGATACCGTGGTGCTCACCTACACCCTGTGCACGATTCCGGACTGGCACCGGGCGTTGGAGCAGATGCGTCGCGTGCTCAAGCCGGGTGGCCAACTGCTGTTCTGCGAACACGGCACGGCGCCCGACGAAGCCGTACGCCAGTGGCAGCGCCGTATCAATCCCCTGTGGCGCAGAGTGGCGGGGGGCTGCCATCTCAACCGCGACATACCCGAGCTTATCGGGCACGCAGGCTTCGGTATCCAGCGGATGGAGACGGGCTATCTTTCGAAGGTCCCGAGGTTCGCTGGCTTCAATTTCTGGGGGGGTGCTGTTCCCCGCTGATCAAGCTCGCGTGTAATGAGGCGATTCCCCGAACAACTGGCCATCCACTTCGATGGCGGTGCCATCCACGAACACTGGCACATAGCTCAGGGTCTTGACCTGATAGTCCAGGATCGGCGGCGCCAAGTGCCTTGCCCAGTAGCGAGCGATGCTCTGGAGCGCGTCGAGGTGGACCGTCCCCATGCGTACCAGGTATTTGCCGAGGCGGCCTCTCGCCGGCACGGTCTCGATGCCCAGCAGCTTCGCCGTGACCGGATCCTGACGAAAGGCGTCCAGATCGGACGCGCGCCATTGCCCGTGGCGAGGGAGGCCACCAGGCTCCAGAGTGTCTTCGCAACACTGGCGTCGTGCTTGAGGTGACTTTGCTAGGTGAACTGGCTCAGCAGGCCACTGAATAGCTATTAATAGACATTATTTAACCCTTGAGCGCCAGAATGCGCCTGGCACCGTTGAGCACAATGACCCCCGCGATGGTGCCGATAATCAGATCCGGATAATTGGTTCCGGTCCACGCGACCAAGGCGCCGGCGGTGATGACCCCCAGGTTGATCACCACGTCATTGGCCGAGAATATCCAGCTTGCCTTCATGTGCGCCCCGCCCTCTCGATGTTTGGATATCAGCAGCAGACAACTGGTATTGGCAATCAATGCGACGAATGCAATCGCCATCATCATCAGCGATTCAGGCTCGCTACCGAATACAAAGCGCCTGACCACCTCTGCGAGTACGCCAACCGCCAGAATCAGTTGGAGCACACCTGCAAGATGCGCGGCACGCACCTGCATTTTTACGCTATGCCCAACCGCATACAGGGCGAGCCCGTACACGGCCGCATCGGCAAAATTGTCCAGGGATTCTCCAATCAGGCCGGTGGAGTGCGCGATCAGGCCGGCCGTCATTTCCACCACGAACAGGACCGCATTGATACCGAGCAACCAACGCAGGGTGCCGGACTCCTGCGCGGCAGAGGCCGACGTGTCACCGACCGCCTTGATCGACTCAGGATCGGCAGCGGCCGTTTCCTGAAGCGAGGCTCCTAGCCCCAAGGTTGTCAGTTTTGCGGTGATGGGCTCGACCTCGCCGTCATGCACGACCTCTAATCGGCGGTTCGACAAGTCGAAGGACAGCACCCGAATCTCCTCAAAGCCGTTCAGGGCAAGGCGAATCATTCGCTCTTCCGATGGACAGTCCATCTTCGGCACGGCATAAACGCTGACCCATTTCCCCGATGCTTCGGAGGAGCGACGCATATCGGTATCCGCTATGGGCGTCGCATCGCCGCCACAGGGGGCTCCACAGGTTTTGCTCATGATACGACTCCACTTGAATATTATCGGGCTATCATTTAAAACCATATAGTCACTATAAGGTCAACAGAGCGGAGAGAATCCGTTGAGGAGGAGCTTGGTGCGTATTGGTCAGTTGGCAGAGTTGGTAGGGGTCGATACACAGACGATCCGCTTCTATGAACGACAGGGCCTGTTACCGTCGCCTGATCGGCAGGAGAACGGTTACCGTGTCTATACCGAGGAACATGGTGAGCGGCTGGCTTTCATTTGTCGCTGCAGAATCCTGGACCTGTCGCTAGCAGAGATTCACGAGCTACAGAGGTATCAGGACGACCCTCACCAACCTTGTGCCGCCGTGAACGCTTTGCTCGATGATCACATCTCTCACGTGCGCTCGCAGATAACCGCTCTACAGGCGCTTGAGAAACAACTCGTTTCACTGAGAGCGAGTTGCAACGATGGCCGGGAAGTTGAGGCGTGTGGGGTTCTTGCTGGAATTAGCGAGGGAAGCATGCACCAACAGTAGGTTGACGCATCAACCATTAAATCCGGATACCCTCCCCAGCCGTGCATTAGAATGTACGAGAGTCTGAAGAAACGCCCCAGCGATCCTGTTCGCCAGGGCGCCGCTGTGCTGATGTATTGAACGCTACTCAGTCGCGGTTAGTCACCATTGCCCACTCGCAGGGCCACGAAGTAGGTGCGGCCTTCGCGGTTGAGCAGAACAGGCACCGCTTGATCATCTGGCAGGCGGGTCAGCATCTCCTTCAGCTGTTCCGGACTCTCTACCGGCTGCTGGCCCAGTCTGACCAGCACATCGCCGGGGCGAATGCCGACGGCAGCGGCATGTCCGGCGGGGGCCACCTTGACGATGCGCACCCCGTGATCGATGCCAAGCCGACGCTTCTCCATGTCGTTCAACGGCTGAACCGCGATGCCCAGTCGAACCGGGTCGCCATCGGATTGACCGGGGCCGGCATCCGGCCACTCGCCAACTTCCACCGTGATGGTCTCCTGCTGACCATCGCGCAACACGGAGAGATCAACGTCTTCGCCGGGGGCCGTCTCACCGATCAGGCGCGGCAGCGTGGTGGAGTGGTCCACTTCCTGGCCGTTCACCTCAAGGATGACATCACCGGCCTTGAGGCCGCCTTCTGTCCCAGGGCTGCCGGGCTCGACCTGGGCAATCAAGGCACCCTCGGCCTGCTCCATGCCGAAGGACTCCGCCAGGTCCTTGGATACCGGCTGGATGCTGACGCCCAGCCAGCCGCGGCTCACGTACCCCTCTTCACGGAGCTGGTTGGCCACATCCAGTGCCACATCAATGGGAATGGCGAAGGAGAGGCCCATGTAGCCTCCACTACGGGTCAGGATCTGGGAATTAATGCCCACGACCTCACCGTCGAGGTTAAACAGTGGTCCGCCCGAGTTGCCCGGGTTGATCGCCACATCGGTCTGGATGAAGGGAACGTAGACGTCTTGGGGCAGGGTGCGGTTGATGGCACTGATGATCCCGGACGTCACCGAGTGGTCGAAGCCGAAGGGTGAGCCTATGGCGGCGACCCACTGGCCGACCTGGAGGTTGTCGGAGTTGCCCAGTTGCAGGGTGGGTAGGTTATCCGCCTCGACCTTGAGGACCGCCACATCGGTCTTCTCGTCGGCCCCCACCAGCTCGGCCGAGAGTTCGCGACGGTCGTTGAGGCGCACCAGAATCTTGTCGGCCTCCTTGACCACGTGCGCGTTGGTCATGATGTAGCCGTCTTGATCGAAGATGAAGCCCGACCCCAGTGACCGACGCGGCTCTTCATTGCGATTGGGCGCACCGCCAGGTGGCATCGGGAAGCGGTCGTCGAAGAAGTCACGGAGGATCTCCGGCACCTCCTGCCCCCCAAATTGCCGTGAGGACGTCATGGACCTCTCGACCTTGCGGGAGGTGGAGATGTTGACCACGGCCGGCGCGGCCTCGTCGACCAGTTCCGTGAAGTCCGGCAGCTGTGGCTCGGCGAGGGCTGGCGTTGCCACCATCAGCAGTAAAGCTAAGCTCATCAGCCAGGCGTGCGAGTAAGGCTTGGGTATCACAATGGGCTCCTTCCGGGGGCATGGAACATGGTAGCCAACTTGGTACAGTGCCCACTATGCAAAGTTCCGTACTCCTAACCCCGGCTCGGCCTTCAACAGAGTTCGGGCTTGAAGCTTGAGTTGCTATAGGTTTTATACTGCTGGGTCATCAGGTGACACCACAAGGATGACGCATGGGACATCATCACGATCATCCCCATCTTGCCCCCACCTCTGGTGACCGTCGGGTGAGTATCGCCATCTGGGCCAACGGGATATTGACCCTTGCCCAGATCGTTGGGGGCATTCTGGCGGGAAGCCTCTCGCTGATCGCGGATGCGCTGCACAATTTTTCCGACATGGCTGCGCTTGTCATTGCGTTTGCTGCCCGCAAGATCGCGAGACGACCGCCCGACTCACAGATGACGTTTGGCTATGGCCGAATCGAGGTTGTCGCAGCGCTGATCAACTACACCACCCTCATTATCGTTGGCATTTATCTAATTTACGAAGGCTTCATGCGCATGATCAACCCGCCAGAGATTCAGGGCTGGATAGTCGTTATCATTGGCATTGTCGCTCTTCTTGTCGATGCGCTAACGGCCTTGCTCACCTGGTCGATGCAAAAACATAGCGTCAATATCCGCGCCCTCTTCCTGCACAACCTGTCTGATGCCTTTGCGTCCATCGCCGTGATCATCGGGGGCTCACTGATTCTGCTGTATGACATGCGTTGGGTAGACCCCGCGATTACGATCGGTATTGCACTCTATATTCTCTATCTTGCCTTTACGGAGATAGGTACCCCTATCCGGACACTGATGCTGGGCTCGCCACCCGATGTCGATGGTCAATCCGTCATTGATCTCCTGCGCAGCGTCGAAGGGGTTGAGGATGTGCATCATGTTCACCTATGGCAAATGCAGGAGAATACCGCCGCGCTTGACTGCCACGTGGTGACGACGGAAGCCGGCTGGCAGCAGCTCGAGGCGATCAAGGCGGATATCAAAGCTCAGCTGAAAGCGCGCTTTGGCATTGGCCACTCCAGCTTGGAATTCGAGCATATTGATTATGCACATCAGGATGCCAACCTTTATGGGCATGGATAACACGCCACTATTCGCCGACTTAGGCACCCAACAGCGGCTGAGCTCCACTCAGCAGTATCCTGAGCTTTTTTAAACCTAACTCTTTGAAATTGAGAGAAAAATGTACAAAAAGGCGACGTTTATCCTGGCCGGAGCGTTGATGCTGACGGCCATCATCGTGATCGTGTCGAGGCCCTCGTTGTTGGGCATGGGCGCCGAGACGGCGAGCCGAGAGGGTGCACAGGCCGAGAATTCGCTGGTGCGCGCGCACTCGCCGGTCCTAGGATCGGAAGAGGCACCGGTGACGGTCGTGGAGTTCTTCGACCCGGCCTGTGAGGCCTGCCGTGCCTTCTATCCGCTGACCAAACGCATCCTGGAAGCCTACCCCGAGAAGGTGCGGCTGGTGGTGCGCTACACCCCCTTCCACGGAGACGTATCCGAAACCGCCATTCGCGTGCTCGAAGTGGCCAGGCGCCAGGATGCCTTCC
This sequence comes from Halomonas litopenaei, assembly GCF_017303055.1. Classification (GTDB taxonomy): domain Bacteria; phylum Pseudomonadota; class Gammaproteobacteria; order Pseudomonadales; family Halomonadaceae; genus Halomonas; species Halomonas litopenaei_A. The sequence continues at coordinate 97,074 of NZ_JAEKJT010000005.1, read as the reverse complement.
AACCGGTGCTGGAGGCGCTGCTGGCTCGGCAGAGCCAGTGGGCGGCTCATGGCAGTGTCGATGAGGAAGCGATCATGGAGATCGCCAGCGAGGCCGGACTGAACAGAGCCACAGCCGAAGAGCAGCTCAATTCACCAGAGGTACAGGCGGTCTTCGACCAGGACAAGGCTGACGTCGAGGCCAACCAGATCAGCAAGACGCCGACCTTCTTCGTCAATGGCGAGCTGTTGGACCCCTTCGGCATGCAGGAGCTGGTCGACGCCGTTAACCGTGAGGTAGCCGAGGTCTCCGGCGAAGGGGATGCATCATGACACGACGCTGGTTGCTAGCGGGACTGATGGTCCTGAGCCCCGTGTTGGCTGAAGCCCGTTGGCAAGAGCGTGCCGGATTATCACCGGCCAAGCCGGTATCGGCCAGGGCACAAGGTCGCGTCGCCCAAGAGCTCACTGTGGCACCAGGGGATACCCTGGACGCACTGCTGCAGCAGCTTGGCGTGGATGCCGAGATGCGCACCCAAGCGGCGACCTCGCTGGCGAACAGGTTCGACCCGAGACGATTGCTGCCCGGAGATCGTATCACTTTCACCTCTATGGCGACGGGACAGCCGGTGTCGGTGGCCATCGAGCGTGACTCGGGTATTCAGTACGTCGTCACCCTGGGTGAGCGTCCGTCGACGCGCATTGTCCAGCCTCGCCTCGACACCCTGACCTTGGGTCGTGAAGTAGATGTCAAGACGTCACTCTATGCCGCCTTGGAGGCTGAGGAGATACCCAGGCGTTTCGCAGCAGAGCTTGACATGCTGCTGGGCGGACTCATGGACACACGCCGTGATATCGCGGGGGGCGAGCGCCTGCAATTACTGTGGGAAGAAGATCGCCGTGAGGATGGCACTCGAGTCGGGCCTCCCCGTCTGACCTATATGAGGTTGGTTGACCAGGGGGAGCGGCTGGAGGTGCTGTGGCCGGCGGACCAGAGAACCACCGTGATGCTATTTAAAAATGGTAGCCTCTTGGACTCCTTGCAGATTCCGGTTCTCGGCGCACGCCTGACATCTCCCTTCGGCAACCGGCGCCATCCCGTATCCGGAGAGGTCCGACGTCATGACGGTATCGATCTTGCCGCGCCTCGCGGCACCCCGGTCATGGCCACCGCACGGGGGCGCATTTCCTTCATCGGTCGCCGGGGAGGTTATGGTCGTGTCGTCGAGATAGAGCACGAGACGGGCACCATCAGTCGCTATACGCACCTCAGCCGGTTCGTCGCCAGGCTGGCGGTCGGGGACTCCATCAAGGCCGGCGAAAAACTGGGTGAGGTAGGGGCCTCCGGACTCGCCACGGGGCCCAACCTGCACTACGAGGTGAGAGTGGATGACCGCCCCGTGGATCCTCTCGAGGAAGGGCAACTCATCCTTCTGAGTGAGTCACCCACACGCCAGGAGTATCGCAGCGCACTTTTCGAGGCTCGGACACGTCTGCAAAAAAACATTGGAACGTCCGCTGCTCCCGATCTGGCCGCATTGGACAATCGATAAGCCACCAGGCGGGCTTGCGATGCAACCCGCCTCGGTGGGCACGATCTGCCTATCGTCATGAGACCCTACCGCCTCAGCGGCAATCGCTTCACCCGGGAAGGGGTTATGGAAGGTATCTCGACAGTCACGCTGGGTTTTTAGGCAGCCTCACCGCCGGCGTGATGGTGTATGTCATTGGCCATGAGATCACTCCCGAGACCATCGCAGCGGTCACCAGAACAAGGCGACCCTGGGAGTCTCAATGGAGCATGGTGATCATGCTGCTCCTGAATGTCTCAACTAGGGCACGCTGGGACGCGCAGGAGGTTACCCAAAGTCGTGAGCGCCTTTGTGGGCTGTCTCACTGATACACAGCTGGTGATCACTCAGCACCTCGATGATCCGGCAGCTTTCGACTTTCCCCCCATCACACTGGCTCACCATCCGCCTGAGCTCGTCACGCAGTGCCGAGAGCCGCTGCAGACGTGACTCCACTTCCTCCAGGTGATGCTTGGCAACGGCATCGACCTCCTGACAGGACATGTCGGGCTGGTCGGACATCGCCAGTAGCTCACGTACCGCATCCACCGAGAAGCCGAAGTCCCGGGCATGGCGAATGAAGGTCAGCCGTCTGACGGCGCGCTCGTCGTAGCGACGCTGACCCCCTTCAGTCCGTAAGGTGTTTTCCAGCAGCTCGATGCGCTCATAGTAACGCACCGTTTCAGGCTGGCAGCCGGTACGGCGAGCCAACTCCCCGATACCGATGGCATGGCTAATCTCCGGCATCCTGATGCTCCTCTTGCATGACTTGAACCTGTAGTTGCTACAGGGATTATGCTTCCGGACAAGATTAAGACATTCGGAGAGGCAGCGCCATGACCGAACCAACGCAAGGCACCATCCCGTCGACGCTGACACTGCAGGTGGAAGGCATGGACTGCGGCGGCTGCGAGCGCAAGGTAGAGGCCGCTCTGGGCCGCCTGGAGGGCATCGGGGAGGTGTCGGCCAGTTCGGTCACCGGATCGGTGAGGATTCACCCTCAACAGGATACGACGCCTTCTCATGAGGCGATCGAGCGGATCCTTAACGAGCTCGGCTACCAGCTTGCCACCGATGATGAGGGAGATGAGGCGGATGCCGCTCCGGCCTCTTGGTGGCAGACCGCCAAGGGACGCTTGGTGCTCGTCACGGGGGGGCTGCTGGCTCTGGCCTTCGTTCTCCGCCTGGTCTGGCCTAGCCTAGGCAACTGGCCCTTCGTCGCGGCCACCCTGGTGGGGTTGGTGCCCATTGCACAAGGCGCCTGGGGTGCGCTGAAGATGCGCAACCCCTTCACCATCGAGATGCTGATGAGCATCGCCGCCTTGGGGGCCCTGGCCATCAATGCCGCCGCCGAAGCGGCGGTGGTGGTCTTCCTGTTCGCCGTAGGCGAGTTGCTGGAGGGGGTGGCCGCGTCGAGGGCGCGACGCAGCATCTCGGCCCTGGCGGACCTGACGCCGTCCACGGCGAGGCTGATGGAGGATGGGGATACCCGTGAGGTCTCGGCCGCCTCGCTCACGCCTGGGCAGCGAGTCCTGGTGCGACCGGGCGACCGCGTGCCCTGCGATGGACGTATTCTGACCGGCGAATCCGACCTGGATGAGTCACCGATCAACGGGGAGTCGGTGCCCCGCACGCGGGCGCCGGGGGACGACGTCTTTGCCGGCACGGTCAACCTCGATGCCGCCCTGGAGGTGGAGGTAACCCGCGGCGCCGAGGACAACACCATCGCACGGGTCATCCGCCTGGTGGAGGAGGCCCAGGCCGCCAAGGCGCCGGTGGCACGTTTCATCGACCGCTTCGCTCGCTACTACATGCCGGCGGTGGTGGGGCTCGCCCTGCTGATGGCGGTGGTGCCGCCGCTGGTCTCGACCATGGCCTGGTCGGAATCGATCTATCGCGCCCTGGCCCTGCTGTTGATCGCCTGTCCCTGTGCTCTGGTGATCTCAACCCCCGCGGCGATCGCTGCCGGCCTCTCGGCGGGCGCCCGGCGGGGCCTGCTGATCAAGGGCGGCGCGGTGCTCGAACAGCTGGGTAAGCTGCGGACGGTGGCGCTGGACAAGACCGGCACCCTCACCGCCGGCACCCCCAAGGTCACCGACGTGGAGGACTGGGCCACTGGCCAGGGCACGCAAGAGATCCTGAGGCTGGCGGCTGGGATGGAACGTGACTCCAGCCACCCCATCGCCACGGCCATCCTCGCCCACGCTGAGCAGTTGGGCCTTTCCCTTCCACTGGCGAGTGAGAGCCGCGCCCTGTCGGGCCGAGGGGTCTCCGGTCGGGTCGAGGGGCGTGAGTTGAGCCTGATCACCCCCCGCCACCTGGCAGAGCAGGCCGCCCTCGATCACGATCTGACCGCTCGGATCGCCGAGCTGGAACACGCCGGCAAGACTCTCGCCGTGCTGGTCGAAGGCGAGCGCCCGCTGGGCCTGATCGCCGTGCGCGATGAACCTCGCGACGATGCCCGGGAGGGGCTGACGGCGCTGTCGCGCCTGGGCGTGCAGGCGGTGATGCTCAGCGGTGACAATGCGCGTACCGTCGCGGCCATCGGTGACAGCCTGGGCATCGAGGCACATGGCGAGCTGATGCCCGAGGAAAAGGCCCAGCGCGTTCGTGACTGGCAGGCCGCCGGCCGAGGCCCAGTCGGCAAGGTGGGCGACGGTATCAACGATGCGCCGGCGCTGGCCGCGGCAGAGGTGGGCATCGCCATGGGCGGCGGCACGGATGTGGCACTGGAAACCGCGGATGCGGCGCTGCTCAAGAACCGCGTCGGCGGCATCGCCGAGCTGATCGCCCTGTCCCGGGCCACGCTGCGCAACGTCAAGACCAACGTCGCCCTGGCGCTGGGCCTGAAGGCCATCTTCCTGGTGACCACGGCGCTGGGCATCACCGGCATGTGGATCGCGGTGATGGCGGATACCGGCGCCACCGTGCTGGTGACCCTGAACGCCATGCGGCTGCTGGGCTATCGCTTCTCGCCAGGCAATAATGCCACGACTGGCTCGGCAAGCCCGCGCTACCAGGAAGCCACGTCATGAGGACAGAGCGGATACCGACAGTGCCGCGCCGCTGGTACTGGTTGGCATTGGCCGTTATGGTCGGCCTGGCCGACCAGGCCATCAAGGGGCTGGTGCAGGCGCTGATGCCGTATGGCCAGACCATCCCGCTAGCCCCGTTCTTCAATTGGGGCCACTGGTGGAACACGGGAGCGGCCTTCAGCTTCCTCGCCGATGCAGGCGGCTGGCAGCGCTATCTCTTCTTGGGCCTGACAGGGATGGTGACTATTGTCCTGACGATCCTGCTGTGCAGGCCCAGGCCCCGTCTGGAGGCGCTGGGGTACAGCTTGATGCTGGGTGGCGCGCTGGGCAATGGCATCGACCGCCTGGTACGAGGGTATGTCGTAGACTACCTGGACGTCTACTGGCATGAGTGGCACTGGCCCGCCTTCAACCTGGCGGATATCGCCCTGTTCCTGGGTGTCATCGCCTTTGCGATTGCGGCCTTACGTGAGCGTCCCTCCCCCAGAGCGTCTGAGTAACGGCATGGATGCAGAGAACCTGCCAGTCCGGTACATGACGCTTGCCGGCCGGATCTCTCCGGCCCTCGGCTGTTTCCTGGCCCTGACCGCCGGGGGACTGACCACTCTCAGCGCCGCGCCCTTTGCGCTGTGGTGGCTGGGCCCGGTGGCGGTGGCACTGGTCTATTCCGGCATCCATGTCCTGACACCCGCTCAGGCCGGCCTCCGCGGCTGGTGCTATGGGGTGGGCCTGTTCGGCTCCGGTGCCTCCTGGGTCTTCGTCGCGATCCACGACTACGGCTATACGGGGGCGCCCCTGGCGCTCTTCCTCACCGGCCTGTTCGTGGCCAGCCTGGCGCTGTTCTTCGCCGTCCCCTTCTGGCTCTATCGCCGCGTCACGGGCCCACGCCTGGCCTTCCTCAGCTTCGCCGGCATCTGGGTACTCAGCGAGTGGCTGCGCACCTGGCTGTTTACCGGGTTTCCCTGGCTGCTGCTGGGCACGTCCCAGGTAGACTCGCCGCTGGCGGCCTGGGCCCCGGTGGGCGGGGTCTATCTGCTGTCGCTGATCACCGCCCTGACCGGCACCCTGGGCGTGGAACTGCTGAGACGACGCTGGTGGGCCGCGGCGCCCATCGCTGTTCTCTGGCTAGCCCCGATGGCCTTGCCGACCCAGTGGACCTTCCCGGCCGGCGAGCCGCTGCGGGTCGCCCTGCTGCAGGGCAACCTGGATCAGGCGATCAAGTGGACTCCCGAGGGGCAGCGCGAGGCGGCCAGTATCTATACGGCGTTGACCCTTGCACAGTCCAACGACTTCGACCTGGTTGTCTGGCCCGAGGCGGCCCTGCCGATGCTCGAGGAGGAGGCCCGGCCAATACTGGAGCGGGTGCAGTCCAACCTCGCCCCCGACACCGCCTTGCTCACCGGCATCCTGCAGCGCGACGGCGGCGACTACTACAACGGCGTGATCGGCCTGGGTAACGCCGAGGGAAAGTACCGTAAGGCGCGCCTGGTGCCCTTCGGCGAGTACCTGCCGTTGGAGAGCCTGCTCGCCGGCACCATCGCCTTCTTCGACCTGCCCATGCCCACCATGACGCCTGGCACCGACGATCAGGAACCGCTGCGCGCCGCCGGAACCACCATCGGTAACGCCATCTGCTACGAGATCATCTATGCCGACCGGGTGGCCGAGCAGGCGCGCGACGCCGAGCTGCTGCTGACGGTCTCCAACGACACCTGGTTCGGACGCTCCATCGGCCCCCTGCAGCATCTGCAGATGGCCCGCCTGCGCGCCCTGGAGAACGGCCGCTATCTGATCCGCGCCACCAGCAACGGGGTGACCGCCATCGTCGATACTCAGGGCCGTGTCACGGCCCGCGCACCACAGTTCCTGGCGACGAGCCTCCGCGGCGAGGCGCTGCCCATGGTGGGGAACACACCGTTCACACGTACCGGTAGCTGGCCGACCTGGGTGTTGGCCGCCTTACTGGTGCTGCTTGGATGGAAACTCAACACACGTCGGTCTGGATGATAATAGTCCAGTCGAAAAGGGAGAGAATAATGGCTTTATCGGAACGTCACTCTAGTACAGCGAGGAAAGGTCCATGGTGGCAGCTCCGAGCACGCTCAGTGGTGGGGGTGCTGGTCGGTTGGCTGGCACTCATTAGCGTTGCTCAGGCCGAAGAGGAGAACGAGTGGCCCCGCGGCCACTATCCGCTGCCTGAGGAAGGCAATGTGATCGGCGACACCTACCGCATAACGGTGGATGATCGAGGAGATACCCTGCTCGATATCGCCAGGCGACACAACCTGGGGTACAGGGAGATCGTGCGAGCCAATCCGGATGTGAGTCTCTGGATTCCCGGCGAGGGTACCGAGGTGACCATACCCGGGCGCTTCATCCTGCCCGATGCTGAGCGCACCGGGATCGTCATCAACATCGCCGAGCTGCGCCTCTACTACTATCCGGAGGTTGACGATGGTGAAACGCCACGCGTTGAGACCTATCCCATCGGCATCGGTCGTGAAGGCTTCGGTACCCCCCTCGGTGTCACCGAAACCACCATGAATATCGAGAACCCTGCCTGGTACCCACCCGAGTCGGTCCAGCGTGAAGCCAGGGCACGCGGTGAGAAGGCGCCCAGCGTGGTGCCTCCGGGTCCGGATAATCCACTGGGGGATCATGCCATTATCCTGGGTTTCGACGGTTACTTGATTCATGGCACCAACCAGCCGGATGGTATCGGCATGCGTGCCAGCCGTGGCTGTATTCGCATGTTCCCTGAGGACATCGAGTCGATTTTCGACCGCGTGCCACCGAACACCCAGGTCCAAATCGTCAACCAACCCATCAAGATCGGCTGGGAGGAAGAGCAGCCGCTGGTTCAGGCATTCCCGCCGCTGGAAGAAGAAGGGCACAGCATGTCCGCGTTGGAAGACACCGTCACACGCCTCAACCAACGCGGTGTCGAGGGCTTGAGCTTCGATGATGGACAGCTTCGCGGCCTATTGGATGACCCCAGCGGTCGCATGGTGTCCCTGAACCCCAAGCCGGCGCCGGAACCGGATAGAAAGCACGACACTGGCTACAAGGGTATCTACGCAGAAATCGCGCTGCGTAGGCCATGACGACGACATGGCGAGTCTTGTCAGTCTCGTGAGCTGACTCGGTCGTGGCTTATCCAAGGTCTATCGCCCTCTGCATGGCCACTGGCGGTGCGTTGGGGCTCGGCCTTCCTCGCCTACCAGGCACCGAGCTGCGGGCTCTGGCTTTGCCTGCGTTTATAGGCCCACCTTGCCGCATGGTGCGGCGGGCTCCTAAGCTCACCATTGGCGTGCCGATTCTGGGGAGGGAAGGGCTATCGAGCTCGACGTCGCTCTGGGCTACCTGCTGCCGTGGGAGTTCTCACTGACCTGGTCGGCGAGCTGCCTGCTGGCCATCGTGCTCTACCTGCGAGGCCTGCGGCAGCGCAGACGGCGCGGCGAGGCCACCGGCGCGGGCCGAATCCTGGCCTACCTGCTGGGTGTCGCCACCATCTATGGCGTCACCCAGACTCATTACGACTACCTCGCCCAGTACATGTTCTTTACCCATCGGGCCCAGCACCTGGTGCTGCATCACGCCGGCCCCCTCCTGATCGCCCTGGCCGCCCCCTTGCCGGTACTGGCAGACGGCTTGCCGACTCGAATCAGACCCTTCCCCGGGTGGAGCCTGGCCGCGCGCCTGCTGCGTCCTGTTTATCGGACTCTGCAGCATCCACTGATCGCCCCCCTACTGTTCGTCGGGCTGATCTATTTCTGGCTGATTCCCGAGATCCACTTCGACGCCATGCTCAGCGCTGATCTCTATCAGGTGATGAACTGGAGCATGGCGCTGGATGGGTTGCTGTTCTGGTGGCTGATCCTGGATCGCCGCTCGCCGCAACAAGGCGGTCTCGGCTATGGCAAGCGTGTCGCCATCCTGTTGGCGGTGATCCCCCCGCAAATTCTCCTGGGCGCCTATATCACCTTCAGTCGCGACGTGATCTTCGATGTCTACGAGGTTTGCGGTCGCGCCTGGCCGCTGGATCCTCTGACTGACCAACTCCTCGGCGGCCTGCTGACCTGGATTCCCGCCTCGATGATGAGTGCCATTGGGGTTCTGATCATTCTCAGCTTTCTGTTCCGTGACGCCCGCAAGGAGGATGCCGCTGATGTCTCTCACGCCACACGCTAGTCTGCCGCGCCTGGCGAAACGCTGGTGCTGGGCCTTCCTGCTGCTGATCGCGACGCCCGGCACGGTGGCTGCTGCCGAACTGCAGGTCAGCGAGGCGCGTCTTCGGCTTCTGCCCGGGGACCTGCCCGCGGCAGGCTATTTCACCCTCACGAATACCAGTGAGAAGGGCGTCACCCTGACAGGAGCGGATAGCCCCGCTTTCGGCAATGTCACCATGCATCGCACTGTCAATCAGGATGGCATCACCAGTATGCAACCCGTCGCCCAATTAGAACTGGCAGCGGGGGAGCAGATCGAGTTCGCACCGGGGGGCTATCATCTCATGCTCATGAAACGGACTCGCCCCCTCGTTGTTAGTGACGACATCGAGGTGAACCTTCATTTCGCCGGCGAGCAGCGACAGCGTGTCACCTTCCGCGCCGTGGCGCCGACAGCACAGTAGGGGGAGCAGGATGCACCGATGGATCATGGCACTATTCGTGACCCTATGGCTTGCGGGCTGCAGCGAGCCGCCTTGGCAGACCAAGGATATCTCGGGGCTCATGCCTCCCCTGGCGTTCGAGCTTGTCGACGAGAACGGCAAAGACGTCAACGCCGATCAGTTCCTCGGCAAGAGCACACTGCTGTTCTTCGGCTTCACTCACTGCCCCGATGTCTGTCCCACCACCCTCGCGCGCCTCGACGCCGCCACCCAACGCATGGGTGAGGCGGCGCGCGACGACATTCAGGTGCTCTTCGTCTCGGTCGACCCTCGTCGCGATGACGCCGAGACGTTGCGAGAGTACACGGATGCCTTCGGCCCCCAGTTCATCGGCCTCACGGGGGATAAAGCGGCCCTCGATGAACTGACACGCCGCTATCGGGTGACCTACGGGTATGGCGAAGAGGACAGCGAAGGCAACTATGATGTGTCGCACTCCAGCGCTGTTTTCGCCTTCAATGATCAGGGAGAGGCGCGCCTGCTGATCCGCGACAGCGATCCTATGGAGGCCGTGGTTGCCGACCTCGAAAGGCTTGCCAGCGGTGCCTGAGTAGTCACTGTCCATCGCCCCTATCTTCCGTAGAGGATCGGTACGGTTCAGGGGGCTGCCGAGGGGGGCTTGGCTAGGAGTACGGTGCAAGGTTCGTCGTTGCGCCTTGAGGCAGCCGAACACGACGTTCGATCACATTTTACTCCTGGAAATTGGATGGGGAGCTGCAAGGGCTATGTGTGAGAGGGCTCCGGGATCAACTTGCCTGGCACCCATCTCAGGTACACCACCATGCCGAACAGCTCGACCAGCGACTGGAAGACGATGACCACCACGGCGGCTTGCCAGGCATCGGGCAGCGTCAGGGCGATGGGTAGCACCACGAAGGAGTTGCGTGTGCCGAAGCTGAAGGTCAGAGTCCTGGCTGATGGCGCGGAGAGCCGGAAGAGCCTGCCGAGGGTCTTGCCCAGGATGGCGGCAAAGGCCAGGTAGGCGACGAAGATCGGCAGCACTTGCAGCAAGACCCCGCCGAGGCCGGCCACGGTCGTCACCTGGGAGGCCGCGATGACAAAGACCACCAGTGCCAGCAGGGGTACGGGCAGTAGGCCCAGGCCATGAACCCACCGTCTGGCATTGAGGTGACGCTCGGCCAGCCGCTCGGTCACCCAGGCCAGGGCCAAGGGGGTGAGAATCAATCCCGCGAAGGCGCTGAGGAGGTGGGTGCTGATCGCTGCCTGGAACCACTCCGCGCCCAGAAAGAGCCAGAGATAGACCGGTAAAGCCAGCAACTGCACGAGCAACAGCGCCGACGTGGCGCGCATGAAATTCGTGAAAGCGGTGCAGCGGCTGGGATTCAGCCTGGACGAGATCGGGCAGCTACTGGCTCTGGAGGATGGTGCTCATTGCAGCGAGGCGGCGGAACTAGCGTCACAGCGACTTGACGACGTGCGCGCCAGGCTGGCTGATCTGACCCGCATCGAGGCGGCCTTATCCCGGCTGGTCGATGAATGCCATGTGCATCAAAGAAAGGTGTCGTGCCCGTTGATCGCTGCCCTGCATGACTGGTAGGTCATGACGGGGCTCGTCAATGTGGTGCTGCCAGCTTCTGGCATTCCATGCAGCCATCTGTTGAAACTGACAGTCTCGAAGAACTCCGACATGCGGTGCAGCGAAGACCTTGACAGCTGTTGGCGGCCAGCCGGTCGTCCATGATGGAGTTGATACGGCTGTTGGGTGGAAATTTCATGCGTGGCCGCCGTGGTCAGTGGGCTGTGGGTAGAGACGGCGACGTTATCGCGCCATGCCGCTCTGTGCGGCGTTTATGCCGCTACCTGATGATTTCGTATCTCACGGTATAAAAGCGGCCCGGGGCCGCTGTGCGCCATTTGTAAGGCAGGGGGTGGTGATCGAGACGACAAGTCGCCTCTACTGTCTCGGCCATGTAGCCGCCTGGCTTAAGAAGCCTGAGGTATCACAGCTAACGAGGGGGATCGGGAAGAGCGGATGTCAGAGGTCCGTGTGATAGGCTTTGCGAGATATTCGATGGCGAAAAGGCACGAGGTAGGGAATGACGGATCATGGTCAGGATAACCACGAGTCTCATCCAGTGGGACACGAGGTAGCCAATACCAAGCACCGGCGGCAGAGGTTTGGCCTGAGTGAGCATTGGCGTGAGCAAGCTCGGAAGGTGGCTTCTGGTGAGCTTGATGATGCCGCAGAGACTTCGCCTACGCCCGATACAGGACCCTCTTCCTCATTTCCCAATGCATCACACGATGATGAGCCACCGGCCACTTTAAAGTCCCTCTTTAGTGACCCCGATCTCCAAGCTGCGCTCAATGCTCCTTGGCCTTCCTGGCCGGCAGCGCCTGATTTGAGCAGTGAATCTGGTGCTGGGGGCATGGGGTTATTTGGAGCGCGCCAAGCGCCAAAGCAATCTCGTCACGATAGACAAGTAGCCGATGTCATGTCCATGCTTCAAGGACAGTTTTATCTCACTACTAATGAGTCGAGAAGCCCACTGCTGACTGATAAGTTTACGGGCGAGACTTTGCCACATTTCGACCCAAAGATCCTTGAGAGGCTGAAGGGAGAGTATTGGAGAACCTCCATAGGAAGGCAGCAGGATGTCTCCTATGGTGTCATCAGGTCTGCCATCAGCAATTTTGTTTATGGTGCTATCCCCGAGGCTGTTCTACCGGTTTACGGTCGTGCAGGCGTTGACTTGAACAGTGGTCGACGTGCGCTGATCTTGGGGAATCAATGCTTGATTTTTTCACCGGGCTTATCGAGCTATGAGATACGGACTGGGATTCCCCATGTCATGCCTCGAGAAAGCTTGCCGGTGTGTGTTCCTGATAACGTTGGGAATGTGCTTCCTCAATCGATATCTACTTTATTCGATGTCACTTCGCTGCCGAAAGATAGTGACCTGTTGGTGATTGCCTGGATGGTCATGGCCTGGCGCTCAGATAGTGCGCCCGTGTTGCTTGAGTTGTTAGGTGAGCCTACTCCTGAGCTGATCGATTCACAGAAGATGCTGAAGACGGTCATAGACCCGGCGAGTAGTCTGTTTGAGATCGAGGTTCCCAAGTCGATAAAGCAAGTGGATATTCGGGCGCAGTGCCATTACCTGATGAGTTTCCATCGAGTGGATTCGCTGTCCAAAACACAGCAGAAAGGCTTGCTTTCGATCATGCAGGGAAAGGCAATGGAGTGGCGCACGAAAACGAAGCGTTCTGGGGTAGATCTTTCCGTCCGTTGTGCGGTCATGCTGAATAGCAGCGAGAGTGTAGTGACCTATGCACCGCTATCCGACGCTACCTTGAGCATAGAGCTGGATGATGCAGGAGGGGGCAAATCTCAAAATGCTGTGGAGGATCGCAGCATGGCGGAGAGAACCATCATTCATGGCCTTCTCCAAATATTTGGCTATGTTAACCAGTTCTGGAGCCATGTTGAAAATGATCGACAATGCGACCGCTATGGTGGTTTGCGAGACCTATGCCGGATAGGTGTACTGGTGGCTGATGCTTTGGGTCGAGATACTGCCGAATTCTGGCAACAACTTGATGCCAACCAGCAAAGTCGTCGCGATTATGAGCTGGAGGAAAATCCTGTCGCGATGGCCGTGAAGCGTCTCATCGATGCGTCGGAAGATGGACGGATAGAGGCCACGGTCAAGGATTGGCTTGTGCTGCTCGATGGGTATCGCCCTGAGCCTGATCCTTCAGGTTCCTGGCCTGTCACGTCCCGAGGGTTGGCGGCCAAGTTCAAGCAGAGCAGGGCCTTGCTTGCGACGTTCGGGGTTCAGCTTGTCCCTCTCGAGAAACGTGGCCCCTATGGGCGCTGGCGTGCCTCATGCGATGCCTCTCGCCAGAAGTAGCGATGGGCTGCCTAGAGCGTGCAAACTGGTATTGGGTTAGACATTGTGACTTATAAATCTAAAAAAACATGAAAATCGACATCCTGCGGCGCTCATGTTGTACGATAATCCATCGCAATGTCTCAATCTCCATCGCTTTGGTGGGTCTCTACCCACTGTCTGAGCAGGGCATGGCCAACCCCCGAGGGCAGTCGTCGCCCCTGCTCCCACTCCTGCAAGGTTCGCACGCTGACTCCCAGATCGGCCGCCAGCGCTGTCTGGCTCATGCCACGAATCCGGCGTAGGGCCATGACGTCACGTAGCAGTCGACGGGTCGGTTCCTTGCGTTCCATCCTGGCGAGGCGACGATCTCCCCAGGGATCGTGGGATGACGATTCTTCTTGGCTGCCACGGGTGTTGTGAGGGAACGAGAGGGAGGGAAACATCGAAGTCGGAAACATTGCAGGCACCATGTTGAGAGAGGTAGGACGGGTCCGCCTAGGACGGACCCATACCATGTCACTCAATCACCAAAGACGACTGCCATCGAAGACATGCGCCCTCTGGCCGAACGGTTTACTGAAGGCCTTGCACAGATAGCTGGCCATGAATACCGCCTCATTCATGGCTATCCAGTCATCCCGATGCAGGGCGCAGGACCAGGGCTCTTTTGTGACCGGGTCTTTGCAGACATGGATCAGCTGATGGAAGCGTGGATCGTCATGATCGAACCCCATTGCCTTCAACCAGGAACGCATCATGCGGTGGTAGAGGTTGTTGAATGAGTAGACCCCGAACCAATCTGGACCGAACGCCCCCAGGCTGTCGTAGGCGTTCCTGTTGAGCATGATCATCAGGTGGTAGTGCGGCTTGTCGCTGTTGACCTGCTCGCGTGCCCACAGGTAGTGCAGCTGGGTCGGGTACTTGGTTTGCCTCCGCTTGAGCTCGTAGCGGAAGAAGTAGAAGAACCGTGCCAGCACGGCGTTGGTCTCATGCATCGGCAGACGCGGCATCTCATCCGGGAAGTGGAGATCCACGCGAAAGATGAAGGTGGAATGGTTGATCCGTGTCACGGCGTCAAGGGTCTGCAAGGACCGTTCCAGGTAGTTCACGACCAGTGGGCCATCTGTCCAATGCTGGACGTCAAAGCCTCGATAGATGTCTTCGTAGTGAAGGCGCAGCTTGTCGTTAAGCGGATGGCAGAGGGGGTGATGTTGAAACATGAGGAGATACCTCGCTGTGGGAATGGTGAAAGATTCCGCAGCGATGGTCTTGTCGATCGATAGGAGGATAATAGGAAGCGGTATGTACTGACCTTGATGTGATGCTGTCGCTCACTTGAACTTCATCATCAGGCGTTTTCCAGTCGCCTGTGAGGTCAATCCCTAGAAGGTCATGTTGGGTGATGGTTTCATTGGGAGTGGTCTGTATGGGACCACTCCTCGGATGATCCTTCATGATCCTGGATGGGCTTTCACAAGTGAGCCCATCATGACCTAGTGACCTATCCCTGTAGACCCTGTTAGGAGTCTAGTGAATCTCCCTATAATACTTACCCGTCAGTGACGCATGTCGGAACCCCAGGGAAACGCTATCCCTGGACATGCCAATCGCCCCAGTTTTCTGGCGAATGAGGTGTCACTAACTTTCTCGGGAAATTCCGTTATCGATCCGTACAAGACACCGCGACGCGATGACGTCACGGTTTCGCTGCATCCCATCTCACAGCGCTGTAAAATATTACGTCGTCCTGGCTTGTCATCCTGGGAAACATCGGACGGATGTTCTGAAACATGCTCAGGAAGCCGACGGAGGCCGGAAAACCCGGCTTTTTCCCGTAGCTGACGTATACCTCGATGATGTTGCGGGTGTGTCGCCCAGGATCTTGCCCGTTGTCGATTCAATCGAATTTCAAACCTGTACTACCTCCTTGAAGCCCCAGACGGGTGGCTTCGTTCTCATGTCTTTTTCGATGGAAGAGGTAATGTCATGTCCATGTCTTGTCCCAGCTGTGGCGCGTTGCGGGTCGTGTCGCGCCATCGCGGGCGGAAGGTAGGAGGCTCCACGGGGGCGGTGGCCGGTACCGCCAGTGGGGCGGCCGGCGCCTGGAGTGGCGCCGAGGCCGGAGCCCTGGTGGGCGCAGTAGGCGGTCCGGTCGGGATCGCTGTCGGCAGTATCGCCGGAGCCGTCTTTGGTGGATTGGTCGGTGGCACGGCAGGCGGTGTCGCTGGGGCACGGCTGGGTAGTCAGCTGGATGATCAGGTGCTCGACAATCTCGAGTGCCGTGCCTGCGGCCACACCTTTCGTCCCCATATCGATTGACCCCTAAAGATCCGTCTCACGAGTCCATCGCTGCTCAGCGATGATCCCGCGACTCCCTTTATCAACATGCTCACGGTCGGCCTGCTTCCTTGGGGAGCGGGCTGTTATGCAGTGCTCGACTCTCAAGGAGCTTTCCCCATGGCACACCTGATCGAACAAATGGCCTACGTTGGCGATACCCCCTGGCATGGCCTGGGCCAGCAGCTGTCTCGTCATCAGCCGCTGGAAGTCTGGCGACAGCAGGCCGGCATGGACTGGCACATCGAGGAATCCCTGGTGCGCTTCATTGCCGACGGCGCTGGCCACCTGGGCAGCATCCATTCCTTCCCCGAGCAGAAAGTGCTCTACCGCTCCGATACCAAGGATCCACTGTCGGTGGTCTCCCAGCGTTACAAGGTGGTGCAACCGGAGGAGGTGTTGGAGTTCTACCGTGATCTCACGGAATACGCGGGATACGAATTGGAGACGGCCGGGGTGCTCAAGGGTGGCCGCAAGTTCTGGGCCCTGGCGCGCAGCGGCCTGGGCGGGGCATTGAAGGGCCAGGATCAGGTCAACGACTACCTGCTGCTGGCCACTTCCTGCGACGGCTCGTTGGCCACCGTCGCCACCCCGACGTCCGTGCGGGTGGTCTGCAACAACACCCTGACCATCGCGGTGGATGGCACCTCCCAGGGCGTGAAAGTGCCACATAGCACCGAGTTTCGCCCTCAGCTGGTCAAGCAGCAGCTGGGGATCTCCGTGTCCCAGTGGGACGACTTCATGTACCGCTTGAAGACCCTGGCTGAGCGCAAGGTCAGCCAGGAGGAAGCGAGAACCTACTTCCAGTCGGTGGTCTGCAACGCCGAGGCGCCGATGGACGATCCGTCCAAGCTGCCCAACGTTCGCGCCCTCAATCGCGTCCAGAAGCTCTATCAGGGTGAGGGGCGCGGCTCTCAGCTGTGCACGGCGCAAGGCACCGCCTGGGGCTTACTCAATGCGGTCACCGAGTACGTGGATCACGAGAAGCGCGCCCGCAGCAACGACTACCGCATGGACTCCGCCTGGTTCGGCCAGGGCGCCGGCCTCAAGGACAAGGCGCTGGAGTCTGCCCTTGCGCTGGTGGGCTGATCATCACTCAGCAAAACATCCACCCAGCCTTTCCCTCATCGCGGCAGAGCGCCCGGCCCCTTCAAAGGCCGGGCGCTACTGTTTCAGGAGATACCAATGCAATCGCCCATGACGTTCGAGATATGCCGGGCCCTGACCCAGCTGACCCGTCAGCTGCTGGAGGCCGGCGAACAGGCAACCGAAACCCACGTTCTGGCCAAGGGGCAGGTCTATCGCGTGGCCGTGTCCCTGGAGCCGGTCCCGATCGAGCAGCTCCCTGACGTCATCCAACGCTATCGATAACGGAGGCCATCATGGCAACCCCTATTCATCCCAAGACCGCCAACCAGGCACCGGTCGCACAGGCCACCCAGGACAGCACCGCGATCATCCAGGTGATCGAGCGGGCCGCACTCAATCCCGAGGTCGACATCGACAAGATGGAGCGTCTGCTCCAGATGCAGGAGCGTGTGCTCGACCGCCAGGCGCTGATGGCCTACAGCGCCGCGATGGCGGCCATGCAGACCGAACTGCCGAGCATCGCCGAGCGTGGCAAGACCAACAACGGTCACTACGCCACCTTGGAGGACATCGTCGATACCGTGCGCCCGATCATGAAAAAGTACGGCTTCGCGGTGAGCTTCCGCATTCAGACCCAGGAACGCGGCATCCAGGTCACCGGCGTGCTGATGCACCAGGACGGCCATCGGGAAGAGACCAGCATGCTGTTGCCGGCCGATACCAGCGGCAGCAAGAACGCCGTTCAGGCCTTCGGCTCCTCTACCAGCTACGGCAAGCGCTACGTGCTCTGCGCACTGCTCAACATCACCACCCGCGGCCAGGACGACAACGGTCAGGCCGCCGCCCCGGTCAAACTCGTCACCCCTTTCCAGGCCGGGCAGATCCGGCAGCTGATCGCCGCCTGTCCTCCTGCGACCCAGGAGTGGTTCGTCGGCAAGTACGGCGACGCTGAGCAGGTGCCGCGCGGCGACTTCGACAGATTGCGTGCCTCCCTGCAGAAGCGGGCGCAGCCCAACCATCAACATCACTGATCGGGCGGCGAAGGGACCTCCCCTCGCGGCCTATGCCGTGTCATCGAGAAGGAGAACGTCATGCAGATACTGGCGCTGGACCAGGGCACGCCCGAGTGGCATGCCGCCCGTCTGGGTATCGTCACCATGTCCGAGCTGAAGACTCTGCTGGTCAAGGGCAAGGGACCGGGCGGCTTCGGTGCCGGGGCCCTCAGCTACATGCATCAACTGATCGGAGAGCGCATCACCGGCGAGCCGTCCGATGCCTTTCAGGGCAATGCCCACACCCAGCGCGGCCATGAGCTGGAGCCCGTGGCCCGGGAGCTCTATCACGAGGCCACCGGTCTGCCCCGCCTGGCGCAGGTCGGCATCATCCTCAACCACGGTGTGGGCTATTCGCCGGACTGCCTGGTGGATACCAATGGCTTGGTGGAGATCAAGACCAAGCTGCCCAAGTACCAGATCGAGCTGCTGCTGGCCGACGAGCTACCTCAAGAGCACGTCGCTCAGTGCCAGGGCGGCCTGTGGGTCAGCGAGCGGGAATGGATCGACTTCGTTAGCTACTGGCCGGGGATGCCGCTGTTCGTGAAGCGGGCCTACCGGGACGAGGTGATGATTCGCACCATCGCCGAGCGGGTCGAGGCCTTCTACGAGGAGCTTGATCGTCGCATGGCCATGGTCATGGCGGCCTGATGCCTGATGAAAACCTGGTGGATTTACACGCCTAGTGGTTGGCAGTGAGGAGGTGGTGTCCTTCGCTGAGAGGGGATGCCTTTGAAAAAATAACATGATAATGCCGACACAGCTTCCTGCTTAGGAAGCTGTGTCGGCTGGTGGAGCGGTATTTTTTTAGTCGGCGGGAATGTTGCGGCTAGGTGGAATGACGAGCGTGTTTTTTTACCCTATTTATGCAAGGTCTCTTTCGGCTATTTTTTCTAGGATCCAGTCCTGAATTTCTTCCTCTACCCAGGCGACATTTCTTTCTCCCAAGGATACTGGTTTTGGGAATCTTTCTTCGGAAATGTATTTGTAAATGGTGGAGCGTGCAAGACCTGTAAGGCTGGTGACATCTTTAAGCTTGATTAGTCTCATGGCGCTTTCTCCAGAATTGGCTCATGAGATGTTGTTGGTGTGTAGAAATTTACGTTGTGAGTTAGGGAAGATTTATTGCAGGGCCAAGAAGATTTGCGACCTTGATAATCGCTTCTTTTCGCTCGTCGAAGTAGTCGTAACGGTCGTAGATGCCTTCGACGCCCTTGAGCTTGTGATTCAAGCAACGCTCCGCGACATGCCCCGGTACACCAACGGCAGCGAGCAAGCTGCGGCAGGTGCGGCGTAGATCATGCACAGTAAACTCGGTGATATCGCCCATCCGGTTCTCTGGTTGCGGCTTCTTGCCAGGCTCCTTGCCAAATAGCTTGGCAATGGCACGATTCAGCGTGTCTTTGCCCATGTGGGCCCGCTTACTGCTGCGGCGATTAGGAAAGACATAGTCCGAGCCGCAGGCACGGATCTTGAGCTCTTCCAGCCAGCCGATGGTTTGCGGTGGGAGGGGAATGACGATCCCGGCGCCTGTCTTACTGCGCTCACCGCTCAGGTTCCACCGGCCGTTCTTAAGGTCGAATTCTGACCACTGGGCTTCGGTAAGTTCGGTCTTACGTACCCCCAGGACGAGCAGTAGCGCGCAGGCGAGGTAGTTGTCGCGGCTGAAGCTGTCGCTATTGTCTCTGAAGGCTTGGAAAACGTTGCGAATCTCATCGAGGCTCAAAACCCTATCGCGGCTTTTCTCAATACCGCCTGCGTCGTTGACGTTGAAAGCGGATGCTGGGTTGTAAGTTAAAATTCCCAGTTTTATGGCGTGGTTGAACATCTGTTTAAGATACATCAGTGTGTCATTAGCTATTGTCGGCCTACCGCTATTTGTTACTCTTCTAATTATTTCACGGATATCAATTGGGGTGACAGCATCCAGCGATCTACCCCCGATGAGGGGCGCCACTTCTTTTTTGTATATCCGCTTTGGGATAGCTGGGTGCTTGAGTCTTCTCTCTAGCTCTGGGTACCAGTCAGCAAACAGGTCCTCCACTGTCCTGATCAAGGCTTGGCTATCGCGTTTGCGTTCCTCGATGGGGTCAAGGCCTTCGCGTATAGACTTCTGGTTTTCAACCGCTTTCGTCCGAGCCTCGGCGAGAGAGAGGTGGGCATGTTTGCCCAGCGTCATCTCACGCCGCTTGCCAAACAGCGTGTATCGCAACATCCAGTAAGGAGTTCCTTTCCTCGGTATCATCAGGTATAGGCCGTTGCCGTCGCTGTAGCGCCCTGCTTTACCCTCCTTGACAAGCGACTGGCTCTTCTTGGCGGTAAGGCTTCCCATTATTTCCTCTCGTCCCCCGCGGAAAATAAAACAAACGACCGTTTGATAACTACTCGGGCTAGGCTTGGGCTAGATAGTCGGCTTAATGTCATATGAGCTCGTCACTGGCGCCTAGTGGGCCTTTTTCCAACGGCATTTAGAGTGCCAGCGGGCACCCCCCCACTTGCTCCCGGTCATGCACTCGGATCGACATAGCTGGGGAGTATCTGTAAGGGTATGTGTCGGAGGGAGGAGAGGCAATACTTTTTCTCCCCGTTTTACTCCCCTATATGATCTGGATTTCCGGGGAGGTTGGTGGAACTTGGTGGACTTCTTGCACCTTTTTTCCATTTAAAAACATTGGTTTAATGGTTTTTGATGGCCTTTGGTGGATTCTACTCGATGTTCTGAATCTGCTCGCGCATCTGCTCGATCAACACCTTCAGTTCCACCGCGCAGCGGGTGGTGTCGGCGACCACGGACTTGGATGACAGGGTGTTGGCTTCGCGGTTCAGTTCCTGCATCAGGAAGTCCAGGCGGCGGCCGATGGGGCCTTTCTGGCGGAGCTGGCGGCCTACCTCGGTGACGTGGGTGTCGAGCCGGTCCAGCTCTTCGGCGACGTCGGCCTTCTGTGCCATCAGCACCACTTCGGCTTCCAGTCGCTGGGGGTCCAGCTCGACCTGCAGGCTGGCGAGCTTGTCTTCCAGCTGAGTGCGCTGACGTTCGAGTATGTCGGGCATTTTTTCCCGGACTTCCGCCACCAGGTCGTGGATTGCGCTCAGCCGCTCCTCGATCAGGGTCTTGAGCTGCTCGCCTTCACGGGCGCGACCTTCCACCAAGTCATTCAGCGCCTGCTGGAACATCTGCTGGGCGGCGGACTTGACCGCCTCGATATCCAGGCCGCTGCTTTCCAGCACCCCCGGATGGCCGAGCATGGCCAGTGCATCAGGCATATGCACTTCAGGAATGACGGCACGCACTTCGCCCAGCGCGGATGACAGTGCTCCCAGGCGTTCGCGGTTGACGCTCAGGCTTGCCCCGGACTCGCTTGCCTCGAAGCGCAGCGTGCATTCGATCTTGCCCCGGGCCAGGCGCTTGCGCAGGGCGTCGCGAAAGCTGGGTTCCAGGTCTCGCAGGGCTTCCGGCAGGCGAAAGTGTGGTTCCAGGTAGCGCTGGTTCACGCTGCGCAACTCGAGCTGCAGGCTACCCCAGTCGGCTTCCAGGTCCTGGCGCGAGAAGGCGGTCATGCTGTGAACCATGGTGATCTCCTGATTGGGCGGCTGCGGCAGTGGTGGCAACGGGGACGGACACCAGGACAGGGCGCGGCTCATGCCTTTGGCTGATGGCGGTTGTCTGGTGGTTCTCGGCAGTGTACCCGATTCGTCGGCCAAGGCGTGTAGAATGGTCGGCCCTGTTTTCATTCCATGATCGGTGTCGTCGCCCCGGTCAGGTCGCGTTGTCTACCTGGCCCAGGCGTGATGTCGACCAAGAGAGGTGCCATGTCCTCCGACATTCGTCGTCCCAGCGGACGCGCTTTTGATCAGACCCGCGAGATTCGCCTGACCCGTGACTATACCCGCCATGCCGAGGGCTCGGTATTGGTGGAATTCGGCGATACCAAGGTACTGTGCAACGCCAGCGTCGAGGCCGGTGTGCCCCGTTGGCTGCGAGGCAAGAAGCAGGGCTGGGTGACGGCCGAATACGGCATGCTGCCCCGGGCCACCCACTCACGCAGCGGACGCGAGGCGTCACGCGGCAAGCAGGGCGGTCGCACCCTGGAAATCCAGCGCCTGATTGGACGCTCGTTGCGCGCCTCGGTCAATCTCAAGAAGCTTGGCGAGTTCACCATTACCGTGGACTGCGACGTGATCCAGGCCGATGGCGGCACTCGCACCGCTTCCATCACCGGTGGCTGTGTGGCACTGATCGACGCGGTTCGCTACCTGCAGCGAGAAAAGCTGATCAAGACCGATCCCTTCGAGCAGCTGGTCAGCTCGGTGTCGGTGGGGCTCTACCGCGGTCAGCCGGTGGTGGATCTCGACTACCCGGAAGACTCCAGTGCCGATACCGACATGAACGTGGTACTGAGCGAAGCGGGTGAGCTGATCGAAGTACAGGGCACGGCCGAGTCAGGCACCTTCTCCCGCGCTCAGCTCAACGCCATGCTCGACCTGGCCGAGAAAGCCGGTCATGAGCTGTTCGAGCATCAGCGCGAGGCACTGGGCAACCGTAGCTGAGTGCCGACCATCCAGCGGTGGCGCCACCCAAACGATGACGCCGGCCCCCCATCTTCACAGGGGGCCGGCGTTTTCGTGCCAGGCCCCGGACCAGGGCCTGACGGCGACGTAGGGAGGCTTACAGCTGCAGATCGTACTCGACGATCAACGGTGCGAATTCAGAGAAGGTCGCATCGTAGTCGATCCAGGCATCGGTGATATGCCGGCGGAAGTTCGGCCCGACGATCTGGTAGTCCAGGCGCCAGCCCTCCTGGCGGGAGCGCGGCTGATCCTGATCCAGCGCCGGCCACCAGGTGTATTCATCACCATCGCGGTTGATCTCGCGGAAGGTATCGATGAAGCCGGTGGGGCCGAACACCTGGTCCATCCAGGCGCGCTCTTCGGCCTTGAAGCCAGGCGTCGTCTGGTTGTCCGACCAGTTGGCCAGATCGATGGTCTTGTGGGCGATATGCCAGGTGCCGCAGATGATGTACTCGCGACGTTTGCGAGCCATCTTGGACAGATATTCCTGGTACTGCGCCATGAATGCCTGCTTGGCGGCGGGGTCGCTGCCATCAGGCATCAGGAAACTGGCGATCGAGAAGCGATCGTAGTCGGCCTGCAAGAAGCGGCCTTCGTGGTCGCACTGGGGAAAGCCCAGGCCGTACATGATGGCCTTGGGGATTTTGCGGCAGTAAAGTCCGACCCCTGCAAAACCGTCCTGCTCGGCGTCGAGGAAGTAGCCCTCGTAGCCCTCAGGGTAAAGAATGCTGTCGTCCAGCTCGAAGCTTTTGGCCTTGATGTTCTGGACGCAGACAACGTCGGCGTCCTGGTTGGCAAGCCAGTCGAGAAAGCCTCGACCGACGGCCTCGCGGATGCCGTTCACATTGATAGTGGCGATTTTCATACGTGGTCCCTTTTGCGTCGCGCGTGTATGATACCCGACGTTTCGACGTTTGGGTAAATGGCCGTTCGAGAAAAACGTGATAAGGCCAGGCAATTGGACAGGAGGCCTCGTGGCTGACAAGGCACCACAACAGCCAGGCGCGGCGCGCCTTCACCCCTACCAGCGGGAATTCATCGAATTCGCCATCGGCGAGGGCGTACTCAGCTTTGGCGAGTTCACCCTGAAGTCCGGGCGGGTGAGCCCGTACTTCTTCAATGCCGGCCTGTTCAAGACCGGGCGTGCTCTGGCCAGTCTCGGCCGCTTCTATGCCAAGGCCATCGAGCACAGCGGTATCGACGCCGACGTCCTGTTTGGCCCCGCTTACAAAGGCATCTCCCTGGCTGCCACCACGGCAGTGGCATTGGCCGATCATCATGACCGCGACATGCCCTTTGCGTTCAATCGCAAGGAGGCCAAGGATCATGGTGAGGGCGGTAACATCGTGGGGGCCGCGCTGTCTGGCCGCATCATGATCATCGATGACGTGATCACCGCGGGTACCGCGATTCGCGAGGTGATGGGCCTGATCGACGGCGCCGGTGCTCAGGCGGCGGGCGTGGTAGTCGCGCTGGATCGTCAGGAGCGCGCCAGCGACGACACCGACAAGAGCGCTATCCAGCAGGTCAAGGCCGAGTTTGGCATCCCGGTGGTCAGCATCGTGGGGCTCGACCAGGTATTGGCTTACCTCGAAGAAACCGGGGGCGATACCCTCCAGGTTCACGCCGACGCCATTCGCGCCTATCGCGAACGCTATGGGGTCAGCGCCTGACGCTTGTTCGCATCCCTGCGCCGAGGCCTGTGTCCACCGAGGGCCTCGGTGATCTCCCTGCCTCACATCGTCCTCCGCCATCCTGGTGATGTCTCATGCTCGACGTGGTGCTGTATCAACCCGAAATTCCGCCGAATACCGGCAATCTGATTCGGCTGTGCGCCAATACCGGATTTCGTCTGCACCTTATTGAGCCGCTAGGTTTCACCCTAGACGATAAGCGGCTCAAGCGCTCGGGCCTGGACTACCATGAATGGGCCAGGGTCAGGGTGCACGCCGACTGGGATGCCTTCGTCGGTGAGGTGGCGCCAGAGCGCATCTTTGCCGTCTCCACCCGTGGACGTCGCGGCTACCACGAGCCCGACTATCGCGCTGGTGACGCCCTGGTATTCGGCCCCGAGACTCGCGGCCTGCCTCAGGCCATGCTCGATGCGCTGCCCGCGTCTCAGCGCCTGCGCATCCCGATGCTCGAGGATAGTCGTAGTCTGAACCTGTCCAATGCCTGTGCGGTGCTGGTGTTTGAAGCCTGGCGACAGCTCGACTTTGCCGGTGCGCTGCAGCTGGACCCGGTATCCGAAGCGCCGCAGGCGGTCAATGCAGGTGCCCATGGCGGCGCCCAGGAAGACGCATGAACGCTCCCGTGAAGACCATCCGTGAACGTATTCGGGGCCTCAACCCGCGTCAGCGTGAGGCCGTCCACTACATCGATGGGCCTTGTCTGGTCTTGGCCGGCGCCGGTTCCGGTAAAACCAGCGTGATCACCACCAAGATCGCTTACCTGATCCAGGAATGCGGCATGAGTGCCCGCCGTATTGCCGCGGTGACCTTTACCAACAAGGCAGCCCGGGAAATGAAGGAGCGGGTCAGCTCGATGCTGCAGGGTCGCGAGGGCCACGGCCTTACCGTCTCCACCTTTCATACCCTTGGCCTCAATATCATTCGCGGTGAGCTCAAGGCGCTGGGCTACAAGCCGGGCTTTTCGCTGTTCGACCCGGAAGATGCCAAGGCGCTGCTGCGCGACCTGATGAACAAGGATGCCCAGGTCGACGCCGACCAGATCAATCAGGTCCAGGCGGTGATCTCCAACTGGAAGAATGACCTGGTGCTGCCGGGGCAGGCGCTGTCCCATGCCGCCACGGAAGACGAACAGTATGCGGCGCGGGTCTATGAGGCCTATGTGCGTCACCTCAAGGCGTACAACGCGGTGGACTTCGATGACCTGATCCTGCTGCCGGTGGTGCTGCTGCGTGACGATCCTGAGGCGCTGGCGCGCTGGCGGCGCAAGATTCACTACATGCTGGTAGATGAATATCAGGACACCAACGTCAGCCAGTACATGCTGGTGCGCATGCTGATGTCCGAGCGCCAGACCTTTACCGTGGTTGGCGATGACGACCAGTCCATCTACGCCTGGCGCGGCGCCAGGCCGGAAAACCTGGTCACCCTGGGGGAGGATTTTCCGCGGCTTAACGTCATCAAGCTGGAGCAGAACTATCGCTCCACCGGCATCATCCTGCGCGCCGCCAACACGCTGATCGCCAACAACCCCCACGTCTACGACAAGACCCTGTGGTCGGACATGGGCCAGGGCGATCCCATTCGTGTGGTGGTCACACGCCACGAGGAAGCCGAGACCGAGCGTGTGGCCAGCGAGATCCTGACCCGGCGAATCAAGGAGCGCGCCGAATGGCGGGACTTCGCGGTGCTCTACCGGGGCAACTTCCAGGCGCGCCTTCTGGAGTTGAAGCTGCAGCACTACCAGATTCCGTACAAGCTGTCCGGCGGCACCTCGTTTTTCTCCCGTGGCGAGATCAAGGACGCCATGGCCTACCTGCGGCTGCTGATCAATCCAGCAGACGACAATGCGTTCCTGCGAATCGTCAACGTGCCGCGCCGCGAGATCGGCCCGACGACACTTGAGAAGCTCGCCAACTACGCCACCGAGCGGGGCGTATCGCTGTTTGCCGCCTGCCATGAGCTGGGGCTTGCCGAACAGTTGCCGGCCCGCGCGGTGGAGCGCCTGACACGCTTTACCCACTTCATCGACGGCGTACGTCGACGGATGGATCAGGGCGACGCCATCGCGGCCATTCGCGAGATGATGCGCGAGATGGACTACGAGGCCTGGCTCTATCAGAACGCCAGTGCTCCCACCATTGCCGAGCGTCGCATGGCCAACGTGTGGATCCTGATCGACCAGCTGGAAAAGTCGATGCAGTCGGACCCTGAGGAAAACACCGCCAGCACCGATACCGAGACGGACGACGTGGAGTCAGCCATTTCGCGCCTGGTGCTGCGTGACATCCTCGAACAGCAGGCCGAAGAGGATGACTCGGACAGGGTGCAGCTATTGACCATGCACGCGTCAAAAGGCCTCGAGTTTCCCCACGTCTACCTGATGGGGTTGGAGGAGGAGCTGCTGCCCCACCGAAACTCCATCGAAGCCGGCACGGTGGAAGAAGAGCGCCGCCTCGCGTATGTGGGCATCACCCGCGCCCGACGTACCCTGACCATGACCCTGGCCCGCCAGCGCAAGGCCTACGGTGAGCTGATGGACTGTGTGCCCAGTCGCTTCCTGGATGAACTGCCGCCGGATGACCTGGAGTGGGAAGGGCGCGCCGACCGGGAGGACCCGGATCGCAAGCAGGAGCGTGGCAAGAGCGCGATTGCGGGGCTTCGCTCGCTACTGGATTAACGTTATCCACACCCCTTTTTCGTGGTAGGCGGTGTGGATAAAGGGTTGCGGTGAAATGATTGGGGTGAAGGGTAGCGCCAACGACGGCGGGGCGCCCTTGGGCGCCCCGCCGCATCTCGTGATGAGATAGCCAGTCATGAGCTGGCCAGTGATGAGTCAGCCCTTACTGGACCATGTAGTGAACCGCGGCCTTGATCTCATCGTCGGACAGGCTCGGATTGCCTCCCTTGGGCGGCATGGCATTGAAGCCGTTGATGGCGTGGTCGTACAGGGTCTCGAAGCCCTGGGCCAGACGCGGCTCCCAGGCGGCAGCATCACCGCGCACCGGGGCGCCAGCGATACCCGCCTCATGGCAGGCCATGCAGATACCACCGTAGACCGCAGCGCCGTCAATGGCGGCAACAGCGGGATCCATCTCCGCCGCAGCGCCGTCAGCTGCCGCTTCGTCGTTTGCTGCCTGGTCTTCCACTGCCTGGTCTTGCACTGCAGGATCGCTGGCGGCGGTGTCAGCGGCAGCCGTGTCCTCAGCCGCCGTCTCTTCTGACGCGGTAGGATCTTCTGACGCAGTAGCGTCTGCCGAGGCATCTTCGGTGGCGGCTGCGTCGGCTGCCGGCACGTCCATCACCGGTTCCACCAGGTAGGCCACCGCTGCATGGACTTCCTCGTCGGACAGGTTGGGGTTGCCGCCGCGGGCAGGCATGGCATTGAAGCCATTCAGCGCATGATCCAACAGCGTGTCGAAGCCTTTGGTGGTGCGCTCGGCCCAGGCGGCTTCGTCGCCGCGCTTGGGCGCGCCGGCGACGCCGGTATCATGGCAGGCCATGCAGATGCTGCCATAGACGGCTTCGCCGTCGGCGCCACCCGATGCACCTCCGCCGTCGCCCCCTGCTGCCGCCATGGCCGCGCTGCCGCAGTCCTGGCCCTCGAGGCAGAGCGATCCCACCGGTGCCAGGCGCTCGGCCATGGCGTCCCGTGCGGCGTCGTCCTGCGCCATTGCCTGGCTTGTGGCCAGGCCCAGGGTGATCAGGCACCCCAAGATCAGCTTGCTGGATTTCACTCTCACCACCTCTAGTGACGGTCTACTGAATCACAGTTTTTGTATCGGTGGCGCCGAGCTCTTGATACCCCCTCGCCGGGCGTCACGCTGTGCCGGCAGTATAGCGACAACGCTGAAAGCGGGAAAATGCCCCACCCTGGCGCAAAGGCGCGCGATAGCCCGTAGCGTGCGCCATCGGGTGGACACTGAGTGGCGCCCGATGTAGGATATGGCTCGCCGTGTGGCAGCTGTCCACGGCATCGCGCGCCCTTAGCTCAGCTGGATAGAGCGTTGCCCTCCGGAGGCAAAGGTCAAAGGTTCGAATCCTTTAGGGCGCGCCATAGAATTCAAAGGCTTACGACACGTTCGTAAGCCTTTTTTCGTTTCGGGAGAAGGGGCGTTTCAGGCTTGCTGGCGGTCCTTCTGAGCTGTGCAGAGCAAGGCTTTCATACGCGTCCCATCTGCTTGAAACAGCGGGTTTTCTGATCGAAAGAGCACGTTTTGCTCGATGTTTGACCTGACCGAGAGTCAGCGCTTTCGATGATCCAGGTCATGTTTGTAGTGACGAAGACGACGCATCTGCCAGCAGTGAGGCGCTGTCCGTCCTCAAGTGGCTGGCCGAGTCGTCTACCTTGAAGCGCCCCACCAATGCGGCCATCTCACGGGCGCGTTGATCCAGCGCCTGGCCTGCCGCCGCCACCCTTACCACAAGGTTGGCGTTTTGCTGGGTCACGTCTTCCAGCTGTGCCAGTGCCTGGTTGACCTGCTCAATGCCCAGAGACTGCTCGCTAGCGGCGATCGATATTTCGGAGACCAGCGTCGCCGTGCGTTGGGCATGCTCCGAAATGGTGTCCAGGGCCTCGCTGGTAGATACCACCAGCTGCTCCCCCCGATCGACTCGCTGCGTGTTCGTGTTGATCAACTGGCGGATGAGGGTGGCCTCCTCCGCACAACGACTGGCCAGCTTCTGGACCTCCGAGGCCACCACGGAAAATCCTCGTCCTTGATCACCGGCACGTGCCGCTTCGACAGAGGCGTTAAGGGCAAGGATATTGGTCTGGAAGGCAATATCGTCTATCGCTTCCACGATCTTGGTGACCTCCTTGTTGGCGTCACGTATGTCTGCCATGGCCTCACGGGTCTGGGCGGCATTGTGGCTGACGTTACTGGCTCGACTGGCCACCTCTTGGGTCATTGCCTGGGCCTGCTGAGCGGAGTCCGAGGTCTGTTTCACGGTCGCCGTGATCTGTTCCATGCTGGAAGCGGTCTCGACCAGTGAGGCGGCCTGCTGCTCCGTTCTGCTGGCCAGGTCCTGATTGTCCCGGGCAATCTCGCCACTCACCGCCTCGACGGCACTGGAACCGCGCTTCAGGTTGATCACCAGGCTCGCCATGTTGCTCAAGGCGCCGTTGAAGGCCCGATACAGTGTCGACAGTTCATCGGCGCCAGCCACCTCCAGGCGCTTGGTCAGGTCATCTTTCTGTTTGCTGATCTCCGCCACCGCGGTCGACAGTGGCCGCACCACGCTGCGTGCCGTGATGAGCGAGAAGCTCAGGGTGATGATCACCACCGCCAGCATGACAAGCCCTTGGTAGATCAGTTGCTCGAGGGCTTGTTGCTGAAGGTGTTCGGTCGTCTCGTAGAGCGTCTGCTCGGTATTCATGGCAACGTCTTTCAGGCCATCGATGAAGGCTGTCTGGGCGTCGAACCAGGTGTGGGGATCGATACCGAAGCCACCATTGGTCGACTTGTCGAAGACCACCTCGCGCATGGTGGTGAGCTCTGTGCCCAGAGGACTGTCGAGCAACTCCTGCAGCGCGAGCTGGCTGTCCTGTGGAGACAGCTCAAGGAAGTTCTTCCTGTGGACGTCGGATTTCACGATCAGCGCGAGGAGTTTTCTGAACATGCTGGTCGACAGGGAGTCGGCGCTGAAGGCAGCGGCCAGCACCGCACGCTCGATCCCGGCAAGCTCCTTGATGTTCAGCAGATCGTAGTAGCCAGTCAATTGCCGCGAGACGTCGCCCTGATCAATGCCGAAGGTCTCCTTGGCGACGATGTCGATCAGCGCCTCGTTGATCGCGCTGTAAGCATCCGTGACGTCCTCGGCACTTGCCGCGAGGTTGTCGGCGCGCTGGCGCAGCTGGTCCGTCTTCTGGAGCAGGCTCAGTGCATGCTTGACCTGCGACTCAACCCTGGCGTCGTGATGAGAAAAGTCGATTGCAGCGACATGGTCGTTAAAGGCATCCGCTTCGACGCTGGTTGCCTGCCGCTGTCCAGGCAGCTCCGTGCGGTAGTTGACGCCATGGCTGCTGACAAAGGCGGCGGTCATGCCCCGCTCACGCTGAAGCTGATGCACCAGGTTGCCCGCATATCTGCTGAGAGTGGCCATCTCCTGCAGATCCTCCATCTCGGCCACGACTGCCTTGCGGTCCATGACCGTCGTGATGGTGATCCATGTGATGGCCAACAAGGGAATAGACAGCACGAGGAGGAATTTACCTCCCATGCTCAGGCGATTGAGAAGTGATGTCATGGGTACGGGCTCGCGATGAAAGAGTGCTATCGCCTGTCGCAGGGAGGAAGTGGCGAGTGCTCACTTCCCCCATGACGGCAGCAGGTAGCGGTGATGCGAGGGTTATCGACCTGTGATGAAGCAAGGTTGAGGAGCTTGTGCCATTGCCGCTGGGCGGCATGATCTGAGTCACCGGAACGGGCTTTTTACACCGAAGAGGTAGTGCGTTTTCTTCACTGGTAGCGTTAGCCGTCGCCGTGTCGCAGCGCGTTGTCCTGCCTGTGGAGCAGCGGGTGGCCGACATGCGGTGACGGTCTTGAATAAGCCATGCTTATTCAAAGAATAAAATCTCGAAAATTGTCTTATACATCCCCCTGTCCGACTCTCTTGTGATGCCGGTAGGCCTGCGTCCTGCTGGTCCCGTTCCCACAATCACAACATCACTCGGGCAGACTCATGAACTCAAGAACACTTGGTGTGCTGGCGCTTGGCGCCTTTGCCGGACTGTCTTCTTCCGCTCACGCTCTCGATATCAAGCTGGGCCACGTGCTGGCACCCACCCATAGCTGGCATATCGCCGCGGAAGGCTTCGCCGACGACGTGCGCGAGGCGACCGAAGGGCGCGTCAACTTCCAGGTCTTTCCCAGTGGCCAGCTCGGCAACGAGAAGACCATGGTGGAAGGCATGCAGATTGGCAGCGTTCCGGCGGGAGTCATCGGGTGCGGCTCCTTCCAGCCGCTTGATGCACGCTTTGGCATCGTCGAGCTGCCCTATTCCTGGGCGGACCGCGAAGACGCCTATGCCGCCTACGACGGTGACCTGGGTAGCGCGCTGGAAGAGATCGCCGCGGGCTACAACATGAAGATTCTGTCCTGGTGGGAAAACGGTTTCCGCCACGTCACCAACAACCGCGCCCCGGTGGAAACGCCCGAGGACCTGGCCGGCCTCAAGATTCGGGTGACTCCGGACAAGATGCGCCTGGACACCTTTACCGCCCTTGGCGCGAGCCCCGCTCCCCTGTCCTTTGGTGAGCTCTACTCGGCACTCCAGCAAGGCGTGTTCGACGCTCAGGAGAATCCGCTGTCCATCATCCACTCCTCGTCGTTCTTCGAGGTGCAGGACTATGTCTCGTTGACCGGACATGTCTGGGCGCCCGCCTGCCTGACCGTTGCCAATACGGTATGGCAGCGACTGTCCGAGGAGGATCAGACGGTCGTCCAGACGCTGGCGAACCAGTGGCGGGATGAGCAGCGTCGCATGACCCAGGAAGATGACTCGCGCCTGGTGGCCGAGCTCGAAGCAGAAGGCATGAGCGTCAACCAGGTCGATACCGCGCCCTTCAATGCGGCGGTACAGGGTGTCTGGTCAGACTACGAAGACGTGTTCGGCAGCGAGCTGATGGGTCTGGTCAAGCGCTATCGTGAAGGTCAGTGAGCCCCATGGGACTCGCGACTCTCGCTCGTTTCGTCTCGCGCCTGAGCCTGGCGCTTGCCGGTATCGGTGCCGCCATGCTGGCGGCACTGGTGGCCTACTCGGTGTTCATGCGCTGGGTGGTAGGGGCACCGCCACACTGGGCAGAAGAGCTGCCCCAGCTGGTACTGGTCTGGACGGCTCTGCTGGCCGGAATCGCCTGCACCCACAAGCGCAGCCATCTGAATGCCGGTCTGCTGCCGCTGTTGGTCACTGCCCCTTCACTACGCCGCGTGATCACGCGCATGACCGACCTTTTGCTGTTGGTCATGCTGCTGATACTGGCCAAGGCCGGGTGGGACCTGGCCTGGTTGACCATGTCCCAGACCACCACCGCGCTGCAGCTGCCGGCCGGGCTGGTCTACCTGTCGGTCCCGGTCTGCTGTGGGGCGATGGCGTTGATGCAGTGTGGCCACGTGCTGGCCCCAGCGCCGGTGACTGAGGAGCGTGCATCATGACCCTGGGAGCCCTGACCCTGGTGGGCGTTTTCGCCCTGGCCATCCTGATCGACATTCCGATTGCCTTCGGCCTGATCCTGGCGGTGCTGTCGTACCTGCTGATGTTCGGTGCCGCGCCAATGATGGTATCGGCCCAGCAGTTCGTGGCCGGCATGGAAAGCTTCACCCTGCTCGCCATTCCGCTGTTCGTGCTGGCCGCCCAGCTGATGAACCATGCAGGTCTGACCCAGCGCCTGGTGCGCCTGTGCATGGCTCTGGTGGGCGATATCAAGGGCGGACTGGCGGTAGTGGCGGTGCTGGCGTGCATGATGTTCGGTGCGCTGTCTGGCTCCGGCGTGGCTGACGTCATTGCCATCGGCAGCATGCTGCTGCCGGCGATGCAGCGCAGCGGCTATCACCGTGGCTTCAGCAGTGCCCTGGTCGGTACTGCCAGCTCCATCGGTACGGTCATACCGCCCAGCATCGTCATGATTGTCTACGGTACGACCTCCAACACCTCCGTCGGCAAACTGTTCATGGGCGGTGTGATCCCCGGGCTGCTGCTGACCCTGGCCCTGGTAGGCGTGGCCATCTACGTCTCTCGGCGCAACGGCTGGAGCGGCGGCACCCGGCCCGAGCCAGGCGAGCGTCGCCGGGCATTCATTGCCGCCTTGCCGGCCCTGCTGGTACCTGTGCTGATTATCGGAGGCATTCGGTTTGGCGTCTTCACGCCTACCGAGGCGGCTGCCTCGGCCATCGTCTACGCGCTGATCGTCGGCACCCTGATCTACCGCAGCCTGAGTCTCAAGGACATCGTCGACAGTGTCATCGCCACCGCCGAGACCTCCGGGGCGATCCTGATCATCATCGGGGCGGCCGGCATGTTTGCCTGGGGTTTGACCTACGAGCAGGTGCCCCAGGCCATCGCCGCGCTGATTGGTGACATCACCGACAGCCGCTACGGCGTATTGCTGCTGCTGACCGCCGTGTTGCTGGTGCTCGGCTCCTTCATGGAGAGCATCGCGATCATCATCATTGTCACCCCTATCGTGATGCCGCTGCTCGGTCAGTATGGCATTGACCCGGTCCACTTCGGGGTGCTGCTGACGGTGAATCTGGCGATTGGTGCGAATACTCCGCCACTGGGTGTCGACCTGATGGCTGCCTGCCGTATTGCCGGTATCAGCGTCATGGAGTCGCTGCGCTATCTGGGACTGATGCTGGGGGCCATGGTGGCGGTGCTGCTGCTGATTACCTTCGTGCCGGACATCGTCCTGTTCCTGCCCAACTTGATGGAGTGACCGTCATGAGTGCCACGACGTCGATCAGCGCTCCTCTCAGCGCCTGCCGTAGCTGGCTGTTCGTGCCAGGACATGACCCGCAGCGTCTGGAAGAGGCGCTGGCAAGTGGCGCCGAGGCGATCATTGTCGACCTGGAGGAGTTCACCCCCGCGCCGCAGCGGTCCCGTGCCTGCATCGACTTTGCGTCCTTTGCCGAGCGTTGCCGTCAGCGGGGGCGCCTGCCCATGGCGCGCATCAACCCGCTGGCTCAAGGCGGTGATGGCGAACTGGCGGTGCTGATGCGTGGGCTGCCGGCCGCCATCTTCCTGCCCCAGGTCGAGTCGTCCATGGACATCGTGCTGCTGGCGATGGCCATGGCACGGGAAGAGCGCCGCGGCCGCCTGGAGCAGGGGTCGACGGCGCTGATTCCGACATTGGAGAGCCGCGTTGGCGTGCAAGCCGCCCAGCACATCCTCAAGGCCAGCCCAAGAGTCACGGCGGCGCTGCTGGGTACCGGCGACCTGTCTCGGGATCTGGGGGTGGCCGCCGACGCTGACGTGAGTCACCGCGTCCAGGTGCTGGCCCCCTGGCGCGAGCGCTTCTTCGCCGCCTGTGCCGAGGCCCAGTGCCTGGCCATCGATGGCCCATGGCCCTATCCGCAGGGCATCGACGACGATCTGGCCTGGGCCAGGTCCCGTGGCATTCGCGCGCGCTGTGTGGTGCTGCCAGACCAGGTGGCCACCGTTCATCGCGTCCTCGGTGACGCCTGAATTGCCTTTTCATACCAACAACGATATCGAGAACTCTGACATGAGCCAGCCAGCGACAACTGCCGTGACTTCTGCCTCTCAACCACGCCGCAACGGTGGTCAGATCCTGATGGATCAACTGCGGTTACACGGCGCGCGCCGAGTCTTTCTGGTGCCTGGTGAAAGCTATCTACCGTGCATTGATGCCTTGAACGAGCACCGTGGTGCCATCGACCCCATCGTCTGTCGACAGGAAAGCGGCGCGGCCTATATGGCCGAGGCCTACGGCAAGCTGACCAACGAGCCCGGCATCTGCTTCGTCACACGAGGACCCGGAGCCACCAACGCGTCCATCGGCGTGCATACCGCTTACCAGGACTCCACGCCGATGATTCTGTTCGTCGGCCAGGTGGGGAATGATTTCGTGGAGCGCGAGGCCTTCCAGGAGATCGACTACCGTCGCATGTTTGGCCCCATGGCCAAGTGGGTGGCGCAGATTGATGCCACCGATCGCATTCCCGAGTACATTGCCCGTGCCTACCGCGTGGCCACCAGCGGTCGACCGGGGCCGGTGGTGCTGGCGCTGCCCGAAGACACCCTGTGGGGCGAAGCGGAGGTTGCTGACGCCCGGCCCATGGCAGCCTTGCATAGCTATCCCTCACGCGATCAGTTGGCTGAACTGAAGGCACGCCTGGCCGAGGCCGAGCGTCCTTTCCTGTTGATTGGCGGCAGCGGCTGGACGAGCGAGGCCCAGGCGCAAATGGTCGCCTTTGCCGAGCGCTTCGACTTGCCGGTGGGCGTCGCCTGGCGCCGGCTGGAATGCTATGACCAGCACGATGAACGGTTCGCCGGACATGTCGGCTTTGCCATGGACGACGCCCTGCGCGAGCGCCTGAAACACAGCGACCTGCTGATCGCTGTCGGCACTCGCATGGGGGAGGCGACCAGCGAAGGCTACTCCTGGATTCAGTCGCCGAGTCCCCGCCAGACGCTGGTGCATGTCTATCCGGACCCGGAGGAGTTGGGCCGGGTCTATCATGCTGACCTCGCGATCAACGCTGACGTGGTCGGATTTGCCAGCGGCCTGGACGCGCTGGCCCCTGATGCGCCGCCACGTTGGGCCGAGCAGACCCGTGCCGCCCGTGCCGATTATCTGGCAACCCTTGAGCCGCAGCCCGCGCCGGGACCGCTGAGCCTCGACCGTGTCGCTTGCAGCGTGGACCGTCGGCTGCAGGGACAGGGCTGCGTCACGGTGGGGGCAGGCAACTACGCGCTTTATGCCCACCGCTACGTGCGCTTTTCCGGCCTCGGCAGCTCACTGGCGCCGACCGTAGGGTCAATGGGCTACGGGCTGCCGGCCGCGATCTCATACAAGCTTGAATACCCTGATCGTCCTGCCGTGTGCTTCGCCGGGGACGGCTGCTTCCAGATGAACCTGCAGGAGCTGGGGGTCGCACTGCAGTATGGCGTGGGTATCGTGGTGCTGGTGTTCAACAACGGCATGTGGGGCACCATTCGCGCCCATCAGGAAAATGACTTTCCGGGGCGTGAGATTGCGCTGACCTTTACCAACCCGGCGTTTACCACCCTGGTGGAGTCCTACGGTGGCCTGGGCGAAGTCGTTGAGCGTGACGCGGACTTCGACGGCGCCTTTGAGCGTGCTTTGGCCTACGCCGAGCGTGAGCGGCGCCCAGCCTTGATCGAGCTGCGCTACGAAACCGACGGCATCGCCCCCGGCAAACGTCTAAGCGCGATTCGCGAGGCGGCCCTGAGCCGGTGATAGCCCTGCTTATAGCCCCGCTTATAGCCCCGCTTATCGCCCAGCTTATCGCGCAGGTGGCTAGCCTGGCTCGTCGGGGCTGAGCGAGGCGGCGAGCGGAGTCAGGGCGGCATCGGCCATGTCGATACCGGTCGTCAGCCGAGCTTCCATCGGCACCTTGGCCATGCAGGTCTGAAAGAACTCGATGAAGGTCGTCTCGGCAACACTGGCGCGACCTTCACGATGCCACATCACGTGCAGGTCGATGTCGGCCACGCCGGCGTAGGGCGGCAATGGCCACAGGTCGCCGTCCGCGACCTCTCGGGCGACCAGGTGTTCTGGCAGACAGCCGATGCCCCATCCCGCCATGACCATGCGCTCAATTTCCTGCAGGCGACTGGACTGGCCTACCACCGGGCCCTTGAGACCGTGCTGGGCGCGAAACACGGCCAGCGGCGACAGCACTCCGTCGAGCTGTTCGCTACCGAAGGATACGTAGGCCTCACGCTGGAGTTCGTCCATCGGCAGGTTGTCCCTGCCGAACAGCCGATGGCTGCGGCCACAGAACAGGCGATAGCGCTGACGGGCCAGAATCTGGCTGTCGAGATTATCCGGGCAGCCCTGGGCCAGACAGATGCCCAGGGCGCTCTGGCGCTGGGACAGCACATGCTGCACCTCCTGACTGGACATGTCCTCGATCTCGAAGGTGATCTGCGGATAGCGACGATGGAAGGCGGCCAGCACGCTGTCGAGAAAGCGACATTGAATGCCGGTGATAAACGCCAGTGAGACGTGGCCGGCGACCTCGGGATCCGCCTCTCCCACCGATGCCGCCAGGCGCGCTACGTTGGCGTAGATATCCACCGCCTCGCGATACACCAGCTGGCCCGCCTGGGTCACCCGAAAGCGATGGCTGTCGCGCTCGATCAGCTTTTGCCCGAGCCGCTCCTCCAGGCGTTTCAGCGACAGGCTGACCGCCGGCTGCGACAGATACAGGCGCACGGCGGCCTTGCTGACGCTTTCTTCCTGAACGATGACGATGAAGGTACGTAGCAGATTCCAGTCCAGAGTATCGTGAATCGGCCGCATCGCTGGCTCCTTTCGCTATGGTGGGCGTTGTTGTTGATATTGGGCTTGTCATCGCTGCTGGCATCGCTGTTGTTGCTGTTGTGAGCGATGCCGAGGGCACGGACACCAGACGTGGCATGACGCCCTGGCGCATCGGTTGCACCTTTTTGGTGATTTTTCCGCTGTGGCTCAGCTTAAAATGCGCCGTTACTTCTAGCGAGTTTATGTGTGTATTTTTTTGCATAAATCACATAAATTCTAAGTATTAAAAATCGAAAAACTCCGTGGCCTGATAGTCGTTGACCCTGGCGTCGTGCCCTGACTAGATTGAAAAGGTATCCAGGAACCTTTTGCCAGGCACCTCCCGCCTCGGCCACGGATGATAACAACCATAATCGCGAGGAAACCCATGAATCGCTCCCTGTCCCGACTCTCCCGCTCTCTGCTGACCGTGTCAGCGCTGTCGCTTTCAAGCCTGACCCTGTCCGCCGTTTCGACGCCTGCCGAGGCGACCGACCTGCGTATGCTGTCGAGCTATGATCTGACGTCGGCCTACACCCGTGAAGTCGCCCAGCGCTACATCGACAAGGTCCAGAGCGCCAGCGATGGCGACGTCAACATTGCCCTCAATGGACCCGATGTGGTGCCGCCCTTCGAACAGCTGCAGCCGGTCTCGGCAGGGGTGTTCGACCTGCTCTACACCCATGGCGCCTACCACACGAACACCACTGGCGTCGGTGCCGCCATGGACGGTGTCTTCGTCGACCCTGCCAAGACTCGTGAATCCGGGCTGTGGGACTTTATCGACAGTGAATACAACGCGCTGGGCCTGAAGCTGCTGGCCATTCCCCCGCTGGGCTCCAGTGGCTTCCAGTACATCCTCAAGGATCCCATCGATGGCACGCCTGGACTGGAAGGGCGACGCCTGCGCGGCAGCCCCACCTACACCAACGTGACCCAGGGCCTGGGGGGCACCCCGGTACTGATGTCCAGTGGTGACGTCTATTCCTCCCTGGACCGTAACGTCATCGACGGTGCTGCCTGGGGTCTCAACGGCGTCGAGGACCTGGGCTGGCATGAAGTGGCGGGGTATTTCTCCAAGCCGACCTTCGGCCAGACCTACACCTACCTGCTGATGAACCTCGATACCTTCAACGGACTCGACGACGCTGAGCAAAGCGTGCTGCTGGCCCAGGGCGAAGCGCTCGAGGCTGAGATCGCCGGAATCCTCGACCAGCTGGCCGTGGAAGAGTGGGAGCGCCTGAAGGAGCTGGGCATGCAGGAGACCGAGTTTGCGCCGGAAGACGCCGAGCGGCTCGACGCCCTGGTGACCGAAGGCATTTGGCAGCTCGGACTCGACAAGTCCCCCGAAGCGGTCGCCAAGATGCGTGAGATCGCTGAAAGCAACGACATGACCCCCTAAGCGGATGGCACCCATGCTGGCTACCCTTGCCCGTTGGCACGATGGCCTCACGCGATTCGGCTTTTACCTCGGCGGTGCCACCTTGTGTGGCATCGTCGTGTGCTTCTGGATCGAAGTGGTGGCCCGCTACTTTTTCAATGCTCCGACCCTGTGGTCGAGTTCCATCGTCGCCTATTGCCTGTGTCTTTCCGCCAGCCTGGCCATGCCTGAGCTAGCTCGCACTCGCGGTCATATCGCGATCAGCGTCGTTCAGGACAGCCTGCCGGCGGCGCGCCAGCAGGGCTTCGAGCGCGTGACGGCGCTGCTGACCGCTGCGGTCTGTGGACTGGCGGCGTGGATGCTGATCAGCGAAAGCGCCCGCCAGTTGGCGAGTGGCACCACCACGGCCATGGGGCTCGACATCCCCAAGGTCTGGGTATCGAGCTTTATCGGCTACGGCTTCACCAACACGGCGCTGCATTTTCTGCGACGCGCGGTGTTTCCCGCCACCGTCGAGTGGCCCAGCGACACCCACGGCGACAGCCCACAGCAGGAGAGCTAGGTGATGGAGTGGTATGTGACCCTGGGCGTGGCCATCGCCCTGCTGATGGGATTGTTTGCCTTGGGCGTGCCGGTCTTCGTGGCGTTTCTGGCGATCAATGTGGCCGGCACGTTCTGGCTGATGGGCAGCGCCGGCTTCGGCATGTTCGCCAACAGTGTCTACGACACCGTCACCTCGGAGACGCTGACGACCATCGCACTGTTTGTGCTGATGGGGGAGCTGCTGTTTCGTTCAGGCTCCATAGACGTCATCTTTGACTCCCTGGACACCCTGATGGGGCGCATCAAGGGACGTCTCTATTTCTTTGTCGTGGCACTGTCCACCTTGTTTGGTGCCCTGTCGGGGTCGGCCCTGGCGGTGACGGCCATGCTCAGCCGTTCAGCGCTGCCGACGATGCAGCAGCGCGGCTATGACGACCGCCTGTCGATCGGCCTGATACTAGGAGGGGCCGGCCTTGCACCGATCATTCCGCCGAGCCTGCTGGTCATCATCATTGGCTCCATGGTCGATGTTTCCATCGCGCGTCTGCTGATCGCCGGCATCATCCCGGGGATGCTGCTGGCCGGACTGTTCGTCACCTATGTGGTCGTGCGCATGCTGCTGGACCCGTCGCGGGCCCCCGCGGTGGATGACTCCGGTGGCGGTAACTGGCGACAGCGAGGGCGTGCCCTGGCCAACATGGCGCCGTTCTCGATCATCATCTTCTCGGTGCTGGGGCTGATGATGCTGGGGGTGGCGACACCTTCTGAGTCCGCTGCTACGGGGGTGCTCGGTGCCATTGTGGTGGCCATCTACTACCGCAAGTTCAGCCTCAAGATGGCAGGCCAGGCGTTGCTGTCGTCGTTGTCCATCAGCGCCATGATCATCACGATCCTGGCCTGCTCCAAGCTGTTCAGTCAGCTGTTGTCCTTTACCGGGGCAACCTCGGGACTTGTCGCCGCGGCGACCGCCATGGACCTGAATGCCGGACTGATGCTGCTGCTGTTGATGCTGATCCCGTTGATTGCCTGCATGTTCATCGACCAGATCGCCTTCATGATGGTGGTGATTCCCATCTATGCACCGCTGGTCAAGGCCTATGGCTTCGATCCGGTATGGTTCTGGACGCTGTTCTTGATCAATCTGGCGGTGGGCAGCCTGACACCTCCCTTTGGCTACAACCTGTTTGCGGTCAAGGGCGGGGCGCCGTCGGTGTCGATGCCGACCATCTATGCTGCTGCCTGGCCCATCGTGCTGTGCTTCCTGCTGGGCATGTTGCTGCTCTATTGGGTGCCGGCGTTGATCACCTGGCTGCCCAGCTTGATCTGATCCTGGCGCTACCTACTCAACCGGCCTCAGCGGTCCTCAATCATCATTGCAAGCCGTTAACGTGCTAGTTACGTAATGGCATTACGGGAGTTACATGTACACCATTGCTGATCTTCCTGCCCCACTGGAGGCAGCCCGTCACGAGCGCCTGCTGATGTGCGAGACCGCCACCATCGGCCATTTCCGCGAGAGCGGCTTTATCGATCCCGAGATACGCTGTCAGCTCGATGAGGTGCGTGTTGCCGGCGTGGCCGTCACCCTGTCACTGCCACCAGGGGATGGCACCCTGCTCAACCATGCGATGCGTCTGCTGCGCCCGGGAGACGTCCTGGTGATTGACCGTCAGGGCGACCGACATCACGCCTGCTGGGGTGGCGTACTGACCGAGGTTGGCTCTCGTCTGGGACTGGCCGGGGTGATCATCGATGGCACCGCCACGGACCTTGCGACCATAAGGGCCAAGCGCTTTCCGGTGTGGAGTCGCGGTGTCTCGTCGTTGACCACCAAGCTTGCCAACCAGGGCGGCGCGATGAATCTGCCGGTCAGCGTCGGCGGTGTAGTGGTGTCAGCGGGAGATGTGGTACTGGCCGACGAGAATGGCGTGGTGGTCATCCCCCCCTCGGAGGTCGACGCAGTGATCGATCACACCCTGGAGCTACAGCGGCAGGAAGAGATCATCCTGGAGCGCTTGGCCGCGGGCGAGTGCCTGCCAGATATCAGCGGTGCTTCTGCCCTGGTGAACGCCGCCACGGTGTGATGGGCGGCTATTGCTCTGGAGCGCATAAAAAAGCCGCCCCGGAGGGCGGCA
This sequence comes from Halomonas litopenaei, assembly GCF_017303055.1. Classification (GTDB taxonomy): domain Bacteria; phylum Pseudomonadota; class Gammaproteobacteria; order Pseudomonadales; family Halomonadaceae; genus Halomonas; species Halomonas litopenaei_A. The sequence continues at coordinate 56,155 of NZ_JAEKJT010000005.1, read as the reverse complement.
GGCTAGTCACGACCTTCCAGGTCGTGGACATCGCAGGGGCAAGGGGGCCTTGCGATGTCGTCAGGGAACGTCGTTACGTCTCGATGCCGGCGATTTCCTTACTCGAACGCTGCACAAATGCCTGCATGGTCGAGTCGCTGCACGGCGGGTGCCAGGCATCGCTGGGCTCATGTATTCAGTGCTTGCTACTGCCGGATCAGGTAGTCAAAGGCACCGAGAGCAGCGGTGGCGCCTTCACCGACGGCAATGACGATCTGCTTGTACGGCACGGTAGTGACGTCGCCAGCAGCAAAGATGCCCGGCACTGAGGTCATGGCGTGGGCGTCGGTCACGATCTCGCCGCGCTCAGACAGTTCGATCGGAGAATCCTTCAGCCACTCGGTGTTGGGTACCAGGCCGATCTGCACGAAGACACCTTCCAGCTCGACCGTCTTGAGTTCGCCGCTGGAGCGCTCTTCGTAGCTGAGGCCGGTGACGCGATTGCCGTCGCCGTTGATCTCGGTGGTGCGAGCCCCGGAAATGATCTCGACATTGGGCAGGCTGCGCAGTTTCTTCTGCAGCACGGCATCGGCACGCAGCTCGTCCATGAACTCGAACAAGGTCACGTGGGAGACGATGCCCGCGAGGTCGATGGCAGCCTCGACGCCGGAGTTGCCACCGCCGATGACCGCAACCCGCTTGCCCTTGTACAGGGGGCCATCGCAATGGGGGCAATAGGCGACGCCGCGATTGCGGTACTCGGACTCGCCGGGCACGTTCATTTCGCGCCAGCGGGCACCGGTGGCCAGGATCAGGGTCTTGGAGCGCAGGCTGGCACCGGAGGCAAAGCGGACCTCATGCTCGCCGCCCGGGGTGCTGGCCGGTACCAGTTCCACAGCCCGCTGCAGATTCATGATATCCACATCGTACTGCTTGACGTGTTCTTCCAGCGCCGTGGCGAGCTTGGGACCTTCGGTCTCCTGCACCGAGATGAAGTTCTCGATGGCCATGGTATCGAGTACCTGACCACCAAAGCGGTCTGCCGCCACACCAGTGCGAATGCCCTTGCGCGCCGCGTAGATCGAGGCGGCGGCACCGGCGGGGCCACCACCGATGGTCAGCACATCGAAGGCCTGCTTGGCGGACAGCTTCTCGGCTTCGCGTTGTTCCGCGCCGGTGTCGACCTTGGCCAGAATCTGTTCGAGCGTCATGCGGCCCTGGTCGAAGGGCGCCCCGTTCAGATAGACACTGGGCACCGACATGATTTCGCGGGATGCCACTTCGTCCTGGAACAGCGCGCCATCGATGGCATCGTGGGAGATGCGCGGATTCAGGATAGCCATCAGGTTCAGCGCCTGGACCACGTCCGGGCAGTTCTGGCACGACAGCGAGAAGTAGGTCTCGAAGTGCATGTCCGCATCGAGGGACGTGATCTGTTCGATCACGTCTTCGCTGGCCTTGGGCGGATGGCCACCCACCTGCAGCAGTGCCAGCACCAGCGAAGTGAATTCGTGGCCCATCGGGATACCGGCAAACACCACCCCGGTAGGGGCACCGTCGCGATGCAGGGCAAAGGAGGGCGCGCGCTGGTCCTGGCCGTCGGTGGACAGGCTGATATGGTCACTGAGTGCGGCAATATCGCTCAGCAGACCGTGGAGTTCCTTGGACTTGTCGCCGTCATCCAGAGTGGCGACAAGCTCGAAGGGGCGAGTGACGCGTTCGAGATAGGCTTTCAGCTGTTGCTTGAGAGAGTCGTCCAACATGACAGCGGCAATCCTGGTATCTATGGGAAAGTAAAACTCTGCGGCGGACTCGGCTTCACTCGGTCACGCGCTTGAGCGCAAGCTGCGTGGGCGTTGAGCAGGCCGCAGAATCCCCACCGAACCCCTCCAAACCCGCAGGGACCCGATCTCGCTTGCGCGACTGGTAGGATGACCGGGACGAGGAGCCCGGTGGGGAAAAGGGAGATCATCCCAGCGGGATGACAGGCGCCTCGCAGGAGGCGCCGTACTGCATATCGGCGAGGTTTAGATCTTGCCGACCAGGTCCAGAGACGGAGCGAGAGTCTCTTCGCCTTCCTTCCACTTCGCCGGGCACACTTCGTTCGGGTGAGCGGCGACGTACTGAGCAGCCTTGACCTTGCGCAGCAGCTCTTCGGCATTACGGCCGATGTTGCCAGCGTTGATCTCGACGATCTGGATCTTGCCTTCCGGATCGATGACGAAGGTGCCACGCTCAGCCAGACCGTCTTCTTCGATCAGCACTTCAAAGTTGCGCGAAATGGTCAGAGTCGGGTCAGCAATCATCGGGAACTGCAGCTTGCCGATGGTCTCGGAGCTGTCGTGCCACGCCTTGTGGGTGAAGTGGGTGTCGGTGGAAACGCTGTAGATTTCCACGCCCAGCTTCTTGAACTCTTCGTAGTTGTCCGCCAGATCACCAAGCTCGGTCGGGCAGACGAAGGTGAAGTCGGCCGGATAGAAGAAGACGACGCTCCACTGGCCCTTCAGGTTGTCGCTGGTGACGTCGACAAACTCGCCATTGTGGTAAGCGGTGGCCTTGAACGGCTTGACTTCGGTGTTGATCAGGGACATTCCCGTCTCCTTTGAGCGATGGGTGTGTTGTCTGAAGACAGGGCATACCTTACGCAGATTCGGACGATAGGATAAATTGAATGGCCTGATGATCCTGATAAGAGCTGGCTATGTTTGAGCGCGAGTGAAAGCGGGACACTCTTGCCCACAGGGTGACTTCAGAGGGCCTTGCACCAGCGCCTCAGTAGTCGGCGAGATAGCCCCGCAGACGGCTGACGGCCTGGCTGTGGAGCTGACACACCCGCGATTCGCTGACCCCCAGCACGGCGCCGATCTCCTTCAGGTTGAGCTCTTCCTGATAGTAGAGCCCCATCAACAGCTGCTCGCGCTCTGGCAGGGCGGCAATCGCTTCGACCAGGGCCTCGCGGCGCTCTCCGTCCAACAGGTCTGCCAGCGGCGCAGCAGCAATCTGGTCGCTGAAACGGTGCTCGTTGCCTTCGGCCAGCAGTTCCTCGAAGGGCATCAGCTGGCCGTTGTTGACGTCGCCGAGCAAGCGCCGATAGCTGACCAGGTCCATATCAAGGGCGGCCGCTATTTCATGCTCTTCGGGGGCGCGGCCCAGGCGTTGCTGCAGCTCCCGGGTGGCTTGATCCAGGGCCCTCGCCTGGCGCCGCACACTGCGCGGCAGCCAGTCGCGGCTGCGCAGTTCGTCCAGCATGGCGCCGCGTACGCGCTGGCTGGCAAAGGTCGAGAACTGGGCGCCCTGGCTGGCGTCAAAGCGCCCCAGGGCTTCCAGCAGACCGACGATGCCAGCCTGAATCAGGTCGTCCAGGTCCACCCCGGCGGGGAGTTTGACCTGCAGCGCCAGAGCCTGTCGGCGCACCATGGGAAGGTAGGCCTCAAGCTGGGATTGGTGCTCCATTCTGCCTTGAGCGGTGTACATGGCATTGTCCTCGGCGACAGCGTCAACGGTGATTGACGATCACGGTCATGCCCTCGACCGTCTGCGGTGGCGCACCCTCCGCCAGACGAAAACGAAAGACGAAGGGGCCGGCGGCGGCGAGCCCGGCAAAGGCCTCGGTGCTGCCACGCGCGGCGTTCAGGCGTACGCAGCGATGGCCGTGGCACAGGCGTGCCAACAGGCCTGCGCCAGGGGCCTGACGATAGCGCCAGACCACTCGCTCGACGACACCATCGGCGTGTCCGGCGGGCGGTGCCAGCGCCGCTGAATCACGCTCCAGTTGGCTGGAGGCGACGGACAGGCGCGGAGCACTGGCGGTCCAGGCGCCCGGAAAGGCCACGGCGGTGGCACTTGCCAGCACGACCGCGATGGCCACAGCGGCAGCGCTAACGGTGCGACGCAGGAAGCGGTTCACATGCCCCCCACTTGATGAGTGACGCGCAGTAGCCTGTCGTCTGGAATTTCGGCCTGGGACATCACCACCAGGTGACGCAGGCGCCGACGCAGGAAGCGCGCCAGCACTGGACGCATGTTCGGCGATACCACCAGGACCGGCGGCTCGCCGGTCGCTTCGTGACGAGCCAGGGCGGCCTCGGTCTGGTCCATCAGGGTCTGGGCCAGCCCCGGTTCGAGCGCACCGTTGCCGTTCATCGCCTGATTCAGTACCTGCTCCAGCTGAGGTTCGAGGCCGATGACGTTGAGGGACGCCTGGCCGGCAAACCACTGCTCGGTGATGGCCCGGCCCAGGGCAATCCTCACCAGCGCCGTCAGCTCGGTGGGGTCCTGTTGATGAGTAGCGTGCTCTGCCAGGGTATCGAGAATCGTGCGCAGGTCGCGGATCGACACATCCTCGTCCAGCAGCTGCTGCAATACCCGGGTGAACGCGGTCAGTGATAGCGCCTTGGGAACCACCTCTTCCACCAGTGACTTCTGTTCACTGCCCAGCTTGTCGAGCAGTTTCTGTACTTCCTGGCGACCCAGCATCTCGGACGCATGACGATGCAGCAGGTGATTGAGGTGGGTGGCCACTACGGTGCTGGCGTCGACCACGGTGTAGCCATAGACCTGAGCGCGCTCACGCTGGCTGGCATCGATCCAGATGGCAGGCAGGCCAAAGGCGGGGTCCTGGGTCGGCGTGCCTTCCAGCTCGCCGGACACCTGACCGGGGTCGATGGCCAGCCAGCGGCCTGGCCAGGCTTCGGCGCGGCCGATCTCTGCCCCCTTGAGGGTGACGCGATAGGTCGAGGCGTCGAGCTCCAGGTTGTCGCGAATATGGACCACCGGTGGAAGAAAGCCGACTTCCTGGGCAAACTTCTTGCGCACACTCTTGATCCGCCCCAGCAGCTCACCCTGCTGGCGGGCATCGACCAGGGGAATCAAGCGATGTCCCACCTCAAGACCCAGGGTGTCGACCAGCTGCACATCATCCCAGCTGGCCTCCGGGGCTTCGGTGGGAGGTGCCGGCGTTGCGCTTTCCTGCTCTTCCACCAGGCGTTTCTCGGACTGCCGCGACAGCCACCAGGCAAGTCCTGCCAGCAGACCCGTGAACAGCAGGAAGACCAGGTTGGGCATGCCCGGCACAAGACCGAGCAGGCCCATCACTCCAGCGGCCAGCAGCAGTACCTTGGGATTGACGAACAGCTGGCTGATCATCTGCTGGCCCACGTCCTGGTCGGTGTTGACCCGTGAGACCGTGACGCCGGCGGCGGTGGAGATGACCAGGGCCGGGATCTGGGCAACCAGACCGTCGCCAATGGTCAGCAGGATGTAAGTGCGAGCGGCGTCGGAAAAGGCCATGTCGTACTGCATCAGGCCGATCATCAGGCCACCAAGGACGTTGACCACCATGATCACCAGGCCCGCCATAGCGTCGCCGCGCACGAACTTGCTGGCACCATCCATGGAGCCGTAGAAGTCGGCTTCCTGGGCCACTTCGGCACGCCGACGCTTGGCGTCTTCCTCGCCGATCAAGCCGGCGTTGAGATCGGCGTCGATGGCCATCTGCTTGCCGGGCATGGCATCCAGCATGAAGCGAGCGCCCACTTCGGCGATACGCCCCGCGCCCTTGGTGATGACCATGAAGTTGATGATCACCAGGATCAGGAAGACCACCAGCCCCACGGCGAAATTGCCGCCGACCAGGAACTGGCCGAAGGCCTCGATCACCTTGCCCGCGGCGTCTCCACCTTCGTGGCCATTCATCAGCACGACCCGGGTCGAGGCGACGTTGAGTGACAGCCTGAGCAGGGTGGTGAACAGCAGCACCGCCGGGAAGGCAGCGAAGTCCAGCGGCTTCTCGGTGAACATGCTGACCAGCAGCACCATCACCGCCAGGGCGATGTTGAAGGTGAAGAACAGATCCAGCGCGAAGGGCGGCAGCGGCAGGATCATCATCGACAGGATCATGATGATCAGCAGCGGCCCGGCCAGCACCTTCATTGGCACCTCGGCCATCCAGTCGCGGCGCGTCAGATACTGGGAAAACGACTTCATCCGCGAGCTCCGTCAAGCCTGGATCGGGTGCTGGTGTCAGCGGTCATGGCTGTCTCTCATCGGTAGTCACGTCCTGTTCGGGCGCATCGGCGGCCACGGCCAGCTCGTCGGGAACGGCGATGGCCGTGGGGGCAGGGGGCGGGGCCTCGCCCTCGCTGGCGGCTCGCTTGAGGCCGAAGGCCCAGGCCAGCACCTCAGCCACGGCGGTATACAGCGCCATGGGGATCTCGCGATCGAGATCCACGTGGCGGTAGAGCGTTCTTGCCAGTGGCGGCGCCTCCAGCAGCGGCACCCCAGCCTCCTGGGCCAGGTCGCGGATGCGTGCGGCCACCGCGTCGGCTCCCTTGGCCACCACCCGCGGCGCGCCCATGTTGCCCTCGCGGTAACTCAAGGCCACGGCGAAGTGGGTGGGGTTGGTCACGACCACATCGGCCTCGGGCACCTTGCTCATCATGCGTCCGCGGGCCATGGCCTGCTGCTGCTGACGAATGCGGCCCTTGACCTGGGGGTCGCCCTCGGATTCCTTGTGTTCCTGCTTGATCTCTTCCTTGCTCATGCGCAGCTTCTTGGCATGGCTCCAGAGCTGATACGGCACATCGATCAGGATCACCACCACCAGGGTCAGCACCATCAAGGCGCTGGCTTCGGCCGCCATGCGCATCGCTGCGGCCAGGGCGGCGGCGATCGGCATCTCCATCAGGCCCAGCGCATCGCCCTTATGCAGATAGACGTAGCCCAGGCCGACGCCGCCGACCAGTACCGACTTGGCAATGGCCTTGGCCAGCTCTGCCAGGGCGTGGGTCGAGAACATCCGCTTGAGCCCCTTGGCGGGGTTGAGCTTGGACAGCTGCGGCTTGAGCGACTTGGCCGACACCAGCCAGCCTCCCAGCAGCGCCGGCGCCACCAGCGCGATCAGTGTCAGCAGCAGGAACAGGGGAATCAGGCTGATCAGGGTGCGGCTACCCAGGTCGAGGGCCTGGGACAGCATCGGCATGGTTTCCATGGCCTCGCGCCGCTCGAACAAGAAGGCCTGCTCCATGACCGAACCTAGCTGACCGTAGAGCATGGCACCCATCGACCACAGCCCGACCACGCCGCCCAGCAGCAGCATAAAGGTGGCCAGCTCGCGGGAACGGGCTACCTGGCCCTCCTCCCTGGCCTTCTCCAGGCGCCGGGGGGTGGCCTCTTCGGTCTTTTCCTGATCGCTCGCGCTATCGGCCATGGGCAGTCAATGGGCACAGATTCTGGTATGACCCATTGTCGCCGCTGTTAGCCAGATCAAAGGCTCGAAAAGATGACGAGAACGCAGGCTTACCCCCGGATGGAGGTAAGCCCAGAGACATTCCTGGGAAGGACGGTCAGACGCCGGATCAGCGCCGCAGCCGAACGATGTCGTCGGCGATCACGCGGGCGTCAGGCCTGTCACCAGGCGTATGGACAACGGCGTGAGCTTAGAAGCCAAGCTCGTCCAGCAGATCGTCGACCTGGTCCTGACTGGCCACCACGTCGCTGCTTTCCGGCTTGATCTGCGGGCCGTTGAGCAGCGAGTCCTCGTTGCGCCGCCGCAGGCTGTCGCGGGCATCCGTATCAGGCACATTGTCGATGAGCACCTGCACCAGCTGGTCCTCGATCTCACGGATGACGTCCATCATGCGCTTGATCACCTGGCCAGTGAGGTCCTGAAAATCCTGTGCCATCAAGATTTCCAGCAGCTCCTTCTGGGTGGCCTGGGTGTTTTCCGGCACCATCGCCAGGTAGGCGCGAGTGTCGCTGACCAGGTCGCGGGCGTCGTCCAGCTCCTTGGGAGCGTCGAACCAGGCCTGCCAGCGCTCGTCCAGGGCCTGGGCATGCTCGCTCAGGCTATCCTGCAGAGGCTGGGCGCGATCGATGGCGTTGAGTGAACGTTCTGCGGCCTGCTCCGTCATGCTGGCCACGTAGCTGAGACGATCACGAGCGTCGGGGATGGCCTCTGCGGCCTTTTCGATCTCCTTGTCCAGGCCCAGCTCACGCATGCTTTCGCGCAGCATGCGGGTCAGCTGGCCAATGCGCTGGACCAGGTCGTCGCCTTGTGCACCGGAGTTGGCGCTGGCGATCTGCGGGTGTGTCATCGTTGTCTCCTGGTGACGCCTTGGCGTCACATGCCGAGCTTTTCGAAGATCTTATTCAGCTTTTCTTCCAGGGTGGCGGCGGTGAAGGGCTTGACCACATAGCCGTTGGCGCCAGCCTGGGCCGCGGCAATGATGTTTTCCTTCTTGGCCTCGGCGGTCACCATCAACACCGGCAGTGCCTTCAGACTGTCGTCGCCGCGGATGGTCTTGAGCATCTCGAGGCCGTCCAGGTTCGGCATGTTCCAGTCGGAGACGACAAAGTCGTAGCCGCCTTCACGCAGCTTGTTGAGCCCGTCCTGTCCGTCCTCGGCTTCTTCTACATTGGTGAAGCCCAGTTCCTTGAGCAGGCTGCGCACGATACGTCGCATGGTGGGAAAATCGTCCACCACCAGAATGCGCATGTTCTTGTCGGCCATGAATCAGGTTCCTCATCGTTCGCTTGGGGAGGAGGGGGCCTAGAAGGCCTCCCATTCGGTTTCTTCGTGTCGTTGTGCGGTGCGTGTCGCGGGGGGCGCCGACTCGTCGTTGCGCGGTCTTGCGTCAGCAAGCGTTGGCGCGTCCGCGGCCGGTTCCGGGGCACGCTGGGAAAGCTCGGCGTTGCTATCGTCGGGCAGCTGGAAGATGGCTACCGTCGTGGCCAGCTGGCGGGCCTGGATGGCCAGGTCTTCGGCGGCGCGGGATACCTGCTGTACCAGCGCTGCATTTTGCTGGGTGGTCTGGTCGAGCTGGGTGACGGCCTGTCCGATCTGGCCGATACCCTCGCTCTGCTCGCGGGAGGCCACGGCGATCTCGTCGACAATGTCGTGGACCCGGCGCACGGCGTTGACCACCTCAGCCATGGTGTCACCGGCCTGGCGTGCCAGCTGGGTGCCCCCGTCGATACGCTGGGTGGATGTCTCGATCAGCGTCTTGATACGTCCTGCCGCCTCGGCGCTGCGGCTGGCCAGGCTGCGCACCTCGCCGGCGACGACCGCGAAGCCACGGCCCTGCTCGCCGGCCCTGGCGGCTTCCACCGAGGCATTCAGCGCCAGAATGTTGGTCTGGAAGGCAATGGCGTCGATCATCCCGGTGATATCGCTGATCTGACGGGAATCCTGGCTGATGGTCTCCATCGTCTCGACCACCCGCCCGACCACGTCTCCGCCCTGCTCGGCGGTGGTCGACGCCTGGCTCGCCAGATGTCGCGCCTGGCCTGCATTATCGGCATTCTGGGCAACGGTGGTGGTCAGTTCGTCCATGCTGGCGGCGGTCTGTTCGATCGATGCCGCCTGCTGTTCGGTGCGTGCCGACAGGTCGACATTGCCAGCGGCGATCTCGCGACTGGCGTCGGCCATGCGAGTTCCTCCATGGCGAACCTCGCTGACGGTCTGGCCCAGCTTGGCCTGCATCTGGTGCATGGCGGCGAACAGCTGGCTGATCTCGTTGTTGCCGCGCACCTCGATGGGCTGGGAGAGGTCGGCGTGGGCGATCGCGTCCAGGGTACTCACCGCGCGCTTGAGCGGTTTGATCACCAGGCTTCGCAGCAGCAGGTAGGCGCCCAGCACCGCCAGCAGGATCATCACCAGGGCAGCGATCTCGAGCAGGCGGTCCGTGGCCACCTGGCGTTCGAAGTCGGCCTTGATGACATCGCCACGGCGGTCGGCGTAGTGACTGAAGTCGTCGAGCACGTCGTTGAGGGCGTCAAGCTGCGGTGCCAGTTGACGGCTGCCCGCGGTGAAGCGCGTCATGTCGCCGGCTTCCAGCGCGTCGATCAGCATCACCGCGCCCTCGATAACCTGGGGATAGCGGTCCTCGATCAACTGCCCCGTGGCGTCTCCCTGGGCGGTGCGTGGCACGGCGGCAAAGCGTTCGAAGTGGGTCCTGGCGCGTTCGACCAGCTCCCTGGCATGGCCAAGTCCGGACACCAGTTCCTGGTTGACGCCGCCTGAGGCCACTTCCACTTCCAGCAGGGCCTCATTGAGCAGCGCGTCACCGCGGCTGACGGCGTTGAGCTGCTCGACGTTGATACGATTGAGCAGCGACAGGGTCTGGGCGGCCTTGTGGCTGCTCAGCATGCCGATCCCGAGGCCGACAATGGCCGCCACGAGCAGGCTGGCGAGCATCGCCACCATCAGGGTGTGCAGGCGAATATGATGAAGTCTTGCCACGGTAGAGTCCTCTAGCTGACGGCGCCCTGCCCAGGGCGATGATCAAACACGTTGGGCGCGCCCTGCTGCGGCCACCAGGGCCAGGATGCGCGGCGCGACGTCGGGCAATGCAATCACTTCCGTGGCGCCGCCCAGGGCGATGGCTTCCCGCGGCATGCCGAACACCACACAGCTGGCTTCGTCCTGGGCGAGGGTCTTGGCGCCGGCTTCGCGCATGCGCAATAGGCCCGCCGCACCGTCCTTGCCCATGCCGGTCAGCAGCACGCCGACGGCATTGGCACCCGCCAGGCGTGCCACGGAGTCGAACATCACGTCCACCGAGGGGCGGTGACGGTTGACCGGTGGGCCTGCGTGAAGTCGCGCGATGTAGTTGGCACCGCTGCGGGCGAGTTCCAGGTGATGATCGCCGGGGGCGATATAGGCATGGCCCGGCAACAGGCGCTCGCCGTCGCTGGCTTCCTTGACGGCGATCTGGCACAGCCGGTCGAGGCGTTCAGCGAAGGAGCGGGTAAAGCCCCCAGGCATGTGCTGAGTGATGATGATCGCCGGGCTGGCGGCAGGCAGTGGCTCGAGCACCTGCCGAATGGCTTCGGTGCCGCCGGTGGAGGCCCCGATGGCGACCAGCTTTTCGCTGCCGATGATGGGTGCCGAAAGGCGCTGTGGTGGGGCTTCCCGAGGCTTGGTCTGACGCGGCCGAGAGCGCGCAGCAGCGCGTAGCTTGTCGGCAATGTCATTGGCGTAGTCGAGCATGCCGTCGCGGATGCCAAGGGTCGGCTTGGCCACAAAATCCAGCGCGCCAAGCTCAAGCGCCCGCAGGGTGATGTCCGAGCCGGCCTGGGTCAGTGACGACACCATCAGCACGGGCATCGGTCGCAGCCGCATCAGGCGCTCGAGAAAGTCGAGCCCGTCCATGCGCGGCATTTCCACGTCCAGCGTCAGCACGTCCGGGTCGTGGCGCTTGATCAAATCGCGCGCCACCAGGGGATCCGGCGCCACTGCCACCACTTCCATATCCGGCTGGGATTGGATGATTTCCTTGAGCAGGTTGCGAATCAGTGCCGAATCATCGACGCACAACACCTTGATCTTGGGGGCACTCAAGCCGCTCTCCTCTGGGTGGTCCATGCCAGGATTATCGGCAGGCGCGCGCCGATCTTTAGACGTCTGTCAGGGCGCCTGGCAACTGGTAGACCGTCTGCCCGCGCAGGCGGAAGGCGGCGGTGATCTGGGAAAAGTTCTCGGAATGTCCGGCGAACAGCAGACCGTCGGGCTTGAGCAGGGGGGCAAATCGCTCGAGGATGCGCTTTTGGGTTGGCTTGTCGAAATAAATCATGACGTTACGACAGAAGATGGCGTCAAAACGCCCCTCCAGCCCCCAGCTGGGCGAGAGCAGGTTGAGGGCGTTGAAGCTGACCCGACGGCTGAGCTCGGGATGGACTCGAGCCATACCCTCCTGACGTCCCTTTCCCCGCAGGAAGTGGCGCCTCAGCAGGGCCGGGTCAAGCCGCGACAGCTGCTCGATGCTGTAGACCCCGGCCCGGGCGCGGGCCAGGGCCTCGGTATCGATATCGGTGGCGATGACCTCCAGATTGGCGGTGTTGCCGCCAAGGGCATCGCTCAAGGTCATGGCGATGGAGTAGGGCTCCTCGCCGGTAGAGGCGGCGGCGCTCCAGACGCGGTAGCCGCCGGAGCGCTGACGAGCGTGCTCTGCCAGCAAGGGAAAATGGTGGGCCTCACGGAAGAAGGCCGTGAGGTTGGTGGTCAGGGCGTTGGTGAAGGCTTCCCATTCCCTGGCGTCCGGGCGCTGTTCGAGCCGCTCCAGGTAGTCACTGAAGCGTACCAGGCCGTGATGGCGCAGGCGCTTGGCCAGACGGCTGTAGACCATCTCGCGCTTGTGCTCGGCCAGCACGATACCGGCCCGCTCGTAGATCAGCTGACGAATGCGAGAAAAGTCTCGTTCGGTCAACAGCAGGTCGCGCTCGAGCGAGGCCATGGCCTCGCTCGGTTGACCGCTGATAGAGGCTGCCAGGGGGTCGTTCAAAAGGCTTCCCACTCCTCGTGGTGTGATGATGGGGCCGCAGGAGCTGCGCGGGAGGGCGCTGGCTCGTTGGCAGCCGGGCGGCGTGTGGTGTCGGGCTGTTCACTGACCTCTTCGCGCACGGCGCCCTTGAGACGGAAGGCGCGGATAGCGAACGACAGCGCCTCACTGTGATCCCGCAAGCGCATGGCGGCAGCGGCGGACGTCTGCACCCGAGCGGCGTTCTGCTGGGTGACCTGGTCCATTTCGGCGACGGCCTGATTGATTTGCACGATGCCGTTGCTCTGCTCGTTGGACGCTGCGGTTATCTCCGCCATGATGTCATTAACCCGGGTGGTGGCTTCCATGACCTCGGTCATGGATGCCTCGGCTTGACGTACCAGAGCGGCACCGCCATCCACGCGCTGGTTGGCATCGTCGATCAGTGCCCGAATTTCGCTGGCGGCATCGGCGGAGCGCCCGGCCAGGGTGCGCACCTCTCCGGCCACCACCGCAAAGCCACGGCCTTGCTCACCGGCACGGGCGGCTTCGACCGAGGCGTTCAGTGCCAGGATGTTGGTCTGGAAGGCGATGGCATCGATGGTCGAGATGATCTCGGCCATCTTGCGTGACCCTTCGGTGATCTCCCCCATGTTGCCGACCAGGCGCTGCATCAGCTCGCCGGTGGCCTGGGTCCGTTCAGCGTTGTCAGAGGCCAGGCCGCTGGCCTGACGGGCGTTGTCGCTGTTATGGGCCACCGTGGTGGTCATCTCTTCCATGCTGGCGGCGGTCTGCTGCAACGACGACGCCTGCTGTTCGGTACGTGCCGACAGGTCTTCGTTGCCACGCGCGATCTCACCCACCGCAGGCGTGACTTGGGCGATGGCGCGGTTGACGTCGCCGACGATGCTGCCGAGGCTCTTGCGCATGACGTCGAGGCCAGAGACGACCTGGCCAAACTCATCGCGGCGGGCACGCGGGACCTGGGCACCGAGATTGCCGGAGGCGATCTGCAGGCTGAAGCGCTGCACATCGCGCAGTGGCTTGAGCATGGCGCGCAGGGTCAGGGTGCCAATCAGCACCAACAGCAACAGGCCTGCGCCGAGAACGCCGGCGAGCACCATCAGCATATTTTGCTGCATCTGGTTGGCCTGCATGGCCAGGGCATTGGCGGACGCCTGCTTGTCCTGGATCAGACTGGTAACGCGATTCGACAGCGCCTTGCCCTGGGCCTCCACACCGCCGATATGATTGGGCAGGGCCACAAACACTTCGTAGCTGTCATCACCGGACAGGATATCGATGGAGGCGCCGAGGCCTTCTTCCAGATAGTCGTTCAACTGGGTGTCGAAGGCGTCCGCCAGCGCGGTCTGGTTGACCTCACGGGCGTGATAGCCGTCCCATAGCTTCGTCAGGCTTTCCTGAATGCCCGCCAGGTTGGCGGCATGCTCTTCGCGCTTGTCCATCAGCGCCATGCGTTCCTTGCCGACCAGCGACTGGTAGCCCTGGGTGATCAGCTGATCCATGCGCTGCAGCCGGGCCACGTCCTGCAGGCCATCCTGGTGAATGGCGGCCAGGTGGCTTTCCGCCTGACGCTCGGCGTACAGACCCACCGCGCCGCTGGTGGCCAGCAGCAGCACGGCGACGCCGATCAGGCCAATCAGGCGGGCCTTCATGCTGGTCAGGTTCAGGCGGCCCAGGGCGCCCAGCAGGCCACGTCGCTTCAGCTCACCCTGGCGCAGGACGAAGCGAGGGCGACGCTTGCCCGCGTGGTAGTCCGCGTAGGCGCGCTCGGCAAGCGCCACCTCATCGGCAGAGGCCTTGGTACGGACAGAGGCGTACCCCACGACCTCTCCGCCTTCTTCCAGCGGAGATACGCTGGCCTTGACCCAGTAGAAGTCGCCATTCTTGCGCCGGTTCTTGACCAGGCCTTGCCAGTTGCGCCCAGCCTTCAGGGTCTTCCACAGATCGGCAAAGGCCGCTGGCGGCATGTCCGGGTGGCGCACCAGGTTGTGATGGGCGCCGATCAGCTCGTCACGGGCGAAGCCGCTGACCTCGACGAACGCCGGGTTGGCGTAGGTGATACGGCCCTGAAGGTCGGTACGGGAGATCAGGAAGTGCTCGTCGTCGAGGACGAACTCTCGTTGTGTCGTGGGTTGATTGTTGCGCATCATGCCCCCTGCGTGGCGGTGTTCTTATGTGTTTCTTTTTGGGCTCCGCGCTGGGTGTTTAGGGGCACGCCAGCGCGGTTCTGGTCAGGGCGTCAGAATGACTCCCACTCCTCTTCACTCGCATTGCCGTCTGCGCGGCTGGTGGTACTGCTGGCGTGTTCGTTGCGCTGTTGCGAGTGACGGCTGGCGTCGGCATCGCGCTGACTCGAGCGCAGCGCCGGCATCCAGCGGGTGAGGTCGTCCTGGCGCTGGCGCTCACCGCTTTCGACAAGCTGGAAGCGGCTCATGGTGGCGGTCAGGCGGCTGGCCTCGGCCTCAAGCTGATTGGAGGCCGATGCTGCCTGCTGCACCAGCTGGGCGTTCTGCTGGGTGACCTGTTCCATCTGGGTGATGGCGTCGTTGACCTGGCCGATGCCGTGGCTCTGTTCGGTGGTGGCAGAGGCGATTTCGTCCATGATGTCGCTGACCCGCGTCACCGCCTTCACCAGCTCGCGCATGACCCCGCCGGCTTCATCGACAAGCTCGGAGCCGGAGCCGACCTGGCTCAAGGAGGCGTCGATCAGCTCGCGAATTTCGCGGGCCGCCTCGGAGGAGCGGCTGGCCAGCTTGCGCACTTCCTCGGCGACCACGGCGAAGCCGCGGCCATGTTCACCGGCACGGGCGGCTTCCACCGACGCATTCAGCGCCAGGATGTTGGTCTGGAAGGCGATGGCATCGATGGTGCCGACGATGTCCGCTACCCGGTGGGAGCCAGAGCGGATGTCATGCATGGTGGTGACGACCGATTCCATCACGTCGCCGCCACGGCCAGCGGCACTGCTGGCCTCATTGGCCAGCTGGCTGGCCTGGCGTGCGTTGTCGGCGTTCTGGCTGACCGTGGAGGACAGCTCTTCCATGCTCGAGGCGGTTTCTTCCAGGGCTGCCGCCTGCTGCTCGGTGCGCGCGGACAGGTCGTTGTTGCCGCTGGCGATATGCTGGGCGCCACGGTAGATCAGGTCGCCGCTGTCGCGCACGGCACCGACGGTACTGGCGAGTCCGGCCTGCATCTTGGCCAGGGAGGCGTAAAGACGGCCGATCTCGTTGTTGCCGCGCTGAGGAATCTGCTGGTCGAGGCGTCCTCCCTCCACGGCTTCGAAGTAGCCAACCAGCCTGCCCAACGGACGAATGACGTTGATGGTCACTCCCCACAGCACGCCAGCGATGGTCAGGGCAGCGATCACAAGTACCGCAATGATGGCCCATTGCAGTAGGCTCATGCGCTCGAGAAAGGTGTCGTACAGGGCATGACCGTTGTGCTCGGCCGTTACGAAGAAGTCGACCGCCGCGGTATAGAAGGCTGTGCTCAGGCCGATCAGGTTCTCGCGACCCTGGGTGAAGGCATCGGTATTGCCCGCAGCCAGCGCGGCCTGCTGCGGGGCCAGACCGTCATCGACCAGAGCATGAAAGCTGGCTTCGACAGCAGCGATCCGCTCCGCTTGTTCGGGCCGTGCCGGCAAGGCCATGAACTCGTCAAAGGTCTGTTTGAGCTGGACCAGCTGGGCGTCCAGCGCGGCGGCGGCGGCGGTCAGGGGTTCCCGCTCCTCAGGCCAGACGGCGTCGAGCAGTCCGGCTTGGATGTCGCGCAGCTCCACCTGTACGAAAAGCTGCTGGGAATTGACCCGATTGAGCGTCGACTGCTGATCGACATTGACTTCATTGAGTCGCTGGATCGAATTCTCACTAAGCGAGGTGATGTACAGGCCAAGGCCGCTGAGCACCAGTACCAGCAGCGCGAAGGTGCCGAGTACCAGGGTCCAGCTCAGTCTTACCGTCATGTCGTTGAGTCGCTTCACGTGCCATTCCTATTGGGGCGTCTTTTCTTGTCAGCCGTGGGGCGTTGGAGTCGTCAGGGGCGTGTTCAGGCGCTGGCGCCGGCGTGCTCGACCAGGGCCATTTCATCGCTGGTCAGCAGCTTGTCGATGTCCACCAGTACCAGCATGCGGTCATCGAGGCTGCCCAGACCGCTCAGGTAGTCCGACGACAGGGTCACGCCGAATTCCGGCGCTGGCTTGATCTGGTCCGGCGCCAGGGTCATGACGTCGGAGACCGCATCGACCACGATGCCGACCACCCGTGTGCCCACGTTGACCACGATGACCACGGTCTGGCCGCCGTACTCCACGCGTTCCAGGTGGAACTTGATGCGCAGGTCGACAATCGGAACGATCACGCCACGCAGGTTGGTGACACCCTTGATGAAGGCCGGAGCGTTGGCGATGCGGGTGACGTTCTCGTAGCCACGAATCTCCTGAACCTTGAGGATGTCGATGGCGTATTCCTCGTCACCGAGGGAAAACACCAGAAATTCACGATGGCTCAGGTCGGTGGCGGCCTGTGCCGCCAGATCGGTGTGCTGGTTCATGCTGAAAGGTCCTCCGTCAGGGAGTGAGAGGCGGTCTGGCTAGCGAGGTCGCGGGGCTTGCGCTGGCGCTTCTCCCGATGCAGCCGGTGCAGATCGGCGATATCGAGGATCAGCGCCACGCTGCCATCACCGAGGATGGTGGCGGCAGAGACACCGGGGACTCGCCGGTAGTTGGTCTCGAGATTCTTCACCACGACCTGCTGCTGGCCGATCAGGTCGTCCACCAGCAGGGCATAGCGGCGGCCCTCGCCCTGGACGATGACCGCGATGGTCTCGGTGATCTCGGTTCGGGCATTGGCGACATCCAGCGCTTCGTGTACCGCCACCACCGGCAGGTATTCGTCGCGAACCTGCAGCACCTGGTCATCGCCGGCCATGGAATAGAGGTGCTCCCTGGACGGCTGCAGCGACTCCAGCACCGCCGACAGGGGCAGGATGAAGGTTTCGTCGCCGACCCTGATCGACATGCCGTCGAGGATGGCCAGGGTCAGCGGCAGCACGATGCGGGTGGTGGTGCCCTGGCCCTGGCGCGACAGAATTTCCACGTGACCGCCCATGGCCTGGATGTTGCGTTTGACCACGTCCATGCCGACCCCGCGGCCAGACACGTCGCTGACCTGGGCGGCGGTCGAGAAGCCCGGTGCGAAGATCAGCTGCCAGACCTCATCGTCGCTCATGCTGTCGGACACGCTGAGGCCGCTGTCTCTGGCCTTGGCCAGGATGCGTTCACGGTCGAGTCCGGCACCGTCGTCGATCACCTCGATCAGAATGTTGCCGCCCTGGTGCTGAGCCGACAGGGTCAGGCGTCCGGTGGCGGGCTTGCCGGCGGCCAGGCGGGTCTGGGGAGACTCGATACCGTGATCCAGGCTGTTGCGAACCAGGTGCGTCAGCGGGTCGATGATGCGTTCGGTCAGGCTCTTGTCGAGCTCAGTGGACTCGCCTTCGGTGGTCAGCTCCACTTCCTTGTCGAGCTTGCCGGCCAGGTCCCGAACCAGTCTGGGGTAGCGGCTGAAGACATAGTCCATGGGCACCATGCGCACCGACATCACGGCTTCCTGCAGGTCCCGGGCATTGCGCTGCAGCAGGTTCATCCCGTTGAGCAGGCGCGGATCGGCGGCGCCGTCCAGCTCGCTGACCGTCTGATCGAGCATGGACTGGGTGATGATCAGCTCACCGACCAGGTTGATGATCTGGTCGACCTTGTCCACCGACACCCTGATGGAGCTGTTTTCCTTGGCCGGTTTCGCGCTGGTCTTGCGCTCGGTACCAGCCGCCCCCTTGGCAGGGGGCGTAGAGGCAGAGGGCGTAGAGGCAGAGGGCGTCGAGGCAGGCTGTGATGTGGACGCAGAGTCGGTGGAAGCAGAGCCCTGTGAAGAAGCGCCCGGTGAAGAAGCCTCCGGCTCGCTGCCTGTTGCCTGCGCGTGCACGTCAGCGGCCGCGTTGGATGAGGCTGCGGTGCTTATCGCTACCTGCTCTGGCTCGGCGATAAAGCACATCACCGCCTCGATATCTTCGGCGCTGACGCTGGTGGACAACACCACTTCGTAGCGCTCGGCATCGCCGCGCTGTTCCACCACCTCGCCCAGCTGGGCCAGCTCTTCCACCAGCAGTTCCCGGTCCTTGTCGCCGACGCCGATCAGCGCGACTAGCAGTTGGTCTCCTGCGCTCGGGAGGGTGGGCGCGTCCTCGGCCGGGGCGGCCTCAGGCTCTGGAGGCGTGGCGGGCGTTGGCGCTGGTGCTGCCTCATGGCCGCCATCCAGAGACTGGCCGATCTCTTCCAGGGCCAGCGTCTTCAGGGTCTGGCAGATGCGCTCGTAGGCCTCTTGATCCGGCGCCTGTTCGTTGCGATAGGCGTCCAGCTGGTCGTTGAGCATGTCCTTGGTTTCCAGAAAGATATCGACGATGTCGGGGCGCAGGCGCAGCTCCCCCCGGCGGGTATGGTCGAGCAGGTTCTCGAAGAGGTGTGTGGTGCGTTGCAACACGTCGAAGCCGAACGTGCCGGCGCCGCCCTTGATGGAGTGGGCGGCACGAAAGATGGCGTTGAGCTGCTCGGTGTCCGGCGCCGCCGGGTCAAGCTCCAGCAGATGGCGCTCCATGTCTGCCAACAGTTCTTCGGCTTCCTCGAAGAAGGTGTCGTAGAAATCGGTGATATCCATGCGTGTGTCACCCGGGGTCAGTGGGGCTCGTCGGACGGCGCTGTCGTGGCATTGGCCAGGGCGCCCTGGAAGCGCGCTTCGATGTTCTCGAGGGGGCCTGCCATCAGTGCCCTGTTGTCATTGCTGGTGGGGGGCGTGGAGCGCGGATCCAGCGTGCCGGGATGACGGATCAGCTCGGCCACACTGGGAAACAGCACCACCAGCTCGATGCGGCGGTTTATCGGGTCGTCGGCCTGGGTGTCGGGCATGACGACCTGGTCGGCCAGACCGGCCACGCGCAGCAGCTTGCCACTGTCGAGGCCGCCGCCGATCAGCTCGCGGCGCGACGCATTGGCGCGGTCCGAGGACAGCTCCCAGTTGCTGTAGCTACCGTTGCTGTTGAGGTAGGCCAGGCTATCGGTGTGGCCGCTGATGCTGAGGTCGTTGGGCAGGTCATTGAGCAGGGGAGCCATGGTACGCAACAGGTCCCGCAGGTAGGGCGCCACCCGATCGCTTCCCAGCGCGAACATCGGACGCTGCTCATCGTCCAGGAGCTGAATACGCAGGCCTTCCTGGGTCATGTCAAAACGCAGTTGATCGCGCAGGCCACGCAGCTTGGGGTCCTGCTGGATGGCCAGCTCGATACGCTGCTGCAGGTTGCGAAAGGCCCGGCGCTGTTGCTCGCTGGGCCGGGTCTGGCGCTTCAGGTCGATGCGCATGCGCTCGCCCTGCTGGCTGGTCACGTCGGGGCCGCCTCCAGGAATGACCTGGGGGCTCATGGCGACGCTGTCACCGTTGGTCATCGACGCCAGCAGCGGCATGCTGAAATAGTCGGCGACCCCCTCGCGGGTCTCGCGGCTGGAGGATGACAGGATCCACATCACTAGAAACAGCGCCATCAGTGCGGTCATGAAGTCGGCCAGGGCGATCTTCCAACTGCCACCATGGTGACGATGCACCACTTTCTTGCGGCGGATGATGATGGGGCGACGCTGGTCGGCGCTGCTCATGCCGCCCCCGCGCCAGCCTTGGCGTCACGCACGTGATCTTCCAGCTCCTTGAAGCTGGGGCGCTCGCTGGTGTGCAACGCCTTGCGGCCGAATTCCACCGCCAGCTGCGGCGGGTAGCCATGCAGGCTGGCCAGCATGGTGACACGCAGGCATTGCAGCATCTTCACCGACTCGCCTGTCTGGCGCTCGATGCGGCTGGCCAGTGGGCTGATAAAGCCATATCCCAGCAGAATCCCGAGGAAGGTGCCGACCAGAGCGTGGGCAATCATCACGCCCATCTCGGAAGGGTCGGCGGCGGAAGCGCTGAGCGCCTTCACCACGCCCATGACCGCGGCCACGATCCCGAAGGCCGGCATGGCGTCGCCGACCTTGGCGATGGCATCGGCGGGGATATGCGCTTCCTGTTCGAACATCTCGATCTCATGGAGCATCAGTTCGTCGATCTCCATGGGATCCATGCTGCCGGCGACCATCAGGCGCAGGTAGTCGGTCAGAAAGTTCATGATCATGGGGTCGGCGAGCACCTTGGGATACTCGCTGAACAGTGCGCTCTCGGCGGGGTTGTCGATATCCCGCTCGATTCCGAGCATGCCGTCGCGCCGGACCTTGGCCAGAATCCGGTAGAGCAGCGCCATCAGCTCCATGTACATAGCCTTGTCATAACGCTTGGAGCGTTTCAGGCGCGGGAAGATGCGGAAGGTCGCCTTGAGCGCCTTGCCGTGGTTGGAGGCGATGAAGGCACCGAGACCGGCGCCACCGATCATCAGCAGTTCGGTCGGCTGGAACAGCGGGCCCAGGCTGCCGCCGGAGAGCACGAAGCCTCCGAACACCGACAGCAGCACGACCGCGAATCCGATGGGTATCAGCACGACGACTATCCTTTGCTGGGACGTGGAAGACGTTCTGCTGGTGTTATCGGCCTGATCACGCAGGACTTGAGCGTGAAATCAGCGTTCATGGAAAAAAAGTGCCTGTTCGCGGCGGGTCGGAGTTTGCACCGGCTCCATCGTGGTCGCGAAGAGCGCCAAGCTATTCCAACGGCGGTGCTGGGCTGGGCGGCGAGGATCGGGCCGCTGAGGTGAGCTGAATCGGAGCGAGAGAGGCAGGAACCACCACGCCGGGGCTTGCTGCGAAGCCCTCGGCGCGGGGCTGGATCAGGCTTGGTGCTTGACCGGTCGGGCGATCGGCTCGGCGCTGACGCCGTCCTGTGTCAGCGCCTGGCGACGGCGGGTCTTGCCGGCACGGGAAGGGGGTTGGCAGATGCCGCACACATAGTCATGGCTGGGGGAGTGGGCATGGGCCACGAAATGTCCCTGGCACCGGGTGCAGGTGTTCAGCTGCAGCAGGTCGCTTTCGAAGAAGCGGATCAGGGTCCAGGCGCGGGTCAGGCCCAGCACCGGCTCGGCGGCGTCGATATCGACCTGCTCGGTATACAGCCGGTAAGCCTTGACGAAAGCCTCCATGCGCTCGCAGTCCTGCTCCAGCAGACGCTGGTAGTAGGCATAGAACAGCGAGGAATGGATGTTGGGCAGCCAGGTGATGAACCAGTCCGTGGAGAAAGGCAGCATGCCCTTGGGCGGAGACATGCCGCGAACTTCCTTGAACAGGCGAATCAGGCGCGCCCGGCTCAGGTCGGTTTCCGTCTCGAGTACTTGAAGACGAGCGCCCAGCTCGATCAAATCGATCGCGAGCTGAACCTGGTGCATCTCCTCGACCAGACTCTTGGTGCTCATGGTCATGCCCCTCCGGCGCGAGCCGAGTTGCAGGCCATCAGCAGGGAAGAATGAAGATGGGCAAGTCCCTGCTCCCGCGGGTTGTCCACGACTTGGCGCAGCTGGTCGGTGGAACCGATGCCAAGCTGGCACAGCAGCTGGTTGGTGCGGGACAGGCGGGTCAATTGGCGTGCGTTGAAGCTCTCGAGAAGATCCGCCTGTTCCTCACTGATGTTCAGGCGTAGCCTGGCAGTGGTGCGGTCTTCGGCCAGCAAGCGCTGCGCCAGCAAGAGATAGGCAAGATTCAATTCCTGAATCTCGTCGATCAGTGAGTGACTGCTCATAGGTTCCCTGCCTTGATCGTTTTCTTTTTTGCTGATCATCGCCAGCTTTAGATAAAACTGTTACACCCCTGGGGATGCGGACGAAGAGTATCGCCACTGTGTGACGTTTACGTGTTCGTCTTCACTCCTTCGTCGGGGGTATTGTCGATCAGTAACAGTGTGGCGCAAGGCAAGAGTGCCGCCAACGCATCAACGCTGGTTGGCTGATATGTATCAAGAAAAATGAATGTTCATAGAAAACCGACGCTTACGACGCCATAAAAAGCCAAGTAAACTTAGCGTCGTACATTTATTTACCTTTTTGTTTCATTGCTTACATCATTCAGCTCGCCAATCCATACCAGCAGCTCGGCAATGACCTGGTAAAGCGCAGGCGGGATCTTTTCATCCAGATTCAACTGCATCAGCAGACCCACCAGGGCGGGTTCGTCGTGGACGTGAATGCCCTGCTGGCGCGCCTGGTCGATGATCCGGGCAGCAATGTCCCCATAGCCCTTGGCGATCACCCTGGGCGCACTGTCTCCCTCGCCGTAAGCCAGGGCAACGGCCTGGCGCCGTGAAGGCGTGTCATCCGTCATTGTCGGCGCCTCGCTGGATGGTCATGCTCACCTCGCCAACGCCATGGCCGCTCAGGCGTTGGATCAGAGTCGCGCGGCCCTGTTCCAGCTGCTGCCTGAGGGGTTCGCTGGCGGTAGCAAGAATCAGTTTGAGGTGCTGTGGTCCGACCACGGCAGTGACGCTGAGCATGCCGTGGTCGGGCAATGTGAGCTGGATGTCCGTGCGCCAGGCACCCTCGTCGCCAGGCTCCTCACCGCGTTGCTGGCCCCCTTCGCGCCGATCGGGTTCGCGTTGAGGCGGATGGATGGCCAGGGCCATGAACAGGCCGCTCCAGACATCGCCTTCCCAGCGCAGGACGGGGGCGGCGAGCAGCTCTAGCTGATGGCGCACCAGCGGCGCCAGGCTCTCGTGAACGCCGGTCGGCTGCGCGGGCTCCTGGCGTCCCGAGGACCGCTCGCCCGCTTCGACCAGGACATCGCCCCGAGGATGGGCCACCGGTGCCAGGCTGGGCAGGAAGCCGGCGGGTTGGGTGGTTCGCCAGGGCGCCAGTAGTGTCGATGGGCTCGAAGGCGCCGCGCTGGGATCGCTGAGGGGGCGGAAGATCAGGGGGCGCCACATCTGTGGCTCCCGAGCGAGTTGGGCGCGATCCAGCTCGCCACCCAGCCAGCGTCCCAGATGGGATTCGTAGAACAGGCCACTGTCACGCACGCTGGAGCCAAGGCGCTCGGCCAACTGGGCCACCGCTGGGGTCGAAGGGCCAGCCACAGGCGCACTAGCAACAGGCGCACTCGCAGGCGGTCGGCTAGCAAGGGAGGCTGCGGCGGCAGAGCTGGCCGCGGTTGCTGCCGGCGGAGGTGGCGAGCTTGCGGCTGGTGACAGCGTTGCGGGGGATGGCTGGGCAGCCGCTGCAGGCCCTGGTGGTGTTGCCAGCAGCGGACGTGACGGCGACAGCGCCGAAGGCGGTGCTGGAAATCGCGCCAGCAGCTCAGCGATACGTGCTCCCGGAGCGCTGAGCTGGGTGATGGTCGAGGCGGGTCGGTCAGCGCTTGGTGCAGTGTCCCCGCCGGCTGAAGCAGGCGCCGAGGTGGTGACACTGCTGTGAGCGGTACGTCGAGCGTCCAGCCGCGAGTCGCTGTGCACGGCGCCTGGCCCGCGACCGGGGTCGATCGGCTTGACCGGGGCGTTGGGGTCCTTGGCGGGAGGCACATCGACACGCTTGCCCAGCACCTGGTGGAGTAGGGTGTCGATCAGCGGAGTGATGCCGCTCACGGCGTCTCACGACGGAAGCGAGCGCCGGCGTTCACCACGCGACCGCCGGTGTAGGCACGGTGCAGATCCTGTTGGTTACGAGAGACGTTGAGCAGCTCGCCCAGCTCGTCCCGCCGTTCGACCAGACATTCACGCACTACCAGGTCATTGTGCAGGATGGCCTCGAGCAGCTCACCCAGACGCTGGCGCTGGGTATCGCTCATGCCGTCTGCGGGCAAGGGGCCCTGAAGCGCCGTGACCTGGGTCACGTAGTCCGTTTCCAGGCGCACCAGACCGTCCCAGTCATGCTCGCTGGCCATGGCCAGCATCTGCTCGGTCAGCGCCAGCAGCGCTTCGTAGCGAGTCAGCAGCAGGGTCGCGGTGTCGGTACTGTGGTACTCGGCAAGCGGGGGCATGGAGAACCTCGGGCGCTCAGGGGTGATTAGGGGTGCCGATCTCGCGCCAGGCCGAGGCGACTTCCTCGATCAGGCGTTCGGCTTCGTCGAGGCCAGCGACATCGTTGCGCAGGTTGGCATCGAGCAGACGGCGGGCGATGTAGTCATAGAGGCTATCCAGCTGGATCGCCACCTCCCCACCCTTGTCGCCATCCAGCACAGCACGCAGGCCGCTGTTGATGATGTCGAGAGCCTTGGAAATGGCGGCGCCCTTGGCCGCGATGTTGCCGTCTTCCAGGTGTAGCCTGGCGGCGCGAATCGAGGCCTGAGCGCCGTCGAACAGCATCACGATCAATTGATGCGGACTGGCCGACATCACGCCGCTTTCTACTCCCATGCGCGCATAGGCGCCGGCGCCGCGGCCGCGGCCGTAAGTGGCCTGTGCCTGGTTCATCTCACTCTTCCTCTTGTCGTGGGGCTGACGACATCATCGTTGTGGACTCAACGTCATTGATTTAACTGAGCATTGAGGGCATCGAACTGCTGGGTCAGATAGCTGCTGGTCTGGTTCATGCTGGCGATCATGCTGTCCAGCTGGCCGAACTGAGTGCGGTAGCGACTGACGGTGGCATCGATGCTTTTCTCGGTGCGTTCGTACTGGCGCTCGAGGCTCTCCATGCGGGTCTCGAGGCCGCTGGTGGCATTGTCGAGCAGGCCACCGTCATCCAGGATGGCGGCCAGGGTGTCATCGAGACTGTCGGCCAGGCCGACACCGTCCTCACCACCGGTGAAGAAGCTGGCAAGATCGTTGCGCTGGGTGGTGATGACCTCGTTCAGGCGGTCTTCATCCAGCTCCAGGGTGCCGTCCAGCTGCAGGGTGATGCCGATATCGGTCAGGCTGCGGAATTCGCCCTGGGCGACGCCGCCCGTCAGGGTGCTGCGTAGCCGCGACTCGATGCTGCGCAGGGTGGCATCGCCCAGCAGCTCGCCGGAGGCGCCAGTCTCGGCATCGAAGCTGGTCAGGGTGCCCATGGTGCCCTTGAGCTCGTTGTAGCTCTTGACGAACCCGCTGACCGCCTCGCGCAGGGCCAGGTTGTTGTATTCGACCTTGACGGTGGTGTCGCCGGTCTCGGTCAACGACAGCTCGACCCCTTCGATGGCGTCCTTGACCGTGTTGGAGGCACTGGTGATGGCGATCCCGTTGACGCTGAGCTCGGCGTTGGCGCCGGCGACGGACTGGTGCATGCCAGCGCCGGTGTCGTCGGGGTCGGGGGTGGCGATATCGAAGGCCAGCTTGGTATCCAGATCGCTGGTGACCCCGGCATCAGGGGTGAAGCTCATGGCGCTGATGGAGGCGTCCACGCCGGTCTTGCTGGTGGACAGTACCAGGCGATACGGATTGTCGGCGTCGCCGGTATCGATGATCGAGGCGCTGACGCCGGCCTCGGCGTCATTGATGGCATCGCGCAGGCCTTCCAGGGTGCTGTCTTCCTGGCTGAGGGTAATGCTGATGTCTTCGCCACCCACGGTCAGTGACAGGGTGCCGGCGCCAAGCTCGCTATCCTTGGTCGCGAAACCGTCACTGGCCAGGCTCTGGGCTCGGGCCAGCTGGGTCACCGATACGTCGTAGCGTCCGGGGCTTGCGGCCTGGCTGGCGCTGGCAGTGATGCCTTCACCGGAGACATTGCTCGACAGGCTCTGGTAGAGCGCCGGGTCTCCCAGCTTGTCGACCGCTTCCTTGAAGCTCTCTAGCGATCCTTCCAGGGTGCCGTAGGCGGAAATCTTGGCCTCATAGCTCTGCTGCTGGGCCACGATGGGTTCCAGCTGCTTGCGTTCCGCCGCCTCGAGCTGGTCGAGCAGCCCATTGAGGTCGAGGCCGGAGCCTATGCCGAGCGATGAAATCGAGGCCATGTCGTGATTCCTGTGTAGTGTGACCAGTGTGACAGAACGCCAGAGGGCCCGTGGCTCGAACAGGCGTCCTTGTGCTTGGTATATCGTCTTATCGGCGGTGTGATTGGCAACTTGAGCCAGCCTGCATCACGCGCCGATGATCACTTCTCCCTGAATGGCGCCGAGCGCCGCCAGGGCCTCGCCCTCGACCCGGGTCCCGTCGAGCGGGGCGCGCGGCACCTGGCTGGGGGGCTTGCCCGTCGTACGTTGCACGCAGGCCGGTCGGCCCTGGTCGTCCAGGGCCAGAATCCAGCCCAGGGAGTCATCGCTGAAGCGCACCAGGGCGCCGATCGGGTACAGGCCGAAGCGCTGGATGAAGCGCTTGACCCAGACGCTGTCGAACTTTTCAGGATGATCGAGCAGGTAGCGGTAGATCGCGGCGATACGCCAGGGCGGTCGATCCGGACGCTGGGCGCGCATGGCATCGATGGCGTCGACCACCGCGCTGGCCCGGGCCAGTTCCCGCAGATCGGCATCCTGAATGCCCAGGGGGTATCCGCTGCCGTCGAGGCGTTCATTGATCTGACAGGCCACGGCTTCGAACACCGAGGCGTTGATCCAGGCGCAGTGACTGAGTCGCTCTTTCAACCAGCCCACGTGCTGGATCAGTCGGCTGCGTTCGGCGTCACCAAAGGTCGGCGTCAGCCGCAGGGGGGCCGGCAGCAGTACCTTGCCCAGGTCATGGATCATGGCGCTGGCGGTGATGGACTTGCGCAGCTCCGCTGGCAGGCTGTCGGCCAGCAGGTCAACCAGCAGGATGGCCACCGACAGTCCATGGCGCACCGGCCAGGACTCCCGGGTCAGGAAGCGCAGCGCAAATATCAGGCCGTTGCGGTCTTCATCGTAGAGCGCCAGTAGCTGATCGGTCTGGCGAGACAGGCGCGGGCCATGGATGCAGCCTCCTTGGGCAAGCTCCAGGGCCTGGGCATGCAGGTAGCCGGCGATGCGCGACAGGCGGCGAGTCATGTCGGTGGGATAGGTTTCTGCCTCGCGCCGGCCAAGGCGAGGCCCGCGCCGCCCCTGGCTGGGCTGGAACAGCGCTGAAGGCGGTCGCCGTGAATCGACCCCCTCGGCGATACGCGCGGACTCTCGCTCTATTTCTCTCACCAGCTGCCACAGGGTGCGCTCCTGGTGGGCGCGTACAGCGGTGAAGTGAAAGCCCGCCTCGACCAGCCGACGCTCCGGATCGAAGCGGTGATGCTGGACGCAGGCCTTGAGCGTCAGCCGCGAGCCGTCAGGAAAGCCCAGCTCCAGGGGTATGGCAGCGCCGCCGTTGCCCAGCAGTGCCGCGGCGGTGTGGGGCAGATCGAGGCGACAGCCATCGATGGACAGGTCGATCAGATCACCGGAAAAGCGCTGTCCGTCACTATCGTGCAGGATCGCTTCGGCGGCCATGCCCAGGCGCAGCCTGGCCCGGAAACTGCGCCGGCGCTGCAGTCGTTCCAGCGTTTCCGGATAGGGACAGCGCCACAGCTGGCGCGGTGGCACTCCGCTGCCCCGTGGGCGAGCGGCCTCCGCGGCCTGGGCCGTTTCACTGAGCACTGTGACGACCTCGCCCTGACTGGCTTCGAGGACTGAGGTGCGGGTGATCATGCCTTCGCAGTAGCCCATCAGCCGGAAGGGCTGACCTTGCTTGAGACGCCTGCCCAGATCGCCGGCGGCGGTAATATCCAGGGTGATCGACTCGCCGGGCAGCAGCTCCACCAGAACCACTGGCGCCGGAGTTCCCGCACTGTTCTCCCACACCAGTCCGGCGCCTTGTGGCCCACTCAGACAGTCCAGCAGTTGGGCCACTTCCTGGGGGTGACGGATGGTTTCGAATTCTTGTTGGTCTGCCACCTGCGGGGCTCCTCGACGACGCTTGTTCACTCGTGCACAGGTTATCGGCGGGGAGCGGTGGATCTTTAGCCTGCACATGACGCTCGCGAGGGGGCGAGACCGTATCAGCCGGGCAAGGACTGGCGCTTGCGTGAGCGGGCCATGACCTCTCCCTGGGTGGCCAGCGGGTGCTCGCCCAGGAACTGTTCAAGCTGGTCAAAGGGCATGGGGCGTGCCAGGTGAAAGCCCTGGAAGGCATCGCAGTGATGCTGGTTAAGAAACTGCCACTGTGCCTCGTGTTCGATGCCCTCTGCCACCACCATCAAGCCCAGGTGATGGGCCATGGCGATGATGCCTTGAAGGATGGCGCCATCCTCGTGGTTGTCAGGCAGGCCTTTGACGAAGGTGCGGTCGATCTTCACGGTGCTGACCGGCAGATGCTTGAGATAGCCAAGGCTCGAGAAGCCGGTGCCAAAGTCGTCGATGGCGACTTCCACCCCCATGTCCCGCAGTGACTGGAGGGTCTCGATGGCACTGTTGGTGTCATGCATCAGGATGCCCTCGGTCAGTTCCAGGACCAGCTGCTGGGCGTCGATGCCGGTGCGATTGAGCGTGTCGCGCACGGTCTCGAGGAAGTTGGCCCGTCGGAACTGCAGGGGCGACAGGTTGATCGCCACCGCCAGGCCGCGTAGCCCTGACTCATTGAGCAGTTGCAGGTCGCTGCAGGCCCGGGTCAGGACCCAGTGGTTGATGGCGATGACCTGTCCGGTCTCCTCGGCCAGCGCAATGAAGTCCTGGGGCGGCACCTGACCGCGCACCGGATGCTCCCAGCGCAGCAGCGCCTCGACGCCGATGATCGCCCTGTGGCTGTCGAATACCGGCTGGTAGTGCAGGCGCAGCTGGTCGTTGTCGATGGCGGCCTGCAGGTCGTGACGCATGGCCACCCGCTCCGACATGCCCCAGTGGATGTCCTGGCTGAAATGCTGCAAGGCATTGCGGCCCTGGTGCTTGGCCCGATACATGGCCATGTCGGATTGTTGCAGCAGTTGCATGGGCTCCAGAGTCGAGTCGTCGGAGACCGCGATGCCGATGCTGGCGGTGATGTGCAGTTCGTGCTCGCCGACCCGGTAGGCCCGTGCCACCGTGGGCAGCAGGCGTTCGGCCAGGCTGACCGCTTGTTCCGGCTGTTCCAGGTCCGGCAGCAGCACCACGAACTCGTCACCGCCAAAGCGTGCCACCGTGTCACCGGGACGCAGCGCGTCGGTCAGGCGCTGGGCCACCTGCACCAGCACCTTGTCACCTACGTCGTGGCCAAGGCTGTCGTTGATCGGCTTGAATTCGTCGAGGTCGATGAACAGTACGCCAAGGTGATGGTGCTGACGCTTGGCCAGGGCAAAGTCGTGACGCAGGCGATCCTCGAACAGCGCGCGATTGGCAAGCCCGGTGAGCGCGTCATGGCTGGCGTGGTAGGCCAGGCTTTCCTCGTAGGCCTTGTGCTCGGAAATATCGTGCTGCACCCCGACAAAGTGCGTGATGTCGCCGTCGGCATCCGTCACCGGAGAAATGTACAAGTCGTTCCAGAAGGCTTCACCATTCTTGCGGTAGTTGCGCAGGGTGGCGCGCACCTCACTGCGATTGGCCAGCTGCCGACGGATGCGCTCCACCACCTGGGGGTCGCTTTCCCCCCCTTGTAGAAAACGGCAGTTGCGGCCCAGCACTTCATCTTCGGGATAGCCGGTCATCCGCATGAATGCCGGATTGGCGTAGATGATGGGGAAGTCCGGCAGGCGCGCATCGGCAATCACGATGCCGTTGATGCTGGCCTCGACGCTGCGCTGCAGGATACGCAGCTGGGTTTCCTGGGTGTGGCGCTCGGTGACGTCCTTGGCAATGCCGAAGGTGCCGCGAATGTCCCCTTCGATCATGATCGGCAGGTTGGTGATATCCATCACCCGCTTGCCCAGCGGGGTGGTGATGTTCAGGGTGTAGTGAGTGACTTCTCCCTTGAGGGTCTTGCGCACCGCCTCTCTGACCCAGCCGCGGTCCCGGTCCTTGACGAACATGTCGTAGTGACGGCCGAGGATATCGTCCAGCGGCACGCCGGTGAGGGTCGAGCAGGTGGTGTTGGCGGCGATGAAGATGCCTTCGTGATCCAGCGAGTAGATGGCATCCGGGTTGTAGGTGAACAGCGAGCGGTAGCGCTGCTCACTCTGGATCAGAGCCTGGCGGTCCTGGTCGCGCTCCACCGCCAGGGCGATCAGCTCCAGGCAGCGCTCGATCCGGCGACTGTGTGTCTCTTCCAGGGTGGCCGGCGAGTGAAAGAACAGGCTGACCACCCCCAGCAGGCGGTCGTCGCTGGCGGTTACCGCGAAGGCCCAGCAGGCTTTCAGTTCGCTGTCCAGGAGGCGTGGATGAATGCCGGCGCAGGTCGGATCGTGGCTGATGTCTTCGCTGACGCGGGTGGCCTTGTCCCTGGCGGCGATGGCCCAGGTACCAAAGGTGTCGCCGATGGGCGTGCGCTCCAGCAGGGGGGCAAGGTCGGCGGGTAGACCACGGCCGGCGACCAGGCTCAAGGTCTCGTTACCTTCGTCGACCGTCAGGACGGTGGCGATGGCATCCGGCAGCTGGCCTTCGACCAGTCGGCAGCAGGCTTCCAGGGTTTCCGCCAGCGGCGCCTCGCGGGCGATCATCGACTGAATGCCCTGATAGCTTTCCAGTTGGTCCTGGGTGGCGACCAGGCTATGGGTCTGCCATAGCAGGGTGCGCATCAACGACAGCGTCAGGGCCAGGCTGTAGGACATCACGAGCCCGATCAGGGTGATCAGCGCCGGCAGGCTACCGGCCAGCCACCAAGGGCTGGCCGGGCCGGGCAGGGCGCGCATGCTCAGGGTACGCCCATCCAGTGACAGGGAGAGTTCAGCCAGCCGCGGAATGGTGGGGTCCTTGACCTCGATGCTGTCCTGACCGAAGCCGCACCACCAGTCGCCATCGACATCCTGCATGGCCAGGATGGTGGTGTCGTCAGCCACAGCAGGTGCCAGGGTCCCGGGAAGGTCGATGCAGGCAATCAGCCTGAGCTGCCCATCGGCCAGAGTTCTGACCATGCGTGCCGGTGCCGACAAGGGGTTGTCGGGAAGCTCCAGTTCAAGGCTTCCGCCAGCAGGCAGGTTCAGCGGAGTGCTGGCATGGCAGATGGCGGGCTGGGCGCGCCGGGAGCGTTGCCACAGGCGCTCGTCGCCGCGATACAGGGACAGGCTTTCCAGGCTTTGCACATCGCGCAGGTAGAAGGTGATCATCCCGGCCAGGGTTTCCACGTCGCTGCTCTGGTCGCCGATTCGATTGGCCAGACGATCGAGCCAGCGACGATGCAGCGCCATCTGGTCGTGGCCACGCTGTTCGATGCTGGTCAGGGTGTGTTCGGCTTCCAGCTTGACGTGGCTCTGGCGCACATGATTCAGCGATAGCCAGGCCAGGCTGCTGAGCAGCACGCCAGCGCAGGCCACCGCGACGCTGGCCCGTTGCAGGTGCAGTGGTCGTGTGGGCGGACGTGAGGCCAACACCAGCGACGCCGGGCCAGCCAGCAGGTAGAGCAGACAGACCGCCATCGGTGAGGTGCTGCGAGTCACCTGCCAGATCTGGGGAGCTTGCCCGGGAATCAAAAGCCAGACCGTGAACAGCAGGCCGATCAGCAGCAGCAGGGTGCCGGACAGGCGCCACCAGAAGCGCCCGTGACGGTGTTCCACGCCAACGATCAAGGCGACGCAGCCCGGCAGCATCGAGATGCCGGCCCAGCTGGTCATGCGCGGTCCTCCCGTCAGCAGCGAGAAGACGTCCATGGGGCCGCTAGCGACCAGGTCGTGGACGATGGCGTACAGCGCCAGCAGCAGCGTCAAGGCACCACAGAGCATGCGCCCCTTGGCGTAACCCAGCACTTGCAGCAGCACACCGCCACCGCCTGCCAGGCTGGCCAACGCGACATCCGGCACCAGCAATGGCTGGCCCCCCGGCTGAATCAGCCAGGCAGCGAGGCCTGCCGCTCCCACCATCAACATCCCGCAGGAGGCCATCAGCAGCCAGGTGTCTTCTGCTACATCACGAAGTCTGAACGGCATCCTACCTTCGACCTCCCTCGCGCCGGTGATGCATGGCGCTCGCGTTTCCTTGGTACTGTGCTGCTTTGATACCACGCTTCCAGCATGGCAGGTGCCAGCGTTGATAGATGCCTGTGGCAGCGTCTTGCCGCCGCCATCGAAGGCAACTTCGGATCGCGGCACACGACACGCGATGTCACCACGTGCCGCGTGGTGGCATATCACCCCTCAACATACCTGAATGCCCCTGATTCGCTAACCTGTATCGACGATATAAGGCAACGGTTGCGGCCGATCTGATCAGGAAAGGTGGACAAGAGTCCAGTATTGATCGCGCAAGAACAACCGCATCGCGCATGCCTCAGCGATTGGGCATAGGGAGGTAGGGGAGAAAAAGGAGAAAGGTGGGGGAGAAGAAAGGGAGAGGACACCATGATGCATCTGTCAGGCCCGCCGGTGTGGCGCGAGCGCTCCCCATGGAAGGCCATCGGCCGCCCCAGCGAGAAATTTTTTTGCTGTCAGCCTAAAGCTTCCGGCCAAGCCACCGATAAAAGAGGGTAACGGCCAACGGCGCCGTTGCGGCAGGCCAAGACGGTCCGCCAATGGAGCCCAACACTTTAAGGAAGGATGACACCATGTCCGTGATCAATACCAATATCACTTCCATGATCGGTCAGCAGAACCTGAACGCGTCCAAGAGCGCCCTGACCACCTCCATGGAGCGCCTGTCCTCCGGCCTGCGTATCAACAGCGCCAAGGACGACGCCGCCGGCCAGGCCATCGCCAACCGCATGAGCGCGCAGATCACTGGTCTGTCCCAGTCGCAGCGAAATGCCAACGATGGTATCTCTATCGCGCAGACCGCCGAAGGTGCTTTGAACCAAGTCAACGATAACCTTCAGCGTATCCGTGAACTGTCTGTTCAGGCCCAAAACGGTACCAACTCTGTAGAAGATAAAGAATCTATTCAGGCTGAAATTTCCCAGCGTCTTGCTGAGATTGATCGTGTGTCTGAAGAAACCAATTTCAACGGGGTGAAAGTCCTCTCAGAAACTATCGCCCCTATTTCTATTCAAGTTGGCGCTAATGATGGTGAGTCTATTAGTGTTAACTTGGAGACCATAAATAGTAGCACGCTCAACCTAAGCAGTTTCGATGTTACACAAACATTAGAAGAAGTGTCTGCTGGCGATGCAAAGTTCTTTTCTGGTGCTGTTTCATTTACTAAAGCAGATATGCAAAACGCTGCGAATACAGGGGCAGCTCTTTCCAATACTGAAATAGATCCTGCTGCAACAGGAACTTTGACAATCACCGATGAAATGGGCACAGACTTTACTGAAGCTGATTTCGAAATCCGTAAGTATGATGACAAGCTTTATGCAGTCGGCACCGCAAACGGTGCTGATGGTAAAGTTTTTGAAGTTTCTTCTACGGATGTTGTTTCGAACAACCTTACTGTCACTATCGGTGATGAAGTAACAGGCGAACTCGCATCCTCTGCTGGTGAAAAAGGTACAGAATTTTCCTTCGACACTAGTAGCGGTGGCGATGCTAATGATAAGATGTCTCTCGTCACATCAGATGGTGGCAGTACTTATCACGTTCGCTCTGAAGATGCCAATGGTAATGTTGCATACTACTCAGCTACAGTTGCGAAGTCTGATGCAAATGGTGTTGTACAGGTAACTATTTCAGACAATACCGATGACTCGGCTGCTCTTGAAGCTACTAAAACACTTGATCCACTGAAACAGTTGGATGATGCACTTAGTAAAGTGGATAGCCTGCGCTCTGATCTTGGTGCTATTCAAAACCGCTTCGACTCTGCAATTACGAATCTGAGCACTACTGAAACTAACCTGTCTGCCGCTCGTTCAAGGATTGAAGATGCGGATTATGCCACAGAAGTTGCCAATATGACCCGCGCCCAGATTCTGCAACAGGCTGGCACTTCCGTTCTGGCTCAGGCCAACCAAGTGCCGCAGGGCGTGCTGTCTCTGCTGGGTTAATCTGAAGCCCTTGTGTCAGACCTTGGGGAAGGCTCTCTTCCCCTTGGTTCGCACCGAACCGGCTCCCATCGTGGGGTCGGTTTCTTGCTTCTGGAGGTTGCATGACGGTGGATGACCACCAGCGGGTGATCGATGAGCTTCAATCTGTCATCAATGATACCCAGCACACCCTTGATCGTTTCGAGGCTGCCTGCATGGAGGATGAATTGCCGGAGGACTATGACAGGCTGCTGGCCATCCTTGATAATGCCGTGACCCAGCAGAAGGCACATACGCTGGCGATGTTGTCCAGTGTGACCTGACGTTGCCGTTGAGCTGCTTCATGCTCCAATGTATGACGACTCGACACTACCCGTCTCCTGACCTGCCCCTTTGTTAGAGGCTCACGGAGGGAAGGCGCCGGCAAGTCATAATGCCTGGTGCCAGCCGTTGCCAGACATGGCACTCTGAGGATCATGATCTTGGGCCTAATCCAGTAGGCGCATGCATCGATAGGGCGTCACGTCCTTCTTCATGCACAGCTTGCAAGTGTGATCTCACCGCTTCTCCTCCACGGTGTCTCGTTTTGCCGAATAATCGTGCAAAAACTGCCCGTCCGAAGACTAAAGAGTGCACTTTGCCAGCCGATAATGACTATATTAGGTAATGCGCACCGCTTACCTTTTTCTGGGCAGGGCACATGGCTAAGGATCGACGAGGAAACATGGGCCCAAGGTCGCTGTCGCAGGCAGCTGCCAGCGGCACTGTGACGCGCCACCCTTCGGTGGTGGCGGGGCTGGTATTGGACCGGGCGCCGGTCGGTATGGCACTGATTGATGCCAACGACAGACTGGTGTGGGTCAACACGGCCCTGACGGTGCTGGCATGCCCCACCGGCGGAGAGCTGATCGGGCGTAATCTCAACGAGTTGTTTCGCCCCTTCGTCAACCTGCTGGGAGAGCGTGGCAGCTATCACACCCTGTCACCCGGTGAAGAATGGCAGCAGGCCTGGCTGCTGGTAGATGACAGCGCCAATGCTCGCCTGGGCCTGATGTCCTGTGTTTCCTTCGATCGCGACGCGGGCGAGGCGGACTCGCCGTCAGAACCGCTCATGTGGCTGGTCACCTTTATCGACCTCAACGCTGACGCCGAGTCGGTGCTCGAGCGCCGCCATGCGGATATCGGCAGCGTGGCCAGCGCCTGGATCTTCGAAGACCGTCTGTCCCACGCCTTCGAACGTGCCGACCGGCTGGGCCAGCGCCTTGGGGTCATGCTGGTCGAGCTGCATGGTATTTCACGTTTGATGGTGGAGCATGGCGCCGAGGTGGCGTCACGTGTGTCACGCCGCGCAGGCCGTCGCCTGGTCAACACCCTGCGACGCGAAGACAGTGTGGTGCAGCTCGACCGGGAGCGCTGGGGCATCCTGCTGGAACATCCGATGTCCCCCGAGACCCTCCAGGTGATCGCCGATCGCTGCCTGGAGGCGCTGGAGCCCCCGTTTACCCTGTCCGGCTACTCGCCTGCGCTGATCGAGCCGCGCATCGGTATTGCGCTATGCCCCGAGGATGGGGAAGAGGCGGGCGAGCTGCTGGCCCATGCGGAAAAGGCGCTGGAAGAGGCGCCGCTGGGTAGCTTTGCCTTCTATGACGGCAGCCTTCAGCAGTTGATGGAAATCCAGCAGTGCTTCCGTCAGGAGCTGCAGGAAGCGCTGATGTTTCCCGATCAGCAGCTGTACCTGGTGTTTCAACCCCAGTTCGATCTGTCCTCGCGACATTGCTGCGGGCTCGAGGCGCTAGTGCGCTGGCGCCATCCCCGCCGCGGGGATATCGCCCCGGAGGAGTTTCTGGGGCTGGCGGCGGAGATGCAGCTGATCGATCGGCTGGACCGCTGGGTGTTGAAGGAGGTCGTGGCCCAGCGCCGGCGTTGGCGCGAAGCGGGGCTGGCGCTGGGGGACTGGGATGTGGCGGTCAACATTCATCCCTGCCTGCTCGATCAGGTCAGCTTTGATGGCCGAGCGCTGGATCTGTATCTCCGTCAGCTGTGCAGTGCAGACAGTGGTGGCGACGAGCGTCTTGACTGGCTGAGCCTGGAGGTCGATGGCACCGGTCTGTTTGAGGTGGGCTACCGCCAGTCACACCTGCTGCGGCGGCTGGTGGCTCTGGGCGTTCGACTGGGGGTGGACCGGCTGGGCCAGTCCCCGGTGGACCTGTTCGGTATGGCCTCGCTGCCGGTCTCCCTCGGTAAATTGGGGCCCGATACCCTGCGCGCGCTGGCCGAACCCTCATCGAGTGCACGCCAGAGCGTCGCGGCGCTGATTCGCTGCTTCGAGACCCTGGAGTTCACCGCGGTGGCCGTCGGGGTAGAAACCGCCAGCCAGCTCGAGACGGTGCGATCGCTGGGGCTGATGCGGGCTCAGGGGCATTTGCTGGGGGCGCCGCTGGAAGCTCACGCCTTGCTGGCCTGGGTGGCGGCGGGAGCGAGGCCGGCGGCACCGCTGTAGTCATACGGCCACTGCCCGGCTGTCGGTGCTGGCTGGGCAACCGCAGTGTGGGTAACAGCAGTATGGGTAACCGCGGTGTGAGTCACTGACGTGTGGAAAACCGCAGTGGCTGGCTGAGGGTTGCCGCGGTTCAGGCCGAGACGTTCAGGCGCGAGGGTTGCAGGCGGGTACGCCCGTCTGGCCGATAGACGCTGGCGTTGGCGATGCGGTGAATCTCGTCGAGCATCTGTTGGTTGTGCTGCATACGCAGGCCGAGCAATTCGCCGCAGCGCAGGTTGGCGCGGGAGACGTCCCTGGCCATCGCCATGGTGGAGTCCCACTGCGCGATACAACCTGCATCCATGGCGGCCTGGCGCGCTCCCTCGCGGTCGTCGGCGTAGCCCAGGCGGCACTGCACCTGGCGACGTCGCGCCTCGGTCTCGGCAAGTTGCTGCTGAATCTCCGACTTGCGTGTGGCCAAGCCTACCAGGGCCTCGGTGTCGACCTGGCCTTGCACCAGGCACTCCTGCTCCTGCTGCAGCAGTCCCAGCAGATCGCTCAGGCGGATGTGTTGCTGATCCAGCAGGCGGGTGAGGCTCATGACGGATCGCGTCCGTTGCCGGCCGCCGGCTCGTCCAGCATGCTGCGAATACTGTCGATCAGCCCGTCGGCGATCCGCTCCGGATTGATCTCCAGGCGACCTTCACGAATGGCGTCGCGAATCTCTTCTACCCGTGCCATGTCGATGTCCTGGCTGGCATCGGCCGCCGGACGGCTGAGGTGGGTCTGGGCGCCGGCTTCCGCCGATGACGAGGTGCCAGCGGGCGTCGGTTTTTCGCTCTGCTGAGGCCCTTCGCTCTGGGCGGGACGGGTCAGCGGCTGTTGCGAATCGATTTTCACGGGCATGGCCTCACAAGATTGGCGCTAGAAGCAGGCGCGGCTGACGTGCCTGACTCGGTAACTAGAAAGGGTATCGGCAGCGCTGCGCCAAACTTTAGGCCAGCAGGGTCTGGATGACCAGTGGTGGGCGCTGCAAGCATGAAGGTAAGCGGCTAGAAGGCCACGGCCAAGCGCCCGCGATCGACCACCCTGGCCACGAGCACCTGGCGCCGATCCACCCTGACGCGCACCCTGTCCCCCATTCCTCCTGCCTCCAGAGCCTCGCCCTGGCGGCTAATGCGAAAGCCGCGTCCGCTGGCTTCCACCGCGACCTGTTCGCCTCGTCTGACGAGTTTCGGAGCGCTGAGCTGGTGGCTGGCCAGGGCCTGCCCCTGTCGGATGCCGCGCCGGGCGACCTGACCGATGGCGCTGGCAGGGTCGCTCAATGCCTGGGAGGACAGCCGGGCCAGGTCGACCCGTTCACGGCTCAGCATGTCGTCGCTCAGACGTTCCCCGGGAGCAATGTCGCGAGCCGCCACCAGCTGCCAGCCCATGCGGGTGATGTCAGCCTGCAGATAGCGCGTGCGGTGCGTCTCCCCGGCGCAGCGCAGCCCGACCGAGACACGTCCGGCCAGGCGCGTACCAGCGCGAGGCAGAAAGGGCTCTGCTGCCTGGCAGTCCGTCAGGTCTGCCGCCGGTGCAAAGACCTCGATCTGCAGGTCTTGTGGTGAGGCGCCGTCGGTCAGCGCCTGTTCGAACAGAAACCCCTCGACCCGATCAAGCAACGCGGTGTGCTGCGGTTCATCCGCGGCCTGTGCTGTGCAGGCAATGGTCAGCAGGGAAGTGGCCAGCAGGAAAATGACCAGCAGCAGCCGTGCCAGCGGCGCAAGGCTTGAGCGTCGCTGCGGGTCCAGCAAGGAAAGGGTGTCTAGGCGCTGCGAGCGCTGTGGCATGGCGGGTACCTGTCGCCGAGAACATGGCCTGGGATGGCGTATGGCACACCAGTCTAGCCTTGGCGCGGCGCCGGTATGGATCGAAATGGGCACGCTTATGACGGCTGTTCACGGCTTTGTGCTGACACCGGGCTGGGTATTCTTCATCGTCGAAACCTTTGTCTTTGTTCCCTGCCTACGGAGCGCACTGGGATGATCGATCAGCTCGAAGCCTCTCTGGCCTTTCATCAGCAGGCCTTGTCGCTGCGACAGGAGCGCCAGAAGGTGCTGGCCAGCAATATCGCCAATGCGGATACCCCTGGCTACAAGGCCCGCGACATGGATTTCGCCCAGGCGCTGGAATCCGCTACCCGCGGCATGTCCCAGCCGGGGCTGGCGCTGTCGCGGACCTCTGGCCATCACCTGTCGGGGCACGGCAGCGCGCTGTCCCTGGGCGGCAGTGAACTCAAGTATCGCGTGCCGGAACAGGCAAGCCTCGATGGCAACACCGTGGACATGGATCGTGAGCGGGCGGCGTTTACCGACAACTCGGTGCGCTATCAGGCTGCGCTGACCATCCTCAACAGCCGCATCCAGGGCCTCAAGCAGGCCATGCAGCCAGAGCAATAAGCCCAGGCCACCATTTATTCCACGCAGGGAGAGCGCTCCATGTCGATGTTCTCGATCTTTGATATTTCCGCCTCGGCGATGACCGCCCAGGCTCAGCGCATGAACGTCACCGCCAGCAATATGGCCAACGCCGACAGCGTGGCCGGCCCCGACGGCGAGGCCTACCGGGCGCGCCAGGCGGTGTTTGAATCGCGCGCCGCCAGCGACGGCATCGGCGGTGTGGCGGTGCGCGAGGTGGTCGAGGATCCCTCTCCGCTGCGTCAGGAGTACCGCCCCGAGCACCCGCTGGCGGACGATGCCGGCTACGTGTCGATGCCCAACGTCGACCCGGTGGGCGAGATGGTCAACATGATCTCCGCCTCCCGCTCCTATCAAGCCAACGTCGAGGTCATGAACACCAGCAAGCAGCTGATGCTCAAGACGCTGACCCTGGGCGAGGGCTGAGCCGATGGCCACTACCATTGATCCCAGCGTCTATAACGCCGTCAATGCCGCGACTGCTCAGGCCAGCTCCAAGCAGGCCTCCGATGAGCTCGGCGACAACTTCATGACGATGCTGGTGACGCAGCTGCAGAACCAGGATCCACTCAACCCCATGGACAACAGCGAGATGACCTCGCAGTTGGCTCAGATCAATACCGTATCCGGCATCGAGGATCTCAACGAGACCATGTCGTCGATCACTGGCCAGATCAATGCCGGCCAGGCGCTGCAGGCGACCTCGCTGATCGGAAAGGGCGTGCTGGTGCCCGGAGATCGCATCGTCATGGCCCACAACGACGATGGCACTCCGGTCTCCACGCCCTTTGGTGTCGAGCTGGATAGCCCCGCGGCCGAGGTCAAGGTGACCATCACCAACGAGTCCGGCGAAGTCATCAACAGCTACAACCTGGGCCCGGCGTCGGCGGGGAGCGAGTCATTCCAGTGGGATGGCATGACCGCGGAGGGTGTGGCCGCCCCTGAAGGTGCCTATCGCGTCAGCATCGATGCCACCGGTGTCGAGGGTGAGGCGCTGTCGGTCACCGCCTTGAACTATGCCCAGGTGGG
The DNA here is from genome assembly GCF_017303055.1 of Halomonas litopenaei. Classification (GTDB taxonomy): domain Bacteria; phylum Pseudomonadota; class Gammaproteobacteria; order Pseudomonadales; family Halomonadaceae; genus Halomonas; species Halomonas litopenaei_A. The sequence goes on along the minus strand of NZ_JAEKJT010000005.1, from coordinate 16,128 downwards.
GGGTGTGTCCCCGGCCACGGACAGCGGCCAGGTCATGCTCGACCTTGGCGCGGTCTACGGCCAGGTGGCGCTCAATGATATTCGCCAGATTCTGTAGGGCGAGTCGAGAGGTCGCTGGCGACGTCCAGGCTGTGCCGATGAGGCTGCCGTGCGCCGCTGAAGGTCGAGAACATGATCGTCGAGTCATCGACGCAGGGAACTATCTAAGGAGTGTGACATGGGCTTTTCACAAGCGCTTAGCGGCCTGAATGCCGCCGCCGACAGCCTGGATGTGCTGGGCAACAACATCGCCAACTCGCAGACCGTGGGCTACAAGAGCGGCAGCGCCCAGTTCGCCGACGTCTTCGCCAATTCCCAGATCGGCCTGGGCACCAAGGTCTCCACGGTGCTGCAGGACTTCAGCGGCGGCAACCTGGAATCCACCAATCGTCCCCTGGACCTGGGCATCAGCGGCGATGGCTTCTTTCGCATGGAGCAGAACGGCCAGGTGGTGTACAGCCGCAATGGCCAGCTGACGATGACCCCGGATGGTTACCTGCAAAACGCCCAGGGCGCCCGCATCATGGGCTACGGCGTCAACGCTGCCGGTCAGGTGCAGGTCGGCGGTCAGCCCGAAGTGCTGCAGATCGAGGCCGATGAGATGCCGGCCAGCGCCACCACCGAGGTGGCCACCACCTTCAATCTGGACTCGCGCAAGGAAGTGGGCGTCGACACCAACAGCGTGACTCTGGCCGGGTCTGGTGGCGCCACCAACGTGCAGGTGGATTATCACTACTCCAACAACTTCACCGCCTACGACTCCCTCGGCAACCCGCGCAACGTGACGGTCTACTACGAGAAGACCGGGCCGAATACCTGGACGGGCACCATGGCGATGGACGGCAAGGTGCTGATGGATGGGGCGACGCCCAGTGCCCCCCAGACCATGGCTATGGAATTCGATGAAAATGGTCAGCTGACCGCGCCGGCCAACGGTCAGTTTGCGATGTCCTTTGCCTCCGCCGACTACTTCGACGGCGCCGCCACGGACATGGACCTGACCTTCGATATCTCCGGCTCCACCCAGTTCGGTAACAGCGCCAGCACCACGGCACTGAATCAGAACGGCTATACCTCCGGCGCCCTGGTCGGTATCAGCATCCAGGACGACGGCACCGTGGTGCGCAGCTATTCCAACGAGCAGACCCGTCCGGCCGGTCAGATCGCCCTGGCCAACTTCCGTAATCCGGAAGGCCTGTCCCCTGCCGGTGACAACACCTGGGCGGCGACGGACGCCTCTGGCCAGGAGCTGGTAGGCGCACCGGGCACCGGCCTGCTGGGTGGCATCCAGTCCGGCGCCATCGAAACGTCCAACGTCGACATGGCCAAGGAGCTGGTCAGCATGATCGTCACCCAGCGGGCGTATCAGGCCAACTCCCAGACTATCAAGACCCAGGACGAAGTGCTGCAGACCGCCATCAACCTGCGCTGATGATGACCGCCCCGGCCGCTGCCGCAGGCAGTGGCCGCCCAGACGCCCCAGAGGGATAGCCGATGGATCGCATGCTCTACACCGCCATGAGTGGCGCCCGCCAGACCATGGAACAGCAGTCGGTGGTCAGCCACAACCTGGCCAACGCCTCCACCTCCGGTTTTCGGGCCCAGCTGCATGCCATGCGCGCGGTGCCGGTGGAAGGCGAAGCGCGTCTGGACACTCGGGTCTCTACCGCCGCCACCACGCCAGGCACCGACTTCACGCCAGGCGCGATTACCCGCACAGGGCGCACCCTGGACCTGGCCATCGACGGTGACGGCTTTCTGGCCGTGCAGGGCGACGATGGCGGCGAGGCCTACACCCGTCGGGGAGACCTGCAGGTCGATGCCAATGGCCTGCTGACGTCGATGGGGCGTCCGGTGATCGGCGAGGGCGGCCCGATTCAGATCCCGCTGGAGGCCGAGCTGTTTGTCGGCGCCGACGGCACCCTGAGCGCCATCGGCATGGGCCAGGACCCGGACGCCCTGGCGGAAGTGGGTCGACTCAAGCTGGTCGCTCCCGAGCCTGGCGAGCTGGAGCGTGGCGCAGACGGACTGTTCCGTGCGACGGGCGCCAACGGCCAGCCAGCTGAGCTGCCGGCGGCGGAGCAGGTCACGGTGGTCAGCGGAGCCCTGGAAGGCAGCAACGTCAATCCGGTGGAGGCCATGGTCTCGATGATCGATGTGGCGCGCCGCTATGAGCTGCAGACCAAGATGATCTCGAGCGCTGACGAAAACGCTCAGAAAGCCAACGGCCTGCTGTCGCTGAACGGCTGATACCACGGCCCCTGAATACAGGCCGGCGCTGGCAAGGCCCGGCACGAGGAGAGAAGCACCATGATCAAGTCGCTTTGGACGGCCAAGACCGGACTGGAATCGCAGCAGGTCCAGCTGGACGTGATTTCCAACAACCTGGCCAACGTCTCGACCAATGGGTTCAAGCAGTCCCGCGCCGTGTTCGAGGACCTGCTGTACCAGAACATGCGTCAGCCGGGGGCCCAGAACAACGTCCAGGATCGCCTGCCGTCCGGCATGCAGATCGGTTCCGGTGTGCGCCCGGTAGCCACCGAACGGCTGCATACCCAGGGTGGCCTGGAGTCGACCGAGAACTCCCGGGACCTGGCGATCAACGGCAAGGGATTCTTTCAGGTACTGATGCCTGATGGCACCACCGCCTTTACCCGCGACGGCAGCTTCCAGCTCGACGAGAACGGCCAGATGGTGACCGCCAATGGCTATCCGCTGGAGCCGGCCATCATCATTCCTGACAACGCCCTGTCCGTGGACATCGGCGAGGACGGCATCGTCTCGGTGACCCAGCCCGGCACCAGTGAGTCCGACGAGGTCGGCCAGATCACCATCTCGACCTTCGTCAACGCCACTGGGCTTCAGTCCATCGGCGGCAACCTGTACGTGGAGACCAGCTCCTCGGGGCCGCGCAATGAGCTGATGCCTGGCATGAACGGTGCCGGTCGCTTGCTGCAGGGCTACGTCGAGACGTCCAACGTCAACGTGGTGGAAGAGATGGTCAGCATGATCGAGACCCAGCGCGCCTACGAGATCAATTCCAAGGCGGTGCAGACCAGCGACGAAATGCTGGCGCGCCTGGCGCAGCTGTGATCTCGGCCTGTCACTGACACGCCCCTGACCATCGACGTGCTGACACCCTGAATCACGTCCCTGATAGCGCTGGAGCCGGCCATGTACGCTGACACTCACTCTTCCCTGCGGCAGCCACGTACTGGCGTTGATGGGGGCTCTCATGCGGTGCTGGGGCCAGCGCGGCGCCTGGTGATGCTGGCCCTGGCGCTGGCCGTGCTGGCGCTATCGGGCTGTGCCCAGATTCCTCATGCCTCGGTGGTCGGCGAGCAAGAGCAGATCGAGATCCCCGACCGCCCGTTGCCGGTGGCCAACGGCTCGATCTTCCAGAAGGCACGGGGCTACCAGCCGCTGTTCGAGGATCGTCGTCCGCGCAGCGTCGGCGACATCCTGACCATCGTGCTGGATGAAGAGGTCAGCGCCAGCAAGAACTCTCGCTCCAACGCTGATCGTGATGGCAGCTCCAGCCTGACCTTCTCCCAGGTGCCGGATGGCCTGGAAGACCTGCTGGACTATGGCTTCGAGATCGACGGTGACTCGGACTTTGCCGGCGGCGGCGGCTCCCAGGCCAACAACTCCTTTACCGGCACCATCACCGTATCGGTGATCGAAGTGATGAACAACGGCAACCTGAGAGTGCGCGGCGAGAAGCAGATCGCCATCAACCAGGGTACCGAGTTCATTCGCTTCGGTGGCGTCGTCAATCCGCGCTTCATCACCACCCAGAACACCGTGCCCTCCACGGCGGTGGCCGATGCCCGTATCGAGTACGTCGGCAATGGCTATATCAACGAGGCCCAGCACATGGGCTGGATGCAGCGCTTCTTCCTGAACGTTTCTCCCTTCTAGGCCTGGCATCATGAGACATCCCGTTTCCCGTCGCTTCATCCTGACCCTCGGCAGTCTGATGCTGGTGCTGCTGATCGGCCTGAGCGCCTGGTCGTCCCTGGCCCGCGCCGAGCAGGTCCGCGACCTGGCCACTTTTGCCGGTGTGCGCGACAACCAGCTGGTGGGGTATGGCCTGGTGGTGGGGCTGGATGGCACCGGCGACCAGACCATGCAGGCGCCGTTCACCGGCCAGAGTCTCAACAACATGCTGTCCCAGCTGGGTATCACGGTGCCGCCGGGGACCAACATGCAGTTGCGCAACGTGGCAGCGGTGATGGTGACCGCCGATCTGCCGCCCTTTGCTCAGCCGGGACATCGCCTGGATGTGGTGGTCTCGTCGATCGGTAATGCGCGGAGCCTGCGCGGCGGCAGCCTGCTGATGACCCCGCTGAAGGGGGCCGATGGAGACGTCTACGCGCTGGCCCAGGGCAATCTGCTGATCAACGGCGCCGGCGCGCAGTCCGCCGGTTCCAGTGTGCAGATCAGCCATCAGGCCGCGGGTCGCATCGCCGGTGGTGCGATGGTCGAGCAGACCGTGCCGCTGTCGCTGGGCAGCCGCGACGGGGTGCTCGAATTGCAGCTCAACCAGGCCGACTTCGGCACCGCCGAGCGCATGGTGCAAGCCATCAATGACGAGTTCGACTACCCGGTGGCGTCAGCGCGCAACGGCGGAGTGATCGCGCTGAATGGGCCGACCAACGCCAACTCTCGGGTCAACTTCATGGCCAGGGTCGAGAGTGTGGAGCTGACGCCAATGCCGGCCCGAGCCAAGGTGGTGTTGAATTCGCGGACCGGTTCCATCGTGCTCAATGGCAGCGTGACCCTGAAGCGGGCAGCGGTGGCCCATGGCAACCTGTCGATCGTCATCGATACCGCCTTTGGCGTCAGCCAGCCTACGCCCTTCAGCGAGACCGGCAATACCGCGGTCGTGCCGGACTCCGATATCACCATCAACGAGGAGCAGGGCACCCTGCAGATCGTTGAGGGGGCGAGTCTGCTGGACGTGGTGGACGCGCTGAATGCGCTGGGTGCGACCCCCAATGACCTGATGTCGATCCTGGAAGCGCTCAAGGCGGCAGGATCACTCAGAGCGGAGCTGGAGATCATCTGATGGCCATATCCGATCTGTCGTCGAGCCTTCCGCTGGGTCTGTCCGGGTCTGCGCTGGCAGGCGCCAGCCGTGCTACGGGCAGTGTGGGGCAAGCGGGCTTCGCGCTGGACATGCAGGGACTGTCGCGACTGAAAACCAGTGCGCGCCAGCAGGATCCGGCTGCCGCCGCTGAAGCGGCGCGCCAGTTCGAGGCGATGTTCATCAACATGATGATGAAGAGCATGCGCGATGCGGTGCCCAGCAGCGGCCTGACTGAATCTCGCCAGACCCAGTATTACCAGTCCTTGCTCGACCAGCAGTGGTCGCAGACCATGGCCAGCCGTGGCATCGGCCTGGCGGATCAGCTGCTGCAGCAGCTGCGCGGGCCCCAGCCAAGCAGCGAAGAACAGCGCTCGGAGGTGGAGGCGTTGATCGCCGGGATACCGCGCGGTACCCCGCGTCCGCTGTCCAATGCATTGAGAAGCGACGCTCCGGCCGCTGATGAGGTCGAGATGCCCGCCAGCTTCCTGGATGAACTGGGCGCCGTTACCGCGGGGCTGGATCGGCAGGCAGCGGATGCCCAGATCAGTGGCCGCGAGGCACGCGACACACCGGCCCATGTCCAGGCCTTCCTCGACAAGCTGGCCGCGCCTGCCCAGGCGGCCAGTCAGGCCTCAGGCGTGCCGGCAGAGTTGATTCTGGCGCAGGCGGCCTTGGAAACCGGGTGGGGGCGTCATGAGATCGCCACCGCCGACGGCGGCAACAGCCACAACCTGTTCGGCATCAAGGCCGGTAGTCGCTGGGAGGGCCCCACGACCCGGATCACCACCCACGAGGTGGAGCAGGGGCAGCGCCTGCGCATTCGCGATGACTTCCGCGTCTACGGCTCCTTCGAGGAAGCCTTTACCGACTACGCCCGCTTGATCAGCGACAACCCGCGCTACGCCGCTGTGACCACGGCCCCCGATGCGGAAGCGGCCGCCCACGCGCTGCAGCAGGGGGGCTACGCCACCGACCCGGCCTATGCCGCCAAGCTGATTGCGGTCATGCATACCTTCGGTCCGCTGAGTGATGCTCCCGCGGCGACCCAGGTGGCCGCCGTCGAGCGGGCCAGCGCTGACGCGAGCACCCGCCAGGCCAGCAGCCAGGCCAGCGATAGCAAGGCAAGCGTCAGCCAGGCCAGTGACAGCGGAGACTGGTTGGCACGGGCGGATATTGCGACGAACCCTACCCGCGTCTTCTAGACCCGCAGCACGGCAACGGACGAAATGGTGCTGTCGGCCTCAAGCCTGAAGCGGTTTGGCCGATAACGCTTCTATCGGCGAAAGGAATTCCACCATGAGCATGTTCTCCATCGGCTTGAGCGGTCTGAATGCTGCCCAGAATGCCCTGTCCACCACCAGCAACAATATCAGTAACGTCTACACCCCTGGCTACAACCGCGAGATCACGGTGTTGGGCGAGGGAAGTGGCGGTACTCAGGGGGTGCAGGTCAACGACATCGAGCGCCAGTTCAATCAGTACGTGGCGGACCAGCTCAATGGCTCGATCAGCGCCTACTCGGCGTTGAATGCCTACCAGACCCAGGTCAACCAGATCGATAGTCTGCTGGCCGACCAGGACGCCGGTCTGGCGCCGTTGATGCAGAACTTCTTCTCCTCGATGGAAGACCTGGCCTCGGCACCGTCTGATCCTGCTGCCCGTCAGGGCGTGCTGGGAGCGGCGGATACGCTGAGTGCCCAGTTCCGCGCCTTTGACAGCTACCTGCAGGACATGCAGGACGGCATCAATGGCCAGATTCGCGACGAGATCACCCAGATCAACAATCAGAGCGAGGCGCTGGCCTCCCTCAATCGCGAGATTGCCCTGGCGCGGGCCAAGACCGGCGAAGCGCCCAATGCCTTGCTCAACCAGCGCGACCAGCTGGTCACGGAAATGAGTGAGCGTATCGGGGTCGAACTGACGGTCCAGGACGGTACCTCCTACCGCGTCAATCTCCCTGGCGGTCAGCCGCTGGTGGCCGGCACTCAGTCCTATCAGTTGAAGGCGGTATCGTCTCCCAGCGACCCTCAACGCATCGTCGTCGGCTACCAGGATCCCGGGGGTGGCCTGCAGGTGCTGGATGAAGACGGTCTGCAGGGCGGCTCCCTGGGAGGCTTGATCCAGTTCCGCTCCGAGACGCTTGATCGCACCCAGAACCAGATCGGCCAGCTGGCGGTATCCATGGCGGTGGCCTTCAACGAACAGCACGCCCTCGGCAAGGACCTGGAGGGTATGGACGGTGGCGCGATGTTTGATATCGGCGCTCCCAGGGTCTTCACCCACGATGCCAATACGGGCAGTGCGACCCTGACGGCGAGCTTCGACACCGCCAATATCAGCGAGCTCGAGGCGGCGGACTACCAGGTGCGGGTCACCGATGCCGCGGCCACACCACCGACCTTCGAGGTCACCCGCAGCGATACCGGAGAGACGATCACCACGACCTTCGATACGGTCGAGAACACCCTCAGTTTTGGCGGCGTGACGCTCACCATCGACGATCCCACGGCGCTGGCCGATGGTGACCGTTTCGAGATTCAGCCGGTGCGTCGCGCTGCCGGTGAATTCGAGACCGCCATCAGCGATCCCGACAAGATTGCGGCTGGCCTGTCCGGAGCCAGCGGCGACAACGAAAATGCGCTGGCCATGCAGGGGCTGCAGGATGCGCTCACTGTCGGTGGCAGCGCGACGCTCAGCCAGGCCTACGCGTCACTGGTCAGCGACGTGGGCAACCGGACCAATGTGGTGCAGGTCAATCTGGCGGCTCAGCAGGGGCTGACCGAGCAGCTCAGCGCGGTCAAGCTGTCCGAGTCCGGGGTCAACCTGGACGAAGAGGCAGCCAATCTGATCCGCTATCAGCAGTATTACCAGGCGAATGCCAAGGTCATCGACACCGCTACCTCGGTAGTCGACACCATTCTTGGACTGAGAGGCTAAGGAGCATCAGGTCATGCGTATCAGCACCGTTACCATGTTTGACCAGAGCGTCAGCTCACTGAACCGTCAGCAGTCCGACTTCATGCACCTGAGCCAGCAATTGGCGACCGGGCGCCGAGTGGTCAACCCGTCGGATGATCCCCAGGCGGCCTCTCGCGCGGTGTCGGTCAGCCAGGCCCAGGCGGTGACCCAGCAGTACACCGATGCCAGGGTCAGCGCACGCAATGCGCTGTCCCAGGAAGAAAGCGTGCTCAATAGCGTCAGCGACGCGCTGGCCAGTGCCAAGACCCTGGTGATTCAGGCGGCCAACGGCACCCTCAGCGATGCCGACCGTCAGTCCATCGCCAGCGACTTGCGCGGTATCTACGAGACGATGATCGGTCAGGCCAATGCGACCGATGGCAATGGACGCTACCTGTTCGGTGGCTATGCCGATGGCAGCGAACCGTTCAAGGACTTTGGCAGTGGCATCGAGTACGCTGGCGCCGATCAGGTGCGCAAGCAGCAGGTCGACGCCTCGCGCAAGATGCCGGTGGGGGATACCGGTGCCGCCATTTTTACCAGCGTGCCCAGCGGCGCGGGCTACGTGGCTGAGCAGGGCAGCACCAATGCCGGTAGCGTGACCTTTGCCGGCCCCGATGTCGTCGACACCGGTAATGCCGGCTATGGCGATCGCTACCGGGTCGAGTTCGGTGGCACGGCGGATGCGCCCACCTACAGCGTCAAGGTCGAGGTCGAGAACAATAGCGGCAACTGGGTCAGCGCCGGCGCTGCGTTCGAGGATCAGCCCTTTGCAGCCGATGGCACCACGATAGAGGTGGGAGGCCTGCGCCTCGAGCTCGAAGGCGAGCCTGTGGCAGGCGATACCGTCGTGTTCGGCCCCGCCGACGAGATGAACACCAACGTCTTTACCACCTTCGAGAAGGTGTTGGCGGTGCTCGAAGCGCCGGCGGACACACCCGCCCAGCAAGCGACGCTGGAGAACACCCTCAACGGCGCCATGCGCGAGCTGGATGCCAGCCTCGACAACGTGCTGACCAAGCGCGCCTCGGTCGGCGCACGGCTCAATGAGCTGGACGTGATCGACTCGGTCAGCGGCAACCGTGAACTCAACTACGCCCAGACCATGTCGGATCTGGTCGACCTGGACTACAACCAGGCGATCTCTGAGTACAGTCTGCGCCAGGTGGGCATGCAGGCCGCCCAGCAGGCTTTCGTCGGTATTCGTGACCTGTCGTTGTTCAACTATCTGTAAAAGGGGGTGGCGTGGGGCTTGCCCCATTTCTCTCCCCATCCCCATGCAAAAACGGCGCGTCCTCTCCGGGGCGCGCTGTTTTTTTTATGACTGCAAGGGCACCGGCGAATCACCGGTCATCAGTCTGTCCGTGGGGCTTCGGCCGGGCTCCCATCACCGGCTGCTCTATGCCGTTGCCCCATGCCGTTGCCGCCAGACTAGTCACTCCAGGGTTGACGTATCGATCAATATGTCCATAATTCCGGACATATGGACACTAAAGACTTTCAACCGACTCTCGATACCTTCGCGGCGCTGTCCCAGCCTACTCGGCTGGCGGCCTTTCGCCTGCTGGTGCGGCATGAGCCCAATGGCCTACCGGCGGGGGAATTGGCGCGCTTGCTGGAGGTGCCCCACAACACCCTATCGGCCCACCTTGGCGTGCTCAGCCGCGCTGGGCTGGTCAGCCAGCGCCGGGAAAGTCGCTCGATCGTCTATCGGGCAGATCTGGCGCACATGGCCAGGACACTCGACTTCCTGGTGCGCGATTGCTGCGCCGGACGTCCTGAGGTGTGTCATCCGCTGGCCGACCTGATGACGCCTGGCTGTAGCGACCCCACCTGACGGAGCGACCCCGACCATGACCCTGATCTATCACAACCCAGCCTGCGGTACCTCACGTAATACCCTGGCGATGCTCAAGGCCTCCGGCGAGACCCCAGAGGTCATCGAGTACCTGGTGACGCCGCCCAGCCGTGAACGCCTGGTCGCGCTGATCGATGCCATGGGCATTACGCCGAGGGCATTGCTGCGCCAGAAAGGGACGCCCTACGCAGAGCTGGGCCTTGAACAGCCACACCTGTCGGACGAGGCGTTGATCGACGCCATGATGGCGCATCCCATCCTGATCAATCGGCCCATCGTGGTCACCGACCTGGGCACCGCCTTGTGCCGGCCCTCCGAGCGCGTGCTTGACCTGCTGGCGGCTCCGCTGTCGCGTGTGGGGGGCACCTTCACCAAGGAAGATGGCGATATCGTGACCCTCAAGGAGGGCAACTCATGACCGCAGCATCCTTGTTGCATGATCTGCCGAACATTGATCCCGAGCACTTCCAGGCCATCGATGTAGATGCCCTGGTACCCGCCGATGCTCCGCGCCATGCCCCGCGCATTCTGGTGCTGTACGGCTCGCTGCGCGAGCGCTCCTACTCGCGCCTGGTCGCCGAGGAGGCGGCGCGGCTGCTGACGGCTTTCGGCGCAGAGGTGCGCACGTTTTCCCCGGCAGGACTGCCGTTGCCTGACGGCGCCGAGGCCGGTCATCCCAAGGTGGCCGAGCTGCGTGAGCTGGCGACCTGGGCCGAAGGCATGGTGTGGGTCAGTCCGGAACGCCATGGCGCCATGACCTCGGTGATGAAGGCACAGATCGACTGGCTGCCGCTGTCACTGGGCGGGGTACGTCCCACCCAGGGCAAGACCCTGGCGTTGATGCAGGTATGTGGCGGTAGTCAGAGCTTCAATACCGTCAACCAGATGCGCATTCTGGGGCGCTGGATGCGCATGCTGACCATCCCTAATCAGTCCTCGGTGCCCAAGGCATTCAATGAATTCAACGAGGCGGGCCGGATGCGTCTGTCACCGTTGTATCTGCGTATCGTCGATGTCTGCGAAGAGCTGGTGAAGTTCACCTGGCTCAATCGCGACCGTGCGCGCTACCTGACCCAGCGCTACTCCGAGCGGGTGGAAAGCGCCGAGGCGCTGTCGGCGCGGGTCAATCAGGACAGTCTTTGACAGGGAGTCGAGCATGTTGGCCTTTGCTATTTTTGTGGTGACCCTGGTGCTGGTGATCTGGCAGCCGAAGGGGCTCGGCATCGGTACCAGCGCCCTCGGCGGCGCGCTGGTTGCCCTGGTGGCTGGCGTCGTCGACCTGCCCGATGTGCTGGTGGTATGGGATATCGTGTGGGACGCGACCTTCACCTTTGTCGCCCTGATCCTGATCTCGCTGATCCTGGATGAGGCCGGGTTCTTTGCCTGGGCGGCGCTGCACGTGGCCCGTTGGGGCGGTGGCAACGGCCGTCGCTTGTTTCCGCTGATTATCTTGCTGGGGGCGGTCATCGCGGCCTTCTTTGCCAACGATGGTGCGGCGCTTCTGCTGACGCCCATCGTCATGGCCATTCTGGTCCGCCTCAAGTTTTCTCCCCAGGCGTCATTGGCCTTCATCATCGCCACGGGCTTTGTTGCCGACTCCACCAGCCTGCCGTTGATCATCTCCAACCTGGTCAACATTGTCAGCGCCAACTACTTCGACATTTCCTTCAATCGTTACGCCATGGTGATGGTGCCGGTGGACCTGGTGTCGCTGGCGGCCACCCTGGTGGTACTGGGCTGGATGTTTCGTCGCGACATTCCTGGGCAGTACGACGTGGCCTTGCTGGAAGAGCCGCGTCAGGCGATTCGCGACCCGCTGGTGTTTCGCGCTGCTTTCCCGGTGCTGACGGCGCTGCTGGTGGCCTTCTTTGTCACTGCACCGCTGGGCGTGCCGGTGGCGGTAGTGACCGGATCCGCCGCGCTGATCCTGGTGGCGCTGGCGGGGCGCTGGGTCCAGGGTGGGCGTAGCGTGATCTCCCTGCCCAAGGTGTTCAAGGGAGCGCCCTGGCAGATCGTGCTGTTCTCCGTGGGCATGTACTTGGTGGTCTACGGGCTCGGCAATGCCTGGCTGACGGCAGATGCCAGCGCCCTGCTGACCTGGCTGGGTGAACAGGGCACCCTGGTAGCCACCCTGGGGACCGGTCTGGCGTCGGCGCTGCTGGCGTCGGTCATGAACAACATGCCGTCCACCCTGGTCGGGGCGCTGGCCATCGACCAGGCCCAGGTCAGCGAGCTGACCCGGGAGCTGATGGTCTACGCCAATGTGATCGGCAACGATCTCGGGCCCAAGTTCACCCCCATCGGTAGCCTGGCGACGCTGCTGTGGCTGCATGTACTGGCCGACAAGGGCACCCATATCAGCTGGGGGCAGTACATGAAGGTCGGCATCGTCATTACTCCGCCCGTGCTGCTGGCGGCACTGCTGGCGCTATGGCTGTGGTTGCCGGTGGTATCGCCGTGAGGAGGCAATATCTCTAAAGGCACTGATGCCATTTCGCGCCATCGTCCCTCGAGCCCACGGCTACCTGCAGCGTGTGTATTGCCAACTCGATGGCGATAGATCCGACTGGTAGCCGTTGTCGTCGCGGCTTTCTGAGTAGCGCTAGCTCGTTGGAGTGCTAGCGTTGAGGTAGCCGGGCCCAGTGGAACCCTTCATGTCGATGGAAATTGTGGGACAAGGCGCTGTTTCCAGTTTTTTTGCGGCTGATACTTTCTTCACCTGAACTGGCGGATACCCAAGGAGAGCCACTGTCATTTTGGCATGTGGCTGCGGCTAAGAGGTGTTCAGCCCGATCTGTGAGAGGTCTATCTCGCCGGTCCGTGGGTGCATGTTACCGCCTCCGCGGTTGAGCGATCTTTCTGTCGACTGAGCCTATTCAACATGAATGCAATGTTGGCATGGAGTGTTTTCATGCCAGGCATAAGCCGCTAGCGAATGCGAATTTTTTCATCAATTCACCTTTTGTCGAACAGTCTGGTGTTAAAGAAGTTATGTGTTTAAAAAGCGTTGTCGTCGAACTGTTCAGTCATATCCAAAGTTTCTTGTTGTAACAATATCCTTTACTAAATATACGTTTCTTAAAATAAAGAATAGATAAAAAAATGTTTTTTTATCAATTGGTTGCATTTCTCTCCTGTTAGCATGCTTACATCTCCATCTGCAAAGAAACATGTTTTATATATTGTTTTTTTATTTAACCGATTTTTAAACGGTTTTTCTCACCAGTAATATCGATTTTTCCCTCTTGCCTCTCCAGGTTCCTTTGCCTTACATGGTTAATCACAAGTCCTCTATGAAAATAAGTTGGGCTTGCTGTGAGCCAGAGCGAAAAGCGCAGGAAGCCAAAGGAACTGACAAGGGGTGTCGCATGGGAATGACTGTCAAAGTAAGCCGTCTGGATGAAACTTTATCCGAGGCTGTCGCGTGGGAGGTCGAGGGGGAGCTTGTTCTCGAGACGTCGAGCAAGGTATTGCTGGATATAAGCCCTGAGGATGTCATTTCCCTTGTTAGAGACGGCGACGATCTCATTGTCGAGATGGCCAACGGCCAGACGTTGAAGATCGCCGGGTTTTATTCCGACGCGGGCGCAGGCCAGAGCGAGCTTTACCTCTTAAATAGCGAGGGCGGGGTGGCCTGGGCGGACCTGGCGCCAGCCGCCGACAACGGCGTCGTTGCTGCGCAGTATGTCCCTCAGCCTGACATGGCCGGCTTCGAGATGGTGGCTGTAGCTGAAGAGGGTGGCAGCGGCTGGATTGGCGCTGCGATTCTTGGCGGTGCCGCCGCTGCGGGTCTGGCAGCTGCGGCATCCGATGATGGCAGCAGCGATGATAGCGATGACGCCCCGGTCAGTGATGACGGCAGCGACGATGGCAGTGACCAAGATAGCGACGGCAGTTCTGATCAGATAGCACCGCCAGCTCCTCAGATTGAAGACATCCGCGATGATACGGGGGGCGTCATTGGTCTTTTGGCTAGCGGCGACAGCACCGACGACACCACCCCGACGCTGTCCGGCAGCGCTGAAGCGGGCAGCACCATTACCATTCGTGACGGCGATACCGTGCTGGGTACCGTTATTGCGGACGATAGCGGCAACTGGAGCTTCACCCCCAGCGAGCCGCTGGCCGAAGGTAGTCACAGCCTGACAGTCACTGCCACCGATGCCGCCGGCAACACCTCGGAGGCGAGTGATGCCGTTGAGGTCACGGTCGATACCACCGCGCCCGATGTTCCGACCCTGAATCCGAGTGACGGCACTGTCATCAGCGGCAGTGCTGAACCTGGAAGCACGATCAACGTCGACCTCGATGGCGATGGCACGGTGGACTTGACGATCGTCGCTGATGAGACAACTGGAGAGTGGTCGGCGGAGCCCTCTTCGCCGTTGGTTGACGCTTCTATCGTCACGGTGACAGCGACCGATGCGGCGGGCAACACCAGCCCGGAAGCATCGTTGACGGTAGATGCTGCTGCCCCGGCGACCCCGAGCATTGCAGAAGTCGCGGACGATGAAGGTGGCGTCACCGGGGCACTAACCAGCAGTGACAGCACCGACGACACCTCTCCGACACTGTCTGGCACCGCCGAGGCGGGCAGCACGGTGACCATATTCGATGGTGATACCGAGTTGGGTACTGTCGAGGCTAACGGGAGCGGTAACTGGACCTTCACCCCTACCACTCCGCTGGCCGAGGGCAGCCATAGCTTGACGGTCACAGCGACGGATCCCGCCGGCAACACTTCGGAGCCGAGCTCCGCCTTCGAATTGAGCGTGGATACTAACGCTCCAGACGCGCCACTCACCAATCCGACCGACGGAACCGTGATCAGTGGCAAGGCTGAGCCGGGATGCATGGTCGAGATTGACATCCGCGGCGATGGCACCACGATAATGCGGGTTGAGGCAGACCCAAGGACCGGTGATTGGTCGGTGGCACCTTCTTCTCCGCTGACCGACGGCACCATGGTGGTAGTGGTGGCGATCGACGAGGTCGGGAACATCAGTCCGACAACCTCGGTAGCGGTAGATACCTCTCTGGATGACACCCTGGCTCCAGCCGCGCCGACCATCTCGGTGGGGGTGGACGACGAAGGCGACATCACCGGGCAGTTGGCCAGCGGAGACAGCACTGACGATACCACTCCGACGCTTTCCGGTAGAGCAGAGGCGGGCAGTACGGTAACCATATTCGATGGCGATACCGAGTTGGGGACCGTCGAAGCGAATGGGAGCGGTACCTGGACCTTCACTCCGACCGACCCGCTGGCCGAGGGCAGCCATAGCCTGACGGTCACTGCGACTGATGCCGCCGATAATACCTCGGATCCAAGTGACGCCTTTGAACTGAGCGTGGATACCGAAGCGCCAGAAGTGCCGGCCATCGTCCAGGTTCAGGACAATACCGGTGATATCACCGGGGCGCTGACTAGCGGTGATAGTACCGATGACACCACTCCAGCGCTGTCCGGCACCGCCGAGGCAGGCAGTACGGTAACCATATTCGATGGCGATACCGAGTTGGGGTCCGTCGAAGCGAACGGGAGCGGCACCTGGACCTTCACCCCGACCGACCCCCTGGCCGAGGGCAGCCATAGCCTGACGGTCACAGCGACGGATGCCGCCGGCAATACGTCAGAGCCGAGCGACGCCTTTGAACTGAGCGTGGATACTACCAGTCCTGGCGGTGACGCCGATACCGATGCCCCGACTCTGGCGATTGCCGAGGCTGAGGACGACAGCATCAACGCTGCTGAGCTGTCTGATGGGGTTCAGGCCAGCGTCGGTCTGACTGCCGGGACCCAGGCCGGTGACACCCTTACCCTGCAGATCGATAACGCGGACGACGTGACCTACACCGTGACGGCGGACGACGTCGACGCAGGTAGCGCCACGGTGGTGATCCCAAGCGATGCACTAACCGATGGCGACTATAGTGTCGCGGCGGTGATTACCGACGCTGCCGGTAATAGCTCCGCTGCCTCCAGCAGCGTCGACTTCACGGTGGATGCGACCAGCCCTGGCGGCGACGCCGGCACCGACGCCCCGACGCTGGCAATCGCTGAGGCCGCGGATGGCGTCAACGCTGCTGAGCTGTCCGATGGGGTTCAGGCCAGCGTTGGTCTGACTGCCGGGACCCAGGCCGGTGACACCCTTACCCTGCAGATCGATAACGCGGGCGA